>NZ_CP104153.1:0-756047 GCF_025200795.1 Rhizobium sophoriradicis
ATGCCGACCAAGGCCGCGATTGTTGAAAAAGCCAAAAGAGCGAGTCAGGTCTCGATCGATGAGACCATTGCACAAGACTCGATGATGCTCAGCAGCCAGCTGCAAGTGCTGTTCGAGCGGCTGTTTTCGCCCCATGCCCGAAAGTCGCTGCGGCGGTTCAGCAGCACCGAGGCAGCCAAACTGCTCGGCGTCACCGACAGCTATGTTCGCCACCTCGCCGCCCAGGTGGAGAGCATCAATCCCGAAAAAACAGCGACCGGCCGCCGGGTGTTCTCGCTCGAGGAAATCCATGCGATGCGCCAGCATCTCGGGCGCACCAAACCATCCTACCTGCCGATGCGCCGACCGGGCGATCATCTGCAGGTGATCGCAGTTACCAATTTCAAGGGTGGCTCCGGCAAGACGACGACATCCATCCATCTGGCGCAGTTCCTGGCGCTTCGCGGCTACCGCGTCCTGGCCGTCGACCTCGACCCGCAGGCATCGATGTCTGCCATGCTCGGATATCAGCCGGAGTTCGATGTCGGCGAAAACGAGACGCTTTACGGCGCCATCAAGTATGACGAGACACGCCGCGACGTCGCTGACATTGTCCGCCAAACCTATTTCCCCGGTCTCGACCTGATCCCTGGCAATCTAGAACTGCACGAGTTCGAACACGATACTCCAAGGGCGCTGGCCGATACCAACCGCGACGACAAGGACATGTTCTTCATGCGGGTCGGCAATGCGCTGCATTCGTTGGAGCAGAGCTACGACGTCGTCATCATCGATTGCCCACCTACCCTCGGCTTCCTGACGCTGTCGGCTCTCTGCGCCGCCACCTCCGTGCTCATCACCGTTCATCCGCAGATGCTCGACGTAGCCTCGATGAACCAGTTCCTGACGATGACCTCCGACCTTCTGTCCGTGGTCAAGCAGGCTGGCGGCAATCTCGATTATGACTGGATGCGCTATCTGGTCACCCGTTATGAGGCCAATGATGGACCGCAGGCGCAGATCGTCGCCTTCCTGCGCAGCCTGTTCGGCGAGCGTGTACTTACCTCGATGATGGTCAAGTCAACGGCGGTTTCAGATGCGGGCCTGTCCAAGCAGACGATCTACGAGGCGGGACGCGAGACGATGCATCGCCAGACCTATGACCGCGGCGTCGAGTCTGTCGACAATGTCAATGCCGAGGTCGAGCAACTCATTCGAAGTGCATGGAGCAGGACATGAGCCCAAAAGGTCGCGATATCCTGAAAAGCATGGTTGGCGCCGTGGAGCCGGCGCGCCCGGAGGCGCCAAGCGCGCCGCCGCCGCATCGGCCCTCAGGCGCGGTCAAGGCGATGAACCTGTCGCTCGGGAGGCTAGGTGAGGAAGCGGCGGCTGCCAAGGCGCTGCGGGAATCGCTGGCCTCCGGCGACAAGGTGCTGGAGATCGATCCGGCTGCCGTCGAGATGTCCTTTATTCGCGACCGCATTCCGGTCGATGAAGATCCCGAATTCGAGCGGTTGAAGCAATCGATCCAGGGAAGCGGGCAGCAGGTTCCGATTCTGGTGCGCCCGGATCCGGTCAAGGCTGGGCATTACCAGGCAGCCTATGGTCATAGGCGCCTGCGCGCAGCCGCGGAGATCGGAATTCCTGTTAAGGCCGTGGTGCGCAAGCTCACGGATGAAGAACTGATCCTCGCACAGGGCCAGGAAAACGGTCCCCGTGTCGATCTGAGCTTCATCGAACGGGCGCTGTTTGCGCGCCGTATGGACGAACACGGCTTCAACCGCGATATGATTGCTAAGGCACTGGCGACGGACAAGCCTGAAACGTCGAGGCTCCTGCAAGTAGCGCAGACGATTGACCCCGAGATCATTCTGGCCATCGGCCCGGCTCCCAAGGTCGGGCGTCCGCGCTGGTTGGCCTTTGCTGAGAAATACAGGGAAGCCGGCGGACAGAAAAAGGCACAGGCCGCGATCCATACCGCTGGATTCGATGCACGGGAGACCAACAGCCGTTTCGACATCATCTGGAAGGCACTTGAGGAAAAAAGCGCGCCGCAGCGGAGCGAGCAGACGCTTCGTACCCAAGGCGGCGCGCAGCTGGCTTCAGTAACCCGCTCCGGAAAAACCTTTCGCATCACCGCCAAATCGGGGGCGTTTTCAGAATTCCTCGCTCGGCGGTTGGCAGGCCTCGCCACCGAGTTCGAAGAGGAAAATGAGGCAGTTAAGCCGATTGTCAGCTGACAATTCGGATTAGGAGATAACGCGCAAAAGAAAAAAGCCCCCGAACGTCACCGTCACGGAAGCTTTCCTCGTAGTCCTGAACACCTCCGAGAATCGCACTTCCGAGAATCGCTGTCAAGAGTTTTTGGCGCCGTTTTGGTGAGCGGATTTCTTTTGCCTCGTCGAGGTGGAAGAGATGGAAACCGGAAGTATAACGACGCCGTTCGGGCGGCGGTCGATGACGCTTGGCATGCTCGCCAGCCAGGTGATGGCAGGTGAAATCAGGCCGGATCAATCGGTCGACAAATGGAAGCTGTTTCGTGCGCTGTGCGAAGCAAAGCCGCTGCTTGGCATCAGCGATCGCGCACTGGCCGTGCTCAATGCGCTCTTAAGCTTTTATCCCAAGAACGAGCTGACCCAGGAAAACGGGTTGGTCGTATTCCCATCGAATGTCCAGCTTTCGCTCAGAACGCACGGCATGGCCGAGCAGACCGTGCGGCGCCATCTTGCCGCACTCGTCGAGGCGGGCCTTCTGCTGCGCAAGGACAGTCCCAACGGCAAGCGTTATTCCCGCCGGGACAGGGCGGGGGAGGTCAACGACGCCTTCGGCTTCTCGCTGGCGCCGCTGCTTGCCCGCGCCGAGGAGATCGAACAGCTGGCCGCCGAGGTGATGGCCGAGAGACTGCACGTCCAGCGCCTGCGCGAATGCATCACGCTTTTCCGCCGCGATATCGCCAAGCTGATTGAAGCCGCCGTCGAAGAGGAGGTTCAGGGAGATTGGCAGGTCCTTCATCAGGAGTTTCGGGCTCTGATCGAAGGCCTGCCGCGATCGCCGACGACGGCACAGCTCGAACAATTACTGGATGAATTGACGGCGCTCAGGGCGGATATTCTTAACCGGCTGGAAAATCGAGTTAAATCGACAAAACAGCGCGGCAATGCCGATTATATCGAGCGTCACATACAGAATTCAAACCCCGAATCCATCTCTGAACTTGAACCAAGCTTCGAAACGAAGCAGGGCGCGACGCCGATGCAAGACAATGGGCGAGGGGCCGTGACGCTGGAAGAGGGGAGGGCTGCGATTGCACATCCGGGCCGGCAGGAGAAGAGGCAAGGTCGAGGACCGGGGACGCGCGATGATGCCGGCGGGCTGAAATCCTTCCCGCTCGGCCTGGTTCTGCAGGCCTGCCCTGAAATCCTTGCTTACGGTCCGGACGGCGAAGTCCGCAACTGGCGTGACTTGATGACCGCGGCTGTGACCGTGCGATCGATGCTCGGCGTCAGTCCGTCAGCCTACGAGGAGGCTGCTAACGCAATGGGACCGGAAAATGCCGCGACGGTGATGGCATGCATCCTTGAGCGCGGCGGCCATATCAATTCGGCCGGTGGCTACCTCCGCGACCTGACGCGGCGAAGTGAAAAGGGAGAGTTCGCGATCGGCCCGATGCTCATGGCGCTCCTGCGGGCAAATGCGGTGGCCGGCCGAAAGGCGGGATAGTTTTCGGCGTTCGTCCGGGTCATCCATGCTCGGATAAGCGTCGGCGGCGATGCCGAAGGAGAGGGGATATGCCGAATGTTAGGATGAGCCTTCGTTCCAGGAAGGTCTGCATGTCGCGACGTCCGTCCGCCACGCAGTAGACGACGACCTCGGTGCCGATGATACGGTAGATCATACGCCAGGGCTTGTGGTGCAGTTCGCGGTATTCGGTGGGGCAGATAGTGGTGAGCTCTTTCGGAATATTTCTTGATTCATCGACGTCGGCAGGCGCTTTCGATTTCGCTCAGGATGCGCTCTGCCGTCTCGGCGCCGTCGCGGGCTGCATGAGGCGATAAAGATCCTCGACGGCGCGTTCCGCGTCCTCGGCGAGAGAACTCGATAACGCATCAGGACTGGTTGGCGGCCAGACGTTTGCGGATGCGGGCGAAGGATTCCGATGCAGGGCGCAGCTTGCCTTCCTCGACCTGTCGATTGGTGAGCGCCAGCACCTTCAGCAGCGCCACCGTCTCCTGCGTTTCTTCATATTGGGCGACATCCTGAGGGATCGCTTTGGCCTCGCCGTGAAAGGTAATGACGACGGGCTGCGGATTGTCCTTCGGCGCTCGGATAATCTCTGACGCATGCGCCTTGAGATAGCTGATCAGTTTGACCTGTCCTGACAGCTTCATTGCGACTACTCCATTTTGACCAGGATTTAGGTCATTGAACGGTCGATTGGAAGATCACGAGAATGGCGGAGCGCATTCCCGAATTCGAATTTCCGTCTCGGCTACGGCTGCTTTTTTCCTCCCAATGTCCTCGAAACAGAATGTGATTTCTTATAATCATAATTGTCTACTGATTTTATAGAATACATATTGCAACTAGTGAGTGGATCGTGGCGTTATGACCTACCTCCTCAGCCTTCTCGACAAAAGCCCGATCGAACAGGGCCTCACCGGAGCGGATGCGCTGCGGGCGACGGTCAAGATTGCCGCCCGGGCCGAGGAACTCGGATATCACCGTTTCTGGGTCGCCGAACATCACAACATGTCCAACCTGGCGAGTTCCGCGCCGGAAGCGCTGATAGCCTATCTTCTCGCGAAAACATCGAGGATCCGGGTTGGCTCCGGCGGCGTGATGCTGCAGCACTACAGCGCCTATAAGGTTGCTGAGACCTTCAATCTCCTGGCATCGCTTGCGCCTGGCCGCGTCGATCTCGGCGTCGGCAAGGCACCCGGCGGCTTTCCGCTGTCGACGCGCGCCTTGCAGCTTGCCGTCGATCCGTCCAGGAAGCCGGATTTTGCGAGCCAGCTTTCCGATCTCAACACCTATCTCGCGGCCGACCCCAGTTACCAAGGCGCGCAGGCTACTCCTTTCCCGCCGACGGCTCCGGAGCGTTTCCTGCTCGGGGCCAGCGTCGAGAGCGCCAAACTCGCGGCCGAGAAGGGCTGGGAACTGGTCTTTGCCGGTCACCTGAACGGTGATCCTGACAATCTGCGCAGTACCTTCGAGGCCTACGAGCGGGCATCCGGCGGCAAACGACCCATCCTGGCGCTCGCAGCCTTTGCCGCCGAAAGCGCGGATTATGCCCGCGAGCGTGTCGGCAAGCTGCGCATCGTCAAAGTGTTCCTGCCGAACGGTCAGACCGTCAATGTCGGCAGCGCGGAGCAGGCTGCCGAATTTGCCCGCCAGGCCGGCGTCACCGATTACCGCATCGAGGAGAAGGTGCCGAGTGTGCTGCACGGCACGGCACAGCAGATCCGCAAGGAACTGGACGAGCTGCATCGCCGCTACGGCGTCAAGGAATTCGTGCTCGACACGCCGGCGCTTTCAACCGCCGACCGCCTTGCCTCCATCGAGCTGCTCGCCGCCGAGCGGCTTTCCCTCGTCGCCTGACCCTTTCCAAGGAGGATCGATCCCATGGCTCAGAAACACGTCACGTTCGGCATCATGCTGCAGGGTCCCGGCGGCCATATGAATGCCTGGAAACATCCAAGCGGACCGGCCGATGCCAGCGTCAATTTCGACTTCTTCGTGAGGACGGCACGCAAGGCTGAGGCGGCCGGCATCGCTTTCGCCTTCGTCGCCGACGGGCTTTACATCAACGAGCAGTCGATCCCGCATTTCCTCAACCGGTTCGAGCCGATCGCCATTCTCTCGGCGCTGGCCGCTTCCACCTCGAAGATCGGCCTCGTTGGCACGGTCTCGACTTCCTACAGCGATCCCTTCACCATTGCCCGCCAGTTTGCCTCGATCGATCTCATCAGCGGCGGCAGGGCAGGGTGGAATGCGGTGACCTCGCCGCTCGAGGGTTCTGGCAGGAATTACAGCCGTGAACATCCCGAGCACGAGCTCCGCTACGAGATCGCCGAGGATTATATCGACGCGCTAAAGGGTCTATGGGATTCCTGGGACGATGATGCTTTCGTGCGCAATCGCGAGACCGGCGTCTTTGTCGACAAGGCGAAGATGCATCGCCTCAACCATAAGGGCCGGTTCTTCCGCATCGAAGGACCGCTCAATATTGGCCGCTCGAAGCAGGGCCAGCCCGTCGTCTTCCAGGCGGGCGCTTCGGATTCCGGCATCAGGCTTGCCGGCAAGCATGCCGATGCCGTCTTCACCAATGGCGGGCCGTTCGAAGAGGCGCGAGGCTTCTATCGTCAGCTCAAGGATAGCGTCATCGCGCATGGACGGCCCGCGGCCGAAGTCGGCGTCTATCCCGGCATTGGCCCCATCGTCGGCAGGACAGCCGAGGAGGCGGAAGCCAAGTATCAGGCGATCCGCGATCTCGTCACGATCGAGGAGGCGCTTCTCTATCTCGGCCGGTTCTTCGATCATCACGATTTCAGCGTCTACCCGCTCGATGAAGCGTTCCCCGAGCTCGGTGATATCGGCAGGAACAATTTCCGCGCCACCACCGACCGGATCAAACGAACAGCGCGGGAGAAGGGGCTGACGCTCCGCCAGGTCGCGCTGGATTCGGCGACACCGCGCACCGCCTTCATCGGCACGGGGGAGCATATCGCCGATGAGATCATCCGTTGGGTGGATTATGGCGCCGCCGACGGCTTCATTCTCGGCTTCCCCGTCATCGCCGAAGGCTTCGACGACTTCGCCGAGCACGTCCTGCCGATCCTGACTGCGCGCGGCTATTTCGATCCGGTTCTGAAGGGCGAGACGCTGCGCGATCATCTGGGCCTGCCCTTCCGGGAAAGCCGGTATGCGGCCGGCGCCGATCAGCTCGAGCCCGGAAAGGCTATCGGCGCCTGAGGCGCCGAGCGAACCGCCATGGACACCATCGCTCTGAACACGCGCAGCAACGATCCGATCGAGAAGGGCATCGCCGCTTATCTCGATGAGATCATCGCGCTTCGCCACGATCTGCACCAATATCCGGAGCTTGCCTTCCAGGAGCTCAGGACCAGCAAGATTGTGGCGTCCCGCCTTTCCTCCTGGGGCTATGAGGTGGCGACGGGCATTGCCGGCACCGGCATCGTCGCCACCCTCAGACGCGGCGAAGGCCGGAAGCGGATCGGCATCCGCGCCGACATGGACGCGCTGCCGATCGAGGAGGCGAGCGACCTTGCCTATGCCAGCAGCAATCCCGGCGTCATGCATGCCTGCGGCCATGACGGGCATACGTCGATCCTGCTCGCCGCCGCCCGCTATCTCGCCGAAAGCGGCAATTTCAGCGGCACGCTCAGGCTGATCTTCCAGCCCGCCGAGGAAATCGGCGCCGGCGCCCGCAAGATGATCGCCGAGGGCCTGTTCGAGCGCTTTCCTGTCGATGCGGTCTTCGGACTGCACAACTGGCCGGGCGTGCCGGCGGGCCAGTTCGGCTTCGTCACCGGCCCGGCCATGGCGTCTGTAGACCAGGCGGTCATCAGGATCGTCGGAAAAGGCGGCCACGGCGCCGAGCCGCACCGCGCCGTCGATCCGGTGCTGGCTTCGGCCTCTTTCATCACGGCCCTGCAGAGCGTCGTCTCGCGCAATGTCGATCCGCAGGATATGGCGGTCGCCACTGTCGGCTCGATCCATGCCGGCTCCGCCTCGAATGTCATCCCCGAGAGCGTGGAGATGAAACTGACCATGCGGGCCTTCAGCGAGGAGGTTCGCCAGCTGCTGCAGGAGCGCATTCCAGCCCTTGCGCGTGCCCAGGCCGAAAGCTTCGGCGCGGCGGCTGATGTCAACTACCGGCTCGGTTTTCCGGCGCTGGTCAATCATCCCAAGGAGACGGCCTTTGCCCGCGATGTCGCCTATGACACGCTCGGCCTTGCGGCGATCGAGAAGGATTTCCGACCGCGAACCGCGAGCGAAGATTTCGCCTTCATGCTGCAGGCCAATCCAGGCAGCTACCTCTTCGTCGGCAACGGCGACAGTGCGCCTCTCCACAGCGCCCACTACGATTTCAACGACGCGATCATCGCGCCGGCAGCCCGCTACTGGGTCCGGCTCGCCGAAACATTCCTCACTGAAGACAATGGGTGACGAACGATATGAGCGATACGTTTCTCTATACGAGCCCCCTCGATCCCCGCGCCAAGCCGCTGATCGATGAATTGATCCACGAATATGACAGCCGCTACGGCACCTATTTCAATGCCGAAGGCGCTGCAGCTGAATTGAACCGCTACCCCCCCGAAGCCTTCGCGCCGCCTCACGGCAATTTTCTCCTGCTGATCCGCAATGGCGAAACCATCGGCGGCGGCGCCTTCAAGCATTACGACGATCGTACCGCCGAGTTCAAACGCATCTGGACACGCTCGGACCTGCGCCGCCAGGGCCTTGCCCGCAAAGTGCTGATGGAGCTGGAAGCTCAGGCGGCCCGCCAGGGATATACGAGGATCTATCTGACCACCGGCTTCCGCCAGCCCGAGGCCGTCGGCCTCTACCTGAATGATGGCTACACCGCTCTCTTCGACACGTCAGCCGACCCCGAGATCTACAAGAGCCTGCCGTTCGAGAAGGACATCACCCATATCGTTCCGCCGGTCTTCGGAGCCGAGGCGGCCGAACCTCGCCTGCGCGTGGCCGGTGCAAATCTCTGAACGCGACACGACGATAATCATAAAAGGGAAGCAAGAATGGCACTGACGACGGATTTCGCCGGCATTGAGCCCGGCAGCAGAACGGCAGAACCGAAGCAGGATCATTCCCGTTTCCGCATCGTGCCGGCGCGCCATCCCGAAAGGCTGGCGGGCACGATCTTCGCCGCTGTCGTCATCGTCGCCGTGCTCTATTCCACCTTCACCAATCCGCGTTGGGGCTGGGGCGTCTTTGCCGAATGGTTCTTCGCCGAACCGGTGCTGGTCGGCCTTGGCAGGACATTGCTGCTGACCGCGCTTGCCGCCATATCGGGCTCCATCCTCGGAACAGCCCTGGCGCTCGCCCGCGTCTCCAGGTCGCCGCTGCTATCGGGACTTTCCTGGGGCTATATCTGGCTGCTGCGCTCGATCCCGATGATCGTGCTGCTGCTGATATTGAACAATCTCGGCTATCTCTACGAAACGATCAGGATCGGCGTCCCGTTCACCGACACGGTCTTGTTCGACTATCCGACCGTGCAGTTGCTGACGCCTTTCGCCGCCGCCTTCCTTGGCCTCACGCTCAACCAATCGGCCTTCTTCGCCGAGATCGTCCGCGGCGGCATTCTCTCTGTCGATCATGGGCAGCTGGAAGCAGCTGCCGCGCTCGGTCTGCCGCGCCGCCGCCAGGCCTTCCGCATCGTGCTGCCGCAGGCGATGCGCTCCATCCTGCCGACCGGGTTCAACGAGCTCATCGGATTGGCGAAAAGCACGTCGGTCGTCTATGTGCTGGCGCTGCCGGAGCTGTTCTACACCGTCCAAGTGATCTACCGCCGCAATCTCGAAGTCATTCCGCTGCTGATGGTCGCGACGGTATGGTATCTGATCATCATGACCGTGCTGTCGGTCGCCCAGCACTATATCGAGCGCTACTTCTCCAAGGGCGCCGTTCGCAATCCAACACCGCTGCCTTTCCAGGCATTTTTCGAACGCTTCCGCCGCCCGCTGCCGGTTCTCGAGAGTGTGGCCGACAAGGCGCGTAATCTCGGTTTCCATGATGCGGGGGCTCTGCGGGCAGGCGGTGCGGTGCGCATCCACGGCATCTCGAAAAGCTTCGGCTCGCTGAAGGTGCTCGACCGTGTCGAGCTCAACCTGCCGGCCGGCAGCGTGACCGCCATTCTCGGCCCCTCCGGTTCGGGTAAGTCGACGCTGCTGCGGTCGATCAATCACCTGGAGCGTGTCGACGAGGGCTTCATCTCCGTCGACGGCGAGTTTGTTGGCTACAGCAGGAAGGGCGACACACTCTATGAGCTCAAGGAGAAAGAGATCCTCAAGCGCCGCGCCGATATCGGCATGGTCTTCCAGAGCTTCAATCTCTTCCCGCACCTGACCGTACTCGAAAACTTGGTCGAGGCGCCGATCGAAGTTCGCGGCGTCGGCCGTAAGGAAGCCGTGCAGCTGGCGCAGGAGCTGCTGGCACGCGTCGGTCTCAGCGACAAGATCAATGCCTATCCGCGTCAGCTCTCCGGCGGCCAGCAGCAGCGTGTCGCGATCGCCCGGGCGCTGGCGCTCCGCCCAAAGGTGCTGCTCTTCGATGAGCCGACGTCCGCACTCGATCCGGAACTCGTCGGCGAGGTGCTCGACGTCATCAAGGAGCTCGCCCGCACCGGAACGACGCTCGTCATCGTCACCCATGAAATCGGCTTTGCCCGCGAAGTCGCCGATACCGTCGTCTTCATGGACAGCGGCCGCATTCTGGAGGCCGGTCCGCCGGCACGTGTTTTCACGCAAGCGGAGCACCCGCGGACACGCGAATTCCTCGCCAAGGTTCTCTAGCGCCTGACAGCGCTGGCGAAATGCCGGGCCGCGACGGGCTGCTCGGGTCGAATGACAATAACCACAACCTTAAGATGAAATGGAGAAGGGGCATGGCATTTACAGATAGAGTTAGGCTTCTCATAGCGGGAGCCATCGCCATTGGAGCGATCGGTTTAGGTTCCGCTCAGGCGCAGCAGAAGTTCGATCTCAGCCCCGAACAGCCGAACCGGCTGCGGGTGGAGAAGAACGAGAAGCGCATCGCTGAAATCAAGGACTTCAAGTTTGTTGAAAACGGAGTCTTCACCGTCGGCATCAGCTCGAGCGGCAATCTGCCCCTGCACGACTATGCCTCCGATTCCAAGACCGTCATCGGTTATGACGTCGATCTCGCCCAGGCGATTGCCGACAGCCTGGGCCTGAAGCTCAATCTCGTTTCCGTCGCTTGGGCCGATTGGCCGCTGGGACTCACCTCCGGCAAGTTCGATGCTGTGATCTCGAACGTCACGGTGACGGAAGAGCGCAAGCAAAAGTTCGATTTCTCGACCTACCGCAAGGATGAGCTCGGTTTCTACGTCAGGGCCGAGAACCCGATCACATCGATCAAGGCGCCGAAGGATATTGCTGGCCTGAAGGTCATTACCGATGCCGGCACCAACCAAGAGAAGATCCTGCTCGAATGGGACCGCCAGAACGTCGCGGCCGGCCTGAAGCCGATCGAGGTCCAATATTACGACGACGATGCGGTGAAGGACCTCGCCGTCCAGTCCGACAGGGCCGATGCCGTCTTCAGCGTCAACGCCACCCAAGCCTATGCGGCGGGGATCAACGGCAAGACCAAACTTGTCGGCACAGTCAGCGGCGGCTGGCCGATCACCGCCGAAATCGCCGTCACCACGCGCAAGGGCAGCGGTCTGGCGGCGCCCGTCACCAATGTCGTCAACGATCTGATCGCCAGCGGCGCTTACAAGAAGATCCTCGACACCTGGAATCTCGGTCCGGAGGCGATCGACAAGGCCCAGACCAACCCGCCCGGCCTGCCGAAGAGCGGTTCGTAATGTTTACGGGACGGACGGCCGTTTGAGCTGGTCCGTCCCTGCCTTCCATTGCAAACGGAGACATATCGAACGTGGCGAGTTTTCTTGATATCCGCAGCTTTTTCTTCGCGGCGCTGACGGCAGCCTTGACTGGCCTCGGTGCCGCCCATGCGGCCGATGATTTTGACCTGAGCCCGCAACAGCCGGGCAGGCTTCCTGCAGCCAGGAACGATGCGGCGATCGCCGCGATTCCCAAGGAATTCAAGTTCGTTACGCCAGGCAAGTTCACCATCGCCGTCAGCCCTGGCGGCCCGCCGCTTGCGACTTACGCCACCGATGCCAAGACCGTGGTCGGCGCCGATCCCGATTACGCCTATGCCATTGCCGACAGCCTCGGCCTGACGCTGGAGATCGTCCCGGTCGCCTGGATCGACTGGCCGCTCGGCCTTACATCGGGCAAATATGATGCCGTGATCTCCAATGTCGGCGTAACCGAGCAGCGCAAGGAGAAGTTTGATTTCTCCACCTACCGCCAGGGCCTGCATGGTTTCTTCGTGAAATCTGACAATCCCATCACCTCGATCAAGGAACCGAAGGATGCGGCGGGTCTGAGGATCATCGTCGGCGCCGGCACCAACCAGGAGCGTATCCTGGTTAAGTGGAGCGAAGAGGACGTCGCCGCAGGCCTGAAGCCAATCGAACTGCAATATTACGACGACGAGGCGGCGAGCCTTCTTGCGCTGCGTTCGGGTCGCGCCGATGTCATCGTCCAGCCGCATGCCCAACTCGTTTTCATCGCGACGCGCGACAAGAACATCAAGCGGGTGGGCACCCTGAGCGCCGGCTGGCCGGATCGATCGGATGTCGCCATCGCCACCCGCAAGGGAAGCGGGCTCGCCGATGCGCTGACCATCGCCACCAATGGCCTCATTAAGGACGGCACCTATGCAAGAATTCTCGACCATTGGCATCTTTCCGAAGAAGCCTTGCCGGCATCCGAGACCAATCCGCCCGGCCTGCCGAAATATTGATCAGCGGAAGACATGACATGAGCGGCGGCGATATATCGATCAGCCATATCGGCTTCCTCACCCCC
Source organism: Rhizobium sophoriradicis (assembly GCF_025200795.1). NCBI lineage: Bacteria > Pseudomonadati > Pseudomonadota > Alphaproteobacteria > Hyphomicrobiales > Rhizobiaceae > Rhizobium > Rhizobium sophoriradicis. The sequence goes on from NZ_CP104153.1 coordinate 12,654, forward strand.
GGCAACTATTCCGGCGATGATCCCTTGTCGGGACTGGAGCAGGCGCTCCAGGAACTGCATTATGGCGAGAAACTCGGCTTCGACAGCGCCTGGGTCCGCCAGCGGCACCTGGAGCCGGGGATCTCCTCCGCCAGCGCCTTTCTTGCGGCGGCCACCCAGCGCACCAGCCGGATCGAGCTCGGAACGGCGGTCATTCCGATCGGCTATGAGAGCCCCTACCGGTTGGCCGAGGACCTTGCCACGGTTGATGTCCTCTCACGCGGACGGCTGAATATCGGCGTCAGCGCCGGCCGGCCGCTGCATGCCGAGCTGATCGGCCCGCTCGCCTTCGACGGTGACTGGACGAGCTACGATTTCTCGCATGACCGCGTGCTGCGTTTTGCCGACAATCTGCGCGGCACCTATCTCGGCGACGACGAGACCTTTATCAAGACGCCCCTTGGCCCGCAGCGGCCGCGCCTGCAGCCCTATGCCAAAGGACTGATTGACCGAATCTGGTATGGCGGCGGGTCGCAGCGTTCGGCCGGCTGGGCCGGCCGCAACGGCTTCAACCTGTTGACCGGGAATGTGATAACGGGGGAGGGGACCGACGATTTCTTCGTTGCCCAATCCAGGCTGATTAAAACCTATCGCGACTCTGGAACGCCGCGCCGCGTCGCGCTCGGCCGCGTCATCGTGCCTTTCGACAGCGCCGATGCGGCAACGCGGCGCCGCTACCGCGATTATGCCGACGGCCGCCATCAGCGGACGCTTTCGCCGCAGGGCGAGCGGCGTACCTTGTTCGCCCGCGATATCGTCGGCACATCGGAAGAAATCTTGGAGCAGCTTTTCGCCGATCCGATCCTGCCCGAGGTCAGCGAGTTGCGGCTGGAGCTCCCTTACGAGTTCGAGCACGAGGAATACCGCCAGATCCTCCACGACTTCGTCACAAGAATCGCCCCGGAGCTCGGATGGAAAGCGCAGCCGGAAATTCGGGCCGCTTCCTGAGGGGCCGTCGGCAGACAACGTCACCCATTCGCCATCAAACAATCATCCTAGCAGGAGCATTCGTCAGTGACCAAATCGGTGGAATATTTCTTTTCGATCGGCTCGCCCTGGTCCCACATCGGCTTCGATGCCTTTACCGAACTGGCGGCGAAGAATGACGTCGTCGTCACGCCTTATCTGACGACGGTGGTCGAGGAGAATGGTGGCATCTTCTCGCGCAACCGGCCGGAGATCCGCCGCGCCTATTGGACGCGGGACCTCAAACGCTGGGCGCGCGTGCGTGGCAAGGAATTGTGGCTGGAACATCGGCCGGAGCTCAGCGATCCGACGCCGGCCTCCCTCTTCGTGATCGCCGCCTATCTCGACGGGCAGGATTGGATTGGCATTGCCCGCGCCCTGCAGCATGCTTTTTGGAGCGAGGCCAGGGATATCGGCAAGGCTGATATACGCGAGGCGATCGTTACATCAGCAGGTTTCGATGGCGTAGCGCTTCTCAGGCGCCAAGCCCACGACGACGTTCAGAACAAGTGGTCGGCAGACCGGGTGCATGCGCGCGACAGCGGCGTCTTCGGTTTTCCCAGTTATATCTATGACGGGGAGCTCTATTGGGGCCAGGACAACCTGCCCTTCCTCGAGCGTCATCTGCGCGGCGACAGACCGTAGACTTAAAGGCGAATCTTTTTTCAATCGAACCCCGAAGGAGAGATGCACATTCCTTTAATCGAGTAATTTTATAGACAATATTTGAAGCAACCATAGAGAGGAAAAACCATGTCAGGTTTCAAACTCGTCGGCATTGCCGGCAGCTTCAACCGCCCATCGAAGACATTGGCGCTCGTCCGGCATGTCGCCGAACGCGCCAGCATCAGATACGGCTTTTCGAGCAAAACCTATGATCTGCACGATGTCGGTCCGTCGCTGGGCGGCGCCTTGTGGCGCAAGGACCTCGACGAGCAGGCCAGGCGAGTTGTCGACGAGATCGTAAGGGCCGACGTGTTGATTATTGGTTCGCCGACTTACAAGGGCTCCTACCCCGGCCTTTTCAAACACCTCATCGATCTCATCGATCCACAGGAGCTTCGCGCGAAGCCGATCATCATTACGGCAACCGGCGGCGGCGACCGGCATGCCTTGATGGTCGAGCATCAGCTTCGGCCGCTGTTCGGTTTCTTCATGGCCCATACGCTGCCGACTGCCGTCTATGCGTCCGACCGTGATTTTGCGGATTACGCGGTTTCATCCGATGCGCTTTCGAACCGCATCGGCGAAGTGGTCGGCGAATTGTCGGCCTTCTTTCCAGAGACAAGACCGGCAGTTGCGGCGGCCGAATAAGGCGCGTCACGAACTTCGTTCTCAGGAGGCAGCGATGGATGATGCAGGCCCGCCGGGATCAAGCGAGCAAATCTGGAGTGTCTTTGACTTTGCCCGCCGATATCGGCTGGCCAAGCGCGAGGAGAACCGCCTGCTTATGCTCTACGGGCCGACTGCATCGCTGCGCGATCTTCTCGCCAATGCGCAACGTCATTCGTTGATTCCCCAACCTACCAGTTCCTGACAGGAGGTTCGCATGAAGCTTGATTTCCATCTCTGGCTGAAGGCTGCGATCGCCCGCTTCCAGCGCCAGCTGCGAAAGCCTGCCGACGCAATGGTCACCCGCGACGAGCAGCAGGACCGGTCGGCGCGCGAATACGAGCTTCACTATTGGGGCTCGATGCCTGGACTTTGGTATTGAGGAGGGTGGCGGGATGGCGATTGCTGTTGAGACCGGCGTCAGTCGGCACGACACCAGAAGAGCAACAGGAAACCTCATATCGCAGCTCAGGCATGCGGCCGGAATATGCACGATCGTCGGTTCCTTCACCTTCCTCTTCGCGCTGGTAATCGGGCTGATCCAATGAGCGAAGTCCTCATTCTTCCCGGATTGTTCGGCTCGGGAGAGGGGCATTGGCAACAGCACTGGCTGCAGGATCAGCCGGGCAGCCATTTTGTCGCTCAGGAGGATTGGGATCATCCCACCCTCGACAGCTGGCTGCCGCGATTGGAAGAAGCGCTTGAAGAGGCTGGCGAAGCCTATCTGGTTGCCCATAGTCTCGGATGCCTGCTCGCCGCCAGGCTGGCCGGACGAAGCGCTGCCCGCCGCGTGAAGGGAGCATTGCTCGTTGCGCCCTGCGATCTCCCGGCCACGGAAAATCTGCATCCCGGGCATATCGCCTTCGGCGGCATGCCGACGGCGCCTCTGCCATTTCCGAGCATCGTCGTCGGCAGCATGAACGACGCCTACATGACAGTCGATCGGCTGACCTTGTTTGGCCGCCTGTGGAAAGCCGAGACCAGGAATATCGGCCTTGCCGGCCACATCAATATCGCCAGCGGTTTTGGCCGCTGGCGAACCGGCTACCGGCTGCTGGATGCCTTGAAGATGCGCGCTGGCGATCGAAGGCGCAACGTTTTCGCGCGGCCGGCTTTTGCGATGTGAATGGAAGCGGAATGTCCGATATCATCGACGATCTCCTGCGCCTCAGCGAAGATCCGAATGCCGACCCGAGGAGCAGGCGCCGGCAAACCATGGAGCGCCTGGTGCAGACGCTGCTTGCCATGGCCGATGCTGAAATTGGGCCTGACGAGGCGCAACATCGCCATTCGATCATTCATTTGACGACGATCATCCACGACATGACTGGCAGGATCGCCGAGGCTGACGATACGACATTTGCGGCAATCGTCAGGGAGGCCGCGATGTTGATCCGCAGCCTGCAGCGGCGCCAGGCCGATGCGGCCAGATTTACGGTGCATTGAAAGGCGAGGGATTTCACCGAGCATAGGCAGGCTTTGATGCGGCGAAGCGAGGTCCGGATGTTCGGCGCAACCGGCATGGCTCTCACGAACGAGCTCGTGTCGCTCAGCCTTCGCCCCGAGCTTGATCCCGGTCCCGAGCCGCACCGGACACCGCTGACCGAGATGGAGGTGGAGACGTTCGCCAGGCGGCTGCTGCAGGAATCCGCCGGCGCGCCGCTCTGGGTTTTTGCCTATGGATCATTAATATGGAAGCCGGATTTCGATGCGGTCGAGTGGCAGCGCGGCGCAGCCAGGGGTTGGCATCGGTCCTTTTGCCTGAAGATGACACGATGGCGGGGAACCCAGGCTCAGCCTGGCCTCATGATGGCTCTTGATCGGGGCGGACGATGCAACGGCATCCTGTTCAGACTTGCCGATGAAGATCGCCTTGGCCAGATTCGACGCTTGATCCGCCGTGAGGTCGGCACGATCGAAGATGCGGCGACGGTTCGCTGGATTCCTGTCGAGACCCGACATGGCTTCGTGCGCGCGTTGGTTTTTTGGGCTGGCCCGAAGGGGGAGCGCGTTTCGCGGAAATTGCCCTTGGAGACGGTGGCGCGCGTGCTTGCCAGGGCCTGCGGACACGTGGGCTCTTGCGCCGAATATCTCTATCTGACGGTGAAGCATCTGGAAGAACGCGGCATTCGTGATCGCAATTTATGGCGCCTCCAGAAGCTCGTCGCAGCCGAACTCCTGTCGATCCATGGCCTTAACGACATCACGCAAAGCCGTTAAGCGCCGTTGCGTCTCTTCAGACCCGCGGCGCTTTGACGTTTTGAATTGCTTGCATGTTCCCTCAGAGCTTGCCCTTCCAGGGTACAAGGTAGGTCTCCAGGAAACGGATGGCGGCCGAGAAGGTGAAGGCGCAGACCGCGATGATGGCAATGCCGACAAAGACAACGTCGGTTGCCAGGAACTGCGACGCCGACATGATCATGAAACCGATCCCGCGCGTAGAGGCGATCAATTCGGCCGCAACCAGCGTGCTCCAGCCGACGCCGAGCGCAATGCGGACGCCGGTGAGGATTTCGGGCAGGGCCGACGGCAGGACGATGTCGATGAAGAGCTGTAGCCGGTTGGCACCCAGCGAACGGGCGGCATTGACGCGCTCGATCGGCAGCGAACGAACGCCCGCCTGGGCCGAAAGGCAGATCGGCGCAAACATCGCCAGCACCAGCAGCGTGATCTTCGAGGTTTCGCCGATCCCGAGCCAGATGATCATCAGCGGCAGGTAGGAGAGCGGCGGAAGCGGCCAGTAGAACTCGATCGGCGCATCGAGCACCCCTTTGGCCCAGCGGTTCAGGCCCATGAGCAATCCGAGCGGAATACCGGCAGAGATGGCGATCAGCGCTGCGACGACGATGCGGAACAGACTTGCAGCGACGTGTTCAGAAAGCGACGCACCGGCGTAACCATCGCGATAGATGACGCCGATCTGCGTCAGCACCTCATCGGGCCGCGGCAGGAAAAGGTGAGGGACTATGCCAAGGGCCGCGACGAGCCACCACAGCAGCAGAATTGCCAGGGCAGTGGCAACACTGATGGCGACCGTTGATCTCTCGCCGGCGCCGAAGCCGGCCATCTTCACCAGCTTGACCTGGCGGTTCTCTCTCTGCGCCGCAGCCGGCGAGGACTGCATTACATCGCTCATGCGGCGCTCCTCAAATCTTCGCTGCTGTGGAGAATGGCGCGGATCTCCTCACGCAGCTCGGCAAATTGCGGCGAGGCCTTGATCGATCGTGCGTCGCCGGTTTCGGCGAAGCGTCTGATAAAATCGAGATCGAAGCGGGCAACGACGCGCCCCGGCCGAGGCGACATGACGAGCACCTGCGTGCCGAGAAACAGCGCCTCTTCGATCGAATGGGTGATGAAGAAAGCCTTCTTCGCCGTCTTGTTCCAGACGGAAACCAGCAGTTCCTGCATCTGCTCCCGTGTCAGGCTGTCGAGCGCGCCGAAAGGCTCGTCCATCAGCAGGATATCCGGATTGGTCGCAAGAGCCCGGGCGATACCGACCCGCTGGCGCATGCCGCCCGACAGCTCATAGGGAAACGCATTGGCGAATTCGTCGAGACCGACGAGCCGCAGCAGCTCGAGCGCGCGCGATTGCCGCTCCTTGCGGTTGACGCCGGCAAATTTCAGGCCGAGCGCGACATTGTCGGCCACCGATTTCCAGGGCAGCAGCGAATCTTTCTGAAAGACGACGCCGCGATCAGCACCCGGCCGTTCGACGGCGCGGCCATCGAGCGTGATCCGGCCATCCGACAACGGAAGAAAACCGGCAATCGCATTGAGAAGGGTTGATTTGCCGCATCCCGACGCGCCGAGCGCGACCACGAAACCCCGCTCGGGGATATCTAAGGAAACGCGATCGAGCGCGTGGACGGTCCGCCCGTCGCGGGCTGCAAAGAAAACGCTCGCATGATCGACTTTAAGCATAGTGCCGCTCGCAAGTTCGATGCCGGCGCGAAAGTGTAGCGCCGGCATCGGGGAGGATCAGTTGCTGACGCTGGTAAGCGCGTCGGCGGTGACGAAGGCGCCGTAATTTGCCAGCACGTCGGACACCTTGCCCTGTTCCTTCAGGAACGATGCCGTGTCCTTGAGAATCTTGCCGGCGCCGGCCTTTTCGCCGCCGCCGAGCCAGGCGTCTGATGCCTGCACTTCGGGGGTAAGCAGCGTCAGGTTCTTCAGAGCCGAGGCCTGCTGCTCGGCGGTGCCGCCGAGCAGCTTGGCAAGCGACTTGGCATTGTCGCTGTCAGGCCCCCAGGCGGCCTTGTCCGAGGCGAAGGACGCATAGTATTTGGTGACGACCGAGGCGAAGCCCTTCAGGAATTCCGGGTTCTCGGTCGCGAACTTCGAGGTGGCGACCCAGGCGGAGAATGTCGGCGCACCCTTGTCCGCCACATCCTTGGAGGTCACCAGAACCTTGCCGTTCTTCTTGAGTTCGGTGAGCGCCGGATCCCAGACGAAACCGCCGTCAATATCGCCGCGGTTATAGCTCGCCACGATCTCAGGCTGGGGGATTGCGAAGACCTGGACGTCCTTCTCGGTCAGGCCAAGCGATTTGATCAGCGCCAGAAGCTGATAGTGGTCCGTGGAGACGGGCGCGGCGGCAAGCTTCTTGCCTTTCAGATCGTTCAGGCTTTCGATGCCCGAGCCGTTGCGGACGACGAGAGCCTCGTCGATGCCCGAGATGGAGGCGAGGTAGAAAGCCTTGACCTCGAGCCCGCGCGATACCGCAGCCGCAAACGGGCTGGAGCCGACATAGCCGACCTGAACGTCGCCCGAGGCGATGGCCGCGAATATCTCGGCGCCGGAATTGAACCTGCGGAAGTCGATGTCATACCCGGTCTTCTTGGCGAATTCGCCGTTGGCGATTGCCACGGAAGACGGAAGGGCGTCGGTTTGATAGCCGACGACGACCTTCTTGTCCGCCGCCTCGGCGGCGATCGCCGTTGCGAGAGTGCCGACGCCGACGGCGATTGCGGCAAGCAAATTTCTGAAATTCATCTTGAGCCCCTTTGTTCGAGGGCCACCCGGCCCCTTGATCTCACCTGCAAAAGGGTAATCGCCGAGAAGGGGCTGGCGGGAGGAATAACAAACTATATTTATAGACTATGGAGATATTTGTTTCCGTGATTCTGCCGCTTGTGCCATCTCCGCGGCGGTGAGTGACAAGATGCGGCGTTACCTGAGCTTCAGGGAGAATGGTTTGACATACGATGTGATCGTCGTTGGTTCCGGTTTTTCAGCGATCGCTGTGACCTGCAATCTCGTCGAGCTGCTTCCCGCTTCAGCGAAGATTGCGGTCGTCGGCGACGATGCCGGATTCGGACGCGGGACGGCATATAGGACAGAGCTCTACCTCCATCGCCTCAACGTTCCCGCCGGCCGCATGAGCCTGCTGCCCCATCATCCCGACGACTTCGTTGACTGGCTGAAAGCCCATGGACGCCCTATGCAGGCCGGCGATTTCGCCTCGCGCAGCGATTACGGCCTTTATGTCAGGGATACGCTTGCGCGGCTGCTTCGAAAGCGGGATGGCCGGTGCCGGGTCGACTTCATCAGGGCCAAGGCGGCCGGATGCGTGGAGCGCTACACCAGCACGCTCGCCTTCCATCTCGGCAATGGCGACGAGATTGCCGGAAAGAATGTGGTGCTCTGTCTTGGCGTCGGAAACGCGAACCTTCCGGTCGATCCGTCCGGCATCCCGCCATTTTTGCGATCGCGGATCGTCGAGAACCCGTGGCGGCTTTCATGGCTGAGGCGTGTCGCACCATCCGATGCGGTCTGCATCCTCGGTTCCGGCCTGACGATGATCGATCAGGTTCTGGCACTTCGCGCCCATGGCCACAGAGGCAGGATCGACGTGCTTTCGCGGCGCGGCCTGGCACCGCTCGGCCATGCAAGGACGCCGCCGGCGCCGCTGCCGATCAACGTTCACACGCTTCCCGCTACGATCAGCGGGCTGTTGAAGATCTTGCGGGAAAAGACCAGGTCGGTCGCCGACTGGCGGAGCGTGATGGACGGCCTGAGGCCGGTCACGCAGGCTCTCTGGCAGCGGCTTTCGCACGAGGAGCGGGCACGATTCCTCAGGCATGCGCTTCCCTGGTGGAATATCCACCGGCACCGGGTCGCGCCCGACGTGTTCGCCGGCTTTGAGAAATTGGTCTTAGACGGAATCGTTCGCTTCCACGCGGGCTTCCTGAAATCGCTCGAGGCCAGGGAAGGCAGGCTCATTGCCGGCTACAGGGTCAGGGCCAAGCGTGAGATCGCCGAGATCAGGGCGGACTGGCTGGTCAACTGCACGGGAATGGAGCGCGCCGGGATCAGCCATTCGCCGCTTCTGAAGGAAATGAGCCGCTTTCAGCTGATCGTCCCCGATCCTCTCGGCCTCGGCATCCAGGTGAATGCGGCTTCAGAAGTGACGGCTCCGTCCCGGATCTCGCCCGCGCGGCTGTTTGCCGTCGGCGCCTTGACGGCGGGACAATTCTGGGAGATCACCGCCGTCCCCGACATCCGGGTGCAGGCGAAGGCTGTGGCCGAAGAGATCGTCAAAGCGAGGCCCGCCTCCGGCGCTTAGGCTGACAAACTTGGGACCGGCACGGTGCTGTTGAATTGCTGGCCGCCGACAGCTACAGTATTTGGTAGGCCATAATACGATTCCTGAATTCGGCTGCCGCAGCAAAGCTTGAGCCTGCGAAGTCAATCCAACACTGAGGTACAGCATGAGCGGTGCTCTGAAGGACGCAGCAATCAGGGTCGAGCGTCCTGCGAAGACATTGCGGGAACTGGCGCTCGACAAGGTCCGCGAGGCCATCGTGAACGGATATTTCCGTCCGGGAGACCGGCTTGTTGAGCGCGACCTCTGCGCCCAGCTCGGCGTCAGCCGGACGGTCGTGCGCGAGGTACTGAGACATCTGGAATCGGAAGGGCTGGTCGCCAATCTGCCGAACAAGGGACCGATCGTCGCCCAGCTGGATATCGAGGAAGCCAAACAGATCTATGAAATTCGCGGTGCGCTCGAAGGCATGGCGGCGCGGCTGTGCGCAGAACGCGGCAGCCCGGAGATCGTCGCCGCGCTCGAGGAATCCCTGAGCGCAATCCGCAACAGCTATCGCGACAACGATATGGCCGGCGTGCTGGCCAATACTTCTTCCTTCTATCAAACACTGTTCACCATGGTCGACCGGCATGTCGCCTGGGGCGTCGTCAACCTGCTCACCGTACGCATCAACCATCTGCGCTCAATGACGATCAAGACGGAACGGCGCAGCATCGAGGGCCCGGCACAGATGTCGAAGATCGTCGACGCCATCCGCCGCGGCGACGGTGAGGGAGCCCAGCAGGCGGCGATGGATCATGTCGCAGCCGCCAGCGCAATTGCCGAAGCGGTACTGTCCGCCCAGAAACCTGCTGAATAATTCCTTAAACGCGTCTCATTCAATTCGCTAACGACCGCTGGGCGACCGCCGGCAAGCTAGACCGGCCGGCAACGGACGTTTCCGTCGCCGGTCGACTGCAACTCTATCCCCCCGTAACGCTTTTCATGACGGCTCGCTGCATCGAACGCGGGGTCAGGCGATTTGAAAATATAATTATCTTGTTCATGAACCCGGCAACTACGGAGGCCTTGCCCTGTGACAGCGCGCGGAGACCGCTTTCGGCGACCGGACGGGGCTTCATCGTCAGAATACGCAGCATGCGCGAGACAGGGGCGCTGGCGGCCGAATCGAATCCGGTTTCGGTGTGTCCTGGGCAAAGGCAGGTGACGGTCACGCCTCGAGGGCTGAGTTCGTCGTACAAAGCTTCTCCAAAAGACAGCACGTAAGACTTCGTTGCTGCATAGGCAGAAAAACCAGGGACGGGTTGGAATGCCAGGATGCTCGCTATGAGAAGTATCTGTCCCGACCCGCGGGTTGCCATATCCTGTCCGAAGATAAAGCTCAGTTCCGTTACCGCCGTGATGTTGAGCTGTATCATATCGGTCGTGCGCTCCAGCGGGGTGTCCAGAAAGTCCCCATGCAACCCATACCCGGCATTGTTCACCAGAATATCGATCTGCAGCGACTTATCGTCCAGACTGCTTTTCAAGCGAGCGGCAGCACCAGGGACTGCAAGATCGATCGGTTCAACAACGATCTCGACACCATATTTCTGTCGAAGCTCTATGGCGAGCTTCTCCATCGGCTCCCTCCGCCGAGCGGCGAGCACGAGATTTACCTTCTGCGCTGCCAAGAGTTCGGCATATTCGAGACCCATGCCACTGGAGGCACCGGTGATCAGGGCCCGCTTCGCTGCGGCACCGTTCAATTTTCCTATGAAGGTTTGCGTTTCCGCGTTGGCAACGTGTTGCATCTGATTTCCTTTCAATTGCGTGGCTGTTTCGGCGGAGCTGACAGATGTCGGCCTTGTTCGCCCGTGCAGAATCGATCCTTCACCGGAGCAGGACGCTCAAGATGCGTCCGGTGAGTGTTTCACGATCTTCCACCGTGCCTGCTCGTCGGGAATTTTCGCTATAGCGTTCATGACAAACTCCGATGTAGACAAAAGAAACATTGAGGTCTATATAGGCGGCAATGTAGTCACTGTCAACAATGTATCCACGAGAAACTTTATCGCCATGACAGACGTCCAAAACCGCCCCTATCATCACGGTGATCTCCGCCGCACGATTATTGAAACTGCGCTGAACATGCTCCGAGATGACAAGAACTGGCAGTTTACGTTGCGGGAAGTCGCTCGGCGGGCTGGCGTCAGCCACGCTGCGCCCTACAAGCACTTTTCGGATAAAACTGCTCTGCTTGTCGAACTCGCCTTGATAGGTTTTGACCGTCTGCGCGAGGCACTGGCGCAGGCGAAACCCGAAGCGCCACCATCTCTGATCGAGGAAATTACTCCGATATCTCGTGCATATGTCGCGTTCGGAACCGATAACCCGGCCTTATATCGTTTGATGTTCAGCGCGGAGGAGGGACAGGCCGTAGGGATGCATCTCGACGAAAGGGCACTCGCGGTATTCGACGTAGTGCTTGAAATGCTCGGGCGCGGTCAGGCTACAGGGAGCATTCGCAAGCGGCCAGTCAGGGGACAGGCCGCGGCCGCATGGGCGCTCATTCACGGCATCACCATGCTCGCAATCGATGGACTTCTGGTGCCGGAAAAGGTCGGATCTGCACCGCTGGAGGCAGCCCTTGCCACTCTGGTGGAAGGGCTGGCAACCCCGCAGCGCTTAGCTACGTGATACGAAGTCTGGGCCGAATGGCCAATCGATGTCGCCTTCGGCCGTCATAGGAACAAGCGGCGTTTCGTCGGAGCACGCGTTGATGCTAGGCGCGATCTCTCGTAATCCATGCCGACTTTGTAGGCGGAGCATGGCCATCGCGAGAAGCCGCTATTTGAATGAGGAAGCTGTGGCAATGTACTGGATCGTTGCCTCAATGCCTTACGGCGACTGAGCAGATCGCGCGCTCAAGAACTTCCGCAGCGTAGATAACGGCCCGAGAGGGCGCAAACCTGCCGTTGACACTGACGACTTCAGTTCGCCCCGGGTCGGGAGCGGCCGGAGAAGGCGCGAAGTTCTCTGTCCCGCATGACTCAAACTCCACGCTAGTGACGGGCGAGCATTTTTTAACCATTGGCTCGAAATTCGCGTTTTTGGGCCAATCTAGACAGCGTTTGCCTGGTCACGCCGAGGTCTTCGTAACGATTGACGACCCTCGTCGCCGGCAGTCCTATTGCAGCGGGGCCAAGGCGCAGGCGGTGTCATCTTAAAGGGTCGCACGAGCCGCTTGAGCCCGACTTTCGCCCGTTCCACGACCAGCGCCCGCTCTAGCTTGACATCCGTCTTCGCTCGATGTGATGGTATGCCATAATCAGTAATATAGGCGAATATGGACCGGGTGCCGCATTGCTGGGGAGGCGGTTGCCGACTGGCTCCAAGCGACACGACAAATGAACGCGCTTCCGAGCGATCAGGAGCCCTGCCAATTGGGAGTTTTCGAGGATCGAACTCAACTGCGCCAACGCAGAAACAAACTTGACACCGAGATATTATGGTATACCATAATACAAAATAGAGAGATGAGGTGTTCCATGGCCATCCAAATTCGCAAGACGGGACTGCAGATCGAAACGACGCTGATCGAAGGCGGCAAGGCCGCAGCGGTGCCGCTGAAGCTGATTACTGCCTTCGCGGTGGTGAAGAACCCTTGGGCGGGCCGCGGCTTTGTCGAAGATCTCAAGCCCGAGATTCACGCCGGCGCTCCGGTTCTCGGCGAATTGCTGACCAGGATGATCATCGATGCGGTCGGTTCCGGCGATGCGGTTGAAGGTTACGGCAAGGCCGCCGTCGTCGGTTTGGATGGCGAGATCGAACATGCCTCCGCGCTCATCCACACGCTGCGCTTCGGCAATTTTTATCGCCAGGCCGTCGGTGCCAAGTCCTATCTCGCCTTCTGCAACACCCGCGGCCCCGCCAACGCGCCGATCATGATCCCGCTGATGGACAAGAACGATGAAGGCCGCCGTTCACATTATCTGACCATCCAAACGGCAATCCCCGACGCGCCTGCCGCCGACGAGATCGTCGTGGCTCTTGGCGCTTCGGTGGGCGGGCGTCCTCATCACCGCATCGGCGACCGCTACCAGGATCTGAAAGATCTCGGGCAGGACGTCGCCAACCCTGCGGGCGTTTGAAAGGGTGGGCGCTGAGATGCTGACAGCCGGATCGATCTCAGGCGCCGCTGCAGCAAAGAGCGCCGCCGGTGACTTGCCGCGAAAGAAGACGGCAGGCGGAACGGCCTATCACGAGGCCGGCAGCGGTGAGCCGCTGGTCCTCATTCATGGTGTCGGCATGCGGCTCGAGGCCTGGGCGCCGCAGATCGCCTTTTTGTCGGCCGGCCATCGCGTCATCGCCGTCGACATGCCGGGACATGGCGAGAGCGCGCAGCTGCCGGCGGGCAGCCGTCTTGAGGAGTTCGTCACCTGGTTCGGCTGCTTTCTCGACGAGATGGCGATCGATAGGGTGAATGTTGCCGGCCACTCGATGGGGGCGCTGGTATCGGGAGGCGCGGCGGCGACGTTCGGCGACCGGATCAGCCGTGTCGCTTACCTCAACGGCGTCTACAGGCGCGACCAGCAAGCAAAGGCTGCCGTGCTCGCACGGGCCGCGGCCATTCCGGTGACGGGCGTCGACAAGGAAGGTCCCCTGGCGCGCTGGTTCGGCGATGATGCAGACAGCGTTGTTGCGCGGGAATTGACGCGGAAATGGCTCAACCTCGTCGATCCCCAGAGTTATGCTGTCGCTTACGCCGCCTTCGCCGGCGGCGACGAGACCTATGCCGATCGCTGGAAAGACGTGGCGGGTCCGGCCCTGTTCCTGACGGGGTCCGATGATCCGAATTCGACGCCCCTGATGGCGGAGCAGATGGCGGCGCTCGCGCCCAAGGGCTGGGTCCGCATCGTCGAAGGCCATCGTCACATGGTGAACCTGACCGCGCCTGATATCGTCAATTCGCTGCTCGCCGAGTGGCTGTCGTTCGGGGAGGATGAACGATGACAATCCAGACTGTCGACCCAAGGGCATTGCGAGATGCATTCGGTGCTTTTCCCACAGGCGTGACCGTCGTCACCGCCTGCGACGGGGAGGGGAATCCGATCGGTTTCACCGCGAACTCCTTCACCTCGGTCTCGCTCAATCCGCCGCTGCTGCTCGTCTGCCTTGCCAAGACCTCGCGCAATTTCGCGATCATGACCGGAGCGCCGCATTTTGCGATCAACGTGCTCTCGGAAACGCAAAAGGACGTGTCGAACACCTTTGCGCGGCCGGTCGAAGACAGGTTCGCGGCGGTCGAATGGGCCAAGGGATCGGCCGGCTGCCCGATATTCTCGAACGTCGCGGCCTGGTTCGAATGCGCCATGGAACAGGTCATCGAGGCCGGCGACCATGTCATCCTGATGGGGCGCATCGAGGCTTTCGATAATAGCGGCCGCAACGGTCTCGGCTATGCGCGCGGCGGCTATTTCACGCCGACGCTCGCAAGCAAGGCGGTTTCCGCGGCAGCTGAGGGCAATATCGAACTTGCGGCCGTCGTCGAGCGCCGCGGAGAAGTTCTGCTGCTGGGCGAGGATGTACTCTCCCTGCCAAGCGTCGACGCCCATGACGGCAACCCGACCGATGCTTTGCAAGAATATCTGGAGACGCTCACCGGGCTGAAGGTCAGCATCGGCTTTCTCTATTCGGTCTATGAGGGCAAGAGCGACGGCAAGCAGCACATTGTCTATCACGCCGTTGCCGGCGAGGGCGAGCCAGCCGGCGGCAGGTTCGTAAAACCTGACGCCTTGGCTGCAGCAAAGTTCAAGACCAGCTCGACCGCCGATATCGTCAACCGCTTCGCGATGGAAAGCTCGATCGGCAATTTCGGCGTCTATTTCGGCGACGAGACCGGCGGCAAAATTCATCCCATTCCAGCCAAGGGCGCAAAAGCATGAAATTCTCCCTCTTCGTCCATATGGAGCGGCTCGACGCCAGCCAGAGCCACAAGAGCCTCTATGAGGAATTCGTCGCGCTCTGCGAGATCGCCGACAAGGGCGGCATGCATGCGATCTGGACGGGCGAGCATCATGGCATGGATTTCACCATTGCCCCCAATCCGTTCGTGACCATTGCCGATCTCGCCCGCCGCACGTCGCGGGCAAGGCTCGGGACGGGAACGGTGATCGCCCCCTTCTGGCATCCGATCAAGCTTGCCGGCGAAGCGGCGATGACCGACATCATCTGCGATGGAAGGCTCGATATCGGCATTGCCCGCGGCGCCTATTCCTTCGAATATGAGCGTCTGCTGCCCGGGCTCGATGCCTGGGGCGCCGGCCAGCGCATGCGCGAGCTCATTCCCGCGGTCAAGGGTATATGGGCCGGCGACTACGCCCATGAAGGGGAGTTCTTCAAATTCCCCGCGACCACCTCGGCGCCGAAGCCGCTGCAGCAGCCGAACCCGCCGATCTGGGTTGCGGCGCGCGACCCGAACTCGCACGAATTTGCCGTCGCCAACGGCTGCAACGTTCAGGTCACGCCGCTCTGGCAGGGTGATGACGAGGTCCAGTCGCTGATGGACCGCTTCAACGATGCCTGCGCTAAGAACCCCGATGTTGAACGGCCGAAGATCATGCTGCTGCGCCACACCTATGTCGGCTCCTCGGAAGAAGACGTCGCCCAGGCCGCGCATGAACTCAGCGTTTACTACAACTACTTCTTCGCCTGGTTCAAGAACGAGAAACCGATCAGGCAAGGCCTGATCGAGCGGATCCCGGAGGAGCAGATCCGCGCAAACGCGATGCTTTCGGACGAGGTCATGCGCACCAACAACGTCGTTGGTAACGTGCAGACCGTCATCGACCGGCTCAAGGCCTATGAAGCCCTCGGCTATGACGAATATTCCTTCTGGATCGACACCGGCATGAGTTTCGAGCGCAAGAAGGCGTCGCTCGAGCGTTTCATCGCCGAAGTCATGCCGGCATTTCAGGAGTAGGACCATGCGGCGTTTCCAGCATTATATCGACGGCGAATTCTCGGATGGCGAGGCTTCCTATCCGAGCATCGATCCGGCTTCCGGCACGGTCTGGGCGGAAATGCCCGAGGCGCGCGAGAATGATGTCGATCGAGCTGTCAACGCTGCCGAAAGGGCGCTCTACGAAGGCCCCTGGGCAAAGATGACGGCCACCCAACGCAGCAAGCTGCTTTACAAGCTCGCCGACCTGGTTGCCGCCAACGCCCAGGTCCTCGCTGAATTGGAGACACGCGACACCGGCAAGATCATCCGCGAAACGTCAGCGCAGATCGCCTATGTCGCCGAATATTATCGCTATTATGCCGGGATATCAGACAAGATCGAAGGCTCTTACCTGCCGATCGACAAGCCTGACATGGATGTCTGGCTTCGCCGCGAGCCGATCGGCGTCGTCGCCATGGTCGTGCCGTGGAACAGCCAGCTCTTCCTGTCGGCTGTCAAGATCGGCCCGGCGCTCGCAGCCGGCTGCACGATGGTGGTCAAGGCCTCGGAAGACGGGCCGGCGCCCTTGCTCGAATTCGCCCGCCTGGTGCATGAGGCGGGCTTTCCCGCCGGTGTCGTCAACATCATCACCGGTTTCGGCGCCTCCTGCGGCGCGGCCCTCGGCCGCCACCCGAAGGTCGCGCATGTCGCCTTTACCGGCGGACCCGAAACCGCCCGGCACGTCGTGCGCAACTCGGCCGAAAACCTCGCTTCCACCTCGCTCGAACTCGGCGGCAAGTCGCCCTTCATCGTCTTTGCCGACGCCGACCTCGAAAGTGCCGCCAACGCCCAGGTCGCGGGCATCTTCGCGGCGACCGGACAGAGCTGCGTTGCCGGCTCGCGCCTGATCGTCGAGCGCAGCGTCAAGGACAGGTTCGTTGCCCTGCTGTGCCAGAAGGCGGAAGCGATCCGGATCGGCGCGCCGCTCGATATGGCGACCGAAGTCGGGCCGCTTGCCACCAAGCGCCAGCAGGACAATATCGGCGCCCTCGTCGAGAGATCGATCGCAAGCGGCGCCCGCCTCGTCACCGGCGGCCGCAAGATCGACGGCGAAGGCTATTATTTCCCGCCGACGATCCTCGATTGCGATGATGTCGCTTCGCCGTCGCTGATCGAGGAATTCTTCGGGCCGGTCCTCTCCGTCGTGTCCTTCGAGACCGAAGCCGAGGCGCTGCGGCTTGCCAACGATACCCGCTATGGCCTCGCCTCCGGCATCTTCACCCAGAACCTCACCCGGGCGCACCGGCTGATGAAGGGCATCCGCGCCGGCATCGTCTGGGTCAACACCTACCGCGCCGTCTCGCCGATCGCGCCCTTCGGCGGCTTCGGCCTGTCGGGCCACGGCAGGGAAGGCGGCATGGCCGCGGCGCTCGATTATACCCGCACCAAGACGATCTGGCTCCGGACCTCGGACGATCCGATCCCCGATCCTTTCGTGATGAGGTGACGCGATGTTTTACGAAATCCGCACTTATCGGCTGAAGAACGGAACGATCCCGCAATATCTCAAGGTCGTCGAGGAAGAAGGGATCGAAATCCAGAAGAGCCATCTCGGCGCGCTGGTCGGCTACTTCTTCTCGGAGATCGGCACGATCAACGAAATCGTCCACATCTGGGCCTTTACGAGCCTGGACGACCGGGAGGCGAGACGCCAGCGGCTTCTGGCCGATCCCCGGTGGCAGGCCTTCCTGCCCAAGATCCGCGACCTCATCGAGGTGGCGGAAAACAAGATTATGAAGCCGGCAAGCTTCTCTCCCCGAGCGAGGCGCGCTGACGACATAAGGCATAACCCGTAGGACAAACCACAACAGGGATAAGGGAACATGAAAACCACATTTGCTTTCGCGGCGGTTGCCGCATTCGTGGCGGTCTCCGCGCCGGCGCACGCCGACAGCATGGTCTTCTCGAGCTGGGGCGGAACGACCCAGGATGCGCAGAAGGCGGCATGGGCAAGCCCGTTCACCGAGAAAACCGGCATCACCGTCGTCCAGGACGGCCCGACCGACTACGGCAAGCTCAAGGCCATGGTCGAGGCCGGCGAAGTCAACTGGGATGTCGTCGACGTCGAAGGCGACTATGCCGCCCAGGCCGGCAAGAACGGCCAGCTCGAAAAACTCGACTTTTCCGTCATCGACAAATCCAAGCTCGATCCGCGCTTCGTCACCGACTATTCGGTCGGCAGCTTCTATTATTCCTTCGTCATCGGCTGCAATGTCGATGCCGTCAAAGCCTGCCCGAAGACATGGGCCGACCTGTTCGACACGACGAAGTTTCCCGGCAAGCGCACATTCTACAAGTGGTCGGCTCCCGGCGTGATCGAAGCCGCACTGCTTGCCGACGGCGTGCCTGCCGACAAGCTTTATCCGCTCGATCTCGACCGCGCCTTCAAGAAGCTCGATACCATCAAGTCGGATATCATCTGGTGGTCGGGCGGCGCCCAGTCGCAGCAGCTGCTGGCCTCCGCCGAAGCGCCCTTCGGCAGCGTCTGGAACGGCCGCATGACGGCGCTTGCGGCGACCGGCATCAAGGTTGAAACCTCCTGGGAGCAGAACATCACGGCTGCCGATGCGCTCGTCGTGCCGAAGGGCGCGCCGAATGCCGAGGCGGCGATGAAGTTCATCGCGCTGGCAACCTCGGCCGAACCGCAGGCTGCCCTTGCAAAGGCTACGGGGTACGCGCCGATCAATCTTGACTCGGCCAAGCTGATGGACCCGGAAACCGCCAAGACCCTGCCGGATCAGCAGACCGCAAGCCAGGTCAATGCCGACATGAACTACTGGGCTGATAATCGCGATGCCATCGGCGAGAAGTGGTACGCCTGGCAGGCGAAATAGTCCGAAACTGGAGATGAACGGGCACGGCGAAAATTCGCCGTGTCTCCTGCAGCGGCGGTACCCGTCCATTGGACCTCGCCGCTGCGGAAATTGACGGGTGGGAAGGACTGTCATGTCGACGTATAGCGACGCCTCCGGCGCAATCATGCCTCTGCCAAAGATACGCAGGGCAACAGGACTTGGCGGGGTTGTTCCGGCTCTTGCCTTCGTGGGCATCTTTTTCGTCGCGCCGGTGGCGATACTGCTGCTGCGCAGCGTATTGGAGCCCGTTCCGGGCCTTGGAAACTATGCCCAGCTGATCGGCTCTGCCACCTATCTCAAGATTTTCGCCAATACCTTCATCGTCTCAGGCCTCGTCACCGTGATTTCGCTTGCGATCGGATTTCCCGTCGCCTGGGCGCTGGCGATCATGCCCGGTCGGCTGAGCACGGTGATCTTTGCGATCCTGCTGCTCTCGATGTGGACCAACCTTTTGGCCCGCACCTATGCCTGGATGGTGCTTCTGCAACGCACCGGCCTCATCAACAAGATGCTGATGGGCATGGGGCTGATCGACCAGCCACTGGCGCTCGTCAACAATCTGACCGGCGTGACGATCGGCATGACCTATATCATGCTGCCTTTCATCATCCTGCCGCTCTACGGCGTGATCAAGAAGATCGACCCGTCGACGCTGCAGGCGGCAGCCCTTTGCGGCGCCAACCGCTGGCAGTGCCTGACGCGTGTTCTCCTGCCGCTCGCCATGCCCGGCATGGCGGCCGGCGCACTCATGGTCTTCGTCATGTCGCTCGGCTACTTCGTCACGCCGTCGCTTCTCGGCGGTACCGCCAACATGATGCTCGCGGAGCTGATCGCGCAATTCGTGCAGTCGCTGGTCAATTGGGGAATGGGCGGTGCAGCGGCGTTGGTGCTCCTGGTGGTGACGCTGTCGCTTTATGCCGTGCAGCTGCGTTTCTTCGGCAACCCGAACCCGGGAGGACGTTGATTATGCTGCTCAATTTCGATCGTCTCGGCTGGTGGAAATACGTCCTGCTCGCGATCACGCTTCTGACCGCGGCCTTTCTGCTGCTGCCGATCGTCTTCATCGCGGCCCTGTCCTTCGGCTCCTCGCAATGGCTGATCTTTCCGCCGCCGGGCTGGACCTTCCAATGGTACAATGAACTCTTCGCCGACCCGCGCTGGCTGGAATCGGCTTTGACGAGCTTGAAGATCGCGGTCATCGTCACCATCCTGTCGGTGCTGCTCGGACTGGTAACCTCCTTCGGATTGGTGCGCGGTTCCTTCATGTTCCGCGATGCGCTGAAGGCGCTGTTTCTGACGCCGATGATCCTGCCGGTCGTCGTTCTGGCCGTTGCCCTCTACGCCTTCTTCCTCCGGATCGGCCTTGGCGGCACCCTGACGGGCTTCGTCATTTCGCACCTCGTGCTGGCGCTGCCCTTCTCGATCCTATCCATATCAAGCGCGCTGGAAGGCTTCGACAAGTCGATCGAGGACGCGGCCGTGCTCTGCGGCGCCTCGCCTTTAGAAGCGAAGATCAGGGTCACTCTTCCGGCGATCAGCCATGGGCTGTTTTCTGCCGCCGTCTTTTCGTTCCTGACATCCTGGGATGAGGTCGTGGTGGCGATCTTCATGTCCAGCCCGACCCTGCAGACGCTGCCGGTAAAGGTATGGGCGACGCTGCGGCAAGACCTGACGCCTGTTGTCGCTGCCGCATCGACCCTTCTCATCATTTTGACGATCATCTTGATGGCGCTGGTTGCCGTCGTGCGTAAGGTACTGAAACAATGAACGATGCATTCCTTCAGATCCGCGGAATACGCAAGGAATACGGCCCTGTCGTCGCCGTGCACGACGTCAATCTCGATGTCCGGCGCGGTGAATTCCTGACTTTCCTCGGCCCCTCCGGATCCGGCAAGAGCACGACGCTCTACATCCTGGCCGGCTTTGAAAACCCGACGAAAGGCGACATCACGCTCGAGGGCAAGACGCTGCTCGCCACGCCGTCGCACAAGCGCAACATCGGCATGGTATTCCAGCGATACACCCTCTTTCCGCATCTGACCGTCGGTGAAAACATCGCCTTTCCGCTGAAAGTGCGGCGTAAATCGAAGGCCGAGATTGACAGCAAGGTGAAGGAGATGCTCCGCCTCGTCCGGCTTGAAGGCTTCGAGGATCGCAAACCGGCGCAGATGTCCGGCGGCCAGCAGCAGCGTGTCGCTCTTGCCAGGGCCCTAGCCTATGATCCGCCGGTGCTTTTGATGGACGAACCGCTGTCGGCGCTCGACAAGAAGCTGCGCGAGGAAATCCAGCACGAGATCCGCCGCATCCATCAGCAGACCGAAGTGACGATCCTTTACGTCACGCACGACCAGGAGGAGGCGCTGCGGCTCTCCGACCGCATTGCCGTCTTTTCCAAGGGCGTCATCGATCAGATCGGGACGGGCCCGGAGCTCTACGCAAATCCCAAGACGCGTTTCGTTGCCGAATTCGTCGGCGACAGCGACTTCATTTCATGCGACCTGGTGTCGTCCTCCGGCGGACAGGCCACCATCGCGCTCGGAGGCGGAACCATTTTCAACCAGATTCCGGTGCATGGAAAAGGGACCTCCGGCGCAAGGGCGGCGCTGATGCTGAGGCCGGAGCGCATTCGGCTGTCGCGCGCAGGAGCCGCGGGCGCAGGTCTTGCCGCGACTGTCAGCGACATTACCTTTCTCGGCAACAACATCCACGTCTCCACGGAGACGGCGACAGGCGAGGCGCTTTCGGTTCGCTTGCCGTTCGGTCATGAGGCTATTGCCGGGCTCAATCGTGGAGATATAGTCCATCTCGATTTCGATCCCGGCGCCGCTCACGTATTCTGTTGAAAGTTGTCCCATGAAACTCAATGATCCCTCGCTGTTCCGTCAGGCATGTCCCATCGCCGATCGCTGGATCGAAGCGGAAGGTCGCGCATCGGCCATGGTCCGCAATCCGGCGACAGGTGAAGTGCTGGGTGCGGTCCCTGACCTCAGCGCGGCGGAAACGGAAGATGCCATCCGGGCCGCCGTCGTCGCCCAGAAGCTTTGGGCGAAGAAGACCGCCGGCGAGCGCGCAACCGTGCTCAAGACGTGGCATCGCCTGATGATCGAAAACCGTGACGATCTGGCGATGATCCTGACGCTGGAGCAGGGAAAGCCCTTGGCCGAAGCCAAGGGGGAAATCACCTATGGTGCGAGTTTCATCGAATGGTTTGCCGAAGAGGCACGGCGCATCAACGGCGAGATCGTACCGGGGCATCAACCCGACAAACGTATCCTCGTGCTGCGCCAGCCGGCCGGCGTCGTGGCGGCAATCACGCCCTGGAATTTTCCAAACGCGATGATCACGCGCAAGATCGGCCCCGCGCTTGCTGCCGGCTGTGCCGTCGTTCTCAAGCCGGCGCTGCAGACACCGTTCTCCGCCATCGCGATCGCCGTCCTCGCTGAGCGCGCCGGCCTGCCGCCGGGGCTCCTCAACATTGTCACCGGTGACGCAGCCGCAATCGGCGGGGCGCTGACTGCCAGCCGCGACGTCCGGGTCCTGACCTTCACCGGCTCCACCCGGACGGGCGAGCTGCTTTACCGGCAATGTGCGCCGACGATCAAGAAGCTCGGTCTCGAGCTCGGCGGCAATGCACCCTTCATCGTATTCGACGACGCCGATCTCGACGCGGCGGTCGAAGGCGCCATCATCGCCAAATTCCGCAATAACGGCCAGACCTGTGTCTGCGCCAACCGGCTTTATGTCCAGGACGGCGTCTACGAGGCATTTGCCGGCAAGCTCGCCGAGGCCGTTTCGAAGTTGAAGGTCGGCAACGGTCTGGAGCGTGACGTCGTGCTTGGCCCGCTCATCGACGACAATGCCGTTGCCAAGGTCGAAAGCCATATTCAGGACGCTCTGGCAAAGGGCGCCGGGATCGTAACGGGAGGCAAGCGCCACGCGCTCGGCGGCCATTTCTTCGAGCCGACCATTCTGCGTGACGTTGCTGCCGGTATGCAGGTCGCGCGTGAAGAAACCTTTGGCCCCCTTGCACCGCTTTTCCGGTTCCGGGACGAGCAGGACGTCATCGAGCAGGCAAATGACACCGAGTTCGGCCTTGCTTCCTATTTTTATGCGCGCGATCTGTCGCGGGTCTTCCGCGTGGCCGAAGCGCTTGAATATGGAATGGTCGGGGTCAACACCGGTCTCGTCTCCACCGCGGAGGCGCCGTTTGGCGGCGTCAAGATGTCCGGCCTCGGCCGCGAAGGATCCAGGCACGGGTTGGACGAATATACCGAGCTCAAATATGTATGCTTGGGCGGTATAGCCTGACCTTCAACCTTTGCGTTCCAGCGCCGCCGGTCTTTCAGACGGGAGGCTAGCGCTCGCGCAGGGGCAATGAAAGATCGGCATGCCTCTCGTGAGTATTGCTATCTTTCTGACATCCCCGCCGTTCCCGGACGGACGGTCGAACTCTGGCCATTTCCCCGGCATTACCTTCTGGACGCCGGCCTCACGGGGTGCCTGAAACGCTGTTACCCGGCCTCTGGCAGCTCCGTTGTCCGAGGGCAGAATGTGATGAATATTGACAATATTTGCTACGCTAGCCATGAGGGGAACGAAAAGGCATTGCCGATGGCCTCGGGTAGCATTCATGTGAACGTCAGTGGGCAGTTGCAGGATCATATCCAGCAGCAGATCGGCGACGAGGGCCTCTATGAAAATGCCAGCGAATACATTCGTGCTCTGATCCGGCGCGACTTGCAGGCGTGGGATATGCTGCAGAAAGAGCTTGCGCCCGCGATGCGGGCCGACGGCAGCGAGTTTGTCGCCGTTTCGGCTGAAGACGTCATCCGCCGCAACAAGCGCCGATAGTCATGCGGGCTTATCGATTTTATCCGCGCGCCGAAGCCGCGCAAGACAAGATTTGGCGCGATACCTTCGAAGCATGGGGACAAAAGCAGGCGGACGCTTACATTCTCGGGTTGCATGCTTATTTGCAGCGCCTATGCGGGGATCGACTGGCGACAACTTCCACAACGTCTGGCGGGATTCGAGAATGGTGATCTCGGCATCATCAGCATTCTTTACGAACGGATGAATCTGTCTCTCCGGCTGAAAGAGGACTTGGCGGCTCTCTCACGCAAGCAGCCGTGAATGGCAGGCGCCCCCGTCCTCGCTGAATCGGAAATTTGCTGCCTCCAGATCGCGTCGGCACGACCCTCAAAGAAGGATGCTGTTGCGAGCCAGTCGATGATGACGCATTCGAAGCGGGGGTGAGCAGCTCCGAAATAACATTCCTATCGAGAACGATCACGGGGTGAAGTCCCGAAGCTCACGGATTGGCTCTCGGGACGGGATGTCGAGTTCGACGACGCCGACCGAGAGCAAGCGGGTGCGAATGGCATCTGCGAGATTGCGGGCCACTGGCTCGCTGGACGCAAGCGCGGTGCGCAAAATATGCCTCGCTTCATCCTCCATGGAGTGGCCGTGTGCTGCGGCGCGCATGCGCAACCTCTGTATCAGCCCATCGTCCAGACCATGGATGGTCATGCTTGCCATATCCATCTCCATTGATCTGATTGCATATTAATTGGATTACAGTGATTCAAGATAATTCCGGCGTAAAGCGCTGGGCAACATGCGCGCCGCCAAAAGGCAGCGCGGGACGATGGCTCGCTTCTCCATTTTCAGAACCTGTGTTCTGCACCCTCAATCGGATCTGCCCAGACCGTCATCCCAGGCGCAAACGGTGTCTCGCCATTGGTGCGCACGACCATTTCGCCGAGATCGGCGGCATCGAGATAGAGGATTGCATCGGCGCCGAGCCTTTCGATGTGGCGGACTCTGCCCTGCCATTGCCCGGCATCTGCCGAAAGGCGGATATGTTCCGGACGGATGCCGTAGATCGTGCAATTCATTCGCCGCGCCGTCTCACCACCATAGAGGTTCATCTTCGGGCTGCCGATGAAGCCGGCGACGAAGGGGGTGGCGGGATTGCGATAGAGCTCCATCGGGCTGCCGATCTGCTCGACCGCTCCGCCGTTCAGCACGACGATCTTGTCGGCCATCGTCATCGCTTCGACCTGGTCGTGGGTGACATAGATCATCGTCGATTTCAGCCGGGCGTGGAGGTCGGAGATCTCCAGGCGCATCTGGGCTCTGAGCGACGCGTCCAGATTGGAAAGCGGCTCGTCGAACAGGAACACCCTGGGATTGCGGATGATCGCCCGGCCGATGGCAACGCGCTGCCGCTGGCCGCCGGAGAGCGCTTTCGGCTTTCTCTGCAGCAGATGCGTGAGCTGCAGCGTTTCCGCTGTCGCCGCGACTTTGGCGGCGATTTCCACCTTCGACCGGCGGGCGAGCGAAAGGCCGAAGCCGATATTCTCGGCGACTGTCATATGCGGGTAGAGCGCATAGCTCTGGAACACCATGGCAATGCCGCGCTCGGAGGGTTCGGCATGGGTTACGTCCTTGCCGCCGATGGTCAGCATGCCTGACGTCGTCTCCTCCAGGCCGGCGATGATGCGTAGCAGCGTCGACTTTCCGCATCCCGACGGGCCGACGAAAACGACGAACTCGCCGGAGGCAACCTCCAGATCGACCCCCTTGATGACCTCAAGGGCGCCGAAGCTCTTGCGAACCTGTTTGAGAGTGAGCTCAGCCATTCTGCTACCCTTTTACTCCGCCTGACGTCATGCCGGCGACGATCTGGCGGTTGAAGAAGATGAAGACGATCAGCGGCGGGATCGTCACGAGGAGAATGTTCATGAAGAGGAGATTGTACTGGCTCGAATACATGCTCTGGAAATTATAGAGCGTCAGCTGCACCGTCACATTCTCCTTGCCCGGCAAGTAGTAGAGAGGGTTAGTGAAATCGTTGAAGATCGCGATCGATTGCACGACGATATTGGTCACCGTTACCGGCTTCAGAAGCGGCAGGACCACCCGGAAGAAGATCTGCCGGGGCTTGGCGCCGTCGATCAGCGCCGCCTCGTCGAGATCGCGCGGGATAGTCGAGATGAACGAGCGGTAGAGCAATATCGAAAAGGAGAGGTTATAGGCGACCTGGATCAGGACCATCCCTGTCATGGTCTTGAAGAGACCGATATCCTGCAAGAGGCCTATTGTGGGGACAACGGCCGGCGGCATCATCAGGCCCATGAAAAGCGCAGCAAAGGCCACACGGTTCCAGGCGGTATTGCGGCGCTGCATGACGTAACCGACCATCGCCGAAAGCAGGATGAGGATGGTAACGGAAACGACCGTAATCAGCGTCGAATTGAAATAGGCGAGCACGAGCTGATAGTCGCGCGCCTTGAAGACCGCGACGAGATTATCCCAGAACAGCCAATGCTCAGGGAGTTCGAAATCGAGGCGGGACGCTTCGGATTTGGATTTGACCGCCTGGAGAGCGACAAAAACGAAAGGCATGACGAAGATGACTGCCGCAAAGGCAAGGGCTATGGCGCCCGTTACATAGGGGCGGACGCTTCTCATTCCTCGACCTCGCGCCGGTTAAACCACAGGGTGATTGGCAGGATGATCACGGCAATCAGCGCGAACAGAATGACGTTTCCGGCCGTCGACAGACCATAGAAACCAGCTTGGTACTGTTTGTAGATGACCGAGGCGATCACATCGGAGGAGAAACCCGGCCCCCCGCGGGTCATGGCCCATATGAGGTCGAATGAACGGAGCCCGCCAATCAGCGACAATGTCACGACGATGACGGTGGCCGGGCGCACGAGCGGCAGGGTGATCCGGAGAAATTGCTGGAGCCGCGTGGCGCCATCGATCCTGGCGGCCTCATAATAGTCAGGGCTGATCGCAGCAAGACCGGCGATGAAGATCAGCGTGGCAAGACCGACACCCTTCCAGACGTCGACCAAGGCCACGGAGAAGAGCGCGAGCGCTGGATTGGTCAGCCATCCCGGCCCAGGAATGCCGAGCGTCTCGAGCGTGACGTTCATGATGCCCTTCGTTGGATGCATCATCACCGCGAAGGTAATGCCGATTCCGATCGTCGAGACCAGGACAGGAAAGAAGACCAGCGTTCTCAAAAAGCCGCGGGCGAAGATATTGCCGGTCAGGAGCACGGCCAGCAGCAACCCGCAGACCGTCTTCAGCCCGGATGTCGTCACGGCATAGATCAGGGTGTTGATCAGTCCCTTGATCAGGAACGGCTCGGAGAAGAACTGCTGAAAATTTTCGAACCCGATGAATTCGGCCGTCGAAAGATCCCAGCGCGTCAGGCTGAACCAGAGAGACGAGACCGTGGGAACCAGAAACAGCACGCCGTATATGATGGCAGCCGGAATGAAAAACCACAGCGGGTAGGGCGATTTGCGCGAGCGGGGGCGTGTCTCGGTCATGACTACCTCTTCGATCGGGTGGAACCTCGCCCCATCGGAAGCGAGGTTATATGGCCCGAAAGACCGCTACCAGTTAGGCAGACCGAGCTGCTTGGCCTGTTTGCGCACATCGTCGTCATAGAGTTTCGCCGCATCGACGGGCTGGCGAATGCCGGAGCCGACTTCGACGGTGATCTGCTCCAGTGACGGTCCCTTGACCGGTGATACGAATTCCAGCGCCGGCGTCGTTTTGCCCGCGGTCTCGAAGTAGGGGAGCATGTCCTTGACGACAGGGGGCACATCGGCAGGCAGATCGCAACCATCGACCAGCGAGGGCCCCTGAACTGTGTTGGTCTCGACCATGATCTTGCAGCCCTCGACGCCTCCGGCGAAGTCGACGAACTTCTTCGCTTCTTCGATATGCTGGCTGGCGGCGGGAATGTAGAGGGCAGGTGGCATCCACACCGTCAGGCCATTGACAGCGGCGTCGTCGCTCGGCTGCGCAAAGAAACCGACATCCCCGAGGTTTTCCGGATAGTTCTGCTTGAGCACGCCGACTGCGAAGCTCAGCATTGGGTAATGCGCCGCCTCGCCGGTCGCTACCATTTTCAGGCCGTCGTCATAGCTTGCCGCGCCGAAGTCGTCGTTCATCAGGCCGGCGTCGTGAACATCCTTCAACCGCTCGAAGCCTTTCATGGCCTCCGGCGTCTCGGCATATTTCGCCTTGTTGGCGGTATAGTCGGCGGCGAAATTCGGCACGGCGGCATGCAGATTGTAATAATCGGCCAGAACGAAGAGCTGCGAGGTCCAGGTGTCACGATAGGTCTGCGCGACGGCGACCTTGCCCGCAGCCTTGACCTTTTCGTTGTTCGCCATGAAGTCCGCCCATGTCTTCGGAACGGAGAGGCCGAGATCCTGATAGATCTTTCTGTTATAGAGAATCCCGCCCGCCATCGCTGTGCCGAAGGGAACGCCGTAAAGCTTGTCACCGGCGCGGACGACGGATTTGAAACCGTCATCCACCTTTGCCTGCGAGGGAAGGCCGCTGAGATCGACAAGCGTCTGAGCAGGCTTCAGCGCCTGCAGCAGCGAGCCGGAATTATAGAGGAACACGTCTGGCATCTCGCCTGTCGCTAGACGCGTCTTGACGATGTTGTCACCTTCGCCGCCGCCCGGCCTTTGTTCGATTTCGATTGTTACATCAGGCGCCTTGGCCTGGTAGGCGGCAACCAGTGCTTCGGCGGCTGCAACCGTATCGGGACTGTTGTCGATCAGGAATGACAGGGTGACTTCCGCATGCGACGGGTTGGCCGCTGCCAGCGCCAGAAGCGTGGATGCGCCGGCGAGAATGAGCCTTATCCGATGTGTCATGACGTTCCTCCTCTGAACGATGTGACCTGTATGCTCCTCAGGAATCGGGTAGGGAAAAGACCAGCCGGTGCGTGCCCGGGGGAAGAACCGCATCCTCGAAGACAGGCTCCCCATTGAGCGTCAGGTTCTGGTGCCGCCGGCCGGGCCGGAAGCGGCCGACGCAACCCTCCGGGAGCGTCAGCACATAGGTGATCTCGCTGCCGGTGCAGTGCCAACCGGCCTCTATGCGCCCCTGGCTGATATCGTGATAGGCTGAAACCGGGGAAAGCGACGGGATCGGCGCGGGATCGACAATCACTTCTGCAAATCCTGGCGCTTCCGGGCTCGGCGAAATGCCGGCGACGCATTCGAACAGCCATTGGCAGACCGCCCCATAGGCGTAATGATTGTAGCTGTTCATGTCTGGCTCGTAGATGGTACCGTCGGGCGCCATCGAATCCCAGCGCTCCCAGATCGTCGTCGCTCCCTTCGAGACCTGATAGAGCCAGCCCGGCACGTCTTCCTGCAGGAAGACCTTTTCGGCCAGATCGTCCATTCCGAGCTTCGTCAGCGCCGGCAAAAGGGCAGGGGTGCCGATGAAGCCGGTGCCGATCTTGTAGTCGGCATCGATGATGACCTTGCGGAAATGTTGCTGTGCGGCTTGCCTGTGCTCAGCCGGTATCAGATCGTAGAGGAAAGCGAGCGCATAGGAGGTCTGGTCGTTGTGAGCGAGCCGTCCCGCCGGCGTGATGAACTCGTTGGCAAAGGCCAGCCTGATTTCTCCGGCGCGCCGCTTCATCTGCTCTTCAAGCGCCTCTTCGCCGAGAACGGCGGCGATCCTTGCCAGAAGATCTGTCGAGATGAAGTGGTAGATGGTGGCCGCACAATCGTCGGCGATCGTCGGGCGCGGCTTTCTGTTGTCGCCGACCGGTTGCAGCCAGTCGCCGAAAGTGAAGCCGCGCGCACCCCAGTGCGACGGCGGACGCACGATCGGACCATCCGAAATGGACCAGACGAAATCGACCCAGCGCACCATGGGATCCAGGCATTCCGAAAGAACGGCCCGATTGCCGTAGTGGGTGTAGAGCACCCAGGGGATGACGACGATCGCGTCGCCCCAGCCGGTCGAGCCGGCATAGCCCGGGAAGTCGGCGGGATGCAGGCGAGTGGGATCCGGCGAGAAATGTGATACGGCCCCGTCCTCGCGCTGGTCGACCATCACGTCGCGCAGATATTTGCTGAGGAAGGACTGGCTGTCGCTCAGCCAGCACGCGGTTGCGGCAAAGACCTGCGCGTCGCCCGTCCAGCCCAGGCGTTCGTCGCGCTGCGGGCAATCTGTGGGTACCTCGACGAAATTGGCGCGCTGCGACCAGATGGTGTTCTGCACCAGGCGATTGACGAGAGAATTGCCTGAAGTGAAGCCACCGGCGGGTTCCGGCACCGACGAGATCGGGATCGACGCGATTTCGACGATTTTTGCATTGCCGTTGATCGTGACCCGCGCATAACGGAAGCCGTGGAAGGTGAAATGCGGCGCATAGGTCTCGTCGCCGTCTCCGCGCAGCGTATAGAGGGTGTGCGCTGCGGCCGCACGATAGTTGCGATTGTCGAAATGGCGATCGGGGCCGAGGACTTCCGCATGCTCCACCCGCACTTCGGCGCCGCCTGCGCCGCGGACCCTGTACCTGACATAGCCGCCGGCATTCTGGCCGAAGTCATAGATCGTCCTGCCTTCATCATCGCTCCAGCTGTCGATCGGGGCGAGCGGCTGTAACTCCCGCACCGCTGCCGTCTCATGCGCGACGAGCAGTCCTTTGTCGAACGGCAATCGCTCGACCCCATGCGTTTCCGCGGCGTTTTCGAGACGTGCGTCGAAAATCTCGCCGAAATAAATCCCCGACTTCAGTATCGGCAGAGGACCGCTTTGCCAGGTCGTATCGGTGGAAAGTAGGGGACCGCTAGGGCCGACCAAATCCGCAATGGCGCCGATCCTGTCGCCCCAGCAGTTGGGAATAGCCTTGGCGCCCCACATGATGGGCGAGCGGTACCATCCGTCCGCAAGCCAGATTTCTATCCGGTTGCGGCCGGGTTTCAACAGTTTCGAGATGTCATAGCGCTGATAGGCAATGCGGTCGTCGTAATTCGTCCAGCCGGGCGTCAGCACGTCGTTCCCGACGCGGGTGCCGTTGATGAAGCAGCGATAAAGGCCGAGCGCCGAGATGAAGAGTTCGATCGGAAGGCCGGCACCTTCGTGATCGAAGGTCTTGGAGACGAAGCTTGCGGCCGTTCCCTGGCCGCGGTCCGACAGTGGTGCGATCATGTCTCCAGACCAAGCGCGCGAAACGCGATCGCCGCTGATGGCTGCCGGCTGAAAGTTCATCAACACCTCCTCGATAATGTAGAACGTTCTCCATATAACGTTCTACATTTTTTTAGGAAGCGCAATAGAAATTTCGTCGCCAGTCTGCCATGGTGTTTTGCGGGCGATTGTGACGGCCTGCAGAGTAATCCCAGAGATTTCATGTCGATCGAAGAGAAACAAAAACCGCAACGAAACGATCGCGTGACGATCCGCACGGTGGCAAAGCACGCAGGCGTATCGGTGGCTGCGGTCTCCAAAGTGATGCGAAACGCTTACGGTGTCAGTGAGGCGCTGCGGGCGAGGGTGACCGAAGCTATTGAAGCGCTTGGCTATCGCCCCTCACGGGCGGCGCGGGGCCTTCGCGGCCGCAGTTTCACCATCGGCGTGCTTTTGATCGACATCCGCAATCCCTTTCTGCCGGAAGTGATCGCCGGCGTGAACGGTGTGCTGGCGCCTTCGCATTATCAGGCGATGATTGGCGTCAGCGATGCGCGCGTGCAGCTGGAGACGTCGCTGATCGAGTCGATGATCGACTACAAGATGGACGGGCTGATCCTGGTTGCGCCGCGCCTGCCCTCGGAAATCATAGCAAAATTCGCAGCTCAGATACCGATCGTCGCGGTCGGCTATCACGATGCCGGCGCCACGGCCTTCGATACGGTGAATGCGGACGACCAGCGGGGCGCGGAGATCGCGGTGGAGGCGCTGCTTGCCTGCGGCTATCGCGATATCGAAATGCTGAGCCTCGGCGAGCGCGAGGGACATCAGGTCTCCGTCGTTCGCCAACGTGAGATCGGATTCCGCCGAGCAATGCAGCGCGCCGGGCCCGGATCGTCTGCGCCGATCACTAAAATTCCGATAGCGCCGCCCAAACGGGAGGAAACGATGCGAAAGTTCCTGTCAAGGAAGAACAGGCCGCGCGCCGTGTTCTGCTGGAGCGATCTCGACGCCATCACCCTTCTGAGCCTGGCGATGGAAATGGGTGTGCGTGTGCCCGAGGATCTTGCCGTCATCGGCTATGACAATTCGTCGACAGCAGCGCTCGGCCTCGTTAATCTCGCAAGCATCGATCAGTCGGGCAGGGAACTCGGTCAGGTCGCCACCCGGACATTGATTTCGAGAATAGAGGGTCGCATCGGCGCCGAGCATATTTTTCAGATACCGTCGCTGGTCAGCCGCAACAGCCTGACCCGCTCCAACGCTCCGGTCACTTAGAAGATATGGGAGGCCGGCAGCCGCTGTGCGCTTGCCGGCCTCGCAATCTCAGGCGGCCTTGCCGAGTTTCGAGGGACGTGTGGCCGCTGCCTTCTCGACCATGGCGGTAACCTCGGCGCGGCGTGCGCCCGAAAGCGGCAGTCGGGGCATGCGGACGCGTTCGGAGCCGCGGCCCATGATCTGTTCGGCGAGCTTGATCGACTGCACGAGGTCATGTTCGGCATCGAGATGCAGAAGCGGCATGAACCAGCGGTAGATCTCGCGGGCTGTCTCCCAATCGCCGTGCTCGGCGGCGGCGACAAGCTGCACGGATTCCTCCGGAAAGGCGCTGGTGAGGCCCGACACCCACCCCTTGGCACCGAGCATCAGCCCCTCGAGCGCGACGTCATCGAGGCCGGCGAAAATATCGAAACGATCCCCGAAGGCATTGATGAGGTCGGTGAAACGGCGCGGATCCGGCGCGCTTTCCTTGACGGCCTTGATATTCGGCACGTCGGCCAGCACCTTCAGCACGTCGACGCCGATATTGACGCGATAGGCAGGCGGGTTGTTGTAAAGCATGATCGGCAGCGAGGTCGCTTCGGCGACGGTGCGGAAATGCGCGATCAGCTCTTCTGGCTTCGGCACATAGACCATGGCCGGCAGCAGCATCAGCCCGTCGGCGCCGAGCTTTTCGGCGTCACGGGCATAGGCGACAGCGCGGCGCGTGTCGAATTCGGAAACGCCTGTTACAACCGGGACGCGGCCGTTGACGACCTCGACGGCGGCTTTGAGGATCGTGCGCTTTTCATCGGGATCGAGCGAATTGTTCTCGCCGCATGTGCCCATGACGATCAGCCCATTGACGCCGTCATTGACGAGCGCGTCCTGGACGCGCTGGGTCGCAGGCAGATCCACGGAAAGATCTTCGTTGAACTGTGTCGTTACGGCGGGAAATACGCCCTTCCATCCTGTCGTCATCGCTTGAACCCCGTTGAAGTTAGGATCGTTATATACAAACTGTCGACATAACTCAACCGGCTTTATCAGACCGTTGCAGAAACCGATCGAAACGCAATACAAGGCTCTCATGAAGGGGAGGGACGGATGCAGAACGAGGCTGAAAATGTGCGGGTGCGTGGTTCCGGCACGCAGAGCGTCTATGCGGCGCTGCGCCGGGAAATCCTGTCGATGGCGCTGGAGCCGGGCAGTCCGCTCGATGAGGTGCGGCTGTCGGAGCGTTTCGGCATGTCGCGCACCCCCATCCGCGAGGCGCTGTTGCGGCTTGCCGCAGACGGACTGGTTACGACCCTGCCGAACCGGAACACGATCGTCGCGCCGATCGATTTTCCCAGCCTGCCTACCTATTTCGAAGCCCTGACGCTGATGTACCGGGTCACGACGCGCGGGGCGGCTGCGAGGCGGAACGGCGAAATCATGAAGATGATCCGCCAGCATCAGAAGGATTTTGCTGATGCCGTCGCGGCGCGCGACGCCTATGCGATGATCGAGGCGAACCGCGAATTTCACGTGGCGATCGCCGAGCTTGCCGGCAATCCCTATTACACGGCCTTCTTCGCCAGGCTCCTTGATGAAGGCCGGCGCATCCTTCGCCTTTATTATTCGACCTTCGACGACCGCCTGCCGCGTCAGTATGTCGATGAACATGAGGAAATCATCGCCGCGATTGAGGCTGGCGACGCCGATCGCGCCGATCGGCTGGCGATCGCTCATGCCGGCCAAATCGTCCGGCAGATCCAGGACTATATTGCCCGCGACCTCGACCGGCCGGTGGCGATCAGCCTATCTTGAGGCACCGATCAGGACAGAACGCACGCATCAATCCTGAAGGCCAGCAGCACTCCCTGCCTTGAGCTTGACCTCGATGACCTTGGGGCGGCGCACGGGCAGCACGAAGGTCAGTTCATTTTCGGCCACGGGGAACTGAGTGTTTGCCCATAGGGTATTGGCGGAGCGGCGCAGCCAGGTGACCTCGCTGGCGTCATGCAGGAATTGCGCATATTCGATCTTGCCCGCCAGCGCATCGAAATGCAGATGCCTATAGGGCCAGTTGAACAGGTGGATGTAGAGGCGGTCGCCATTCTGGGTCAGGCGGCAATCGGGCGGAGCGGTGAAGTTGGACTGGGTGCAGCCGATGATGCTGCGTTCGTGCAGCGCCATCCATTCCTCATAAGCGGCAAGGGCTGATATCGCACGGTGGTCGAGCGTGCCGCGTGCCGTCGGCCCGACATTCATCAGCAGATTGCCGCCGATCGCAACAGTGCCGATCAGCATCTGCACCAGCTGCTCCGTGCTTTTCCAGGTGTCCTCGTCGCGATGATAGCCCCAGGAACCGCTGAGCGTCTGGCAGGCTTCCCAGACGACGCGCCGGCCGTCGCGTTTCGGCCAGGCGCGTGGCATATATTGCTCCGGCGTGACGATGTCGGGCTGCAGGCCGGCAAGATCGAGCCGGTTGTTGATGATGATATCGGGGGCAAGCTCGCGCACCAGGCGCACGAGCTTCTCGCTTTCCCAGTCCCGATGGCCCTTTCCCACAAGTTCGCCGAGCTTCCACTGCGGGTAGCTGAAGTCGAACCACATGATGTCGATCCGTCCGAACTCGGTCAGCAGTTCGCGCACCTGCTCGCGCATGAAGGCGGCATAACGCTGCATGTCCCGGCCTTCGTTGATTTTCGCCGCATCGGGATGATTGCGCTGCGGGTGGCGCGGATCGACGGTGAAATCGGGATGATGCCAGTCGATCAGTGAGTAGTAGAAGCCGATCCTCAGGCCTTCGGCGCGGAAGGCGTCGACGAAGGGGTGCAGCAGATCCTTTCCATAAGGCGTGTTGGTCACCTTGAAGTCAGTGGCCTTGGTGTCCCAGAGGCAGAAGCCTTCATGGTGCTTGGTCGTCAGCACGACATATTTCATGCCCGCGGCTTTGGCGCGTCTTACCCATTCGCGCGGGTCGTAGAGATCGGGGTCGAAATGATCGAAATATCTCCGATAGTCGGCGTCATCAAGCTCTTCGCGGCTTTTGACCCATTCATGCCGCGCCGGCAGGGCATAGAGCCCCCAATGCACGAACATGCCGAAACGGTCATGAACGAACCAGGCCTTCTTCTCCTCGGGCAGGGCCAGTGCCTGCAGATTGTCGGCATCCATCGGATACTCCTCCTGTTCTTCAGGTCGTTTCGCGGATGATGAGTTCGGGCACGATGACGATGCCGTGCTGACGGTTCTTGGTGGCGATGCGGCTGAGCAGCAGG
Source organism: Rhizobium sophoriradicis (assembly GCF_025200795.1). NCBI lineage: Bacteria > Pseudomonadati > Pseudomonadota > Alphaproteobacteria > Hyphomicrobiales > Rhizobiaceae > Rhizobium > Rhizobium sophoriradicis. The sequence continues at coordinate 47,883 of NZ_CP104153.1, forward strand.
CGCACGGCTTCCTCGCCCATTTCCCGCTTATGCACCCGCAGCGTCGTCAGCGCCGGAGACAGCAATTCGGCCGCCGGGATGTCGTCGAAGCCGATCAGCGCGATTTGTTCGGGAATGGAAATGCCGGCAGCCCGGCAGGCCTTCATGGCGCCGATAGCGTTGAGGTCGTTGTAGCAGATCAGGGCATCGATGCCGGGGATTTCTGCCAGCAATTGCGCGGCGGCCGTCTGCCCGCCGGCCGCGGTCGGGTCGCAATGGACGATCGCCTGCGCCTCAATTCCGTGGGCGGCCAGTGTCTTGCGGAAACCGATAAGACGGCTCTTGCCGCCGAACGAGCTGCGCGGCCCGGCGATGATCGCGATCTTGCGCCGTCCGCGCTCTACCAGATGGTCGATGGCGCGCGATGCGCCGATCTCATAGTCCGTAACGATGGTTCCCGCGATCTCGTTTGGAGCCTCGCGGTTGATGAGCACGACGGCGCGGTGCGGCGCCAGCGCCTTGTGCAGTGCGGCGTCTGGCAGCCGCGGGCTGCAGACGATGATCCCGTCGACCCTATGCCTGAGCAATGCCTCGATGAGTTCTTCCTCCCGCTTGCTGTTCTCGACGACATTGGACAGAAGCAAATTGTAGCCGGCCGCGCTCGCCGCATCCTCCGCCCCCCGTATGACTTCGGGAAAAAACGGATTGGTGATGTCAGGAACGAGAAGGCCAATGGTCTTCGAGCGATCGGACCGCAATCCGCGCGCGAAAGGATTAGGTCGGTAGTTGAGCTGGCTCGCCGCCGAAAGAATTCGCTGGGTGGTTTCCGCGCTGGCTCCCCCCTGGTCGTTGAGCACGCGCGACACGGTCATCGGCGACACGCCTGCGGCGCGCGCGACATCGGCAATGGTTATCTTGAATTCTGGCTCTTTGGGGCGGCTCACAGGGGCTGTCTCATAAGTGGGGGCGATAATTTGCGATAACGATAACTATCATAACCTCGGGAAAATCCAAGGATCCTCCGGCTGATTATCCGATACCGAGAATCTTTTTGACAAGATTGAGCGGTAACGTTAACGTAACCAGAAGAGGAGATTACGTTAACGATAACCTACGGCGAGATCCTTGGGAGGAGAAAATGCAATAACAAGAACTCTACGACGGCAGGTCGTCTCGACCGTTGCCGCTGCCATCCTCATCGGTGCGGGCTGGGCCGGCGCCGCGCTCGGTTTTCAGGAAGCGCCGGAACTCAAGGCACTCGTCGATGCCGGCAAGTTGCCGCCGGTTGACCAGCGGCTGCCCAAGGAGCCGCTGGTGCTCACGCCGCTTGAATCGGTCGGCGCCTATGGCGGCACCTGGCGCACGGCCACCTTCGGCGGTGGGGACAGCGAGATCGAACGTTCGATCGGTTATACTAGGCTTGTCCGCTGGAACCCGGAATGGACCGAGGTGATCCCAGACATTGCCAAGAGCGTCGAAGTCAATGCGAATGCCACAGAATATACGTTCACTCTGCGGCAAGGCACGCGCTGGTCGGACGGCAAACCCTTTACTGCCGACGATCTGGTCTGGTGGAACGAGAACGTGCTTCGCAACACCAAGATCACGCCCGCTGCGCCGAACTGGCTGACCGCGGGTGGTCAGACCGTCAGGGTCGAGAAGATCGGCGACGACAAGGTGGTCTTCAAATTCGCCGCGCCGAACGGCCTGTTCCTGATGAATATGGCGACGGTGCGCGGCTCCGATATTCTGGCTGCGGCACCCGCGCACTACCTCAAGCAGTTCCACAAGGATTTCAATCCCGACGGCATCGACGCCCTGGTCAAAGCGGCAGGCGCGACAGACTGGGTCCAGCTCTTCAACAACAAGATCGGATTTCCCGGTCGCTGGCGCGATCTCGGCCGCCCGACGCTTGATGCCTGGGTATTGACGGCGCCCTATAACGGCACCACCCAGGTCGTTGCCGAACGCAATCCCTATTATGCCAAGGTCGATACCGCGGGAAATCAGCTGCCTTATTTCGATCGCATCACCATCGACGTGATGCAGGATACCCAGGCGATCATCCTGAAGGCGATCAGCGGCGAAATCGACATGCAGAACCGCTTCATCGAGACGACGGACGCCCGCACGGTCATTGTGCAGAACCAGCAGAAGGGCGGCTACGGACTGTTCATCGCCCGGCCGGCATGGTCGAACGCGCTGCTGATCACGCTGAACCAGACCCACAAGAACCCGGCGTTGCGCGCGGCCTTCTCCAACAAGGATTTCCGCATCGGCCTCAGCCACGCCATCAACCGCGAGGAGCTCAACCAGCTGATCTATGCCGGGCAGGCCAAGCCCTATCAGGCCGCACCCCGGGAAGGATCAGCGCTCTACGACGAGAAGATGGCGACGCAATATCTGGACTATAACGTCGATCTCGCCAATCAATATCTCGACAAGGCGGGCCTGACCAAACGCGACGCCGAAGGTTTTCGTCTCGGCCAGGACGGCAAGCGGATCACTTTTGCCATCGACGCCTTGACCGGAAGCCCGATCCAGGTCGACGCCCTCGAGATGATCCAGCGCTACTGGCGGACCGTCGGCATCGACATGCAGCCGCGCCCAGCCGAACGCTCGCTGATCTTCTCGCGCCTGCAGAACAACGACAATGATGGCCTCGGATGGGTCGGCGGCGGCGGCTACGACTTCCTCGGCCTGCTCGATCCCAAATGGTATTTTCCGCACGAATTTGAATCGAGCTTCGCCACCGCTTGGGGCCTTTATTACCAGAACCCCAAGGATCCGAACGCGCAGGAGCCAAGCGCTGCCGCCAAGAAGCAGATGGATCTTTACCGGCAGGTGCAGGAAGCGCCGACGCTCGAAAAGCAGCTCGCCGCCATGAGAGAACTGCTGGCGATCACCCGTGACGAGTTCTACGTGATCGGCACGAACCTGGAGCCGGATCGTGTCGGCATCGTCAAGACCAACATGCACAACGTTCCGAAGGTCATCCCCAGCACGTCATTCTACATGACGCCGGGACCGGCGAAGCCCGAGACTTTCTACTACCAGCAGTAAAGCCACGTGATCGGCGGAATGGCGTCCCTGGGCGCCGTTCCCAAAGCAAGGCACAGCCCCGCCCCAATCACCCATTGCGACCGGCGATCACCGGTTGAAGGAGCTTGAACATGGCCGGCTTCATCATCAGACGTCTGCTTTACATGATCCCGATGATGTTCGCGATCTCGGTCGTGACCTTCATCATCATTCAGCTGCCACCGGGCGACTTCCTGACTGCGATGACCGCGCGTCTCGCCTCGCAGAACGAAACCATCGATCCCAGCGTCATCGCCGGACTGCGCGAACGCTATGGCCTCGATCAGCCCTGGGCGGTGCAATACTGGAAATGGATCAGCGGCATCCTGCTGCATGGCGATTTCGGCCAGTCCCTCGATTGGAACAAGCCGGTCAGCGAGCTGATCTGGGCGCGCATGGGCCTGACCATGGTGGTCTCGGTCACCACGCTGCTCTTCGTCTGGTCGGTTGCCTTTCCGATCGGCATCTATTCGGCCGTGCGGCAATATTCGCTCGGCGACTACTTCGCCACCTTCTTCGGCTTTCTCGGTCTCGCCATCCCGAACTTCCTGCTGGCGCTGGTGCTGATGTTTGTCTCGGCGCAGTATTTCGGCCAAAGCGTCGGCGGGCTGTTTTCGCCCCTCTATATCAACGCTGCCTGGAGCTGGGCCAAGCTCGGGGATCTCATTTCGCATATGTGGATCCCGGTCGTCGTACTCGGCACCGGGGCGACGGCGGCGCTGATCCGCATCATGCGTGCCAACCTGCTCGACGAGCTCAACAAGCCCTATGTCGACATGGCGCGCGCCCGGGGCCTGAGCGAAATCCGGCTGCTGCTCAAATATCCGGTGCGGGTGGCGCTCAATCCTTTCGTCTCCACAGTCGGCTGGGTGCTGCCGCACCTCGTTTCGGGCTCGGTGGTGGTCTCCATCGTCCTCAGCCTGCCGATCACGGGGCCGCTACTTCTCAACGCCCTGTTTGCCCAGGACATGTATCTCGCCGGCACCTTCATCCTGCTGATGAGCATGCTGACGCTGATCGGCACGCTGATCTCAGACCTGCTGCTCGCCTGGCTCGATCCACGCATTCGCAATGGCTGAGGAACGATACCAATGACCGATCAAGCCATCGCACTGATACCTGAACGTGTTCGCAATTTCGATGCGGTCGCCGGCCAGTGGAAACTCATCTGGCGCCGCTTCCGCCGCCACCGGCTGGCGCTTGGGGCTGGCGTCGTCATCCTGCTGATTTACCTAGTCGCCCTGTTTGCCGAGGTTATCGCTCCCGTTTCATCGCAGACCTACGATTCCCGCTACACTTATGCGCCGCCCCAGCGGCTCAAAGTCGCCGGCTACGACGCGGCCGGCCAGTTTCATCCGCTCTATGTCAACGGCTATTCGATGAAGGTCGATCCGATCGCGCTCAGCCGCAATTACGTCGCTGATCCGGCCGTCGTCATTCCCGTCGGCTTCTTCGTCAAAGGTGAGCCCTATCGGTTCTGGGGACTGTTCGATTTCGACCGGCATCTGATCGGCCCGATCGAGGCGGGCAAACCCTTCTACCTGTTCGGCGCCGACCGGCTGGGGCGCGACGTCTTCAGCCGAACGGTGCATGGCACGCGAGTTTCCATGTCCGTCGGGCTGATCGGCGTGGCGATCAGCCTCGTCCTCGGCATCATCCTGGGGGGTATTTCCGGTCTTTACGGCGGCTGGGTGGACGATGTCATTCAGCGTTCGATCGAGCTCATCAACTCGATCCCGACCATCCCGCTGTGGATGGGGCTTGCGGCTGCCGTGCCGATCAGCGCCGATCCGATCCTGGTCTATCTCTGGATCACGATCATCCTGTCGCTGATCGGCTGGACCGACCTGGCACGTGTGGTGCGCGGCCGTTTCCTGTCGCTGAAGACCGAAGACTTCGTCATTGCCGCCCATCTCGATGGCTGCTCCAGGATGCGCATCATCTGGCGGCACATGGTCCCGTCCTTCATGAGCCACATCATCGCCTCGGTCACGCTCGCCATCCCGACGATGATCCTTGCCGAAACCGCTCTCTCCTTCCTCGGCATCGGCCTCCGCCCGCCGGTGGTCAGCTGGGGCGTGCTTCTGCAGGAGGCGCAGAACATTCTCGCCGTCACGAGCGCACCCTGGCTGTTTCTTCCGGGCTTGGCGGTGATCGTCACGGTGCTTGCCCTCAATTTCCTTGGTGATGGATTACGCGATGCTGCAGATCCCTATGAATACTGACGCCAATTTCGCCGCGGCCGGCAGCCGGCAGGGGGATCGCGACCCGCTGATCGAGGTCGACGAGCTCAGGACCCATTTCTTCGGCGGCGCGGGCACGGTGAGGGCGGTCGACGGCGTCTCCTTCTCCATCCCGCGTGGCAGGACGGTCTGCGTCGTCGGCGAATCCGGCTCGGGCAAGAGCATCACCGGTCGCTCGATCCTCAACCAGGTCCCGCGCGGCGGGCGGATCGTCTCGGGCGCGATCCGCTACCGGCCCGATCCGGCAGCCCCCGCGATCGATCTCGCGGCGCTCGACCCGCGCGGCCGCGATATGCGGGCGATCCGCGGTGCCCAGATCGGCCTGATCAGCCAGGAGCCGATGGCAGCTCTTTCACCGGTCCATACGATCGGCAACCAGATGATCGAGGTGATCCGCCTGCATCTGAAAATGGGAAAGAAGGAAGCGCGCGAGCATGCGATCGAGACGCTGGCTCTCGTCGGCATTCCCCGGCCGGCCGAACGCATGGAAAGCTATGCCTTCCAGTTTTCCGGCGGCATGCGCCAGCGCGTCTGCATCGCGCTGGCTCTCGCCTGCCGCCCGAAACTCTTGATCGCCGACGAGCCGACCACGGCGCTTGATGTGACCACCCAGGCCAATATCCTCGATCTCCTCGCCTCGCTGCAGGCCGAATTCGGGCTTTCGGTACTGTTCGTCACCCATGATCTCGGCGTGGTGGCCGAAATCGCCGACGAGGTCGTCGTCATGTATGTCGGCCGGGTGGTGGAAGCAGGTAACGTCGACACGATCTTCCATGCGCCCGTTCATCCCTACACCAAGGCCCTGCTGCAATCGGTGCCGCGCATGCACGGGCAACCGACCGAACGGCTCGCGACCATCGAGGGCATGGTGCCCTCGCGTTTCGACCGGCCCGAAGGCTGCAGCTTTCATCCCCGATGCAGGCAGGCGAGGGCGGGGTTGTGCGATCAGAAAGACCCCGGATCCGTCGTCATCGGTGACGGGCACGTCGCCAGCTGCCTGCTTTACGAGGGAAGACAATGATGGCCGATCCCATGACGCAGCCAAGCCCGCTGCTCGAACTGAACGATCTCAGGATGCATTTCCCCATCCGCAAGGGCGCGTTCCGACGGGTCGTCGGCCACGTCAAGGCGGTCGACGGCGTTTCGCTTCGCGTCGATGACGGCGAGACGCTTGGCATTGTCGGTGAATCCGGCTGCGGCAAGTCCACACTCGCCCGCACCGTGCTGCGCATCTACCAGCCGACCAGCGGCGAGATCCGCTATCGCGATCGCAGCGGCGGCACGGTGGATCTCGCGGCCCTCTCCGGTCCCGCCCTCGATGAAGTCCATCGTGACCTGCGCATCGTGTTCCAGGATCCGCAATCCTCGCTCAATCCGCGTCTTCCCGTCATCGACATTATCGGCGAGGTATTGAGCGTCAACGGCATCGCCAAGGGCCGGGAACTCGAGCACCGGGTCGCCGAGCTGATGCAGAGTGTGGGCCTGCGGCCCGAATATATGCGCCGCTACCCGCATGCTTTTTCGGGCGGCGAACGCCAGCGCATCGGGATTGCCCGGGCGCTGGCGTCCAACCCGCGCCTTGTCATCGCCGATGAGGCGGTCTCGGCGCTCGATGTCAGCGTGCAGGCCCAGACCATTAACCTGTTGCAGGATCTGCAGGAACAGTTCGGCCTGACCTATCTTTTCGTCGCCCACGACCTCTCGGTCGTTCGGCACATCTCGGACAATATTGCCGTCATGTATGTCGGCCGCCTCGTCGAAAAGGCGCCGACGGAGCAGATCTTTTCTCGCCCGCGCCATCCCTATACCGAAGCGCTGCTTTCGGCCGTGCCGATCGCCGATCCGAGGATGCGCCGTCACGGCAAGCGCATCCGACTGGCGGGCGAGGTCGCCGACCCCGCTCATCCGCCTCCCGGCTGCGCATTTCATCCGCGCTGCCGCTACGCAACCGAGCTTTGCAGGCAGGAGGTGCCGGCGCTGCGCGCCGTGACGGCCGATGGGCACGCGGCCGCCTGTCACTACGCCGAATCCCTGTCGCTCAATCCCTTTGCCGACCGTATCGTTCCGGAGTTCAATTGATGCCCGAATTCATTCCACGCTCCGAGCAGCGTCCCATTGTGGATACCTCCTCCAGGACGCTCGATCTCATCTACTTCGATCTCCTCGCGCTTCCGTTGGATGGCCGGGAGACGCGGCGGCTGCCCTTGCACGAAAGCCTCTACGTCGTGCTGTCGGGGCAGGTGGATATCGAGGTGGATGACGTCAGCTTCGGGGCGGTGGGCCGGCGAGCCGATATCTGGGAAGGCGATGCGGACTCGGTTTACGCGCCCGTCAACGCCAACGTCCGGGTATCGGCTCGTGGCGGCCCGGCCGAAGTCGCGATTGCCGGCGGCATCTGCGACAGGCGCTACGCCCCGTTCCGCGTCACGCCCGAGGAGGTCGACGCGGTCAATGTCGGCTCGCCCGATACGCACAGCCAGCGGCGGATCGTCCATCTGCTCGGCCAAGGGCAGAACGGGCGCTGCGGCAATCTGCTGGTGAGCGAGCTCTATGCCGGCGAGGGCTGCTGGTCGGGCTATCCGCCGCATAAGCACGACACCGAAGACGGCGATGCCGAAACCCTGCACGAGGAACTTTATCACTACCGGTTCCTGCCGGAGACCGGCTTCGGCAGCCAGATCACCTATGACGACGACGGTCCGGTCAAGATCCTGATGACCCGCGATGGTGACACTGTCCTGGTCGATCGCGGTTACCACCCGACCGTCACCTCGCCCGGCCATCGGGGCTACATCTTCACCATCCTGGTCGGCAAACATCGCCGCGGGCTGATCCAGCGCTTCGATCCCGCCCATCAGCATCTGACCAAAACCATCCCCGGCATCGATGCGATGCGCGACAAGTTCAAATAGTCGGGCCATTGGCCGCCTGTGCCGGCTCAGTCGTCACCGCCAGATTTCCGCCCTAGGAGAGACGATCCATGCGCGAGCGTACGCGAATAAACGTTGATGCCGGCCAGGCCGTGCGCCCGTTCAACCGGTTCTGGCGCGGCACTGGCTTTTCGCCGGCCGAGCTGCTGCTCGAACCCGAAATGCGCCAGATGCTCGCCTATATGGGCGGCCTGCCGAACGAGGGCATCCGATATCTGCGCGTCCATTATCTCTACAATCTGCTGCGCTCGACCGGCGGCGCCGGTTATGACTGGTCCCTGCTCGACCGGGCGCTCGACGTGATGATCGAACACCGCCTGAAGCCGTTCTTCGAGCTGATGGGCAATCCCTCGGGCCTCTTCACCGACTATGAGGACATGGATCAGGTCAAGCTCTGGCGGGATCTGGTGACGGCGACGGCGGATCGCTACGGAGCGCGTTACGGCATGGACGAATTGCGCACCTGGTACTTCGAAACGACGAACGAGGCCGATTCCGGCTGGTGGACCTATGGGATCAAGGGCTACACCAACTATTACGACGCCTGCGTCGCGGGGCTGGATGCGGTCGATCCCAACCTGCCGATGGGTGGCCCAGGTACGGCCCGCACGCTCTCGCCGATCTTTCGCGCCCTGATGGCCCATTGCGACAGCGGCACAAGCTGCCTGAGCAGCGAGGGTCCGCCGCGCCTCGACTACATCTCGATCCACGAGAAGGGCGTCAACGGCAGCAAGGACGATCTGACCCCGAAAACCCATGCCATTGTCGACCGCACGCTACTCGTCGTCGATTACATCAAGGAGCACCATCCGCGCCTTGCCGGCCTGCCGATCATCAACGACGAATGCGACCCGCAGCTCGGCTGGAGCGATCATCACAGCTGGCACGGCAAGGCCTATTATGCCGGCATCATCGCCCGCATCATCGAGCAGCACGACCGGCGCATCATCGCCCCGAAGGCGGCGAATTTCACCTTCCTCAGCAATGATCACGCTTTTATCGGCGGCTGGAGCCAGCGCACGATCTTTGCCTATTTCGGTTCGCGCAATTTCACCAAGGCGCAGTGGGAGCATAAGACTGATCTGGACAGGCTGGTCACCGACATCGATACGGCACCGCCCTTCGACATCATCAAGAAACCCGGCCTCACATCGATGGAACTGTTGGCGACGCTCGGCGACACCGTCTGCAAGGTAACGGCCGAGCCGCCGCTGACCCCCGACCAGGATGGATTGGCGATCCTGCCGACGCGGCTGCCGGGCGGGGGTGTTTCGATCAGCCTCATCCACAGCGTTGATGCCATCAACCGTTCGGGCCGGACCGCCGTGCGCCTGGAGGTCGGCGGCCTCGCTCTCGGTCGCCATGCACTGTGCCTGCTGCGCATCGACGAGGAATTCACCAATCCGATGGAAGTCTGGGAGGCCCAGCGCGACGAAAGCAATCCGCGCGGACCCTTCGAGCCGGTGGGCGCCCCGCCCGAACCTGATGAAGCGCAGTTTGGCGAACTGCGCCGCGCCCAGGAACCGGCTTTGCTGCATCCGATCAGTGTCGTTGAATGCGGCGAGGGCCGGATCAGCGTCGATCTCGATGTACCCTTGCCGTCGCTGACGCAGGTGCTCGTCGTCCCCGACACCGGCGCGTCTCCGGCCGCACCCACCGGCCTTACCGTCGAACGCTACCGTGGTCTCGGCGGCCGGGAGGAGCGCATGCTGTTCTGGGCGGCCGGCGATAGCAGCCCCGCCATCTTCTACGATGTCCTCGTCAGCAGGGATGGCGAGACCTTTGAAAAGGTCAGCCCCGCGCCGCTGATCTCGACGGCATTCCTGCACATGTCGCCGCCGGCGGGTGCGCAATACGCGGTGCGCGCCCGGGATGCATTCGGCCGCCACAGCGAGCTCTGTGTTTCTCGTCGATGAGCAATGCAACGATGGATATCGCCTATTTCACCAAGACCCTGGAAGGCCTGCCGTTACAGACGGCGGCAGAGATCACGGCGGGGCTGGGCTTCGACTGTGCCGATCTTCTTATTCGCGAGGGTCACGCCGTCTCGCCCGACCGGCCGGAGGAAATCGTCAAGGCGGTCAAGCTTTTTGCTGCGGCCGGCCTGCGCACGCCCATGGCGACCATCGACGCCACGCAGCCGGACGATGCCGCGTCCCGGCTGCTTGCTTGCTGCGGCGAGGCCGGCATTGGACAGGTTCGGCTCGGCTTCTGGCGGTATGATCCGTCGCGGCGCTGGCAGGCGCAGCTCGACGAAGCGCGCGGCGACCTCGATGGCTTCGAACACCTCGCCGACAAATTCGGCATCAAGCTGACCGTCCAGCTTCACGGCGGGACCCTGCACGCCTCGGGTGCGCTCGCCGCGCAACTGCTGGCGGGGAGCGATCCGATCAGGATCGGCGCCTATCCCGATCCGGCCAACCAGCTCATTCGCGAGGGCAGCGAGGACTGGCGTCTGACCCTCGACCTTCTCGAACCGTGGTTCTGCTGCATCGGCGTCAAGAATTGCGGCTGGTTTCCCGGCGCCTACGGCGCCCATGGTCAGCGCGCATGGCATTCGGACTGGTATGGGCTCGACGAGGGCATGGTGCCCTGGAACGATATCGTCCCGTATCTCATCGCCACCGGATTTGCCGGCGTGCTCTCGATGCATTCGCAATACCGGGTTCCCCGGGACCAGGCGCTCGCCAAGGCTCGCGCCGATCTTGCCCATCTCAGGCGCCTCGTCGCCGCAGCGAAAGAGTAGAACCATGAGCAAACAGGCTCCCATCATCGCCGTCCTTTTGACCGAAAAGACCCGCCGCATGATGCTGGACGATGCGGCGACCGCCCGGTTGAGCGGCCTCGGCGAGGTGCGCTGGCCGGCCGGCGCCACGATCGATGCCGCCGATGCCGACCGGTTGCTGCAGGGCGCTACGGCATGCCTGACCGGATGGGGCACGCCGCCCTTCGATCCGGCCGCGCGCCAGCGCCATCCGCAACTTGCCCTCGTTGCCCATTCGGCCGGCAGCATCCGCACGCTCGTTCCCGCCCGTCTGTTCGATGACGGCCTGCGCGTGAGCCATGCCGCCTCGAAAATTGCCGCCTCGGTTGCCGAATTCGTCGTCGCCGAAGCGCTTCTCGCCATGCGCGGCATTCACCGGCTGCATCATCGATTGCGCAGAGGCGGTGAATGGCTCGATGTCCGCGCCGCCGTGCCGCAAAGATTGCTCGGCGCCAGAACGGTCGGTATTGTCGGGGCCGGATATGTCGGGCGGGCAGCCATGCGTCTGCTCGTCCCATTCGGCTGCCGCGTGCTTGTCGTCGATCCCTATCTCGACGACGGCGAGGCCGCAGCGCTCGGCGTCGTCAGAACAGGATTGGACGACGCGCTTGCCCAGAGCGATGTGATTTCCCTGCATGCGCCCGTCCTGCCCGAGACGCGCCGGATGATCCGCGCCCGCGAACTGGCGCTGCTGCGTCCAGGCGCGCTGTTCATCAACACGGCGCGGGCCGAGCTGGTCGACGAAGCCGCATTGCTCGCCGAAATCAGGTCCGGCCGCATCGAGGCGGCTCTCAATGTCTTCGATCAAGAGCCGCTGCCTCAGGACAGTCCGTTCCGCGACCCTCAGCTTACGAATATCACCATTTCGCCGCATGCCGCCGGCCACACCGAAGAGGCACATTTCGCCCAAGGGCAGGCCATGGTCGACGAGATCGGCCGGCTGTTGCGCCGTGAACCGCTTCAGCACGAAGTGTCGCGCGCCATGCTCGAGCGGATGGCGTGACCATGGACCGAAGCATCGGAGGTTCCGTGACCGCGCCGCGTGTCAGAATCGTCGAGATCGACGCCTTCGAGCGCGATATCAGGCTGCGCCTGCCGTTTCGCTTCGGTGCGGCAACCCTCGAAAAGGCGCCGCAGGCCTTCCTCAGAGTGCGCGTCGAGGACGAGGAGGGGAAAACCGCCATCGGCGCTGCCGCCGAAATGATGGTGCCGAAATGGTTCGATAAAAACCCAGCGCTGACGCCGGCGCAGAATGTCGATCAATTGCGCGGCTCGATCCGCACCGCGGCCGCAGCATCGCTCGAAGCGTCCGCGCCGGCGACATTGTTTGCCGCTGCCCGCCTGAACGAGATGGAAACCGCCCGCCGCCTGCCTGGAAATCCTTTGGCCGCCGGTTTCGGCCCTTCGCTGATCGCCCGCGCGGCACTCGATGCCTATTGCCGCCTTGCCGGCATTTCCTTCTTCGATGCGGTGCGTTGCAATCTCGTCGGCATCGGCGGCCCGATGCTATCAGGCGATATCGACGTGGATGCCGCCTCGACGATGCTCGCCGGCCTTCGCCCTGCCAGCTCGATTTCGGCCCGGCATACGATCGGACTGCTCGACCCCATTACCGAGGACGAGATCGTCGATCCTGTCGGCGATGGCCTGCCGGAAAGTCTCCAGGCAGTGATTGCCCGTTATGGCAACCGCTGGTTCAAGATCAAGCTTTCCGGCGCGGCCGATGCCGATATCGACCGCCTCGCGCGGATCGCCGCCGTGCTGGACCGCCTGCCGGACTATCGGGTAACGGTCGATGGCAATGAACAGTTCACAGCAGTCGACGAGCTTGCTGCCCTGCTGGTGCGGATCGCGGCCACGCCGAGGCTGGCGCGGCTAAGTGCGGCCATTGCCTTTGTCGAGCAGCCGTTCTCGCGCGCGATCACCATGGAAACACCGCTCGGAAATCTGGCCGCGGAACTGCCCTTCCTGATCGACGAGAGCGACGATGGTGATGGCGCTTTCGCGCGTGCGCGGACACTTGGTTATACCGGCGTCTCCTCGAAGACCTGCAAGGGCATTTACCGCTCGCTGCTGAAAGCGATCCGCATCAAAACGGCAGGCGTGCCGGGGTTGTTTCTCTCCGGCGAGGATCTGACCTGCCAGGCCGGGCTTGCCGTGCAGCAGGATCTGGCGCTGGTTTCGCTGCTCGGCCTCTCCCATGTCGAGCGCAACGGCCATCATTATGTGGCCGGCATGCAGGGCGCGCCGCAGGCGGAGAAGGTGCATTTTGCCGCTGCCCATTCCGATCTCTACGAGCAGGGGCGGGAGGGGCCGCTGCTGTCGATCCGCGACGGCCGGATCGCCATCGCTTCGCTCGGTGCCGTCGGCTACGCGAGCGGCGCTTTACCCGATTTCGGATCGATGAAGCCATTGTCGTGAGACTTGGCAACATTCAGCATAGGCAGCAGCGCTGCTCTGTTGAATTGGGAGATCGGATCACCCCGTTCCACCAATTGATATGTCTCCTGACAGGGCATCACGCTCTTTCCGAACCATTTCTGTAGCTCCTGACTGGGATGCAGGACGCGCAGGCGGCTTGAGGCCGCCTGCGGGGGAGTACGTCCCGCGGTCTTGTTCCCGTGGGGGAGAGAACGCGACCGAAGAGCTTGCCGTCACCGGCTGTTGCCTTGTCGGGCAGCGGACATCATCTCTGACCTTGCCCTCGTCTTGCCTGCTCGGGCTGGAAGGCGATCGCTGCGTGATCGTTGGACGCATGCGGCTTATCCTCGGCGGTGTCCTGGGCCAGTCCGAGCCGGCGCAGGACCCGTTTGAGGATCTGTTCGAAATCGTCGACGAAGGTGAAGATGACGGGGATGACGATCAGGCTGAGCAGCGTCGACATCACCACGCCGCCGATCACTACGATCGCCATCGGCTGGCGGAAGCTCGAATCGCCGCCCATCAGGCTGAGTGCGGCCGGCAGCATGCCCGAGGCCATGGCGATGGTGGTCATGACGATCGGCCGCGCGCGCTTGTGGCAGGCATCCAGCAGGGCGTCGAATCTGGTCATGCCACGCTGACGCGACATGATCGCATATTCGATGAGCAGGATGGAATTCTTGGTCACCACCCCCATCAGCATGAGCAGGCCGATGACCGCAGGCATGGAGAAGCTGGTTCCGGTAAGCACCAGCGGCAGCAGCGCGCCGCCGAGCGAGAGCGGCAGAGCCATCAGCAGGGTGAGCGGCTGCAGGAAGTCGTGGAAGAGCAGCACGAGGACCGCATAGATGCAGAACACGCCGATTGCCATGGCAAGAGCGAAGCTCTGGAACAGCTCCGAACTGCGCTGAAGTTCGCCCTGTTCGACCAGGGTGACGCCCGCCGGCAGGTGCTGGAGAGCGGGCAACGCCTGCGCTTCGCGGTTGACGTCGCCGAGGATGCGGCCGTTCAGTTCGACGGAAAGGGTGACATTGCGCATCCGATCGATGCGGTCGATCTCCGACGGGCTGCCGCCGATCTTCACATCGGCAATCGATCCGAGATCGACGTTGCCGTTCGTTCCCGCCACCCGCATGTTCTTGATGTCGTCCAGATTGGTGCGCGTCTCGGGCGCGAAGCGGACGACGATGGGGATTTGCCGCTGAGGCAGGTTCAGCTTCGGCAGATCGGAGGAATATTCGCCGTTCGTCGCCACGCGTGCGACCTCGGCGATAGCGCTCGACGTGACCCCGAGCGCGGCGCTGCGTGCAAAATCGGGCGTGATCTGGATCTCGGGCGCCTGCCTGGCCGCGGTCGATGTCACCGCGCCGATGCCCTGCAGCGAGCGGAGCTGTTCCTCAAGCGCCGTGCTGGCGCTGTCGAGGACATTCGCATCGTCGCTTGCGAGCGTGATTTCGAGCTTCGTGCCATTGCCGCCGCCGCCGACCTCCACACGCACGCCGGGGAGGACGGAAAGCGCCTGTCGGATATTGTTTTCGATTTGCGATTGCTTGCGGTCGCGCTCGTCGATGGGCGGCAGCACGGCAACGATCGTCGCCGACCCGACATCGCTCGTGGTGCTGGCGTCGGGGCCGCCGCCCGAGGAGGTCGACCCGACGGCGGAAAAGACATGCGTTACGTCGGGAAGCTTGCCGACAATATCCGCGGCCTTCCTGGCCGTGGCATCCGTCTGCTCGATGGTGGCGCCAGGCTGCATGGTCAGGGTGATCTGGGTTCGCGCGTCGTCGGACGCCGGCAGGAAGCCCGATTTCAGCAAGGGGATGGTCGCAAGCGACAGCGCCACGACGACGGCGGTGACGGCCACGGTCGTCTTTCTGCGGTTCATGGCAGCCTTCACGATTGATATATAGGCATGCATGATCCGGCCATCCTTCTCCTCGGTCGGATGGGCCTTCATGAAATAGGCGGCCATCATCGGCGTCAGCAGGCGCGCGACCACGAGCGAGGCGAGGACGGCGACGGCGGCGGTGATGCCGAACTGGCGGAAAATGAGGCCCGGTATGCCGCTCATGAAGGCCGTCGGCAGGAAGACCGAGACCAGCGTGAAGGTGGTCGCGATGACGGCAAGCCCGATCTCGTTGGCCGCTTCCAGCGCGGCGTCGATCGGCCGCTTGCCCATCTGCAGGTGGCGGGCGATGTTCTCGATCTCGACGATCGCATCGTCGACGAGGATGCCGACCACCAGCGACAGAGCAAGCAGCGTGACGATATTCAGGCTGAAGCCGGCGAAATACATGACAAGGAAGGTCGGTATGACAGACAGGGGCAGCGCCACGGCCGACAGGATCGTTGCCCGCCAGTCCCGCAGGAAAAGCCAGACGACGATGATCGCCAGGATCGCGCCTTCGTAGAGCATGTGCATCGAACCGTCGTAATTGCCGATGATCGGTCCGATCGTGCTGTAAGCCTCGTCGATCTCAACGTTGGAGTGCTTGGCTGCGAACGCTTTGACCGCCTGGTCGACGTCGGCGGCAACACCGCTGTCGGAAAATCCGTTCGAGCGTTTGATCTCGACCGCGATCACCGGCTTGCCGTCGAGATAGGCCATCGAGGAGCGCTCGGCGAAGCTGTCGGTGACGGATGCCACGTCATCGAGGCGAACCTGCTGGCCGTTCGCCAGGGGAATTTTGAGCCCCGTCAGCGCCTCGACCGATGGCAGTGCGCCGAGCGTGCGCAAGGTCTGGCGGGTGCCGCCGATTTCGCCGAGGCCGCCCGACGTATCCGTCTGCACCGCCTTCAGCTGCGACGATACGGTGGCCGCAGTGACGCCCAGCGACGCCATCGTCGCGGGATCGAGATCCACATGAACCTCGCGATCGATGCCGCCGATGCGGTTGACTTGCCCGACGCCGGATACCGACAGCAGCGCCTTGGTCAGATCATTGTCGACGAACCAGGAAAGTTCGGTCTCGTTGAGAGCGGTGGAGCGGACGGCATAGGTGACCAAAGGGGAGCTCTGCACCGTGACCTTGCTGACGCTCGGTGTTTCCATCTGCGCCGGCAGATCGCCCTTGACGCTGTCGACGGCATTGCGGACTTCGTTCAGGGCCGTTTCGCTGTCTTTTTCCAGCTTGAAGGACACCTTGATCGAGACGGTGCCGTCCGTGATCGTCGTGGTGATATGGTCGAGATAGCTGAGGGCGGCAAGACCATCCTCGATCTTGCGGGCGACCTCGGTTTCGAGCTGCGTCGGTGCGGCGCCTTCGAGCGTGGCGGTGACGTTGATCGTGGGAAGGTCCATGTCGGGGAAGTTCTGGATCGGCAGCTGCTTGAAGGCCAACAGTCCGCCGACGGTCAGCATCACAAACAGCAATATCGCCGGTACGGGATTGCGGATCGACCAGGATGAGAAGTTCATCAGTTTTTCTCCGCAATCTTCACGAGGTCATTGTCCGACAGGAAGGCGCCGCCCGAGGTCACCACCTTCGACGAGCGGTCGATGCCGGAGACGATTTCCACCTCGCCATTGTTGCGGCGGCCCGTTTCCACCCTGACCCTTTGCACCCGCTGATCCTCGCCTGAAGTGAAGAGGTAGCTGATCCCGTCCCGGAACACGATCGCCGTCTCGGGTACGGTCAGTGCCGGAGAGGTCTGCAATTCGATGTTGCCGGTGACGTAAAGACCGGTGCGCGGACGGGCATCGGCGGGAAGCGCGACATAGACGATCGCCCGGCTGGTGTCGGTGCTGACCGAAGGTCCGACAAGCCTCACCTTGCCGTCGATGACCTGGCCGTCCGGCCCGTTGATCTTGACGCTCAAGCCTTCAGAAATACGCAAGAGATAGCGCGCCGAAATCTCCGCCTGCCATTCGACACGCTGCTGGCGGACCATGCGGAACAGCTCCGTGCCGGCGGAGACGACGGCACCGAGATCGGCGGAACGGGAGGTTATAAGGCCGTCATCGACGGCCGTGATCGTGGTTTGCGCAAGCTTGATCTTTTCGCTGTCGAGTGCGGCCTCTTCGGATGCAAGGCTTGCCGTCGCCGTCTGCTCGTCGGCCAGGTATTCGACGATCTTCTCGTCGGAGAGCGCGCCGGAAGGACGCAGCTGCCGCGCCCGGTCGGCATTGGCCTTGGCCTTCGTAAGACTTGCCTTGGCGTTCTCGACGGCCGCCTCCTGCTTGCGAAGGTCGGCGAGCACGCTTTCCTGGGAAAGCCGGACGAGCGTCTGTCCCTTCGTGACCACGGACCCGACATCGACCAGGACATCGGTGATGCGCAGGCCGCTGGTTTCGGAGGCGATGACCGCTTCCTGCCACGGCTTCAGCCATCCGCTCGCCGGAACGGTCTCCGGCCAGTCCCGTTGCATCGGCGCCGTCAGAGAGACGGTGAGAGCGGTTGCAGCGGCCTGTTCCGCCATGGCAAAACGCACGGGCGAGACAAGAGCTGCCGCGACAAGCGCGGCGGCAAATATTCTGGATGGTTTTCTCAACAAAGCATTCCTTGTGGTCAAAGGCATGGGTGGCCTTTGCGTTCCGCGCGAACGCGACGAAGGACTGCCGCTGATGTCGAGGCGACCCGTCCTGGTGCGCATCCATGTCATGGCAGGATAAGTAACGGGACGAACGTTAAGCGCGGTCAAGTTAGTGTTAAGTTAGGTAAAACTTGGCCGCCCGCGCGCTTTCGTGCGGTATGGCTCGCCGGGATTAAAGACGGATAACGCGAATGAACAAGGTTCTCCTCATCGACGACGATGCCGAGCTGACGACGCTTCTGCAGGAATATCTGGTCGAGGAAGGGTATGACGTCGCAACGGATACGGATGGCCGCGCCGCCATTGCCGCGGCTGCCGGCAATACGGTCGATATCATCGTGCTCGACATCATGATGCCGCGGATGAACGGGATCGAGGTGCTGCAGCGGATCAGGAAGCTGAGCCAGGTTCCCGTCCTCATGCTGACGGCAAGAGGCGATGACGTCGACAGGATATCGGGCCTCAATCTCGGCGCCGACGACTATGTGCCGAAACCCTGCTCCCCGGGCGAACTGGCGGCAAGGCTGCGTGCGATCCTGCGCCGCGCGGGTCAGCCGGCGGCGGGTGTATCGACCGACACGATCAGGGCGGGGCAGCTCGTGATCCATTCCGGTAATAGAAGCGCCGAATGGCGCGGCGAGACTTTGGAGCTGACCGGTACCGAATTCAGCCTGCTCGAGGTTCTGGCCCGCAGCGCCGGCCAGCTGGTATCGAAGCAGGAGATTTCGAAGCGGGCCTTCGGAAAACCGCTCACGCCGTTCGATCGCCGCATCGACGTCCATATCAGCAGCGTTCGCCAGAAGCTCGGGCTGCGGGAGGACGGGCAATCCTGGATCCAGTCCGTCCGCGGCCAGGGCTATCAACTTCTCGTGGACTGACCATGCCCCGGCTTTTCTGGAAGTTCTTCAGGATTATCTGGCTGACTCTGGCGGCAAGCCTTGCTGCCATTATCCTTATCGTCAAACTCCTTCAGGCGGTTCCCTTCGCAAGCGAGCTGGAACATGAGCGGCGGACGCTTGTGCTCAACCTGACTGCAAATATTCTGGCTGAGGACGGCGAAGCGGCCGCGGCGCGTTTCGTGACTACAAGCGAAAAGACGCAACCGCTCGGCCTGACCCTGTCGAAGCCTGCCGAGGCCGATGCCTGCGCCGAGGAGAACACGGTGACTACCCGATCCGTGCCGAAGGATGGAGTTTGCTATCGGCTTTCCGTGTCGGCTCCGGCCGGTTCCACCTTCGACAGCCTTGGCCCATTCCTACCGTGGCTCACCATCCTGGTCGCCAGCACGATCGCGGCCGGCGCGTTGGCGCGATATCTCATTCGTCCCGTCGTGCATCTGCGCGACGGTCTGAGCGCGCTCGCCCATGGTCGTTTCGACTTTCGCATCAGCGATAAAATGGCGGGGCGAAAGGATGAAGTGACTGCCCTTGCCTATGATTTCGATGCGAGCGCCGCCCGGCTTGAGGAGCTTCAGGATGCGCAGCAGAGGCTGTTCCATGACGTCTCTCATGAGCTGCGTTCGCCTTTGTCCCGGCTGCAGGCTGCCGTCGGCGTGCTCCGGCAGAACCCGGCCAAACTCGGCGCCATGCTGGACCGTATGGACCGGGAGGTCGAACGGCTCGATACGCTGGTGGGCGAGGTTCTGACCCTTGCGAGGCTGACGGCGGGATCCGGCCGGCCCTTGAAGACGCAGACCCTCGACATCATCGAGCTCCTCAACGAAATCTTGGGCGATGCGGCATTCGAAGCCCAGGCGCGGGAGGTCGCGATCACGGCGAGCGTCGACGGCATCTTCCGTGCCGAGGTGGAAGGCGAACTGATCTACAGGGCGCTCGAAAATGTCGTCCGCAACGCCGTCAAATATACCGCCGAGCATTCGCGTGTGGCCGTATCCTGCGAGACGATGGCCGACCGCCTCAGGATCTGCGTCACCGATCAGGGGCCAGGCGTCGGGCGTGATGAGCTCGAACGGATCTTCCAGCCGTTTTCCCGCGGCAAGGATGCCATGCCGCGCGGCGGATATGGTCTGGGCCTTGCTATCGCCAGGCAGGCGATCGAGCGTCACGGCGGGCGCGTGCATGCCTCGCTGCCGGAAGCCGGCGGCCTGGCGATCACGCTCGAGCTTCCGAGGCGGCCGATGCCTTATGGTGCGGCCGGCGGTGAAAGCTGATCAGCATCGCTCGACAGGGCGGTGCCGGATTTTACCCAATTTTACAGTTTCTTAACCGCCATTAACGCTGGCGCCGCTAAGCCTGAACCCACGATCCCGGTTCAAGAGGCTCGCCCGTGAGTACGTCGCTTCGCACAAGACTATCATCCCTCCGCTATGCCGCATCGCTCCTGACAATTCTGCTGGCAGGCTGCGTCAGGGGCCCGGATCACGTTCCCCCGCAAATGCCGCTGCCCGCCAAATTCGAAGAGGGCGGTAGCAAGAGCAACGGCAATGTCGTGACGGCCGAGTGGTGGACGGCCTATCGCGACAAGCGGCTCGACGGACTGGTGACCCATGGCCTCCGCGAGAACCTCGACGTGCTGCAGGCGCTCGAAAGCATCAATTCGGCCTCTGCCAACGTCACCGTCGCCGGCGCCGGCGGCCTGCCGAGTCTGACCGTCGGCGCATCGCATACGGTCTCCGGCGAGAAGGGCCGGCTGCGCACGAGCGTCGGCACCACGAACACGACAGGCGGCGAAGCCAGCCTGTCCTGGCTGCTCGACTTTTTCGGCCAGTCTCGTCGCTCCAGGGAAAGTGCAATCGCCTCGCTCGGCGCCGCCTATGCGACGGCTGACAATGCCAAGCTCACCTATCTGAAAGATCTCGTCGAGAGCTATATCGACGCCCGCTACTACCAGGAGCGCATTGCGCTTTCAAAAGGGAGTTTGAAATCCCGTCAACAGACGTATGAACTCACGCAGCTGCAGTTGAAAGCTGGTGCGGCCTCCCGCCTCGATGTCGTTCAGGCCGAGGGCCTCGTACAGTCGACGAAGTCGGAAATTCCCGGCCTCCAACAGAGCTTCACCGAGTCGGCTCATCACATCGCGACGCTCATCGGAATGCCGGCGTCCTCGCTGATGGGGGAGTTGCAGAAGAGTGCGGGCCAGCCGGTCTTCCGCGGCGACCTCCGCGCCGGTATTCCGGCCGACCTCATCCGCAACCGTCCCGATATTCGCAAGGCCGAACGCGAGCTGGCGGCCGCCGTTGCCGATATCGGCGCGGCCGAAGCCCAGCTCTATCCATCGATCACCTTGTCCGGCTCGATCTCGCCGAGCTGGGTTAAATCGTCGGGCGCCAGCGGCGGAAGTCTGACCAGCTGGTCGTTCGGGCCATCGCTCAACCTGCCGATCTTTGACGGCGGCACGTTGCGCGCCAATGTCGAGATCGAAAAATCCGACGCCAGGACCCAGTATCTCGCCTGGAAAGCCGCGGTGCTGAACGGCGTCGAAGAAGTCGAAAACGCGCTGACGGCCGTTCGTCGCGACACGCAGACGCTGGAGCCGCTGCGCCGGCAGGTAGAGACGGCGCAGGAATCACTCACGCTTTCGACCACGAGCTATAAGGATGGCGCCTCGTCGCTGCTCGATGTCCTCGACGCGCAGCGTTCGGTCTCCGACGCTGAGGCAAGCCTTGCCGCCACCGTGCAGCAGGTCGCCAAGGACTACGTGGACCTTTATGTCGCTATCGGCGCAGGTTACCTCGAGCCGGAACAGGTCGCCGCCAAGCCAACCGCGAAGTCGGGCTAACCTGCACTCTATCGTCCGGCGCTCTCCAGAATGCGGGTCGCGAGCTTCAGATGCGGCAAATCGAGCATGCGCCCGTCCACCTGGATGACACCCACATCGGGCTTAGCGGCAAAGGCGGCGGTGACCCGTTCCGCCCAGGCGATCTCGGAGGCATCCGGCGTGAAGGCGTGGTTGATCGTTTCCACCTGGCTCGGATGGATGGCCATCATGCCGGAGAAACCGTCGCGCCGGGCCCGGCCGACATAGGCCCGCAGACCGTTGAGATCGCGAAAATCGGGATAGACAGTATCTATTGCCGGAATGGCTGCGGCATGGGCTGCAAAGAGCGTGAGCGAGCGGGCAAGCTCGTAAGGCGGCGTATAGCGGCCGTCCGTCCTGCGCGCGGTCGCAGCCCCGATCGCAGCCGGCAGATCCTCGGCGCCCCAGGTCAGGCCGCAGAGATTATCCGAGACCTCGCGATAGCTGCCGATCTCGAAGATCGCCGCCGGCGTTTCGGTCGCGATCGGCAGGATGGGAGGAGCCGCCGCGAGCGAGCTTGCAAGCTTGCGCACCGAAGTGGCGCCTTCGGCCTTCGGCAGCATGAGCGCGAAAGGCTGAAGATCGCTCAGGGCGGCGAGGTCGACCTCGCATTCCGGCGAGGCGAGAGGATTGATGCGGATGAGGAGCTTGGTCTCGCCGGCATGGCGCTGCACGAATTGATGGACGCTGTCGCGGGCCTTTGGCTTGCTGGCCGGCGCGACGGAATCTTCCAGATCGAGAATGACGGCATCGGCGCCCGATGTGAGCGCTTTTTCGAAACGTTCCGGCCGGTCGCCGGGCACGAAGAGCAGCGAACGCAGCCTCATGATGGCTTCCCCTTCAGCATGGCGGTACGCAGGCACTGGCAGACGATCTCGTTACGCTGGTTCAAAGTGATGTGTCGGAAGGTGACGATGCCGGCATCGGGGCGGGAGTTCGAGCGGCGCAGCTCCGTCACTTCGGTTTCTACCCGCAGGGTATCGCCGATGAAGACCGGTTTCGGCATTGTCACCTTGTCATAGCCGAGATTGGCGACAAGCGTGCCGAGCGTGGTGTCACTGACCGAAAGACCGACGGTCAGCGCGAAGGTGAAGGTGCCGTTGACGACGATCCGGCCGAACTCGGTTCCGGCCGCATATTCCGCATCGAGATGCAGCGGCTGCGGATTGTGGGAGAGTGTCGTAAACAGCAGATTGTCGGTCTCGGTGACCGTGCGGCGAATGTCGTGGGCGATCCGGTCGCCAACCGTCCATTCGTCGAAATAGCGGCCGGCCATCACTCCTCTCCCTTCATGACGGTGACGACCAGCTGATTTTCCGAAACGCGGACGCCGGGGGAAACCTGCAGTTTGCCGACGATGCCGTCGAAGGGTGCCCGCAGCGAATGTTCCATCTTCATGGCTTCGACCGTCAGCAGACGGTCTCCCTTGGCGACACGATCGCCCTCCGTGACCTCCACCGAAATGACGAGGCCCGGCATGGGCGACAGGATGGCGCCATCGCCCACACCGTGATTCGCCTCGGCCTCGCCTGCGTGAGGCAGGCCGATCGACCAGGCATTGCCCGCATCGAAAAGCACCGTTGTCTCGTCCATCTCGATCGTCTTTGCTTCGAGGTCGGTGTATGCGTGTCCCCAGTGGAGATGACCGTCGATGCGCACGCGCACGCGGCTGTCGCTTGGCCCAGCGATGCGGAAGCCGGTCAGCGCAGACCAGGGATCGCCAACCATGCCCTTCGAAAGTGCCGTGGCTGCTTTGTCGATGACGGTTTCATCCGGCTCGCTGGCCACGAGGCTTTCGCCATGGCGGTCGAGGAAGCCGGTATCGATCCTTGCGGCGCGAAAATCCGGATGATTGGTGACGCGTGCGAGAAGCCCGGCATTGGACCGGACCGGCCAGACCTCGATACCGGAGCATGCGGCGGCGAGCTTCGAAAGGGCCGCTTCACGGTTCGGTCCATGCGCAATAATCTTGGCGATCATCGGGTCGTAGAAGGCGGTGATCTCATCGCCCTCAACGACGCCACTGTCGACGCGAACCGCTTGAGGCAGTCTGAGATGATCGAGCCGGCCGGTCGAGGGCAGGTAGCCGGCGGCCGGATTTTCGGCATAGAGCCGGGCTTCGAAGGCCCAGCCGTTCATGGTGATCTCGTCCTGGCTTTTCGGCAGCGGCTCGCCGCTCGCGACCTTCAGCTGCCAAAGCACCAGATCTTCGCCTGTTATGGCCTCGGTAACCGGATGCTCGACTTGCAGGCGCGTGTTCATCTCCATGAACCAGATGCGGTCGGCATTGAGGCCCGAGGAGGCGTCGGCGATGAATTCGATCGTGCCGGCGCCGACATAATTCACCGCTCTTGCAGCCTTGACCGCCGCATCGCAGATCGCCGCGCGGGTGGCGGCATCAAGGCCAGGGGCAGGGGCCTCTTCGATGACTTTCTGGTGCCGGCGCTGCAGCGAACAATCGCGTTCGAAGAGATGAACGCAGTTTCCGTGCGTGTCGGCAAAGACTTGCACCTCGATATGGCGCGGATTGGCGATATAGCGCTCGATCAGAACACGGTCGTCGCCGAAAGAGGCGGCTGCCTCGCGGCGGCAGGAGGCGAGACCTTCGGCAAAATCCTGCGGCCGGTCGACGCGCCGCATGCCCTTGCCGCCGCCGCCAGCGACGGCCTTGATCAGCACGGGATAACCGATGGCATCCGCCTCGGCGGCCAGCCGCTTTTCGCTCTGGTCCGGTCCGAGATAACCGGGAGTCACCGGGACGCC
Organism: Rhizobium sophoriradicis; assembly: GCF_025200795.1. Classification (NCBI taxonomy): domain Bacteria; kingdom Pseudomonadati; phylum Pseudomonadota; class Alphaproteobacteria; order Hyphomicrobiales; family Rhizobiaceae; genus Rhizobium; species Rhizobium sophoriradicis. Next base: position 72,353 of record NZ_CP104153.1, read on the forward strand.
TGCCGCCTGCATCAATTGTTTGGCGGCGTCCTTCAGCCCCATGGCGCGGATGGCGGCCGGCGGCGCGCCGACCCAGATTATGCCGGCATTTTCGACCGCTTCGGCAAAGTCAGCATTTTCCGACAGGAAACCGTAACCGGGATGGATGGCCGCAGCGCCGGTTTTCCGGGCGGTTTCCAGGATGCGTGCCTCGGAGAGATAACTCTCTCGGGCGGGCGGCGGGCCGATGGCGATTGCCTCGTCCGCTTCTCTCACAAAGGGCAGGCCGGCATCGGCCTCGGAATAGACCGCAATGGTGCGGATGCCGAGTATTTTCGCCGTGCGGATGATGCGGCGGGCGATTTCGCCCCGGTTGGCAATGAGAAGACTTTCCATCATCGCCGCCTCACATCCTGAACAGGCCGAAGCGCGGCCCTTTCGGGATCGGCGCATTCAGGCAGGCGGAAAAGGCGAGACCCAGCACATCTCGCGTCTGGCGCGGGTCGATGATGCCGTCATCCCAGAGGCGGGCGGTGGCATAATAGGGATTGCCCTCGGCCTCGTAGCCGGCACGGACCGGCGCCTTGAACGCCTCTTCCTCGGCGGCCGGCCAATCCTCGCCGCGCGCTTCCATCGCGTCGCGGCGGATGGTGGCAAGCACCGAGGCTGCCTGTTCGCCGCCCATGACGCTGATGCGGCTGTTCGGCCAGGTGAACAGGAAACGCGGGCGATAGGCGCGCCCGCACATGCCGTAATTGCCGGCGCCGAAGCTGCCGCCGATGATGACGGTGACTTTCGGCACGGTGGCGGTCGCCACCGCCGTCACCAGCTTTGCGCCGTCCTTGGCGATGCCGCCGGCCTCATAACGGCCGCCGACCATGAAGCCGGAAATATTCTGCAGGAAGAGCAGCGGCACGCGGCGCTGGCAGGCGAGCTCGATGAAATGCGCGCCCTTCAGCGCACTTTCGGAAAAGAGCACGCCGTTATTGGCGATGACGGCGACAGGCATGCCCCAGATGCGGGCGAAGCCGCAGACGAGCGTGGTGCCGTAGAGTGGCTTGAACTCATGCAGTTCCGAGCCGTCGACGATTCGGCCGATCACCTCGCGCACGTCATAGGGCGAGCGCACATCCTCCGGAATGATGCCGTGAAGGTCCTCGAGGTCGAGCTTCGGCGGCCGGGGGGATTGAATGTCTATATCGACCGATTTGACGCTGTTGAGGCTGGCGACGATATCGCGCACCAGAAGCAGCGCATGTTCATCGTTCTCGGCGACATGATCGACGACGCCGGAGCGGCGGCCATGGGTTTCGGCGCCGCCGAGCTCTTCGGCCGAGATGATTTCGCCGGTCGCGGCTTTGACCAGCGGCGGGCCGGCGAGGAAGATCGTGCCCTGATTGCGCACCATCACCGTTTCGTCGGACATCGCGGGAACATAGGCACCGCCGGCGGTGCAGCTTCCCATGACGCAGGCAATCTGGGCAATGCCTTCGGCCGACATCTGCGCCTGGTTGTAGAAGATCGCGCCGAAATGATCGCGGTCGGGAAAGACCTCGGCCTGATGCGGCAGATTGGCGCCGCCGCTATCGACCAGATAAAGGCAGGGCAGCCGGTTCTGCATGGCGATTTCCTGCGCCCTGAGATGTTTCTTCACCGTCATCGGAAAATAGGCGCCGCCCTTTACCGTCGCGTCATTGGCGACGATCATGACCTCACGGCCGGATACGCGGCCGATGCCCGATATGATGCCGGCGCCCGGCGCCTCGTCGCCATACATTCCGTTGGCCGCCAGCGCGCCGACCTCCAGGAAGGGGCTGCCGGCATCGATCAGCAGCTGAATGCGGTCGCGCGGCAGAAGCTTGCCCTTGGCCGTGTGACGTTCACGTGCCGATTGCGCGCCGCCCTCGCGCGCCTTTGCCGAGCGCTCGTAGAGCTCGTCGACAAGCGCCTTGTTCTTGATGGCATTGGCTTTGAAGGTCTCGCTGTCGCGATCGATCGCGGTCGAAATCACCGTCATGATGCGATGAGCTCCCGGCCGATCAGGTAGCGGCGGATTTCGTTGGTGCCGGCCCCGATATCGTAGAGCTTGGCGTCGCGCAGGAAACGCTCGACCGGCCATTCCTTGGTATAGCCGGCGCCGCCGAGCGCCTGGATCGCCTCCAGCGACACCTTCACGGCATTCTCGCTGGCAAAGAGGATCGCGGCCGCCGCGTCGGTGCGCGTGGCGCGGCCAGCGTCGCAGGCGCGGGCGACGGAATAGACATAGGCGCGCGACGAGTTCAGCGCCACATACATATCTGCGATCTTGGCCTGCATCAGCTGGAAATCGCCGATCGGTTTGCCGAACTGCTTGCGATCGCGCACATAAGGCAGCACGACATCGAGGCAGGCCTGCATGATGCCGAGCGGACCGCCGGCAAGCACGGCGCGCTCGTAATCGAGACCGGACATCAGGATCTTCACGCCTTCGCCCTCGCGCCCCATCAGCGCCTCGGCCGGCACGTCGCAATCCTCAAAGACCAACTCGGCCGTATCGCTGCCGCGCATGCCGAGCTTGGAGAGTTTCTTCGAGACGCTGAAGCCGGGCATGCCCTTCTCAATGATGAAAGCGGAAATGCCTTTCGGACCGGCGGCGGGATCGGTCTTGGCATAGACGACGAGGACGTCGGCATGCGGCGCATTGGTGATCCAGAATTTGGTGCCGTTCAGAATGTAGCGGGCGCCCTTGCGCTCGGCCCGCAACCGCATCGAGACGACATCGGAGCCGGCGCCGGCTTCGGACATCGCAAGTGAGCCGACGTGCTCGCCGGAGATCAGCTTCGGCAGATGGCGGCGCTTCTGTTCCGGCGAGGCCCAGCGGCGGATCTGGTTGACGCAGAGATTGGAATGGGCGCCGTAACTTAAGCCCACCGAGGCTGAGGCGCGCGACACTTCCTCCATCGCGACGACATGCTCGAGATAGCCGAGACCGGCGCCACCGAATTCCTCCTCGACGGTGATCCCATGCAGGCCGAGCGCCCCCATCTGGGGCCAGAGCTGGCGCGGAAACGTGTTGCTTTCGTCGATTTCGGCTGCCAGCGGAGCAATATGATCGGCGGCAAACCGCGCCGTCGTGTCGCGGATTGCATCCGCGGTTTCGCCAAGCGAAAAATCAAACATGGCACTCCTCCCGCTAAAATATGTAGCGCGGGTTGCGAAAGGTTCAAAGTGCTCTTGATTTTGATGCGGGTAAGGCCTTTCCCTTCGAAAGCCGGGAGGTTTACCATGCGACAGTTCACGACAGGCGACCTCAAGAGGCAGGTCGGCGATGTTACCGATGCTGCGAGCCGGGAGCCGGTCGTTCTCACCCGCCATAACAAGCCACGTTTCGTGCTGATGAGCTATGAGCATTACGAGCGCATGCGCAGCGGCCCGGACCCGCGTCGTGCCCATCACATCGCGAAGATGTCGGACGAACATGGCCAGTTCTTAGGTGAGGCGATCGAGCAGCTGGCGAAGGGCGAAGGGTACGACGACGAGCCATGAGTTTCGCTCTGCCCGATCTTTTCAATGCGTGCCGGCCGAGAATCACGGGACGGGTAATCGGCAGTCGCCCCTATTCGTCCGGGAACAGCAATCATTCATATTCTACCGCGCCGTGCAGGACATGCAGCACTTCGACCGCGTCGGCAATCGCTAGTCGCCGTAGGGGCGCGCGGGCGGATGCCGGATTCTTCCCGGCCGGGCAGCAAGGGAAAGAAGCGGGTCATATGCCCCAGTGATTCGCACCGTTCGTAAAGCTCCCTCACGACCGTTTCGGCGCGAGCCGGACTGCGGTCCTTGATCCAGCGGCCAATATGCAGCATGTTTTCCCATGCTGCATCGGTAATCCTGACCTTCATTTCCCGGCGCTTTGGTCCAAGAGGCCGAGTTCCTCGCGGAGCCGCTTGAATGCCACATCCAAGGGCATGGTACGCCCGGCTTCGGCGTCGGCGATGCCGCGTGCCAGCGCCTCATCCAACGCCTTCAGCTTTTCGGCGCGATCGCGTTGCTGGTTATAGCGCTCGCGTACCAGGTCGCGGATATATTCACTGCTCGATGCGAAGGCGCCGGTGCGCACCTGATCGCGGACGAATTGCTCCAGTTCGCCGGTGAGGCTCACGGTCATCTGTCCGGATGGTTTCATGGCTACGGTCTCCTTTACTTTTTCTTATAGCATATAGTGAAAATTAGTGGATATCACTATTCTACACTGGTGCCGGTACGCGAAGCCAATCGGGTCAAGTTGAGCGGTTTGACTTAGCCTCGATTTTCCGCTTCCTCCCGCCGGAAAGCCTCCGGGCTCTTGCCCATCCATTTCCGAAAGGCCCGGAAGAAGGCGCTGGGCTCGGAATAGCCGAGTTGTACAGCGATCTCGCCAATGGTCTTCGAGGTGTTCAGCAGCAGTTCGATGGCAAGGTCACGGCGGATATCGTCCTTGATGGCGGCATAGCTTTGTCCCTCGTCGTGCAGGCGGTGGCGGAGTGTAGAGGAGGGCATGCGCATGTCGGCGGCAAGTGCTGCAAAACTCGTCCAGGCATTGGGCGTGGCTTGGTTCAAGCGGCGGCGGACGGCGGCGGCGATGCCGGCGTCGTAACGGTAGCGCACGAGGATATTGGCCGGCGCACCGCGCAGGAACTGTTTCAGAGCCTGTTCGCTGCGGGAGATCGGCAGGTTGAGCATGGCGCTGTCGAAGCCGAGCCGGCTGATGGCCTGGGAGAAGCGTACGGGCGCGCCGAAGAACAGCCGGTAGTCGGCGCCTTGCTTGGGTTCGGCGCAGCGGAAATCGACGAGGCGGATCGGAATGCGCCGCCCGACCAGCCAGCAGATGATGCCGTGCAGGATGATCCAGTAGGTTCGATAGGCGAAGGCCGAACGTGGGCCGCCGGCATCCCTGAGCTCGACCTCGGCGAGGCCATCGCGGATGATGAGCTGCCCCCTGGGATCGTCGAGCACGACATCGAGGAAGCGCAAGGCCCGGCGCAGCGCGTGGCCGAGCGTCGGCGCATGCAGCACGCAATGGCAAAGCAGCGTGAAGCTGCCGCTGCGCATCGGGCGCGCGCCCATGCCGAAGAATTCGTCGTCGAGTTCGCCAGCAATTGCAAGCCACAGCGCGCCATAGGTCTCCGCCGAAACCGGCTGGTCGATGACAGCAGGCAGGCCGACGCGGGCTAGGATCGGTGCCGTCGGCTTGCTGAGCCGCCGCAGGCTGTCCAGCGCCTCCTCGACGAAACCCGGCGCGATCATGCGTCGCTCGATCTCGGCCATGCCAATCCTCACTATGGCAAAACTGTCCGAAACTATGGAGCAGTTTTGTCATCGCTTGCAATAGGTAGAGCGAATAGAATCGCTGCTGTCGGTTGCGCCCGGAGGAGGGCGCGTGCCGGCAGGGAGGACTGGATCCATGCTGATCGCAGGAGCAAATTTCATCGTCACCGGCGGCGGCTCCGGTCTCGGCGCCGCAACAGCGCGCATGCTCGTCGAAGCCGGCGGGCGCGTGACGATCGCCGATCTCAATGCGGAAGCAGGTGAAGCGATTGCCCGGGAGTTCGGCAGCGAGGCTCGCTTCGTCAAGGCCGATGTCAGCGATGGCGAGGACGGTGCGGCTGTGGTGGCCGCTGCGGTCGAAGCTTTCGGCGGTTTGCGCGGACTGGTCAATTGCGCCGGTGTCGCGCCGGCCGAAAAGGTGATCGGCCGCGACGGACCGCACCGGCTGGAGAGTTTCGCCCGCACCATCGGCATCAATCTCATCGGCACGTTCAACATGATCCGGGTTGCCGCAGCCGCGATCCGAATCATGGAGCCGGATGCGGAAGGCGAACGCGGCGTCATCGTCAACACGGCTTCGGTTGCCGCTTTCGACGGACAGATCGGTCAGGCGGCCTATGCTGCCTCCAAGGGCGGGGTGGCGGCGATGACCTTGCCGATCGCCCGTGAATTTGCGCGGCACGGTATCCGTGTCGTGTCGATCGCGCCCGGCATATTCGAGACGCCGATGATGGCTGATATGCCGGCGGAAGTGCAGGAAGCGCTCGGCAAGAGCGTGCCCTTTCCGCCGCGACTCGGCCGGCCGGCGGAATTTGCCGGACTGGTGCGCCATATCTTTGAAAACAACATGCTCAACGGCGAGGTCATCCGCCTCGACGGCGCATTGCGGATGGGCGCGCGTTAAGCGTCGCCCGAGGAGGAAAAATGGCATTGCAGGACCCTATCGTCATCGTCGGTGCGGCACGCACCCCGATCGGCAGCTTTCAGGGAGAGCTGAAGGATGCGGCGGCACCCGAGCTTGGCGCAACTGCGATCCGCGCCGCACTTGAGCGCAGCGGCGTCGAGGCCGAAGCGATCGAGGAAGTCGTCTTCGGCTGCGTGCTGCCGGCAGGGCAGGGGCAGGCGCCGGCACGCCAGGCGGCCATCCATGCCGGCCTGCCGTTTTCGACAGGCGCCAGCACCGTCAACAAAATGTGCGGCTCGGGCATGAAGGCTGTCATGATGGCGCATGACCTGATCGCCGCCGGCAGTGCCTGGGTGGCGGTTGCCGGCGGCATGGAAAGCATGACCAACGCGCCCTATCTCCTCGACAGGGCTCGTGGCGGCTACAGGCTTGGCCATGGGCGTGTCGTGGATCACATGTTCCTCGACGGGCTGGAGGATGCTTATGACAAGGGGCGCTTGATGGGCAGCTTCGCGGAGGATTGCGCCGAGGCCTATCAGTTCACGCGCGAGGCGCAGGACAACTATGCGATCGCCTCCCTGACGCGGGCGCAGAAGGCGATTGCGGACGGCTGTTTTGAAAGCGAGATCGTGCCGGTCACGGTCAAATCGGGCAAGGCCGAGCAGGTGGCAAGCCGCGACGAACAGCCGGGCAAGGCCAAGCTCGACAAGATTCCGACATTGAAGCCCGCCTTCCGCGAGGGCGGCACGGTGACGGCGGCCAATTCCAGCTCGATCTCCGATGGCGCGGCAGCCCTGGTGCTGATGCACCGCTCGCAGGCGGAACTGCGCGGGCTCAAGCCGCTTGCCACGATCCTCGGTCATGCCACGCATTCGCAGGCGCCCAATCTTTTCGCCACCGCGCCGATCGGTGCGCTGCAGAAGCTCTCCGATCGCACCGGCCTGGCGCTTTCGGAGGTCGACCTGTTCGAAATCAACGAGGCATTCGCCGTCGTCGCAATGGCGGCGATGCGCGACCTCGACCTGCCGCATGAGAGGGTCAACGTGCATGGTGGCGCCTGCGCGCTCGGCCATCCGATCGGCGCGTCCGGCGCCCGGATTTTGGTGACGCTGCTTGCAGCGCTGCAGCGCTACGACCTGAAACGAGGCATGGCGGCGCTCTGCATTGGCGGCGGCGAGGCGACGGCTGTCGCCATCGAGCGGCACTAGCGGGAAGAGGAGGAGCCATATGATCCTTTCCGAACTCCAGCAGCAGATATCAGATGTCGCCCGCGACTTTGCCCGCGACCGGTTGGCCCCGGGAGCGGCCAAACGCGACCGCGAGCATCTTTTCCCGCGCGACGATTTGCAGGAGATGGGCGAACTCGGACTGCTCGGCATGCTGGTGCCGGAGGCCTATGGCGGCTCGGATACCGGCGTGCTCGCCTATGCCGCGGCACTGGAGGAGATCGCCGCCGGCGACGGGCCTTGTTCGACGATCATGAGCGTGCACTCCTCCGTCGGCTGCGTGCCGATCCTGAAATTCGGCACCGAGGAGCAGCGCCAGCGCTTCCTGCCGAAACTGGCAAGCGGTGAATGGATCGGCGGTTTTGCACTGACCGAGCCGCAGGCGGGTTCCGACGCCTCCAACCTGAAGACTCGGGCACGACGCGACGGCGATCATTACGTGCTCGACGGCGCCAAGCAATTCATCACCTCGGGAAAGAACGGTAATATCATCATCGTCTTTGCCGTCACCGATCCTGATGCCGGCAAGAAGGGCATCACCGCCTTTATCGTGCCGACGGAGACGCCGGGCTACGAGGTGATCCGCGTGGAGGAAAAGCTCGGGCTGCATTCCACCGATACCTGCCAGATCGCCTTCAACGCTATGCGCATTCCTGTCGATTTGAGGCTCGGGGCGGAAGGCGAAGGCTATCGCATCGCGCTTGCCAATCTCGAGGGCGGGCGGATCGGCATCGCCGCGCAGGCGGTCGGCATGGCGCGGGCGGCCTTCGAAGCGGCGCGTGATTATGCCAAGGAACGTACGGCCTTCGGCAAGCCGATTTTCGAGCATCAGGCCGTCGCCTTCCGCCTTGCCGATATGGCGGTGCGGATCGAGGCGGCGCGCCAGCTGGTCTTTCACGCGGCCGCCTTGAGGGAGGCGGAGCTGCCCTGCCTTTCGGAAGCCTCGATGGCAAAACTCTTTGCCTCGGAGATGGCCGAACGCGTCTGTTCCGACGCAATCCAGATCCATGGCGGTTATGGCTACATGGCCGATTATCCGGTCGAGCGCATCTATCGCGATGTGCGCATCTGCCAGATCTATGAGGGAACGAGCGACGTGCAGCGCATGGTGATCGCCCGCAATTTATAAGAACCATACCGGCCTGTTTCCGGGGAGGGACGCACGGCCGGCAAAGGGAGGAAAGAAGAAATATGGTGGATTCCGCTCGTTTGAGCCTGCACGTCCCCGAACCTGCCGTCCGCCCCGGCGGTCAGCCCGACTTTTCCAACGTCAAGATCGCCAAAGCCGGTTCCGTGCCGCGTCCCGAAGTCGATGTCGCCTCGGAAGAAATCCGCGAGCTTGCCTATTCGATCATCCGCGTCTTGAACCGTGATGGCGAGGCGGTCGGCCCCTGGGCGGGGTCGCTCTCCGATGAGGAATTGCTGACCGGGCTTCGCAACATGATGAAGCTGCGCGCCTTCGACGCCCGCATGCTGATGGCGCAGCGCCAGGGCAAGACTTCCTTCTACATGCAGCATCTCGGCGAAGAGGCCGTCAGCTGTGCCTTCCGCAAGGCGCTCAACAAGGGAGACATGAATTTCCCGACCTATCGCCAGGCGGGGCTGCTGATCGCCGACGACTATCCGATGGTCGAGATGATGAACCAGATCTATTCGAACGAGAGCGATCCGCTGCACGGCCGGCAGCTGCCGATCATGTATTCCTCCAAGGAACACGGCTTCTTCACCATCTCCGGCAATCTCGCCACCCAATATGTGCAGGCGGTGGGCTGGGCGATGGCCTCGGCGATCAAGAATGACAGCCGCATTGCCGCTGCCTGGATTGGCGATGGATCGACGGCGGAATCCGACTTCCATTCGGCGCTCGTTTTCGCCTCGACCTACAAGGCGCCTGTGATCCTCAACATCGTCAACAATCAATGGGCAATCTCCACTTTCCAGGGCATTGCCCGCGGCGGCTCCGGCACCTTTGCCGCTCGCGGCCTCGGCTTCGGCATTCCGGCGCTGAGGGTCGACGGAAACGATTACCTCGCCGTCCATGCCGTCTCCCGCTGGGCGGCGGAGCGGGCCAGGCGCAATCTCGGCCCGACGCTGATCGAACATGTGACCTACCGTGTCGGCGCCCATTCCACCTCGGATGATCCGAGCGCCTATCGGCCGAAGACGGAATCCGAAGCCTGGCCGCTCGGCGACCCCGTGCTGCGCCTGAAGAAGCATCTGATCGTCAAGGGCGTCTGGTCGGAGGAGCGCCACGTCCAGGCGGAAGCCGAAATCATGGACGAGGTGATCGAGGCGCAGCGCCAGGCGGAGGCGCATGGCACGCTGCATGCCGGCGGCCGTCCTTCGGTGCGCGACATTTTCGAGGGCGTCTATGCCGAAATGCCGCCGCATATCCGCCGCCAGCGGCAGAAGGCAGGGTACTGACATGGCCAGAATGACGATGATCGAGGCCGTGCGCAGCGCCATGGACGTCTCGATGGCGAAGGACGACAATGTCGTGGTCTTCGGCGAGGACGTCGGCTATTTCGGCGGCGTTTTCCGCTGCACCCAAGGCTTGCAGGCAAAATACGGCAGGACGCGCTGCTTCGACACGCCGATCAGCGAATCCGGCATCGTCGGCACGGCAATCGGCATGGCCGCCTACGGGCTGAAGCCCTGCGTCGAAATCCAGTTCGCCGATTACATGTATCCCGCCTATGACCAGCTGACGCAGGAGGCCGCACGCATCCGCTACCGCTCCAACGGCGATTTCACCTGCCCGATCGTCGTGCGTATGCCGACCGGCGGCGGCATTTTTGGTGGCCAGACCCACAGCCAGAGCCCGGAAGCGCTCTTTACTCACGTCTGCGGCCTGAAGGTGATCGTTCCCTCCAATCCCTATGACGCCAAAGGCCTGCTGATCGCAGCGATCGAGGACCCTGATCCGGTCATGTTCCTGGAACCGAAGCGGCTTTATAACGGCCCCTTTGACGGTCATCACGAACGGCCGGTCACACCCTGGTCGAAACACGACCTCGGCGAAGTTCCCGACGGCCATTACACCATCCCGATCGGCAAGGCCGAGGTGCGGCGCGAGGGATCTGCGGTGACGGTGGTTGCCTATGGCACGATGGTGCATGTTGCGCTTGCCGCGGCCGAAGATGCCGGCATCGATGCCGAAGTGATCGATCTCAGAAGCCTGCTGCCGCTCGACCTAGATACGATCGTCAAATCGGTCACCAAGACCGGGCGCTGTGTTGTCGTGCATGAGGCGACCCTGACGTCGGGCTTCGGCGGCGAGGTCGTGTCTCTGGTGCAGGAACATTGCTTCTATCATCTCGAAGCACCGGTTGTGCGCGTTGCCGGCTGGGATACGCCCTATCCGCATGCGCAGGAGTGGGACTATTTCCCCGGTCCAGCGCGCGTCGGGCGGGCGCTTGCCGAAGTCATGGAGGCCTGAGCCATGGGCGAATTCATCATCAAGATGCCGGATGTCGGGGAAGGGGTCGCCGAGGCCGAGCTTGTCGAATGGCACGTGAAGACAGGCGATCCGGTCCGTGAGGACATGGTGATCGCCGCCGTCATGACCGACAAGGCGACGGTGGAAATTCCCTCTCCCGTCAGCGGCACCGTCATCTGGCTTGCCGGCGAGATCGGAGACCGTATCGCGGTCAAGGCGCCGCTGGTGCGGATCGAAACGGCAGGGGAAACCGGCGAGGCTCAGCCCATACGGATCTCGCAGGCGCCGGTCGCCGAAGCGCCCAAGGCCGAGATTGCCAAGCCCGTCCCGACAGCGCCGGTTTCTGCACCTGCACCTGCACCTGTGCCTGCTCCCGCGCCTGTGCCGGTCGAAAAGCCGATCGCCGCGCCCTCCGTGCGGCTGCTCGCCAGGGAAAGCGGCGTCGATCTCAGACAGGTGCAGGGAAGCGGACCGGCCGGTCGAATCCTGCGCGAAGATGTGGAGCAGTTTCTGTCTCAGGGAACAGCTCCCGCGGCGACCAGGAACGGATTTGCCAGGAAGACGGCGACTGAAGAAATCAAGCTGACCGGCCTGCGCCGCCGCATTGCCGAGAAGATGGTGTTGTCCACCTCGCGCATTCCCCACATCACCTATGTGGAGGAAGTGGACATGACCGCACTCGAGGAGTTGCGCGCCACCATGAACGGCGACCGCCGGCCGGATCATTTGAAGCTGACGGTTCTGCCCTTCCTGATGCGGGCGCTGGTTAAGGCGATTTCCGAGCAGCCCAACGTTAATGCAACCTTCGACGACGATGCCGGCATCATCACGCGCCACAGCGCCGTGCATATCGGCATCGCCACGCAGACGCCCGCCGGTCTGACGGTGCCGGTGGTGCGGCATGCGGAAGCCCGCGGCATCTGGGATTGCGCCGCCGAGATGGTCCGGCTGGCGGACGCGGCGCGCTCTGGGACCGCGACGCGTGAAGAGCTTTCAGGCTCCACCATCACCATCAGTTCGCTCGGGGCGCTCGGCGGTATCGTCTCGACACCTGTTATCAACCATCCCGAGGTGGCGATCATCGGCGTCAACAAGATCGCCACCCGGCCGGTCTGGGACGGGACGCAATTCGTGCCCCGCAAGATGATGAACCTCTCCTCCAGCTTCGATCACCGCATCATCGACGGCTGGGATGCGGCGACCTTCGTGCAGCGCGTCCGTACGCTCCTCGAAACGCCGGCGCTCATTTTCATCGAAGGCTGATCCATGAAAGAGATTGTCTGCAAGCTCCTCGTCATCGGCGCCGGCCCGGGCGGTTATGTCTGCGCCATCCGCGCCGGGCAGCTTGGTATCGATACCGTGATCGTCGAAGCGGGCAAGCCGGGCGGCACCTGTCTGACGGTCGGCTGCATTCCCTCCAAGGCGCTGATCCATGCGGCAGAGGAGTTCGACGCCACGCAAAAGATGCTCGCCGGCAAGAACCCGATGGGCATCCGTGTCGAAGGCGCCTCGATCGATCTTGGCAGGACGATCGCCTGGAAGGACGGCATCGTCGGCCGGCTTACGGGCGGCGTTTCCGGGCTGTTGCAGAAGTCGCGGGTGAAGATCGTTCACGGCCGCGCTCACTTTCGCGACGGCAAGACGGTGGAGGTCGAGACGGAAACCGGCCAGCAAATCATCCGCGCCGAGACCGTGGTGATCGCCACCGGCTCCGATCCGGTTGAGCTTGCCAACCTGCCATTCGGGGGTCGAGTCATTTCCTCGACCGAGGCGCTGGCGATGACGGAACTGCCGAAGAAGCTGGTCGTGGTCGGCGGCGGTTATATTGGGCTGGAGCTCGGAATGGCCTTCTCCAAGATGGGATCTGATGTGACGGTGGTCGAGGCGACGCCGCAGGTGCTGCCGCTCTATGATGCCGAACTCGTCCGCCCCGTCATGCGCAAGCTCACCGAAAGCGGCATCCGGGTGCTGACCGGCGCAAAGGCGACGGGACTTGCCGACAATGGCGAGGCATTGCTCGTCGAAACCCTCGATGGCCGGTGCGAGAGCCTCCCGGCCGACCGCATTCTCGTCACCGTCGGCCGCCGGCCGCGAACGGCAGGCTCCGGTCTCGAAGAACTCGATCTCGATCGCGCCGGTCCCTATCTCAGGATCGATGATCGTTGCCGCACCTCGATGCGCGGCATCTATGCGATCGGCGACGTGACCGGCGAACCGATGCTCGCCCATCGGGCCATGGCACAGGGGGAGATGGTGGCGGAGATCATCGCCGGCAAGAAGCGTGCGTGGGACAAGCGCTGCATCCCCGCCATCTGCTTTACCGATCCGGAGATCGTCAGCGCCGGCCTCTCCCCGGCGGAGGCGCAGGCGCAAGGTTATGAAATCCGCACCGGGCAGTTTCCGTTCAGCGCCAATGGGCGGGCAATGACGATGGTCTCGGAGGAGGGCTTCGTGCGCGTCGTCGCCCGCGCCGACACCAATCTCGTTCTCGGCCTGCAGGCGGTCGGGGCAGGTGTCTCCGAACTATCAGCGGCGTTCGCCCTGGCGATCGAGATGGGCGCGCGGCTGGAAGACATTGCCGGGACCATCCACGCCCATCCGACCCGCAGCGAAGCCGTCATGGAAGCGGCGCTGAAGGCTTTGGGAAGCGCTTTGCATATCTGAGCCGATGCTTGGCCAAGACGGCGAGTGGCGGCGCTCAACGGAGCGCTAACTGTGTGGCTCGCGACCTCGGCCGTACCAGAGCCGCCGAATCGCCGCTACCTACTGTTGCGCTCCAGCATCGTCAGATGCTCGGAGCACACCGTTTCGACCAGCCCAAGCAAAGAAGCAGTCTGCTCTGAAAGCCAACCAAGAGCCTCCTCACTGATCTCGAAGTGCTTGGAGTAGCGCGCTTTCACATAAGCCTCGTTCAGCGTGTTGAACCACGCGCGTTCTCGATGCTGATCCCGGGGAAACGCCTCGGCAAGACGCCGATCCTGTTCCTCGGCAAGCGAGCGCAGGAATTTTATGTTGTGGGAAGGCGGTCCGTAATTGGTGAGGGTCAGCAAGACACAAGAATAGGCTTGCTCGATCGTTTGATGGAGTTGGAATCCGCCAATCCGAAGTTCCTTTTGGCTGAGGCAAGAAGTCGCTATCCTAAGGAAAGACCGGGAAAGTGAAAGCCGATCATCATAGTGCTCCTTCGCCACCCTCAATCGATCGGCCGGCGATAGTGGCTTGGGCTCCGTGAGCGGCTCGTCATCGAGCTCGTAGAGGACGATGCCTTCCTTGCGGATATCGGAGAAGAAGTACTGCCCTTCCTTCAGGTAGGTGTTCACTTCGCGCCTGGAATGGACGATGAAGCTCACCGGCGTTTCGATCGACTTGTCGTGGATCAACCGGTCGGCCGCCTTGTGCCAGTACTCGGCGAAGTCACAGAGCTTGCGGTTGTTGACGATGATCAGGAGATCAAAATCGGAGCGATATCCCTTCATCGTGAAGGGCTCATCGACCCAGCCGCCCTTGGCATAGGAGCCAAACAGGATGATCTTCAGGATCCGGCCGCGCTTCTTGAATTCTGCCGTTCCATCCTTCAGCGCGTCTTCGAACTCCTCATGGAGGATTTCCAGGACACGGCCAATCTCGCGCTGCTTGCGAAGCGGAATGTGATCGAGAGACGACTTCATGGTACCATCGATAGGGGAAAGATTCAGCAGCGTCCACCGGCAGTTTTGATAGGGGTTCACGTTTGGTCCGCCGAGCGGAATAATACTCAGCTTTAACGATGAATAGACAAGCTGTGGTGGCTAAATCTCAGACATCGGAGAATCGTGCCAAAATACATAAATGGCTTTCTTATGGACTAATAAGACAACAATATCGTTTGCGGATCTACAATACGTCACTTCCGATAAGCAGTACTTATCGGAAGTCAGGCGTGGCCTGAAGCAAACTATCCGGTGACGGACTCTAACTATCCGATATCGTCCGTTTAGCAAATCATTTACCATGAATTCAATGTCTTATGATTTGTCAAAATTGCCTATCGCCAGCCTGCAAAAACCGGTTGTCGACGCGACTGCGGTTTTGGTGCGGCTCGATGAGCGCATCGCCCGCCGCCGGTCGGGTCCGGCTGGATCGAACGCATGCACTTCACTGATGCCTGCGCCTCGCTGTGGATCGACGGCGAGCTAGTCCACCTCGAGGACCTGGTGCTGCACGACGGCGGCGCCGACATCCGCGCGCCGACCCATGAGCTGACCATCGCCAGCGACGTGCTGCGAAGCCGCCGGCGGATTGCAGCCCAGCCCTCGGGCTGGGCGCTCAGCCCCGACGGCCTGCGCCGACTGCGCGGCGAGGGGACAGGCGCCGAACCCGGTGAGGCGGCAACCCCAAAATCCGAGCTTCGGGCTGCGACCGTTACAGAAGCGCCCGGGGGAGGGGAGGGGGCTGAGCCGGACACGTCGGATCCATTGGCCGCGGAATTGGCGGCGATCGACGCCGTGCTGGCTCGTTCCGACGCCGCGATTGCCGAGGCGAAGACGCCGAGACGGGGTGCGGCGAGGGAGACGGAATCGCTGGTCTACGATCTCGATTGGGACGAGGATGAACGCCTCGAGGAGTGGCACGCGGTCCTCACGGAGACCGACGATCTGCCATCGGTGTTACAGGCGATCATCGCCCTCGACGCCTGGAACGAGCTGGCCGTCCTTCAGCACGCGCCCTGGCTCGGCCGGCTGCTCGCCGCCGAAACGCTGCGGCAAGCGGGTCTCACCACTGCGGCGCATCTCGCTGCCGTCAATCTCGGCCTCAAATCGATCCCCGTGGAGCGCCGCCGGCATCGCGCGCGCGACATCCGCCTGCTCGCGGTCGTCAACGGCGTCATCGCGGCCGCCGAGCTTGGCCTCAAGGAGCATGACCGGCTGGCGCTCGCAAAACAAATGATGGAGCGGCGCCTGGTCGGCCGGCGATCGTCCTCCAATCTGCCGGGCCTGATTGAGCTCGTGATGTCCCGGCCGCTCGTCTCGGCCGGCATGGTCGCCGAGACGCTGAAGGTGACGCCGAGGGCGGCGCTGAGGATTGTCGAGGAGCTTGGGTTGCGCGAGATGACCGGCAGGGGGAGGTTTCGAGCATGGGGAGTAATATAAACCGGATCCTCCCGATTTCACCGATCACCCGCATGCTATCAAATTCTGCGCCGGTATAGGTGCAGGCACTAGTATAGCGACAGCGAAGGACCGGAGACAGTGCTTTATACAACGGCCTGCGTCGAACGCGACGTTGTGATCGCACGCGCGGTATGCGCGAAGTTTGGGATCTTTGCGGACTTCATTGTGGCTGTTTAGGACAACTCTGTAGGCACGCCGATCAGAGAGAAAGATATTGTTGGACGATCGCGTACGAAAGGTCCAACCCCTTCTATGCTCTCTATGTTGGAGCAGTAGTCATGTAACAAAAATTAAATAGAAACTGGGAATACTCTGCGTGCTGATTAACGCTTCCCACCAAAAGTTGCACTCGTTGACTCCGTCATAGTTGGAATCGACTTCAAACACGGTCTAGAGTGCTGGCGTACAGAAATTGGGGGAGAATCAGTGGTCAACGCAGGCCAGCATCAGAATGTAGCAGTCGATGAGATCGAGCTCGACCAGTCGAACCCTCGCATTCGAAAATTCCTTGAGATGTATGGTGACAACCCCTCCCCAGAAGCGATCTATCTGGCGCTGGGTGCTGGCAACGAGGACGAGCCGGGAAGTTCAAGCAGCACCACTTTCGAAAAATTGAAGCAATCGATCCTAACGAATGGCGGCATAATTCAACCGGTCATTCTCAATCGGCGTGCAGATGGAACGCTGGTTTGCGTCGAAGGTAACACTCGAGTCGCCCTCTATAAGAACTTCCTGGACGAGGGCGTAAAAGGAAACTGGACGCACATTCCGTCGCTAGTTCACGATGAAATCGACGATGCGTCGGTGCATGCCATCCGGCTTCAGATCCATTTGGTCGGAACTCGACCCTGGGATCCGTATTCGAAAGCAAAATATCTATACGAACTCAGGACGCAGGAGCACCTGCCCTTCGCCACCATCGTTGACTACTGTGGCGGTCGACAATCAGAGGTGCTCGAGAGCATCAACGCCTACGCTGATATCGAGAAATACTATCGTCCTGTCGTCGGTGAAGATGGTGAGTTTGACACAACCCGCTTCAGCGGTTTTGTCGAATTGCAAAAGGCAGGAATAAAGCAGGCAATCCATTCCGCTGGTTTCGACTGCTTTGATTTCGCCAGATGGATTCATGACGGCAAATTACATCCGCTTCAAAAAGTGCGCGTTCTGCCTCGGGTTTTGCGCCACGAGAAAGCGCGGGAAATATTCCTGAAGCAAGGAATAAAGAAAGCGGAGGCCGTTCTCGAAAAGCCCGACCTGACGAAAACACTTCAGGATGCCGAAATCGGTCAGCTCGCACGCGCGCTAGTTACGCGAATAGCGGCTCTCCGGTACGACGAACAGCAACGAATAGAGGCGGACCCAGGCGGAGAATCAGCACAGGCTTTGATTGATGCGCAGGCCGAACTGACCAAGCTTTTGGCCAGTCTCAGATTGACTTCGTGACATGGGCGAAACCGCGGTACATGCCGGATTGGTTGAGGCGTTGGTCGCTTATGCCGCGACCGAGCTCGGAGGGCTCGTCAATCTTTCCATTCGAAACGATGCGGTCCGCCCTCTGAGGGGGGAGCGGCCGCCGCGGATCAACGGCTATGTGCCAGACGTTTTTGCCACCGACGTACCGACGACGGCGACACTGATCGGTGAGGCCAAAACGCGTGCCGACCTCGAGACCGCACACACACAAGACCAGATCCACGCATTCCTGGATTACCTGTCACAAACGCCGAATGGAATCTTTGTCCTTAGTGTCCCGCTGAGTGCGGCTGCGACAGGTCGCAGACTGATTGCCCGGCTCAAAACTCCCTTTAGCACAGCTGAAACACGCATCGTCGTCATCGACGGGATCAGTGTAATGAGATGCTGAGGCGGCGATGTTGAAACTACAGAAAACGGTAAGCCTTGAATCCAAACGCGCAGCATTCACGCACCAGCTGGATGCGTTTGTTGCGGTCAAGGACTTGACCTACGCTGCAGTATTCCATGAACAAGGCTTGGGGAAGACGAAAATTGGCCTCGACCTGGCCTTGTCATGGCTAGCGCGCGATGTCGCAGATTCAGTGGTGATCGTCACCAAGAAAAGTCTGATCGAAAACTGGCGAAATGAAATATCCGATCACAGCCATTTGCGTCCACGCATCCTCGGTCAGGATCGCAACGCGAATTTCTATGCGCTCAACAGTCCGGCCCGTCTTTACCTGACGCATTACGAGACCATTGTCTCAGAGCGGAAGAGGTTGGACCTCTTTCTGAAGACGCGCAAGGTAGCGGTGCTGCTTGATGAGGCGCACAAGATCAAAAATCCCGATGCGGAGATCAGTCAGGCTCTGCACGCTCTCTCTTCTGGCTTTGTTCGGCGTGTCATCATGACAGGAACCCCCGTCGCAAATCGCCCCTACGATCTATGGTCGCAGATCAAATTTCTCGATTTCGGTGAGAGTCTCGGCAACGAGTTCACGGCGTTCAAACGTGAACTCGATCTCAGCAACGATCTCAGTAGAGACGACCACCGCGCTCAGGCGTTCGCAAATGAATTGGAGGCCGTCTTTGAGAAGATACGGCCGTTCTCCATTCGAGAAACGAAGAAGACGGCTGGGCTCAAGCTGCCCGACAAGACAATACGCAATCTGGAGTGTGAGCTCGAACCGCGGCAGGCGGAAATTTATGCGCAGTTCCGCGATGAACTTGCAGCAATCGTCGTACGACAAGGCCGTCCGATCCTGGATGATGCGGAAGATATCCTGAAGCGCCTCCTGCGGCTGGTGCAAGTTGCGTCCAACCCGGCGATGGTCGACCAATCGTACAAGGCCGTACCAGGCAAGATGCGTGCCCTCGATGAGCTTGTCACCGGAGCGGTCGATGCCGGTGAGAAAATCGTTGTCTGGACGAATTTCACAAAGAATGCCGAGGTTATTCGCAGGCACCTGGACGAGTTTGGTGCGGTTTTGGTCCATGGCGGGATTGAGATGTCAGCACGCGAGGACTCGCTGCGATCGTTCAAAACCGATCCGCAGACCCGCGTTCTGGTGGCGACGCCAGGTGCAGCAAAGGAAGGGTTGACGCTGACTGTGGCCAATCACGCCGTGTTTTTTGACCGCAGCTTCAGCCTTGATGATTACTTGCAAGCGCAGGATCGGATCCATCGCATATCGCAGGAAAAGCCTTGCTTTGTTACGAACCTCATAGCCTCCGATACGGTCGATGGTTGGGTGGATGCGCTCCTGTCATCCAAACACCTGGCAGCCCAACTCGGACAAGGTGATATTAGCCGGGCTGAATATGATAAACGCGCCGACTATGCGTTTGCCGACATAATTCGTGACGTGCTGCGGCTCGATACTCAGGAGGAAACATGAACGCGATAGAAAAATCTCCGCTGTCGGCCGGCGACGCGATCCTCATCCGTGGGGTCAATGTTCCAGTCGAACTTGGCTCACTTCCCCAGAAAGACCTCCGGTTCTTCGTAGAAAACCCGCGGGTATATTCGGTGTTGCGCATGGATGGCGGAGAGCCCAGCCAGGCAGACATTGAACGAAAACTGCTGGAGATGGATCACGTTAAGGCACTGATTCAGGATATAAAGCGCGACGGCGGGCTGACGGATCCGGTCGTTGTCCGGTCCGGAACGCTCGAGGTCCTGGAAGGCAACAGCCGTCTTGCAGCATACAGGGCGCTAGCTAAATCCGACCCCGTGAAATGGGGTCACATGAAGGTTCGCCTGCTTCCACGAGACATAGACGAGACACTGATCTTTGCTCTCCTTGGTCAGTATCACATAAAGGGAAAAAAGGATTGGGCGCCGTTTGAGCAGGCCGGCTTCCTTTATCGGCGCCATAAAACCCACGACGTCGACACGGGGAAGCTTGCCCAGGAAATCGGCCTCTCCAGGCGCAAGGTCGAACATCTGATCGCCGTTTATCAATTCATGCTCGATCATGATGAGGCAGACACCGCCAAATGGAGTTATTATGATGAGTATCTGAAATCCTCCAAAATCAAGAAGGCTCGCTTAGCGAACGCGTCGTTTGACGACCTGGTTGTCGAAAAGATCAAGAGCGAGGAGATTGCCAGGGCGGTCGATGTTCGCGACCGTCTGCCTGTGATCTGTTCGGCGCCAAAGGCTCTCCAAAAGTTTGCCAGTCGCGCATCTGGATTCGAGGACGCCTTCGACCATGCGGTGGAGGCGGGGGCTGACAACACGCCTCTCAAGAAAATCGCCAAGTTTCGGCAGTGGCTGGTCCTTCCCGAGACGGAAACAGCACTTAATCATGCGCAGGACGAAACGCGGCGGAAAATTCTGTTCGAACTCGGCAAACTGTCCGGCCGGATCGATGCGCTGACCCAGAAGCTAAATCCTAGAAAATAATCGAACTCCGCCGCCACTTTGCGGTCGGCGACTCCTTGACTTGTACCTACTCGCTGCGGAATATGCACTCCACGAATGCAAATTCGGCATTGAAGGGATGCAATGGCCAAGCCCCATGTCATACTTTGTTCGACTGGTCTATCAGTCGACAGGCCGGTTCTTCTCGGTTTTGCACCGGCAAAGCTGCTCCATGCCTATAGTTTTGCCGACGTTCTCAACGAAGACACTGGTCTTGGCTACCAGCGGCGCTTCAATTCGCAGCATAGCCAGGATTTTCGCCGCTACATTCGTCAGCCCGGCGCCTCGACCATTCCCCTAACTCTCAACTTGAGACCTCAAGAAAAGGGGTGGAAGGTCGATGACCTGGGTTCAGGCCAAGCGCGACTCGAAATCGAGGCGTCCGCCGGCAAGGTCATGGCGCAGGTAGATTGCCAGCATCGGCTTGGCTGTCTGGGAGACCTCGACATCCCCTTGCCCTTCATGTGCTACGTGGGACTTTCCTTGAAAGAAGAAATGGAAGTCTTCAGCACCATTAACAGCAAGGCGAAGGGCCTCAGTACCAGCCTTCTCGACTTCCACG
Organism: Rhizobium sophoriradicis; assembly: GCF_025200795.1. Classification (NCBI taxonomy): domain Bacteria; kingdom Pseudomonadati; phylum Pseudomonadota; class Alphaproteobacteria; order Hyphomicrobiales; family Rhizobiaceae; genus Rhizobium; species Rhizobium sophoriradicis. Next base: position 93,283 of record NZ_CP104153.1, read on the forward strand.
ACGCACACCTTGCCGGTGACCTCGCAAAGGACCGTCCGGAGATATTCATTGCGCTGCATCTCAACAACGACCCCGAGTCGCCCTGGTGTCGACAGCTTGACCTCGGCGGTGAGAGCACATCGGGCATGGCCCGGCGTGCTTCGCTGCGGACAATGCAGAAAGCTATCAAGCGTTTCCTCGCCGCGAGCCGGGCATTGAAGACACGTTCGCCAGAAAAAATCGCCCAGATCGTACTCGCATTCTGGCGAGCTATCGCTGAAGTGCTGCCTGCCCAATGGACCACCCCGCGCAAGCATATCCTAACCAAAGGCGTCGGGGTCTACGCGCTGATGGACATCGCCGCTGATCTTTACAATGAAGCTGACGCCTCTGCCAAACTCGACCGCGCCTATTTTGTCAACCGGCTCACGGACTTCGCACAGGATGTCGATTGGACAACCAGCGGACGCCTGAAGGGGCTTGGTGGTGAGGGCGGCGTGAATGAGGCCGCCGATTATATCCGGGAGATGCGCAAGCGCTCGCATTTGAAAGTCGTAAGCAATGGCTAACAAGAAAATCCTTCTCATCGAGCCAGGTTACAAGAACAAGTATCCGCCCCTCGGCCTTATGAAAATTGCGCAATATCATGGGCCGCGCGGAAAGCGCGATAAGGTGCGATTTATCAAGGGCGAGGATCGCTCAGTGATGAATGAAGCGTGGGATCGCATCTATGTGACTACGCTATTTTCGTTTGAGTACCCGAAAATATCTCAGTCGATCGACTTTGCCTTGGAAGTAGCGAACGGTCAGGCTGACAAGGTCTTTGTAGGCGGCATCGCCGCTTCCTTGATGCATGAACGCTTTCTTGACGAGCGCCGATGGCATGGAATCCGCTTCATCAAGGGGCTTCTTTCGGACGCGCCGGCAGTCTCCCTGCAATTGGACGAATTCGCAGAGGAGCTTTATTCCGACGACATCGCGGGGCGGCCTATCGAAGATCTGGTGCCGGACTACAATATTCTTTCGCAGATCGATTACAGGTATCCCGTCAGGGATGCCTATTTTGCCTACACCTCGCGCGGCTGTATTCGGAAATGTCATTTTTGTGGCGTGCCGAAGCTTGAAGGCATGCAGCGCGATACAGAATCCCTCACTGATCTGGTGAAGGCTATCGACGAGCATTATGGTCCCAAGAAAGATCTGATCTTGATGGACAACAATGTTGTCGCCTCGCCAAGGTTTAAGGAGATCATCGCGGAAATTCGCGACCTCGGCTTTGTTCCCGGCGCCAAGCTTTTGAGGCCAGGCGCAAAGGTGCCAGTCCAGCGTCGCGTCGACTTCAATCAAGGTGTCGACGCTAGGATTCTTTGCAAGGACCCGATGTACCTGCGTGAGCTCGCGACGATTTGCCTGAAGCCGCTACGCATCGCTTTCGACCACCTCGGTGTGAAAAAGCCATATGAACAGGCCGTGCGCTACGCCGCAGAATACGGACTGACCGAACTCTCCAATTACATGCTCTACAATTTCCATGATGGTCCGGAAGACCTGTTCGAGCGCATGCGTCTCAACGTCACCCTAAACGAAGAGCTGGGCATTCGTATTTGGTCCTTTCCAATGCGGTACCAGCCAACCAATCGACCTGACCGAGGGCATATCGGTGAGAAGTGGTCCCGCTATCAGCTCCGCTCGATGCAGATCATTCTTCAGGCGACGCACGGAATCGTCAGCGGCGCTCCTGAGTTCTTCAAGCGGGCTTTTGGCGATACGTTTGACGACTACTCCCGCATCTTGCTGATGCCGCATGACTTTATCTTTAACCGCAATTGGTACGAGCGTTACGACCCGGATCAGAAACTCTACGAATTCCAAAGTGAATTTGCTCAGTTGGACGATCATGATCGTGCAGAACTGCTGGAGTTGCTTTCTTCGCGGGACCCGCGCGAGTTCTTTTCTCTCGGGGAGCACGCATCGAATGATAAGGTGAGCAAAATCCTGCGCTTCTATGTTCCCGTATCGAAGGACGAGTTGACCGCTATCTGGGCTAAGCAAAAGGAATTCGTTCGGATGGAATCCGTTTCCGACCTTGGTTTGGCAGAGGACGAGCGTGTCGAAGACGCCGGTCTCGACTATGAGGATGATGCCCCAGCTCCCGCCGTTATTCCGAAATCCAGTACAAAACAAAGGGCTGTCGCATGACATCCGAATCCGCTTCCCGCCTAACGCGGGCTGAGCTCTTGGCTGCCAAAAACGCCGGCGAAACCATGCCGCTTGATGAGGTGGTCGTCGGCCGCGACGTTCTCGAACTTGTGTCGAGTGCGATGTACATCGACCCAATGACAGTGTATCGCGAGTATGTCCAGAACGCCGCGGATGCTATTGATGAAGCGCGCGCGAACGGTCTGTTACTGCCGGACGAGAGCGGCGATGTTGCCATTGCAATAGATGCCGGCTCACGGACGATCCGCATCCGCGACAACGGCACTGGAATCTCCAACAAAGATTTCGCACGCAAAATGGCCGCTCTCGGCTCCAGCGGGAAACGCGGCACAAAAGCCCGCGGCTTCAGAGGCGTCGGTCGCCTTGCTGGACTAGGCTACGCACAGGAGCTGATCTTCAGGTCCAAAACGCAGGGCGACGATGCAGTTTGCGAGCTGACTTGGGATTGCCGAAAATTGAAGGCTGGACTGCGTCAGGGCGATGGCGAAATCCAGGATTTGATCCGCGCAGTCACAGCGTTTCGAAAGCGACCGATTGCTGATTTCCCGGAGCGGTTTTTCGAAGTCGAGCTGCGAGGCGTTATCAGGCTTCGAAGTGACCGGCTCATGAGCCCTGCCGCCGTGCAGGACTATTTAGCCCAGGTAGCACCGGTGCCGTTCGCCCCAGAGTTTAAGTTCGGACCGGAAATTAGGGCAGCCCTTGCACAGTTCGTTGAACTTGGCGAGCTCACCATACGCATCGAAGGCAACGATCATCCAGTCTACCGGCCGCATCGCGACACTTATCAGGACGATAATGGTCGAATGATAAGTTTCGATGACCTGTCGGTGAGCACGATTCCCGGCATAGATGGAGATCCTGCCGCCATTGCTTGGGTCCTGCACCACGACTATGAGGGCGCGGTACCTGGCGCAGCGGGCATTAAAGGTTTGCGCTTGCGGTGTGGCAATGTCCAGATCGGTGAGCACGCATTGCTTGAGGAGCTGTTTCCCGAGACGCGATTTAACGGATGGGCGGTTGGTGAGATTCACGTCATTGACCGCAAGATCGTGCCGAACGGTAGACGCGATCACTTCGAGCAAAATGCACATTATCACAACCTAACCAACCAATTGGCTCCAATTGCGCGAGATATCGCCAAGCATTGCCGCACCAATTCGGTCCGCCGGAAGTGGGAACGTGAATTTGAGCTTTCCGCCACTTCGGTGCGCGAAGCGTTCAGCGTCATCAAACAAGGAAGCTTGGGTGTCCAAGCGCGAGATCAGGTGGCGCTGGCGGCCGAGCAAAACATCCTGAAGATGGCCAAGATTGCCGACATGCCGATCCTCGTAAACGAGGCGTCTGATCGTAACCAGACGATATCCGAATTGCGCGGCAGACTTCAGGACTTAATGGCGGACGAACATCCCGTCTCCTCACCGCTTGCGAGGCTGCCGGAAGAAGACCGGAAAAGATTTGAGAGTTTCTTTGAGCTGATTTACGAATGCTCGGCAAATCGTGTTGCAGCTAAAGCATTGATTGACAGGATCCTGCTACGACTGGAGTAACACCAGCAGAGTGGGATCATTTTTTTCAGGTCAGAACGTGGTTTATCCTTATAAGTTGAGACAGGGCAGAGCCCAGGTTCAGTCACGGCCGCTTCAACGGCGATGGGAAGGTCCGTTGATTGGGGCCGGACCTGAGAATGCTGATGACTATCTAATGCGGCTCAAGCAGTTGGTTAAGGCCGCACATACCCATCTCTATTTCGATACCTCCTTTTTGATGTGGCTGGCGAAGGCCGGAGAACCAACGAGAGCGGAATTCTCCAGCTGGCAAAGCAAGATTGGAAGCGCCCGCTTCCATGTGCCGCTCTGGGCGGCTCACGAGTTTTTTAAGCACCGCTTGAAGAAGACTGTCGCAAAGGAGTTCGCTGCTGACGCCAAGGCGTTCGACGATGCAGCCAGCAATCTTTATGAGAAACTAAAACTCTACTGTTCGGACGAGTTGTTCGGTTTCAAGAACAGTGGTGTGATGTTCCTGGATGAATATACGCGGACGATCCAGCCGATACGCGGAATGCTGCAACTGGCCCAGAAGTCTGATCAGTTTGAGCAAGGTGTCCAGGCTGTATCATCGTTTATTGACGACTTTTTACTTTCCGGGCCACTCGACGAAATCATCGCAAACATCGATTTAGATGAACGTGTGCGAAACCGCGGCGTCATTCCACCCAGCTTCAAAGATGCACACAAACGCGGCGGACGTCGCACTGACAGTGAAAGCGAGGACGAACAAGTTGCGGGTGACAACAGCTTTGGCGACCTTGTCTTTTGGCGCGAGGTGTTGAGACATGCATCATCGGTCAATGCCTCGACGATTGTCGTGCTGACCGCCGACCGCAAAAACGATTGGTTTGAAAACCAGCACGGCGACAAGGGCCTGACCGAGGCGATACGCAGGCGAATCCAAAAGCCGCGACCCGTTCCGGCACCGCATCCGCTCTTGAAGCGCGAAGCGTTCGACAGAGGCATCGGTCAATTCTTACTCCTGGACCCGATGTATTGCGGCGTGCTCCTCGAAACTGAGGGACACGATTATCGCAACTTTGCATCCACAGCCCTGGATACGCAGTTGCCGAGACTTCCTGGCAAGGCTTCGGCGGCTCGCAGCTGGGCTGGAAGATTTGGCGTTGCCGCGAGCCTCTTTGGCGGCGGAGCTGCAGAGACCGCCGAAGGCGACGAAGACGAAGGCGGCGTGCTACCGGAAGAGATACCGTTCGATCCTGCGGTTCTGGAATTGGAAAGCCTGAAGCCGTCGATTGCTTTGCCCAGGATTGTTGGTCAAACTTTGAATGCCCTGGCCAGCGCAGACACGGCCAAACGCGCACTTATTCTCCAAAACCTGGACTGGGAAAAGTTGGAGGGTTGGGATGCCGCGGCGATCATAGCGTTTGGACGCACACTCCTCCGAGCCGCCGACTCGGGAGATCCCGCCTCACTCGATTTTATCGCAAACTTCAGGGATTGCACGCCAAGCCTCTCTGAGCAACTTCGAGAGTGTTTTTACTTCGGAGCGCTTGGCGCTGCGTACTTCGCTGATGACCTCACCATCCGTGCTCCGACAAATTCGCCTGTCGCCTTGACCCTGCTCGATCTTGTCGCCCTATCGGAGGTTCGGCACGCCGCTGCAGCAATCGGGGATGGCCTGGCTGAGGCACGTCTGCTCTACAAACCGGGGAGCGGGAAGGTCGATCTGGAAATCAAGGTGGTCACGAAGCCGGCCGCCGATAACAAGTCAAAAGCGGACCTTCAAGCGATCAAACTTGCGGACACCAATCTCATCACCACGCTCCAAGATGAAAAACCCCATCAGTTTTCACAGCTGTTGGGCAAAGGTGACGAGGCCTTCGATGCCGATATCGGATCGCTGATCGACGTCATTGCCCGTTACCATCGGCTGCCCAGGCAGTTGATCAAAGTTAACATCAATACCGATCAAGAAGTCCGCGTGCCGCAATACGCCGGCGTCGAAGTCGACATCTGAGCGGAGGCAGAAATCATGACTATAAGACCAAGAACCCGCTCCCGTGGCAAAGCCGTCCCCGCACCTTTGATCGGCTCCTTCCTTCTCGAGTCGATCACGACCGGCATGTATGGCGAGCGAAAAAACGCCATCAGGGAATATGTTCAAAACAGCTATGATGGCATCCAGGCGGCTATCGAGGGCAAGGTCCTTCGTGCGGGAGCCGGGAAGGTTACCCTCACCTTGTCCCCGGATGCGAAGACATTGGTGATTCTCGACAATGGTGTCGGGCTCCCCTATCGGGTCGCAGTCAATACGCTGACGGCCGTCGGTGCCTCCCGCAAGGAGCGAGGACGCGAGGCCGGCTTCCGTGGCATTGGTCGTCTGGCGGGAATAGCGTTCTGCAAGACCCTGCGGTTTCGCACGAAAGCGGCAGGAGACGATGTCGAGACCATAGTAGAATTCGATTGCGATAAACTCAGGGAGGGAATGCTTAGTTCCGGCAGGAAACCGGCTGCCGAATTGATCACCGCCTGCACCACTTATGACCAGCCCGATGTAGCGGATGACCGCGCCCATTATTTTGAGGTCTCGTTGATTGGCCTGAAGAACGCGCCAGCCGAGGCGACCGACCCGCTGCAGCTGCGAACGTTTTTGTCGCAGGTGGCACCTGTCGATTTTCACCCGGACTTCAAAGCCTATCGGGACCAAATCCTTGAACAAGTCGAGGGGCTGGTTACGCCGGACTTGCAGGAGCCCCCAGAAGAAGAAGACGACGAACTTCCTGACTGGTCAGTTCTGGAGGATGAGTCCGGGACAATGCTCGAGCGCATCCCCTTCAGCTATGTGTCGGTTGTCATCCGTGGCGGAGCAGCAGGTCGCGAGGAGCAGGTTTTCAAGCCCTACCGGCAGAAGCTCGGAGTCGCCGACAGCGACAACGTTCCGTTGCGGGATGTTACTGTTCACACCGGCGAAAGCGGCGCGTGGTGGGGCTGGATAGGCCACAAAACCAAGCCCGGCGAATATCAGGAAGACGCAGTTAGCGGCCTTAGATTTCGTCTGAAGAACATCCAGATTGACGGAAATGAGCTGATCACTCTGGTCCCCACAACAAACGAAATTAGATCGGCGTTCCGGTGGTCCAACTGGTTCATCGGGGAGATCCATATTGATCCGCGGGCAGTGGTCCCTAACGCTCGGCGTGACAACTTCGAAGAGGATCCCCGATGGCTTGCGATCCGCAAGGAGCTGGACGAGGTTTGCCAAGATTTGACGGCTGAGGCCCGCCGCGTTTCGAAGGAGCACCAGACTTCAGTTGAAGTGTTGAGTGACAAGGCCGAAAAACTCCGCACAAATTATCTTAAGGCCGTAAATTCCAGGACCTACGACGTAAAGAAGGCTGAAAAAATTCTCCGTGACAGCGATGCGTTGCAAAAGGATATTGAGAAGGCAAGTCTCGGAGCGCCGTCGACCGAACAGCTACGACTGAAGTCACTCACAAAGGAAATCACCCAGATTCGGGTAGGCCTGTTGGAACAGCCAAAGACGCCGGAGTACGAGCGCTTTCGTGCAGCGATCAAAGCAGAATTTCTCAAGGTGACATTGTCTGTTTTGAATCGTTATCTCGATATCGACGTCTATGAAGACGTAAAGGACGAGCTGGAACGACGCCTCAAATAGCCTGATTAAGGCCGAGCTTTCGGCCCGACATAATCTCAGTCGGCAGTTGCTTGCGTCGCCCGCCGAAGCGGTTCCAGAACCCAGGCCGTCCAGGCATCCTGCAGTCTCTCGGTCACGGATTCGGATGCGGCATGGGCGTCGGCCGACTGTTCGAACCATTCCTTCCAGAGTTTGGCGACGTCGCTCTTATAGCCTGGCCCCATTCCGTAACGCTTCGCGCTGTCGCTCCAGACGTCGCCTTCTTTCGCGAGCAGCGAACTGTACGCATCCCGGCCAATCGTCTGGGCAGCGCCGAGGAAATCTTGCCGTCCTTCACCCAACCTTGCCCTCAATGCTGCCAGGTTGCGCAAGACTGGATCCATATCCTTGTATTTGCTTTCGAAATCCATGAGCCGGTGATCGATGCGGCTGACCAGCGATTGCGACCGCAGATTAGCGTCGATACGCACGCCGTTGCCAAGAATATGCGCGAACTGGAAATTGTCCCACGCGCCCCGGCGATGGACGGAGGCGGCGATGGAGCTATGGTGTCCAATCGCCATCTGCTCGATGAGATTGAGGTAAGCTGGCCGGATGTTGCCGGTCAACGGGGTGACATCCTCCAACATACGAGCGATTTCTTGCTCTATTTCACGCCGGGCCTCAAGCGTGCGGACACCGTCAACATTCTCAATGAGATCGCGCACGCCGTCGGCTGCGGTCGCGCCGCGCAGCGCATAGCCTTTCCGCATTTGCGCGATTTGCCCGCGCAGACGCGCCCAAATCTTGTCCGAGGCGTCATTTCGAGCGTCGAAGAAGTAGACCGGTATCGACGGAAGCTGCGCATTTACAAGCGAGAGTTCAATTTCTTTGCGCCTGTATGCATATCCCTCCTCACGCGATGAAACAGGCCCATCTGAACCTGGAACTTCCAGTGCTTCATCGCCTCGTGGCAGCACGAGGATGCACCGTCGATGGCGTTGTATCGCGTCTGACGCCGCATCGACAGACTCCCGCAGGTGCCGTTGCACGGTTGCATTTGGCGCGTCGGCAAATTTCGTGCAAAGGACAACGAGGGTGCGCGTGTCGTCGTTGTGGATTGTAAGGTCTGGACGCTGGGTCACGCCCTCGACACCACGCGTGTCGACGATCGACAATTGCTGCCCATCGGCATTGAGATTTTTGGAAGGCATGAGAACGGCCACCCGTCTGGGCACGCCGAAACGCCAATCTTGGCCCGAATTGATGTCCGTCGCCAAGCGGGAAACCCACGAAAGGCCATCATCACTGCCTTCCGGAAGAATGATCTGACGTTCGGTTCGCTCCTTGAGCGCCATCAACCCAACGACCCGGTCCGTGACCTCATCGATGCCGAGCCCGTCATTGAGGAGGTCGACCACTGGGTCCTTGGTAACCAGCTCGTCTCCTACCATCGTTGTCGTCGTTTTCAGTTTGGCCATGTTTCGAAGCAGGCGGCCGATTTCGGCAGAAACGCCGACCCCTGCTGCGCCTGGCGCGAGACCGGAGACCCAGTCACGCGCCAGCCGAACGACTTCCTCTTCGTCAATTGCATCGACGAGGATCCCAAAGGTGGGCGCAACGCGGATCGCAATTTCGCAGACCGTCGTTCGGCCCGGCCCCACTGGAAAGGCCGGCCTTTTTCCACTTCGGCCGTCTCCGACGAGGAGGTCGACCGCGTAACTCAGAGCTGTGGTTTTTCCCACCCCGATATCGCCGACCCATGCAACGGTATGGTCGCGGCGACGGAGGTAGGCCTCAGAAGCGCGGAGCTCGCCGCGCAATAGGTCGATTGGCCCGCGCAAAATCGGATCTTGCTTTTCGGCTTCAAACTCTTCGAGTGTCTTCAGAGCCTGATCGATGACCCAAAGCGCTTCACGGTCGGGATGGAGAAAGGAGGGGGGAGGCTGCTGAAGCCAATCGCGCCGGTAATAGTCCTCGACTTCTCGAGCGAGGTCAGATCCGACGGCAGTCAGATACCGTTCCGCGATTTCGGGTTCGGCCTCGTCGGCCTTTTCCAATTTGGACAGAACGCTTGCGACGGTGCCCATGGCTTTCGCCAAGGCTGCCTGACTCATATTGCTTGCTTCACGGACGTGACGTAGGACCTCTGCGGGAATAGGCGTTCTCATACTTTCCTCACTTTCCTGTTTTGAGAATACCTAAACTGCGAAAATTCGCAATATGTATATGCCGCGTGTGCGGATGTTTGGATTGTGGCTGGTTTTTGCGCGCATTTTTGCCAAGCCTCTTTTAAAATTCGCGTCTTTCACCTAACTTTCGCGCATGTGAAATGCGAGAAAATAAAATGACCCTGTATTTGGTTGGCTTAAATATCGATCGCCAGCGGGCACATGCTGCCGCCCAAGCTGGCGAGTTAGTCAACTTGGCTCGTGGCGTTTACGTAGATGCCAGCGACGATGCCAATCGTGTTGTCATGGACCACGCCGTTCGAATCGCGGCTTTCTTCTATCCGCAGGCTTATCTGTCCGGTGCCAGTGCGATGACACTTTCCCCAACCCCCGATGGCCGCCTGTTTTTAAGTGGGCGCCGAAATCAACGCAATAGAATTCGCGCACTGGAGATCATCCAGAACGAAGCGCCAGACCATCCGTCAACCGTTCCCGTCATTGTTGGCGACAGTATGGGGGAGATCACGCTAACCGCTTCGTCGCCACGCCAGCGCTTCCTGGAGGCGTTTCGCCGTCGCAGTGAACACGCGAGCGCAATTGGCCTCGATATGCGCCGGGAGATGGCCGAACGCCTCCTTGAGGAATATGGTTCACCTGCCGCCGCCGCCGACGCGCTGTGGACTGTCGGCAGGTCTAATCGGTGGACAAATGAAGCCGAGGCGGCAGAGCAATATCTTCAAAACGATCTAATCGAAGGCTGGGCGCCAAGGAATCAAGCGGCCATCGACCTAACGGTGGCATGGCATGGAATGATTGTGGGGCACCTCGTTCATGATGGTGCAGAATGGAGGTGGTCGATCGAACCGGGTTCTCGGCCGCCACTGGTCCGTCCGACACGACCGGGAAGTTTGCCTCCTTTTATTGAGTCTCTTATGCCAGAGGGCTGGCTTGCTCAGGTCCTCGATCGCCGTGACGAGCGGGAGGTCCTCAAAAGCGGCAGACGCTATATGTCGAACATGGCAATCGTCGAGAATGTCGATGACTTGGCAGCTGTACCGGCGGATGTCCTCGAAGGGCGGCTTCTGCATTTCCAAAAGGATGGGTTGTTCACAGGCAGCTACAAGGGACCTCGGCAAAAGGATTTTGATGACAGCTTTCAACAGAAGCTGGCCCGGCTCTTTGCCTCGGCCGCCACACCACGCCTTTCGGGGGTCCAGATAAAGGCGCCTATGTGCTTGAGGGAAAATGGTAATCTGATCGCCGCTGTCGAGGAGCCCTTCACGCATATATTGAAGCCGGCAGGGACGAATGGATTTGAGATGCTTCCGATCGTCGAGTGGATTGGACTGTCTCTCGCCAAGTCGGTCGATTTCGAAGTGCCACAAGCAGCACTTGTGCCAATAGCTCGAAATCTCTCGCCGGCTCTTTTGGTCGAACGTTTCGACATCAGACGATCGGCAAACGACACGCGTCTGATCGCAATGGAAGACTTTTGCTCAATCCTCGAGCTGCCTGCAGAGCGAAAGTATGAAGGAACGATCGAGCGCATGGCGCGCGGCCTGCGCCCGCTGTCGACGGCCCCGGATGACGATCTCCGTATATTGTTTCTCAGGGCGCTTTACGCATGGTTCATTGCTGACGGCGACATGCATCTCAAGAACCTGGCACTGTTGAAGACCGCAGAGATAGGGAGTGATCATTTCAGCTCGGTCCGCTTTGCACCAGTTTATGATGCAGTGACGACGCGCGTGTTTCCAGGATTAGAAAACGATCGCATGGCGCTGAAGCTTAATGGGCGAGATGATAGGCTCGGTCCCGACGACTTCTCGACTTTGGCCCGCACCATTGAACTACCCGCTCGCTGGGCCTCAGAAGCGATGGCATCTCTGGCGCGAAAGCTGGTGGACAGCGCGGCGGCCCTTGAACTTCCGGAGGAGTATGAAGTGATGGGAGGTCGAATGTTAGATCGCGTGCGTGGCATAATTGCCGAACGCACGAGTTCTTTCATCTGAAACTTAGCTTCGACTTCACCCGGCCTGAGGACTGCGCCTGAAAATTGAGCAGATTCAATCAAATGGGGTCGACGACCACAGGTCTGTGGTTCACATCCTTTCAAGCCGAAGCAATTGCGCCTTATTCGCCCCTTGTTCTGCACCATGAACGCCATGTTCCGATGAGTAAACACGCTGTCAGAACAGGCCATACGACATGTCCCCACGATTGGAGGATCTGCGGCTCGAGATAGTATGGCGCTTCCATGTTTATTTCCTCGGTGCCGCTCATGCAGTGGGTGATGCGCGTCGGTCCAGGCACATTCGTCCAGAGGAAGTCGTAATGCGGCCGTGATGGACACATCTCCGCCGGCGCCAAGGTGAGGAAATACTGTAGCGACAATGCAGCCGATGCGAGAACAATAAGCGCAAAGACAATCACGAGCACGATTCCGTCGCGACCGACGTTGCCAGATGACAGCTTGCCAGATTGCACTCGCCCGCGGCGAGCCGCTTGGAACCGCAAAACTCCGGCGATCAAAGACGCAAGCATGGGACCAAGAATAATGAAGTACACGGCATTCAACTTGAGAGGGACATAGTCACCGATCAAGGGGAGGTTGCCGGTATAGCTTGTCGGCGCGCGTGCGATCCATAGGGCAAGAACGAGGCCCGCCAGAGTAATGAGGGCAAGCCGGACAACCGGATCCTTCAATAACGTTCCGGCGTCTTCCGTGGATGCTTCGCTCATTGACAGCTCTCCCTCTTGCTATTGCCCGTGCTACGGGCACAATTTCTTGGCCTCGTTGGACAGGCCATCGCCCAGTGATTGAGAAATCTGTTCGCCGAGCGCCTTCACGACGTCGCCGAATGTCCCGCCGGTAGAAAGAAGCTTGATCTCGCGGCGGTTGACCGCGCAGGTGGCGAGGTTCATTTCCGCGTCGAAACTAAGCCGGGCCGAGACATTACCCTTCAGTGCCGCTGCATCTGATGTCCGGCAAGTCAGAGAACCTATGGCTCTTGTCGTTGCAACATCCCCCTTCACGTCGATGGCAAGTTCTTCGATTTCAACTTTCTCAAAGTGGTCGACGCCGATGGTGAACAACCCGGTCTTTACCTTTAGTGCTTGGCAAGGCTGCGCCTTCTCGATCGCGTTCTCGAGGGCATTTCCGGCCTTTGCAGAGGGCGCCAGGGCCAGCAACACGGAAGTGGCGAGAAAGATTCGCCAGAGTTCGGATGACCTGGGCGATCCAGGTTTGTTCAGTATGGCCATTGCCGTCAGCCTCCGCTCATCCATGCTAACTCTCCCTCTACTGCGTCATTGCGCCAGCGTGTCGTCGATCAGGGCGGCGCGAGCGTACCGTCTGGATCGACATCCTCCCTCCGCTCGCTACGGATGAAGTGATCGAGGCGCGTTACCGTTTCGAACTCCGCGTGGTTGCGATACGAGCCGAATTTGAAATATTGGCTCTCCTTTGCCAGAAACGGCTTAAATCCAATTGTGCCCTCGGTCTTGGAAATCTTTTTGCCGTCGGCCCAGATTTCGATCAGACCTGTTTGGTCTGAAACCAGACGCAAGTGGTAGACCATGGTCGTCCATTTCCCGAACGGATCGGGCAGCGAATTGTAGCGGGTGACCGACAACCCTTGTGCACAGCCCGTCAAACCCGGCAGCGACAACGGTGCTGTTCCATGGGCGAGGTCGTCGGTGTCGTGTCCGACCGACAGCGTCTGGGTCTTCATCAAGGAGAAGACCTGCGCCGGCTTGACGAGCATATGTGGGGTGCCGAAACCTGGTTCGACCGGAGCAGTCTCTTGCGAGGCGATGAAGACGCGACATAAGACATTCTTCGGGTCGCGGTCCGGATCGGCGTTGTCCTGCTCGAGGGAGACGGTAAAGGCCCGACCGTTGAAACGTTGCGCCAGGACAGGAGCGTCTTTCGGAGAATTCGTTTGTTTCCACTGGCCGATGACAAATCGGCCGGTGGTCGGCGTTATGCTGTTGTCGATGAACATATCGAACCGGTACCAGATGTCGGTTCCCATCGGCGCCAGGATTTTCTGGGCTTCCCATAGCTCCGAGCGTTCGCTGCCGTCGCGGTCATAGGAACCATCTTCCCGGGCACATCCTTTCGGGCGCCAGGCAAAGGCCAGCACGTTGTTTTGCGGCAGGGCTCTCACGACCTGCGTTGCGGCAGATCTGGCGTCGCCTGCCAATTTGCCGAAGGAGAAGCTGTTTTCGTCCCGGCTGCATGAAAACCAATTGTCGGAGACGCTCGCGGCTTCGAACTCGTCCCGGATCGTCGGTGAGGCCGCGTTCGCCTGCGGGACGCCAGCCATCGCCAGGATCACAACCATTGCACAGTTCCATCGCCCATTCATGGTCGGCCCTCCTAGTCCATCTTGATGGTTAAGCTGCTGGGGCAATGATCGGAAAGACGTATCTTGTCGGCCGGCGTCGGGGTAGGCCAAGGAAACTGCTTTTCCGATTCCGGCACGATCATGGTCGCGGCCCGGGTGCCATAGATGAAGAACTCGATGGGTAGAATGTTATAGGCGTCGGGGTTAGCGATACCGGACGGGTTCGGCTGACGAAACTCCCGCCAGCATGTCGACATGTTTTTGTATGGCTGTCGGAACAGTTGGATATCCGAACGCGGATCTCTGTCGTGACCGGACTTGTCGGCGCTATAGCCGCTGAGTGCAATCCAGACTTCGTCTGGGATCGCGCCCGGCTGCGCATCAAGGCGACGATTGAAGTCACCGACAATCATCCACGCTTCGCCTGCAGTTTCGCGCGCCTCCACCCATTTGCGAAGCGGATACATCTGCTGTCCGAGGGTATCGCACGCCCGGCTGGCCGGCTGTCCCGTCGCCGGGTCGGTGTTCCACAGCTTGAAACTGATGAAGTCGTCGAAGCAGCCGCTCTTAAGATGAACGTCAAGCACCCGCAACGTCGATCCGGCCGCTGACTGGATCGTGACGTCCAAGCCCCATCGGATTCGGCGGATTGTTCCGTTATCGTCAAAGGTGACGTCGAGCGGCTTGTAGTCTGCTACGGAGATGATCTTCAGCTGTGAGTTCGGCCGCAAGACCACTGCCGGATACTGCACGCGGGTCGCAGTTGTCGGTTTGACGGCGGCCATGCCGCTCTTGGTACAAACAGGAGCGACGGCCTGACCCTCGGCCTCCGCGAATTGACCGCTGATGCAATGCTCCCAACCGTCGGCCACCGGAAAGACCGCGTCGAGCGCAGCCGGACTTGTTACCTCTTGGAGAAACATCACCTCGGCGGAGACTGCGTCCCGCCAGTGTCTAAGGTCCGTATAGTCTTGGCTGGTGCGGATATGGTCATCGGGAAAGACGGTTTTCGGGTCGCTCGGGTAGACCAGCGTTTGAATGTTCCAGTTGCCGACCGTGAATTCCGCTGCCACTGCCTGCATCGGTACGACCAGGGAGATGAGCATCATGCATGTCGAGCGTGTCAGCATTTTCCCCTCCGTTTATGGATAGTCCTGTGGTGCGTGGCTATTTCTATCAGCGAAGTGCATGTCATCGATGACGCCGTGCCGTACGTCTTTCTGGCTCGGCAAACTCAGCGACCCTTTAGGGCAGCCGTTAATCGTTGACGAGTCGAGCGAGAAACCGGACCGCGCTCCTGCTCGGCATGAACAGATAAGCTCCGCCCCGCATCCGCACGAAATCCTTTATTCCGGTCAGGTTCAGCGGGCCACGCGGTGACGGTATCGTCAGCCGCCCCATGCCGCCCCCGCGGCCGGTGATGGGATCGACCTCGTTTTCCAAACCGTGAAACTGCCAGGCCATGGCCCAGGTCTGCTGAACGAATTCGAATTGACGTTCGATATCGGCATTCAGGCACATGAAGAGCAGGCCGGGTTTTTGTTCCTTCGGATCATTGGCTCCCTCTGCGTCAAAGCCTCGCCCCGCACGCAGGATGCGATGACGATTGACGATTGAAAGTTCATCCTTTGAGGCCGGGGCCAGACTGTCGCGAGGATTGGAGCGGCGAATGTGCGCGCCGAGGGGACAGCGTTCGCCGAGCGGATCCTCGGCGCCCGGCAGGAAATCGTTGTCGGGCCGAAAATGCCCCCCGTTCTGCTTTCTGGTCGCCGGACCATGCGGATAGCGCACCAGCGAGGAGCCATCCTTCCAACGCCCAACCATCTTGGCGCCGATCCATTCCGGCAAAAGCGCTGGATCGAGTTGATCGGGTACCGCCGGATGATCGGCGTAGCGTTCGGCCGCCGTATTCACATAGTCGTTGAATACATCGACATATTGCGCAAGCTGACGGATGACCAGGAATGTGCCGTTCCGTCCGAGGTCGCGCGCGGCGGTAGCGCCGCTCGTGCCAAAATCAGGCTGGAGCGCGCCACGGGAGTGCGCAGGCTCGGCGAGCGGCAAAAGTTTGCCGGGGTCCATCGCAGCCGGCACCTGTGGCGATGGCGGGAAGAAGCCACGCGTGTCGGGATAGCCGAGCAGGAACTCCCCCGGCTCGACCGCATGGATTGTGTCCGACTGGCGCATCCAGCGGCGGGTTCCCTTGATGATCGGTTGGGAAATTCCGTCGGCGAAGCCAAACGGCTCGCGGACGGTCTGCGCCGCCGTTTCACCTGGTCCTGGCTGTGGCAGCGGCGTCGGCGTTACCCGATGCATCACCCGTCCGCCAGCGTCATTGATGCCTGAGGTCAATTCCCCGGCGTAAGAGGCAAGAGTAGGTTCAGAATTTGCATAGATGAGCAGCGCCGCGTCGACCGCATTCTCCGGACCGCCCCATAGCCATTGCCCGGCCTGGTCGTCGCCGGTATCGGCGAGCAGATTGGCTCGACCGGGCGAACCCATCCCCAAACGAAATGCGGTCGGAAAGGCGTCCCCGATATCTGAGGGCAAGCCCAACCGTCTTAAGCCATCTGCTGTCAGCGCGCAGATCAAGACCTTGTCGGCGGGTGGCTGATCTCCGAAGGTGATCTGATCCTCGATCGATTTCAGCCAGGCACATGCCTGCTTGGAGTCGTCGGATAACCTGATCGCAAGGCATGTCGCATAGGGGTGTTTGCTCAGCCCGCCGTAAAGAAGCGTCTGGACCTCGAAAGTCTCGATCAACGTGGCCGGTCTTACCTTTGAGCCGAACAGCCCGAGCCACGCCGCGGCTTCGTCTTCGGTTGATACCGTTCCAAGTCCCTGGCGGATTGCGGCGTTAGTGCGAATGCGCGCGGTCGTCAGGTGGGGATAGGCGCTGTACCAGAACCATGTCGGCTGCTGCTGGCGGCGCGCCCAGCGCTTGAATCGGTCGCCATCTGTCGCACCCTTGAAGAACAGATTTTCGGTACGAGGGAAACCGACCGTATTGCTCCACGCGGCGGTCAAGCCAGTGGATGCCTTTGTGATGAAATCCTCCAGATAGCTTTCCCAACTGCCACCGTAGTTCGAGAAAAACAGGAGTTTGTTGGTTTTCGGCAGTCGCAGCCAACGGGCATAGTGGATCGTGCTGATGTCGCCAAGAAAGCCAGGTCGAAAGCGCCTCGTTGCCATCTGCCCGATCACCCAGAAGGCCATCCTGAGCGTCAGGCTGCGCAACCGCCCTGCCTGCATGATCGAGATGCCGGCAAGATGGTTCTGCTGCGTATCCTTGAGATTTTCGGCCTCGGTCAGCGCAGCCATTACATCCGGATTGACCAAGGTGTCGACTGGCGTGTTGGCGGCCTCGAGCCGGCGCAGGCCAAGGTAGACACTGACAACGACCGCCGCGACGGCCCCGGCCGCAACGATGGCCGAGAGGAAGAAGGCAATCACTCCGACCGCAACCCCTTGCGAAAGTCCAGCCGCGATCGTCGCGGCAAAAACCAAAAGCCCGAGCAAACCAAGAACCGGCCAGAAAAACTTGAGCAGCCCCCGGAAGACAAGAGACAGCATGAATCTGAAATCAAGCCGGGGCGGTTCTTCGGCGGCAAGGCGGGGGAATGGTTCGGGACTCAGCAGCGGCGCCAGGTCGGCATTGGCTTTGACGAAATCCCGCACGCGCGCAACGGTGGCTAGCGGAGCGCCGGCGGCCGGGTGTGTGTCGAAATAGGAACGGAGTTCGCGGGCGAGGAGATATTCACGCTTGATCCGCGCCACTGTCATGCCAGGCGTGCCGCAGAAGTCGAGCCCTGGGACATCGAGCAGGCCCTGGCCGGTGCGAACATGGTGCGATGCAAGAAGCTGGCTGAGCGAGCCAGTCGATTGAATTGCAGCCACCGACAGGATGTCGCTGACGAATGCTGCCAGCTTGGTGCCGACCGTGTCGAAGGCATGTTGCGGCTCGCCATCGACCGACATTTCTAACACCAGATGCGTCGGCTCTCCAACATCGCCGCGAACCACGGTGATCGACATGAAATGCACACCCTGGTCGCGCAGCGCGCTACGGATGAGCCCTTCCTTGCCGAACAGCTCGGGGCGAAATTCCTTGAGCTTTGCATCGACCTGATCGGCTCTTTCGATGCCAAACGGGATCGCACTTGTTACAAGCGATTGTGTCATACCTGCCCCTATGACTCGACGAAGTCGCGCAAACCTCCCGCTGTCGCACGGTCCGCTGGTCCCCTCGAGGCCGATAGCGATCTTCGCGTCAGGCGTGCAACATATGTTCCACTTTATTTGTGGACTCACAAGCAAAAACCATCGGAGATACTTGTCTCGTGGGTCGTTTCATAAAGCTGTCAAATCAAGCGAAAAAGATTGCTGCCGCACAGAACGGGACGACAGAAAAAGCGTGTTCGCGTTCAGCGTGAAATATGCTTCAATGATTTGCATGACATAGGGCCGCGCGTTGTCTTCTCTTCGCCGCCCGGAAGCCTACCCGCCAAAGCCAACACTGCTGCTTCCAAGATTGGAGACCATGGCATGGAAAAGGACCCGGAAGCGTCAGATGGCGAGAAGGACATCGTCGCCACCCAGTCGGCCGCATTGTCCGTCGAGGTGGAAAAGGTTGCGCTCGCCGAATCCAATTATGTCCCGGCCGAAGAGCGCCGCTTGAGGCGGACCCGCGCTGAAGCCGATATTCGTTTTTCCGCTCGCAAGAATTTCCTCGAACCCCCGCGAAGCGATCCGAACGGTTTCGAGCGCATCATCGGCCAAAGCGACCTGATGTCGATCAATTTCCTCGATCGCGGACGGCGGGCGGCCGCAGCAGTGTGCCGGATCAAGGTGCCGAGCGATGGCGGCGCCTGGTATGGAACAGGGTTTCTGGTTGGGCCACGCCTATTGCTGACCAACCACCACGTCCTCGGCAACGCTGACGAAGCCAGCCAGTGCGAAGCCGAGTTCGGCTACGAGCACGATATCGATGGTGTGCTGCGTGAGGGCGTCAGGTTTAATCTGCGTCCGCACGAGATTTTTTTTACCAACGCCGAACTCGACATCACCTTCGTCGCGGTCACGCCTTTGTCGGATGAGGGCGTACCGATCGACCGTTATGGCCGGTTGCCGCTGATCCCGCTTTCCGGCAAGGCGGTCGATGGTGAGTGGGTCACTATCATCCAGCATCCGAACAGCGAGCCGAAGCAGATTGCCATTCGAGCGAGCCAGATCATTATTCTCGATCCGCAGGCGGCGCCGGACCTCAATCTTGATCATTTTATCCACTATTCCACCGATACGGAGCCGGGCTCCTCAGGCGCCCCGGTCCTTAACGACCAATGGCAGGTGCTGGCGCTGCATCACAAGGCAGTCCCTGAACCGAAAAAGCCTGGAAGGCCTGAAGGCGAGACAGTATGGATCGCCAATGAAGGCGTCCGCATCAGTGCAATCTTCGGACTGCTCGAAGAGCAGCGCTTCAAACAGCCACAGGCAGGCCTGGTGCTGGACCGGCTCGACAACTCACTTGGGCTGCCTTCGCTGTCTCAAGGCGGCATGCAGGGAGAAGCCCTGCTTGAAGCGGACCGAAAACCGCTGGCGCTCAAGCGCTGGGCCGGCGTCAGCGGGTATGATCCACTCTTCCTCAGCGCGCGGATCGATCTCCCCGACATCTACGCACCATGGCTGGCCCAAGACCAGATTGCGCCACTGCTGGATGGGTCCGGACACGAGTTGGCCTATCATCATTTCACCTCCGTGATCCGAGCGGACAGGAAGTTTCCACTGCTGACTGCCGTCAATATCGATGGAAACAGGCTGGTTCATCCTGGCCCGCGCAAGGACGCGTGGCGGCGCGATGGGCGGATCGCCGCTGAATTCCAGCCGGATGGGGAGTTCTATGAAAAGAACAAGGGAAAAGACCCGGTGCAGTTTAGCCGCGGACACCAGGTTCGGTTGCTCGACCCCTGCTGGAGCAGCGTAGCCGATAGGGACCAGGCGCTGGCCGAGTCACAAATGAGCGCAGAGGACACGTTTCATTACACCAACGCGGCCCCACAGGTTCAAACCTACAATGATATCGACTGGGGCAATCTCGAAGACTATCTGCTCGACAAAGCCCAAAGCACGGATAAGCGGCTGACCATTTTCACTGGCCCGATCTTTCGGGAGAACGACCCCCTTTACGGCAAAGACCGAAAGGGTGGTCCTTGGAAAATCCCGTTGTCGTTTTGGAAGATTGCCGTGCTTCAGAAGTCGCCAACTAAGGTCGCCGCTGCAGCGTTCATTGTCGGTCAGACCCAGTACGTGCAGGCGCTGTATGAGGCAAAGGTATTTTCAGGACTGAAGCCCTACACCGTCGATCAGATGCGCAAGCGCCGGATCCAGACGACGATTGCTGCCATTGAATCCGAGACCGGGCTCGATTTTTCCGCAGTCCGCCCCTTCGACGCGCAGGGCACGCTAGAATCGACCCGGCAAACCCGTTGGATCAGCGATATCCATGACGTCATCATCTGACTCTTCCGGAGCGCGCCCGATGACTCCTCAAGTCTGTCCCTCTTGTAGGGAACCAGTCGCGAATGGCGCAGTGAAATGTCCGCACTGCCAGAGTGATATTGAGCGGAAGACGGACCGTCAGATCCACTGGGCGCAAGTTGAAACTTGGGCAAAGAACATTCGAGATTGGATAGGCTTGCCTGCCGCCATGCTTGCGGTGTTCACGGCGTTCTTCAATCCTGCGGTAGCCACGATCTACGGGTGGGTTGGCTGGGACGGTGCTGATCTCACAGCCGTTCTCTACGACTCGAATTTCATCAATGTGGGATACGATGACAAGCCAACCGCGGAGCAAGTTGACAAGATCACGATGCACATCCCGTTCATCCCCGGTGTCTTGAGCAATGACGGTCTTAGCACCGCCTCCGTAGTCGATGGATTTCGTTGTACGCTCAACAAGGACCAAGAAGCAAACGAACCGCCGCTCACCTACAGGTTCGGCTATTTCGATCCGAATTCGCAGAAGCGAGCTTATTTACAAATCGGAACCGGGGCATCGATACCGTTTTATTCCAGACTGCTTGACGCTGGCACCGAGGTCAATGGATGGGCGCCCACCGCAAGGGTTGACACCTGTGAGTTCACGTACGCGGACAAGTATGGCACCCACGCGCCACACGTTCTCCATTTAGCTGATAATCTGGTGTCTCAGATTAGGCAGCTCGTTGTGCCCGACGAATTAGAGGGTCGACAAGGGCTTTTCTGCAAGAGCATGCTGACCAATATGATCCTCGACGATAAGACCGTTGCTGACTGTGTCAGCAATACCCACGCCATAGCAATCGAGCCGGCCTATCTCTGGAAACGAGGTGTCGCCCGCTCCCTGCAGTTCTCGGCGAGCTTTGCGAAAATTGCCGGAGTTCAAAACCAACGTGCCCCCGGTGTCATTCTCGCCTGCGAATCGGGAGAGGAGGGGTGCACGGGATTGTTAGAGGAGATGAAGGCGTCTCTCGGCGAGTTCCGGCCAGCTTTGACGGTTTGGATATGCGATCCAAGAAGGCCGCTGGAACAAACGTCGCTGGACAGGTGTCGAAAAACTGAGTTTCCATCGCCGCCCTAAGCGACAAGCAGCCTTTGCAATACGAGCATCAAGCGCGAGCTAGAGGGGGTTGAGATCCTTGCGTTCGATGGCAGACCCCATCAGGTCGCCGATCTTGGTCTATGGAAATCGATGCTGAACGAGACCGTATTCGTACCTGCCACAGCGAAAGCCTAAAACCCACCGACCTTTGCCGATTTGTACCGCATCTTCTACCCGCTAGTATTGTTACAGGCCAACGCCATCGCCAACATATTCACTGTCGACCGCGGCTCGCAGCATGAAGTAATATGACAATCACAGTGACCGCAATCGACCAAGCACAGGCACGCCTTGTTCGATTACACTTCGCGCACGGTCCGAAAACTCATTGCCCACCAAACGCTTCAACGTCCCACAATACTACCAGAGGTCAATTGCACTAAAAGGTGCACTACAAGTGCCTCGCGTTTGGAAACGCCTTTGGGCTTGCTTTCGGAGTCTAGTACGACCAACGTTCTTCGCGCCATCGCGTCCATTGTCCTCAATGCATCCGCATTTGTCGCGTCGGTCCCAATCGCAGCGTTCGAGAAGCCTGGCAACTGTAGGAGTTTACTTGCGTCGACAAGGTCAATTGCCTCCCGGAACCGTGCTTGCGCTTGCGAATTGTCGTTCTGGCTCGTCAGAAAGCTGATGAGCGCGGCCATCGGCTGTAGCAACAAAAGTTCCCGTTGGCATCGACCACGACTAGAGTGAGTTCTGGATCGAAACTCGACAATGCAGACAGACGGCCACCATCAAATGCTTTGCCGCGGAAGCCTCGAGCTCGTTCATCATCTCCAGAAGCGTTTGGCATCGATAACGTCGTCCAGGGCAGCTTGGGCAGCATCGATCAGGCCGGCTTTGTCGGCATGGGAGACGACGTCGTCGCGGGCGAGAGGGTCGGCCAGCCCATGCTTTTCGAGGACGTCAGGTCCCGTCACGAGATCGTTGAGCGCGCCGAGCTGATCCTGGAGTTCTTCCATCGCCGCCATGAAGCGCTTGTACCTCCGAGCTCCGCGCTTGTCGTCGAATAACGGCGCGAAGAACTCAGTCGCATAGCGCAACTTCTTCGCGTCCTTGCGGGCTTCGTGCCGATGCTCGTCGTCCACCTTAGACAGCGCCATGCCATGCTTCCTCAGCTTCTTGCGCATGCGATCAAGCGCGAAGCCGGCGAAATCAGCAGCCGGTCCTTCGCGAATCTCGGTAGTCCGAGGATCACTCAAGTATTCCCCGCAACGCGGCCATTCATTAAGGTCCAACATCAATGTGCGTGCGCGGCTTGAGGCAAGGGAGGTGAGGGCGTCGTCGTAGGCTGCCCGGCGAGCGTTTTCCAGGCGCTCGCGCATGTCCTTGTCCTTCGCCTTCGCCAGCAGGACATCGCCGTTGTCGTGATATTATTGCCGTTCTGCGGTATCCATCTCGCTACTCTCGCGGCGTTCTCGACGATCTAGGTCTGAACGGTGGAGGCGTGATCGTAGCCAGAACGCAACGGTAGATAGGCAAGCGAACGGCGAGGCTGGCGCGGCCCATCGTTGCATAATCGCGCGAGACTTTACCATACTCCACTCCAGGCGCCCACCTCGGAAGAATAGGCGCGGGTTGCCTTGGCTCACCCCCTAGCAGCTTCGTTGCAGTGCCAAGATCTCCTGCGGATCATCTAGTAGCCACAAAGGACCGCCAAGATTAAGAAGAATCGCCTGCCGTATTTTCGCTCTCCCGCAAGCTCTGTTGGTCTTCGTCACCGTCTAGTTTGCGTACATGGTGCGATCTGCCGTGAAAATGAAGACTTGCCCGCCGTAGATGTAGAGGCTCAAGTTGCAAACGTCGATTGACCTCATGTTTTAAGTGTGTTTAATTTAAATTAGTGGAGGCTGGGTTGATCGCCGAGAGAAGCGTGAACTTAGCCGCGTAGCCAGTTGTGACGTCAAATTCTAAAAATAAGGATGAAAGTACGTTTGGGCGGCGCGGCTGCGCCACAAGGGGAGGGTGGCATGTCTGGTGATTCAGAACTCGAATCCTATTCCATTTCCGAGCTGCGAGAAGAACTCCGCTCGCGGCAAAACCTAGCCAAGCTTGCACCTGGTCTTCAGCCAGCAGCGAAAGGCGGGGGTGGCAACTCATCGCTCACCTTGGCAGACTCCAAGGCCGTTGCCAAAACGCTGACTGCAAAGCAAAAGGGCATATACGGGGTCGATGACCGGAGGGACTACTACGAGTTCGGCAATGACCTTGAGCGCACGCTCGCTGAAAGCGTGGCGGCCCTTTTTAGAGACGAAGGCGTGACGTCGAACGGCGATGGGACATCGAATCTCTTCACTGTCCCGCTGTCGAGGTCGCAGGGCGTGTGTGGAGGAGAACGCTTCGCGGAACAGCCGACGGGTGCCTTCTGTACCGGCTTTCTTGTCGCGCCGGACGTGATTGCGACTGCCGGGCATTGCATCAACGAGACGAATGTCGGCACGGTCAGGTTCGTTTTCGGGTTCAGGATGACAGCAGCCGGCAAGACGTCGCTTACGATACCCGACAAGGATATCTACTCTGGCAAGGAAATGATTGGCTGGATGCTCAATGAGGGTTCCGGTGAGGACTGGTCGCTGGTCCGTCTGGACCGACCCGTTGTCGATCGTACGGTGCTAGCACTGCGCACATCGGGCCGCATTGCCGACAACGCGCCTGTGTTTGTGATGGGGCATCCATCCGGCCTGCCTTTGAAGTTCGCAGACGGTTCGAATGTTCGTGACAACACCGCTCTCACGTACTTCGTAGCAAACCTGGACACATACGGTGGAAATTCCGGATCCCCTGTGTTCGGTGCCGATGGAGTCGTGGAAGGCATCCTGGTGCGAGGCGGGACCGACTACGTGAGCAACGGAAACTGCTTCATATCGCTCGTCTGCCCGACGACCGGTTGCCGTGGCGAAGATTGCACGAGGATTACCGAGGTCGCCGAGGCGCTGTCGGCATAAAACCTCGATACCACGATCTCAAGATCCGACCCTGCCGCAGAAATGATTATCGGTCGCGATCAAGGATCGCGCAGACGGAGGAGTGTAATGGCGAACGATATCAGGCGCCTCTTTATCATTCCGCCAATGGCGGTTGCGCGTCTTGGCAGCAGTACCACTGCCGTTGAAGCCTACAATTGGGCGGACGTCGAGGTGCCGCGATACGACGGCAAGACGACGATCGTTCCGGACTGGACGCTCGCGGTCGAAGTGGACGGCAGTCTCAGACCATATAAACCAACAGAAATCAGTTTCCGCGACGGAGACCGCATCCGTCCGGTCGCGCCTTTCTTTGAGATCTGGGCAAGCACGGGGACTGACGGGTCAGCCCCCGATACCTGGGTGGACTGTCCACTATCAGAACAACTGCTCGACGACAATGGATTCCGCCTTGAGGACGTTGTCCTGAGGGTCGAGGCTGCCAATCGAAAGGCCGCCAGACGCGCGGGAAATGCCGCCCTCGTCTTTGGAACAAAGGCTCCGATCGAGCTGACGGGCGCCAATTACGGCAAGCATTCTATAGAAGGTCGTTCGCCCGCATCGACGCGGCCGATGATTCCGGAGAACAAGAGCATCCCCCTCGGCCATGTGCAGTTTGTCCGTGCTACCAACAATGTCGAAGGCCATCCCTGGTTTGGCGACGTCGATCTCGAAACCATCCGATTTCGGCTCTGGCCCGCTGCAGGGGAGTTCTACGGGCCGCCGCAGGCGGCGGAAGCCAGGCCAGAGCTTGGCCGCAACCAGCCTGCGGTTCGAAAGGAAAATGCCTTTCTGGATGATCAGGCTGGGTGGTACGGTGCCTCCACACTGTCGATCGTTGCTCCTCCTGATACCTATGACTCGATCGACTCAAACACAGGATCCACCGGACCATCGCTAGGAGTTGTCGACGACACCTGCGAAGTCCACTTCACGGTACGGCTCACGGGGCAGATCGGAGATGAGGTTCGCCCGGGACGTGCAGCCGCCTTTGTTGCTCCTCCCGATTTTGCGCCTGACCGCAGACCGTTTCTGTCGGTCGCCGACGAGTTCAACGATCGCGCGGGAGATTGGCAACAACGAAATGATCAGATGAGCGGCGAGGAGCTGGAAGACTGGATTGAGGATTTCTTCGAGCGCGTCTACGAAACCGTTTCCCTCTTCAATCTCGATGACTATGTCCTCAGACGCGCCATCGAAATCCTGCCAGACGACTTGAGGCCAAAGGATCTTGATGGCGGCAGTCGGCCTCGTCCCCAATTTGCCCTTGGAGGAAGAGATCCGCTTCGCAATCCGCTTTTTCCGCTTCCCGGTTCCACCGCCCAGCAGCCCCTGCCGATGTCGACACACGCCAAGATGAGGCATCGCGATCTGGCTGACCTGCAAGGGTTGGAAAAGCTTGTAGCGGCGACCCCAGATCGAATTCTAGAGCTCGTGAGACCTCCCTTCTTCGTCGGACCGCAAGAAACGCGCGGCGCCTCATCGATGCAGATGCCCCCGTTCATGCGGCAGTCGAACGCTGAGCCCCTTACTGTCGTTGGCTGGCAGCATGAGCTTTTGAAAAAGTGGATCGCTCATACGCAGGCCAAGCCTAAGGGCGCGCGGATGCTTGGAACCGGAATCTCCGAAAAGGCTTCGCGTCGCAGAAAAGCCGTCCTGGCTTCACTCGATCTGGGCTAAAAGAGCAAAGGAACGGAGATGGCAATCCACGCACTCCCTCATGCCGGCGGCCCTGATTACAAGAGGTTCCGCTCTGCCGCGGGAGACCACATTCTGGTTGTTCCCTACTCGCGCCTTTTCGACGTTCCTCCCGATCTTGCCACATCATGGGATCGCGGCGAGACCGAGATCGACAAGGTCGTATCCGAACTCGCCGAGATGGTGCCCATCGAGGCGGAACTATCGCAAATCCCTTTGCCTGATCCTCAAAGCATATCCCTGAATGTCTCGTCGTCGTGCAATCTATCATGTGGCTACTGCTACGCTGACCGGGGCGGCTTTTCGGGGAAGCAGGCCTCCAGAATGGAAACGGAAACGGCGTATCGAGCGATCGACGGGCTTTTTGCCAAGGCCACGCCTAATGCCCCCGTGACGGTTGGGTTTCTCGGCGGAGAGCCGCTGATGAACCGGAAGCTCGTGCACGACGCTGTACGCTATGCCTCCTCGACCGGGGCTGCCAAGGGCCTGGACGTGCGTTTTTCGATTACGACGAACGGTACGCTGGTAACCGACGAGGACATTGCAATGTTCAGGTCCAACAGATTCGCCGTCACTATCAGTGTCGATGGCGATCGGGAGCGCCACGACGCGCAACGTCCGGACAGGCGCGGACGGGGGTCACGTGAGATCCTGGTGAAAAGACTAGCGCCACTTCTCAACGAGCCGGGCCTGGCCCAGGTTGCTGCGCGAATGTCGGTTCGTAACAACGGATCGGACCTTCAAAGCCAGTTCGACTCCGTGATGAAGATCGGTTTCAAGGAGGCCGGGATATCGCCACTGAGAAAGGCTGCTGACGACAGCGGTTTTGGGGAAGGAGACTATGCCTCCTATCTCTCCGAACTCATTGGCATTGCTGCCGGCGAAGTGGCCAGGGCAGAAGAAGGAAAGCCGATCAGGTTGACCAATCTGATGATCGCCTTGAGGCAGATCCATCGCGGCTGGGCAGCGCCATTCGCCTGCGGCGCAGGCGGTGGCTACTTTTCTGTCGCATCAGATGGCAAATGGTATGCGTGTCACCGCGCCATTGGAGAGAGCGATTTCGAACTGGGAGATTCGTCAGGTATCGATTCCGCCCGCAGGACAGCGTTTCTCACCGAGAGACATGTTCACAATCAGACCGACTGTCAAAGCTGCTGGGCGCGGTATCTCTGTTCCGGCGGTTGCCATCAGGAAGCCAGTGTGCGCACGCCGGCGAGCTGCGATTTCGTCCGCGGATGGCTGACCTTCTGCCTACAGAAATACTGTGAACTTACCGCGGCTCACTCCGTTCGTACCGATTTGACTTAGGAGGAGATCTGAATGTCATCCAATGAAGGCAAACTGCTCCCGAGGAACGTGACGGCACATCGGCGGCTCTCTAGCGCCATAACCGGAAAGCAGAATGTGGCAGGCAATCCTGCTTCGTCCCGGCTGGAATCCGGGGTTGGCAACTGCTATCCGGGGCTTGAATGCGATGTGCGAAACCTGGAACGGCGGTTTGTCCCGTTCATCGAGATGGACGTTGTCGCCATTGTCAGCGAGATCAATGTCGTCGCCGTCGATCTGAACGCGGCCCTCCAGGCTGCTCGCGCAGGCGATATAACGAGCGCTGATTTCGATGTTTACGAGACGCTATCGAGCGATCTGGGCGAGGGCTTGTCGCTGAGCGTCAGCAGGTTGGAGGGGACATTCGGCGTGCTGGGCGATTTAGCGTTCGACCTGTCTGAACTGAACGATAAAAGCTTCGGTGCAAACAGAAAACCCCCCGACAGCTGGACAGCAGTCAGGATGCTCACCGAAGGTGCGCCACTCAAGGTATCGTTTGCGAGAGAGGATGGATCGACGGTTACGCTCAATACGAAGCGGGAACGTTATCTCGACGATGAAGGCGCGCTCTCTTCGATATTCCTGCCGGGAGAAATGAGCCAATCCCTTTGTAGTCCGTGGACCCACGATTTCAGGGACTGCGGCTGCCATTACTGGGCGAGCAACCACCCCGATATTGTTCAACCTATCTATCCTGCTGGAGGTCCCGGCGTCGAGAACCAGAAATGGACCGTTTTTGTGCCCTGGCAGCGGTCCGATCGCGTTATCAGCCCAAAGCCACCCCCATCGGCAGGCCCATTCCGGCCGCCGGCGGAAGAACAACTCGACCATCACGAGATCAATCATCGCTGGGAAGAGCTGCACATCGTTATCAACGCAAGGGAAACGACGATGCCGTTCGAGCCGGGCGTCGCGGAGGGAGCGCCGCTTCCCGACCGGGCGACGCTGCTCCGGCACCTACGTTACGCCGCGGGCGTCGAATTGGCAGTCGCGCATGAATATCTGGCGGCTGCCTTTTCGTTCAGGCCGGACGACGATCCCTCGCTTGCCGGTGCCGAAGAACTTGCCGACAGCATTCGGGCGGCCCGAGCGGAGATCATGCGCATCGCGATTGGCGAGATGCGGCACACAAGAGCCGTCAACGACGTGATTCGCGCCATCAGTCCGCCGGGGACGTTCGATCCTGCGCTCAGGGTCGCGGATGCGCTGCCGAAACCTGGGGGTGGCTATCGCCCAGTCGAAGCAAGAGTAGCCTCGCGCGCAGCGATCGACGACTTCATCGATATCGAGGCACCCTCGGCCGGGGTCGATGGTTTGTATATCGATATTCTGGCAACACTTCAAACCCCGCCGCCGGACATGCCGGAAGGTGTCGCCGAAGAATGGGCGGAAGCCGTAAGCTCCATCATCGCTGAAGGCGAAGATCACTTTCAGACGTTCTTGGATATTAGAGAATGGCTTGGCGCCTTCCAGGAAAACCAGTATCTCAGAAACCCGGCGGCCGAACGGCCGGATGTCGCGCAACCCGACCATGTCGCCCTGCAGACCGCGTATCTCGGTATCCTCGAGGACCTTCACACGGGCTACGCGAAGGGGCGATTCCAGGGTGCTGCGGAAATCAACGAAGCCCGTCGTGACATGGTCGGTGCTGGCCTAAGTGCGCTGGCTTCCGCCGTGGCTGCGGCTGGCTTCATCGTGGTGTTCGACGCTGTCGCAGATCCCCGTTTCGAACCCGTTTCGCCTCCATAAGAGGTCAAGCGGTGAAAGCTCGCAAGCTGCTTGTACTGGGAGGTGGCCCGACCGGCCTAATGGCGGCAATTTATGCCCGCCTCAATGGGTTGGACGCAGAGGTTCGCAGTCCGACCTGGCCGTCGGCGACCGATGCCGCAACGATTGAAAGTCTACCCGGGCAAACGATGGCTTTGCTTGTCGAAACGGGAGTGCTCCCGCGCGCGGTCGGTGTGCAAGAAGTTTTTTCAGAACAGGTTCACCAGTGGGGCGATGGCCCGATCACTCGCAAGATCACGACCGGCCGTGTCCATGTCAGCCGCCCTGGCCTTGATCTCGCGCTTCTCGCGATTGCAGAGCGTCTTGGAACAGCATTCGTGACGCAACGTATCGACCGTAAGGCCGTGCCGGACACGCAACAAAACGGTCTTCTGGTCTTTGATGCATCGGGGCGCAATGCTTCGAGTGCGACAGCTGTCATGAGGCCGAAAAGACCGGTCGTCGCCCGGCAGTGGCTGTTTGAGGCAAACGCAGGAAGAATGGCCCCCTTCGCCATCGCAGCGCTATCAAGTGGATACGCGTATCGAATGGGAAACGCGGTTCGCATCTGCCTTGGTGTTGTCGGCAGTAGCGGATTGATGCGCGGCAATTGGTCGGAGATTCGCGAGGAACTGATCAAAAGTTGCGATTGGTTCGTCGAAGATTTGCCTTTGAATGACGCTGAAGTCGGGCGCTCAGGAGCCGCAAGCATGCAATGGTCGCAAGGCAGTCTCGGACCGTGGCAGATCGGTGACGCTTGTTTCGCGCAGGACGCATTGTCGTCCCAAGGGCTGGCGGCCGGGCTCGTTAGAGCGGTCCAGTGTGTTCGTGCTCACTTAGGACGGCCAGCGACCCCGTCGCCCGTCGACAGTACCCTCATGATATCCCACGCCCGCTTGGCCGTCGCGGGCATCGTGGCGACGTCGCCGTTCGCGGGCGACGCGTTATGGGCCGAGTATCTTGGATTTCTTCGCAGTGACAGCGTGAAAGGGATCGAGCCACCAGCAGAAATCGACGCGGATGTGTGTAACTCCGCTCGCGTCTCGGGATGATAGGGACGAGAGCCCAAGCGCGCGGCGCGCGCCTGCCGCCATTGATATTAAGGAGAAAGAAGTGGGACCGGTACACAAGGCGATCATCTCCAACCAACAGGCTCTCTTGGCAAAATACGGTCCGGCGGGCGTCACCGCAATCTATGCTGCCCTGGCTCGGATGGTCACGCACGACGCCACACGAGGACTGACGGGACAAGTGTTCGACATAGACGACCTTGCACAGATGACAGCGGTCCATGGCAAGCCGGTCGTCAGCGCCAGGGACGAGAGGGGAGCGAAGGAGGCGGTCGACGCGATACACGGATCACTGGCCTGCGATTACATTTTGCTTCTCGACGGACCCGACATCATTCCGCATATCGAGCTGAATCCGATCGCCGGCATCAGCGACCGGGACAGGACCATTCCCAGCGATCTGCCCTATGCCTCGCCCAGTCCGTTCAGCAAAGTCACTGCCAACTTCCTGAACGCGACGAGGGTGGTGGGGCGACTTCCCGCGTGCGTCGGAGAAAAGGACCCCTCGGTCCTTGTCGGTTTAATCGACGCATGCATCACCCATACGCCTTTGCCTGCTGATGCGTTCAGTTCCTTCTTCGCCATAAGCGCAGATATCTGGCAGATATCGACACGGCTTAGCTTGAACGCCGTCTTCGGCAGTGCTGCGGGCCTTTACCTTTCCGGGCCGAGCGGACACAGTCTCATCGATGCGTCGCTTGCCAGCCAGGCGCACTTCATCAATTGCCATGGCAATACCGGCGATTTCAGATTTTACGGCGAGGACGCCACAGGTGCAATCACTTACGCGATGGATTCGAGCAAGATTCCCATAGGTGCCATCAGGTCTGGCACGGTCGCGGCCGCAGAATGCTGCTTCGGCGCTCAGCTCTACAACTACCTGCTCCTTGGGAGAGCGAAGCCGATCTGTATGGATTATTTGATGCAAGGCACCGCCGCATTCATAGGATCAACCACGATTTCCTACGGCCCGGCCTCATCGAACGGTCAGGCCGATCTGATTTGCCAGCTGTTTCTTCAAAAGATCCTCCTGGGCGCATCTGCGGGACGGGCGTTCCTTCAGGCCCGTCAGGAATTTATTTTGACGCAGGTAATGTCGACGGCGACCAATTTGAAGACGATCGCGCAGTTCGTGCTTCTCGGAGATCCTTCGCTTTGCCCAGCAGTCGTCGAAACGGTTGTGGACGGGGCTCTCGCGCTTGCGAAAGCGACACCAGTCGCAGCCGACGGGGCGAGCGAGCGGAAATCGCGCCGGATTGCGCTTGCCAGCCAGGGTGAGTCGATCGCGTCTGCCGCGACGCGGCCTGGACGACGGTTGAGCAGACCGTCGGCGGCCGTGGATCGCTTCGCGGAGATCGCGCGGGCACAAGGCATGTCGAGTGTCGAGGTGTTCAGCGTCACAGGAGGACCAGCCTTCCAGGCAGCGAAAGCGGCAATGAACGGTGATCGTAAGGTCGCGGTGGCAACGAAGGAGACGGTTCGCGGCGTCAAAGACAGTCTTGATCGAAATTTCGTTACCTATCGCGTGCTGATCGGGCATATAATTGACGACGGGCTGTTCAACGTCGAGGAATGCGAAAGCAGGTAGCGGCATGGATTTCGAACGGGTCACGATTACCGGTAAGGTGACTTCGGAGCGCACGGACGTCGGTTCGAAGAGCGAGCGCAAAGCGGTTGTTCTAGAGACCGAGGAGGGGCAAAAGTTCGTGCTCCAGAGACAAACTGGTCCGTCGTACGGCGACGTTGCCCTCGACCAGCTCGTGGGCGAGAAGATCACCACGAACGGATTTGCAAGTGGTGGCACACTCATCATGGAGGACTGGAAGGTCTCGCGCTAACCTTTTCGGGAGGTCTATTCGGTCGACCAAGCGGATCACGAGGTTGGCCCTGCGATGAGTTTGCGCAGTTCAGCAATACCAGGCGCAAACGCGTAGACGGCGCCTGTGGCTCTTACCCAGTTGCCGTCGAGCAAAGTCCGCACTTGGCCTCGATTCGGAAACGTCCTCACCAAAGGACGGCCGGGTGAAATCGAGACGCCAATTACGGGGTCGATGCCGGAAGTACGCAAAGGGGCGAAAGCGTCGTTTGCCCAACGCTTGACCAGCCGATGGAACTGGTTTGCAATCGAAGTCTGATAGGACATAAAAAGCAAGCCCCTGTCGGTATCGTCATTTTCGCCGGTCCATTCAGAGCCATAGGGGATGCCGCGTCTGATCATCTGGGCCTGGCGGGTGATGCCGCTGCCACCGAAATCCACCGGATCGTCTCGCGGATTGACCTTGCGGATATGCGCGAAGTAGGGGCATGAATAGCCTTCTTGATCGCCCGGAGCACCGGGGAAATGCTGGGTCGTGCCATCCGGCATGCCGAGCGTTGTTGCCGGAATGTCCAGCGCAAACAAAAACCCATTTGCGAGGTATTCATCCGCAGCGATCGTAGCGTCGGGCTTTGACGGCGCCAGTGTGAGCGGGCTTCCGTCGGGCCATCTTCCTACGCACCACGCTGCCACCGTCTCGGCGGAAACCTGAACGCCTTTGGCCCGCATGTCTTCTGCAAGGCGCACCATGCCATTAAGGAAGCCGGCAACATCCTGGCGCAGCCGACGGAGGACGAGCAGAGATCCATTCTTGAGAAACGACCGGCCACCGCCGCTGATCGGGCCGGGCTCAAGGTTGTCGGCCAACTCGGACGAATATCCAAAAACATACTGGCCGGGCCAGACCAATGGCCTTCCGGGACGTGCATAAGCCGCGGTCGCCGGGTCTGCCTCGTGCAGCGTGCGGTGAACAAATGGCGTGCCGTCCGGCAGAAGGCCCCTCGGTGCAGGCTGGGACAGGCCGTCCACGAAACCGAAATGCTCTTTTTCTCCGGGAATTCGACGACCCCACTCATCGACCACCGTTACTGCACGGCCATCCAGATCACGAAGAAAACGCTCGCTTTCGGCGCTGACGGCGCTTTCGAGGTCACCGCCAAAGACAATAATAAGCTCCGGCGTTCTCTCCGTCACGTCACCAAACCGCCAGCCGACCGGTATGCCCGAGTCTTGATCGACCAAGTCGCCCAATGTGACGGCCGATTTTCCAGCGCCCGCCAAGAAATCAGGGTCCTCCAAGGTGTCACCCGCACCGAATACAGTCAGCCCAGGAGCCGTGACAGCAATAGCCAATAGCACTGTCTGGCTTTCGGCCGCAGCCGCGCCGACAGCCTTCTGGACCTTTGCCATCGTGCGGTAATCAAGCGCGCGGGCGGTCGAGGTGACACGATCCACCCATGGCAGCAGGGCTTGACGCACGTCTTCGACGTGGTGGGCGGCGAACTTCAAACCCAAGATACGTTGATATTTGCCACGAAACCCGACCAGGATGTGGCCTTGGATGTCGTCGATATCCAAGACCGGTTCATCTGCCATTTCAGTATCCCCGCTTGTTCCAGTTATAACCGCGCTCCGGTGGGACGCTGACCTTTTCGGTCGTCAGGACGCGTTGTTGAGGTTCCTTCCAACCTGATGATACTTTCTTGGCAAGAACGTCTTTGTTTGCGCCTTCGTAGGGAGTCGCGGTGAGCCAGCTCGGGTCGCCGACGGGGGCACAGTTACCTCGGTTGTCGCCTATGTCGAAGATCTGCCCGTTGTCTGGATGGCGGCAGGGGCGGCCAACACATTCCTTAGCACCTCCGACCGCCGAGCCCGGATAGACGTTCACATACAGCTGTACCGTGGTTTCGCGGGCAATCTGCGCTCCACGCACGAGCGGTCGATTGTCGTACCTGCAATCCGACAAAGTGAATCTCGAGCCTTCAGGAAGTTGCACGACGTAGCGGAGAATACGAGGCTCGAAAGGATCGTTGTGTCCGCGCGTCACCGAGCCGGAAATCGATCCCAACGCTTCTCCATCGGGTCCGCTGAGGCCATTCAGATCGATCTTGGCAATGTAAAGCCCGACAGGATCGGTCAGAGTAATGCGGTCGCCTTTCCGCACCTGATTCCCAACCGCCAGACCGATGTTCGGGTCGCTTGAGCGGTTTATTCCGCCGTAAGCGCCGCAGGCAATGCGAACGATTTCCGGTGCCGGGTCCTGGCCTGGCTTAACCGGCAAACTGTCGACCGACCGTAGGACGCTCGCCTCTCCAGCGAGGTTCACCTCGGCGCCCAAAGTGTTGGCGGCATGGGTAAGATGCATGACCCCCTTTGTGGTGGTCCACGGATTGAGCGGATTGTACTGGCCGCCAAAAGTGGGAACTTCAAGCCAGCCGTGGGAGCTGTCCGCAAATCGACCGAACACCGCGACGTGCTCGGGATAGAAGAGGTCCGACTTCTGTATGTGTTGATCGACATGTTCGCGATAGAGTTCGACGACACGGTCTGGCGCGATTTTGGCAAGCGCCCTCCAGTAATCCGGCGGCTCCGCGGTGAATATGATGCGCCTTATTGTACCGTCTGAGTTCCGATCAACATGCCACTCGAGATACTCGTCCTGCTGGCGACGAGATTGCAAAATTTCATCTCCCACATCGCCACTTGGCAGAAGTTCTCTCAGAGGACGCGCGATCTGGATGAGTTCGTCTAGACCAAGGTCATTGGTGGCATGCAGCGGTAACTGATAGGCAAGCGCCGATCGTAAGGACGTCCTGCCATTTCGCTGCACAAACCAGTAAACCACAGGGGTGAGAATTTCGGCAACTTCCTCCGCCCGTGCGCGCGCGGCTTCCGACGTCGTATCCTGATAGTAACGCGACAGAAGACGGGGGAACCCGTTCCAAGGCACGCTTGCGGGATCTCCGATCGTGGGGCTTTGGCGAGGGTCGACGAAATTGGGATTTCCCGCGGCGATCGTCACGAAATCGCCCATGTAGTTGACCTCGATTTCGAGATCGGGCGACTGTCGGTTCCAGAGTTCCAGGAACACATTCTTGAGGTCGGGACTTTCTGCAAGGTCATCCTGATTTGCGGGCGGGTGAAACATGCGATTGTACTCCTCTTCCTAGGTAACACGGGCTTACTAAACGCTTCGAAATGCCGTGAGATGTCCGGAAGCTGCGTACTGCGACGTCGCCAAAAAGTATGCGTACGTGCGGTGCGCTCAACCAGTGACTGCTAGGCATTTGCTGGCTCCTAGGCATTTGCTGGCTCCTCCCTAAACGTGTCGGCGGTGGCGTTGCCAGAATCCGCTCCTACCCTATTCGATGGGCGAAAGCTTTGAATCCAGCCCAAGCTTGATGATCCCCTTCAGAGTAAACTCGCCGCTCTCAAGTTCGGCTTGCGAGGGGGGGGATTGGATTACGCTGTCGGTGGCGTGTCTGGCGAGATTCCAGAGCGTTTCGGCAACTATGCGCGTACCGACAGGCCCCAGACACTGTCCATCCGCTCCTGCGGGATCGCCTGCTTCGGTGAGGATGTAGAACCACAGCGGAGTCTGCTCGAGGAGCCCAGCGTTCTCGATAGACTGACCGATCCCCGTTGGGGTCGCGGACCGCAAGACCTCGAGGGGCAAAACCGGGAGTCCTAGCCGTTTGGCGACGGCCTGGCCAGTGGGAAGGCCTAGAAGATATCCACGCAATAGGTTCCGCGCAGCCAAATGAGCCATGATGTTGGCGATTGGCATACCCTGGAAGTCGCGCAGCAGGCCCAATTCTGGTGTTAGATTGGCATCGATTCGGCGAGCTGGGTTCATCGACTCCGGCTGGGCCGTCGAGCTAAAGAAGCGGTGCCATTCGATGATCCAGTTATCCGGCAGCGTGGCGAACTCGAAGTCTGGACCGTTACTAGGCGAAAGGTCCCCTGACAGAGCAGTGAACGTGAAGAAAAAGTTGAATGGTGCCGGATCAAAAGTCGAATTGTGGGTGTACGCGCCGCGGATCATCGAGTGGCCGAAGCGATATGCGGCAGCAGCAAACTCGATAGGGATGAAAAGTTCATCTGCAGTATTCACTATCCAGGCTTGGGGGCCGTTCATAAGCACATCATCGACCGTTGGCTTATGCCCGATGCGCGGCAGAAAGTCGTGCAGCACGGCCCATTGGTAGCGTCGGCGTATTGCCGTCTCGGCATCAGCGGCGCTTAAGCCGCTCCTGACCTTGGCATTGAACGCCCGGATGAATCCAACGTGGGTCTGGGCCACGATAAGGTTCTCATCGTTGCGCGGATCTCCTATTAATGCCTGGCGGTCGGCCTCCTGTTCCTCGAGCGTCGTCGGGTTCTGAATCATCGGCCGACGCGGCAGATCATGGTCCTTATCGGCGGTCGCAATCGTGCCAAAAGGCGCCGCTGAAACCTTCCCGAGCGCCATGGTACCGTCTGGTTGAACGGTCGATTCGGCCAATCCTCGAAAAACACTATCGAGATCAAGCGACGCTGTGCGTGCATTCCTAATCAGGGCCGTCACATCGCCGCGGGAGATCGGCAGAAATGTGTCGTGGTCGATGGGGTCTGAGCCCGTCGGAGGCTGAAGGCTTTCGTCGAAAAGAGTCTTGGTGATGTCGTGGTCGATGAATTGCCCGAAGTAAGTGTAAGCCGCAGGAATCTTGCTCTCGGTATTGCTAGGATCGTTTGCCATGGCAATTCCCAATGCCCGGAGTGCGTCGATGGTGGCTCGCCCTTCCGGCACTCGGTTGGTGGGGTTATCGGTAAGGGTACCGAACATGAAATTGAATGTGGGTTTTGCCCCGGCAATCGCTTTGGGAAGGGATTTCAGCTCCGCCTGCGCAAGAGGTTCACCATGATAGCGTGCGCGCATTGTCTAAACCTTTCTCTTGGAGTTCATTTGTGAGGGCACGTCAGGCCGAAGCACACGCGATGCTTCATCCTTCGCGAAAGTCATCAGCGCTTCGGACCCAAGCAATTCAGTCAGTTACTGAAATTCGTATTCTAATCATATTGCGCGAACGAAAGTATCGTTCGATTGTCGTCGAACGCATAATGAATTAATCTCCGAATCAGAAAATACGAAACAAGAGAGAATCTTATTCTGCAGTATTGCCTGATGTTGACAAACTTAAGATTGTTTAAATATACTTCCATACAATCGACTTCTGGTCAATACGTCGAGATGCAAAATCGAATTTGTGTCAGGGGGAACTGGACATCTGTCGTCTGATTTTGACGCTGTCCTGGGAGGGGCCGTATGAAAGATTGGGTTATTTGGTGGTCTCTGACATTTTCGGTAGGATCTTTTGGCCTGTTCACGGTGACGATGCTGGCGCAAGCCGTGGCGCTTTGGCGGGCACCCGGTTTGAGCAAGCCCGTGGTTGACGAGGCGGTCGCAAAATCGGTTGCCAATCCCGCCGCGGATGTTTCTCTGCTGATCAATTCCGTCAAAGGGTTGGTGGATGCCCTTTCGAAAGCCAATCCATCGCTGATGGCGCTAGCATCGGCGGTTATCTTTATGGCAATCGCAGGTGTTGCCAGCGGGGCGATAACGACCAGTTGAAGGACGACGAAAAATTGTTTGTGCCGAATGCCTGGAGGCTACCGCGACTGTTAGAGGTCCGAACTGATCTGGCAAGAACGACAGGAAGTCTTTCGTCGAAGGGATGAGCGCGAGCATGCCAAGAACCTTAAGAAAATCAGGCGGCGCATTTTTCGCCTTGGCGATAATCGCTCTGTCTCCTGCCGCTGCATTGGGACAGGGCGAAAGCAACAGCGAGATACCTAAGTCGCCAAGCGTGATCGAAAGACGCTCAAGCGAGCTTCGGCAATTGTTTCTGGCGCGCAGTCTGATGCAAGCCAAGCAATGGGACACGGCCATCGATGCCTTCACGAAGGTCGCGACCGCATCGAACGATGACGTAGCTGCTGCCGGTCGCGCTGGCCTGTTACATGCCCTCGCAATGAGGAGGAAATCGAATGATGACGACGTTGCGCAAGCAGCCACCAGGAAGTTTCGACTCGGCCAAGCTTTCCTGGAGACAGGCGATTGGGACAAGGCGATTGGCGCTTTGACCGAGGTGGCAGAATCGCAAAATGCCTCGCTTGCGGGCGATGCCCTTCAAGGTATCGAAGTGGCGATCCGTCGCAAGGCGGCAGGTCCACTCGGGATCCGAGCTCACCTCAATGCGCCGTTCAACCGGTGGCGGCTTATCGATTATTTCGTCTACGCCGGAGCCATCGGCATGATGTTCATGATCTCGCTGTTCGCTTGGGTACAGTGGTTTGGCCCCTTCACCGGATGGATCCTGGCAGCGTGCGTCAAGCGTTCGTTCGACTGGAAGGTCACGATAGCCGGAAGTGCGCAGCCGGAGCAACGCAACGCTGCATTTGATGAGTTCGTGATCACGATACGCGACCTCCGGCGATCACAAGAGCAAAGCGGGATTTCGCCTCCGAGCATAGGACAACTTCGCTTTTTCCAACCCTTGTCTCTCGGTGACATCGTCGGCCCCAACCTCAAGGTCCAGGGGCTGGACGTCAGCCGCATTGCGGCAATGCTGCAGGCCATGCGTGACTATTACACATACCACTTCGAAATTCGCGTCGAAACGATCGACGGCAAGCCATATGTGAACGCCAGTTTGAGATGGGCCGGTCACACCGAGAAGGTCTGGCAGCTTCCATCGCTCACAGAAGAGGCGAGCCTTGACTACCGCGACATCGGTCAGAGACTGGCTTTCACCGTCTATGGAGATAGTCTGGTTCGAACATGAGTACCGTTGCTTTTTCCTCACAGCTATCAGTCGTGCCGGAGCTGAAATTCGGCGACGGTCGGGCTGCCGGCCTGTTCGTCGAAGCGCTGCACCTCCTTCGCCGCTATGAGGAGACGTCATCGAAGCATTTTCTTGAGGACGCCCAAGCAGCGCTTGAAAAGAGCCTGAGGTTCAGTCCGAGGGAGCTGCTTCCCAAGTTCTACCTTGGAATTACGAAATCGGTGCTTGGCGAGCTGGATCAGAAAGATGCCATTCGTATTTTTAGGGATTTCAGCAAAAGCGACATCTTCTCCCTGAGGACCGCGGCAAAGTATAATCTCGCGGCCGCGTACGTGGAGACCTACAATCTTAACCGATTTCCCCCAGCTATCGGCGAACTCGATAAGCTTTTGCAGGAATTGAAAAGGGAAGGAATTCCGCTGGGCCAAGCCAAGTTCGTGCGCGCTCTGTGGGAGCGTTGTGGCGATCAACGTGCCCGGGTGGAGCCGCTTTACTATTTGGCCGAGGTGACACGCGACTTTTTGTTGATCCACCTGGACATCTGGAAGCCTCGATGGAAACGACATGCAGCCGCGGAAGTTCGCAGACAGGGAGAGCAGATGCTCAAGGCCCTCAAGGTCCGTGAGGCAGCTTTGAAAAGACACGAAAAGTTTCTCGGGGGACAGCGTTGCGAGATTTGGGCTTGGCACTGGAACAATGTCGGTATTGTTTATGCCGCTTTGGCAGCCGTCGCGCGTCGAAGCAACGATACTGGCGTTGATGCGAAAGCCGACAACGCGGAACGATGCTTCGACCTAGCACATAAGTCTGATCCAAACTTTGGATCGTCGCGGGCCAACCTCGCTCGCCTCTACTTCGAAATCCGAGGGAATTATGAGAAAGCGATCCAGCTCTTTGAGGAAGTATCCCTAGGCCTGGAGGCCCCCGATCTCGCCCATTTTTGTCTAGGAAAGCTTCACACGATTGCACAAAATCGAGAAAAGGCGATTGATCATTTCAAGTCTTCGAAATCTATCAAGACTTGGGGGGTCGATATTGACGACTGGACGGCAATACGACGGCAAGTTGCGGAGAACTTGATTAGGTGGAACCAGACGGATGTGGCCATTTTGCTGCTTAACAGTTTGCTTCTCGAGAATCAAGCCGACACGGAACTGCGCGAAAGGATCAGGGACTTGGAGCAACAACGATGACGCCGCCTTTTCTTTCTTTCCAATGCATACCGACGTAGACTTTGCCCGCTACATCGGGCGCTTGCCCTTTGGGTAAAGCTTCGGCTGCTCCCATCTGCGAAGTCACCAAGTTTGGAAGGCCGGTTGTCGAAGATCTTCGGTAGGCCTTCTTCCAACTCTTGGGCGTGTAGCATATCTTTTCGGTGAAGCACTGACGGGTATCGGTCGGCCGCGCGATCCGATGCTCGATGCCCCTCAACAACATACATACTCGCGGGGCAGGCTTGCCACAAGGGAACCGGATATCAGAGGCGGCAGGCCGACCAAGAGGGCTATATCCTGCCCCTACAAGAATTGGAGCTCGCTACAGGAGTGATTGTCATTCCGGGTAACTGATGTAGGCACCGAGCCTGTGGTGTTTCCTGGGTCGATGGATAGTTGCCGCCCAGCGGGCGACTGACTTTATCAACTTGTCGAATTAACTTCGGCCTCACGAAAGACGGCAATTCGGCAATATCGAAGCCAACCATCGCGCCGCGATAAGGTCTCGCACCGTAACATCTCGTCTCGACGATATTTACACGGCTGAACGGTATTGGTTCGAGCGGTTGGTGGATGTCCGCGTCGGCCAATTGGAAATTCAAAGTATCGCCAACACGGCGTGAGGTTACGAGTCTAATGCCCGGCTGTTGCTAGGATGTTCACGTTTTGGGCCAGGAAGATCGCATAATGGATCGAAGGGAACTTGCCGTCAGGTAAAGAACATAGCGTAATCAGGCACTGTTCATGGGCAGTTTGCAGTTCTAACCGTTCAAGTTGAGCGAACTGCGGAACCTAAATATGATGCTCTTCAAGGCGCGACCAGATCGACCGCGCAGTTGTAGTGTCGGAAGAGGTCGCAGCGCCGTCGTGTCGCATATTGCACCTTTGCACAGGCTCAAGGCCGCTGAACTTCAGTTTGATTGGGGTACCGGCTCAATATCGTCGAGCTCATCTACAGAGCGGGTGCGAGCGCTGAAATTACTCGGCATCCACCAATTGGGTTGGTTGCCGAGCAACATCTGGAAAAAGCCCGCCGCGTAGTCCATGTCCTGGTTCGCATTTTCCCGAAAGGACCACCAGCTGCGAAGATCATCCACCATCTGATTGATGGGAACGTCAATGTGGAATTCCTGGTCCATCGTGGCAGCATAGACAGTCAGGCAAAATGTCGTTGCCACATATCCCTCCGGCCAGAAAGCTGCCGGCGAGTTCGGGTCGACGCGGGTAGGGGCGCAAACAGCCTTGATTGGCATGTCGGCTACGAGTTCGCGCAATACCAGAGAGGGTGCAAACTGAAAAAACTGGCGCCGTTCCGCCTTCTCTTTCGGCCTCTGGCGATCGACACTATCCAGCCAGCGAACAAAGGCGCTGGCTAGCTTGACGTCGTCAATGGCGAATTCGCACGCCATTGCTTCGCCGCAGAGTGCGACGTGTTTATGAAAGGCTGCCTTGAACCAGTGCAGCTGCCTGACCGCCACCCTTAGCGGTTTGTTGGTTCGAGGCAGATTGTGCACGGATCGGGACAAATCAAACATGGCTAGCGCACCGTTTAAGAAGAGACGCCAGAGCCGAGATGTCTTTCTTCTGATAGAGATCCTGGATTGTCACTTGAACAGCGGCTGCAAGATCGGTTGCGGCGGAGATGATCGCTTCTCTGTCAGCGTCATCCGTCTCCGCGAGCAATGAGAGCATTGCTGCAAAAATCGCGACGACGATGATTCTGGAGTGCGTGACGGGTGATTGCTCGTCCAACTGGTCGATTGTTATTGAGCCGTCATTTGCCAGCTGCAACGTCAATTGGGCCGCAAGCTCGAAAACATCCTGTGAATGACCCAGTCGTTCGAAGGCACGGCGGCCGGCAGTTTGGCTAACCAACGCTCTCTTAGCGCCAAGACGAGTCAAGACAAGTTTCATTGTCTGATAATAGGCGGCCGAGAACTTTTGGTCGGGCCGCGCAGAGGAAACGATTTCGCGCATACCTTCGGAATTCGTCGAGGGATCGCTCAAGACGGAATGTGCAAAATCGCAGACGAAATGATCGACATTGCGGGCAAGGACTTCGAGCTCGCTCAGTGCGGAAAGGGCGATCCCCGATGCCGGTGCCGGGAGCCGGCGCGGCGCAGTCTCCTTCACCGTGTCGCGCCCCTTTTTGAGAGTATAGCGGAGCGACCTCAATATGTCTTTCAGCTGCGTCGCTTGTGGAGCAAATTCTGGCGACATGCCAACCTACCCTCTTGCCTCATTGCGCCTCTGTTAGGCCACAATATCATATCGCAATTCGCGTCTAGGTGTCGCGTTAATAAATGCGCGGGTCGCATCATAGCTCGCCACACCAGCCTGACTTCCCAGGCCCGTGGCGTTCAATGCGGAGGACGCCTGACCAAGTTCGACCGCGTCACGAGGCGACAGTCCCTTTACCAATCCACTCGCAAAACCGCCATTGAAGCAGTCACCGCAGCCGCATGTGCACTTTACATCGACCTGGAACGCCGGCGAGTGGAATTCTAAGCCCGTCTCGTCGTGATAGTAGGCGCCCTCGGCTCCCAGAGTCAGAATGACACACTTCGCGCCTCTGCTGAGAAGGAAAGTCGCCAGGTCCTTGTTGTGGGTCAATCCGGAAAGTGCCTGCGCCTCCTCTTCAGAAGGCAGGAAATAATCCGTATAAGGTAAGAGAGCTTCGATTTTGGGAAGGTCGGCCGGCGTTGAAGCGAAGACGTCAAGCGTGGTGATCACACCTCGACGGCGCGCTTCCGCCATGAGTTCCGCGGTACGACCGGAATCATCCATCCGATTCATCAGACCGACCCCACCGATATGCAGGATCTTGGTGTCTAGAACTCGGTCAATTTCCGAATCCGATACGAAAAACGCATCGGTCGCACCGCGCTTGTGCAGTGCCGGTCGCTGACCGTTCGGCCGTGTCGTGACGATTGAGGAGGATGTCGTGTAGCCCTCGTAGCGCCGCATCATCGTGGTGTCTACGCCGAAAGACTGGAGCTTCATGCGGACCCAGTCGCCCATATCGTCATAGCCCACTCCGCCGACCGCCTGCACCTCAAGGCCGTACTTGGCAGCCACGATCGCCGCCGAACCGG
The DNA here is from genome assembly GCF_025200795.1 of Rhizobium sophoriradicis. Taxonomy (NCBI): domain Bacteria; kingdom Pseudomonadati; phylum Pseudomonadota; class Alphaproteobacteria; order Hyphomicrobiales; family Rhizobiaceae; genus Rhizobium; species Rhizobium sophoriradicis. The sequence goes on from NZ_CP104153.1 coordinate 136,556, forward strand.
CCGCGCCGGATACGGCCAAAGTGAAGTCTTCGACGAAAAGGGTTTGCCCTCCGGCCGGGATTTCCGCGACCGGTCGGCAAAGGGCATCGAAGGTGTAAAAGCCGACGCAGCTGAAATCAAAGGTCGCCGACATCACTGGACTCCGATCCTGTTGCCATTACTGTCGAAAAAGTAAAGCCGGCTGGGATCAAACCCGATCGATATTGTGGAATCGATTTTTGCACGGAATTCGCGGCCAGCCTTGATCTCAAAGATCTTCTCTGGAGTGCGGACGGACAGGTAGGTGATATCACCGGTCGGCTCGACGCCAAAAACGGTGCCGTTGAGGTTTTCGCCGCCGATCATGCAATCCTCCGGCCGGAAGCCGAGGGTAACCTGACCGGAAAGCTTTGCAGGGCAGGCCACGTTCACGCCGCCAGCAGAGAAAACCCCATTGTCTGCAGAGCCCGACACCAAGTTCATCGGCGGCGAGCCGATGAACCCCGCGACAAAGGTATTCGCCGGATTCGAATAGATCTCATCGGGGGTGCCGATCTGCTGAATTATGCCTTTGTTCATGATGACGATGCGATCGGCGAGCGTCATCGCTTCGATCTGGTCGTGGGTCACGTAAACCGTGGTCACCTTCAGGTCGCGCTGCATGTGCTTGATCTGGACACGCATGCTGGCACGCAGCTTCGCATCGAGGTTCGAAAGCGGCTCGTCCATGAGAAAGACTTGCGGCTGGCGGACGATAGCGCGCGCCAGCGCAGCGCGCTGTCTCTGGCCGCCCGAAAGCGCGCCGGGCTTGCGCTCCAGAAACGGCCCAAGTTCAACCATATCCGCGGCACGACGAACGAGGCTGTCATGCTTGTCCTTGGGGATGCGCCTCATCCTGAGGGGAAACCGAATGTTCTCGTAGATCGACATATTCGGGTACAAGGCGTAGCCTTGGAAGACCATCGCAACGTCTCGATCTCGGGCATCGATCTCGTTCACAACATTGCCGCCGATACGTATCTCTCCGCCCGTCGGGTGCTCCAGACCAGCAATCATGCGCATGGTCGTGGTCTTCCCGCAGCCCGACGGCCCCAAAAGGACCAGAAACTCCTCATCGGCGATATCGAGAGTGACATCCTGGACCCCAAAGAAGGAGCCGAAGCTCTTCACGATGTTCTTAAGTTCAATAGAAGCCATGGAATTATCCTTTCACAGCGCCCATGGTCAGGCCGCGCGAGAGATGCTTCTGGATCAGGATGACGAGGATCAAGATCGGAGCGAATGCGAGGAACGAGACGAGTGCGATTGCGTTGTAGATCACCCCGTCGGAGCCGCCTGTGAAGTTGGCGAGCGCAACGGACATCGTGTAAGCCTTGGAGGTCGATGCGATGAGAAGGGTGAACAAGAATTCGTTGATTGCGAAGATCGCTGCTATTACCGCCGCAGTGATGATACCGGGCAGGCAAGCCGGGATCATGATTTCCCAAAGGATGGTCAAGTCTCCGGCGCCGTCTGTTCGTGCCGCATCTTCCAGTTCCTTCGGGATATCCAGCATGTAGCTGCGAATGATCCAAGTGACGAGACTGAGATTGATGGCTGCGTAAATGAGCATCAAAGCCCAGACGGAATCCAGCAAACCCATATTCTTGAATAGAAAGAAGATCGGCACCGCAACGATGGCTGGCGCCATCATACGCGTCGACAGGATGTAAAAACCGATGTCCTCTCGGCCGCGGAACTCATAACGAGCCAACGCGAAGGCTGCGGGAATTGCCAGCAGCAGATCAATGACGACCGAGCCCGCCACTGCCACGACCGAGTTTCGCAGATATGACGCTATGGGCCAGTCGCTGACGAGCAGGCGCCAGGCGTCTAGACTCCACGTCGGCCAGTAGATCGGCCGTGGCACGATGATCTCAGTTCTCGGTCTGAACCCTATTGTGAGGAACCAGATGATCGGGACAAGACAAACAAGCGCCCAGGCGACAAGGATGATGTAGCGAAGAAGGAGGCTTTCACCACCGTTTTTTCGAATGCTGGCCATATCATGATTTCCCGGATTTGAATGCGCGCTTTACGACAGTCTGGGCGATGACGATCGTGAAGATCAGCATCAGCACCGATGCCGCCGACGCGTATCCGAAATTGAACATCCTGAAGCCCTGACGGTAGATGAAGTAGCTCATCGTCTCCGTTGCACCGCCCGGTGTGCCCTGGGTCATGATGTAGACGTTTGTGAACATCGTCGTGATATCGATTCCTCGCAGCGTTACAGCGACCACGATGATGGGCCTCATCATCGGCAGTGAGATGTTCCAGAAAATGCTGCTCCAGCTTGCCCCGTCCAATCGAGCCGCTTCCTCGATTTCCTCATCCTGCCCTTGAAGAGCTCCGACGAAGATGATGAAAAGAAACGGTGTCCACTGCCACACGTCCGCTACGATCAGCGTAAGTCTGGCTAGCCAGATCGACGCAAGCCAGTCGACATTGTTGGAGACTATTCCGATCGACATCAGAATATCGGAAATCACCCGGCCGTCATTGAAAGCAAGCTTCCAGATGAACGCTACCGCCGACGGCATGAACAGCATCGGCATCAGGAAAATGATGCGCCACCCGCGGACAAACGGATCCCGGTAACAGAAGAAGGCCACAGCCATCGCGATCACCGACTGCAGGACAAGGGATATGCCGCCGATGACAGCGGTATTTCCCAATGCAGCCCAGAATTCACGATCTTGGATGATCCGTGTGTAGTTGCCGAGCCCGACCCAAGACCAAGTGACGAACTTGACGACAAAGAGGCTTTGATAGATCGCGAACAGACCTGGATACAGGGTGATCGCGAGTAGGTAGGCTACAGCAGGTCCAACCAAGAGATACGGGAAGACCTTCCTCGCCGTAGCCGAACGGGGACGAGGTCTTGCGGGTAACTTTACGTTGGAGGCGGCGAACGCCGCCTCCGTTTCAAGTCTTTGAGTTGAATGTGTCATGATCTTAGAAAGGCAGTGCCTTGCCCTTGCCTACATAGAGGCCTGGCTCTGCGTCCGAGTAAGCAATCGGGGCGCTTCCACCGGAGAAGCCATTCTTCTCCAGAATACTCTTCCAGGCTTTTTGCCCGTTCTCGAGGGCTTCTTTCGCTGAAATCTGACCGGTGACCGCCCGGTTGATTTCATTCCCGAGCGCCTGCTCCATCTCGAACATCCCGGGAATGCGCGGCGCGCACCACGCATGTTCCAGACTGTCCGCCCACACCTTCATGGGCTGGCTGACAGCACGGAGACGTTCGTTGGCAAGAACGGACCGGTAGCCCGGAGCAACACCATTCGCATTCGCTTCGTTCATCGCCATGATAGACGAAGTCGTGAGGAATGCGAGCATAAGGAACGCGCCCTCGGGGTTTTGCGATGTGGCTGCAACGCAGGAGGTCGACCCGGCAATATTCGGCGGAGCGAAGACGCCGCCTGAAATGCGAGGCTCGTAGATGGTAACAAAATCATCGACGATCTTCGACTGATCAGGCCGCATGGCCTGTGTGCCGCTGTCCTGCCAGCTGATATTCGCTGCAACCTGTCCGCCAAGCCAGGCGGCACGGTTTTCACCCCAGCCGGCGCCGGATACGCCTTCGATGGCGTTTTTCTGCAGAGCCATGATGATATCCATGGCCTTCATCCCGGCATCACTTGTGAGCTGCGGATTCCATTGACTGTCGAACAAGGTAAGGCCAGCTTGCGCCGCGATATGCTCCCAGGTGTAGGTGGCCCAGAAACCACGGGCCGCCATCAAGCCAACACCCGCTACGCCGCCGCCGAGCTTGTTTGCTTCGGCCGTGACGCGAATGAGCTCGTCGTAGCTTGGCACGGATTGGGCTCGATCAATGGGGCCGCCGAGAATCTTCTCCATGATCGACTTGCGCAGATGCACCATCTGAACGTCGCAGTCGAACGGGATGCCGACCAGCTTGCCGCCGACGTAGCCGTAGTTCAGACGATAGGTATCATAGAAGTCGTCCAGCGGCAGTTTCCACTTGTCCGCATATTCGCTGAGGTCGGCGAGGAAGCCTGGGCCGGCGAAATCACCGAGCCACGGCGAGAAGAACTGCAGGGCGTCGAAGGATGCGTTGCCGGAAATGAATTCGGAAACCGCCTTGTCATAGAAGCTGTCATCGGGGATCGGAACCAGCTCGACCTTGATGCCTGACAATTGTTCAAAGGGCTTCAGCCCCTCAGCTGCCGACTCTTGGTCAGCAGCGCCTACGGCAAACCTGACGGTTTTCCCGCTCTGTTCAGAGCGAATTTTTTCCCAATCCACCGTACGGATCCAGTCCTTCGCTGGGTCCCACAGTGGATCGTCCGACATCTTGTAAAGCTTGCGGTAGTCCTCGCGGACATAATCCTTGACCGAAATCTTGTCCAAAACCGATTGGATATCCGGCAGACCCGATTGCGCGAACGCGGGCAGCCTGAGGGCCGAGGCCGCGCCGGCAGCAAGCCCGAAAGCTGCGGAATGCCTCAGGAATCCGCGGCGCGATACGCCCGAACTTAAGACTGTCATGTTGTACTCCTCCCAATCTGAATAAATCAGTTGAATGCCAATGGAGGCAAGACTGTTTCGGTGCGGCCTCCACTCCGCTTCCATCCCTAGCATCATCCTCTAAAGGCGAGAACATTTGCTAACAGAGAATACAATGTGTTCATAACGCTCGGCTGTCAACCGGTTTTTCCACCGAGATTGCAGGGTCAAGATTGAACATCACGATTTATTTGGATAACTTTGTGCACTGCGGCGGCGCGGAGTGCGCCTATTTCTTGCCGATCTATGCACTGCGAGATAAATCCTGTAACGAAACTCAGGAAGTTGGGACGGGCGCCGAGATCACGGGAAAAGCGCTGATTTCGTGCCAATGTCACCTGCCGACCTTAATGCACCCGAAAGGAAGCTAGATGCAGATCACGCCTCCAGTTGCCATGGTTCAGAGCGATTCTGAGAGGCTGCGAGCGCGAGTCGCATGGCTCTACCACATCGAGAATTACACGCAGCAGGACATCGCCGCCCAATTGGGCATCAATCGGGTAATGGTCGTCCGACTCTTGGCGGAAGCGCGTCGGCGCAACGAGGTGCGCGTGACCATCTCCTCGCCGCTTTCCGATATGATCGCCCTTGAAAGAGAGCTGGAGACGACGTTTGGGATCAAACAGGTCATTGTTGCGCCCTTCGCCGATACTGAAGGCGACCCAACGAAGGTCATTGCAGCAGCAGCCGGAACGCTGATTACCGGTTTGATGCATTCCGGTATGATTGTTGGCGTGGGTTGGGGGCGCACCCTTTATAATACCTTGCCATTTATTGCCGGGGCCGCCCTCGACGACTTTCGCGTCGTCTCACTGCTCGGAGGCATTTCGGCCGCGCGTCGCTTCAATCCTGCCGAGTTTGCCTGGCAGTTCGCAGAGCTTTTCAAAGGCGAGGGTTTTCTGGTGACCGCACCGGCAGTGGTGGATAGCCCCGAGACGAAGCATGCGCTGCTGGAAAGATGTGGACTTGCCGCGATTTTCGAAATGGCGGATAAGCTCGACGTCGCACTTCTCTCGGTCGGCGGGATCTCTGCACTGACGACGAGCTATCGCACCGGGTATTTGAGCGAGGCTGACCGTCGCTCTTTGATTGACGCCGGAGCCGTCGGAGACGTGCTTTATAATTTCATCGACAAGGACGGCAACGTTATCGACCACGAGGTCAATGCTCGGGTGATATCAGTGAACCTCGAGCGGTTACGGCGCACACCGGAACGCATCCTAATCTCGGGTGGACCCGAAAAGCTGGCAGCGCTTCGTGCCTGCCTTGTTACAATAAAGCCAACAACCTTGGTGACCGACGAGCAGACTGCGGGCGCCCTGCTGGCGTCAGTGTAAATCGATCGCCCGGAGCGCCAACGGACCGGAAGTGGCTCTCTCCCATTTTTGCGATAGTGTGCGCAGTGTAGCCTGCGCACTATCCCGCGCGGCAAATCGCGCAATCCATACCAGCAACAAAATCAATCACGGCCGCGGCACGCTCTTCGGGTGCTGGCTTTCGCTTGCCCGCGAGGGTAATCACTGCGTTCCATTGAGTTACAAAAGTTCTCGTTTTCCGCACAGGATGAGCGCCAGCGGCATTTTGGATGCCAAGTTGAGAACATATTGATTGACTGAATAACAAATGTACATTACCAATCTGGCTCGGATGAATTCGGGAGGAATGGAATGCCCATTAACGTTGCGCCAACCGGGCTTGCACGCGATCTCATGCGTCGAGAGACCGAGGGAAAGCCTATTCGCATTGGACTGATTGGAAGCGGGGAGATGGGCACCGATATCGTGACCCGTGTCGCCCATATGCAGGGTATCGAGATCGGGGCAATCTGCGATCTCAACGTCACTCGTGCCCGCGAAGCCGTTGATATTGCTTACCGGGAAGACGGTCATCATCGCGAAGCCGCCAGTACTGACCAACTCAACAATGCGATCGAGTCGGGCAAGATCGCCATCACAGCCGACTCCGCCAATATTCTGAACAGCGGCTTGATCGACGTCGTCGTCGATGCCACCGGCGTGCCTGCCGTCGGTGCGGAAATCGGCCTTGCAGCCATGGAGCACGGCAAGCACCTCGTGATGATGAACGTCGAAGCCGACGTTACCATCGGCGCCTATCTCAAAAGTGAGGCTGAGCGGCTTGGCGTTACCTATTCGCTCGGAGCGGGAGACGAGCCATCGTCTTGCATCGAATTGATCGAGTTTGTTTCGGCGATGGGTCATCCGATCGTAGCGGCAGGCAAGGGCAAGAACAACCCATTGAACATTGATGCGGTGCCGGACCAATACGCTGAAGAAGCGGCGCGCCGGAACATGAACGTTCGCATGCTTGTCGAATTCGTCGACGGCTCGAAAACGATGGTGGAAATGGCCGCCATCGCAAACGCAACAGGTCTGGTGCCGGATAAACCCGGCATGCACGGCCCGGCGGCCACGCTTGACGAACTATCAAAGGTTCTCGTGCCCGAAAAAGACGGCGGAGTACTGACGAAGGCAGGTGTTGTCGACTATTCGATCGGAAAGGGTGTCGCCCCTGGTGTCTTCGTCGTTGCCGACATGTCGCATCCGCGGATCTCGGAGCGCATGGAAGATCTGAAGATGGGGAAGGGGCCGTATTTCACCTTTCATCGGCCGTATCATCTGACCTCATTGGAAGTGCCGCTCACCTGTGCCCGTGTCGTTCTATACGGAAAGCCGGACATGGTCCCTCTGTCTACGCCTGTGGCTGAGGTATGTGCCGTGGCCAAGAAGGATCTCCAGCCTGGCGACAAGCTCGATGCAATCGGCGAGTACTGCTACCGCGCCTGGATCATGACCGCGCCGGAAGCGCGCAGCGCCTCTGCCATTCCATGCGGAATGCTGCAGGGAGGCAAGGTGACCGCGCCGATCAAGAAGGGTGAACTGATTACCTACAGCAACGCATCGGTCGCGGAAGGCTCTCGTCTAGCCGTCTTGCGTGCCCGGCAAGACGCTCTCGTTTACGGCAGGGAGGCGTAAATGGCGAACTCAGCAAGAGCGATGAAGAGTGCCGAGACCAGCAATCTGCCCTTCATCTACCGACAATATACACGTGACCAGCTGCTGGATGCTCTTCGGAAGATGCACCTCATCCGCCGGTTCGAAGAAGGCGCTGAGGAAAGTTACACACGTGGTCTCATCCATGGGACGATGCATCTGTCGATTGGTCAGGAAGCCAGCGCTATGGGCGTTTGCCTCCCGCTGACGCAAGAGGATCAGATCACCTCGACCCATCGAGGCCACGGTCACTGCATCGCCAAGGGCGCGGATGTCAAACGCATGTTCGCTGAGTTCTTTGGCAAGACGACCGGCTATTGTGCCGGCCGCGGCGGTTCCATGCATATTGCGGACGTTACGACCGGCAACCTCGGCGCGAATGGTATCGTCGGGGGCGGCCTGCCAATCGCCGTTGGTGCCGCGCTGACATCGAAGCGCCTGAAGACCGGAAAAGTGGTCGTCTGCTTCTTTGGTGACGGCGCAAACAACGAAGGAGCGTTCCACGAGGCGCTGAACATGGCTGCCGTTTGGAAATTGCCCGTTATCTTCGTCTGCGAAAACAATGGCTACGGCATGTCGACATCGACCGCGCGATCGACGGCGGTTGCCAATATCGCAGACCGCGCCAGCGCTTACAGCATGCCCGGCGTCATCGTCGACGGCAACGTGCTCTCCGAAGTGGCAGAAGCCACTCACAACGCCGTCGAGCGTGCGAAGCGCGGGGAGGGACCATCCCTCATCGAGTGCAAAACCTATCGTTACCGAGGTCATTCGAAAAGCGACCGAAATCGCTACCGCACGAAAGACGAGATCGAGGACTGGATGAGCAACCGCGATCCAATTGCTCGGTTCGAAGCAGAGCTCCGGGAGTTCGGTGTCGCGAACGACACTGAAATCGCGGCAATCCGCAAGTCCGTCGAGGACGAAATCGCCGCCGGGATTGAATTCGCAAAACAAAGCCCGATGCCCGAGATTTCCGGTTTGGCCGATAACGTCTACACGGAGCAAGCATAATGGATACCACGGTTCGAGAGCTCAGCTACTCCCAAGCAATCCAGGAAGCCATGGCGATCGCGATGGAAGCGGACGAACGCGTCATCCTGATGGGTGAAGACATCGGTGTCTACGGCGGCGCTTTTCAGGTCACCGGCGATCTCATCGACAGGTTCGGACCGGATCGCGTGATGGACACACCGATTTCCGAACTTGGCGGCGCAGGCGTCGCGGTCGGTGCCGCAATGACCGGATTGAGACCGATATTCGAATTTCAGTTCTCAGACTTCGCCGCTTTGGCGATGGAGCAGATCGTCAATCAGGCCGCCAAAATGCGCTACATGCTCGGCGGCGAAGTCTCCGTGCCGGTTGTCATGCGCTTTCCAGCCGGCTCCGGGACCGGGGCGGCCGCTCAGCATAGCCAGAGCCTGGAGGCATGGCTGGGACATGTCCCGGGTTTGAAGGTTATTCAGCCGGCAACTCCACATGATGTTAAGGGCATGCTGCTCGCCGCGGTCGCCGATCCCGACCCGGTGATGATCTTTGAACACAAGCTCCTCTACAAGATGAAGGGACCGGTTCCGGAAGGCCACTACACGGTTCCTCTCGATAAGGCAGAGATCCGCCGACAGGGTAAAGATCTTAGCATCGTCGCAACGTCGATCATGGTTCATAAGGCGCTCGATGCGGCCGAACAGCTGGCTGCGGAGGGGATCGACGTCGAAGTGGTCGATCTCCGTTCGGTGCGTCCGATCGATAGAGCAACCGTGATCGCAAGTGTGAAAAAGACGACAAGGCTGCTCTGCGTATATGAGGGCGTCAAAACGCTGGGAGTCGGTGCAGAAATAAGTGCGATGATCGCTGAAAGCGACGCATTCGATTATCTCGATGCACCGATTGTCCGCCTTGGCGGCTCCGAAACGCCAATTCCGTACAATCCGGAGCTTGAGAAGGCTGCCGTTCCGCAAGTCCCCGACATTTTCAATGCAGCGCGGGATCTTGTGAGGGGAGTGCGATAGCATGGCGACGGAAATCATCCTCCCCAAGGTCGACATGGATATGGCGACCGGCAAGATCTCGAAGTGGTTCTTCAAGGAAGGTGACCGCGTCGGGAAGGGCGACGTGCTGTTCGAAATCGAAACCGATAAAGCGGCAATGGAAATAGACTCCCCCGCTGCGGGCATTCTTCGCAACGTCAACGGCGAAGAAGGCGTCGATATCGCCGTCGGCTCGGCAGTAGCTTGGATCTACGAAGAAGGCGAGGAATATCAGGCCGCGCTTACGCCGTCTGCGTCGGCCCTTCCCGCAGAGACGGGGGCTTCGAATGCGACCGGTCTCGGCTCAGTCAGCGCACCAAATCATAATACATCGACGGGTGCCGGAAGCTCGCTTCGGGCTACGCCCTTGGCAAGGCGCTTGGCGCGGGAAAACGACATCGATCTGGGATCGGTGGCCGGGACCGGTCCGCACGGAAGGATCCTGAGCGCTGATGTTTCGAAGGCTCGGGTGGCCGAAGCGCCGCCTGCCCCGCCCTCGCCCACTAGTACGCAGAATATTGGGCAGAAAGCTTCATCCGATGGGTCCTTGGCGCTGTTTGCCGAAGGCACATTCGATTTGCAGCCTCATACGCCCATGAGGAGAACGATCGCCCGGCGACTGCTCGAAGCGAAGACCACCATTCCTCATTTCTACCTGTCGGTCGATTGCCGCCTTGATGGTCTGCTCAAGCTGCGAGCCGAGCTCAACGCGTCGGCGCCGATGGCAGATGGCGCGCCGCAATTCAAGTTGTCGGTCAATGACATGGTCATCAAGGCCTACGCGCTGGCCCTTGGATCAACACCCGACGCGAACGTGTCCTGGACGGAAGAGAGCCTCTTGCGTCATCATTTCGTCGATGTAGGGGTTGCCGTTTCCGTGGCGGGTGGTCTGATCACGCCAATCATCCGGCATGCGGAATCGAAGACGCTATCCACGATCTCGAATGAGATGAAGGATTTGGCTACACGCGCCCGATCGGGAAAATTGAAGCCGGCCGAGTACCAGGGCGGCACCGGAGCAATATCGAACCTCGGTATGTTCGGGGTGAGGGAATTCGCCGCGATCATCAATCCTCCCCATTCAACAATCCTGGCCGTTGGTTCTGGGGAGAGAAGGCCTGTCGTCAACGCTCAAGGCGATTTGTCGAGCGCGACAGTCATGACTGTAACGTTGTCGACCGATCATCGTGCGGTAGACGGTGCACTCGGCGCACAGCTCCTCGGAAAGTTCCAGGCGTTCATCGAAAATCCGATGAGCATGCTGATCTAGCTTCCTCCCAGCCTCGGGGGATCTTGTCACGAGGCGAAGGCCTCGTGACGGATCCCCCACCTTTTCAAGGAAAACAGATGTCCTACGACGTCATCATCATCGGCTCCGGTCCCGGAGGCTATGTCGCCGCCATCCGCGCGGCCCAGCTCGGTCTGAAGACCGCAATCGTCGAGCGTGAGCATATGGGCGGCATCTGCCTGAACTGGGGCTGCATACCCACAAAGGCGCTGCTGCGTTCGGCCGAGGTGCTGGATCACGCCAACCACTTCAAGGATTTCGGTCTCATTCTCGAAGGCTCGGTCAAGCCGGACGCCAAGGCCGTCGTCGGCCGCTCGCGCGCCGTTTCCGCCCGCCTCAATGCCGGTGTCGGATTCCTGATGAAGAAGAACAAGATCGACATCATCTGGGGTGAGGCAAAGCTGACGAAGCCCGGCGAGATCGTCGTCGGCAAGTCGTCAAAGCCCGTGGTCGAGCCGCAGCACCCGCTGCCGAAGAACGTCAAGGGCGAGGGCACCTATACCGCCAAGCACATCATCATCGCCACCGGCGCCCGCCCGCGGGCACTGCCCGGCATCGAGCCGGACGGCAAGCTGATCTGGACCTATTTCGAGGCGCTGAAGCCGGATGCACTGCCGAAGTCGCTGATCGTCATGGGCTCGGGCGCGATCGGCATCGAATTCGCCAGCTTCTACCGCTCGATGGGCGTCGATGTGACGGTTGTTGAAGTCATGCCGACGATCATGCCGGTCGAGGATGCCGAAATCACCGCCATCGCCCGCAAGCAGCTGGAAAAGCGCGGCCTGAAGATCTTCGCCAGCGCCAAGGTCACCAAGGTCGAGAAGGGGGCGGGCAGCATCACTGCCCATGTCGAGACTTCAGATGGTAAGGTGCAGCAGATCACCGCCGACCGGATGATCTCGGCTGTCGGCGTTCAGGGCAACATCGAAAACCTCGGCCTGGAAACGCTCGGCATCAAGACCGATCGCGGCTGCGTCGTCGCCGACGGTTACGGCAAGACCAATATCGCCGGCATCTATGCCATCGGCGACGTCGCCGGCCCGCCGATGCTGGCGCACAAGGCCGAACATGAGGGCGTCGTCTGCGTCGAAAAGATCGCCGGCCTGCCGAACGTTCATCCCACAGACAAGGGCAAGGTCCCCGGCTGCACCTATTGCAATCCGCAGGTCGCCTCTGTCGGCCTCACCGAAGCCAAGGCCAAGGAGCTCGGCCGCGACATCCGCGTCGGCCGCTTCTCCTTTGCCGCCAACGGCAAGGCGATCGCGCTCGGCGAAGACCAGGGCATGGTGAAGGTGATCTTCGACAAGAAGACCGGCGAACTGCTCGGCGCCCACATGGTCGGCGCCGAAGTCACCGAACTCATCCAGGGCTTCGTCGTCGCGATGAACCTCGAGACGACAGAGGAAGAGCTGATGCACACGATCTTCCCGCATCCGACCGTCTCCGAAACGATGAAGGAAGCGGTGCTGGATGCCTATGGCCGCGTGCTGAACGCTTGAGGCGCGACCATAAAACGCCGCATGATGATGCGTCAGACACGCAGCCGGCGCTTTTCAGCTAGAGGAGGAATTTCAGATGGCACGCATTACGCTCAGGCAGTTGCTGGATCATGCAGCGGAGGAGGGCTACGGCGTTCCCGCCTTCAACATCAACAATATGGAACAGGCGCTGGCCATCATGGAAGCCGCAGATGCGACCCGCGCGCCCGTCATCATACAGGCATCACGCGGCGCGCGCGCTTACGCCAACGACATCATGCTGAAGCATATGATGGACGCCGTCGTCGAAATTTACCCGCACATTCCCGTTTGCGTGCATCTGGACCACGGCAACGATCCGGCCAGCTGTATGACGGCCATACAGGCTGGCTTCACCTCGGTCATGATGGACGGCTCGCTGAAAGCGGACGCGAAGACACCTGCCGACTGGGATTATAATGTCGGCGTGACCAAGAGAGTGACCGAAATGGCCCATCTCGGCGGCATCTCGGTCGAAGGTGAGCTCGGTGTGCTCGGTTCGCTCGAAACCGGCATGGGAGAGGCCGAGGATGGGCACGGCGCGGAAGGCAAACTGTCGCATGACCAGCTGCTGACCAACCCGGACGAGGCGGTGAGATTCGTGCGTGAAACTGGCGTCGATGCACTGGCGATCGCAATGGGAACCTCGCACGGCGCCTACAAGTTCACACGTAAGCCCGACGGATCGGTGCTGGCGATGAATGTCATCGAGGAAATCCACCGCAAGCTGCCGAACACGCATCTCGTCATGCACGGGTCGTCGTCGGTGCCCGTCGAGTTGCAGGAGATCATCAACAAATACGGCGGCCGGATGAAGCCCACCTGGGGCGTGCCGGTCGAAGAGATCCAGCGCGGTATCAAGAACGGCGTGCGCAAGATCAACATCGACACAGACGGCCGTATGGCGATGACAGGGCAGATCCGCCGGGTCTTGCAGGAAGATCCGAGCGAATTCGATCCGCGCAAATATTTGAAGCCGGCAATGGCCGCGCTCACAAAGCTTTGCAAGGAGCGCTTCGAACAGTTCGGCACTGGCGGCATGGCGGAGCGGATTATGCCCCTTCCTGCTTCTGTGATGGCAAAGCGCTATGCGTCCGGCGAGCTCGATCCGTGTTTCTCGTGATAATCAGCACATCGAGCACCGAAACCGTCGGAACTTATGTTCCGACCAGGTACCAACTGTCTACCGGAGATCCCACGGCTCACATTCTGCGCTCGATGAGATGAACATTTTGACGCCGTCAGCGCCGTTTGTAATACCGAAACGTAAACTTAATCAGTCCGTGTCATCCTGTCTCAATTCGGAGCAGCGAGTGCTTTTGGGAGGGGCAAAATGGACAGGATTCTTGCGCGGTTCAGGATTCAGACCAAGGTTATTGTACTGGTTCTGCCGCTATTGCTGACGATCGTCGCTGTCGGCGCCACAGGACTCTACGCAACAGGTGTCCTAGAAGCGCGCCTCAGCACATCGAATGGCGTGGTCCGGCTACTTTCAGGATTCAAGGCGGTTTATGCCGGCATTACGACGTTCCTTCGCGAGCCCGATGAGGCGACATTCAAGCAAGCCTCCGACATAACTGCAACACAGATCAGCGCACTCGACCGCATGATCGAAGTGATTCCGGACGCCCAGGCTGCTGCTGAATTACGCAAAGCGCAGCACGCAACCGGCACGATCCTGAGCCACATTAACGAGATATGGAAACTTCGACAGGACCGTTCGCAGCTGACGAACAACATTGCCGCGCAGCTCGACGCGCTGAACTCCGTGCAAATGGAACTTGGCAAGCACGCATTCAAGATCGTCGCCCAGGCTGCTCAGCTTGATAACAAGCGGAAATCGAGGCTTTCCGAGACGTTGGCACTTCAATCCATACTCAGCGGCTGCGAAAATCTCGGAGCTCAACTACGGTCGGTTGATGGCCAGTCCCTGCGACGCGAAGGAACAGCGATGCGAGCATCGTTGGAAGGCCTCGCACACAAACTTTCGAAATCTGACCGTCTCCTCACTTCATTGGGTGTGCGAGACGGGTCCCGCATCGCAAACAGGATTTTGGCATTTCTGAACCAAAGTGGAAGCCAGGAACCGGAGGGCCAGCCCGCGGAATTGGCCAACGACCTCGCTGGTTTGTCGGAAAGGTTGCGGGTGCAGAGCGCGGCGGCCGTTGAGCAAGCCGCTGCCGATCTGAATGGTTCGAGCGGTGGCTCTGTCGACGCCGACAAGGTGACGAAAAAGCTTCGATCGATTGTGAGCAACGGCAGCGACGTAAAAATCGCCTTCGCCAGCCTTTTGGGTGAACCGACGGCGGATAACGTCAAGGCAGTCGAGCGAACCCTTTTTGTCTATGCGGGCGAGATACGCTTGCTGAGGGAATTGGCGCCGATCGATTCTTACTTCGGCGACGTCCCGGCAACGGTAGAGGAAATCGCCGACAAATTGCGCGAAAGCGCAACCGGACTGGAGGCCAATCGGGGGCATGCCGAGGAGCAATACCGCCGCGCAACTGACAAGATCAACGAGATCTGGGGACTGATGGACGCATTTGCGGACGCTCAGCGGAAGATGGCTTCGACCGAGCGGTCGTTGACGAACTCGGTGTCTCTGACATCGATGGCGATTGGATTTCTCGTCGCCATAGCATCGGGCGCTGCCTTGGTCGTCACGCTCAAGCGGCCAATCGGCTCAATCACCGAAATCATGCGACGTTTGGCAGGCGGTTCGTTGGACATTGCGATCGATGGCGACCGACGAAAGGATGAGATCGGCGAGATGGCGCGTGCACTTGCGGTCTTTAAGGAAAACGCCGTTCAGAAGATTGCCATCCAGGCGCGCACGGAAGAACTCCATCGACTGGCGGAATCGGAGCGGGAGATGAACGATCGTGAACGAGCTTCTACGCAGAAAAACATCGAACTGGCAGTAACGTCACTTGCGGACGGACTTAGAAATCTGGCGACTAGAGATCTGCGGAACACCATCGAGGTCCCATTTGCTGGGGATCTGGATATCCTCAGGCGAGACTTTAACAGCACCATCAGCGACCTAAGCTCGACCATGCTGGACGTCCGTGCAACGTCAGCCGAAATTCACACCAATGGCCGGCTCCTCGCGGATGCGTCGGAAGAGCTTTCTCGCAGAAATGAACAGCAGGCAGCCTCGATTGAACAGACCGCGGCGGCGATCGAAGCGATCACCATCACCGTAGCGGAGGCCTCTAAACGTGCAACGAGCGCGGCTGACATCGTACAGCGCGTCAAGCTCGAAGCCGATGGCTCACTTGTCATCGTCGAAAGCGCTATCGCTGCGATGTCTCGGATCAAGGAAGCATCGGATCGCATAACAAGTATCGTCACGGTGATCGACGGAATAGCATTCCAGACAAATCTTCTCGCGCTAAACGCTGGCGTTGAGGCCGCCCGAGCTGGAGAAGCAGGGAAAGGATTTGCTGTCGTCGCGCATGAAGTCAGAGAACTTGCCCAACGCGCCGCTTCGGCGGCGAAAGAAATCGGAGCCCTTATCCATCATTCGACGACCGAAGTCGACGCAGGTGTGGACTTTGTCGAACAAGCCGGCCATGCCCTCGATGATATTGCGCTAAAGATTGGCGAGGTTTCCCGGGATGTTGGGCAGCTAGCACTCTCGAGCCAAAGCCAAGCAAAGAGCCTCAATGAGGTAAACCAGGCCGTAGGCACCATGGAAAGAGTGACCCAGCTGAACGCCGCAATGGCCGAGGAGGCTGGTGCGGCCACTCGCCGGCTTGCCGAGCAAGTAGACGACCTCGTTCAACTGGTCGGATCATTTGCACTTAATGAACCGCCATTAGTCCACGCCGAGAGGGCAGCCTAGCCTTGGGGTCAGCTACCCATGGCGATTCAGCCCACCTCTCAGCGCAGCCAATAAGGATATTCCCGTTGAAGCTCGATCCAAACAAGCAGTTCTCGGCCTTTCTTTTCGATATGGACGGGACTCTTCTGACTTCCATAGCCGCTGCCGAGCGAGTTTGGGGGACGTGGGCGCAACGCCATGGGCTGGATCCCATCGCGTTTCTGCCAACAATTCACGGGCAAAGGGCGATCGACACAATTCGGCGGCTGGAGCTTCCCGGCGTGGACCCGGAGATCGAAGCGGAAAAGATCACAAATGCGGAGATCAACGACGTTTATGGGGTTGTCGCGATTGCTGGAGCCGCGGAGTTCTTAGCTGCTCTTCCCACTGATCGGTGGGCGATCGTCACATCTGCGTCAAAGAAGCTCGCTCAGAGGCGACTTGAAGCCGCAGGGCTAAGCACACCACGCGTTATCGTGACCGGGGAAGATGTCGCGGTGGGTAAGCCGGACCCTCAATGTTTCCTTCTCGCGGCAAATCGGCTCGGAGTTCCGGCTGCGAATTGTCTTGTTTTTGAAGATGTTGAGGCGGGCGTGAAAGCCGGGCAAGCGGCAGGCGCAGACGTAGTGGTCGTCACAGCGGCCGGGCACAAATTCGATCGTCCTATCTACCCATCAATAAATGATTATACAGATCTCGTGCCGGTGGTGTCTGCAGACGGGCTGCTGTCAATCAAAGCGGTCTAGCCATGTTTCGGGGCGCTGGCGGCAGCGCGCCGGTCTTCATGGCGGGATTACCGAAAAGCGCGCCAATGGGTGCGGTGTACTCGTCAGGCTCTGGAGCGGCTCGTCAAAGTGTTCTTGATCGCCCGCCTCGAATTTTCCACAGAGGCAAAAGGCAGGGTGTTATCTAGAAGCTGACAGATGACCGTCTCGGATCCGCGGATCCTATGCGGACTGCCTGATCTTGATCTTAAACGGCAATATGATTTTCGCAGCATCCTCGGACTCCTCCCGAGAAGCCTCAATCAACCGGGCTATCGCAGGCCCGTAATCAAATGCGGGAACTGTCACCGTTGACAGCCAGGGAGCCAGCCAGTCGTTTAGGCGGTTGTCATCGAAACCCATCATGATGACATCTTCGGGAATTTTAAGCCCCAGTTCAATCGCTGCGCGATGGACACCATAGGCGATCATGTCGTTGCCGCAAAAGATGGAGAGGCGCCTTTTGCTTTTCGAAAGCAATTTAAGCCCCTGCTCGTAGCCGGCCTCCATGGTATAGGCAGCCTCGACCTTCTTGACCGGACCGTGATCGCCCAGACCGGCTATGAAACCATCAAGCCGCTCGCTGCTTCCCGAGTAGCTTTTCGGACCGTGGATCGCTACGCAGTTCATATAACCGCGCTCCGCAAAATATTGGCCGACTGCCATACCTGCAGCAAAATTGTCGACGCCCACATATGGCGCGACGATTCCCTCGGCCGGCCGCCGATTTACGAAGATTATGTTCTTTTGCCGGGAGCACAGTTCGCGCAACCGCGGTGTATCAATCGCGCCTTGTAAAACGATGGCTTGCGCGCGCAGTCCCTGCGCATCAGCGAGCAGACGATCCTGCTGCTCTGCATTTTCGGCCGCATTCGCCAGGACCATGGAAAGACCCGACGACTTCAAAGCATTTTCCAAAGATGCGGCAACGTCGGCGGTAAAGTGGTTCGATGCATCCGGCACGAGCATCACCACTACGCTGCTGCGAGCAAGACGGAGCGACCTCCCGATCTCCGAAGGAGTATAGCCGAGAATCTCCGCTGCCTTCTTTACGCTTTCGATCGTGTGAGGCGCGACCGCGTCGGCTTTTCCGCCAAAGTATCGGGACACGGTTGCCGTCGACACACCCGACAGGCGCGCGACATCTCTAACTGTAGGCGGCTTGGTCATCGCGGAAAACTCATATGTCTATTTCTAGCATCAGCTTCGTCGAAGCGGAAGGCCTCAGATGGCGTCGCCAGACCGGCGACGAAAGGCACCCTTCATGGTCAACAACACGTCGTCAAGCAATTTTAACGCTTATTCACCTAACAGCGGCGGCTGATCAAAGCGCCGGGACGTCGGCTGCGTGAGAATTGCAGTTGGCCAAGTTCCAGCGGTCGAAACTACGTCGGCCATTAAAACAAACAACCAGTAATGTAATCGTTGACATTGGCGGAAATCCGTCATTGTATACGTTAACATTGGAGCACGTGGCAGGATGGGCAAATCCGCAAGGCAAGCTTCTGGCGGTCGCCGGCGGATGGAGATCGACTATTCCTGAAAGAGCCGAGGAGGCTGGGCTTTTACCGATGAATACCGAACCGCAGACGGCCGATGTCGTCGCCAGCCTCTTCTTCACCTGCAATGTCGACGTTGGGAAAATTTGCAACCGAGCGGCGTCAACACCCATACAGAAAAATTCACCGCCTATGACCACTTACGCTAGAACCCGGAGCCACTTATGCTTGATCTGCAAAACGCCAAGGGCCAGAATATTGCCCAGACGATCGAAAATTTCATGACGCTTGATCTGACGGGTGTCGGCCTTATAGGCAAGATCTACAACGCGCTGCAATCGCATCAGCCTGGCCCCGCCTGCATGGATGCCGCCAATTTGATCGTCGATGTGGTTCGCGAACATGGCGGCCCGATCGTGATTGCGACGGGATTTCCTGAAGGCGGCGGCGTCCCGGAAACAGACGGCCCGGTCGGCGCAGCGCTCCTCGCGCGCGCACTCTTCCTCGGGCTTGGTGTCGAGACCGTTATTCTGACCGATGACGATTGGGTCGGCATGATGGAGGGGACATGTCGAGGTGCCGGCCTTGCGCCGCTTTCGTTCCCTGAGGATGGCCGGATCAGATCGGTCGACTTCGTCCGGCCAGTCTATATTCGCAGCGTCCCGAAGGATACGGCGGGGTGCAAGGTCATCACGGATCAGCTTCTCGAGGTAACAAAGCCTTCGCTGGTGATCTCGATCGAGCGGCCAGGCCAGAACGACAAAGGCCTTTACCATGGACTTGGCGGGCGTCCGCTCGACAATCTTGTCGCAGATCTCGACCAGTTTTTCCTGAGCGCCAAGAAGCGCAAGATCCCCTTCATTGCCATCGGGGATGGCGGCAACGAACTCGGCATGGGGCTGATCGGTGAAGATCTCAAGGCTTTTTCGCCCAAGGCCAGGGATAGCGGACATCCTGGCCGGGGCGGCGTTGCTGCGGCAACCTCGGCGGATCACCTCATCGTATCGAATGTCTCAAACTGGGGAGCAACCGGGTTGATCGCCGCGCTGTCCGCACTTTTGGAGAAACCGTCAGTCTTTCACGACGGCGCGTTGGAACGCCGATGCATAGAACAGTGCGTCTCGTTCGGCGGCGTTGACGGGATGTTCATGGGGCCGGAGCCGGCTGTTGACGGCATCTCCGCCCGGGAATGGGAAGGGCTTGTTGATACGCTGCGCAACACGCTTGACCGATTGGCCGGTCGGGTCATCGGATGGAAAGGCGACAGCGGCGACTGGCGCCAGTTGAAGTGACGGAAGCGAGGGCTCGCCGACTGATGGCACGCAGACGCGGAAGCCCTAAGAGTCTCGAAGATCTCCATCGGCGCCTGAGAGTTGCTGATTTGCGGTGACCTCGTTGCGGTCGGATTGCCGACCGCGACAAATCTTTTGAACGCCGCGACATTTGGCAGCCAGCCAAGATCTGAGCCTTGCTTGTCAAAGCCGTTCCTGCAGCAAGGCTCTGTCGAAACTGCCGGTTTGAGAGCGTTTTGGCCAAGGGCGGCCGGGCAGCGGTCGATGCGTCTGCCACGCATGGCGTCTCACTTCTCAACCGCCATATCATCCCTCCTTTGATCGGTAACGACGCCGCTTAATTCCGCCGTCAACGAAAATGTAATCGTTGACATTGGGTTTTTTGTGATGTTGTATACGTTAACATCGCAATATTGGCGATCGAGCCCTCGCGGCTCGCAGGGATCTGGAACAGGGCACCGGCGCATGCGCGGCCCGCCATTGGAGGCTTATCAGTGAAGAAGTTGAACGTTGCGCTCATCGGCACCGGCTTTATGGGCAAGGCCCATTCGATCGCCACCGCAGTCGTGCCGATCCTGTTCGGGTCCCCCGTCGACATCGAGCGCAAGGTGGTCGTCGATATCGACGAGGAACTGGCGCAGAACGCGGCCAAGCAGTACGGCTTTGCCGAATACGCAACCGACTGGCGCCAGGTCGTCTCGCGCCCCGACATCGATATCGTCGACATCTGCACCCCCAACAGCACCCATGCCGAGATTGCCATTGCCGCCGCCAAGGCGGGCAAGCACATCATGTGCGAAAAGCCGATGTCGATGACGGTGGCCGAGGCCGAAGCGATGCTGGCGGCCGCCAACGAGAGCGGCGTGGTGACGATGGTATCCTACAACTACCGCCACACGCCCGCCCTGCAGATGGCCAAGCGCCTGATCGACGAGGGCCGCATCGGCGACATCCTGACCTTCCGCGGCTACTATCTTCAGGACTGGGGCGCCGACCCGGAAAAGCCGCTCTCCTGGCGCTTCAACAAGGCGCTGGCCGGTTCCGGCACGCTTGGCGATATAGGCACCCATGTGATCGATGCCGCACGCCTGCTCGTCGGTGAATTCGAGCAAGTGAACGCCATCGTCAAGACCTTCATCCCGGAGCGCCCGCTGCCGGCCGGACGCTTCTTCGGTCCGAGCGGGGCGGCTTCCTCGGAAAGGGGCAAGGTCGACGTCGACGATACCGCGCTGACGATGATCAAGTTTGCAGGCGGGGCGCACGGCACGATCGAAGTGACCCGCAATTCCTGGGGTCATCATAACCAGCTCGGCTTCGAGATCCACGGTACCCGCGGCTCGATCGCCTTCGATTACCAGCGCCTCAACGAGCTTCGGGTCGCCTTTGCCGACGATCCGGCCGACGCCTTCGGCTTCCGCACCATCTATTCCGGCCCGAACCAGCCCTTCGGCGACAAGCTGTGGCCGGTGGCCGGCATGGGACAGGGCTACATCGATATCAAGTCGATCGAATGGTACAACTTCCTGCAGGCCATCGCCGAGAACAAGCCGGCATCACCCGACTTCCGCGACGGCGTGCAGATCGAACGAATCGCCGAAGCCATTCTCGTCTCCGGGCAGAACGGCGCCTGGGAAACCATCAAGCAATCCGCCGCCTGAGGGAGCCTTCGATGACGATCAAGCTCGCAATGCACACCTGGCCCTATGCCAGCAACCCGACATGGCTGCCGGCCTATACGCTTGAGGAAACCATCCGCCGCGTCAAGAAGATCGGCTATGACGCCATCGAGATCGGCGCCGCCAGCCCGCATGTCTTTCCGCCGACGCTGAGCCCGCAGCGGCGCAAGGATCTCGGCCGGATGCTGAAGGACTACGAGCTCGAACTGGCCGCCATGCTGCCGGCCCATGGCGGCGGCCCCGGCAACAACGTCGCCTCGCCGATCGCGGAAGAGCGCCGCTGGGCGATCGACCATTACAAGGACATGGTCCAGCTCACCGCCGACTGGGGCGGCAAGCGGCTGATCTGCCTGCCGGGCTGGTATATCTTCGGCACCACCTACCGCCAGGCATGGGATTGGGCGGCTCAGGCGATCGGCGAAATCGCCCGCTTCGCCCAGGACTTCGGCGTCGAGATCGTCATCGAGCCCACCCCGGAAGACAGCAACATCGTCAATACCTGCGACAACACCATCGACATGATGAAGGATGTCGGCGAGCCGAACGTGCGGCTGATGTTCGACAGCCATCACGTCATCACTCAAAAGGAAGTGATGAGCGACTACGTCTATGCCATGGGCAAGGACCTCGTCCATATCCACGCCTCCGACAACAACCGCCTGCCGCCGGGCATGGGAAGGGGAGACTTTCCGGCCCTCATCGACGCCCTCGCCGAAACCGGCTTCGACGGATACCTCTCGATGGAGTGCGGCTTCCACCAGCGCGGCATCGAACCCGACTGGGTCGCGCGCGTCTGCCTCGAGTATCTCAAACCGATCGTCGATGCCGCCAATGCTAAAAGTCGGCAGTAGGATGTAATCGTTAACATTAGCCGTCCTTAAAACAGGAGGAGGACGGTCCGGATAATTCTGGGTGCTTCCGGACGCTCGATCAAGAAACAGGGGAATAACGACATGAAACGAATGATTCTTGGAACTGCGATGCTGGCCCTTGCGGCGTCTGCCGCCCATGCCGGTGACATCGGCGTGACCATTTCCCACTCCGACTCGAACCTGGCGGTTCTGGTGCAGGGCATCAAGGACGAGGCCGCCAAACTGAAGCAACCGCTGCAGATCGAATTTGCCGAAGGCGACGTCAACCGGCAGCTGTCGCAGGTTCAAAACTTCATTGCCGCCAAGGTCGATGCGATCATCGTCAACACGGTGGAAACTTCGGCCACGCCGACGATGACCAAGATGGCGGCGGATGCCGGCATTCCGCTGGTCTACGTCAACAACACGCCGAGCGACGTCAAGACGCTCGGGCCGAAGGCGGCGTTCGTCGGTTCCGACGAGCATGTTGCCGGCTTGTTGCAGGCAGAGGAAGTCTGCCGCGTCCTGAGGGAAGCCAAGAAGACGGATGAGGCCGGCATTCTGATCATCCAGGGTGTTCTGGCGAACGAGACGGCCGTGTTGCGCAGCAAGGCGGTTCATGACGTTGCGGCCAAGCCGGAATGCAACTTCATGAAGATTATCGACGAGCAGTCGGCCAACTGGGATCCGGTCAAGGCACAGGACCTGATGACCAACTGGATCACCGCCGGCTACAAGCCGGCGGCGGTGCTGGCCAACAACGACGAAATGGCCATCGGCGCCGTCAACTCGCTGAAGGCGGCCGGCTGGGACATGAAGGATGTCGTCGTTGCCGGTGTCGACGCCACCAAGGAAGCGATGCATTACATGCAAAAGGGTGATCTCGACGTCACCGTCTTCCAGGACGCGATCGGACAGGGCGCCGGCTCGGTGGACGCTGCCGTCAAACTTGCCAAGGGCGAGAAAGTCGAATCCCCGATGTGGATTCCGTATGAGCTGGTCAATCCGGCCAATGTCGAGAAATACCTCGCCAAGAACTGATCGCCGCTCGGCTTCGGATGTGCCCCAAAGGCACATCCGAAGCTGGAACCTCTATGCAAAGAACGCAGAAGGTCTGCAGCAATGACGATAACCCCTGGGGCCACGGTTGTGGCGGAAAAGCGTGTGGTGAAGCGCAAGTTTCACAGTGAGATGTCGATGCTGATGGTGCTGGTCGGCATTGCTCTTGCCTTCGAGATCCTCGGCTGGGTCTTCGTCGGCAGTTCGTTCCTCGGCAACGAGCAGCGCCTGTCGATCATCATCCTGCAGGTTTCGGTGATCGGCATTCTTGCCGTCGGCGTCACCCATGTCATCATCACTGGCGGCATCGACCTGGCCTCCGGCTCGGTGGTTGGGCTGGCCGCCATGGTCGCCGCCTCGCTGGCGCAAAGCTCGACAGATGTGCGCGCCCTTTATCCCGCCCTCACCGACCTTTCGCCGATCTGGCCGATCCTCGCCGGCCTCGTCGTCGGCCTGCTGGCCGGCTGGTTCAGCGGGGTGCTGATCGCCAAGACCGGCATTCCCCCCTTCATCGCCACACTCGGCATGATGGTCTGCGCCAGAGGTGTGGCCAAGTGGTACACGATGGGACAGCCGATCGCGCTTCTAACCCCGGAGTTCACCTGGCTCGGCAAGAGCTTCATTGTCTTCGGCTTTCCCGTGCCGCTGCCGGTGCTCATCTTCCTCGCCGTCGCCGTGCTCTCCCATATCGCCCTCGGCTACACGCGCTACGGCAAATATACCTATGCGATCGGCTCCAACCCCCAGGCCGCCCGCGTCTCCGGCATCAATATCGGCGGCCATCTGATCAAGGTCTATGCCGTCGCCGGACTGCTGTCGGGTCTGGCCGGAGTGGTCACGGCGGCGCGGGCCGCATCGGCCCAGCCGACCATGGGCACCGCTTACGAACTCGACGCCATTGCCGCCGCCGTCATCGGCGGAACATCGCTCGCCGGCGGTTCCGGCCGCATCACCGGAACGCTGATCGGAACCATCATCCTCGGCATCATCACCTCAGGGTTCACCTTCCTCAAGATCGGCTCCTATTACCAGGAGATCATCAAGGGAACCATCATCGTCCTTGCCGTCGTCATCGACCAATACAGGCGATCAAAACAAGCAAGAGCGTGAAGCGCCGACTGCGCTTCGGCGAGAAAAATTCCGCCCAGAGAAGATGGCGTTCAACGAATTGAAGAGGGAAGCAATGTCTGGTGTTTGCAGCTACCACAGGATAAACTGATCGAGGTCTATCGCAGCATGCGGATGATCCGCCGCTTCGAGGAGCGGGTGATGGACGAGATGGCGACCGGCGACATTCCCGGCAACACCCATCTTTATGCCGGTGAGGAGGCAAGCGCCGTCGGGGTCTGCCTGCATCTGGACGATGGCGACTACATCTCCTCGACCCATCGCGGCCATGGTCATTCGATCGCCAAGGGCGTCGACATCGACAGCATGATGGCGGAACTGTTCGGCAAGGCGAGCGGCACCTGCGGCGGCAAGGGCGGGTCGCAGCACATCGCCGACCTGCGCAAGGGCATGCTCGGCGCCAACGGCATCGTCGCGGCAGGTGCGCCGATCACCTGCGGCGCGGCCCTGAGCGCCAAGCTTCTCGGCACCAGGCACGTGGCCGTCGCCTTTGCCGGCGACGGCGCGATGAACGAGGGCGTCATGTCCGAGAGCTTCAACCTCGCCAAGATCTGGATGCTGCCGATCGTCTTCGTCATCGAGGACAATGGTTTCGGCGAAGCCACCGCCAACGAGCACGTCTCCGCCGGCAGCTTCACCCGCCGCGCCGAAAGCTTCGACATCCCCGCCATCGAGGTGGACGGGACGGATGTGTTCAGCGTCTATGAGGCGGCCGGCGAGGCCGTTGGGCGCGCCCGCAACGGTGGCGGGCCGACGATGCTGCATGTCCATGTGCCGCGCTATTACGGCCACTATAGCGGCGATCCCGACAACTACCGCACACCGGAGGAAAAGGCGGCAATGCGCCGGGAGCGCGACTGCCTGACCAACTTCCGCAAGCGGGTCGCCGAGGTGTCGCTGCTCGAGGCGGCCGAACTCGACGCCGTCGATCGGGCGGTTGACGCCGAAATCGACCGCGCCGTCGCTGCCGCGCGGGCCGCACCCTTCCCGCCCTTGTCGGCTCTGACCACCGACGTCTACGTCAAGTATCTGTAAGGACGACGATCATGCCCAAGAAATCCTTCCGCCAGGCCCTCAACGAGGCGCTCCATTCGGAAATGGCCCGTGATCCGCGCGTGATCATGATGGGTGAGGATCTGACAGGCGGCGCCGGCGCCAACGGCGTCAAGGATGCCTGGGGCGGCCCGTTCGGGGTCACCCGCGGACTGCTCGATGCGTTCGGGCCCGAGCGCATCCGCGATACGCCGATCAGCGAAGCCGCCTTCATCGGCGCCGCCGCCGGCGCTGCCCTGACCGGCCTGCGCCCGATCGCCGAGATCATGTTCGTCGACTTTGCCGGCGTCTGCCTCGACCAGATCATGAACCAGGCCGCCAAGTTCCGCTATATGTTCGGCGGCCGCGCCAAGACGCCGCTCGTCATCCGCGCCACCTATGGCGCCGGCAGCCGTTCCGGCTCCCAGCACACCCAGGCGCTCTATCCGATCTTCACCCATATTCCCGGCCTCAAGGTCGTCATCCCCTCCAATCCCTATGACGCCAAGGGGCTGCTGCTGCAGGCCATCCGTGACGACGACCCGGTCATCTTCCTCGAACACAAGATGCTTTACGACACCGTCGGCGAGGTGCCCGACGCCTCCTATACCATCCCGTTCGGCGAAGCCCGGGTGGTGCGCGACGGCAAGGATGTGCTGATCGTGGCGATCGGACGGATGGTCGGCGTCGCCGAGGAAGCGGCCCGCCAGCTTGCGGCGGACGGCATCTCCGCCTGCATCGTCGATCCCCGCACCACCTCGCCGCTCGACGAGGAGACGCTGCTCGATGTCGCCGAAGGGATCGGCCGCATCGTCATCGTCGACGAGGCCAATCCGCGCTGCAGCGTCGCCACCGACATCTCCGCGCTGTTTGCCGACAAATGCTTCGACGCGCTGAAGGCGCCGATCAAGCTGGTGACGGCGCCGCACACGCCGGTTCCCTACGCCCCCAATCTCGAAGACGTCTATGTGCCGACGCCCGCCGCCGTGGCCAAGGCCGCCAGATCCATCGTAAAGAGGTAAAGCCCATGTCGCTTATCGAAGCTGTCACTGTTCCCAAATGGGGAATGACGATGACCGAAGGCACGATCACCCAATGGATGGTCAATGAGGGCGACGCCATCGCCCGCGGTCAGGAAATCCTCGAGATCGAGACGACCAAGGTCACCAATGTCCTGGAGGCGGCGGCAAGCGGCACCTTGCGGCGCATCGTGCTGCAGCAGGGCACGACGGCGCCGGTCGGCGCCCTGGCCGGCGTCATCACCGACGATGCCGCGACCGCCGAGGAGATCGACGCCTTCATCGAAACCTATGCCGACCGGCTGGGGGCGGGCGCGGGCGGTGACGCCGGCAGCGCAGCACCGCGCATCGTCGAGGTCGAGGGCGGCACGGTCAACCTGCTCGAAGCCGGTGAGGGCGATGATGTCGTCCTGTTCCTGCACGGCTTCGGCGGCGATCTGTCGACCTGGCTGTTCAACCAGCCGCCGCTGGCCGAGACGATCCGCACGGTCGCGGTCGATCTGCCGGGTCACGGCGCCTCGTCGCCCGTCGACGGTGATGTGCTTGCCAAAATAACCTCGGCCGTCAGCGCCGCGGTCCAGGATCTTGCGCCCGGCAGGCTCCATCTCGTCGGCCATTCCTTCGGCGGCGCCGTCGCCGCACGGATCGCCGCCGCGCAGCCGTCGCGCGTGGCTTCGCTGACATTGATCGCGCCGGTCGGCTTGAGCCGGCAGATGAGCCGCGACTTCCTGGTCGACTTCGTCGCCGCCGAACGGCGCCGGCCGCTTCTGAACGTGCTCGAGCGGCTGTTTGCCGATCCCTCCAAGATCACCAACGACATGGTCGAGGGAACCCTGCGCTTCAAACGTCTCGAAGGCGTGCCGGAGGCATTGACGGCAATCGCCGACACCATCGCCGGAGAAGACGGCCAGTTGCTGTCGATCCGTGAGACGCTTGCCGGTCTCAACTGCCCCGTCATGCTGATCTGGGGCGAACAGGACCAGATCGTGCCCGTCCCAGACGCCGGCACCCTCCCAGCAAACGTCACCCTGCGCATCCTGCCCGACACCGGCCATATGCCGCAAATGGAGGCATCCGCCAGCGTCAACCAGGCAATCCTCGAAAATATCAGGAAAGCATCAAATTAATCGGGCAACCCCGTGAAACGAACTTAACCATCCAATCGGGAGTACATCCATGTCTCAACGTTTGTCAGGAAAGCGCGTCCTCCTTACCGGAGGCGTGGCAAATATCGGCCTTGCCATTCTGGAGGCTTTTGTTGCCGAGGGTGCAACCGTTTCTGTGGTCGATATCGACGCTGCCAAGGGCAGTGAAGTCGAAAAGCGGTTCGGCGACCGGGTCCGATTTTTCAAGGCGGATATTTCGCAGGAAGACGAAATCAAGGCGGCAATCAACCAGTCGGTCGCCTGGATGAAGGGAATGGACACGCTCTGCCTTAATGCGGGTATCCAGCTTTCCGGCAAGGTCGAAGACTTTTCCACGCGTGACTGGGATAGGGTGTTCACCATCAATGTCCGCGCCAATTTCATCTTCGCCAGGGAGTCGGTGAAACATCTGCGGGCCGCCGGCAAGTCTTCCATCGTGATGATGTCTTCGCTTGCCGGCAAGCGCGGCGCCCCGGGCCTGGTCGGTTACTCCTCGTCCAAAGCCGCGATCATCGGCCTCACGACCACGCTCGCAATCGAACTGGCGCGCGACGGTATCCGGGTCAATGCCGTGTGCCCGGGATGGATCGACACCCCGTTCAACCAGCCGGTCATCGACTTCATCGGGGGGCGGGAAAAGCAGGAATCGCTGGTCCCGATCGTCATTCCGCTTGGTCGGCAAGCCACGCCTCAGGAGGTCGCACCGCTCTTCGTCTATCTCGCCTCCGACGAGGCTTCCTACGTGACGGCCCAGGCGATCAACGTCGACGGCGGCATCTACAACTGATTGCGGGCAACGATCGAAAGCACAGAAAGGCAAGAACATGATCAAGTTGATTACACATGAGGCGGCTCTCAAAGCCCTTGAAGCCGGCGCAGCCAAAGCAAGAGAGCTCGGCGAGCCTTCGTCCCTGGCGATCGTTGATGCCGGCGGCAATCTGCTTGCCTTCCTGCGCGCTGACGACGCTGCGCTGTCTACCGTCGAAATCGCGCAAGGCAAGGCGTACACCGCTCTTGCCCTGCGCTCGCCCTCCGGCAACTGGTTGGACCTGGTCCAGCCGGGCGGCGCGCTCTACGGGCTGGATGCCCTCGGCGGACGCCGGCCGTTCGTTGTTTTCGGTGGTGGCCTGCCGGTGCACGACGGAAAGACCGTGATCGGAGGAGTCGGCGCCTCGGGGGGCCCGGTGGCTGCCGACATCGCCATTGCTGAGGTGATGGCGGCGGTGCTGCAAGGCGGTTAAGCGTGCTTGACACGCTCGAAGGAGAGGCGCTGCCACCATTGAGGCGGCATCGCCCAAACTTTCCATGGCTGACAACGGGGATACGTCCCAAGCCGAACAATCAGGATGAAATCATGTCTGAGCACTCTATCCGCCTTGAATGGAAGGCAGCGCCGCACGCGCAACAGCCGGCGACCTACAGCCGGGATCATAAGGCGACATACAGCGCGCAGGTCTCCGTGGCGGTGTCTGCCGCGTCTGCCTATCTCGGAAACAGCGATCTTGCCGATCCCGAGCAGCTTCTCGTCAATGCCCTGGCAAGCTGCCACATGCTCTACTTTCTCGCGATCTGCGAGGGCAACGGCTATGTCGTCAGCAGCTACGAGGATGATGCCGTCGGCAAGGTATCGAAGAACCCGGACGGGACCTTCTGGGTGTCGGATATCGTCCTCCATCCCAAAGCATCCTTTAGTTCGCAGAAACAGCCAGATCGCGAAACGCTGTCTCGACTGCATCATCGAGCTCATAAAGGATGCTTCATCGCAAATTCTATCAAAACCCACGTGTCGATCGAATTGGGCTGACATCCAACGGCAGCGGTGGTCGTACACGTTTTCTCACTGTCGAAAGGAAGGTGCGGAATGAAAGATAAGCTTGTTGTTGTCGCCACGGTAACGGCGAACGAAGGAAAGCATGAACAGCTTCGAGAGGCGCTTCTGACGCTGATCCCCATCGCGCAAAAGGAGCCCGGCTTCGTCCAGTATGATCTCCATGAATCGCTGGAGCGCCCGGGCGAGTTCGTCTTCTATGAGATCTGGGAGGACGAGCAATCGCTGGAAGTACACAACAATACCGAGTCAATGAAGGCGTTCGGCGCGCGCGCCGGTCAGTGGATACAGTCGGTCAAGTTGGACAAGTACAGGCGCGTTTCCTGACCAGCCCACGGGCTCCCGGCGGACTGCCGCGGGCTGCACATGGAAAGCCACACCCGATCAATCTATACCGATAGGGTGGTCTTCAGCTGTAAGACCACCCGAAGGCAGTCCGTATTGTCCCGCAACCTTCTGCGCTAGCTCGGCCACGACGCCGTTCAAGTGCGTTTCGGGACGTTTGATAAAGCTTGCCGTGAACGCCATAGTCGGCATTGTTTGGCCGACAGTCGCGAGCACGCGCAGCTTGCCGCTTGCGAGGTGATCCGAGACGACCTCGACGGGTATGGCAGCAATTCCAATACCATCAAGGGTCATGCGAACGATCGAAGACAGCGAGGAGTTCGGAAACAGCCGGACGCGCTGCTGATGGGCCCTATTGAAAAGCTCCGTGAGTTCCCGAAAAGGTTGGGTCTGTCGTGCAAAGGTGATGATCGGAAATGCCGTGAGCTCCTCCAGCGTCACAGCCTCCGGCCCCAAGGGGAAGCCCGCCGGAACCACCCAGTTCAGGGGATATTCGCAAAGCGGCAGATTGGCGACGTTTCCTGAAATCACCGGTCCCATGAGGAATGCGACATCGATGCTGTTTTCCTGAAGGGCGGCTGCGAGGTTGGCGGACCCGTCGACGTTGATTTCTAGTGTGATGGACGGGTATTCATGGTTCAGTCGCTTTAGCAATTCCGGCAGCCATGTGTGGACGATGGTGTCCGATACACCGAGCTGCACGGTCCCCTCCAAGGCATTCGCGCCGGCCACGGCGAGCACCATTTCGGTCCGCAGCGCCAGCATGCGCTCTGCATATTTCAGAATTTCACGCCCTTTGACCGTGAGACGGCTGCCACGCTTGTCCCGCTCGAACAGCCGCACCTTGAGCTCCTGTTCAAGCTGCGCAATGCGCGCGGAAACCGCCGGCTGCGTGGTGTGGAGCTTTTCGGCGGCACGGTGGAAGCCGCCCGTCTGAGCCACAATACAGAAGGTCTCCAAGGTGCGCAGGTCAATCATCAGGCCCACCTGTTCTCAACAACAACGGGTAACCATTGACGACTATGAGACCGGATGCAAGCTGCCTCGGCGAGAGGATAGGCAATCTCCTCGCCTGTGTCACGAGACCGAGTCTTCGCACTATAGGGCTGGCGCCTCGAACCGGAACGTCCCGTTCAGAAGATTCTCGTCGCGTATATCCGTGATCAGCATGCATCCAGGACTATGGGTCACTGCGATCGGCGGTTTGGCTTGCGCCAAAGCCATCTGCGGCGTGACGCCACACGCCCAGAAGACAGGCACTTCACCTTCCTTGACCGGAACGCTGTCGCCGAAGTCGGGACGGGACAGATCCGTGATTCCAATCGCCCGGGGATCACCGAAATGCACCGGTGCTCCATGGACCTGCGGCATTGCCGCTGTAATTTCGATCGCCCTTATGGCCTCGGCCGGCTTCATCGGTCGCATCGAGACCACGAACTGCCCGCAGAACGGGCCTGCCGAGACGCAGTCGATATTCGTCCTGTACATCGGTACGTTCGAACCGAGTTCGATATGACGAACGCCAATGCCTGCGTTCAAGAGAGCCCACTCGAAGGAAAACGAGCAGCCGATCAAGAAGGAAACGAAATCATCCCGCCAGATGTGGCGGATATCGGAGATCTCCTCCGTCAGCCGCCCGTCCCGGAAGACCCGGTAACTCGGCACATCGGACCGGATGTCGATGTTCCGACCGGCATTGGCGAGGGACGGGTCGCCGGGATTTCCGACGGCGAGCAATGGGCATGGCTTGGGATTTTCCAGGCAGAACCTCAGAAAATCTCTCGCCCACTGCTTGGGCAGGATCACCAGGTTTCCTTGCGCAAAACCTGGGGCCATCCCGGAAGTCTGTCCGGCGATCGCGCCACTCCTGACATCGAGGCGAATCTGCTCCGGCTGACGATCCAACACCGTTTCAAGCCTGTCCATCACCAAGTCCCTGTTAGCGCACACATGTGCAAGAACTCACCGTTCCACGCTCTTTCGTCAAATCTCCATATTCGATGACCTCAGATAGATTCTGCTGATCACCAACATGCGCGAGAACAAACTTCGGACTCGACCAACCATTTTGACGGGCCGCTGATAGAACTGCGTTATCAGACCCCATCGCCAACGACGATTTGACCTCAGGCCGCCCTGGCAGGAAAATCCGCTCTGAAACACCATGATTGGGAGGTCATTCGTGTCATCACTCCTGGGAATGGCGGCGGTTGCCGCAAGCTAAGACGGATTGTCATCTTCGAATTCGTCCGTAGCCCCGAGTGCTCGAAACCGCGATCCAACTCCACTGCAATTCTCATTTCAAACGATCTGAGGGCTGTTCTTTAACGCGGCCAATTTCCAAGTAAAAACAATTATATATACCTATTTTTACTTGGTTGACAGGCGTCAAATAGGGAGCAATACTCACCTGGTCAACCTAACGAACGTTAGGTTGACCAATAAACCCAGGGGAGCAGTGGTGGCGCGCAACGCCCCTTCTGCAGCTGTTTCAACATTGTCAGAAGGGAGTCAGCGATGACCAACAAAACGTCTCTATCCATCACCCGCCGCCAGACTTTGAAGTTCGGGGGCGCGGCTCTATCCGCGTCTCTCTTTGCCCCAGCCGTCATCAGGAGCGCATGGGCAGCGGAAGAGCCAATCACTTTGCTGACGTGGGAGACCTATGACGAACCGGAGTGGATCGCGGAATGGCAGGCGGCCAACGGGACCGAAATCAAGCCGGTGATCATCTCCTCGCTCGATGAGGTATTCGCCCAGCTTCAGTCCGGCGCCGTGAAGCCCGATGTCATCTATTCGGAGGCCTCGACGGCGGGCCGGCTGAAGAAGGCGGGCCAGATCACTCCGTTCGATATCTCGAAGGTCCCCAATATTTCCAACATCCTGCCCGGGCTGAACTGGCGCGAGCCGCTAACCGTCGACGGCGCACTAATGGGCATCCCCCTGCATTGGGGAACGCAGCCCCTGCAGTATAACGCCGATGCGATCAAGTCTGCGCCGACGAGTTGGGCCGCCCTTTGGGACAAGACCTACCAGGGGAAAGTCACGATATTCGATGACGCAACCGTCACGATCCCCATGGTCGCGCTATATGTCGGTGCGAAAAATCCGTTCAATTTGACCGAGGACGAGTTCACCCTTGTCACCAATGCGTTGCGCGAGCTGCGAGCCCAGGTGCGCGTGGTCACCCGAGGCTTCGACGATGCCGCAAACGTCTATGCCTCGGGCGAAGCGATTCTCGGCTACTGCCACAATGTGACCGTCGTCAACATCCTGAAGAAGAAGGGGCTCAACGCGAAATATTCGCTGCCGAAGGAAGGCACGCCCGCCTGGATCGAAGGGACCTTTGTCACCCCGAAAGGACAGCGTGACGTCGTCTACAAATTCCTCAATGACACCATGTCTGCGAAGTGGCAGGCGCGGTTCATGAAGTTTTCAGGAAGCAACGGCGTTTTGACGCCGGTGGCGGCGCGCGAAGCGGGCCTGACCGAAGACGAGCTGAAGAACACCAATATTCTCGACTCCGATGATCCGAGCTTCAAGGACAATCTCGTCTTCTTCAAAGAACCCGAGGATGTCGAACGTCGTATTCAGCTCTGGAATGACTTCCTGGCCGGCACGCTCTGACGCTCGCAGTCCAGCTGGAGAACGACAATGGGAACACATGAAACCGGCTCCGTGCTTTCGCTCGTCGGCGTTTCGAAAACCTATGACGGCGCCCAAAAACCGGCGCTGGACCAGGTGTCTTTCTCGGTCAAGCCCGGGGAATTCTTTTCGATCCTCGGGCCGAGCGGCTCTGGAAAGACGACAATCCTAAGGACGGTGGCCGGCTTCGAAAAGCCCGATACCGGCCAAATCGTCATGGCAGGTGAGGTGGTCAACTCGGTCGCTCCGAACAAGCGGGATGTCCGAACCGTGTTCCAGAGCTATGCCCTTTTCCCGCACCTCACGGTGCGGGAAAACGTCGAATATCCGCTCCGGATGAAAGGCGAGGCGAAGCCGACCCGGCGGGCAAAAGCCGAGGAAGCGCTGGCGCTTACCGAAATGGCGACCTTTGCCGACCGGTTCCCGCACCAGCTTTCCGGCGGCCAGCGTCAGCGTGCTGCGCTGGCTCGGTCCATCGTATCGCGACCGAGACTTCTGCTTCTCGACGAACCGCTCGCCGCTCTCGATCTCCGCTTGCGCCAGCAAATGCAACACACATTGGTGGCGCTGCAGAAAGAGCTCGGCATCGCATTCATGTATGTGACGCACGACCAGGGCGAAGCCCTGTCGATGTCTGACCGCGTCGTCGTCCTGCAGGACGGCAAGATAGCCCAGCTCGCCACCCCCCGCGAAATATATTTTGCCCCGCAAAACGAGTTCGTTTCGCGTTTCGTCGGCCGCTCCAATCTCGTCGCCGTCAATTTCGAACCGTCCGATACCGGATTCGTGGGACGCGTGGAGGGGATCATGGTTCCGGGACTGACTGCCAAAAAGGGCGGAACGGCGAGGATGGCGATCAGGTACGAAGCGATACAGGTGAAACCGCTCGATGACGCGGAAGGGGCGCCCGACACCATTCCCGGCGTCGTGGAAGATGTCCTTTTCCTCGGCACCAACTGCGAGGTGAACGTCCGCTGCGGCGGCGTCAACCTCATCGGCACGGTGCCGGCGGTGCGCCACTCGACATTCTCGGTGGGCCAGCCGGTCAGGGTCGCCTTCGATGCAGCAAACACGCAGGTCTTCCATGACTGAGATCATTGCACCAGCACTGCCCGCACGCGCCGCTGCGCGGCATGCACGTTTTCCGCTGGGCCTTCGCCTTTCGAGCGTTCCGGTATTGGCGTGGCTGTTTCTGATCGTTGTCCTGCCGAACGTGCTTCTGATCGGAATAAGCTTCCTGAAGAGCTCGGCGGGCGTCATCATCTTCGAGCCATCGCTGGTCAACTATTCGAGGATGTGGAATTCGGCGGGTTTCTGGGTCCTGCTGATGCGAACGCTTTCGTTCAGCTTCCTTGCCTGCATATTCGCGACCCTCATCGCTTATCCGCTCGCCTTCTATGTCGGGCGCGTCGCCAAACGAAATAAAGCGCTCCTGACGATGCTTATCGTCCTGCCTCTCTGGATCAGCCTGCTCATGCGGATCTTTGCGTGGCGCGTCATCCTTGGCCAATCCGGTGTTCTCAATGGCTTCCTTGTCTCGAGCGGGATTCTCGATGCTCCGTCCGAAGCGTTTCTCTACAGCCCAAGCTCCGTCGTCATCGTCTTCGCTTATATTTCGGTGCCCTTTATCTTCATTTCCACCATGGGCGCGTTCGAGAAGATCCCAAGCGATCTGATCGAAGCCTCGGAAGATTCAGGGGCGACGGCGCTACAGACATTCCTTCATCTGATCTGGCCACTGACACGACGAAATCTGGCAATTGGTTTTTCGCTTGCCTTCCTCGTGACCGTTGGTGATTTCGTCACCCCGGCAATGATCGGCGGTATCGACGGAACCACACTGGGCGTCGTGATCTCGACCCAATTCGGCTTCGCGAACAACTGGCCCTATGGGGCTGCCGTTGCCGTCGCCCTGATGCTGAGCGTCGTGGTGCTTCTCGGTATCATCATCGCCCTGACCCCGGTGCGGGGCGTCATGATCGGCGGAGAAGGAGATCAATCCCCATCGCCAAGCGGGGCAAGCTCGACCGGCTTCGGCCGGCGTTTGGGAGGGATCGGCTATATCGCGGCCATTGTCTACCTCTATGCGCCGCTCGTAATCATCATCCTCTTCTCGTTCAACTCGGCAAACCTTCAAACGCTTCCGTTGGAAGGGCTGACGCTGCACTGGTACCACCAGCTCCTGAACGATCCTTCTCTGATCGAAGCGGCTCAGCGCTCGGTGATCGTCGCAGCATGCGTGGTTTCCATATCGGTCCTGGTCGGAACGATATTTGCGCTGATTGTCCACTACGCCAAGCTGAAGGGTGCCCGCTTCTATGAAATGGCGTTCGCGCTTCCGATCGCCACACCGGGCGTCGTGCTAGGGATCGAGATGGTTCTCGGAACGGAGATCTTCGGAATTCCCTCGGGCATCACCCGCATCGTCATCGGACAGATGAGCTTCGTCGTGCCGGTGACCTTTCTGCTGCTGCTCGTTCGGCTTCGCCGACTCGATCCCAGCCTCATGGAAGCATCGTTGGATCTTGGAGCGAGCCGCTGGCAAAGCTTCGTGCATGTGCTGTTTCCGATGATCAAGGGAACGATCCTGGCCGGCGCTTTTCTCGGCCTGACCCTTTCGGCAGACGATGTCATGGTGACCCTGTTCCTGTCGGGCGGAGCGCCGACCCTGCCGATCTGGGTTTTCAACCAGATGCGCTTTGGCTTCACGCCATCGGTCAACGCGGTGTTCTCGATCCTGCTGATCATGTGTCTTGTCATCGTCACGATCGGCAACTGGAAAACGGCCGCGAAGCACGCCCACGCAGGCCGCTGATGAGCAGCGAGATGGGTTCTCGTCGACCAGGACGGGGCGGCAACGACAATCGGTTGAGCGCCGTTTGATGCGTCATCCGCCCAAGGATGAGTTTTCTAAAGAAGGAGACTGCGATGGTGGAAAGACTGGATTGGCCGATGAGCGGCATCGAGGGATTTGACCGAGGCTTCTCGACGGTCAACGGTGTGAGGCTGCACCATGTCAGCGGAGGGCGTCCAGACGGCGAGGTGGTCGTATTGTTCGCCGGATTTCCCCAGAGCTGGTACGCGTGGCGTAAGATCCTGCCGGCGCTCGCCGCCAAATACCGGGTCATTGCGCTGGATCTTCCCGGGCAAGGTGATTCAGATCGTCCGGTTGGCGGCTGCGATACGACAGGCATTGCCAAGATCGTGCGTGGCCTTGTCGAAAAATTGGGTGCCGATCGACACTACCTTGTAGCCCATGATATCGGCGCCTGGGCCGCCTATCCCTACGCAGCGCTTTACGGAAACAGCGTTCTAGGCCTGGCCATTCTCGATACGGGAATCCCCGGCATCAGTCTTCCCGATGCTCTGCCCTGGTCGCCCGAAGTCGCCTGGCGCACATGGCACGTTGCCTTTCACAACGTCCCCGACTTGCCGGAGGCGCTCATTGAAGGTCGGGAAGACATCTATCTCAACTGGTTCCTGCAACGCAAAGCGGCCAATCCGCAAGTGTTTTCCGAAAGCGATGTCGACGAATACCTGCGCGTTTTCCTCTACGGCGGCCTGAAGGGTGGTCTTGCCTATTACCGGGCAGTGTCGCTGTCGGCGGAGCAGAACCGGGAGCTTGCCGCCAAGGGAAAGCTTGAAATGCCAGTCCTGGCCGTTCGCGCAGATCAAGGCTCCATGCCTGACCTCGTCGCGCAATTGCAGAAAATCGCGACCAATGTCCGTGGAACCGCGATCGAAAATTGCGGCCACTATCTGGCAGAAGAACAACCGGAAGCGCTGGTGCGCGAGCTCCTGCAGTTTTTCAAGTGAACCCATATCGACGACC
The DNA here is from genome assembly GCF_025200795.1 of Rhizobium sophoriradicis. Classification (NCBI taxonomy): domain Bacteria; kingdom Pseudomonadati; phylum Pseudomonadota; class Alphaproteobacteria; order Hyphomicrobiales; family Rhizobiaceae; genus Rhizobium; species Rhizobium sophoriradicis. Next base: position 173,894 of record NZ_CP104153.1, read on the forward strand.
CATCCTGCCCAAGAGGGATGGGTTGTTCCGGCTGCGGTTGGTCGCGGTGATCGACCGCAGCCTACCGTCGGCGCCGATAACGTTGCGAGTGGCACGCATCAACATTTGCCGCAGAGATCTCAAAGGAGGGAAGCAATGTCTGGCTTGCAGCTACCACAGGACAAACTGATCGAGGTCTACCGCAGCATGCGGATGATCCGCCGCTTCGAGGAGCGGGTGATGGACGAGATGGCAAGCGGCGACATTCCCGGCAATACCCATCTTTATGCCGGTGAGGAGGCAAGCGCCGTCGGGGTCTGCCTGCATCTCGACGAGGGCGACTACATCTCCTCCACCCATCGCGGCCATGGTCACTCGATCGCCAAGGGCGTCGATATCGACAGCATGATGGCGGAACTGTTCGGCAAGGCGAGCGGCACCTGCGGCGGCAAGGGCGGGTCGATGCACATCGCCGATCTGCGCAAGGGCATGCTCGGCGCCAACGGCATCGTCGCGGCAGGCGCGCCGATCACCTGCGGTGCGGCCCTGAGCGCCAAGCTTCTCGGCACCAGGCACGTCGCCGTCGCCTTTGCCGGCGACGGCGCGATGAACGAGGGCGTCATGTCCGAGAGCTTCAACCTCGCCAAGATCTGGATGCTGCCGATCGTCTTCGTCATCGAGGACAATGGTTTCGGCGAAGCCACCGCCAACGAGCACGTCTCCGCCGGCAGCTTCACCCGCCGCGCCGAAAGCTTCGACATCCCCGCCATCGAGGTCGATGGGACCGATGTGTTCAGCGTCTATGAAGCGGCGGGCGTTGCGATTGCCCGCGCCCGCAACGGTGGCGGGCCGACGATGCTGCATGTCCATGTGCCGCGCTATTACGGCCACTATAGCGGCGATCCCGACAACTACCGCACACCGGAGGAAAAGGCGGCAATGCGCCGGGAGCGCGACTGCCTGACCAACTTCCGCAAGCGGGTCGCCGAGGTGTCGCTGCTCGAGGCGGCCGAACTCGACGCCGTCGATCGGGCGGTTGACGCCGAAATCGACCGCGCCGTCGCTGCCGCGCGGGCCGCACCCTTCCCGCCCTTGTCGGCTCTGACCACCGACGTCTACGTCAAGTATCTGTAAGGACGACGATCATGCCCAAGAAATCCTTCCGCCAGGCCCTCAACGAGGCGCTCCATTCGGAAATGGCCCGTGATCCGCGCGTGATCATGATGGGTGAGGATCTGACAGGCGGCGCCGGCGCCAACGGCGTCAAGGATGCCTGGGGCGGCCCGTTCGGGGTCACCCGCGGACTGCTCGATGCGTTCGGGCCCGAGCGCATCCGCGATACGCCGATCAGCGAAGCCGCCTTCATCGGCGCCGCCGCCGGCGCTGCCCTGACCGGCCTGCGCCCGATCGCCGAGATCATGTTCGTCGACTTTGCCGGCGTCTGCCTCGACCAGATCATGAACCAGGCCGCCAAGTTCCGCTATATGTTCGGCGGCCGCGCCAAGACGCCGCTCGTCATCCGCGCCACCTATGGCGCCGGCAGCCGTTCCGGCTCCCAGCACACCCAGGCGCTCTATCCGATCTTCACCCATATTCCCGGCCTCAAGGTCGTCATCCCCTCCAATCCCTATGACGCCAAGGGGCTGCTGCTGCAGGCCATCCGTGACGACGACCCGGTCATCTTCCTCGAACACAAGATGCTTTACGACACCGTCGGCGAGGTGCCCGACGCCTCCTATACCATCCCGTTCGGCGAAGCCCGGGTGGTGCGCGACGGCAAGGATGTGCTGATCGTGGCGATCGGACGGATGGTCGGCGTCGCCGAGGAAGCGGCCCGCCAGCTTGCGGCGGACGGCATCTCCGCCTGCATCGTCGATCCCCGCACCACCTCGCCGCTCGACGAGGAGACGCTGCTCGATGTCGCCGAAGGGATCGGCCGCATCGTCATCGTCGACGAGGCCAATCCGCGCTGCAGCGTCGCCACCGACATCTCCGCGCTGTTTGCCGACAAATGCTTCGACGCGCTGAAGGCGCCGATCAAACTGGTGACGGCGCCGCACACGCCGGTTCCCTACGCCCCCAATCTCGAAGACGTCTATGTGCCGACGCCCGCCGCCGTGGCCAAGGCCGCCAGATCCATCGTAAAGAGGTAAAGCCCATGTCGCTTATCGAAGCTGTCACCGTTCCCAAATGGGGAATGACGATGACCGAAGGCACGATCACCCAATGGATGGTCAACGAGGGCGACACCATCGCCCGCGGTCAGGAAATCCTCGAGATCGAGACGACCAAGGTCACCAATGTCCTGGAGGCGGCGGCAAGCGGCACCTTGCGGCGCATCGTGCTGCAGCAGGGTACGACGGCGCCGGTCGGCGCCCTGGCCGGCGTCATCACCGACGATGCCGCGACCGCCGAGGAGATCGACGCCTTCATCGAAACCTATGCCGACCGGCTGGGGGCGGGCGAGGGCGGTGACGCCGGCAGCGCAGCACCGCGCATCGTCGAGGTCGAGGGCGGCACGGTCAACCTGCTCGAAGCCGGCGAGGGCGACGATGTCGTCCTGTTCCTGCACGGCTTCGGCGGCGATCTGTCGACCTGGCTGTTCAACCAGCCGCCGCTGGCCGAGACGATCCGCACGATCGCGGTCGATCTGCCGGGGCACGGCGCCTCGTCGCCCGTCGACGGTGATGTGCTTGCCAAAATAACCTCGGCCGTCAGCGCCGCGGTCCAGGATCTTGCGCCCGGCAGGCTCCATCTCGTCGGCCATTCCTTCGGCGGCGCCGTCGCCGCACGGATCGCCGCCGCGCAGCCGTCGCGCGTGGCTTCGCTGACATTGATCGCGCCGGTCGGCTTGAGCCGGCAGATGAGCCGCGACTTCCTGGTCGACTTCGTCGCCGCCGAACGGCGCCGGCCGCTTCTGAACGTGCTCGAGCGGCTGTTTGCCGATCCCGCCAAGATCACCAACGACATGGTCGAAGGAACCCTGCGCTTCAAGCGGCTCGAAGGCGTGCCGGAGGCGTTGACGGCAATCGCCGACACCATCGCCGGAGAAGACGGCCAGTTGCTGTCGATCCGTGAACCGCTTGCCGGCCTCAATTGCCCCGTCATGCTGATCTGGGGCGAAAAGGACCAGATCGTGCCCGTCCCAGACGCCGGCACCCTCCCGGCAAACCTCACCCTGCGCATCCTGCCAGATACCGGCCATATGCCGCAAATGGAGGCATCCGCCAGCGTCAACCAGGCAATCCTCGAAAATATCCGGAAGGCCTGAAATTAATCGGGCAAGGCCCGACGAACTGTTCAAGCAGCTAATGGAAAACAGGCGGTGCATCTGACTGGTAACCGTCCCTCGCCAAACACAGAAAAGGAAGGCATTTGTCGTGAGTAACTATAGCGGTAGGGTGGTGGTCATCACAGGCGCAGGCTCCGGAATGGGACGCGCCATGGTCGGGGAATTTGTGTCCAGGGGCGCCTACGTCGCCGCTCTGGACATCAATCTGGCTCGCGCTGTCGAAACCGTCGAAAAACTTTCTGCGCCGGATCGGGCCTATCCGCTGCAGGCAGACGTGAGCGACGCAGGAAGCGTCGAAAGCGCCGTCAAAGCAATCATCGAGCGCTGGGAGAGAATCGATCTTCTTTGCAACAATGCGGGAATTCTGGACGGGCATGCTCCTGCCCACGAGGTCAGCCTCGAGGAATGGAACAGGGTTCTGGCCGTCAATCTTACCGGTCCTTTCCTCATGGCCCGGGCGGTTATTCCGCATATGCTTTCGCAGGGGAAAGGTGCAATCATCAACACCTCGTCGACGTCCGGGTTCAGCGCAGCCGGCGGCGGGTCGGCTTATACCGCTTCCAAGCACGGCGTCATCGGCTTGACGCGTCAGATGACCTTCGAGTACGGCGCGCGCGGGATCCGCGTGAACGCGATTTGCCCCGGAGCCACGGCAACGCCCTTGGCTCTGCCGGAGCACAACGCCGCATCGCCCGATATGGATCTTGCAATCAGCAAAGTTCCCGCGCGTCGCTGGTGCCAACCGGAAGAAATCGCGAAACTGGCGGCCTTTCTCGGCAGCGACGACGCCGATTACGTTCATGGAAGCGCCTATGTGATGGATGGCGGATGGCTCACGGCCGCGCGAGACCCGTTCTGATGTTCGACTTCGTGGCACCCGCTGAGCCTGAAGGACCGTTTCAGTCGGCACTGACGTGTTGAGCTTTCGTAAGTTTGGCATCGGCCGCAGCAATCGGTGGTGCTTGCGCCACCGCAAGCTGTTGACTTGAACGATGTCGCGACATTCACTGCGTCACCCACTGTAAGGATTATGTAATAATGAGCCTTCCGCCTCGTGTGATGACCGCGCGCAATCTGTTCAAGCAGCATCTGGATCAACGCGATTGGTCCGACTTGACCCCGGGGCGGCGCCGAATTCTCGAGGTGTTTTTAAAGCTCGCGACCTACGAGGGTTATTCGGCGGTGACGATGCGGCTGCTCGCCAAGGAGGCCAACGTCAAGGCTTCCAGCATCTATTTTCATTTTCCCGAGGGACGCAGTGAAATCGTCGCGGAGTCGCTGCGCTGGCACTACAGCAACTGGGGATACGCCGTTCTCGAGGCGATCGACAAAACAAGCAGCGTCGACGAATTCTGGGATGCCCTAGTTGTTACAGCCGCAAAACGGCAGATTTCGCATCCTGCAAGCGATCTATGGGATCTCCTTGTCCGAATGGACCGGATCGGAGGGTTCCTGGAAATCGAGTTCCGTCATGAGATTGATCACTGGCTGGATCTTTGTGCAGGTCTCTTTGAAACGGCAGCAGAGGAGATGGGATATCTTCCGAGCAAACGCGCTGTTCGCGCCATAATGGCGCTGCTTGATGCAGCAAGTACATGGTGCGAATGGTCAGGGGATCCAGCCGAACTCGAGGCATGTGCCGACCAGGCCGTGTTGCTGTCACGGACGATCCTGACGTCGCAGGAAAAGATCGCTCGGGCCATGCTTAGCTGCAGCGGGGGATAAACCGGCCGGTTTGATGACAAGCATTGCGAGGAACGGCAAAGGGAAGGGAGGAGATGTGCTTGACCGCCTCGATCGTCGCGGCAGGGCCCCGCTCCGGCGTACCCCGGCAGATTGTCAACGTGCGCGGTCCCGGGTGCTTCAGCGGTGTAAAACCGCCGTCTCCTGGCTATCGTCGCCAAGAACGTAATATCTGAAAGCCGCCAGTTTGGCTTCAGCCTGCCGGTTTTGCAATTCGCTTAGAATGTTGCCCTCGTGTGCGACAAACGTCGCAACTGCGCGCAGGTTCAATAGCATGGCGACAGCGAGAGCGAGGGCTATGAGAACGATGACCCGATTACCAGAAATTTCGCCGTAATAGCGCATCTCCATTCCCCCTTTTTCAATCATCTTACGCCGATCGAATCCGCCGTCAACGAAAATGTAATCGTTGACATTGGGTTTTTTGTGATGTTGTATACGTTAACATCGCAATATTGGCGATCGAGCCCTCGCGGCTCGCAGGGATCTGGAACAGGGCACCGGCGCATGCGCGGCCCGCCATTGGAGGCTTATCAGTGAAGAAGTTGAACGTTGCGCTCATCGGCACCGGCTTTATGGGCAAGGCCCATTCGATCGCCACCGCAGTCGTGCCGATCCTGTTCGGGTCCCCCGTCGACATCGAGCGCAAGGTGGTCGTCGATATCGACGAGGAACTGGCGCAGAACGCGGCCAAGCAGTACGGCTTTGCCGAATACGCAACCGACTGGCGCCAGGTCGTCTCGCGCCCCGACATCGATATCGTCGACATCTGCACCCCCAACAGCACCCATGCCGAGATTGCCATTGCCGCCGCCAAGGCGGGCAAGCACATCATGTGCGAAAAGCCGATGTCGATGACGGTGGCCGAGGCCGAAGCGATGCTGGCGGCCGCCAACGAGAGCGGCGTGGTGACGATGGTATCCTACAACTACCGCCACACGCCCGCCCTGCAGATGGCCAAGCGCCTGATCGACGAGGGCCGCATCGGCGACATCCTGACCTTCCGCGGCTACTATCTTCAGGACTGGGGCGCCGACCCGGAAAAGCCGCTCTCCTGGCGCTTCAACAAGGCGCTGGCCGGTTCCGGCACGCTTGGCGATATAGGCACCCATGTGATCGATGCCGCACGCCTGCTCGTCGGTGAATTCGAGCAAGTGAACGCCATCGTCAAGACCTTCATCCCGGAGCGCCCGCTGCCGGCCGGACGCTTCTTCGGTCCGAGCGGGGCGGCTTCCTCGGAAAGGGGCAAGGTCGACGTCGACGATACCGCGCTGACGATGATCAAGTTTGCAGGCGGGGCGCACGGCACGATCGAAGTGACCCGCAATTCCTGGGGTCATCATAACCAGCTCGGCTTCGAGATCCACGGTACCCGCGGCTCGATCGCCTTCGATTACCAGCGCCTCAACGAGCTTCGGGTCGCCTTTGCCGACGATCCGGCCGACGCCTTCGGCTTCCGCACCATCTATTCCGGCCCGAACCAGCCCTTCGGCGACAAGCTGTGGCCGGTGGCCGGCATGGGGCAGGGCTACATCGATATCAAGTCGATCGAATGGTACAACTTCCTCAAGGCCATCGCCGAGAACAAGCCGGCATCACCCGACTTCCGCGACGGCGTGCAGATCGAACGAATCGCCGAAGCCATTCTCGTTTCCGGCCAGAACGGCGCCTGGGAAACCATCAAGCAATCCGCCGCCTGAGGGAGCCTTCGATGACGATCAAGCTCGCAATGCACACCTGGCCCTATGCCAGCAACCCGACATGGCTGCCGGCCTATACGCTTGAGGAAACCATCCGCCGCGTCAAGAAGATCGGCTATGACGCCATCGAGATCGGCGCCGCCAGCCCGCATGTCTTTCCGCCGACGCTGAGCCCGCAGCGGCGCAAGGATCTCGGCCGGATGCTGAAGGACTACGAGCTCGAACTGGCCGCCATGCTGCCGGCCCATGGCGGCGGCCCCGGCAACAACGTCGCCTCGCCGATCGCGGAAGAGCGCCGCTGGGCGATCGACCATTACAAGGACATGGTCCAGCTCACCGCCGACTGGGGCGGCAAGCGGCTGATCTGCCTGCCGGGCTGGTATATCTTCGGCACCACCTACCGCCAGGCATGGGATTGGGCGGCTCAGGCGATCGGCGAAATCGCCCGCTTCGCCCAGGACTTCGGCGTCGAGATCGTCATCGAGCCCACCCCGGAAGACAGCAACATCGTCAATACCTGCGACAACACCATCGACATGATGAAGGATGTCGGCGAGCCGAACGTGCGGCTGATGTTCGACAGCCATCACGTCATCACTCAAAAGGAAGTGATGAGCGACTACGTCTATGCCATGGGCAAGGACCTCGTCCATATCCACGCCTCCGACAACAACCGCCTGCCGCCGGGCATGGGAAGGGGAGACTTTCCGGCCCTCATCGACGCCCTCGCCGAAACCGGCTTCGACGGATACCTCTCGATGGAGTGCGGCTTCCACCAGCGCGGCATCGAACCCGACTGGGTCGCGCGCGTCTGCCTCGAGTATCTCAAACCGATCGTCGATGCCGCCAATGCTAAAAGTCGGCAGTAGGATGTAATCGTTAACACCGGCGTCGTGCACCAGGACGGTGTGCGTCTCCGATCAGCTAGGTGAGCATTGATGTCAAAGCCCCCCACGATCCGGGACGTCGCGCGTTTGTCGGGTGTTTCGACTGCGACTGTCTCGCGATATTTCTCGGGAAAGGCAGACTCGGTTTCTCCTCATAAGATCGAAAGCGTTCGCCGAGCGGCCAAGTCCTTGGGCTATACCCCGTCGGAGATCGGCCGCTCGCTTCGCCTTGCGCAAAGTCGCGTGGTCATGATGCTGGTGCCCGACGCGACCAACCACTTCACGGCCGATATCGCCGTGTCGGTGGAAAGCGCGCTCAAAGAGATCGGTCTGTCGATGGTTCTCGCCAATACTGGCGAGAACGCGACCCAGCAGGACCGGCTTCTTGCCGACGCGCTGGGGCTGAGAGCGCGCGCGATCGTTCTTCAGGGAGCGATCGATACGCCCAAATTACGCGAACTGGCCGCACGACAGAACAATCTGATCTTCGTCAACCGGCGCCCAGCTCAAGGAATTCTCGCACCCTATGTCGGGATCGACAACTTCCAGGCCGGCTTGGCGGTCGGGCGCCATTTCGTCGAGCGCGGTTATACCAACTTTGTGGCGATCCACGGTCCGCGACATTATTCCGGTAGCACCGCACGACTGGACGGCTTCCTCGCCGGGATCGGGGAGGATGCCAAAGTTCTCCAGTTCGAGAGTGCCTACACCATGCAAGCCGGCTACGACTGTGCGTCGCGCCTGCTCGAAGCCGAGCCCAAGAAGTACTCGATATTCTGCGCCAACGACATGATCGCCTATGGCGTCTACCGGGCAGCTTTCGAGAGAAAGATGCAAGTGCCTGAAGATCTGGTGGTTTGCGGCTTTGACGATAATCGCCTGAACGAATGGCTGGCACCCTGGCTGACGACAGTGAAGGTGCCGGCCTTGGACTTCGGCCCGGCCATTGCCGAACTGATTACCACGCCGCGTCCCGATGACGAGCAGATCAAGAACATCATTCTGCCGTTCACACTGCAGCTCCGACAATCGGCGTGATCACTAGCCGTCCTTAAAACAGGAGGAGGACGGTCCGGATAATTCTGGGTGCTTCCGGACGCTCGATCAAGAAACAGGGGAATAACGACATGAAACGAATGATTCTTGGAACTGCGATGCTGGCCCTTGCGGCGTCTGCCGCCCATGCCGGTGACATCGGCGTGACCATTTCCCACTCCGACTCGAACCTGGCGGTTCTGGTGCAGGGCATCAAGGACGAGGCCGCCAAACTGAAGCAACCGCTGCAGATCGAATTTGCCGAAGGCGACGTCAACCGGCAGCTGTCGCAGGTTCAAAACTTCATTGCCGCCAAGGTCGATGCGATCATCGTCAACACGGTGGAAACTTCGGCCACGCCGACGATGACCAAGATGGCGGCGGATGCCGGCATTCCGCTGGTCTACGTCAACAACACGCCGAGCGACGTCAAGACGCTCGGGCCGAAGGCGGCGTTCGTCGGTTCCGACGAGCATGTTGCCGGCTTGTTGCAGGCAGAGGAAGTCTGCCGCGTCCTGAGGGAAGCCAAGAAGACGGATGAGGCCGGCATTCTGATCATCCAGGGTGTTCTGGCGAACGAGACGGCCGTGTTGCGCAGCAAGGCGGTTCATGACGTTGCGGCCAAGCCGGAATGCAACTTCATGAAGATTATCGACGAGCAGTCGGCCAACTGGGATCCGGTCAAGGCACAGGACCTGATGACCAACTGGATCACCGCCGGCTACAAGCCGGCGGCGGTGCTGGCCAACAACGACGAAATGGCCATCGGCGCCGTCAACTCGCTGAAGGCGGCCGGCTGGGACATGAAGGATGTCGTCGTTGCCGGTGTCGACGCCACCAAGGAAGCGATGCATTACATGCAAAAGGGTGATCTCGACGTCACCGTCTTCCAGGACGCGATCGGACAGGGCGCCGGCTCGGTGGACGCTGCCGTCAAACTTGCCAAGGGCGAGAAAGTCGAATCCCCGATGTGGATTCCGTATGAGCTGGTCAATCCGGCCAATGTCGAGAAATACCTCGCCAAGAACTGATCGCCGCTCGGCTTCGGATGTGCCCCAAAGGCACATCCGAAGCTGGAACCTCTATGCAAAGAACGCAGAAGGTCTGCAGCAATGACGAAAATCTCACCATCGACCGTCAAGGCGGTCCGGGAAAGCGGCGCTGTTCCGACAGCCAAATATCTCCTGGAGGTCAAAGATGTCCGCAAGGAATTTGCCGGAAACGTTGCGCTGGATGACGTCTCCTTTCGCCTGAGACGTGGCACGGTTCATGCCCTTATGGGTGAAAACGGCGCGGGCAAGTCCACGCTGATGAAGATCATTGCCGGCATCTACACGCCGGACGCAGGAGAGTTTTTCTTAAACGGCCTTCCCATTCGGCTCGGCAGTCCACTCGACGCCCTCGACAACGGCATCGCCATGATTCATCAGGAGCTCAATCTGATGAACCACATGACAATTGCGGAAAACATCTGGATCCGGCGTGAGCCAAAGAACCGTTTTGGTCTCGTCGATCACAAGGAGCTGCACAGCCGCACCTATAGGCTTTTCGAAGAATTGGGCATCGATCTCGACCCCGACCAAAGGGTCGGTCTGCTTTCGGTAGCCAGCCGCCAGATGGTCGAGATTGCCAAGGCGGTTTCCTATGAATCGGATGTCCTGATCATGGATGAGCCAACCTCCGCGCTCACCGAACGCGAGGTCGAGCATCTTTTCCGCATCATCAGGACGCTGAGGGAACGGGGAAAAGGCATCATCTATATCACCCACAAGATGAACGAGCTTTTCGAGATCTCCGATGAGGTGTCGATTTTCCGCGACGGCAAACACATCGCGACCAAGGCTGCGCAAGACCTGACCCGTGAAGAAGTCATCCGCATGATGGTGGGACGCGAGATCTCGCAAATGTTTCCCAAAGTGGAGGCCAAAATTGGTGACGTGGTGCTCAGCGTCCGCGATCTAGGTCTCAAAGGCATCTTCCAGGACGTCTCGTTCGACCTTCATGCCGGCGAGATTCTCGGGATCGCCGGGCTTGTCGGAGCCGGGCGCTCCAACATTGCTGAAACGCTCTTTGGCGTGACGCCGGCGACATCAGGTACGATCGAGATCAGAGGCAAATCCGTCAACGTCAGTTCTCCCGCCGTCGCCATGGAAAACGGGATGGCCTTCCTCACTGAAGACCGGAAGGAATCCGGCTGCTTCCTGCTGCTGGACATTCAACAGAACATGCAGATGGCCGCCCTCCATGGCGGATATGTGCGTCGCGGCTTCGTCGAGCAGAAGCGGCTGTCGCAGGACTGCGAGGCGATGACGACATCGCTGAGGGTCAAGACCCCCGGCATGGGCGAGAAGATCCTGAATCTCTCCGGCGGCAATCAGCAGAAGGTGCTGATCGGCCGCTGGCTGCTGACCAAACCGAGCGTCCTCATCCTCGATGAACCCACGCGCGGTATCGACGTCGGCGCCAAGGCCGAGATCCACCGCATGATTTCAACGCTCGCCTCCGAAGGCGTGGCCGTCATCATGATCTCCTCGGAACTGCCCGAAATCCTCGGAATGAGCGACCGGGTCATGACCATCCGGCAGGGACGCGTGTCCGGCATCCTCGATAGGGCTGAGGCCGATCAAGTCAAGATCATGGAGCTCGCAGCACAATGACAATAACCCCTGGGGCCACGGTTGTGGCGGAAAAGCGTGTGGTGAAGCGCAAGTTTCACAGTGAGATGTCGATGCTGATGGTGCTGGTCGGCATTGCTCTTGCCTTCGAGATCCTCGGCTGGGTCTTCGTCGGCAGTTCGTTCCTCGGCAACGAGCAGCGCCTGTCGATCATCATCCTGCAGGTTTCGGTGATCGGCATTCTTGCCGTCGGCGTCACCCATGTCATCATCACTGGCGGCATCGACCTGGCCTCCGGCTCGGTGGTTGGGCTGGCCGCCATGGTCGCCGCCTCGCTGGCGCAAAGCTCGACAGATGTGCGCGCCCTTTATCCCGCCCTCACCGACCTTTCGCCGATCTGGCCGATCCTCGCCGGCCTCGTCGTCGGCCTGCTGGCCGGCTGGTTCAGCGGGGTGCTGATCGCCAAGACCGGCATTCCCCCCTTCATCGCCACACTCGGCATGATGGTCTGCGCCAGAGGTGTGGCCAAGTGGTACACGATGGGACAGCCGATCGCGCTTCTAACCCCGGAGTTCACCTGGCTCGGCAAGAGCTTCATTGTCTTCGGCTTTCCCGTGCCGCTGCCGGTGCTCATCTTCCTCGCCGTCGCCGTGCTCTCCCATATCGCCCTCGGCTACACGCGCTACGGCAAATATACCTATGCGATCGGCTCCAACCCCCAGGCCGCCCGCGTCTCCGGCATCAATATCGGCGGCCATCTGATCAAGGTCTATGCCGTCGCCGGACTGCTGTCGGGTCTGGCCGGAGTGGTCACGGCGGCGCGGGCCGCATCGGCCCAGCCGACCATGGGCACCGCTTACGAACTCGACGCCATTGCCGCCGCCGTCATCGGCGGAACATCGCTCGCCGGCGGTTCCGGCCGCATCACCGGAACGCTGATCGGAACCATCATCCTCGGCATCATCACCTCAGGGTTCACCTTCCTCAAGATCGGCTCCTATTACCAGGAGATCATCAAGGGAACCATCATCGTCCTTGCCGTCGTCATCGACCAATACAGGCGATCAAAACAAGCAAGAGCGTGAAGCGACCGGGCGGCAGAGCGACGTCTATGGACATGACGGGACCAATCCGATGATGTGGACGTCGCGAAACTTCACGGCAACCGCAAAGCGGCAACTGATAGGGCAGACAACATGGCAAACATCGACCTCAACAGCGATCTCGGCGAAAGCTTCGGTGCATGGGCAATGGGTGACGATGTTTCGATGCTGTCGATCGTCACCAGCGCCAACATTGCCTGCGGCTTCCATGCCGGTGACCCGGCGGGCATCCTGTCCGTTTTAAAGGAAGCGGCAAAACGCGGCGTCTCGGTCGGAGCCCATATCGGTTACCGCGATCTCGTCGGGTTCGGTCGCCGCAACATGGATCCGTCCAGCGCCGAGCTCGTCGGCGATACCATCTACCAGATCGGCGCTTTGCAGGCTTTGGCAAAAGCCGCGGGCACCCGGGTGCGTTATGTAAAGCCGCATGGGGCACTGTACAACACGATTGCCACTGATGCCCGGCAGGCCTACGATGTCATCACCGGTATCAAGGCGGTCGATCCCTCGCTCGCCTTGCTGGCGCTTTCCGGGGCGCCCATCGTCGAGCAGGCGCGTGCGGCCGGGCTCACGGTTGTCTGCGAGGCCTTCTCCGATCGCGCCTACAACGCCGATGGCAGCCTCGTCAGCCGCCGCCTGCCGGGCTCGGTCGTCCACGACCCGGAGACCATTGCCAAGCGGATGCTGCGCCTGGTGGCGGACGGTCGCATCACGGCGGTTGATGGCACGGACATAAGGCTCGAAGCGCAATCGATCTGTGTCCATGGCGATACTCCGGCGGCCGTGGCCATCGCTCAGACATTGCGCGAAGCATTGATGCGCAACGGCGTCGGCCTCAAGCCTTTCACGGATGTCGACCATGACTGACAAGCTGCGTTTTCTGCCCGCCGGCAGCCATGCCTTTCTCGTCGAGCTCGACGGTCTGGAAAAGACGCTGACGCTGCTCGATCGCCTTCTGGCGGATCGGCCGGAGGGGGTCGTCGAACTGGTGCCTGCCGCCCGAACAGTGATGCTCCGCTTCGATCCCCATGTGACGGATCGGGCACGGCTTTGCGCGCATATATGCGCGCTTGATCTCGGCCATCGCAGCGCTCGCCAGGGCGAGACGATCGAGATCCCAGTCAGCTATGACGGCGAGGATCTCGCCGAAGTCGCCGAAATCCTCGGCTGGCCGGTTGATGACGTCATCCGCCGCCACACGGAAGCCACCTACACGGTTGCCTTCACCGGTTTTGCGCCCGGCTTTGCCTATATGACCTCGGACGATCCGGACTTCGACCTGCCGCGCCGCAAGAGCCCGCGCGTGCGCATTCCGGCGGGCTCCGTGGCGCTCGGAGGTAAATTCGGCGGCGTCTATCCCTCGGACAGTCCGGGCGGCTGGCAGCTCATCGGCACGACCCCGTTGAAGATGTGGGACATCAAACGACCGCGCGCCGCACTTCTGGCGCCGGGCGATCGCGTCCACTTTCGTGACATCGCAAAAGGCGCCGTGGTTGCGGCTGCCGCTATCCCGGAGCCCGAAGCCGTGCGAGCCGGGGCCGGACTTGCCGTCACCCGCGCCGATAGACCGGCACTGTTTCAAGATCTGGGCCGGTCCGGCAGCAGTGACCAAGGCGTGTCGGAATCCGGTGCGCTCGACCGTGCCGGCTTGATCGAGGCCAATCTGTATGTCGGCAATCCGCGCAATGCAGCTGCTTTGGAGATTGCTTTCGGCGGCTTCGCCCTCAAAGCCGATCGACCGGTCACGCTCGCCGTGACCGGTGCGCCTGCACCGCTTGTCATATCGACCGAAGACGGTCGTTCCGTCGCCGCCCCCTTCGCTCAGCCCTTCGCGCTCGATGCCGGCGACGAACTGACGCTCGGCTTTCCCACGGAAGGCATGCGCAGCTACATAGCGTTGCGCGGCGGTTTCGCCGTCGAACCGATTCTCGGCTCGGCTGCCACCGACACCTTGGCTAAAGTCGGCCCGGCGCCGGTTAAGGCAGGCGATGTCCTGGTGCCGGCCAACGCACCCGTCTCTGCCGTCGATCCCTTCCGGCGCGACGCACGAGCGCTGCCCAGAGCCGGAGATACCGTGACGCTTGACGTCGTCCTTGGCCCGCGGACCGACTGGTTCACGGCAAAGGGTGTCGAGACACTCACAAAGCAAATATGGCAGGTGACGGCTGAATCGAGCCGCGTCGGCATGCGGCTTGCCGGGGCCGAGCCGCTGGAGCGGAAGGATGCCGCCGAATTGCCGTCGGAGGGCACCCCCATCGGGGCAATTCAGGTGCCGCACAGCGGGCAACCGGTGCTCTTCCTGGCCGATCATCCGTTGACTGGCGGCTACCCGGTGATCGGTGTCGTGGCCAGCCACCACCTTGATCTCGCCGGCCAGATCCCGATCGGCGCCAACATCCGCTTCAATGTCGTCGCCCCATTCGATCCGCTGGTCAGGGAAACCAACCGATGAAAAAACTGCTCATTGCCAATCGCGGCGAAATCGCCATCCGTATCAGCCGCGCCGCCCGCGATTATGGCGTCGCCTCGGTCGCGATCTACTCGGATGCCGATGCTGCTTCGCTGCATGTCGAGCTTGCCGACGAAGCCTATTGCCTGGGCGCCGGTCGCCCCGCCGACACCTATCTGAATATCGGAAAGATCCTGGAAGTCGCGCGACGCGCCGGCGCCGATGCGGTCCATCCCGGTTACGGATTCTTGTCCGAGCGTGCCGAATTCGCCAGCGCCGTCATCGATGCCGGCCTCATCTGGGTCGGTCCCAAGCCTGAGGTCATCACGGCGCTTGGCGATAAGGTAGAAGCACGACGGATTGCCGAAAAGGTCGGAGCACCTCTTGTCAAAGGATCGGACGGTCCTCTGGCCACCGCCGAGGAAGCCATCGCCTTTGCCCGGCAGGCCGGTTTGCCGCTGGCGATCAAGGCTGCCTTCGGCGGCGGCGGCCGCGGCATGAAGGTCGTCCATCGCATCGAGGATGTCGGCGAGTTCTTCGAATCCGCCGTGCGCGAGGCGAAGGAAGCCTTCGGACGCGGCGAATGTTATGCCGAGCAGTTCCTGGAAAAACCACGCCATATCGAGGCGCAGATCATCGCCGACAGCCACGGCAATACGGTGGTGCTCGGCACCCGCGACTGCTCGCTGCAGCGGCGCAATCAGAAGCTGGTCGAGGAGGCGCCGGCACCGTTCATCTCCGAGGAGCAGCGCAGCCGCATTCACGATGCCGCTAGGGCGATCTGCGCTTCGGCCGGCTATACCGGCGCCGGCACGGTTGAGTTCCTTCTATCGCAGAATGGCGTCATTTCCTTCCTCGAGGTCAATACTCGCCTGCAGGTCGAACATCCGGTGACGGAGGAAACGACCGGCGTCGATATTGTCATCGAGCAGCTGCGCATCGCCGATGGGCTGCCGCTATCGGTCACGCAGACGCCTGGCCCACGCGGCCATGCCTTCGAATTCCGCATCAATGCCGAGGATCCGGGCCGTGGGTTTCTGCCGACACCGGGGTTGATCACGGGTTTTCGCGCCCCGTCCGGTCCCGGCATCCGGCTCGACAGCGGCGTGGAAGCCGGCTCCGAAATCCCCGGCCTTTATGACTCGATGATGGCCAAACTGATCGTTACCGGCGCGACCCGCGAGGAAGCGTTGATCCGCGCCCGCCGGGCGCTTGCCGAGTTCAAGATCGAAGGCGTCGCCTCCGTGCTGCCGTTCCACCGGGCCGTGCTGGAGGAACCGGCTTTCACCGGCGAGGATGGGTTCAAGGTCTTCACCAACTGGATCGAGACGGAATTCCGTGGCGTCGAGCCGGCTCCGCGGGTTGATCCGGTGGAAGGCGGGCTGCTGCGAAGCTTCATAGAGATCGACGGCAAACGCCATGCGTTCGGGCTTCCGGCTCGGCTGTTTTCGGGCGCTGCGGCGCCGAGAGCGATGTCGGACTCGGTATCCGCCAGCGAAAACAGCAATGCGCTGACGGCGCCGATCCCCGGCACCCTGCAAAAATGGAACGTCGAGGATGGGGCGCAAGTTGCCGAAGGCGAGGCGGTCGCCGTGATCGAGGCCATGAAGATGGAAACCCGGGTGCTGGCGCCAAAGGCCGGCCGCATTTCCATCAAGGCCGCACAAGGCGCGGTGGTCGCGCTCGGTGCGGAGCTGGCAACGATCGAGTGACGGATAGGCAGAGCGGATGGTGACCATTCTCGACACGATCAATCCCGACGCCAAGCGCGTGCGCCATCCTGAGAAGGCGCATCGGCCGGATACGGAAGTCATGCGCAAGCCGGACTGGATCCGCGTCAAGGCGCCGACCTCCAAGGGTTATGCCGAGACGCGGGCGATCGTGAAGGAGCACAAGCTCGTCACCGTCTGCGAGGAAGCCGGCTGCCCCAATATCGGCGAGTGCTGGGACAAGAAGCACGCCACCTTCATGATCATGGGCGAGATCTGTACCCGCGCCTGCGCCTTCTGCAATGTCGCCACCGGCAAGCCGAACGCGCTCGACATGGCCGAGCCGGAAAATGTCGCCAAGGCCGTCAAGGAGATGGGCCTTTCCCACGTCGTCATCACCTCGGTCGATCGCGACGACCTCGAGGACGGCGGCGCCGAACACTTCGAAAAGGTGATTTGGGCGATCCGCGCCGCCTCGCCGGCAACGACGATCGAGATCCTGACGCCGGACTTCCTGAAGAAGCCGGGCGCGCTGGAGCGTGTGGTCGCCGCCAAGCCCGACGTCTTCAATCACAATATGGAAACCGTTGCCGGCAACTATCTGACGGTTCGCCCCGGCGCCCGCTACTTCCATTCCATCCGCCTGCTGCAGCGGGTGAAGGAACTCGATCCCACCATGTTCACCAAGTCCGGCATCATGGTCGGCCTCGGCGAGGAGCGCAACGAAGTGCTGCAGCTGATGGACGACCTGCGCACTGCCGATGTCGACTTCCTGACGATCGGCCAGTACCTGCAGCCGACCCGCAAGCACCACAAGGTCGAAAGCTTCGTCACCCCCGAAGAGTTCAAGTCCTATGAGACGGTCGCCTACAGCAAGGGCTTCCTGATGGTCGCCTCAAGCCCGCTGACCCGCTCCTCCCACCATGCCGGCGACGACTTCGCCCGGCTGAGAGCGGCTCGGGAAAAAGCCCGGCGGCGAGATCCCCTATCCGGGAACTGGAAGACCCTCGATTGCGAAATGGGTGTGATTTGACCGTCAGACGGACGAAGCACGCAAGGGAAAGATCATGTCAACGATAGCCATGCCGGAGCCGCGTGCTGACATTCTGGCGCGATTGCCTCAGATCATCGCCGAACTGGAAGCGGCCTTGCCCAAAGGCACTGTAATTTCGGATCCGCAGGAGACCCGGGCATATGAATGTGACGCACTGACAGCCTATCGCTGTCCGCCGCTTGCGGTCATCTTGCCGCGCAGCACGGAGGAGGTCGCAACAGCGATGCGTGTCTGCTATGAGCGCCGCGTCCCCGTCGTGCCTCGCGGGGCAGGGACCTCGCTCGCTGGCGGCGCCTTGCCCACCGCAGATAGCGTCGTAATCAGCACGATCCGGCTGCGCGAAATCCTCGAAGTCGACACGGCAAACCGGTTTATCCGGGTCCAGACCGGTGTCACCAATCTTGCCGTGAGCGCCGAACTGGACGCGGATGGATTTTTCTACGCGCCCGACCCATCGTCGCAGCTTGCCTGCACGATTGCCGGCAATATCGCGATGAACTCAGGGGGCGCGCACTGCCTCAAATACGGCGTCACCACGAACAATCTGATGGGCCTTCGCATGGTGCTGCCGAGCGGCGAAGTCGTCGAGCTGGGTGGGCCGTTTTTGGGGACGACCGGTCTTGATATTCTCGGACTCTTGTGTGGTTCCGAAGGCCAACTCGCGATCATCACCGAGGCGACCTTGAAGATAGTGCCCAAGGCCGAAGGCGCCCGGCCGATGTTGATCGGTTTCGAAAGCGCCGAGATTGCCGGTGAATGCGTCGGCCGCATCATCCGCTCGGGTCTGCTGCCGGTGGCGATCGAATATATGGACGATGTGTGCCTGCGCGCGGTCGAAGCATTTGCCAAAGCCGGATATCCCGCCTGCGCCGCCGTTCTGATCGTCGAGGTCGAGGGATCCGAAGAGGAGATCGACGAGCAAACGCAGCGCATTCGCGCCATCGCTGAGGCGCTGGGAGCGGTAGAGTTTCGCAGCAGCCGAAACGCCGATGAATCGCTCGCGATCTGGAAGGGCCGCAAGTCGGCGTTTGGCGCCATGGGTCGTCTCGGCGACTACCTGTGCCTCGACGGAACGGTCCCGGTTTCGAAACTCCCCTATACGCTGAAGCGCATCGGCGAGCTCTCAACGCAATACGGCCTGGAAGTCGCCAACGTCTTTCATGCCGGTGACGGAAACATGCATCCGCTCATCTTGTTCAACGCCAACGCGCCGGGCGAGTTGGAGCGCGCCGAAGCTTTCGGCGCCGACATTCTTCGTCTTTGCGTTGACGTTGGCGGTTGCCTTACCGGCGAGCATGGGGTCGGCATCGAAAAGCGCGATCTGATGACCGCACAATTCAACATGACGGACATGGACATCCAGATGGCGATCAAGGACGTCTTCGATCCGGCCTGGCTGTTGAACGCTGCCAAAGTCTTTCCCCTTGAGGTGAGTAAGCCCTACCGCGAGAGAGCTCGATCACGATGACAGACGGCAACATGCTTGCATCCGTAGAGACCGTCTTCGCCCCCGCGGACGAACTTGAACTTTCCGCCTTCCTCGATGAGGCCTGCAAGACGGCAAACGCGCTCCACATCATGGGCGGCGGCACTCGCCTGAAGCCGAGTTTTCCATTCGAAACCACCACGCTGACGACACGGCGCCTCAGCGGCATCGTGACCTACGAACCTGGTGCCATGACGCTGATCGCGCGAGCGGGGACGCCCGTTGAGGAAATCGAGGCGGCGCTTGCCATAGAAGGCCAGGCACTGGCTTTCGAGCCAATGGATCATCGTACTGTTCTTAGCACGGGCGGTGTTCCAACCATCGGCGGCGTGGTTGCGACCAACGCTTCAGGGCCGCGGCGCGTCCAGATCGGCGCCTGCAGGGACCATCTGCTTGGGGTTCGCTTCGCCGATGGCCGGGGCCGGATCATCAAGAACGGCGGCCGGGTGATGAAGAACGTCACGGGTCTCGATCTTGGCAAACTTCTCTGTGGTTCCTTCGGCACACTGGGCGTCCTGACGGAAGTGGCCATAAAGACGCTGCCAGCGCCCGAAAGCGAGCTGTCGGTCGGCTTCAACAATGTGTCGGTGTCGGAAGCGAGCCGGATTTTTCAAACCGCGCTTGCCAGCCCCATGGAAATTTCCGGCGCCGCCTTTAGATCCGGGACCGCCTGGCTGAGGATCGAGGGGCGCTCCAAGCAGGTCAAATACAGGCGCGAAAAGATATTCGACCTGCTACCTCACTCTAATATCGACTTTCTCTACGATGTTGTGAGCAAGGACCTGTGGAGCCGGCTGCGAGATCTGCACCACTTTAACGACCCGCAGCTGCCGCTGTGGCGAATCCTGGTCAAGCCGACAGACGCGTCGATCGTCGCATCCGCACTCGAAAACCTTGGAGGAACCGTATCGCTCGATTGGGGAGGCGGGCTGATCTGGTTTGCGGGGCAGGCGGACCCGCTTGAGGTTCGCAAGGCCTGCGGCACCGGACAGGCCTTGTTGATGCGCAATGAAAGCCCATTTTGCGGGCCGAGATTCGCGCCTGAAGGCGAAGCTGTTGCTCGCCTTTCGAAGGCATTGCGCAATCAGTTCGATCCCGCCGCAATCTTGAACCGAGGCTTGATGGACAGCTAGATGCAGACGAATTTCACTCAAGTCCAGCTTTCAGACCCGGCTACGCGCACATCAAACGAGATCCTGCGGTCCTGCGTCCATTGCGGCTTCTGCACGGCAACCTGCCCGACATATCGTGTGCTGGGCGATGAACTCGACAGTCCGCGCGGCCGGATCTACCTGATCAAGGATATGCTGGAAAACGACAGGGTTCCCGACGACGCAACCGTAAAGCACATCGACCGTTGCCTTAGTTGTCTCAGCTGCATGACGACATGCCCTTCCGGCGTGAATTATATGCACCTGATCGATCACGCGCGCGATTATATCGAGAAGAATTATACCCGCCGCTGGGACGATCGGGCCTTGCGATGGCTGCTGGCCCGGATATTGCCGTATCCTCAGCGGTTCCGCTGGGCTTTGACCGCAGCCAAATTGGCCCGCCCCCTGCGGCGCCTTGTTCCCGATGCCCGGTTGCGGGCAATGCTGGAAATGGTGCCGGAGAGCATCCCCAAGGACAGCAACAACGACAGGCCACAAGTATTTCCTCCAAAAGGCGAGCGGCGCAAACGCGTGGCTCTCCTGATCGGCTGCGCCCAGCGTGCGCTGAACACGGATATCAACGACGCAACGATCAGGCTTCTGACCCGCCACGGCTGCGAGGTGGTCGTTCCGAAAGGCATCGGCTGCTGCGGAGCGCTCACGCATCACATGGGAAAGGCCGAGGAAAGTCACGCCATGGCGAGCGCCAACATTCGCGCCTTGGTTCGGGAGCTTGATGGGGGAGGGCTGGATTCCATCGTCATCAACACGTCCGGATGCGGGACCACCGTCAAAGACTACGGACATATGTTCCGAAACGGCCCGATGGCGGCCGACGCTGAGCGCGTTGCGGCGATTGCCAGGGATGTCACCGAAGTCATGGCGGATATGGGGCTTGAGGACGCTGGGCACGCCGATCCGCTTCGCGTCGCCTATCACGGCGCCTGCTCCCTGCAGCATGGCCAGCAAATTCGCGCCCAGCCGAAGGATCTCCTGAAATCGGCGGGCTTCGATGTGGTCGAGCCGCGCGATTCCCACATCTGCTGCGGTTCGGCAGGCACCTATAATCTGCTGCAGCCGGCAATATCGAAGCAACTGCAATCGCACAAAGTCGCAACCATCGAGGTCGTTCGCCCGCAGCTGATCAGCACCGGCAATATCGGCTGCATGATGCAGATCGGTTCGGGTACCGAGCTTCCGATCGTCCACACCGTTGAACTGCTGGATTGGGCAACCGGCGGGCCAAAACCGAGAGGTCTTTCCAAGCTTCGATCTGGGCGACCGGATCGGCGCGGTGGTTGAGATCGTGAGGCTATCCGCCCCCCAATCTGTGAGAAACGGTTTTCGCAGCTCCGGCAACGCGCTCGCCGATTTGCCTGATGAGCCGGTCAGGCATTCGATGCGTGGGGCCGGAGACGGATATGCCGGCCACCGCTTCGCCGTGCACGTTCAAGATCGGCGCGGCGACACAGCGCATGCCTTTGGTCCGCTCCTCATCGTCAATCGCATAGCCGCGCTCCCGGCTGACGATCAGTTCCTCTTTCAACTGTGCGACCGAGCGCGCGGTATTTTCGGTAAACCGCTTCAAAGTGGAAGTCTTGAACAGGGCAGAAAGGCGACCATCATCATAGGTGCTCAGCAACGCCTTCCCGATGCCGGATGCATGAAGGGGCGACAGAGTTCCGGGCGGAAAAAAGGCGCGTATGGATTCATGTGTCTCGACCTGGCTGATGAAGAGAATATTCCCGTCCTTCTCTATGCCGAGGTTCGACGTCTCTCCTGTCTCCAGCATCAATTCGCGCATGATCGGGCGACTTCGTTCGACGACATTGGATCGGCGCAGAAATGCCGCTCCGGTGCGGTAGGCTTCCGGGCCGATGAACCAGACCTGCCGATCAGGACTGATCTCGACGAACTCGCGGCGTTCGAGTGTGGCGAGAACGCGATGCATCGTCGCGGGCGATTGATCGAGATGGGCAGAAAGTTCAGACAGCGTCATTCCTTCCGGCGACGCCAGCGCCTCCAAGACATCCAGAGCGCGATCGAGCGACTGTATGACGCTCGAGGACTGGGGTTCGTTGAAGGATTTCGGGCGCCCTCGCCGTCGGTTTGGATTTTGCATCGATCACCCTCGCAATTGCAGGCTTTTATCGTTAACTGAAAAACGAATTCACGCAATGAAAAATACTAACTGCTGGAAATACCACGAAAAACTTCAAATTATTATACGATTGAAAATATTTTTCAAAAAAATATATCTTCGCGCAAGCCCATGTTATCTAGTTTGAAAGCACAGGAGGATGCATACCATGTACGGACAAAATCCGGTTTTCATCCCAGGCCCCACGAACATGCCGGAAATCTTGCGCAAGGCGGCGGACATGCCGACCATGGACCATCGTTCATCGATGTTCGGCGAAATCCTTCATCCCGCTCTGACGGGTGTGAAACAGGTTCTCAAAACCGAAACTGCTTCCGTTTTCATTTTTCCCGCGACGGGTAGCGGGGGATGGGAGACGGCGATCACGAATACGTTGAACCCCGGCGATCGCGTCCTGGCTGGCCGACATGGCATGTTCAGCCATAAGTGGATCGACCTGTGCCGGCGCCACCAGCTGAAAGTCGATGCTATCGAGTGCTCCTGGCACGACGGCGTCCCGCTG
Organism: Rhizobium sophoriradicis; assembly: GCF_025200795.1. Taxonomy (NCBI): domain Bacteria; kingdom Pseudomonadati; phylum Pseudomonadota; class Alphaproteobacteria; order Hyphomicrobiales; family Rhizobiaceae; genus Rhizobium; species Rhizobium sophoriradicis. The sequence continues at coordinate 196,763 of NZ_CP104153.1, forward strand.
GCGCAATACGAGGAACTCCTCAGCGCCGACAAGGCGCACGAGATCAAGGCCGTCCTCGTTACCCACAATGAAACCGCGACCGGCGTCAAGTCGGACGTCGCGGCGGTGCGCAGGCTGCTGAATGCCGCCAACCATCCAGCTCTGCTGCTCGTCGACGGCGTCAGCTCCATCGCATCGATGGACTTTCGAATGGACGAATGGGGCGTCGATGTTGCCGTAACCGGTTCGCAGAAGGGATTCATGCTGCCTGTCGGTCTGGCGATTACCGCCTTTTCGCCCAAGGCCATGGCGGCACTGGAAACGGCGAAACTTACGCGGGCCTTCTTCGACGTGCGCGATATGGCCAAGGGCTATTCGGCCAACGGCTACCCTTATACGCCGTCGGTCGGGCTCCTGAACGGTCTCAAGGTATCGACCGAGCTTCTTCTTCAGGAGGGGCTGGAGAACGTTTTTGCGCGGCACAGGCGCATCGCCTCGGGCGTTCGCGCCGCGGTTCGCGCCTGGCGGCTTGAGCTCTACGCCGCGCGCGAGGAGCTCTATTCCGACACGGTCACCGCGGTTCAGACGCCAGCCGGTTTCGATGCTTCCCTCTTTGTTACGCACGCTGCGACAAAATACGACGTCGCCTTCGGTGCTGGCCTCGGAGACGTCGCGGGCAAGGTGTTCCGCATCGGTCACGTCGGCAGCATGACGGATGTAATGGCGCTGTCCGGAATTGCCACGGCCGAGATGGTCATGGTCGATCTGGGCCTCAATATCAAACTTGGCTCCGGCGTTGCCGCGGCACAGGCGATCTATCGCAATAGCCATACGTCCGCTGTCGAAATGGTCGCCTGAGGTCTGATCCAGATGTACATACCCACTCTATCCGACATGTTTGAAGCCCATCAGCGCATCAAACCGCACATCCATCGCACGCCTGTCCTTACCTCGACATTCATCGACACGCTTGTAGGTGCCAATCTGTTTTTCAAATGCGAGAACCTGCAGAAAGCCGGTGCCTTCAAGGCCCGTGGCGCCTCCAATGCGGTGTTTGGTCTCGGCGAAGAGCAAGCGGCGAGGGGTGTTGCCACCCATTCGTCCGGCAACCATGGCACCTGCCTGTCCTATGCCGCCGGGCGCCGAGGAATTCCGTGCACCGTCGTCATGCCGCGGACGGCGCCGCAAGCCAAAAAGGACGCGGTGCGGGGCTACGGCGGAAAGGTCGTCGAATGCGAACCATCAACGTCGTCGCGCGAGGCGGTTTTCGCCGAGGTCGTCGCCGAAACGGGCGCCGAATTCGTTCATCCCTATAACGATCCCCGCGTCATCGCCGGCCAGGCAACATGCTCGAAGGAACTGATAGAGCAGGTCGATGACCTCGACGCGGTGATTGCACCCATCGGCGGCGGCGGCATGGTATCGGGCACCTGCCTCACGCTGACAAATCTTGCGCCAAGGGTGAAGATCTATGCCGCCGAACCCGAACAGGCCGATGATGCCTATCGTAGCTTCAAGGCTGGACACATTATCGCCGACGACGCGCCCAACACCGTCGCGGACGGTTTGAAAGTTCCGCTGAAAGAGCTGACCTGGCACTTCGTAAAGAACAATGTCAGCGACATCCTCACCGCATCGGAGACTGACATCATCGACGCCATGAAGCTCATCTGGAAGCGCATGAAGATCGTCATGGAGCCGTCGAGCGCAGTTCCGCTGGCGACCATTCTGAAGAACAAACACCTGTTTTCCGGTAAGCGCGTCGGCATCATCGTCACTGGCGGCAATGTCGATCTCGACACGTTACCCTGGCAGTAAGGGAGAGGTAAATGAACATGCAAGCAAACTTCGACGGCCTTCAAGTCGGCTATGATGTACCGGCTCTGCCGGGAATGAGTGTCGAGGACATCCAGACGCCGTGCCTGATCCTCGATCTCGACGCGCTGGAGCGAAACATCCGGAAGATGGGTGACTACGCCAAAGCGCACAATATGCGTCATCGCGCCCATGGCAAGATGCACAAGTCCGTGGACGTCATGCGCCTCCAAGAGCAATTGGGCGGAGCCATCGGCGTGTGCTGCCAAAAAGTGTCCGAAGCGGAGGTCTTCGTCAGAGGCGGGATCCGGGACGTCCTCGTCTCCAACCAGGTGCGCGATCCGCTGAAGATCGATCGCCTTGCCCGACTTCCCCAGCAGGGCGCCAGGATAATCATATGCGTCGACGACCTGGACAATGTCGCTGAACTGTCCACCGCAGCCCGGAAACATGGCACGTCTCTGGATTGCTTCGTTGAAATCGACTGCGGCGCCGGTCGGTGCGGGGTCACCACGAGTTCAGCCGTTGTCGCGCTTGCTCGAGCTATCGATGCGGCTCCAGGCCTCCGCTTTGCCGGCATCCAGGCCTATCAGGGCGCCATGCAGCACATCGACAAGTATGAAGACCGGAAGCTCAAGCTCGACGTCGCCATTGCACAGGTGAAGGACGCTGTCGAAGCCCTGAAGAGCGTCGGCCTGGAGCCTGAACTGGTGAGCGGTGGCGGTACCGGTAGCTACTATTTCGAGAGCAATTCCGGCGTCTATAACGAGCTGCAATGCGGAAGCTACGCTTTCATGGACGCCGACTACGGGCGCATTCAGGACAAGGACGGCAACCGGATTGACAATGGCGAATGGGAAAATGCGCTCTTTCTGTTGACCAGCGTGATGAGCCACGCGAAGGCCGACAAGGCAATTTGCGACGCTGGTCTAAAGTCGCAGTCGGTCGATTCCGGTCTGCCTTTCGTCTATGGCCGCAGCGACGTGAAATACGTCAAATGCACCGACGAACACGGCGTCATCGAAGATCCGCAGGGCGTCCTGAAGATAAACGAGAAGCTTCGTCTTGTTCCCGGCCATTGCGATCCGACCTGCAATGTCCACGACTGGTATGTCGGCGTACGCAACGGCAAGGTCGAAACACTTTGGCCGGTATCGGCGAGAGGCAAGGCGTATTGAGATGATCATCGTTCCAGAGCGCGCAATTGCTGATCTGATCGGGTCGGCCGAATGCTTTACCGCTGTAGAACAGGTGTTCGCCGCCATGGCTAGAAAATCGGCCTATAATTTTCCGGTGGTCCGTGAATCGATCGGATATGCAGACGCGCTCTACGGTTTCAAATCGGGTTTCGACCGGGAGAGTCTCTCTCTCGGCCTGAAATCCGGAGGGTTTTGGCCGAAAAATGTGGAAAAGGGCCTGACCAACCACCAATCGACGGTATTCCTGTTCGACGCTGACACCGGGCGATGCCGCGCCGTGGTGGGCGGAAATCTGCTGACCGCATTACGGACCGCAGCGGCGTCTGCAATTTCGATCAAATATCTGGCCCGTGAAGATGCGAAGACCCTCGGTATTATCGGCGCCGGTCATCAATCAACTTTCCAGCTAAGGGCCGCAGTCGAGCAGCGAAACTTCGAGAAGGTGGTTGCCTGGAACTATCATCCGGAAATGCTGAACCGCCTGGCGGAAGTCGCGAGAGAGATCGGCTTACCCTTCGAAGCCGTCGACCTCGACAGGCTCGGAGCAGAGGCCGACGTGATCATCTCGATAACGTCGTCATTCAGTCCCAGCCTGATGGCTTCCCAGGTTCGTCCAGGCACGCATCTGGCCTGTATGGGAACCGACACCAAGGGCAAGCAGGAGGTGGACGCCAAGCTGGTGGCTGCGTCGTCGATCTTCACCGATGAATTGGCGCAGGCGATAACCATCGGCGAATGCCAGCATGCCATCGCCGATGGCCTGATCGGTGAAGCAGACATTCTTGAGATTGGCGCTGTCATCACAGGCGACGTGAAAGGGCGCCGCTCAGCCGACGACATTACCTTGTTCGACGGAACGGGCGTCGGACTGCAGGATCTGGCGGTGGCCGCGGCTGTCGTCGACCTTGCGGTTCGGGAAGGTGTGGCGATCGAAGTCGATTTCTAATTGTCGCTAATCATCCGGTCGAAGCGCGTGTTTTTCCCGGCCAAGGTTGAGTGGCGACGCGGAAATATGTCGTTGGGAAGCTCTGTGCATCGCCTGAAAGCACCGGTTCCCACTTCTTGTATTTGTGACCCAGCGTGAGGTTTTCGATGAGCAGTGGACTTCCAGGATTTCGTGGCTCCGACCACATCGGCATCACTGTGCCCAATCTTGACGAGGCAATTGCCTTCTTCTGCGACGTGATCGGATGCGAACTTATCTATCGTGCCGGCGCGTTCGGAGATGACGAAGGCACGTTCATGAGAGATCAGTTGAATGTCCATCCGCGCGCGCGAATTCGCGGCGTGGCGTTTCTGCGCTGTTGGAATAACTCGAACTTCGAGTTGTTCGAATACGATTCTCCGGATCAGAATAATGTTGCACCCAGAAACAGCGATATCGGCGGGCATCACATCGCGTTCTACGTGGAGGATATCGAAAGGGCTGTTGAGCATCTGCATCACCACAACATCCGCATACTCGGCAATCCGGTTGTTGAACCTGTGGGGCCGGACCATGGCGTGACTTGGCTTTATTTCCTGGCGCCTTGGGGACTGCAGTTGGAACTCATAACCTATCCGACAGGGAAGGATTACGAGGCGGAAACACAAGCTCGACTTTGGGATCCGCGCTTCACTTGAAGGATCATGAGTTGCCATTCGTCTTCAAGCCGATCACCGCTCGTTATTTGCCGCAACGCGTTGCGGCTGCAGAAGAAGGCCGCGGCGCATTCATAGCGCTGAATGTAAACGTTGACATAGGCAACGTTGCGTGTTTGTATACGTTAACATCCGCGCAAAACCGGTGAGTTCGGTTTTGCAACAAAAGCGACGAGTATATAGCGATCTGCGACCATTCAGAACATTGATGAACTTTCGGAAGAGAGGCGACAATCTGTGGAAGCTTAACGCTTCCCATCAACCGGTGCTGGAGGCGGGAATTACAAATCCCCAGGGAACTCGTTATGACAATAAAGCGACTTGATACTGTGACTCACGCTTGTGATTTAGAGGCGCGCTATCGGCCAATCGCGTTGAAGGCTGTGGTTGCTGCCTATTGCATACGCTCTAAAATCGATCATCACAAATCTGGCAAAAACGAACCTCGTCTATTTGAATTTCAATTCGACCGTTACTCGGAACAGGAGCGATAAGCGTAGCGAGCTCGAAACCTCTGATTGTTGGCCGGTGAGGCGCATGTCTTTTCCATGGTAGTTGGCTGGTCATACCGCGTAATCGAACTTGCGGAGGCGCTGGCGCCGACCGTTGGGCATCACTTAACGCCGGCGCCGACCGTCAGTGTTTTTCGCGCGCACTCTGCAGCCAAGAATGTCCCCAAGTTTCAGCAACCGGGAACGCTCTTCATTCTGCAAGGGACGGAAAAGCTATCTTGTCCCGGCAACGTCCACATCGTTGATCCAGATCATTTTATGCTGACTTCGGCCCCTATCGCGTTCCACATCGATACCGATGCTGCCGTCACAAAGCCGTTGCTGTCTGTCCACGTAGCGTTTGACCCAGCCACGGCAATGGATATCGCTTCGGAGATGGAGTGGCAAGGTGGCGCGATCAGCAAACCTGCGGCGATATGCCAGACGTCTGGTCGGATCGATGATTCAATGAAAGACTTTCTCTACCGCCTGATGACAACGCTATGTGATCCCCTGGCGTGTCGAATTTTAATTCAAGGCCTTATTCGCGAGCTTCACTTTTTGTTACTTCAACGCGATGAGGGGAGCGCAATTCTTGCTGGGCTCGAGGGAAGGGGGGCACGTGGCAAAGTCCTCAAGACCACCGCTGAACTCTTGGATCGGCGGCGAGTTGGAATCTCAATTAACACGGTTGCCGCGTCGGCCGAACTTGGGCTTTCATCGTATCATAGCCATTTTAAGGCATTATTTGGCTCCACGCCGCTGGAATATCTGAAGGCGGCGAGGCTTCACGACGCCCGAAATTTGCTCAGGTCCCGCGATGTGAACATTGCCGCAGTCGGACAAGCGGTCGGCTATAAGGGCACGTCCCAATTTAGCCGAGAATTCCGTCGGCACTTCGGTCGTACAGCGCGTGAGGAGCGGAAGCTTTTGGAGATCTCCAAAAGTAACTTCGATCTCGTATAATCAAATCGATCATCTTCCCAGTGTCCACCAGTTTGAAACGAATGCCTATATCAGAAGGCATCATTAGCGACATAATGCGGTTCCATAAATTTGCTTACGAATCAAAACTCGATTGAGTGCGAATTTGAGGCTTCCACCCGACAGGTAAACGGTTCAGCTTTGTTCAAGCTCCTGCTCGGAGCCGGAGCCGGAGCCAACTGCTGCCAGTCTAGGGGTTCCTGCAGTTCTGTTTCGTGCGCAATTCCTCAGGTAGCAGGTGCTAAGCTCGCACAGCGATATGCATGAGATCTGGTATGCCGCTCGCGCCCAGCAATTTACATGGAAACAGTCGTGGCCATGTACTTGCGCCACGGCCACTAGGCACGTGTGAAGGCATTCATCGAAAGGAACTTCACGAGGTAGAGCCGGGGGCTTTTAGGACGCTCTCGTTGCGAGGACGCAGACGCTTCACGGACTTCACCTTCAGCCCCTCCTCCGAGAGCTTTCGCGGACGTCCCCTGGCGGGATGGGCCGCAACCCAGATTTCGGCAAGTTCCACCATGCGCTCGGCGAGCGAAGGATAGCCCTCCACGATTTCCGCGGTGCTTGCGCCCTGCGCCTTCATCGCGGCAATCGTCCGCACAGGAACACGGGTTCGCTTGAACACCGGTTCTCCGCCAGCGATGCCTTCCACCCTCTCGATCATTCGTTTCGCCTCTCTAAGCGCCTCGGCGCGCGCGGCCAGTTGCTCCCGAGCCCGCGCAACATCGACGATGAGGTAGTCGTCTGCCCTGACGGTATCGGCATTGGGGTTCTGATCGATGGTGTCGAACAGACGCTTGCGCCGCTCGGCTGACAAGATCGATCCGACGCCATACCAGAGCTTCAACCGCAGCAGGTCCTCGTCGGTGAGCGCGCGACCCTTGCTGCCGATGAGATGCGTCGCGATGATCCGCTTGTCGATCGCGTTGTGCACTGACTTCACAGCGATCCCGCTGACAGCCGCAGCCTCGGCAGGTGTGTAGGCACGTGATGCGCTGACCATAATCATTCTCCTTGTGGAGAAATATATTAATGCGGGTGACGTCCGCAGTAAACCCGGTCTAGCTTTTCGATCTCGCTCCTCGCCGGCTTATTGTTGGGCACTTCTTCTCCAGCGGCCGTTCAGCCACCCGAAAACACGCCTCCGGCCAGGCGAGGGATTTGCTCGTGCCGGATCTTCCCTTGGATGCGTTGAAGATTGGCTCTCGCCGATTGTCGCAATTGCAGGGTTATTCGGTTCTGCTCCAGTCACGGCGGATGTCAGCACCGGCGCGCGATGCTTAAGCTGCCCAATACGGAACGTACCGCGCGTTTCGCCGTCCTTGATCGGGATCGGCAGGTGCGATTCGACCGAGTTTGATGGACTCGGCGATCACAGCTGAGACGGCCTGATACTCTTCCGGCGTCAACGAGAAGCGTTCACGGAGAGTCGCGTTGCTCATGTAGTCATGAGTAAGCCAGCGCAGGACACAGTGGAAGAAGCATGCCCGCAACTTCTCGGTCTTCGACATCTGGCCGAAGGGCTTTGGCGCAAACAGCACGACGCGCATCGAGTTCTCAGACGAGATAAAATCAGGAGCGGGCAGATGCTGTGCTTCGATTTCGATCAAAGTCTTATCAAGGCCGCCCCCGCGCTCCTCGCATAGCCCGAAGGAACGCATCGTCGCTGCGAGTTTCTCGTTTCGCGAACGCCGCTCATCGAGAATGCGGTCGGTGCTGATCAAGGAATTACCGGGATTAGTGACTTCGAGGCGGTTCTCATAGATTTCGACAACTGGGCCGACGCCGGTTGCCATGAAATCCTGGTGAATGAGGGCGTTGGCGATGACTTCACGGACAGCCGTTTCCGGGAAGTGCGGCACCATACGTCGAACGCCGTCGATGTATCGCTCTTCTTTTGGCAGCCGCTCCATCAGAAAGCGCATCATTCCAGTGAAGCCGACTGCGTATCCCTTCTTGCCCTCCTGCTCGAAGTCGGAGCGGGATTTGTCACGGCCGGCGTACTTGACGATGCGAACCGTCTTTCCTGCGATCGAGGGGAAAACCGTGACATCGCGCGCCAACATGATTGCCCCCAGGTTGGTGATGTCGAACCTTCCTTCGAGATTGTCGAGCAGGAAGCCCGCATCGACCATCTTTCGAATGATCTCCTGAGAATTCTTCGGTTTGGGCTCGTCTGTCAGATCATAAATCGGGTCGGGGTCGAGCGTGGCGAAGACGTCGTCGGCCGTGACGTTCGATGACGCGACTGCGGTTTCGAAACGCCGACGACCGGTCGCTATCCAGAGCGCGCGCTCGTGCTCGGGAAACTCAGCGAGTTTTTTCTTGTTTTCGCCGATCCGGACAAATTCCGTGCCGGCGAATTTTACAGGCCGTTCATAGGAAGGCTCGATGGCGATGACGGAATAGGTCAGACTATCACACACAAAGTCGAGAACCTCAATGAGCACGCGCGGCTCGACCATTCGGACCAGCCAGTTAGTGAAATCCTCATTGCCTTGTTTGAGTTGCTGCAGGCGAAGCTCTGTACCAACCCTGTTCCTCGGACGGTCTTCGATTCCGAATACAAGGAACGCGCGATCTCGCCCCGCCAGCATTGCCGAATTTGCAAGCGCCGACACGTATTCCCCGATTTCGCGTGGGTCTTTGTTGTTGACCTTGAATTCCAACCACGCACTTTCGTTGGGTTCTTCCAGCAATCGGTTGAGAAGTGCGCAGGGATCGTGAATCGGCATAGCGGGTCCTCTTTTATCCCCTTTATATCAGAGTTCGGTCGTGTCAGAACCTTTTTCCAGCCGAAGCCGTTGAGAATTCCAAACAAAAACAAAGGGATGTCGCGCGGCCTTGGATGAGGATTTTTATCCGCGTTTTGATGGAGTGGCTTATGGCGATCGCTTTGCAGAGAGCGGGCCAGCCGTTCCTTTTTATCCTGGTTTTGTCAGGATCTGAGCTTATCGGCCACAAAATATGAGGGAAAACAACAGGATAGTAGGTCAAACTAAGGATTGCTTATATCATACCGTAAGCGGGTTGGCTTTTTGGTCCGCCCGTTTTTTCCCGAAACGATTACTATGCGGCAGCCTCCCAGACCTGAATCCGGGCTGCGAGTGCCGCCTTTTCCTGCGGAGGACCCATAGTGGTTGGCGATCATTTCCGGCCTGTCCTGGATGGATCTCTCGCTCCTCAGGCTTGTTGCCATGGTGTTCACGTTCTGGGCGAAGAAGATCGCATAATGGATCGACGGGAACTGCCAGAAATCGGATTCGATCCGCTCATCCTTGCGGGCAATCTGGGCGTCTTTGCCTGCCTCGCGTGCTTGCGCCGCAATCAGCATCGCTTCAGGGCGGCAACATCATCGGGGAGATCGGCGGTATCAAGCATGACCGGAAGTTACTAAATTCCGGCTCGTTTTGCCTTCGGAATCTATCGTGCTGAGTCATCGTGCCGCAGCTATTCGATAGCCTCCGGCGTCCTCATCTTGACGGCATGAACCCGCCGCCAATCGAGGCCAGCAAACAGGGCTTCGAACTGGGCATGGGTCAGCGTCATCAGTCCATCCTTTATGCTGGGCCAGGTGAAGGTGTGCTCTTCCAACCGCTTGTAGGTCAGCACAATCCCGCTGCCATCCCAGTAGATCAGCTTCAACCGGTCCGCTTTGCGAGATCGGAACACGAAGACTGTTCCGGTGAACGGGTCCTTGTGCAGCTCGTTCTTCACCAGCGCCGCCAATCCGTCATGCCCCTTGCGGAAGTCAACAGGTTTGGTCGCCACCATGATCCGCACGCGGTTCGATGGAAAGATCATGTCGCCGCCGCCAAGCACGCGCGATGGCGGCGATCCGGGCAGCGGACGCACCTTCCTCAAGACGGATGATGACCGCACCGACGACAATCTCGGCGCGGGAGACTGCTTTGGCCGTCGGCGGTTCCGGTGCGGGCATATCGATAACCATGGCCGCGAATTCGACTGCGTCTTCCGGCTCCGGTAAAACCAGCTTCCCCTGCCGCGCCAGCGTTCGCCAGGACGACAAATGATTGGCTTTCAATCCGTGACGTGCCGCGACCTCGTTCACCGTCGCTCCGGGCCGCAGGCTCTCCGAAACAATCTGCGCCTTGACCTCATCCGGCCATTGCCTGGTGAACCTCACGTCCAGACTTCCTGGTCGTGAGAACCTCCAATGTAGTCTCCATGGAGAAACTCCCATTACTCATCCATGGAAAGGCGATCACAAATTAGGGCGGTAACGACAACGTGAGGGCGGAACATCGGTTACAGAAGACGTTCGGCACGTGTGGCGAGCGTCAGCGAGCAAGCAGTAGTTCAGTGTCAGAAAAAACTCAACTCAAAGTCATTGACAATCAGCGGAAACTCTCGCAGCTTATACGAGATTTTCAGCGAAAAATAAACTCAAACGCGATAATGCGGGCAGGTAGGCATGCGTGGTGTCTTCTTACTGGCGGCGCTTTCTCTTTTGCAATCCGGCGCGGCGTTCGCGCAGTGCCAACTTCCTTACAAACTCGAGAACGGTCAGACGCCCGACGCTGGTCAGCTGATGGCGAACTACAATGCCGTCATAAATTGCCTTGCAGCGCTGGTGCCCGCAGGAAACGATCAGGCAGTCCAGACGAAACTTCCTGGTGGCACATTTGGCGCAGTCGGCCCGCTGACTGACGGCCAGGTTATTTTGGGCGTCACTGGTTCGCCGCCTGTGGCCTCCGAAATCGTAGGTGGGCCTGGCATTGCTATAGCCAAAGGACCCGGGACTATCTCCATCTCCGCAGAACCCGCCCCGGGAGATGGAAGAGGATTGTATAGTCAGGTCATGTCAGCGACCCCGACGTCAGTCGGAACGGGGCTCACCGGCTGGCTCAATCAGGGAACGGCAACGGTTTCCGACACCGCCGTAGGCATATCCATCAGCGCCCCTCCGGTCGGCGGTGATGGCATTGTCAGTCGAACGATGCAGGCGCCGACGCCGCCCTATAAGATCACAGCACTCCTCGCGGGAACACGTAATAGTCCTAATTACCCCGGCAGCGCGATCGGTTGGTACAACGGATCCAACAGACTACATCTCCTATTTTTCACCCCGCGCGGAGGCGGCGTCCAATATCTGGCAGTATCGAAGTTCAACAGCCCAACATCATTTAGCAGTACTGATTACGAGAGCAGCCAGAGCGGCTTCTCACAGCCTCTTTGGCTCCAGATCAGCGACGACGGTACCAACATCGCCTTTTCGTTCAGCCAAGACGGCGCGAATTTCCAAACTGCGTTTTCAACCGCGAAAGCGGCCGGCTGGCTAGGGGCGTCTGGGTACAGCAATATTGTAGTTGCGACTAATCCGCAGGGTAGTCCCACGACAACGACAATCTTGTCCTGGCGGCAAGAATGAGTTCTCCCGCGATGAAGGAAACAGGTGTCGTGAGGTTCACTAGGCTTTGCCTTGTTGCGCTCGGGATGGCAGCATTGTCCACGATTGTTGGCGCGGGTGAGGCAATGGCCGAATGCGCCTTGCCCTACAATCTGCAGAACGGCGATCCTCCCGATGCAACTAAGGTTATGGCCAACTACAACGCTCTCGTTGCATGCATGACCTCGCTGGCACCGGCAGGTGAGGCATATTCGGTCCAGACGAAAGCTGCCGATGGCCAATTCGGCTCAATTCCAGCGCTCACCAACGGTCAATTGCTTATCGGATCAACGAATAATCCTCCTCAGCCGCAGCAATTAACTGCCGGTTCCGGTATCAGTATCGCAAATGGTGCGGGTCAGATCGCTATTTCGGCATCGCCGCACGTCGGAACGGATGGAAACGGACTTTATCATCAGGTCCTGTCCGAAACGCCGAGCGCGACCTCGACCGGCCTCTCCAACTGGCTCAATCAGGGTACGTCAGGCGTGATTGACAGCTCTGTCGGCATCTCCATGACGGCGCAAAATTCGGGAACGGCAAATAACATCAGTGCTCGTACGGTGCCTTCACCGACGCCCCCTTACAAAATAACCGCGCTCATCGGTGCAACCCGATCGTCAACGGCTTACAACGGCATTGGCATCGGATGGTTCAATGGCACCGATCGGCTCCATCTGTTTGCCTCGACGACGATCAGTGGCGGCCTCCCCAAATTCGAAGTTTCGAAGTGGAACAGCGCTACATCTTATTCCGGCGGCGATTTCCAGACCAACAGCAACGGTTATTCGCAACCCTTCTGGATGCAGATCGCAGATGATGGGTCGACAGTCTCAGTTGGCATCAGCCAGGACGGTGCCAATTTCTTGCAGCTTTTTAGCACAGCGAAGTCAACCGGTTGGCTCGGGGCCTCGGGCTATTCCAATGTTGTTTTTTTCATCAACCCACAAGGTGGGCTGACGACCGGAACATTGATGTCTTGGAAAGTTGAATGAAGGAAAAGGACTTCACGATGCCGTCTGGTCGGAAATGCGTGCGCTTGGATGCTCGCCGTTGGTCTGGCAATGGCAGCACCGATCGTTCCGGATAATAAAGCAAGCTCCGAACGTGTCGACGAGTTGTTCAACGCCATTGGCCTGCCAGAACCTTTGGTCTCGACGGGGTCGGTTTCCGAGGCGGAAAGCAACGCTCTTCGCGAAGCAGTAACGTCCTTCACGCAAAATCCTGATCTCTCAAACAACAACAAGCTTGCCGAGTACTTGGATCGCTTCCCGCAGTCGAACTGGGCTCCTGCGATCAATGTCAATCTTGGGCTGCTCTATTTGCATGACGGCTATTTCACGCGGGCGATTGCGGCTTGGCAACAGGCATGGGAGCTTGGTCGTGACGCGAAAGAGCCTCAAGCGCGTGCGTTGGTCGATCGTGCGGTCGGTGAGCTTGCCTTGCTCTATGCAAACCTCGGGCAAACGGAAGAGCTGAAAGCTTTCCTGCAGGACGTCGGCGATCGGCCCGTCGTGGGCTCGGCCACTGAACGGTTCCAGGTCGCGCACGAACAAATGACGTTGGTCAAGAATGATCCCCGCCATATGTTTATCTGCGGGCCGCTGGCTTTGCGCGCTCTCATGCTCGAGCGTCACGCCGAAATCGACAGCGTCAACTTTCTCCTGTGGTATCGAGCAAGCGACAACGGAACGAGCCTTGAAGAGGTCAGCCAGCTTGCTGACAAGGTAAAGCTCGATCACCAGCTGATAAAGCGATCTGCCGGACAGAAGGTTCCTGTTCCCTCCATCGTTCATTGGAAGGTGGGGCACTTTGCTGCCGTCGTCGGTGTAGCAAATGGACGTTTCCATATCCGTGACTCGGTATTCGACGGGTCCGACATGTGGGTTACGCAAGCCGCACTCGATGAAGAGACCACCGGATATTTTCTTGTCCCCAAGGATGTCACTGGCGATCCAGGTTGGCAGCAGCTTGGTGCATCCGACGCACTGAAAGTCTGGGGCAAGGGGCCGACCAGTGCCACGAGAATCGGTGATGCGGGCGATCCAAACGCGTCCGATCCCGATCCGGATTCTCCACTTCCGAACTCCCCTTGGCTCGGGCTATCTCGACCCGGTTCGAGTGGTGAATGCCCGCTTTGCGTCTACAACATCAAGGAGTCGAGCGTCAGCGTATCCCTGTCGGATACGCCCGTCGGCTATGAGCCACCCATCGGCCCGTCGATGAAGGTGAGGATCAGCTATAATCAGCGCGAAGACAGCCAGCCGCAGAACTTCAATTTCTATAATGTCAGCCCAAAGTGGAGCCTGAACTGGCTGAGTTATGTGACGGATGACCCCACAAATGCTGGGGCCAATGTGTCGCGCTTCCTATCGGGCGGCGGGTCCTTTGTTTACAAAGGTTTTGATGCCGGAACCAGACGTTTCGCAGCTCAGGATGACGATGGTTCGATCCTCGTTCTGGCGTCTCAAGCACCTGTGGAATATCGCCGGTTGCTTCGAGATGGTTCGGTCGAAATCTACACCCAGTCAGACGGTGCTACCGCTTATCCGCGGCGGGTGTTTCTCAGCCAAATTCGCGATCCTCAGGGTAATGCTGCGATCTTGAACTATGACACCCAGCGGCGGCTTACCTCCGTGACCGATGCAGTCGGACGCCAGACGACGCTTACATATGGCTTACCAGACAGCCCGCTACTGGTCACAAGGGTGACGGATCCTTTCGGCAGAAGCGCAAAGCTCACCTATGATGCGAACGGCCGCCTGTCCTCGATCACTGATATCATCGGTCTTACCTCCAGCTTCACTTATGATGCCAATTCCTTGGTTAATAAGCTGACAACGCCGTATGGCGAGACGAACTTCGCCTATACAGCGCCAGGAACCACCGCGCCGCCGAGGTTTGTTCAGGTCACCGATCCACTTGGTTTCAAAGAGCGCGAAGAATGGCTTGAGCCGGCCCCAATTCCTGCAAGCGATCCCACTGCGACCGTGCCCGTGGGAATGCCTGCCGGAGTGATTAACAATTATCTCACCTACCGCAACAGCTTCCATTGGGACAAAAGCGCCTATGTTGCGGCCGGCTGCACTGACACAGGCGGTTGCGACTATACAAAGGCTCGCATACGGCATTTCGTGCATATGCCGGATTCATCGATCAAGGGTACGGCACTCGAGAGCGTCAAGTATCCGCTCGAAAATCGCAAGTGGTACAATTATCCTGGCCAGACCGGGTCTCAGGCAAGCATCATCGGAGGGACCTATAGCGAGCCTACCGCTGTCGCGCGTGTTTTAGATGACGGCTCGACTCAGATGAGCCAATATTCCTACGATACCGCGGGCTTTCTTAATTTAACCAAACAAATCGATCCGTTGGGACGGACGACCTCCTATCTCTATGCCAACCAGATTGATCTTGCCGCTGTCACGCAGAGCACCGAGTTTGGCCAGCAGACGATCCTTGCCCAATTCACCTACAACGGCCAACACAGGCCGGTGAGTGCAACGGATGCCGCAGGGCAAACGACGCTTTATCGCTACAATACGGTCGGGCAGTTAGTTTCCGAAACGAATCCGCTGGGTCAAAAGACCAGCTACGGCTATGACAGCGCCCACAATCTACAAACCGTCACCAATGCCAATGATGCCGTAGCCGCCTCATATACATACGACGCCAAAGTCCGCATCAAAACTTACACGGATTCCGAAGGCTGGAGCGTTATCTACGCCTATGATGACGCTGACCGGGTAACCAGCATTACCTTTCCCGACGGGACCGCCAAGCGCTTCGCCTATGACCGCCTCGACCTTGTTTCCTATCGCGATCGCGAGGGCAAGCTGTGGCTGTACCAATATGATGCCAATCGGCGATTGACGAAGGTCACTGATCCATCCGGCAACGACACACTGATCGGTTACAACGAACGCGGGCAAGTCGCATCTTTGACCGATCCAAAGGGAAATGCGACGAGCTGGGCGTATGACATCCAGGGCCGTTTAAGCAGCAAGACTTACGCCGATCTCACAAGCATCACCTACGCTTATGAAAACACCATAAGCCGCTTAAAGTCTGTCCTCGACCCGCTCGGACAAACAAAACAATATGCCTATGGGCGAGACGATAGCCTGGCGGGCATCTCTTATCTGAACGTTGTTAATCCGACACCCAATGTGTCGTTCTCCTACGACAGCTATTTTCCACGGTTAACGGCGATGGCCGACGGCTCGGGTACAACAAACTATCAGTACGAGCCGCCATTCCAGAGTGGTGCTCTCGGTCTGCAATCCGAGTGTTTCACTGCTACCGGTGCCGTGGACTGCTCTCATACAATCGATTACGCCTATGATGAGCTCGGCCGACTATCGAGCCGCCAGATTGCCGGCGGTGGCCCTGAAACGTTCGGATATGACGCTATCGGTCGCCTTGTCGATCACGCAAGCGACCTAGGCGCCTTCAAGATCAGCTATCTGGGACAAACATCGCAACGCACTGTTCAGCAATTGCTTCCCCAGACGTCCAACCTCAATACCACGTGGAGCTATCTAGACAATACCCATGACAGGCGTCTTGCGGGCGTTGGCAATGCAGGCTTGGCGGCTGGCCAATATACAAACTTCACATTCCAAACGACACCGGAAAACACGATTACGCAGACCATTCAGTCAAGCGACACTGCCGTCGCCCGACCCTCTTCTGCAGCCCAGGCCGTCAACTTCAATATTCTCAATGAAGTGTCCGAGGTTTCGGGCCATGCCTACAGTTACGACGCGAATGGTAATCTCCTGTCAGATGGTGAGCGAACCTTTGCTTGGGATGCAGAGGATCGACTCGTAAAGATATTGTACGCCTCCCAGCCGGGAAAGCTGACGAACTTTTCATATGACGGGCGCGATCGGCGTGTCGAGATCCAAGAAACGCCTGCCGGCGGAGGTTTAGCCTCCACTACGGTCTATGTTTGGTGCGGGAGCGTGATCTGCCAGGCACGCGACGAATCTAACACGCCATCGAAAGCATATGTAAAAGAAGGGGAATATAAGTACGGTGCATCGAATCCCTCGCTATTTTATGGCATTGATCAACTCGGATCGGTTCGACGTGTTTTTCTAAGCGGCGGTAGCGCACCCAGTTACGACTTCGATCCCTGGGGGCGGGCGATCCAGCCTGTGACGGCTATTTCGGACTTCGGCTTTGGTGGATATTTCAATCAGCAAAGCGCCGGCCTCAGCTTAACACTATTCAGAGCGTATGATACGATACTAGGCCGCTGGCTATCTCGCGATCCCATCGGCGAAAATGGCGATACGACAAATTTGTACACATATGTGGCCAGCGATCCGCTGTCTCGGATCGACCCCACTGGGAAGGTAGGGCTTCAATGGCCGCCGGGTCTGCCGTTTCCCTGGCCACCAAATTCACCAAACGCTTGTCCGGTCCCTAGCGGTATGGCAGGTTTGTCCGGGCCGCTGTTCCCCAGCGACCCTTCCGCTGATCAGTCTCCGCTGATTAGCCCAATGGCCCCTCCGCGTGGTTATTGGCCGCTGGACAAGGGGGCAGCTGAATGGGGGCGTCGACACGACATCCCTGTCAGAGAGGCTAAAGACAGGGCTCATCGTGCGAAACAAAAAGACAAGGGGCGAGCAAGAGATGACTATGGTGTTGATCCTGAAACAGGCGATATTGCTAATCCAGACGGAGAGGTGATCGGAAACCTAGATGAATAAATTGGAGAAGATTGGATCGATCTCAGTATACTTCCATGGAGACAACCTAGATCCTGAGAATTTGACAAAGTTCTTAGGGGTAGATCCTGACGCGCGTTGGAAAGCTGGCGAGGAGAGACTGTTAGCGAGTGGCTCGACCGCTCGTGCCCGTACTGGTATGTGGACATTGTCAATTCCTCTCATGGACGAGAACGTGAGTGAAGCGGTAGCGAAATTGATAGGCACTCTAGGGAATAATTTTCTAGATGTACTTTCGCTGCCAGAGATCGAGAGTGCGTATGTCGATATTTTCATGTGCGTCGACCGTAGCCGACTGGACGCAGGCCATACATTTAAACTTCTTAATTCTGATGTATCGTCAATCTCTAAAGCTGGTCTTGACATCCAAGTAACAGTATCGGTCGACGAAGATTAAGATACTACTTTGTTGCGCTTTCAGTGCCAGGGTATTGATCTCGCGAAAATCGTCTTCTTTTCCAACGGTTCGCATTGCGACGGGTCTCGGGTCCTGTTCCCATCAAGCAAAAGATTGTGTAATGGCTGGGTCGGCCGTTCGATTCCTATCAAGGCGAGAACTCCCGGCTTTTTGGCCCAAAGCGGCAATCGCTTTGGGCCAAGTATGGTCACGAGTTTCAATGATGACTTACGCCTTCCGTGGCGCTTCCACATCCGAGTAGGCTTGAACGGCATCGGGCAGCCGCGCTCCGGCGATCTTGACCGCCGAGACGGAGGCGTTGAGCTCTGCGATTTCCGAGGACGAGAACTGGATGGCCGGGGCACCGATATTTTCGATCATGTGGGCCATCTGGGTGGTGCCAGGGATCGGCACGATCCATGGCTTCTGAGCCAACAACCACGCCAGAGCAATTTGACCGAGCCTCGCCTGCTTTCGGTCGGCCCATACCTTCAGGAGCTCTACGAGCGCCAGATTGTGGGGGATGTTTTCGGGGGAGAAGCGGCCTTCGATGCTCCGGATGTCGCCTGGCGCAAACGTTGTCTTGGCATCGATCGCTCCGTTCAGAAAACCGACGCCAAGCGGGCTCCACGGCACAAAGCCGATGCCGAGTTCTTCGCAGACCGGAATCGCGCCGTTCTCGGGACCGCGCCACAGCATGGAATATTCGCTCTGCACAGCGGTAAGGGGTACAGCGGCATGCGCGCGCCGCAACGTCTGCAATCCCATTTCCGAGAGACCCCAATGCAGAACCTTACCTTCCGACATGAGGTCTTTGACTGCGCCGGCGACGTCCTCAATCGGCACTTCGGGGTCAACGCGATGCTGATAGAGCAGATCGATGCGGTCGGTGCGCAACCGCTTCAACATGCCTTCTACTACGATCTTGACGTGCTCGGGACGGCTGTTCAGCCCCGGTTTGCGCTCCCCGGTCTCCTGATCGATGTTCCACCGGAACTTTGTGGCGATGACGATCTGGTCGCGGAACGGCTCCACGCCCTCGCCGAGCATCCTCTCGACTTCATGCGGTCCGTAGGCTTCGGCAGCGTCATAGAAGGTCAGCCCGCGCTCAAACGCGCTCCGGATGATGTTGCGCATTTCCGCCCGAGTGGGGATGGTCTGCTGATAGGTCCGGCTCATGTTCTGAACACCGAGTCCGACGCTCGACACTTCGAGCGAGCCGAGCTTGCGCCGTCCGATATCCGATGGAGTCGTGGGGGCCGTGCTGTTCTGGCCCGTGGTGGTTTGTGCCTGCGCTACACCGACATTCGTCGCCGCGGCCAGCGTGCCTGCTGCCAACAGCAGGTCTCTTCGGTTCAGTTCCATCTTTTGCTTCCTTCTGTTGATGGGGAGGTGTTGGCCGCGGCTGCGCATAGGGGCGACCCTTCTGATCTAGCCGCGGCGCTTTTCGAACACTTCATTCGCGACGGTGACCGCGGACATGGCGTTAGGCCAACCGGTATAGAAAGCGAGATGCGTGATGGCTCCCGCGATCTGTCCGTCAGTCAGACCGTTGTCCATTCCGAGATTGATGTGGCTCGTGAGCTGTGCGGTGCGGCCTGTCGAAACGAGTGCGCTGACGGTCACCAGGCTTCGATCCTTGGGAGCAAGTGCCGGCCGGAGCCAGAGGTCCTTGAACAGGACATCCGTCGTAAGATCCTGAAGCTCTTGAAATTGGATTCCGAGGTTTTTGGCGACGCGTGCCGCCCGCGTTGCTTCGGCCGCTTCGTTAAGGGGCAGTAGCTCCGCGGTGGCTGGTGCCATTTGATCGGCAGCTACACCCCGTTCGGCGAACACCTTGCGCATCACGACCGCCGCGGCATTTCCGTTCGCCAAGCCCGTGTAAAGCGATAGATGCGCCACAAGCTCGGAGAGCTCGGACGGCTTGACGCCGTTGTCGAGCGCGAGCGCGACCTGCTCAGGCATCGAGGCAGTCTGAGTGGTTGCGACGAGCGCTGCGACGGTGACGATACTCCGGTCGCGGGGCGAAAGGGACGGGTTGTTCCACAAGCGGTTTTCAAGAAACCGCTTCGAATATTGCTCGAGCACAGGCGTAAGCGGCGTTTCCACCCCACCTTCCGGATCATCTAGTGATTTACGATGTTGAGCCTGCATAGAGGGCTTAGACATATGTCGATTTCAGAGCTTACGCTTAAATCCAAGGATGATGAGCCGGTT
This sequence comes from Rhizobium sophoriradicis, assembly GCF_025200795.1. Classification (NCBI taxonomy): domain Bacteria; kingdom Pseudomonadati; phylum Pseudomonadota; class Alphaproteobacteria; order Hyphomicrobiales; family Rhizobiaceae; genus Rhizobium; species Rhizobium sophoriradicis. The sequence goes on from NZ_CP104153.1 coordinate 216,637, forward strand.
CGCCGGTTCGAGGTATTCACCGGCAATGGTCGTCGTCGCGAATGGAGCGACGAGCAGAAGGCGCAGATTGTCGCGGAAAGCTATGAGCCCGGCGTGACGGTATGCTCAGTGGCGAGGCGTCACGGGCTGACGTCACAACACTTGTTCACCTGGCGACGGCATGCTCGCAGGCCGCTCGATGAAGTGTCGGACGAGACACCGATGTTTGCGCCTGCCATTGTCGTTCCTCAGGACATTCCGTTGCCCAAGAAGGTCCGGCGAGCCTCCTCGCCGAGGAAGGTTCATGGAGACGCGCTGATTGAGCTGGAGATTGGTGGGGTGACCATCAGGATTGCATCTGGCGCTGATGCGGCGACGATTGCAGCCGTCATTACGGCCATGAAGGCATCATCGTGATTGGTCCGTCCGGCGCGGCGAAAGTTATGATCGCCACCAAGCCTGTCGACTTCCGCAAGGGTGCTGAAGGGTTGGCCGCATTGGTGAAAGCCGAGATGGGAGCCGACCCGTTCTCCGGCACGATCTACGTGTTCAGGGCCAAGCGCACCGACCGCATCAAGTTGATCTTCTGGGATGGCAACGGCGTCTGCCTGGTTGCCAAGCGGCTTGAGGACGGCGAGTTCCATTGGCCTCGGATGCAGGATGGCGTAATGCATCTGACGGCCGCCCAGTTCTCGGCCCTGTTCGAGGGATTGGACTGGAAGCGCGTGCATACGCCGAGCGAAACGCGCACGCCTGTCCAGGCAGGTTAAAGGCCGCGACCAATTGAATCAGGCGCATCCAGCCTCTCGTTCCGAGGGGCAAAACATGCTGTTCTTGCCGAATGACGATGACGGCAGACGAACTTCCGGATGACCTGAACGCGTTGAAGGCGATGGTGCTTTCGCGCGAGGCAGAGAATGCCCGCCTGCGTCAGATCATCAAGGAACTGCAGCATCACCGCTTTGGTCGCCGTGCCGAAACGCTTCCCGAAGATCAGCTTCTCTTAGGCTTGGAAGAGGCCGAACAGGTCGCGGCGGATGGTCTGGAAGAGAAGGAGCAAGTCTCAGCCGATCTGCGCCAGACGCGGGTCGTCAAACGGCGAACGAATAGAGGCTCGCTTCCAGTTCACCTGCCACGCATCGAAATGATCGTCGATATCGATGACCATGCCTGCCCAGGCTGCAGTCATAATCTGCATCGCATAGGCGAGGACGTCAGTGAGAAGCTCGACATCGTTCCTGCCCAATTCCGGGTTCTGGTTGTTCGCCGCCCGAAGTATGGCTGCCGAGCCTGCGAGGATGTCGTCGTTCAAGCTCCGGCTCCCGCCCGGCTGATCGAAGGCGGGATTCCGACTGAAGCAACTGTCGCCCAGGTTCTCGTTTCTAAATACGCCGACCACCTACCCCTTTATCGCCAGGCGCAAATCTACAAGCGGCAGGGCATGGACCTCGACCGTTCGACACTCGCTGATTGGGTTGGACGTGCCGCCTGGCATCTGCGGCCCGTTCATCAACGGTTGCTCGATGTGTTGAAGACATCATCAAAGCTCTTTGCCGACGAGACGACAGCTCCTGTGCTCGATCCGGGGCGCGGCAAGACGAAAACGGGCCAGCTCTGGGCCTATGCGCGTGATGATCGACCGTGGCAGGGAAGCGATCCGCCGGGTGTCGTTTATGTCTATGCGCCGGACCGCAAGGCCGAGCGCCCGATGACTCATCTCGACGGCTTCGTCGGGGTCCTGCAGGTCGATGGCTACAGTGGCTATCGGCCCCTAGCCGCCAAGAACACTGTATCACTGGCCTTCTGCTGGAGCCATGTTCGTCGGCGCTTTTACGAACTGGCCGCAGCCGGACCCGCACCGATTGCGACCGAGGCGCTGCGGCGCATTGCCAACCTCTACAAAATCGAAGACGAGATACGCGGACGCACGCACGAAGAGCGCCACGCTGCCCGTCAAGAGAAGAGCTGCCCGATCACCAATAGCCTAGCGCCCTGGCTCACCGAACAGCTCGGCCTCATCAGCCAGAAGACAAAGCTGGCCGAAGCAATCCGGTACGCCTTGTCGCGATGGGATGGGCTGACCAGGTTCATCGATGACGGCCGCATCGAGATCGACTCCAATACCGTCGAACGATCCATCAGGCCAATTGCTCTCAATCGAAAAAATGCCCTCTTCGCGGGCTCCGACGCCGGGGCCGAGCACTGGGCGACCATCGCATCGCTCATCGAAACTGCCAAACTCAATAACGTCGAGCCGCTGGCCTATCTCACCGACGTCCTCACTAGGATCGTTAACGGCCATCCCAACTGTCAGATCGACGAATTATTGCCCTGGTCATACCGGACCGACAAAATACGCCAATAAAAGGAAGGTGGAGTTGGGCCATGACAGAGCAAGCATCTGGAGATCAGGCGCTGTGAGCGGCCCTTAAACTCGCCAAAACTTTCGTGCCATCATTCTTCAAGGTCATGGCTTGGTTTTTGTGGACTCTCTCCCCATTCGGTCAAGCCGTATCCAAATCCCTTGAGGTTGTTAAATCGCTTAGAGGTGGCCAGAAAAGCAGAGAGTGTCTTTGCCGGAATCTTGCCGGTCATTGTCACCCCGGCATCTTGGACAATCGGAAGAAGTTCGCCGGAGGATGCTCTCACCCCTGTCTGCGCTAAGTGCTTGGACACGATCTCATCAACCAACGCGGCCTTTGAGCCTTGGCGATAATTGCTTGCAGCGGGCTTAGCGTTGTTGGAGTCGCCAACCTCGTAAACAGAAATAAGTTTTTGCACCTGCTGGAGCTTCTGCCGATTAGCGTTCAGTTCCGCTTGGAGCCTTTCCCGCTCTCTGTATGCGATTGCTAGGATATCACTAGACATGGGGCGTTCTCCGCGATTCTGTTGCAGCACCTTATGCACCTTGCTGCCCAAATCAACAGATGCTCTGTTCATTTGCGCCTGCTATCTTCGAATGAAGACAGAGCATACAGCTGACGGCTTTGCGTTCGATGCAAAGGATCACCCAAATCCTGAGATGTGGAAAGTCACGGCCCCGTTTCCTGCGTCAGTTCCAGCCAAATGGCAAGCTCGGGCCAAGGGCGTCAAAAAACGTGTGTGATTGCAACAGCGCTTACGGAGCCCTTCGCCGGACGGTGTCAGAACCAGATTGCCGTTGACGGCTGCAGTGTAGTCGATGGGCGAGCGGTCGGCCGCCTTTTCCGCAAAGAACATGGATTTGTGTTTGGCCACCGCATTGGCAAGCTGCCGATCCTTGAATGCCGCTTCTGCAAAGCCGGCATCGTCCAACCGGACGACGTCATGCCAGTGGCGGGCAAACCGATCACCGCGGAGGCGCTCCTGCAGGCAGAAGACATGGATGGCCGTCGCCTTCTCCCAGAACGTCCGCTCGGCGTGCATGACGCGCGGACTCGCTTTCGGAAATTCGACACCATCGACGTGACCCGAAGCGTCGCAGCCGACATCGCGGATACTGGCTGGCTCACGGTTGACCGTGCGCCGAATTCGAGCATGACGCTCGGGGCGACATAGCCGGATCCGCTGCTCACCGCGTCATAGTCCAGATAGAGCGTATAATCCTCGAGGCGAATTGCCGCCGGAAGAGATTGATCGCGCAGCGCGCCGGCGATCACCGGCTCCACCGAGTCCGAGACCCAGACCGGAAGCCGCTTTCGCACTTCGCTGGTCCAGCGCTTCTCCTCACTGCGGGTTTTCGGCAGCGCCTCATCATTGTCGCTGACCAAGTCCGGCGCCAGAGCGCGGATATCATAGGTCAGGTCGACGTCCTCGGAGAACCTTTTGATGACGCCGTAGGCTTTCGAAAGCGAAGTGCCGCCCTTGAAGACGAGGTGCTCGCCGAGCTTGGACGAAAAGAGCATCTGCAGCGTCCAGACGACCCAGACATCCTTTTCGAGCAGGTGAATGGGCCGTCCGGTGCGGTCGGCCGCCACGGCCAAGGCTTCGCGCCGGTCGTCCTTTGACAAGGTCAGGAACTGATCAGCCATGCGCAGCCTTTCCCACGCTTCTTGCAAGCCAGGTCGGGAACTGCGGTGCGGCCGCCACCAGCTCGCCGAACGCGTCTGGCGGCAGCTTTCGCTTGATCCGAGACAGTGCTTCATCGGCCTTCTCGGGCCCAAGCCAGGCGAGCGCACGGACCGCCACGCCGGCGGGCCGATCGGCCAAGGCCAGTTGCCAGCGAGGCACATGCCTGAGCTCGACCGACTGCTGTCCAAGGTTCATCGTCCGGCTGCGGCCGGATGTAAGGTAGACGGAGCGGACCGGGACCTGGGTGGTCAGGCCCAGGGAATTCGCAGCGGCGGCGCCGTTTGAGACGATGACCTCGCCGCGTTGCTGCGCCACGGCCTCCACCGCCTGTTCAACTGTCGGCGGCCGGCTGCCAAAACGGCTTTTGACAGGCCGCATATAGATGCCGCGGCCGGCCCGGACGAGCTCGCCGCGCTCGGCCAGGCGCGACAGAGCCTGGTCCAGGGCGGCACGATTTCCGAGATGCAAAAAGCTCTTTGCCGATAGCGCGAACCCTTCCGGGAGTCGTTCAGCATGGCCCATGATTTGTGACGTCAGCTTTTGCATGGCATGTCTCCTGTCAGAAATATATGCAGTTTTCTGACAGTTTGCAATGAGAGGGGAAGACGACGCGTGTCATACTGGTATTTTTCGCCGCGTTCGTATTCTTTCTGGGAAGATCGAGGAAGCTATGCAGGGCGTCGAACGTCGCTGACAGGCCAGAGCTCTCGAGGGCAGGGGAGCCGAACCGCGCTGACCAAATTTATATCGAAATATTGGTTAGTAGCCAGCTTATCGCTCCACCCAGCGCTACTCACCTATCAGGCCATCAAACACCTCCAGCATCGCATCGCTGATGGCTTGCCGAGCGCGGCTGCAGTGTTCGCCAGCGCCTCCTCGTCCATATCGCGGGCGGCCACAGCAAATGCAGCTCCTTCGGACGTTAAGATTTCCCGCGCCCGCTCGATTGCCCATACGGAAGTCACTACTGCTGCTGATCTCCACGGTTTCCATGTTGTCCCCTGATTCTTGCTCCGGGGAATGGCTTATACCGATTTGCCGGACAATGCAGATCGGGGAGTTCGATCTGAGATGAGCCCGGAAGATACCGTCGAGCTTGGTGCGCGGCGCGTGACGGGCGGGCATCTGCCGCGCTCGAGCGTACTGTAATAGGCTTGATCACCAGCCGAAGCGTCGCGTATCCAGCATGTCTTTGTTAGATCGGCAAAAATACCGGCAATACGATTGCGCCTATCACGGCCTATCGGTATGATAAAATTAAGGAATTTAAGGGCACGGAAACCGGCAAAATATGGTCACTTTGACGAGTATGGAACCTCTGCTTCCCGACAGCAACAGGGAATTGGAAGACCTGGCGATTGAGCTGACCTCCACCGCCAGCCGCTTTGCAGCGCGACTGCACCCCATTATGCGGGGGTCGGTTGGCAATCTGGTGCGCTCCATGAACTGCTATTACTCAAATCTTATTGAAGGACATAACACGCTTCCTGTCGATATCGATCGCGCAATGGCAGGCGATTATGCGCGTGAACCGGAAAAGCGAAATCTTCAACTCGAGGCCCGCGCTCATATCGAGGTGCAGCAGCTCATTGACAGAAGCGAGATGCCGTTTCCTGTGTTGTCGCTCGACGGCATTTGCTGGATGCACGGGGAATTCTGCCGGCGGCTTCCGGATGAGCTGTTGATTGTCCGTAATCCCAATACGGGCGAAGAAATCAAGATGGTTCCTGGGCAGTTGCGAACGCGGCATGTAAAAGTCGGTGAGCACGTGGCACCCGAGCCGGAAATGATCGAGCCGCTCATCGGGCGCTTTGTCGAAGGCTATTCATTCAAAATGCTCTCCAAGCTGCAGAAAATCATCGGTGTCGGCGCATCGCACCACCGGCTGGCATGGATCCATCCGTTCTTCGACGGAAATGGGCGTGTTTCGCGGCTATTTTCGCATGCTCTGTTGCGAGACCTGGGAATTGGCTCGGAATTGTGGTCGGTCTCGCGCGGCCTTGCCAGGAATGTTTCGGATTACAAGCGTCTGCTGGCTCAAGCCGATCAGCCGAGGCGTGGTGATCTCGATGGACGCGGCAATCTCACGCAAGCCGGCTTGACTGAATTTACCGCCTTCTTCCTATCGTGTTGCCTGGACCAGGTTACATTTATGGAGGAACTCCTTAAGCCGGAGGAATTGCTGAACCGCGTGGAGGTCTGGTGCAATGAGGAGGTCCAAATGCAACGACTTCCAAAGGGCAGTTGGCCCTTGTTGCGCGAAGCCATCCTGACAGGCGAATTTGCACGTTCTCAGGTGCAGGCGCTGACAGGGTATCAGGAGCGCCAGGCGCGGACGGTCCTATCCAGCCTGCTGGACATTGGCGTGCTCACATCGCCAAGCCCGAAGGGCAAAGTCCGCCTTGGCTTTCCAGTCGACATAATCGAGCGTTGGCTTCCGCGGCTCTACCCGGCCGTCCGTTAGCAGGCGATGTCGACGCCATTTGAATGGCGATTTTTGCGACAGAATCTCCCTTGAGCGCATCCCCTATGGGAGCGTGCTCTATTGCGCCGCACCTTGTCTCTGCTTCGCTCTGACTAGGCACTGCTCCACCGGACTCCGAAGCGGGTTTCTAGGCCCGGTGTCTAGAGTGAACGGGCGCGCATGGCAGCTTGTCGCCGTGGCCTCTATGGAGCGGTCGGTCAGCAATCGGCCCCAAATTAGTCATTCCAGCCAGCCCAAGTTCTTAGCTCGCCGAAAGAATCTATTGCACAGGGAGAGGTCCGCTTTTGGGGTGAGGTTGACGCACTCTGATACCAGCATGCGCCGCATCATCCAGCGGATAGCAGCAAAGTTTGACCGAGTTCATTTCTGCTACGAGGCGGGTCCGACCGGATACGGCCTACATCGGCTTATCCGATCGCTTGGCCATGAATGTGTGGTGGTCGCTCCATCACTGATCCCCAGGAAGCCAGGCGACAGAGCAATCGTCGAGATGCCCTCGCGCTCGCCCGGCTATTGAGGGCCGGCGAGCTCACGGCAGTGTGGGTTCCTGATGAGGGCCATGAGGCGATGCGCGACCTCGTTCGCGCTCGAGCTGCTGCTGTCGAGACATTGCGGGTTCACCGACAACAGATCAGTGCCTTTATGCTCAAACACAGTCGCATCTATCCACGCAAGAAGGGCTGGACGATGCGATACCTGCGCTGGCTGCAGGAGCAACAATTCGATCATCCGGCGCATCAGATTGCGTTGCAGGAAATGGTCGAGGCGGTGCGCGTCTCGAAAGAGCGCGTCGAACGACTGGAGAAGGTGATCGAGGAGTTCGTCCCAACCTGGTCGCTGGCGCCGGTCATTCGAGCGCTGCAGACCCTGCGAGGGGTCGATCTGATCGTCGCCGTGACATTCGCCACGGAGGTCGGCGACGTGAGCCGATTTGAGAGCCCTCGCCAACTGATGGGCTATCTCGGCCTGGTCCCTGGTGAGCGATCAACGGGTGAGACGATCAGACGGGGTGGGATCACCAAGGCCGGCAACGGTCGGGTTCGGCACATGCTGGTCGAGAGCGCCTGGACTTATCGGCATCCGGTGCGACGAGACTCATCTCGATGGTGCCAGGACTTGGTCTCTCTAGGGACGTTGTGAAACGGCAAGCAAACCGTTTTGCTGCGAGATGTAGCGAGGCAATATTGCTGCCGCGCCGGGATTACCCGACCTGTTCTACAGCGAGGGTGCCCGCGGAAAGCGGCTTGATCAACGACTTTGCCGAAACGGTGGGATCAAACCAGCCGGCCCATGCGTTGCGCTCGAGGATGACGATTTGCCGATCGTGGTAGGACGCGATGTCCGGTCCGGGCTCCATCGTCAGCATGGTGAAGGCCTGACCGACCTCCGGCGTCTCGCGCCAGATGCCGGCGATGCAGAAGATCGGCTCGTTCTTCTTCGTGAATAGCCACTTGTCCTTACGTTTCTTTTTCGGGTCCTTTGGGTCTGTGAACTCGTAGAAGCCGTCGGCAATGATCAAGCAGCGATTGGAGGTGAACTCCCGACCCTCCGAGCGGAAATTATAGACCGGCCGCTTGTTCGGTCCCGGCCAGCTCCAGCGCCGCTGCACAAGCTCGGCCTCATCGCCGGCTCCGTCGATCGTCCTGACGATGGGGCCTACGTCGGTGATTTTGATGTCCTCGCGCGCTTCGAGGTTCGGTATGCCTTCACCAAAGCGGATCTTGATCTTCAGATCGGCGAAGTCCTTCGCGATCGAAGCAGCATCCACCATCAGCCGATAATCATTGCACATGCGTCCCCCATGACAGGTTGGTTGCTTCGAAAAATCGTTCCTGATATGTTCTATCTATGATGCGCGCGAAGGTTTTCCAGTCCGACGCCCCGCTCAATGAGCACCGCGTCATCATAAGGTGCCATGATGGCGATGTGGAGATGGTGGAGCTGCCGTGGGGACTGCGCCCGCGGGACGGCGGTCCATGCCTGGTGCCTGCCTCGGAGTTTCGCCATAAAAGCTTCAGCTTTTCGCTAGAGCGTATCTGGATTTAGTTGAATCGGAAGGGATTCCGTTTTTGGCTGTTTTGTGATTCAAGATGCTGGCTGGAGTGGAGGCCAGCATCGGATGACTCGACCTCTTTCAAATGATCTTCGCAAGCGTGTTGTTGATGCAATCGAAGCCGGCGAGAGCTGCCGGTCGGTGGCGGTGCGGTTCGGTATTGCCGTGTCTTCAGCGGTGAAGTGGTCTCAGCGCTACCGTTCGAGCGGATCTGTCGCGCCTGGGAAGATGGGCGGCCACCGCAAGCGGGTTCTTGAGCCGTACCGAGCGTTTATCGCCGAGCGGATCAACCAGACGCCGCATGTGTCACTGAACAGGTTGAAGGAAGAACTGGCCGCGCGAGGGGTGAAGGTATCCCACGACACCGTATGGCAGTTTCTGCGGCGCGAGGGACTACGGTTCAAAAAAAACACTGTTCGCCCTTGAGCAGGCGCGCGCTGACGTCGCGCGACGGCGACAGCGCTGGCGATCCTGGCAGGCTGGCCTTGATCCAAGCCGGCTGGTCTTCATCGATGAAACCTGGATCAAGACCAACATGGCGCCGCTTCGAGGCTGGGGGCCGAAGGGCAAACGGCTGCGCAGCTTCGCCCCGCACGGACATTGGCGCACCCTGACTTTCCTCGGCGCGTTGCGCTGCGATCGGCTCACCGCGCCTTGTGTCTTCGATGGACCGATCAACGGTGAGTGCTTTCGTGCTTATGTCGAACAGCAACTCGTACCGGTGCTCAAACCCGGCGATATCGTCGTGATGGATAATCTCGGCTCCCACAAGTCGGTCGCCATCCGTCAGATGATCCGCAACGCTGGTGCTCGGCTCTGGTACCTGCCGCCATACTCCCCCGACCTTAACCCGATCGAACAGGCTTTCGCCAAAATCAAGCACTGGATGCGCCTGGCTCAGAAGCGAACCATCGATGACACCTGGCGCCACATCGGACACCTCGTCACAACCATCGAGCCCAGCGAATGCAGCAACTACTTCGCCAATGCCGGATATGCTTCCGTGAAAACCTGAAACGCTCTAGCCAACGGCGACTGGTTCTATTTCGCGGGGATCTGGCGGCCGGCGGCTGAGGATTGGCCGGAAGCCTATGCCATCCTGACCATCGAGGCGAATGCCGACATCGCGCCTGTTCACGACCGGCAGATGACGGTACTGACGCGCGACCAGCGTATGGCCTGGCTCGACGGTCTTGTCCCCGAAGAGGAAATTCTGCGGCCGCTGCCGGCGGGCACCTTCCGGGTCAAGCGCGCTGCCGGCGAGCCTGCCCAGCCGATGCTCGCGATCTAAAGCGCCAACCGCAGTTGCGGTTCCGCTCCGGCGGCGCGCCTTTCGAGCGACGACAGCGAGACGCCGAGCAGGCGAATGCCCTTGCGGGGCGGAAAGATCGGCGCCAGCAGGAGGTCAACGATCTCTTCGAGATCGGCGATCGCCGGCAAAGGTGCCGGAACAGTCTTGCTGCGGGTGATCTGGTTGAAGTCGGCATATTTGACCTTGAGCGTCACCGTCTTGGCGCCGATCCCATTTGCCTCGCAATAACCCCATACCTTCTCGATCAGCGGCTGCAGCCCTTCACGGGCCGGCTCGTAAGCGTGGAGATCCTGTGAGAAGGTATCTTCGGCACCGACGGATTTGCGCACCCGGTCCGGCTTGACCTGGCGCTCGTCGATGCCACGGGCGATGCTGTAAAAATAGGGCCCCGACTTCCCGAAATGCTCGACCAGGAATTCCAGCGTCTTCCCCTTGAGGTCGGCGCCAGTATCGATTCCGAGCCGGTGCATCTTTTCCGCCGTCGCCGGGCCGACGCCATGGAATTTCTTGACGGGAAGGGCTTCGACGAAAGCCGGCCCATTGCGCGGCGTAATGACAGCCTGGCCGTTGGGCTTGTTGAGGTCGCTCGCCATCTTGGCGAGGAACTTGTTGTAGGAGATGCCGGCCGAGGCGTTGAGCCCGGTGACCTGCTTGATCTTGGCCTGGATCTCCAGCGCGATCTCAGTGGCGATTTCCATGCCCTTGTGGTTCTGGGTGACGTCGAGATAGGCCTCGTCAAGCGACAGCGGCTCGATCATCGGCGTATATTCTGCAAAGATCTCACGGATCTGCTGCGACACCGCCCTGTAGACGTCGAAGCGCGGCGGCACGAAAATCAGGTCTGGGCATTTGCGCTTCGCGGTGACCGACGGCATTGCCGAATGAACGCCATAGGCGCGCGCCTCATAGCTCGCCGCCGCGGGCGGCCGATCCGCCGACGGCAATCGGTTTGCCGCGCAATTCGGGATTATCGCGCTGCTCGACCGACGCGTAATAGGCATCCATGTCGACGTGAACGATCTTGCGCGGCCGCTCGTGACCTTCATCATTTGTCATGACTGGCTTCCATCAGGACCGTCTGTGTCCCCCAGACATGGGAAGTGCGCGCCGCATTTGTCGCCCTCGGGCGTTTGCATGCGCTCGCAGCCCATGGCCATCCGCCGGCGGAGTACCGCCAAGCTTACATCGCCGCCGAACGCTTTCACCAACAGCTTGCGCTCGATTGCGCCATGGCGGTCGCATCGCCGGCAGCTGAATGCGATAACCGGCTCACGATAATCCTTCAGTCTCAGATCACTCAACGGGCCGGGTTGGACCATGTGAAAAAATTCCCAATCCGGCCACGGGATTGAATCCATTCACGGAATCCGTCAGGCCGGTGTTCGCGCTCAACTTGAGCGCGCTTGCTGTGCATTGACTCGTTTGCGCTTTGAGAACAAATAAAGAACATATCGCATTTTCTCAAGTCAAAGCGGGTTGCCGCAAGGAGATTATGACTACATCAGTCGCCACTTCGAATGCCGTCCTCTACGCGTTGCGCGAGACAATCGCCAGCCTGGAAGGAGCGAGTTTGCGCCGTCGCAGCTTCCTGCCGTTCGGGGTGAGCGAGATCGATGCGCAGCTGCCGGGAGGTGGTTTGGCCTATGGCGCGCTGCATGAAGTCGCTGGGGGCGGGAACGGAGCGATCGACGGCGCAGCTGCGGCCCTCTTCATCGGCGGCATCGCGGCGCGGACCACCGGCAAGGTGGTCTGGTGCCTCACACGCTTCGATCTGTTCTTTCCCGCGCTCGCCCAGGTCGGACTCCACCCCGATCGCGTCATCTTCGTCGAATGCGACAAGGAAGAGACGGTGCTCGCAAGCTTCGAAGAGGCTTTGCGCTATGGCGGCCTCGGCGCCGTCGTCGCCGAGCTGGTACGCCTGCCGATGACGGCTTCGCGCCGGCTGCAGCTTGCGGCGGAAAAGTCCGGCACATTGGGGCTGGTGATCCGCCGGTGGCGGCGCCAGACGGAAGCCTCCGATTTCGGGATGCCGACGGCCGCGGCGACCCGCTGGCGGATCTCGGTGCTGCCGTCCGAGCCGCTCCCCGTGCCGGGTATCGGCCGCGCGCGCTGGCTGGCAGAACTGATGCGGGTCAGGGCAGGCGAGGGAGGAGAATTCATTATCGGAGCATGTGATGGCCAGGGTCGTATCTGTCTTTCTTCCGACACTGCCGACCGACCGGATCAGGCGCGCCGATCCTTCGCTCGCTCCTGACATGCCGCTGGTGGTGATCGCCAGGAGCGGGTCGAAGCGATGGGTTGCGGCGGCCGATCAGGCAGCTCTCAAACTCGGGTTGCGCGTCGGCATGCCGGTCGCCAAGGCGCAGGCGCTGGTCCAGGGGCTGATGATGATCGATGCCGATCCGGCCGCCGACCTCGCAACACTTGAACGGCTGACGCTCTGGTCCCTGTCGCAATATTCTCCCGTCGTAGCCATGGATCCTCCTGATGGTATCGTCATGGACACCGAAGGCGCCGATCATCTGCAGGGTGGCGAGGAGCTGATGCTCTCGGGTCTTGTGAACCGCTTCCGCGGCCGCGGTCTTTCAGCGCGAGCGGCGATCGCCGACACATGGGGCGCTGCTCATGCGCTCGCCCGGTCAATCGATCGCGAGACCATCATCATCCCGCGCGGTGGGACCGCCAAAGTCGTAAACCGGCTGCCGCTGTCGTCGCTGCGGCTGCCAGCCGAGATCGTCGCAAGCCTCCGCACCCTCGGCTTTGCAAGCGTCGGTGATCTCGCTGCCACACCGCGGGCGCCGCTGACGCTGCGTTTCGGGACCGAGGTTGGACGCCGCCTCGACCAGATGTTCGGCCGGCTGGCCGAGCCCATCGACCCGATCCGGGCAGCGGACCTGGTCGAGGTCCAAAAATCCTTTGCCGAACCGATCGGCGCACCGGAGACCATCGAGAAATATGTCGGCCGTCTGGTGCGGCAGCTCTGTCTTGAGCTCGAGAAGCGAGGGCTTGGTGTGCGGCGCGCCGACCTGATCGTTCACCGCGTCGACAACAAGATCCAGTCGCTCCGGGCGGGCACGGCCAAGCCGGTCCGCGATATCGCCTGGCTGACAAAACTCTTCCGCGACCGGATCGAGAAGATCGAACCCGGCTTCGGCATCGAGAAATTGAGCCTCGCTGCCATTATCGCCGAACCTCTCGTTGAGACGCAGTCGGCCACCTCTTTGATCGAGGAACAGGTGACCGATGTGACGCCGCTGATCGACGTGCTCGGCAATCGCGGCGGCCAGCGGATTTTCCGCGTTGCGCCGGTCGCAAGCGATGTGCCGGAGCGCAGCGTGCAGCGCATTGCACCCACGGCTGACGAGACCGGCGCCACTTGGCCCCTCCATTGGCCGAGGCCATCCAGGCTTTTGCCAAATCCGGAAACCATCGAGGTAATTGCGCTGTTGCCGGATCATCCGCCGGTTTCTTTTACCTGGCGCGGCAAGCGGCGCCGGGTAAAGCGCGCCGACGGCCCTGAGAGGATCTTTGGAGAGTGGTGGCAGCGCAGCTCCGAATGGGTAGCGGTCCGCGACTATTTCGTCGTCGAGGATGATGCCGGCGAGCGTTTCTGGATTTTCCGATCCGGCGATGGTGTCGATGCCGACACCGGATCGCGCAAGTGGTTTCTGCATGGGGTGTTTGCCTGATGCGCTACGCTGAACTGCAGGTCACCACGCATTTCTCCTTCCTTCGCGGCGCAAGCTCGGCGGAAGAGCTGTTTGCGACCGCCAAGCTGATGGGCACTGAGGCGCTCGGCGTCGTCGACCGCAACAGCCTGGCGGGCATCGTCCGGGCGCTGGAAGCCTCGCGCGCCACCGGTCTGCGCCTCGTCGTCGGCTGCCGGCTCGATCTCCAGGACGGCATGTCGATCCTCGTCTATCCCACCGATCGCGCCGCCTATTCGCGGCTGACGCGGCTCTTGACACTAGGCAAGGGCCGCGGCGGCAAAGCCAACTGCATCCTGCATCTCGATGATGTGGCGCACTATTCCGAAGGCCTGATCGGCATTCTCGTACCGGATCTGGCCGACGAGGTCTGCGCCGTGCAGTTGAGGAAGATGGCGGATGTCTTCGGCGGCCGTGCCTATGTCTCGCTCTGCCTTCGCCGGCGCCCGAACGATCAGCTACGGCTGCACGAGTTGTCGAACCTGGCGGCGCAGCACCGGGTGAAGACGGTCGTCACCAATGACGTGCTGTTTCACGAGCCCGGCCGGCGGCAGTTGCAGGATGTCGTCACCTGTATTCGCACCGGCACCACCATCGACGATGTTGGCTTTGAGCGCGAGCGGCACGCCGATCGCTTTCTCAAGCCGCCCGAGGAGATGGCGCGTCTGTTTCCCCGCTACCCGGAAGCGCTTGCGCGAACGATGGAGATCGTCGAGCGCTGCAGGTTCTCGTTGGAAGAGCTCGTCTACCAGTATCCCGAGGAAGCTTTGATCCCGGGCATGACGGCGCAACAGTCACTGGAGCACTATACCTGGCAGGGCGTGAAGACGCGCTATCCCGAAGGTCTGCCGGCGCATGTCGAAAAGACGATTCGCCATGAGTTGGCACTGATCGAGACGATGAAATACGCCCCCTATTTCCTGACAGTCTTCTCGATCGTCCGCTATGCCCGATCGCAGGGCATTCTCTGCCAGGGCAGGGGATCGGCGGCCAACTCCGCCGTCTGCTACGTGCTCGGCATCACCTCGATCGACCCGGAAACCAACGACCTCCTCTTCGAGCGCTTCGTCAGCCAGGAGCGGGACGAGCCACCCGACATCGATGTCGATTTCGAACACGAAAGGCGCGAGGAGGTGATCCAGTGGATTTACAAGACCTACGGTCATGACAAGGCGGCCCTCTGCTCGACGGTGACCCGCTATCGCGCCAAGGGCGCCATTCGCGACGTCGGCAAGGCGCTGGGCTTGCCCGAGGATCTGATCAAGGCGCTTTCCTCCGGCATCTGGTCCTGGTCGGAAACGGTCGGCGAGAGCCAGGTGCGGGCTCTCGGTCTCAATCCGCAGGATCGGCGTCTCGCCTTGACCCTTCGGCTTGCCCAGCAGCTGATGGGAGCCCCGCGGCATCTCGGCCAGCACCCGGGTGGATTTGTTCTGACCCATGACAGGCTGGATCATCTCGTGCCGATCGAGCTGGCGGCGATGGCTGACCGCCAGGTGATTGAATGGGACAAGGATGACGTCGAGGCGCTGAAAATGATGAAGGTCGACGTGCTGGCGCTCGGCATGCTGACCTGTATGGCCAAGGCCTTTGCCCTTATCGGCGAGCACAAGCATCAGGATCTCGACCTCGCCACCATCCCGCAGGAAGACCCGGCGACCTATGCGATGATCTGCAAGGCCGACACGCTTGGCACCTTCCAGATCGAGAGCCGGGCGCAGATGTCGATGCTGCCGCGGATGAAGCCGAAAACCTTCTACGACCTCGTCATCCAGGTGGCGATCGTCCGCCCCGGGCCGATTCAGGGTGACATGGTCCATCCCTATCTTCGCCGCCGCGAGGGCAAGGAAAAGGTGGAATACCCGACCCCCGAACTGGAGGCGGTCCTGCACAAGACGCTCGGCGTGCCGCTGTTTCAGGAGTCAGCGATGAAGGTGGCGATGGTCTGCGCCGGGTTCACCGGTGGTGAAGCTGACCAACTGCGAAAATCCATGGCCACCTTCAAGTTCACCGGTGGCGTCTCACGATTCCAGGACAAGCTTGTGAGCGGGATGATCCGAAACGGCTACACAAAGGAATTCGCCGAAAAGACATTCTCGCAGTTGGAAGGTTTCGGCTCCTACGGCTTTCCCGAAAGCCATGCGGCCTCTTTCGCGCTGATTGCCTATGCCAGCAACTACATCAAATGCCATTTCCCGGATGTGTTTTGCGCGGCTCTCCTGAACTCGCAGCCGATGGGATTTTATGCGCCCGCCCAAATCGTCATCGATGCGAGGAAACACGGCGTTGAGGTGCGACCGGTGTGTATCAATTGCTCGCGTTGGGACTGCACGCTCGAGGAGGTCGAAGGCACGGACCGGCATGCAGTGCGGCTCGGCATGCGTCTCGTGCGGGGAATGGCAACCGCCGACGCTGCGCGCATTGTCGCCGCGCGCGCCGACGAGCCCTTCGCATCGGTGGATGACATGTGGCGGCGGTCGGGCGTGCCGGTCGCTTCCCTTGTCGAGCTCGCCGAGGCCGACGCCTTCCTGCCGTCATTACGGCTCGAACGACGCGATGCGCTCTGGGCGATCAAGGCGCTGCGCGACGAGCCGCTGCCACTGTTCACGGCCGCAGCCGAACGCGAGGCGCGGGCGATTGCCGAGCAGCAGGAGCCGGACGTCGAGCTCAGGCAGATGACCGACGGGCACAACGTCGTCGAGGATTACGGTCACGTCGGGCTGACACTTCGGGAGCACCCCTTGAGGTTCCTGCGGGCCGATCTCAATAAGCGGCGGATCGTCACCTGTGCGCAGGCGATGACGGCGCGCGACGGAAAGTGGCTTATGGCGGCCGGACTGGTGCTGGTGCGCCAGCGCCCGGGTTCGGCCAAGGGCGTGATGTTCATCACAATCGAGGACGAGACCGGCATTGCCAATGTCGTCGTCTGGCCGAAGTTGTTCGAGCGCTCGCGCCGGGTGGTGCTCGGCGCCAGCATGATGGCGATCAATGGCAGGATCCAGCGGGAAGGCGAGGTGGTTCACCTGGTCGCCCAACAGCTGTTCGATTTGTCGGGTGATCTATCAGGGCTTGCGGGGCGCGGCGGCACGTTTCATCTGCCAGCCGGCCGTGGCGATGAATTCACCCATGGGTCTCCCGGCAGTCCCGATTCCCGCGAAAATGCGCCCCCGGGGGTTCGTGCCAGGGACATGTTCGTGCCGGATCTTCATATCGATACGCTGAAGATCAAGAGCCGGAATTTT
Source organism: Rhizobium sophoriradicis (assembly GCF_025200795.1). Lineage (NCBI taxonomy): Bacteria > Pseudomonadati > Pseudomonadota > Alphaproteobacteria > Hyphomicrobiales > Rhizobiaceae > Rhizobium > Rhizobium sophoriradicis. Next base: position 233,462 of record NZ_CP104153.1, read on the forward strand.
CAGTAGTCTTGAAGGCAGTTGACTGCGTCGCGGTCCCTTCAACTGCACGGAGTGTCGATAGGATCAAGATCGACAAGTCTTTTATTGATGCGGTGGAGGGAGAGAGCAAGCCACTATAACGCGGGTCCTGCGGGATCGGCAGATAACGGACCCGTTCGATATCTCATCCCGTCGCCGAATCTTCTTCTCGAAGGGGCTGTGCGACACAGCAAACCATTGAGGCACCTTTATAGTGTCAGCGCCCTCTATCGTCCTCTCGTCGCAGTCTATAGGACGAGCGGTCGGCTAGACGGCGATCGAAAAGTTACTGTCGTCTTCGATCGGGGTGCTCCCTCTGGTAGGCGCAAGGATAGCATGGGATTCTGCACGGTTCAGCGTGTTGACCAATTCTTCGGCCTCATCGGCGGTAAGCATGTCCATAACGAAGCCATTGACGAGAGCTTTTCGGTCTGAAACCGTATCGATTACCGTCCAGTAGATGTTGAGGTTCTTCTGCAGGGCGTATCTCTGGTTTTGCATGAATGATACCTTTCCTCGGTCTTTCGGTTACTCGCGTTGCGTCAACATGATGAGCGTCCGTCCAATGGCAGGGTTGCGCGGACCCGACGCAGATTCTTGCCCAGCGACGCGATAACGTCCGTCCTGTCTCTGCAAGTTTTTCAGCTGGTAAGAGGATAAAGCCGGGGGCCTTCGGAGCGTATTGCCCAATGAGATAAGCGACTCGCCGAATTGGCGCTGCGACTATCCATCCGGGTGGACGCCCGATACTTTGGTCTAGATGCGTGAGCCTACCTGACCCACGACGGCTTCGTCGACACCCCGAGGCCGTCCGCCATCCGGACCAGGTCAACGAGAGATCTCGCCTGCATCTTCTGCATGACGTGGCCGCGATGAACCTTGACGGTCACCTCGCTCAGACCCACTTGAGCAGCGATTTGCTTGTTGACGCTGCCCGCGACCACCAGGTTCATGATCTCGCGCTCACGCGGCGTCAAGGAATCATAGCGGGACCGAAGCTCGGCAATGAGCGCGACTTCCTGCCTCCGAGCGCAATCGCGCTCGATCCCGGCATAGGCGGCATCGAGCAATTCCTGCTCGCGCAGCGGCTTCGTCAGGAATTCGATAGCGCCGGCTTTCATCGCCCGCACGGAGATCGGAATGTCGCTGTGGGCACTGATAAAAATGACCGGAAGCTCAATTCCAAGGGAAGTGAGCATGCTCTGAAATTCCAGGCCGCTCCGCCCCGGCAGCCTTACATCGAGAATGATGCAGCCCGGTACGTCAGGGCGCTTGCTATCCAAAAACTCCTGGCTGGAAGCGAATGTCAGTACCTCGAGTCCAACCGAGCGCAGGAGATCGCCGAGGCCTTCGCGGACAGATGTGTCATCATCAATGATGTAGACAATCTCCTTCATCCAAGTCCCCAATGTTTGCGCCGGTCAGGCGGCGCCCCGGACATGGATCCATTATTTCTCCTCGGTCGGTAATGTAAACTGAAAAATGGCACCGTGGGGCGCGTTTGGCGTGACCCAGAGTTTGCCCTTGTGAGCCTCTATGATCGAACGACTGATCGTCAGACCCATGCCCATACCCTTGGGTTTGGTACTGTAGAATGCCTCGAATATATCGCCGATCTTCGCTAGGTCGAGGATAGGGCCGCTGTCGCGGACTGTCACTAGAACGGTATTGGGTGCTGTCTTCTCAGTGCTTACGATGAGTTCGCGCGCTCCTTTTGGCATCGCCGCCATCGCGTCGTTGGCGTTCACGATAAGGTTCAGGATCACCTGCTGGATCTGCACTTGGTCCCCTACGATCGGGGCCAAGCCGTTGGAGAGGTTTGTACGAAGCGACACCGCGCTACGTTCTAAGTCCGTGGACACCAGCGCAATCGTCTCGGACACGATATCGTTGAGGTTCAGCCGGTCCCTGCGCTCGGGGGATTTCTTCGCCATTGCCCCAATCCGGTCGATGACCTCGGATGCGCGAAAAGCGTCGCTGATCATGCGCTCGATGGCGCGACGGGCGGAGACGATGTCACGAGGATCCGCGTCGAGATAGCGAAGGCAGGCATTGCCGCTGCTGACTAGCCCGGTGAGCGGCTGTCTGACCTCGTGTGCGATGGAGGCTACAAGCTCTCCCATAGTAGTCAGCCTGCTTACATGAGCAAGTTCTGCTCGCGCAAGCTGAATAGCATCCTCGGCTTGCCTGCGGTCGGTGATGTCACGCGCCAGCGAAAGACGAAACCATTGCTCTTGCTGTCGGAATTTACCGACGCGAACCTCGACCGGAAACGTTGTTCCGTCCTTACGCCGATGGAGCGTTTCGAAAGTCATTGGCTGTCCTGCATCGACGCGATCCACCAATGTCGCAAGCGCCATTTCGTCGATAGCTCCGTCAAAGTCGCGCGGGTGCATGCCAATCAATTCCTCCCGGCTGTAACCGAGGCTTTCACAGGCTTGGCGGTTGACGTCTATGACGGTCAGATCGTCGGTATGGAGGAAAAAGGCATCGGTGGCATGGTCGACGAAGGTCCGAAAGCGAGTTTCGCTTGCTCGCAGCCTCTCCTCTGCTTGCTTGCTCTCGGACAGGTCGAGCACGAAGGCCACGGCCTGGCTCCCGGCCCCCTCGAAGCTTGCCTCACCGATCAGCACGGGTACGTGACCGCCGTCCTTTCGCTGGTACACCTTTTCAAAGGGGCGGACGCTACCGGTCACTCTCAGCTCGGCCTCGGCTTCGGCGTCACGCTCGCGCCATTCGGGCGGCGTCAGCTCTTTATCGAGCAGCTGACCCGCCAAGAGTTCGTCACGGCTGTAGCCCAGCATTTGCAGGAATGCCTCGTTGGCCTCGATAATTCGGCCTCCGATGTCGCGGATAAAAATTCCGATGATGTTCGCTTCGACAAGCCGGCCTATTCGCGCTTCACGTTCTGCCAGGTCGCGGTAAAGTCCGGTGATTTCGAGCGTGCTGGCGGCTTGCGAGGCGATCAGCTTCAACACCGGAATGCGCCCCGGCGCGAAAACACGGCCCGCCAGAGTGTTTTCCAGATACAGCGCACCGATCAGCTTCGCGTGATTGATCAGCGGCAAACAGAGAATGGATCTGGCCCCGCGATGGCGGATATAGGGATCGGCCGCAAAGGCGTTTTCAGCCGACGCATCGTCGAGGCTGACGATTTCCCGCATACGCAGGACGTAATTGAGAACTGCTTCCGGCATCACACCGGCGATGGCCTCATTGCGCAACTCTACGAGGACCGCTTCGCCGCGGATCGCCGCCTCAGCGGCAATCCTAGGTTCGCCGCCACGCGACAGGATCAGAAGGCCACGTTCGGCTCCCGCCTGCTCGACGGCCATTCGCAGCACCGTATCGATCAGCTTCTCGACGACGATTTCGCCGGAGACCGCTTGCGACACCTTGATGACGGTGGCGAGGTCGAGATGCTCGATCGGCGCCTCGATCGTGCTTGTTGCAGCCGGCGCCGATTGTCCATCCCGCAGTTGGGGATAGGCTTCTTCCAGCTGCCGCACCTTGCCGTCGGCTCCCCACCTGAGATAACAGCGACGGGCGTTTTGAAGATAGAGGCGAGCAATCTGATCGAAGCCGCGCGCCCGGTAAAAGGCGGAAGCGCGCTCATACGCGATCGCCTCATCGTGTGGGAGCGTGTGCGCATTCGCCAACTGGATCGCCTGTTCATAGAGGCGCTCGGCATGCAACTCACGGCTTCCCAAGCGGGCGATTTCTGCGCCAAGCAATGTTGCGCGGCTTGCGAAATTCTCCGGAGAGTGCGCGGCCCAAGTGTCGAGCTGCCGGCGGTGAGCGCGTATGGCCCTGCGATAAAGAGCTGTTTCAGTAGTCGATCCTTGCAAAGCAGAGGCCAAAGAAAGGCCGGTGTAGAAGTGATATTCCGCCCGCTCGAAAATAGCGGGAGTCATCCAGAGGAGGCTTTCTGCTTTCGCCGCTGCCGAAAGTGCTGTGGAGGTATCCCCGGCAAATACACATGCCTGTAGCTTGCGGATCCAGTACAGGCAACTACCCGGCTTGCCGTCGGTCTTAAGTTCGAATTGCTGCTCGTCGAACCCTTCATCGTTGAAGCATCCGAAGATTGGCGTGAGCCCGCGAAGTGTTCGGATGAGTTGGAGCTGCCCGCGGATGAAACCGACGGCGACTTCGAAGCCGGCCTGACGCGCGAAGTCCAGACCGGCTTCCGCATCGCGCTGAACCTGCGAGAGGGGCTCGCCAGCGGCCAGAAGATACGTGACAAGGTTATTCCGGCTCAAGACGGCGTAGGTGAGATCGCCGACCTGCTGTGCGGTTTCGAACACGCGCTGCGCAAGCGCACGACCGGTGCGGACATGACGCGATGACGATTTCGCAAGGTTACCGAAGGCGAGGTAGACTCGTGGTTTCAGGCGTTCCATTCCGGGCTGTTCCGTTAGGTCCAATCCGAGCAGGCCGAACCGAAAACCGGCTTCATAGTTGCCGAAATAGGGCCCGAGTACCGTGCCCACAGCAGTGAAGGCATAAGGCGATGTGTCGCTGTTGCCGTGCTTGAGGCTGATGTTGCCCATTCGCCCGATAACGAGGCAGCGCAGATTCTCGTTGGTAAACAGGGCCGGAGTAACAAGTGAAGTCAGAACGTCCATGGTCGCGAGCGCGACCGGGTCCGCCATAGGGGGCGAGTTAAGCAGCGCTTCGATAGGGCGGCCCCCGAGTTGTCGCCAAAGCCGCGCGTATTCCTGGCGCACCTGGCTCCTGGTCGGGTGGGACGACCACGAAATGCCGACCCGGTGCAGGTAGTCGAGGCCGAATATGATGGCCTGATCGCTTCGACCCAGGCTCATGAAAAGGTCGACGCGCAGGCGCGTGACGCGGGCCAGATCGGCGAGGCTGGTGGCTCGGCTTGCCAGTTCTGCGAGGCGGGCCTGCGCCTCCGCCGGTGAGCCGGTCAAGAATTCGCATTCAGCCCTGTGGAGTTCGAGGGTGAAAGCGAGTTCGTATCGGCGCTCCCAGGCATCGTCCGGCAGGTAAGCCGCACCCGTGCGGGCATAGGCAAGCGCCGAGTCGTATGCAGCCGACGCCTTGGCGCGGCGAGTGGCAAGCAGGTTCAAGTTCGCGAGACGCTCGCGCTCTTCACCGGGCGCAATGAGCGCGCCGCCGCAGTTGAGTTGGCCGACAATGTCGAAAATATTCTCCTCGAGTGCCTGCGGCGGCGTATGCATCAGCAGGAGGCGGCCAATGGAAAGATGCGCTGCCGTCCGCTCATCTTCAGGGATCAGCCCATACGCGGCCTCCTGAACACGATCGTGCAGGAAGCGGTATGATGACCCCTCCTCAAGCAGCACGAGTCCGGCCCGCGCCGCGGCCCAAAAGGCCGCATGAACCGCGTCGTGATTTTCGCTCCTGATCAGAGCCAGGGTATCAACCGCCGCGTGATTGCCAAGACATGCTAGCATGTTCAGGGCAGCCTGCGCGGTATCGGGCAGGCGCCGCAGCTTGCTTAGCATAAGATCCACGACGTTATCGGTATAGCCTTTGGCTCGTATGCGATCGAGATCCCAATCCCAGTGCGTCTGTTCGCGATTGAATTCGAGCAGGCCTTCGTCCGGCAGCGTGCTCAGGAACTGGAGCGCGAAGAAAGGATTGCCTCCGCTCTTCTTGTGCACTAGCCGCGCAAGCGGCTGGGCACGCTTGCTTCCACAATGAAGAGCGTCGGCCAGCATCCGGGTCAGATCTTCCAGCCTAAGCGGTGTCAGTATGATTTCATGCATTTGGCCACCGGCCTCCCGGATCGCCGTCAGCCGGCGGATCAACGGATGGGTGGACGATACTTCGTTGTCGCGATAGGCGCCAATGAGCAGCAGGTGACGCATATCCTGCTGGGTGCACAAATCTTCAAGCAGATCGAGCGTTGCTGCGTCCAGCCATTGGAGATCGTCTAGAAACAGCGTGAGCGGATGTTCTGCTGTGGCAAACACTCGCAGTAGGCGCCTGATGTTCAATTGGAAGCGGCGTTTGGCGTCCTGAGGCGGCAGATCCGCAACCGCTGGAAGCCGCCCGATGAGAGATTCAAGTTCTGGAACAAGCGTTACCATCAGCCGACCGCTCGCGCCCAGTTCTTCGGTTATAGCAGCGCGCCAGGGCGCGAGTTCCGCTTCACTCTTGCCCAGCAGCACTCGGACGAGGCCTTGCAGGGCCTGCGCTACGCTCGCATAAGGAATGTGACGCAGATTCTGGTCGAATTTGCCGGAGGCAAACAGCCCACGCGGCGGTACGAGCGCTCGGTGCAGCTCATTCACGACCATGGATTTGCCCACGCCGGCATGACCCGAAACAAGCACCAGCGTCGGCCCAGCGCCCGCGACGACCCGGTCGAATGCGGAGGTTAGGGCGGCGATCTCGCGTTCGCGGCCATAGGGCCGCTCGGGAATCACCAGTCTATCCGGCACATCGCGTGTCCCGAGCGGAAAAGCTGCGATCCGCCCATACTTCTCGCTCTCGACGAGGGCACGTCGCAAATCCGCCTCTAGCCCGGCGGCCGTCTGGTAGCGTTCCTCTGCGTTCTTGGCGAGCAGCTTCATCACGATCGCCGAGATAACGCCTGGTAGCCCTCTTACACGCTCGGACGGCGGCACCGGTCGCCTGGCAACGTGGCAGTGCACCCATTCCATCGGCTCCGAAGCAGTGAACGGCAACTGGCCGGTGATCATTTCGTAGAGCGTGATGCCGATGGCGTAGAGGTCACTACGCGAGTCCACCGATCGGTTCATGCGGCCGGTCTGTTCGGGCGCCATGTATGCGAGGCTGCCAGCAATGACCTCAGGGGGCTCGGCGGTCTGGTGCTCACGAGAAAGATGCGACGCCACTCCGAAGCCCGTGAGACGGACGCGCCCGTCCGCCTCGTCCGCCAGTATATTCGCCGGCTTGATGTCCCTGTGAATGAGGCCGCATCCGTGAGCCTTGCCGACTGCCGCCGCAATGCTCTTGGCAAGACGCAAAAAGACAGTGAGTTCGCCGGCCATGCCACGGCTGTGCCGTCCCATCAACTGCGGAAGGGGCACGCCGCCGCAATCTTCGAGGACGAGTATGGTACGACCATTTTCGGTTTTGAAATCCAGCGGTTTGGCTGCCCACTGCCGGTCGAGTTCATCTTTCAGGCGATATTCGTGGACCAGTCTGTCGAGGCTGGTTCGACTGGGATGTTCGGCTGCAAGCTGCACCCTCAGAACGGCTTTTGATGCGCCGTCGCTGCTCCGGATCAGCTCTCGTGTAAAGATGCGATCGCCGTCACTCCAGGAGGATTGTGGCTCGTGGTACCGAAGGTCAGTCGAAGTCTGCTGGCCGATGGAAGCGACAGCGCGCTTCCGTCCGAACATGTTCTCCCTGGTCTTCTGCGCATCTTTGACCGTGTCGTCCATGGCACACCGCTCGCTTCGATGCTGCCCGCATACCATCTGAGGTGCAGGCATCGCAGATCCAATCAAGCTTCACCGACTTCCCTCTCATGTCAACGAGCCTATGCTTCGGATTATTGAGGCGGTCGCATCTCGGTTGATCTTCCTCCGACTCAGGTTCCGGTGCATGTTGTTAAGTCAGTTTCGCGACGAGCAAGCTGCGGCAACGCGGTTTCATGCTTTAAGAAGCGCCGCGCCGGCAGGGGTGAAGGTCTCGCGGTCAAGCAAAACGCCGGCGCGGCAAGTCGGCCCGTGATGGGAGGGCGTCTCTTTTAGGGCCGTTGCAACATTAACTCTGCCTAGAGTGCCCTCGCTATTATCCCGAAGTATATTTGTTTACCCCTTTCGCCCGATTCCTAAACCAAATCAATACCGCCGGATGTATCAGGTCGCCCTTCTTCGTGCTGATCACAATCCACTGGAGGCTATCTGCAGATTTCAAGGCCAACGACCGGCTTGCTGCCATAGAGTTCACGTTTTAGGCCAGCAAGGTCGCATAATGGATCGAAGGGAACACCAACTCATCGGACACGCCGATGGGCGGTACGGTGAAGGGAACTACGCCGGCAAGCGCGCCTCGGCATAATGGTCGGCGGCCTTTTCCAGCACCTCTTCTGCCCACTGGTTCAGACTCTTTCCCGAAAGCTCAGCAGCAAGAGCTGCTCGGCGATGGACTTCGGGAGCGACACGAAACATCATCTTCCCGGAATAGGGTCGCTGAGGCTCTTTGCCGATTTTCCTGCAGGTCTCCAGGTAGTCATCGACTGCCTCATGGAAGGCTTTCTTGAGTTCAGCGACACTGTCACCGTGAAAGCCGATTACATCGGAGATACCTGCAATCCTGCCGAAAAACACATCGTCCTCAGCATCGAATTCGATGCGAGCGTGATATCCGTTGTAGGTCATGATGTTCATGGCGTTACTCCAATCTGCATCAGGAACTCGCGAGCATCGCGCACCTGATAGCGCTTTGCTTCCTTGGCCGGATGTGGTCTATGGAAGCTCGCAATGATCCCGTCTTTTTCAAACTTAACGCGGGAACCGTTCCCCTCAATGAGGTCGGCTCCGGCAGCCACAAGCAAATTCTCTATAGCGGCCCATTCAATGGTTCCCGAGGCCGGGTCCTTGAAGACCGCCGCGAGAGTCTTTCTCTGCTTGCTGTTCATGCTAGCAAATATAGAGACGCTTGCTGATTATGCAAGCACAAACTCAACAGCCTCTTGAATTCATCCCAAAGGTCGAACGGGAGGCGTGGTGGGGCAATAATCACGGGTCGGCAGTTCGTATCCCTTCAAGGCGATGGTTCCAATTAGGTGAGCGACTGTTCGCTGCCCGTTTAAAATCTACCTGTCAACATCGAGTGAACAGTTGCACTGCGAAACGTTGCGCCGGCAGGCTCTCTCCGAAAAATTCACCGAGACGCCCCTGCCAGCATGAAAATCAATCGCGCGTTTATTGCTTCGGGCCAACTTAGAATGGCAATGGCCGCGAAGTCCATCGCCCGCGTAAGAGAGCGCAAAACACCAGGCGAGCCGGGAGGTAAAACTATGTGATCGCAAGGCGTGGAAGCGAAAGCCGAATTGATAACCCTCTAGGCGTCCACATCCGCTGGATATCGATCTCAAGGCTTTGCGCGATCCTTTGCTCCAGGATGCTTCCAAAGCCGGAGGAAGCCTGGCTCGGATCTGCATCTATCGGTCCGTGCGCTTCAAGCCAAATCAACTCGATAGTGTCGGGCGAAATTGCAAACGTGATATCGACGGTTCCGTCGCCGACGGAGAGTGCCCCGTACTTCGCAGCATTCGTCGCGAGCTCGTGAAACAGGAGCGCGAGATTGGTGATCTTGGCGCGGTTTACCTGGATGTCCTCCCCATGCAGTGTCCACTGGCGGAGTTCATCTTTTCCGTAGGGCGCAAGGATGTTCGAGAGAAGCTGAAACAGGGTGGCTGGGGGATCTTCAACGGACTGACCAGCAAAGCTTGGCAACGTAATCTCGTGCGCGCGGGCCAGTGACATGAGCCTATCCATCATGCTGAAGGCAAGATCGCTCGGCGTCACCGCGCTCCGGGCTGCGAGGGTGATAATGCTGGCGACAACCGCAAAAAGGTTTTTTACTCGATGATGCATTTCCCGGAGGAGCATTTCCCGGTGCTCGGCCTCGCGCCTGCGCTCCGAGATGTCACGAGCGATTTTCGATGCTCCGATGATTTTGCCGCTGTCATCTCTGATCGGTGAGATTGTCAACGAGATGTCGATCAGGTTGCCGTCCTTGCGGCGTCTTACCGTTTCAAAGTGATCGACGCGTTCGCCGGACTGAATTCGCGCGAGAATAGCGGGTTCTTCATTAAGACGATCGGCCGGAATGACGATGGTGATGGGCCGGCCTACTGCCTCTTCTGCGGTGTATCCGAAAATTCTCTCGGCACCCTTGTTCCAGGTAGTGATGATGCCAGACAAGCTCTTGCTGACAATGGCATCATCCGACGATTCCACAATGGCTGCGAGAAAGGCTGCGGCATCATAGGCGGCCCGTGCAGCCTCGGCGGTGGCCTGTGTTTCTCGATCACCCGAACCCATCGTGGTCGCCCCAGTTTCATGCCTGAAAAAACGAACTCTCCGAGTCGCAATCCGGAACATAACGCATCGTCATTTCAACTCGAAGTGTTTTCCTCTAACGCCCTGATGGATTGCGCGTCGGGCGCCGGCAACCGCTCGCCGGCCACGATGTGGCATCACCGGCAATCCCGGGGCTGCTCGCCCCAGCCGCCGGCTGGCGATAGACCCGCGGTGGAGAAACGCGATTGATATATCCGGGGCTTTCGACGCGCCTCGCCAATCATCTACCGCCTGAGAGCGACGCTGGCGACCGCGAGGCTTCTCCTGCGCGAGTACGTCTTCTACGCAAACGCCCTCGCGGTCACACCCGTCTTCTACAATTCGCTGACGACCAACTGCACGACAACCATTGTCAAATTGATGCGCGTCGCAGGCGACCCATGCCAATGGACTGGCGCCTCATTGTAGACGGGTACTTGCCGGAATACGCCTATGACCGCGGCGCGCAGGACATCTCGATTCCCTTATCGCAACTGCGGTCAGCCGCACACATCGCTGGGGGGCGCATGAGGACGGTCTTTCACCGAATTTTCGCAGGCCATTGGCCTTGGCGTCCCGTCGCCGCAGGACGCGTTGTAAACCTCGGCCGAAGCGTTGAGCAAGCAAAATGCCTCGGGCGGGTGGCTTATAAGCCCAAGGCACCAAACTCGGTTCGCACAACTCGGGGGTGCCAAGCTCCCCTGGAAATGCGGTTTGGTCCCAACTCTTGGTGTTGTAGATCGGCCGATCGCATGAAGGCTGCTTCGCTTGACCGCTGCAAAGGGATTTCTTCAAGGGTAGCAGCCGAGGATTTGATTTGCCGCTAAATCCCGGACTGCGCGGCGGTTATGCTTGTCTTGTTCGAGGATCGCCTGGTACGAATCTTGCGCGCGGGCGTCACCAATGATGCCGGTGCATCGGCGAGTGCCTCGCGGGCCGCTGAGGTCAAGGTGGTGGCGACGAAATCAGCCTCCCCAAGCGTAGGCGGTTGCCTTTCCTCCTGGTTTTCCACCCAGAGGACTGCGCCGACGCGAATGGCCGGGTATATGCGCTTGAACCGACGAATAAGTATGCTGGCGTGCCTTGCCGAGTCTTCGTTGAGGAAGCAAACCACGATGGCGTTCGATTGTTTGGGAACGAGGCTAATGGCGCCGCGACTGGAAATGTCAGAATGCCTCGCTGCAACCACCTCGGCTCCCTGTACCTGAAGAACCTGGGCGAGCATCGCAGCCGACGCGTCGTCGAGTGGGCCCCTGCCTCCGATGCAGAAGACGGTCTTGCCACGTCCGTCAGGCAGTTCGCTTTCATCTTCATTGCCTTCTTTGGGCGGGGTGCTGGGCAGACCTACCGATTCCTCCTCCTTCTGTTCTTCCTCGTCCTCTTCTTGTCCTTCTTCCTGCGCAATTTCCGCAAGGTTCAAGACCAGCGTGATGGCGGTCCCGAACACCTGTTCCATCTGCTCCGCGGTCAAGACGCCTCGACGCCTATCCTTCTCCGCGAGTAGAAGGGCGGGGATGGCAACCTTGCCATAGTAATCTTCCAGATAATCCTCCTCTAGAAATTCCTCAGCGTAATCGGTCGCCTCGTCGGGATCGCCGGCAAGAAGCCGCTGGTACAGCCGTTCCTTGGGATCGAGCACCGGGTCACTTCCAAAAACCACCTCAAGGAACTCGAACTGCGGGACGTACCGCCCCAGCACTGCAAGACACACGGTCAACGGCGTGGACAGTACAAGACCGACCGGCCCCCACAGCCATGCCCAAAAAATCGCCGCGACGATGATTGCCAGCGGAGAGAGTCCGGTACGAGAACCATAGAGCCAAGGCTCGATGACGTTGTTGCTGGTCAATTCCAGCACGACGAAGATGGCCGCAACCCAGAGAACCAGGCTCCAGCCGGGGTCGACTGCAAAGGCCAGGAACAGCGGCAGAACTGTCGCGATGACAGGCCCGATATAGGGGACAAATCGAAGGACGATGGCCAGCATCCCCCAGAGCGCTGGATTGGGAATGCCAACCGCCCACAGTCCGAGCGCCAATGGAACGCCGTAAGCGCAGTTCACCACCAGCTGCATAAGAAGATACCGTGCGACGCGGCTTCCCGCCTCCTGGATGGCTTCTGTTGTGCGATGCAGATCGCCATAACCAACGAGCCGGATAAAGCGATCGCGAAGCTCTTCCCGCTCTAACAGCATGAATATTACGACGACGATGATCAAGCCCAATGAGGCGATGGGGCCAAGTAGAGGACCAATCAGGCTGGTAAGCGTTTCAATTGGTCTGCTAGGCGCGAATATTTCGACGAGCACGGGCTCCCTTGGTCTTGATCCGGTACCTGGGGCAACTGGGCGCTCCTCGGCGTTGCTGAGCTCACGACCGACGCTCTCAATGACGGATGTCAGGCGCCGCACAATACCGCTATCCGTTCCACTTTCCTGGAGAGATCGAATTTTTGCAATGATGTTGCCCTGGTAGGCCGGAAGGTTCTGGGCGACTTCCGCAACGTGTCCTGCTACGACAAGCCCGAACAGGACGAGGACAAGAAAAGCGATCACGACGGTGATTATTACCGCCGGAATACGGGGCAGGCCAAGCTTTCGAAGACGAGAGGAGATAGGAGCCAATGCGAACGTCAACAGGACTGCGATTGCTAGAGGAAGAAGTACTTCCTTGCCGAAATAAAGAATAGCAATAGCAGCGAGTACACTCGCGAAGGCAGGCATGCGTGAAGGGGAGGATGGCGAGGTCGAATAGACGCGACGGGGGCCGAGGTCATTTTCCAATTCCGCCTCCGTGTTATTTGGCGTTGCTCGAGGAAATCAATGTGTCTCTCGTTCTCGCCAAGTCTTTGCAATTAGGGCGCAGTGTGGCCCCGGCAATGGTTGTGACGTACCGCACTTGACGGCCTCTATGGCGTAGTGTGCGGAGGTGACCGCGCCGGCAAAGAGACGCACAGCAAAAAGCCGCAACAAATGTCGACCACGATATGAGGGAAGCGTTCCCATCAGGATCGGCAACGCCGCCGCCGGACAGGTGCAAATCGACGTCTATGGCGAACTGATCGATACCTCTCAATGCAGCGCGCGCAAAACGGAATGTGCAGTGTAGCCGTGTAGATCTCCGCAGCCAATATGGGCCAGCCATCCGCGCACCACATCGACCGCCGACCCGCTTCGGGCACAAATATCGCGCTCGTATTCATCCCGCCCGATGATGGCAGGCAAATCACCCGAGGCGTGGCCGGCATTCCCACCGCTGTCATGGGAGAGGCGGGTGAAGGTGGTCCCGTCATCGCAATTCTCGGCGAGTTCGACGCGCTGCCCGGCCTCAGCCAAGTCGCCGGTCTTGCCGAGGCTCGTCCTGTCATCGAGGGAGGCAATGGTCATGGCTGTGGTCACAATCTTCTCGGCGCAGGCTCCATGCTGGCCGCGGCGGCCGTGAAGGACTATCTTGCAGCAACGATCTTCAGGGCCGGATCCGATACTATGGCTGCCCGGCCGAGGAGGGAGGCTCGTCCAAGGGCTTCATGGTGAGGGCCGGCGTTTTCGGTGACGTCGATATCGCCATCTCCTGGCATCCGGCCGCTTTCGTCGGTGTGAACAACCCTATCTCGCTCGCCTGCAACGAGCTGAATTTTCACTTCGCCGGACGTGCGTCCCACGCTGCTTCGTCGCCGCATCTCGGCCGTAGTGCGCTCGACGCGGTCGAGCTCATGAATGTCGGCGTCAACTATCTGCGCGAACATATGCCTCCCACCGCGCGCATACACTATGCGATCACTGACACGGGCGGTCATGCGCCCAATGTCGTGCAGGCGAAGGCCACAGTACGCTATCTCGTCCGGGCGCGTACCCTGCCGGAGTTGCTGGAGCTTGTCTCCAGGGTCAAGGACGTGGCCGCCGGCGCCGCCTTGATGACCGGAACCTCTGTGCATAGCGAAGTTCTCAGCGGCGATGCCAATCTCATCGGCAACACGCCGCTCGAGGCGTTAATGCACGGCATGATCCGCCGGTTCGATTCCCATCAAGGCGAGGGCTTACTGTTCAGTTCGTCGATAAGACATCGGGAGGCCCGACTCAGACGATAGGGTCGGGCACGTTAAGCCAGGCCGCCAGTCCGTGGTTTTATTGGCTAACTGGTACCGTCACCGCTTTGATGACGTCAGTCGCCATCTTAAATTCCTTGTCTCGGCTGGTGATACCGTGGCGTCGCGCGATCCAGGCAAAATCCGTGTATGCGACGCGAACCGACCCATCCTTCGTCTCGTAGACGAGAACGCGAACCGGCCAATCGAGGCCGGCTGTAGGATTGGCGGTGATGAATGTCGTTCCGAGTGCCGGATTGCCGAACAGAATCAGCCGCGAAGGGAGGACCTTGTTGCCGGCAGCCGTACCGAGTGCCGCTTGATCGATATCATCGAACAGCGTGATGCCTTTGTCAGCGACATTTGCCTTGATCTTACTCACAGTCTCGTCAACCGAGTAACGGCTTTTCAGAACAATGACGCCGTCGCGCGCACCTGCTTGGGCGACTGAGGCGGACGTTGCCGCGATTGCGGCTGCCAATGAAAGCATGACGGTGAAGAATAGGTTGATCACTCTTTGCATGACATTCTCTCCTTTGGTTGGGTGAATTTCGGACTAGTCGTCAGGTCGGGCGGAACAGCGTTCCGTCCGCTTCGACAGGCTGGGCTTATGATTGTGGCGCGCTCAGCGACCCTCCGAGGAAGATTGCCGTGCCGAGTGCGGCGATCAGGACGAGCACGCAGGCGTTCCAGCCGAGATGGTCATAGACATGTCCGAGAGCCAGACTGCCGATCATGCCGCCGGTATAGTAGGATGCCAGATAGATGCCGCTGGCACCGGCCTTGTCGCTCATCGCACGCCGGCCGATGATGCTTGTGGCAATCGCCTGGGCCAGGAACGTGCCCATTGCCACCAGCGTCAATCCGCCGAGGATGATTGGCAAATTTGTGCTGAGAAGCGCCACGAGGCCGAGGACGGCCATTGCCAGGGTCAAGACGATTGCCGCTTTCGAGCCGACATGGCTTGCGAGATTCCCGGCAAACGGCGTGGTCACGATCGAAGGGAGAAAGACAAGGTAGACAAGGCCGAGCGCCATCGGCGCCACGCCCAGCGCGACGATCTGGAAGTTCACATAAGTATAGGTGCCGATGAACACGAACAGGATCAGGAAACCGATCGCGAAGACGCGGCGCAGGTCCGGATCGGCAACGTGAACGCTCCAGACGCGCCTGGTCAAGCTGCCTCGACTGTCCATGCGCATCATGCTCGCGGTTTTTTTGAGCGTGAACCAGACCAAGGCGGCGCCGAGGAGATTGAGTCCTGCGAATATCAGAAAGTTCAGCGAAAGGCCGCCGACGCCGGCAATAGCGGCAGACAGCATACGGCCAAAGAGATTGCTCGCGACGTTGCCGGTCACGTAGGCTGCCAGGGCCCCGGCAGTCTTCCCGGCGGAAAATTGTTCAGACAGGTAGGCTGCCGTCAGCGTAAAGGCGGTCGACATGCATAGTCCCTGAAGCACCCGTAACGCTGCGAAGACAATAATGTTGTCTGTAAATGCCAGCAGCGTCGTCGGGATGGACAGAAGGGCGAGACTGATCCAGATGCCGTTGCGCCGGTCGACATCACCGCCAAAAAAAGCCACGAGCAGACCGGCGATTGCCATGCCGAATGTGCTGGCATTGACGGCAAAGCCCATCGTGGCGTGGCTCACCTGGAATCTCTCCACCAGCGAAGGCAACACCGCCTGTGCCGCGAAGAGGTCGATAAGGGTCAGGAAGGCAATAAGGGCGATTAGTCCAAATCGCCAACTGTCCGCACGAAGTGTCTTATCCGCATGAATGGATGCGAGCGGCTGTTCGATATCAGTCATTGCTAGGTTCCCCGAAGCGCGGCGATTTCGGCAATGGCCGAAAGCGCCGGAGCGTAGCTCAATGGTCTGAGTCACCGGACGAGTAGCGATCACATCGCTGAGTCATCGTCGTGCATTTCCGGGCTCAAAATATCGGAGGAATAAAGCACCGCCGGAACCTTGCCGTTGTTCTTCCACCAATGGGAGAGGTGGCCGAACTCGGCGGTGACCTCGCCCGCCTTGTGCAGGATCGGCGCTTTACAGGTGCTACGGTATTCGGTGATCGAGCCGGAGACGATCAGGATATTGGCCGGGCGCATCTCATGCGAATGCCAGGGAACGACGCCGCCCGGCTGCACGACGAGCTTTCGCATGCGCAGCATGCTGCCCTTCCAGGCATCACCCTTGGAGGAAAGATCGATTGTTTTGAGGACGCTTTCGGTGACGTCCTTCGGCATCATCGAGCCAGGCTTCATGCCGTCTTCGGCAACTTGATCAGCTGGGCAGTCACCCGCCATGGCAGATGAGGCGTGCAGGCAGGCGGCGAACGTGAGTGCGTTAAAGGCGAGCATAGCCAAAGAGACGCGGCTGGTTTTGAATGAAGGCATCATCGGTGGTTCTCCTTGTTGGGCTCGGCAAGATCGGTGTCGAGCATGTGTGGAGAGTGGCGGAGCGCCGATCCAAAGAGAAATGCCAGATGCTTTTGATTTCGATAGCCGTGGGCTATTGCCGATTATCAAACAAGGACCAAAAGCCCGGCGAATTGCCAGGCCATGTTCGGGAGGGGCAGTCCGATAGGGGCATTAATGCGGTCTGGTTGGCGGGGAAGCCCAGCCATAGGATTTGACGGCGCCGACAAAGACGGAAACCGCCGGCGAAAAGCGACGGCCGGCGACAGTCACGAGACAGACTTCCCGGCTGACCTCCGGTTCCGCGACTGGTCGCACCTGCAGGCCGGGAATGACGGCGCTGTATTCAGGGATGAAGCAAATGCCTAAGCCGCCGGCTACAAGATTCTGGATCCAGTCTTCGCGTTCGCTGGAATAGGAAACGAGCGTCTTGACACCTTGCGCATCGCAAAGATCCGAGAGGTAGTCCCAATATTCGCAGTTGACGCGACGCAGATAGACTTCGCCGTCGATCGCCGCGATGGGAATGGCGTCGTATTGACTGAGCCTGTGGCCGGCAGGGAAGGCGAGCATGAACCTCTCGCGGAAGAGGGAGGTCACGTCGAACCGCTCCGGAAAATTCGTTGCAGTCGACATCAGCGCCACATCGATTTCGCCGGTCTCCAACAGATCGGACAGTCTCGTGGGCACGCCTTCGATCAGTTGCAGCTGGATACCCTTGTGACGCATGTTGAAGTCGGTCAGGAGACCGGTGAACCGCCGCGGCCCGATCGTACACATGATCCCGACCTTGAGATTAGCTTCGTTCAGACATAGAAATCGCGTGGCCTCCGTCCGAACGCCCATGAGCTCATCCTGAATCTGCTGAAACCGTGGCCGGAGTAGATTGCCGAGATCGGTGATATGGGTGAGATTGCGCTCTCGGCGGAACAGCAGGCCACCGACCTCGTCCTCAAGCTGCTGTATGGCGCGGCTGAGGGCCGGTTGAGTAACATTGCACCTTTCGGCCGCACGCGTGAAATTGCGTGTTTCGCAGACGGCCAGGAAATAACGTATATGATGAATATCCATCGCTGCCCCCGGGGTGAACGCGATTTTTACTATGCTGCAATTCTCTAACGCGGCGGCATTCTCATCCAATGCCATGGATTTATCAATTCCATACCAGACCGGCATTTCTAAAGTGAGCGCCGATACTCCACTGTGACTGCCATGACGCCAGAAAGTGTCGCCAATCGCAGTGGAGAGCACACATGCTGAACGCCTTTGATCCCGAAATTGATAGTCTCGTCGGCCGCAAGCCCCTGGAGGGGCGCAGCGCCATCGTCACCGGTTCCACCAGCGGGATCGGTCTTGGCATTGCGCATGCTCTTGCTCGCTCAGGTGCGGCCGTGATGTTGAACGGTTTTGGTGATCCAGCCGAGATCGAGACGCTGCGCGCCGGCATCGCCGGCGGCAACGACGTAGACGTCGCCTATGACGCGGCTGACATGGCCAAACCGGAGGCCATTCGGATGATGGTCGAGAGGGCGGTCGCGCGGTTTGGCCAGGTCGACATCGTCGTCAACAATGCCGGCATCCAGCACGTTTCGCCAATCGGCAAATTTCCTCCGGAAAAGTGGGACGCCATCCTCGCCATCAATCTCTCCGCCGCCTTTCATCTGGTGCAGTCGACATTCGACGGCATGTGCGCCAGAGGCTACGGCCGGATCATCAATGTCGCCTCGGCTCATGGGTTGATCGCATCGCCGTTCAAGTCCGCCTATGTGGCGGCCAAGCACGGCATCGTCGGCTTCACAAAGACGATCGCGCTCGAAGGTGCGGAATTTGGCGTCACATCCAATGCGATCTGCCCCGGCTATGTCTGGACCCCGCTTGTCGAACACCAGATCGAAGATCAGGCGAAGTCGCATAAGATCGCCCGAGATGCGGTGATCCGCGATGTTTTCCTGAAGGATCAACCGACCAAGCGTTTTGCCACCATCGAAGAAATGGGTGCGCTCGCCGTGTTTCTCTGCGGCGACCTTGCCGGATCGATCACCGGGACCGCTATTCCGGTCGACGGCGGCTGGACCGCGCACTGACCAATCATTCGAACCAAGGGGAGGCAATCGTGAACAAGCACATAGGTATGCAGCCCGAATTTTCCGTTGCCGGGCGTGAACCACGAATGATCAGTCTTGCGTTGCAGGGCGGGGGCGCGCATGGCGCCTTCACCTGGGGCGTGCTCGATCGGCTGCTGGATGAGCCCAGCCTTTCTTTTGAAGGCATCGTGGCAACGAGCGCCGGCGCGATGAATGCCGCCGTCATGGCTTACGGCCTTGCCGCGGGCGGACGAAGCGGGGCGCAAAGCGCGCTCGCCAATTTTTGGCGCCGCGTCAGCCATGCGGCCGCATCGGGACCTTTGCAGCCGACTTTGCTCGACCGTCTTACTGGTTCAAAATCGCTGGAGTTCTCCCCGGCATTTATCATGTTCGACCTGGTCACCCGGCTGATGTCGCCCTACCAGTTCAACCCATTCAACTTCAATCCCCTGCGCCAAGTGCTGGAACAATCGATCGATCTCGACGCCATCCGAATGGCGCGCTGCCCCGTCAAACTCAGCATTTGTGCCACCAATGTGAGGACCGGCAAGGTGAAGGTCTTCGGCAATGACGAGCTCTCCATCGATGCGGTTATGGCGTCCGCCTGCCTGCCTTTCCTGTTCCAGGCGGTGGAAATCGATGGGGAAGCCTATTGGGACGGTGGCTATATGGGAAATCCCGCAATATTCCCGCTGATCTATGGCTGCGATACGCCCGATGTCCTGGTGGTCCACATCAACCCGATCGAAAGAGCCGACCTGCCGCGCACCGCAGGCGAAATTCTCAATCGCATCAACGAGATCAGCTTCAACTCGTCGCTGCTGAGGGAGATGCGCGCGGTGGCTTTCGTGACGCAGCTTATCGACGCCCAGATGACGCCGGCCCCCAAGCTCAAGCGTGTTTTCGTGCACGGTATTTCCGATGACGACACGATGAAGAATCTCAGCGCGTCGAGCAAGCTGAACGCAGACTGGGGAGCGCTCGTGGATCTGAGGGATCGCGGCCGTGAATGCGCCGAACTCTGGCTGCTCGCCAACTACGACGACATCGGCAAACGATCGACGGTGGACATCCGCGAACGCTATCTTTGATCCTCGACAATTCTCACTCCCGGCAGTTGCCAGATCCTGCCCCTTGAGCCCTCGTCTTTTCCAACGGGGGCTCTTTTTTTGGATGGGATCAACTGCCGAAGCATAGAGACGGCGTATCGAAACCATGCGGAGACAGCATTTCAGACGGAAGCAGACTTCTGGGAAAGTGAGTTAGTCAAGCCGATGGCGGTTTGACCCCACCAACCAGGAGACTTCTCATGAGTGCTTCACGTTTTCTTATCAGCTCGGCTATTGCCGCCGCCGCCTCCATGAGCGCCGCCAGCGCCTTTGCCGGCCCGGCTACCAAGCCGGATTTCTCATTCGAAAAATGCTTTGGCGTCGTCAAAGCCGGCCTCAACGACTGCCAGACCGCCAGCCATTCCTGCGCCGGCACGGCGACGGCCGATAATGCGAAGGATTCGTGGATTTATATTCCGGCCGGCACCTGCAGCAAGATTACCGGCGGCAGCACCGAACCCAAGGCCTGACCCCTCTCAAGCTCTCAACTGCACATCCGAAAGGAGCAACCGATGTCCAAGATATTGCCGAGCAATCCGGTACCGAACGCTGCGGGCAT
The DNA here is from genome assembly GCF_025200795.1 of Rhizobium sophoriradicis. Taxonomy (NCBI): domain Bacteria; kingdom Pseudomonadati; phylum Pseudomonadota; class Alphaproteobacteria; order Hyphomicrobiales; family Rhizobiaceae; genus Rhizobium; species Rhizobium sophoriradicis. Next base: position 253,762 of record NZ_CP104153.1, read on the forward strand.
CGGCCTTCGCTCCCAGCATATCGGTGAAATGCTGTCCCGCCGCCCATCGGCGGGGTGGCTCGAAGTCCATGCGGAAAATTATATGGGCGGCTCGGCGGCCGTCGATGCGCTTGAGCGGCTGCGGGAAAGCTACCCCCTGTCGATCCACGGTGTCGGCCTGTCGCTCGGCAGCAGCTCCGGTCTTGATCGCGATCACTTGGAACGTATGCGCAAGCTCTGCCTGCGTTTCCAGCCAAGCCTTGTTTCCGAACACCTTGCTTGGAGCGTTGCCGATGGCGCCTATCTGAATGACCTTCTGCCGCTGCGCTATGATGCGCAGGCACTGGCCACCGTCGCCACCAATGTCTTGCGGCTTCAGGATACGCTTCAGCGGCGCGTCTTTATTGAAAACCTCTCGGCCTATATCGCCTTCGAGGGCTCAACGATGACCGAGGCGGAATTTCTCGCCGAACTCGTCCGGCTCACCGGTTGCGGTCTGCTCCTCGACGTCAACAACGTTTATGTATCGGCATGCAATCTCGGCTTCGACGCCAAAGCCTTCATTGATCAGCTCCCGGCGCATGCCGTCGGCGAAATTCACCTCGCCGGCCATGCGGTTAACGAGGTTGAGGGCGATATCGTGCTGATCGACGATCATGGCTCCCGCGTTCCGCCGGCCGTCTGGTCACTCTATGCCTATGCGATCCGGAAAATCGGACATCGCCCCACGCTCATCGAATGGGATACCGATGTCCCCGCTCTGGACGTGCTGCTCGGCGAAGCCATGTGGGCCGATCTGCTCGCCCAATCGATCGCCTTCGAAGATCGAATGCTGGCCGCAAGACCAGCGTCTCAGACGAGCCGGCTCGAAGCCATGGTCCTGCCGTTGCAGCCCGCCAGCACGAGAGGACCAATGCCTGCACTTGCCGCGCTGGCGACGATCAAGCCGTCCGTATTTGCCAATCATCCAAGGGCGAGGAGGAGCGGCCATGCTTTCTAATTGCGCCCTGCAGTCGCGGATTGCCCAGGCCGTTCTGCACGGCGATCGTAGCGACGTTGCTCCGGTGTTGGCCAAGGCCGCCTTCGATCCGCTGCGCCGGTTCAACATCTACCGTAACAACACCTTCGCCTCGCTGACGGCGACCTTGATCGCGGTTTTCCCGGTCACGACGCAGCTGTTGGGCGAGAACTACTTTCGTTACGTTGCCGGCATCTTCATACGCAGCAATCCGCCGCAGGAGGCGCGGCTCGTCCGCTATGGCGGCAATTTCCCCCGCTTTCTAGCCGGGTTCGAAGACATTCGTTCGATGCCCTTCATCGCCGAAACTGCCCGGCTGGAATGGATGATCGCGGAGGCGCTTGACGCGCCGGCATTGCCGGGCTGCATCTTGGAGCAGCTTGCAGACGGCGAAGCCGACACAGTTCCACAACTCTTTCTTCAGCCGTCGCTGCGTCTGCTCGTCTGTCGCTGGCCGGCACTGGAGATCTGGTCGGCGCATCAGCCGGGCGGACAGATCGGGACGCTCAAGGGATTGTGCCGCCGACCTGAGCGCATCGCTTTATGGCGAACAAACGAAAGCGTGCGTTTTCTGCGCCTCGAGGCTCGGGATTTCGGCTTCCTGCATGCACTGAAGAAGCGTGCAAGTCTGGAGGCGACGGTCGACCGTGTCCTTTTCCGAACGCCTGATTTCGATCTCGCGACTGCCTTGAGCGGCTTGTTCGCCGAAGGCCTCGTAGCCCGCATTCGCCACATCCAGCTAGCAACCAATTGAAGGATGGAAATCATGACCATGATGAACCCTGTCGCAGCGCGCCGCAAATCCGGGATCGCCGGACTCTACGTCTCCGCGTTGGAGCGATTGAACATGCTGCCGCTCTCGCTCGTCCAACTCGTCTCCCGCCTGGCCGTCGCTCATGTCTTCTGGCAGTCGTCGCAGAGCAAGCTTGCCTCCTGGCCGGCGACGGTGCAGTTGTTCACGCTTGAATACAGGCTGCCCGTCATCGATCCCGGCGTGGCCGCTGGGCTCGCGACGACGGCTGAGCTGAGCGGCTCCATATTGATTTTTCTCGGCCTGTTCTCGAGACTTGCCACCCTGATGTTGCTTGGCGTGATTTCGGCGATCCAGTTCCTGGTCTATCCCCAGAACTGGCCCGATCATTTGCTCTGGACCGCGCCGCTGTTGTTGATCCTGACGCGCGGAGCCGGTGTTGTCTCGCTCGACTATGTCGCCAGCCGCCTGTTTCTGAGGGAGCGCTGAGCCATGCGAATCACGGTAGAGGAGGCCGATAGCGGTTCGTCTGCGATCAATCGGAATGCTTTAAGGGCTACTCGCCGTCAGAAGGTGGTCATCCTCGGGGCCGGATTTGGCGGTCTTGCCGCGGCCATGGGGCTGCGGCCTGCGGATGTCGATGTGACGGTCATTGACCGGCGCAACTACCATCTGTTCCAGCCTTTGCTCTACCAGGTGGCGACAGCCGGGCTTTCTCCGGCGCAAATTGCCATGCCGATCCGCCGCATCCTCTCGCGACAAGCCAATGTCTCCGTTCTGATGGAGCGCGTCGAGGGGATCGACAAGGAGGCCCGGATCGTCAAGACGGCCAACCGCCGCATTGCTTACGACTATCTGATCATCGCGACAGGCGCCAGGCACGCCTATTTCGGCAAAGATGAATGGGCGGAGACGGCGCCCGGATTGAAGACGATCGCCGATGCGACCGAAATCCGCGCCCGTATCCTGTCGGCCTTCGAACGCGCCGAGGCTGCCGAAGATGAGGCCGACCGCGAGCGCTTTCTGACATTCGTCGTCGGCGGCGGCGGCCCGACCGGCGTTGAGCTGGCAGGCGCCATTGCCGAACTGGCGAAAAAAGTGATTGTTCGCGATTTTCGACGCATCGACTCGTCCTCCGCGCGTGTTGTCCTGGTCGAAGCCGGTGGTGTCGGCCTGCCCGCCATGCCGCCGATACTGTCTGAGAAAGCCCGGCGGCACCTGGAGATGCTTGGCGTCGAGGTACTTCTTAAGGCGGCGGTGACGCGCTGCGATGTTCAAGGGGTTACTCTTGCCGACGGGCGGGAAATTCAATCATCCTGTGTGCTATGGGCGGCCGGCGTCATGGCTTCCAAAGCAGCGAAATGGCTAGGCGTGCCCGCCGATCGCGCCGGCCGCGTCCATGCCGACCGAAATCTCAACCCGCCGGGCAACAATGACATCTTCGTGATTGGCGACACCGCGGCGGTGACGGATGAAAATGGCGGGGCAGTTCCCGGCGTCGCGCCAGCCGCCAAGCAGATGGGCGAGCACGCAGCACGCGCCATCCTCGCCGAACTTGAGGGTCGGCCCACCAGGCCGTTCCGCTATCGTGAATTTGGCCGTCTGGCGACAATCGGGCGCAAGGCGGCGGTTGCCGACTTCGGCCGAATCCGGCTGTCGGGCCTTGGTGCTTGGTTGGTGTGGAATATTGCGCATCTTTGGTTTCTTGTCGGTTTCCGCAATCGCGCCGCGGTGTTCATGGATTGGGCTCTGGCCTACATTCGCTATGATCGCAGCGCCCGGCTGATTACCGATCGCCATGAACGCTAGGGCTTTCCCACGGATTAAAATGGGACGCGCAGTCACGGCGTTGCTGTTGCTTGCAGTGTTGTCCACGGCGGCGCTTGTCCACCTGGTCTGGTATCGCGCGGCGACCCAGAATGTCGAAACGGTTGTCGCCAGCCTCGACGCCCAAAGTACCGCCGCCGTCCGCAATGCGCTGACCTCAAATCTGGCGCTGGTTTCCAGCAGCGCGGAGATCATCAGGTCAGTTTTTTCTCAGGGCGCCGTCCGGCCAGACGACGAAGTCAAGCGGGAGTTCCTGTTCCTGTCGCTGCTGCGTGAGCAGCCGGCGATCGCCTGGATCGGGTTCGGCTTCCCGGATGGCCGTTTTTTCGGCTCACACGCAATGCCGGACGGCGAGATAGAAATGGTCGAGATTGGCGCAGCGGCGCCGGGAAAGCCGCGCCCGTTGCGCCGTGATCTCTATAAGCCAATACCCGGTGATATTTTCTTCGAGAACCGCCTGAAGTCCGAAAGCGTCTACGTCTCGGAGGGTTCGCCGTGGTATCGGCGCGGCAGCATGAGCACGGAAGCGGCCTGGACTGTCGTCAGCATTTTGCCCAATGGCTTCGAGCCGGCGATTGTTGTTTCCAAAAGGGTTGAAGTCTTCAAACATTTCGAAGGCGTGGTGATGGTGGCGGTCAGCCTGAATCGGCTGTCGGCCACGCTTTCCGCACTCAAGGTTCCGAAGGGCAGCAAGGCCTTCGTCCTCACCAGAGACGATATGGTATTGGCGACATCAGAATCATCCGACGGTGTCGTGGCGGCTCATCTAAAGGATTTCCCTCCATCCGATGCTTTGGCCGCGGCGGTCGCCACCGCAGCCACCCGCGACGGGGTCGACGGCTCTAGGACGCTGGTCGACAGCAAAAGCCTCGGTCCGGTCTTCGTGTCGTCGGGCAAGTTGCCGTTCGAAGATTGGCGACTGGTCACCGCGATACCACGGGCAACCTTTGCCGGCGACATCGATGCCAATACCGAGCGCGTGATCTTCATCATTGGCGCTATCGCACTGCTCGCAGCAGTGACTGCGATCCTGTTTGCCCGAACGCTCTTCACTCGACCACTGTCCCGCCTTGCCGGACAGTTGCACCTGATCGAGAGGTTCGAACTCGAGGCCGTTGAGCACCGTCCGGCGCTGCTGGCCGAACTCGACGATTTCTCGTTCGCGCTGAAACGGATGTCGAGTGGCCTTTCCGCCTTCGCACGCTTTATGCCGATCGAGGTCGTTCGTCCGCTTGTCGATGGCGGCATCGAGCCTCGTCCAGGCGGTGAACTGAGGGAAATAACAGTCCTGTTTGCCGATTTACCTGGCTTCACGGAACTGACCGAAGAACTCGGCAGCGGCGTCGAGCCGAGCCTGACGCGCTTTCTAACCTCGTCGATCGCCGCCATTCATGCCGAGGGCGGTACGGTCGACAAATTCATCGGCGATGCGGTGATGGCAATCTGGAATGCGCCAAATGACGAACCCGATCACGCATTGCGTGCGTGTCGCGCTGCGGCGGCAATCCGTGACGCCATGCACGCCATGCCTCCTATCGCGCCGAAGCACGATGCCATTCGCGTGCGTATCGGCATCAATAGTGGCGTGGCGCTTGTCGGCAATATTGGCTCAGCAGAAAGGCTGAGCTACACGGCGATCGGCGACGTCGTCAATCTCGCGAGCCGGCTCGTCGGCGCCGCGAAGGAGAAGGGCGTGGAGATCGCGTTGAGCGACGAAACGTTCCGGAGGGCGCGAGGCCATCTCCATGCAAGATTGTTGGGAGCAGTAAACATCCGAGGAAAGGCTGCGTCGGTTTGCGTGCATACGATCGATCCAGGCATTGATCGGGAGCAGGTAGCGCGACATGGCGATTGACTGGCTCCTTCTGATCACGCTGGTTTGGCTGCAGACCAAACATTTTGTGGCTGATTACGTGCTACAGCCCGCCTGGATCATCGATGGCAAAGGGGATCTCAGGAAACCTGGGGGGTATGTCCACGCAGCCATTCACGCGGCCGCCACCATGCCAATCCTGTGGTTATCAATGCCATACCTGACATGGACAGTCGCTGTTGTTACCGGCGAGTTTCTCATTCATTTTCTGATCGATCATCTCAAAGCCGTTTATGGTCGCCGTCATCCTTGTCCGATGAATGCGCGTTCATTCTGGATGCTGCACGGTGGCGATCAACTCGCTCATCATCTGACCTATTCGACGATTTTGACTGTGGTGGCTTGGCAAAGTTACTTCAACGTTTGAAAAGAGGCCAAGGGCGTGTCGCAAAGCTGGCGGTAGATTGCTTTGAGCCGAGATATCCCCAACTCTTCACGCTTTGTTAACCTCTTGAAGTCCGAAGAGGCGCGAGAGCAGATTGTTCCGGTCGTTGACCGTCCACTCGCCGGAAAAGCCAAAGCCCTTCCGCAACTACAGCATCGCTTCGAACCCGGCAATCGTCCAGCGCGCGGTGTTGAAGGACTGGAAGCCGCCGATCTTCGGCATGTTTTTCTTCACGCGGAAGTAGTCGCTCTCGATGCCTTGTTGTAGATGCTTGGTGATATAGTGGACTGGATCCGGCCTGAGAAGCCCATCCTCCACGGACGTCTTGATCGTTAAGGGTAAGGTATTGGCGTCATCCGTGCCGATCTTTTCCGGTGAGAGCAATGGTTCGTCCTTGAGCATCTTACGAAAGAAGCGATTAGCAGCATCGAGGTCGCGTCTCGCGGTGAGCAGGAAATCGATGGGATTGCCGTGTTTGTCGATGGCGCGGTACAGATAATACCACTTCCCGCGGATTTTCACGTAGATCTCGTCAATCCGAAATGAGCCGCAGTGTGGCCGACGAAACTGGGGCAGCCAATCTTGCGGCGTATCCTCACGACCGTTATACTGTTTTTGAAAAACAGTATAACACTGGAGTCGAGCTATGAAGTCCATCGACCTCATGTATCAGACGATGCTCGCCGAGCTCGGTCAGCGCTCGCTCGACGCCGCTTGGACGGCCGATTTCCCTCCGGAGGGTCGGTTCACCCCCGCAAACATCAAGGGGCGCAAGTACTGGTATTTCGACATCCCGGATGGACATGGTGGTACGAAACGTCGTTACGTCGGTTCCGCTGATGATCCGGTTATCGCACAGCGCGTAGCTGATCATAAGCGGGACAAGGACGATCTACGCGCTCGCAGGCGCTTGGTAAATACCCTGACCCGCGAAGGCGGGATGATCGCCCCTGACGCCATGTCGGGCGATATCGTCGAGGCTCTTGCCGATGGCGGTCTCTTTCGGCTCCGGGGTATTCTGATAGGCACGGTGGCCTTTCAGTGCTATTCAGGGCTGCTGGGCGTCCGTCTTCCCATGGCTGCGATCCTGACCGGCGATGCTGACATCGCCCAGGACTATGCCATCAGTCGGGAGGTTGAAGATAGTCTGCCTCCGATCCTTGAGTTGCTGCAGGGCGTCGACGCCAGCTTTCGTCCAGTTCCACATCGATCGGGAGCCGCGGTCTCGTCAGCGTTTCAGAATGCCGACGGCTACAGGGTTGAGTTCCTGACGTCGAACCGTGGTTCGGATGACTACATCGATCAGCCGGCAAAGATGCCCGCTCTTGATGGCGCCAGCGCGGATCCACTGCGCTTTCTCGACTTCCTCATAAGGGAACCCGTCAGGACGATGCTGCTCCACCGAAGCGGTGTTCCGGTCGTCGTCCCTGATCCGTCCCGGTATGCCGTCCACAAGCTAATAGTCGCCAGCCGCCGAAACACCGACGGGCAGGGGCCGGCGAAGCGTGAGAAGGACATCCGACAAGCTGCGCTGCTCTTCGAAGCGCTGCAACAGACAAGGCGATCTGCCGACTTGGCGCTCGTCTACAACGAAGCATGGAAGCGCGGGCCTACATGGCGAGAAGGTATTCGAACCGGGGCGGGAATGCTGCCAGCACAAGATGCCGAGCGGCTCAACACGGTCCTGACCGAGGGCGCAATAAGAAACCGCGAAGAAATTGAACTTCCGTTTGGAGAATAGGCCGTCTATCAAGGCTAAGCAGTTGATTTGATTCGAAGTGGGCGAAGACAAATGAAGATAAAATGGTGCCGACAGTTCGAGTCCGCTCAAGAGCCAGGACTATCAAGCCAAACCGCTCTTTTTCACCACGTGATGTAGGCTCTAAGCTGCGTGGGACGAGCCGGGGTCCGCGTTCATCAAGAATATCCTAAATGAGTTAGGGGAACTTGCCGGCCAAAGGCACCGCTTTGTTGGCGGCTCATTCACCCCAGCCAATACCTCGCCCCCGGCCCTTTGCGCCCTGCCACGTCAGCAGGGTTCGCCAAGCGGCATCGGTCGATCGACAGGCAGCCGCAACCGATGCATTCGCCAAGCCCGGACCGCAGGCGCTGTAACTCGGCTATGCGTTGGTCGATACGTTTTGCCCACACACTCGACAATCGCGACCAATCCCGACGTGACGGTACGCGATCGGCCGGCAGCTTGGCGAGCTCGGCGCCGATCTCCTCAAGCGTCAACCCGATCCGTTGTGCAAAGACAATGAAAGCGATCCGCCGCAATGCAGACCGGTGGTAGCGTCGATGTCCCGAGCCGGCGCGCTCGGATGCGATCAACCCACGCTCCTCATAGAAGCGCAGAGCTGATGAGGCAACGCCGCTGCGCCGCGACACGTCGGTGATGGTCAGCATCGGATCCATGCATAAATAAAAGCACGAAGCTCTCTTGACTTCAAGTTCACTTGAACTTGTAGCAGTTAGGCGTACCCATTGAAGGAGCACCGCAATGCAGGCGAATATCGATCTTCAAGGACTTCGCGTAGGGATCACCGGTGGCACTTCCGGCCTCGGACTGGCGCTTGTGCGGCAGCTTGCCAAGAAGGGTGCGAGCGTTGCCTTCGTCGCCCGCACCGCAGCGAATGTCGAACGCGTCGCAGCCGAGACGGGCGCGCACGGCATTGTCGCCGATATCGGCAAGAAGGAAGATATCTACCCGATCGCGATGCAGGTCACTGCCAACCTTGGCGAGGTCGACGTCCTGATCAACAATGCATCAAGCCTCGGTCCTGTGCCTCTGGCGCTTCTTGCTGATACGGAGTGCGAGGAGCTGGAAGCGGCGCTCGTTGTCAACCTTCTCGGCGTCTTCCGGCTGACGAAAGCCCTGTTTGGTGCGCTTGCCGCGTCCGCGGGCGAGGGCCGCGGCGCGCTTGTGATCAACATCTCCAGCGATGCGGCGGTCAACGCCTATCCCGGCTGGGGCGCATATGGCGCGAGCAAGGCAGCGCTTGCCCATTTGACGGCGATTTGGGACGCGGAGTCGAAAGGAGATGGAATAAGGTTTCTTGCCCTCGATCCTGGCGACATGGACACCCCGCTGCACGCGCTGGCGCTACCGGACGCCGATCGGTCGACCTTGAAAGATCCGGAGCTGGCCGCTGCCGAGATCATCGAAAAGATGCTCGGCGCGTTGCCGAGTCACGATGCGCTTACAGCCGGAGCCCACGCGTGATCGCCGCTGAACGCCTCGATCGGCAATCGGCCAGGCTGCTCGTCGTGGAGGCGGTCGGCACGATGCGCGACCTGCCGCGGGCTAACCTCGGGACGTTATTCGATCCTGGCGATCTGGTTGTCGCCAACGATGCCGCAACCTTGCCTGCCAGCCTGCACGGCACGCATCTCCAATGTGGAAAGACAATCGAGATCCGCTTGGCCGGCTGGCTGTCAGCTTCCGCTCCAGTCCGCTTCCTTGCGATCGTCTTCGGCTCTGGTGATCACCGCACCCGCACGGAAGATCGGCTGCCGCCGCCTGCGCTGTCATCAGGCGATCGCCTCCAGCTCGGCCCACTTGGAGCCAGGGTCGAGCGCGTTCTCGACCATCCTCGCCTTGTCGAGCTCAGCTTCGAAGGCACCCGAGCAGCCATGTTTGCAGGACTGGCGCAGCATGGCAGGCCGATCCAATACGCGCATGTTCCCGAGCCGCTGGCACTGTGGGATGTTTGGACGAGAATTGCCGCCCGGCCTGTCGCGTTCGAGGCGCCATCGGCTTCCTTCGCGCTCGACTGGCGCACACTGCAAGCTTGGCGTCGGCGCGAGATCGGTTTTGCAACACTCACGCATGCCGCGGGGATTTCTTCCACCGGCGATCCCGCGCTCGACTCGCGCCTTCCCTTCGACGAGCCGTACCACATCCCTGAATGTACCGTGGCGCAGGTAGCGCGGGCGCAGCTCAGGGGCAGCCGCATCATCGCGATCGGCACGAGCGTGGTGCGCGCCCTTGAAGCAGCCGCCAATCCCGACGGCAGCGTGCGTGCCGGAGATGGTATTGCGACAGGGCGTATCGCATGTGGCACTCCGCTCCGCGTCGTCGATGCGGTTCTCACTGGCGTCCACCAGCCCGGCGGAAGCCATTTCGAGCTGTTGCGCGCCTTCGCGGACAACGGCCTACTCGACAGCGCCTCCACCGCTCTAACTGCATGCGGTTACCGTGCGCATGAATTCGGCGATTCCATGCTGCTCAACCGTCAACCGTCACTTTATTGGCGCGAACCTTAGATGGGTAGAGCAGTTTGCATCGCCGTTCCTTGGCTGGCCCGCCGGCACTGAAGCGTCGCGTAAGGCCGGTTGGAACATCGCCGCGCTCGCGCAAGGTGGTGCTCGGCGCCATCGTGATCAATGGCAGGATTCAGCAGGAGGCCGACGTGGAACACCTCGTCGCTCAGTAGATGTTCGGTCTCTCGGCCGATCTGTCGTGCCTGCCGGGCGCGACAGTGAATTCTGGCCGCCGACCGGCTTAACAAGATTATGCGTACGCCACCGAAGGGCGTTGCACGGGCTTGAGGAAGAGCGGGCGGCCAGTTCGTCTTCCGCCGCCTCTTTCCCGGGGGCAGGGGTCGCCCGGCGCTTCAAACGGCCTCCTGTCCCCGGGTGGCGTCTTAGGGCGAAATGCGGCCGCCGCCGATTGACGTCTTGATCATCCACGCCTGAACCGCAGGCTGCTTCATCAGGATACCCTTCTTGCTGCCGAATGCTCTAACGGCATCACGCGCTACCTCAAGCGGCTTATGTCCATCGTGCGCCATGTAGCACGTCTTGAGGGTCACCTCATGGACGAGGTCTCGATCGCGCTCAGGCCAGTCTTCAAGAAAATCAATGGCGTCCGCCAAAGAGTTTATCTCCCGAACCAGACCTTGCCGTTCCTTTAGATAGACGGGGCGATTAAAAGCCTTTGAGCTCATTCCTACCTCACTGAAAACGTTGGTGATCAACAAGGATCGCGCCGGTATCCAGCGCTGAGCAAAGTTAATATCCTAGTTTTTAAATTCAACACCTTCGATGCGAAATTTTCCTGAAAGGCGCGGCGGATGACGACTTCATTCGCAAGAACGTGATCGGCCTTATCAGCTTGTTTGAATCCATCGTCGAAAATCTAAAGACGCTGGTGTTCAACCATTCATGGCCATTCGGACCCTCTGCCATTGCGACACATCCTGCAGGCAAGGAACATCAGTGACGTGTCCTCGTCACGGACGAACCGTGCGTTCGGCACCTTGCCTCTACAGATCGTTTTTCATTCAAGCGAGCTGATCAGCAGGTTCGACCAGAAGCGACTTCAATTCGGTCTCATTGAGAGTCTCTTTTTCGAGAAGAAGGCGCGCCGCCCGCTCCAGTGTCTTTTTTCGCACTTCAAGCAATCCCACCGTCCTATCGAACGCCTCATCGACAATTCTGCGGATTTGTTCGTCAATCGTTGCTGCGGTCTCGTCGGAATACTGATGTTCCTGTGGGCCGTAGAAAGGCTGGTCGTTGGAGAGCAAGGAGCGTCGGTCCTTCTCCAACGCCACATGGCCAAGCTTTTCGGTCATGCCATAGCGAGTGACCATCGCGCGAGCGATGTCGGTCACCTTGACCAGATCGTCCGCGGCGCCGGTTGAAAGATGACCATAGACGATCCACTCCGCCGCGCGGCCGCCAAGCAGGACCGCCATCTTATTCTCGAGCTCCTCGCGGGTCATGAGAAAACGATCCTCGGTGGGGCGTTGGATCGTGTAGCCGAGCGCGCCGATGCCGCGCGGAATGATGGAAACCTTGTGGACGGGATCGACGCCTGGCAAAGCCAATGCGGTCAGAGCATGACCCATCTCATGATGGGCGACGATTTCGCGCTCCTTTGGATTGAGCAGCCGGTTTCGCTTTTCGAGGCCGGCTACGATGCGCTCAACCGCGTTGTTGAAATCTTCCATGGCGACTGCATCTGCCTTGCGCCGGGTGGCCAAAAGCGTCGCCTCGTTGACAAGATTGGCAAGATCGGCGCCCGTGAACCCCGGTGTCAGGGCAGCAATCTGCTCTACCTCGACTTCCCGTTTCAGCTTCGCCTTTTTCAGATGCACCTTGAGGATCTGAATACGGCCCGCCTTGTCGGGGCGGTCGACCAATACCTGGCGGTCGAAACGCCCGGCCCGAAGGAGAGCGGGGTCGAGGATTTCCGGACGGTTGGTCGCTGCAAGCAGCACGAGACCGGTAGAAGAATCGAAGCCATCGAGCTCCACCAGAAGCTGGTTCAGCGTCTGCTCCTTCTCATCATGTCCGCCCGCCATGGGGCCAATGCCGCGAGCGCGCCCGAGGGCATCAAGTTCATCGATGAAGATGATGGCCGGCGCTTTGGCACGCGCCTGTTCGAAAAGATCGCGGACGCGAGCGGCACCGACGCCTACGAACATTTCGACGAATTCAGAGCCGGAGATCGAAAAGTACGGTACGCCGGCCTCACCTGCGACCGCTTTCGCCAGCAGGGTCTTGCCGGTCCCGGGTGGGCCGACCAGCAGAACACCCTTCGGCATGCGACCGCCAAGTCTCCCGTAGCTTGCCGGGTCTTTGAGGAAATCGACGACTTCCTTGAGTTCTTCCTTTGCCTCGTCCACGCCGGCTACGTCGTTGAAGGTCACGCCGGTGTCGGATTGGACGTAAATCCTCGCTTTGCTCTTGCCAATCTGCATCAGGCCGCCGCCGATCCCGCCGCCGATGCGCCTCAGCATGAACATCCAGACGCTGGCGAAGAGAGCTACGGGGATGAGCCAGGACAGGAGATCGCGCAGAAATGTACTTTCTATCTGGCCGGCTACGACCACGCCGTATTCTTGAAGCTGCTGAGCCAGATCCGGCTCCACACGGGTCGTGACGAAATATGCATTGTCGTTCTGAGGCTGCTTGTAGCGGCCCTGGATAAATCTGTCGGAGACGGCGACTTCGGCGATTTTTCCGGCGCGGAGGTCTGCTTCGAACTGGCTGTAGGGAATGCGCGCCACCTGCGTCGCCGTTGCAAAGAAATACTGGATCGCCATCAGAATGAAGAAGGCGGCGATCCAATACCCGATGTTAAACTGCGTTTTCTTGTTCATCTCCATGCGGCCGCTCCCTGTCACCGGATGACCAACAGCAAGCGACCGCCATCGCGGATCAATTCAAGCGCCACGATGGCTGGTCTCTCGGCGATTGTCCGTCGTAGGTCGGCGACGGAAGCAACTGGAACCCTGTTCACCGCAACGATGATATCGCCGGGTCGAAGGCCGGCGCGAGCGGCCGCGCTCCCAGACGCAAGGCTCTCGATCACCACGCCGGAGCCTCCAATCTGAGATCCGGCGCTGGATGCATCTCTCATCCTGGCCCCTTCGAGGGGCGTGCCGGAGACGTCTGGCAGCGCCTTCTCCTCGGCTTCGATCGTGACGGCGATTATCTGCTCGTCATCGCCGCGTTTCACAGTCAGACTGACCTTGCTGCCTGCGGGCGTGAGCCCGATGCGGTTTCTAAGGTCGGTTGAGCCATGGACGGGACGTCCGTCGATTGCTGTTACCACGTCTCCGGTCTTCAGCCCGGCGCGTTCGGCCGCAGAACCCGGTTCGATATTCGCGATAAGCGCGCCGCGCAGGTCGCCAAGTCTGAGAGCTTCAGCCAAGTCCGGCGTAAGATCCTGGATGCCGATGCCGAGCTTGCCGCGCTCCACCTTTCCATGGTTGGCCAACTGGTCCATGACTGAAGCCGCCATGTTGCTCGGTACCGCAAAGCCTATACCGACATTGGCTCCGGCGGGGCTGAGAATCGCGGTGTTGATACCGATCAGCTTGCCCTCGAGTGTGACCAGCGCGCCGCCGGAATTGCCCGGGTTGATTGAGGCATCGGTCTGGATAAAGTCTTCATAGCCTTCGATGTTCAGACCGCTTCGCCCCAAGGCGCTGACGATACCCGAGGTCACGGTTTGCCCAAGTCCGAACGGGTTCCCGATGGCGACGACGTAGTCCCCCACCTTAAGGGCATCGGAATCTCCGATCTGGATAGCCGTAAGATTGTGAGCGTCGATCTGGAGCAGGGCGAGATCGGTCTCCTTGTCGCTACCGATCAGTTTTGCAGAGAACCGCCGGCCGTCTTTGAGTGTGACGGAGATCTCAGTTCCCCCGTCGACGACATGGTGGTTGGTGAGCACATAACCTTTTGCGGCGTCGACGATCACGCCGGAGCCGGCGCTCATTCTGGCTCTCTGTTGCTGCTCTGGCACACCAAAGAAGCGCCTGAAAGCTGGATCGCTGTAAAGAGGGTTGTCTTCTGCCGGCGCCTTTGAAACGACTGCGATGTTGACCACACCCGGGGTGACTTGTTCAAGCATGGGGGCCAGCGTCGGCAAGCTGGAGGAAGGAGCCGCCGATGATCCCGCCGTCTCCGGTGTGGCCGGCGTGACGGTTATCAAAATGGCGCCAAGGGCAAAAGCAAGTGGGGCTACAATCCCGTGGAACCTCGGGGTGAGATCTGACATGGTCTGCTCCGTGAAATGGCTTCACCAACCAATGGGCTGTTTAACAACGGAGGGGGCCGAGGGTTCCCCGGCCCGCTTGCAATTGACTCAAGCGGTCGACAGCGAATGGTGATGGGTAAACCAGATGCTGCCGGCCGCAAGTTCCGCGACGACTATGCCGGCAATCACATGGGCCCACATGGCTGCTGTTATGGCCGAGAAGCCGAGGTCCCATGGAGCGACAAAGGCCCATATGCCCAGCCAAGATTGAGCCACTCCGCCTCATAAAAGGCATGGAGGGCTGCCGCGGCGATCACGGCTATGGTCGCGCCGGCGATTCAGGCATTCCAGGCGGATCGTTTTCTACGGTGAAACTGAGCAGCCAAGGCGATATGAAAAGCGCAAGGCCGGCAACGATATTGATGATATCGAAAGCCGTCCGATGTTCGCCGGACATGGATTCAGCATCTTTCATTCCTCCTTGTCGTTAGTTGGCAGCATCAATGGACCGCCTCGGACGATTCGGAGACGGGTGCGGCCTCGGCATGCCTGCCGCCGCCGCGGACCTGGATTGGGGGTTCGCTCGAATGAGGCGGCTTTGCCTCTGCTGGTTCGATCAGAAACAGGGCGAGTTCATCCGGCAGAAAGCTGCGCTGCGCGATCTCCGTTAGTGCAATTTCGCTCGCGGTAGCGCCCGGCATCTCAAGCCTCGGCTCCGCTCCTCGATTGAGTGAACGGCTGCGCGCGGCCGCTGCCACCGCCAGTGCGAACCTGTTCGCCAGAACTCTCTCGCAGTCGAATACATTCAACGGATCCATGGCTGCACCTTACGCGGCGTTTTGCTCAGTCGCGGGCTGAGGATCCAGATGCTTGGCATCCCGTTCGAGCGCCAGCATCGCCTGCTCAACCTCTTCGAGGCGCGAAGGCCGATTGTTCTCTGGCATGCCCTCGTTGGTCGCCTGATCGATCAGGTACTCGGTCCAGGCCCAGTTCATCAGGATCGAACGCTTCTTCTCAAGCGACAGCGTTGGATCTCGAACGACGTCGATGGGCGCCGTCCCTGCCGCAGTACCAGGAGCATCGTTGCGGTTGGCCGCCTCGTCTAACGCCTGTTCATAACTCGCCTGAAGCTCCGTCAGACCAAGCTGCTCCAACGTCGCGTCGGAGAAGGCGTGAGAAGGCCGGTCGGATTGCGCGTAGGTTCTCCGCTTCGGCGGAACGGCCGCCTTGCTCGCCAGACGTTTAACGATGTATGTCAGACCCTGGCGTTCGGCGTAGCGGATCGCGGATTGAAGGGTCGGAAACTCCAACTCCACTTGGGGGAGTGTGTCAGTACAGCCCGTGTAGCCCATCAGCGGCTCGATGAACTGCGCTTTCCGGTGTTCAAAGACAAGCCGCCAGCCTGTCGTTCGCGCTTTGCCCGATGTCATTGTGGAGCGCGATGGCTTGAAGATGCGGGCAATGGCATCCTCGGGAAATACGGAGCGTCCAATAGCCATAGACTTCCGCCGGTTATCATTCGAGGGCCGGATATCGGACATCGGTCCCGTACCTGAATGATGCATCTCCCTAATCAACTCCATCATTTTATCCCTCCTTGTTGGCGAGAATGCCGGCGGCCGCCACAAGGCCGACCGCCGGGTGGTGTGGACCCACTAGCTCTTGACGGCGATTCGCTTGACCTGTGACTGCGCCTTCTCGGTCTTAGGCAGAGTGACGGTCAGAACGCCGTTCTTGAAGGTGGCGTCGACCTGGTCCTCCTTGACCTCGGTGCCGAGCGGAATGCGCCGCTCGAAACGGCCATAGTGGCGCTCCGAGAACTGCTTCTCCTTGTCCTCCGTTTCCGACCGCTTTTCACCCTTCAGCGTCAGCACGCCGTCATCGAGGAAGATCTCGATGTCCTTTTCCTCAAGGCCGGGTACTTCGGCCGTCACCTTGATTTCCTTGTCGGTGTCGGAGATCTCGACACTCGGCCAGCCGGCGCCAAAGTCGCTGGCGCCGCGAAGAGACGGCAGGCTGGAGCCGAAGCCGCGAAAAACGTCGTCGAAAAGCCGGTTGACCTCGCGGTGGAGCGACAGGAAGGGATCGCGGTCGTCGTCGCGAAGGAGACTCGGCACCTGATTGCCGTTGTTGCGGCCCCAGGGAATCAAATCACGAACACTCATGGTTTTCTCCTTTCTCGTGGTTGCGCAAGATCTTCCGCCGGCACCGGGCTTGGCCCGGCGCCGTCGGAATTCATCACGGAAGTGTTAGGCCGCTTGTTCCCTGGCTTCGATTTGCTTGGTCTCGGCCTTCGGCATTGCGTGACCACTTCCGATCTCGATCTGGCGCGGCTTCATCTCTTCAGGAATTTCGCGTTTGAGATCGATGGTCAGCAGACCGTTGACCAGACCGGCGTCGACAACCTTGACATGATCGGCCAGTTCGAACCGGCGCTGGAATGAGCTTCCGGCAATGCCGCGATGCAAATATTGCACATCTTCGCCGTTCGCCTTCTGCCCCGATACGATGAGCAAGTTCTGCTCTTGAGTAATCGCCAGTTCGTCCTGCGAGAAGCCCGCCACTGCCATAGCAATCCGGTAATCATCCTCACCGATTTTGATGATGTCGTAGGGCGGCCAATTGTCGTTTGTCTCGGCGTGGCGTGCAGCCTCAAGCGCGTTCAGCATCCGCTCGAAGCCGATGCTCGACCGAAACAGGGGAGCGAAATCGAGGTTTGTCCTCATAGCCATATCCTCCTTGCAAGCAACATGGATACAAGGAGACGCCAAGAGCGCTTGGCGTCTCCTGGACCTTTGTGTCGATCCCTATTTGGCAATCGACAACACTGATATAATTCAGCATCTTATGGGTTCAAGAGCGCAGAACTCGCGGGAAGAAAACGCCGGCGGCGCCACGCGCACCGAACTTGCCAGGACGTTTGGATGGGTCAGTGATGACGAAGGCCGTGCACCGATTGGACGTGCAGCCGAACCGCGCGATTCGGCAACAACAAATTTCCAGCCGTATCAGCGTGACCAGCCCGCTCCGCTCAATTTTGGCGGTCTCTCCCGGCTCGCCAGCTCCGATCCGATCAGTCGTTCGTATTCTGCCTCGGGGACACCGTAGGATGCGCCAGCAACCTCAAGGAGGATTCGACGATCCACGATATGGACGTTGCCTCGCGTCGACTTGATGGCCCGCATACCTTCAAGGATGTGCAATTGAACCGTGACGCCGGCACGCCTAACTCCCAGCATCAATGCGAGGAAGTCGTGCGTAAGCGGCATGTCGTCCACGATAAGACGGTCATGACACATCAGCAGCCAGCGGGCCAAGCGCTGGTGCACGTGGTATCTTGCCGCCGCTAATGCAGAGTAAGCCAGCTGCAGCTCCCGAGTGTGGATGTAGCGCAGAAACAAGAGGTGAGCTTCCGGGTTGTCCTGGAGTGAGAGAAATCGGCTGACGGACAACTTAAGCCCCGATCCGGCGACCTGCATGAAGGTGCGGTTCGGCGTTCGATCAATACCGAGGAGCACAGGATAGCCGCTGATACCTTCATACCCAATATTGCCAACTTCGAGACTGTTGCCGTCCGCGCTTGAAGTAACCATCGAAGCCAGGCCGCTCTCGATGAAATGAACATGCTCGATCGGTTTGTTGGCTTCGACCAACGGGGTGCCTGTCGGCAGATCGACGTGTCGCAAATAAGCGGCGACGAGCCTGAATGCCTCATCAGGAAGGCAGCGTATCAACCTGTTTGTTGCCCTTTCTTGGAAGATTTCTGCCATAGCCTCGCCTCCTCGATGCTGACGGCTTGCTTCATTATTCCTTCGTGCAAATACATGCTGACCTTCTCGTTAAACGTACAAGGGAGGGATTCGTTACGATTTTCTTTAAGTTCTGTGCACTCTGGTACGATTCCTAGCCGAAGACTTTGGATTCGCTGGTCTGAAGGTACACAGGGCTGCGGAATGACTGCTGCAATCAGAAGCGCACTCTCGGCCAATGCGATACGCCGATGGCCTGAGCAGGTTGAACGTCGAGATATAAGCCTTCGAAATCGTGATGCATTGGCGTGGTCAATAGGCACTGACCTTCATTTTCAGGCTTGCCGCCGCGCCGGGGTAGCGCCCAAGTTCGAGTGCCTGAACGGAGTTCATGTGCGGCAAGCGATCATGGCCGAGAATATCCGAGCCCTGAGCAAAGAGGGTCACCAGGCTGTGCCGAGACGCTGCCGAGCCTTATTTTAGTCGATATTGACTGATGATTCATCGGCGCCACTTATCGAACGTCCGATCCGATACGAGACCCGCCCATGTGTCGCCGCATCTACATTGACAAATCGTTTGACGAACTGGCAGAAGCTTTCAGCTTTGCTGAGCGGGGCAAGGTTTACGACCTGGGGGAACGCCTCCCTCGTTACAACGGCCCTCCCGCCGAAGTTTATCACATCATCATTCAGAACTTGGAACTCGATTGTGTTCGGCCAAAGCCTGCCTTTGCCATCGCTCGCTGGGGCCTCATTCCGTCATGGATGGAACGACCGCGTCACCAGCTGCCTGCCCTCGCGCCTCGTGAAGAGATAGCCTCGAATGAGATATTCCGAGACGCTTACCGGTCGCGTCGCTGCCTGGTGCCGGTCAGCGGCTTTTTTGAATGGCAGGCCGGGACTTACAAGAAGCAGCCCTACGCTGTCGCTATGAAGGACCGTTCGATGTTCGCGCTGGCGGGCATCTGGGAAGAATGGCGCCACCCGGCCGGCATCGATATCCGGAGCTTCGCCGTCGTCACCTGCCAATCAAACGAGATGATCTCGGCAGTCTACAACCGTATGCCAGTTGTTCTTCGTCCCGAGGATTACGAGCGTTGGCTGTCTCCGGATCCAGACCCACGCGGAATTATGAAACCGTTTGATGCCAGAGCGATGAGGATGTGGCCGATCGCGCGCCGCGTAAGCACCGCCAGAAGAATTGGGCCTGAGGCCCTACGTCGGGTTGATCTCAGCACAAGGCCAGCGCCACAGTAGGATTAGTAAGTTCAGGTAAATTGACGATTTTATGGACTATGTCATCCTTCTACCTGCCGCTCCCCTCGGTGCGGCATCCCTGATAGGGTCGCATCAGACTGGTAAGAAATGCCCCGTCCTGGCGGGGCATTTCGCTGTTTGGGGCTTGGGCGTCGCAAGAGCGGTCCCGGGAGCTGCCGCGCGAAATAGTTGCTTGGAAGATACTCCCTGCGAGAACGTGAGCCGAGATTTTCACCAGCTCCACTCATTGGTCGCTGCAGTCAAGGGACTGCTGGAACGATAAAATCGGTGAAATGGTGGCCGCTCTGAACGTGTTCAAGCAAGACGAATTAGGATGCATCACCTCAATGCACAGGAACGTGCCCTTCAAGGAAAGAGCTCGGTCTGTCGTCCAACATTTCGACCGTCGTAGCTGCTGCTGTTGCCGGAGACCTTAGCCGGCGGATTCAAAACCTATGATAATCCTGATCTCGATCGGTTCGAGGCAAGCGTTAACGAGCTCGTGACCTCGGTGCGCTTCGGCGTCAGTAAGGCGCAGTGCGTCATCGCGGCATTGGCGCATGGAGATCTCACCGTTGAGATGCGAGGGCTCATTCGGAGAGCTCAACGCAAGTTCGCGCGGCGATCGCCGCGATCAATTCCGGCACAGGCGAGCTCAGCAATTAGTCCGACGACCTGTCCAAGCGGACCGAACAGCAGGCGGCTGCGTTGGAAGAAACCGCCGCAAGTCTCAAGGAGATCACATCGCTATGAATAGCCCCGCAGACCGCATGGCATTTTATATTCTAAGGTGGCGATCCTTCGTTGTTACTTAAACTAAAACGCCTATTTTGAACTGTACGTTTCAAGACAGAATCTTCCGGAAGATATAATAAACGTGACAGTAACTCCTATTTTTTGGTAATGAACATGAGGCTGCTCAACTATTTGTTGCTATCACCCTAAGCATCTAGTTCTCCTGTTATGTTGGGCGGCCGACAGTTTATTGGCTAGAAGGCTGGAGACCTGCGTTAGCCAGCCAAACCTGCAGAAAGCGCGGCGATGGCCGCTTGCGGGCAAGAACCAGAACGAGCTCCTGAACATCATGAAGAACAGGACTTCGCGCACATGAAACCATAAAAACCTCTCGGGTCATTATCCCATCAGATGCACCGCATCGTATTCCCAAGTCCCGCGTAGGAGGGAGCACTGAGAATGACACCAACTGCTCAACTTAATCGCGCCATCTGCGTTCAACGCGGGTATCTCGTTGACGAAGTCAAAACCCTCGACGAGGTGTTAGAATACCTGGAAAGTTGGCCGCAAGAGCGCCGAGGACTGGCGTACGAGACGTTATACAGAGCGTGTCGTGAAGCTGCCGCTGGAAGATTCCCGGTGAGTGCCGTTGCGGAGAATTTTCGTCGCTTCGTCAAAAGGCATCATATGCTGGCGGAAACTCACCCGACTCGCGCGTTCACCAACTAGCTCATTAATCGCGACAAATGCGATCACAGCCCGCCACCTGAGCTGGTAGGATTTTAGATAGCACGTTTGCGGTTCTGTCCTATTCAGGGCTCGCGCATCAGCTTCGCTATATTGTCACGGTTGAACGGTATGTCGCGACCGTGAGCGCGGATGTGGAGATCAATCCCAAACGGAATAGGGTCAAATGCCTTCAGATAGTCGATTGCATCGCGCATCGTCGGGAATGTCTTTTCCTCGGTGGCGTAACCATCTCGAACGTAGATGATCGTGGTTGCACTCTCGCCGTATATCGCGAACGTTTCCTTGGCGCTGAAGTTCTCGCTCATCTCACCTGCTCCATGCGGCCGGCAAACCCACTGGGTCCGGTGCCGAGACAATCGACTACGGTTCCCACTGTCGACTTGCGGGCAGAGCTTATGCTTGTCCGGGCGTGAAGAAGGCCAAATACGTCACCGCTATAATTATCGCGACAACGAAGATAGCCAGCACGTATTTGATCATGCCTCGCAGCTATTGCTCTGTATTGCGTACGAACTACAACATCGGTCAAGTTTAGAAGTTCCTGTGGTTCGACATGCTGGACAGTTGGCTTCTTAACGACCTCATTGATCGCCTCTCTGACGGGATAATAACTTGGTGCGCCATCCTTTTGCGGCGCAGCGCCATGGATGTGGGTGTTGGCGAACTCTCGCACAGCAACAACCTGTTTCGGATTAATGAAGACCTAGCGGGGTTTTGACCCGCATATTGGAATAATCCCATGCAATCGGCGCACAGGGCAGGCTCTGGCCATTCAGCCGCTGCAATGGAAAATGGCAACTGCGCGGGCCGCGGCCGTCTGTTTTCGCATCTTGAATTTTGAGCCTGGTTTCGCCAATTGATCGGCGCAAATTGCATTTCTTTGGAGAATCCGAGCACATGACGACAACTGTCGAACAGACCGCTGAAAGCCACGTCTTTGAGGCCGATGTTGCCCGCCTTTTGCATATGATGGTCCACTCCGTTTACTCGGACAAGGGCGTTTTCCTGCGCGAATTGATCTCGAATGGCGCCGATGCCTGCGAGAAGCTGCGCTATGAGGCGATCGAGACGCCTTCTCTGCTGGCGGCCGATGCCGAGAGCCGCATCACGCTGCGGCTTGACGAAGAGAGCCGGCAGCTTGTCGTGGAGGACAACGGCATCGGGATGCGGCGTGACGAGATGATTGAGGCGCTCGGTACGATCGCGAGGTCGGGGACGCGGGCGTTCATGGAGCGGATTGCAGGGAACAAGGCCGCTGAAGGCGCACAATTGATCGGACAGTTCGGCGTCGGCTTCTATTCCTGCTTTATGGTCGCCGAGCATGTCGATGTGATTTCCCGTCGCGCCGGCTCTGAGGAGGCCTGGAAATGGTCCTCGGATGGGAAGGGAAGCTATAGTGTCGAGGCGGCAAACCACGTCGAAGCGCCACCCCGCGGTACGCGCATCGTCCTCCATCTGATGGAAGATGCCAGGACATACACCTCAAGGTGGACCGTCGAACGAATCGTCAAAGAGCAATCCGGTCACGTCCCGGTCGCGATCCGCATTGTAGACAAACCCGGTGGCGAGCCGGTCCAGATAACGGACGGGACTGCGCTGTGGACCAAATCGAGGAGCGAAGTCAGCAAGGAAGACTATACCGATTTCTACCGCGGCCTATCTGGGCAATACGACGAACCGGCCCTGACTGTGCACTTTCGTGCCGAGGGGCGGCACGAATACACAGCCCTGGCGTTTGTACCGGGAACGCAGCCGTTCGACATGTTTGATCCCGAGCGCAAAGGACGGATGAAGCTTTACGTCAAGCGGGTATTCATTACCGACGATGCGGAACTGATGCCCAGATATCTGCGCTTCGTTCGAGGGCTGGTCGACACGGCTGACCTGCCGCTCAACGTGTCTCGCGAGTTGATCCAGGAGAGCCCCATTCTGGCGGCAATCCGCAAGGGTGTCACCAATAGGGTTATCACCGCGATCCAGAAACTGGCTGACGGCGAGCCGGAGACCTATCTCAAGTTCTGGGAGAATTTCGGACCCGTCTTGAAGGAGGGCATTTACGAGGATTACGAGCGGCGTGCACAATTGATGGCGCTTGCACGATTTCACACGTCGGCATCGCCGGAAGGACACCGTTCACTTGCCGAATACGTCAAAGACGCCAAAGAAGGCCAGGACGCCATCTACTATCTTGCGGGTGGCAGCCTGGACCAGTTGAGGGCGTCGCCCCAGCTCGAAGGGTTTCGGGCGCGAGGCATCGAAGTGCTGCTGCTAACCGACTCAGTCGACAGCTTCTGGGTGGTGAACGCGCCGGAATTCGAAGGAAAGGCGTTCAAATCGATCACGCAGGGAACTGCGGATTTGGCGCAATTTCCAAGGCTCGACAATCAAACGCCACCGGAACAGGACGGCGCCGGTTTGGCGACATTTATTGGCTTCGCAAGAGAAAAACTGGCCGGTCAGGTCGCCGATGTTCGGGCATCCGACCGCTTGACGGAGAGCGCGGTCTGCTTGGTTGCGCCGGAGGACGGCTATGACAGGCAGATGGAAAAGATCCTGCAAAACGCAGGTCGTCTCCAGGGAGCCACGAAACCGATCCTCGAAATCAACTTGGTACATCCCGTGATTAAAGCCATCGCGGCCGTCGAGGACGATGCGTCTTATCAAGAGGACGCAACGTTCCTGTTGCTCGATCAAGCGCGCATTCTCGACGGCGAACGGCCACAAGATCCCCGAAAATTCGCGCAACGGCTGGCGAGGGTTTTTGAGAGGTCAGTTCGGTCGGAGGGTTAGCCAGTTCACGCATTGCTTACCGCTCGACGTGGCGATCTCGCTGCTCAAACCCGCTCGGCTCCATGTCAGGAGCCGAGCCTTCCCGGTCCCCATGGCCAAAGGTTACGTTAGCTTGTTGTCGCGGCCCTCGCGGCTCGGGACCATCATCACCGGCTGGCTGGGGTTCGACGGCTGCGAGGAGTTCCGTCAACGCTCCAAAGTGCTCCCGCGCCGTCCTCAGTACATCAGCGCCGGCAATGGGAAGGTCGATGACGGCCTCGAGCGCACGAACGACGCGGCGGGCAGCTCGGCGGATTTCACGAGAAGACATATCTGATTTCAGGATCTCTGTCGCCAAGATGAATTTGGCGCGGTAGCTTGTCGCGTTCTGGGAGGAGTGCTGCCATTGGCGGTAAATCTGGTGCATGGCGTCTTAACGCGCCAGCTGTCGAAAACGTCGGCCATCATCTGCAAACACAGTGAATCGCATTTTAACTAAAACTTAAGCGTAAGTTAGTGGGGTCTTATTAAACTGTAACGCTTGGATCCGGCGTTCGCATGTTTCAGTGCCTTGCCAATAGCAAGATAGGGAGACGGCCGCCGGAACCCCTCGATGAGAATCCCGTCACACAAGAAGTCGGAACGTGCCGCGACCTATAGGGCGCCGGTTGCTGCGATGTAGACCGAATAGGGCCATGAAGAGGCGGTTGCGTTTGGGCCCGCCGAAGGTGAGGTTTGCAACGGTCTGGGGGGCACAGATCCTTGCCGATCAGTTTCCCGTCCAGTCGAAGCAATGGATGCCATTGCCTGCGCTCGACCAGAGACTTCCGTTCACATCGGTGCTGATGCCGTCCGGAATGCCGTTGTCGATGTGGCAGAAGACGCGACCGTTTGCGAGTCGGCTGCCAACTGCTCTCGGGTTCGATAACTTCAGAGAGTTCCGACAGATTTTCCGTCAGCACATCCGGGAGATTACGATTCGAGTCGCGGACACCCGGTGTTGACAGGAAGCCGCAATCACCGCCACCAATGATATTGGATCAATAAATACCTCTTACGCCACTGATACTGAGATAGCGCGGTCGCCGGTTCTGGCGCGGCGCAGCGACCTGCTTGTTGCCTAATGGATCGTCGGGAACCTGGAGAAGTCTCGAGACGAACTACTGGTCGCCGTTTCCTTTCAAGAACTTTGGGCGTATAGACCGTCCGCAGCCCCCATTAGATTGGCCACAAATTCTGCTCCCGGAATGATGCGGTGGATCGGAATGACGGTGGGTATAGACTGGTAGTCCGGTAGGCGCTATGCGTGATGTACCAGCATATCACCAAACAATCCTGCGGATTCTCCAAGGCTCTGATATTGAAAAAAGTGCAACGCAGTTTTGCCGTCGAGTACAAAGGCGGCAGGCGAAAACTCGATACCAGGTCAAACTCGATCTGGGGCAACGTGGATCTAAAGTCCGTCGCTCGCGACCTGGAGGAAGAGGCAATGCCGTTTCTGTCAGGCAGCTCTCAGAATGGCAAATCCCATAGTGAAATGTCTCTGCCAAAAACAGAACAGGCCGAGTCGTTGTTGACACCGCCTCTCGGGGCGTCGACAACTGCATCAGATACACAGGAGATAAGCATGGCCGACGAGACTGATACTGCAACCAATGGCGACGGACCAACCGTTGTCGAAACGCCCGTTGCGCCGAAGAAACAGCGCAAACCCCGCGCCAAGAAAGCGGCGGCACTCGAGACCGCGTCAGCTGACGCTACGGCAGAGCCAGCGGCTGCTCTGGCCGGCGCCGGTGGCGTGAAGAGGAGAGGACGCAAGACAAAGGTGATCGAAGGTGCGGCGAGCGCCAAGCGTGCACCTGTGCGCCGTGCTCCGAAGGCCGTGCAGACAGCCTCGGCCGCGCCGACGACAGCGATCGATGAAATGGCGGATCTCCTGCAGTAGGAAGAAGAAAATCAACGGCTGCGCAAGCTTCTGGCCGAAAAACTTCGCGCTGAAAATGCCGATCTGCGCAAACGGCTCAAGCTCGATTGATAAAAGCAGCCGGTCAACCGTCGGCCGCATTTCCATGCTTATCAAGATATGCATTTTGGCGGCGGGGATGCTGTTGCCAGAAGCAGCACTCACTGCCTGCTTGCGGGATAAAACGCGAGGTCGGATAGATGGCGTCTCCCTGGAAACTTCTTGCCCGACTGATCTCCCCGGGGCGCGAACAAAAGCGAGAAAGCGGCTCGACGGAGAAGGTGATGCCGGAGGCGTTGCCTATTTCCGGTCCGACTGAAACGGCTGGCGAGGAGAGCCTGCCTAGCGACTATCGACCGGCAAGCGAGGAGCTACCTCGTCACGGTCAAGCCGGTGCAATCTCTGTCGAGCCTGTGCAATCCGAAGAAGCCGTAAATGGTGGCCGCGATGAGGTCGAGCGCGGAGCCGCCAAGATTGCGGAGGCCACTGATCCCGCTTACTCCGGCGGTACCGGTATAGCCGTCACCGCTGCACAGAACAACATCAAGCGAGCTGTTGAGGTGGCACCGCGCAAGCAAAGGAGGCGCGGCCAGGAGGCGGTAGCGGCTGCGAATTTTTCCCAAGCTAACGACACTGCAGAGGACATGAGCCTCGACGAAGAGATCAGGGTACTCAGGAATCAACTGGCAAGAAAGCTAAAGGCGCAAAACGCGCAGTTAAGAAAAATGCTAGAGCGGTTTGAACGGTGAGCGTGTCGCGATGCCTTGCCCTTTGAGCCGGTATCGATTGCAAGCGTGTTGCAGGTAGAACAATCTCAGATTTGAATGGAGCGTCGCCGGTTCATATCCATTCAAGGCGACCAGATAAGAATCGCGTATTTATGACTACGGTGGCCGGCTGACCTCCAAAAGTTCTAAACTATCGCAATTCGCGTCCCACTCCCTCGAAGCGGCGCTTATTCGCGGATCCACCGACAACGTCACATCGCGTCAGGTTTGAGGCTATTGCGAAATTGTAGCCCTGAAATTCTGTGTGATTTTAATGCCGTTTTTGTTGCGTTGCTAGCTCTCTCACCAGGGCGCGTGTTCTCGTCGGGCAAATTTCCCACCGAGCCCCAGAACACAGCAGTCGAAATTAGATCGAAGTGGAGGTTGTAGATGAATTTGCAGAGGTTGCAGATTAGGGGTGAAAACCATGGAACGGCGGTGGTCGGCGATACCAGCTTGACGCTAACTGCCAATGGAAGCACTGACTGGTTCCATCATCCAGCTGACAGCTTTCGCCGAAACGACGTGCTTTCCTTAGGCACGGAAGTCGCTGAAGAGACCTTCGCAGTTACCGCCAGGGTTTCAGTTGAGTTCTCGTCGCCTTACGACGCGGGCGCCATTTTCGTGCAGACCGACGAGGATAACTGGGCAAAACTCGCGTTTGAATACTCGGCTGCCAGGAAGCCGACAATCGTAAGCGTTGTTACACGGACGACATCGGACGATTGCGACGGCCCGAACTTCCACAGAGAAGCTGTCTGGCTACGCGTCTATTGCGACGGGGATACGATTGCATTCCATTTTTCTGAGGACGGCAAATTCTGGCAGTTTCTGCGGTGGTTCGCTATCCCGGGCATTCGTAAGCGTCCAATTAAAGTTGGGTTTGGCGTTCAGTCGCCGACAGGAGAGGGCTCAAAGGCTCACTTCGACCATATCAAAATAACCTTTGAAAAGATCGCCGACCTGCGAAGCGGTGCCTAATTGGCATCAGCATAAGGGCGCACGCTATTTCGTCGGCATAAGAGGCGCAGATTTGCGTGACATTCGTCAGGATCAAAGACGGACGTGAAACTCAGCGTCAGCCGACGGACGGTGTTGCCACGCTTATAGACCAACGAGCTAGGAATAAACGATGAACCTTCCTACGGCGGATTTTCTGCACAGATTAGCCGACGCTGCCGATCGCGAGACAGTGTCGCGATTTCGGCAAAAGCTTGAGACGACAACAAAGCCAAAAGAGGGCTACCGCTTCGATCCAGTGACGGAAGCGGATCGAGAGGCCGAATTGGCAATGCGAGCGCTGATCTCCGAGGAGTTTCCCGATCACAGCGTTGTCGGTGAAGAATACGGCGTCACGGGAACTGGAGCCTGCCAGTGGGTCCTCGATCCGATTGATGGCACCCGTCCTTTCCTGCTTGGAATTCCGGTATGGGGAACTCTGATTGGCTTCTGCGAGCGAGGGCGAGCGACCGCAGGTTTGATGAGCCAACCGATCACGAGAGAGAGATTTTGGGCCCATAGCGGGGTGAGCTGGCTCAGGACGAACAATGCCACGACACGTCTGAGGACAAGTGCGTGCACGCGGCTCGCGGATGCAGTTTTGCATACCAACTCGCCCGAAGGCGTGCGCAGGAACCCCGACGTTCGATTTGATATGCTCGACGCGACGGTCAAAATGACCCGATATGGGGGTGAGTGTTACGCTTTCGCCATGTTGGCGGCCGGTCACATCGATATCTGCGTCGAATTCAGTCTGCAGCCTTACGACATCGTGCCCTTAATTCCGCTTATCGAGGCAGCGGGGGGCAAAGTAACGACCTTTGACGGATCGCGTCCGGAAAACGGAGGCCGCATTATCGCTTCTGCCAACGAGGAACTCCACGCCGCAGCGATCAGCGTTTTGATGCGTTGACGATGGAGCATGATGCGGCAATGGCTGTCGCGACGCGCGGCCAGTAGCTGAGACGGTGGGCGCGACAGTGCGTTTGCCGTCATCTGTTCCCGGATAGCCCGAGCTGAATCTGACGTTAGATCCGCGCGACTTTGCGGTTGTCAGCACAGGTTTAGATCGCCGACACCAAATAATCTGGGCCAACTTTCCACCTTACCTCAACTGCCACGGAAATTCACTCATCTGTGACGATGGACGTCTAACACCAAGTGTGCCTCTTTGATCAGTTCATTCCAGACGCGTTGAGCATTATGAAGCACTTCTAACTTCATAATGCTAATTCCGGCGAACGTGGTCGCCAGCTCAGAAACCGTCCCTCATTACCCTGCACATCGCCCGGTAGCCTCATCACGGAGCCTCCTGCCCGGGAGGGTTGTTGCCGCCGCAATTCAATCGGTGTCGGGTTTGCGCCGGTCGGAGCAACATAAAGCAAAGTGCGCTTCATCCTGCGTCACCGTTTCGAAGTCTGCGAACTTGCGAGTCCGCCCGATGCGGCCGCAATGTAGGCGCAGTTGAACGGCTGCGGTCATTGCCAGCCCACGACTAAAGAACAACGAACTTTAGAGGGTGAAGATGATGAAACTCACAGGTGGCCAGGTTGTCGCAAGGGCACTGAAAGAGTATGGCGTCGAATACGTGGCTGGCGTGCCGGGGCACGGGATCTGGTCGCTTTTCGACGCATTCCTTGAAGAAGGCTCGCAACTCCCGTTCATCCAGGTCATGCACGAGCAGAGCGCCGTCCATATGGCCGATGGATATTTCCGAGCCAGCGGAAAGCCGATGGCTTGCTCGACCTCTGTCGGGCCGGGGGCTGCAAATACCATCATCGGTCTTGCCACAGCGCTGACCGATTCAACCTCGCTTTTTTATGTGTCGGGCTCTCCCCAGACCTACATGCACGGCCACGGCACTATGCAGGAACTCGAGCGTCATCAGGATAACGCCTTCCCGCGCGTCACCGAGCAGGTTACCAAGCGTGCGTGGCAGGCAAATTCCGTTCAGGTTCTTCCCAGCATCATGCATCGTGCATTCAGCGAAATGCTGACCGGCCGTCCGGGTCCGGTGCACGTCGAAGTGCCGATGGACGTTCAGGTGGAGGCTTCGGAGGTTACGATCCATCCGCTTCAGAAGCGGCTTCCGATCGGCATAGCCTACCCAGATCCGCGCGCAATCGAAGCTGCGGTGAAGGTCCTTCTCGCAGCGGAGCGACCAGTCATTGTCGCAGGCGGCGGTGCGATATCTGCGAACGCGTCCGAGGAATTGACGCGGCTGGCTGAGAGATTGGGTGCAGCCGTCTCGATTACCTGGAACGGCAAGGGAGCGATCTCTGAAGATCACCAGCTGTTCATCGGGGCCGTCGGCCAGACCGGCACCACGTGCGGCAATAAAATTACGGCTTCGGCAGACGTCGTCGTCTCCGTCGGTTGTCGCTTCACGGATTGGTCCGCATCCTCCTATGCCAAGGGCGTCTCGTTCTCGATTCCCTCTGCGAAGCTGATCCACATCGATCTCGATCCACGCGAAATCGGCAAGAACTACGAGACCGAAGTCGGCATCGTCGCGGACGCCAAGGTTACGCTTGAAGCCGTCCTGTCGCTGATTTCCGACGCAGACTCCACAAAGATGCTGTCGCGCCGCGAGAATTTCCTGGCTGACGTACAGAAGGCGAAGGCAGATTGGCGCGCCCAGGTCGAGCCGCGTGAGACGAGCCGGGAAACGCCGTTCACGTCGCAGCGCCCCTTGATGGCGCTTCGCAAGGTGCTCGACCGTGACGGCATCGTCGTCGTCGGCTCGGGGAATACGCAAGGCTCCGTCAAGCAGAGCTTCCCGGTCTACAAGCCTCGCACGCACATCACGTCCGGCTCCTACTCGCCGATGGGATGGGCGGTGCCTGCAGCGCTCGGCGCGAAACTGGCTTGCCCGGACAAGCAGGTCGTCGCGATCGTCGGCGACGGCGATTTCATGATGTCTCTTCCAGAGATGGGAACGGCAGTCATGAACGGCATCAACGTCGTGTTCCTCGTACTGAACAATTTCGGATACATGTCCATCCGCGGTGGCCAGCGGAAGTTCATGGGTCGCCACGTCGCTTCCGAGTTCAACCACCATGTCGGCAATGGTGAACCCTATTCTGCCGACATCGCCGCCTCTGCACGCGCATTTGGTCTCGAAGCATGGAAGGTCGAGAAGGACGAGGACCTCGAAAGCAGCATCAAGGCTGCTTTGGAATGCGGTGGGCCGGCTCTCGTCGAGGTGATCGTATCGCGTGACGCCGCTGGCCCGTTCGCCACCGGCTGGTGGGACTTCCCGTCGCCGGCCTATTACGAGAAGGAACAGGCTGCCTACGCAAAGATGCGCGAACTCGAGCAGCATCTGTAGAGCCAACTTCAGGCTTGGGGCGCCGCCTGGCGCCCCGCCAACCACAGTCTCTCCAAACCCAGAATGCGGGGCACGGCTTCCGCAAACGAAGAGTTATTGTCATGATCAGACACATCAAAACTGCCCGAGCCTCGACGGCGGGCGCTTCCGATGGCGCGACAACGAAAGCTGTCGAGGAGCTCCTTTCTAAGGTGGAAGCCGGCGGCGACAAAGCGGTTCGGGAACTCTCCGTTAAATTCGACAAATTCGACCGCGAGTCCTATCGCCTGACAAAAGACGAGATCGCTGCCGCGATCAATTCGCTGACCAAGCAGGAGCGCGAGGACTTGGATTTTGCACAAGATCAGGTCCGCCGCTTCGCAAAGGCACAAAGAGATGCGCTGCAGGATCTCGAAGTCGAGACGATCCCAGGCGTGGTCCTGGGCCATCGCAATGTGCCGATCGAAAATGTTGGCTGCTACGTGCCAGGTGGAAAATATCCGCTGCTTGCATCGGCCCATATGACTGTGCTGACAGCGCGCGTGGCGGGCTGCGACCGCGTCATTACCTGTGCTCCGCCGTTCAACGGACAGATATCCAACAAGATCGTCGCCGCACAGGCTCTCGCCGGTGCAGACGAGATCTACTGCATTGGCGGTGTCCAGGCGATCGCGGCGATGGGCTATGGCACCGAAACGATCGAAGCCGTCGATATGCTTGCCGGTCCGGGCAATGCCTATGTGGCAGAGGCCAAGCGTCTTTTGTTCGGCAAGGTCGGTATCGACCTGTTTGCCGGCCCGACCGAAACGCTGGTGATTGCCGACGAAAGCGTCGACGGTGAAATCGTCGCAACGGACCTGCTCGGCCAGGCCGAACATGGCGCCAATTCTCCGGCTGTGCTCATCACCAATTCCGAGAAGCTCGCCAGGGATACACTTGCCGAAATCGACCGGCTCCTGCAGATCCTTCCGACGGCCGCCGTCGCCGGAAAAGCCTGGAACGACTGCGGAGAGATCATCCTCTGCGACACGATCGAGGAAATGGTGTCCGAAGCCGACCGTGTCGCTTCGGAACACGTTCAGGTCATGACGAGCGATCCGAACTATTTTCTCGAGAACATGAAAAACTATGGCGCGCTGTTCCTTGGCGCCCGCACCAATGTCGCCTTCGGCGACAAGGTCATCGGCACGAACCACACGCTGCCGACGAACAAGGCCGCGCGCTACACCGGCGGTCTGTGGGTCGGGAAATTCCTCAAGACCTGCACCTATCAGCGCATCGAGACCGATGAGGCATCAGCCCTTATCGGTGCCTATAGCTCTCGTCTCTGCCTGATGGAAGGCTTCGCGGGTCACGCCGAGCAAGCCAACATTCGTGTCCGCCGCTTCGGTGGCCGAAACATTCCTTACGCGGGGGCCGCCGGCCCGCGCGACGCATAACCCACTGGCAGCTTCGACACCCTCTTGTCGAGACTGCCAGCAATCCACCAACCGCTGAGGCAAAAAAGGGGAACTACAATGAAACTGAAAATGCTTGTTACCGCTTCGATCTCTCTTCTTCCGATAGCCGCTGTGGCGCAGGAGAAACCCAAGGTCGAAGGTATCCACCACTGGGTTTCCGAGAGCGAGGTCAAGGCGCTCAAGGTCATTACCGACAAGCTCGCCACCAAGGGCTATACTTGGCAGGACAGCGCGGTCGGCGGACTATCCGGCGCAAATGCCTTGCAGGCGCTGCGTACCCGACTTGCCGCCGGCAATCCGCCGACGACGATGCAATTTCTCGGCTTCGAGGGGCTCGACTGGGCGAACGAAGGTGTCTTGCGTTCGCTGAACGAGCTCTATGAGAAGAACGGGTGGGAAAAGACCATCTCTCCCCAGTTGGAAGCCTTCGTCAAGAACGGCGACGACTACATCTCCGTGCCGATCAACATGCATCGCCAGAACTGGATCTGGGCCAACAAGGCACTCTTCGACAAGTATGGCATCAGCGAGCCAAAGAGTTGGGACGAAGTGATCGCGGTTGGCCAAAAGCTGAAAGCAGCGGGTGTCATCCCTCTGGCGATGGGCGACGAGCCCTGGCAGATCCTCGAAGTCTTCGAAGCAATCGCGGCCGACATGAACGGGCCGGATTTCTACAAGAAGGCGATTGTCGATCTCGACGAGGACGAATTGTCGAGCGAGAAGATGGTTAAGACGTTCGACATGCTGCGCAAGGTTCGCGGCCTCGTCGATGACGGCTTCACCGGCCGCGACTGGGCGGTTGCCTCCGCAATGGTCGCCGACGGCAAGGCGGGTATGCAGCTGATGGGCGATTGGGCAAAGGGCGAGTTCCTCAACAAAGGTCTAAAGCCCGGATCCGACTTTCTCTGCTTCCCGACGCCGGCGCAGACACCTTATTTCAAGTTCGTCATCGACGCCTTCGGCCTCTTCAAGACCGATAGCGAACCGCTTGTCCTCGCGCAGGACGCCTGGGCAGAGTCCGTCATGGATCCGCAGGTCCAGAAGGACTTTAACAAGGTTAAGGGGTCGATCCCCGCCCGGATCGACATTTCGGTTTCGGACTTCGACGCCTGCGCACAGCGCAGCTTCGCCGACCGCGATGCAGCCCAGAAGAACGACACGATGCTCGGCGGGTTGACGGAAGGCTTCGCCAACCAGCCGCAGTTCACCGGTGTCTTCAGCGACGTGGTCGCGAAGTTCTTCACGACCGACATGTCTTCCGAGGACGCGGTCAAGGCACTCGTCGACGGAATCAACAACGCAAAGTGAGCGTCCGTCCGGCTCCAGCCCGCCTTGGCGGGCTGGATTACCGCACTTCGACGCACATGCGCCTCAACGCTGGAATGCTGTGATGAACAGTAGGATTTCTCCAAAAGATAGATTTACGCTCTGGTTGCCCCGGCTGGTCCTCTCTCCAAGTTTGGTGGTGGTTTTCATCGGCGTCTATCTCTTCATTGCATGGACGGGCTGGATATCCTTGTCGTCGTCCAAAATGGTGCCGCGATACGACTTCGTCGGCCTGGAGCAATATGTCCGCCTTTGGGCGACGCCCCGCTGGGAGACGGCAGTCGCCAATCTCTTCATTTTCACGGTGCTGTTCCTGGCAATAACGATCGCGCTCGGCCTATTCCTCGCGATCCTTCTCGACCAGCAGGTTCGGGCCGAGGGCTTCCTGCGCGCCGTCTACCTCTATCCGATGGCGCTTTCGTTCATCGTTACCGGCACCGCGTGGAAGTGGATCCTCAACCCTGGACTCGGCGTGCAGAAAGTCGTCAACGAGTTCGGTTGGACCGGCTTTGTCTTCGACTGGATCACGAGGCCGGAATACGCCATCTACTGCGTCGTGATTGCGGCGGTCTGGCAATCGACCGGCTTTGCCATGGCAATTTTCCTGGCTGGCCTGCGGGGCATTGATAATTCCGTCATCAAGGCCGCGCAAATCGAAGGTGCAGGCCTCGTCCGGATCTACTGGAGCATCATCGTGCCTATGCTTCGGCCAGCCTTCCTCAGCGTCATCGTTCTCCTGAGCTATATCTCAATCAAGAGCTTCGACCTGGTCCTGGCGCTGACTAATGGTGGCCCGGGTAGCGCAACCGAGATGCCGTCGACCTTCATGTTTTCCGCTACGTTCAAACGAAATCAGATGGGCATCGGTGCGGCGAGCGCCATGATGATGCTGATGACGGTCGCGGCAATCATCGTGCCGTATCTTTATTCCGAACTGAAGGAGAGCCGCAATGACCACTGAGGTTAACAGGGCGCGGCGTTCCGCCTTATTCGGGCATATCTTCATCTACGGGTCGCTCATCGCTCTTGCAGTGTTCTATCTGATGCCGCTCTGGGTGATGATCGTCACGTCGCTCAAGTCGCTTGACGAGATCTATTCCGGTTCGTTTATCGGTCTTCCGCAGCAGCTCACCTTCGACGCCTGGCAGAAGGCCTGGGACGAAGCATGCATCGGTACCGAGTGCAGCGGCCTGAAGCCATATTTTGTGAATTCGCTGCTGATGGTCATTCCGGCCGTCATTCTGTCGACGGGGATTGGTGCGATCAATGGCTACATCCTGACAAAATGGCGCTTCCCAGCCTCGAACTTCGTGTTCGGCATGCTGCTTTTCGGTTGCTTTCTGCCGTTCCAGGCGGTGATCCTGCCGATGGCCCAGCTTCTTGGCGCCCTGAAGCTCTCAGGAACCATTCCGGGACTGGTCCTCGTTCACACCGTCTACGGGATCAGCTTCACGACGCTGTTCTTCAGGAACTACTTCATCACGATCCCAAACGAACTCACGCGCGCAGCACAGATCGACGGTGCCGGATTTTTCCGTATCTTCTTTTCGATTATGCTGCCGGCGGCACTGCCCATCATCGTTGTCTCATGCATCTGGCAGTTCACCCAGATCTGGAATGACTTCCTCTTCGGTGTGTCCTTTACAGCGGGACAATCGTCACCGATCACTGTGGCACTCAACAATATCGTCAACGTCACGATGGGGCGCAAGCAATACAACGTCGACATGGCCGCTGCCATGATCGCCGCCATTCCCACGCTCGTCGTCTACATCCTGGCAGGCCGCTACTTCGTTCGCGGATTGACTGCCGGTGCCGTGAAAGGCTGAACCCATGTCTACTCTCGAAATCGATCGCGTCCGCAAGGCTTATGGCGAACTGGAAGTCCTCAAGGAGGTATCAATCTCCATCGGCACGGGCGACTTCCTTGTGCTACTCGGACCTTCCGGCTGCGGCAAGTCGACCCTCCTGAACATGATCGCAGGCTTGGAGACGATCACCGGCGGTTATATCCGCATCGGAGAAAAGGTCGTCAACCACCTCTCGCCGAAAGACCGCGACATCGCAATGGTCTTCCAGTCATACGCGCTTTATCCCACAATGACAGTGCGAGAAAACATCGAGTTCGGAATGAAGATCCGCAAAGTGCTTCCGGCTGAGCGGGACAAGGCGGTCAAGGCTGCGGCCGATCTTCTCCAGATCAGCCATCTTCTTGATCGCAAGCCGTCACAACTGTCGGGCGGCCAGCGTCAGCGCGTCGCCATGGGACGCGCAATTGTCCGCCAGCCAAAGCTTTTTCTTTTCGACGAACCGCTGTCCAACCTCGATGCCAAGCTTCGCGTCGACATGCGAACCGAAATCAAGCGCCTGCATCAGCGCCTCGGTACGACAATCGTCTACGTCACGCACGACCAGATCGAGGCCATGACGCTCGCAACCCGTGTTGCGGTCATGAAGGATGGGGTCGTCCAGCATCTCGACGAGCCTCAGAAGGTCTATGACCGGCCGGCAAACGTCTATGTCGCGAAGTTCGTCGGCTCACCATCGATGAACATCATCCCCGGCAGGCTCGAGGTCGCCGGCTCATCCGCGACCGCCGTCATCGACGTGCCGAACAAGCCATCGGCGTCCGTGACGGGTATTGCACTGTCTGCCGAGTCAGCCAAACGATATGCCGGCAAGAATGTGCTTGTGGGGATCCGCCCGGAGAACTTCACACCCGCCTCCGCTGGAGCTGGCAACCACATCGCAGTGGACGTCGATGTGGTCGAGCCGACCGGACCTGATGCCCTCGTTGTCTTCCAGCTTGCAAACGTCGAAGTAACCGCGAGATTGCCACCGAACGTCACTCGATCGCGCTCTGAAGCATCGCTCGCCGTCGATGCGTCAAAGATCGTCCTGTTCGACGCCCAGACCGAAGCCAGAATTGATTGAGGTATGCCATGCAGCACACGGCGGATGTGGTCATTATAGGCTCGGGCATCGGCGGAAGTTCGCTTGCCTACAGCCTTGCCGACAGCGGCCTCAAGGTCATCATCCTGGAGCGCGGCGGGTACCTTAAAGACAGCGTGGAAGCTCGTGACGATGTCGCGATTTTCCAAAGAGGCTTCTATCGGCCAGCGGAAGAGTGGCTTGGAACCGACGGGGAAAGCTTCCTTGCCAACAACTACTACTACGTTGGCGGAAATTCGAAATTCTTTGGCGCTGTGATGTATCGGTATCGAAAGGAAGATTTCGAAGCGCGTCCGCACCTCGACGGAAATTCGCCGGGGTGGCCATGCACATATGAAGAACTGGAGCCGTGGTATGAGCAGGCTGAAAAGGTGTTCCAGGTACGTGGCGCGCTCGGTCAGGATCCGACGGAGCCTTTCCATAGCAAACCCTACGCCCATCCTGCCGTTCCCGACGAGGCGCCGATTGCGTCGGTCCGCGACCGGCTAAAGCGGGCAGGTGTCCATCCGGCGAGCTTGCCGCTGGCGATTGACATCGAGGCTTGGCTTCACCGCGCAAAGACAGGCTGGGATGCGTTCCCGAACACAGGCGTCGGCAAGATCGATGCCGAGGTCGGTCCGTTGACGGCGGCATTGCGTCATCCAAACGTTACCCTCATGACCGGGGCCAACGTGTCGCGTCTGGAAACGGACGAAGCGGGCACGCGCGTTACCGCTGCGGTCTTCGTCAAGGACGGGTTCGAGCAGCGGATCTCTGCCGGCATATTCGCTGTTGCTACCGGCGCGGTCCAGACTGCAGCACTTCTGCTCCGGTCGGCAAGCAAAGCTCACCCGACGGGCCTGGCCAACAGCTCAGACCAGCTCGGCCGGAATTTCATGAACCACAACACATCCGCGATGCTGGTACTCGACTATCGCCGCAATGCCTCGGTCTACCAGAAAACCATTGCCTTCAACGATTTTTATAACGCCGATAACGACTACCGGGCGCCGCTCGGAAACGTGCAATTGCTGGGGCACATCACCGGCAATATTTTGAAAGCGAACTTCCCAGTACCCGCACCCTCATGGCTGGTCCGCCTGATCGCGCGACACGCCTATGGATGGTTCCTCACCAGCGAAGATCTTCCCAATCCGGAAAGCCGGGTGATGGTCCGCGAGGATCGCATCGTCGTCAACTGGATCCGGTCGAACATGCGCGCCCACCAAGCTCTCATCAAGAAAACAAAGAATGTCATGCGAAAAGCAGGCTTTCCGGTGGTGCTCACGCACACATTCGGTCGAAGAACAACCTCTCACCAGTGCGGCACCGCTCGGCTCGGGCATGATCCGAAAACCTCGGTGGTCGATCTAAATTGCCGTGCGCATGACGTCGAAAATCTTTATATTACCGACGCCTCAGTTCTTCCAACATCGGCGGCAGTTAACCCGGCCCTGACCATCGCTGCCCTCGCGATCAAGGCGGGTGCTTCGATACGAGGTGTGTGATGTTGCTTCCCCCGTTTGGCTCTGCGCGCTACGGTATCAAGCCGCATTCTGGCAAGCACCATCGCTACGACTATATTGTCGTCGGCGGCGGGTCGACCGGCTGTGTGATCGCCTCGCGATTGTCCGAGGACGAAAATCTCCGCGTGGCGCTCCTAGAGGAGGGGCCTACCGATTCTAGCCCATACATCCACATTCCAGGCGCCTACTACAAGACTGCTCAGGGAAGCCTCTTGAAGCGTTTCGCCTGGGAGGCCGGTCCGGAGCTTGCGCGTAACGAGCAGCAGACGATGGTACAGGCGCGCGTGCTCGGCGGCGGTAGTTCGGTCAACGCGATGATCTATATTCGCGGTGTTCCCTCGGACTACCAGCAGTGGGTGCAATTGGGCG
The DNA here is from genome assembly GCF_025200795.1 of Rhizobium sophoriradicis. NCBI lineage: Bacteria > Pseudomonadati > Pseudomonadota > Alphaproteobacteria > Hyphomicrobiales > Rhizobiaceae > Rhizobium > Rhizobium sophoriradicis. The sequence continues at coordinate 292,005 of NZ_CP104153.1, forward strand.
CTGCGGGATGGGCCTATGAGGACGTGCTTCCATATTTCAAGCGTTCCGAGGACAATAACCGTTTTTGCAATGATGCGCACGGCGTCGGAGGTCCGCTCGGCGTCTCCGACATCGAGCACATCCATCCCTTGACGCGCGGTTGGCTACAGGCATGCCAGCAGGCAGGTCTCCCCTATAACCCGGATTTCAACTCTGGCAGTCAGGCGGGGTGCGGGCTCTATCAGATTACCGCAAGGGACGGTAAGCGCAGCAGTGCTGCCGTCGCCTTTATCAAGCCAGCGAAGGGACGACCGAACTTGCAGGTCGTCACTCGCACCACTGTCACTCGGCTGATCATCGAAAACGGCAGGGCTGTCGGTGTCGAATACATCCGCAATGGTGAGACGCATGTGCTGCGTGCGGAGCGCGAAGTAATCGTGTCGGCGGGCGCGATCGCCACGCCGAAACTCCTGATGCTCTCAGGCATCGGACCAGCCACCGAGTTGAAGCGGCACGGGATCACCGTGCATGCAGATCTTCCGGGTGTCGGTAAGAACCTGCAGGACCACGTCGAAATATCACTGATCTATCAGCTGAGTGGTCCCTACAGTTACGACAAATACAAGAAGATGCATTGGAAGGCGGCCGCCGGTTTGAACTATGCGCTTTTCAAAGGTGGGCCCGCGTCATCAAACCTCATCGAGGGCGGTGCGTTTTGGTGGGGCAATAGGAGCGAACATGTTCCCGACATCCAGTTTTTCATGGTCGTCGGCGCGGGCATCGAGGAAGGTGTCGATGCCGTACCGGGCGGCAATGGTTGCACAATCAACCTCGGTCAGATCCGGCCGAGGTCGCGAGGCGAAGTTACCTTGCAAAGCGGCGATTTCAACGCCGATGCCCGCGTTGCTCCCAATTACTTCTCTGATCCGTACGACCTGGAGGCAATCACCGAGGGTACAATGGTCGCGATGGATATCATGTCGAAACCGGCGCTCTCGAAATATCTCCAGTCACGATATGTGCCGGCCCCGAGCGTCAGCACGCGCGATGACATCCGTGCATTCTGCCAGAGAACCGCGCACGCGGCACTTCATCCGTCGGGGACTTGCCGGATGGGTGTCGACGAGATGGCTGTGGTCGACCCGCAACTTCGCGTCAGGGGGATCGAAGGGCTTCGCGTCGCCGACGCATCAGTTATGCCAACTTTGATTTCTGGCAATCCAAATGCCGTCTGCATCATGATCGGGGAACGGGCGGCCGACTTTCTGCGCCTCACGCACTAAGAGCGACGGAGACGACGTGATCGATCGGGCGATGTGGCAACGACATCGCCCGCTTTCGTTTATCGCGAAGAAGTCCGTTCCACCAAATGTCCAAGCCACCTGGCGTGCCGCCGCTCAGGTTTCGTGTCGGAGCTTGAGCCCATGAAGCGCCATGCGCTTGGCGACTGCGAAACCGACGACCGCGACAAGAACAAAGCCGCCCGTGATGACGCCAAAGCTTGTTGTCAGGCTTGAATGCTGGGCGACGAAGCCGAGCAGCGCCGGCCCTAGAAGCAAGCCGCTATAGCCCATCGTCGTGGCGATCGACATCGCCCTTCCGGCCGAATCCCCTCCAAGATGACCGGCGGCCGCGAAAACGGCCGGAACCAGGTTTGCTACTCCGATCCCGCATAAACCAAGGGCAAACATCGTAACGCTAATGCTGCTCGACACGACTATGACCGAGACCGAGACAGCGCAGACCACACCGCCGATGCGAATGACATTGACATGCCCAATGCGCCTCGTCGCCCAGTCGCCCGCAAACCGTCCGAGTGCCATTGTCGCGGAGAAGGTTGCGAACGCATAGGCTCCGACGCTTTCAGAGGCCCCGTGTTCGGTGACGAGAAAGATTGCAGTCCAGTCCATCACCCCCCCTTCGGCCAACATGGAGAGAAAGGCGATGGCTCCGAACATGATGACAAGAACCAGCTGTTCAGGGCTGAGTTTTATTTTTTTCATCGCGTTCGACTGGGTGCTGCTGATGCGATGGTCAAATGACCGTTTTCTTGCGATCAGACGTGAGCCGAAGGCGACGAGGACGACGATTGAACCTGCAATGCCGAGGCATAAGTTCAACCCGCCACCGATCGAAACCAACTGGCCGACAAGAAGTGCGCCCAAGAGCGCCCCGACACTGAAGACCCCGTGGAAGGAGGACATCAGGTGTCGTTTCGATGTCCGTTCGAGGTGCGAGGCTTCGGTGTTCATCGACACGTCGAGCGTTCCGAAGCCGGCGCCCGCCGCAAGGATCAGAAGTGCGGCGGTCAGGACGCCGGGAGCCAACGGAACCAAAAGGATGCACGCCCCGAATATCACGCAGCCCGCAAGCGAGAGCTTGTCGCTCTGCAGTCGGTCGATGAACCGTCCGATCGTCACCATCAGAACAATCGCGCCCAGTGCGAACCCAAGAAGGAGGGAGCCAAGTTCTCCCTTGCTGATCGCAAGCCTCGTCGAAACGAGCGGAAGGCTGGAAGCCCACGCTCCGATGCCTATTCCGGCCGCGAGGAAGAAAGCACAACATCTTGCCCGCTTTGATGAGCCGATGCGCCGAAGCACGCCTGTTGGTGCTGGCCTGGTAAAGAACATTGAGACACCTGTATATCGCAGAAGGTGATGCTTGGCGGTCCCCCGTTTGAAACAGTGAAGTCCGCCGTCGAAGGTAAGTTTTCTAGGGGGCGAGTAAGTCACTCATCAGGTCTTTGAGTCTACGAGCGACCGCAAAACTGTTTTCTTGGTGATTGCGACGGCAAAAGAGTTCGCAACTCCACCATCCCTCGTAGCCGGTTGCCCTGACCGCATCCGTCCACTCCTGAAGATTTAGCACCCCTTCTCCAGTAGGCACGTCCCGGAGTACAGGCTCATCGGGAATGCCTCCATCGAACTTCAGGGAGTCGCAGACATGAATGCCGTAGAGCAGCTCCTTGTCGAGCTTGGCGACTCTCTCTGGCGTGTCACCTGACGTATAGCAATGCCAGAAATCTACGAGCAGCCGCAGATTGTCGCGGCCCGCTTTCTCGATTACCCTGAGTTGCTTGTCCATTGTATTGAGCGGTGTCCAGGACAGAGCTTCGAGATAGAGGATGAGATTGTGGTCGGCCGCGATCTCCGACAGTTCCCGCAGATTGGAAGCGGTAAGGTCGATCTGCTCATCTTCTGGAAGGTCGACCAAGCCCCTGTAGAGATCTGTCGCCGTTCGTTGCCCACGCGCGACCTCGAGACTCAGAGGTCCTGTGATGACTTCGACGCCCTCGGCGCCCACGGCGATGGCGAGTTCGAACAGACGGTTTGCTTCCGCAAATAGTTTGGTCTTGGCATCCCTCTGGCGTTCAATATCGATGAGGAAGCCGATGCCCGGGATGAATGTATCGCCAACAAGGGATTTGAGCGCGCTTTTTGATAAGCCAGCGTCAAGGTAGCTCGCGATTTTGTCGCCAGATGCCTCCAAGCCATCGAAGCCCACCTGCCGTGCAATTTCGAGATCGATGGCTAACGTCGAATGTCGGGCGACCAGAGAATGAAGAATGATCTGATCTCGCTTTCTCACCGTTGCTCTCCTTAATGTTATACCGGATGTTCGTGCTCGTTGCGGAGCCGCCGACAACTCTGCTCATGCCGTGCCCAACTGTTGAATGTCGATTACGTCGCCGGTCTGGATCGACGCAATGATCGAGTTAATGGCGGCTAGGTTTGCGACGCTGTCCGCGCCAGTCGAAAGCCAGGTCGGCCTTCCATGAAGCCCGGTGACGAAATCCTGAATGGCGGCCACGTGCACGTCCTTGTCGCGGATCGGAATAAGCTCGTTCTTGCCGCCGATCCTGCGCGTCAAAGTGCCGGATCCGCGACCATAAAGCGTCCCGCTGGCGGTCAGCGATCCCTTCGATCCCGCAATCATTACCGTGTCTTCGATATCGGCGGTCAGGAAGCTTTCATGTGCTTGGAAGATGCAGCCGTCATCCATAGCGAGGGCGAAGGCAAGGTGTTGCGGCGCACCTCCCATCGGCTTTGAAATCCCGGTGGCCCGATTGGGCTCGGCGTCGGTCAAGAACCGAACAAGATCAACGTCCTCGATTGCCGCGTCGAAGAAGATGTCGCCTTCGAGATTGGCAAGCGGACCACGGCGATTGGGTGAAGGATGAAATGCGCCGCCACGCGCCACGACAATCGAATGAATCTGGCCGATATCGCCTTCGCGGATCAGCCGCTTCATCGTCTGATGAACGCTAGAAGCGCGCGCGATGTGATGAACGGCAAGCGTGACCTTGAGGTCATGACAGAGCGACACGAGCCGCGCTGCTTCTTCACGTTCATTGCTGATTGGGCCATCGCAAAGAATGTGCTTGCCCGCTTCTGCGGCTGCGGCGATGTGAAACGAGCGTCGCTCCCGCGTGGCGCTGACATAGACGAAACGCACATCGCGATCGGCCCACACTCGTTCGAGGTCGTCGGTCGCATTGGGGATGCTAAGATCGCCGGCAAATGTGCCTGCGTAATGGGCATTGCGGCTGACCACCCATAGCGGTTGATGGCCAATCGAGCGTATCGCGGAAACCATATGCTCGGTCGCGATGGTTTCCGTGCCCATGATCGCCCAACCGACTCTGTCGTTGCCTGCCAAGTGGTGGATTCCCTAGTGTTTCATCGGCCACTATGGCGTTGGATACCTCATCGGAGCAACTTCGCAACGGCTTGAAGATGTTCTCAAAGTGGCGTAGAATTAGCGTCAGGGTGCTTCAGGTTTGAGCTTGAGGATAGGGTCATGAACTATATGATGGACGATCCGGCGTCGTTTGCCGCCAACTTGCGAACGCTGTGCGATCGCCAAGGCTCGGTGGCGGCCGTGTGCCGCAAGATCAAGGTCAATCGTCAGCAATTCAACAAATATCTTTCCGGTGCCCATCTGCCTGCAGCGGCTAATATGCGCATTATCGCGAATTATTTCGGTTTGAGCGTGCCGATCCTGTTCTCCGACCCCGAGGAGTTCCGAACGCTCGTTGATGGCAACTTCTTTCATGCTATGTCGGCGGCCAGGCAACTGCCGGAATTCGCGCGTTTCGTTTCCGCAATGCTTGTCGAAAATTCCGTTCCGGACAGCGATCTCGTGGGCGTCTACGACCGATACCAGTTCTCCTCTATCTACAAAGGCTTCGTGCTAAAGTCCGCATTTTGCATCTACAGGGCAAACCAGTTCCTGCAGCATTACTACGTCGAACGTTTCCCCAGTTTCGATGATCCTAAGAAGATGGAATATGTCTTCAAGTATTATGGTTTCTGCTTTCCAGTCGCGGATCGGATATTCACAGCCGATTTCGAAGGCATTCAGTCGAACGAGCTGACCTTCGGCGTCTATGCTCAGGTCAAGCGCAACTCCAAGAAGTTCATGTTCGGGATTTCGAGTGGAATTGCGGCTACGGTGTTTCGTCAGCCTTACTCGACTAAGGTCGCCTTACATTACAGGGGACCGGGCTTATTGAAGAGGGAGCAGCTGAAAGGGATCACCGTCATGGACAAGAACGATCCGGCGATCCCTCGAGAGGCACTTCAATATCTCGGCGATGGCTCAGACATGATCCAGATGTCCTGATCGGCCAATCCCGGCGCCCTGTCCCAATCGTTGATCAGGGATGAAGCTCGACGGCAAGCCACACGGAGTCAGTATCGCAGTAGTAGCGGTGCCATGGGTAGGTCCATTTGTTTTCACCGGTAACGCGGCAGAACGGGTCGTGCGAATAGCCGATCGGCATCACTACATCTTCGTAAAGCGTTTCTTGATCGCGCTCGTGGAATTTCTGCATGCGACCAAGCCCATGGATCTGCGTATGGACCTCGAGGAAGGGGTGCTCGTTGTGGATGAAGCAGTCGGTGTCACCTGGTGCCCACCACAGATTGAGCTTGAGCGTGAAGGGCTGTTCCGCCGCTGGGGCTGCGTGCTCGTTTGTGAAAACCTTGGGATCGACCGTCACCGTTCCGATTTCGTCCTGCGCCGAAATGAACAGCGGCGTGTCGCGCGGAAAGCTGCGGATTCTGTTGCCGAGCCAGTCCCATCCGCGAAACTGAGCCCCGCCCAAATTGGTCGCCTTGCGGACCTTGATCAATGCAGCTCGCTCTGCCGACTTGATCCTGCCGCCCTTCAACCAGGTTGATTTCCAGGCCGGGACGATTGCAGGATGATCGGTGCCGGTAATCATACGCGAAGGACTGATGTTGACAACGACAGCATCTTCGATGTCGAGATCGACGACGTTTTCCACGAGCTTTGCCGAGATGAAATCGTCTGCAAATGCAAGGTCTCTGGTCTGGTTCTGCACGGTCATGGATCCCGAATGATGGAGATGATTACATCAAGCCATTTCGGGCGCGCCAAATAAATTGCGCGATGGTGCAATTAGCGGCGCAAAATGATTATCCCATTGCGTCAATACGCGAAGGGCATGCGTTGGCACAGTGGCCACGCAGACAAAACCCACGGTGAGTACGAACCTCTGCAGGCCGAATGTTTGTTGATCGCCAAGGCGGAAGGCGAAAGATCCTTCGCGTAGCTTGCGTCATACTGCTCATCGCTTATCACCGCAGCGAAATTTGATCGAGCAGGTTCCCGAATTATTCTCCATCGACAACCATTGAGGATCGAAGATGGAAGACGCAGCACTGGTGCCTGAAGCATCGAGCATTCGCTTCGAGGCGGATTCACTCGGCCCTGTCCCGGTTCCGGCTTCGGCCTATTATGGGGCTCAAACGGCGCGCGCGATCGCAAATTTTCAGATCTCCGGCATTCCGATCGGCCACTACCCCGACCTTATCCGATCTCTCGCCTATGTTAAGAAGGCAGCCGCCAGTGCTAACTTCATCCTTGGGGACCTATCGGAAGACAAAAGGGACGCGATCTTCCGCGCGTGCGACGAGGTTGCCGAAGGACTGTTTGCCGATCAGTTCGTCCTTGACGTCTTTCAGGGCGGCGCCGGCACATCCACTAACATGAATATGAATGAGGTGATCGCAAATCGCGCGCTCGAGCACCTTGGTCTGCCGCGCGGGCGATTTGACGTCATTCATCCAAACAACCATGTCAATTTGTCTCAGTCGACCAATGACGTTTATCCAACCGCGATCCGGTTGGCCCTCGTCCTCTCGACACGGAAATTGCTGGATGCGCTGGAATACCTTTCGGCCTCGTTTGACCGCAAGGCAGGGGAGTTCGGCGGCATCTTGAAGCTCGGCAGGACCCAACTTCAAGATGCCGTCCCTATGACGCTCGGCCAAGAGTTCACCGCCTTTGCAGTGACCTTACGGGAAGATATGTCACGGTTGGCTGAGGCGGTTGGCCTGTTTCACGAGGTCAACCTCGGCGGTACGGCAATCGGCACGGGGATCACCGCCGACCCCCGTTACGCGTCAACGGCGATTAGTGAGCTCGCGACGGTCTCCGGTGTGCCTTTGCGGCCGGCAAGCGACTTTGTCGAAGCGTGCTGGGATACAGGCGCCTTCGTCCTGTTTTCCGGCACCCTGAAGCGCACCGCTGTCAAGATATCGAAAATTTGCAATGACCTACGTCTCCTGTCGAGCGGGCCTCGCGGCGGTTTCGGAGAAATTACGCTGCCGCCCATGCAGCCCGGCTCGTCGATCATGCCTGGCAAGGTCAATCCCGTCATTCCCGAAATGGTCAACCAAGTCGCTTTTCAGGTCATCGGCTCTGATCTTGTCGTCACCATGGCTGCAGAAGGCGGGCAGCTGCAGTTGAATGCCTTCGAACCTGTCATCGTCTTCAATCTACTTCAGTCGATATCGTTGATGACGAGCGCTTTCCGCACATTGGCCGACAGATGCGTCGCCGACATTGTCGCCAATGAGGAGGCTTGCCGGCAGAACCTTGAAGCAGGTACGGCGCTTGCAACCGCATTAACGTCGCTCATCGGTTACGAGAAGGCGGCAGAGCTCGCAAAGCAGATACTCTCCACCGGCAGGACAATGCGAGAATTGCTGGAGGAGGACAGCAGCCTCTCTTCGAGCCTTATCGAACAGGCTCTCGAGGTGAAGTCGTTGACGCAGCCTATCAGGCTTCGGCGGCCTTGAAGTATTAGTCGACGCGGATGATCCGATAGCCCGCCCGCTCGAGCGCATCACATTCGCTGGAGTCGAGCGTCTCGTCGATGACCACATAATCGAGGTCCCCAGCGTCGCCAATCCTGTACGGCGCGTGATCGTGGAACTTGCCCGACGTCGCCATCATGATGCTGGTTCGGCTGTTCTTGATCAAGGTCTTTTTGAACTGAGCTTCGCCGAAGTGATGGACTCGAATTCCATAGTCGGCTGAGATGGAGCAGCCTCCAACAAAACTTCGATCGATGATCGTGTTTTCGAGAAACGAGACCGCCGCGGCATCGACGCTGCAGCCGATCGCATGGTCGACTAGTCCGCCCACCAGAATCAGAGGATGCGCTGCTCTCGTCTTCACGGCAAATGCCACGTCGATCGAATTTGTCGCCACAGCGACCTGGCGATCGGTCGGAAGGTAGTCGACCAGTGCGACGTTGGTGCTGGCACTATCGAGGAAGACGAGCTCACCGGCCTCAATAGTCCGCGCTGCGGCGCGCGCAAGTCTGTGCTTCTCGTTCAGGTCCTGAGTCAGCCGCATCGAGAAGGGTAGGGAGGAGCCCGGTATCGGCAGCGCGCCGCCATAGACCCGTCTGCAACGACCCTCCGCCGCAAGCAGGCGAAGATCGCGCCGGATGGCGTCTTCAGACACATTGAATTCAATCGCCAGCGATGCGGCGACGACATTTTGCCCAGCAGCCAATCGCATGGCGATCATCTCTCGACGCGACAGGGAAAGCTCGAGCTTCATGGCAACAAACGGCAGGCCCGCGATGGCGGGGGCAAGACAGCGGACGAAACGCGGTCGCCAGCGCTGAAAAAGGTTTTTCCGCGAATCGCCGTCATGTGGCTGCCATCCGACGAACCCGATCAGCAGCTTCCGCCAGTCGTGTCACTGGGAGTGTGCCGCGTGCGACGGCATCGACTATCGCTGAAGAAAGATCTTCAAGATCGGCGCTGCCTGCAACGAGCAGAAGATCGGCGCCCGCCGCCAATGACGCGATCGCCGTTTCCGCAAGCGAGCGATCGCGCATCGTTGCCGGAGCGTCGAGATCGTCGCTGACGATCAAACCTGTAAAACCGAACTCTTTTCGTAGCAAAGAGATGATCGCAGGCGACGTGCAGGCGGGCTCGGCTGGATCGATCGAGCGAACAACCGTCGGTCCGACCATGACCGCCTTTGAGCCGGCGTGAATAGCCGCTCTGAACGGGGCCGCGTTATCCAAGATTTCGTCTAGCGGCGTTTCAAGGGCAACGTCCTCGACAGCCGGATCTCCCGCGAGATCGTTAAAGCCGGGAAAATGCTTGGTCGCCGAAGCAATTCCCGCGCGTTGGACCCCCGTGACAAAGGCCTCCACCAGACGCGCAACCGCGACGGGATCGGAACTCATCGTTCGCTTTTCGAGCCACGGGTTCGTGCCGGTGACGACATCGGCAATCGGAGCGAGGAAGAGTGTGACACCAAGCGTTCGGGCGGCGACCGCCGTGTCGAAACACCGACTTTCTAGCTGCGCCCTGTCCATCACCAGGGCCTCGTTAAGCCGCGGCAGCCCTGGGGCGAGAGCCTTGAGCCGCTCGATTCCGGCTAACTCCTGATCTACGGCTACAATCAGCTCCGGCCGAAGCTTCGTCAGTTTCCCAAGCCGTGCCGCGAAAATCTCAGGCGTCTCGGATTGCAGACGATCGTCAGACATCGATCTGGCGACATATTCCGCCCGCGTTTCTCCGATCAGTATGGACCAGCCCCCGTTTTCAAGAAACGGAACCATCACCTCGTCGAAGTCGAGGCTGGCGAATGCTGGCAAGAGGACAGCATGAGCATCCTGATTGATAGTAAAACTCACACTATTTTCCTCTCGTAGAATTTTCCGGTTTCGCGCTCACCTCGACAACTTCGACGCCTGCTTCTCTGATCCTTGCGATCAGCGGCTCCCGCGTTGCCGTGGTATAAAGCGCAGATATCGTCGAGATTGATGAAATCTCATAAGTTGCACTGCGGCCAAGCTTGTCATGTGAGGCCAGGAGCAGCGTCCTTTCAGCTGCCTTCACCATCGCAGCCTTTAAAAAGGCATCGTCGATGTCGTCGGCCCGTAGCGTCAGGTTCTCGTCGATTCCGCAGGTCCCGAGAACGCAGATATCTGCGCGAATACCCCGCACGGCCTCCACTGCGACCGCTCCGGTGGCGCTCCGCGTCAGGCGGTTGAGTTTGCCGCCGAGGAAGGTGACCTCGGCAATCGGATGGTCTAGTGCGGCGGCAGCGATGTCGATCGACGTCGTCAGGATCCTAACTTGCAACGACGGCGGCAGGTTACGCAAGAAGTGGAGAACAGTCGTACTGGAATCGACGAAAATTGTGACGTCGTTAGGAATGCTGACTGCCGCCGCGCGCCCGATCGCTGATTTGTCAGGTGCATCCAAAGCTTCTCGCCGCCTGAAATCGAGGACGGGTCCGGAAAGGCGCATTGCCCCGCCATGGAATCGCTGCACCAGCCGGGCATCGACGAGTTCCTTCAGGTCGCGACGGATCGAATCTTCAGAGACGCAGAGTTCGCGGGCGATTGCTGTTGCGAGTACGCGGCCCTCTTTATTGATCCTCTCGAGCAAGATGGCCTGGCGTTCTTCCGGCGAAGACGTAGGCACGACCTCGTGTCTGTTCTTCATGGGCACAACCCGGTTTGCGAAAGTAGACCGAGCGCGACGAGTCGCCTCTCAAGATCCTCAGCCGTTGAGAAGTGGACGGTATGGAAACCCAGCTTGTTGGCGGCGGCGATGTTTGCCGCATTGTCATCAATAAAGATGCAGTCTTTTGCACCGAGGCCGGACCTTTCCAGGAAACGTTGGAAAATCTCCTCTCCTGGCTTGATCATCTTTTCTCGGCCCGAGACGACAAGCACATCGAAGAGGTGAAGGAAAGGGTAGAGTTTCGTTGCAATCGGAAACGTCTCGGCCGACCAATTCGAGATAGCGTGAACCGGCACGTTCTCGCGCTTCAGGCGCCGCAAGATGTCCGCGGTACCGGGAACCTCGCCACCCAGCATCTCTTGCCATCGTTCCCAGAACGCCGAAATGAGGTCCGCTTTTGCTGGGTACTTCGCGGCCAGGGCCTCTATGCCCTCCGAAAAGACGTGGCCGGCGTCGAACTGCTGGTTCCACTCGTTGCTGCAAACATCGCGAAGAAAAGCTTCCACGCTCTCTTCGTCCGGGAGGAGCTTGCGGTAGAGGTATCGGGGGTTCCAATCGATGAGAACGCCTCCAATATCGAAAACGACGGACAATGGCCCCACAAACGTACTCCTTGCGTGTTTGTGCGTTAATATGCGTGGAGGCGCACAATGTCAAGCGAAACATGCAAAAAGGCGCATGAGAAGCGGTGAAAGCAGCGTTCCGGCTGGTTTTCCGCCTTGTGACAGTGCGAAAAAACTGCTGCCGTTGAGAAGACCTCAACGGCAGCAAAATCGGTCTTAAAAGACCGAGGAAAGCCTGGGGAGGAGTAGCGATGGCTATGCGCGAGAACCCAATGGAATACGGCAGCGATCGCGATCAGGGCTTTCAATCGTCTTTTTACATCGCACGCGGCTCTACCACAATTTCGCAAGCCCACGCCTCAATGGTCACTCAGCCGTGCCAAGTGCTTCGTCGTGCGTCAGTCCGCTTTCCTAGTTTTCCTGTCGGCGATGAGCTCGACTTGCGTTCAGATCAACGCATTGCAAGCTCTCATCACCAGTCTTTTGGGAGGACGAGTTTGGTCTTGGCGGCGCCGAGTTTCGCATAGGCGCATTCGAAGATGAGCCGATCCACGGCGACCTTGAGATGTCCCTGGTCTGGCACCGGCGATCATATCGGAACGAAGTAAGGGCAGATCTGGCCATTGGACTTGTTGCGATAGCGGCTGCAAGCACAAAGAGTTATCAAACGGTCGTCGACACTGACGGAGGTCTAGCTCGACATAAATATACCGAAAGCAGCGCGGCGGCGTGGAGGCAACAGGAGTCAAGGGCCGTGGTTATTGACCTCAATCCAGTATCCATCGGGATCCTGGATGTAGACTTGTCGATACCCGTCGAATCGTTCGCCAACCTTGTTGATATTCCCCGGCCAATCATAATACGCGATCGCCCGGTTTTGCATGTCGGCTAGAAATACGTCGAGGTCGCTCACTCGCAAGGCAAAGTGCGTATCCTTTCTTAGCGACGTGGTCGTCGTATCTCCTTCGCTCAAATGGATTGTGTCGCTGCCGCCGATTTTAAGCCAGCGAATCTTCTCATTGCTGGTTTCCGCTATGACTTCAAAGCCAAACACGTCGGTGTAGAATTTGATGCTTCGCGCAAGGTCTTTGACGAGAAGTGAAAAATGATCAATCCGGTATTCTAAGTTCACAACGTCCTCCATGCCCAGCTGCGCGTATAGCTCTCAAGTGTTGAATCGATTAAGGTAGCTTAGGCTTCGTTTGGCAAATTCCAGTGGTTGGCGCGGATTGTCGTGTTCAACAACGAGCAACCAGGCGCCACACTCGGTTGCTGTCTTCCATAGCGACGGCCATAGCATCGTTCCACCACCAACATCAGACCATCCGTCTTCGTCCTCGTGAGTTCCAATGGGCGCCTCGTCCTTGATGTGAGCCGATACGAGGATGCCCCGATATCTTTTCAACCAGTCTGACGGGTTGATTCCCGCTCGGTTCATCCAGGCAATATCCGCCTGCCACTTCAATGGGCTTCCTCGGGCGGCGGCCATCAGGATCTCGAAGCCAATGCGCCCATCTGCGAGGGGCAAAAAGTCTTGGCGCATATTGTGATAGCCAAGTCCGATCCCGGCACCGTGCAATCTCTCAGCTAAATGAGCCAATTCAGATCCCATAAAGCGCCAGCCACGAGCGCTACTCCTTGACGCGTCAAACGCAACGCCTGGCACAAATAATTGTTTGATCTGGCAACGTTCACATACGTCAATCAACCGCACGAGGCCATTACGCAATACCGGATAGCTAACATGGGCTGACGGTGCCAACAGATGGTGTGCGTCCAGCATGGCTTTTAGCGCCCGGGGATCAGCCAAATGCTCTTCCAAGAGTTCGACGGCCTTAAAACCCGCCCAAGCGGTCGCAGCCAACTGCTTTTCCAGCGGGCCTAGCGACCGAACCGAATACAGCTGGAGTGCTATAACGCTTCTTGTCATGTCCTCAACCTTCTCGCCGATCCGACAGGGACATTCTCACCTTTTCTTTAAGTGACGCTTGCCGAGAGCTATGAGAACTTCATAGACCTCGCCATGCATGCCAGCCCTATAACGGCCACAGCGGAAAAGGCCGCTGGCAAGAGAAACACATGTGGAAGACCAAACTGGGCAACACCCAATCCGCCAGCGGCTCCGCCAAGCCCGCTGCTGAGCGCGGTAGAACTCATGAAGATGGCTGACGCCGTTGCCACAGCCGTTGGAAGCAATCGTTGCGCGGCAATAATTCCCAATGCAGCAAATACGCCCCACACGCCGCCCATGAGGATTTGCCCGGCGAACATACCCATAGCGCTGCTCCAAGCCGCAAAACAGATGTTGGCGAGAACTCCAAGGACCGCAGCGCCACACATTAGCCAAAGCATACCTATCTTACGTGCGAGGAGGACGGCAAATGGCATAATCAACAGCTCTACAAGAGGCTGAATTCCGATGACAGCCCCGCGTGTAGCAGCATCCAGACCAAGGCCCTCGTCCATATACAACAGAAGGAAGCCATATTTGATCGACTCTCCCGCGTAGACGAGGACGAAGAGACCAGTGAAACCCAGGAGAGGGAGCATCTCCTTTAGATTTCGCTGGCGAAGTGGCCTTGCCGTTGTTCCAAACCCTTTTTCCAGCGAGGGGGTGGCGAGTGTGCCTAAAGGGGCAATTTGAAGGAGAAAGCACAAGGCTGTAAACCATAGCATGGCGCGAATTCCGAACTGCGCCGTTATCCACGTCCCCACCACGGGACCGACAACCCAGCCGGCAGTGAGCGCCATACGCACGATGGAAACAATGTCGTCACTCGCCACCGTCTCCCTGGCTTGGATGTCGTCATGAATCGCAGCGAAAAGCTGCGAGGCGGCTGCTCCTGAAAATGCCAGCACGGCAGCATTGATCACAAAGGGCATCCAACTGCTGATCGAGAGCGCGAACCCGGCCCAGCCGATGGAACCTAAAAGGGCGCATATGCGAAAAAGCCCAAGCCGATCACCTGTTCGATCGGAGAAGCTTCCGATCGCATAACCGGCAATAGGTGCTGCCAAGTTGGTCAAGTAGAAGAGGCCTGCAGCGGCAATCGGCGCATTAAGTTCTCTCACGAGGAACAAAGCAATTTGCGGGGCTGCGGCCGACATCCCGATGCCAGACAGGAACATGGCGATTGCTGCGCCCAGATAGAGGGGAGACGAAACGAACTGCCCGAGTGTGGATTGTTTTTCGAGGGCTTCCAATTTTGGCGTTCCGTTCAAGAGAAAGGTGCAGTGACCGCAGATGATGAGCACTAGAGAAATCAACCGGTCGACAACATTGGCGGCAACCAGTAACCGGCCTGCCGGCTTCATCTGCCAGGCTGCCACTGTAACCCACCCATTTCTTCAGGTGACTAGGGCTCCAAGAGAGCTTTTTGGGCGTAGGCGACAGGCTCGCCATACCATCCGCTGCTTCGCTTACCCCAGTATGACCGGTGAATGCGGCGAGTTTGTTCACCCACTGATCCGAAACCGATTCCGGTTCCGTTCACCGAAGAGACCGGGATAATCCCGCCTGCGGTCGTCGTAAGGAAGATTTCCGAGGCGATTAGAAGCCGCTCCAAAGAAATGGTCTCTTGCGTGACATCGAGATTCAGCTCGTTGCACAGTTCCATAACTGTCCTCCTGGTCATTCCATCCAGCATGCCGAAAGAAGGGGTCCTCAGAACTCCGTCGATCACCGCGAAAACGTTGAAGCCGGGCCCCTCTGTGATATTGCCATCGAGATCAGTGAGAACCACCGTATCGGCACCGTTCTCGTAAGCTTCGAACAAGCCCATCTCAAAGTCGAGCCAATGGTAATGCTTCACCAACGGATCTACGGACTGAGGTGGGATTCGGACGCGCCGGCTGACGTGCACTGCCATGCCAATTTCCTGCTTTTCGGGGTTCGCGATCCACATGTACGGCACGCAGAATGCCTGGAAGCTGTTCGAGCATAAACGAAGATCCCGACTACCGATCGGGGGCCGCCCGCGGGTCATGATTATTTGAACGTAAGCATCACGGAAACCGCACACGGCAACGAGTTTGTGGACTATCCGGTGGATATCGCTTCTTGTAACAGGAGCTGTATCCATCCGAAGGCGCTGGACAGATCGCTCAAATCGATCCAGGTGGTCAGTCAAACGGAAAAAGCTGCCATCCCACACCGACACTGTGTCCTGACACGCGTCCGAACGCAGAAAGCCCCAGTCTAAAAGTGGTACCTTCGCCTCTTCGATTGGTATAATTTTTCCATCGACATAGGCGGAGCCTTTCTGAAAGGCGGATTCCTCGCCGCGATCGAGCACATCCGAGGTGGGGGCTGGCCAAACAAGCTTATTACTCATAACCTTCTCTCTCCGGCGGACCTGCGCTTCGAACTTCTCTCCTCGCATATATGCAGCTGTCTTTAGCCAGCAGAACTGCGGAATCCGTTCGGTGGTGTTGCCGCCTCCCAATCCCCAAACGGGATAATCCCGTTACAACTTCCGGAGCTTTCATAAACAAGCGCCACAGCAAACCTGTGCGATAGTTCTCGATCATTGCAACGATCGGCCCCTGGTTGATCGCCAGATTGCAATTGGAGACCCAATTTTGAGCGGGAGCGAAGGCATCAGCAAAGCCGAACGCTCCCCACAAGCGTCCGTTTCCATAAGAGAAAAATGCCCGTGCCGCAGCTTCTGCTTGGTCGGGCAGGAACGGGAAGCTCGATAGCGCGGCTGTCGGGGCAATAACGCCGACATCATTTTGGGGGCAACTCACGAGGTAGCCTTTGGGACCATCTGATGCCGTCAGGCCCCAACCATGTGCTCCATAACCAATGTGTCCCTTCGGGTTTCGTCTGCAATGCTCATAGTTAATTCTGCAATGAGCGACGACTTGGTCCCAATAGTCGATGTGGTCATCGAAAAGACCCCGCGGATCTAAGCCGCAGAACGAGTACTGAGAGAGAAAGAGAGGACCGCCGTATGGCGAGCCGGCGGGAAGGCTATGGCCATAATAGCTGTTACCGTTTCGGTACTTTCCCTCGTTTCTCCATCCGAGTTGGAAGACCTGCGGGTCAATAAAGTGGTCTCGCGAACCCGCCGCGAGTACATAGGCAACGAGCCCCTCATTCCACCCAGTAATAGGCACATTCAGGGACCATTGGTGTTTTGGACTCCAGTGCCAAAACAACGATGGCCGGGCTCCCGGATGTACGAAGCCGCTCCATTCGATCGCCGTGACAATTTCATCAACTTGTTGTCGGATGTTGTCTTCGACTCGCGTTTTCTCATCAAAATATTCGCGAGCGCATATAAGTCCCTGCACGAGTAAAGCTGTTTCGACTAGGTCCGCACCGTCGTCCATAGGCACCAGGGGGACTGAGTTGAGATCGCTGGCTTTCACAAAGTGCGGGAAACCCCCGCGATATCTTGTTATCTTCCGCAAAGCCTCGATGATTGTCGAAACACGCAAGGCGGCACGCTCCCGCGCCAACCATTCGCGATGAGCCATCACGATTATCGCCATTATCCCGAAGCCAACGCCTCCGAGCGAAACCAGATCCGATATCACCTCGCCGTTGGTTCCTCGCCTGTCATAGGGAAGGCCTGTTGCCATATCGGCATCCCAAAAATATGCGGCATGTTGTCGTTGAATGGTGTCAAGCAGGTTGGGAAGCGCTGTGTACTCAGGCTTGCTAGGTGGTGCCGCGAACAAAGACTGGTTCGCCGCACCGTCACTGTCCAAGGAAGCACTCACAGTCGTCATTTTGGCTCGCATTATTGAATGTTCGCAGGAATTCAGTCAGTCTCTGGTGCGCAGGTTTTGCGGGCACGTATCGATAGACACAGCAATCACGAGGATTACATCCGCAGCCATGTTTGCGCACTTCGCAACCTGCAATTTGTGGTGTCGAATGTGCGCAGAGTTCGCGTCACATTGCTTCGATCGGCAGTGATCCGCCGCAATAAATCAAGCCAGGCCCGAGGGAAATTGGATCTCATCTGGCGCTTGCAGTGCCGCTCAGCATGTCGTTGTCGGAGGCTGATGCGACGCTATTTCGAGATACGGAGTTGCCCATCGCATTCCGCAACGAGCCTGAGAAGGCGCAAACCGTCCGACACGTCGCAATAGGGTTCCGTGCCGTTTTCGCCAATCAGCTGACGTATTGCCTCGTGGTAGGCCTCTGCAGCACCGCCATTTACCATGTCAATGTGCGGCAGCTCGACCTTGCCTCCACTCCAAGCGAAGGTGGTTTCGCTTGCGAGGTCCTCATCGAGGGCGCTTAAGGCCAACTCGGCATCCGAGGTGGCACCGCTTTCATGACGGGCGGAGAACAGAATATGACCTTTGGGATCGAGGTCGGCGGAAATCTTAGCAATGCTCCCAAGAACATACTGCAAGACGGAAAGTGCGTGTGGACCGAGATCATAAAGCGCAGCGCGCGGACTCTGTCGCCAAGTTGAATTGATGTATGGCGATGGAACTCTCATGGAATTCGCCACGATCCGCACTCGTCCATGCCTCAACCCGGGCGCTTTAGCAGCCTGCGCAAGTTGCGATCGAAGTTCGGGGTGAAATAGGCGCGTTAGGAAAAGAACTGAGCGTACGCCACTCTTGCGTATAGCCTCACTTAAGGCGAGGCCGTCGTCCACCGTGAGTGCGATCGGCTTTTCAAGAAGCACATGCTTTCCGTGTTCCGCGGCCGTTTTCGCCAATTTGGCTTGGGCTCCAGGCGCGACGGCGAAGGCTACAGCGTCTACATCGGACAAAAACCGGTCAAAATCATCATAGGCCGCAACCTTGTGTTCTGCAGCCAGCTCCGCTGTCTTGACGGGATCTCTTCCCCAGACGCCAACGAATGTTACGCCTGGGTCCCGGGAAAGCCCCGGAGCATGAATTTCCGATGCCCAGTGAGCGGTACCGACCAGACCTATTTTCATGCCGTTCGGATCCTGGGTTGCGGCGATTCTTGGTATCCCAAGGCGCGAGAAATTTCTTTTGCGGCTTCGGAGACAACAAGACCGATCGATGGGATTTCTTCGGAGACAAGGCGGCTGACGGGGCCGCTCATGCTGATTGCCCCTTTTGGACGCCCCGTCGCGTCAAATATAGGGGCACCGATGCATCGCCCCCCGAGGGAAGATTCTTCGTCATCGACCGCGAAGCCTAGCGCGCGGATAGTTTGGAACTGTGCCTCCAGCGAGGCTCTTGTCGACAACGTCTTGCTGGTAAATGTATCCAGCGCCGACGGAGGCAATAAAACGTTGAGTGTCTCCTCGTCCAACCAGGCCAGGATCGATTTGCCGAGCGAACTTGCGTGCCACGGGTTTGGCAACCCCACTGTTGCTCCCTGCTTAAGCGCCTGAGTGGCCTCGATACAATCAACGACCACCAGCTCCTTATGAACCCAAAGCGCAAGGCTGACCGTTTCATTATAGCAACGGTGAAGCGCTTCAAGCTGCGGCCGTGCCAGGTGTCGTACATCTCGATGTTGGAGAGCTTTTTGGCCCAGGAGATAAACCCCAATGCCGAGGACATACCGGCCACTTCCGTCTCGTTCGACGTACCCGTGGCCTACTAAGCTGGATAGATAGCGAGACGTCGTCGGTTGCCCCAATCCTACCTCACGAGCGATTTGCGACAAAGAACTTGGACCGCTGGCGGAGCCAAGCGCCGCGAGGATTGCCACCGCTCGGTCGACTGCATCAAACTTGCTGGACTTTCCGCTTTCTGATTCCATCCGCCTATCCTTGCTAATTTGGAAACTGAACCACGCGAGGCGCGAGGCGCGTAGATTGAACTCTCGGAGCCGCATCCAAGAGCAGCTTGGTATATTCGTGCCGGGGAGCACGCAGAACCCCAGCGGCGGATCCGCGTTCCACCACCTCACCATTCTTCAATATGATGATGGATTCGGCAATCTCGGAGACGAGTGGGAGGTTGTGCGTTATGAATAGCATCGATAGCCCATCGCGCTTCAGCTCCATCAATAAATCAATAACGGCGGCTTGTACGGAGACGTCGAGTGCCGACGTGATCTCGTCGCAGATCAACAAATCGGGGTCCATTGCAAGAGCCCGGGCGATTGCGACACGTTGCCTCTCCCCGCCGGAAAGGTCGGCTGGATACAAGTTGGAAACCCGTTTGGGCAGGCGGACCCTTTCGAGCAATTGCGTCACTTTGGGTCCGATTGAGCTTCTATTCGCACCCGTGAGCATCGCCGCGCGGCCGACCGCATCCTGGATGGATTCGCGCGGGTTAAGGGAACGATCAGGGTTTTGAAAAACAATCTGAAGGGCTGACAATTGTGCCCGCGAGCGGTTCGCATAGCCGAAATTGAGAGCCGCATCTTGGAAAGTGATTCGACCCTGACCGCTCGCATGGAGACCGGCAATGCACCGTCCGGTAGTCGTTTTTCCGCTGCCGCTGCCGCCGACGAGAGCCAGGCATTCCCCATAGCCAATTGAAAACGAAATCCCATGAACAACCCGCATCGGGCCGTAAGAAACGTTCAAGTCCTCTACCTGAAGCAAAGCCGGCAACGCTCCGTCCGGCGCCCCGGATTCTTCCTCAGCCTTGCAGCGTTGGGGTAACTGCGGGACCGTGCTAAGGAGCATGCGAGTGTACTCGGTTGCTGGACTGGTGAAAATCTGTTCCTTTGTGCCACTTTCAATAATCTTGCCGCCGAGCATAACGGCGACCGTGTCCGCAATATTATGCACGACCGCCAAGTCATGCGTGACATAGACAAAACTTGCCCTCGACGTCTGGACTAGTTCGCGTATCAAATTCAAGATGGTTTGCTGTGTGGAGACGTCTAGCCCGGTCGTTGGTTCGTCCATGACGATCACGCGAGGACGAGTGATGAAGGCCATTCCGATTGCAACCCTCTGCAGTTGACCGCCGCTAAGTTCAAACGGGTAACGGCGCAGGAAGCGGGCATCGGTCGGCAAGCCTACGTCCTTGAGCATATCCCGCCTCATTTCGGCGATCTTTGATGCCGGATAACCGTGAACATGCAGCAGTTCGGCGATTTGATCGCCGACCCGCCTGCGCGGGCTGAAGCTCGTTGTCGGGTTTTGGGGGACCAGTGAAACCCTGCTTCCGCGATAGTCGCGCAGCTCCCGCTCTGTGAGTGCCAGTAAATCCTTGTTATCGATTATTACCTTGCCACCACCAAACACCATACCGGGGCGCGCAAAACCAAGCAGGCCAAGGGCTAAGGATGTCTTACCAGACCCCGATTCCCCGATAATGGCGAGCACTTCGCCCTCGCCGACGGTAATCGAGGCGTTGTCTACGATGATGCGGCCCTCGGTGTCGCGCATCGACAAGTTCTGAACAAGCAACGGGGGATTAAGCATTTTCCTGCCTCTTCGAATGGCCGATGGAACGCGCGAAGTTGTCGGTCAGGACGTTCACGGCGACCGAAAAGATCGCAATCGCTGCCGCGGGCGCTATGGCAAGCCAGGGGGAAATCGTGATGCCCAAGCGGTTCTCACTGATCATCATTCCCCAATCCGCTGCAGGAGGTGGCAGCCCCAGACCAAGATAACTGAGCGAGGCGTAAAGGATGATCGATCCGCAGAGCCGAACGCCGTAATCCGCCAACACCGGAGGGAGAATATTTGGCAGAATATCCTTGAGACACACCGCCAGCCAGCGCTCACCTCTGACGAGTGCGGCTTCAACGTACTCGTTTCGAGATATGTCTATCGTAATCAGTCGAACAATTCTTAGAACGCGGGGGACATGGATGAAGACAATGCCAAATATCACAGTGGTAAGGCTTGGCCCGGTTGCCGCCAGCAGTACAAGCAGGAAAATTGCAGGAGGCAAGGCATAAATAATGTCGGAGAGCGCGACGAGAGTATGGTCTAACGAGCCCCGACGAAGACCTGACAATATGCCGATGGGTACTGCGATCAGAAAAGCCAAGGTCGTTGCCAGAACCGCTATCATCAAAACCGTTTGACCTCCGGAGAGAAAGCGGCTGAAAGCGTCTCGTCCCAGAAAGTCCGTTCCCAGCAGGTGGTCACGCGATAGTTGCGAAAAAGGGGGGCCGACGATTTCGTCGTACGCGTAGGGGGTGAGCCACGGTCCGATCGTCGCGACTCCAACGATTATGATCGTGAGAAGCAACGCGATCCATGATGCGCGTTTGGAAAACATGATCTGCATAGTTCGAAGCATTTGTTCCTCCTCACGGATCAAAGCGAAGCGTTTTGGGCTCGCAGTCGAGGATTGAGAAGCATGATGAGAACCTCGGACACCAGATTGATCAGCACATAAGTTCCGGTAATCAAGAGAGTTATGGCCAAGACCGTGGGCATATCGCGGTTGATAACCGCGTCTGCAAATGCGCTGCCGATACCAGGCAGTTGGAACACGGCCTCGGTAACGACGACCCCACCTGCGAGCCAGGCGGCGTTCAGTGCGATGGTCTGGATCGACGGCGTTAGGACGTTCGGAAAGACATGGCGTATGAGCACACGAGCCGGGCTGAGGCCTCTAAGACGAGCCATGTACACATACTCCGCCGAAAGGACCTCGATGGCCACAGCCCGTACCATGCGAACGACCTGGGCTAGAGTGGTGCAAAGGAGTGTAACGACAGGCAGAATGAAGAGGGTCGACTGCGACAGCAGCGTTCTGTTGCCTTGGATCAGTGATACCGGCGGAAGGAAATTCAGACCGACGGCGAAGACAACGATCAGGACCGTGCCGACGACAAATTCCGGCAGGGCTACAAGTACGATTGTCGGGACCGTGATGATGTGGTCGGGCAATCTGTCCTTCCATACCGCAGCGGCGGTCCCGAGCAAAAACGAGAGCGGAATCAGCGCCAGAAGCGAAGAGACAGTGAGGATGACGGTATTGATCACCTTCGGCCGGATCATCTCCCAAACTGGACGACCCGATGGAATTGATCTGCCGAAATCCCCCGACGCTACGCCGGAAGCCCATGAGAGATATTGAGAGATTGCCGGTCGGTCCAAGCCAAACTCGGTGCGCAAGGCTTCCACGGCGGCAGGATCAGCTTTGGGGCCGAGTGCGGCCCTTGCAGGATCTCCCGGAAGAAAAAGTGTCGCCGTGAAGACGACAGCCGAGACGGCTATCAGCGTGAAAACAGACAGCGCTAGTCTTGCCATCACCAACTTTGAAAGACGGGCCGTAACCATCCATGGCTCCCTTCTTGATGGTGCCCCACCTCGGGGAGGCGGGGCAATCGCTAGGTCCGGGCGAAACTTAGGCTTCGAGCGAAATCCCTTCGAACCGGTAGTAGCCGAGATTGCGTTGACTGGAAGGAGAAAGCCCCTTCACACGGACGTTTGTCGCATCCAAGAGGTCTCTAAAGCCCCAGATTATATAGCCGCCGTCTTCCCAGATGATCTTTTGCGCTTCAAAGAGGTAGTCCTTCCGCTGAGACGGATCGAACGTCGTGCGAGCCATGGACACCCACTTGTCGAAAGCGTCGTTCGTCCAATCCGGTTCGTTCCAATACGCGCCGCGGGCATAGGCCTGTCCAAAAACGGATTCGATTGTGTGTTGTCCCCAATCGGAACTGGCCATGGCCGTCTTCTTGAATTTCGGGCCGGAGTAATAACTGTCCGGCGGGACGACGGTTAGATCGATTTTCACCCCTGCCTGCTTCGCTTGGTTTGCAATGAGGGTTGCGGATGCCAACATCCCCGGCGCGGCGTCCGAAGTGTACAGCTCAAATGAAAGATCGTTGTCGTATCCTGCCTGTTTCAGGAGCGATCGGGCCTGATCCGGATCGTGCTGCCTTTGCGGCAGCGCGGAGGCGTAGTCGGGATCAGTTATGCAATGAAGATCGTTGCCGATCCTGCCGTAGCCGGCCAGGGCGTTAGCCACCAACTGTTCGCGGTCGACAAGAAGCCGCATCGCCTGACGTACGCGGACATCGGTGAACGGCTTCTGGGCGACCATCATGAACTGGTCTGTCGTCGCTGCGCTCGTTGAGCGCAGCAAAGCCATCGCAGGGTTCGCCTCGACGATACGCGCAAGGTTGCCATCGAGTTGTGCGACAACATCGACCTGGTCAGCAATTAGCGCGTTCATCCGCGCCGTCGGATCATTGATAGCAATGAATTCGACACCATCCAGATACGGCATTCCCGGTTTGCGGAAGGCATCGTTCCGCTTCAGCGTCACCCGTTGGCCCTGGCTCCATTCGACGAACCTGAATGGTCCGGTGCCCACCGGCTGAGTAAAGTCCTTGGTGCCATCTTTTACAAGAAACATCACTTTGCTCCCAAGAACCTGGGGCAGAAGTGCGTAAGGTTTAGCGAGCGAGACTTCGACGGTGCTGTCGTCGAGTGCTCGAATATCGGAGGGCTTCATCAAGCCCGATAGGTTGGTGAAGCCGTCGGCCTTGTTTTCCGGCGTGAGCATGTACTGCAGCGAGTACACAACATCTTTGGCTGAAAACGGCGTTCCATCGTGCCATACAATCCCGCTGCGAATTCGAATTTTCCAGACATTCCCTTCCTTGTTGTGGCTGAAGTCTTCGGCCAGGCTGTTGTAGATGTGTCCGTTGCCGTCGAAATCAGTCAATCGGTCGTAGATCGATTGAGCGACGGCAAAGTCCATATCTCCCGTCGAGATGAAGGGATTGAGCGACGACTTAGCGCCTGCTGCGCCCAGACCAACACGCAGAGTGCCGCCGCGGGACGGTTCACCGGCATGAGCTCGATCCGCGATGGCCGGGGCTAGTGCGATGCATGACCCGACTGCCAGACCCGCTTTGAGGAAATTGCGGCGCGGCATGGTGGTGGATGTGAAGATGTTGATGCTCGTCTCTTTCATAACAGCTGCTCCCTTTTTTGTGTTGTAACGGCGAGAGGATGAGATGTCGGAACACTCATGGTGATCCGACATCCTTCGGCACGTCCTGGCCTAGGCGATAAGTCCGGCGTGGCGCAGTGCAGCACGAATATTGTCTTGATCTTCCATGGCCAGATCGCCGCTGGGCTTCCTGGGCTCGCCTACCTTGCGGCCAAGCAGATTGATGGCGAACTTGACGCGTGCGGGAAAGTTGGCTGGCTTGATCATCTCTCGGGCAAGAGGCGCGATTCTTTCCGTTAATTCACGTCCCCGCCTGTAATCGCCTTCGAGGTGCGCCCGGTAAATTTCGCCGTATTCTTTCGGAATGACAGTGTTCACGCCGGAGATTGAGGCGTCTGCGCCCAACAAAAAACTTGCGATGTTCACGCTATCCGCGCCGGCAGCAATCGCGACGCGATCTCCAACGGTCTGGACAAGCTCCGCGACCGGTTCAAGGGCAACCTCTTTTACGCAAATGACACCGGTTAGCTTGGCGATGCGCTGCATTACCGACGGAGGGCTGAAAAAGTGGTTATAGAAAATGATCGGCATTTGCGTCGCGTCATGGATGTCTCGGACGAACGCCTCGAGGCCCTCCTGCGACGGCGTCGTATAGATCGGCGGCCCGACCATCAACGCGCTTGCGCCAGCCTCTTTTGCTTTTTGGCCCCTTAGGATAGCGTCCTTGGTCGTCGTCGTGATGACGCCGGCGATAATGCGAATGTGGCTGTTCTGCACAGCCTCATTGACAAGCTGGCCCAACTCCTCGGCGCTCAATTCGTCTCCCGAGCCCGTACTGCCTCCAACGACAGCCAGCCTCACACCGACGGATTCCATGAAGCGCAGTTCATTTCGGAACAGCTCGAAATCCAGGCTGCCGTCCGCCGCAAATGTGGAAACGAGTGGCGGGATGACGCCGCTTATCTCTTCCTTGGACAGCGTTTGTTTTGTCATAGTCTCTTTCCTGTTTCACTGAGTGAAAGTAACTCTCGTACAGTGAAATAATCCAGAAGCAGGCGGGGTGTGTCAACTCGCCTTTAAGGCAGGCGCGTCACATTGCGTCACTTATCATCAAAGTGCGAACGCCCGTGGGACGAGGTCTTTGACGTTCAAGCCGGTCGAATGGACAGGAAGTTGCGTCTGTTCACACGAGAAAGGAGACGATGAAAGGGTTGCAGAGAGCTCGCGATCTCAGCTGCGCTGCCGCAGAACCCAGCCGTGTCTGGCTGTTGCCACTTCGAACAAGCCTGACGCATGCACGGAATACGACAATATTGCCTGCGGCGATGCCCTTTCATGGCCCCGTCGTTGCATCTGATCAAGGACGGCAGTATCCACCGCCATTTCTCACGGATTGATGATGAAGTCCGGCACTTGTTGTCGGGACTTTGGGATTAGGAGGTTATCTCGACGCGCGAGCCGTCAGGCGTCGCGATGACGGCCTCGTAATAGCCGTCGCCCGTCATTCGTGGACCCGAAACTAGGATCCCGTCGATCTTGCATCTGGCGGCCATTTCGTCGACCGCCTTCTGGCTCCCGAGAGAAATGGCAATATGATCCCATCCGCTTGCTTCCCGATCTTCACTGGGATCAATCCACGGTCCGGTCATGAGCTCGATTTCGGCACCTGTGTCGGCAAGCTTGATGAAGCGCGAAACGAAACCTTCTCGGCGCTTGCTATGATAGGGCTCCCCAATCTCGGCATCGAAATACGTCTGCCAGAATGCAACCTGTCGGTCGAGGTCGGGAGTCCAAATAGCAACGTGCGCAATATGCAAGTTATTTCCTTTCCGATTCAAAACGACAAGGGTTTCCGCAGCAACATGGCGTAGGCGCAGCGGTTGCACAAGCTTCAGGAGCGCGGGTTCCCCGACCGATCCTTCCGCGTGCGGCGCCTTTCTTTCGCCTACCGCCGAGCCAAATGTAAAATAGCAAAATGTGTTCGCCTGTTGCGAGGCGTCATTGCGAACCGCCTCGGTCACCTCTCCAGGTGGAGCACTGACGAAGCGGATGCAGAAGGTATTCTGTCTGCACTGCGTTCGATAAAGTCTCCGGTGTCAGCAGCGTTATCAGAGTAGCATCGTGGTCGCTCAGATCAGGTTTGGTTTCAGAGTCAAAGCTTCCGCAAAGGCTTCCGCGCCAAGGGCGGGTTTGAAGCAGCGTATGTCATATTCGACCAGATTCTGCCTATGGAAGGAGTCGTTTTTCAGCATTGCGTCGAGTTCTTCCCGGGTGGCGCAATGGGCAAGGACGATTCCGCCAACAGCCGGTTCCATAGGGCCAGCGGCGATAATTGTTCCCGCCTTCAAATGTTCGGCGAGCCATTCGCGATGGGTGTCGAGATGAGCTTTTATATCATCCATGGGGCGGATGTAGGTGAGAGTAACGACATAAAGCATTGATGGATTTCCTTAAAGGAGTGGAAGAACTATGCCACGAGGTTCAGGATCTGCTCGTCGGCGTCGCGGAATGCTTTGGCAATCATTTCCGGGCCGCGCGCCATGCCTTCAGCATAGATGAACTGGACGTCCGTGATGCCGAGAAAGCCCAGCATGTATCTAAGATACTGCGCCGGCGTGTCGGCGGGCGTTTCCCTGTAGAAGCCGCCCCGCGTCAGGGCGATGATCGCCCTCTTGCCCTTCACCAAGCCGATCGGTCCGGTCTCCGTATAACGGAATGTCGCACCCGGCTTGGCGACGGCATCGATCCAGTTCTTCAACTGGGATGGAATGTTGAAGTTGTACATCGGCGCACCGATGACGATGATGTCCGCCGCCAGGAGTTCAACGACGTGACGTTCGTCTTCGAGCGCTCGGGCGGTCTGATCTGGCGTTCGCGCGTCGGGAGGGAGCATCCGTGCCGCGACCGCCAGTTCATCGAGCGGCTGGATCGGATCGCGGGCCAGGTTCTTAATCTGGACGACAGCGTCCGGATCAATCCTTCTCAGATGGCGGACGATGGCGTCGGCAAGAGCGGAGGAGGTGGAGCCGTCAATTCGCGCGCTGGAATTGATTTGCAGTATCTTCATGAGAATTCCTTTCATTCGCCTCTCACGGCGCGTTCAGTCGATGGACAACGGACGCGGATGATCGCCGGCATGGCGAGCATGGACGCGGTCAATCGGGGATAAGGAGGCGGGTCGCCCGGTCGATGCGCCCGCAGCTCAGGCTTGTGCGGCGTCTTCGATCAGTCCGGTGACGACATCTGCATGGGATATCAGGGACATGTGGCTCGAGAAGACCTCCGTTATGGCAGCCTTGCTGCGGTGAGCCATCCAGCTTTGGAGTTCGGGCGCAAGCGCTCGGTCGTTCCCGGACAGGAGATACCAAGACGGCTTTTTCTTCCAAGCGGTGCCGACTACTTTTTCACCGAACGAGGTTGCGGCGATAGGCTTCTGTGTGGCGGCAAGAAGCTGGATCCTCTCGGGCGGAAGATCGCCTGCGAGCGCGGGCCCATAGTAACCCGGGTCGAACCAGAGTGAATTGCGGTCGTCGGGGCGCGCTCCTTCCATGCCGGAAGAAGGCGAACCATGATTTTGAAGGTCAATGGCCGACTCATTCTCATCAGGCACCAGCGCCGACACATAGACGAGAGACGTGACGCTCGGCGAAAGCCCGGCCTCGGTGATCACCATGCCGCCCCAGCTATGCCCCACCAGTACGACAGGGCCGGACTGGCGGCTCAGGACATTTTTGATGTAGGCGATGTCATCGGCGAGCGATGTCAGGGGGATTTGTGCGGCCGTGACGGTGTATCCCTTTGAGCCAAGCCGGAGGATGACTTCGCTCCAGCAATTGCCGTCTGTAAATGCGCCATGCACCAGCACCACTTTTTTCGTTTTCTGTTCAGCCATTTCGCTTGTTCCTGTGCGCGCGGATGCCCGCTGCCGCATGATTCCCGCAAGAGCGCCGGTCGCTGACATCGCGATCAAGCTTCTTCTATTCAGGACGGACATGTCGTGCCTCCGGCGGATTTGCGGTCGGCGTCTTGCCGATGAGTTCGATTGCAAGATAGCGGGTTGCCAAATGTCGCAGTAGGACTATGAATCGGGACTGATTGTTCTATTGAAGCAACAATGCGATAATACGGGGTGACAGCGTTGGAAGACTTGAATGACCTGATGCTGTTTGCCGCTGTCGTGCACCATGGAAGCTTCTCCGCTGCGGCATTGGCACACGGACTGCCCAAATCTAAGGTAAGTCGCCGTGTCGCCGGCCTGGAGCGACGACTGGGCGTGCGTCTTCTGCAGCGCTCGACGCGGGCTCTCCACGTGACGGAAGTCGGGCAAGCACTCCTGCCGCACTGCGAGTCCATGGCGGAAAGCGCCCAGGCGGCACTCGAAGTCGCAGCCTCAGCAGGAGAACATCCCTCAGGTCGGCTGAAGGTCAGTTGTCCGATTGGTGTCGCGCACATCTACCTCGCACCGGTGTTGGGCAAATTCCTGAAGGCACATCCCGCAGTCCAGTTTGAACTCGATCTGACGAATCGGCGCGTGGATGTGATCGCAGAAGGCTATGACGTCGCCCTCAGGATCAGATCGAGTCTTGACGATTCCAATCTTGTCGTTCGCAGTTTGGGAACGAGTGAGCAGATGCTTGTGGCAAGCCCGGAATTCATAGCCACCCACGGTCCTTTCGGCAGCGCGGATTCTTTGCAGCGGAAGCCAGGCGTCGGGCCTGCCGGCGTGAGAGGCGAGAGGAACTTCTGGAGTTTGCTGAAGCCGGATGGTGTTTCCATCGACATCGAATATCTGCCGACGCTCATGACTGACGATGTCTATGTGCTGTGTCAGGCTGCGTTAGCCGGAATTGGTGTCGCACGTCTGCCGGTCAATATTTGCGGAGACGCCATTCGCGACGGCCGCCTGGTGAAGGTCTTGCCGCATTATCGATTGCACGCGCACGGTCTTCATGCCGTGTTTCCGTCCCGTAGGGGCCTCGTGCCAGCGGTGAGGGCTTTCCTCGACTTCCTGGCCGAAGAGCTCCCGGGGATGCTTGCGGCGGTGACTGGGGGATATGACGATGGCTATAGCCCAGGTAGTCTCGGTTCAAATCGGACATCGTGACCGCTTGGTGTAGACGAGGCCTGTAGGTTCAGCCCGCATTCAGCTGTCATCCAGGATGACGCAATAAACAGGTCCGTTGTCATATACGACGCGGTGTTGATGAGTTAAGACGGTTCCAATGCCCCGCTTTGTCGGGAGGACAAACATATTGTCAAGAAACCTGCGACATCAGCCAGTCTGCGAAAATCTTCGATAGCCTCCGTTGGCTGCCGGCTTTTGGATAGGCGAGGTAGTGGCCGATGTAGCGGTTGTCACGGCTGTTGCTGAACGGGCGAACCAGACGCCCGCTGTCCAGCTCGCGCCTTGCCAGAGTGTTGGACTCCAACGCCACTCCCAGTCCGTTCGCTGCAGCGTCGACTGCCAGAAAGCTTCTATCGAAGCTCATGGCGGGGAGGGGCGGGGGGCCGAGGTTATTAAGTTCAAACCAGTCGATCCATTGAATCCTTTTCAGGTCGCTGCGGATGAGCGACTATCTGGATTGTCAAGTTGCATATTCGAATTCTCTTCGCGCGTCTCGTGCTTTTGCATTGAGAATAACCAGGAGTTTTCGGGCGAGTGCGATGCGGATGACCATTTTGGGTTTGCCGGCGCTTTGCAACCTTTGCTGGAAGGCGGCCAGGTGCGGATCGTGTCGGGCTGCGATGGCGCCGACCAGGAACAGAATGGCGCGTGGTCCGGAGCGCCCGCCGCGCACCGGCCGGTGTCCGCTGCGTTTGCCGCTGTCGTTGGCAATCGGCGCCAGGCCGGCCAGCTTGGCGATCGCCTTATTGGAGATCTGGCCGATCTCAGGCAGTTCGGCCATCAACCGGGCAACTGTACGGTTGGCCACGCCCTTGATCGAGCGAAAGGCCTGGTTGAGACAGGCCCAGAGCGGATCGTCGTCTATCATCGAGGCAATCTCGCCTTCGAGGGTGCGGCTCTGGCGCACCAAAAGTGCGATCACCTCGTTGAGGCTTGCCTCGCACTGCTGATCGCGGGCTGCACTGCGGCGCTGCATCTGGATGGTCAGATCACTCGTGACCTGGGACAGCCGCGCCATCAGCGCCGACAGCCGCATCTGCGCGGCTTTCGGCGGCGGCAGGGCAGCCAGCCGCCTGGTTTCGGCATAATGGGCGATCATCGCTGCATCGATGCGGTCGGTCTTTTCCAGAAAGCCCATGGATTCGGCAAAGCGGCGCACATGGCGCGGATTGGCAAGCGCGCAGGCGATGCCCAATTCCCACAACAGCAGGAAGGCCGTCCGCTCATAACCGCCGGAAGCCTCCATGACGACGAGCTCGACATTCTCGGCCCGGCAAAGATCGGCCAGCGCGCCAATGCCGGTGGCGTCATTGCTGAACCGTTCAAACGTCCCGGACGGGCGGATGAACGCATCCAGCCAGTCTTTCGAAACATCCACTCCACATATAATTCTGTTCACGGTAACCTGCCTTGTGCGTGCGATTGGAGCCAAGCGACTATTCGGTCGTACGTGACGATGACGAAGATCCCAGGCTCATCCACGGTTGTAACCGGAGGGGGGACGGGCGACTTCGTCAAGCCTCTGGCCGGGTGGCCACCCGGCCAGAGGCTCAATCGCTTCCATCGCACGAAATTACTAACGTGCAGATACAAGGGGAAGACGCGCCAGGTCTCGTGGGTTTTTCAGTCGTTCAGCCATCTTTGGAGAACACAGCGGAGAAATGATCTCTTCTCCAAGCGGCACGACGATCAAATCTTCTCTGTTCGATGGTTCGCCGTAAAGCCGCTAATGATGCAGTTCAATGCAGTTCCATAAATGGGCGTTATGCCGTGAATTTCGGTTTATCAGGCGCTTAGTTTATCTGAGTTAAGGCACCGCCGGTTCAGATCCCTTCAACTGCATGATTGTGGAATGGCTGATCCGCGCGATGACACTGAGACGAGGGTAGCCGCTTAGCTCGGCTTTAGTGCGCGAGGTCGCCTCAGATCAACCCATTAAATTACTCGCCGAACAGGATTGCGCCATAGTCCGTCGCGCCGTGCAGGACATGGATGATGATCACCTTCGCGTTCTCGACGCGGTAGAAGATCAGATAGTTGCCATGAACCCGTCGGCGGATACCATGGTGCTCGTAGCGGGGAACGAGGGCGAAACCGTTGGGATTGTCGACGAGGTCTTCGCACTTGCTGCGGAGCTCCCGGACGAATGAAAGGGCACGGCGTGGATTGTCCCACGCGATGTAATCGGCGATCTGCTCAAGATCGTTCTCCGCCTCGTCGGAAAATTCAAGGATCATGCCGATTTTTCGGCCTGATCAACCATCACACTGTACTTGGCCTCGAGCCGGTCGAAGACATCGCTCGCCGGCTTAGTCCGGCCCGCCTCGGCATCGGCAATGCCGCGCATGATGGAAGCATCCAATGCGGCAAGCCGGGTCTCCCTGTCCTGAACCAGTCGAACACCTTCGCGGAGAACTTCGCTTTTCGAGCCATAGCGACCTGTGTCGACAAGCTGCTGGATATAGGTTTCGAGCTGCTTTCCCAGATCGGCACTAATCATTCTGCTCTCCATCGGTTTTGACGGAGACAAGATATGCCGTTTATCAACTATTATCAAGCGTGATCGGTTCTCTCTCTCTCACTCTCTCTTGCTGTTCCGCGCCGGCCATTGCTACCTCAGCAATCTGGCTGAAGACATCTTCGACGATCATCTTGGCCCGTGCATTACCCAATTTCTGCGGGACGGAATCTTGTCGGCAGTACCATTATGGTTGTCATGAAGCACAGTCTCCTCTGCGTGGTACGACATAGAAGTAGCGCAACCGCTGGCTCGGCCGTGCGATGTTTTCAAATGCCCACTTTCGTGACCGTCTGCATGACCGAACTGGCGCAAGCCATTCCGTCATGACGGCAATCTTCAAAACACCTAGAGCATAGTGGTCAACGTGTGACCGGGACCGCCGGCCGCGACGCGGCATTATGACGGACCTCTTCAAGGGCGCCACAGGCCAACTGCGCGAAGACCAGGGATATTGCCAAGTGGACTTGCTCAATATCTACGAGGGAAATTACATCGTCTCCGCCAGGCAGAAAAAGGTCCAGGGAGCTCCAAAATTATATGGCACCCTGGCCAGGACCGACAGCATGACGCGCTTAGCGCCGCTTGGATCATCGAGATCCGCTTCCATCGTCCTCTGATAAAGCTCGATCCGGTGCATCATCATGGCGTCCAGGCCCTGTTGTCCCTAACGGAGCCATTCTTCACGAGCGCGGCGGGCGGCTTGTTGCTAGGATGTTCGTGTTCTTGGCCAAAAAGATCGCATAATGGATCGACGGGAACTCACGATCTACTCGTGGTGATCAGGTGCAAGGCAGAATTGCCCCTTGTAACCGCTGCCGCTGAAAGCTTGCGATCGAATGTCGCCAGCTGGCCACCACGCGCCTTGGCTAGCGCAAGCAGGTAGGTATCAGTTACCTGTCCCGGTGTTAGAATTTTCGTGGGCGCGATATTACCTGACCCCACAAGGCTCACATCGTCCGACCAAAAGCTGTGACCGGGGAGCGACCGCAATTTGCGGACGATCTCCATCACGAGTGCCGGTGAACCGGGAGAGTTGGGATATTTGGGGTTGCCGACAATCCGGATGACACCATTTTCGGTAATGGGGCAGGTAGCCCACGCGGTCTGACCCACCACTGCGAACCATGCGTGTGCATCATCATGGGCTACATGTCCCGGATCGATTAAGGCAATCAGCACATTGACGTCGAGCAGGAAAGTCACGGCAGTTCGTCACGCAAGGCGTTCACGATTTCGAGCGTCACTGGCGGCGTATCCGGCCGAGCTGACAGGAGAGGAATGCCATTGCGTTCGCCGATGCTGGGCGGTCGGCGCAGAGAACGTCTCGCCAGCTCAGAAATGACCTCGCCGACGCTCCGGTGCTGCTGGGTTGCCATCGCCTTTGCGGCGATCAGGACATCGTCGTCGATTGCCAAAGTCGTTCTCATATCCGCCTCATCGCGCATCAATCATCACGCATCATATAAAGCAAGTGGTCAGCCTTCTCAAGGTGGATACCGAATGGACGCACCATTGCGCCAATCTGTTCACCGGCGAAAACGGCTGAAAATTGCAGCCGTTATGAAGCTGCTGGCGGACGCTTATCTCAGGCATGCTTCATATCGAGCGGTTTTCGAACAAGTCTTCCAACCGAACGCTCCGCTTTCTCTAGTTCTGGGCCCGTCCTTCAATCCACGGAACGCTATGGCGCGGTCGTTCACTGGCGCTCTACCTGAACACCCAGACAAGGTTTATGAGGAAATTGAAAACGAAGGCCGTGCCGATGCCGGAAAGCTTTGCCCACAAGGGCGGGAGCCCGATCTGTTGCACGAGGATCAGCGTCACGGAGATATTGATCGATAGGCCGATAAGCGCGCCGATCAGGAACAGTGAAGCGCGCTTGCGGCTTATTGCCTGATTGAAGACATAGCGGCTGGTGACGCTGTAATTGGCTGCGGCCGCGATCAGCCAGCTCGATGTCGCGGAAGTGCCGAGGGGCACACCGAGCGCCAGTAGGCCACGCAACACGGTGAGGTCGACGAAGGCAGCTAGACCTCCTGTGAACACATAACGAACAGTCTTGGATAAGATCATCCAGACGTTTCCTCTCCCCGAAGCGCCGCAAACACCGAGTCCGAATAAGTCGAAAAGGTCACCCAGCCTTCCCGCGGCTCGTCGGAGCGAATGAGCGGCAGGACACCGGCGCGGCGCGCCGCAACGCCATCCCGCTCGGGTCTGTCTCCTATCAGAACGGTTTGCGCCGGCCCGACGCCGGCGCGCTGCATCAGCATATGCAAGCCGCGTGGATGAGGTTTCTGGATGCCGACGCCGGGATCGCTTGCGGCCAATATGTAATCTGCTGACAAGTTCATCCTCTGCAGCTTCTCGTCGGCAGGATAATCAGAATAGATCCCGATCGCCTTGTTCTGCCGTTTGAGGCCGGCAAATAATTCCGCCAGCCCATCATACCGATAGGACGCGATATGGGCGAGCGGACGGCGGCCGATCCACTCGCTGACGATTGCCTCTATCCTTTCGGCAGGCTCGCCGGTTTGCGCGACGATACGAGCCATCAGGCTCGCCTGAAAATCGTCAATCTCCTCCTCGCCGATGGCTTCACGCAGTGAGCGGTATGCGCGCAGCACGCGCAGATTGGTCGAGCCACGTCTCGCCACCGCATCAGCAATCAATTCGCCGGCCATCCGAAGGCGCAGCCTGCGCTGGTTGTATAACGTTCCGTCGACGTCGAAGACGACGAAGTGGATACTGCCCCAGTCGACATTCCTCGCGATCATTGGATGGTGATGTAGTGCTGCTCGGTCAGAGTAACCAGAAGCGGAATGTCGATGAATGTCGTGAAGATGAAGGCCGTCGCCAGGGCCGCGACGATCGCGATCAGGCCAGGCTCTCGGAACAGCTTTTCCGGTTTCTGCGCCGTAGAACCCGGTTTCGTCGCCATCACAAAATAAGTTGTGAACAGGGCAACGACGAAGGGCAAAACCAGCATATACTCGATGCGATACTTGACCAGGAAGACCGACAGAAAGGCAATTGAAAACAGTGAATAGGCAATGCAGGAGGCGGTCAGCGAGACCTGCGTATACTGGGCGAAACTCGCCCGGTAGCGCGACAGCAGCTCCTTGCCATGCGAGGCGACAATCTCGTCATATTCCGATAAGCGCTTGGCCGCCATAAGGAACGCACCGCCGAACCAGTAGGCCAGGATGATCGATCCTGGCGGCAGGCTCGTTGGGTCGATCATTGACCAGCCGATCACCAGGCGGAAGGGATTATTGATCGATTCTGAGATGACGTCGAGATAGGCTTTGTCCTTGCTTCTGATCGGATCGAGATTGTAGAGGATTCCCTGAATCGCAAACAGGCAGGCGACAAAGAACAGAAGTTTGCTCGAGAGGATGGCGCAGCCGAGGCCGACAGTGAGCAGCACGGTCCATTCCAGTTGAACCAGCCTACTGTTCATCGCGCTTTGCACGGCTGACCGCTGCGATTTCGTCGGATGATGCCGGTCAAACTCGCGGTCGAACCACTCGTTAATGCAGTAGTTCGCGGACGCGATGCAGAGCGCGGCCACAAGTCCGAGCAGGATAGAGGAGGTCAGGTCGTCGTTTCTGACCCCCCGCAGAAGATAGGCGAGGATGATGCCGGGAATAATGAAGACATGCTTCGTGCTGTGATCGAGCCGTGCAATGGCGATATAGTCGCGCAAGCCTGCTCGGCCTAATGGGGGCACCCTGCGGTCACCCAAGCTTGTGTTCATGCCGGACGCCTCCTTCATCATCAGACGGTCTATTTCCGATCACCGTTTCCAACAGATACACGGCATAGGTTTCGAAATAATTCGCAAGCGCCGAGTTCGCCGAGCAGCGTCGTCGACAGCAAATCGTCGATCTGTAGGGTGCGAGGCTCGGTAGCTCTAGATGTAAGCACCCGATAAAGCTGAGCTGGAATTAGTCGCTTCAGCTTGTGCTGCACCACTGGGGACCCGGTGTTCGCGCGCATGTGCCGGCTGGTTTCCAGCATCTTTTCAAGGTCCGTCTGGAAGGCCGGGTGCGGATGAGACGGTCGAGATCCCACTTCGGCTCTCGACCCTACCGCCATTGCAAGAGGCGCTTGTCAACCGAACGATGCCTGACGCTGGTCTCCCCGAAAGTGAAAAGATCGGAGGGAATGGGAGTGGCACTCGTCGATCCGTGGAATCTTCCGGCATAGCATCATTTCGGATCCGGTCAGGACGGATCTGCTTGTTCGTCAGTAGGCTAAGAATCAGGATGCTTGCCGATGTGACGATAGCCCCTTCTCACCACATCTTCTGCGGTTCGCCGGCTGCACGATTACTCTCTGAAAATAGCTATTTTAATCCGACGCTCGGCTTTCATCAAAGGAGCTCAGCTTCTTCAACAGTCCTTCGGAAATCTGGAACTGGCGTGCCGTTCCACGGCCCATCGAGTTTTTCACAATCGTCTCGTTCAGCATTCCTCGCTTCACCAATAGATCGACCGTCTCCTTGACGCCTGTGCGTGTCAAAGCCGTAACTTCCATTATGCTGGAAAGAGTTAGCTTCTGGTGAGCCTGGTTCATGCTGTAAATGATGGTCATCATGCCGACCTCCTTCAGCCGGGCCTGTGGGGTCTCATCTTCAAGCGGGTGGTCCAGGATCTCATGCAGAATGAGGCCTGAAAAGGCGAGGCTATGCCATTGCGTCTTCATTGCTCTTGCCATGTTATTTAACTGTGTTATATAAGGCAGTAAGTACACACGCTTACCGGGCAAAATGTCCAGCGTGCGTTCGTGCATTGTGGTGTCCGAGGGTCTGTCCCATGAAAAACCTTCTGCTGAATGGCCTGCTTGCGATTTGTTGCACATTACCACCCTATCTCATTTCAGGCAGCAACGCGCGCGCCGATGATTGGGGATGCCAGGTTCTCCTCTGCCTTTCGAATCCCGCAGGGGCGACCCAGTATGCCGCGTGCCGGCCGCCGATCCAGAAACTATGGCGGGAGCTTGCCGAGGGTCATTCGTTCCCGACGTGCAGCGGCGCCGGCTTTCGCAGCTCGCGACCGGGCTACGAGCCCTACTATTGCGACGCGGGATACAGGTTGGAAGGCAGCTATGGCCCGCGTGGAGAACAAGCGACCTGCATCTCGACATCGCTGCAGCGGGTCAGCGAGGCTTTTTGCCACAGCGGGCGGAGCGGCTATCGTGCCGAAAACAATTCGGTTCAATCGCCGCGGTGGCAGCGTGAGGACGGCCGCACTGGTTGCATGGCCTATCCGATCGTCCGTCCCAATGTCCGCTCGCAGCCGCACTATGTCGATGTGACGACCGATGGCGCCGGCACGCAGCGAGTCTGGTACTGACCGATGGCGGCCTTCGTCGATATCGCGCAAAGCTGCGCGCCCATGGTTCAGGTGGAGATGCTCGCCGGCGTCGTCAGCCTCGAGAGCTGGTTCCGACCTTACGCTGTTCGCATCAATAGCGGCGCCCCAATTGCAACACAGCCAACGACCAAGGCGGAAGCGATCGAGGTCGCTACGTCCCTCGTTGCCGACCGCCAAGACATTCAGCTCGGCCTCGGTGGGCTTGGTCTCGAGGAGCTTCGAAAACTGAAGCTGTCGATATCGGATGCCTTCGATCCCTGCCTTAATCTCAAGGCCATCGCACAGCTTCTCGACGGCTACTACCGCCTCGCGCTGCGCGAAGGTGCGAGTGCGGTGCAGGCCGAAAACGTGATGCTGCAGTCCTATTACGGTCGCGACGATCCTTCCGTCGGCGCGATGTTCAGATACGACGCCCGGGTGCGCGAGGAAGCAAAGCGGCAGTTGCCCGGGCTTGCCTCGCTGACCATCGCGGTCGCACCCGGTCAGGCCGACCCAGGTGCACAGCGGGAAGAGCAGGGCGCACGCCCGCTTCAAACGCAAAATTCCACAACCGCCGAAGCTTTGTCTTGGGACGTTTTCAGCGCCGGCCGGCGCGCCTCGGTTCTCGTTTTTCAAAATGATCGATCGGAGCCTAACGAATGATATCCAAAACCCAATTGCGCCCGATGGCCGCCTCCGCTCTCATGGCGATCGCGATTGTCGCTTGCCTGGTCGAGCCGGCCTTCGCCCAAGCTGCCGGCGTCGAAACCGTGTTG
Organism: Rhizobium sophoriradicis; assembly: GCF_025200795.1. Classification (NCBI taxonomy): domain Bacteria; kingdom Pseudomonadati; phylum Pseudomonadota; class Alphaproteobacteria; order Hyphomicrobiales; family Rhizobiaceae; genus Rhizobium; species Rhizobium sophoriradicis. The sequence goes on from NZ_CP104153.1 coordinate 329,923, forward strand.
CAGAACATCGTCACCATGCTGACCGGCAACATCGCTCGCCTGCTGGCGGTGATCGCGGTGATCATCATCTGCATTGCCTGGATTCTTGGCTTTCAGCGTGACGCCGAAAGCGCCAAGTTCGGCAGGTTCACGACTGCCTGCAGCTTTGCGGATGTCGACCATCAGAAAATTGCCGAAGCCTGCGGCTGCCCGGCAGTCCGTATTTTCGATCCCGCCGACCTTCCCAGATACCTCGAGCGCGGTCTCTCTGGAGAGGGGCCGCTGCTGATCGAGGTCATGACAGACCCTGGCGCCCATCCACCGCTATCGCTGTTTGCTGCAATGGATCAAGCGGCATGAGCGCCGACGGCAGTCCACACGTTGCAGTCATCAGCGGCGGCACGACCGGGATCGGTCTTGCCACCGCGTTTCGCCTGCTCAAAGCGGGCCATCGGGTTGCCGTTTTCAGCCATGGCCGGGAAAGCGTCGTGGCCGCCGGCGCAGCACTTGCCGAGGCTTTTGGACCAGAACGCTCGATTGCGAGACAGGTCGATCTCCGTGAGCCGGTGGCCGTCGAACAGTTTTTCGGCGAAGTCGCCGATGTCTGGGGTCCACCTGAGATCCTTGTCTGCAACGCGGGGATATCGCCGAAAGGCCCCGATGGTCCCGTATATGTCTCCGACCTTGCTCTTGAAGAATGGAACGACGTGCTCACGGTCAACCTGACGGGGACAATGTTGTGTTGCCGAGCCGTTCTGCTCGCCATGAAAGAAAAGGGTTATGGACGGATCATATTGGTCGGATCTCTTGCTGGGCGGACGAGACCACGGATCGCCGGCCCGAGCTATGTGGCGTCAAAAGCCGCACTTTCAGGCTTCTCCCGTGTGCTGGTCGCTCAATATGGCCCCTGTGGCATAACATCAAATGTTGTGGCGCCGGGGCGTATCCTCACACCACTGACTGGATCCCCAGAAAACAAGACAAACATCGAGGCGCTCGCTCGCATTCCAGCCGGTCGGCTCGGCTCTCCGGATGATGTCGCCGCCGTGATCGCATTCCTGGCGTCGGAAGATGCTGGGTTCGTCAACGGAGCCATCATCGATGTCAACGGCGGCGAGTTTGCGCCGAGTTGAGGGCGGCGCTCTTTCGAACGACAAAGGGGCAATCGACGTGACCCCTGTGATTCTGGTTTGCTCGCAGGACGCCGAGCTTTATCTTTTGCTTGCGCATATTCTGCACGGCGAAGGCTTCGAGGCCCGTCTTGCTGTAAGTGACGACGATGTCGTTGGCGCCTGCACGGCGGCAGAAATTGCCGCAGTCCTCTTAGATTGTGCAGGGTGGCCGAGTGATGTTGCGCCGCTATGTGCACTGTTGAAGAACTCCGGAGTTTCCGTAGGTGCGCTGATCAGCGAGGGTATGCGTGCACAGCACCTGCAGTTAATCAAGGCGGGGCTCGACGAAGGCATCATGCGTCCTTTGTCGCCGTCAAAGCTTCTTGTTTTTTTGCACGCAGCAAAGCGGCGGCTGAAAGCCGTGACTCTGCCAAGCGCCGCTGTTCTCGCTGAGTTCGTGTTCGAGCCGCACGCTGTCGTCGTTTCAGGCAAGAGAGTGGCCCTTACGCCTTTGGAGATTCGAATCCTGAGGTTCCTGCTAGAGCGACATGGGGAGATCAGCACGCGGATGCAAGTCATCGAGGCCGCTTGGCTCGATCCGCACGCAGTGGAGACTCGAACGGTCGACGTGCACATTGGTCGGCTGCGAAAAGCATTTACAGGACGCAGCAATCTGCGGATTCGTACCGTGTATGGTGCAGGTTATATTCTCGAATGACGATGTCACGCCGGTCGTAGATCCATCGCAGTTCCTGCAGGCAATCGTCGCCGTGCTTGCGCGGCAGGTGGTCGAGCGCATTGCGCAGGAAGTGCACGTAGCAGCGCTGCCAGGCGGCTTCCGGAATGACTTCGCCGATCGCCGCGACGAGGCCGGCATGATCGTCGGAGACGACGAATTCGATACCCTTGAGGCCGCGGGCTTTCAGCCCCAGCACGCGCGAAAACACTGGGGTCCGAGCGTCCGACCGGTGCGCTGTTCGTTCATATCCACCAGGTCAATATCCTCCAGATGAATGGCGACAACTATCGTCTCCCGCAAAGCCGCGCGCGAAAGACCGGCTGAAACCCACTCGAAAATCGCCGCGCCCAGACCCCTGGGCTACGCCGTCCGGAGTCTCCTCAGAGCAAACTGTAGCCGCCTATTTCTCTTGGGCGTGGCCTGATTTTTGCTCCGACGTTGAAATCCACGCCTGGATCAATCAACGCCAGTGCCGTTCAGTCACTTGGGCTTAATGGCCATCAGATTGCCCAACTCCATCGGGAAGGGAAATAAAATTGTCGAAGTCTTCTCGCTGGCGATGACGTTCAAAGTGCTCAAGTAACGAAGTTGCATTGCCTCCGGCTGCTTAGACAGAATTTCGGCCGCTTCCAGTAGCTTCGCTGCAGCTTGCTGTTCGCCCTCGGCATTGATAACCTTTGCGCGGCGTTCCCGTTCGGCTTCCGCTTGGCGGGCAATCGCACGAATCATCGACTCGTTGATGTCAACATGTTTGATCTCGACAGTGGCTACTTTAATTCCCCAAGCATCCGTCTGAGTGTCAAGGATTTCCTGAATATCCGAGTTGAGCCTGTCACGTTCGGCCAGCATTTCATCGAGGTCGTGCTTGCCGAGCACGGAGCGCAACGTTGTCTGGGCAAGCTGGCTTGTTGCCATCATGAAATCCTCGACCTGTATTGTCGACCTTTCGGGGTCAATAACCCTGAAATAGATCACCGCGCTGACACGAACCGAGACATTGTCATGTGAGATGACGTCTTGGCTAGGGACGTCGAGTACACGCGTGCGCAGGTCGACTCTGATCATCTGCTGGACATAGGGGATGAGCAGAATCAAGCCGGGTCCCTTGACTCCGGTAAAGCGGCCGAGTGTGAACACGACGCCGCGCTCATATTCCCTCAGGATCTTAACCGCGGATGCGAGGATGGCGACCAAAATGACAATGACCACCAAATAGAAGGCAAGATCTGCAAACATATCCATGACTCCTGCTCCTGCTTCCTGAGCGCCGTTAAGCGTCCTTTGGACGGCTGGCGACCTCGAGCGCCAGCCCATTGCGGCCGGTCACGCGAACAGGGTCACCAGCAACAAGGGGTTCGGCGGAAACCGCCTTCCAGCGTTCACCATGCGCAATGACGTACCCCGTGAGCCCCGTCCAACTCTCGACTTTTCCGGAAATGCCAATCATCTCCTCTGCACCGGTGGCAACCTGGCGCAAGCGCGAGGTGAATGCCAGGCGAGCAACGACAAGGCTGAAGGCAAGCGTTGCAAATGCAATTGCGACCAGTAGGGGGCGCGACACTTCCAGGCCGGGTATATCGGGATCAAACAAAATGGTTGCACCCAGGATCACGGCTACCCCGCCGCCGATGCCCAAAGCGCCGAAGCTTGGCGAATGCGCCTCAGCCACAGTCAATCCCACGCCGAGGAAAATAAGCCCGAGGGCGGCAAAACTCACCGGCAGCAATGCCAGGGCATAGAGACCAAGCAGAAGGCAGATGCCGCCGATCGTGCCAGGAAGCATTGTCCCAGGTGCGAGAAATTCGAAGATCAGGCCATAGATGCCGACCATCATCAGGATGATTGCGATGTTCGGATCGGTGATGACGGAAAGCAGGCGCGTGCGCCAGTCAGGCTCGAATTCCCGCACGGCCGAACCGGCGGTATCGAGTCGGACCTCCGATTGGCCGACTCGCACCACGTGCCCTTGTGCCTTTGCAAGGAGATCGGTGACATCAACTGCCGTGAAATCGATGGCATGTTCGCGCTCTGCCGCAGTGGATGAAAGGCTCGCAGCTTCACGGACAGCACGTTCTGCCCAGTCGGCGTTGCGATTGCGCAATTCCGCAAGCCCGCGAATGTAAGCGACTGCGTCGTTAATGGCTTTTGCTTCGCGGGCATGGCCTGGAGCTTCTGCCTGCTTGCCACCAGGTTCGTTCGGCTTCTTTTCGGGGTCCTCATCACCGCCGAAAGGCTTTACGCTGATCGCGATTGGTGTCGCCGCCCCTAAATTGGTCCCAGGCGCCATGACCGCAATGTGGCTTGCGTAGAGAATATAGGTGCCGGCGCTGGCAGCCCGTGCTCCGCTTGGCGCGACGAAGCTCGCGACAGGCACCGGCGAGGCAAGGATCGCCCGAATGATGTCCCGCATGGAGCTGTCAAGGCCACCAGGTGTGTCCATTTGCAGAATGATCAGGACCGTTCCACGTTCGCCAGCATGCTGAATGCCTCGTATGACGTAGTCAGCTATCGCGGGCCCGATGGCGCCGTTCACCTTGAGAACGACAGAAGCGCGGTCAGACGCCGACGGTGCGACGAAGCCCCAAGCTGAGAGCAGCAAAAACAATAAAGTGAAGATTGGCGGTTGCCATCGCCAACACCTTAATCCCCGCGTGACAATCTGCGGAACGTACATGATATTTAATGTATGTCGGAAATCACAAAGAGAAAGAAAGAGGCGTCTCATGTTAACGAACAAGCGAGAACGCCGAGACACTACGGATTGTTATTGAGCAGGGGCGGTTCGCCCCTTTCTATCACGCGGACAGTGTGCGCTTGATGATTCTTAAATGGCAGCAGATGCAGGCCGAAAACACGGATATAAAAAGGAAGGTCCCGAGCGGTGAGTAGGATAGCGGCAGGAACGACCAGTCGCCTCGCTGAAGCTGAGGAATCGCAAAGTCGGAAAGACCGGCTTGCGCAACTGCTGCCGGCCCCATCGTCAGACCGGTCGCGATCAGCGCTATATGGGCATGGATGAATCCTGACCGGTAGTGTCGTTGCGGCTGCAAAGCCACTCGAATACCGAAAATCGATGCAAGCATCAACAGGACCATGGCGCTCCAAATTCCAATGCCGGGTACCGCCAAAAGCAGATAGATCGGCTCGCGCATGACAGGAAGAATTGTCATATGCAGCCACCAGGCGGAGCCGCTCGAGGGGTAGCTTTCCAAGAGCAGCATGCTGAGGATAAAGATCGATGCTATCGCGTAGGCCAGTGATGGCCCAAGTCGCATCAGCGTGAAAATAGCGATCCGCATAGGCGTTCCATCCTTTGACCCGACGAACAGGGTAGGCGAAGTCGATTAATTTTCTACTCTGAGAATCACCGAACGCATGATACCAACCTTGAATGGTTGGCGTTTATCATCTTGGCGCGTTCCGGCGAAGACGGCATCTGTCGTTTTTTTGCGACTAGTTGCTCAAATTCTTGAGTTGTTAGCTTTTTTTTACGATGATTTTCGGTGAACGCATCCGAATCTCAGGTAAGAATGTCTGATGGGGGATCAAATTGCCAATGTTGCAGATCAGAGCTGGGACTAAATGCATCGCGTTTTTGATAGCGGCCGGCGCGATTCTAGCCGGTTGCCAGTCATCCGGCGTTGATGGTCTCGCTGCTTACGGCGATAGTGCAAAGACTCTTGAGGATGACTCAGCCGTTGCCTTCTATAAGAACGACGAGTTGATCACCAACGGCAAACTGCAGTTTCAGGAAAAGAACTACGGAAAATCCTACGCCATTTATAAGCGAGCGGTTGACGTTTTTCCGCAGGATCCGGCAGCCTGGCTAGGCCTGGCAGCCTCGGCCGACATGGTTGCCCGCTTTGATACCTCCGACCGCGCCTACCAGCAGCTCTCGCGAATGATCGGCAATACCCCGGTCTACTACAACAATGTCGGATATTCTCACCTGTTACGCGGTGACTTGCGCAATGCCAGACGCTATTTCCTGAAAGCCTATGAGCTCGATCCCGGAAACGAAGTCACCGCCCGCAATCTCGAATTGATGAAGAACAGCGTGAATCACCCTCAGCGGGGATAGGCCCTTCAACGATTAACAACTGCGTGGAGATAGAGCGCTTTGCGCCGATCGCCCGCATAAAGGCGTCGCTTGGCCGAGCCCCGCCATCGCGTTGGTGATTTCGCTGAAGTCGTTGGTTATCGAGCCTTCCGAAGGATGAGCTGGCCTTCTGGCGACAGTGTGCGTTCGTAACGCGGCAGGCTATTGATCGGAATGCCCCCAGCTTCGATGGACGCAAGAGTGCTATCCGGAGTTTGAGTATCTGCCGGCGCGGCACGGGGTGCAAAAAACTGTCCGGGTTCCTTGCCGGGCGCGCTCAGGACCAAAGCTGAACCCATGCGTGCACCGCTTATGTCGTTACGCATCCGTTCATTCGTCGAAAGTATCGCCCTTTGTAGGTTTTGCATGTCCTGACGGATAAGTGCAAGCTCGTCGGCCTTGGCGTTGCTCGCGATCTTGTCCGACTGCTTTTCCATTTGTCCTCTCAGACCATCAATGGACCTTTTAAGCGCTGCGATGCTCTCGCGGCTCTCGCGAACATCCGCTGAGTTTTTGGCAGTATAGATGAGAACGCCGGCATTCACGGGCAAGAGCATAAGGAGCAGACCGACGACAACCGGGCTTCTTGAGGCTCTCGGCTCAATTGCTCGCGTATTGCCTGGTCTCGCGCCGCTGACTTCGCCGTCGATGCTCGGGATGCTGGTCATGGGTTTACTCCCCCGTAGTCGTTTAACTAGATAGAATCAGGATGCCGTGCTCTGCGCAAGGTCCGCAATCATTCCGACGTAAATACACCTTCCCACGCCCGCTCGAGCATATCGAGCGATGCGATTCTGTCTATGCTGTTGAACTCGCAATAAGAATCGACGAAATCCAGAAGATATTTCGGATGATAGCAAGACGCTAGCACATCGCCTTTGTACTTGCGATCATAAAACAGGTTCAGGTCTGGATCACGGACAACCAAACCGGTGCTGCTCGCATACGATCTGAAAATTCTGATATATTCGTCGCGCGACGGAGTGTTGACAAAGATCTTGTATTTGAGGCGCCGCAAGCCCGCCTCGTCGGAAAGGTCCTTCGGTGCGATATTCGTCGAAAATACGACCAACTCGTCAAAGGGAACCTTGAATTTCTTGCCGGTGTGCAGCGTCAGGAAGTCGTATCCGCGCTCGAGCGGCACGATCCAGCGATTGATGAGCGCCTGCGGCGCCACTTGTTGCCGCCCGAAGTCGTCGATGATGAAAACGCCGCCGGACGCCTTTAAGTGTATGGGCGCCTCATAGACATTTGGCCCTGCGTTGAAGGTGAGATCGAGCTGGTCGAGGGTCAATTCCCCACCTGTCTTGATCACCGGACGGCGGCATTCGATCCATCGTTGATCGCCTTTCGGACGGGATTCTGTGCCAGCCTCCGATACGGGGTGATGCACTGCCTCATCATAGAAACTGATGACATGGCCGCCGACCTCGATGGCATAGGGCACCCAGATGGTTTGGCGAAACAGGTGCGACGTCCGCTCGGCGATGCTCGTCTTTCCGTTGCCGGGTGGCCCGTAAAGCAGGATCGAGCGCCCGGAGTTCAGGGCCGGGCCGAGCTTTTCGACAAGCGCGTCTGAGAGCACCAGCCCGTCAAGACTTTCGGTCAGCCGCTCCGAAGTCACGCGCTCGGAATGGATGGACTGCAAGTCGATTTGTCGGCAGAAGGCGTCCAGCGACACTGGAGCCGGTCCGACATATTGGCATTGACGCGACGCCGCGTGGGCATATTCGAACCCCTTCATCGACAGCGCATATCGAACATCGGATCGCACATCCTCACCAGCCAAGCCGCGAGCCTCGAGATAGGCGAGTTTCACCAGTTCCTTGATCAGGATATTGACGATCACTTTCGGCAGTTTCATCCGCTCGGCCAGATGAGATGCCGTGGTTGTATCCTGCTCGGCCGCACATTTTGACGCCAGCCGAAGCAGGAACGACGGATCCAGTCCCGCTTGTTCGATGCTTGCCGGCGCCATCGGCATACGCGGATCGAGGGAAATGATGTCATCATTACGATGCTGTTCGAGCGAATACTGCATACGACCTCGCTTGGCTTAACCGCCGGGTTTCATTCCGATGAGAAGACTGACGACACGGATGACAATGGGAACGAGAACGATGATGAGGCTTACCGGAAAAAGGAACGCGCCGAGCGGCAGCAGCATCTTGACCGGCAGAGCGTTCGCCTTTTCCTCTGCGCGAACAATACGCAGGTCGCGCATTTCCTTGCTGTAGACCCGCAGCGTCTGGGTTACGCTTGTCCCGAGCTCCTCCGATTGGCGGAACAGAACGGAAAGGGCCCGGGCCTCGTCAATCCTCAGGCGGGTGGCAAGGTTGGCGAGCGCCTCGCGCAATCGCCGGCCACCCCGCACTTCCAGCATCATGATCGACAGATGCAGGCCGAAGTCCTGCTGCTTGTCGACGAATTCACGGGCAACACGGTTCGCCGCCGCCTCGATGCTCATCCCCGCATCGAGGCAGACGATCAGCATATCCATGAAATCGGGAAAGAGGCGGCGGTATTCCCTCTCCTTGGCGGCGCCACGCCGGTCGATATAGATGTTGACCAGAATGAAGGTCATGCCCGCAGCAAACATGGCAACGATCAGGGTCGCCATCTGCGACATATCAGGCGCGATCCGGTTTAAGGCCCAGACCGCCGCGACGAGCACGCTGATACAGACCACCGCCCTAATCACCTGGAAGGTGGTCACGGCGCCGGCAGCGAAATACCCCGCTCGAATCAGTCGGTTCTGGGTCGAGTTTGCATTCGTGTCACGTCGCGTAATTTCGAAATAACGGCGGATCAGGCGGTTTTCCGCCTCGCCGAGATCGGCAATCGTCGTATCGCCAAGGTGGAATTCCTCGCCGGCCGCCGCCGAGCTTTTCGACACCCGAACCGAAACCTCGCGCCGTCGAAAAAACAATTCCGAGGCTGCAGCAGAAAATATCAGCACTGCAAAGAAGACGATGAGGTAGATTCCATACTCACTCGACATGACCGCCTCAGTACTCGAAATTGACCATCTTGTAGAGAATGACGTTCCCGATCGCCATGATGGCCAGCAAAACGCACACCACGGCGGTTCCGTGGCCGCTGTCCCAGACGGGATCGAAGTAGGTCGGCGACAAAGCCTTGATCATCGCGTAGAGCAGAAACGGATAGACCGACATGAAGATCGCCGTGATGCGTCCTTCCGAGGAAATCGCCCTGACCTTTGCCCTGAGCATTGTCCGGTCCCGCAGCGTCTTCGAAAGGTTCTGCAAGATCTCCACCAGATTTCCGCCGGTTCCCGCCTGTACGCTCAGCGATATCGCAAGCAGGTTCAGATCCTCGACGCCGACCCGGTCAGCCAAGTTGACAAGGGCATCGTCCAGCGTCACGCCGTAGGTGAGTTCATCCGAGAGGAGGCCGAACTCGGTGCCGATCGGATCAGGCATCTCGCGTCCCACCAAAGCAATCGCCGCCGGCAGCGGGTGGCCGGCGGCCAAGCTGCGGTTGGCGACATCGAGGGCTTCAGGAAGCTTCAGTTCGAATTTCTTCATGCGGCGCGCCCGGGCGCGCCAGACGAAGAGTGCAGGGACGAGGAGGCCGATCAGGAGAAAGACGGGTATTCTAAGCAGAGTGCTCGGCACGAGGAACTGCACGACCAGCCACGTCAAGAGTGCGCCCGCGATCGTGAAGAGCGCAAATCGCCTGGCATCGAATTTGATTCCCGACTGGGCGTAGAACTGCAGCAGCCGCTGCATCATGGCGACTTGCCGCCAACTACCGGCGACACCGCGCTCCTTGAGCATATCGCTATAGGTCTTGCGATGATCCTCGCTGACCTCGAGCAAGCTCAGCCGATGGTTCACAGCGCGGTGGCGTTCGGATGTCTTGAAGTAGCCGCGCATGATCGCTTCGACAGCAACGAGGGCAGCGGTGAAAACGGCCGCGTAAAGCAGGGTGAGGGTGGTCATTGAACTGGTCCCGTTTGCAGCGGTTTACCGGGATCAAAAATCGCTACGGGAATCTCGATCCCGAGTTCGGCAAATTCCTCGACGAACCGCGGCCGGATGCCGGTGGCGCGGAATTCTCCATGGATCCGACCGCCTTCATCGGTGCCGATTTTTTTGAATTTCATGATCTCCTGCATCTGCACGACTTCGCCCTCCATGCCGGTGATCTCGGAGATCGAGACAACTTTGCGGCTGCCGTCGCTCAGGCGTTGGACCTGCACGATAACGGTGATGGCGGACGAGATCTGCGAGCGAATGCTCAACTGCGACATCGGCATCCCGGCCATGCCGACCATCTGCTCAAGCCGACCGACAGCGTCGCGGGGCGTGTTGGCGTGAATCGTCGTCATCGACCCCTCGTGACCGGTATTCATCGCCTGCAGCATATCGAACGCCTCGTCGCCACGAACTTCACCGACGATGATGCGGTCAGGGCGCATGCGCAGGGCGTTTTTCAAAAGCTCGCGCTGCCGGATCTCGTTGCGTCCGTCGAGTGTTGGCGGTCGGGTTTCCAAACGTCCGACATGTGGCTGCTGCAGTTGAAGCTCGGCCGCATCCTCGATGGTGATCAGGCGCTCCTTTGGAGAAATCTGCGACGAGAGAGCATTGAGCAAGGTGGTCTTGCCAGAACCGGTGCCGCCTGAGATCACCATGGACACCTTGCCCTTGACCGCGGCGCTGAGAAGGATGCGCATCGCATCGGCCATGGCGCCATATTGCACGAGGCGCTCCATTGTCAGCGGCTTGCGCGTGAATTTACGAATGGAAACAAGCGGCCCATCGACCGAGATCGGCCTGATGGCGACGTTGACACGTGAGCCATCCTTGAGTCGAGCGTCAACCATCGGCGTTGACTCGTCGACGCGGCGGCCGACCGCCGAAACGATCTTGTTGATCACCCGGAGCAGATGGTCCTCGTCTTTGAACCGCACGGCGGTGCTCTCGAGCTTGCCGCTCCGCTCGACATAGACGCTGTTGTAGCCGTTGATGAGAATATCTGCGATGGTATCGTCGGCCAGCAGCGGCTCGATCGGTCCGAGCCCGAGCATCTCGTCGGTGATATCGCGGATCAGGTCATTGATTTCCTTGGCATTCAGCGGAAAGTTGTTATTCCGGATATAGTCCTTGACCAATGGCCGGATTTCGGTGGCGATCTCCTCGTTGTCGAGCGTGTCGAGGATCCCGAGGTTGATGCGATCGAGCAGATAGCGGTGCAGATTGACCCGCTCGGAAACCATGTCCGCCCCGAGCGACGCCTCTTCGCCACTCGCCGTGGGGCTATCAGAGGCCGGTTGGGCAGGCATGTTCTGAACAGCGCCGACCAGAGACAGTTCGGCCGCCTCCTGATGTTTCGGGCTTTCAGGCTCCTGCTGCTTGTAGAAACGCCCCATGATGCCGTTCGCCATGCTTCCCACTCCTGTACTATTTTACAATAACCGTGGAACCGACTTTCACCCTCTCATAGAGATCGATGACGTCGGCATTGCTCATGCGAAAACAGCCGGATGACGCGAAACCGCCGACCGTCGACTGCTCGTTCGTTCCATGAATGCGGTAGAGCGTGTCGGTCCTGTCCTTGTAGAGATAGATCCCGCGAGCGCCCAATGGATTGAGCGGCCCGGCAGGCACCAGGTCCGGAAGTCCGGCTGAGCGCGCCTTCATCTCGGCAGGCGGGCGCCAGTCAGGCCACTCAGCCTTGCGTCCAACCTTGACGGTACCGCTCCAGCGAAATCCGTCTCGTCCGACGCCGATTCTGTAGCGGATCGCGCGTCCTTGGGAGATGACGAGATCCAGCGTGCGGTTGGCGGTGACGATCACGATTGTCCCAGCCGCATAGTTCTTTTCGATCGCCACCACGGCACTTGTCGTCGGCCCAAGGCTTCGTGGCACAAGCCCGGTTGACGCGGCATCCCCGGCGGCGGCCAGAATTGCCAAAACCACAAGGCTGGCATGGGCGACGCGGGACCTTAGGCGCCCACTGGTGGCCGCCTTCATCGCACCAGTGCTCCGAGTTTACCGACCGCGGCGCAGAAGCGCGCCCGCGAATTCACTTGAAATGGCAGCACGCCGCGGTTAGCCGCCTCGCTCAAGGTATCCCAGTCATCGCCAATGACATGCGTCGGGATATCCTTGAAAATCTTCTCCGTTTGTTGTCGGCGCACGCCGAGGCCGAAGAGCTTGGCGCGATATTTGTTGATGACGATGAATATCTGATCCGAACTGCCTCGCAGCCGTACCAGATTGGCAAACAAGTCCTTGGCTTGAGAGAGCGCGGGAACCGTCATCTCGGTGACGATGCAGATGCTGTTGACGGAAGTGAGTACATCGTATTTCCACGGCGTGTCATAATAGGGAATGTCGATGATCGTGTGGTCGCTCTCGAAGGCGGCCACGTCGAGCATACGCAGCACGAGTTCACCGCCCTTCGGCGCCAGAAGGACGGATGGCTGCTTGAAGGACAGCAGTGAAAAGCCTCCCGAATGACGCTTTCTGACCAGATCGATGAATTCCAGATCGACCCGTGAAGGATTGGCAATGACTGGTTTCAAGTCGTAGTCGTTGACAAGGTTGAGATAGTAGCCAAGCGTCCCGGCGCAAAAATCCGTGTCGAACAAGTCTACCCGCGGCGTGGAATTCTTGGTCGGCTGGGCCAGCACATGCGCGAGCGATGAGGCGATCATGCTGGCCCCGGCGCCGCCGACGGCTGAGACCACAGCATGAACCCGGCTGTCGCTCGCCCCCGTGCCTGGCGCATGGGTCGAAATCATGTCGATCAGTGCGCGGCGCTCGAGCGGCTTCTTCAGCCAGTCGTTGCCGTTCAGGCGGAAGAGCAGCCGCAGCATGTCGTCCGGCAGATCTTCGGATACGACGACCAGGGGGATATCCCGGTAGCTGGTGCGAAACGCGAAGAGCTCCGGACGCTGCAGCAATTCGCCCTTGTCGACGTCGAGAACGATCAGATCGAACTTCGTCGGATCGAACTTGCCCTTTTCTCCGAGCGCCTTCAGTGCCAGATGGCGGACATCGTAACGCGAAAGCGACCCGAACGTATCGAGCATGAAGCTCGCTGCGGCCGCGTCGTCGGAGAGAACCAGGATCTTGGTGGATGCGGCAATGTTCATGTGAGCTGTCATTTCGCTTTCCTACGCGTAATAAAAGGAGTCAGCAGGTTGAGCAGGTCTTCAGGTCTTCTGTCGTGATCGTCACCGGATGGGCCGGGATGGTGACGTCGTTCAGTCCCAACAGCCCGCCGAGGATCGGCAGATCGAAGGTGATGTCACGCACCTCCAGCCGCATCGTCAGCACAGGCCCGTCCGGCCGCCCCCAGTAGCCGAGCCCAGATCGCTGATAGGTGACCATCAGGTTCTGCGGCTGGATGCGCCAGTTGAGATCGCAAATGCCGGGGTAAGGATCAGTTCCTGCTTGGCAGAGGCCATCGCTTCCCCGAACAATCCGATTCAACGCTGCCGTGCAGTTGGCAAGGGCCGGTCCGCAGGTCGAGGATATTGTTGCATCGTTCGGCGCCGCTTTGCCGTTGTTGAGCGGATCGGCAGCTTCGATCGGGAAAACGGCATCGAAATTCGTTGTCAGCGGATCGGATACCGCGGCCAAACGGGCACCATATTGCAGGGCCTTGACCGTCTGGTTCCACTGCGACATGGCATAGCCGAACTCGATGAAGGCAGCGAATACCAGGATGACGATCGGAAAGGTCAGCAAGGCTTCGACGAGGCTGGCACCACTGTTATCCTGCCAGAATGACTTGATTGCCCTAGAGATCACCATCCGATGTATCTCTCTTCATGGAAGGAACTGATGGTGATGGCATCGATTCCCAGAAAGCCGAACACCGGCGAGCTCTTGTAGAGGTGAGCAGTGGAAAGGGTGATGTTGCCGTCCGCATCCGGTGCAGCGATGGTGATGTCGGCAGGGTCCTTCCAGTCGGGGACACGGGGTTTAGCGTCTGCCGCGGGTGTTTGCGTTCCGTAAAAGGCGATCGTCTTCGCAGTCGCCTGATTGCAGGTCGGCACATAGGTTCCCGACGCCGGTCGGCATCGCGAGAGGTAACGCCCGGCATCGCGCAAGCCTGCGTCGATCTGCATGCGCTGCCAGAAGATGCCGCCGAACTCCAGTATCCCCGCCGCAAAGAGCGTCACAAAGGGGATTGCGAGCAGCGCTTCGGCAAGCACTGCGCCTTCCTCCCGCCGCCAGAAGCCGAGGCAAAGCCGATGCCGGATAAAATTGCGGAGCGCCATCATCTGACCAGCTCCGCTTCTTCCCGCAGGAATTCGTCCAGCGTACCGCGGCCACCCTTGCCGGTGATGTCGATCATCTCCAGGGAAAGGTATCGTTCGCCGGCGGCCTTTATCGCCGGCTTGGTCAGGAACATGCGCGCGAAGGCCACGGCGCGCGTGGCCTTGTGACCGTTCAAATGGCCGACCGAGGCTTCATAGCCGCAATTGACAATGGCTGAGAAGATCTCGCGGCGGTCACCATATTCGGCCGCCGTATAGTTCGAAAGATCCGGGCCGCTATAGCACTGGCCGCCCGTTGCCGGTGTTCCGGTCTCACCATTGGCCGAGGCATGGCTGATGAAAGACGGGGTTGCAAGCTCGTAACGATAAACATCGTAGGCGGAGGGTTGGCTCGGTGTTCCGGTCGCCTGCGGGGGATAACTGGAGTAGTTGCTGAGAACCGTGCTCACCGAGGGCACAGTCGTTCCCTGCGCGACGTTCCAATAGGTGTTGTACTGCCAATTGTTGCCGCTGCTGATCTTGCCGCCACCAAGCGAGGTCATGGACGCTCCGTAGCCCAGCGGCAAAGCCTTGGTCGCATCGCCGACAACATCTCCGACCATGACTGGATCGTAGCCATCGCAGCTTTTCTTTCCCTTGCCGCTGATCGACTGAGCCGAACGTATGTTTTGCGCAGGCCGGTAACGATAATCTCCGTTCGCCTTGTTGAACGATGAGGAGTAAAAGCCGAAACGCGTATTTACGCCGTCCTCGACAGGTCCCGCCTTTGCGCCGGTCTCCGTATCGAGGCTGTCCTGAGTGTAGCAGGTACCGGGATTGCCGGTGGCAAGAGCCTCCGCCAGCACGGATGCGCCATTGCCCAAGGGGGTCCGGAGGAACCCGAAATTGCCGGGACCGGGATTGGACGCCGCGGTGCTGTGAAGCTCGATCTGTCGCCCATAGAGATTGCCGGCTGCAAAATTGGTGTGCAAGGCCGTCGCTGCATCCTCGCTGGCGCTTTCACTCGTGTTGCCGACCGGCTCGAACGGATTGCAGATGAAGATCGGCGTCACGTCGCAGGCGCTGGCGTGGTAGACTGCCACGGCGTCGGCAGCGATGTTGATCGTATCGCGGGTGAAGCCAACCGGGATCGGAAAGATCGTCTGCATCGCCTGCGGCTTGGCGATGACCCAGGCATAGGAAGCTTCGCTGGGCACGGTCGTTTCCATCGAAGAGGGGATGGGCGTGTCGTCGTTGGCCGGGATGTCCTTCAGAAAAAGCACTGTGACCGTGCTCCCGGCATCGTTTCCGGCGTCATAGGTCACTGATATATGCGAGCCGAGCGACATGCCGGTTCCGCCCGCGGAGAAAGCCGCGCTATTGGCGATTTTCTCGATCGCCGTCTGCGCCCGGGTAATGGCATCGTCACGCCCATCAAGTTCACGGGCTCCTGCCAGCGCCATCGCATCGACGGCGTTCTGGAGATCGGTATGCAGGTTGCTGCTGCGGCCGACATCGATGATCAGCAGCGAAAAGCCGAGAAGCATTGGCATGGCGATGAGCGTCAAGGCGATGACATAGCCGCGATGATCGTTCCAGAACCGTCTGACAACCCTGCTCAGCATTGGCATACCCCCGTCACGGCGCTATCCGCCGTGACGACCCCATTTTGTGCATTTTCCCTTCCGGCGCGCTGCCGCCGTTCATGCCTTTCGCCAGCTACTGGCTGGCGGTCGCCCCGTTGGACGCCCCATTAGCCCCCGTGGCCGGCGACGGCTGGACAACGCCAAGCCCGCCGTTCTGATACTGAGTGACCACCCTGCGGATCAGCTTGCCGTCGCTTGCGATTCGGGTTCGCTTGGCTTCCGGCGGGAACGGGTCCTCGATATGGATGGCCTTGTTTGCTTCCACGGCGTTGCCGACCCCGAAGGTGATCGAGTCGCGATTATTCATGTAGTCGGCGCAGCCGGAAGCAAGGCCGGCAGTGGCAAGGACGAGAAGGACCCGCTTAGCGTTTTGTAACAACGACTTTGCCTCCCTGATTCAGGTCAAGACGATGACCATAAGGCCCAGTCACACCTACGCCATTGCGAAAGCGTCGGAGCATGTCCTTGTCGACTTCCATGACACCGAGCGCAAAAAGCTCGACGTCGTTGGATGAACGCGTCTGGTCGAGCGGGCTGTAGAGATCTTCACCAGGCCGGGCCGGTCGCACGATGTGCGGGGTGACGACGATAACGAGGTCGGATTCCCTCTTTTGGAAACTGGTCGAGCGGAACAGTGCGCCGAGGACCGGTATCTGCCCGAGGCCCGGCATTTGCTGAATGTCTTTGGCATTGATCGACTGCAGCAGGCCTGCCATGGCAAAGCTCTGGCCGTCGCGAAGCGCGACCGTGGTGCTGGCAGCGCGCGAAATGAAACCCGGATTGCCGTTGACGTTGATCGACGGATCAAGCTCGGAAACTTCAGGCTCGATCTCCAGATTGATGACGCCGTCGTCAAGCACGACCGGCTTGAAGGTCAGGCGCACACCGAAGGGGCGATAGTCCGTCTCGGTGGCCACCGTCGAGCCGTTATTCGTCGTCTTCAGGATCGGCACTTCACCACCGGCATGGAAGCTGGCGGTAGAGCCGCTCATGGCGATCAGGTTCGGCTGAGCCAGGCGGCGCACCAATCCCTTCTGCTCGAGCGCGTTGATGACCACGTCGATGTGGCCGCCCGAGATTTCCAGCACTTTGGCGATCAACTGGCCGAAGGGCAGCATACCTGTCGCCGCACCCTTGGGGTCAAGAAGAGTACGGGATAGGCCACCGTTGTCGTTCACGGTGATACCCTGGCTGGTCGTTGCCTTGCCGATGCGGTTGTTGTTGCCGTACCCGGACCACCCGATCCCGAGGTCACGACCCGTCTGGCGCGAGGCTTCGATGATACGAACCTCCAGCATCACCTGCTGGCTGTCACTGACGCGCAACTGGTTCAGCACCGGCTGGTCAGAATAGGACTGGGCGATTTCCAGCACCCGCTGCAATTCAATGCCGTCCCGGACCACGCCTACCAGGCGAATGCGATCGTTGGAGTTGACCACCCTGACCCGAGCCGAGGGCGCGGCAGAGCGAATGGCGGAGGCGACTTCGCTGAAATCGCTGGCGACGCGGATGTCGATGACGCCGAGAAGCGACTTGTCGTCGCCATAGACCGAGATATTGGTGGCGCCGATCTTCTTGCCGCGGACGAACAGCGACCGGTCGGAAAGCGGCACCACGTCGATCATGTCGGCACTGCCGATGACCAGATCGCCAAACGGCTGGCCGGTGTTGAGTGTCAGCGTCTCGTTCGGAGGCAATGTCACATGCTGGACCGATTTGCCGAGCGTGACGGACTTTTCCTGTGCGCTGGCGGAGCCCGCAAATCCCGGCCCTAAACACACACAGGCCGAAAACACTGCCGCTAGTGCCGCAAGGCTTTTCGTCCTTGCGATTCTTCTCTTGCCGTTCGCCATGCCTGCTTTAGCCCCCTCATTCGGCTAGCCGCAGTTGCGGCATGCCGCCTAAATATCACTGGATCAGGCCGACTCGGTGCTCCTCGCGCTTCGTCGTGTTCCAGACACCCACTGTCGCCCACTTCGGCTCGACCGGCAACACCGGCTCGACCTTTTGTTCCACAATCTGCACTTGTTTTACCGGTTCTGGCAACTTATTCTTTTCCAAGTCCTTGCCTAATTCCGTCGCCATGGCCCCGCCACCGAGGTCGGCGACGGTGATCGGCCGGGTTTGCTCGACAGAGGAGGAGGCAATATTGCGAAGCGCCAGCGAGAGCGTGCCGATACTGGAGCCGAGGGTGAGGCGCTGGGCCTCATCGGTCGTGACCTCGAAGGTCACGGTCTTCACGACGGATGGCTCGTCCTTGCGCTCGTCTGCCGTCTGGTCCACCGCCAGCACCTTGACGCCTTGCAGAAGCACGTCGACGAAGGTCTGATCGTTGCCTGCCGGTCCGCGCACGACCCGCGTCAGAAGCACGTCGACGCGATCGGAGGGCCTTACGAAGCCAGCCACGCCGAGCACGTCGTTGACGCGGATGGAGACCGCCTTCATGCCCTGGTCGAGCGCCGCCGACAGCGTGGCGCGTTCGCCCGTACCGGTGATTTTCGACGACAGCACAGGCTCGCCAGGGTCGATCGCGGCCATGGCATAACGCGGCTGGGCATCGTTGCCGACGACCGTCTCGATGCTGACGAAGGAGCCTGCGGGTGTTTCATTGGAGGGCCATGGAATAGCCCTGAGATTTTCGGATCGGATCCGGTCGCCGAAGCGCATTGGCTTGGCGGCGACGACGAGCGTCCGTTCCTCCGCCTTCATGCCGTTCATCGCCAGCAGCCGGGCCTTTTGATCGGACAGATACTCGCGCATCCCGAAAACTGCTGCTGCGGCGAGTACAAATGCAATTACGAGGCTTAAAATCGTTGAAGAACGCATCGCGGTCACTCGCTACACTGGACGGAGCGCATCCATTCATTGCTGCTAATTTAGAAGAGAGGGGTTAACAAAAACCCCTCGCTTCTTCGAGAGCCAATATCAGGCCGGGACAGCCAGTTCGGTGGTGAACCACCCTGCCCATGCCGTCCAAACAGCAGCCAGATTGGTGCCGGCTAACGTCACCGCCGTGATCACGCCGCCAACCAGCAAGGCGAGCAGAATGAGGTATTCCGTGAGTGCGACCCCATCTTCTTCCCGCGCGAAAGCGCGTACGCTGTTTACAAATGCTTTCATCGAGAATTACCTCCCAGGTAAGTTGTGCGCCGTAAATCCCCCCGGCCGCGGTGTCGTTGAGACCTCCTCTTCGACTGGGAATATTAATAGTCTGTTAATTCTAATTTAGTCAAATGTTTTATACCAGCACGAATTGAGATTTATACTTATGGTTAAGACGAAAGTCCGAAGACGTGCGGTAAAAACCGGCTGATTCGCCGGAATTGCGTGAAAAATCGAAGTTACGTTCTAGATAACCATAGCCCAAAAGGTTGATTCCTATGTCGCAAATGGCCGTGTTTATTAACTCACTATCAGTATTACTTTTTCTATACGCGGCCTGGACCGATTTCCGCACCTGGAAAATCCCCAACACGATCGTGCTTGCGCTCGTGACACTTTATGCACTGCGCGCCGTGGCCGTGATGCTTGGCTCCGAGGATGTCGGCGCGGCACTCTTTGCTTCGAGCGGAATTGGCGGCGACGTCGGGGCCGGTCTACTGATGTTCATGCTTGGAGTGGTGCTGTGGGTGTTCCGGCTGTTTGGCGCAGGAGACGCCAAGCTTTTCCTGCCGATCGGCCTTTTTGTCGGATGGCACGGAATGCTGCCGTTTTCGTTTTTGCTCCTCGTCCTCGGCATCGTGACCCTGCTGGTCCTGCGGCTACCGGTTCCGCTGCGCGTTGCACATCTCGCCTTTTTCATGCGCGTCGAGGAAATCCGGGCAAGCCGGAAGATACCTTACGGCGTCCTCATGGTTTTCGCCGCGCTTCTCACGTTGGCTCTGCAGCTACGGTGACCGGCGTGGACATGGCTTCCTCGCAAGAGAAGCCTGGGTGCTCCGGTAGTCAGCCGGCGGTCGTGGAAAAAGCCGGATCGGCGTGATGGCAGGCGGTCAGCAGGCCCGGCGCTGCCGTCCTGTTCTTCAAGGCCGGCTCCTGTTCCGCGCAGATCGATGTCGCCTTCCAGCAGCGCGTTCGAAACCGGCATCCGCTCGGCGGATCGACGGGGCTCGGCAGGTCGCCTTTCAGCACGATGCGGTTGCGCTGTCCGCGAAGCCGCGGATCCGGTGTCGGGACTGCCGACATCAGGGCTTGGGTGTAGGGATGAGCCGGTGCGCTGAAGATCGACTGTTTCGGCCCTGTTTCAATGATTTTGCCGAGATACATGACCATCACCCGGTCCGAGACATGCCGCACGACGGCAAGGTCATGGGCGACGAACAACATCGCCAGATTGCGCTCGCGCCTCAGCCTGGCGAGCAGATTGACGACCTGAGCCTGGACCGAGACGTCGAGGGCCGAGACCGGCTCGTCGCAGACGAGGAGCGTCGGATCAAGCGTCAGGGCGCGCGCAATGCCGAGCCGCTGACGCTGGCCTCCCGAAAATTCGGAGGGATAGCGCTCCGCATGTTCGGCGCGCAATCCGACGGATTCGAGTAGCCTGACCGTCTCCTCTCGCCACCGGGACTTCGGCAGGACGTCGGGATGCAGCGCCCAGGGTTCGGCGATCAATCGGTCGACCCGCAGGCGCGGATTGAGCGACTGGTAGGGGTCCTGGAAGACGACCTGCATCTTTCGGCGCAGATCATGCAACTGGCGGCCGCTCGCCTGAGTGATCTCGACGCCGTCGAGCAGGACGCTGCCGCTCGTTGCCGGCCCGAGCTTCAGGAGTGTGCGTACCAGCGAGGTCTTGCCGCATCCGCTTTCGCCGACGAGGCCGAGCGTTTCTCCATGGGCGATGTCGAAGCTGACGTCATCGACGGCTCGTACAGCCGTTGCTCCACTACCGAAATGCCGGGAGAGATTTTGCACTTTGAGAAGAGGCTCGCTCATGCTGGCGCTACCGGGAAGTGGCAGGCGGCCTGGCGGCCTGGCCCGACGGTTTCAAGACGAGGCGCCAGCTCGGCGCAGACGCCCTCGGCGCGCGGACAGCGTGTCCTGAAGGCACAGCCGGACGGCAGGGCGACAGGATTGGGGGCCGAGCCGGGGATCGGGATCAGTTCGTCCTCGTCGGTGTCGATACGCGGCTGCGAAGCAAGCAGCCCGACGCTGTAAGGATGCCGGGCATCCGCGAAGAGTTCGAAAACACTTGCGGTTTCGACGATGCGGCCGGCATACATGACCGCGACACGGTCTGCGAGCTCGGCCACCACGCCGAGATCGTGGGTGATGAAGATCATGCCGGCATTGCTGCGTTCGCGAATTGTGCGGAGCAGCTCGACCACCTGCGCCTGAATCGTAACGTCGAGCGCCGTTGTCGGCTCGTCGGCAATGATGATATCAGGTTCGAGCGCCACGGCCATGGCGATCATGATGCGCTGGCGCATGCCGCCCGAAAACTCGTGCGGATATTGCCTGGCGCGCCGTTCGGGGTCGGGAATGCCGATCGCCGTCAGCAGGTCGATCACCGCATTTTCGACACCGCCTTCCGGCTTGCGCCCATGGATGCGGAACATCTCGGCGATCTGCCAGCCGACTGGATAGACCGGATTGAGCGACGCCAGCGCGTCCTGAAAGATTAGGGCGATGCGGTCGCCGCAGAGATCACGCCGCGCATTCCGCGGAAGTTGCAGCAACTCGGTGCCCTCGAAGCGGATGGAGCCGCGGTCGATCGCGCCGGGCGGGTTGGGAACGAGGTCCATGATGGCCGAGGCGGTCACCGACTTTCCCGAGCCGCTTTCTCCCAGGAGCGCCAGAACCTCGCCGCGCTCAAGCGAGAAGGAAACACCGTTGAGGGCGAGGATACGGCCGGCAGCCGTGTCGAAGCTGACCTGAAGGTCCTTGACGTCGAGAAGGGCCATCAGCGCCTCCGGCTGACAAGCCGCCAGTGCTGTGACGGATCGTTGACGATCCGGAACCAGTTGGCGAGAAGGTTGAAGGACATGGTGGTGAACATGACGGCGAGGCCGGGGAAGAAGCTGAGCCACCAGGCGGAGGACAGGTAGCCCTGGCCCTGCGCGACCATCAGGCCCCAGCTTACCGAAGGCGGCTGGATGCCAAGTCCGAGATAGCTGAGCCCCGATTCGAACAGCATGACCATGGCAAGATTGACGGAGGCGAGCGTCAGCATTGTCGGCGCGACGCTCGGGAGAATGTGCGTGCGCAGGATCCAGGCTGGTCCACCGCCGAAGACGCGCGCCGCATCGACGAAAAGCCTCTCCCGGACCTCCAGCGTTTCGGCTCTTGCAACGCGGATATAGGCCGGCATGCGGGTCACGGCGAGCACGATCACGAGATTGCTGACGCTCGGGCCGAATAGATAGAGGCCGAACAAGGCCACCAGCAGCGTCGGGAAGCCGAGGATAATGTCGCAGATCCGCATGATAAGGCTGCCGACGAAGCCGCCGAAATAGCCGGCGACGACGCCGAGCAGCGTCCCACCGGCGAGGCTCGTCAATACCGTGACGAGAGCGATCCCGATCGTCGTCGATGCCGCCTCGATGAGACGGACGAGGAGAGGGCGCCCGAGCGCATCGGCGCCCAGCCACAAGGTCCAGGATTGCCCGAAGCTGAAGGGCGGCAGGTTGCGTGCCTCGAGCGAGATGCGGTTCTCGCCGAGGAGTGAAAGGCTGTCGGCGGCAATGGCAAGGATGACAATCAACAGCCAGATGGTTGCCGCCACCGCCATCGGGTCACCCGAAAGCGCCCGCATGAGCCACAGGATGCGCCTGCCGCGGTGCTCTCGGGCGGGGAGAAACTCGGCGGATGTGTCGGTCATTCGACCCTCACGCGCGGATCGATTGAGGCATAAAGCATGTCGATCAGGATATTGATGACGAAGATCACGACGGCGACGGCAAAGATCGATGCCTGAACGATCGCGAAATCGCGTTTCAGGATGCCGTCGATCAGAAGTTTGCCGATGCCGGGAAAGCCGAAGACCACTTCGACGACACCGCCGCCGCCGGCGAACTGCGCGGCGAGATCGCCGGTCACCGTGACTGCCGGAAGGAGCGCGTTGCGAAGGGCGTGCACGAAGGTGACGCGTCCGTCGCGGGCACCGTTGGCGCGGGCCGTGCGGACGAATGTCGCGTTCAGCGCTTCGATCATCGAGCCGCGGATGATCTGCACCAGCGTTCCGAAAGGTCGGGCAAACAGGCAGGCGACCGGCAACACCCAGTAGACGGGACCGCCGAAGCCTGACGTCGGCAGAATTCGGAAGGTGACCGCAAACAGAAGCACGCCCATCAGGCCGAGCCAGAAATCGGGTACGCTGGCGGCCGCCTGCGACAGGAGATTGACGCCCCGGTCGACCCAGCCGCCGGCATTCACCGCCGCAATCGAGCCGACGACGATCGCGGCGGCAAAGGCGAGTGCCAAGGCGATGGCGCCGAGCGCCAAGGTGTTCGGCAGCGCTTCCAGCACCACCTCCATGGCTGGGCGATGGTGCCAGAGGGACATCCCGAAATCGAGACTGAGCATATCCCAGGCCCAATCCAAGAACTGGGCGAGCAACGAACGATCGAGCCCAAGGCGGACGCGCATGGCTTCGCGCGCGGCATCCGAGGCGTCGACAGGCAGGTAGAGATTGACGGGATCACCCGTCAGCCGCACGAGGAAGAAGGCGGACGTCATCAGCGCCGCAAGCGCCAGCGCCGCGAAGGCTGCACGTCTCAGGAAATAGGTGAGGGACATCCGCTCTCCTCAGGCGACAGAGGTTACGATCAGCGATAGCTGATCGACTTCAGCTTGATCTCGTTGCCGGCCTGCACATCGGGGGTGTAGTTCACGTCCTTTGCGACGCGGGCAATCGAGACCATGTGGAAGAGCGGCGCGATATTGACCGCATCGACGGCGATGTATCGGAATGCTTCCTGGAATAGCTTCCTGCGCTCGTCGCCGGTTGCCTTCGAACCATCGGCGATCAGCTTGTCGAGCTTGGGGTCGGCAATTGTCGCCTGATTGCCGTCGGTGGTGAAGCGGTTGGGCAGAGTGAACACGGCGTCTCCCTCGGCATTGTCGATCTGCGTCTGCAGGATGGACGGCTGACGATCCTTGTCCCACGGCTTCAGAAGCCGTTTCAGCCAAGGGCTGGTCTCGAGCATTTCAAGCCGCGCATTGAAACCGGCATCCGCCAGCATCGCCTGAACGGCCTCCAGGCTTTCGGAGGAGTTGGGATAGATGCCGATGCGACCGTAGATGACGATCTCCTTATCGACCGGCACGCCATCGGCCTTGGCTGCAGCAAGCAGCGACTTCGCCTTTTCTGGATCATAGGTCCAGACGGGAATGTCGGGATTGAAGCCGAACACCGAAGGCGGCACGACCTGCATCGCCTTCTGGGCGTCCCCATGGAAAATGGTTCCGACGAGGCCGTCCCGGTCGATGGCGAGATTGAGCGCTTCGCGCACGCGTTTGTCGTTCAGTGGTGGGACCTGGGCATCGATCCTCAACAGCGACGTTTCGGCGTTCGGAAAGGCCTGGTCCTGTTCGGTCGTGCCGTCCTGCGGCGCGATCTCATAGGCGATCTGCGCTTCGCCGGTCTCCACCATTGCCGCACGAACGGCGGATTCGGCACGCCAGATGATCGTCGCGTTTTTGACCGCCGGCTTATCGCCCCAATAACCGTCATAGGCCGTGAGCGTTACGGACTGGCCTGGCGTCCATGCTTCCAGCTTGTAAGGCCCCGTTCCGGCCGGGCTGCGCGTCTTGCCGTCGTTCGGGGTCGCCGGTGAACCAATGTCGACGGCAGACATCTTGTTCGGCAGGATCGGTTCGACGACGTCGGTTTTGATGAGGACGGTCGTCGGATCGGCGGCCTGTGCGTTGAGCTTGACGCCCTTCAAGGTGGCCAGTCCGACTTCGCATGCCAGTACCGGGTCTTGAGCCCGCTTGACGGCGGCGACGACTGCGTCGGAATCGAACGGCTTGCCGTCATGGAACGCCACGCCCTCGCGCAGCTTGAACTCCCAGGTCAGCTCATCGACCTGTCGCCAGCCGGTGGCAAGGCTTGGAACGACGGATCCGTCCTGCGGGCTGAGGTTGACCAGCGCCTCAGTGATATTGTTGTGCAGGATGCGGGAGTTTCCCGAAAGATCGGTGTCGCAGGGATCCAGCGACTTCGGTTCGTCCGTCACCACAACCGTCAGCTTGTCCTCGGCAGCGTAGGCGGGCATTGCGACGCTCGCCGCCAAGGAGATTGCCAACCCGATGCCTAATGCGTGGATAGTCCTTATCGCCATGAAAGCCTCCTCCCGTTCCAGCCGCGCGCGCCGGCATCCAATTCGCGGCAGCCGTTCCGGCTGCGCAGGATCTGTTCGGCGCTCTATCGGCTTTACTTCCTCCCGCAAGGGCGTAGTGTCAAATACGACACTTGCGGTGGACAAGATGGTTGTCAATGCCAGGCAAGTCAAGAAGATTAATTCTCTAATGGAATACAAATTTCATGAATGAACCGAAGCATGGTTCTCCGGTGGTGGAAAAGACGGCGCATCTGCTTGAGGCGGTGGCCGATGCGAAAACGGGCATTTCCCTTGGCGCTCTGGTCGATCAGCTGCGTGTGCCCCGCTCGACGGTCTACCGCATTCTGAATTCGCTCACTGCGCACGGCCTGGTCGCGCGGGTCAATGGCGGAGCCTCCTACGAACTGGGGCCGAAATTCGTCGAGCTTGCCCGGCGGATATCGCCCGGTGCCGATCGGGTGACGCTCATCGAGGCGGCAAGGCCAATTCTTGCGGCGGCGGCGGAGCGGATAATGGAATCCTTCAAGCTGGCCGTGCCCGAGGGGCATGAAATGATGACGATATTTGCCGCTTCCAGTCCTGGTGATTATGCTTTGTTTATCAAGGTTGGAGGGCGCTCGCGCAAACATGTTGGGGCAGCCGGCAAGCTTGCTCTGGCCTATGCGGAATACGGTGAAGCCGAAGCCTACTGCGCCGGCGGACTGGAGGCCAAGACACCCTATACGATCACGGATCCGGAGGCACTGAAAGAGACCCTCGTTGAGATTCGCCGCAACGGATATGCTGAGGACAATCAGGAATCCAATCTCGGCTTGCGTGCTTTCGCCGCGCCGGTATTCGATGATCGAGGCGCTCTGATCGCCACCGTCAGCGTACCCTTTATTGGGGAGGCGACGCCGGATCGGGCTCGATTGATCAAGCGCGAGGTCTTGGAGGCGGCCGGCACGCTGACGAAATCGATCAACGGAGTGCACCCTATATCCAAATAAGAATAGAGATATTCTCTATTGAACTAGAGTCTCATTGTGGTAGATCTTCCGCCTGACAAGAGGAAGATCTCATGACCGCTTTAGACCCATTGATTTATGCAAAGCTTTTGCGGACGAATTCGGCGAGTCTCAGCAGTTTGCTGCTGAAGCGGGGGCTCAGGAATACCGCTGTTCGCGGCGTGCGGCCGCTCGCTGCGGCCGAAAAACCGATGGTCGGTCCGGCCGTCACCGTCCGTTATATTCCAGCGCGTGAGGATATCGACGGCTCGACCTACAGTTCCGATCCGTCCAACCAGCAGCGCAAGGCGATCGATACGATCCCGGACGGCCACGTCCTGGTGTTCGACTGCCGCTCGATAGCCGAGATCGCAGGCATCGGCGCGGTGCTGGCTCGTCGGCTTGTCTATCGCGGCTGCGCCGGTCTCGTGCTCGACGGAGGCGTTCGCGACACCGCCGATATCGCCCAGCTCGGGCTTCCCACCTATTGCCTCGGTCCTGCGGCGCCCGCCAATCTGGTCGCCCACCACGCGTCGGATATGAACCAGCCGATTGCCTGCGGCGGCGTTGCCGTCTATCCGGATGACATCGTTTTCGGAGACAGCGAAGCCGTCATCATCATTCCTCGGGAATATGTGAGCGAAATCGCCGACGAGGCCGTCGCGATGGAGGAGCAGGAGGAGTTCCTGAAGCTTGAGATTGAATCCGGCAAGCCGACACTCGGCGTCTACCCACCCAATCAGGACACCCTGGAGCGCTACGAGGCATGGCGCAAGGCTCGCGTTGACCTCGGCTGAGGCGCTTGCAAAGGCAGCGCTCTCGGCGCCTTGGCTCGATGCTATCGCTCGAACGGCTCGCCGAGCGAGGCGATGCCATTGAGCTTGAGCAGGCGGCGATCCGCCGAAATGATGCCGAGCACGATGATCGTCACCAGATAGGGCAGGCATGCTAGTAGCTGCGAGGGGACGTCGAGCCCGGTCGCCTGGGCGGCGAGCCCCATCAGCGATACGGCCCCGAACAAGCACGCCCCGAGAAAGATGCGTCCGGTCAGCCAGGTTCCGAAGACAACGAGCGCAATCGCAATCCAGCCGCGGCCGGCAATCATCCCATCTGCCCAGAGCGGCGTGTAGATCGTCGCAGCATAGGCGCCCGCGAAGCCTGCCATCATGCCGCCGAATGCGACCGCGGCGAAGCGGATGGCGATGACCGGATAGCCGATGGCATGCGCCGCTTTCGGGTTTTCCCCTACGGCGCGGATGATCAGACCGGCCTTGCTATAGGCAAACATCGCCCAGATCGCGATGGTTGAGGCCAGCGAAAGCCAGACGACGATATCCTGGAGAAACAGGCCGCCGATGACGGTAAGATCGGAAAGGCCGGGAATGGCGATCTTCGGCAGAGCCCTGACAGTCAGGCTCTCGTAGGTCTTGCCGAACAGCGCCGACAGGCCTTGCCCGAGAATCCCGATGGCAAGCCCTGTCGCGACCTGGTTTGCGTTGAAGCCGAGCACGATGACCGCAAAGATCAGCGACAGGAGGGCGGCGCCGAGGCCGCCGGCGAGGAAAGCCAGAAAATGGCCGCCGCCGTGGTAGACGATGATGAAGGCGATGACGGCGCCGAATGCCATCAGCCCCTCAACGCCAAGATTGAGAACCCCGGCGCGTTCGGCGACCAGTTCCCCGAGGGCTGCCAGGAGAAAGGGCGTCGCAGCCGCCAGCATTCCGGCGAGGATGAACTCGATGGCGTTCACGTGGCGCTCCTGGTTGCCGCCGGTCGCCAGGCAAGGCGGTAGCGCGTGAAGGCGATGGCGACCAGATAGGCGAGAAGCAGGCTGCCCTGGAAAACCCGGACGGCGGCAACCGGGAGATTGGCCGAAACCATGGCGTTGTCACCGCCGATATAGAGCGCCGCCATGACAATGGCTGAGATGATGATGCCAATCGGATGAAGGCCGCCGAGATAGGCGACGATGATTGCCGCATAGCCATATCCAGTGGAGATCGAGCGCTGCAATTGACCGAGGGGGCCGGCGACCTCGGCCGCACCGGCAAGACCGGCTGCCGCTCCGCCGATCAGCAGGGAAAGCCAGATTGCTCGGCGTTCCCTGAACCCGGCGTAGCTCGCCGCCCGCGGCGCCAACCCGCCGACCTGCAATTTGTAGCCGATGAAGCTCTTCTGCATGAAGATCCAGGCGGCAAACGACAGGAGGAGGGCGAGGATGAGCGAGACATTCACGCGCGTTCCCTCGATCAGGATCGGTACCATCGCGTCATACTGGAACATGACGGATTGCGGGAAGTTGAAGCCGTTCGGATCTTTCCAGGGGCCGAGCAGCAGATAATTGAGGAGCTGCACGGCAACGAAGCTCAGCATCAGTGAAACGAGGATCTCATTGGCATTGAGCCTGACGCGCCAGAAGGCGGTGAATGACGCCCAGAATGCCCCGCCTATCGTGCCGAGCAGCAGCATTGCCGGCCAGATCCATTGGCCTGTTGCGTCAGGCCACCAGATCGGAATGGCGGAGGCGAAGATCGCACCGAGCACGAATTGTCCTTCGGCCCCGATATTGAACACCTTGGCGCGAAAGCCGATCGCAAGCCCCTGCGCGATCAGGAGCAATGGCCCGGTCTTCAGGAGCACCTCGGAGAACGACGCCCAGGAGAAGAAGGGCTCGATCAGCATCGCATAGACGACCGCAGCCGGATCGCGGCCCATGACGACGTAAAGTCCGAGATTGAGAATGACGGTGACGATGAGGGCTACCGGCGGCGCGAGAAGGGTGGCGGTAAGCGATGCCCGCTCCCGGCGGACCAGCTTGGGCAGGGCGAGGAAGGTTCTGCTCATGCGGGGGCTTTCTCGCGATGCGGCTTGGCTCCGATCATGTAACGGCCGATCTCTTCGGGCTCGGTGTCGCGCGTGACCAGCGGCGGGCTCAGCGTGCCATGGTGCAGGACCTGGATGAAGTCGCAGAGTTCGAACAATTCCTCGAGCTCCTCGGAAATGATGAGGATCGCCATGCCTTCATTGCGAAGGCTGATGAGCCGCTTGCGGATTGCCGCGGCTGCACCGATATCGACCCCCCAGGTCGGCTGGGCGAGGAAAAGAAGCTTCGGCGCCAGCATGATTTCGCGTCCAACGATGAATTTCTGCAGGTTGCCGCCGGAAAGCGACCCTGCCTCCGCATCGGGGCCGGGGGTGCGCACGTCATAGTCGCGAATGCATTCATTGGTGAAGCTCTTCGCCCGCGCCCTGTCGAGCAGGCCATGCCTGACAAGGTCGAGCGGATGCGCGGTCAGCAGGCTGTTGAGGGCGAGCGACATTTCGGGAATCGCACCGCGGCCGAGCCGGTCCTCCGGGACGAAAGCGAAGCCGAGCCGGCGGCGGGCGGCGGCGTCGAGCGTGCCGACATCTCGGCCCATCATGAAGATCTGGTCGCGCTGATCCCGCGGCAGGACGGTCTCGCCTGAAATCAGCGCTGCGAGCTCGCTTTGGCCGTTTCCCGAAATTCCGGCAATGCCGAGGATTTCGCCGGCGCGCACCGCCAGGCTGACGTTGGAGAGCGGCACCGCAAAAGGATCCACCCGGTAGTCGAGCCCGATAAGCTCCAGGCGCTTTTCGCCCACGGCCAAGGGCAGGGGAGGCATGGGTTCCGGCATGTCGCGGCCGATCATCATGCGCGCAAGCTCGTGGGCGTCATGCGCGCGCGGATCGACATGACCGGTCACGCGACCGCCGCGCAGGATCGTCGCGCGATCGCAGAGCGATTGGATCTCTTCCAGCTTGTGGGAGATGAAAAGGATGGATACGCCACCGTCGCGCAGCCGGCGCAATGTTTCGAAGAGTTTTTCCACCGCCTGCGGCGGCAGCACCGACGTCGGCTCGTCGAGGATCAGCAGTTTCGGATCGGTCATCAGGCAGCGAATGATTTCCACCCGCTGCCTTTCGCCGACGGAAAGCGAATGCACATGGGCGAAAGGATCGACCTCGAGACTGAACTCACGCCCGAGCTTGCGAACCCGCTCGGCAAGCTCGCTCTTCTTGCCGGACACGATCAGGCGGATATTCTCGACGACCGTCAGGCTCTCGAACAGCGAGAAATGCTGGAAGACCATGCCGATGCCGGCGCGCCTTGCCTCCGCGGGAGAGGCAAGGCTGAGGGGCTGTCCATTCCATGAGACCGTGCCGCTGTCCGGCTGCTCGACGCCATAGATCAGCTTCATCAGAGTCGATTTGCCAGCCCCGTTTTCTCCGAGGATGGCATGGATCGAGCCGGCCGCGACGTCGAGGTCGATCTGCCGATTGGCATGGACCTGACCGTAGCTCTTGGAAATGCCGCGCAGCGACAGAAGCGGGTTTACCATGGCTTACTTCGGCAACGGCGTCGTCACACCCTTGACGTGCCAATTCATGGAGACGATCTCAGCGTCCGTCAGCGTGGCACCGGAAGCGACGCCTTCACTGCCGTCAGCCTTGGTAATCGGGCCGGTGAATGGCGAGAAGCTGCCATCGGCGATCTTAGCTTCGATTTCCTTGATCTTGGTCATCGTATCGGCCGGAATCGCCGGGTTCCAGTCGACGACCTCGACCACCTTGTCGGCAACGCCGAGGAAGGTATTGGCGCCCTTGAACGTGCCGGCAAGATGCGCATCGACCGACGCCTTGAAAAACGGCGACCAGTCAGTGGCGACGCAGCCGAGATAGGTCTTCTCGGCATATTTCTTCATTGAGGAATTGAGATTGAAGGCATAGATGCCGGCGTCCTCGCAGGCCGAGATCACCGAAGGCGTATCCTGCGCATTCGAGAAGATCACGTCGCAGCCTTGCGAGATCAGCGCCTTGGCGGCTTCCTGCTCCTTGGCCGGATCGAACCAGGAATTGACCCAGACGACAGACACTTCGATATCCGGCTTGAGGGCCTGTGCACCGAGCGTGAAGGCATTGACGGAGGTGATCAGCTCGGGAATCGCGAAGGCCGAAACCGAGCCTAGCTTGCCGGTCTTGGAAACCGCCGCCGCCGCCATGCCGAGCAGATAAGTTCCCTGGAAATATTTGGCGGCGAAGGGCGAGAAATTCGGCGCGACCTGGAAGCCTGAAGCATGCAGGACGGTCACCTTGGGATTACGACGGGCAATCTGCAGCGCGCCGTTCTGATAGCCGAAGGAGCCGGCGATCAGGAAATGATTTCCGTCGGCGACGGTCTTGTTCATGATGCGGTCGGCATCCGGGCCTTCGGCGATGTTCTCGATGATCGTGACCTTCACCTTGTCGCCGTAAGCCGCCTTAATCGGGTCGATGCCGGCGGCAAGCGCATGGCCCCAGCCGACATCGCCGACCGGCGAGGGAACGACAAGGGCAATGCCGAGCGGTTCGTCGGCGGCAGCCACGGAGCGGCCGGCAAAAGCCGTCGCGAGACCGGCAGCCGCCGCGCTCTTCATGAGTGTTCTGCGGGTGAGATCGTTGGACATGTCAGTTCCCTCTTTTGGTTTTCAAAATTTCACTGTCTCGAGCGCCGCTTCCGCAGCGGCGAAAAGCTTGGACTCATCGAGCCCGATAAATTCGCCGGCCTGCCAGACGATGCGCCCGTTGATCATGGTCAGATCGGTCGGCATGCCGATCCCGACCTTGGCAATCAGGCTCAACGGATCGTGGCGCGTGCCGACATAATCCATCCGCCTCGTGTCAATTGCGAAGAGGTCGGCGGCCATGCCGGGAGCAAGCCGGCCGATATCGCTGCGGCCTAGCAGGCTTGCGCCGCCCGTGGTCGCAAAATTCAGGAAATCCACTGGCGCAGGAACCGGATGGGCCCGCGTCGATGCCGCCAGGCATTGCAGCATATAGGCAGAATGGATGCAGTGCATGAGGTTGGAGTTGTCGTTCGAAGCAGCGCCATCACAACCGAGACCGATGCGCAGGCCGAAATCCGCCATCGCAGGAATGTCCGTCACTTCGGCGCCGACCAGATAGACCGGCTCGGGGCAATGCGAGACACCCGTGCCGCTTGCCGCCAGCTTGCGCAATTCGTCGTGTGTCAGCTCCCAGCAGTGAGCATAGTAGGTGTCTGGCCCGGCAAAGCCGAGTTCGGCGCAATAGTCGACCGTACGCATCCCGTACCGCGCCTCGATGACGGGGCTTTCGCCTTCACCGACATGCGTGTGCAACTGGACGCCGCGATCACGGGCGAGCGCGACCGACTCGACGAAGGTCTCGCGATAGCAATTGACCGGCTGGCAGGGGGCGACGACCACCTGCCGCATGCTGAAGGCATCGACATCGTGATAGCTGTCGATCAGCCGGACGCAATCGCCGATGAATTCATCCGTCGTTTCCAACATGGCGTCCGGGATCGTCGAGCCCTCAGACTTCGGCAGCGTGTTGCCGCCGCGTCCTGCGTGGAAACGCATGCCGAGAAGTTCGGCCGCCTCGAACTGGCGATCGATCAGGCGCTTTCCGGCGTGCCGGGGGAAGCAATATTGATGGTCGAAGGCCGTGGTGCAGCCATGTTTGATCATCTCGGCCATCGCCGTGACCGACGAATGATAGAAACAATCCTCGTTCAGCCGCGAGAAGATCGGATAGATCCGGTCGAGCCATTCGATGACGGAGAGCTTCGTCCAGTCGAGATCGGCCCGGTTGCGCACGAAGCATTGGAAGAAGTGGTGATGAGTATTGACGAGGCCCGGATAGACAAACCAGCCGGATGCATCCTGAATGATCGTATCGGCCGGCAGCGCCTCTTGCGGCAGGTTCGCACCGATTGCCTGGATTGCCGGACCATTGGTCAGCAGATCCGCATTGCGGCGCACGGTTGGCCCATTGCCTTCGTCGACAATGATGGCTGCGCAGTTTTTCAGAAGGTAACCGGCCATCTCACTTCTCCAATCCGGCCGGATGAGGATCGGGCTTCAACTCGTGCAGGCGGTGGATGCCGGGCATTTCGATGAAACCCTCAAGGCTGCGGATGGCGCGCAGCCAGAGCCGGATGTTCGGATAAGGGTCGAGCGATATGCCGCCATCAGGCGCCAGCGCCACATAGGGGAAGCAGGCGATGTCAGCGATCGTGGCGCGGTCCGATACCAGGAACTGCATGCCGCGGAGCCGCTGCTCGAAAATTCCCGCCTCCAACTCGCGCAGCGCAGCGACCCCCTGTGCCTGCAGGGTCTCGATATTGCCGGGGCGCAGAAGCATCTGATGCAGCCGTGCGCCGCCAAGATTGGCCGTCAGCCGGTGCGAAAAAGAAAGCCATTGCTGCAGGCGCGCCGTCTCCTGCGGCGCGCTCGCACCCAGCCATTCCGACCCGCTTTGGGCGGCGAGATAGGCAAGGATGGCGGAGGATTCCGTCAGGACAAGGTCGCCATCCTCAAGGATCGGGATGGAGCCTGCCGGATTGAGGGCCAGAAGTTCAGGGCCGCGATGCTCGGCGCCGGGATGGAAGTCGACCGGCCGGATGTCCAGCTTGACGCCGAGGATCGCAGCCATCAGGCGGATCTTGTAGCAACTCGGCGAGAGGATGTAGTCGTAGAGCTTCATTGTGCGACCAGCTGCGCGCCATAGAGATAGTTATGGCGCTTTAGCCAGCGCCGGTAAGCGATCGATGTCATGTCGGCCCGGGTCGGAATTTCCATGCCGGGATCGAGCGGCAGAAGCGCCGGGATCTGGTTTTCGAGGATCGACCGATCCTGCAGGAAAATCATCTGCTGAAAATGGATGAGGTCTGTCATTGGCGTCACGTCGTCGAAGAGGGCCATCCACGGCCACACGTCGCAAAGATCTTCCGCAAGCGGCTGGACGAACAGGGTAATGACATCCCATTCCTTCGGGCGGGGAGGGCAGGTCTTGTAGAGCACCGAGCAGGTCGGAGCCGGCACGCGGTACATATATTCGGTGGTTATCCCGCCGGTCGCCGACTTTGCCGCCTGCGGCTGGTAGAATTTTACCTGCGTCGCCCAGACTTCATCCTCTTTCTCGCGGATCTC
The DNA here is from genome assembly GCF_025200795.1 of Rhizobium sophoriradicis. Lineage (NCBI taxonomy): Bacteria > Pseudomonadati > Pseudomonadota > Alphaproteobacteria > Hyphomicrobiales > Rhizobiaceae > Rhizobium > Rhizobium sophoriradicis. The sequence continues at coordinate 363,977 of NZ_CP104153.1, forward strand.
GACCTTATAACTTTCGACTTCCGTGTGCGGTTCGGCGCCGAGTATATCCGTATGGACGAAGGGAAAATGCGCGATGTCGAGGAAGTTCTCGACCGCTCTCAGAGGCGAACAGCGGACCCGCACGACGCCGACATCGACGAAGCGGCGGCCGGGCTGATCCGCCTCGGGAATAGCAAACAGCTCCTTGGAGGGGTTGCCGAGAGAAGACCAGACATGGCCGTAGCGGACGCGGACGGGCAGGGCGCGTCCACCGCTCGATCTTACCTGCGCCGCGCCGTCAGCCGTGCGCGTCACCTCTATGGGCTTGCCCATTAAAGCGGTTTTGCTTACCTCCTCGGTGAGCTGACTGAAGAGGCCGACCGGGTACCATTCATCGATCATCGCGCCGGCCCCTGTCATGCGACATCCTTTCGGACTGTTTCGGCGCGGCGGCGCAAGGCCTCAGCGACGCGCGACGCCATGAGCCGGTCGGCGACATTGCGACCCTGCTCGACAAGGACGTGAACGAGCGTGCGCCCGATCTGTGTCGTCGGCAGCAGCCGGACCCACGGACAATCGGCAATGCCGATCAGCCCGTTCACATCGGATTTCCCGCCGGCTGCCGCCTCGATCGCTGCAATATCGGCCTCCAGCGTCAGCGAACGAAGCGGAACGAGATGGTCAAGGCGCGGCGGCCGGGCCGCCGGTTCGCCGACTGCCACCCAGATGATGCCATTCCATTCTTCGACCTGCTGAACGGCGACGCGGATCGTCTCCGGCGGCACGAGATCGGGATGAGCCGGAATACGAATGCAACCTCCCTCCGGAGAGTAGCTCCAGCCGTGATAAATACAGGAGAGCGCCTCGCCACGCACGAAGCCATGAGACAACCGCATCCCGCGGTGCGGACAGCGGTCGGACGATGCCGATATGAGCCCGGACTGACTTCGCCAGAGAGCAATCGCCCCTGCTGGGGTCCAGGCCGGTATGACAGTTGCCGGCGGCAGATCGGCGGAAAGCGCGACAGGCGTCCATGAGCCGGTCGTATCAGAGAACATGACCTTTACTTCCTCAATTTTACCAATGCTTTAGCGCCGCTGACCATACATTGTTGCCGAGGTTGCAGTCTTCGTTTTCAGAAGCTTGCATAAAAGATTCGCATTGGCAACAATGATTAAATTAAGTGCATGCGATCAATGCTGAGCAGGTTGCAGCGTGTCGGCGGGATCTACAATTTTGCGCTGAATCTCGTCGACCCAGACATCGATCGGTCCGAGCGAGCAGCCCATTTCCAGCATGTCGATCAGCTCCACGGGCCCCACCACCTCGAGCTCGATCCGGTCGGCGCCGGCGTAAAAGAAGTGCTGGGAAAGGCCGAGCTTGTCGGCATGGCGGCGAATCCACGGGACGAATGAGGCGGCATTGACGTCACCAACAATCGTGATCCGTTCCCGCAACTCGCTCTGGCGTGATGGCCTCATCGATTTCACTCGTTTCCTATCATGATGACAGCATAGCGCGTCAATGCCATTGTGAAAGGGGCATGAGCGGGCGAATGGTCTTGGCGCTTTCGCCGGACATCAGGACGGCACGCCAGTCAGTTTACCGGCGGCGTTGCATCTGTAGATAGATTCCGGCGAAAACGGCGTTTTCTCGGGGGAGCTGATAATGGACACCTCTATCCTGGCAGCCGCGATCTTGTTCTCAGCGGTCGCCATTTCCGGTGCCAGTCTGCTTCGTCCGTGCCGGCAGCGCCACGTTGTATCCGTAGGACGTCGAAGTGCAGGCGGCTGGGATCTGCTCGGGACATAGGGCATGATGAATTGGACATCCTTCTCGCGCGCCCGGCAATCTTGCTGTACGCCTCAAAAGCTGATGGCAAGTTCATTGGCTTGTAGCGCGCTTGCAGAATGTGCGCGAACTGTGACGTACTAAAGATGCAGATAAATTCTCATCGACGCGTTCGCCCGTTGAGGTTTAGACGTTGCCAGCTGGTAGGGGGAGCGGAACTGGCCGATGAGCGGCAGGACGTTCCATTAAAGGAACGGCGGCTACTGGAGTTGACGCGAAACGCCTTTTTGACGATACGGCGCGGTGGGGCGTATGGCGAAATCCCCATGAGGCGAGGGAACAAGTGCGGAGCATGGGTTTGAAACGGGCGGTCGATTTTCTTCTGGCTGTGGTCGCGTCGGCCATCCTGCTAGTTCCTATACTAGTCGTCGCTCTCTGTGTCCGGCTGACCTCGACGGGGCCAATCCTCTACTGGTCAAAACGTGTCGGCCGCTTCAATCAGATTTTCCTGATGCCGAAATTTCGCAGCATGCGCGTCGATACGCCGACGGTTGCCACACATCTGCTCGAGAATCCCGATCGGTTCCTGACGCCCATCGGTTCGTTTCTACGCAAATCGAGCCTCGACGAATTGCCGCAGCTCTGGTGCATTCTGAAGGGCAAAATGAGTTTTGTCGGGCCTCGGCCGGCGCTCTACAATCAGTATGATCTGATCGAATTGCGGACCGCCCGCGGCGTCGATAAACTCCTGCCCGGATTGACCGGTTGGGCGCAGATCAACGGCCGCGACGAGTTGCCGATTCCGGAGAAGGTGAAATTCGACGTCGAATATCTTCAGCGGCGCTCGCTCGGTTTCGATATGCGCATTCTGTTTCTGACCGCCGGCAAGGTGATCGGCCGCAAGGGAATAAGGCATTAAGGTACCAACTTCCGATAGATAAGCGGTGCGGAAGGCCTTGATTTGCGATTATTTCAGTTGCGCTCGTTGTAGAAAATGACAAGAAGGTGATTGTCTGATTGATCTACGAGACGCTGGGAAGCAATGCCTGAAAATACCCCCACTGAGACGCCACGCTCAGCATGGTTCTTGGTGCCGATGCAGGCGCTCGTCGCCCCTCTGCTGGCGATGCCACGTGCCGCCAAACGCGCGCTCGCCTTGCTGGTGGATTCCAGTCTTTGCGTCCTGACGATCTGGCTGGCCTATTGCTTCCGCTTGAACGAATGGACGGTGCTGACCGGCGTGCAGTGGCTGCCGGTCTTCGTTTCCTTGTGCATGGCCCTTCCGATCTTCATCGTCATGGGCATGTATCGAGCGATCTTTCGTTATGCCAACATGGCCGCTTTCATCGCGGTTCTAAAGGCGATTGCGATCTACGGCGTCGCCTTCATGACGATATTTACGGCACTCAGCGTCCCGGGCGTTCCGAGAACCGTCGGTATTCTCCAGCCCTTCCTGCTGCTGATTGCGATCGGACTGTCGCGACTGAGTATCCGCTATTGGCTCGGCGATACCTATCAGCGTATCCTGCACCAGAATACGCTCGCCAAGGTTCTGATCTACGGGGCAGGGAATGCCGGCCGACAACTCGCCGGTGCTCTGACGAACAGCGCCGAACTCAATGTCGTCGGCTACCTCGATGATGATCCGCGTCTTAAGGGCGGCATCATGGGCGGCTTGCCGATCTACGACCCGTCCGATCTGCCGGTGCTCGCCGAAGCTCTTGGCGTACACAACGTGCTTCTTGCTCTGCCATCCGCATCGAGGCAGCGGCGCAATGAAATCCTCGAGCACATCCGCAAAGCCAGGGTGAATGTTCGGACATTGCCGGATCTCACGGCGCTTGCTCAGGGCCGTATCGCCGTTTCCGACATTCGTGAGCTGGAGATCGAAGACCTGCTGGGCAGGGAGGCGGTGGCGCCGCGGCAGGAATTGCTCGACAAGGCAATGCGCAAAAAGGTGGTGATGGTGACAGGCGCCGGCGGTTCCATCGGCGGTGAACTCTGTCGCCAGATTCTGCGCAATGCGCCTTCGACCCTCATCCTCATCGATCAGAACGAGTTTTCGCTTTATAATATTCACGCCGAATTGCTAAAGCTGGCCGAACTTTACCAGCAGGAAAGCCTGCAGATCGTTCCGATCCTTTGTTCCGTCCGCGACCATGACCGCATGGAACATATTATGCAGAGCTGGCGGCCTCAGACGCTCTATCATGCCGCCGCTTACAAGCATGTGCCTCTCGTCGAACATAATGCCGTGGAGGGCATCAAGAACAACGTCATGGGGACGCTGATCACCGCACGCGCGGCGAACAAATGCGGCGTCTTGAATTTTGTGCTGATCAGCACCGACAAAGCCGTGCGTCCGACGAATGTGATGGGCGCCAGCAAGAGGCTGGCGGAGATGGTTCTGCAAGCGCTTGCCGCAGAACCGGCCGTTGACAGAGTGCGCACGAATTTCTCCATGGTCCGCTTCGGAAACGTGCTCGGTTCCTCCGGATCCGTCGTGCCGCTGTTCCGGCAGCAGATCAAGGAAGGCGGGCCGGTTACCCTGACGCACCCGAAAATCACCCGCTACTTCATGACCATTTCGGAGGCCTCGCAACTGGTCATTCAGGCGGGCGCCATGGCCGAGGGTGGGGATGTTTTCCTGCTCGACATGGGCGAGCCCGTCCGCATCGCAGACCTCGCCCGCAAGATGGTCGAGCTTTCGGGATTGACCGTGCGCGACGAGGATAATCCCGAAGGGGACATCGAGCTTTCCGTTACCGGCCTGAGGCCCGGCGAGAAGCTTTATGAAGAACTGTTGATCGGGGATAACCCTGAGACAACCGAACATCCCCGGATTATGAAGGCACGCGAGGATTTCCTGTTCTGGCCGGAGCTTTCCAAGAAGCTCAGCTTACTCAACGCGGCATTGGATCGAAACGATATGGTCGCGGCACGCGCGACCTTGGCAGAGCTTGTTTCCGGCTATTCCTCAACCGGTGAGGTTTCGGATCTCGCCTTCACCGGCGCCGAAACCGTTCCGGCAGCCTGAAGGCGACAACTCGCAAGCGTTGCGCGCGGTAAATTCAGCTTCGCACGACAGGCGCGAAGCCTGTGCTGCCCCGATCCAAGCAAATCAGGGCGACCATATAGGCGAAGATGGGATCCAGTGCCTTCTGATTGAACATAATGCCGACGCTGCCGGTAACTACGTAGCTGCTGGTGAGCAGAAGAGCGAGCGCTATGGACAGGTCCCTGCCAGGACCGGGTTCCTTTTTCCACGCGGCTATCACGGGCGTCAGGAGCAGCAGCGAAAGCGCCGCGATGCCGACAACGCCGGCGTCAATTCCCGCTGTCAGAAAGCCATTATGAACATGCGAGAAGGTCAAGTATGGCCGCATGCTGTCTGGCAGTTCCGCCAAGACCGAGGCCATCCTGTTTTGCGGGCCGTAACCGGTCAACGGGTCCTTGCTGATTGCTGACAGTGCGCCTTTGTACAAAGCGACCCGTGCGCTGAGTGAGGTAATCTCGCCTTCACTGCGTTCAAGCGCTGCCATATTTTCCTGCAGCGCCTCGATGCGATGGATGATCTGGCCGCTGCCCAGCGCGATAAGTCCCGCAAACAACAAAGAGCCGGTGATGGCGAGACTGCGCAAACTCAGATGGAAGCTGTGTTTGCGAAAATACCAGAGAAAGATGACGAGATGGACGGGAATGGCCAGCCAGGCGGAACGCGTTCCGGAAAGCAGCACGCAGCCGAGGCCGGCGGCATATCCCAAGATCGCAATTCTTTGCTCCACGCTTTTGGGAGATTGAACGTTGAGAAGCGCAACGCCCCCGAAAAGAAGGCCTATGATTCCGAGGAGCGCTGCATTCGATGTCCCAGCCTCTGCTCTCTCCATCAGAAACATGATCTGCAGCAGGCTAATGATAAAGGTAACGATCATGCCGATCCCGGCGCCGAGGATAAACAGTGGCACGAGGCGGCCATCGGGCGATTGGCGCATTCGCGGCAATATCAGCCAAATCGAAAAAAACGGCAGGAGCCGGAATATCCAGTCCGCCACTTCGGAGTAAGGCGGGTTGATGAAGATGCTGGCGATCATCACCAGCGGGTAGATCGTCATGCAGATGGCGACTGCCCGGTCTGATTTCGAAAAGTTCAGAGGAAAGCGGGCCGTCGCCAGCAAGTAGATGCCCGACAGCATCGACGCGAGGAGGATGAACCCGTTGAAATTGGGTGAAAGTCCGGGCAGGATTGCAAAGAGAAAAACCGCAATGCCGTTGGTTCGATCAAGCGTGCTTCCAGACCCGTCCCCGGGATGAAGTATCGCAATCACGAGTTGCCTGAAATAATTCACTTTGCTGATCCTGAGGTGTCATTGATCCAGCCTCGCTAAGGACCGATGTCACCGCTGTCAAGTTGTGGAAGCGGACCCCAACCCGCGCTTTTCTCACTATTGTATTCCGGCAACAGCAAACCCGAATGCTTCTTCCTCTGCCGTCGATGCGCCGCGACGCCCTGCAGCAGCAAAGCTGATGCGATAACGAAACACGCTTGGGTGCGATCTTACCGTCAGGGTTATCATTGCGCCGCGTATAGGAGGGCGGTCGCGCAACGATCCGGCTCTATCATTCTTGCCGCTCGCGCGGCTCGTTCGTTGAGGTCGGACAGCTAACGCCAATATGAGCGGGCCGAGCTTTCCGCCGATGATCGACCAAGGAGATAGCCGAACCCGAACGCCACAATACCGATGCCAAGCAACAAAGCGCTTGCAGTGTGCGGGTGGTCTCTGGCGCCGGCGGTGACTGCATAGACCTCGCGTTTCACTCCGCTCGCCGCCGATTGAGCGGCCTTGGCTAATCCTTCCGGCGGTTCGACGGGTGTGCCGGTGAAGCCGGCGTTCAAATCCTGTTTGTCAGCCATGTCGGGACCTTTCCTGAATTTGCTCGTCCTAAATTTGCTCGAGGCTGCAATTTCAATCCTGCTCGCGTGTGCCGGGCGAGGCTTCGCGTTGATCCGCGTCTTCGAGATCCGTTTTGACGAGGAAGGTGTCGCGATGTTCGCGCGAAGCCTCTCGCAGCGCCTCGAGCCTGGGAGGATGGTCCGTCTCGCCCCGTGCATCGAGCTCGTGCTCGGCGCGGGTCCAGTGATCCTGATGCTTGCCTTCCGGCCTTCCTTCCTTCTCCCACAGCGAGTAGGCCCTTTTCCGGATATTGTCCTCACGGGTGGCTGCCTGAGAACCGATGCTCTGATCTGCTGGTTCCTGCATGGCTTGCCGCGGCGTCTTCCCTTTGCCTGCGCCGGCTGGGGATGAAGCCTTCAGTCGCGTTTCGTCGGCCGCGATTTCATTTCTTTTGCGTCGCAACGGATTTTTCATCGGCGTCTCCTTGATGGGATTTCAACCAATTCCGCTGATCTAAGTTCCCATGTTGAGCCCTCAATCAGCACTTGAAGGCTGTTCGAGAGATCCTCCTGTTCAAAATGCAGCCACTCCGTCCAAGTGGCTTGGCAGAGGGTCGCGGCTAATATACTAGTATGCCAAAGCCAATGGCCCGGTACCGCTTATGAGGCAAGCTTCAGAAATCGACGCGCTGATCCTCCCGACCTCGCAGGAAGCCGGGCGCAGGCCGCGCCGCGTCACCACGGCCCGCGTCATCTATGAGCGTCTTTATCTCGATATCGTCTCGCTCCGGATGCCGCCCGGCCAGTTTTTGCAGGAAAAGCGGATCGCGGACGAATTCGGCGTGAGCCGGACGCCGGTGCGCGAGGCGTTGCTGAGGCTCTCCGAAGGCGGACTGGTCGATATTTTCCCCCAGTCGGGCACCGTCGTATCGCGGGTGCCGGTCTCGGCGATTCCCGAGGCGGTCATCGTGCGCAAAGCGCTCGAAGGCACGACCGCCGAGATGGCGGCTCAGACCGCTACCGCTGCCGATGTCGCCCGCCTCGATGCCATTATTGCCCGACAGCGCGCGCATGCCGCGGTCGGCAACGCCTCAAGCTTCCACGAGGAGGACGAAGCCTTTCATGAGGCGATCGCGCAGATATCAGGTTATCCCGGCATCTGGGGGATCCTGAAGACTGTCAAGGTGCAGATCGACCGGGCGCGGCGGCTGACGCTGCCGGCGCTTGGGCGTATGGGCAATGTTGTGTCCGAACATATGATTATCCGCGACGCTCTCGCCGCCCATGATGCAGCGGTCGCGCGTAGCGCCATGATCCACCATTTGAGCGCCGTTATTCCCGATGTCGACGAGCTGCGCTCGCGTTACCCCGATTATTTCTGCTGACGGCAGGATCACCACGAAACGAAAAGCAAGGGAAGGAAGAAAGATGCGGCAGGGTTGGAGATGGTTCGGGCCGGAAGCGCCGGTGACGCTGGATGAGGTCCGTCAGACGGGCGCGACCAATATCGTCTCGTCGCTGCATCAGGTGCCGATCGGCAGGGCTTGGACGGAAAAGGAAGTGCGCGAACGCCAAGCGCTGATCGAGACCACGCCTGCCGACCGGTCGCCGCTCGCCTGGTCGGTGGTCGAAAGCATTCCGATTCCAGACGCCGTCAAGCGCAAGGGCGGCGAGGCGAAAGCGGAAATCGAGGCGTGGATTGCCAGCCTCGAAGCGGTCGCCGCCTGCGGCATCCCGATCGTCTGCTATAATTTCATGCCTGTGGTCGACTGGACCCGCACCGAACTTGATTTCGTGACGCCGACCGGCGCCACAGCCATGCGCTTCGATCACGAGCGCTTCGCAGCTTTCGACCTCTTCGTTCTGGAACGGCCGGATGCGGGTCAGCAATATTCAGTGGAGGATCGCGAACGGGCGCGTGTCGTCTTCGAGGCGATGTCGGAGGAGGAGATTGCCGAGATTACCCGCATCATCACCTCGGCTCTGCCCGGTTCGACTACCGAGCCCCTGACCATTCCGGCCTTCCGGGAAAAGCTGGTCGCCTATAGCGGTATCGACGCCGCACGGCTGCGCCGGCACCTGATCGAGTTCCTGGAGGCGGTGACGCCGGCTGCCGAAGCCCGCGGCGTCAAGCTGACGCTGCATCCCGATGATCCGCCGCGTTCGCTGTTCGGTCTTCCCCGCGTCGCCTCGACGGGGGATGATTATGCCGCGCTCTTCGATGCGGTGCCGTCGGCGGCGAATGGCATGTGTTACTGCACCGGCAGCCTCGGCGTGCGTGCCGACAACGACCTGCCCGCGATCGCCCGGCGCTTCGCCTCGCGCATTCATTTCGCCCATCTGCGTGCCACGACGCGCGAAGGCGACGGTCGGACCTTCCACGAAAGCGCGCATCTCGAGGGCGACGTCGACATGGTCGCGGTGCTCCGGGAATTGGTGGCGGAAGACAAGCGCCGGGGTGGCGAAGACACCATCGTCTTCCGTTCCGACCACGGCCACCGCATGCTCGACGATCTCGACAAGGTCGTCACCCCCGGCTATCCGGCCATCGGCCGCATGCGCGGCCTTGCCGAACTGCGCGGTATCCTGCATGCGCTGGGCGCCCCGCCGACCTGAGGACGCCCTGGCCGACGCCCGCGCATGCCCGGAAAGTGTGCAGCGGTTGCGGGACAACAGCACGCGCAAAAGCAAAGGACCGAAGCGCATCGCATGAATCAAATAGATGCGATGCGATTTGTCGGCTCGGCGATAGCTGCGGAAACAACCGTGCCGGAGAACGTTCATTCGCGCCCTGTCGGGCGCGCCACTTTCTATTGCAAGATCTCGACCGTAAAGGCGAAACGCGCCGTCGCCCCCGGCGCCAGGATGGTGGTGGAGGGTCGTTGCGACAGCTCGGACGAACCTCCGGCTTCCGCCGCCGTTCCATGCCACGGTTCGATGCAGATGAAGGGCGCGCCCGGTTTGGTCCACAGAGCAAGGTTGGGCAGATTTTCGAATTGGAATCGCAGGTTCGGCCCGCCTACTGCGCCGTAACGCAGCCCATCGCCGGCACCCTTCGGGAAAATCATCGCGTCCTTCTCGAACATGGCATGATCCAGCACCAGCCGGCCTTTATCGAATGGGGAGGGCAGTGGGGCGGGGTTGATAAGGCCGCCCTCCAGCCGCGCGAGCGCCGGCTCACCCTCATTGTCCAGCGTGACCATGTGCGGGCGTCCGGCGGCGTCAGGCAGCGGCCAGGCGAAAGCCGGATGGAAGCCGAGACCGAAGGGCAGCGCTCTTGCGTCACGGTTGTTTACTTCTGCCGTCACCGTCAAAGCGCGTCCCTGCACCGCATGCTCCACGGCCAGCAGGAAGTCGAACGGATAGACCGCCTGCGTGGTTGCCGAGGCTGGGAGTTCGTGCCGGCACATGGTCGGCGTCGACGCGGCGAGGCTAAACTCGCTTCGCCGGGCAAAGCCATGCTGGGCCATCGGGTAGACCGCGCCGCCAATCGCCAGCTTGTCATCAGCCGCCTTGCCGACGATCGGAAACAGGATCGGCGATCGTCCGGCCCAGTAGGTCGCCTCGCCCGTCCATAGCCATGAGCGTCCATCGCTGCTCGTGAGCGCCTGCATCTCGGCGCCGAGGGAGGAGACGTCGACGGCAAGATGCCGATTGCCGATCCGTGTAGAGCTTGGCATCGCAATTTCCTTTCGCCGTGATGGGCACGGCTTCACGTCATTTTCGTATGGCGCCCAGTCTGGCGAGCACCTCGTTTGGGATGCCGTAACGCTGGATGGCGTCGCGATTGTTTCGCAACCCGCAGCTCTCGCGCTGGACGAAAAGTGCCCAGACGGCATCGGAGGCTTCGTTGAGCAGCCTCTCGCGTTCCTCCGCGCTCTGGCGTTCGACGGCCCAGGCTTTTAACGCGGCGAGCGCCGCCTCCACCTTCAGCCCATGACGCCCGAGCGAATTGGCGCGTTCCGACATCAGCCCATATTCGAGGGCGTTGGCGCCATTGGCGTCCTGCTGCGACTGCCTGAAAGTCTGCGGTAGGCGAACGCTCATTGGCTGGAAATCCTTAAATCAGCGTAGGCGGCAATATTATCCAATCGGAGGCCGGAGATCGAGAGGGTTGAAACGGGCCTATCCTGCCGTTTCCATGCGTGGCATAAGGGCGCCGAAACTTCCCCGGACACCCGCGCACATCATGATTCGTATTGAGAATATCAGCAAACAGCTCAGCCACCGGATCCTTTTCATCGAGGCCTCGGCCGCCCTCAACAGAGGCGAGAAGATCGGTCTGGTCGGCCCGAACGGCGCCGGCAAGACGACGATCTTCCGGATGATCAATGGCGAAGAGCAGCCCGACGAGGGGCAGGTCTCCTGCGAGAAGGGCGTGACGATCGGCTACTTCAACCAGGATGTCGGCGAGATGGCGGGCCACAGCGCCGTCGCCGAAGTGATGAACGGTGCCGGCCCGGTCAGCATCGTTGCAGGCGAATTGCGTGAGCTCGAGGCCGCCATGGCCGACCCGGAAAGAGCCGGCGACATGGAAGAGATCATCGAGCGTTACGGCGAGGTGCAGGCGCGTTACGAGGAATTGGACGGCTATGCGCTCGAGGGCCGTGCCCGCGAGGTGCTTGCGGGTTTGAGCTTCAGCCAGGAAATGATGGACGGCGATGTCGGGGCGTTGTCGGGCGGCTGGAAGATGCGTGTGGCGCTTGCCCGCATCCTGCTCATGCGCCCCGACGTCATGCTGCTCGACGAACCGAGCAACCATCTCGATCTCGAAAGCCTGATTTGGCTGGAAGAGTTCCTGAAGGGTTATGAAGGGGCGTTGCTGATGACCTCGCACGACCGCGAGTTCATGAACCGCATCGTCAACAAGATCATCGAGATCGACGGCGGCGGCCTGACGGCCTATTCCGGCGACTATGAATTCTACGAGCAGCAGCGGGCGCAGAACGAGAAGCAGCAGCAGGCCCAGTTCGAGCGCCAGCAGGCGATGCTCGCCAAGGAGATCAAATTCATCGAGCGGTTCAAGGCGCGGGCCTCGCATGCCTCGCAGGTGCAGAGCCGGGTGAAGAAGCTGGAGAAGATCGACCGGGTGGAGCCACCCAAGCGCCGCCAGTCGGTCGCTTTCGAGTTCCAGGCCGCGCCGCGCTCCGGCGAGGACGTGGTCAACCTGAAGAATGTCCATAAGAAATACGGAAGCCGAAGCATCTATGAAGGTCTCGACTTCATGGTGCGGCGGCGGGAGCGCTGGTGCATCATGGGCATCAACGGCGCCGGTAAATCGACGTTGTTGAAGCTGGTGACGGGCACCACCACCCCTGACCAGGGCAGTGTTGCGCTCGGCGCCAGCGTCAAGATGGGTTATTTCGCCCAGCACGCCATGGATATCCTCGACGGCGAGCGGACGGTGTTCCAATCGCTGGAAGATAGGTTTCCTCAGGCAGGGCAGGGGCCATTGCGGGCGCTTGCCGGATGTTTCGGCTTTTCCGGCGACGATGTCGAGAAACGGTGCCGGGTGCTCTCCGGCGGCGAGAAGGCCCGGCTGGTGATGGCGATGATGCTCTTCGATCCGCCGAACCTGCTCGTGCTGGACGAGCCGACCAACCATCTCGACCTCGACACCAAGGAAATGCTGATCAAGGCGCTCTCGCAATATGAGGGCACCATGCTCTTCGTCTCGCACGACCGACACTTCTTGGCTGCGCTCTCCAACCGCGTGCTGGAGCTGACGCCGGAGGGCGTCCACCAGTATGGCGGCGGTTATACGGAATATGTGGCGCGCACCGGTCACGAGGCGCCTGGCCTGCGAAGCTGACGGCTATTCCGGGGTCGCCGCATGGCGGCCTTTACCGATCTGTCGGGCCATGTCTGGGAAGCTGCGCGGGAACCGCAATAGGCCGATTTCCTGTGAGCGAAGCACAGCTTCGGCTGATATTGCCGGCGCTCTGCCACGATGATGACCTATTTCCGTGATGTTCGGAGCCCTCTTCATTCAATCGGGGACGGGCGCGTCTGCATGGACTGGATCAATCGCTATATCGATCAGCCGCTACTGCACGGTGCGGCGGGCTTGCTGCGGAGTTGGCACATCCGCACGCAGCAGCCCCCGGAGCTGTTGGAGCCGACGTGGAATCTCGTTGTGCTCTCTTTTCTCCTTGTCGCGAGCGGGCAGGTGATGGCCGGCCGGCCTTTCGCGCTCAGCGTCGCCGCGCTGCTCATGCTGGCCCTACCGTCGGCCAAAAAGCTGTTTTCGGCGATAAAGGCGGGAGGAAGCGCCTATGGCGCCCGGGAGTACAAGTCGCTGAGGGCGCGCGCCGTCGCCAAACGTGAGGCGGAGTGGTCGGTGCGGATCATTGTTCTGTTCTCATCGGCCTGCCTTCCGTTCATCGCTCGCATCGACGATCCGGTGGGCGCCTGTTTCATGCTGGGGGCCAGCGTCTGGTTCGTGCTGACCGGGCCGCTCAAGACGTATCTGGATGCGGCCGAGCCTCCGGAGCCGACCGAAGGCGACCGGACGTACAGCGGCGTTCTTCATTTCGGCTGAACGAAAGCCGATGCGATGCTCCCCCTGCCGAGCATGATAGGCAGGGAACCAAAATGGGCGGTCTCCGTTATGTCAGCAGCAACGTAAAAGGAGATTGCGATGCTTTACTACGCTCTGGTGTTTCTCGTTGTGGCCTTGATTGCCGGCGTCCTCGGATTTGGCGGCATCGCCGGGGCCTCAGCTTCTATTGCCCAGGTTCTGTTCTTCATTTTCCTGGTGTTGTTCGTCGTCTCGCTCGTCATGCGCTTCATGCGCAGAGTATAGCGAGGAGAAATGAAGTATAAAGCCCGGTGATAACTATCGCCGGGTTTTCCTTTTCTTGGTATTCGCCCCGCGCTGCGAGAACCCGCTCTGAGCGAATGTGTTTTTTGTGCAACCATTCCTGACAAGATCGTGAAATGGCGCATGCGGCCCACATGGTGCCTTCGAAATGTCCCAATGGGGCTAAACCGTAAGGGTGTCGCTTGCGCCTCCCACGCGCTTTAACTGCGACGCGAAAACGGCACCGTTCTGGGATTGTGTTGCGATCCCCTTCTATATCCGGTGCCGGCCAGCCGGGTGTTCCCGTCACGATTTGAGAAGGAGAGACTTATGAATAAAACTCTTGCGACGGCGTTTGCCGCGGTATCGTTGACGTTTGTCGGCGCGGGGGCGGTTAATGCTGCCGATCCCGTCACCAGAACATATGAAGAGCCGGATCTGCGCAATGGTGTGAAGATCGGTTATCTCACTTGCGATATCGGCGGCGGCACGGGTTATGTGCTCGGTTCCTCCAAGGAAGCAGACTGCGTCTTCCAGTCGATCGTCGGCAATGAGCTTCTGGACCACTATACCGGCGAAATGCGAAAGCTCGGCATCGACCTCGGCTTTACCACCCGCAGCCGGCTGATCTGGGCGGTGTTTGCGCCGACGGCCGGCTATCATCGCGGGTCGCTCGCCGGCCTTTATGTCGGCGCGAGCGCAGAGGCGACGGTCGGCGCCGGCGTCGGCGCCAACCTCCTGGTCGGCGGCACCTCCGGTTCAATCCATCTGCAGACGGTAAGCCTGACCGGCCAACTCGGCCTGAACGTTGCGGCCGGCAGCGCATCGATGACACTGACCCCGGCGGATTGACCGGTTTTGACTCGCCCCTGCCGAGACGCGGCGGGGGCGTCAAATCCCTCGCGCCTGTTTGCGCGCGCAGTAATGGATGATTATCCGGAAATCTGGGACAGCCATGATATGCCGCCGAGACGTTCAGGCCGGATGCGGCGGCGAGTCTTACGCTTTTGCCCTGCCGGGTGCGACAAAGGCGCAGATCGTCGCCTCGTCATGACCGGCTTCGTGCAGGAAGCGACGGGCAAATTCGACAGCGGGGCTTCGCAGTGCATCGTCCGGCCGGATCAGGTGAAAGGCGACGTGATAGTCGAGCGTACGGTCCGACACCGCCACGACGCGTCCGGCGGCGAGTGCCGCATCCGATAGGGGAGGGCGGGCGAGCGCGATGCCCAGTCCTTGCGCACAGGCATCGATCACCAGATTGTAATCCTCGAAGCGCCGATCCTGGCCGCGCGGCATATAATCGACGCCTTCGCGAGAGAGCCAGCGGCGCCAGCCTTCGATGTTGGAGTCGTGCAGGATCGGCAGCTCGAGCAGGGAAAGCGCATCGGAGCGCTGTTCGAGCCGGTTTGCCAGCGCCGGGGCGGCGATCGGAAAGGATTTCTCCTGCCAGAGCGGCAGGGCGCGCACGCCGGCCCACGGACCCTTGCCGCAGCGGATGGCAAGATCCGTGCCTTCGCCGAAATCCGCCAACCGGTGCTCGAGCGTCAGCTCGACATGCAGCTCGTTTCCTTCGAGCTTCGCCAGACGCTGGAATAGCCACAACGAGGCGACGGAGGGCGTCACCGAAAGGCGCACCACCGCCTTGTTCGGCCGGGGCAGCCAGCGCTCGCCGCTATTGCCGAGCAAAGAAAGCGCTTCCTCGGCCCGCGCGAAAAACCGCATGCCTTCCGGCGTCAGGCGAACGCCGCGGGCCTCTCGTGCAAACAGCCGCACACCCATCCAGCGCTCGAGGCGCGAGACCTGCCGCGACACCGCGCCATGGGTGATGCCGCTCTCTTCGGCCGCGGCGGAAAACGATCCCAGCCGGGCGGCGCGGGCAAAGGTCTCGAGCGTATCAAGTGGTGGAAGCACCGGCGAGCTGTGAACCATACGCACATTTGATCATCGATTGAGATGCTTTTCAAGCACGAGTCATCAGCTTAATCCTTGGTCAAAGCACCAATGGAGGCGACAATGAGCATGGCGGCAAGCGCACCGGTTTCGACGAAAGAGCAGGGCAGCTTTGATCTGGTAGCCTTTGCGGCGATCGTCGTCACTATTGTCTTCTGGGCCTCCTCCTTCGTGGTGATCCGCATCTGCCTCGGGCCGCTGACGCCGATCGAGCTGGCCACAGCGCGTTACGTGGCGGCCGGCGTCCTTGCCCTTGTCTATCTCGCCATCTACCGGCCGATGCCGGAAAAGCGCGATTTCTTCCGCCTCTCGGTCGCCGCCGTGCTCTTCATCGCCGCTTATGCGGTTCTGTTGAACACCGGCGAGCAGACGGTTGCGGCGGGGCCGGCCAGCTTCATCATCAATACCATGCCGGTCTTTACCGCCCTCATCGCCACCTTCGCGCTCGGCGAGCGCTTCGGCCGCTGGGGCTGGGTAGGCACCGCGGTTTCCTTCGGCGGTGTAGCGCTGATCGCGGTCGCCTCCGACGACGGCTTCAAGCTCGATCCGAATGCAATCCTCATCCTCGGCGCAGCGCTCTGCTCGGCGATCGCCAGCGTGCTGCAGAAGCCGCTGCTTGGCAGGCTGCCGGTGCTTGCAGTCACCGCCTGGATCCTGCTGATTGGCTCCGTGCCGCTGTTTCCGGCCGTCCCGGCGACGATCCGCGCGTTGGCGGCAGCGCCCGCGGAGGTCAACTGGGGCGTTGCCTATCTGGTCATCTTCCCCACCGCGATCGGCTATCTCACCTGGGCGATTGCATTGAAGCGGCTGACGGCAGGTCGCGCCTCGAATTTCCTCTATGGCGTGCCGCCGGTCGCAACGCTGATCGGTTTCGTCTGGCTCGGCGAGACGCCGACGGCACTCGGCGCAATCGGCGGCGCCATGGCGATCCTCGGTGTTCTCGTGGTCAACCTCATGCGGAAACGCTAATTGCGCGGCGCGGCGGCCATCAGATTCGGAGCGCGAAACTCGGCCGCCGACAAATAGGCATTGCGCCGCCCTTCGCTTTCTTTAAAAACGAAAGCAGATCGAAAGGGGGCGCCGATGTTCTTGACCGACCGACAGACTGAAATCGTGGCGATCGCGAAATCGAGCGGCAGGGTTCTGGTCGAAGAGCTCGCCTCACGGTTTTCGGTGACACCGCAAACCATCCGCAAGGACCTGAACGATCTCTGCGATGCGCAGGTGCTGACCCGCATCCATGGCGGGGCGACGTTCCCGAGCGGAACGGAGAACGTCAAATACGAAGCCCGCCGCCAGATCGCCGCTTCGGAGAAACAGGCGATCGGCATAGCGGCCGTCGAACTGATCCCGAGCGGCGCCTCGCTCTTCATCAATATCGGCACGACGACCGAGGCGGTGGGCGAGGCGCTCGCCAATCATCACGAGCTGATGGTGATCACCAACAATATCAACGTTGCCAACCGGTTGCGCCTCTTCCCGGCAATCGAAGTGGTGATCGCCGGCGGGGTCGTGCGCGGTTCGGACGGCGGCATCGTTGGCGAAGCGGCGGTCGATTTCATCCGCCAGTTCAAGGTCGATTATGCCGTGATCGGCGCTTCGGCGATCGATATCGACGGCGCGCTACTCGATTATGACTTTCGCGAGGTGAAGGTCGCCCAGGCGATTATCGCCAATGCCCGGCACGTCATTCTGGTTGCCGATTCCACGAAGTTCGAACGCACCGCGCCGGTCCGGATCGGCCAGCTTTCCCAGGTTCATACCTTCATTACCGACCACTGTCCGGTGCCGTCGATCCGCAATCTTTGCCTCGAAAACAATGTGAAACTGATCGAAACGAGCAGCAGATCGCGATAGTTCCGCCAACATTCGTTTGACATTCGGATTTCTTTCGTTTTTACTGATGTCACTTTCGCAATTGCGCAAGTTTTGTGCGATGCGAAATAAGCAGCAGGCTCGGAGGGGCAATTGGGCCGGGAGATACACGACATTTTCGTCATTGGCGGCGGCATCAACGGCTGCGGCATCGCTCGCGATGCTGTCGGGCGCGGCTATACCGTGGCGCTGGCGGAGATGAACGATTTCGCTTCGGGCACCTCATCTGGCGCCACCAAGCTGATCCATGGCGGCCTGCGTTATCTCGAGCATTACGAGTTCCGCCTGGTGCGTGAATCGCTGATGGAGCGCGAGATCCTCTGGGCGATGGCGCCGCATATTATCTGGCCGCTGCGTTTCGTGCTGCCTTATCATAAGGGTGGCATCCGCCCAGCTTGGCTGATCCGGCTCGGCCTCTTCCTCTACGACCATCTTGGCGGCCGCAAGCTGCTGCCGGCGACGTCGGTGCTTGACATGCGCAAGGATCCGGCCGGCAAGCCGCTGAAGGCATTGTTTACGAGAGCGTTCGAATATTCCGACGGCTGGGTCGACGATGCCCGCATGGTGGTGCTGAACGCCCGCGATGCCGCCGACAAGGGTGCGACCATCCTGCCGCGTACCAAAGTGGTCTCGGCAAGGCGTGAGAGCGGCCTATGGCACATCGAGACTGTCGATACCGTCACCGGCCGCAAAGACGGTCATCAGGCCCGCATGTTGGTCAATGCCGCCGGTCCCTGGGTCGATCACGTCATTCGTTCCGCCTTCGGTCAGAAAGAAGCCCACAATGTCCGCCTCGTCCAGGGCAGCCATATCGTCGTCAAGAAGAAGTTCGACGATCCACGCGCCTATTTCTTCCAGAATCCGGACAATCGTATCATCTTCGCCATTCCCTATGAGGGCGACTTCACCCTGATCGGCACGACCGACCGCGACTATACCGCCGATCCCAAGGATGTCAGGATCTCCGAGGAGGAGACGGTCTATCTCTGCAATGCGGCGTCGGAATATTTCAAGGAGCCGGTGCGGCCAGAGGATATCGTCTGGACCTATTCGGCGGTGCGCCCGCTTTATGACGACGGCGCCTCGAAGGCGCAGGAGGCGACGCGCGACTATGTGCTGAAGCTCGACGGCGAGAGGGAGACCGCGCCGCTGCTTAATGTTTTCGGCGGCAAGCTCACCACTTATCGCCGGCTGTCCGAGCATGCGTTGGAGAAGATCGGTGCTGCGATCGGCGTCAAGGGTGCTCCGTGGACGGCCAAGAGCCATCTGCCCGGCGGCAATTTCGCCGTCAAGAGTTATGAGGCCGAGGTTGCCAAGCTGAAAAGCCGCTATCCGTTCCTCGCCGATCGGCACGCTCGCCGGCTGGTGCGTCGCTACGGCACTAGGGCCGAGACGCTACTCGGCAATGCCCGTGGCATTGACGATCTCGGGCGGCTGTTCGGCGGCGATCTCTACGAGGCCGAGGTCGCCTATCTCGTCGAACATGAATGGGCCCGGCACGCCGAAGACGTGCTGTGGAGGAGAACAAAGGATGGTCTGCGCCTTTCGAAGGAGCAGGCTCAGTCACTGGAGGAGTACATGGCTGCCATGCCGGCGATGGCCGGATAGGCGGCGTGTGATCCCCGCTGCGTGGAGGCACGGGAACAGGAATGCTGGAACTGCGGAACGCCGCCAAAATGGTGGGCGCGGACTATCACATCTATCCGACCGATCTGGTCCTCGAGCGCGGCACGCTGAACGTCCTGCTCGGGCCGACGCTGTCGGGCAAGACGTCGCTGATGCGGCTGATGGCCGGGCTTGACCGTCCGACCGCCGGCTCCGTGCATTTCGACGGCGCCGACGTCACCGGCATGCCGGTGCAGAAGCGCAATGTCGCCATGGTCTACCAGCAGTTCATCAATTATCCGGCATTGACCGTTTATGAAAACATCGCCTCGCCGATGCGCATATCGGGCAAGGACGCCGCCACGATCGATCGCGACGTGCGCAAGGCGGCCGAGCTTCTGAAGCTCACGCCCTATCTCGACCGCACGCCGCTCCATCTCTCCGGCGGCCAGCAGCAGCGCACGGCACTTGCGCGCGCCCTCGTCAAGAACGCCAGCCTGGTGCTGATGGACGAGCCGCTCGCCAATCTCGATTACAAACTGCGCGAAGAACTGCGTGAGGAGCTGCCGAAGATTTTTGCCCAGTCGGGTGCGATCTTCGTTTACGCCACCACCGAACCGTCCGAGGCGCTGCTGCTCGGCGGCAATACGGCAACTTTGAACCAAGGTCGGGTCACCCAGTTCGGGCCGACCATAGACGTCTATCGCCGCCCTGTCGATCTCGACAGCGCCGGCATCTTCGCCGATCCGCCGCTGAACACGCTCGACGTGACGAAATCGGGCGATATCTTCACGCGCCCGAGCGGGGCCACGCTTTCCGTCCCCTCGCATCTGGCCGCGGTGCCGAACGGGCCCGTGACGATCGCCTTTCATCCGCATCATCTCGGCCTCCGAGCCCAGACCGGCGATGCGGCCCGCCTGCAGGCGCGCACGCTGGTTTCCGAGATCACCGGTTCGGAGAGCTTCGTGCATCTGGAATATGACGGCGTGCGCTGGGTGATGCTGGCGCATGGCATTCACGACATCGATCCGGATATCGAGATCGAGGCCTTTCTCGACACCCGCCACCTGATGGCCTTCGGCGCCGACGGCCGCGCTATCGCTACGATCGGCGCTGTCGCTGCAGCCGGAAAGGCATAGGAGAGCACCATGGCACGCATCACGCTCGACCATATCCGCCACGCCTACGGCGCCAATCCGAAGACGGAAAAGGATTATTCGCTCAAGGAAGTCGATCACGAGTGGAACGACGGCGGCGCCTATGCGCTGCTCGGCCCCTCCGGCTGCGGCAAGACCACGCTGCTCAACATCATCTCCGGCCTGCTGCAGCCTTCGCACGGCCGCATTCTCTTCGATGGCAGGGATGTGACGAACCTTTCGACGCAGAGCCGCAACATCGCCCAGGTCTTCCAGTTTCCCGTCATCTACGACACGATGACGGTCTACGACAATCTCGCTTTCCCGTTGCGCAACCGGGGCGTGGCCGAGGCAGATGTCGACCGGCGCGTGCGTGACATTCTCGAAATGATCGACCTTGCCGGCTGGGCCAAGCGCAAGGCGCAGGGGCTGACGGCCGACCAGAAGCAGAAGATCTCGCTCGGCCGCGGGCTGGTGCGCAACGACGTCAACGCCATCCTGTTCGACGAGCCGCTGACCGTCATCGATCCGCACATGAAATGGGTGCTGCGCTCGCAGCTGAAACGGCTGCACAAGCAGTTCGGCTTCACCATGGTCTACGTCACACACGACCAGACCGAGGCACTGACTTTCGCCGAGAAGGTCGTCGTCATGTATGACGGCCAGATCGTCCAGATCGGCACGCCGGCCGAGCTCTTCGAGCGGCCGAGCCACACCTTCGTTGGTTATTTCATTGGTTCGCCCGGCATGAACGTCATGCCGGCACAGGTCGACGGCAGCGCCGTCAAGGTCGGAGACGAGGTGCTGACGCTGGATTATGCGCCGAATACCAATGGCGCGGTGAAGACCGAACTTGGCATTCGCCCCGAATTCATCCGCCTGGGGCGGGAGGGCATGCCGGTTACAATCAATAAGATCGAGGATATCGGCCGGCAGAAGATCGTGCGCGCCCGTTTTGCCGGCCAGCCGATCGCGATCGTCGTCTCCGAAGACGACGACATTCCCGCGGATGCCCGCGTCACCTTCGACCCGTCCGCCATCAGCATCTACGCCGACAGCTGGCGTGTCGGCAGGGAGGCCTGAGCCATGCAGAAGACTTGGAACAACAAAGCTTGGTTTCTGGTGCTGCCGGTGCTGCTGCTCGTGGCCTTTTCAGCGGTCATTCCGCTGATGACCGTTGTGAACTACTCGGTGCAGGATACGTTCGGCAATAACGAGTTCTTCTGGGCCGGCACCGACTGGTTCGTCCAGACGCTGCATTCCGACCGTTTCTGGGAAGCGCTCCAGCGTAATCTGCTGTTCTCCTTCATCATTCTGGCGCTGGAGATCCCGCTCGGCATCTTCATTGCGCTCAACATGCCGAAGTCGGGTCCCGGCGTCCCGGTCTGCCTGGTGCTGATGGCGCTGCCGCTGCTCATTCCGTGGAATGTCGTCGGCACCATCTGGCAGGTTTTCGGACGCGTCGATATCGGCCTGCTCGGTCATACGCTCGCCGCGATCGGCCTCGACTACAATTATGTCCGCGATCCCGTCGACGCTTGGGTGACCGTCATCGTCATGGACGTCTGGCACTGGACGAGCCTCGTCGTGCTGCTCTGCTATGCCGGCCTGGTTTCGATCCCGGACGCCTATTATCAGGCTGCCAAGATCGACGGCGCCTCGCGCTGGTCCGTGTTCCGCTACATCCAGCTGCCGAAGATGAAGCGGGTGCTGCTGATTGCCGTGCTGCTGCGCTTCATGGACAGCTTCATGATCTATACCGAGCCCTTCGTCGTCACCGGCGGCGGCCCCGGCAACTCGACGACCTTCCTCTCCATCGACCTTGTGAAGATGGCGGTCGGCCAGTTCGATCTCGGCCCGGCCGCGGCAATGTCGATCATTTATTTCCTCATCATCCTGCTGCTCTCCTGGGTGTTCTACACCGTGATGACCAGCAGCGACGCGAGCTAAGGGAGGGCAGATATGACCAGAAAATACAAACCCGCGGGCAGCCTCTCCTGGCTGGTGCCGACGATCTACATCCTCTTCCTGCTCCTGCCGATCTACTGGCTGATCAACATGAGCTTTAAGGAAAATGCCGAAATCACCGGCGCCTTCACGCTCTGGCCGGCGGCCCCGACGCTGCACAATTATTCGGTGATCTTCACCGACCCGTCCTGGTATAACGGCTATATCAACTCGATCATTTATGTGGTGATGAACACGGTGATCTCGGTTGCCGTGGCGCTGCCGGCGGCCTATGCCTTCTCGCGCTACCGCTTCCTCGGCGACAAGCACCTGTTCTTCTGGCTGCTGACCAACCGCATGGCGCCGCCGGCAGTCTTCGCACTGCCGTTCTTCCAGCTCTATTCGGCCTTCGGCCTGATCGATACGCATATCGCCGTAGCGCTGGCCCACTGCCTGTTCAACGTGCCGCTCGCCGTCTGGATCCTCGAAGGTTTCATGTCCGGCGTGCCGAAGGAGATCGACGAGACCGCCTATATCGACGGTTATTCCTTCCCGCGCTTCTTCATCAGGATATTCATTCCGCTCATCGCAAGCGGCGTCGGCGTGGCGGCATTCTTCTGCTTCATGTTTTCCTGGGTCGAATTGCTGCTGGCCCGCACGCTGACGACGACGGCGGCAAAGCCGATCTCGGCGATCATGACGCGAACGGTTTCGGCGGCCGGCTTGGACTGGGGCGTGCTCGCGGCTGCCGGCGTGCTCACCATCATCCCGGGCGCGCTCGTCATTTACTTCGTTCGCAACTACATCGCCAAGGGCTTTGCCCTGGGCCGCGTCTGAGGAGGACCGGACATGACCTTTTCCTGGATGGCCTGGACGCTGCCGACGGCGCTGTTCTTCCTGACGATCCTGGCGCTTCTGATCGCCATGAGCATCGGGGAGTATTTTTCTCCGGGCGGCTCGCCGCGCACGGGCGTGCTGCGTTTCGAAACGACGCGCGGTGACCGGCTTTTCATTTCGCTGCTGGGCAGCGCTTTCATTCATCTTGCATGGCTTGGGCTCGCTGGGCCCAACCTGTGGTGGGCTCTTGCCATCTCCGTGGTCTACGCCATCGGCGTGTTCCGCTACGTGTGACGGCAAAGTGAAGACAGATGGCCGGGGGTGCTTGGCCGCCTGAGTATGTGACTGCAATCGCAAACCCTGGGAGGATATTATGCGACGGCACTTATTGACGACGACAGCAGGCCTGCTGCTGGCGATGACGGCATCGGCCTATGCCGGGATGGACGAGGCCAAGACCTTCCTCGACAAGGAAGTCGGCGATCTCTCGACGCTTTCCCGCGCCGATCAGGAAAAGGAAATGCAATGGTTCGTCGATGCCGCGAAGCCCTTCGCCGGCATGGACATCAAGGTGGTTTCCGAAACGATCACCACGCATGATTATGAATCGAAGGTGCTGGCGCCCGCTTTCACCGCGATAACCGGCATCAAGATTACCCACGACCTGATCGGCGAAGGCGATGTGGTCGAGAAGCTGCAGACGCAGATGCAGTCCGGCGAAAACATCTATGACGCCTATATCAACGATAGCGACCTGATCGGCACCCATTGGCGCTACCAGCAGGCCCGTTCGCTGACCGACTGGATGGCCAATGAAGGCAAGGATGTCACCAATCCGGGCCTCGATGTCGACGACTTCATCGGCAAGTCCTTCACGACAGCGCCTGACGGCAAGCTCTATCAGCTGCCGGACCAGCAGTTCGCCAACCTCTACTGGTTCCGATACGACTGGTTCAACGACGAGAAGAACAAGGCCGACTTCAAGGCGAAGTACGGCTACGATCTCGGCGTGCCGGTCAACTGGTCGGCCTATGAGGATATTGCCGAGTTCTTCACCGGCCGCGAGATCGACGGCAAGAAGGTCTATGGCCACATGGACTACGGCAAGAAGGACCCGTCGCTCGGCTGGCGCTTCACCGACGCCTGGCTGTCGATGGCCGGCAACGGCGACAAGGGCATTCCGAACGGCAAGCCGGTCGACGAATGGGGCATCAAGGTCGATGAGAACTCCCGTCCCGTCGGCTCGTGCGTCGCGCGCGGCGGCGATACCAACGGCCCGGCCGCTGTCTATTCCATCCAGAAATATCTGGACTGGATGAAGGCATACGCACCGGCTGCCGCTCAGGGCATGACCTTCTCCGAATCCGGTCCGGTGCCTTCGCAGGGTGAAGTTGCCCAGCAGATGTTCACCTACACGGCCTTCACCGCCAATTTCGTCAAGGAAGGCCTGCCGGTCGTCAATGCGGACGGCACGCCGAAATGGCGTTTCGCGCCGAGCCCGCATGGTGTCTACTGGAAGGACGGCATGAAGCTCGGCTATCAGGATGCGGGTTCCTGGACGCTGATGAAGTCGACGCCCGTCGACCGCGCCAAGGCGGCCTGGCTCTATGCCCAGTTCGTCACCTCGAAGACTGTTGACGTGAAGAAGAGCCATATGGGTCTGACCTTCATCCGTCAGTCGACGCTGGATCACAAGTCCTTCACCGACCGCGCACCGAAGCTCGGCGGCCTGATCGAGTTCTACCGTTCGCCGGCCCGCCTGCAGTGGTCGCCGACCGGTACGAACGTTCCTGACTATCCGAAGCTCGCACAGCTCTGGTGGCAGGCGATCGGTGACGCATCCTCCGGCGCCAAGACGCCGCAGGAAGCCATGGACTCGCTTTGCTCGGAGCAGGAAAAGGTGCTGCAGCGCCTGGAACGCGCCAAGGTCCAGGGCGACATCGGCCCGAAGCTCGCCGAAGAGCATGATCTCGCTTATTGGAACGCTGACGCGGTGAAGAAGGGTAACCTCGCTCCGCAGCTGAAGATCGAGAACGAGAAGGACAAGCCGCTCACCGTCAACTACGACGAACTCGTCAAGAGCTGGCAGAAGAAGTAAGGCGGACCCGGCCGGAGGCAACGAGACCTCCGGCCATCACTTCCTGCCACCGGCGACAAGCCGGTGGCACCTACAATCTTTTTCTCCTGAGGCCTTCGCGTCCTGCCCTTCCGGGCAGGCGGAGCGGTTTCGCGTGAGCCGGAGACGGATATGAGCGGCTATATTCTTTCGATCGATCAGGGCACGACGTCTTCGCGCGCGATCATCTTCAACGGCGACATGAAAATGGCAGGCTCCGCTCAGGCGGAGATCACGCAATACTATCCGCACCCCGGCTGGGTGGAGCACGACGCTGCCGAAATCTGGCAGTCCGTCGTCGATACGATGCGCAAGGCGATCGCTGATGCCGGCGTGGATGCCGCCGCGATCGCAGCCGTCGGCATCACCAATCAGCGCGAAACGGCAGTCGTCTGGGATCGCAAGTCCGGAACACCGCTTTACCGCGCGATCGTCTGGCAGGACCGGCGCACGGCGGAAATGTGCGATAGCCTGAAGGCCGATGGATATGAGAAGCTGTTTTCCGCCAAAACCGGACTGCTGCTCGACCCGTACTTTTCGGGAACCAAGCTGCGCTGGCTGCTCGACAATGTCGATAGGCTGCGCGAGAAGGCCGAGGCGGGCGAGGTCTGTTTCGGCACGATCGACAGCTGGTTGATCTACAAGCTGACCGGCGGCCGCGTGCATGCGACAGATGCAACCAATGCATCGCGAACGCTGCTCTACAATATCGATGACGGCGCTTGGGACGAGGAACTTCTCGGCATTCTCGGCGTCCCGGCCGCCATGCTGCCCGAGGTCAGGGAATGCGCCGATGATTTCGGCCGCATCGACAAAGCCTTGCTCGGCGCCGAGCTTCCGATCTTCGGGGTCGCCGGCGACCAGCAGGCGGCGGCGATGGGCAATGCCTGCTTCGAACCCGGCATGATGAAATCGACTTACGGCACCGGCTGCTTCGCCCTGCTGAATACCGGCCGGGATCGAGTTTCCTCCGCCAACCGGATGCTGACGACCATCGCCTGCCGCCTCGACGGCGAGACGACCTATGCGCTCGAAGGCTCGATCTTCATCGCCGGTGCCGCCGTGCAATGGCTGCGCGACGGCCTTGGCATTATCGGCCAGGCGTCGGAGGCAGGGGTGCTTGCGGCCAAGGCGGATCCCGGGCAGCAGGTCTATATCGTCCCCGCTTTCACCGGGCTCGGCGCGCCTTATTGGGATCCGGCTGCGCGTGGTGCGATCTTCGGCCTGACGCGCAACAGCGGACCGGCGGAATTCGCCCGCGCCGTGCTCGAATCCGTCGCCTATCAGACGCTCGACCTGCTCGTGGCGATGAAGAGGGATTGGGGCGCCAATCAGTTG
The DNA here is from genome assembly GCF_025200795.1 of Rhizobium sophoriradicis. Taxonomy (NCBI): domain Bacteria; kingdom Pseudomonadati; phylum Pseudomonadota; class Alphaproteobacteria; order Hyphomicrobiales; family Rhizobiaceae; genus Rhizobium; species Rhizobium sophoriradicis. The sequence continues at coordinate 390,244 of NZ_CP104153.1, forward strand.
GAGACGGTGTTGCGCGTCGATGGCGGCATGGCGGCTTCCGATTGGACGATGCAATGCCTCGCCGACATGACCGGAAACCCCGTCGACCGCTCGGCGATCCACGAGACGACGGCGCTCGGGGCCGCCTGGCTTGCCGGCTCGAGGGCCGGTATCTGGCCGGGCAAGCGTGAATTTGCCAAGGCTTGGGCCTGTGATCGACGTTTCAGCCCCGCAATGGCGGAGACAGAGCGGCAGGCCAAGATCATCGGTTGGAAGAATGCCGTCTCCCGGATGATCTCGGACACTTCGGCGGGATAGCCGAGACGGTGCAATGCGGATCGCCGCGGGGCATCTACGGCGGTGGCAAGGCCTCCCGGGTTCAATTCCGGGAAGCCTCATCCCTGCTACTCGATGATCTCCTCGATGTCGGAGAGATCAATGCCGTGGGTGTCGAACCACCATTCCGCCCCCTTGTCGCAATAGCGATCGCGCAGGCGCAGATACTTGGCGCCGAGCCGCTTCTGGCGTTCGACCTCTTCCCCGAAGAACGGATGGTCGAGCGTGCCGCCCATCCTGTGGATACGGCGGAGCAGTTTGCGCAGAACATATCCCTGCTCCTTATTACCCGGCCGATATCCGCTTTCTACGATCGTCATCACCGTCTCGCGCAATGTCTCCAGCGCATCGGCCGGCGGCGTGCCGTTGACGATCATATCGAGACGCTCCGCGCCGAAGCCGACATCGATACAGCTTCCGAGCGGATTGACAATGTTCCCGATCTCTATGCCATGCTTGTAGAACTCGGTGCAGTATCCGCTGATGCTGCCATCGCTCCAGATGCATTCGGCATCTGCAACGATGGGTACGCGCCCGCCATAGAGCGGCGTCCATTCGATCAGGCGGTCTGGATGCATCGTTACGTGATCCGGCGCCAGACCGAGCGTTCCGAGAAACGCGAGCCAAAAATCGATGGCGTCGCCGACGGTCATTTCCCTGAAGGAGAAAAGCCCGAGCATGGTGAAGTGGAGGAAGTGAGTTCCGTCGCCGATCTCGTCGAGGTCGCCCAAGCGCAGGCAGGCCTGGCTGTTTGCGACTGTTCCGCTAAAAGAAGGATCGGAGAAGAGAGGCTTGTATTGCTGCATGCCAGCGCTGCAGAAGAGCGTCGTATCGTCATGCGGCCGTACGGATTCGATGCGTGTGAAGTCGATGCCCTTGGAAAGGCAGAAGTCTTGATAGTGCTGGATCAGGCGTCCCGCGGTGTCATAGGCAACCTCCTTTGCTGTTCGTGCCCGCTACAACATAGCGATGTCACGCCTGTGCGGCAATCTTCTGCGGCCAGCAGCCACGCCGTTCTATCACCGCGATCTGTTCGGCATGTGACGAGGCGAAGTAAGAGATCCCCGTTCCCGCGAGGCGTGGCCGCCGCTCCTTCGGAATAGGGCGATTACGCGTCCCGCCGCGGTGAGCTCGCCATCAGCCGGGCATAGGCGATGGCCGAGAGCATGTTGACGTGATTGGCCTTGCCGGTGCCGGCGATGTCGAAGGCGGTGCCGTGATCGACCGAGACGCGGTCGATCGGCAGGCCGAGCGAGACGTTGACCGCCGTCTCGAAGGCGACGAGCTTGATCGGGATGTGGCCCTGATCGTGATACTGGGCGATGACGAGATCAAAGGCGCCGTTATAGGCGCGAGCGAAAACCGTATCGGCCGAGATCGGACCGACGACGTCGATGCCCTTGGCCTGCGCCTGTTCGACCGCCGGCACCAGGAATTCCATGTCCTCGGTGCCGAACAGGCCGTTTTCGCCGCAATGCGGATTGAGGCCGGCAACGGCGATGCGCGCCTGTTTGCCGATACGCAAGAAATGATTGTGGCCGGCCTCGATGGTCGCCAGCACCCGCTCGGTCTTGGCCCGTTCGATCGCGCCCTTCAGCGAGATATGGGTCGAGACATGGATGGTGTTCAGCCGCTCCGAGGCAAGCAGCATGAAGGAGCTCTTTGAGCCGGTGAGATGGGCGAGCAGCCCGGTATGGCCGTCATGGTGATGGCCGGCTAGGTTCATCGCCTCCTTGTTGATCGGCGCGGTGACGATGACATCGGCTTGACCTGACATGGCGAGATCGACGGCGCGAGTGATATAGCGCACGGAAGCGTCGCCCGCGACCGGGCTGACCTTGCCGATCTCGGGCAAAGCGGCGGCGAGTGGGACTTCATCGACGGCGATCCTGTCGTCGCTGGCGGCGTCGGCAGAACCGAATTTCAGCGCGGTGCCGCTGACGCGGTCGGCGCGCTCCAGCGCTTCGACATTGCCGACGATGACGAAATCGCGACGCTCCTCCTTCGGAAGGGCTGCCAGTGCCTTGACGATCACCTCGGGGCCGACGCCGGCGGGATCACCGAGCGTCACGGCGACTTTTGCATTCCTGTCCATCATCAAAGTCCCTTCTGAAAACCCTGTCGCCTAGAAAGCGGCCGCATAAATCGAGCGAATGTCGGCGCGGGTGAGATCGCGCGGATTGTTATCGAGCAGACGGCGGATGGCAAAGGCGTCGTCGGCCATGGCGTCGAGATCGCTTTCCGGCACGCCAAGGCCTGACAGTTTCATCTCGATGCCGAGCTCGGCGCAGAAAGCATAGGCCGCATCGAAGACGGATGTCGTGTTGTCCGAGGTTTGACGCCCAAGCGCTTCCATCACCGCTTTCGTCTTCCCCGGTGCAGACGGCGTGTTGAAGGCGAGAACATGCGGAAAGATCAGCGCGTTGGCAGCGCCATGCGCCACATGCCAGCGGGTGCCGAGGGGATAGGCAAGCGCATGACCGCCGGCGGTGTTGACCGGGCCGAGGCAGAAACCGCCGTAAAGCGAGGCGAGCGACAGGCCGGCGCGCGCTTCGGCGTCGTTTCCGTCTCTGACGGCGCGGGCGAGATATTTGCCGACCAGCCGCGTTCCCTCAATTGCATAGATATCGACCATCGGATGAGCCTTGCGGTTGGTGAAGGCCTCGACGCAGTGGGCCATCGCGTCGACGCCGGTGGCGGCTGTGGTTCGGGCCGGCACGGTGAAGGTGAGCGCCGGATCGATGACGGCGATGTCGGCCAGCATATGCAGGCTTTCGACTGCGAGCTTGGCCATCGTCCTGGGGTCGGTGACGAGCGCGCGGATGCCAGCCTCGCTGCCGGTGCCCGATGTCGTCGGCACCTGGGCGAGCGCTGCCTTGCGCGGTCCATGCACCTTGTTCGGGCCGACGACCTCATGCAGCGTCTGCGCCGAGCCGGCAAGAACGGCGGCGAGTTTTGCCAGATCCATGGCGCTGCCGCCGCCGAAGCCGACGATCAGCTCGGCGTCAGCGCCGTTGGCCGCCGCCAGGACTTTTTCGAGGTTGGCCGTATCCGGCTCCGGCGTCACGTCGGCAAAGACCGTCACCTCGCCCTTCAATTCCAGCAGGTCGATGCGCGCGGCATTGAAAGCGTCGGAGATGACGAGCGTGCGCCTGAAACCCTTTTCGGCAGCCCATTTGCCGAGCTTTGCCGCCATGCCGATGCCGAATTCGATCAGATGCGGCCGAACGATGGTGATAGGCGAATCCAAGCTGGCCATGAAGTCCTCCTGCAGGATCTTGCGGCGATAATGTCAGCCCATTTATTGTAAAGTTGTAAGATCAATGTCAAGCAGGCATTCCTGGCTCGGGGAGATTTTATCACCGGCATGGCCGGTCCAACCGATCGACCTGAAAATATCTATGTGAAAACAGATACTTATTGAAAGGATGAATGAAGCGTCAATTGAAAGGTTAGCCGCTATCACGCCGTGGCGGAGAGCCAAAATTGTTGTCAAATCCCGGCGCGAGCCGGCCAATTTCCTGATGTCCCGCATACTCTCACGCAAGGATCGCAAAGCCGATTTTACAATTCCAGGCCGGCAGCTTGCTTACGGCAGCGCTTGCGGGGCGAGCCGCACATATTTGATGGCGCGCCGGTAATAGGTGTAGGCGACATGGAGCGTGCCATCGCTGCCCTGGACGACCGAGGGGTAGGAGAATTCGCGGTTCAGCGAATCCTTCGAATTGTTGCTGAGGCAGAAGCCGTCGCCGGTATCGAGATCCATGCGCTGCGGAAAGGTCCTGCCGCCATCCCTCGAGATCGCCAGGCTGAGCGGCGCGCGCGGAACACCCCAGACCGCCTTGCGGCCGGCATCGGCAACGATAGCAGCGCTCTCTCCAGCCTCGTCACCCTCGATTTCATCGTAGAGAGACTGGCGTCGCGCATCCGACATCGTCGCATTCGAATGGTTGTAAACCATTGCAATCATTCGATTACCCAGAACGGTGGCCTGGATTGAGGAGTTGTTGTTCGGCAGTTCGGTGGGCTCGGGCGGGCTCCAGCTTTCGCCGCCGTCCGCCGATCGGCTGGAAAGTATGGTTTCGGCGAAACGATTGCGGTAGAAGGCGACCATCTCGCTGCCGCCAAGCGGCAGGATGTTCATGTGCACGGCGCCGAGACTGTCCCAAATATCGACCATTTGCCAGTTCGTGCCGCGGTCACGGGAGATCAGCACCGCTGCCGTATCGGCATCGCCGCTCCAGCGTTGGCCCGCAAGGCCGACGCAGCGGAAGATCGGCAGCAGCCAGTCGCCGCGGTCGTTGACGACAATCGGCTGGCGGACGAAGGTACCGGGGCTGTCGCAGAGGATCTGGACCGGGCCGAATGTCTTGCCGCCGTCATCGGATATCCGGCATTTGACAATCGAGCCATCCTGGTTGCCGGAGGTCTGCGATGTGTAGAGCAGCCATATCCTTCCGTCCGGAGCGTTGAATATCAATGGGTTCTGCTCGGATTTCTCCGGATCGTCGCTCATCTTTTCCGGTTCCGACCAGCGATCGGAGCCTGGCGCCAGCCGCGACATGTAAATCGAAATGTCGCCCATGCCCTCCATCGTGCCGCCGAACCAGACGCAGGTCAGCGTCCCGTCCGGCAGAAAGGCGAGATTTGCTGCATGGTTCTGGATGCAGGGCGAGGGCAGGTAGGCGTCGGCGCGGCCTGCGACGGAGGGGTGAGGGGTGACGGCCCCGGTCATCAGAGCAGGGACGGCTTCCGGAGGCAGGCCGGTAAAACGCATGGCGGATCTCCTCAGGACAATTTGGCGTAGCTATTGGCGAGTGCGGCATAATCCGCCTCGCTCAGCGGCATCATCGGCGCGCGCGTGCGCTTCCAGGCGGGATTGCCGGTCTTCAGCCCGATCATTGCCTTGATGGTCGGGATCTGGACGTAGGAGTTGGAAAGCGTGCGATAGGCGTTGATGCGCGCCTGCGCCGCCTCGACATCGGCGGCGCGCGCCTCGTCATGGACATGGTCGTAAACGGTGCGAAGCGAATCTGCCACCAGATTGGAGGTGGCGGTGATGCAGCCGGCGCCGCCGGCCTTCATCAGCGGCAGCAGCAGCGGATCGGCGCCGGCCAGGACAGAAAAGCCGGGATGAGCGGCGATGATGGCCTGCATGTTGTTGAAATCGCCGGACGATTCCTTGATGCCGACGACGGTTTCCGGGAAGGCCGCAATCAGCCGGCCGATCAGTGGAATGGACAGCGGAATGCCCGAAACCTGCGGGATATGATAAAGGATGACCCGCAGGCGGGTGTCGGCGACCTTTTCCAGCACTTGCGAATAGGCAGCGAAGAGGCCGTCGTCGGAGACGCCCTTATAATAAAAGGGTGGCAGCATCACCACTTTGGTGACGCCGAGCGACAGCGCGTGCCGTGTCAGTTCCACGGTCTCCGGAATGGCGACGACGCCGGTGCCCGGCAAAAGCCTGTCGGCCGGAATGCCGGCCTTCACAGCCGCTTCCAGAATGGCGCGCCGCTCATTGCCGGAGAAGGAATTGGCCTCACCGGTCGTGCCGAGCAGGGCCACGCCATGACATCCCTCGGCCAGCAGCTGCCGGCAATGGTCGGTGAAAAGCGCGAAATCCGGCGTGTTGTCAGCCGTCAGCGGCGTTCCGGCCGCGCTGAAGACGCCGGTGATCCTGTGATAGCTCATTTCTCCTCCTTCGGTGCGCCCTGGCTTGCCGATCCGTGTCCGAACCGCGCGACTGCGCCCGATTGTCATGCATCTGCCTGCGATGGAGTGCTAAGAACTTTTCCATTGTGGCGCTTTTGTCAAGAAGACAAAAGGGATTAATCTGAAAGCGAAAATTTATCTGATTGTAATTCTTCATATTTTTTGAAAGATAAATTTTGTTCGAATGAAAATCGCGGATTTTTGTTGACATATTTACAATAACGAGAGAACGATAGACGACGGATTGTGCTGCGCCTGGCAGCGCAGGGAGAGCGCTGCCGATTTCACCTGGGAGGAATGACATGTCTTTTGATCAATCGGATAAAACCAATTTATCGCGCCGCAACGCGCTGAAGCTCGGCCTTGCCGCCGGCGTTGGGCTGACGGTGCTCGGGATGAATGCCCGCATCGTGCTGGCCGATGAAGGCCAGGTACTGAAAGTCGCCCATCCGGCATTCGACCAGGATTGGTCGCCGCTGCGCGGCGGTGGCAGAACGTTCCGCTGGAACTCGATCTGGTGGGCTTCGCCGATGTATTTCGACAGTCAGGGCAATATCAAGCCCTACGTCTTCACCAGCTGGGAATCCGCCGACAACACAGTCTGGACCTTCAAGATCGACCCCAAGGCCGTCTTCTCCGACGGCAGCAAGATCACCTCTGCCGACGTCAAGGGATCGTGGGAAGTCGCCTCGATGCCGAACACCAAGAGCCAGCGCGCCGACCAGGTGCTGAGCAAGGTCAAGGGTTATGCGGAAATCGCCGCCGGCTCCGGCAACGAGCTGACCGGTGTCGCGACACCCGACGAGGGCACGGTCGTGGTGACGCTGGCTGCTGCCGATCCGATCTTCTTCATGCGGCTCGCAAATCACATCGCACCGATCACCAAGGCCTCGCAGTCGCGCGGCAGCGACGGCGAGGAAATCATCGATTGGTACAAGCCGGAGAACAAGCCGGTCTTCTCCGGCCCGTTCAAGCTGACGAGCATCGATATCGATGCCGGTAAGATCACCTTCGAGCCGAATGAGAACTTCTTTGGGCAGAAGCCGAAGCTTGCCCGCATCGACATCACCTCGATCGAGGATAATGTCACCGCCACGTCGCTGATCAAGTCGGGCGAGTTCAACGCCCATACCGAGCTCGTCACCTCGACGATCATCCAGGATCTCGGCGCGGAATTCTCGGCCGGCCCGCTGATCCCGACCAGCCAGCACTTCTGGTTCAACATTTCCCGCGCGCCGATGGACGATCCGAAGGTCCGCCAGGCACTGATCATGGCGGTCGACCGCGACGGCCTGTTCAAGGCGTCCTATCCGGATGGGCCGCACAAGAAGGCCGACCAGATCCTCAACTCGGTTCCCGGCGCCGACAATTCCGGCTTCGAGGCCTTTCCCTATGATCCGGCAGCCGCAAAGAAGCTGCTTGCCGAATCGAGCTATGGCGGGCCCGAGCGCCTGCCGAAGATCCTGTTCGTCGGCATTTCGGCGCCGGCCATTCAGGCCGCCGCCCAGTTCATTGCCGAGCAGTGGCGTCAGAACCTCGGCATCACGGCCGTCGACATGAAGCCGCAGCAGGACTCCTATGCCGGTCCGGATCAGAACTCGGTTCAGATCTTCCGCGACGACGTCGGCACCCGTGTCCCGGACGCCGTCTCCTATCTCACGGGCAGCATTGCCTCGACCTCGTCGAACGCGCAGAACAAGCTTGGCGGATACAAGAACGACAAGGTCGACAGCGCCCTTGCCGAAGCGGCGACCAAGGCCGCGGATGATCCGCAGCGCGTTGCTCTCGCCCAGGAAGCCCAGAAGGCATTCCGCGAGGATTGGGCCTTCATTCCATGGTATTCTCAGGCGATGTCGCGCTGGGCCATCAAGGAGGTGAAGGGACTCGAGAAGAACCTCGACTGGCAGATCGCCGAGCCCTGGAACATTTCCATCGGCTGATTGGGCCTATCGTTTCTGACAATGAGCGCGCGAGGGCCGCAAGGCCTTCGCGCAAGTTTCAAGAAGAAGAGATGCGAACCGCCGGGCTTCTGCAAAGGGCGGGAACGCATTGCACAACAGGTGGGAGGTGGCCTTGCTGCGCTACGTGCTAACACGGTTTGCCATCTGGATTCCGTCCGTTCTGGTGGTGATGCTGGCCGTCTACGCGCTGGCTTTCTACGGCGCCGGCGATCCGATCAAGCTCATCTTCCTGCGCGCGCCTGGTGACGTCGCCTATAATCCGCAGCGCATCGAAGCCATCCGTGAAAGTGCTGGCCTCAACAGGCCCTTCATCGAACAGTTCGGCCTTTACATCTGGAACCTGCTGCACGGCCAGTTCGGCAATTCGCTGACATCGGGCCGCGCCGTCTGGGCGATGGTCTCGGCTGCCGCCCCGGTCTCGTTCCAGCTTGCCCTCTGCGCCATCATCCTGACAGCCCTCGTCGCAATTCCGCTCGGCATGATCGCAGCGCTGAACCAGAATTCGCGCCTCGACTACGCCATTCTGGGCTCGGCGCTCTTCCTCTGGGCGATCCCGGCCTATGTCGCAGGTCCCTTGCTGATGGTCGGCCTGATCGTGCTCTTGCCGGGCGCAAGCGTGCCTTATGGCTGGGGCGGCGTCTTCGATGTCCGCATCCTGCTGCCGCTGCTCGTGCTTTCCTTCCAGCCGATCGCGCTGATCGTGCGCCAGACCCGTGCTGCCGTCATCGAGGTGCTGTCGGAGGATTTCGTTCGCACCGCCCGCGCCAAGGGCGTGCCCGAGATTATCGTGGCGCTGCGCCATATCCTGCGGCCGGTGCTGACGCCTGTGGTGACGCAGCTCGGCCTGATCATGATCACCATCGTCAACGGCGCGATCTTCGTCGAACTCGTCTTCGGTCTGCCGGGCCTCGGCCGGTTGACGGTGCAGGCGCTGATCAATTCCGACTACCCGGTCATCCTGGCGATCACTCTGATCGGATCGTTCCTGGTGATGGTGTCGAACTTGCTGGTGGATGTGCTGTATCCGCTGCTCGACCCCCGCGCCAATGATTCAAGAAGGAGCCGCTGACCGTGTCCGCAATCCCTCTTTCCACCCCTGAAACGATCGAGGAACCGCCGGTCAGCCTCTGGCGCGACGCCTGGCATCGGCTGAAGCGCAACAAGCTTGCGGTATTCGGCCTCGTTGTCGTGCTGCTCCTCGCATTCACCGCGATCTTCGGGCCGTATCTCACGCCCTATGATTATCTCAGCCAGGATCTCAACGCCCGCAATGCGCTGCCGTCGATTAGCCACCTCTTCGGAACCGACGACCTCGGCCGCGACGTCTTCAGCCGCGTGGTCTTCGGCACGCGGACCGCTTTCCTCGTTGCCGTCATCGTCACCTTCTTCGCGGTGCTGATCGGCCTGACGCTCGGCGCCGTCGCCGGCTTCTTCGGCAATCCCTTCGACCGCGCCATCATGTGGCTGACCGACGTGACGATGTCGGTGCCCAACCTGCTGCTCGTCGTCGTCATCAACGCCTCGCTAAAGTCGCCGATCACCCGCTGGATGGAGGCGCGCTACCTCGAGACCCTCAATCCCTTCTACCGCCAGACGATCTGGGTGGATTTCATCCTCGTCTTCGGGTCGATGGCGCTGATCTCCTGGCCGCCTTACGCGCGCCTGGTGCGCGCCCAGGTGCTGTCGATCCGCAGCCGACCCTATATCACCGCCGCCCAGGCGCTCGGCCTGTCGAATTGGGTCATCATCAAGCGTTATGTGGTGCCGAATGCGCTCGGGCCGCTGATCGTTTCGGTCAGCGCCGGTCTCGGCACGGCGATGGTGCTGGAAAGCGCCTTCAGCTTCCTTGGGGTCGGGGTCAATCCGCCAACGCCGAGCTGGGGCAACATGATCTCGGACGGCCTTCGCGTCTGGCAGCATTATCCGCATCTTCTCGCCGCTCCGGCGGCCGTGCTCGGCCTTGCCTCGGTTGCCTTCAGCTTCCTCGGCGACGGCCTCAACGACGCGCTCAATCCGCGGGGCAGTAAATGATGGACACCCAAAACAGAGAACGCCTGCTCGATGTCAGGGGCCTCACCGTCGAGATCGACGGACGCAACGGCCCGGCCGTCGTCGTCGACGGCATCGACCTCCATGTCGACAAGGGCGAGACGCTCGGCGTCGTCGGCGAATCCGGCTGCGGCAAGAGCCTTACCATGCTGAGCCTGATGCGGCTCCTGCCGAACAAGATCAAGGTCGCCAAGGGAACGGCCACCTTCGCCGGCCGCGACCTGCAGACGATGTCGAATGCCGAGCTGCGCAAGGTGCGCGGCGGCGATATCGGCTTCGTCTTCCAGGATCCGATGACGTCGCTCAATCCGGTCATGCGTGTCGGCGACCAGATCTGCGAACCGCTGATCTATCATCGTAAAATGAAAAAGGCGGAGGCTCGCGCCCGCGCCGTCGAGCTTCTGCGCCTCGTCGGCATTCCCGGCCCGGAAGAGCGGCTGCAGGCCTTTCCGCATGAACTATCAGGCGGCATGCGCCAGCGCGTGATGATCGCGATCGGCCTTGCCTGCAACCCGAAGCTCCTGATCGCCGACGAGCCGACGACGGCGCTCGACGTCACCATCCAGGCCCAGATCGTCGATCTGGTGAAGGATCTGCGCGCCAAGCTCGGCATGTCGGTCGTCTGGATCACCCATGATCTGGCATTGATCGCCGGCCTCGTCGACCGTGTTGCCGTGCTCTATGCCGGCACGGTCGTCGAGGATGCGCCGGTTGACGAACTCTATGCCCGCCCGAGCCATCCCTATACGCGCGGCCTGCTCTCCTCGATCCCCAAGCTCTCCGATCCACCGGCAAGCCGGTTGAGCTCGATCGGCGGCACGCCGCCGGAGCCCGGCCGCCGGCCAAAGGGCTGCCCATTTGCGCCGCGCTGCCCCCTCGTCGAGGCGATCTGCCACGAGAAGGTGCCGCGGCTCGAACCCTTGAGCGGCAGCAGCAACCATCGCGCCGCCTGTTTCGTCGTCCAGAGAATGCAGGAGGCCGCGTGATGGCTGCGCAACCGCTGCTCAAGGTCGAAAACCTGGTCAAGCATTTCCACGTCAAGCTCGGTGCCTTCGGCGAACGCTCGGCCACCGTCTATGCCCTCGACAATGTCGATCTCGACATCATGGAAGGCGAGACGCTGAGCCTCGTCGGTGAATCCGGCTGCGGCAAATCGACGACCGGCTTCACCATCCTCAACCTCTACAAGGCGACCAGCGGCAGGGTCGTCTACAAGGGACAGGATCTCGCCACGCTCGACGAGAAGCAGATGCGGCCGTTCCGCCGCGACCTGCAGATCGTCTTCCAGGATCCCTATTCGACCCTCAATCCGCGCATGACCGTGGGCGAGGCGATCGGCGAGCCGATCCTCTTTCACAAGCTTTGCACCAAGGCCGAGCTGAAGGACAAGGTCGCGGCGCTGCTCACCGATGTCGGCCTGCCCACACGGTTTGCCCAGCGTTATCCGCACGAGCTTTCCGGCGGCCAGCGCCAGCGCGTCGTCATCGCCCGGGCGCTCGCCTGCCAGCCGAAATTCATCGTCTGCGACGAGGCGATCTCGGCGCTTGACGTGTCGATCCAGGCGCAGATCATCAACCTGCTGCTCGATCTGCAGGAGAAATACGGCCTGACCTATCTCTTCATCGCCCATGACCTCGCGGTGGTGCGCCATATCAGCACCCGCGTCGGCGTCATGTATCTCGGGCGGCTCGCCGAGCTTGCGACCCGCGAGGAGCTCTTCGACAATCCACTGCATCCCTATACCAGGGCGCTGCTGTCGGCCGTTCCCGAGACCGATCCGGAACATGAGCGCACCCGCCAGCGCCAGATCCTGCAGGGCGATGTGCCGAGCCCGCTGAACCCCCCATCCGGCTGCCGTTTTCACACGCGCTGCCCGATCGCCATGGATGTCTGCAGCAAGGTCATACCCGTCTGGAAAGAAGCCAAGCCCGGCCATCTCGTCGCCTGCCACGCGGTCAATACGGAAGAGATCGCATGACGCTGAAGGCCGCGATCATCGCCGACGATCTGACGGGGGCGCTCGATACCGGCACCCCCTTCGTTGCGGCCGGCCTCTCGGTCGCAGTCGCCGTCGATGTCGGAGCGGCGCAGGAGGCGATCGCCACCGGCTGCGATGTCGTCGTCGTCAATACCGCCTCGCGCGCACTTGGCGAGCGCGATGCCGCCGAAAAGGTCCGATCGGCGGCGAAGGTGTTTCGCGACGTGAAGCCTGCCGTCGTCATGAAGAAAATCGACTCCCGGCTGAAGGGAAATGTCGCGGCGGAAAGCCTGGTGCTTGCGGATGCGCTCGGCCTGAAGGATATCCTCGTAGCGCCCGCCATTCCCGACCAGGAGCGCCTGACCTACCGTGGCTGTGTCGTCGGCCGCGGCGTCAACAAGCCGCTGCCGATCGCCGATCTGTTCGAGAGCCGCTCGGACAATGTCATCGTTGCCGACGCCGCGGACGATGCCGATCTCGATCAGATCGTCGCGGGTCATGTCTGGCTGACGACGCTCGGCGTCGGTGCGCGCGGCCTCGGTGCGGCCTTCGCCCGCCGGCTCGGCGAAGCCGGGCGGCGGCCGGTGACGGAATTTACGCCGACCCCGCGCACGCTGTTTGCCTTCGGTTCGCGCGATCCGATCACGTCAGCCCAGATGAACCGGCTCGAAACCTCCGGCGCCTTGCGCATGGTGGTGGACGCGCCGATGGGGCAGATCGAATGCGGCGAGGGCCTGGCGTTGCCGGTGCTGCTGCGCTGTACCGGCGACATGGCGGCCGATGCGGCCCTCGTCGCCGGTGACTTTGCGGCAGGTGTCAAAAGGGTGATCGACGATACGCGGCCCGATATGCTGATGGTCGGCGGCGGCGATACGGCGCTGGCAATCCTGCATGCGCTTGAGGTGAAGGTGCTCACGCCGAAGGGCGAAATCGAAGCGGGTATTCCGTGGTTCGATGTGACGGCCAACGGCGGGCGGCCTTTTCGGTGTGCCGTCAAATCGGGGGGCTTCGGTAAGCCGGATAGTTTGTTAAAGCTGGTTCTTCGGAATCAGGCGGCATAAGATACCGTCGGGGAGAATGACGTGACTGAAGCAAATGGCGAATCTTTGAACGCGGAAGCCGGCCCGCCGGGCAAGCCCGAACGCGGCAAGGCCGTCAAGCTGGTCGATCGCGTCTTCGACCAGCTGCTCGAGCGGATCCGCGGCGGAAACTATCCGCCGGATTCCCGCCTTCCCGGCGAACACGAACTTGCCTCGATGCTCGGTGTTTCCCGACCGATCGTCCGCGATGCGCTCGCGCGCCTGCGCGACCAGGGCATCGTCTATGCCCGCCAGGGGGCAGGCACCTTCGTCAGTGCGCATGGATCGCCGACGGCCCAGCTTGCCTATTCGCCTGTTAAGACCATTGCCGATATTCAGCGCTGCTACGAATTCCGCCTGACGATCGAGCCGGCCGCCGCCTATTTCGCCGCCAAGCGCCGCAATGAGCAGGCGATCCAGAAGATCTCCAATGCGCTTGCCGATTTGCGCGAGGCGACAAGCCACCAGCTTCACCGCACCGATGCCGATTTCATCTTCCATCGCGCGGTGACGGAGGCTGCCAACAACCATTATTACACCGCCTCGATCGATGCGCTGAAAGCCCATATCGCCGTCGGCATGCATCTGCACGGCCTCTCTTTGCTCGGCCCTCGTCAGGGGCTCGAACAGGTCTATGAAGAGCATAACGCCATCTACAAGGCGATCGCCGACGGCCGGGCCGACGACGCGCAACGGCTGATGAAGGCGCATCTCGAGGGCTCGAGGGACCGGTTGTTCGAGGGCAGGGTGCTCGACCTGTCCTTCTGAGCGTGCATCTCCCGGAAGACAAGCGCGCCTTTGCTCAGGCTGCCCGGATCGTCGGGATGCCTGAGACGTCAACTTCGCGTTCGGCGTGCCAGGCATCATATGCGGCCTGCATGCGCAGCCAAATTGCAGGGCCGTCACCGAACAATTTCCCGAGTCGGGCAGCGACATTGGGCGACACCGGCTTCTTCTCGTTCAGAATATCGTAGAGTTGCTGACGCGAGATACCGAGCAGCTTGGCGATGTCCACCTTGGTCTTTCCAGTTGCCGGGATGATGTCCTCAAGCAGTGCCCCAGGGTGGGAGGGGCAGCGGGTTGTCGGCCTCGTAGTTTCATACACGGGCATCGGATGTCAGTCCCCAGTCCGAGCCGCCTCAATGATACTGCTCGAAATCGACTCGGGCGGCATCGTTGCCATCGAATTCGAATGTGATGCACCAGGGGCCGTTGACATGAACGGTATACCGGGTGGGATTGTGACCCTTGAGGGCATGGAAATCGAACCCAGGCAGGTTCATGTCGTCTGGCTTTTCGGCTTGTTCCAAGCGGTCAAGTCGGATCAGAATGCGCTTCTGCAGCTTGGCGTCGATCTTTGCGGTTTTGCCGATCTCGAAAAGATCTGCAAGAGCTTTGCTTCTGAACGACTTAATCATCGTCGATGTGTAAGTGTTTAGCTGACACCTGTCAACGATTAAATGACAGTCCGCGTGCCGAATTCCGGCCAGTCGAGGAGATGGGGCGCAGGCCGATAAGCTCGTCGCTGGGCTGATGATCGCTCCGCCGGTCGGTTGCTATTGCCTGAGGCGGCCCCAGGACGGATCCCACGCAACGCCTTCGACAAGATCGACGAAGATGGGGGCGTTGCCGCGATGGTTTTCCGCCAGCTTGAACGCTGCCTCAGGTTCCATTTCCTCGCCGGGAAAGATCGTATCGTCCTGATCCGTATCTGCGACCTTGCGGACATATCCTCTGATCTGGTTCCCCGATCGATAGAGCTTGACGATCAGCGAGCCGGCCGGGACGGCGCCTGCGGAATACCTGACATATTCGTGCATATCTTCCGCCTCTTCCTGGGTTCTCAACGCCTCCGGCCGATCCTCGTTGCCTTGGGCCATGGGGTCTTCCGGCTATTTATTAAGTTCTTCGGCCATCTGGAGATGGTGTTCCAGCGCAGGCCGCGTGCTTGCCGCCCACGCCTTCAGTTCCGGATTATCGCCTTCGTCGCCGTAGCGCTTGAAGAGATCGACCGCGTCTTCGTGGGCAGCTTCCTGATCCGCGTGATATTGCTTGTTGAAATCGTCGCCCTTGAGGCCGTTCAGCTTGTCGAGCATGCTTTGCTGATCCGAGGTCATTGCGTCCGGAAGGGTCGCTTTGACCTTGCCGCCCGATACCAGCGCCTTTAGTTCCTCGCTGGTTTTCTGGTGCTCGGTCAGCATTTGCTGCGCAAAGGCTTTTGTCGCTTCATCGCCGCGTTCGACCGCGAGCTTGCTGGAGGCGATTTCGAACATGTCGCTTGCCGCCGCCTCCTTGACAAAATCCTCCGTCTTTGGCGGCACGCCCATCAGGGAATTGACGCCGCTCTTCTCAGCCGCCGATTGCGCGAAAGCAGGAACGGCAAGCGAAAGGGCGAGCGAAGCGATAACAAAGCGTTTCATACTGATCTCCTGGGTTGGTGATCCGCTAAACTTGCGGATGCGCCGAGAGTTCCCGGCTTCGCACGTGAGACTGATCTCGGCTGCTTCGATGGAGGTGCCGGGCCTAGAAACCGTAAGGGAAGGTTTCCTGATCGCCCTTCCCGGACTGCTGAGCGACAAGCGGTGACAGCGCGTGCGTTTCGTCGAACCAGATGAAGGCGTCGTACTGCCGCGACAGGGATGTCGACATGTAGTGGCTCAGCCGTTCGGATTCCGGCCTGTAGATCACCCCGATGAAGCGCTGAAGTCGCTGTTCGACCAGGCTTGCGTGCAGTTCCTCATCGGCCTTGAGGTCGAGGAGAAATTGCGGCTTTGCGGCGTCGTGACATAAGCGCTCGTAGCTCTGCGGGAGCGACGGGTTGAGTTGCTTCCTCTCCGGCCGCCCGTCCCAATCGTCGGCGGCGATCACTTCGCCGCAATGTGTTCCCAGTCCGATCAGGCTTGTCATCCCGGCGAAACGCTGCCGGCACAGCTGACCGAGGCTGAGTTCGTCGCGAGCGGTTGCCATGTCTGTGTAGCGGGCGTCGCCGATATGTGAGTTGTGAGCCCAGATGATGATCTTTGCCGCTGGTCCGTGAAAGTCGAGAAGGTGCTCGACCGTGTCTGCCATATAAGAGTCGCGCAGGTTCCAGGCTTCGGCACCGCCGTAATACATGACGCGATAATATCGTTCGGCGGCGGCGAGCAATCTTGCGGACTGGACGGCGTTCAGAAAGTCATCGTTGTCCGAGGCCGCGTCATTCAGCGATCGGGCCAGAAGTTCGGTGCATTGCTTCAGCACCGCATCCTCGCATGATCTGTAAGCTTCGGTCAGCACGGCCCGACCATAAGTGGCGGGATTGCTCTGCCAGGGGCTGAGGCAGCCGTAGCGCTCCCTGGCGATCTTGGCTGTCTCCGGACTGACATTTTCGAGATAGTGAAGGACGGAGCGGATCGACCCCGACATGTTGTAGAGATCGAGGCCATAGAACCGCACCGGATCCTTTTGCGATGCCTTGCGCCGTTCGTTTTCCTCCTTCATCCAGCCGATGAACCGCGAAAACTCCAGATTCCGCCACATCCACCGGGGAAAACGGCTGAATGGCTCGCCGTCTGTCGGTCTCTGGCCATTGATCCAGTGGTCGATTGCGGAAGCGTCCGGCCAATCCGCTTCGACTGCAATCAGATTGAACCCATGATGTGCGATCAGATGCCGGCTGATGGCAGCCCGCGTCTCATAAAATTCGGCCGTGCCGTGGCTGGATTCCCCAAGCAGAACAATGCGGCTGTCAGCAAATCGATCGAAAAGGGTGGCAAAGCTCTTGTCCTCGATCGATGAAAATTCTTCCGCCGCTGCCGAGATCAGTTTGCTGGGTACTTCTTCCGTGGGCGACGACAGGGCTGTTGCGGTGTACATTGGATGGGCCGCGGTCCAGGCATCCTCGCCGATCAGCGGGACGAAGAGCACGCCGCCCAAATCTTCCTCCTCGAAGGTGGCCGGCCCCGTGCGTGTGATGCGTTTCAGGCGCTGTTCCTCGCCGCCGCCGACCGGGATGATGAGCCGCCCGCCGAGATCCAGCTGCTCCTTCAGAGCGGCCGGCACCTCGGGTGCGCCAGCGGAAACGATAATCGCATCGAAGGGAGCAGCTTTGGCCCAGCCTTTGCTGCCATCGCCCACCCGGACGTCGATATTGCGATAGCCCAGCTTTTCAAACCGTTCTCTGGCCTGAAGCGCCAGCCGTTCATGGCGCTCGACGGAATAGACGTGTCGCGCGATCCGGCTGATGAGGGCAGAGGCGTATCCGGAACCGGTTCCGACCTCGAGAACCTTGTCACCCGCATCCAGATCGGCCTTTTCGATCATCAGGGCAACGATGAAAGGCTGCGAGATTGTCTGACCCTCGCCGATCGCCAAGGGCGCATCCTCATAGGCGAACTCCTCGAAGCCCGGATCGACGAATTTTTCGCGCGGCACCATGCGCATTGCCCTGGTGACGTTTTGATCATGGATGCCGCGGCCCACGACGTGATGTTCTACCATGTGGTCTCGGATGCGGGTCATATCCATGGGATTACCTCCACTCTCGAAGACAACAGCCGAAAGCAGGTGGTTGTTCCGAAGCAGCCGGACCGCAGGTCTGGCTATGGCTTAGGCTCGTTTCAGCCATGGTCTCCGCCGGCGACCGTACCGCCGCGCCCGTCAGAGCGGCATTGATTTGCGCGCGTCGGAGGATCGCTCCCGGCCGTCCTGCCTCTCGGTCACATCTTTCCATGACTTTGCCTCGGGAACCGTGGCGGTCTCCCGTTGTTGGTTATCGCTCAGCCTGGATAAGGAATAGAAATTGAACCTCAGCACCCTCATGTTCGGTCGGCGTCTTGCCAACCGCGAGCACGAAGACAAGAAAATTGGTTGGGTCGAAGCCGTGCCCGCGATTGGACTCGATGGCCTGGGATCGTCCTCCTACGGCCCGGAAGCAGCGCTCACCGTTCTCATTCCACTCGGTGCGCTCGGCCTGGTTTATATCGGCCCGGTGATGGGCTGCATCGTCGCTCTGCTGGCGATCCTCTATTTCTCCTACAGGCAGACGCTTGCGGCCTATCCGACGAACGGCGGCGCCTATGTGGTGGCGAAGGAAAATCTCGGGGAATATCCGAGCTTGCTTGCCGCCGCGGCGTTGATGATCGATTACGTCCTGAATGTCGCGGTTGGCGTTTCTGCGGGGGTCGGGGCGCTTGTCTCGGCAATACCGAGCCTTCACCCCTACATCGTGCCGCTCTGCCTCGCGATCGTCTTCGTCGTCATGCTGGCCAACTTGCGCGGGACGGGGGAGGCCGGCTGGCTGTTCGCACTGCCGACCTATCTGTTCATCATCTGCTTTTTGGGTGCGATCGCCTATGGGCTGGTCGGACTAGGCCTGGGGGAGAAGGCACCGGTCGTCGCGCCGCCGCCGCTCGGCCCGGCGGCACAAGGCGCAACACTGTGGCTCCTCATGCATGCATTTGCCAGCGGTTGCACGGCTATGACCGGCGTTGAGGCTGTTTCCAACGGAATGGGCTCGTTCAGGCAACCCGTCATGCGCAACGCCTATTTCACTCTTACGATTATTGTCGTTGTTCTCGGTTTGCTGCTTGGCGGTGTCGCGACCATCGCCACCGCCTTTGAGATCGGTGCAATGGATCAGACGAGAGAAGGCTACCAGAGCGTGCTGTCGCAGCTGCTTGCCGCCATTGCCGGCCACGGCGCCTTCTATTATATCGCCATGGCAAGCCTTCTGAGCATCCTTTGCCTTTCGGCCAATACTAGTTTTGTCGGCTTTCCCCGGCTCTGCCAGATGGTCGCCGCCGATGGTTATCTTCCTAAGGCCTTTGCTCAGCCGGGGCGCCGGCTGGTGTTTACCGCGGGCATCCTCTTTCTCTCCGGCTTCGCCGCGCTACTTCTTATCGCCTTCGGAGGGATTACCGACAATCTGATACCCCTCTTCGCGATCGGGGCCTTTTTGACGTTCACGATCTCTCAAGCCGGTATGACCCAGCATTGGCGCCGCCGGTCCAGGCGGTATGGCGCAAAGCTCGCGATAAATGCGGTCGGCGCGGTTTCGACTGCAGCAGCGCTAGTCATCATTCTGATCGCAAAATTTGCCGAGGGTGCATGGATCACCCTGGTTGCTGTTCCCGTAGCCATAGCCGTTTTGAAGATGATCAAGAGCTACTATATCTCGCTTCAACGCGAACTGCGGAAGCCGGGTCCGATCACCCTCGAAGATATCGAGCCGCCGACGGTTCTCGTTATAACCGAAGCATGGAACAGACTGAGCGAACGCGCCATTAAATTTGCCCTGACCATCTCGCCTGATGTCGTTGCGGTTCATTTCATCCGTCTTGGCGGACCTGATCGGGAGGAGGGCGAAAAGGCGCTCCGCGAGAAATGGCGCATCGACGTCGAAGAGCCGATCGCCGCATTGGGTTTGAGACCGCCGCGGCTCATGCTCATCCCTGCTCCCTATCGGCAATTGCACCAACCGCTTCTGCGGCTGGTCGAAAAGCTGGATGCGGACAGCCCGGAAAGGCGTGTCGCGGTTCTCATTCCCGAAACCGTCAAAGATAGATGGTGGCAGAAGCTTCTGCACATGAACAGGGCAGGGCGGCTACGGACAAAACTCGTCAAGCTTGGGGGGCCGCGGCTGACTGTGGCCACGGTTCCCTGGCGGTTATATCGGGAAGAGCCGCCGCCAGCATGAGGACCTTTCGTTCGTGTCGTCCGGGGAACTTAGTGTGAAGAGCGAAGTTGGACAGCCATCAGCAAGAGGCGCCAATGTCCACCAATCCCCTGATGAGCGAACCGGTCGAAGATCTCGCCAACCGCCTGGAAGCGATGACGGATGACGAGTTGTTCGAAACCATGAATGAGCTGGAAAAAGCGAGCGACAGAGCCGACCAAGACGCAATGGAGGAGGTTCTGTCCCGCATCGCTCTGACCGAAAGCGAAATCGAACGGCGCTATCCCGGCCGACTGCTGGCACCGTATCGCGAGTGGAAGCAAAGACAGCCGCTCCTGTGACTGTGACGGGTTTGCGCAATGCAAAAGAATAGACGGAGGTATAGATGAGCAGCTCTGAGACGACGACGGACCACAAGAAGATCCGCAAATGGGCGGAGGACAGGGAAGGCAGGCCGGCTGCTATCCGAACCGGCGGCAAAGGCGGCGTCCTGCGCATCGATTTCGGAGAGAAGGAAGAGGAATTCGACGAGATCGGCTGGGACGAATTCTTCAAGATCTTCGACGAAAACAAACTTGCCTTTCTCTACCAGGATAAGACCAAAGACGGGAAGACAAGCCGCTTCAACAAATTCGTCGAGCGTGACTGAACGCCCTCACGCGGCGATCGATCGCCGCGTTCCTGCCGAGGGCCGTTGTCATTTGCGACCAGAGCCCGGCTCCGCCATCTTCGAATGCTGGTGGGCGAGCACGCTCGCCGGCGTGACGTTGGCAACGGCGGCCTGGAGCTTGTTCTTCCAGCCGCTGACGACATCGCCTTCGCCGTCCATCATCGCGTCATATCCGATGCGTGCGACTTCGCCTGCGTCATCCTTTTTCGACTGGCCGATCGCCGTATCCAAAAGACCTGCCCGCTTGAAGAACTCGGTTTCCGTTGCTCCGGGCATGAGGCAACTGACGGTTACGCCGCAATCCTTCAATTCCTCGCGTAAGGCGAAAGAGAAGCTGTTGATGAAAGCCTTGGTGGCGTTATAGACGGCCTGGTAAGAGCCCGGCATGAAGCCGGCGATCGAACCTGTCAGCAGGATACGTCCCTCGCCGCGGCTCCGCATCTGGTTGCCGACGGCATGGATCAAGTGGATCGTTCCGGTAATGTTGGTTTCGACGACCTTGCGCGCCTCAGCGAAATCCTGGTCGAGGAAGGCCTTGCCGAGCCCGCGTCCCGCATTGGCCATCAACAGGTCCACCGACCGGCCGCTGGCGGTGATCCGTTCCACAAGCCGATCTACGCCTTGAGTTGTCGACAGGTCGGCCTCGACGGCCTCCACCGCGGTGCCGAACTCCTTGAGGTGGGCTGCGGCCTGATTGATCCGCTCCTCGTTGGCGGCGATGATGAGATCATAACCATCCTGGGCCGCGCATTTCGCCAGTTCGTAGCCGATGCCAGTGGAGGCGCCGGTGACGACGGCGAGGCCCTTGCCTCCTTGATTATCAGCCATCATGCTGCTCCTTCAGGGTTTGAGGACGACCTTGATGCATCCGTCCTGCTTGTCGCGGAACGTTTTGTAGAGGGAAGGCCCGTCTTCCAGCGAGCCGCGATGGGTAATGACGAAGGACGGATCGATGTCTCCTTTCTCGATACGTTCCATCAATATCGGCAAGTAATGCTGGACCGGTGTCTGGGCCATCCTGAAGGTCAGGCCGCGATTGATGGCCGAGCCCATCGGGATCTTGTCGAGAAAGCCGCCATAGACCCCGACGATCGAGACCGTGCCGAAGTTGCGGCAGCAATGGATCGCCTGACGCAGCACATGCGGCCGGTCGGTTCCCATGAACATTGCGACCTTGATGCGGTCGAGGCGCGAATCCCAACTGGCGGCTGCCTCGGCCTCGGTTCCTACCGCGTCGATGCAGGCATCTGCGCCGCGCCCATCGGTCAAATCCATGATCTGGTCGTAGACATCCTTGTCCATGAAATCGAGTGTGATCGCTCCGGCAGCTTGTGCAAGCGCAAGCCGCTCGGGCACCGCATCGATGGCGATTACCCTTTCGGCGCCGAGCAGGAAGGCGGAGCGGATCGCCATCTGACCGACCGGGCCGCAGCCCCAGATCGCGATCGTATCGCCAGGCTGAATATTGCAGAACTCCGCGGCCATGTAGCCGGTCGGGAAAATGTCCGAAAGGAAAAGCACCTGATCGTCGGAGAGCCCGTCCGGCACCTTGATCGGACCGACATCGGCGTAGGGCACGCGCAGATATTCCGCCTGTCCGCCGGCATAACCGCCGAGTAGATGCGAATAGCCGAATAATCCGGCCGGCGAATTGCCCCACATCTTCGTGACTTTCGAGCGATCCGGGTTGGAGCGCTCGCAGCCCGAATAAAGACCGCGTTTGCAGAAAAAACATTCGCCGCAGGAAATTGTGAAGGGGACAACGACACGATCGCCGACCTTGAGTTTGGTGTTGTCTCTGCCGACCTCCACGACCTCGCCCATGGTCTCGTGGCCCATGACGTCGCCGCTGTGCATTTCCGGCACGACACCGTCATAAAGATGCAGATCGGACCCGCAGATCGCGCAGGCAGTGACCTTGATGATGGCATCCCGGCCGTCTTCAATCCTAGGATCGGGCACGCTCTCGCAGCGGATATCATGCTTGCCGTGCCAGGTCAGAGCTCTCACGTTTTTTCTCCTCGGCGCTCGTCGATGGCGCTCCAACCTCAGCTTCTGCGAAATGTTCCCGTTGTTTGCGGCTCCTGATCGGAGCCCCGAGGAGTTCGGAACAGAGGCTCGCGGTACGAGTTCGTCCTGAGGATGCAGGCACGGCAAATCCGCCGCAGCGTCCGGCTCGAACCACAAAGCTTCCCATCACGAAGGAGCAAATCATGACTTCGCCCAAACACGCAAAGACCACCAAACCAAGCGACCTCGACCTGTCGAACGACCCAGGTATCGGCCGCTCCCGCGGCATCGTATCTCCACCTGAGGACGAGGCGATGCAGGCCGAAAATACTGTCGAAGGCGATGCCGCCAACGATACGACGACCCAGGGGGGTGTCGACCCGCGCCGCCGCGGACGGACCAACAAATAGCCGCCGCCCTCGGTTGACCGCCGTCAAAGCTCGAGTAAGGCGTAAGCTTTGCCGGTCGGCTTCTCGACATGGGCCGCGACATTGTAGACCGGGGCGCCGCCCGGTGTGCGGCCCTCATAGGATCCACGATGGGCATGGCCGTGCACGACGGCGTTCACGCGAAACCGGTCGATGGTTTCCGCAAGCCGCGAGGAGCCCAGAAAGGGATAGATTTCCAACGGCTCACCTGCAACGGTTTCGGCGATCGGGGCATAGTGCAGCACGACGAGGGAGCGATCGGAACGCACCTGCCGCATTGCGTTTTCCAGCCGCATCGATTCCTCGACGCTCTCGGCGACCATCGCCTTGATGGCGGTTTCGCCGAAGGAGCCGAGCATATGGCGCCCGAAGCCGCCGGCAAAACCCTTGACGCCAACGAAACCGACACCGGCGATCTCGGCTGCATGGCCGTTCAGCAATTTCACGCCGGCATCGGTCAGAATTTTGCAGACGTCCTCGACTTGACCGCTTTCATGATCGTGATTGCCGAGGACGGCGACCGTCGGCACCGTGCAATGCCTGAGATCGATAGCGAGCAATTCGGCCTCCTTCGGCCGGCCGAGTTCGGTCAGGTCGCCGGCAATGACCAGGACATCGGCGACCAGTGAAATTTCGGCAAACAGATCCTTGTAGGATTTTGCGCCGTCCTCAGTCATATGCAGGTCGGCCACTGCCGCAACCTTCACGCTCTTTCGCTGATCATCCATCGCATTTCTCCTAATCGCCTCTGAGTTCACCTTCGCCACCGACATCGGCAAAACCCCATTCCTTCACGTCGATCTCGAAATCGACGCGGGAATACATCCGTCCGCGGCATATTTTCATCTGCGGCAGTGGCAATTCCTGCTGTGCCTTCAGCCGGTCCAGAAGCTCCTCCAGCAGCCACCGGGGAATCTTGTCCCGCTCGGTCGGGTAGATCCATCTAAAATTGAGAATGTGGATGAGAAGCACCTCCCAATGGACTTCGAGATAAGCGAGCAGCTTGCGCCAGTCGATGGCATCATGTGCCTTCAAGATGACATGCGCGACATCGGCACCATCGTAGCGATGTCGCAGCTGGACAAAGCATTTCGACCAGACCAGCTCGGTCGGGCTGACGATCCTGACCGTGTGACCGCACATTTCGACCTTTCGCGCATCCTCGAACCAGTCGTCGCCGACCGGCATGGTTCCGTTGGATGAAGCAAAGATGACGTCGAAGAAGTGGGGGCCCTTCAGCACTTTCCCGAGCCAGCGTTCGTCTTCGACTTCGACCGTATAGCCCTTCGATTTGAAGTGGCCCAAGATGCGCGCATAGTCGCCGGCCTTGCAAAATATGTCGAAATCCTTCGTCTGGCGGGAGATGCCGGTGTAGGCGCAGACGGCGTAGGTGCCGGCGACGAGAAAAGGAATGCGGGATTTGACGAGCTCCTCAACGACTTCGGTGACGAACGGCTCGGCGGCGGGATCGATGAGCTGCGGGACCGCCTTTGCCTTGATCAGCACATCATTGTCTCTGCCCTTTCCGGCTGTTCGCACGGTCATCGTCGATTCCTGTGTTTGATACGCAAAGCAACACCTGGAGCGGTTCAATGTTCCGGCCTGTCGCTGAAGGCGGCGGCCTTGACGTGAGAGCTGTTTGTCATGCCCGCCCGATTAGCCCGGAACTTCGCTATCTCCGTGTCGTTTGGACCATGAGACGCGTGCCGCGTCTCCAGAAGGCCCCGGATGCTGATTGGAGGATGTCATGGACAGACGAGCGAAGATATCGACCGGCGCGAACGACAGACCGAGAAACGAAACCATTGCCGGAAGCGGCCCGGGTATTCCCGACGACAGCGGCCGCATGGTTGAGCTGACGGACGAGGAAATCAAACGCACGAAAGCTTCGCTGTTGCGCGATCGGTTCGACAATCGCAAGGACGAGCTCGATGAACAGATCGATCTTCCGCAAAGGGGCGCGCCGTGACCGAGGTGAGGAAAGTCGGTCCTTCCGCCACGGGTTCAGGCTTCGACGATGAAAGGCCGCCATGGCGAATGATGATATTCGTCATCACTATCTTTCTCATCGCTTGTCTGATTGCTCTGGCTTTCGTGCTGACGACACATCCGGGTGAACCCGATGAGAAATCACCCACGCCGGCTACGGAGCAGGCACGATGAGCGACGGGGATAAAGATCCTGTTCAGCGACCATCATCTTCTTCGGCAGGCAAACGCACCAGGCTCAATGCTGGCAGAATTGCACTCATCCTGGTCGGCACGGTCGGCGTGGTTGCATTCATCCTCTATGCGACGATCGTCTTCTACGGCCTTATCACTGGTTCATGAGATCGTATCCGCCTGCTGGTAGATGCGGTCGATCACCTCCGCGACCGCGACGAACTCTTGAGCGGCAGGATGGTGGCGCTGACCTCGGGCTAGTCTCCTCACCCAATCGACGGCGGCTCGTCCGCCCCATTCCTCTGGCGGCTCGGCCAGGGTTTGGCGGGACGTGCCGGATAGCTTTGCAGCGGTGAAGTCATAGAACGATCCGTCGACATTTCTGAATGAGGCGCCTCCTTCCGTTCCGAAGAAATCGGCGCCGATCACGGCGTCGCAGCCGGCCTGAAGTCGCCACGACGAAGTCACGCGCACCACTTGACCGCCGGAGAGTGTGAGAGTCGCCGCGGCAAAGTCCTCGACGGAGCGGCTTTCCCCCAGGCGGTTTCCGCCGGCTCTCAACTCGCTCGTGACGGTCGCGACGGATGGGAAATCGAGACACCATAAGACGAGGTCGATCAGATGAACCCCGAGATCGATAAGGCAGCCGCCGCCGGACAGTGTCTTGTCGTAGAACCAGGCCTTGTCGGGACCATAGGCGTTATGGAAAGTCAGGTCCGCCGCGAATACCTTTCCAAGTGCACCGGAGCGGATGAGCTCACGGATCTGCCGCATGCCTTCCGTATGGCGATAGGAAAGGTCGACCCCAAGCAATCTGTTCGCCGCCCTGGAGGCATCGACGACAGCCCTGACTTCCGATGCCGTTCGCCCGAGCGGCTTCTGGCAAAAGACGGCAACCCCGGCCTCAAGCGCGCGGATGGACTGCGCGGCATGGCTGGCGCTCGGCGTGGCAATGACTATGCCGTCGAGCGGCTGATCGAGCAGCTCCTCCAGATCGGCGGCGATCACGGCATCGGGTGCAAGGGCACAGGCCTCGCGCATCATCTCGGTCGACGGGTCGGCAATGGCGACGGCCTCTGCAAAGCCGCTGTCGAGCACCGCTTTCATGCGCTGCCGGCCGATCCAACCGACGCCGAGAAAACCGAGCTTCACCTGTTTGAGGGCGGTCGCCGTCTGTGCCGAAACCAGCTCATTCATCAATATTGCACCAAGGCTTTCAGGAAACCGTCAGGACGGTCGCGTGTGGTATTCAGTGCCTCGCCGAGCCGCTCCAGGGGATAGATGTGCGTATAGAGCGGCTGGGGGTCGATCCTGCCTTGGCGCACCGCTTCTATCGCCTCGCGAATGCCCCTCATATAGACAGCGGGATCACGCTCGTGAGCGTTGATGACATCGAGCCCGCGCCAGTTCCAGAGCTGCATGTTCACCTGGCGAGGGCCGTCCTGGTGATAGCCGGCGATCACAAGCCGGCCCCGCTCCTTGGCAAGCTCGCCCGCCAGGTCGAGCGGCCATTGTTTGCCTACAGCTTCGATGACGCAGTCGCAGAAACATCCGTCCGTCAGCGTCCTGACGTCCTCGATGATGCGCCAGTGATCGTCCATCGGGATGACCTCGGCAGAGCCCATCCTTTTTGCGACCTCGAGTGAATAGGACCGCCGAGAGATGGCGATCACCCTTGCTCCCGCTGCCGCGGCGAGCCGGGTCAGGAGGGCGCCAATAAAACCAACGCCGATGATGGCGACGGTCTGGCCGCTTTTGATACCGCTGCGGCCGAAGATGTTCATGGCGCATCCAAGCGGCTCCCCCGGAAACGGCTGACCATCCAATTCCCTTGGCAGCACGGCAACCATCGAGGCATCCGCGAGGTCGTGCGTGGCGTAGGCATGATAGGATAGCGCCGCGACCCGGTCTCCCTTTTGCAGGTTGGTGACGCCGTCGCCTATGGCGTCCACGACACCCCAGCCCTCGTGGCCGAGACCGCCTGCCTCGGTCGGAAACGTCATCCACTCCGGCCCGGCCCAGGGCGTGAGGTTCGAAGCGCAGACGCCACAGCCTTCCAGTCTCACCCTCACTTGGCCCGGCCCCGGTTCCGGCAGGGCACGAGTCTCGACCGAAACATGTCCGGGACCGGTCACGATTGCCGCCCGCATCAGCTCGCCCGCGGGCCTCGCCGCAATGTTCATGGGATGTCCTCCAAGGTGGCGTCCATCGAACCCGTGAGGCCCGCGAAGAGTTCCCGATGGAGGTCAAAGAAGTCAAAGATGATGAAGTCAATAAAGATGTCATTGATGCAGGAACTTTTCTATCCACGCTCGGTTCGGCCGCTATCTCCGAAGCAATTTCTTCAACCGGACGGATCCAATAATGACGATCTTGATAACAGGAGGGTGCGGCTTCATCGGCCGCCATGTTGCTGAAGAACTTCTGCAAAGCGGCTATGAGGTGCGCGTCCTCGATGCCTTGATCGACCAAGTGCATGCCGACGCCGAGCTTGTCGTGCCGGAGGGTGCCGAGGTCATTCGCGGCGACGTCAGGGACAAGGACGCGGTGCGCGCGGCGCTCGCGAATGTCGATGGCGTTATTCATCTTGCCGCCGAAGTCGGCGTCGGACAATCAATGTATGAAATTGCCCGCTACGTCGGCTGCAACGACCTCGGAACGGCGGTGCTGCTCGAAGCCATGATCGGCATGCCTGTCCGAAAGATCGTCGTCGCTTCCTCCATGAGCGTTTATGGAGAAGGGCTTTATCTGACCGGGGACGGCAGACGGCTCGGCTATGTCAGGCGGCGAAGCCACCATATCAAGCGTGGCCAATGGGATCCGCTCGGCCCGGATGACGAGCCGTTGACGCCCGTCGCCACCGACGAGGAGAAGCCGGTCGATCTGGCTTCGATCTACGCCTTGACAAAATATGCCCAGGAAAAGCAGGTCCTGATCTTCGGCGAAGCCTATGGCCTGGATGCCGTCGCGCTGCGACTTTTCAACGTGTTCGGCGCCGGCCAGGCCCTTTCCAACCCCTATACCGGCGTGCTCGCAAATTTCGGCTCGCGCCTCGCCAACCGGCAGCCGCCGATGATCTTCGAGGATGGCAAGCAGCGGCGCGATTTCGTCCATGTGCGCGACGTGGCGAGGGCCTTCCGGCTGGCTCTGGAGAAGCCCGCGGCATCGGGCCACGTGATCAACATCGGCAGCGGCCTGGCCTATTCAATTGCCGACGTCGCAATGCTTCTTGCCGACGCGATGGGCGTGCCGGAGATCGCTCCCGATATCATGAACAAGGCGCGTTCCGGCGACATCCGCAATTGCTTTGCCGATATCTCCAAGGCACGTGAACTGCTCGGCTTCGAGCCGAAATGCCATCTCGAAAATTCGCTCGCTCCTTTCGTTGACTGGGTCCGGCAGACAGGAGCGATCGACCGCGGCGCCGAGATGAAGCGGCAACTGGAAGAACGAGGGCTGGTTTCATGAACAGGGCCGGCTCTCGAGCATCCAGCCAGCGGGAGACTCGGCGCTTCGGATTCGTCGAATGGTTCCGACCGGGAGAACATGAGCGGACCGAGACCCTACTGCCGGATATACTGGCGAGCGGCGCGAGTTATCTCAGGACACATCTATCCTGGGCCGAATATCTGGCGCCGGGCGGACAGGAATGGTTCGACTGGTTCATTCCACGCGTCGGCAGCGAAATCGATCTTCTGCCCTGCATCCACTACACGCCGCCATGCCTTTCCAGGACGGGGAAGTCTTCAGGCGCGCCGCTCGATCTCAAATCCTACGCCGACTTCGTCGATCATATCCTGACGCGCTACGGCGGCTATTTCCGCCACATCGAGCTCTGGAACGAACCAAACAATCTGCTCGATTGGGATTGGCGCCAGGACAGCGATTTTCTGCTCTTCTGCGAGATGGTCGGCGGTGCCGCCTATTGGGCCAAGCAGCGAGGCTACAAACCGGTGCTCGGCGGCCCGTGCCCTTTCGATCCCTATTGGCTCAACCTGATGGGCACGCGCGGCGTGCTCGGTGTCGTCGATGCCGTCGGCTTCCACGGCTTCCCCGGGACCTGGGACAGTGAGGAAGCAACGTGGGGCGGTTGGGACATGCATCTCGGCGAGATGCGCGGGATCATCGATCGCTATAATGCCGAAGCCGAAATTTGGATTACCGAAACCGGCTATTCGACCTGGCGCAATGACGAGATCGAACAGGCACGGCGCTTCATCAAGGCGCTCAACGTCCGGGCCGACCGCATCTATTGGTATTCATGGGGCGATGTGCCGCCGGATGTGCCGGTTCAGGAAGGTCTGTGGTTCGATCCGCGGCACTATCATCTCGGCGCAGTCACCCACGACAATAAGCCGAAGCTGCTTGCCCGCCTTCTGATGGAGGGAGGCATCAACAGGCTGGAGGAGGTCGCGGCGCTCGCTGCGCCCCATCTCGCCTCCGATGCCGCGCCGGTTGTCGTGACCGGCGGCAGCGGATTCGTCGGATCCAATCTCGCCGACAGTCTGTTGAACGACGGTGAAGACGTCATTATTCTCGACAATCTGGGACGGTCGGGCGTCGATCAGAACCTCACATGGCTGATCGAACGGCATGGAGCACGGGTGCATCCGGTTCTTGCCGATGTTCGCGACCTGGTGGGGATCGAAGCGGCCTTCAAGGATGCCAAAGCCGTCTTCCACTATGCCGCGCAGACAGCCGTGACCACCAGCCTCGCCGATCCGCTGCAAGATTTCGAAACCAATGCCCGCGGTACGCTCAATGTGTTGGAATCCGTCCGCAAGGCAGGCCGGCGGGCGCCGGTCATCTTCGCAAGCACCAACAAGGTTTATGGTGCTCTGGACGATCTGCGGATGGTCGAGCTTGATGATCGCTATGTCCCCGAAGATGAGATCGTGCGGGCGCAAGGCATTGCCGAGAATCGGCCGCTTGATTTCTGCACACCCTACGGGTGCTCTAAGGGTGTCGCCGACCAATATATCCTCGACTATGCGAAGTCCTACGGCATACCGGCTGCCGTCCTGCGCATGAGCTGCATCTATGGACCGCGTCAATTCGGCACCGAGGACCAAGGCTGGGTGGCGCATTTCCTCATCCGTGCGCTTGGCGGCGAAGCCATTTCGGTCTACGGCAGCGGCAAGCAGGTTCGGGACATCCTGCATGTGGATGATGCAATGGCCGCCTACCGCCTGCTGCTCGCTAATATCGATCGGCTCGCCGGCAATGCCTTCAACCTCGGAGGAGGCCCGTCCAATGCGGTCAGCGTCCTCGCGGTGCTGCGCGAGATCGAAGAGCTTACGGGATATTCTGTTGAAACGAATTTCGGCCCATGGCGGGCGGGCGATCAGTTCTATTTCGTCGCCAATACCGGAAAACTTGAAAACGAGATCGGCTGGAAGGCGGGCGTCGGATGGCGAGACGGTCTGCGACACCTCGCTGAATGGCTGATCGCCAATCGTTTCGGCGGTCGGCGAATCCGCAGTGAAAAGCGGAAGGCGCGTCGCATGACCGGACAGAACGGGCACAGCCGTGTGATGATGACGCTCGATGCCGTTGGTGGCGTCTGGCGTTACGCCATGGATTTGGCGGCAGCCCTGAAGGCGAAGCATATCGAGGTTGTCTTCGCCGGCTTTGGTCCCATGCCCGCGGAGGAAAAAATTGCCGAGGCTAGGCGGCTTGGTAAACTCGTCTGGCTGGACGCTCCGCTCGATTGGATGGTGCAGGACGAAAAGTCTGTTGCCGAAGTGCCGCGCCTCATCGCCGATCTCGCCCGTCGCGAAAAGGCCGATCTTCTGCATCTCAATTTGCCGTCGCAGGCCGCGGACCTGCAAACGGAGCTGCCGGTAATTGTGGTGTGCCATTCCTGTGTCGTGACCTGGTTCGCCGCCGTACGCGGCACCGAGGTGCCGCCGAACTGGCAATGGCAATATCGGCTGAACCAGGCAGGCTTCGCCCGCGCAGACGCTGTAATTGCGCCGAGTCGCAGCCAAGCGGAGGCGATGGAAGCGGCCTATGGACCGATCCAGAACCTTCACGTTGTTTATAATTCGAGCGCGCTCGTTGCTTCCGATGAGCCCAAACGGAACTTCGTTCTCGCCGCCGGCCGCTGGTGGGATGAGGGAAAAAACGGCGCCGCGCTGGATGCGGCCGCAGCCTTGACACGCTGGCGGGTGCTGGCGGTGGGTGCCAACGGTGGTCCCAATGTTCAATACCAGCCGTTCCGCCACGCCGACCATCAAGGCGAGCTTTCCCATGAGCGGACGAAGATCCTGATGCGGCAGGCGGCTGTCGTGGCGTCACCCTCCCTCTACGAGCCCTTCGGGCTCGCGGCCCTGGAAGCGGCAAGGGCGGGCGCGGCTTTGGTGCTCTCCGATATCCCCACTTATCGCGAGATATGGAAAGGTGCTGCCCTGTTTGCGGATCCGCGGCATCCGAACGCTTTCGCGGAGGCCTTCAACAGTCTTGCCGAGGATCCGCAACAGCGTGTCGCGCTCGGCCTGGCGGCGCGCCGGCAATCTGCCCGCTTCAACCTCGCGGCGCAGGCGCAGGCCATGTGCGGGATCTATTCCGGCATATCCGGCCGCACCTTCTCGACAGCAGCGGAGTGATCATGAAATTCGTTTTTTATACCCACTCGCTAATTTCCGACTGGAACCATGGCAACGCGCATTTCCTTCGAGGCGTCATGCGCGATCTCCAGCGGCGCGGTCATGAGACGCTGGCATTGGAGCCGGAGGATGCCTGGAGCCGCACCAACCTTTTGAGGGATCAAGGCCCGGCTGCGGTCGAGAAGTTCCATGCGGCCTTTCCGCAGCACCGCTCGCAGATCTACGCCAGGGACTTCGATCATGAAGCAGCACTGGCCGATGCTGATGTGGTGATCGTCCACGAATGGACGGACCCGCAGCTGGTCGAACGTCTCGGCTGCATCCGGCGCAATGGCGCGGCCTTTACCCTGCTCTTCCATGACACGCATCATCGGGCGGTTTCCGCTGAAGGCGATATCGCGGCGCTTATACTCGAGGACTATGACGGCGTGCTGGCCTTCGGGCAGACGTTGCGCGAACGTTATCTTCGCGCCGGCTGGGGCAAGTCTGTATTTGTCTGGCACGAGGCGGCGGACGAGGTCCTGTTTCGGCCGATGCCCGAGATCGAAAGAATCGGAGATCTCATCTGGATCGGCAACTGGGGCGATGATGAGCGCTCCGCCGAGATCGCCGAATTCCTGATCCGCCCGGCAATGGAGCTCGGCCTGAAGACGACGGTTCGCGGGGTCCGTTATCCCGATCATGCACTCGATGCCCTGCGCGCTGCCGGCATCGCTTACGGCGGATGGATCGCCAACGCCGATGTCCCCGTCGCCTTTGCCCGCCACAAGGTCACGGTGCACATTCCGCGCCGGCCATATGTCGAGCACCTGCCGGGCATCCCTACGATCCGGGTCTTCGAGGCGCTCGCTTGTGGCATTCCCCTGATCTCGGCGCCCTGGGACGACGCCGAGCACCTATTTGCGGCGGGCACCGACTACCTTGTCGTTCGCGACGGCGCGGAGATGAAGAAAAGCCTGCGTGAGCTTCTGTGCGATGCCGACCGGGCGGCGAGCCTGACGGCCGCCGGCCTGGAGACCATCAAGGCTCGCCACACCTGCCGGCACCGCGTCGACGAACTTTTCACGATCCTGGCGCACTGCGGCAGCAAGAGGGTTGCGCAGGATCTGCACTCTCGGGAGGCAGCCGAATGAAAATCGCCTTTTACGGTTCGAGTCTCGTCTCCGCCTACTGGAATGGGGCTGCCACCTATTATCGCGGTCTGTTGCGAGCCCTGGCGGCGAAAGGATACGACATCACTTTCTACGAGCCCGATGTCTACGATCGGCAGAAGCACCGCGACATTGATCCGCCGGACTGGTGCAAGGTCGTCGTTTATGACGGGACGATCGACGCCTTGAAGGCCGCTGCGAGCGAAGCGGCTGAGGCCGATATCGTCGTCAAGGCAAGCGGCGTCGGTTTCGAAGACGATCTGCTGCTGGAAGAGGTCCTTCGTAATGCGCAGACGCAGGCGCTGAAGATCTTCTGGGACGTCGACGCGCCCGCAACGCTCGCCGAACTGAAGGGATGTTCGGATCACCCGCTGCGGCGTGCACTCGCTGAAATCGATCTGGTGCTGACCTACGGCGGAGGCGACCCTGTCGTGACCGCGTACCGCTCGGTCGGGGCGGCAGACTGCGTGCCGATCTATAATGCGCTCGATCCGCAAACGCATCACCCGGTGCCGGAGGAGGGTCGTTTTACTGCCGATCTCGCTTTTCTCGGCAATCGTCTGCCGGACCGGGAGGCGCGAGTCGAGCACTTCTTCCTGGAGCCGGCGTTTCGCCTACCGGACCGCAACTTTCTGCTCGGCGGCTCGGGCTGGCAGGACAAGCCGATGTCCGCAAATGTCCGCTATATCGGCCATGTGCCGACAGGGGATCATAACGCTTTCAACGTAACCCCTATGGCGGTTCTCAACATCTCGCGCGCCAGCATGGCGGAAAACGGTTTCTCGCCTGCCACCCGGGTCTTCGAAGCGGCCGGCGCCGGCGCCTGCCTCATCACCGACCATTGGGAGGGTATCGAGCTTTTCCTCAAGCCCGGCGAAGAAGTGCTGGTCGCGCGCGACGGGCAGGATGTGGCTGCCTTGGTTGCGGCGTTATCCCGCCGGTCCGCGCAGGAGATCGGGCAGAGGGCGCGCATGCGCGTGCTCGCAGAGCACACCTATGTCAATCGTGCGGAGGTGGTGGACAAAATCTTCCGCGCGCGTCTCGGCGCGCGGATGGAGGCGGCCGAATGACGGAACCACTCGATATCGTCTTCCTCGGACTTTCACTTTCCTCCTCCTGGGGAAACGGTCATGCCACGACCTATCGCGCCCTCATCAAGGGTTTGCGGCAGGACGGCCACCGGATTCTGTTCCTTGAACGCGACGTGCCCTGGTACGCCAGTCATCGCGACCTCGTCTCGCCGGATTTCTGCGATCTCGCCTATTATACCGATATCGACGTCATGATCGGACTTCATGGAGACAGGCTGCGCGGGGCCGATGCCGTCGTCGTCGGATCCTATGTTCCGGACGGCGTCGCCCTCATTGACAAACTCGAAAGGCTCGGGCCGAAACGGTTCTGCTTTTACGACATCGACACGCCGGTCACCCTCGCAAAGCTCGACCGTGGCGATGAAGAATATCTGGCGCTGAGGCAGATCCTGCTGTTCGATGCCTATTTTTCCTTTTCCGGAGGGACGGTGTTGACCTTGTTGGAGCGCAGTTACGGTGCGCGGCGGGCGATCGCGCTCTACTGCTCCGTGGATGAGAGCCGCTATGCCGACACCTGCGAGCCCGACTGCTGGGATCTCGGCTACCTCGGGACATACAGCCAGGACAGGCAGCCGACACTTGAGCGCCTTCTTCTGGAGCCGGCGCGCCGACTGCCGTCCATGCGCTTTGTCGTTGCCGGACCGCGATATCCGGCTGATATCGACTGGCCGGCCAATGTGCAGCGTATCGAACACCTGGCGCCTGCCGCGCACGCAAGCTTTTACACGCGGCAACGGTTCACCTTGAACGTGACCCGCTCGGACATGATCGCTGCCGGCTGGTCTCCGAGCGTGCGCCTGTTCGAAGCCGCCGCCTGCGGAACGCCTGTTATCAGCGATTTCTGGCAGGGGCTGGACCAGTTGCTGCCGGATGGCGAAGCTTTGATCATCGCCCGCGGGCCGGAAGATGTCGTCGCAGTCCTGACTGAGCTTGCCGACAGCGAGCGTGTGGCAATCGCCGCTGCCGCCAGAAGACGCGTGATGGACGGCCATACCGGTCTCGCCCGTGCGAGCGAATTTGCCCGGACCCTTTCGGAGCTACCGGTAAATCCAGTTTACGAGCGTATCTCAGCCTGAAGGAGAGTATCGATGCTGCAGGGAAATCGTCGCGGTAAAGGCAAGACAGTTCTGGTGGCAGGAGGTGCCGGTTTTGTCGGTTCGCATGTTTGCGATGCGCTCCTCGCCCGTGGCGATTCCGTCATTTGCGTCGACAGCTATATCACTGGCTCGCGCGACAATGTCCGGCCATTGACGAACCATCCGCGCTTCCGGCTCGTGGAACAGGATGTTTGCGAAGTCCTGGACATCGGCGAGCCGCTTGACCAGATCTACAATCTGGCCTGCGCCGCGTCGCCGCCGCAGTATCAGGCAGACCCCGTCCACACGATGATGACTTGTGTCGCCGGTACAGGCAACCTGCTGGCGCTGGCCGAACGGCATGCCGCGTCTTTCCTCCAGGCCTCGACCAGTGAGGTCTACGGCGATCCGGCCGAACATCCGCAACGTGAGGATTACCGGGGCAATGTCAGCTGCACCGGACCGCGGGCCTGCTATGACGAGGGGAAGCGCGCGGCGGAAGCGCTTTGCTTCGACATGTTGCGTGCCCGTCGCGTCGATGCTCGGGTTGCGCGTATTTTCAACACCTATGGGCCGCGCATGCAGGCGAATGATGGCCGTATCGTTTCCAACCTGATCGTCCAGGCGCTTTCGGGAAAACCCCTTACCATCTATGGGAGCGGCATGCAGACGCGATCATTCTGCTATATCAGCGATCTGGTCGGCGGTCTTATGGCGCTGATGGATGTCACGCCTAATCCCGGAATGCCGGTCAATCTCGGCAACCCCGGCGAATTCACCATCAACGAACTGGCCCAGATGATCCGTTCAATGGTGCCGAGACAGACCGTCATCGTCTACAGGCCGCTGCCGAAGGACGACCCGCAGCGCCGCCGTCCTGATATTTCCCGGGCGACGGACCTTCTCGCCTGGCGGCCGACGGTGCCGCTTGCCGAAGGTCTTGGATACACGGTGGAGTGGTTTGCCAATAGTCTCGGTGGCCGTGCGCGGCGCGCAGCGGCGCCCCGCCGGCCACGGAACGTCGCTGTTTCGCAGGCGGCCCCCGCGCAAAGCTGATGGAAACTGAGGTGCGAAGGATGACCAACCTTGCTTGGAAACGCCGCACCGCCCGTTACTTCGCTCGCCGAGCTCCCCGAGAAACAAGCTATTCCCCTGCCAACCAGGGAAGCGTCATGCGGGCCACGCCAGTCCCCGATCCCGGAAAGATGAGTGGAAGCCGGCCCAGCCGCGTTACATGCGCTTAGATTTGTGTTGGAGCATCGGCCTCCACCTCGGCATAGAGCTGGCCGCACATCGTCAGCGATCGTCGCATGGCAGCGACGCGATCTTCGGCGTCTTTCAGCGAATAGGCCCAGACTTCGGTCGCCCAACTCTTTCCATCCATCTCGTACTGAAGGGCGAATCTGTAGAGCCGTCGCTCATCCGCGTCGGTGCTTACGAAAGCGCGATCCGGATTGTCGCGGCGCTCTTTCCTGCCGGGGAAGCTTAAAACATTCACGACGCGCTCCTAGGCTCGCCTCATCGCCGGGGCTCGACAGGCGGCTCTTCTCCGGCCTAACCAGACCGTCTCGATTTCGTTCCCTTCGATCCTGGCTCGAGCAGTCTCATTGGCGCCAGGAGCGTTGTTGCGTCGCCGCCTCAGAGGCGTGCGTTAGGGCTGATGTCCCAGTCGCCGCCCGTCATCTTGAAAATGGGGTCGGCCCGTTAAGGACGCAGGAAAGAAGCGATTACGGATGAGAGGCGAGAACGACGGCTCGCCGGAACAGGACCGGATCATCGGCCTATTGCGGGGGGCAGAAGGTTGGCGCAAAGGCTGAGATTGCGGCAAGCGCGGCAGTTCAGAAGCGACCTTTGCGGCCGTGACCCGCAATATCGACCCTTTTTCCGGCAAGGCTGCAAATACCTTAGGCGTAAGCAAAACCTTTGGTCACACCGACGGAAGGAACATTTCGCGCCATGACTTTCAGATCCTCGCGAACCATTTCCGCGATCAGCTGATCGAGACTGGTCTCGTGTTTCCAGCCAAGCGTCGTGTGCGCCTTCGTCGGATCGCCAATCAGAAGATCAACTTCGGTCGGGCGGAAGTAGGCCGGATCGATCTCCACGACACACTGACCTGAAGTCTTGTCGAATCCCTTTTCCTCGATCCCGTTCCCACGCCAATCAATCGGCATGCCCACCTTGGCAAAAGCCTTTTCGACGAAGGAACGCACCGAATGCGTCTCGCCGGTCGCAAGGACATAGTCCCCCGGTTCGTCCTGTTGCAGCATCAGCCACATGCCGCGGACATATTCGCGAGCATGTCCCCAGTCGCGCTTGGCATCCAAATTGCCGAGATAGAGCCGGTCCTGCAATCCAAGATGGATCGCCGCCGCCGCCCGCGTGATCTTGCGGGTAACGAAAGTTTCTCCGCGGATCGGGCTTTCATGATTGAACAGGATGCCGTTCGAAGCATGCATGCCGTACGCTTCGCGATAATTGACCACGATCCAATAGGCATAGAGCTTGGCTGCAGCATAGGGTGATCGAGGGTAGAAAGGCGTCGTTTCGCTCTGCGGCACTTCTTGGACTTTGCCATAGAGCTCCGAGGTGGACGCTTGGTAGAAGCGCGTCTTCTTGGTCAGCCCCAGGAGGCGAATTGCTTCGAGCAGCCGCAGGGTGCCGGTTCCATCTGCGTTTGCGGTATATTCCGGTGTCTCGAACGAAACTTGAACGTGGCTCTGTGCGGCGAGATTATAAATCTCGTCCGGCTGCGTTTCCTGGATGACGCGGATGAGATTGGTCGAATCCGTCATATCCCCGAAGTGCAAAATGAAGCGAGGATTCTCGACATGGGGATCCTCGTACAGATGCTCGATACGACTGGTGTTGAAGGACGATGAGCGCCGTTTGAGGCCGTGAACGATATAGCCCTTGTCCAGGAGCATTTCGGCCAGATACGCACCGTCCTGACCTGTTATGCCCGTAATCAGTGCAACTTTTTGGTTCTTTGTCATACCCATATCCATGATTGCCCTCCAACTCGAACAATAGTGCGGCAGTTCATTTATGTATTATCTTCGATTTCAAAGAAAATATATTATCAATTATAGTTCTCGGAGTATCATCGGTGTGAGGCTGGTAATATTTCATCAGAGATTTGGAGAAACGCTCTGAATCACTGAAATTATACAGCGCGTGTTTGTCGGGGCTTACATTGTTGATCGCGACAAGGATTTCCGAATTTCGCGGGCTTTTCATTTGCTGCAGGCTGAACTCGACCGCGCGACGGCTCGTCTTCCCCCATCTGACAACGGCCAGTGTTCTTTCCGCGAGCGCAGTCAGAAGCACGGTGTCTGTCGAGGCGAGCACGGGCGCGCTATCGAAGATGACAATCCGGCCGGCCGCGCCCGCCACCTCGATGATATCTGCCAGGCCGTTCGGACGAACGCGTCGCTGCAGACTGAATTTGCCAGATGGAATGAAGTCGATACCGCTTGGATGGTGGTAGACGATGTCGCGGATATCTGCCTGGCCGTTCAGGTATTCGTTCAAACCCTGCTGTAGCCCCGACCTGAAGAACGACTCGAGTTCCCCGCGTCGAAGGTCGCCATCGACCAGCAGTACTGGAATTCCGGCGGCGGAGAGTTCGATAGCCAGCGATCTTGCGACAAGCGACTTGCCTTCTCCGCTGTGAGCCGACGTAACGACGATACTGTTCGGCACCTTGCCGCCGTTGGACTGTTTGAGTGTCAGGATCACGGTACGGAGTGCTTCGTCAAACATCGGGACCTGCACAAGTCTGAAAATCGTCTTTGGATTTTCCCTCCGCGCCAGCCGTGGAATAAGTCCTGCCGGTATCGTGCGGGCCATTCCTGCTATCTGATCGAAACTCCGGACGGACTGGTCCCACATCTCGAGTACGAAAGCAGCGGTCACGGCTGCCGAGATTGCAGCCAGGAGGGCGCCCACCAGATAGAAGAGCCTTCCGCGTCCCTGTGACACGAGCGGCACCGAAGCCGGTGAGAAAACCTCCAATTCCGCGCCCGGCAGTGTGGCCTTGGCGGCGAGGTCCCGACGCTGGTCCTCAAGCTTGTCGAGTGCGGCTTGCTCGTTTTCGGCAATACGCTGCAGTCGTGTCAATTCGGTCTGCGCCAGGGCATCGCGTGTGCGTTTTTCCTTAGCGACAGCCAAGATGGATTGCACTGCGTTGGCTTCATGATCAAGGGCGGCAAGCTTGGCGCGCATTGATTGGAGATATTGCTTGGTTGCGAGGTCGAGATCGATACGGGATTGTTCGATCTTCCTGCGTAAATCCACCACTGCCTCGGCATTGCTGTCATATAGCTCAAGCAGACGGGAAAGATCTTCCTCCTGTGCGCGAAGATCGCGTTGCTTCATTGAGATGCTATCGGGGACGGCGATGTTCTGCACCGCAGCCGAAGGGTTATCTGCGGTTTCCAGCGCCGATATCGTCGCTTTTACCTCAAGCCGGCTTTCCTCGATTTTACCTTCGCGCCCGGTGAGTTCCAGGAGGGTTTTGATACGTTCATCCTGAGCGTCCTCTTTCGAGAGGATGTCCATCGATTCTTGATAGTTGCGGGCAGCGTCGCGAGCGATAACCGCGCGACCCTTCTGTTCGGCAATGCGCTGTCGGATCCATGTTTCCGCTGCATCCAGGCGGGCACTGACACTGCCCTTCCGCTCGTCGAGATAAATGCTGACGACACGGTTAGGAACAGCGGCTGCGAGTTCAGCATCATTTGCCGTGAAGCTGATCTGGATAACTTCGCTCCTCTCTTCGTGCCACACTCCGAGTGCTTGATAATATTCCCGGATAGTGGCTTCGATGCTGTCTCGTGCCGTTGAAGCGGGCTTTTCCGTGTCGAACAGGCCTCGCAGGTTTGCCCGGATACTCTCAAAGAACGAGACCTTCCGCAGCGCTGGATTGAACTCCTCCCGCATGTTAAGCCGCATTTCGCGCACGACTCGCTCTGCAATACTTCTGGATAAAAGCCGCTCAGTCTCCGATTTCACGTCAAGCGGGTTGCCGCGGCTGGTATCCTCCGCACCAAGTGATGTCGCGAGAGGCTGGTGGACGATCAATCGGGCAGAGGCCTGATAGGTGGGCTTCAACCCAGAGATCATAATCGCCGCGGGCGCCACCAGCAGCAAGGTTATCGCAATGATCAAGACCATTCTTCGCCGCAGCATACGAAAGGCGGATGCGAGGTCTAGGTTATCCGCCTTGGTCTCGACCTGAGCGCGAGGATCATACCGCATTGGCGAGATCGGAAGGTTGCGGTCCGGCGGAACAGTGGAAATCGTCATCGTGCGGCAGCCCATCCTTGGTGTTTCGCGGATACGGTATCGTAAAGTTTTTCAAGCGAGCGCATATAGACCATCATGCTGAAATAGTTGACATAATGCGCGCGCCCCTGGACGGAGAGGCGGATGCACAATTCTCGGTCAGACACCAGCTTTGCCAAAGCTGCGGCCAGGGCATTCTGGTCTCCCACCGGCACGAAAATCCCCGTCTCACCATCGGTAATGACTTCCTCATGCGCCCCAACACGCGTCGTTACGACGGCGAGCCCATGGGACAGTCCTTCGAGCACGGCCATTGCGAGCCCTTCGGCGTGCGACGGCAGGACCAGAATATCTGCACGGGCGCACAAGGCTCGCGCCTCACCGGCGTCAAGCCAGCCGGGCATCTCGACCCGATCGGAAAGCGTCATGGCGTCAGCCAGACGGCGATAATGCTCGACAGGACCATCGCCGGCCAGTACGGCCCGCCACCGGAGTTCTTTCATAAGCGGGTGGTTCAGGGCCGATAGAAGCTCCGTTACCCCCTTGCGTTCGCTCAACCGGCCGAGGAATACGATCAGCGGTGTCCCGCCGTCGCAAATATTATGCGTCCCGGGATCGGGGACGCAATTATGGGCGACGACCGCACGGCGCTCGTCGACACCCAGAAGGGTCGTCAGCGTTGCGCGATCGCGCTGGCCCAGCGCCACGACACGGTCGGCATTCTGAAACATCCGACGTATGAGCCGTTGTTGACGCGGCGAGCGTTGCGCGAAATCGCCGGCGTAATCGTAGTCGTGAAGGTGCAATATGTGGCAGCACCCTAATAGGCGGGCAGCCTCGGTCAGGATCAGTTTGCGAGAAGTGCTGCCGCGGCCAGCGATGTGGATATGGTGAATGCGGTCAGGCGCAACGATCCGGTCCTTTGCCATTGTCAGGATGGCCCCGACCAGTCGCGCCGGCGAAGTCAGTTTGGACCATCGAGCCCCTCTTGTATCGGTGACGAAATGCTTCGCGCCGGTCTCTTTCGCCGTCTCTATTATATAGCCGACAAGCCTGCCGATGCCGCCGCCGTTCTCGCAGCCGCCCGGAAGATAATGGCGGACGCTAGCCGCGCTGCGGGCCGCTGGCCGGCTTCTGTCTGTGAGGGCTTCCATCAGCATGACCCGACCACCTCCCGATAAACTGCCGCGGCCCGGCCGCCGACCCGTTCAGGCGAATTCGGCCCCTTGGCCCATTCGAGCGCATTGGCGCCCAACCTGGTTCTGAGCTCGCCGTTGTCTGCCAATGTCCTGATCGCTGCCGCGAGCTCTTTGGCGTCACCGGGGGGGACCACTATCCCCAACCCGTTGGGCTCAACGGTATCCCGCAACTCGCCGACGTCAGTAACGATGACAGGTTTGCCGAATGCGGCGGCAAGGTTGAGCACGCCGCTTTGGGAGGCTTCCGTATAGGGAAGCACGACGATGTCGGTGTCCAGGAAAAGCTGGGCGACCTCTGCATCTTCGATAAAACGATTGCGAATATCATAGCGGTCGGCATCCCCCATAAGCGGCAGGAATATCGCCGGATTGTCGCCACGGCCCGCGACCGTGACGCGCAGGTTAGGAAGCGCGTCCTTGAGCATCGCTTCGGCCCGGACCAGATGTTCCAGACCCTTATAGGCGAATATCCGTCCGAACAGCAGGACGCGTATCGTTCCATCCGCTTCGCGCGCCGTCAACTTCTGTCGCCGGGCGAGCTCCGCATAGCGAAGGATGGAGGGATGCGAAAGAACATGGACGTGGTCCGGCGATTTTGCATATCGGTCGAGGACCATCCGCTTCAGCCCCTCGCCATGCACGACGAGGTGTCCGGATTGCTTCACCATCAGTTCGGGAGCCCAGCCAGGCAAGGTACGCGTATCGGCGTCGCCCGGATGGATTTCGACGTCATGGATCGTCGTCACAAGCGGGATAGGGCGCCAGAACGGAACGGCGAGGTTCAGCCAAAGCGTCGAATTGCTGAGGAGATGAATGAGGTTCGGCTGTTCGCGCCGGATCAGGCGCGTGAGCTGGTACAGGAACCACGGATTGGAGAGAGAACGGTGTCTCGGCCAGTCCAGAAGGTGCAGATCGACAGCCGGGTCGAAGGAAGAGGCGAGATGTGCATAGCGCCGGCGCGGCACGGCAAGCACAACATCGAGGTGCTGAGCAACGCCGCTGGCAAAGGAAATGGTATAGTCTTCCAGTTCGGACACCAATAGCAGCGCCTTCATTGCGCTACCCCCGGCAAGGCCACATCCAGACCGAGCCGCGACAGGCCGCGCGCCGAGCGCAAGCTGTCGCGCGTCCGCCTGAGCAGGTTCGGCTCGCCGGCAAAGAAGAGGCCTTCGATGGCAAGCTTTAACCGCGTGAGCGCATCGGCGCCCTGCAGCTTTGCCGACGCAACGCGATAGGGATAGTGATCCCTCAGATGTAGTCTTGCCGGCAGTTCATGAGTTGAGAGAAACAGGTTCGTTGCTTCAACAGTATGCTGCCAGTGCGTCATCCGTCTCCTAAGCGTCGCGGCATCTTCGGTGGGGCGATACCAATTGTTATTGTGGATGCGGTAGAATCCAAGCGGATCCGGCATGGCGATCACATCCCCCAGAAACGGATAGATTCCCACGAGCCAGGCGTCGGCCGATATGCGGAACTGTTCTGGAATGTTGCCCGCAGCCTCCCAAGCGCTGCGTCGTACCGCGACCGCCGACGTCATCGGGAATGGCCACCAACCTGCAGAGCGTGTGAGCAGCGACGACAACGCGCCCGAACAGAGGGTTCGAGGGATTGGCTTGGACGTCGGCGTGCCATCGACAAGCGTCGGCTGCAGTCGATGATAGACGAGCGATGCTTGGGGGTTCGCGCGAAACGCTGCAGCGGTCGCTGATAGCTTGCTCGGTGCCCACCAGTCGTCGGCATCCAGAAAACAGAGGATCTCGCCGGTGCTCGATCCTACCGCGGCATTGATCGCAGCGGCCTGTCCGGCGTTCTCCTGAAAGATCACCTTCACCCGGTTGCCGTATGCTTCCAGAACGGAGCGCGAGTGGTCGGTAGATCCGTCATCGACGACGATTATCTCGACGTTGCCCTCGGCTTGGCTCAACACGCTGTCTATCGCCCGCCCGACAAAGCGTGCGTAGTTGTAATTGTTGATGAGGACACTGAGGGTCGGCCGTTCCATGACGCCCCCTCAGGTAGGTTGTCGCCATGCGCCGCTCTGCAGCGGCGCAAAGTTGCGCAGGAGGCCGACGGTCACGCAGCCGCCGAAGTTTAGTGCCCTGGTGATGGCGATATCCAAAGTACCGCGTCGACCGAACAGCGCCTGGCGCGGAGCCAATGAGATCGCCGCAACGAGTGCTGCGCCGGTGGCGTTGGATGGAGAACTAGGATCATGACGCAGGAACATAGCAATCCTAAACCTTGCAGGCTTCGACTGCAGAAACAGCCTCTGCCAGAATTGTTGCCTCAGTCCAGTGGAGCGCGGCTTCACCACGATTCACAAGACATCGTCGCCACGGTACCGGTGAACGGACATGCGCAACATCTGCTCTTAAGGGCAATCATGCGGGCATGACGACCCGCCTTTGGGGTAATGCAAGCTCGGAGCTTAACCACAACATCGCCTTTGGGTGGAGAGAGGGTGCATTAGGCGTAGCCGGCCCTTCCCTAGGACAGGTTGACTGTTGATGTGGCCGGATGATTGCTTGAAAGCAGTGCCGCAAAAGGCCGAGACCTGTTGTTTTGATCCGTCGGATCAAGAGTCGCTTGTCTGTTCAACTCAGTCGGAACGGATCATGGGAGTAGCTAGCCTCAGAACTGCCAGCGGACCAACCATCAGTTGGCGGGCCATAGAATGCTGGGGCGCCGGCATATCCCTTTTTTTTCAGACAGGCGCCCTTCTGCCACTTATGCTGTCAGATGCGGACGGAACGCTCAGCGAATCTGCCAAATCTATACTGCGGCTTCCTTGCCTTCCAATATATGCATTTACAATCTTGGTCCTGATACGCAATTTTCCGCAATTTCTAACGGCGGTCAGGCGAAATCTGATTGTTCCCCTGATCCTCGCCCTGCCGTTTTTGTCGACCTTGTGGTCAATAGGACCTTCATCGACCTTGAGGCGCGCAATCGGCCTTTTGTTTTGCGTGCTTCTTTCCTACATCCTGGCGATCCGTTTCACGCCAAGGCAGTTGCTGTTCCTGTTATTTACGACCCTGGGAGCCTGTATCCTCCTCAGTGTGGTTATCTCTGTGGTGTCACCAGCCCTCGCCACTATGCCGGATGGAGCGATGCGGGGAGTCTTCGTTCACAAGAACGTGCTTGGCTGGTACGCGTCGCTGATGATCTTGGTGGCGACCGCCGTGCTGATCGACGACAAGCTCGGCTTGCGGCGAACCGCGTTCATCCTGTTGGCCGCGGGTATCATCTGCCTGG
This sequence comes from Rhizobium sophoriradicis, assembly GCF_025200795.1. Lineage (NCBI taxonomy): Bacteria > Pseudomonadati > Pseudomonadota > Alphaproteobacteria > Hyphomicrobiales > Rhizobiaceae > Rhizobium > Rhizobium sophoriradicis. Next base: position 434,935 of record NZ_CP104153.1, read on the forward strand.
CGAGCTCCGGATCGATGACCGCAATCATTGCGACGATAGTCGCGTTTTGCCTGATCGGCTTTTATTCCCTCCTGCAAAGAAGCAGCAGCATTGGCCGCATAGTCATCGTCCTGTTTTTCATTCAGCTGTCTGTCGGCATTCTGATTTCGCTTCACGAATTCCTGGTTCCGGCCCTTGAAGCGCTCGGCAAGGACGCGACGTTGACGGGTCGGGTGCCATTATGGGAGCTGGTTGATCGCGAGATATCCGATCGTTGGCTGCTCGGTTATGGTTACCAGGCATTCTGGACGGACGCGAACCCCGAAGCGACGCACATCTGGACAAAGATAGGATGGGCCGCGCCCCACTCACATAATGGATATCGCGATATCTTGTTAAGCTTTGGAGTAATGGGAATGATCCCGTTTGCCCTGATGCTTCCCCATGCAATCCGCCAGGGCGCTTTCCTTCATTGTTATGATGCGCAGTATGGATGGCTCTGGCTCAATGTCCTTACGATCATGATCCTGGTGATGAATCTGACCGAGAGTATTTTCTTGGTTCAGAATGACGCGATCTTCATCCTGTTCACCACAGCCATCATCATGTTTTCGCTATACGCGCCCGTCGTTTCGAGCAGCCCTTCGCCATCTTGGCAGGCGTCTCGCGTGGCCGTATGAGAGGGTTGCAGAAATCATGAGGCGGCGTTTTGGACTGATCCTGAGCATCTTGCCTGTCATGCTCTTTCCCAATTCCGGCAATTCGGCTTCAGCCGAAAAGGATATGGTCGCGCCTGAGCGCCTGCAAATGCTCATCCGGGAAGCGACCTGCGCGGAAGCTTCCGCGACCTCGTCATTCAAATTGGAGGAGACGCCTCTAAACGACGTGTTGAGAAGCAGCACCGCGGCGCGGACGATATTTTACGTCTCTCCCGATGGAGAAGACAGTTGGAGCGGCCTGCTCCCGACTGCAAGTCAGCAGGGCGGCGACGGCCCCTTCGCCAGCATTGAAAGGGCCCGTGATGCAGCCCGTGACAAGGGCGGGCTTGCCACGATCGCGCTTGGTAGGGGCGATTACTATCTTACTCAGCCGATTGTCTTCGACGCTCGCGACGCGGGCTTGATCCTGACGGCAAGATGCAATGAAACGCCGGTTCTGCATGGGGGGCCACGCCTGCCCAACTGGGCGCAGCAGTCCGATGGCCGCTGGACGGCGCCGCTGACGTTGCCGCCGGATGCAGGCGTCGGCGACCTTTTCGTCGATGGGATACGGCAAAACCGGGCTCGATTCCCCAACGCTCCCGCTGATGGAGACCCACGCAAGGGTTGGTTATTCGCGGCAAAGTGCGAGCCAGCAATCGATATGTGGGAAGGAAACACGCGCTTTTGTTTCCATGCCGGCGATCTTCCGGAACTGGGGGATGCGAGCGGGCTGGTCGTCGACATCGTTGGAGGTTTTCAACCCGGAAGCCAGTGGGGCAATGATACGCTTCCGGTCGTATCAATCGATGGCACCGGCCGGACCGTCCATACCAAAGGTACGAGCTATTTCTTTACCGCAGAAGGCAGTCGCTACTTTTTGACCGGAGCCAAGGCCTTGCTCGACGCGCCTGGAGAGTGGTGGCACGACCGTGTCGCGGGCCGGCTTCATTATATCCCTATCGGTCAGTCGTTCCCGAATTCCGTCGTCGTTGCGGGTGTCCTGCCGACATTCTTGAAATTGGATGGCGCCAATGGGATGGTTGTATCCGGGCTCGAGATTAGAGACGGAGCGCCTGAAGGCAGCGGGAAATTCTATACGGATACAAGAGGGTTTGGCGCCATCCGGATCGAACACGCCGACGGTGTCCAAATCCTCGGCAACAATATCGAGAATGTCGGCGTCGGGATCCATGTGACGGAAAGCAAGAACGCGTTGATTGCCGGCAACGTGATCGCGGATGTGGCTGGCAACGGCATTTACGTCGGCACCAATTATGGCACCTTCGGCAAGTCGGACGGAGCCAGAGTCCTTTCAAACCACATCCATGACATTGGAACGGTGTATCTGGAGACCGCCGGAGTATGGTTCCAGGCGGCCGACAATGTCAGAATTGCCGACAACCTCATCGAAAACACGGCGCAGTTCGGCATCACCGGCGGTTCGCTGTGGGGTTCCAACGACGCCGTCTATAACGCCATCATCGAGCACAACGTGATCCGTAACGCCAACCAGCGGACTGCAGATGGCGGTGCCATCAAGATGATGGGCGAGCAGGCCGACTCCTTGAAAAGCACCATCCGCTCCAATCTCGTGACCGGGACCGGCCATCTCATGAACAGAGCTGACGGAACGTTCTGGCCTCCCGGATATGAAAACACCAGCGAATGGCCCACTCCAATCAGCTGGGCAATCTATACGGATGGCAAGGCGAGCGGGCTGCGCATCGAAGGAAATTCGCTCTCGGATAACGTCGCGGCGATCGGCATCAACGGCGGCTGGAGCAACCTGGTAACCGGAAACGTGATTGCAGGCGGATCGGGTGCGGCCTTTCGAGTTGACGACAGTACCGGCAGAGGCTGGCACCCGCCATGGGCTGAGCCAAACCGTATCGAGAACAACGTTGTGTCAATTGATAGTAGCAGCCGGCTGGCAGCATACGTCTACGCTCCTGGCCACGGGCCTGGATATGTGCAGTTCTCCGGTAACCGCTACATCGGCAATTTGAACGATAGAAGCTTCCGAATAGAACCTAGGATCATGCGCTTCGGAGAATTTGGCAGTCTCAGTGATCTCCAGAGGGCCGGGGCAGATACGGGAAGCGTCGTCGCGCCAGAGTAACAAAAGGGCGCCCATGACGAGCGCCTTCTGCGGTCAGGTCCGGAGTTATGCAGCGGAGAGCGCCGATCAAGATGCTGCACGAGCCCGGTCGACGAATGTAGGCAGCGCCGGCGATGTCGTTTGACCGTCCCGGCCTTAGCCGGTGAGAACGACGTTAGGCGCTTTAGCGATCTCATTGATCTTTCTGCGGCCGCCTGCCTCTGTCGGCATCGACCAAAGGCTTGTTAGCCGGAGCCGTCATCTGCCGATCGGCTCACCATGTCTGTCTTCCCGTTTTGTTAATGCCCTAGCCTGGCCAGTCTTGCTCGGGGCGCAAAACTTCTTCGGCATCTTCGCTTCAACTAAGCCTCCAATTCGGGGCGACGGTTATCATAAGGAGCATCGTGGCACACCATGGGGTACGCAGACTTACTTCCAATATTGTAAGTCATCTCGGCGTAAGACGTAAACGGGAAGTCTATTCTACGTCCAATAGCTGGAGCAGCAAGTATGGAGGCAATCGGCCTACCAGGATATTCTGATGACAGTTTCGGTCGCGAAAGCGCAGGTCATGAGAAAGCAACCAGCAGACAGCCAGGCTTCAGTTCTTCATTCAGAGGGCGCGCTCAAATGGACGAATGTCCTTGGTGTTCGCATTTCGGCGGTCAATCTTAAAAGCGCGACCGGACTTATTCAAAACGCGATCGAAGACGGCAGGAAGGGATATGTGTGCGTTCGGGACGCACACGGCGTCGTCCGATGTCAGGATGATGCCGAGCTTCGGTCGATACATAACCGGGCGTTCCTCGTGACCCCTGATGGCATGCCGTTGGTATGGGCATTGAAACGTGCTGGCCATTTGGAGAGCGACCGGGTTTACGGTCCTGACCTGATGCTTTCTGTTTTCGATGCGGGCAGATCCAAGGGCTCGCGCCACTTCCTTTATGGCGCAACAACCCGGACGCTGGAACAGTTGCAGGCGCGCCTTCTCGCAAGATTCCCGGACGCGCAGATAGTCGGCTCCTACGCACCGCCTTTTCATCAATTGTCGCTGCAAGAAGAGGCGGATATTGCAGATCGGCTCAATCAGTCAGGCGCGGATATTATCTGGGTCGGTCTCAGCAGCCCCAAGCAGGAACTCTGGATGGCTCGCATGCGCGATCGTCTGGATGCTTCGATGCTCATCGGCGTCGGAGCTGCTTTCGACTTCCACGCCGGTCTGAAGCGACAGGCGCCCAGGATCATTCAAAGAAGCGGCTTCGAATGGGCGTTTCGTCTTCTATGCGAGCCGCGACGGCTGTGGCGGCGCTATGCGCTTGTCGTGCCGACCTTCATCTCATTGACAGCATTCCAGAGACTGGGACTTCGAAAGTTTCCAATCGAAGACGAGGTTTTTGGGTCGAGCGCGCCTAAAGCAGTAGCCGTAAAGGTGTAAAGCCACATGTCCCTACTAGCGTCGATATCCGACCTGCCGAAGGCAATCACCTCAAATGATGTGACCGCCACGCGAACGGGTCCGGCAAATTCTGTCCCGCCAATGGCAAACGCCACGCCGGGCGCTGCGTTCAGTAGGGGGCTAAGGCTGAATATGCCAGCTCCACTCAGGCGCAGGATACCTCGGCTCGCTACGTCATCATTATTGGTTGGCGCCGACATTGCGGGTTATCTGATAGCCTATTCTGTTCTTCTGCCGTTTCTTCCCGACGGGTCGGAGAACATGGTGCTGGAGCGTGCTTTCGCCCTCGCAGCCCTGGCAGCGATCATCCTCTATGCATCGAGCGCGCTCTATCCCGGCTATCGGCTTCATGACCACGAGCATCTGCGCCGCCGCACGACAGCGTCGGGCAAGGTCGCGGTCATCGCAGCGCTGGCGGCGATCCTTCTACCGGAAGGGACCGGAGCGCTGCTTCCCATCTTCGGGTTTCTCGGCCTCGGGTTGATCTTTCAGCCTGCCATGCATGGGGTTGCCCGTGGTCTGTCGCGGAGAGTTGGATTCTGGGGAGAGCGGGCGGTGATCATTGGTGGCCGCAATCGTATCCCCGCCCTCATGGCGCATTTCACAGACCATTGGCAGTATGGCATTCGGCCGGAACCCTGCGCCGATTTTTCGGAACTGTCACCTGATGACCGCCCATCGATTGCCTTGATCGCCGATGATATGGGCTCGCTTACCGCTGAGTTGGCGACATTGCGTAAGACCTTCGCCGAGGTCATCCTGCTCTCCGACACGCCCAACCTCAAGGTAACCGGATTGCGGCCGGCTGACATCGGCGGAGAGATCGGTGTTCGCCTGGCGAGCAGCAGGGGGGCGGCAAACTCGAATCTGGTGCGTCGCGCCCTTGATCTCGCGATCGCAATCCCCGCGGTGCTGGTGCTTATGCCCATCATTCTCATTGCTGCTGCCGCGATCTATGCCATCGATCCGGGGCCGGTCTTCTTCAGGCACGCCAGGGAAGGCTTGTTTGGCAAGCCGGTGCACGTGCTGAAGCTCAGGACGATGTACAGAGATGCGGAACAACGCCTCGAGGCGTTGTTCCGAGACAATCCGGCCGCACAAGCCGAATGGTCCACTCACTTCAAGCTTCGGGAGGACCCGCGTGTCTTGCCGGTGATCGGGCATCTCCTTCGCGCATCGAGCATCGATGAACTTCCGCAGCTCGTGAATATCATTGCAGGGGAAATGGCATTGGTCGGACCCCGTCCGTTTCCGGAGTATCACCTCTCGGCGATGGATGGCGAATTTCGCGACAAGCGGCGTTCGGTCACACCGGGGCTGACGGGCCTCTGGCAGATATCCGAACGGAGCAATGCGGATCTCGAACTCCAGCAGCAACTCGACGGGTTCTATATCGACAACCGGTCATTGTGGTTCGACTGGCACATCCTTCTCAGCACAATTCCTGCGGTCTTGAAGGGCAAGGGAGCTTGCTGACCTTTTTCTCGTCTGCGGGCAACTATCAAACAACGGAGCACATCAATGCACGGACACAAGCGAATTTTGGTTACCGGCGGCACCGGATTTCTGGGCTCATTCCTGTGCGAAAGGCTTTTGCGAGAGGGCAATGATGTCCTCTGCGTGGACAACTACTACACCGGTTCGCGCGACAATGTGCTGCATCTTCTTGACGATCCTCGCTTCGAGGTGCTCCGGCACGACATTACCTTCCCGCTTTATGTGGAAGTCGACGAGATCTACAATCTCGCCTGTCCAGCATCTCCGGTTCACTATCAGCACGACCCCGTGCAGACCGTGAAGACCAATGTACATGGGGCCATCAACATGCTTGGCTTGGCCAAGCGTACCAAGGCGAAAATCTTTCAGGCATCGACGAGCGAAGTTTATGGCGATCCCGCGGTCCACCCTCAACCTGAGGAGTATCGAGGCAGCGTTAATCCCATAGGCCCGCGCGCATGCTACGACGAAGGCAAGCGGTGCGCCGAGACGCTGTTCTTCGACTATCATCGCCAATATGGCGTGGAAATTCGGGTAGCGCGGATCTTCAATACCTACGGGCCGCGCATGCAGACCAATGACGGACGGGTCGTCTCCAACTTCATCGTTCAGGCGCTTCAAAACGAGCCGATCACCATCTTCGGCAACGGCACGCAGACGCGCTCATTTTGCTATGTAGACGATCTGATCGAGGGCTTCATCCGCCTGATGGGGACGCCGGCCGGTGTTACCGGTCCGATCAATCTCGGCAACCCAGGAGAATTCCAGGTCCGGGAACTGGCCGAAATGGTAATCGAGATGACGGGCTCGAAATCACGCATCGTTTACAATCCCTTGCCGATGGACGATCCGACGCAGCGCAAGCCCGACATTTCCCGCGCACAGCAGGACCTCGGCTGGCAACCGAAGGTGAACCTTCGTGAGGGGCTTGAGAGAACGATCGCTTACTTCGAGTGGAAGCTTTCTGGTGGATTAAAGAACAGGATTGGTGTCAACTCCTGGCAAGAGCCCTATCCACATCTGGCAGCTCCGAGCGTCGAAGTCACTGCTCCTGGAGCCATCCGATAGGGACATGAACAGCAAGGTTGATCATCGAAAACCGCGCCTCGTTTTTTTCCAATGGGACCACCAACCCAATGCGAACGCGGCCGGTTACCTGCTGCTGCACATGCAGCAGCAGGTCAAATGCCTGGCAACACATTTCGATGTCGTCGTCGTTAACCGCGACTGCGATTATGCAGAGATATGCGACAGGTACGAACCGGATCTGACGCTGTTTGAAAGCGGTTATCGGTCGCACGGCTCACGTCGGATAAAAATCACCAACACCACTACCAATATCGCGGTCCCGAAGCTTGGCCTTCATAATGCCGACCCATGGTGCGATCGGCGCGCGGGCTTCCTTTCCGATATGGAGCAATGGGGCATCGAGACCTATTTCGCGATCGCAACGATGACTCCGGAATACATGCCGGCGGTGAAGGAAAACCTGTTCGTCTGGCCAAATTTCATCGATCCCGAAGTCTACCGCGACTATGGGCAGCAAAAGGTCATCCCGGTCACCCTCACAGGTCAGGCCTACGGTCTCTATCCCTGGCGACAGGCGATTTTTCCGATCATCCGCGACCGTTATCCCTGCCTGGTCTCACCGCAACACGCCTATGAGAGCAAGCTGGCGTCCCGGCTCTTATCCGGAGAGGCCTATGCGCGCGCGCTCAACGCAAGCCTCGTCGCCCCCACATGCGGCACCATGGGCGGCGAGGTCGTGCGCAAGCATTTCGAGATCCCCGGGGCAAAGTCCTGCCTCGTGGCGGAACGAACGGCAGCGGTGGAGGCGGCTGGCTTTGTCGACATGGAGAACTGTGTTTTTGTCGACAGCAGCAACGTGGTCGAGAAACTGGATTACCTTTTTGCCCATCCCGACGAAATACGGCGGATCACCGCAGCTGGTTACGACTTGGTCCATTCGTGTCATACATTGACCCACAGGCCGCAAATATATCAGTGGTTCATGCTCAGCCAAGGCCTGCAGGTCGGCGAAAAGATCATCCAATCCGGCCCCTTCGGCAAACTTGCGAAGGTAGGGCGTACCTCAATGCAACAAAGCGTCCACATCGTGGGAGAAGCGAGCGACCGCGCTTTGCTGAAGCAGGGGGACTTGCTCCTCGAGCAAGGCAGAGTGGAGGACGCCAAGCACTGCTACGAACGCTGCCTGGACTTTGTCTCCTACCTACCCGAAGCGAAATTCCGCCTTGCCTTATGTGCATTGGAAGAGGGCGACGCCGATCGCGCCTCGGGCCTTCTGGTAGACCTCGTAAAGGTAACGATGACAGACTATGGGGCGCTCGACCCGGATCCGGTCGAATGGGCTTATTTCCTTCTCGCTTTGATCTGCAGAGGCCAGCTTAAGCAGGCGTCCAAGCTGCAACACTTTTATCCATCTCTATTTCACGACGAAATCAGGCGCGCGCACTTTGTCATCGCGCAACTCGGTGGTTCGGCTGATGCGGTTGTCCCGAGATCGGATGGCAGCGATCGGAAAAGCGTTCATCAGCTTCCCGATCGGACGGATTCCGAGTGGCTCGAATGGTTCACCGATATTCTTGAGCGGTGTCAGCGGCCTGATCTTGCAAATGGTCTTCGGCTTGCCACCCTTGGGGGCAGCGCAGCCGGCGAGAACACGAAAGCTCCACACTTCGAAGCTGATGGCGGTTTGCGCCTGCGACTCTATTCAGGCATCGATGGTCTGATGGTGAAACTGCGCCTGAACGGCTTGCGCCCGAATGTGCCGCCTCTGCCGGAGTTCCGATATTTCTGGCACCTGGCGCGGGGTCTAGTTCCTCACTCGCAGAGAGGCTCTTTGCGCAGGATTCAAATGGCGCTTTCACGGCCTCCAAGGAACATCCGTAATTAACTTGCGAAAAATGTAGGTGTGGGTAGCGACACCTGGAAGGCGCGTGGGAAAGAACTCAACTGAGCCTATGCGCCACCCGATGACAATCCATGATGTCAGATTGTCACTCGGTGGCGCATTTTCCGTGTCGCCACCGAGATGTTTAGGAAAAAATGTGCTCGCAGTGCGACGCACGATAGGGGCCTGTCTGCCGCATCAGCACAGGCTGCTTGCCGTTGAGCCGCCCGAAAGATTATTCTGAAAAAGGTCGTTGAGCTTGAACACGACTTCCGTCCTGTTGGTGGCTTTAACCTTTTTCATGATGTTGCGGACATGCACCTTGACGGTGCTTTCTCGAAGATTGAGCTCATAGGCAATGATCTTGTTCGCCTTGCCGCGCCGCAGCGCCGCTACGACTTCGGCCTGACGATCAGTGAATATCCCCGCCAGCGGCTGGGCTGGCGAGCCGCTCGACTGCAGCAAGTGGCGCATGGCAAACAGAGCGCTTGCAGGCACAAAAAGTCCCCCTGCCACCGACAGTGCGATCAGCTCCATGCAAACGCTGATGCTGACGGAGGCTGGTATGTAACCTTTGGCTCCGCAGTCGATCGCCCTGACGATCTGGGCGAAATCATCACTATCTGACAGGATGATCACGGGCGTCGAGACGAATTCGGACGAAAGGCTCTTGATCTGCTCCGAAACGGCAGGGTCGTCGACCATCTTGCCGCCGACATTCAAGAGAATTGCCGAAAGTGGGGGATATTCTTCGCGCTTCTGCTTCCACTCCTCAATCGATCCAAACGCCAGAATCTCGAAATCTGCCGTGTGGGCGGCCATGCATTGCGCGAGGCAATGCCGATCAAGTTCTCTCCTGTCGAGTATAACAAGTGAGTGCTTTGGACTTGCCGGTCGGGCAAGCGCCGCCGGGCCGTTTTCTATCTCTAGGGGAAGTGATATATTTTCCTGCCTATGGTTTATGTTTATTGTATCCAATGCCTCGTCCTCCTAGTCTTTTTTTCCACCCTGTACGCAAAGTCGAACATGAACTCCCCTCGCAAAAAGGAGAGTTTGATTAACAAAAGTGCTAATTTATTACCACAGTTCCGGGGTCGTCACACTAATTAATAGTGGTTAGGCCTGCACCTTTGTTCCATGATTGGATATCAATAGAACAACTTCTGGACCTGATCAATATATTTGTAAGCATTTTGTATAGAGAATTATGACATTACTATAGATATTCGATGAAACTCACCAAGCATATGAAATCAATTCCCCGGCATTGATGCAGGGCAGGATCGACCGTCGGCTGACAACCGTTCCAGCCGAGCGATCGCGACAGACGTCGGCGAGCCTCGTCATCCGATCCTCGTAAGCATATACGCCTTTTGGTGAATAAGGTTCCACGTATTGTTTCCTTTACTATTAGGGCGAAAACAATTCTCTTTGGAGGCAGAGAAGTATTTGCCCTGTCAAAATGAAATCTTGTGCATTCAAACGATTGTGACCGGTTTCAGCCAAATCAGGGCCTGTGGAGTAGGGGACGAACCGGATGATTGCATCGAACGTCAAGCTGGATGACAGCTGCGTTATTCACCATCGAGATCTGGTTAATCTTTACGGCTGCACGATCGGCGCGGGAACGCGGATCGGCACCTTCGTTGAAATCCAGAAAAACGTCATCGTCGGAAAAGACTGCAAGATCTCCAGCCATTCCTTCCTCTGCGAAGGCGTGACGCTGGAAGACGGCGTCTTTATCGGCCACGGGGTGATGTTCACCAATGACACTTACCCGCGAGCCGTCAACTCGGACGGCAGTCTGCAGACCGAGGCCGACTGGGTTGTCATTCCCACACTGGTTAAGCGCCATGCTTCGATCGGCAGTAACGCCACCATTCTGCCTGGGGTGACCATCGGAGAGGCCGCCCAGGTCGGCGCCGGCGCTGTCGTAACGAAGGATGTGCCTGACGGCGCCATTGTTGCCGGTGTTCCGGCCAGGATCACCGGTCACGTTCATGACCGGTCAGTAAACATGCAAGCGTTTGGAGGAATGCGATGATCGGCATTGCTGTTGTTGGATATGGATATTGGGGTCCGAACCTGGTCCGCAATATCTCCGAGGCGGGCGGGGCACAGCTTATTTCCGTCTGCGATCTCAATGTCGAACGGTTGGCGGCGGTGAAGAGCCGCTATCCAGCAGTAACGATCACCGATAATTTCGAGGAAGTCCTGCGTGATCCGAGAGTGGATGCGATCGCTATCGCGACGCCGGTCTCTACCCATTACAAGCTCGCAATGCAGGCGATGATGGCCGGAAAGCATGTCTTCGTCGAAAAGCCGATGGCATCGACGACAGAAGAAGCCTCGCGGATGGTCGAGGAAGCAGCGCGGCGACGCCTCGTGCTCGCCGTCGATCACACCTTCGTCCACACCGGCGCTGTCCGCAAAATGCGCGAGCTGGTCGAAAGTGGCCTCGGCGACATGTATTACTATGACTCGGTTCGGGTTAATCTGGGGCTGTTCCAGCATGATGTCAGCGTCATCTGGGATCTCGCGGTGCACGACCTGTCCATCCTCGACCATGTCCTGCAGGAAAGGCCGGTGGCGGTTTCCGCAACGGGGATGAGCCATGTCCTCGGCGAACCTGAGAACATCGCCTATCTGACGCTCTTCTTCGAAAGCAAGCTCATCGCCCACATCCACGTCAATTGGCTGGCGCCGGTCAAGGTGCGCCGTACGCTGATCGGCGGCAGCAACAAGATGATCGTCTATGACGATCTGGAGCCCAGCGAAAAGATCAAGGTTTACGACAAGGGCATCACCATGTGCCCCAACTCTGATGCATATGGCGAGAAGGTCCATCAGATGCTGGTCGGCTACCGCAGCGGCGACATGTGGGCGCCCAAGCTCGATATGACCGAGGCATTGAAACGCGAGCTGGATCACTTCGTCGATTGCATTGAGCAGAATACGCGGCCGATTACCGACGGCCAAGCCGGGCTGCGTGTCGTCCGCATCCTTGAAGCCGCAAGCCGGTCGCTCGCTCAGCGCGGTCGTATCATCGAGCTCGAAGAGGCGAGGCGCATTGCATGATTCCGTTCCTGGACCTCAAGGCACAGTATAATTCCATCAAGAGCGAAATCGACGCCGCGGTGCTCGGCGTCCTGGCTTCGGGGCAATACATACTGGGCGAAGAGGTCGCCCTCCTCGAGCAGGAATTTGCGGACTATTGCAACGTCAAACATGCGATCGCAGTCAACACCGGGACCAGCGCCCTGCATCTGTCGCTTCTCGCGGCTGGCGTCGGCCCCGGCGATGAAGTCATCACCGTGCCATTTACCTTCGTCGCGACCGTATCGGCGATCTGCTATGCGGGCGCACGGCCAGTATTCGTCGATGTCGAGCCGGTCACGCTGACGATGGATCCGGCTCAGCTCGAGGCAAAGATCACACCCCGCACCAAGGCCATCATTCCCGTCCATCTTTACGGGCAGATGGCCGATATGGATGCGATCCAAGCGATTGCCGACCACTACCGGATACCTGTTATCGAGGACGCCTGCCAGGCGCATGGGGCGCAATACAGAGGCGCGCGCGCCGGCAGCCTCGGCGCATCGGGCTGCTTCAGCTTCTACCCGGGTAAAAACCTCGGAGCCTGCGGCGAGGGGGGCATCGTCGTGACCAACCGCGACGACCAGGCCAAAACAATGCGCATGCTACGCGACTGGGGCCAGGAGCAGCGCTACCACCATCTGCTGAAGGGCTTCAACTACCGAATGGACGCCATTCAGGGCGCGATCCTGCGGATCAAGCTCAGGCACCTCGAGGCCTGGACCGAGGCGCGGCGCGCGCATGCAGGCCGCTACTCGTCGCTGCTTGGGCGATCGACGCATTTGACGACGCCTGTCGAGAAAGCCGGCCGGCGCCACGTCTACCACGTCTATGCAATCAGAAGCCGCGATCGCGACGAGCTTCAGCGCGTGCTGAGCGCGGAGGGCATTCAGTCCGGGCTGCACTATCCAATCCCCGTCCATCTGCAGCAGGCTCATGCCGACCTCGGTTACCAAGCCGGCGATTTCCCGGTCTCGGAAGCGGCTGCAAAAGAGGTTCTCTCGCTGCCGATTTATCCTGAGATGCCCGCGTGGCACGTCGATCAGGTGGCAGCTGCGTTGGAAGACGCCTATGTCAGCTGATCGTGCGGGCGAGATTCGGATCGTGCATGCGGTGCACGGCCGTCAAGAAAGACCGGCGGATCCGGCTTACCAGGCGGGGCTCGTCGAAGAACTCAGGCAATCTTATGGACGCGCCGGCCTGATCGAGCTCTACGGTCGCTTCGCGACGGGGGATGGTGTCGTCGACACCATGATGCGCAAAGCCATTTGGCAGGCGATAACGCGCAGCTGCGGCACGGGATTGCAGGTTGCAGGCGGCGCCGGCTTCAAACACCCGGAGACGTTCGAGATCGGCAACGGGGTGTTCATCGGGGCTCAGGCCTATATCCAGGGACGCTTCGACGGCCGATGCACGATCGGCGACAATGTCTGGATCGGACCGACGGCCTATTTCGACGCCCGCGATCTGGTGATCGAGGATTCCGTCGGGTGGGGACCTGGCGCCAAGGTGCTTGGCTCGAGCCACACGGCACTGCCGGTGGATGTCCCGATCATTCGCACGGATCTTGAAATCAGGCCGGTCCGCATCTGCGCGGAGGCCGATATAGGAACGAATGCGACCATTCTTCCCGGCGTGACGATCGGGAAGGGGGCGATCGTTGGAGCGGGAGCCGTCGTCGTCTCGGACGTTGAGCCCTTCTCGGTTGTCGCTGGGGTTCCTGCGAAATTTATTCGTTGGCGTTCGGAGAATGATCCGATGACGAACATGTCGCGTGAGGAAAGATCATGAAAAACAAACGGGTGCTCATTACCGGCGGTGCCGGTCTGATCGGTTCGCATATTGCCGATCTTGTCGCATTGGAAAAACCTCGCGAGATCATCGTCCTCGACAATTTCGTGCGCGGGCGCCGGGACAATCTCAGCTCGGCAATCGGCAGCGCGCCCCTTAACATAATCGACGGAGATATCCGCGACAGGGCACTGCTGGCGAAAGCCTTTGACGGCGTCGATATCGTCTTTCATCAGGCGGCCATCCGCATCACCCAATGCGCCGAAGAGCCACGACTGGCTTTCGAAGTCCTTGCCGAAGGCACGTTCAACGTTCTCGAAGCTGCCGTCAAAGCGGGAGTTTCGAAGGTCGTTGCCGCCTCTTCCGCCTCCGTACTGGGGCTTGCCGAAAGTTTTCCGACGACCGAAGAGCATCATCCCTACAACAACCGGACGATCTATGGCGCGGCAAAGACCTTCAACGAGGGATTGCTGCGCAGCTTCGCCGACATGTATGGCCTGCGCTATGTCGCGCTGCGTTATTTCAACGTCTACGGACCGCGAATGGACGTTTACGGCGCCTACACCGAAGTGCTGATCCGCTGGATGGAACGCCTTGCAGCCGGAATGCCGCCGCTGATCTATGGAGACGGCAGCCAGACGATGGACTTCGTCGATGCACGCGACATCGCCCGGGCAAACGTGCTGGCGGCGAAGAGCGACGTTACCGACGAGGTGTTCAACGTCGCGAGCGGCAGGGAAATAAGCCTGCTGGAACTCGCGCAGATGCTGAGCGACATCATGGGGTCCTCACTCGAGCCGCAGCACAAAGAAGCGCGCACGGTCAACGGCGTAACCCGTCGTCTTGCTGATATCAGCAAGGCCGAAAGGCTTCTGGGTTTCAAGGCGGAAATCTCGATGGAGCAGGGGCTTCGTGACCTTGTCGCGTGGTGGCAGTCGAAGACTGCTGCGGCCGGAGGCCAAGCTGCATGAGCCCGTCATTATCCACAATCCCCGTCGCCAGACCCGTCCTCGGAGAGGAAGAGGCTGAGGCCGCGCGCCGCGTTATTCTATCGGGATGGGTGACCCAAGGGCCGGAAGTCGCCGCTTTCGAGCGTGAATTTGCGGCATTTGTCGGCGCGGCACACGCCTGCGCCGTTTCCAACTGCACAACGGCGCTTCATCTCGCCTTGATGGCAGTCGGCGTCAAAGCTGGCGATGAGGTCATCACGGTCAGCCATTCGTTCATCGCCACCGCGAATGCTGTTCGATACTGCGGTGCAGTGCCGGTCTTCGTCGACATCGAGGCGGATGGCTACAATATCGACCCCCGCTTGATCGAAACGGCAATCACGCCCCGCACCAAGGCAATCCTGTGCGTGCATCAGCTCGGCATGCCTTGCGATCTCCGTTCGATTGTGGACATCGCCAAGAAATATTCGATACCGGTTATCGAGGATGCTGCCTGTGCGACGGGAAGCGAAATCCTGTGGGAAGGCGGTTGGGAAAAGATTGGCAAACCGCATGGCGATATTGCCTGCTTCTCCTTCCATCCCCGAAAGGTAGTCACCACGGGTGATGGCGGTATGCTGACGACGGCGAACCCGGAATATGACCGAAAATTCCGGCTGTGGCGCCAGCATGGTATGAGCGTCACCGACGCAGTCCGCCACGGCTCTAAGCAGGTGATCTTTGAGGACTATGATGAGCTGGGCTACAACTACCGGATGACCGACCTCCAGGCCGCGGTGGGACGAGTGCAGTTGCGGCGGCTGCCGGAGCTGATTGCGCAGCGGAGACAGCTTGCCTCGCAGTATTGCGAGGGGCTGTCCACGATCCAAGGTCTGTCGATTCCCACCGAGCCGCACTGGGCTCGAAGCAACTGGCAAAGCTTCTGCGTGAGACTGTCTGATGAAATCGACCAGCGGGCCGTCATGCAAGCGCTGCTCGATCAAGGAATATCGACGCGACGCGGTGTGATGAACATTCATCTGGAGGGAGCCTATTCCGGCCAAAACTCCCATCGCGCGGCCACCAGCCTGACGCGAAGCGTTTCGGCGCAGCAGCAAACCATCATCCTGCCGCTTTACGCCCAGATGACGGAGGTCGATATCGAAAGAGTCATCGAGGCATTACGCCAGGCCGTCGCCGACGCCGGGCGCGTCGTCCGTCAGCCCGAGCAGGACGTCGTCCCGGCCTGAAGCGAATGCCTGCCCGCGGCGGAATACCACATCAGAAAAGCGCGCATTGTCCAATGCGCGCTTTTTCTCATGCGGATTTCGTGATCCATCCTCTGACGATTGCGGGCATCGACTCCGGTGGTAGCAGCTCCACCAGCATGCGTAGCGAGTAAAGCCCGGTCACGACAACGGCGACGCAGCCGATCACCGTCGCCGACCATGCCGGCAGGAGCAAAAAGGCCGATACGACCAATCCCGATGCAGGCAGGAACAGAAGCGCGTGCCTGCGATTGGCGCGCGACCAGCGAAAACCGGTAAGCCGACGCACGATCACGTAAATCAGGATGCTGTGCCAGACGTAGAGGCCGAAGAACGCCGTGCCGGCTCCTTTCGTACCGAACTTTGACACGAAGAGCCACGCCAGCCCCACATGCACCAGCGTTGCTGCGACCTCCGTCCAGAAGAAGATCGTCTGCGCATCCTTCGCCAGCACGATGAAGCCCATCGGCCAGGCGACGATCCTGAGCATCATTCCAAGGCAGATCCAGCGCAGAAGCTCCACGGCTCCATGAAACTCGGCCGAATAGAACAAGCTCATGACGAGCGGCGCCAAGGTCAGGGTGGCGATCAGGCCGGGGCCTGCCAGCAGCATGCTGATTTCCGCCTGCTCATTGACCAGCCGGTTGCACTCGGCATTGTTGTCCGCGGTTGCGGTTAAGCGCGGATAGAAATCCGTTCCCATCGCCTGAAGGATGAAACCGGCATACAGCCCCCCGAGCGCCCAGGCTGCCTGATACAATCCAGCCGCTACGATGCCGCCTTCATTCAGCACGATAAGACGGATGGCATAGGCCGCGCCGAAGGTCAGGAGTCCGCTTGCCATGAAAGCGACGCCGAGCCTGAACAGAGCTTTGGCTTCCGGGCCAAACTGGTGCGCCGACATTGGCGGTGGGCGCGTGGATATTTGTTTGCTGTACCACCAGGTGGGAAGGACTGACACGGCCGCGATCGCCACGAGAGAGGGTACGATCGCCTGCTCGCCGAACAGATAGATCAGCGGGATGCTGATCATCGTGCCGAAGAGCCCCGAAAGCACGTTGATGCGGGCAAGATTTGCAATGCCCCGCAAGCCCTGGATCAACGCAGCCTGCCCGGCAGACACGATCCGAAAGAATACCGCCAGGGACAGCAGCACGATGCCGCCGGCATGCTGGTAGTCACCGAAGGTGAAATTCGACACCGGAAAGGCCAGCGCAGCAAGTAAAAGCCCGCCAAGCAACCCGAGCACCAGCGAGATGCGCCTGAGCGCTGTCGCCGACCGCGCGATCTTCTCTTCGTCGCCGGCGCCCGCCGCCTCGGCTACTCGGCGCACACCGCTGCTGCTCACGCCCAGACCAGCTATCGCTTGGGCGATATCGAGGATTGCCGTGTAAAGGCCGAGAAGCCCCACGCCTTCAGGGCCGAGCAGAACGGCGAGCGCCTTGTTGCGAACGATGCTCAGGGCGACATTTACCAGCGAGGAACCACCCATCAGCATCGTCGACTTGAGGATTTGGGTATAAGTCTGGCCGCTGGGTGGGATCATGCGCAAAGTCATCATTCAACCCTTGTCGCTCGGGTCAGGCCGGTCCCCATCAAGCGCCATTCCTTCCAGACAGGCGGCCTTGGCGCCTTGGCCGCGCTCAAACGTCCGCTACAGCTGAATGAGAATAGGTGCTCGTCGAGGGTCACTGGCCGGCTCGATCTGCGAGCGCGGGGGCTTCTGATGATCGGCTCGAATTGGTCTGAAGCGAACTGTCCAAAATGCGAGGCTGAACGACCCTCACGACATCGCCCGGCGCCAGCGTCGTCGTTTCCGAGGCTTGGAACTGGTCGATTTGTCCTCCGTTCCGACGGGTCACGCTGAAGGTAAGCGGAAGGTCCTCGGCGAGGCTTTCAATGCCGTCATTGCTTCCAAGGTCTTCGACGAGCAACTTCTGCGTTGTGTCGCGCTTCATCTTCATTTGATCGAGACTTGCCCGTTCGGACTGTGCTTCGATCGCCACTTCGCTCCGGCGTGCGTCGTAAAGTCCCTCGAGGTTCCGTGTCGTCTCGCTGATTGCCTGGCGGCCCCGCATGACGGCGGTGACAAGGTCGAGCTTGTCGGAGCGGTAAGTCGTCAGCAACCGTTCCAGATCCAATTGCCTCGACGAGACCGTCAGGCCCTTCTGAACTAGCGACTTGACGCTGAGCAACTGGTCCTCGACGGATTTGATATTGTCGTCTGCGCCCGTCAGTTTCTCTTCCAACGTCGATATCTCAGTGGTCAAAAGATCGCGCAATTCGGTGAATGCTCTTGCCTGCCTCTCCAGCGCATTGGCGCGAGCCCTAAAGATAATCCTTTCCTCATTGTATATCCCGTCGGCAAATTGCTGATCGGCGCCGGTCGCCTGATCGAAGGTAATCTCCTGCGCTCCATCTATCTCCGCCTGGAGCCGCGCCAATCTCGCGGTGCTGCGCAAGATCGAGTGATTGATTTCGCGCAATTCTCCTACGAGTTGGGTCGAATGCGTTTTCTCCTGATCTTTGGCGCGACGCGGCCCGCCGCTCATCGCCAGGGATTGGAGGACGGTCAGTCCGGGGCGGAAGCTATACTGCCCCGGGGTTGTTACGTGGCCCACGACGTAGATCGGCGGGTATTCGAGAAGTTCGATGGTCACGGCAGGTGCCTGGGCCAGGCCCATCTTTGCCTGAAGGCGCTTGCCGATCTCCTTGGTAAGACCCTCATTGTCCAGATTGCCGACCGCCAGCGACCCTAGGAAGGGCAGGGAGACGATACCTGCATCGGAAACCGTATATTCGCCGCCGATCCCATCCCATCGTTCAAACTGGCCTTTGGAGGCTATCCATTGAACGACCGTCAAGCGGATCTTCGTTTGTGGCGCCAAGCTACCGGCGAGAGCTGGCGGTACGGCTCCGGCGACAAAAACGAGTGCACTGATGACGGACATCGCGCGGAGGAACACGCGAGGGGCGCGGTGTGGTAGATTCATGTACATGTCTCGCCTGCAAAACATTCTTACACGGACGCTGATACAATACGTTTGAACGCTGCTTGAACACCGGACGCCAAGTCCGAGGCTACATCACCAGTGTGCAGTCTGGCGAAGCCTTGAGGAAGGTGGAGGTCGTTTGTTTTGCCATATCAATATTGATGAGGTGGGAGGTACTTCCGCCTAAATCGAGTAGAAACATATATCTTCGGCGCGACGCGAAGGTATTGACCGGGGAAAATCAACAGGTTCTGCACGCGGGAATAGGCGCGCTCGCTTGGACGGACCGCAACCCTGCGCCAGAGGCTTTCTGGTCGGATCGTCGATTTTCCCGGATGACAAACGGCCTAGCCATCGCTGCGGCTTCGAAACTCGCGCGGGAGGGCGAATTGTCGCCCTCGTGCATCGCATTTAGCGCGTCCGCGACGCAACACGGCCCGTTTGCCCAAAGGATGCCGCCTGTAGAGCGAAAGGCGTAGGATATACCCTGGTGTTTTTCGACTACAATTCAGGGGGCGTACGAAACGATCCTATAGATTCGATCCTGCAAATCTCGCGAGAGGTATCTGCCATGTATCGCAACGCTCGTCGGTGGACTTCGCGCTCTTTGGTGGATTCGCTGATTCCCCGGTGGTTGGCGGCCGGCGAAAAAGGAAGGCCGCGCAAGCCCGCCGAAACGCACGCGGATCGTGCTCAACTTGCGACCTCCGCGCAAACTGCCGATGGACAAAAGCATGATGGCGTGCTTGTCGACGATCCCAACGAAATGCCGGCGCTCGCCGAGCACGACGGGGAACATCGGACGGGCGTGATCGCCGAGCCGGACGGTCAGGACAGTATCACCCACCCACTGCCGCCTTTGCTCGAGCCTTTCGCGGTAGATCGCGAGACCGGAGACCGGGAAGGTGACACAGTTGCGTCTCGGTTGTTTGCCCATGGGCCGGGCTTTGCAGGGTTCAACGAGAACGCGAACGGATCTCGATCGCCGCATTATCGCAGCTACCCTGGAATGAGCCTCATCGGCGACGATCCCCTGGCGCCTTATCTGCCGCAGAGCCCTGCGGCGACGGCCTCGGCGCACGATTCTGCCTCGCTGGCCGGCGAGCGTGCGCCCTCGGGCAACGTCGTCATTCTAGAATCGAGCCCGTCAGCGCAGGCGAGCGCTCAGCACGGGGGAGCAAATTCACTGGCGTTCGGCATGCCCTTTGGCGTCTGCGGGTGCGGCTATTTTACGTCCCCGACGCGGATTCTCGATTGGGCGCATGGCGGCGCGATGCTCCAACAGGACGGCCAACTGCAGGGGACCAGGCTAACCGAAGGGCCGGACTTTGTGTCGACGGCCAAGCGGGCCATTGCCGCCTCGATCAGCGACCCGCTTCTCGATCGAAACCTGTCGCCCCTCTCGGGTTGGCGCGGAACGGCAAGTTGGACGGAAACAACGGCCTTGAACGGATCCTTGCCAGGAGGCGGTGAGACCGGAACGGGCACCAACACGAAGGGGGTCGGCATCCTTTCCGGCTCTGTGACGACGCCACCGACGACGCAGCGGTCGCTGACGACCCAAAACCAGGCAGCCGCGGCGGCTGCGGCCAGCAACGCGATCGTCCTGGAAAATCAGAAGCAGGGTAATCCGGAAAGCGAGTGGGGCATCGTCGGTGCCGGCAGCTCCAACATCGAAGGGTTTGCGACCGATATCAGCGTCGACAACGGCAAGACGATCAGCTTCAAGATCAACACGAATTCCACCAACTACCGGATCGATATCTACAGGCTCGGCTATTATGGCGGCATGGGGGCCCGCAAGGTCGCGACCATGCAGCACACTGGTTTGCAGACCCAGCCTAATCCGTTGCGCAATGCCACGACGGGCACCGTGGAC
Source organism: Rhizobium sophoriradicis (assembly GCF_025200795.1). Classification (NCBI taxonomy): domain Bacteria; kingdom Pseudomonadati; phylum Pseudomonadota; class Alphaproteobacteria; order Hyphomicrobiales; family Rhizobiaceae; genus Rhizobium; species Rhizobium sophoriradicis. The sequence goes on from NZ_CP104153.1 coordinate 455,533, forward strand.
GCGGGAAACTGGGCTGTTTCGGCATCGTGGACCGTACCTGAGGATGCCGTCTCGGGCGTCTATATCGCCAAGCTCGTGCGTCAGGATGGCACCTCCGGCTCAAATCATATCCCGTTCATCGTGCGTGACGACAGCAGCCAAAGCGACATCGTCTTCCAGACCGCCGACCAGACCTGGCAGGCCTACAACGGGTGGGGCGGCGCAAACTTCTATGGCGGTAACGGCCCGGCGACGGGGCAGGGTGCTGGTCGCGCCTATGCGGTCAGCTACAACAGACCGATTGCGACCCGCGGCGGGGTCGGCACTTTTGCCGGTCCGCAGGACTATCTGTTCGGCGCCGAATATGCGGGCATCTACTGGCTGGAGCAGAACGGTTATGACGTTTCCTACATGGCGGGGGTCGACGCCGACCGCTACGGTAGCCTCTTGCTCAATCACAAGACCTATATCGATGCCGGGCACGACGAATACTGGTCCGGACAGCAGCGAACCAATGTCGAGGCCGCACGCGACGCGGGCGTCAACCTGCAGTTCTGGAGCGGCAATGAGGTCTATTGGCGCACCCGCTGGGGCAATGCCTATAGCGCCGACGCGACGCCCTATCGCACGCTGATCTCCTACAAGGAGACATGGTCGCCCAGCGCCAGCATCGACCCTTCCAACGAATGGACAGGCACCTTCCGCGATCCGCGTCTCAGCCCACCAGCGATCGGCGGCGGAAACCCGGAAAACTCACTGACCGGGCAGTTGTTCAAGGTCGACGATGTCGGCAACAATCTTCAGGCGATCAATATTCCCTATGACGACGCCAATCTGCGTTTCTGGCGCAATACGAGCGTCGCCAACCTTCAACCCGGCCAGACGGCGACGCTCACCAAGAACTATCTTGGTTACGAGTGGGACGAAGCGGTCGATAACGGCTTCGATCCAGCCGGCCTCGTGAAGCTGTCATCGACGACGGTTCCGGTCGGCACCTATTTGCTCGATTACGGAAACACGACCGGCAATGGCATCTCGACCCATAATCTGACGCTCTATCGCGCTCCGAGCGGCGCGCTGGTGTTCGGCGCCGGCACCGTCTACTGGACATGGGGCCTGAGCGACAATCACGACCTCCAGGCGACGCCGACGGACCCGCGCGTGCAGCAGGCAATGGTCAATCTGCTCGCCGATATGGGCATTCAGCCGGGAACACTGCAGTCCGGGCTCGTCGCCTCAACCGGTTCCACGGATAATGTTGCGCCGACCTCCGTCATTACCGTGCCCGCCACGGTGGCCGTTGGAACCACCGTCACGATTTCGGGTACCGCGGCTGACACGGGCGGCGGTGTCATCGCCGGTGTCGAGGTTTCGACCGACAACGGGGCGAGCTGGCATCCGGCGACAGGCGATGAGAACTGGACTTATAGTTGGTCGCCACAAGTTGCAGGCAGCTATACGATCCGGTCGCGGGCCGTCGACGACAGCATCAATCTCGAAACGCCTTCGGCGGGACGCACGGTCACCGTCAGCGCGCCGAATTACACGTCGCTCTTCGGTTCGGCGACGCCGGCGGTCGTTAACACCAACGATAGCTCAGCCGTCGAACTCGGCGTCAAATTCCAGACCTCCGTGGCAGGCACCGTCACCGGCATCCGCTTCTACAAGGGCGATCAAGATACCGGCACGCATACCGGTTCATTATGGTCGAGCACCGGTACGCGGCTTGCGACCCTCACCTTCACGAACGAGACGACCAGCGGCTGGCAGACTGCCTATTTTACCAGTCCGGTGTCATTGACGGCCGGACAAACCTACACTGCATCCTACCACACGAATAGCGGCCGTTATTCGACGACCACTAACTACTTCACCTCAAATGTGACCAGCGGTCCGCTGACGGCGCCGGCCAGCGGTAACGGCGTCTACCGCTATGGCAATAACAGCCTGTTTCCAACCAGCACCTTCCAATCGACAAACTATTGGGTCGATGTGATGTTTACGACGTCGGCCTCGAATACGCCGCCGACGGCAGTTGCCGATGCGGGTGATGCGACCGAGAAGGGCGGGGTGGCCAATGGTTCGGGCGGCGTGGTTGCCAGCGGCAATGTGCTGACCAACGACACCGATCCGAATGCCGGTGACACCAAGACCGTCACGGCGGTCGTCTTCGGTGCGACGTCGGGCACGCTCGGCTCGGCGCTGAACGGCACTTACGGCAGTCTCGTGCTGAATGCATCGGGCGCTTACAGCTATACGATCAACGAGAACAATGCCGCCGTCCAGGCGCTGCGGCAGTCGACCAACACGCTGAGCGATGTCTTCAGCTATACGATGCGCGACAGCGCCGGCGCCACGGCCACGGCAAACCTGACCATCACCATCCATGGCGCCAATGATGCGCCGGTGCTGGCCGTGCAGACGGCGGCCCAGAATGCCACGGTCGGCTCCGCCTTCTCCTTCACCCTGCCGACGACGACCTTCACCGATGTCGACAGCGGCGAGACGCTGGCCTATTCGGCAACCGCCGCCGATGGTACGGCACTGCCGTCATGGCTGAGCTTCAACGCCTCGACGCGGACCTTCTCCGGCACGCCGACGACGTCAGGCACCTATGGCGTCAGGGTGACGGCGACCGATCTCGGCGGCCTTGCCGCTAACGAGACCTTCAACATCGCCGTGTCAACGCAAGGCAACACGCCGCCGACGGCGGTTGCCGATGCAGGTGATGCGACCGAGAAGGGCGGGGTGGCCAATGGTTCGGGCGGCGCGGTTGCCAGCGGCAATGTGCTGACCAACGACACCGATCCGAATGCCGGTGACACCAAGACCGTCACGGCGGTCGTCTTCGGTGCGACGTCGGGCACGCTCGGCTCGGCGCTGAACGGCACTTACGGCAGTCTCGTGCTGAATGCATCGGGCGCTTACAGCTATACGATCAACGAGAACAATGCCGCCGTCCAGGCGCTGCGGCAGTCGACCAACACGCTGAGCGATGTCTTCAGCTATACGATGCGCGACAGTGGCGGCGCCACGGCCACGGCAAACCTGACCATCACCATCCATGGCGCCAATGATGCGCCGGTGCTGGCGGTGCAGACAGCGACCCAGAATGCCACGGTCGGCTCCGCCTTCTCCTTCACCCTGCCGACGACGACCTTCACCGATGTCGACAGCGGCGAGACGCTGACCTATTCGGCAACCGCCGCCGACGGCACGGCACTGCCGTCATGGCTGAGCTTCAACGCCTCGACACGCACCTTCTCCGGCACGCCGACGACATCAGGCACCTATGGCGTCAGGGTGACGGCGACCGATCTCGGCGGCCTTGCCGCCAACGAGACCTTCAACATTGCCGCATCGGCGGCGGCGACGACCTACAGCCTGTTCTCCGCCTCCAGCACGCCGGCCCAGACCAACCTCAACGATGGTCAGCAGCTCGAGCTCGGCGTCAAGTTCACGTCGAACGTTGCCGGGGATGTCACAGGCATCAGGTTCTATCGCAGCGCCAACGACAACGGTCAGAACGTCGTCGACCTCTGGACCTCCACAGGCACCAAACTTGCAACCGCCAACTTCACCAACACCACAGCAAGCGGCTGGCAGACGGTGAACTTCGCAACACCGGTCACAATCACCGCCAACACGACCTATGTCGCCTCCTATCACACGACAGGCGCATACGTCGCGACCAACAATTTCTTTACGACTGCCGTCACCAATGGTCCGCTGACGGCGCCGTCAAGTGCGGTCGCTGGCGGCAACGGCGTCTACCGCTACGGCGGATCCGCCACCGCTGGCATTTTCCCAAATGCCACTTTCGGTGCTTCCAACTATTGGGCCGATGTGGTCTTCCGCCCCTCGACTGCGAACAATACGCCGCCGACGGCAGTTGCCGATGCGGGTGATGCGACCGAGAAGGGCGGGGTGGCCAATGGTTCGGGCGGCGTGGTTGCCAGCGGCAATGTGCTGACCAACGACACCGATCCGAATGCCGGTGACACCAAGACCGTCACGGCGGTCGTCTTCGGTGCGACGTCGGGCACGCTCGGCTCGGCGCTGAACGGCACTTACGGCAGTCTCGTGCTGAATGCATCGGGCGCTTACAGCTATACGATCAACGAGAACAATGCCGCCGTCCAGGCGCTGCGGCAGTCGACCAACACGCTGAGCGATGTCTTCAGCTATACGATGCGCGACAGCGCCGGCGCCACGGCCACGGCAAACCTGACCATCACCATCCATGGCGCCAATGATGCGCCGGTGCTGGCCGTGCAGACGGCGGCCCAGAATGCCACGGTCGGCTCCGCCTTCTCCTTCACCCTGCCGACGACGACCTTCACCGATGTCGACAGCGGCGAGACGCTGGCCTATTCGGCAACCGCCGCCGATGGTACGGCACTGCCGTCATGGCTGAGCTTCAACGCCTCGACGCGGACCTTCTCCGGCACGCCGACGACGTCAGGCACCTATGGCGTCAGGGTGACGGCGACCGATCTCGGCGGCCTTGCCGCTAACGAGACCTTCAACATCGCCGTGTCAACGCAAGGCAACACGCCGCCGACGGCGGTTGCCGATGCAGGTGATGCGACCGAGAAGGGCGGGGTGGCCAATGGTTCGGGCGGCGCGGTTGCCAGCGGCAATGTGCTGACCAACGACACCGATCCGAATGCCGGTGACACCAAGACCGTCACGGCGGTCGTCTTCGGTGCGACGTCGGGCACGCTCGGCTCGGCGCTGAACGGCACTTACGGCAGTCTCGTGCGAATGCATCGGGCGCTTACAGCTATACGATCAACGAGAACAATGCCGCCGTCCAGGCGCTGCGGCAGTCGACCAACACGCTGAGCGATGTCTTCAGCTATACGATGCGCGACAGTGGCGGCGCCACGGCCACGGCAAACCTGACCATCACCATCCATGGCGCCAATGATGCGCCGGTGCTGGCGGTGCAGACAGCGACCCAGAATGCCACGGTCGGCTCCGCCTTCTCCTTCACCCTGCCGACGACGACCTTCACCGATGTCGACAGCGGCGAGACGCTGACCTATTCGGCAACCGCCGCCGACGGCACGGCACTGCCGTCATGGCTGAGCTTCAACGCCTCGACACGCACCTTCTCCGGCACGCCGACGACATCAGGCACCTATGGCGTCAGGGTGACGGCGACCGATCTCGGCGGCCTTGCCGCCAACGAGACCTTCAACATTGCCGCATCGGCGGCGGCGACGACCTACAGCCTGTTCTCCGCCTCCAGCACGCCGGCCCAGACCAACCTCAACGATGGTCAGCAGCTCGAGCTCGGCGTCAAGTTCACGTCGAACGTTGCCGGGGATGTCACAGGCATCAGGTTCTATCGCAGCGCCAACGACAACGGTCAGAACGTCGTCGACCTCTGGACCTCCACAGGCACCAAACTTGCAACCGCCAACTTCACCAACACCACAGCAAGCGGCTGGCAGACGGTGAACTTCGCAACACCGGTCACAATCACCGCCAACACGACCTATGTCGCCTCCTATCACACGACAGGCGCATACGTCGCGACCAACAATTTCTTTACGACTGCCGTCACCAATGGTCCGCTGACGGCGCCGTCAAGTGCGGTCGCTGGCGGCAACGGCGTCTACGCTTATGGCGGGTCGGCGACCACGGGGCTCTTCCCGAATGCTACCTTCAATTCAGCGAACTACTATGCCGATGTGATCTTCCGCCCGCAGCTTGCCGCATGACGCATCGGGAAGAGGAGTATGAACGGAATCGATGAGGCTGATAGGACGCAAATGCCGACCGCTCCGCCTACCCACGTTCACGGCGTGCCGATGAACAGGATCGAACGGCTCCCGGTAACCGTGCTGGCCGGCTTCCTCGGCGCCGGCAAGACGACGCTGCTCAGCCACGTGCTGAATAACCGCCAGGGCCTGCGGGTCGCGGTCATCGTCAATGATATGAGCGAAGTGAACATAGACGCCAGTCTCATTCGCGACGGCGGCTGCAACCTGTCGCACACGACGGAGACATTGATTGAGCTCAGCAATGGCTGCATCTGCTGTACCTTGCGCAACGATCTTCTGACGGAAGTGCGGCGGCTGGCCGAAGAGGGGCGATACGACTATCTGTTGATCGAAGGAACGGGCATTGCCGAGCCGCGCCCTATCGCGGCAACTTTTTCCTTCCGCGACGAGAACGGCGTCTCCCTCTCCGATTTTGCCAGACTCGACACGATGGTCACTGTGGTCGATGCTGCAAACCTGCTAGCCGACTACAGTAGCGCCGATCTGCTTGCCGACCGTGGCCTGCAGCGGGACCCTGAGGATCGGCGCACACTGATCGACCTGCTGGTGGATCAGATCGAGTTTGCCGATGTCGTCGTGATCAACAAGATTTCGGACGCGACAGAAGAGACCCGCTCGGAAGTCCGCAAGACGGTGGCTGCACTCAACCCGGATGCTCACCAGATGGAGACGGATTTCGGCAGGATATCTCTCGATACCGTTCTCGATACGGGCCTCTTTGATGAAGCAAAAGCCGCCGCCCATCCCCTGTGGCACAAGGAATTGTACAGTCCACAGGAGCATATTCCGGAGACGGAGGAATACGGCGTATCAAGTTTTGTCTATCGCACAAGGCGTCCCTTCGACCCGATGCGGTTTCGGGCATTCCTCGACGAGCCTTGGCCCGGAGTGTTGCGCGCCAAGGGCCATTTCTGGCTCGCCACGCGCCCACGTCATGTGGGTCTGATGTCGGCTGCCGGGATCCAGCGGCGCTGCGAGCCAATGGGACTCTGGTGGGCAGCCGTGCCCCGGCAGGACTGGCCGGACCATCAGCAGTTTCATCGGCACCTGCAGAGCCGATGGGACAAGGCTTGGGGCGATCGCCGGCAGGAACTGGTCTTCATCGGCGTCGACATGGACGAGACGGGTGTGCGGACCGCACTTGACGGATGCCTCGCCAGCGCCGATCCGCGCGACTGGGCGACTCTCGAAGATCCGTTTCCGGCCTGGTAGCGCGGGCGGTGTAGTACAACTCGCGCGTTAACCGGCTCGACCAGCCGGAAAGCGGTTAGGATCATCATATCGACGTATGGGGGTACCACCCATCTACCCCGGATTGCTGTCGTCCGTTCCCTTACGAAAGCTGGCAGGATGCAATCTTGTAGTGTCGATCGACGGAATGGGGACGCCGCTGATGCGGAGAATTCATGTCAGTAATCGTGAGTATCTGAGTACAATTGGTGGAGCGTTGTGTATCGGTCCTGCGCCGCCTGCCTGGAGTGCAACCCTTGGATCCGCGACGGTCGTGTCCTCGACGAGCACAGACGGTTCCGCCAGCTTTGCCAGTCAGGGTAGCGCAACCGTCCAATCCTCCTTCACCGGCACGGTCACATCGTCCCTGATATCGCCAGGCGACATGCAACCCTCCCCGGCATCGTCGACGGCGATACCGGCGCCTGCGCCTGCGGCCGATGGCGGCGTTCTGGACACATCCACGAAGACGGCTTCGGCCGCGACGGTCTTCGACACGTCGTCCTCGACATCGCAGCGCACCGTGCTTGGCCCGGATCAGTACGAGGAGGCTGCGACGCTGCCCGCTGCTCCTGTGCTGACCGGTGTTGGCAGCGGTACCGATACCGGCAGCGGTGAAACGGTGGCGCCCGCTCCTTCGTCCAACAGTGTCGCCACGGCTTCGCTGCGCCTCCAGGCCTCGGTTGCATCCATCTCACTCGAGCCGAGCCAGGACTCTTTTGCTGAGACGACAGCGGCCCCGACAGCATTGTCGGGACCGGTGACGGTGCCTTTGCCAGTGGCGACGCCCAACAAGATCGCGCTCGAAAACCTGAAGCAGGGCAACCCCATCAGCGAATGGGGCCTGGAGGGCGATGGCAAGGGCACCATCCAGGGTTTTGCCACCGAAATCAGCACGAATATCGGCCAGACGGTCGATTTCAAGATCGCCACCGACTCCACGCACTACCGCATCGACATCTACCGCATGGGCTATTATGGCGGGCTCGGTGCACGCAAGGTCGACTCGATCGAGCAATCGCTGACCACGGCGCAGATCCAGCCGCATCCGATAGTCGACATGTCGCTCGGTCTTATCGATTGCGGCAACTGGTCGGTTTCGGCCAGCTGGCAGATCCCCGACGATGCGGTATCCGGTGTCTATTTCGCCAAGCTGGTGCGTGAGGACGGCACCGAGGATGCCAGCATCATCCCCTTCGTCGTTCGCGACGATGCGTCCACCAGCAATATCGTCTTCCAAACCTCGGATACGACATGGCAGGCCTATAATGCCTGGGGCGGCGCCAGCCTCTATTATGGCCAAGTGCCCGTCGATCCCGCCAACATGATCGGCTACCTGCCGCCGAACTGCAGCTGCGGCCTGACCGCGATCGGCCGCGCCTCGGCGGTCAGTTATAACCGCCCGATCATCACCAATACCAGCCCGATCGGCGGCTCGCATGATTATATCTTCGGCGTTGAATCATCCGCCATCTCGTGGTTGGAGCAGAATGGCTACGACGTGTCCTATATCTCGGGCGTCGACGCCACGCGCAACGGCGCGCTGCTGCTCAACCACGATGCCTATTTGTCCGTCGGGCACGACGAATACTGGTCAGCCGAACAGCGCGCCAACGTCGAAGCGGCACGCGACGCCGGCGTCAACCTCGCTTTCTGGAGCGGCAACGAATGCTACTGGAAAGTCCGCTGGGAAAGCAGCATCGACGGCAGCGGCCAGGCTTACCGCACGATGGTCTGTTATAAGGAGACCTGGGGCACGAGTACGGATCCGAGCAATGTCGGCACCGGCACCTGGCGCGATCCGCGTTATGCCGATCCGGGCCAGGAGCCGGAGAATTCGCTGACCGGCACGATGTTCCAGGTGGACAGCTACCGCCAGGATACGATCTCCATCCCCTACGACTACTCGAACCTGCGCTTCTGGCGCAACACCGACGTTTCCGAGCTTCAGGAGGGCGGGACCTATAATCTGGTGCAGAACCTGCTCGGCTACGAATGGGATTCCGATGTCGAGAACGGCTTCCGGCCGGATGGGCTTATCAATCTGTCGCTCTCCTCGGTTTCGGTGAGCACCTACCTGCGCGACTATGGCACGTCGATCGGTTCGGCCGTCGCCACCCACAGCCTCACCATGTATCGGGCCGAGAGCGGTGCGCTCGTCTTCGGCGCCGGCACGGTCTTCTGGTCCTGGGGTCTCAGCGACAACCATCAGGGCCCGACAACGCCGACCGACCGCAACGTGCAGCAGGCGATGGTCAATATGTTCGCGGACATGGGCATCCAGCCGACGACGCTTGATGCGAGCTTGATCCTCGCGACGAAATCGACCGACACGCTGAAGCCCACCTCGTCGGTCACGTCGCCGATCGTCGGCGCAAGCTTCCTCGAAGGCCAGCGTGTGACGATTACGGGCACGGCGCAGGATTTCGGCGGCGGCATCATTGCCGGCGTCGAAGTCTCTACCGATGGCGGCCAGCATTGGTTCAAGGCCACCGGCCGCGAGAGCTGGAGCTATAACTGGGTCGTGCAGGCGAGCGGCAGCTATACGATCATGTCGCGCGCCGTCGACGACAGCGTCAATATGGAGGCGCCGTCGGTCGGCAAGCAGGTGACCGTCACCCTGCCGGCAACGCAGGGCCTTTGGACGCTGGCGGACAAGCCCGCTGTCGAAACGGCGATCGATCGCGATTCCATCGAGCTCGGCCTGCGCTTCCAGGCGACGACGGCGGGCTCGGTGCAGGGCATCCGCTTCTACAAGGGCTTCTACAATACCGGCGACCATGTCGTCAGCCTCTGGACCGCCGATGGGACGCTGCTGGCGACCGGAGTATCGACAGGTGAATCGCTCTCCGGCTGGCAGACGGTGATGTTCTCCAGCCCGATCCAGATCGCAGCTGGCACGACCTATGTGGCATCCTATCACAGCAATGGATTCTACTCCCTCACCGGAAATTATTTCAGCGATCCCTATGGCAGCGGTGCGCTGAAGGCCGTCGATGGCGGTGGCGTCTTCGCCTACGGCACCACTGCCGGCACGTTCCCCGGCCAAAGCCCCGGCACCGGCACCAATTACTGGGTTGACGTGGTCTTTGATGCCGGCCCGAACAGCGCGCCGGTCGCGATCGATGATACCGGGCTAGTCATCACCAGCAACAATACCGTCGTCATCTCGATCGCATCGCTTGTTGGAAACGATACGGATCCCAATGCCGACGCGCTGGCGATTTCGGCCGTTGGCAACGCCGTCAACGGTACGGTGACGCTCAACAAGCAGAACCGCACCGTCATCTTCACGCCGACCAACAATTATTCGGGGCCGGCAAGCTTCACCTATACGCTGTCCGACGGGCGCGGCGGCACGGATCAAGGCAGCGTCAGCCTAACCGTGAACCCAGCCCCTGCTGGAGAAACGCTGTTTACATCAAGCGAAGGGCCGACGGGAGCACGCTTCAACGACGGCCAGCCGATGGAACTCGGCATGAAGTTCGTCGCTTCCTCCAGCGGATTGATTACCGGCATCCGCTACTACAGGGCGGTCGGCGATACCGGAGCCCATACCGGCTCTCTGTGGACGGCCGACGGAACGCGGATCGCGACCGTCACCTTCGCCGACAGCGGATCGGTGAGCGGTTGGCAGACCGCGACATTCGCCAACGCAGTGCATATATCTGCCGGCACGACCTATGTCGCCTCCTACAGCACGACAGGCTCCTACGTGGCCACGGCGAACTATTTCACGTCAGCCCATACCAATGGCTCGCTGACGGCGCTTGCCGGCAGCAATGGCGTCTACACGGTTGGGAGCTCGGCATTCCCGACCTCCAGCTACCAGTCTTCGAATTACTGGGTGGATGTGGTCTACAACCAGTCGACGGGCAATACGGCGCCGGTCGCCGCCAACGACAATGGCTACACGACCTACTCCGACACGTCGCTGTCGATTGCTGCAGCGAGCCTGCTAGCAAACGACACCGATGGCGATGGGGACTCGCTCAGCATCACCGGCGTCAATGGTGCGGTCCACGGAACGGTGAGCTTCAACAGCCAGACCAAGACCGTCATTTTCACGCCGACGGCGGGTTATACGGGCGCGGCGAGCTTCTCCTATACTGTTTCAGACGGGTTTGGTGGCACGGCGTCGGCCACGGTCAGCCTCACTGTCAACGCGCCGCCGGCCGGGGGCGCGACGTCGAGCCTGTTCACCGGCGCCGACACGTCGGGAATTGCTGCCGCCAACGACGCCACCTCGGTCGAACTCGGCGTCAAGTTCATCGCTTCCGCCAACGGCCAGATTACCGGGCTCACTTATTACAGGAGCGCCCAGGATACCGGCACGCATGTGGGCTCGCTGTGGACGGCGAGCGGCCAGCTGCTGGCCCAGGCGACCTTCATCAATGAAACGGCGAGCGGCTGGCAGACGGTTTCCTTCGCCCAGCCGATCAATGTTTCGGCCGGCACCACGTATGTGGCGAGCTACCATTCGAACGGCTTCTATTCGGCAACGGCGAACTACTTCACGACGGATTATACGAGCGGCGCGCTGACGGCGCCGGCAAGTTCGCTCAGCGGCGGCAACGGCGTCTACGCCTATGGCACGGGCAGCCTGTTCCCATCCGCCTCCTACAATGCCACGAATTACTGGGTGGACGTTCTCTATCGGCAGGGCAGCGGGCAGAATATGGTTCCGGTCGCTGCCAACGACAGCGGCTTCTCGACCAACACAGGCACGCCGATCACCATCCAGGCCTCGGCGCTCATTTCAAACGATACCGATGGCGATGGCGATCCGCTCACGATCACCGGCGTCAGCGGCGCGGTCAACGGCTCGGTCGCCTGGAATGCCCAGGCCCAGACGGTGACCTTCACGCCGACGGCAGGCTATTCGGGACCGGCGAGCTTCAGCTACGCGATCTCGGACGGCAAGGGCGGCACGGCCTCGGCACAGGTGGCGCTCACCATCAGCAACGGGGCCGCGGGTCCGGAACAGAACCTCTTTGCCGCCAACGCGACGCCCTCGGTCGTCTCGGTCAACGACAACCAGCAGGTCAATCTCGGCATGGAGTTCCAGGCCGATGCCGCCGGCTGGATCACCGCCATCCGCTTCTACAAGGGCGCCGACAATACCGGCCCGCACAACGGCTATCTGTGGACCGCATCCGGCACCTTGCTCGGCAGCGTCACCTTCAACAACGAGACGGCAAGCGGCTGGCAGACCGCGCAACTCAGCCAGCAGATCGCCATCCAGGCAGATACGACCTACGTCGTCTCCTACTCGAGCAACGGCAATTATTCGGCGACCGGCAATTACTTCGGCAGCGATGTGACGAATGGGGACCTGAAGGCGCCTGCCGGCAATAACGGCGTCTATGCCTATGGATCGGGCGGGCTGTTCCCGACCGCCAGCTATAACAGCACCAACTACTACGTGGACGTGGCATTCAAACCGCAGCTCGCGGCCTGACGCCCCACGCGGAAGCAAGACCAAGCATGCCGTGAAGTGTGAGAGTATCGATGATGCGTACAGATATCAGATTGCCGGTTACGGTTCTCGCCGGGTTTCTCGGCGCCGGGAAGACGACTGTCCTCAATCATGTCCTGAGTAATCGGGAGGGTCGCCGGGTTGCTGTCATCGTCAATGATATGAGCGAGGTCAACATCGATGCGGATCTTGTGCGCGAGGGCGGGGCAGATCTATCGCGTACCGACGAGACGCTGGTAGAGCTCACCAACGGATGCATCTGCTGCACGCTGCGCGACGATCTCCTGAGCGAGGTGCGGCGATTGGCAGCCGCCGGCCGTTTCGACTATCTGTTGATCGAGGGCACCGGCATTGCCGAGCCGTTGCCGGTCGCAGCCACGTTCTCCTTCCGCGACGAAAGCGGGGCAGCCCTTTGCGACGTCGCCCGACTCGACACGATGGTCTGCGTCGTCGATGCGGTCAACCTGCTTGCCGATTACCAGAGTGCCGAATTCCTTGCCGATCGCGGCGAAAGGCGTGACGGGGACGATGAGCGCAAGCTCGTGGAACTGCTCGTCGAACAGATCGAATTTTCCGACGTCGTCATCATCAACAAGGCAGGCGACGTGCCGTGTGCCGATCTTGCCGAGGTTCGCCGGGTCGTCGCGGCGCTTAATCCGGATGCCCAGGTCGTCGAAGCAGTTTTCGGCCAGGTGCCACTGAGCACAATTCTGGACACCGGTCTCTTCAGCGAGGCGAAGGCTGCCCGCAATCCGCTCTGGCACAAGGAACTCTTCGGCTGGGGTGACCATGTGCCGGAGACCGAGGAATATGGCATCAAAAGCTTCGTCTATCGCAGCCGCCGGCCATTTGATCCCTCGAGGCTGCAGGATTTCCTCGGCAGGAAATGGCGGGGCCTCATTCGCGCAAAAGGGCATTTCTGGCTCGCGACAAGGCCTGACGAGATCGGTCTGCTGTCGATTGCTGGCACCCAGTGCCGCATCGATACCAGGGGTTTCTGGTGGGCCTCCGTTCCAAAGGTGCAGTGGCCACGCTTTCCGCAGTTCCGTCAGCTCATCGACCGGCATTGGGACGAGGTCTGGGGCGACCGCCGCCAGGAACTCGTCTTCATCGGCGCCGGCTTCGACGAAGGAGCAATCAGGGCGGCACTCGATGACTGCCTGACCGGTGAGGAGACAGGCTTCGATCCGCAGATCGCTATCGGTCTCCGGGATCCGTTTCCAGCGTGGCCGCACGGGCATATGCATGCACATTCAAACAGTTAGAGCGTCCTCATGGACGTACGGCGCCCTAAGGTGAAGACGTTTTGATTATCAACCAGAGGAGAGAACAATGAGCAACGAACTTTACGCAGATGGCATCGGCGAAATCACCATTACCGGCACGATCGTGCGCATCGACCTGATGTCGCTTTCGGCCACCGATCGTGATGCCAACAACAACCCGAAGCCGGTCTTCCGCCAGCGCATCATCATGCCTGTCGATGCCTTCGCCAATGCGGTCGATCTCATGCAGAAGGCGCTCGGCGGGTTGGTCGAAGCGGGTGCGGTGCGTCGCGTTGGCGATATGTCAGCTGCGGCAGCTGCCGATATTCAATCGGGGCCGGCCGGCGCTTCGAACGCTTCGCCGAACTTCAACTGACAAAACAGATATCGCCTCGGTTTCGTATTGGGTTTCGGGTGGGCCATGAGTGGTTTTCTGCATACCAACCTGCATTGTCTGGCGCTCGTCGCGCGACATCACGGCGTTGATCTTGCTCCTGAGCGCTTGCAGCACGATTATGCCGTCGGCAACGATCCCGTTGCCGTGCGGCAGCTGCTGCGCATGGCCAAGGATGCCGGCCTCAGAGCCCGGCATCTGACGCTCGACTGGCGATCGCTGTTTCAGCTCGGCGAGGCCTTTCCAGTGCTCGCGGAACTGACGAACGGCAATTGGGTGGTTATCGCCGACGCTGTCGGAAGCGGCGAGGAGGAGAGAATTCGCGTTCTCGACCCGCTCGCCTCACGCGCCGAAGCGATGATGCTCAGTGAAGAGCAGTTCGCCAAGGCCTGGCTCGGATCGGTGGTTCTGCTGAAGCGCAATTATCGCATGTCCGATGAGGACCGGCCTTTCGGTTTCCGCTGGTTCGTCCCCGAAATCATCAGGCAGCGCAGCTTCTTCCGTGATGTCGCGCTGGCAGCCTTCGTCCTTTACGGCCTCGGACTGACCACCCCGATGTTCTTTCAGCTCGTGATCGACAAAGTGCTCGTCCATCAGAGCTATGCAACACTGACGGTTCTAACTGTCGGTATCGGCGTGGCTCTCATCTTCGATGCGACTTTCAGCTTCCTGCGCCGCTATTTGCTGCTCTACGCCACCAACAGGATCGACATCCGGGTGGCGACCCGCACCTTCGGCCATCTGCTCAATCTGCCGATCGCGCTCTTCGAGCAGGCTTCGGCCGGCGTTCTCGTCAAGCATATGCAGCAGACGGGGCGTATCCGCGAATTCCTGACTGGCCGGCTGTTCCTGACGCTTCTCGATGGCGTGTCCCTCTTCGTCTTCGTGCCGATCCTGCTTCTCTACAGCGTCAAGCTGACACTCGTGGTCCTGGGCTTCGCAGCGCTTGTCGGCCTGGTGGTGATGCTGCTGGTCGGGCCGTTCCAGCGCCGCCTGCAGGCGCTCTACCAGGCGGAAGGCGACCGGCAGGCCCTGCTGGTGGAAACAGTGCACGGCATGCGCACCGTCAAATCGCTGGCGCTGGAACCGCGCCAGCGCAAGGTGTGGGACGATTATTCGGCCCAGTCGATCTCGGTGCGCTTCCGGGTCGAGAAGATTTCGACCATCGCCCAATCGATGACCGGCCTTCTGGAAAAGCTGATGAGCGTGGCGATCATCGGCCTCGGCGCGCTCGATGTCTTCAACGGCGCGATGACGATCGGCGCGCTTGTCGCCTTCAACATGCTCGCCGGCCGCGTCTCCGGCCCGCTGGTGCAGATCGTCACCATGGTACATGAATATCAGGAAGTGGCGCTGTCCGTGCGCATGCTCGGCGAGATCATGAACCAGCGGCCGGAGCAGGCGGGCCGGGGGCGGGGTGTTCGCCCGCGTCTGCAGGGCCGCATCGAGTTCGACCGGGTCACCTTCCGCTACGCTGCCGACAGCGCGCCGGCGCTCGATAATGTCTCCTTCGCCATTCCGGCGGGCTCGGTGTTCGGCGTGGTCGGCAAGAGCGGTTCGGGCAAGACGACGATCACCCGGCTCATCCAGGGGCTCTATCAGAGCCAGGAAGGGCTGGTGCGCATGGATGGTTATGACAGCCGCGAGATCGACCTGGTGCACCTTCGAACCAGCATCGGCGTCGTGCTGCAGGACAATTTCCTGTTCCGCGGCTCGGTCCGCGACAATATCGCCGCCGCCAAACCCGATGCCAGCATCGAGGAGATCATGGAAGTCGCCCGCATCGCCGGCGCCGAGGAGTTCATCGAGCGCCTGCCGCGCGGCTTCGACACGCTGCTGGAGGAAAACGCCGCCAACCTGTCTGGCGGCCAGAAACAGCGGTTGGCGATTGCCCGCGCGCTGATCACCGATCCGAAGCTGTTGATATTCGATGAGGCGACGAGCGCGCTCGACCCTGACAGCGAGGCGATCATCCGCGACAATCTCAGCCGCATCGCCGCCGGCCGCACCGTCATCATCGTCTCGCACCGGCTTTCGACGCTCGTCAATGCCGATGCTATTCTCGTCGTCGAGCGTGGCAAGGTCGCCGATATCGGCCGGCACGATCAGCTTGTGTCGCGCTGCATGACCTATCGCCACCTTTGGTCCCAGCAGATGAGGCAGGTCGCATGAGCTCGCACGCGAGAAAACCCAACGAGAACCTGCCCGCCCCATTGGATGAAGGCCGCTCGGACGAGAAACCCTCAGGCAAGGGGAGGGAGCTCATCGCTCGCCCGCCGCTGCCGCCCGCAATTGCAGAATTCCAGTCCGATGCCGTCGAGCTCGAGGAACGGGCGCCGCCGCGGGTTGCCCGTATGACGCTCTACTGCGTGACGGCGCTGATTGCTTCGGCGATCATCTGGGCTTCGGTCTCGTCGGTCGACGAGGTGGTGATCGCCCCCGGCAAGCTCGTCACCACCCAGCCGACCATCGTCGTCCAGCCGCTCGAAACCTCGATCATCCGCACGATCGAGGTCAAGGCCGGGGAGGTGGTGCATGCCGGCCAGACCCTGGCGACGCTCGACGCCACCTTCAGCCAGGCCGATGTCGGGCAGCTGAGGGCGAAGCTTGCCGCTCTTGACGCCCAGGTGAAGCGGCTGGAGGCCGAGCTTACCGGCAAGGACTATTCGGAGATCGCCGGCAACACGCCGGATGAGCAACTGCAGCTGCAGCTGTTCGGCCAGCGGCGCGCCTTCTACATGGCGCAACTGCAGAATTTCGAGCAGCAGATCGCCGGCCAGTCTTCCGTTCTAAAGGCAAACCGCAATCAGGAGGCCGTGCTGAACGACCGGCGCGACAACCTTTCGCAAATCGAGGCGACGCGAAAGAAGCTCTATGACACTGAAAGCGGCTCGCTGCTTACCATGCTCGGCTCGCGCGACGCACGTCTCGATGTCGAGGCTGATATCACCGCCGTGCGCGGCAAGGCCGACGAGGCGGCTCACACCTATGCCAAGCTGCTCGCCGACCGCCAGGCTTTCATCGAGGATTTCCGCCGCGCCGCGATGGAGCAGCTGGTGGAGCTGCGCAGCCAGCGCGACATGGCGGGCGAAGAGCTGAAGAAACTGGAGCTGCGCCGCAACATGGTGGCGCTGACGGCACCGGCCGATGCCGTCGTGCTCGATCTGGCGCAACGTTCGGTCGGTTCGGTGGTGCGCGAGGCCGAACCGGTTGTCACGCTGGTGCCGATCAACGTGCCGCTCGAAGCGGAAGTGTCGATCAATACGCGCGATATCGGCCGGGTGGCCGTCGGCAAGGAAGCGCGTATCAAGCTCGATGCCTATCCCTTCCAGAAATATGGCACCGCCTCGGGTGAAGTGAGAACCATCAGCCAGGACACTTTTCTAACCGGCCAGCAAGAGCAGACAGCCACCCCCAGCCAGCCGGCCGCCCCCTTCTTCAAGGCGCGGATCTTGCTTGCCGATACCCGGTTGAATGCTGCGGATGTGCCGGTGCGACTGCTTCCGGGGATGACCGTGTCGACGGAAATCAAGGTCGGCAACCGCACGGTGATCTCCTATTTCCTGTATCCGTTGCTGCGCGGACTCGATAACGCAATACGTGAACCGTAGGCTGACGGATCGGTTGGGTGAAACCCAGTTCCGAGTGAGCTTTGAGGCAGATGTCGCGTCTGTTCGCCTGCATTTTAGGCCGCCTGCATGTTCGAAGTCGGTCGCCGCTTGACGCTATATTCGCCTAACCTCACACTCGCAGTGTCGGTTGGTCGCAAAGAGAATCGATGTCGATGGGCTTCGAACTCGCACCGGCCCCTATTTTGTTTGTGAGGCCGCGCCATGGATAAGGTGTTATCAGCCGTCGATCCTCCCGGCGGCGGCCCAGGTTCACACTGGAATTTCCCATGGCGGACCGTCCCCCGCTGGCTGCTTTGGCCAGTGCTTTTGATAGGCCTGTTGCTCGTAGCGGGCATCGTCGTTTTTTTCGGCGGAAGCGACCGCCTCGAAGACCCGGCTGCGCGCGTTGAAGATCGAGCTCTCAATAAGGCTGCCCCGTCATCGGAAATTGCCGCCCGCCGTGATGATGAGGCTTCTTCTCCTCTCCGGCCGATGTCGATATCGCCGCAGCTGATCGAGGTCCCGAAGCCCGAGCTGTCAGGTCAGTTTCTGCGGATGTGGCGCGTCTCGGGGTCGAGCATCTGTGGGGCTCTTCGAGAGGCCGGTATTGCGATGAGCGAGTGGAAAGCCGCATCGATGCGCAATCGCAATTATGAATGCTATTTTCAGCGCGTTTATCAACGGGACGAGGCGCGTCCCCTCAGTTCCACCTTCCTCAAGGTTCGTGGAAACGAGGCGGGCGAGATTGTCGAGATCCGCGCCAGGATCATCGGGCCGACGACAGATGCGCAGGGGCGCCTCGCCCCGGCCGTCTTGCGCATGTTCGAGATCATTGTGAAGCAGGCGTGTTGGAGTGATTTCGAGGATAGTCTCACGTCTATCCAGAACCTGCGAAATGTCGAATACGATCGATTCGGCGCCTATCTCAGATTCACGCGCGAAGCGGACGGCGGAAGCAATTTTGATTTTGTCCTCGGTCTTAAGGCGACTTCAGCTTCGCAGGTGAGGACCAAGACGTATTTTTCGCCAGAGCGCTGGCTAACCGGAACCGATCGCCGCAACGTTCCAGGGAAGGTGATCCTCACCGACCGCTCGGGCACCATGTCAGCCAATTGTGCAAGTTGACCGCGTAGCCGGAGGGGCGGCGCGCGGCCCTTTCGCCAATCCTAGTTCTTTAGACTAGGTGAAGCCGACGTAGCCGCGAAATACCTTCGATCTCGCCAGCTGATGAAGGCTGGACGGGGCTAGTCCATGCGGAGGTCGGAACCACCGCAGACGGGGCAGGCTTAGTCTCCGACCAAGCCCAGAAGCGCCGTTCAGTCGTCCGAATAAGGCAGCCTTCGACTATTTACAGTATTGTTGCAAATGCTGTATATAACAGCAAATACAGCAAGCGAGGACGTCATGCCCAGGTCAAGCGGTTCCTATTCTACCAGTGATCTCTCCCGGAAATCCGGAGACATCATCGCCGAGGCGCTTCGTCATCCGGTCACCATCACCCAGCGCAACAAGCCGCGTCTCGTTCTTCTCAACATTGAGGACTATCAGCGGCTGATGAAACAGTCCGACCGCCGATCCGCCGGCACGATCGAAACCATGTCGAATGAACTCTTCGCTGAATTCGAGAACGCCGTCGAGACCTATGCCGGCGAGGATGAGGCAGGTCGGTAGTGAGCTACGACCTGATCCAGACCGCAAGCGTCATACGCTACCCTTACCTGTGGGCGCGGGAGGCCGAGCGTGGAGAGACGGAAGGACGCAAGGAGCGGCCGGTCGCCGTGGGCGTGAGAATGCCGCGGCCGGACGGTGATCTGGTCCTGTTCTTTCCCATCACCACCAAACAGCCGGAGGCATCGCGGTTTGCCGTGGAGGTGCCTGTGATCGAAAAGCGCCGCGCCGGCCTTGATGCCGATCGCCGGCTTTGGATCATCTTCGATGAGTTCAACACCGACACCGTCGGCAATTCATTCTATCTCGAGCCGGAGCCGCCGACAGGCCGCTTCAGCAAGGCCTTCTTTCTGCCGTTGCTGCGCGACTTCATCAGCCGCCGCAGGTCGGCGACGGAAGTCAGCCGATTCCGCTGACCTGCCACGGCGAGAGTACGGCGACGCATTGATCGTCATGAAGTGGATTTGACGAAGCAGTTTGCCTCCGCTGCCGCATCCATATCCTTGCGACGGAAGTAGATCGCCCGTCCGCAGCTGTGGCCCTGCACGATGATGATCTGTTCGTCCGTGGCATCGCTATCAATCCCATCTGCAATCTCCCACGTCAGCAAATGCGGGGAGTGTGACATTCCAACTTTGCAGAAACAGGACATTCTAACTTTGCGGCCACAAGGCGAATCTGGCGTAATCAACATTATGGAACTCGCTGTAATGGGGCCAACGCGAAACGGCTAGGACAGTGCTCGTCGCGCCAAAGCCAACGCCACGGAGATACCAAAACCGAGCCACTCTGGCGGGCATCGAGCGACGCGACGGCCGGTTGGTTGCGCGCATGGTCCTCTCTAATCGCCTTTGATGATGGCTTCGGCAGCCTTCTCAGCAATCATGATCACCGGCGAGTTCGTGTTGCCGGAGACGATCGCAGGCATGATGGAAGCGTCGACGACCCGAAGCTTCGCCACGCCGTGCACGCGCAGCTGCGCATCCACGACCGCCATGGGATCGCTGCCCATCTTGCAGGTGCCGACGGGGTGGAAAATGGTCGTTGCGATGTCACCGGCGCGGCGGATCAGGTCCTCGTCGCTCTCATATTCTTTGCCCGGTAGCATTTCCTTTGGATTGAAGCGGGCTATAGCCCTTGTCCCCATCAGTCTCCGAGCGTGGCGGATGGATTTTGCCGCAAGCAGCCGGTCGCCGGCCGTCGAAAGATAGTTTGGATGGATTTCCGGCGGCTGGCTGGCGTCGCGTGTCGTGACATGTACAGTGCCGCGGCTTTCCGGCCGGAGGCTGCAGACGGAAACCGTGACCGCGGGATAGCGGTGCAACGGTTCGCCGAGCCGGTCCGTGCTGAGCGGCTGGACATGATATTCGAGGTCCGCCGTGGCGACGGCGGGATCGCTTCTGGCGAAGATGCCGAGCTGGCTCGGCGCCATGGAAAGAGGGCCCGACCGGTTGATGGCATATTGAAGGCCCATTCCGGCGCGGCTGAAGAGGTTGTGGTAAAGCTGATTGAGCGTGCGCGCGCCTTCGATCCTGAAGACCGTGCGGATCTGCAGGTGATCCTGGAGATTTTCGCCAACGCCCTTCAGGGGGTGGCGAACCTGAATATCAAGGGCCGAAAGAACCTCCGGCCGGCCGATGCCGGAGAGTTCCAAGACTTTGGGCGAGTTGATGGCACCCGCCGACAACACGACCTCGCGGGCGGCACGGGCGATGCAGGGCCGGCCGCCAAGCCGGAAGCGTACTCCGGAAACCGCCTTGCCGTCGAACTCCAGCCGTTCCGTCTCCGCCCCCGTCAGAACGCGAAGATTCCCACGCTTCATCGCCGGCCGCAGGAAGGCTTTCGTCGTGTTCCAGCGCAGTCCGCCCTTCTGGTTCACTTCGAAATAGCCCGAGCCTTCATTGTCGCCATCGTTGAAATCATCAGTCTTCGGAATGCCGAGTTCTTCCGCCGCATCGCGGAAGGCATCGAGGATCGGCCAGGAAAGGCGCTGTCGCTCGACGCGCCATTCACCACCGGCGCCATGCATGGCGGATTTGCCGCGGTAATTATCTTCCGACTTCAGGAAATAGGGCAGAACATCGTCCCAGCCCCAGCCGGCGTTGCCGGCCTGCCGCCATCCGTCATAATCGGCCGCCTGGCCGCGCATGTAGATCATGCCGTTGATCGACGAACAGCCGCCGAGAAGTTTTCCGCGCGGATAGTTCAGTGCGCGGCCATTGAGGCCGGCCTCGGCGGCCGTCTTCATCATCCAGTCGGTGCGCGGATTGCCCATACAGTAGAGATAGCCGATCGGCACATGGACCCAGTGATAACGGTCCGTGCCTCCGGCCTCGAGCAGCAGCACCCGGGTTTTCGGATCGGCCGAGAGTCTGTTTGCCAGAACACAGCCGGCGGAGCCGGCGCCGACGATGATGAAGTCGTAGCTTCCCTCGTCTACCGGCGTTTCATTGCCTTGCATCGTCACGCAGCAGCTCCCGTCGCCGTAGGTGCGGCTGCCGAAAGCCGCCGCCAGAGCGGAGCCATGGCTTCCGCTATGTCATTGTAGAGCGCGTAGCGCCGGTCGTAATGCCCGGCGAGCGCGGCATTCGGCCGATAGTGCCGGTCGATACGCACCATGGCATCCGCGCCTTCCGTGAAATCGGCAAACAACCCCACTCCGGTTCCCGCCGCAATCGCCGCACCGAGAGCCCCGGTTTCCCTGGAGATGGCGACCGAAACCGGCACGCCGAGCACATCGGCAAAGATCTGCGGCCAGAGGCGACTGCGCGATCCGCCGCCCGACAGCACCGCCTGGTCGAAGGTCGCCCCCGCTCCGCGGAGCGTCTCGACGTGTTGGCGGTGGCCGAAGGCAACACCTTCAAGCAGGGCGCGGATCATGTGTCCCTTGGTGTGCCAGCCGGCAATGCCATAGAAGCCGGCCCGTGCATGGCCGTCCTGCTGGGCGCCGTAGAGATAGGGATGATAGAGCGGATCGTCGGCAGCCGGCTGGATTTCCGCCGCCAGTGCGCAGCAGGCATCGAAGGGCGAGGCGCCCTCCGCGTGCTCGCCGTAAAAGAATTCCCGCACCAGCCATTCGAGATTGGCAGCCGAAGTGGCGCTGTTTTCCATCGCCATGTAGCGCCTGCGATCGAAGGTCGAGGACATGAAGACGGGTCCGCCGAGATCAGGCCCGTCGATGATGACCTGGTTGATGCTCCAGGTGCCGGCGATGATCGAGGCGCTGCCGGTGCGCGAGACGCCCGAGCCGAGGGCCGAGGCGACGACGTCGAAGAGCCCTGCGACCACCGGCGTGCCGGCGGCAAGACCGGTTTCCGCCGCGACCTCTTCCGTCACCCTGCCGGCGATGTCGGCACTTTCGATCAGCCGCGGCAGCAGGTCCATGCAGTCGCCGAGGCCGTAAGCCTCCATCAGCCTGCGGTCATAACGGCGAACGGCGAGATCGAGCAGCCCCGCCCCTGACATATCCGACATCTCGCTGACACGCTCGCCGGTCAGCCGGTTGACGACGAAATCCTTGGAGTAGAACACCGTGCCGATGCGTTGGAAAACCTCAGGGCGATGACGTTTCAGCCAGGCGAGCAGCGTCGGGGTCTGCGATGGCCAGGGCCGTTGGCGGGCGATCGGATAGGTGCGATCGCCGACAGCGTCGGCCGCCCATTCCTCGACGAGCCCGGTCGCCCGCGTATCGAGCGACTGGATGCCGAGGAAGGGTTCGCCATTTCGATCCAGCGCATACAGCCCGTTGCCGTGACCTGCGCAGCCGATTGCGGCGATGTCAGCCGCAGCGATGCCTGATCGGTCGAGGCAGGTGCGGATGACGCGTTTGGCGTTGGCCCAGAGCTCGCCGAGATCGCGCTCGACATGGCCGGGACATGGCATCCGGCTATGCCCCTCCTCTCCCGCATGGGCCACCTCCCGGCCGGCGCGATCGAAGATCACCGCCTTGATGACGGTGTTGCCGGCGTCGAGCCCCAACAAATAGTCTCCCATTCCGATCCCCTCCCAAGGGTCAGCCATTGCTTATGCAAATCCAAAGATAAACCGCTTCACGCTTTTCCGGGAATTGCTTCACCTCAGCCTTGCCGATAGATCGCAACGGCTTCTTCGCCGCTTGCATCCTGGTGGATGATCGCCATCAGGGCGCGCACGACTGCGCTCGGACTGGCATGCTGGTAGATGTTGCGGCCATAGACCATGCCCATCGCCCCCTGCCGCATCAAGGCGGCGGATTTGGCGAAGACGGCGGCGAGATCCTCCTTGCCGCCGCCGCGCACCAGCACTGGGCATCGCGCCGCTTCGACCACGCGGTGGAAATCCTCTGCATTCGCCGTCGGATCGGCCTTGACGATATCGGCGCCCATTTCGCGGGCGAGCCGCGTCAAGGTGACGATCTTGTCGGCATCACCATCGACCATGTAGCCGCCGCGCTCGGTGACCGGCTGCATGACCAGCGGTTCGATCATCAGCGGCATGCTGTATTTCTCGCAGTCCGCCCGGACGCGCGAAATGTTCTGCACGCACTGGCGAAACAGATCGGGCTCATCCGGCAGCATGAACAGGTTGACCACCACGCAGGCGGCATCCATCTGCAAGGCGCCGACCAGCGGCTCCGCTTCGTTTTGCAGCACCGCCCACATGTCGCGATGGCGGATGCGGTTATAGGGATTGCCCATGTCGATGCGCATGACGAGCGCCGGCTTGTCCTTGCCGGGCAGATCCTGCAAGAGATCGGCCTGGCCGTAATTCATCTGGATCGCATCCGGTCTCGCATCGACCAGCGCCTTGACGACGGCCGGCATGTTCTCCAGCCCGTCGAGAAAAGACGGCTCGTTGCAGACGCCGTGATCGATCGCCACATCCAGGCAGCGGCCATTGCCGAACAGCCGGTTCATCCGGACCTTGCGGTTGTCTCGCATAGTTCACTCCTTCGTTCGTCCCTTGCGGAAAGGGTTGTTTCGGCCACACCGTGGCGCTCGCGCATGATGGTGAGAAAGCGGATGTGTTCTTCGGCGGCGCGCTCAGCCGACCAACCTCTTTCGGCAGCCAGCAGGCCGAGCACGGCGTCAGCCATGTCGAGCGACAGCTCGCCGGAGATTGCCAGCGTCGTGCGGCGCAGCAGCAGATCGTCCAGATGCTCGACGGCTTCGGCGCCGATCAGATATTTGACTTCGCGGAGGCTGTAGCCGGCATGCGGCAAAGGATGGTCGGGGCCTGCCGCGATGAAGCCGGCGACATCCTCCGCATCGGTGCCATAGCGTTCGAAGAGGATCGCAGCGCGATCGATGGAGATGCCCGTCGAGGCCGCAAGATCACGAACCCATCCGCCGCCATCTCTGGGGAAGGCACGTCCGCCGCCCAATGCCCTTTCCGCCGTATCGACGCGCCGAGGCCGACCGAGCCGTTCCAGCGCCATGTCGGCCGCCAATTCACCGAAGGAGCGGAACGTCGTCCACTTGCCGCCGATCATGCAGAGCACCGGCGGGCCGCCATCATGGCCTTCGATCACGGTGCAGAAATGATCGCGCGGGATCCGTCCGGTAAAACTGTCCTTGCTGGCGGGCAGCGGGCGCACGCCGGCGAACTGGAAAACGATCTCTTCCGGCCGGATGCGAATGCCGGGCAGCACGAAGGCAAGCGATTGCAGGATATAATCGCGCTCGTCGCTTTCGCAGCGCACCGCGCCGGGGTCATCGACGCGAATGTCTGTCGAGCCGACCAGCACCTTGCCGAGATAGGGAAAGAGGATGCAGATGCGCCCGTCCTCGTTCTCGTAGTAGATCATGTGCCCGTCGAGCATGTCGCGGAGCTCGGGATTGTCGATGATGAGGTGCGACCCCTTGGTGCCGCCCATCAGCGGGGCAGGCCGCGCGCCTTCGGAAAACAGCGATCCATTCGCGATGTCGATCCAGCCGCCGGTCGCGTTGACGACCAGCGCCGGTTGGATGCGAAACGTCTCTCCGGCGATGCCGTCGCGGAGCTGAAAGTCCCCCGCCCCCACTTGCTCCATTGTCGCATAGTTCAAGGCCCGGGCATTCGGACCGACAGACAGGCCGTCGCGCAGCAGCTCGATGCCGATGCGCTCCGGATGGCTCACCCAGGCGTCGTAATAAGTCGCGGAACTGCGGATCCCAGGATTGAGCGCCGGCCATTTTGCCAGTGTCGCCCGGCGTCCGCGGAACTGGTGGCGGGGCACCAGCGCGCGCTTGCGCGTCAGGAAATCGTAGATGGCAAGGCCGGTCTTGATGGCCACGGCGCCGCGGCGGCTCGGACGGCGGGTGAGACCGAGGAAGCGCACGATGCCGTTGGCAAGGCCAGAGAAGATGTCGAACACAGGAACTGTCGTCGGCAATGGCGCCACATAATGGGGAGCATTGCGCAGCAGCCGGTCTCGCTCGACGAGAGACTCCTGCACGAGGCTGAATTCGCCATTCTCCAGATAGCGCAGCCCGCCGTGGACCATGCGCGAGAGGGCGGCACTCGCGCCGGAGCAATAGTCGCCCTGCTCGACGAGCAGCACGTTCACGCCCTGCAGCGCCAGCTCGCGAAAGACGCTGAGCCCGTTGATGCCGCCGCCGAGGACGCAAACGTCCACCTTCGGGCTTTGGCGAAGCCCGTCCATTGTTTCCACACGGTTCATGATGGCGTCCGTTATCCGTCCATGGTGGCCAGCTGCGCCGATATGGCGGTGTCGATAGCCGCGAGATCGGCGGTTGAAAGGCGAAGCGTTCCGGCCCGCGCATTGTCGAGCGCCTGCGCCGGGTTTCTCGCGCCGCAGAGCGCGAAGGTTACGCCCGGCTGTGCCAGTGTCCAAGCGATGACCGTCTGCGCGATGCTGGCGCCGTGGCGTTCCGCCACAGGCCGGATCGCCACGGCAAAATCCTTGGCCTTGCGCCGGTTGGCGACGGAAAAGCGCGGATTGTCCTTGCGCTGGTCGTCGCCAGAAAACACGCGCTCAGGCCCGATGGCGCCGGAAAGCAGGCCGAGCGCCAGTGAGGAATAGCTGAGCGTCGATACGCCGTTGGCGATGGTGAGCGGCAGCAGGTCCGCCTCGATCTGGCGATCGATCATGCTGAACCGCTCCTGGATCGCATCGAGCGAACCGGTCGCGATATACTGCTCCAACTCCGGCCGGTCGACATTGCTGGCGCCGATGGCGCGGATCTTTCCGGCCTGTTTCAGCTCTTCCAGCGCCGCGACGGTCTCCTCGATCGGCGTCGTCGGGTCCTGCCAGTGGGTGATGTAGAGGTCGATATAGTCCGTGCCGAGGCGGCGCAGACTTTCCTCCACCTCGTGAACGATCGAGTCCCGCCCGAGATGGCGGTGCACCGGCTTGCCGTCCTGGTCGAAGAAATGGTTGCCCTTCTGCGTATGCCACACCAGCCCGCATTTGGTGGCGATCACCGCCCTGTCGCGGCGTCCGGCGAGCGCCTTGCCGACGATTTCTTCAGATCGGCCCATGCCGTAGGCCGGCGCCGTGTCGATGAGGGTGACGCCGGCATCGAGCGAGGCCTGGATCGCGGCGATGGATTGCGCCTCGTCCGTGCCGCCCCACATCCAGCCGCCGATCGCCCAGGTGCCGAGGCCGACGGCCGAGGCTTTGACGCCGGAGCGGCCGATTTCGCGGGTCAACTGTTCGCCGCTCATGCGGAAAATCCTTCCTCGGATGCGAGTTCGAGAATGCGCGCGCCCGTCGCCTCGTCGGTGACGAGCGTATCGAGGTGCTTGCCGCGCAGAATACTGAGGATCGGTCCGGCCTTGTTCGGGCCGCTGGCGACGCCGATCTTGGTCGGGATCGAGGCGAATTCCGGCAGCGTCAGCGAAACCAGCGACCGGTTCAGGCTGTAGTCGCAGACGCGGCCGTGATCGTCGAGCAGATGGGCGAGCAGTTCGCAGCTGGCGCCCGAACGCTCGATCGCCTCGCGATCGGTGCTGGAGGAAGGGTGCAGGTCGTAGTAGCTCGAATCATCGGTCAGGATCGAGCCGATGCCGACCACCGCGACTTTCGCTTCCCGCGCCCGCCGGAAGACGTCGGCGACGGAGCGCATATTGATCAGCATCGACCGCTGCTCGGCGTCATCGGCAAAGAGCGGCGCGTGGATCTGGTAGGAACGCCCGCCGAGCCGGTCGGCCATCAGCGTTGAGACGTGGTTGACGTCGGTATAGTGCTTGCCTTGCACGCAGCCGGTGGCCGGGATGACCTCGACATCGAAGCGGCGCGGCGCCTGGAGGCCGGCGACGACGGCGCTGACGCCCTTGCCGCCGGTGATGCAGATCGTATCGCCATCGGCGATTTCTTCGAGCAGCAAGCGGGCCGCCGCCTCGCCGACCGCCTGCAGCGCGGTCTGCGGATTGTCGGAGACTGTGGGGACCACGACCGCGCGGCTGATGCCGCCGAGCGCCAGAAGCCGCTCCTCCATATCAACAAGAGGTTCGATCGGCGATTTGATCTTGATCTCGACCAGGCCGAGCTGCCGGCCCCGCTTGATGAGGCGGTTGACGGTGGCGTGCGAGATCCCGAGCCGATCGGCGATCTGCGCCTGCGTCAGACCCTCCAGAAAATGCAGGACGAGCGACTGGTGCATCTGGCGGGCGATGACGATTTCTTCGCGCGGGGCTGTCGTCCTGGGTTTCAGTTTGGCGATCGGCATGTCAGGCGGCCTTCCGCTTGTGAAGGAAATGGTCGATGGATACGGCGGCAAGCAGGATGCATCCTTTGATCATGTCCTGCCAATAGACGGAAACGTTTAGCAGGATCAGCGACGAGGTGACGAGGGAAAGAAGCGCGATGCCGAGAATGGCCCCGAGGATGGTTCCCGAGCCGCCGTTCAGCGAGGCTCCGCCGATCACCGCGGCCGCGATGATGTTCAGCTCCATGCCGACGCCGAACGTCGGCGTCGCCGCGCCGAAGCGGGACATGTAGATGACACCGGCGACGCCGGCGAGCGTCGAGCACAGCACCGTCACCCAGAATTTCACCTGGTTCGTCTTGATGCCGGAATAGAGCGCCGCCTTTTCATTGCTGCCGGTGTAGAACACCTTGCGGAAGGCGGTCGCCCGGCGCAGCAGGAAATCGAACAGGATGACGACGGCGACGAAGATCAGGATGACATAGGGAATGCCGTAGAACGTGCCCTGCCCCACTGCCTTGAAGCCGACCGGCAGCGTGAAGAGCGAGAGCGGCGTGCCCTTGGTGATGATGAGGCAGAGGCCACGCACGATCACCATGCCCGCCAGCGACGTGATGAAGTGGTTGAGCCCGACGACCGTCACGAAGAAGCCCATGATGGCGCCGATGGCACTGCTGGCAAGAATGCCGGCAAGCGAGGCCGTCCACGGATCGAGGCCGGCGAGAAAGAGCGAGCCCGAGAGCACCATCGCGAAGCAGACGACGGAGCCCACTGCAAGGTCGATCCCGCCGACGATGAGCAGGATCGTCATGCCGACGACGACGATGCCCTCCACGGAAAAGCTCATCAGCATGGCGCGGAAATTGCCGAGCGTCAGGAAGTGCGGGGAGGCGAAACTCATGATGATGCCAAGCGCCAGAATGATCGCGATCAGCCCCGCCTCGCGCATCGTGCCGATGCGTTTGAAGGACGACGTCCTGGGCAAGCCTGCCGCCATCGTGTCGATTGCCATTTCCCTCTCTCCCATGTTCTCTTCACGCGGCATGGTCTGCCGCCCCTGCGCTGCCCATGCCGGAAGCAAGGCGGATCACGGCCTCTTCCGACATCTCGTCGGCACCGAGTTCGCCTGCGATGCGTCCCTCGCGGACGACCAGCAGACGGTCGGAAAGGCCGAGCAGCTCCGGCATTTCCGACGAGATGACGATGATGCCGATGCCCGAGCTTGCCAGCTCGCGCAGCAGTCGGTGGATCTCCGCCTTCGCGCCGACATCGATGCCGCGAGTCGGCTCGTCCATCAGGATGACCTTCGGCTTCACCGCAAGCTGCTTGGCGATCGCCACTTTCTGCTGATTGCCGCCGGAAAGCGATTTCACCGGCGCCTCGATGCCGCTCATGCGCACGGCGAGCCTTCGAGCGAAATCATCTGCTAGCGCGGCCTCCGCGCGGCCGTTCAGCAGCCCGACCGAATTGGTGAGCGCCTTCAGGTCCAGCACCGATATGTTCTGCGCGATGGACATTTCGAGAAAGATGCCCGACCCCTTGCGGTCCTCGGACAGGTAGACGATGCCGGCTTTCACCGCATCCGAATAGGTGCGGATCGGTTGCGCCGTGCCGTGCAGGCGGACCGTTCCTGCCGTACGCGGCCGCAGTCCGCAGATGCCTTCGGCGATTTCGGTGCGGCCGGAGCCAATAAGGCCGCCGATCCCGAGGATCTCGCCCTTGCGCAGGCCGAAGCTGACGTCGTGAAAACGCACGCCGTCACTGATGCCGTCGATCTCGAGCATGATCTCGCCTGAGATTTCGCCGGCGCCGAGCTTGTCTGGATAGAGCTGCGTGATCTCGCGGCCGACCATCCGGCGCACCACCTCATCCGGCGTCACGTCGGCAATGCGGTCGGTGCAGACGTAGCGGCCGTCACGCAACACGGTGACCCGGTCGCAGAGGCTGAAGATTTCCGCCATGCGGTGGCTGATATAGATGATCGAAATGCCGTTCGACTTGAGGTCGCGGATGATCGAGAAGAGCTGTTGCGCCTCGGTCTCGGTCAGGGCAGCCGTCGGTTCGTCGAGGATCAGCACGCGGCAGTCGAGCGTCAGCGCCTTGGCGATCTCGACCAGCTGCTGGCTTGATATCGGCAGGTCGGCGACCTTGCGGCGGACATTGATCGCGGCAAGCCGGTTCATCACCGCCTGGGCATCGCGCTCCAGCCCGCGGTAGTTCATGAGCGGCGCCCGGCGACGGTTGGTCGCCGCCATGAACATGTTTTCGGCAACCGTGGCATCGGGGCAGAGCGCGATTTCCTGGTGCACCAGGCCGATGCCCAGAGACTGGGCGGGGGCGGGAGAGGAAATGCGCACAGCCTTGCCGTCGACGCGGATTTCGCCTTCGGTCGGCTGCAGCACACCGGCGATGATGTTCATCAGCGTCGACTTGCCGGCGCCGTTCTCGCCGCAAAGCGCATGGACTTCACCGCGCTCGAGGGTGAAGTCGACATCCGTCAACGCCTTCACCGCCCCGAAATGCTTGGTGACACCATGAATGGTGAGCACGGGCTCCGCCATCATCTTCCTCCTCTCCATCTCGGCCATCCGCACCGAAAAGTGCGGATGGCCTGTCGGGGTCTTATTCCTCGATGCCCTTCGTGCCGCGATGCTTCAGGTACTTGTCCCAATAGAAGTCGTCGGCATTTGCGGCGGTCACGATGGAGAGGCCGTTGTCGACGACCGGGATGCTCATCGGGTTGAAGCCCGAGCGCTTGGCGTCGTTCATCGGATCGATCAGTTCCGGGTGCTTGGCGAGCCACAGCAGCATGAAGCCCATGTAACCCTGCATGCCCTGGTTGGGGTTGATCGAGCCGAAGACTTCGCCAGCCTTGATCATGTCGAGAATGTTGGCGTTGACGTCGGCGCACATGACGAGGACCTTGCCGCCGGTTTCCTTGTTGGCCTGCGCGGCGCCGATCGCCGAATTCGCTTCCGGCATGAAGACCGCCCCGAGGTTCGGATTGGCCTGGATGAGGCTGGAAAGCCCTTGATAGGCCTTGGTCGGATCCTGGTTGGATGCGGCGCGGCCGACGAGCTTCATATCAGGCCACTTCTCTTCCATGCGGGCGATGAAGGCAGCGATGCGCTTGTCGTGGTTGTCCTGGCCGGGATTTTCCAGAACGGCATATTCGCCCTTGCCGCCCATCTTCTCGGCGATCGCATCGGCGGCATAGGTGCCTTCGCGGGTGTTGTCCGAGGTGATGAAGGAGACGCGCTTGGAGAGCGGCGAGTCGGCGGCGAAGGTGACAACCGCGGTGCCTTGGCCGATGGCGCGGTTGATCGGCTCGATGAACGGGTCGGAGTTCATCGGATGAACGAGAATGCCGGCCGGATTTTGCGCCAGCGCCTGATCGAAGGTGGCGATCTGCTTGTTGACGTCATATTCCGGTGTGCCGGTATATTCCGTTTCGCAGCCGAGTTGTTGCCCCGCCTGCTTGAACATCTCGTAGACGGGGAACCAATATTCGACACCCGAAACCATAACATTCATGACGTATTTTTCGCCTGGCTTGCAGCGGAACGGGTTCTCCGTCGCAGCGGCGGCGGAGCCGGCGATAAACGTTGCAGCAAAAACCGCCATTGCGGTCGTGGTGAGTAAAGTGCGCAAGAGTCCTCCTTGAGGCCGAAGCCTCTCCCAAAAGCCCGAGAGCGCCGAAAAGCGCCGCTGATCGTGTTGAAGTCCGGACTTCCTCCTCGACGTCCGGTATGGGCAGCTAAACGTAAAGCTCGAGGGTTGTCAATATAATTCACGATATGAAATATATTTCATGAGGATCAGGTGCGGCGTCTCAACCGGCAGATCGCCAAGGCGCGGTCGCGGCCAGCCACTGTCGTGTGCGGGCCTCGGGATCCGGGTTGCGAGTGATATCGGTGACTACGGCAGCGCTATCGGCGCCGTTTTCCAATACCAGCGCCGCGCGTTCGGCGGTGATCCCGCCAATGGCAACGAGCGGCATCGGCCCGACACGCCGCCGCCAGTCCGCAAGGCGTTCGACGCCTTGCGGCGCCCATCTCATTTCTTTGAGGATTGTGGGCCAGACCGGCCCAAGGGCAACATAGTCCGGCCCAGCGGCCAGCGCGGTTTCTAGTTCTGATGGATCGTGCGTGGAAAGGCCGAGCTTCAGGCCGGCGCGGCGAATGGCAGCCAGATCGGCCGTCATCAGGTCTTCCTGCCCGAGATGAATGAAATCGCACCCCTCATCGATCGCCAGCCTCCAGTAATCGTTGATGATCAATTGGCAGGCCGCTGCCGTGCAGGCCGCTTTCGAACGCCGGATCTCCTCGCGAAGCACCGGCTCCGGCCGGTCCTTGATGCGCAGCTGGACGAGTTTGACGCCGAGCGGCACCAGACGCTCGATCCATTCGGCGCTGTCGACGATAAGATAGAAGGGGTCGAGCTTCATGAGAAGACGGCCTTTCCGATGACGGGAGTAGAAGGAACGGCCATGTCGCGCGGCTCCAGCGGCACGGCGCCATACGCGAGACGGCCGGCATCGATGGCAAGCGCGAAGGCCTCAGCCATGGCGGCGGGATCGCCCGCGCCGGCAACGGCGGTATTGAGAAGAACGGCGTCGTAACCGTACTCCATGACGGCGGCGGCATGCGACGGGCGGCCGATGCCGGCATCGACGACCAGCGGCACATCCGGGAAATGCGCCCGGAATGCCCGCAGCGCCATTGGGTTTACCGGTCCCATGGCGGAGCCGATCGGCGCGCACCAGGGCATAAGAACGCGGCAGCCGGCGTCCAGCAGCCTTTCGGCGACGACAAGATCGTCGGTCGTATAAGGGAAGACCTGAAAGCCCTCGCCGGTGAGGATGCCCGCCGCCTCGACGAGGCCGAAGACGTCAGGCTGCAGCGTGTCGTGATGACCGATCACTTCAAGCTTGATCCAGTCGGTGCCGAAGACTTCGCGCGCCATCTTCGCCGTCAGCACGGCCTCCTGCACGCTGTGGCACCCGGCGGTATTCGGCAGCACGCGTACGCCGAGCTCGCGGATCAGCTCGAAGAAGGCGCCACCCGCCTTGCCGCCGGCGGCCTCGCGCCGAAGCGAGACGGTGACAATTTCGGCCTTCGAGCGTCTCACGGCTTCTGCAAGGACGGCGGGTGACGGGTAGCGGGCGGTGCCGAGCAGCAGGCGCGAGTGGACTTCAACATCATAAAGTTTCAGCATCTCAGCCTCCTTGCATCGGTGAGAGAATTTCGATGCGGTCGCCTTCGCCGAGCCTGAAATCGGCGCGGTCCTCGCGGTGCACCAGCTCGCCATTGACGGCAGTTGCCAGCCAGCCGCCTTCGTAGTCCAGAGCGAGAAGCAGGTCTGCGAGCGTCGCGGCCGCGACCTGCTGTTCCTCGCCATTGATGATGAAGGTCATGACGCCCTCCTTTCCGGTTGTCCTTGTTCTGTGAGAAGACGCCGCGCCACCTCGCCGGCCATCGCCGGCGCCAGCAGAAAGCCGTGGCGATAGAGGCCGTTGACATGGAGGGTGGATCCCTCCTGTGTCACACGCGGCAGATTGTCGGGATAAGCGGGGCGCACGCCTGCGCCGGTTTCCGTGACCCGTGCCTCGCCAAAGGCGGGATGCATCGCATAGGCGGCGTTCAGCAACTCCATCAGCGAACGCGCGGTAACCGGGCCGGCATCGTCGCTTTCGATCATCGTCGCGCCGACCATGAAGCGGTTTTTCTCGCGCGGCACGATGTAGATCGGGTGGCGGGGATGCAGCAGGCGGACGGGGCGGGAGAGACTGAGCTCGCTTGTTTCGAGGCAGAGCATCTCACCTCGAACACCGCGCAATCCGGGCAGCCGGCCGATCTGGGCGGCACCGGTGCAGTCGATCACCCAGTTATAATCGACATCCGCTTCGCCGGGCTCGCCGAACGTCAGGCGCATACGGGCATCCTCAAGTCCTGCTGCCAAGGCCGAGAGCGCCTGTCGCGGATCGAGATGCGCTTCCTGCCGGAAGAACAGCGCCCTGCGGAAGCGGCCGGCGAGATCAGGCTCCAGTGCTACGATCGCCGCCTCGTCCAGCCATTCCCATCCACTTGTCCGGCGGGAAAAGCGGTCGAGCTCGCTGGCATCGCGCCCGCCCGCCACGACAAGCGTTCCCCGGCGTTTGACATGACCCGGCAATGCCGCCTCCCACCAATCGGCGGCCAGCCGGCCGAGCGTCAGCACCGGCTCCTCCGCGCTCTCCCGTTCGCACCACGGGGCCAGCATGCCGCCGGCAAAGCCGGAAGCGCCGGCGCCGACCTCGCCCGCCTGATCAGCGACGCTGACCCTGAAACCGTGCCGATAGAGCTGCCACGCAACGGTGAGGCCGGCAACGCCGGCCCCCTTGACGAGAACGCGCATTGTCATTCTCCGGCGGGCGTTTTCGTCGCCTCTGCGACCGGCACGTAGAGATCGCCGCCATCGCGGTACTTGGCCGCCATCGCTTCCAATCCCTCTTTCTGAGCTTCGGCGCGAATGTCGTGGGAAATTCGCATGGAGCAGAATTTCGGGCCGCACATCGAGCAGAAATGCGCCACCTTGTGCGCCTCCTTCGGCAGGGTCTCGTCGTGGAAGGAACGCGCCGTATCCGGGTCGAGGGAGAGGTTGAACTGGTCCTCCCAGCGGAATTCGAAGCGCGCCCGCGACAGCGCATCGTCGCGGATGCGGGCGGCCGGATGCCCCTTGGCAAGATCGGCAGCATGCGCTGCGATCTTGTAGGTGATGACGCCGGTCTTGACGTCGCTGCGGTCGGGCAGCCCCAGATGCTCCTTCGGCGTGACGTAGCAGAGCATGGCTGTGCCGAACCAGCCGATCATGGCTGCGCCGATGCCGGAGGTGATGTGATCATAGCCCGGCGCGATGTCGGTCGTCAGCGGTCCGAGCGTATAGAAGGGCGCTTCGCCGCAGACCTTGAGCTGCTTGTCCATATTCTCTTTGATCTTGTGCATCGGCACATGGCCGGGGCCTTCGATCATCACCTGGCAGTCCTTCGCCCAGGCAATCCTTGTCAGCTCGCCAAGCGTTTCCAGCTCGGCAAATTGTGCTGGGTCATTGGCATCCGCGATCGACCCCGGACGCAAACCGTCGCCGAGCGAGAAGGAGACGTCATAGGCACGGCAGATGTCGCAGATTTCCTCAAAATGCTCGTAGAGGAAACTCTCCTTGTGGTGATGCAGACACCACTTGGCCATGATCGAGCCGCCGCGTGAGACGATGCCGGTGACGCGATTGACGGTGAGCGGGATATAGGCCAGCCGCACGCCGGCATGGATGGTGAAATAATCGACGCCCTGCTCGGCCTGTTCGATCAGCGTATCCCGATAGACTTCCCAGGTCAGATCTTCGGCAATGCCGTTGACCTTTTCGAGCGCCTGGTAAAGCGGAACAGTGCCGATCGGAACCGGCGAATTGCGAATGATCCACTCCCGGATGTTGTGAATGTTGCGGCCGGTGGAAAGGTCCATGACCGTGTCGGCGCCCCAGCGGATCGCCCAGACCATCTTCTCCACCTCTTCCGCCATTGACGAGGTGACCGCCGAATTGCCGATATTGGCGTTGATCTTCACGAGGAAGTTCCGGCCGATGATCATCGGTTCGGTCTCGGGGTGGTTGATATTGGCGGGGATGATCGCCCTGCCCTCGGCGACTTCCCGGCGCACGAATTCGGGCGTCACGAAATCCGGAACATGCGCGCCGAAGCTCTCGCCGTCGCGCGCGAGCGCCTCCTTCGCGGCCTGCCGGCCGAGGTTTTCGCGGATCGCGATGAACTCCATTTCCGGGGTGATAATGCCGGCACGCGCATAGGCGAGCTGGGTGACGGCGCGGCCGGCCTTTGCCTTAAGCGGCGTGTTGCGAATGGGAAATTCCGGCGTCAGCCGCTCGCCCGTGGCAAAACCATTGTCTTCAGGCTTCACCACACGGCCTTCATAGGCTTCGACGTCGCCGCGCGCCCTAACCCAGGCCTCGCGCAAACGCGGCAGCCCGGCGTCGATGGAGACCACATGGGCCGGATCGGTATAGGGGCCGGAGGAATCATAGACCGTAACCGGCGGCTCGCCGGAGGTCGGGTGAAGGCTGATTTCGCGCATC
Source organism: Rhizobium sophoriradicis (assembly GCF_025200795.1). Lineage (NCBI taxonomy): Bacteria > Pseudomonadati > Pseudomonadota > Alphaproteobacteria > Hyphomicrobiales > Rhizobiaceae > Rhizobium > Rhizobium sophoriradicis. The sequence continues at coordinate 491,708 of NZ_CP104153.1, forward strand.
GGCACGCGCAGATCCGGATAGAGGGTTCCGGGTTTGACGATCTTGGTCGAGGCCGGAAGCGAGCCGGTGGTGACGACGGGGGTAAGCTGGGGTGCAACAATATTCATGGATGAGGCTCCAAGGTTTGACGTTTGGAGACCCAGTTCCAGTGTTGGAATGATGGAAGGACGCCTTGCGCGACAAAGCGAAAATCCGCCCAACAGCCGCAGCGTCCGCACCGTCCCTACGCCAGTATGAACTGGATCAGGTTCAACGGGTCACTGCGCCACAATCGGCAAAGCCGAATCGTCTAGCAGAATCTCAGCCCCTTGCCGGGACACCCCTGGTGAATGTTCGCCATCAAAGACCGCAGCGGCGCTTGTGTCAAGCCACGGTTGATGTGTTCTCGTCCAGCCCTTGAATTCGGGGCAACCCCGCGAAGCGATGAGTCGCAGGGAGGAACCGTTTCATCTTGGCTGGCGACTCGCCGCTTTTGAAGCCGGCACAAGATCGCTTACAATCCGCGGCTAGGCCGGTTCGAATTGCGATCGAATTTCAGAGCGAAGGCGGAGCGCCAGGTCGGGGCTGTCGGAGGTCAGGTGGCCGATTCCACGCTTCAGCCAGGCGCGGATCAGCGTTTCATCGTTCAGCGTCCAGGCGCAGAGCCGTTCCAATGGAAGCTTCTGCCTGATGAGCGGCCATTCCGCCGCCATCAGCTCGTGATGAATGGCGACGATATCGACGAGACCATCGACCCTTTCGAGAAAGGCCCGCAATCCGCCCTGCTTCGCAGCCCATTCAGCATTCACAGAGACGAGGCGGGCGATATTTGGCGCCGCACGGCGGCCCTCCTCAAGAAGAGGAACGTCGAACGAGGTTAAATGGCAGCGTGCGGCAAGACCGAAGCCTTCAATTTCGGCGGCGACTTTTTCGACGATGCCGGGATAAGGCCGCCCCTTTTCATCTGATTTGATCTCCACATGGAGCTGCTTGTCGCCACCGGTGACGAGCACCGAGAGCACGTCCGCAAGCGTTGGCACAGTGTCATCGGAGCCTTCAAGATGGGTCTCGCCACGCAACTCCGGCGTCAGCGCACGAACCGGCCCGGTTTTGTCCGTCGTGCGATCCAGCGTCGCATCGTGGATGACGACCAGCTCGCCAGAATTGGTGAGGTGTACGTCGAATTCCACTGCATCGATCTCGAGCGCAAGAACGTTTCGGAAGCCCGTCAATGAGTTTTCCGGCCATAGGTTGCGGGCGCCGCGATGGCCGGTGATCTTGTTCATGGAGTTCTCCTCAAAAATGAGACGGATCAGCGAAGAGTGGGATCAAGCTTGTCGCGCAGCCAGTCGCCGACCAGCGAGATCGCAAGCGTGGTCATCATGATCACGAAGGCCGGCGCCAGCATGATCCAGGGTGCGCGCGTCAGGTACTCGCGGCCAAAGCCAACCATGTTGCCCAGGCTGGTCTCCGGCGGCTGCACGCCGAGACCGAGGAAGGAAAGCCCGCTTTCCATCAGAATGATCTCCGGGAAGGTGAGCGTCATCGAGACGATCAGCGTCGAGGCGACGTTCGGCAGGATATGGTTGATGTAGACGCGCGCCGGCCTCGCTCCGAGCTGGACGACGGCGGCAGCATAGCCCTGCGCGCTTGCCGAGATCGCGAGCCCGCGGGCGATGCGGGCATAACGTTCCCAGCCGTAAAAGCCCATCAGGCCGATCAGCAGCGGCATCGAAGAACCGAAGAACGCAAGAACCGCGAGCGACATGATGAGGAAGGGCAATGCCGCCTGGAAATCAGCGAGCACAAGCACAAGATGCTCGACCGCGCCGCGGAACTTCGCAGCAGCAAAGCCAAGCGCCGTGCCGAAGACGGCCGAGATGATCGTGGCGCCGAAGGCGATGGCAAGCGAGACCCGGATCGACTGAAGGAGCCGGGAGAGGACGTCGCGGCCAAGCTCGTCGGTTCCGAGCAGATGGGCGGGATTGCCCGGCTGCGACAGGCGGCTGCGCAAATCCATGGCGGTGATGCCGTAAGGGCGGATCATATCGGCGCAGAATGCTACGAACACCATGGCCGCAAGCCAGCCGATGGCGAATGCGACGGAGAAAGGCACGCGCCGCAACTGTCTGATGAAGCGGATGAGGATGGATACTTCGGACGATCGCGGGCGGGCGGTGTCGGTGACGCTCATGCCGGGCCTCCTGTCAATGGGCGCTTTGGCTGCGAAGCCGCGGATCGAGCCAGCCATAGAGCAGATCGACGATGAGGTTTGACGCGACCATGGCGGCGGCGACCATCAGCAGGATGCATTGGACGACAGCGAGATCGCGATTGGACACGGAGACGACCAGCAGGCGGCCGATGCCAGGCCATGAGAAGATCGATTCCACTACGACTGCACCGGCGATCAACGAACCGACCATGAATCCGACGATCGTGACGATCGGCACTGCCGCGTTCGGCAAAGCGTGGCGCCAGACGACGTCCGGCCACTTCATGCCTTTGGCGGATGCCGTGCGGATATAGGGCTGGCTCATCACTTCGATCATCGCGCTGCGCGAGAAGCGCGCGAGAATGCCGATTCCGCCGATGCTCAGCGTCAGTGTCGGCAGGATGCCGTGCTGCCAGGTGTCCTGCCCACCGGAGGGCAAAACGCCGAGGGTGATGGAGAAGATCAGCACCAACAGCAGCCCCATGACGAAGGAAGGGATAGTGAAACCGAAAATTGCCGCCAGGATGACGCCCCGGTCGACCGTGCTCTGGCGGTGAAGGGCGGCGTAGACGCCGGCCGGAATCCCGATCACCAGCTTGAGCAGAAGCGCCGGCACGGTGAGCTGCAATGTCGCCGGAATGCGTTCGATCACCAGCTGGATGGCGGAGGCCTTGTCGCGCATGGAGACGCCGAAATTGCCGGTGAAAATCGATTTTATATAGGCAATGTACTGGATCCACAGCGGCTGATCGAGACCCCAGGCTTTGCGGAAGGCATCGACCGATTCCTGCGGAACATCCGGGCCGAGCATGACCTGGGCTGGATCGCCGGACATGCGCAACACGACGAAAGCAAAGGTCAGCACCGCGAGAATTGTCACAAGGGCACGAAAAAGACGGATGAGAGCGAAACGCAGCATGGCTTTCCCCTTACGCGGCGACCGGCTGGCCTGCGCCGGCGACCATGTGGCAGGCCGCGCTCCGGCCTTGCGCAACCTCTCGAAGCAGCGGCGCGCTTGTGCGGCAGATATCAGCCGCCAGGGGGCAACGCGGGTGGAAGGCGCAACCGGATGGGCGGTTGGCCGGGTTCGGTGGTTCGCCCTGCAGGATGACCCGGCCGATGAGCGGCTTGCCCGGTACCGGCACACTGGAGACCAGCGCATTGGTGTAGGGATGCATCGGCGTCTGAAAGATGACATCGGACGACGCCTCTTCGACGATCCGCCCGAGATACATGACCGCAACCCGGTCGGCGACGTTGCGCACCACCTTGAGGTCATGGCTGATGAAGATCATGGCGATACGATGCTGCTCCTGGAGGTCCCGGAGCATGTTGACGATCTGCGCCTGAATTGACACGTCGAGGGCCGAGACCGGCTCGTCGCAGATCAGAAGTTTGGGGCGCGAGGCGAGCGCGCGGGCAATGACGGCGCGCTGCCGCTGACCGCCGGAGAGTTCGTGGGGATAGCGCCCCGCCTGATCCGGCCGCAGCCCGACGGCAGCCATCAGCTCGGCGACACGCGTTGGCCGATGCTCCTTCGGTACCAGCCTGTGAATCGCAACCGGTTCGCCGATCTGATCGGCGATCGTCAACCGCCGGTCGAGGGCTGCCAGCGGATCCTGGTAGACGAGCTGCATCTTGGCGCGTAGCGCCCGCCATTCCGGTGTGCCGAGCCTGGGCATCGGCCTGCCCTCGAAGAAAGTCCCGCCTCCCTGCGGCGGATCGATCCCGAGCAGCAGGCGGCCGAGCGTCGATTTGCCGGAGCCTGACTCTCCCACCACACCGAGCGTTTCGCCGGCCATGACCTTGAGTGCAATTCCGTCGACGGCCCGAACCGGCGTCATCTTGCCGAACGTGCCCTGGCGCACCGCGTAGGTTCTGACCAGATCTTTGGCTTCGATCAGAGGTTCGCTCACGATGCGGTCTCCAGAGCGTGCATTGCAAGCCGGCGTGTCGTTCCGACCGGGTGATGGCAGGCAAGAACGCGACCATCGGCGGTCGAACGCAGGTCCGGCATGCGGATCCGGCAGTCCATGGCGACATTGAAACACCGGGGAGAAAAGGCGCATCCGTCCGGCATGTCTTGCGGATGCGGAACGATCCCGGGAATCGGAATAAGCCGATCGCGCGGGCCGTCGAGCCGCGGAATGGCGTCGAACAGGCCGCGCGTATAGGGGTGCTGCGGGCTCTCGAAGAGGGCTTCGATCGCACCCTGCTCCACGATGCGGCCGGCATACATGACGCAGGCGCGTTCGCAGACCTGGCTGACGGCGCCGAGATCGTGGCTGATGAAGATCGTCGCCATGCCGGTTTCGGCGCGAAGCTCGATCAAAAGATCGAGGATCTGCGCCTGAATGGTGGCGTCGAGGGCGGTGGTCGGTTCATCGGCGACGAGGAGATCCGGCTCACCGGCGAGCGCCATGGCGATCATCAGGCGCTGACACTGGCCACCGGAAAACTCATGCGGGAAGAGATCGAAACGGCGGCGCGCATCGGGAATGCCGACCATGTCCATCAGGCGCAAGGCCTCGCTCCCGGCCGCCGCGCCGAACAGACCGCGATGGATGGCCAGCGCCTCGGTAATCTGCCGGCCGATGCGGAGAACAGGATTGAGCGAACTCGACGGATCCTGAAAGATCATGGCGATGCGCTTGCCGCGCACACCCTCCAGCACGGGGCGCGCGCTGCCGAGGATTTCCTGTCCGTCAACGCGAACGGAGCCTGTGACCGTCGCCTTGCCCGGCAGGAGCCCGAGCGCCGCCAGCCAGGTGACCGACTTGCCGCAACCGGATTCGCCGACGAGACCGATCGCCTCGCCGCGGCGGACATCAAGGTCGATGCCGTGCAGGACCTGGACGCCGTCGAATGCGACCTTCAGATCACGCAGTTCCACAAGATTGGAAACCATCGGAGCTCACCTCCATTTCAAATAGACGACGCCGGCCGCGAATAGGCGGCCGGCGCGGGGAAGCATTTGATCAGGCGTTCCAGTTCGATGCGCGGAAGTCCATGGCGTAGGCAGGCGCAGCCTTCCACTTGAGTGAGGACTTCATGCCGGTAAAGACGGCGTTCTGGTGCAGGACCTGGTAGACGGGATCTTCGCGCTCGCAGATTTCAAGCATGCGGGCGATCGCCTTCTGGCGCTGGGCCCTGTCAGTCGAAGTCTCGAGCACGACGGAGAGCTTGTTGACCTCATCGTTCGTCCAATCCTTCTTCTGCTGGACTTCGCCGTTCGGGCCGAACTGGACGACCAACGGGGTGATCGGGTCGTTGATCGTGTTGGAAGCCGACCAGTCGCGCACACCCTTGACGCCCTGCGGATCGTGGATCTGCGCCCAGTTTTCCTTCATCTGGATTTCGACGTTGAGGCCGACCTGCTTCCACATCTCGATCATGATCTGCGCATTGGCGGTCTGGTTCGTATAGTAGTTGTTCAGCAGGCGGTAGGGGATCGCGTCGCCCTTATAGCCGGCGTCCTTCAACAGCGTCTTGGCCAATTCCGGATCGAATTGCGGGGCTGCCCATCCATCAACGAACATGCCGGAGGTCTTGAAGGAGTCGAACTGCAGACCGGCGGGAACGACGGTCTTTCCGGCCCAGAGCGCTTCGACGATCGCCTGGCGGTCGATCGCGTGGGTCATGGCACGACGCACGAGGGGATTGGCCAGGATCGGGTTCTCAGTGTTGAACACCGAGACGCGGTGATTCCAAATGGTCGAGCTCTGGACTTCAAGGCCCGAAACCGACTGGATTGCAGAGATCTGATCCGGCGGCAGATCGCAGGCGAAGTCGTATTCACCGGAAAGCAGGCCGTTGACGCGCGAGGCCACTTCCGGAACCTCGACGAAGCGGATCTGCTGGAGCGGCGGGCGACCGCCCCAATATTCGTCGAAAGCAACGAGCGTCAACGACACGTCCGGCTTGTATTCGCCCACCATGTAGGGGCCGGTCGTTACTGGCTTGCGGGCCCATTCGGCGTAGCTCTTGGCTTCATCCCAGGCGCGGCGGTTGGTGATCTGGCTGCCCATGGAGTAGAGCCGGCCTTCGAGCGTCACGTCCGGCGTCGCATTGTGAAAGCGGACCGTGTACTTGTCGACGACTTCGACACCGGCGAGTGCGGGCCAAAGACGGCGGGCCACACCCGGGACGGTGGCCGGGAGTTCTTTGACGGTGGTCGGCTTGTTGTCGGCCTCGAAAATCGTCTTGCCGCCCTTCGGCTCGGTATTGCCGAAAATACGTTCCCTGGAGAAGGAGAAAGCCACATCCTCGGCGGTCATTTCGTCGCCATTGTGGAACTTAACGCCTTGGCGCAGCTTCAACTCCAGCGTCTTGTCGTCGATGCGCTTCCATTCCGTGGCCAAGCCCGGTACCGGGCCCTGGTTGCCCATCCAGTCGCGCAGGATCAGACCCTCCCAGAAATTCGGGAAGAACACCCGCTCGCCGACATTCGACTGCTCGTTCCAGACATCCAGAGTATTGTTATTGGTGATCTTCTGAACGGCGATCGTTACCGACGGACGAACGGCCTGGCTGAACGACATACGGGGCAGGACGATGCTGCCGGCTGCTGCCGATAGCAATCCCAACGCATGGCGGCGGTTGATAGAAAGCATGGGTCTCTCCTGTTGAAACAATGGTCAAAACCGGCAAGCCGCGCCTTCGCCGGGCGGAAGGCCGCCGCTTGGGCGTGGCGTGAAATCGACAGACGAATTTTTTCGCCGGGCGGCTAGCGTATTGATGCCCCTTTACCGCGCCGCCGACTTCGCGTAGCTCTAGGTTACAAATGTTACGCTCATGTGACATTTGAGAGGATCGTAATTTGTCCAATCAACAGCTCATGGTGAGGGCTTCGTGGCTCTATCACGTCGAAGGCCTGACCCAGGCGCAGATTGCCGAGCGGATGCTTCTGACCCGGCGCCGCGTGAACGAACTGCTTGCCGCGGCGCTGGACCAAGGCATCGTCCGGATCAGTTTCAACTCGCCGCTGGCAGAGAATGTCGAACTGGAAGCCGAGTTGCGCAACCGATTTGGTCTTCGGGACGTGGTGATCGTCCCTACTCCCGTCGACAAGACCCAGATGCCGGTCGTGATCGGCCGCGCCGCCGCGATGTTTCTCGAGCGGCTGATCCAGGCGAGCGAGCCCTCCTCGCTCGGCGTCGGCTGGGGCGCGACCCTGCGGGAGACGGTACAGCACATGGCGCCCGCCAATGCGCCTGGCATCAAGGTTCGCTCGATGATGGGAGGGCTGACCCGTGGATCGGAGATCAACACATTCGAGATCGTTCGGCGCTTTGCCAAGGTGTTGAACGCTCAGTGCCATTATCTTGCGGCGCCGATTTATGCTGATGATCCGGGCTCCAGAGATACGATCGTTGCGCAGACGGTTTTCCAGAGCTTGCTCCGCGAGGCCACGGCAGTGGACATATCAATCCTGAGCGTCGGCGATGTATCGTCGGAATCGTTGCAGGTTCGATATGGGCTGCCGACGGGAACCGATATTGGTGAACTGACCGAGGCAGGCGCAGTCGGCGATCTGCTTGGGCGATATCTGGATGCTGAAGGCCGCGAGATAGATCATCGGCTAAACCGGCAGGTCATCTCCCCCGAGCTTATCGACTACCGCCGGGTTCCGAACCGCCTGCTCGCCTCCGGAGGCGATCACAAGCGGAAAATTTTGTCGGCCTGTCTTACGGCCGGCCTCGCCACGGCCATTATCACCGACGCCGATAGCGCAGTTTGGCTTCTCGGCAAGCAGGGACCAAAATCCGCGAGCGTTGCGAGGGATGACTAGACTTTGTGGCTGCGAGAAGGAAACCGGAAGGCCAGGAATCTGCAGCCAAGGGAAGTCCCGGCGCCAGGTAGTCGATGCGCCCTTCGCGCGCCGCACGAATAGGCGCGCAATCTCCGGTCATATCAACCAATGCCAACCATGCGGGCCATCGGGTGGGCGAACCCGTGCTGCGTAGGAGAGTGCACCGGCGGCCGTAGCGGCGCCGGTCGCCCAACATTGATTGTGGATGGGCCGGCTTTACCGGCCCATTTCGCTCGCGCCCCTTGGACGCGTGCTCCATATTCTCTCGCTCACGGCCAGGTGACAGCGACCGCGCGTTCATCGGTCCGACGGCACCGGCTCATCATCCTGTCGCAACGCGATTTCTGCATTCATGGCTTATCGTTTCGTCCACACTGCCGATCTCCATCTCGACTCTCCGCTTCGGTCGCTGGCGCTTCGCAACGCCGAGCTGGCCGATCTCGTGAGTGACGCCAGCCGGCAGGCGTTGATCGTGATCGTCGACCTTTGCATCGAGGAGCAGGTCGATGCACTCGTTATCGCCGGCGATCTCTATGACGGGGAGCAGACGTCGATGAAGACGGCGCGCTTCCTGGCTAGCCAGCTGGAGCGGCTGCACCGGGCGGGGATTGGTGTCTTCAAGATTCGCGGCAATCACGATGCGATGTCGAGGATCGCCAGGGAACTGGTGGTGCCCGATACGGTGAAGATCTTCGGCGGGCACGCCGAGACCGTGGAGGCGACGAAAGGCAGCCTGTCGATCGCGATCCACGGTCTGAGCTTTGCCAAGCCGCAAGCGCCGGACCCGCTTCTGCCGAAGTACAAGCCGCCGGTGGCGGGAGCGGTCAATATCGGCATCATGCATACGAGCCTTGCCGGATCTGCCGGCCATGACGTCTATGCGCCCTGCAACGTGCTCGACCTTCACGCCTCGGGATTCGACTACTGGGCGCTCGGGCATCTTCATCAGCGGAGCCAGTATCCCGGCACGGCGACGATCATCATGCCGGGCATGCCGCAGGGCCGCGACATCAACGAGTCGGGCGTCAAGACCGTGTCGCTGGTGACCGTGGCGGATGACCGGACGGTGACGGTCGAGGAGCGGCGCACCAGCATCGCGCAGTTCGAGCGCGTCGATGTCGACCTCACGGGTGTCGATGATTGGCGTGATGCGGCCATGGCGATCGAAGCGGCACTTGCGGGGCAGCGCGACCATACGGCCTCGCCACATCTCGTCACGCGCCTCAGGCTTTCCGGCCGCACGCCGCTCTCCTGGCAGCTTCGCCGCGATGTCGACCTCATGCAGGCGGAAGCCGAGCAGCGCAGTGACCGGATCGGCCGGACCTGGATCGAGAAGCTCGAACTCGCCTTCGAAGCGCCCTCGATCCTCGCAGCCGAGTCCGCCGCCGATCCCGTCATTGAACTCGGCGCGCTGATGCGGGACGAGGTCATCGCCCGCAGCGGCTTTCGCGACGATGTAAGGGAGATGGTCAGGGACCTGCTCGCCGACCTGCCGCCCGAGAGCCGGGCCTTTGCCGGCCATGACGAGGCGGGTTTCGAATGCTTCATCGACAGCCTTCTCGCCGACGGCGCCGAGGACATCACCGCCCGGATGAAGGCCGCGGAGCGGGGAGACAGCTGATGCGCCTGCGCCGTCTCGACCTCATCCGTTATGGCAAGTTCACCGACCACTCGATCGACTTCGGCCCGGTCCGACCGGATTCGCCCGATCTGCACATCGTCTATGGCCTCAACGAAGCGGGGAAGTCGACCACCTTCGCCGCCTACCTCGATCTGCTCTACGGCATAGGCGAGCGCAGTACCTACAATTTCCTGCATCCCTACAATACGATGAAGGTCGGTGCGCGGCTGGAATTCGGTGGCGCGGAGCACGAGCTGGCGCGGCTCAAATTGCGGACCGGCAGCCTCGTCGATGATCGGGGACAGGCTGTGAACGAGGCGCTGCTCGCCGGCGCGCTCGGCGGCGTCGGCCGCGAGGCCTATCGCACCATGTTCTCGCTCGACGACCAGTCGCTCAAGGAAGGCGGCAACGCCATCATCCAAAGCAAGGGCGAGCTCGGCGAGTTGCTGTTCTCGGCAAGCTCGGGCCTCGCGGGCCTCAGCCGTTCGCTGGTGACGGCCGTCGACGAAGCCAATGGAATCTACAGGAAGCGGTCGTCGAGCACGAAACTGGCGGAACTCAAACGCTCGCTCGAAGCGCTGAAGGCCGAGCGCAATGCCATCGACACGCTTGCCTCCACCTATTCGGGCCTGAAGTCGACCCACGAGCAGGCCGACGCCGCCTATGCCGCGACGACGCGGGAACTGGCCGAGGCCAAGGCCCGGCACCAGGAGCTGACGCGTCTTCTCAGCGCCCTGCCGGCGGCGCTGGAACTCCGGCGGCTGGACGCCGATGCAGCCGGCATGGGCGACCTGCCGCGGCCGCCGGCCGAATGGTTCACACTGCTGCCGCAGCTTTTCCGCGACGAGACGCGGCTGCAGGCGCTTGTCGAAACCGCCGACCGCATGCTGCGCCAGCTTGCCGACGAGATCGAGGCGATCACGATCGACGACAAGGCGCTGGCGATCGCTGCGCATATGGACATGCTGGATCAGGGTCGGGCGCGCTATCTCGCGGCTGAGAGCGACCTGCCGAAGCGCCGGCTGGCGCTGGCCGAACAGGAAGGCGAGCTGGTGCGGCTGCTGGCCGATCTCGAACAGCCTGGCCATACGACGCCCGAGGCGCTGCTGCTGCCCGCCTCGCTGATCGGCATCATCCGCGATCTCATCGAGCGACGTTCCGGCGTCGAGGCCAACCTGGCTGCCGCAGGCCGCGAACTGGTGCGAGCGCGCGAGAATTTCGAAAGGCTGAACAAGGAAGGCGGCTCGCAAAACGGAGCCGCGGTCGTCGATCCCGCGCGTCTCGGCCGCGTCGAGGCCGCCCTTGGCCGGCTGACGGGATCTGACCTTGCGGTGCGGCTCACCATGGAAGAACGCGCACTCGCCCAGGTGAAGCGAATACAGGAGAAGCAGTTCGCACAGCTTGCGCCCTGGACAGGTGATGCCGTCGCTCTGCAGCGGACGAGCGCGGCGGAGCCTCGGCAGGCCGAGGCCTGGCGTGGCCAGGCGATCTCCCTCGACAAGCGGATTGCCGATCACGAGGCACGGCTGCGCGATCTCGGCACCGAACAGGCGCTGACCGAAGCCCGGATCGCGGCTTTCGTCGCCGGCGGTTCGATCGACGATGCCGAGGCCGCGAGGCTGCGCGACGAACGCGATGCCGCCTGGCAGGCGCATCTTGCCAGCTTGAATGCCGCCACCGCCCGGACATTCGAGGAGCGGATGCGCCAGGACGATGTCGTGTCCGCCGGCCGGCTGTCACGCGCGCAGGAACTTGCCGAGCTGCGTCAGCTCCGCCTGACCGAAGCGGCAACGGCGGCAGCGATCGAACGCCAAAGGGAATTGCTTAGAGAGGCGCGGGCCGAACATGATGCGCTTGCCGAGCGCATCCGTGGCCTCCTGCCCGAGGCAATCGAATATGACGCCGAAGCTGCGGCGCGCATTGCAGCACTCGAGGCATGGAGCACCAAGCGAGCCGCGGCGCTGGCCGCCTGGGACGATCTGCAGCGGGCCGAAGAGGCGGTAGACGTGCTTCGCTGCGAACTGGACAGCCATGCCGCAACGCTTGCGGCGAGCCTTGCAGATGCAGGCCATGGTGACGCCGAGGATCTGCCGGTCGCCGCGCTGATGCAGGCGGCGAGCGATATGCTAGCCGCCGGCAAAGCCGAACAGGCGGCGCGACAGGCGCACGAGAAGGCGATCGGCGATCTCGACCGCGATGTCAGGGAACGTGACCGCGACCGGCAGGAGGCGGAAGCCGCGGTCGCGGCCTGGGACCGGGAGTGGGCGGAGGCGCTGTCGCGAACCTGGTTTGCCGACAAGGCCGGTTCGTTGGCTGCCGTTCGCGCCGTGCTGGATGCGCTCGCCACACTGCCCGCCATCCTGAAGGAACGGGATGACCTCGCAAGCCGCGTTGCGGCGATGGAGCGCGACCAGGAGCAATTCCGCGGGGATATTGCCGCTCTTCTCGCAGAGTGCGGCCTCAGCCGGTTGGCATCCGATACACTCGCCGCCGTCAATGCGCTGGTGGAACGCCACGAGGCAGCCCGGCATGCGGCGCAGCTTCGGGCAGACCGGCAGACCGATCTCGACAAACATTTGGAGAAACGACGGGCGCTGGAGGAGGAACTGGCCGTTCACAATGCCCGCAAGAATGAACTGACGGGTTATTTCGGCACGGACTCGCTTGCCTCAGTCGAAGCATTCCTGAACCAGGCGCGGGAGCGGGACCGGCTGGAGGCACGCGCCGCCACCTTGCGCGGCCAGATCACCGAGGCATTGCGGGCGGCAAGTCTTTCCGAAGCCGAGCGCCGCCTTGCCGATATCGACGCCCATGCCGTCGAACGCGATGCGATCGAGCTTGGCGCCCGGATCGAGGATCTCACCGAGCGGGCGAAGCTTCTCTATTCCGACGTGTCGCTGGCGCGGCAGAAGCTCGAGGCCGTGGGCGGAGATGATGCGGTGGCGCGGATCGAAGCCAAGCGCCGAACCATCTTCCTCGAGATCGAGGAACTGGCCGTGCGGCATCTGACGCTGCGCGCCGGCACGCTGGCGGCCGAACAGGCGCTACGCATCTATCGCGAAAAACACCGCAGCTCGATGATGAACCGCGCATCGGAAGCCTTTCACCTGATCACCGGCGGCAACTATTCCGGCCTGACGACCCAGCCCGACCGGGACAAGGAAGTACTGATCGGCGTGTCACGCGACGGTGGCTCGAAGCTAGCGGACGCGATGTCGACCGGCACGCAGTTCCAGCTCTATCTCGCGCTTCGGCTGGCGGGTTACGAGGAATTCGCCGCGCTTCGCCCGCCCGTGCCCTTCATCGCCGACGACATTATGGAGAGCTTCGACAATCTCCGCTCCGAAGAGGTTTTCCGCCTGCTCGGCGCAATGGCAAAGGTCGGGCAGGTCATCTACCTCACCCATCACTGGCATCTCTGCGAGATCGCGCGGCACGTCGTTCCTGACGTCACCATACACCAGCTGCCATGACCGGACGCAAAGACATCAGCCCTGCCACGGATCCAGCACGACAACGCCCGCGCCTTCGAAATCCCTGATATTACGCGTAACCACGGTCAGGCCGAGAACCAGGGCGGTTGCGGCAATCAGAGCATCCACTTCATTGCGCCGATCCGGAATATGCAGATGCGCGCAGCGTGTGGCGATCGCGTCATCGACCGGCAGGATACGGCCGGCGAACGCCGGTCGTACCTGATTTTCCAGCCATGCACGCAGGCGAGCCCCCTGCGCCGCATCGCGGCGCTGCACGCCGAGTATCCCCCGTTCCAGCTCCAGGATCGTGATGGCGGAGATGCATAAGCTCGCGGTGTCTTGCGCCCCGGCCCATGCGATCACATTGGCATCTGCCTTGCCGTCTCCGACCTTACGCAATTCGGAAACAACATTGGTATCCAGCAAATATTTCAAGAGAGATCGACCCCGCGCGGGGCGATCTCAACACGAGGCGGGTCGAAGTCGATATCTGACAAACCCGGCATGAAGAGAGCATCGACCAGGCTGCGGCGCTTGCCGGTGAGGCGCTCGAATTCGTCATAGGTCATCAACACGTGGGATGGCTTGCCACGATCCGTAATGATGACAGGACCATTTTGCGCCGCCTTCTTTGCCCTGCTCACGTCGTGATTGAGTTCGCGGCTGGAAAGACTTGTCACGTTCATCACGCATCTCCATGTAGGTACATACCTACATATAGTATTTGAAGGATGCAAGGCAAGTCAGATCGCATGCCTCGGGCGTGTTGGCTTCCCAGGTAATCTCTGATCTAGTCTGGACTCTCCGCCGCGCAGACCAGCCGCGGCCCCCTGGCATTCGAAACGAGCGAGAGCTGTATTCTCATGACCACTCACCGCTTCATTCCGACGCGTTTTCACAATGTTCTCGGCTCACTTGCGCCGGCGCTGCATATCGCCGACGGCGATACGGTCGTCACCGAGACGCTCGACGCCGTCGGCTATGATAAGGACGGCATCCGGCGGACATCCGGTCCGAACCCGATGAACGGCCCGATCTTCGTGGATGGCGCCGAGCCCGGAGATGCGCTGAAGGTCGAGATCATCAGCATGGTTCCGACCAGGGGCACCGGCTTTACCCGGAGCATCGTCGCGGCCAATGTCATCGATCCCGAAACGGTTCGCGACCTGCCGTCGCGGGATATGGCGATCTGGGCCATCGACCGCGAAGCGCTGACCGTCCGGCTATCCGAGCCGGTCGCCGGCCTCGAAAACTTCGTTCTGCCGCTTGCCCCGATGATCGGCTGTTTCGGCGTGGCGCCCAGCCTCGGTCAGGCGATCTCGACGGCGACCAGCGGCGAATATGGCGGCAACATGGATTATCGCCTGTTCGGCCCCGGCACGAGCGTTCGTTTTCCGGTATCGGCTCCAGGCGCGCTGTTCTTTCTCGGCGATTGCCATGCCGTGCAGGGCGATGGTGAGATCGTCGGCACCGGCGTCGAGACCACTTTCGAAGTCACGGTTCGGCTGACGGTGGAAAAGAAGGCCGGACTGGTCTGGCCGCGCGGAGAAACCGCCGAAGACATCTTCGCCATCGGCAATGCCCGGCCCCTCGATCAGGCGCTTCAGCATGCCACAAGCGAAATGCTGAATTGGCTCGCCTCGGATTACGGCCTCGATAGAACGGCGGCAAGCCATCTCTTGGGACAGGTGGTGCGTTACGACGTCGGCAACGTCTTCGATCCGGCCTATACGATGGCCTGCCGTGTCGCGAAGAAATGGCTGGTCCGCCGATCGTGACAAGCCGGCATCTGCTTCAGTCGTAGCGCGACAGAAAGCCGGAAACGGTCGCCAGGCAAAGCTGTTTTTCCTCGACATGAGGCATGTGGCTGGAATTTTCGAAGAGCACCCATTCGCAGCCGGGAACGCGTCCAAGGTAGGGCTTTACCACCAGGGGCGTCGCCTCGTCATATTTCCCCGAAATCAGCAGCGTCGGCGCCTCGATGCGGTCGAGCCGGTCTTCGATCGTCCAGTCCTTCATCGTGCCGATGACGTGAAACTCGGTCGGGCCGTTCATGTTGCGGTAGACGGTATTGTCCTCGTCCATGATCGCAAAGGTCCGCGCCACTTCCGGCGGCCACGGAACCACACGGCAGACATGGCGGTCATAGAAGACCCGTGAGGCGGCGATGTAGTCAGGATCGGTGAGGCTTCCCGCCAGTTCGTGTTTGAGCAATGTGTCCTGCACCTCTTTCGGCAGCTCCTTCCTCAGCCGGTTCGCTTCCGAAACCCAGGTGTGCATGTTGGCCGGCGAGTTGGCGATGACAAGCGCCTGCAGGCCTGGCGGCCGGCGTACCGCATGCTCGGCGCCGAGCATGCCGCCCCAGGACTGGCCGAGGAAGGCATAACGATGCTGGATGCCTATATGGGTAAGCAGCGCGTCCAGCTCTTCAAGAAACAGACCGACCGTCCAGAAATCCGGTCCCTTATCAGGAAGCCGGGTGGAATTGCCGTTGCCGAGCTGGTCGTAGTGGATGACCGGGCGGCCGTCGAGGGCGGCGATATCCTTGAAGGAATCGACATAATCATGTGTGCAGCCGGGTCCGCCATGAGCGACGACGAGGGGCAGCTTGCCGCTCTCCAGCGAGCCGGTGATGCGATACCAGGTGCGATAGTCGCGAAAGGGCAGATAAGCTTCATTCGTCGCGATTTCGGTCACCGGCGTCTCCATCTCTGGTCTGTTGAAGACCATAACGCGACGGTAGCGGCGACGGCAGCTATCACAAGTTATAGGGTGGCCAGGTCTGCGTCGGCCGTTCTTCGAGCAGGCGGTAATGGGTGGCGCGTACGACGGCCTGCGTGCGGTTGCGGGCGCCGAGTTTCTTTGCCGCGGCGTTGAGATGCATGACCACGGTCGGCACCGAACGGTCGATGATGCGGGAGATTTCCTTGGCCGAATAACCTTCTGCCGAATGGCGCAGGCATTCGCGTTCCCGCTCTGTCAGCCGAACCGTGCCGACGCTCCTCGCCTTCCGGTCGAAAAGCGAATAGGCGGTCTCGTGGAAGACATGGGCCAGCAGGTTGAAGTCGGCAATATAGCGGAGCGCATGCCGTTCGAAATCGTTGTTGCGGCCGAACCGGATGCCGGTGACGGTGGCATAGTCGCCGCGTGGCATGTGAACCGGGACGGTGACGCCGGTCGACATGTCGCGTTCGCTCAGATAGCGCGTCACCGGCGCGGTGTCCTCGCTCATGAAGCCCTTGATCAGCGTGTCGGCATCGGGATCGTAATTCCAGAAGAAGGGTGCGGAGGTGCGCAGCGCCACCTGCTGCACCGGATCGATGCGGAAATACCCGCGATCGAACCAGTAATCGTGCATGTCGTCCGAAATGTTCCTGAGCTTCAGTAGCGACGGTATCATGATCGCGCCGTCGAGATCGTAGGGCACCGGCGTATAGTCGTAGATCAGCGCCTCGAAGCCGATCTGCTTCATCGCCTCGAAGGCCTGGTCGATCCGGCCGTCCAGCGTTTCATGCGCTGTAAACTGCCGTCTGATCGTTCCAATGTCGTCAAGCATGGGCTGCTCCGGTTTCGACGTGGCGCCCTACCCTATCACTTCTTATAGCTGGCACGGAACGCGATTTCCGGTAAAAAATTAACCACGCCCAAATATTGAGCAAGTGAAAACCTTCTGCCGGAGCGGTCAATGTGGCGTGAAATACAGCCGGACGAGCGATTCGAGATCGATGTCGATGGCTATCGCGTCGTTGCCTACAGTTTCGGGACTGGCAGCGAGACGATTTTCTGCCTGAACGGCGGGCCGGGTCTGCCCTGCGATTATCTGCGCGAGGCGCATTCTTGTCTCGTCGACAATGGTTATCGTGTCATCGCTTTCGACCAGCTCGGCACCGGCGCTTCCGATCGGCCGGACGAACCCTCGCTCTGGACGATCGGCCGGTATGTCGAAGAGACGGAGACGGTGCGCAAGGCGCTGGGGCTCGGCAAGGTCCACATGCTCGGCCATTCCTGGGGCGGGTGGCTGGCGATCGAATATGCGCTGACTTACGCTCAGAACCTCAAGACCCTGATTCTCGAGGATACCGTCGCCGACATCCCGCATCTAATTTCGGAACTGGAACGGCTGCGCGCCGCACTCGGTCCCGAAACCGTCTCGATGATGCAGAAGCACGAGGCGCAGGGCACCTACAATCATCCCGAATATCTCGCCGCCGTCACCATCCTCAACTACCGCCATGTCTGCCGTCTGCCGGAATGGCCGGCGCCGGTCCGCCGCTCGCTCGACGACTGGAACATGGCGCCCTATGAGACGATGCAGGGGCCGAACGAGTTTCTCTATATCGGCAACCTCAAGGACTGGAACCGCATTGCCGATCTGCCGCGGCTGACGCTGCCTGTGCTGATCACTGCGGGAGAACATGACGAGCTGACACCGGCCTGCGCGCTGAGGATGAAGCTGGCGCTGCAGAATGCCGAGCTCAAGGTGTTTGCCAATGCCAGCCATATGCCATTCTATGAGAACCCGCAGGAATATTATCCGGCGCTTCTCGATTTTCTGGCCCGGCACGAGGCAGGCTGATGCAAGAGGGAGCGGACCGGAGCCGACGAAGTCAAAGGGGCGATCGCCGTCATGCATCGCTATAAATTCGTTCTGACGCGACCGTTGCAGTTCCTGCCCGTCATTTTCGGCATCAGCGTCATCACTTTCATTCTGGTCCGCCTGATCCCCGGTGATCCCGCCCGCAATATCCTCGGCACGCGCGCGACGCCGGCAGCCCTTGCCAGCATCCGCGCCCAGTACGGCCTCGATCAGCCGATGTGGCTGCAATATCTCTATTTCCTCAAGAATCTCGCCAATGGCGAGATGGGCAAGTCGATCCTCTACAAGATCGACGTGCTGAAGCTGATCGTCACCCGCATCGAGCCGACGCTGGCGCTGGTCGCCTCCAGCGTCATATTGTCGGTGCTAATTGCCGTGCCGATGGCGGCGATCGCTGCGCGCAATGCCGGCCGTGCGCCGGATCATGCGGTGCGCATCGTCTCGACCTTCGGCATCGGTTTTCCGCCCTTCTGGCTGGGGCTGATGCTGATCATCCTCTTCAGCGTCGAACTCGGCGTGCTGCCGGTTTCCGGCTACGGCGCGACCATCGGCGACAAGTTTTCCCATCTTGTGCTGCCGAGCCTGACGGTGGCGCTGTCGCTCTCGACCGTTTTGACGCGAAGCCTGCGGGCGGCGATGATCGAAGCGCTGAAGTCGGATGTCGCGACGGCGGCACGTGCCCGCGGCATGCCGGAAGGCATCGTCTTCTGGCGGCATGTGCTGCCGAATTCGCTGGTGCCGACGATCAACCTGCTTGCCGTCAATATCGGCTGGCTGATCGGCGGCACGGTGGTGGTCGAGAGCGTCTTTGCGCTGCCCGGCATGGGGCAACTGCTTGTCAGGGCGATCTTTTCGCGCGACTACATGGTGGTTCAGGGCGTCGCCATGGTCTTTGCCTGCGCCACCGTGCTCATCAATTTCATCGCCGACATCGTCACTGTCGCCGTCGATCCGAGGGTGAAGTTATGAGCGTCGAGGCGATCGTCCCTGCATCGCCCGGCTGGCGCCGGTTTTTCCGCAGGCGGCCGATGCTTGCCGTCGGTGCCGGCCTGTTGCTGTTTTTCGTCCTGCTGGCAGTCGGCGCGCCCGTCATCGCGCCCTACGATCCGATCATGCAGAATGCCGAGGTGCGGCTGCAGGCGCCTTCCTTGTTACATCCGTTCGGCACCGACAATTTCGGCCGCGATATCCTTTCCCGCGTCATCTGGGGCGCGCGCATCGACCTGCAGATGGCCCTGATCGGCGTCATCTTCCCCTTTCTGATCGGCACGACCGTCGGCACGGTCGCCGGCTTCTTCGGCGGCATCGTCGATGCGCTGTTCATGCGCCTCGTCGATATCATCCTCGCCTTCCCCTTTCTCGTGCTGATGCTGTCGATCATAGCGATCCTCGGCCCCGGCCTCGGCAGTTTCTACATATCGATGGCGCTGGTCGGCTGGGTTTCCTATGCGCGGCTGATCCGGGCGCAGATGCTGGTGCTGAAGAGCAGCGACTATGCCGTTGCCGCCGTCAGCCTCGGCTTCAGCCGCCCGCGCATCATGTTCCGTCACCTGCTGCCGAACGCAATCGCCGGATCGATCGTTTTTTCGATGTCGGATGCGACGCTGGTGCTGCTGAGCGGCGCCGCCGTCAGCTATCTCGGTCTCGGCGTCCAGCCGCCGATCGCCGAATGGGGGGTGATGGTCGCGGAAGGACAGAGTTTCATCACCACCGCCTGGTGGATCACCCTATTCCCCGGCCTCTCCATCGTCTGCCTCGCCTTCGGTTTCAGCATGCTGGGCGATGCGCTCGGCGAGTTGCTGGGGGTGCACGAATGAGCGGCTCCCTGCTCTCCGTGCGCGATCTCACAGTCAGCGCCCATCTCGATTCCGGCCCGCGCACCCTGCTCGACGCCGTCTCGCTCGACCTCGGCAAGGGCGAGGTCCTCGGTCTCGTCGGCGAGAGCGGCTCGGGCAAGAGCCTGTTCTGCCGTTCGCTGGTGCGGCTGCTGCCCTCTTCGCTCTTGAAGATCGACAGTGGCTCGGTGCTGCTCGAAGGGCGCGACCTCATGCGGGTCGACGACGGCGAGATGCTGAAGGTGCGCGGCGGTGAGATCGGCATGATCTTCCAGAACCCGACCAGCCATCTCGACCCAGTGATGCGGGTCGGCGAGCAGATCGCCGAGGGCATACGCTATCACGAGGGCCTCGGCGCCCGCGGGGCCCGCGCTGCTGCGACTGATATCCTGGCGCAGGTCGGTTTCCCCGATCCGAAGCGTCAGTACGACAGCTATCCGCACCAATTTTCCGGCGGCATGCGGCAGCGGGCGATGATCGGCGTGGCTCTCTCCTGCAATCCGAAGATCCTGATCGCCGACGAGCCGACGACGGCGCTCGATGTGACCATCCAGGCGCAGATCCTGCGGCTGTTGATCGACATTCGCGACCGGCGCGGCCTGTCGATCATTCTCATCACCCATGACCTCGGCATCGTCGCCCAGACCTGCGACCGCATTGCCGTGATGCGCGGCGGCAAGCTTCTTGAAGCGGGGCCGAAGCGGGCGATCCTGGCGCGGCCGCAGCATCCCTATACGATTAGCCTGATCGACAGCCACCCTTCGATATCGGGCGAGACTCCCGCGTCGTCGCCCGCGGTGGCGGACGCCGGCCGGCCGCCAGGACCATTGCTTGAAATCGACGATCTCCATGTGCGGTTCAGAGCCGGCGGCGGCCTGCTGAAGGGCGGCGCCAAGTCGATCAGCGCAGTTTCCGGCGTCAGCCTGCGGATCATGGCCGGGGAGACGGTCGGCATCGTCGGTGAGTCCGGCAGCGGCAAGAGCACACTTGCTCGCGCCGTGCTTGGCCTTACGCCGCTTTCCTCCGGCCATGTCACCTTCGACGGCGTCGATCTGGCGCTGCAGAAGGGTGCGGGCCTGGCAAAACTCAGGCGCGAGACGGCGATGGTCTTCCAGGACCCCTATAACGCGCTCAATCCGCGATTGACGATTGGCCAGATGCTTGCCGAGGTGCTGAAGGTGCAAGGCAAAGTGGCCAAGGCGGATATCACGGCGCGGATCGACGCGCTGCTCGATCTCGTCGGCCTCGAACGCGAATTCGCCGGCCGCAAACCGCGCAGCATGAGCGGCGGCCAGTGTCAGCGCGCCGGCATCGCCCGGGCCCTCGCCGTCGACCCGAAGATGATCATCGCCGATGAATGCGTCGCCGCCCTCGACGTCACCATTCAGGCGCAGATCATCGAACTCTTCCGCGAGCTCACGGCGAAGATGAACCTGACGCTGATCTTCATTGCCCATGATCTCGCGATCGTCCGCAATCTCTGCGAACGCGTGGTCGTCATGTATCGCGGCGAGATCGTCGAGGAAGGCCGCTGCGAAGAGGTGTTCGCGCGGCCGAATCATGCCTATACGGCGGCGCTGATAGCCGCCATTCCCGACATCGATCCCGACAAGCCGCTGCTGCAGGGCGCCGGCGGCAAGGAGGATCTACAATCGATGCCGATCCAACCCGTCAAACGCATGCCATAACAACGAAGGGAACGAACTCATGACAAACAGGTGGAAATCAATCGGGCTCGCAGCCTTGCTCGCCGGCCTGACGCTCAGCACAAGCTATGCCGAAGCCGCCGGTGTGCTCACCATCGGCCGCCGCGAGGATTCGACGACGTTCGATCCGATCAAAACAGCCCAGAACATCGACAACTGGGTATTCTCAAACGTCTACGACGTGCTGATCCGCGTCGACAAGACAGGCACGAAGCTGGAGCCCGGTCTTGCCGAAAGCTGGACGGCCTCGGATGATGGCCTGACCTACACGTTCAAGATTCGCGACACGAAATTCTCGGACGGTTCGCCGCTGACGGCGGAAGACGCAGCCTACAGCCTGCTGCGCATTCGCGACGACCCCGCTTCGCTCTGGAGCGATTCCTACAAGGTGATCGATACGGCGGTGGCGACCGACGCGCATACGCTGACGATCAAGCTCAAGAACCCGTCAGCGCCGTTCCTGTCGACGCTGGCGCTGCCGAACGCCTCCGTCATCTCCAAGAAGGGCATGGAATCGCTGGGGGCCGACGCCTACGGTGAAAAGCCGATCGCATCCGGCGCCTTCGTGATCGAGGAATGGCGGCGCGGCGACCGGGTCATCCTGAAGAAGAACCCGAACTTCTGGCAGGCCGACCGCGTCAAGCTGGACGGCGTCGAATGGATCTCGGTGCCCGACGACAATACCCGCATGCTGAACGTCCAGGCCGGCGAGCTGGATGCGGCTATCTTCGTGCCCTTCTCCCGCGTCGAGGAACTGAAGAAGGATCCGAACCTCAATGTCGCTATCGATTCCTCGACGCGTGAGGATCATTTGCTGATCAACCATGCGCATGGCGCGCTCGGCAAGAAGGAAATCCGCCAGGCGCTGGATCTTGCGATCGACAAGAACGCGATCGTCGATACCGTCACCTTCGGCCAGGGCACCGTCGCCAATTCCTACATTCCGAAGGGTGCGCTCTATTATTATGCCGACAATCTGCAGCGGCCTTATGATCCCGCCAAGGCCAAGGAGATGCTGGCGGCCGCCGGCGCCTCCGACCTGACGCTGAATTACGTGGTTCGCGCCGGCGACGAAGTCGACGAGCAGACGGCCGTCCTGGTTCAGCAGCAGCTGCAGAAGGCCGGCATCACCGCCAACCTGCAGAAGGTCGATCCGAGCCAGGAATGGGACATGCTCGTTGCCGGCGATTACGACATTTCGGTCAACTACTGGACCAATGACATTCTCGATCCGGACCAGAAGACCACCTTCGTCCTCGGCCACGATTCCAACAACAACTATTTGACCAACTATAAGAACGGGGCGGTGAAGGAACTGGTCGCCAAGGCGCGTCTCGAGCTCGACCCGAAGAAGCGTGAAGCGATGTATGTCGATCTGCAGAAGATGTCCAAGGACGACGTCAACTGGATCGACCTTTATTACAGCCCCTATATCAACGTCACGCGCAAGAATATCGAGAACTTCTACCAGAACCCGCTCGGCCGCTTCTTCCTGGAGGATACGGTCAAGAACTGAGTTCGGGCAGCATGCAAATGCTCCGTCGCCGTAAAGGCGGCGGAGCTTCATTTTTGCTGCGACACCTGGCTGGGGCGTGCTTACTCGGCGGCCGCCGCGAGCTTGTCCTGCGTCCTGGTGTCGAAGTCGCTGGCGTCGTGGCGTTCATGCAACTGGCCCGACGGTTCGCCGGAAGTCCGGTTGACCATGCGTCCGCGCTGCACGGCCGGGCGGCTGAAGATCGCATCGGCCCAGCGCTGGACGTTCTTATAGTCCTCGACCTGCAGGAATTCGGCCGCGCCGTAGGTCCAGCCCTTCACCAGCCCGCCATACCACGGCCAGATGGCAATATCGGCGATCGTATATTGGCTGCCGGCCAGATATCCGCTTTCCGCAAGGCGGCGATCGAGCACGTCGAGCTGACGCTTCACCTCCATGGCGAAGCGGTCGATCGCATATTCGATCTTCGTCGGCGCATAGGCGTAGAAGTGGCCGAAGCCGCCGCCGAGATAGGGCGCGCTTCCCATCTGCCAGAACAGCCACGACAGGCATTCTGCGCGCTCGCTTGGCTCAGTCGGCAGGAAAGCGCCGAATTTCTCGGCGAGATAAGTGAGGATGGCGCCGGATTCGAAGACGCGGATGGGCTTTTCGCCGCTGCGGTCCATCAGCGCCGGGATCTTGGAGTTGGGATTGACCTTGACGAAACCGCTGCCGAACTGGTCGCCATCGCCGATGCGGATCAACCAGGCGTCATATTCCGCGCCGCTATGGCCAAGCGCCAGCAGTTCCTCGAGCATGATCGTGACCTTCTGGCCGTTCGGCGTGCCGAGCGAATAAAGCTGCAGTGGATGACGGCCGATCGGGAGCTCCTTCTCATGCGTCGGCCCTGCGATCGGGCGATTGATGTTGGCGAACTGGCCGCCATTCGCCTTGTTCCAGGTCCACACCTTCGGGGGTACGTAATCGGAAGAACCGCTCATCTTTTCAAACTCCTGGCATTGGTCGGATAGAGCGCGGCGCCCGGTTGGACGGCCCGCATTTTCCTTGACATAGCAGAGGCGATGAGGGTTTGTCACAGGTCTCGGACCTGTTTCACGCAATCGTCAGAGTCTTGGCAAAGTTCAAGAAAACGGCGGTTCAGGCGTCCGCTTCGGCAAGACGCCTGCCCGTTAAGGCCGAAAACAGACGTTCGCTGGCCGCCCACAAGGTGTCCCCTGGTCGGCGATGACAAACTGATCCGGCCTGGCCGTAGCTGACCCGCTCGCCGGGATCGGCCGTGCCGGGACGCAGCGTTCCGCTCAGGCCGCCCCGTCGCCTTCGTGATTGACCGCCGTCCTCGTGCCGGAGGAGAACATGATCAGGGCGAAGAGTGGTTCGGTGCCGAGGGCGCGCGCCCAATGGCGGACATTGCGGGGAATGCGGATCGCATCGCCTGCTTCGAGCTGGTAAAGGGCGTCGCCGAGCTTGTGCTCGCAAAGGCCGGAAACGACATACAGGATTTCCTCGCAGTCGGGATGCGAGTGCAGCTGGTTGCGCTCACCGGGATTGATGCGGCAGGTACCGAAGGTCATCTCGGCGCCGGGCGTGCCGTCGCCGGTGATCTTCCAGTTGAGTTCGCCCCATGTCGTCGGCATGAATTCGCCGCCGGCTTTCCTGAAAATGACATCTGTCTCGGTCAAGGCCGTCTTTCCCCTGTTCAGAAATTTGTGGTGACGCCGGCATCCGCGCGTCGATAGAATTCGAAGAGCTTCATGATCTCGCGGGCAATTTCGAGTGTGCCGCGGGTGATCGATGTGCCGGAAAGGATCGCATCCGTCAGATGCAGGATCTCCGGCACGTAGCCCAGATAGAAGAGGTTGTTGTTGTAGAGCTGGCCGAGCGAATGCTCCGGCTCGTAGAACAGGGCGGCATTCTCGTCCGGCTGGATGAAGCTTGCGGCGCGGCCATAGGACGGCAGGTCCGCCTTGCGGAAGTAAGTCAGCCGGCTGCCGTTTTCGACAATGGCGTTGGCGCCTTCGCCGATGACCTCGACCCGCTCGAATATACTGCCGCCCGATTGGCCGGCGGCCAGATGCAGCATGCCGATCGCGCCGGAGCGGAAACGCAGACTGGTGACGGTGGCCCCCGTCAGTGCTTCCCATTCATAGCTGGCGCGTTCAACCTCGCCGCCGAGGAAGTTGAGGATCGCGCCGGGATGATAGATGTGATCGAGGAAGCTCTGCATCCTGACGAGATCGGCGCGCTCTTCCGGCTTCGGCAGGCTCTGGGGATAACGGACATTGATCGAGGTCAGCCTGCCGAAACCGGGCGAGCCGATCAGGTCCCTGAGCTTCTCGATCGTCGGGAAGAAGGTCTTCTTGAGACCGGTCATCACCATGCGGCCGGCCGCAGCACTGGCCGCCTGCAGCCTTTCGATGTCTTCCAAAGTCGCGGCGGTCGGTTTTTCCATCCAGACATGCGCACCCGCGGCGAGCGCGTCGAGCGCCAGATCCGTTGCCTGCACCCGGCCGTCGGGATGATAGGCGGTAACGAGAAAGACCAGCTCCGGCCTTTCCTGCTCGAGCATATGGCGGTGATCGGTATAGGCTTTGCCGGCACCGAAAAGCTTGGCGAATTTTTCGGCGCGGGAAAGATCGAGATCGCAGACGCCGGCGAGCTCGACCGGCGTATAACGCAGCGCCGGGTAGATATTGCGGTAGGCATGGCCGCCGGCGCCGATAAAGCAGGCTTTGATGCGGTGGTCGAATTCGAAATTGTAACGGATTTCCCGCTGGACGTGATGCGACATGGTCAGCCCTTGATTGCTCCCTGCGTCAGCCCCTCGGTGAAGCGGCGCTGCATCAGGATGTAGAGAAGAATGATCGGCAGGAATGAAATGACCGTCCCGGAGAAGACCAGGCGGTAATCGGACGCATAGGTGCTGGCGAAACGGACTAGCCCGAGCGGCAGCGTCTGCACCTCCGGACTTATCAGCACGATCAGCGGCAGGAAGAAGTCGTTCCAGGTGGAGAGCGCGCTAATGATGACGAGCGCCTGCACCGCCGGCGTCGAGATCGGCAGGAAAACCTTGGTGAGGATCTGGACATGCGAGGCGCCGTCGATCTTGGCGGCCTCGATCAGGTCATCCGGCATGCCGATGAAGAAGCTCCGCATCAGGAAGATGCCGAAGGGAATGCCGTTGCTCACCTGCACCAGCACGATTCCAGCAAGCGTGTTGACGAGGTCGAGCCCGAAGAGCACCTGGTAGAGCGGAATAACGATGGCCTGGACCGGTACGGTGAGGCCGAGGATGAAGGCGTAGAACAGCCATTCCCGGCCGGGAAAGCGGATCTTGGCCAGTGCGTAGCCGGCAGGTGCGCATGTCAGCAGCGACAGGATGACGACGCCGATGAGATTGATGAGGCTGTTGCCGACGAGGTCGCCGAATCCGCCGATCTGCCAGGCATCCAGATAGTTCCGCCACATCAGATCGGCGGGCCAGGTGAAGGGATCGGCCTGGCCGATTTCGGCCTCGGTCTTGAAACTCGAGATCACCAGCCAGATGAAGGGGGCAAGGATCAGGATCAGCGCTGGGGTCAGCGCCAGCGCCACCGGCCATTCGCGATTGCGGGCACTCATTGGGACAGCCTCGCGCGCCAGCGGTTGAAGACGATGGTGATGACAATGGCCAGCAGGCTGAGCAGGATGCAGAGCACCGCTGCCAGTCCGTGATCCTGGGATTGGAAGGCGAGCCGGTAAATATAGGTGGTGATCAGTTCGCTTTGGTAGAAGGGGCCGCCATTGGTCATGACGAAGACCGTGGCGAAGCCCTTCAGGCCGTTGATCATCGCCAGCGAGACAACGAAGGTCATCACCTCGCGAAGCCCCGGCAGCGTCACATGGATCAGCTGCTGGAAGGCGTTGGCGCCGTCCACCTCAGCCGCGTCGTAGAGCGAGCGGTCGATATTCTGCAGGCCGGCGATAAAGAGCAGCATGTAGAGGCCGAAGCCCTGCCACGAGCTTGCGACATTGACGGAAAAGAGCACCAGGGCGGGATCGGAAAGCCAGCCTTGCGTGAAGGAACCAAGCCCGATCCGCGTCAGCGTCGTGTTCAGGAGGCCGAAGAAGGGATCGTAGATATTGGCCCAGATGACGCCGACCACCGCCAGCGACACCAGATGCGGCAGGAAAAAGGCGGTGCGGAAGAAGACCTGGGTGATCCTGAGCCGGCTGACGGCGAGCGCCAGCAGCAGGCCGAGCCCGCCTGCCATCACCACATGGTATGCGAGCCAAACGAACGTATGGACGAGGCTCTTCCAGACGATCGGATCATGCGCCGCCTTCGCGTAATTGCCGAAGCCGACGAAGCTCGCGGACGTGTTGAAGCCGGCCGAACTGTTGAAACTCAGCCAGAAGGTAGCGGCGATCGGCAGCAGGGTGAAGACGGCGTAAAGGCCGAGCGCCGGTGCCATCAGCCAGAATGCGGTGCCGGCATCGCCATCGGCTGAGCCGGACCCGGCCGCCCGGCGTTTGGACATACGGACGAATGTGCCGCCCGTATGTCCCGCCGCGGCAGGTCCGGTGCTGAGAGGAGCCACGACCTTGCTGCCTGATGTTTCGGGGATGGCCACTATTTCGCCTCTGCCATCTTCGCCTGGATCTGCTTCATGCCTTCCTCGCCGCCGATCTGGCCGGAGATCAAGCCCTGGATGACTTGGAAATAGGTGTCGAGCACGGTGCCGGGCAGATAGACGCTCGGATTGTAGCCGACGCCGCCTGCGGCTGCGGCGAAGATATCCTTGAGTACCGGGGTCGGCGGCTCGACGCCGGGGATTTCCCGCGGATAGATCATCGTGCTTGCCGGATCCTGCGCGCGTTTCTTCATCACCGCATCCGACAGCATGAAGTCGATCCATTTCATCGCCAGTTCCGGCTGCCTCGAATTCACGGGCACCAGCCAGCTCCAGCCGACGCCGCCGGTCGGCATCGCCGCGCCCTTGATGTCGGAGGGCATCGGCGCATAACCGGCATTCGACAGGTCATAACCGGCCTTGCGGGCATTGGCGGTGAACCAGGGGCCGGCAACGAACATGGCGGCGCGCTTGTTGAACCAGAGCCGCGAGGCACCATCGAGATCGAGCCCGGCCATCTCCTTCTTGATGTCGCCCGCCTCGACCAGCTTCTGCAGCCGGATGGCGCCGGCGGCGACGGACGGGTCGTCCCAGGCGATCTCGCGGCGCAAGGCCTTGCCGATCACCTCCTTGCCGCTCGCCGACTGCAGCAGGTTGCCGAAGAGATGACCGGCGCTGCCTGTTGTACGCGGGCCGATGGCGATCGGCTGCAGGCCGGCCTCCTCGATCGATTTCATCAGCGTTTCGAATTCGCTCCAGGTCGACGGGATCTTCCAGCCGGCCTGCTCGAAAATGTCCTTGTGATACCAGATGCCCAGCGCATCGAGCCCATCGGGAACCTCATAGATCTCGCCGCCGAACTGGCCCTTCAGCTCGGTGTACAGCCAGGGATAGATCTTGTCCTTCCAGCCGCGCTTTTCGTATTGCTCAGTGAGCGGGATCACCTGCTTGGCGTTTTTGACGACGCTGATACGGCCGATACCTGAATTGGTAAGGATCACGTCGGGACCGGCGTCCGACTGGATGGCGGCCTGCACCGCGCCGTTGCTGATCGTGCCGGTCGGCGGCATGAATTCGACGGTCACACCGGGATTGGCCTTTTCGAAATCGGCCTTGATGCCGTTCCAGAGCTGCGCGACCAACGGTTCGGTGATCTGTTCGGGACCCCACATTTTCAGGGTTTCGGCGTGCGCCGGCGAGCTTACGGCGATCATCGCCGCCAGTGCCGAGCCGCGGGTAAGAAATTTCAGCATTGTTCCCTCCTCCGGACCGCTCCCCGGCCCAAGTTTTTAGATTGTCGAAGGAGACCTCCCTCTCCTTCGTTTTCCCCGGCTAACCCTTCTGAAACCGCGCCATGACGGCCTGCTGGACATCGCTGATATGCGCGTGCATCAGCGCCTTGGCGCGGGCAATGTCGCGGGCCTTGAAAGCCTGCAGGATCTGATCGCGCTCCTCGGCGGCTCTTTCGGCTAGATCGCGGCTTTCATTGGCTATCGAGCGGCAGATCTGTATCTGCAGCGCGAGCCGCGCCAGCGTCTCGATCAGCGGCAGGCTCCCGGAAAGCTCGGCAATCGTCTCGTGAAATTCCTTGTCGCGCGTGCCGTAAGTCTCCATGTCGCCGCGGCGCAGCGCGGCCACTGCCTCATCCAGGATGCGTTCGAAGTCGGCAATATGCCGGTCGCTCATCTGCGGAACGGCGAGCTCGACGGCAAAACATTCGAGCGTCTTGCGCAGATTGTAGAGGTCG
The DNA here is from genome assembly GCF_025200795.1 of Rhizobium sophoriradicis. Lineage (NCBI taxonomy): Bacteria > Pseudomonadati > Pseudomonadota > Alphaproteobacteria > Hyphomicrobiales > Rhizobiaceae > Rhizobium > Rhizobium sophoriradicis. Next base: position 520,801 of record NZ_CP104153.1, read on the forward strand.
TCGATCTCCTTCGGCGTGAAGCTGCGCACGAAGAAGCCGCGATAGGGCTTGATCTCGATCAGCCCCTCCTTAGCCAGCGTGCCGATCGCCTCGCGGAACGGCGTGCGGCTGACCTGCAGCCGTTCCGTCAGTTCCTTTTCATCGATCGACACGCCGCTCGGCAATTCGCCGGAGACGATCAGGCGAACGATTTCCTCGTAGATCCGCTCTCGAAGGGTGAGGTGGCGCGGTGCGTTCATGGTCTCCATTTCCGTCTGGCATTCGAGGATTAAGTATGCAATATACGAAAGAATATACAATATGGAAAATACAAAATCGGGAATTTTATCGAAAACACACAGGCAAAGTTCAAAAAAGGGGAGGAAAGCAATGGGAAAGGTCTATGTCATCGGCACTTGCGACACCAAGCGAGCGGAACTGCGCTACGCCCAGGAGGTGATTAATGCGGCCGGCGCCGATGCCGTGCTGGTCGATGTCGGCACGCTTGGGGAGGATGCCGGCGCCGATATCCGGGCGCGCGAGGTCGCCCAATTTCATCCCGAGGGTGCGGCGGCTGTGCTCGGGCAGACCGATCGAGGGACGGCGGTTTCGGCCATGGCCAAGGCGCTGACGACCTTCCTGACATCACGCGGCGATATCGGCGCCGTCCTCGGCCTCGGCGGAACCGGCAATACCGCGCTCGTCACGGAAGCAATGCGCGCACTTCCGATCGGTCTGCCGAAACTGATGGTCTCAACGGTCGCCTCCGGCAATGTCGCGCCCTATGTCGGGCCGAACGATATCACCATGATGTATTCGGTCGTCGATGTCGCCGGCCTGAATGCCATTTCGCGCAAGGTGATCGGCAATGCGGCGAACGCGGCGGCCGGCATGGCCCGCAATCCTATCCCCGCCTCGAGCAATGATCGGCCGGGTATCGGCATGACCATGTTCGGCGTCACCACGGCCTGTGTCACGCAGGTGCGCGAGACACTCGGCAAGACGCACGAAATCTACGTCTTCCACGCCACCGGCGTCGGCGGCCAGTCAATGGAGAAGCTTGCCGATTCCGGCCTGCTGCAGGGCGTAATTGATGTGACGACGACGGAGGTTCCGGATCTCCTTGTCGGCGGCGTCTTTCCGGCGACCATGGATCGCTTCGGCGCCATCATCCGCACCGGCCTGCCCTATATCGGCTCGGTCGGCGCCGTCGATATGGTGAATTTCGGCGCGCGGGAAACCGTGCCTGTGCCTTTCCAAGATCGGAGGTTGCACGTCCACAATGCGCAGGTGACGCTGATGCGCACCACGCCGGAAGAAAATCGCCGGATCGGCGCTTTCATCGTCGAACGGCTGAACCGCATGCAGGGGCCGGTCCGTTTCCTGCTGCCACTGCAAGGCGTGTCGGCGATCGACGCCGCCGGCCAGCCCTTCCACGATCCGGACGCCGATGCGGCGCTGTTTACGGCCATCCGCGATGGCTGGCGCGATGCGGAAAACAGGCGTCTCGTCGAGGTCGACGCCCATATCAACAGCCCGGAATTCGCCGCGGCACTCGTCGCCAACTTCCATGACATCCATGACTGAGGAGACAGTTTTGACCCGCATCGACAGAAAAGGCATTCTGAACACGCTTCGCCGCAAGATCGCCGAGGGCCGGCCGATCATCGGCGGTGGAGCCGGCACCGGCCTTTCGGCCAAGAGCGAGGAAGCCGGCGGCATCGACCTGATCGTGATCTACAATTCCGGGCGCTACCGCATGGCCGGGCGCGGCTCGCTGGCGGGCCTGCTCGCCTATGGCAATGCCAATGAGATCGTCAAGGAGATGGGCCGCGAGGTTCTGCCGGTCGTGCGTCATACGCCGGTGCTGGCCGGCGTCAACGGCACCGATCCCTTCATGCTGCCCCATCACTTCCTCGACGAGTTGAAGGCGATGGGTTTTGCCGGCATCCAGAATTTCCCCACAGTCGGACTGATCGACGGCACCTTCCGCGCCAATCTCGAAGAAACCGGCATGGGCTTCGATCTCGAGATCGACATCATCGCCCGCGCCCACGCCAAGGACATGCTGACGACCCCTTATGTCTTCAGCCGCGAGGACGCCGTCGCCATGACCAAAGCCGGCGCCGATATCGTGGTCTGCCACCTCGGCCTGACCACGGGCGGCGCGATCGGCGCCGAAACGGCGCTGACGCTCGACGGATGCGTGGAGAAGATCAATGCATGGGCCGATGCCGCGCGGTCGGTGCGCGACGACGTCATCGTGCTCTGCCATGGCGGCCCGATCTCCATGCCGGCGGATGCCGCCTATGTGCTCGCCCGCTGCAAGGGCTGCAACGGCTTCTACGGCGCAAGTTCGATGGAGCGGCTGCCGACCGAGATCGCGATCCGCGCGCAGGTCGAGGACTTCACCAAGATATAGGCGTGGCTTGGACCGGCCGAGTGCCAGCTGCCGGCGCCTCCCTCGCGGGGCGCCGGCAGCGGAAGAGCTAGGGCATGACCATCGCGCCGGTTTCCGACGGGCCGAGGACTTCGTCCAGCTGCCTGACGAGGGCGCGGTCGCCGTCCACATCCGCCGCCAGCCGGGAGAAAAGATCGGCCATACCCCGAAAAATCGTTGCCGCCGGATCGTCCTCTCCGAGGAAATCGGCGATCTCCTGCATTTCGGCAACCCAACGATAGGCCTTCGGATACATATCGGGAATGGATTTCGACAGCTTGCGCTCGATATCGGGAAGGCTTTCCGCGAGTTCGGCCGTCAGGCTTTCGGCAGCACCCGAACGCGATGCGGCAAGCAGCATTGCGGCACCAAGCCCGGCAAATCCCTTGTTAATGCCGGCATAACACATCTTCAGCGCAGATGCCGCGCCGAGCGGTCCATCGAGCCTGCGGACCTTCAGGCCATGTTTTTCAAGCAGCCGGCTCCGCTCCGCGCTATCGCCGCTGATATAGAGTGTCGGACCTGATTTGCCGGCAACCGGCGGACCTCCGATGATGGCGCCATCCAGGACTTCTACCCAGCTGCCTTCAAACCGCGCCGCCAGTGCCTGCATCGTTTTCGGCGCAATCGCATTGAGGTCGATGAAGGGCGGCGGCGCGGGATTCTCCAGTGATATTTCGGCGATGAGGCCGGCGACGCTCATTGCCTCCGCCGGCGGAACGATCGATAGGACCAGCTCTGTCTTCGTCAACTCCTCGAGCGCGACCGGAATCATCCCGGCTGCTTGCGCTCGTGCGATCGTCGGCTCGCTCCGGCCGTCGAGATAGGTCAGCACCGTGGCGCCATGGTCGATCAGACGTTTGGCGACGGCGCTTCCCATCGCGCCCGATCCGATGATTGCGATATTGCCCATGTGAACCTCGATGATTGACGATATCGCGGTAAAGCTATTGCCGACGGCCGTGCCGTCAACTGCGACGATCCGCCCCGAGCCCCTCCAGATGGCCGCTTCCTGCGTTGCGATGTTGCGGCATTTCTGCTTGATATCGGTCAAAGCAGAGGTGGCCGGCGCCGGTATGATCAGTGCGCCTACTCGTATTCGGGAAGATTGAACTCAATGTATCGGACGATCATCTGCGGCATCGGCATGGGTTCCCGGGAAACGGCAATCCGCCTCCTGCGCCGGGCGGCGGCGCTGTTGGACCACGGCGGCAGCATCGTCGTCCTGCACGTCGTCGAGAATATTCCGCACCGCCACCTCATGGATCTTCCGGAGGAATTCGAGACGACGGCGATGGCCGACGCCGAAAGGAAGCTCGTATCGCTCTGTCGGGAATTGGGTGTTCCGGCAACGGTCGAGGTTCGCATCGGCGTTGCGGCCTCCATGCTCGTGTCGGCCGCCAAGGAGAGATCGGCCGATCTCATCCTGCTGTCATCGCATGTCCCCGATATCACCGACTACGTCTTTTCCTCGATCGTCGAGAAGGTCTTGCGCCACGCGGGCTGCTCGGTGCTCATCGATCGCGGTCCCGATCAGTTGCAGGAAGACGGGGCGCTGTTGTAGCTCTCCACAGCCTCCCCTCCCCTCCGGCGCCCTGACCACCTATATTTCAGGCAAATCAACGGCAGAATTGGCTGCCTGAGCGGAGACATGCATGAGCCAGGATCCCTATGAGCTTCTGGGCGTGAAGCGGGATGCGTCGCAAAAGGATATTCAAAGCGCGTTCCGTAAGCTTGCCAAGAAACTGCACCCCGACCTGAACCCCGGCGACCGGAAGGCCGAGGAGCGTTTCAAGGAAATTTCGACCGCCTACGAGATTTTGAGCGACGAAGAGAAGCGCGGACGCTTCGACCGCGGCGAGATCGATATGACGGGCGCTGAGCGGGCGCAGCGCAGCTATTATCGCGACTATGCCTCGGCCGGCGGCACCGATAATCCCTATCGCAGCAACGCCGGCTTCGCAGACTTCGGCGATGCCGACGACATCTTTGCGAGCTTCTTTTCACGCCGCACCGGCGGCGGCCGGGCGCGCAGCCAAGGCCAGGACCGGCGCTTTTCGATGGAGGTCGATTTTCTCGAGGCCATCAACGGCACCAGGACCGAGGTCAAGCTTCCGGATGGCCCCGCGCTAGAGGTGGGGATCCCGCCGGGAACGCGCGACGGCCAAACCTTGCGGTTGCGCGGCAAGGGGGTGCCGGGTGCTGGCGGCGGGCCGGCAGGCGATGCGCTCATCGAAATCCGTGTGCGTCCACACCGCTTCTTCACGCGCGACGGCGACGACATCCGCCTGGAGCTGCCGATTTCGCTCGGCGAAGCGGTGCTAGGGGGCAAGGTTCGCGTCCCCACGCCTTCAGGCCCTGTCAATCTGACGCTGCCGCCTCATTCCAACACCGGAAAAGTCCTGCGCCTCAAGGGCAAGGGCGTTCCGAAGCGCGGCGGCGGGCACGGCGACGTCTATGTCTCCCTGAAGATCGTCTTGCCCGATCAGCCTGATGAACGGCTGACGTCCCTGGTGAAGGAATGGGCGGCGGCACATCCACACGATCCGAGGAAGAACATGGAGGCCTGATCATGGATGATCATGAGTTCCGTCTTTACTTGCAAATCGATGTGGTCCAGCTCGATTTCTGGATCGAACAGGGCTGGCTTATCCCGGAGATCTCAGGCGAAAAGCGACAGTTTCGCGATGCCGATATCGCCCGCGCGCGGCTGATCCTGGATCTCATGGACGATATGGGTGTCAACGAGGCCGGCGTCGATGTCGTCATGGATCTGGTCGATCAGCTTCATGGTATCAGGGGAACGATGGGCAGGCTGATGACGGCCATTTCCAGGCAGGAGCGCGATGTCCAGCAGCGGCTGGTCGAAAGTCTCGAGGATTTGGAACGGTTTTGACGAGGCCGCGGCTCGTGCCTATGTCGTGAACCAGTAGCGGACGATATGGAAGAACAGCGGCGCCGCGAAGGTGATGGAGTCGAGACGATCCAGCACGCCGCCATGGCCCTCGATCACATAGCCCCAGTCCTTGGCGTTGAGATCGCGCTTGATGGCTGAGAGCACGAAGCCGCCGAAGAAGCCGGCTACCACGATGACGGTGCTGATGGCGGCCGCCTGCAGGGGTGAGAACGGCGTCAGACGATAGAGCAGCGTTCCCACCAGGATCGCCGAGGCGCCGCCGCCGATCAGGCCTTCGAGGGTCTTCGATGGACTGATGTTCGGCGAGAAACGATGTTTTCCCAGAAGCTTGCCCCACACATACTGGAAGACGTCGGTGAGCTGCACGACGATCACGAGATAGACGAGAAGAAGTGCCGACGGCGTGCCGGTCTCAAGCATCAGCAGTGCGGGCGCGTGGCTGATCGAATAGACCGTCAGCATCAATCCCCATTGCACCCTGGCAGTCCGCGCCAGGAACTCGTTGACGTCACCGGTCAGCGTCGCCACCGCCGGCAGGATCAGGAAGGCATAGACCGGAATGAAGATCGCAAAGAGGCCGTACCACAATGTTCCGAGCAGCACATATTGCAGCGGTAGGACGACGAAGAAGGATAGGAACAGCGCCTGGTGGTCGCCGCGCCGTGACGGCGTCAGCGTCCAGAATTCGCGAAGCGCCATGAAGGACAGGAATGCGAAGAGGATGACCACCGCCGTGTCGCCGAGCAGAATCGCGCCGCCGAAGACCGCGACCATGATCCACCAGGAGCGGATGCGGGCATTGAGGTTCTGGACAGTGGCGACGGAGCCGGGTTCGGTCGCGCGCCGCTGCAGGATGAAACCGATGGCGGAGGCGACGGCGAGCAGGCCGAGGATCGCGGCAAGGACGATGGAGAAAAAGCTAGTCATGCGACGCGCCCCCCGTCTGCCAACTCAATGATCGCGGCGCGGGCGCGGGCGAGGAATGCATCCTTGCCTTCGCCCGGTTCGACGCGCAGCGGCTTGCCGAAACGCGCCGTGCAGGTGATCGGCACGATCAGTATGCTTCCCTTCGGCAGGATGCGCTGCAGATTGTCGAGATGGATCGGCACGAGATCGACATCGGGGAAACGGCAGGCAAGGCGATAGATGCCGCTGCGGAACGGGGCAATCTCTTCGGTGGCGCTTCTCGTGCCTTCCGGAAAAATCAGGATCGAACGCCCCTCTTCGAGCAGCCGCTCGAGCGGCTCCAGCGGGTTGCTATCAGGCAGAGGCTTGCGGTCTATCAGAACGGCGCGCAGGCCCTTCTCCGCAATGAAACGGCGAAAGGCGCTGGTTCCCCAATAGTCGCGCGCCGCAACCGGATGGGTCAGCCGCCGCACCTGATACGGCAGGGCGGCCATGACGGCGACCGTATCGACATGGCTGTTGTGGTTGGCGAAATAGATGCGGCGGCGCGTGTCGGGCGTGCAGCCCCGCCACTCGCTGCGGGCGCCGACCATGATACGGACGAACAGCACAAGGAGGCGACGGACGAACGCGGTCATGATCTCTCCAGCGAACGGGCAAGCGTTGTCGTGCGGGTGATGCAGGTGACGAGGCTTCCGGCCGCGATCATGGCCGAGGTCAGGATCAGGGAGCAATGACTGGCTAAGCTGGTCGGCGTGACGCCGATGCGCGTCAGCCACACGCTCAGGGCGGACGATGACCGGCTCGCGATCGGTCGCCGCGAGGCGTCCTGTTCTTCACCCATTCCCTTGTTCCCCAACCCAACAGTTCTCCTGCATATCCTGCAAATATCGTCGCGCCAAGCCCTGCAGATCCGGTCCGAGCTATCATCTTGTCAAACGACGGAGGCGCTCGTTGGAAGGGAAATTCTCAACCGGGAAGCGCGACCGCATCGGGGTGCAGCCTGCCGCGCCGCGTTCTTTCCGCCAAGTCGCGGCGCCATGCAGGCATCCAAAAAAATCGGCGGCCGACGAAAGAGCCCAAGCAGTCGATCAGCCTGATTTTTAAGCCTGTTCTCTCCTTGACACCTTTTTAGGCGCTACTATGATTTTTGAACCAGATGGTAAAAAAGGGGAGCAATTGATGACCAAAGACATGCTGATTTCGCGCCGGGCAGTGATCGCATCGGGCATTGCGCTCGGAGTGAGCAGCCTGGCCCCGCTCGCAAGGGCTGCCGCCCCGCTGAAAGTTGCCGGCATTCATGCATCGCCGGTTGAAAACGCCTGGAATTCCTGTCTTCACAAGGCCCTTCAGGACGCTGCCAAGGAAGGGGTCATCGAATATGTCTTTTCCGAAGGTGTCTCAGGCACTGATTATCCGCGCGCCATGCGCGAATATGCCGAACAGGGCAACAAGTTGATCATCGGCGAGGCCTATGCGGTGGAGAAGGAGGCACGGCAGGTCGCGGCCGACTATCCGGAGACCGCCTTCGTGCTGGGTTCGAGCGGCGAGCAGGCCGGCGACAATTTCGGCGTCTTCGGCACGTGGAATCATGACGGCGCCTATCTGGCCGGCATGCTTGCGGGCAAGATGACCAAGTCGAACGTCGTCGGTTCGGTCGGCGCCATTCCGATCCCCGAGGTCAACATGCTGATCAACGCCTTTGCCGCGGGCGTCAAGGCCGTCAATCCGGACGCGAAGCACCTGGTCTCGTTCATCGGCACCTTCTTCGATCCGCCGAAGGCCCGCGAAGCCGGCCTCGCCCAGATCGACGCCGGCGCCGACATCCTGTTCGGCGAGCGCATCGGCACGGCCGATGCCGCAAAGGAACGAGGTATCAAGTCGGTCGGTTCGCTTGTCGATTACACGCCGCGTTATCCGGATACGGTGTTTGCCAACGCCATGTGGTATTTCCGCCCGATCCTCGATGCCGCGATCGCCGATGTCGCTGCCGGCAAACCGGTCGGCAGGAACTACACGTCCTACGGCCTGATGAAGGAAGGCGGCAGCGATATCGTCTTCGTCAAGGGTGTTGCGCCTACCGAGGCGGAGGCCGCGATGGAAGCCAAGCGGGCGGAGATCAAGGCTGGCACCTTCGAAGTTCCGAAGATGATGGAAGAGCCGAAGTAGTTCGGCTGATGCAGGGCGATGCGACGGAACTGGCGGCAGCGATCAGGCATGGCAGCCTGAGCGCTGCAGAAGCGATGCAGATCTCCCTCGAGGCTGCCGCGCGGCATGAGCCGCTCGGCGCGATCGCCTATCTCGACGGCGCCATGGGTCTCGCCGCGGCGCAGGCCTGCGACCGGGAGCGGCAGAGCGCGCCCGAGCATTTCTCGGCGCGACCCTTTGCCGGCGTGCCCACCTTGGCGAAGGATCTTGGCGGTCCCTTCCGCGGACTGCCGGTAACGGCCGGTTCCCGCCTCTTCGAGAGAAAGGGCGGCGGAGCCGACTCCGATCTTGCTGCGCGGTTCCGCGAGGCCGGCTTCTGTCTGTTCGGCCTGACGACGAGCCCGGAATTCGGTCTTTCGCTCGCCAGTGAACCGGCGATCGGACCTGTCTGTCGCAACCCGCTCGATCCCACGCGCACCGCCGGCGGCTCGTCCGGCGGTGCGGCGGCAGCGGTTGCCGCCGGGATCGTCGCGATTGCCCATGCCACCGATGCTGGCGGCTCGATCCGCGTGCCCGCCGCCTGTTGCGGCCTTGTCGGAATGAAGCCGACCCGCGGCGCTATCCCCGGCGGACCCTCTTTCGGCAACCAGCTTGCCGGCATCGCGAGTGAACTGGCAGTCTGCCGCTCGGTGCGGGATACGGCGCTGATTTTCGACCGGCTGAGCGGCAATGCACGCGGACCCGTTCCGGATCCCTCTCCCGCCGATGTCGACACCGGCCGTCTGCGGATCGGCCTGCTGACCGACACCGGATCGGCCTATCCGACCGAGGGTCATCGCCTTGCAGCCGTCTTGGATGCTGCGCGTGTGCTCGAAACGGACGGACACGTCATCGTTCCCTTGGCCTGGGCCGACTTCGAATGGAGTGTTGCCGCCAGCAGCCGTGCCTTCGCCGATATCGTTTCCGTCAACCTCGCCGCGCTGATCAAGGCGGCAGCCCTTGAGGAAAGCAGGGCCGAGCCCCTCACGCAGGCTTTCGCCATACGCGGACGAGCGCTCTCGGCAACCGGACTCTGGAAAACGCTGAACGATGCTGTCCTGGTGAGCCACGCTCTCTGGGCGCTGTTCGACAAAGTCGACTGCATCCTGATGCCGATGCTCGCCTGCGCGCCTCTTGCGATCGGCTCGTTTCCGTCCGATCATGCCGACACCGATCTGCATCTGGAGCGAATGACCGCGTTTGCACCGCTTGCCTGCCTTGCCAATGTATCAGGTTTTCCTGCTTTGACGCTGCCTTTCGGACAGGATGAGCATGCCATGCCGCTGCCGGTGCAGCTGATGATGCCGATGAGGCACGAGCCGCGGCTTCTGTCGCTTGCGGCACGCCTGGAGACAGAGGGGCGATGGCAGCACCGTTTCCCGGTGGCGGGGTTACCGTCATGACCGGGCCCGTTCTGGAAATTGTCGGCGTCAGCAAACGTTTCGGCGCCAATCTTGCCAATGACGATATTTCCATGACGCTTGCCAGGGGCGAGGTCGTCGCCCTGCTCGGCGAGAACGGCGCGGGCAAGACCACGCTGATGAGCATCCTTTTCGGCCACTATGTGCCGGATACCGGCCGAATTCTGATCGACGGCGCCGAGGTGCCGCAGGGCAAGCCGCGCGCGGCGATCCGCGCCGGGGTCGGCATGGTGCACCAGCATTTTTCGCTGGCGCCCAATCTGACCGTTCTCGAAAACGTCATGACCGGCACGGAGGGGCTGTGGTCCTGGCGATCGGCGACATCGGCGGCGCGCAAGAAACTCCTGGCGATTTCAGAGCGCTTCGGCCTGCAGGTCGATCCGGATGCCCGTCTTGGCGACCTTTCGGTCGGCGAGCAGCAGCGGGTGGAAATCCTCAAGGCGCTCTATAACGACGCCCGCATCCTGATCCTCGACGAGCCGACGGCGGTGCTGACCAATATCGAAGCCGAGCGGCTGTTTGCGACCCTGAAGGAAATGGCCCGCCAGGGCCTGTCGCTGATCTTCATCTCGCATAAGCTCGACGAGGTGATGGCGGCGGCCGACCGCATCGTCGTACTGCGCGCAGGCAAGATGGTCGCCGAGCGCCGGGCGTTGGAAACCAGCAAGGCGGAACTCGCCGAGCTGATGGTCGGGCACCGCGTGACGCGGCCCGTACGGGAACCGTCGACACCCGGCGCCGTTGCCCTCGAGGCTTCAGGAGTGACCGTGCGAACCGGCGGCATCGACCGCCTCAAATCGATCAGCTTCCGGCTGCATCAGGGCGAGATCCTCGGCATTATCGGCGTTTCTGGCAACGGCCAGGCGGCATTGGCGCATCTTCTGTCCGGCACGCTGGCGCGCAGCGGCGGCGACCTCAGGCTGTTCGGGGAGCTGGTCGGCGATCTTGGCGTCGCCGATGTCGTCGAAGCCGGCATCGGCCGCATTCCCGAGGACCGCAACCATGAGGGCGTGATCGGGGAAATGGCGATCTGGGAAAACGCCGTGCTGGAGCGGATCGCCTCGCCGGCCTTTTCGCGCCACGGCCTTGTCAACCGCAAGGCCGGCATGGCCTTCGCGCGCGAGATCATCGACGGCTTCGACGTTCGCGGCGGCGGCCCGGCGGTCCGCACGCGGCTGCTCTCCGGCGGCAATATGCAAAAGCTCATCCTCGGGCGCAGCCTCTATCGGCGGCCGCGCATTCTGATTGCCGCCCAGCCTGCCCGCGGCCTCGACGAAGGCGCCGTGGCCGCCGTGCATGCGCGCCTGCTCGACGCCCGCCGGCAGGGGACTGCGGTACTGCTTATCTCGGAGGATCTTGACGAGGTAATCGCGCTCGCAGACCGCATACAGGCGATCGTCGGCGGCCAGCTGTCGCCGCCCGTCGACGCCGATGGCGCCGACGCCCGCAGGCTGGGGCTGATGATGGCCGGGGAATGGCAAGAGACCCGCGAGGCCGGCCATGCGATTTGAGCGCCGTGAGCACCGCCCGCTTTACCTGCTGATCGTCACGCCCGTTATCGCCGTCATCGCGGCGCTGGCGCTGGCGGGCGTCCTGATCTCGATCGCCGGCGCGCCTGTTCTCGATGCCTATTGGCGCATCCTGACCGGCGCCTTCGGCTCGCGGCTTTCGGCGACCGAAACCCTGACGCGGGCAACGCCGCTGATGCTGACCGGACTTGCCGCCGCCGTTGCCTTCCGGGCGCGGCTCTGGAATATCGGTGCCGAGGGCCAGTTCTATCTCGGCGCCATCGCCGTTGCGGCGGCAAGCTCGAAACTGCTGGGCAATCTTCCCGCACCCATTCTCATTCCACTGCTGCTGCTGATTGGTGCGGTCGCCGGCATGGTGCTGATTTTGCTCCCGCTGTGGCTGAGACTGCGGTTTTCCGTCGATGAGGTGGTCACCAGCCTGCTGATGAATTTCATCGCCGTGCTTTTCGTCTCGATGCTGATCGATGGCGTCCTCAAGGATCCGCTCGCCTTCGGCTGGCCGCAGTCGCAATCCGTCAGCGATCATGCCATGCTGCCGAAGCTGATCGCCCGTTCGCGCCTGCATATCGGATTTGCGATCGCGATCGTGCTGGCGATCATCGTTCACTTCGTCCAGTCCCGCACCGTATTTGGCATGAAGTCGCGCGCCGCCGGCCTTAACCCTGCCGGTGCGGTTTTTGCTGGTGTGCCGCTCGGAAGAACACTGGTGAAGGTTGCCTGTCTCTCCGGTGGGCTTGCAGGGCTTGCGGGAGCAATTGAAGTGATGGGCGTCAAGGGTTACGTGACGACCGACCTGTCGCCCGGTTTCGGCTATGCCGGTATCGTCGTCGCGATGCTCGCCAACCTCAATCCACTTGGTGTTGTCTTCGCCGCCATTTTCACGGCCACGATGTTCGTTGGCGCCGACGGCATGAGCCGAGGTCTCGGCATCCCGACCTATATTGCCGACGTCACGGTGGCGCTGTCGCTCCTGACGATGCTGATTGCATTGTTCTTCACCCAATACAGGATAAGGCGATGACGCAATTGTTCGATATCATCGCCTCCGCCGGCCTTTGGGCGGCAATCCTGCGGATCGCCACGCCGCTGATTTTCGGCACGCTCGGCGCTTTGCTGTGCGAACGGGCCGGCGTGCTCAACCTCGGCATCGAAGGCATCATGACATTCGGCGCGATGATCGGCTGGCTTTCCGTCTATCATGGTGCCGATCTCTGGACCGGCCTGTTGATCGCGGCGGTCGCCGGCGGCTTCTTCGGCCTGCTGCATGCGTCGCTGACGGTGACGCTCGGGCTCTCCCAGCATGTCTCCGGTCTCGGCGTCACGCTCTTTGCCTCCAGCTTCAGCTATTATGTCTTCCGGCTGATCGTGCCGCTTGCCAATACGCCGCCCACCATTGTGCCGTTCCAGCCGATCGCCATCCCCGGTCTCTCCACGCTGCCATTCATCGGTCCGGCCTTCTTTACGCAGACGACGCCGACCTATCTTGCGATCGTGATTGCTCTGCTGATGGCCTACATCATCTTCCGAACTCCTGTAGGGCTCGCGATCCGCATGACCGGTGAAAATCCGCATGCAGCGGAAGCCCAGGGCGTCAATCCGATGAAGGTGCGATACGGTGCAGTCATCATCGGCAGCGCGCTGATGGGAATGGGCGGCGCCTTCCTGACCTTGTCGGCGTTCAACAGCTTCTTTCCGACCATGGTGCAGGGCCGCGGCTGGATCTGCATCGCGCTTGTCGTGTTCGCCTCCTGGCGGCCGGGCCGCGCGCTGTTCGGGGCTCTGCTCTTCGCCTTCTTCGATGCCTTTCAGCTTCGGCTGCAAACGGCGCTAAGCGGGCTTGTACCCTATCAGCTCTTCCTGATGACGCCCTATATCCTTTCCATCGCCGCTCTTGCCGTCATGGCCCGCCGCGCGCGCGTGCCGCAGGCGCTGATGCAGCCCTATCGTCGCGGCGAGCGCTGAAGCCGCCTTTTCCAGCGAGGTTCCGATGTTTGATCTAATCGTCAGAAACGCAAATTTGCCCGATGGCCGAACCGGCATCGACATCGGCATTGAGGGCGACAGGATCATTGCCGTCGAGCGCAATCTGCAGGCGCAGGCGCCGGAGGAAATCGACGCAACCGGCAGGCTGGTCAGCCCGCCTTTCGTCGATCCGCACTTTCACATGGACGCCACGCTATCGCTCGGGCTGCCGCGGATGAACGTGTCAGGTACGCTGCTGGAGGGCATCGCGCTCTGGGGAGAACTGCGCCCGATCGTGACGAAGGAGGAATTGGTCGACCGCGCGCTGCGCTATTGCGATCTCGCGGTGACGCAAGGCCTGCTTTTCATCCGCAGCCATGTCGATACCAGTGACCCCAGACTGGTGACCGTCGAGGCGATGATAGAGGTCCGCGAAAGGGTCGCGCCCTATATCGATCTGCAATTGGTCGCCTTTCCCCAGGACGGCTATTACCGCTCGCCGGGGGCGATCGACGCGCTCAACCGCGCGCTCGACATGGGCGTCGATATCGTCGGCGGCATTCCTCACTTCGAACGGACAATAGGCGACGGCACGGCATCGGTCGAGGCGCTCTGCCGCATTGCCGCCGACCGCGGCCTGCCGGTCGATATGCATTGCGATGAAACCGACGATCCGCTCTCGCGCCATGTCGAGACGCTGGCTGCGCAAACCATCCGCTTCGGCCTGCAGGGACGTGTCGCCGGCTCGCATCTGACCTCGATGCACTCGATGGATAATTATTATGTTTCCAAGCTCATCCCGCTGATGGCCGAGGCGGAGATCAATGTGATCCCCAACCCGCTGATCAACATCATGCTGCAGGGCCGGCACGATACCTATCCGAAACGCCGCGGCATGACCCGGGTCCGCGAGTTGATGGATGCCGGGCTGAACGTCTCCTTCGGGCACGATTGCGTCATGGATCCCTGGTATTCAATGGGGTCCGGCGACATGCTGGAGGTCGGCCACATGGCGATCCATGTCGCGCAGATGGCGGGCATCGACGACAAGAGGAAGATTTTCGACGCGCTGACCGTCAATTCGGCGAAGACGATGGGGCTCGCAGGCTACGGACTGGAGAAAGGATGCAATGCCGATCTCGTCATCCTCCAGGCGAGCGACACGCTGGAAGCATTGCGGCTGAAGCCCAACCGGCTGGCGGTGATCCGCCGCGGCAAGGTCATCGCCCGCACGGAGCCGCGCATAGGAGAGCTTTCTCTGAACGGGCGTCCGGCCCGGATCGACCCCGGCCTGGACTACATACCTCGCTATTGAGAAGTGACGGCGCTGACCATCGCTGAAGTGCGAGACCCTCTCCGTCTCTCCGCTATCCCGCCGCTCGGCGAGCGGTGATGATCCACGCCTGCGAGTCGAACAAAACGCCCTCCGGCGTCATATGCGCCGCAAGTAGATCGCGCAGCCGCTCCAGCGGTTTGTCTGGCGGTTCATCGGTGTGTGCGAGCGCGTCCTTCACCAGATAGAGGTTGATGAGCGCCTCAAACGCCGCGTTGACGTCCGATCCGTAAAAGACCGGCTCCCGTACCTTGGCAATGTCGATCGAGGCGAAGCCTGCTGCGTTGAGAAGCTCGGTGGCGACGGTTGGATCGCCCAGCGAAAACGGATTGGGAGCACCGGGGGAAGTGGCAGTTTCAGGCGCCAGAGCCTGCCGGATGGCGCCGGACCACGCGTTGCGCTCCTGGCTCTGCCATACCATCCACACGATGCGCCCGCCCGGCCGCATCGCCCGGCCGATATTGGCAAATGCCGCCGCCGGATCGGCAAAAAACATCACGCCGAACCGGCTGATGCAGAGGTCGAAACCGGCCCTCGGGAAGGCATGGGACTGCGCGTCTGCCTGCTCGAACACCACATTTCGCAAACCCTCCGCGGCACTCCGCCGCCTTGCGACCTCGAGCATCTCAGCCGAAACGTCCACACCGACCGCCTCTCCCTGCGTTGCGGCGCGGGCGGCCTCCCGAGTCGTTTGCCCTGCACCGCAGCCGATATCGAGCACTCGATCACCCGCGCCGACGCCGGCGGCAATCCTGAGGTGCTGATTGTGTCTCGCCAGTTCCGCATCGTAAAAGTCGGCACGATCCAACGTCATAACGCTTCCCTCTGCTGTGTTGGATGGGGCAGTCCAAGCGGCCGTCACGCGTGTCATGTGACGCGAAAACAGATTGCATATTAGGATCAGTTATGCAAGGTGGAGAGTAATTGCTGGCTGCAACCAGGCGGATGAGGCCGTGGAAACGACCGGATCAACGCTCGTCAACGAAAAGATCGTCGAACTCAATGGTGCGAAACTGCAGAGCCAGGCCTTCGGCGACCCTGCCGGCGCACCGGTCCTGCTGATTATGGGAGTGATGTCGTCGATGCTATGGTGGCCGGAAAGGTTCTGCGAGGAGCTCGCCGCCCAGGGACGCTACGTCATCCGCTACGACCAGCGCGACACCGGCCTTTCCACGCATTATGCGCCGGGTGAGCCGGGCTATTCGTTTGGCGATCTCTCCGAAGACGCCATCGCCGTTCTCGATGGCTATCGGATTGAAGCCGCGCATCTGGTGGGGATGTCAATGGGCGGTTTCGTCGCACAAGAGGCCGCATTGCGCCACCCCCGGCGGGTACTGACCCTCACTCTGATCAGCACGTCCCCGATCGGGATCGTTGGCCTGCCTTCCTCGACCAAGGCTTACAAAGAACATTCTGCCGCTGCCGAGCACATCGACTGGTCGAACCTTGAAGCCATTGCCGATTTCATGCGTCGCGATTCAGCCATGCTGGCCGGCACCAGGCATCCGCACGATGCCGAGGCGGTGAGCAACCTGATCGCACGCGACATGGACCGCGCCACGTCCTTTGTCAGCGCGACCAATCATTTCATGCTGTTGAGCGGGGACAAGGCCGCCACCCTGAATGCGTCCAAAATCGTGGCGCCGCTGCTCGCGATCCACGGCACATCAGATCCGCTGTTTCCGATCGAGCACGGAGAGGCCTTCACCCAAGTCGCGCCGAATGCGCAACTGCACCGGATTGCCGGCGGAGGACACGAAATCCACGATCGCGACATTGACGAGATGGTGCGCGCCATTGCCGATCGTACCAGGCTCTCACCCAGCGGCTGAGTGGCTGGACGCGCCATGCATGCCGCTGTCGCTTCCAGCATGCATGATGCATCAGGCGATCTTCTGACGGACCGGCAGCTTCCAGCCGGGTCGGACGAAGTGGCAAGTATAGCCATTCGGGATGCGCTCCAGATAGTCCTGGTGCTCGGGCTCGGCCTCCCAGAAATCGCCGGCCGGCACGACTTCGGTGACGACCTTGCCGGGCCACAGGCCGGATGCGTCGACATCGGCGATCGTATCCCTGGCAACGCGCTCCTGCTCGGGGCTGGTATAGAAGATCGCCGAGCGATAGCTCATGCCGACGTCGTTGCCCTGGCGGTTGCGCGTGCTCGGGTCGTGGATCTGGAAAAAGAATTCGAGGATTTCGCGATAGCTGATCTTGGCGGGATCGAAGATGATTTCGATCGCCTCGGCGTGGGTTCCGTGGTTGCGGTAGGTAGCATTCGGCACGTCGCCGCCGGTATAGCCGACGCGGGTCGAAATCACGCCCTTGTAGCGGCGGATGAGGTCCTGCATGCCCCAGAAGCAGCCACCGGCGAGCACTGCACGTTCTTCGGTCATTGGGGTGTCTCCTTGTTTTCCCAGAGATAGTGTTCTGCGCCGCCGATTTCCATAAGGCGTAACGAGCGCAGCCTCGCTATCGCCGCCAAGGGAAGATGATGAGCTCTATAGTCGCTGACGGCTCAAGAAAATCAGGCCTTGATATGGAAGCCTTCCTTGAGCCAGGGATGCAGCGCCCGGCTGGCCGCAAGAATATCGCCCCACCCGTCGACCTCAGCACCGGAAAACCGGGTGACGATGCCGCCAGCCTCCTCGACCATCAGCGCCGAGGCGCCGAAGTCATGGATCGAAAGCCCATCCTCAAAAAAACCATCAAGCCTGCCGCAGGCGACATAGACGATCGACAGCGCCGCCGAGCCGAGGCGGCGCACACCGGCCGTATTGGCCATCAGACGCTTGATGGCGTCAAAATAGGTTTCTTCGGCGACCGCCTTGACCTGGCCGGGGATCGGCAGGCCGGCGCCGATAAGCACGTTCTCGATGTCGGCGACATCGGCGCAGCGGATACGCTCGCCGTTGAGATAGGCGCCGCCGCCGGTCTCGGCGCTGAACAATTCGTCCTGCATGGCGTCATAGACGACGCCGGCGACCAGCCTGCCGCCTTCGGCGATGGCGATCGTCATGCCGAAATGCGGAACACCCCAGGCGTAATTGGTGGTGCCGTCGATCGGGTCGATGTAGATGATCGGCGTGTCCGGCCCGGCCGTGCGGTTGCCGACGGCTTCCTCGCCCTGGATGGCATAATCCGGAAAGGCCTTGGTCATTTTGTCGACGATGATCTGCTCGACGGCGACATCGATCTCGGTCTGATAGTCGCGCGGCGCCTTGGCGAGCATTTCCCGAGAGGTTCGCCGCCGCAGCGAGACGCGGGCGGTTTCGCCCGCCTTCACCACTGCTTCGGCAAGCACGACAAGGCGGGATGACGCGGTCGGCGAAAGACGCGCTGATATGGGAGAAGATGCCATGAAAAATCCGGATGCTGCAGATGTGACGGTGTGCCTCGTGCGGAGCCACTCCCTTGGCAGAGGCCGATGATGGTTTTATGAACCCGCCGAGGCCCTCGCGATGATATCATATCACGCGCTCCGTCGATGCATCGAAGAGATGGATCTGAGCCGGGTCGACCGAAAGGCCGATCATGTCTCCTGTTTTGACCCTGTCGCGGCGCGTCTCGACGATCGTCAGCTCCGGCTCGGTCGCCGCGACAATGAAGGTCGAGGAGCCGGTCGATTCGACGAAGGCAATCGGCACGTCGAAACTGCCCTGCCCGGGAGCGACCACCTCGATATGTTCAGGCCGGACACCTGCGATGAGCTTGCGTCCGGGCTCGATGGCGCGGTGGATGGCAAGTCTCTGCTTCGCCGTGCCGAAGTCCAGGATCAGGCCCTTGCCGTCTTCAGCGACGATCGCCGGAATGAAATTCATCGCCGGCGAACCGATGAAACCGGCAACGAACCGGTTTGCCGGCCGGTCGTAGAGATCGAGCGGTGCGCCCTGCTGTTCGATGATGCCGTCGCGCATCACCACCACATGGTCGGCCATCGTCATCGCTTCGACCTGGTCGTGGGTGACGTAAACGAAGGTTGCGTTCAGCCGGTCGTGCAGCGACCGGATTTCCTTGCGCATATGGACACGCAGCGCCGCATCGAGGTTGGAGAGCGGCTCGTCGAACAGGAAGGCTTTGGGATGGCGGATGATGGCGCGGCTCATGGCGACGCGCTGGCGCTGGCCGCCGGACAGTTCGCGCGGATAACGCTTGAGCAGATGCGAAAGACCGGTTGTCGCCGCCACCTCCTCGGCCGCTTTTTTGGCTTCCGCCTTGGCGATGCCGCGGATGCGCAGGCTGTAGGTCAGGTTTTCCTCGACCGTCATGTGCGGATAGAGCGCATAAGACTGGAACACCATGGCGACGTCGCGCTTGCGCGGCGGCACGCCGTTCATCAACTCGCCGGCGATCCGGAGGTCGCCGGTCGAAATGCTTTCAAGACCGGCAAGCGAGCGCAGCAATGTGGACTTGCCGCAGCCCGAAGGGCCGACGAGCGCGACGAAAGTACCCTTGGCGATCGACAGGTCGATGTTCTTCAGGGCGTGGAAGGCGCCGTAATATTTGTTGACGCCTCTGAGCTCGATCTGTGTGGTCATTTGAGGGCTCCAGAGGTGAGGCCGGATACGATGCGGCGCTGCAAGAGAACGAAGATGGCGAGGATCGGCGTCACATACATCGTCGCGTAGGCCATGATGTTGTTCCACTCGTTGGTGTTCGGCCCCATGAAGGAGTTGAGACCGACGCTTGCCGGCTGAAGATCGACCGCCTGGATCATCGACTTCGAATAGACGAATTCGCCGAAGGCCTGCATGAAGATCAGGATGGCGCTGACGAGAATGCCGTTGCGGGCGAGCGGCAGCACGATGTTGAAGAAGGCGCCGACGCGCGAATTGCCGTCGACGAGGGCCGCCTCTTCCAGCTCCTGGGGAACGCTCATGAAGGTGGCGCGCACCAGGATGACGAAGAAGGGCATGCTCTTGGCCGCGACCGCGATGATGACGGCAAGCCTGGGATAAGAGAGCATGCCGATCTGCGAGAATCCGACGAAGATCGGCGTGATCATCAGCGAGGCTGGCAAGACCTGCAGCATCAGGATCAGGAACAGGCCGATATCCACCCAGACGTTACGGTATCTGGCGAGCACATAGGCGCAGCCGACGCCGAGCAGCGTGATCAGCGCCACCGAGCCCAGCGCGATGACCAGCGAATTCCAGAGATAGCGGCCCATGCCGCGGCTTTCCCACACATAGGTGTAGGTGCCCCATTGGGGTGCTGCCGGCCAGAAACTCGGCGGCGTGGCGAACATCTCCGAGCCGCTTTTCAACGCAGTGATGTACATCCAATAGAGCGGGAAGAGATAGATCGCCGCCATGACGATCGATATTGCCAGCATCAGCCGGTCGCGGTTCGTGGTCGTGCTCATCCGCGTACCTCATGACGTGTGGAGCGGACATAGACGACGGAGGCGAACATGACGAAGACGATCATGATGACGGAGATCGTCGCCCCCTTGGCGAAATCATATTGGCGGAAGGAAAGGTCCCAGGCCCAATATTGCGTGACGTTCGACGAATTGTTCGGTCCGCCCGAGGTGATCGCGGCGAAAAGATCGAACTGCTGCAGGGTGAAGATCAGCCCGAGCGCGATGATCGCGCCGATCGTCGAGCGCATCATCGGCAGCGTGATCGTCCAGAAGCGCTGCCAGACATTGGCGCCGTCGAGTTCGGCCGCTTCGTAGAGATCGGCGGGAATGCCGGCAAGGCCGACGGAAAGCAGGATCATGTTGAACGAGGTGCCGAGCCAGATATTGGCGATGATCACGGCATAAAGCGAATAATGCGGGTCCGAGCGCCAGAAGATATTGCCGGAGATGATGCCGCTTTCCTTGAGGATGAAGTTCAGCACGCCGAAATCGCCTGACAGAATCCAGTTCCAGATGGCGCCGACGACGAGGCCGGGCATCACCCAGGAGACGAGAAACAGGCCGCGCATCCATGAGGCTCCGGGAAAATTAACCCAGAAGAACAGCGCCAGGCCGAAACCGATCAGGAACTGGCCGGCGATCGAGCCGGTGACGAAGAGGACAGTGTTCGCGAGGATCGGCAGCGTTTCCGGCTGTGCGAAGAGGTCGGTATAATTCTTGAAACCGACGAAAGGACGCGAGAAGGTCCCGAGGCTGAACATGTCGACCTCCTGGAAACTCATCACCACATTGTAGATGAGCGGCAGCCCCGCCATCAGGAACAGAAAGCCGAGCGGGAAAGCGACGAGCACGATATCGAAACCGCGGCCGTCCCTGACGCTCATCAGGATCCTTTTCATGCGTCCTCCGATGCTCCGATCGGGGCCGCCTGGCGCATCATGCGGAAGACGGCCCCTGCCGGGAGGAAATGGTTTGATGGTCATTGCGCCATCGGTGGGTAGTCCCCTTCTCCCCAGCAGGGAGAAGGTGGCGGCAGCCGGATGAGGGGGCGCCGAGTTTGGCGTTTGCTATTCTTCACTTGCGTTCAGAATGCTCGTCGCTTGCGCTTCTCACCCCCCTCATCTGCCCTTCGGGCATCTTCTCCCCGCTGGGGAGAAGGGAAAGCCGAGAGGCTCGTTCGCCGCCTATAATTAGCCTAGAACAGCCTTGATCTTATCCGCGGCCTGGTCGAGCGCGTCCTTCGGGCTCATCTGGCCGGTCAGCGCCGCCTGGATGGCGTCCTGGATCGCCTTGGAGATCTTCGGCCATTGCGGGTGCGGGCCGCGCGGCTTGGCGTATTTCAGTTGTTCGAGGAAGACCTTGAGGGCGGCGTCCTTCAGCGGCTGGCCGCTTTCGGGGATGGAGATGTCGGAACGGGCCGGAAGCTGGCCGAAATTCTTGAACATCTTGTCGTCCTGCGAGGCGAAAAATTCGAGCGCCTTGAAGGCTTCGGCCGGATGTTTGCTGCTGGCGAAGATCGCCCAGTTGAAATCGCCCATGGCCGAGGACCGTTCAGCCCCTTCCTTGGGAACTGGAAGCAGGGTGACGCCCCAGTCGAATTTCGCTTCCTGCGTCATGCGGTCGAGTTCCCACGGACCGGAGATCGCCATGGCCGCGTTGCCGGAGTTGAACGTGCCGGTCGAATCCCACTGGCCGCGCGTCAGCGTGTCGGGAGAAGCGAGCTTCTCGTCCATGATCGTCTTCCAGATCCCGAGCGCCTTCACTGCGCCGTCGGCATTGATATGCTCATAGCTGCCGCCGCCCATCTGAGCCCAGGGGAGGAATTGGAAGGTGCCCTCCTCATTAGCCTTGGCCGAGAAAGCGAGACCGTAGATGTTCTTGGCGGGGTCGGTCAGCTTGCGCGCATCTTCGACCAGCTCGTCCCAGGTCTGCGGCGGCTTCGCCGGATCGAGGCCCTTCGCCTTGAACATATCCTTGTTGTAGTAGAGCGCGATCGTGTTCGTCGCCTTCGGCACACCGTAATATTTGCCGTCCCATTCGACCGATTTCAGCGGGCCGGGGAAATAATTATCCGGCTTGATGACGGTCGACTTGGCGATCATGTCGGTGAGATCGAGGAAGGCGCCGCGCGACGAGAACATCGCATGTTCCGGATTGTCGACGGCGATGATGTCCGGCGCCTGGCCGGTGGCATAGGCGCGCATCGCCTCGGTGACGACGTCGTCGAACTGGATCAGCCGGTATTCGATCTTAATGCCGTTGTTCTGGGCGTTGAACTCTTTGACGAGGTTCGGCGCCGGCTGGGTGTCTTTATCGAGCGACCAGAGTGTCAGCGTGACGTCCTCGGCCTTGGCCGAGAGGCCGAACAGTGAAACGCCTGCCAGCGCCAGAGCGCCGAGAATTGCATATTTGCGGATAGCCATGGTTCTCCTCCTTTGTGGTTATCCCCGTTTCCGGCAATTCCTCCTTGCCGGCCACGATATCATCAGACCGGATCGACGACGAATTCGCCGCCCCGGGCATGCTTGAGGTGGTTGAGCGCATAGACCTGACCTGTCATTTCCAGTTCGTCGCGGTAGACCGGGTCGTGCCAGCCTTCGATGTCGATCGAGCCTGACCAGCCGGCAAGCCGCAGCTCGGAAATGATGTCGGTCCAGTTGCTGTCGCCGAAGCCCGGCGTGCGCATGAAGACGAATTTTTCCTTGCCGAAAATGCCGTGTTCCTTGATGACTTCCCAACGAATGGTCGCGTCCTTGCCGTGGACGTGGAAGATTTTATGCGCCCACTTGCGGATCTGCGGCATGGGGTCGATCAGATAGACCATCTGATGGCATGGTTCCCATTCCAGCCCGATATGATCATCCGGCGTCTCGTTGAAGATCAGCTCCCAGGCATCCGGATTATGGGCGATATTCCAGTCGCCGCTTTCCCAGTTGCCGTCCATCGCGCAGTTTTCGAAGGCGATCTTGATGCCTTTGTCGGCGGCACGCTTGGCAAGCTCGCTCCAGATCTGCTTATAGCGCGGCAAGCTGTCGGTCAGCGGCTTGCCGCGGATGCGGCCGGTGAAGCCGGCAACGCAGGTCGCACCGAAATGATGGGCATTGTCGATGCAATCCTTCCAGCCCTGCAGGGTCTCGAGGTCGATTGCGCTCTCTTCCAGCGGATTGCCGAACATGCCGAGCGTCGAGATGGTGATGTCGCGATCGCCGATCGCGTCGAGGCAGCGTTTGCCGAGTTCCGCGAGATCCTGGCCCTTGGTCGTCTGCCAGAAGAAGGGCTCGAAGCTCTCGAAGCCCAGATCGGCAATCTGGCCGATGCGAGAGGCGGCATCGCCCTTGTTGCCGCTGACCATGGTGCCGATGCGAATGGATTTTGCAGGGTTGCTCACGTCACGTCTTCCTATGCTGAAATTTCGATGCGCCGGCCGGTCTTGGCGCTTTCGATCGCGCCGAAGACCATGGCGAGGCTTCTGATATTGTCGGAATTGACCGTTTCGGGCTGTTTGCCGGTACGGATCGCTGCAATGAAATCGGCGATGACGCTGGCATGGCCGTGCGTTTCGGCATCGTGTCCCGGACCGGGAACGTTTACGGCAGCAGAGCCGCGCAAAAGGCCGGGCTCCTCGCCGGCAACAGTCGCCTTGAAACTCTCCTCGCCATCCCAGGTCAGCATGCCCTTCGAGCCGACGAGGCGCCACTGGCTTTCCCAGCTGGTGCGCTCGCCCTCGGCGCACCAGGAGCCGCGATAGGTGAAGACGATGTCGTCGGAAAATTCGAAGATGGCGTTCGCCGAAGCGCCTTGCCGGTACCACGAGCCCTTCGGATTGCGTTCGACGCAATAGACGGCGAGCGGCTTCCTGTCGGCCACGTAACGCGCGGCATCGAAAGTGTGGATCGCCATGTCGAGAAGCAGCACATTGTCCATTTCTTCACGGAAACCGCCGAAATGCGGCGCGAGGAAGAAGTCGCAATGAATGCCGGTGAGATCGCCGATCGCGCCGCTGTCGACGAAACGGCGCAGGCGCCTGATGCCGGAGATGAAGCGGCGGTTCTGGATGACGGCGTGGATGCGGCCGGTCTCTGCGGCGAGATCGATCAGCGCGGCTCCCTCGGCAAGCGAGGCGGCCATCGGCTTTTCGCTCAGCACATGGCAGCCGGCCTTGAGTGCCGTCGACACGACCTCGTAACGGGCGGACGGGATGACGATGTCGAAGACCAGGTCTGCCTTCGTCGCCGCGATGACGTCGGAGAGATCCGAACCGATGACGGCGCTGTCGAGGCCGAACTCGGCGGCGAGCTGTTCCGCCGTCTCGCGGTTGAGGTCGACAAGGCCGACGATGGTGATGGAGTCGGCGAGATCTGGGTTGGAAGCGATGGCGCGCAACCAACCTTTGGACATAGCTCCGCACCCGCACAAAATGGCACTGAATTTCACGATTTCCTCCGGGGGAATGCTGCCAACTCTCCTCGTGACACGCATTCCGTAAACGTTTACGACTGTAGGCGAAAACGTTTTGCGGTGTCAATAGCGGCCAATTGCGAAATTTAGGCTTGGAGGGAATCGCAGCCGATGAAGGGAATTCGCCAACTTGCCGAACACCTTGCTATTTCGATCGGCACGGTCTCTCGGGCCCTGAACGGCAGGCCGGATGTCAACGAGGAAACCCGCCGCCGAGTGCTGGCGGCGGCCGAGGCGCTCGGCTATGTCGCCAATCAGTCGGGGCGCAGCCTGAGGCAGGGAGAGACGAAGGTTATCGGCCTGATGATCGAATCCAGTGCGGAGGCGGTGGAAAATGCCGACAACTTCTTCCTCGGCGTCACCAGCGGCTTGCAGAGCGTCTTCGCCCGCCACAAGCTCGACCTCGTCATGCTGCCCTGCCCGAGCGACGAGGACCCGCACGAATACTTGAAGCGCATGGTGGCGCGGCGCATCGTCGATGCGATGATCATCTCGAACACGCAGCGCATCGACCGTCGCATCGATCTTCTTTCGCGGGCAAAGATTCCGTTCGTTACGGTCGGTCGCAGCCTTTCGGCGAACACCTTCCCCTGGATCGATCTCGATTTCGAAGGCGTAGCCGACCGCGCGGTCGAGCGGTTGGCCGCGCAGGGCCACCGCCGGATCGCAATTACCGCGCCGTCGAGCGAGGTCAATCTTGGTTATGTCTTTGTCGAGAGCTATCGCCGTGCGCTCGAGCGACACGGCATCGCCTTTGATCCGTCGCTCGTCATCCGCGTCAAATCGAGCGAACAGGGCGGTTATCAGGCGGCCCATGAACTGCTGCTGCTTGAGGACCGGCCGACGGCGGTGATCCTGATCTACGAGCTGATGGCGATCGGCCTCTACCGCCGCCTGATGGAATCGGGCGTCCTGCCCGGCCGCGACCTTGCGGTGATCGGCTTCCGCGATGCCCCGCGCGCCCGATTTCTGCAGCCCTCGCTCAGTTGCTTCCGCATGTCGCTCTACGATCTCGGCGTTGCGCTCGGCCAAATGCTGCTCGCCCGCATGCCGGCCTATCGAGAATTCTATTCCGATGCCGGTGGCAACATGATCTGGCCACTCGAACTGGTGGCAGGAGAAAGCGACGCGTTCCAGCTGACGGAGGCCTGAAGGTTGCCGGCTTCGGCCTCCCCTGCGGGCACGGCAGAGGATATTATGGCTGGGTGACAAAAAATGTCTCGCGAAGCCCGATCATTCGAATTTAATCTCTATGCCAACCGGTATTTCGGGCCGAATATGGTTGCCGGTTTCGATCGATTAGGAGGGGTCATGACGGTATCATCCATCTCGCGGCGCACGCTGATGAAGGGCGCTGCTCTGCTGCTTGCCTCGACGGCGCTCGCCCGCCAGACGCTGGCGCAGACCGCGCCGAGCGGCGGGAGACTGGTCGTTGCGGCCGATTCCGAGCCCAAGAACCTCAACCCCGCCATCGTGGCTTCGAACGGTGTCTTTTTCATCGCCAGCAAGGTGATCGAACCGCTGGCCGAAGCCTCGTTCGACGGCAAGGACGGGCTTGCGCCGCGGCTTGCCACCTCCTGGGAAGGCTCGGCCGACGGCCTTTCCGTCACCTTCAAGCTGCGCGACGGCGTCACCTGGCATGACGGCAAGCCGTTCACTTCGGTCGATGTTGCCTTCTCCGCCCTCAACATCTGGAAGCCGCTGCAGAATCTCGGGCGCCTGGTCTTCGCCAATCTCGAAGCCGTCGATACGCCCGACGACTACACCGCCATCTTCCGCTTCTCCAAGCCGACGCCGTTCCAGCTCATTCGCAATGCCCTGCCCGTCGTCACCAGCGTCGTCGCCAAACATATCTTCGAAGGCAGCGATATCGCCGCCAATCCGGCCAACAACAAGCTCATCGGCACCGGCCCGTTCAAGTTTGCCGAACACAAGCCCGGCGAATACTACCGGCTGACGCGTAATGAGGATTATTGGGACAAGGATCAGCCGAAACTGGACGAGATCGTCTTCCGCGTGCTGCCCGACCGCGCCTCGGCGGGTGCGGCGCTCGAGGCCGAGGAAATCCAGCTCGCCGCCTTCTCGGCCGTGCCGCTGGCCGATCTCGACCGCATCTCCAAGGTCGATGGCATCAAGGTGATCTCGAAAGGTTACGAGGCCTTGACCTATCAGCTCGTCGTCGAGATCAATCACCGCCGCAAGGAGCTCGCCGACCTCAGGGTCCGCCAGGCGATCGCGCACGCGATCGACAAGAAATTCGTGGTCGACACGATCTTCCTCGGTTATGCCGCCGACTCCACCGGTCCGGTGCCGAAGAATGCGCCGGAATTCTATACATCCGATGTCGCGACCTATGATTTCAATCCGGCGGCCGCCAACGATATTCTCGACAAGGCGGGGTATGCCAAGGGAGCGGACGGCAACCGCTTTAAGCTGAAGCTCCGTCCCGCGCCCTATTTCAACGAGACCCGCCAGTTCGGCGATTACCTTCGCCAGGCGCTTGCCGCGATCGGCATCGATGCCGAGATCGTCAATGCCGATGCGGCCGCGCACCAGAAGGCGGTTTACACCGACCATGATTTCGACCTCGCCGTCGCCCCGCCGGTCTTCCGCGGCGATCCGGCGATCTCCACCACCATTCTCGTTCAGTCCGGCACGCCTGACGGCGTTCCCTTCTCCAACCAGGGCGGCTATGCCAATCCCGAGCTCGACAAGATCATCAAGCAGGCCTCCGAAACCGTCGACACAGCGGCGCGCACCGATCTCTACCGCAAGTTCCAGCAGCTCGTCGTCGCCGACCTGCCGCTGATCAACGTTGCGGAATGGGGCTTCATCACCGTCGCCCGCGACACCATCCTCAACGTCGCGGACAATCCCCGCTGGGCCGTCTCGAACTGGGGCGATACCGCGCTGCAATCGTGATAGAGCAATTCCAGCAAAAGTGTGCCGCGGTTTTGCGTTCGGAATTGCGTAAAAACAAAGATAGATCGGCGGTAATTCTCTTCCGGAGGCCTTAGCCGGCGTGAAACGCGCAATCCTCCTCCTGCGGCGTAGGGCGATCAGCAGCCTTCCAGTGCTGCTGATCGTGGTGATCTTCACCTTTTTCCTGCTCGAATCCGCCTCGGGCGACGCCGTCGACGCCTATCTGGGCGCGATTGGCGGCGGCGATGCGGCACTCAGGCAGGCGCTGCGCGAGAGCTACGGCCTCGACCGGTCCGTGCTGGCACGGCTCTGGCTCTATCTTTCCTCGCTGGCGCGGCTCGATCTCGGCTGGTCGGTCGCCTTCGACCGGCCGGTCGGCGCGCTCATCGCCGAACGCCTGCCCAATACGCTGCTGTTGATGGGCAGCGCGACGGCGCTTTCTTTCGGCCTTGGTTCCGCGCTCGGCATTCTCGCCGGGGCGCGGCCGGGAAGCTTGCGCGACCGGCTGCTGTCGATCGGCTCGCTGATCGTCTATGCCATTCCGAGCTTCTGGCTCGGCCTGGTCCTCAGCATTGCCTTTTCGGTGAAGCTGCGCTGGTTTCCGATCGCCGGTATCGAGACGATCGCTTCGGGCAAGACCGGGTTTTCCCGTGCTCTCGACATATCAGAGCATCTGGTCCTGCCGGTCGGCGCACTGGCCCTGATCTATCTCGCCTTGTTCCTGCGGGTGATGCGGGCCGGCATGGCTGAGGCCTGGAAATTGGATTTCGTCCTTTTCGCCCGCGCCAAGGGCCTGTCGCGCAGCCGCATCGTGCTGCGCCATGTGGCGCGCAATGCGCTGCTGCCGCTCGTCACCATGCTTGGGCTGCAATCGGCGGCCATGCTCGGCGGCAGCGTGGTCATCGAGAGCGTCTTTGCGATCCCCGGTTTTGGGCGCCTAGCACAGGAGGCGGTCAACGGCCGCGACGCGCCGCTGTTGATGGGCATCGTCGTCATCAGTGCCGTTCTCGTCATATCGGTCAATTTCCTCGTCGATCTTATCTATGCCGCGCTCGACCCGCGCATCGGCGCTTCGGAGGGTGACGCATGAGCCGTCTTCAGCGTCTGCTCGGCACGTGGGAAGGCATGGCCGGATTTGCGATCCTGGTCATCTTGCTTCTGTTCGGGCTGCTTGCCCCCGTCATTTCGCCCGGCGATCCGCTGAGGATCGCCGGGCGGGCGCTGCTTGCGCCCTTCACAGACCCCGCCTTTCCATTTGGCACGGATCGCCTTGGACGTGATGTGCTCGCCGGCCTGCTCTATGGCGCGCGAACCTCGCTTGCCGTCGGCCTCGCGGCAGCCTTTTCGGCCATGGTCTTCGGCGTCTGCGTCGGCATGGCGGCCGGATTTTCCGGTGGGTTCGTCGACGAGGCGTTGATGCGCGTGGTCGACGCCTTCCAGATCGTGCCGAGCTTCCTGCTTGCCCTTGCCTTCGTCAGCACCATCGGGGTGTCGACCCCGATCGTCGTGCTTGCCATCGCGCTTGGCGCCTGGGCCGATCCGGCGCGGCTGACGCGAGCCCAGGTGCTGGCCATTCGCGAGCAGGATTACGTCGCCTCGGCAAGGGTGATCGGCATGCATCCCGCGGAAATCGCCTTTCGCGAGATCCTGCCGAACGCGCTGCCGCCGGTGCTGGCGCTTTCCGCGACCATCGTCGCCGGCGCGATTCTCACCGAGGCGGCGCTTTCATTTCTCGGCCTCGGCAATCCGAATATCGCCACCTGGGGCTCGATGATCGCCGAAGGCCGCAGCGTGCTGCGCTCGGCCGCCTATCTCTCCGTCCTGCCGGGCGCCGCACTAGGCGTGACCGTGCTCGGTGTTCATCTCTTCAGCGAGGGTCTCGGCAAGGCGCTTGGCGATGACGGCGGGAGGGCGGCATGAGCGACATCTTCTGCAGCCTCCGGCAGCTTTCGGTCACCTATCGGCGCGGCAAAAACAATGCAGCTGCCGCGCTCGACCGTATCGATCTCGATATCGCCGCCGGCGAGAGGCTGGCGATCATCGGCGAAAGCGGCTCCGGCAAGAGCACGCTTGCCCGGGCGCTCGCCGGTCTGCTGCCTGGCGGAGCGAAGGTCACCGGCGAAATGCTCTGGCCTGCGCTCGGCCATCCGCCCCGCCCGGGCCGCGATTTCGGCTTCGTCTTCCAGGATCCCGGCACCAGCCTCAATCCCGTCCTGACGATCGGCGAGCAGATTGCCGAGGGCGCCAAGCGCCATCTCGGGCTCAGCTGGAAACAGGCCTCTATCCGAGCCGAGGAACTCCTTGGACGAGTGCGAATACCGCAGCCAGACAAGGCGCTGCGGGCCTTTCCGCATCAGCTTTCCGGCGGCCAGCGCCAGCGCGTGGCGATCGCGGCAGCGATCGCTGCCAAGCCCGCGCTGCTGATCGCCGACGAGGCGACGAGCGCTCTCGACGTCGTCGTCCAGGCCGAGATCGTCCGCCTGCTCGACGGGCTGGTGCGCGAGGACGGCATGACGCTGCTCTTCATCACCCACGACATCGCGCTCGCCTCCGGATTCGTCGACCGGATCGCCGTCTTCCGCGATGCGCGCCTCGTCGAGGCAGGCCCCGTGCGTTCGGTGCTTTCGGCGCCCGTGAGCAACTATACCGCCGCTCTCATTGCCAGCCATCGCGACCTGGCGACGCCACCCCTGGTCGAAGAGCTGGCGCCATGAATCCTCTGCTGTCCATAGAAAACATCTCGAAGGACTTTTCTTCCGCGGGCCGCCGGGTTGCCGCGCTCGACAATGTTTCGCTGACGATCGCAGCCGGGGAAACGCTCGGTCTGGTCGGCGCCTCCGGCAGCGGAAAATCGACGCTGTCGCGCATCCTGCTGCGGCTTCTCTCCTGTGATGCCGGTGCGATCCGTTTTGAGGGAGAGGATTGGCTGAGGCTGAGAGGTGCTGCCTTGCGCCGCAGGCGGGCGCGCATGCAGATGGTGTTCCAGGATCCGTTGGCGGCCTTCAACCCGCTGGCGACGGTCGGTTCGGTGCTTGACGACCCCTTGCGCATCCACGGCGTCGTGTCGAAAAACCGGCGTGCCGGCGAGATCGCCATGCTCCTCGAACGTGTCGGCCTGCCTGTCGACTATGCCCGCCGGCCGGTCCGCGCGCTCTCCGGCGGCCAGCGCCAGCGTGTGGCGATTGCCCGGGCGATCGCCACACGGCCGTCGCTGCTGGTGCTCGACGAGGCGGTCTCGGCGCTTGACGTCACCGTGCGCGGCAGGATCCTCGAACTTTTAGTCGAGCTGCAGAAGGAGCACGGCATTGCCTGTCTGTTCATTTCGCACGATCTTGCCGTAGTGCGCGCCGTTTCCCACCGCATCGCCGTCATGGACGGCGGCCGGATCGTCGAGACCGGTCCGGCCGCGGCGGTTGTCGCCGCACCGCAATCGGCTGCCGGCCGCGCGCTCGTGGCAGCCGTTCCTCGTCTTGTGACCGAACCGTTGTGAAGGAGGCGTCCATGTTCGATCTCGGTTGGAATCCCCTGCTCGGCGCGCCTTCGTACCCCGCGGAGCGCTACGCCATGCTCGCCGACAGGATCGGCCGCATTCTGCGCTGCCGGGGTGACGTCGTGCTGGTGCAGGCAGAGGCGGTGGTGGCGCTGGAAGCGGTGGCGGTCAGTCTCGCGCGTCCCGGTCTTTCAGCCCTCAACCTCGTCACCAGTCCCTATGGCGGCTGGTTCGGGCAGTGGCTGCGGCGAGGCGGCGCAACCGTTCGGAATGTCGTCGCCGATCCGGGCTTGCCGATCGAGATCGACGCTGTCGCCAAAGCGCTCGATGCCGGCCCCCATATCGATGTGCTCGCCGTGGTTCACGCAGAATCTGCGAGCGGCATCCTCAACCCGCTGCCGGAGATACTCGCGCTGGCGCACGCCCGCGGCATCGTCAGCGTCGTCGATGCGGTCGCCTCGGTTGGCGGGCATCGGCTCGAGGTCGACGATCTCGGCATCGACATTGCGGTGATCGGCCCGCAGAAGGCGCTCGGCGGTCCGGCGGGTGTCTCTGCGCTCTGCGTCAGTCAGCGTGCCTGGGATCTCGTTCTCAAGGGCGGCGCGGCACGCGACTCGATCCTGTCGCTGGCCGATCTGAAGGGCTGGATCGACGACGGCCGGCGCGTCTTGCCAGGAACGCCGGCGCCGCTGGAATTCTTTGGGCTGGAGGCCGCACTCGACCGCATCGAGGCCGAGGGCCTTGAAAATGTCGTCGCCCGCCATGCGCTGGCGGCATCGGCGACGCGGGCCGGGCTTGCCGCACTCGGCGCCCCGGCCTGGGTGCCGGCGGCAAAGGCGTCGAACCTGGTGACGGCGGTGCCTTTGCCGGAGGCACTGGAACCGGCTTCGCTGATCGCGGCCGCGGGGCGGCTGGGGGTCGAGCTGACGGAAGCCGTGGGAACGGCGCCCGCTCGACTCGTGCGGCTGAACCACACAGGCCCGCGCGCCGCATTCCAGACAGTGCTCTCGAATGTCGTGGGCTACGGCGCGGCCCTCAGGCAGACCGGCCATCCGGCGGATATATCGGCGGCTGCGGAGGCGATATCTGCGGCCTACAGCCGCTGAGGGCGCATCTGACCTTGATAATCACGGCTGGCCAAGGCAGGAGAGTGGCGTCGCGGAGATTGGTGCAGATGACGAGATTGCTGGATGGGCAGGGCCTGGAGATTTTGCACGAGGGGCATCGCACCCGCCTGAAATGGCATCGGCTGCGCAAACGGTTTGCCGATCCGCTGTTCTCAGCTGAAGTGATGGCTGAGGGATTTGCCGCAGGCGCATCGATGGAACTCGATCTGCGCGTGCGCGCCGACGGCGGTTTCGTGGTGCTGCACGATGAGAACCTCGAAGGGGAAACGACCGGTCATGGACCGATCGCCGAAAAGCGCCTCAGCGACCTCAGTAATGTCAGGATGCAGGGGGGCGACCGGCCGCTGATCCTCAGCGAGGATCTTGCCGCCATGCTGCAAGCGGCCCACCCGGCCGCACTGCTGCAATTCGACATGAAGGACGATTACGAGGCGGTCGGCGCGCAGGGCATCGCGCATCTTGCCGCGCATTTCCAGAAGATTTCCGCATCGGTGATCGTCAGCGCCGGCAGTCTCGATCTCATCGTCGCGGTCAAGGAGAAGCTTCCGCATCTCCTGCGCGGCATCGATCCCACGGACAAGCTTTACGGGATCAGGAAAGCCGGCGGCTGGAAGGCGGTCGAGATCGAATTGCGCGCCGACCTCCGCGGCCCGACCGAACCGGACACGGTCTATCTCCACTGGCCGCTGATCCTTGACGCCGCGAAGGATGGATTGGATATGATCGCGCTCTGCCAGGACGAAGGCAAACGCGTCGATGCCTGGACATTTACGCTCAAGGACGCGGAGGCCGGGTTCAGCGAAAAGGAATGGCCGAGCTTTTCGGCGCTGATGGCGCTGAAGCCGGACCAGATAACCACCGACGAGGCTCCGGCGACGGAACGCGCCTGGCGCCGACGCGTGGCCGGCTAACCGGTCCGGAAATGTGCAGCCGTTCCGGACGATGGCATGCCTTAAGCAACGAGCTTTTAGCCGGCGACTGACAGCCCCTCGTTCTCAAGGATGAAGGCGAATTCGCCGGCAAGCCCCGGCGCATGGGCGATAACCGGCCCGCCATCCGCAAGCAGCTTGTCGATCGGCGGCATCACCACGGTCGCGCCAGCCTCTTTGGCAATCAAGGCGCCGGCAAGCATATCCCAGGCATTGAGATGGCGTTCGTAATAGAGATCGACGGCACCCTCCGCTACACGAACCAGGTCGATGGCGGCCGCGCCCGTGCGGCGATAGTCCATGCCGCGCTCGTGCAGCCGTCTGGAGACTGCGAGATAGTCGTCGAAATTCGTTTTGCGGGAATGGCCGAGGATGACCAGCGCATTGGCTGGTTCGACGGTCGCGGCGGCATGAATGGCAAGCCCGTCCTTGAAGGCGCCATCGCCGCGCACGGCATGGAAGACCTTGTCCTCGGCGCCGTCGTAAACCACGCCGATCTCGATCATGCCGCCGGCGACGAAAGCGATCGAGACGCCCCAATGCCGGAAGCCCCTGATGTAGTTGGTCGTGCCGTCGATCGGATCGACGACCCAGGTGCCGGCCGCGCCCGATCGGCCGCCGCTCTCCTCCCCCATGAACGTATCATCGGGAAAGCGCGAGATGAGCCCGTCGCGGATCGCCTGTTCTGCCTTCCTATCGGCGACAGTGACGAAATCCTGCAATCCCTTGTTTTCGACGGCGAGCGTGCCGGGATTGACGTCGCGCCGAAACCGGGCCGCTTCCCGTCCGGTCTCGAGGGCGACGGCGATCGCGACCTCCGCCCGTGCCCGAATGGCGGCGCTATCGAATGCGGAACTCATCAGGCGGTCCTTCTTCTTATCAGTGTCACCGGCGTAAACTCGACGCGCGCCGTCAGGTCCGGCTCGGCTATCCGGCTCATCAGCAGGTCGACGGTCTGTTCAGCCTGGACATCGCAAGGCTGGCGGATGGTCGTTAGCTCATAGGCGGTCCAGCTCGCCTGTGGAATATCGTCGTGGCCGATGATGGAGAGCGGCGGCGCGTCGTCTCGACCGCGGCCCTGCATGATGCGGTCGAGGACACCGCAGGCCATGTGGTCGTTGGCGCAGAACAAGCCGTCAATGCCGGATGCGGCAAGTTCGCCGGCCGCATCATATCCGCTCCGGTAATCGTTGATCCTGATCTGTAGAAACTGCGGCTCGGCGCCGAGTTGCCTGCAGCGGTCAATGAAGGCCTCGCTGCGCCGCCGCGCCGTGTAGGATATGGCGGGAGCGGCCATCACGGCGGGCTTTCGCACGCCGCTTTCGATCAAGTAGGTGGCGGCGAGATGGCCAGCCATGCGGTCGTCCGAGATGATGCGATCGACGAAGGGAATGTCGTTGCCCTTGTTGATCAGCACGATCGGGACCCCCTCGGCCGCACATTGCTCGCAGATCGCTGTCGGCGGTGCGTCCGAGGTGACGATGACGCCGGACACAGCGTAATGCAGCAGCTGGCCGATAACAGTCGATGTATCCGCCTCCTGCGAGGTCGGCAGCAGGATCGGGCGGAAATTGCGGGCAAGCAGCACCCTCGCCAGATGCTCGATCTGCATTGTGCGGAACGGATTGTCGAGGCCGGCGGCGACGACGCCGACGAGATCGGACCGTTTGTTGGTGAGGCTTCGCGCAAGATAATTCACCCGATAGCCGAGCTCCTTGGCGGCCTGATAGACCTTTTCGCGGGTCTTCGGCGAGACGCTGGCATCCGGCGTGAAGGCACGTGAGACGGCCGCGCGTGAGACGCCGGCCACCCGCGCCACATCGAAGGAGGTTACCTTGCGCGGTCCCTTATCCCTGTCTGGCAACTGCTTTTTCCCTCTCTGCCGACGGCCGCATCAGATCGGGCAGATCCGTGCAGATGCCGAGAACCGGAAGCTTCATGATATCCTCGAGAACGGCCGGCCGCTCCTCGTGCCAGAGCACGATCTCGCGGCCCGCCTCGAAGGCGCGGCGCGTCAGCGCGTCGCTCACCAGCTCCTGCGGCCGCTCGCCTGCCCTCTCCCAGCAGAGATGCAGGATATCGGCGCCGGCCTCATCCCCCAGGGCATGCGGATCATGGCCGACACGGATCAGCACCGAAAGCGGGAAATCGCAGCCCGCGTCCCTGAGTTCACGCACCTGTGCCGTATCGAAGGAGCCGAGGCAGGCAAAACGCTGGTTCATCTCGGCAAGATGGCGCCAGCAGCGCAGGCCCGTCCCGGGCGCCTTGAGCTCGACGTAGAGACCCGCGCCGGTCTCGCGGCCGAGTGCGGCGACCTCCGCAAAACTCGGCACGTCGACGCCGTCAAGAGCGGCGAGCTCGGAGGCCGTCATTTCGGAAATACGGCGGTCGACGCCGAAGACGCGCTCGAGATGGTCGTCATGCGAGACGACAACCACGCCGTCGCGGGTCAACTGCGTATCGAGCTCCCACATCTCGGCGCCGAGTTCGGCAGCGCGGCGGAAGGCGGCGAGCGTGTTCTCGCGTTCATGGCCGCTGGCGCCGCGATGGCCGATGCAGAAGGGAAGCCGGCCCTTGGCCGCCGGCCAGCCGTATCGCTCGAAAAATGCCTGGAAATCGCGGGTCATCAGAGCCTCCTGCCGTTTTCGTCGAAGACGAACACACCGCGGCTGTCGATCGCCCACCGGACATCGTCGCCGACATGGATATCGTTGCGCACCGGCTGGATCGAACGCAGCAGCGGCCCGCCGGCAAGATGAACGTCATAGAGGTTCTCGCGGCCCTGCGTTTCGGCGAAGGTGACCTTGCCGGAAACGGGCGTGTCGCCTGCCGGGGTGAAGTGCTCCGGCCGGACTCCGAGCATCAGCTTGGTGCCCTCGGCGGCGCCGACGCTATCGGGCAGCGGCACGCGGATCTCGCTTTCCGGGATCCTAAAGGCGCCCTTGTCGACGACCCCGCGCAGGAAAGTGATCGGCGGATTGCCGAGGAAGCCGGCGACGAAGGCGGTCTTCGGATCATTGTACATTTCGGCCGGCGTGGCGATCTGGACGATCTCGCCTTCCTTCATGATGGCGATGCGGTCGCACATGCTCATCGCCTCTACCTGGTCATGGGTGACGAGAATGGCGGTGATGCCGGTCTCGCGCTGCAGGCGACGAATTTCCGAGCGCATTTCCAGACGCAGTTTGGCGTCGAGATTGGCGAGCGGTTCGTCGAGCAGCAGCACATCCGGCTTGCGGATCAACGCGCGGGCCAGCGCCACGCGCTGCTGCTGGCCGCCGGAAAGCTGCGCCGGTCGGCGTTCCATGAGATTATCGATATGGACAAGCCCGGAAATACGATTGACCTCCTTGCGGATGTCGGCAGCGTCGACGCCCTTCACCTTGAGGGGAAAACTGATATTTTCGGCAACCGTCATGTGCGGATAGAGCGCATAGGACTGGAAGACGACGCCGACATTGCGGGCCTGGCTCGGCAGGTCGGTGACGTCGCGGTCGCCGAAGAGGATGCGCCCGCTGGTCGGCCGGTGAATGCCGCAGACCGCAAAAAGCGTTGTCGATTTGCCGCAGCCGGAAGGCCCGAGCAGCGCCAGCATCTCGCCGTCGCGGACTTCGAGCTGCATGTTCTCGATGACCTTGGTGGAGCCGAAGCTCTTTGAGAAATTGTCGAGGAGGATGCGCATCAGCCTTTGCTCCCGCCGCCGTAGATGTTCATGAGATATTTGTTGAAGAGCGCGTAAGCGATCAGCACCGGAATAAGGTAGAAGAGCCCGACCGCCTTGAACATATTGAAATCGTAATTGTTGTCGTCGGCGAGGAAGCCCGCAAGATAGACCGACAACACCTGCACATCATTGCCCGGCGCCAGCACCTGCGGCAGGATGAATTCGCCCCAGCCGGCGAGGAAGGAGAACAGGCCAAGCGCCATGATGCCGGGCTTGACCTGCGGCAGCACGAGGCTGCGCCAGACCCGGAAGCGCGAGGCGCCGTCGACGACGCCGGCCATTTCGATTTCCCAGGGCACGGTGTCGTAGAAGCCTTTCATCAGCCAGATGCCGAGCGGCAGGTCGATCGCCGCCTTCACCAGAATGACGCCGATCAGCGAATTGTAGAGACCGATCATCTGCAGCACGATGAAGATAGCGATGATCAGCGTGACCGACGGAAAAGCATGCAGCACCATGACGCCGGCGAGGAAGAAGCCGCGTGCCGGCACGTTGAGCCGCGACAGCACATAGCCGGCCATCGACGAGACGATCAGCACGAGGCTGGTGGTGCAGGCCGAAAACAGCAGCGTATTCACCGTCACCTGCCAGATATTCGCCTTGCCCGGCGTCGTCTGCCACAGGAAACGCCAGTGATTAAGCGTCAGGCCGGAGGGCAGCAGCGCATCCGGCTGCTTCACCGTCACGGTGTCGAGGAAGAGATAGACATACATCAGCAGCAGCGGCAGGCTGACGACGGTGAGCGCCGTTAAAACGGGCCAGCTGCGATAATTTGCCGAGGGCTGCGATTGTTCGGCCATGGTCAGTCCTCGATCAGGGGCTTGGCGACAAGCGTGCCGTAGTTGAAGACGCGCAGATAAAGGAGCGACAGCATCACGCCGATGACCACGAGCACCAGCGCCATGGCCGCGCCCAGCCCGTATTCGAGATTGCCCGCATAATTCCTGAGCGCGGTGTGATAGGCGGAGAGCGCCCAGACCTCGGTCGTATTGCCCGGTCCGCCATTTGTGGCGAGGAGGATTTCATTGAAGGAGGCGAGCAGCGACAGCGTCTGGTAGCAGGTAACGAAGAGGATCGGCCAGCGCATCTGCGGCAGGATGATGTAGCGGATCTGCTGCCAGCGCGAGGCGCCGTCGACCTCGCTGGCATAAAACTGGCTCTTCGGAATGGCCCTCATTGCCGAGGAGAACACCAGCATGCCCATCGAGGCGCCGATGAAGCCGTTGATCAGCACGACGAAGAACCAGGCATTATAAGCGTTGTCGAGCAGGTAGTTCTTAGGCGGATAGCCGAACTTGCCCATCAGGATCGAAATGAAACCGGTATCCCAGGCGAGCCATTTCCACAGCATGACATAGATGACGACGGGGGTGATGCGCGGCAGGAGCCAGATGCCGCGAAAGATCGAGGCCGGCGTCGGCGGCATATAATGCGTCCAGATGGCGAGCAGCAGCGCATAGCCGACATTGAAGAGCGTCAGCACCAGCGCGACGTAGAGCGCGGTGTTGAAGAGCACACGCGCCATATCAGGCGAGTTGGCGATGCGGGAGAAATTGTCTGATGTCCAGGTCCAGCCGGTATAGGTGGCCTCGGCCACCGTTTCCTTCTGTTCCTGCGTCAGCTTGAGACCGAGGGTGTCCAGCGCCGAAAACAGCTGTTCCTTGCTGTCGAAGCGGGTGTTGACGACGGAGCGGTTGAACTGTTCGGAGATCTGTTTGACCGCGCGCGTCGAAGGCCGGTCCGCGAGATCCTTGATCATACGCTCGGCTTCGCGGCGCGTCGGGAAGACCTCGCCGGCATGTTTGGCGCGCAGCTCCGCGGCGATACCAGGCGCAAGGCCGAGACCCTCGACGGCCTTGAGGCCCGCCTCGTCGATCGCGTAGCGCGGTTCGGCCATCTCGGCGGCAATGTCGGGCATGGCCGACTTCAGTGCGATCAGGGAATTGGGTGCGATCTGATAGACGCCGCCGGAAATGCCGGTTGCGGTCGTCATATTGGTCATCGAGAAGACCGCCGTCAGAACCACCGGCATCAGGAAGAACAGGACGATCATGATCGCCGCAGGCGCGATCATCACCAGTCCGAGCCTTCTGGACGATTTCATGGAAGCCTCCTCGCGGGACGGACCGGGCAGCGGGGTCGCCGCTGCCCGGAAGAGTGCTTCGACTTTAGCGGATGACGATCTTGTCGCCGAGCGTGCTCTTCAGCTCGCTCTCGGCATCGCCGATGGCGGCGTCGACGGTCTTGGCGCCGGTCCAGGATGCCTCGAGGTTCTTCCACATGATGTTCCAATATTTGCCGAAATCGGAATTGTTCGGCATCGCATTGGCATGCGGCAGCAGGCGCTCGGTGGCTTCGCGAGCCCAGCGGTCGTCCGCATAGAAGTCCACTTCGGCTTCGGCTTTGGAGATGCCGAGATGGGCCGATTTGATCGCATGCAGCGCGTTGATGCGCGGTTCGGAGGCGATCGTGATCAGCTGAGCGGCGATCTGCGTATCTTCATCGCTGTGTCCTGCGGTCAGCATATAGACGAGCGGATGCGTCAGCGTGTTGGCCTTGCCGCCCTCGCCGGCCGGGATCAGCGTGAAGACGATGTTGTCGAAGAAATCCTTCAGGCCTTCCTGGTTGACGAGGCGGGCATAATGCCAGGTGCCGGCGTCCCAGATGCCGGCCTTGCCGGTGGCGACTTCCTTCCACCACTGATCGCCCGGCATGCCGATATGGTTCTTCTTGGTGACGCCCGTTTTCACGGCATCGGAGATGAACTGATAGGTGCGGGTCATGGCCGCCTTGTCGAAAACGAGCTTGCCGTTTTCTTCCATCGTGCCGCCGAAGCTCGTGTAGAACTGCCAGTAGTCAGGGCCGTTGCTGGGGCGCGGATAGAAGCCGTAGCCGGGCTGGACGAGACCCTTGTCCTGCATCTTCTTGGCGTCTTCGAGCAGGTTCTTCATGGTGTACTTGCCGTCCTGAACGTTCTGCGGCAGTGCATCGAGATCGGCGTCGCTATAGCCGATCGCCTTCATGTAAGGCTTCCAGAAGAACATCGGGCGGGATTCGGCATCCTGCGGAATGCCGTATACGGTGCCGTTGTACGAGGCGATCTGCATCAGGTTTTCGTAGATGCCGTTGAGCGGCCAGGCGTCGAGATCAACGTGATCCTCGATCGGAACGATAAGGCCGGCCTGCGACCAGGGGGCGATGTCTTCATGACCGCTGGCGACGATGTTCGGGGCGGTCTTGGCTTCCGCGGCAAGCGTCAGCGCTTGCTTGAAATCGTCCCAGCCGGAATAGGCCTTCTTCTCGATCGTGATCTTCAGCTCTTCACCCTTGAGCGCGGCTTCGCGCTGCAGCTGCTGGGCTGCGATCTCGATGGCGTCGAGGCGATAGGTGTCGTTCGGACCGGTGCCGCCGGCCCAGACGCTGATGGTAACGTCCTTGGCAAGCGCAAAGGCGGAGGTCGAGGCCAGGATGGCGGCCGCGATCGTAAAGGATTTCAACGTCGGCAAAATGGTCATTTTCTTCATCTCCCTGGAAGAGCAGTGTGAAGCCTCTTGACGGGCCAGCACTGTCGCTTGACGGCCGTTCCGAAACCCCACGAAAACGTGACATGTCCCGCTCTATGGGCTCAAAGTAACGGCCGAATGACAAAATTGAGCACGTGTGCAAAATTATTATGACAATGTCCGAAAGACTTGCAAGCGCGGGTTTCCGGCAGGCATCTTTTAGGCTTCAAATTGCGCTTATGCTGATCTAGCATTGCATCATGAGCCTTGAATCCGTCCGCGCCTTCCTCCGTGCGCATGCACCCGATATCGACATCATCGAAACCGCCGAGAGCTCCTCTACGGTGGCCCTTGCCGCCGAAGCCCATGGCGTCGAGCCCGCGCAGATTGCCAAGACGATCTGCCTGCGTGTCGGCGAGCAGATGATGCTGGTCGTCGCCGGTGGCACGGCGCGGCTCGACAATCGCAAGTTCAAGGATACGTTCGGAGCCAAGGGGCGCATGCTCGACGCCGAAGAGGTCGTGGCGCTCACCAGCCATCCGGTCGGCGGTGTTTGCCCGTTCGGCCTGCCTTCGCCGCTGCCCATTTACTGCGACGTTTCGCTGAAGCGCTTCGATGAAGTGGTGCCTGCGGCCGGCTCGACCAATTCGGCCGTGCGCATCGGCACCGGACGGCTGGCGGAGCTTACCGGCGCGAGCTGGGTCGATGTCTGCCAGTAAAGCGGCAAAAGAACTTCAAACCGGGGAAAGAGTCCCTATATTAGCTCTCGATATGCCGTGGAGCATGGACAGGAGATCAGGAATGCCGGGTACCGTTTCGCGTTTTGCCAAGTTTGCGGCGATTGCCGTACTGACGAGCGCTACCGTTTTTGCTTCGCTTGGTGATGCCGAGGCGCGCCGCGCCGGCGGTTCCGGTTTCGGCAGCCGCGGCACGCGTACATTCCAGGCTCCGCCCGTCACCCAAACCGCGCCGAACACTGCTGCGCCGATCGAACGGTCGATGACGCCGCGCACTACTGCGCCGGCTACGGCCCAGCAGCCGCTCGGCGCCCAGCGGCCCGGCTTCTTCAACGGCTTCGGGCGTTCGATGATCGGCGGCCTGATTGCCGGCGGCCTGCTCGGCATGCTGCTCGGCCACGGTTTCGGCGGCGGCTTCGGCTTCCTCGGCATGCTGCTGCAGATCGCCCTGATTGGCGGCGCCATCATGCTCGCCATGCGTTATTTCGCCAACCGCCGGCAGCCTTCCTATGGGGTTGGCGGCCAGAGCCAGTCCTACGGCCAGTCTTTCAATATGTCGCCGTCGAACAATTCATCCTTCCAGATCCCGGCGATCGGCTCGGGCGCTGGTTACGGTGGACAGGCGCGCGGCAATCGGCCGAAGGATGAGATCGGGCTGGCACAGGCCGACCTCGATCAGTTCGAAGAATTGCTGACGAGCGTGCAGACCGCCTATGGCGCCGAAGACTATGGCACGTTGCGCCGGCTGACGACACCGGAAGCGATGTCCTATCTCGCCGAGGAACTCGGCGAAAACGCCACCAACGGCGTGCGCAACCGCGTCTCCGACGTCAAGCTGCTGCAGGGTGATATCGCCGAGGCCTGGCGCGAAGACGGCCAGGAATATGCGACTCTCGCCATGCGTTACTCCTCGATCGATGCCATGGTCGAACGTGACAGCGGTCGTGTCGTTTCCGGGGATGACGGCCGACCGAGCGAAAGCACCGAGATTTGGACCTTCGTGCGCAGGCCCGGAGCGGACTGGAAGCTCGCTGCTATCCAGGGCACCGGCCAGCGCGCCGCTTAAAAC
Organism: Rhizobium sophoriradicis; assembly: GCF_025200795.1. Classification (NCBI taxonomy): domain Bacteria; kingdom Pseudomonadati; phylum Pseudomonadota; class Alphaproteobacteria; order Hyphomicrobiales; family Rhizobiaceae; genus Rhizobium; species Rhizobium sophoriradicis. The sequence goes on from NZ_CP104153.1 coordinate 562,796, forward strand.
AGCGCCTCTGTTTGTGCCACCCAAGCTGCCGGTCAGCTTGGGTGGCATTTTAGTTGACCGCGACCGGTTTGGAGCGCATGCGGGAGACCGTCTCGCGTTCCGCCCGTTTGCAGCGCATCGGCGGCAAGCCACGATCCATCAGGTCCATATCTTCCAGCACCATGTCGCCCATCTTCTTGAAGGCGCTGTCGAGGGCGCCGGCCCGGTGCGCCGAGCGGATGAAGCCTTTCAGGCCGCGCACCGGATGATCGGGCGGCAGCGGCTCCTCAGGATAGACATCGCTCGCCGCGACGATATGGCCTGACGAGACGGCCGCCATCAGCGCATCGAAATCGACGACATCGGCGCGGCTGAGCAGGATGAAGGCCGCGCCCTTGCGCATGCTGGCGAAGCCCTCGGCGCCAAGGTATCCCCTGTTCTCGCTGGTGACGGCTGCGACGACGAAGACGAAATCGCTCTTGGTCAGCACATCCTCCAGGCTTGCCGGTTCGACGCCGTTTTCCTCGAGGATCGAGCGGGGCTGCCAGGGATCGAAGACCCTGATGCGCGCCCTGAAGCCGGACAGCACGCGACGCAGCGCCTTGCCGAGATCGCCGAAGCCAACAATGCCGATCTCGGAGCCTGCGATCAGTCGCGCGCTCGCATTGCCCTCCCCTCCCCAGAGTTCGCTGCCGTGGCGAAAGTCGACATCGGCATCGACGATGCCGCGCGCCAAGGCCAGCGCGAAGCCGAGACCGATTTCGGCGACCGGTTCGGCGAAGACCTGGCCCGTCGTCACGACATGGATGCCGCGCTGGAAGAGCACGTCATAGGGCATGTTGTTCAGGAGATTGCTTTCGACGTTGAGGATCGCGCGCAGGACCGGCATTCTGGCCAACGTTTCCGCCGAAAGCGGCGGCTGGCCGATGATGTAGCGCGCTCTGCCGAGGATCTCGTCGCCAAGCCCGGCGATATTCTCCGGATCGGCTTCGACCACCTCGTATTTCGCATGCAATTCGGCGCGCGCCCGATCGCTGAAGATCAGATCGAGCGTGCGCGGTTCGGGCGCACTGATCGCCAGCGGCCGTTCGGCATTCGTCATGGGTGTGTCCTCCATCGCGGGCGGCTTGCATCGCCTCGCCTCTGAAGGGTTCATAGCCCCTGCCTGCAGCTGTTTCCAGTTCGCCAAAGAGGAATGCAGAGCGCGATCCGTAAAATCGGCGTCGCTCCTGAGCGACGGGCGCGGCGAGAAGCAATGGAAAGCGGCAATTGCCTATCAGATAAGCAGTTGAATTGACTTGTTATTTAATGACTTTTCCATTGACGCTGCGAATCCCTTGAATTAGCTTCAGGGGCGCGAGCCAGCCCTGGTCTTCGGCAGCCGCAGGATTTTCGAAAACGCGAGGGAATCGACAATGAAATCAGCACTGAAGAGCGGCCTGCTTGCCTTGGCTGCTGTAGCGCTTCCGGCAGTCGCTTCCGCCCATCCTGCCGTTGGCGAAGCCGCCGGGTTCAGCCATGGCTTTGCTCATCCGCTGTCCGGACTCGATCATGTCCTCGCCATGGTGATGGTCGGCGTTTTGGCTTTCCAGCTCGGCGGCCGTGCTCTCTGGCTGCTGCCGGCAACCTTCATCATGGTGATGGCGATTGGCGGGGCTCTCGGTGTTGCCGGCGTCAATGTTCCCTTTGTTGAAATCGGCATCGCGTTTTCCGTCATCGTTCTCGGCACCGTCGTTGCCCTCAATGTCAGGGCGCCGCTTGCCGCAGCGCTCGGCGTGGTCGGATTCTTCGCCATCTTTCATGGCCATGCGCATGGCGCCGAAATGCCGGAAGATGCGGCCGGCGCTGCCTATGCCGCTGGGTTCATGATTGCCACTGCACTGCTTCACGTCGCCGGCCTCTCCCTTGGTTACGTCATCAGCCGGGCCGGCGAACGGCAGGGCGTCTTCGTAACTCGCGCGGCCGGCGGTATTGCTACCATCGCGGGCGTCGGCATCCTGGCCGGCTTGATCTGAACCTGAAGGCATTGCAGCCGCCCCGGCGGCAAACGCGTCCAAAACATCACGGTGCAACGAGAACGCCCGGTTTGCGTGGCATAACCGGGCGTTTCTGCGTCATCGCGGCAAAGTGCGGCGGACTTGACCTAAATCAAATCCCCTCCTGTCGCGTCGGGCTATAGCTGACGCACGATCAACGAACGGACATCCAAATTGACGCAGGGCCGCCTTGCCGGTTGTCGGTGGGGTGCGAGAGTCAGTATAGTGATTTCAGAAATTTCTGAAATCACAGTTGGAACGGAAACCGCTATGAACCTTCCGCCTCTCGTCCAGTCCTTCGTTCTCCACTTCGGCGAAATGGGATCTCGCTGGGGAATCAACCGCACGGTCGGCCAGATCTATGCGCTGCTTTTCGTCTCGCCGGCGCCGCTCTGCGCCGAGGAGATTGCCGACTCGCTCGGCATCTCGCGCTCCAATGTTTCGATGAGCCTGCGCGAACTTCAGGCATGGAACCTCGTCCTGCTCAAACACAAGCCGGACGACCGCCGCGATTTCTTCACGACGCCCGATGATGTCTGGCTGATTTTGCGGACGCTTGCCGAGGAACGAAAGAAGCGGGAAGTCGATCCGACGCTGTCGGTTCTGCGCGAGATCCTGATGCAGCGCCCTGCCAGCGAGGCCGAACGGCACGCGCAGCAGCGCATGAGCGAAATGCACACGCTGATCGAGCAGCTGACCCATTGGTACGAGGACGTTAAACAGCTTGAAACCGAAAGGCTCGCGACGCTCCTCTCGCTGGGCGCGAAAGTGACGAAGCTTCTGGAGGCCAAGGACCGGGTGGTTTCGCTCGGCCGCAGCCGCCGGCCGAATCCTGCGAACAAGAGTTAGCGCCATGGGCACTGCTTTTTTCGACGCGAAGGACAGGAGGGAGACTGAGCCGGCACTGGACGGCGATACCGTCTCGCCCCTCACCGGTCCGAATAATGCGAAAAGCGGCCTGCGCCGAGCGGCGATGCTGCAGGCACTCGCCGCCGCGATCTGGATTCCGCAGGCCGGGTTACTGGCCGTCTCGGTCGGCCGCATCGCCGATGGCGGCGGATTGCAGGCCGTTGTCTGGCCGGCCCTCGGCATTCTTCTTCTCGGACTGGCAAGAGGCTGTCTCGACACGGCCGGCGGCCGCCTGGCCTTTCATATCGCGCGCGCCGAGCTCAGCCGCAGGCGGCGGACCGCCGTTGCGGCGCTCTCCACGTCGTCGCCGATCGATCGAGGCCGACCGGGCTCCGGCAAAGCCGCAAGTGTGCTGGGCGAGCAGGCTGAACTCATCGTGCCCTATCTCGCCCGTTTCCAGCCGGCGCGAGTGAAGGCGAGCCTTGTGCCGCTCGTCATCCTTGCCGTCATCCTTCCGGTCTCCTGGATTGCCGCGCTGGTGCTGCTGTTTGCCGCGCCGCTGATCCCAATCTTCATGGCGCTGATCGGCTGGCGTGCCCAGGCGGCCAGCGGAAAACAGCTTGTTGCCACCGGCGGCCTCAACAGCTTCCTGCTCGATCGGCTGCGCGGACTGGCGACGATCCGTGCGCTCGAGGCGGTGGATGCCACCGCGCTCAGGCTGCGCCGCGAGGCGGAGTCGCTGCGTGCGCGCACCATGGCGGTGCTGAAGATCGCATTCCTCTCCTCGGCCGTACTCGAACTTTTCGCAGCACTCGGCGTGGCGATGATTGCCGTCTATGTCGGTTTCAGCCTGCTCGGCGAGATCCGCTTCGGCACCTGGGCAGGCCGGCTCGACCTGATCGAGGGATTGTTCATCCTACTGCTGGCGCCGGCCTTCTTCGAGCCGCTGCGCGAGCTTTCGGCCGTCTGGCACGACCGGGCCGCCGGCGAAGCGGCGCTGAAAGCGCTGGACGCCCTGGCTGCCGGTGGTATGTCCATTCGAGGACCGGTCGGAGCCGCGGCAGCGCCTTCTCCCGAAGCGCCGGACATCCGCCTTGAGAATGTCGATTTCCGCTACGCCGCCGATGAGCCGCTGGTCCTCTGCGGCTTCGACCTCGATATTGCCGCCGGTGAACATCTGGCGCTTCTCGGCGCCAGCGGTTCCGGTAAATCGACGCTTCTTTCACTGATGGCGGGGCTGGCGCCCTGCACCGGTGGTCGCATCGTCATCGGCGGCGTCGAGCTTGCGGACGACACCGCCACGCTCTTGCGCGGCGGCATGGCGTGGATCGGCCAGAAGCCGCATATTTTTGCGGGCACCATTACAGGCAACATCACGCTCGGCAGGCCCGGCATCCCACGCGGCGATGTGACGGGTGCGCTTGATGCGGCGAGACTGGAAAAAGTAGCCGCCGCCTATGGCGGCCGACGGCTCGGCGAAGGCGGCACCGGGCTTTCCGGCGGCGAGGCGCTGCGGCTGGCGATCGCCCGCGCCGCTTGCAATCCGCATCTGAGGATCATCCTGGCCGACGAGCCGACCGCGCATCTCGATGCCGCCACCGCCGCCCAAGTGACCGAAAGCCTGCTTTCGCTTTCCAAGGGGCGCACCTTGATTGTTGCCACCCACGATCCGCTGCTGGCCGCGCGCCTGCATCGCACCGTGCGCATGGACGCCGAGTTTATTGTGAGGGAGGCCGCGGAGTGAGCACATTCACTGCAGATATCAAGCCGATCCTGCGTCTGTTCTTTGCCGAGCGCCGGCGTGCGCTGCTGCTCGGCGCTGCACTTGCGGCCGCGACGGTCACGGCGGGCATCGCCCTGCTCGGCCTGTCCGGCTGGTTCATCACCGCCACGTCGCTTGCCGGCCTTTCGGCCGCTGCCGCCGTCACCTTCGACGTCTTCGCACCGTCAGCCGGCATCCGCCTGCTCGCCATCATCAGGACGGCGGCACGGTATGGTGAAAGGCTGGCGACCCATGACGCGACGCTCGGCGTGCTGGCCGCTCTTCGCGAAAGACTGTTTCGCGGCTTCGCCGAACCGGGTGTCGCACGCACGCTCCTGCATCGTCCGGCAAGGCTGCTCTTCCGGCTGACAGCCGATATCGATGCGCTCGACTCTCTGTATCTGAGGATCCTTGTGCCGGCCGCGGTGGCGATCGGCGCTGGCCTTGCGGCGAGCCTCGTGCTGGCGCTCATGCATCCGCTGTTCGGCCTGTTATTCGGCGTCTTTCTCGCCGGCACCGGTCTTGGCCTGCCCTTGATCGCTGCTCGGGCGGCGCGCAAACATGCCCGCAGGCGCGCCCATGGCATCGAGGCACTGCGGTCGCGGACGATCGATCTCGTCGCCGGTCAGACCGACCTGTTGATGGCCGGCCGACTTGCCGCGCAGAGGAGCGCGATCGCTGCCGCCGACCACTATGCCGGCCTCGCCGACGACTGGCTGAACCGGGTCGAAACCGGCCTGACATTCGGCTTCGGCCTCGTCTCCACCCTGCTATTGACGGCATCGCTGCTTGCCGTCGCCGCCCTCGCGGAAACCAACGCGATTACCACGCCGGTTGCAGCCCTCGGCTTGCTCGTCGCCTTTGCGGCCGCCGAACCCTTTACAGCTCTGCGCCGTGGTGCTCTGGAACTTGGCCGAACCCTGCTTGCGGCAAAGCGCGTCGCGCCGCGGCTTGCCGCCGCCGCAACGCCAGAACCTATGGGGCTGCCGCTGCCGGGATTTGCTTTTTCGCTGGCCGCTGTGTCCGCATTCCATGAAAATTCCGCCGTGCCGGCACTCCAGGTCAGCGAACTCACACTTCAGCAGGGCGAACGCCTCGCGATGATCGGCAGCAGCGGCGCCGGCAAGTCGAGCCTCCTTGCTCTGCTTTCCGGTGAACTGCCGACAAGAACGGGAAGCGTTGCGGCAGCAACGGCGACCCTGTTGACGCAGCGGACAGAACTCTTCGAGGACAGTTTGCGGGGCAATCTCACCCTTGCCGACCCGGATGCCAGCGAGGCCCGTCTTCGGGAGGTGCTTGCTGCCGCCGGGCTGCTTGCCGATATCGAGGCCATGCCGCGGGGGATCGATACGCGGCTCGGCGAAGGCGGCCTCGGCCTTTCGGGCGGCCAGTCGCGCCGGCTGGCGCTTGCCCGGCTCTTCCTGCGCGACACGCCGCTATGGCTGCTCGACGAACCCACAGAGGGTCTCGACGGCGCCACCGCCCGCGACGTGCTCTGTCGCCTATCGGCAATGGCGGCGGGCCGCTCGCTGGTGATCGCCACCCATATCCGCCGCGAGGCTGCGATCGCAGACCGTATCGCCGTCATCGAAGGTGGCCGCATTTCAGAAGTTTCACGCCGTGGGGAGGCGGCGTTCGAAAAGGCGCTCGATCGGCTTCGGCCGGACTGAGCACGACCGCATGCCCGCAGCGCCAGCCGGCGCTGAGGAACGCTCCGTACCCCGTGGGACCGTGGGAGAAAGACAATGGAACTAGATATCGTCGCGCTATCGCGCTTCCAATTTGCGCTGACGGCGCTTTACCACTTCCTGTTCGTGCCGCTGACGCTCGGCCTGTCCGTGCTCCTGGCGATCATGGAAACCGTCTATGTCATGACCGGCCGCCAGATCTGGCGGCAGATGACGAAATTCTGGGGCACGCTGTTCGGCATTAATTTCGTGCTCGGCGTCGCCACCGGCATCGTCATGGAATTCCAGTTCGGCATGAACTGGAGCTATTACAGCTATTATGTCGGCGATATCTTCGGCGCGCCGCTGGCGATCGAAGGCCTGATGGCCTTCTTCCTCGAGGCGACCTTCGTCGGCCTGTTCTTCTTCGGCTGGGACAAGCTGTCGAAGGTCGGCCATCTCGTCGCCACCTGGGCAGTGGCGCTCGGTTCGAATTTCTCGGCGCTCTGGATCCTCATTGCCAACGGCTGGATGCAGAATCCGGTGGGATCGGCGCTCAATCCGCAGACGATGCGCATGGAGATCACCAGCTTCTTCGATGTGGTCTTCAATCCGGTCGCCCAGGCGAAATTCGTTCATACGGTGTCGGCGGGTTATGTCTGCGCCTCGATCTTCGTGCTCGGCGTCTCGGCCTGGTATGTGCTGAAGGGCCGGAATATCGAGCTTGCCAAGCGCTCGATGACGGTCGCCGCCTCCTTCGGCCTCGCCTCGGCTCTTTCGGTCGTCGTGCTCGGTGACGAGAGCGGTTATCTCGCGACCGAAAACCAGAAGATGAAGCTCGCCGCTATCGAAGGCATGTGGAAGACGGAGCCGGCGCCGGCTGCCTTCACCGCCTTCGGTTTCCCCGATCAGGAAGCGCGCGAGACGCATTTCGCCGTGCATATCCCCTGGGTCATGGGACTGATCGGCACACGGTCGCTAACGACCGAAATCCCCGGCATCGACAAGCTCGAACAGCAGGCCGAGGTGCGAATCCGCGACGGCATCAAGGCTTACGACGCGCTGATGCAGATCCGTGCGGCGCCGGCGCAGGACCAGGTCGCGCAGGAAGTGCGCAGCTCCTTCGAGGATCTCGGCCATGATCTCGGCTACGCGCTTCTTCTGAAGCGCTACGTCGACGATCCGCGGCAAGCGACCGACGCGCAGATCGTGCAGGCTGCGCGTGACACGATCCCGCATGTGCCAACGCTCTTCTGGTCCTTCCGCATCATGGTCGGCCTCGGCATGTTCTTCATCCTCTTGACCGCCACTTTCTTCTGGCTGTCGGCCCGGCGCCATCTCGAAAAATATCCGCTGCTGCTGAAGATTGCCGTGCTGGCAATCCCCCTGCCCTGGGTCGCCATCGAGCTCGGCTGGGTCGTCGCCGAATTCGGCCGCCAGCCCTGGGTGATCGAAGGCGTGCTGCCGACGGCGGCCGCCGTCTCCAGCCTCGGTGCCGGCACCGTGCTGCTGACGATCATCGGTTTTGCCGCGCTCTACACGGTGCTAATCGTCATCGAAATGAGCCTGATGATCAAGGCGATTAGACAGGGGCCGGAGCCGGATGACGACCCGGAAGCTGTCCTGATTTCCGAAACCCTCGTCCCGGCCGCGGAGTGACCTGCCATGATCCTTCACGAACTCATCGACTACGAAACCCTGCGCCTCATCTGGTGGCTGCTGCTCGGCGTGATATTGATCGCTTTTGCAACGACAGGCGGCTTCGATCTCGGCGTCGGCACGCTTCTGCCCTTTGTTGCCAGGACCGATGCGGAGCGGCGCGTGGCGATCAACACGATCGGCGCCACCTGGGAAGGCAACCAGGTCTGGCTGATCCTCGGCGGCGGCGCCATCTTCGCCGCCTGGCCGCCGCTTTATGCGGTCTCCTTCTCGGGCTTCTATCTCGCCATGTTCGCGATCCTTTTCGCGCTCATCCTGCGCCCGGTCGGCTTCAAATACCGGTCGAAACGGGAAAGCGTCCGCTGGCGAAACGCCTGGGACTGGGCGCTTTTCATCGGCGGGTTCGTGCCGGCGCTGATCTTCGGCGTTGCCGTCGGCAACGTGCTGCAGGGCGTGCCGTTCCGCTTTGCCGACGACATGCGGATCTTCTACGAAGGCTCGTTCTTCGCTTTGCTCAACCCCTATGCGCTGCTCTGCGGGCTGTTGTCCGTCGCCATGTTGACGATGCACGGCGCCGCCTGGCTGGCCTTGAAGGCGAACGGTCCGGTGGCGGAGCGGGCCAGAAGCTATGGCAGTATCGCCGCCCTTGCCGCCATCGTGCTCTTTGCCCTCGGCGGCCTCTTCCTGTGGATCGGCGTTGGCGGCTATCGCATCGCCGGCGATATCAGCCCGATCGGACCGTCAAACCCGCTGCTGAAGAGCGTGGTGATCGAGAATGGCGCATGGCTTGCCAATTACAACGCCCATCCTTGGATGATCCTGGCGCCTGTCCTCGGCTTTGCAGGTGCGGCACTGGCCTTCCTCGCAATGCGGGCAGGACGCGAGGTGACGACGCTCATCTTCAGCAAGGTGGCGATACTGGGCATCATCTCCACGGTCGGTCTGGCGATGTTCCCGTTCATCCTGCCCTCCTCGCTCGATCCGCGATCGAGCCTGACGGTGTGGGATGCATCCTCCAGCCATATGACGCTGTTCATCATGCTGGTCGTGACGGTGATCTTCCTGCCGATCATCGTTGCCTACACCGCCTGGGTCTACAAGGTTTTGTGGGGCAAGGTCGACGAGAAGTCGGTCACCGACAAGAACAGTCACGCCTACTGAGGGAGACGAAACGATGTGGTATTTCGCATGGATCCTCGGCTTGCCGCTGGCCGCCGCCTTCGCTGTCCTCAACGCCATGTGGTATGAGCTGATGGACGACGCCGCCAAGAAGAAGGCGTCCGAGACGTTGAAGTAGTGATGGAAAGGGCGCGGCTTCAAGCCGCGCCCTTTCCATTGGGTCAGCCTTCCAGCCACTTTACCTGTTCGGGCGTCAGCCGGATATCGAGTGCGGAGAGACTGTCTTCCAGTTCGGCGACGGTGCGCGGCCCGATCAGCGGGATGACCGGGAAGGGCTGGGCGATCACATAGGCGAGCGCGATGTGGATCGGGTTGCGGCCGAGCTTGTTGGCAAGTTCGATGGCGCGGTCGCGGCGTCCGAAGTTGCGCTCGGAATACCAGACGCGCACGATCTCCTCATCGTCTCGCTTGTCGCGGCCGGCGCGGTCGGTAAAGAAACCGCGACCCTGGCTCGACCAGGCAAAGTTCGGGATCTGCTTCTCGTTCAGCCATTTCTTCCAATCGTCATCGGAGGCGGCAACACAGCCGGCCCAGATCGGATCGAGCATTTCGGCAAGCGAGAAGTTGTTGGAGAGCGCCGCGGGTTCCGCCTTGCCGGTCCTTTCGGCATAGGCGATCGCTTCGTCGAAACGCGCTCGCGTCCAGTTCGAGCCGCCGAAGATGCCGCGGATGCGGCCGCGTTTGACCTCGGCATCCATGGCGTCGACGAACTCGCCGACCGGCACGTCGGTGTTGTCGCGATGCATGAAATAGACGTCGACATAGTCGGTCTTCAGCCGGGCGAGCGATTGATCGAGCTGTTTTGCGATCATATCGGGGTAGCAGAGCGGCGAATGGGCGCCCTTGCCGATCAGCACGATCTCCTCGCGCGGCACTTTGCGGCTGGTGTGCCAGTCACCGAAGATCGCCTCCGTCTTGCCTGCGCCATAGACAAAGGCAGTATCAAAGGCATTGCCCCCTGCCTCGTAAAAGGCGTCAAGCGTCAGCGAGGCGGCAGCGAAATTCGGGAAGAACTCAAAGCCGAGTGTCACGACCGAAGCGGGCTTGGAAATGCCGGGAATCTGGCGCTGCGGAATGCTATTGCCGCGCGTGACCGCGCCGCCGGCAATATTGTTCGTGCGCTTGACCGCCTTCTCGACACCGTATTCGAGACCGACCGAGGCACGCCATTGGTCAAGCACGCGCAGGTTTCCGATCGAATCCGCCCAGCTCATACCGGGAGTGCTGAACTCGGTTTTGCCGGCGCGGATGGCGTCGCCCACCGCATCGGCCTCGAAGGAATAGAGCCAGCGGTCTTCCCTGACCTCGATCGTTTCCTGCTTGCCGCCCTTGAAGATCTCGATTTTGCCGACGCCGCCCTTGTGGCCGGAGGCGAACCAGAAGTCGGCGACCTCGATCCTGCCCTCGGAGCCGATGATACGCAGGACGTTGTCCTGCTGCGCCATGATCGAGCAGGAGACTTCGGCAATGATCTCGTTCGGGAACTTCAGCACGGCCGACGCCCACTCATCGACGCCGCTCTCTCCGAGATGGGCAACGCCCGAAACTTTTTCCGGTTCGAGGAAGGCTTTGCCTTCCGCAGCGCCGGCGATCAGCCTCGCCATCGAGACGGGATAGCCGCCGACATCGAGAATGCCGCCGCCAGCTGTATCGTTGGCGAACAGCCGGTGCTCCGGCTTGTAGCCGCCCATATTGAAGCCGAAGCTCGAGCGGATGATGCGCAGCGTGCCGATGACGCCGCTCTTGACGAGTTCGACCAGCTTCTCCGTCTGCGGATGCACGCGGTACATGAAGGCCTCGCCGGCAAAGACGCCAGCCTTCTTGGCTTCGTAGTAAACGGCCTCGGCATCATAGGCCGACAGTGCGATCGGCTTTTCCACCAGGATATGTTTTCCGGCGCGGGCAGCCTTGATCGCCCATTCGGCATGGCCGGTATGGGGCACGGAAATATAAACCGCATCAATCTCGGGGTCGGAAAGCAGCGCCTCATAGCCGTTGACGATGCGGGCGCCGGGGAAAGCTTCGGCAAGGCCTGGCTTTGCAGGATTGCGGGTGGCGATCGCCACCAATTTGCCGGTACGCGAATGGGCGACGCCATCGGCAAAGGTGCGGGCGATGGTGCCGGGGCCGATGATGCCCCAGCGGATCGGTTGATCGGACGTCATGGAAACCTCTTTCGTCTTTCTGCCTTGGGAGGGGTTTAGCGAAGCCGTTTGCCGGCGCCGTCGAAAAGGAATGTGTGGCGTGCGGGAAGGCCGACGGTCAGCGTCTCGCGATTGCCGGCGACACGCGATTCCGGCCGCTCGATGATCAACTGCTCGCTGCCGATGGCGGCGTAGATATAGCTGGTGTTGCCGAGATGTTCGGCGACGTCGATGGCGACGGTGAGATCGGCATCGCCCATGCCGGCATCGACGAAATGTTCGGGACGGATGCCGAGCGTCACTTTCGCGCCGGCTTCGATGGGATCGGCGACGGGCAGCGGCAGGCGCGTATTGGTGTTGCTTTCGAGTGCAATCACCGCCCTGCCCGGCTGCGTCTCGACCACAACGGCCTTAAGGAAATTCATCTTCGGCGAGCCAACGAAGCCGGCGACGAACTGGTTGGCGGGATCGTCATAGAGATCGAGCGGCGCGCCGATCTGCTCGATATTGCCGGCGCGCAGCACGACGATCCGGTCGGCGAGCGTCATCGCCTCCGTCTGATCGTGGGTGACGTAGATCATCGTCGTGCCGAGCTGCTTGTGCAGCCGGGAGATTTCGACGCGCATCTGCACGCGCAACTCGGCGTCGAGGTTCGACAAAGGTTCGTCGAACAGGAAAACCTCCGGTTCACGGACGATGGCGCGGCCGATCGCGACGCGCTGGCGCTGACCGCCGGAAAGCTGCTTCGGCCGCCGCTTCATCAACTCGGTGATCTGCAGGATCTCGGCGACATGGCGCACGCGCCGCTCGGTATCGGCCTTCGGGTTGCCGTTCATGCGCAGGCCGAAGCTCAGGTTTTCCTCGACGGTGAGGTGCGGATAAAGCGCATAGGATTGAAACACCATGGCGATGCCGCGATCGGCCGGCTCGACGTCGTTGACGACCCTGCCGCCAATGCGAAGCTCGCCTGAAGTAATGTCCTCGAGGCCGGCGATCATCCTGAGCAGCGTGGACTTGCCGCAGCCGGACGGGCCGACGAAGACGACGAATTCGCCATCCTTCACCTCCAGATCGGCGCCGTGGATAATCTCAAAGCCGCCGAAGCGCTTGACGATATTGCTGAGTGAAAGCTCTGCCATGCGGCCTCCCGATTATTTAATTGCGCCGGCCGCGATGCCGGCGATGAAATGGCGCTGCAGAGCCACGAAGACGACGAGGATCGGCGCCGTCAGCAGCACCGCGCCGGCCATGATGCCGCCCCAGGAGACTTTGGTGAGGCCGATCAGCGTTCCCAATGCCACTGGCGCCGTCATCATCCCCGGTCTGGAATTGATCAGCAGCGGCCAGAGATAATTGTTCCACGAGTGCAGGAAGAGAATGATCGCCAATGCCGCCATCGTCGGGCGCGCCAGCGGCAAGGCGATGCGCAGGAAGATCTGCCATTCCTTGACGCCCTCGACCCGGGCCGCATCGAAAAGCTCGCCCGGCATCATCGAGAAGGATTGCCGCATGAACAGCACGCCCAGCGAATTGAACAGCGGCGGCACGATCAGCGCCACCCAGGTGTTTGCCAGCTTGAACTCGCGCGCCACCATGATGAATTGCGGGATGACGACCACGGAGAAGGGCAGCGTGATCGTGCCGAGGATGATGGCGATGACGACGGTGCGGCCGACGAAACGGTAACGTGCCAGTGCCCAGCCGGCCATCGAAGTCAGCAGCACCGAGAGCACTGTATAGATCAGCGCCACGCCGATGGAGATCACCATGGCCCCGATGAAATCGGTATCGGCCTGCAGGTTCTTGAAATTCTCGACGAAGTTGGTCGATGGCCACAGCACGATATCAGGGCTGAAGATGCCGTTGTCGGGCATCGTGGAGAAGACGAACATCATCCAGAGCGGAAACAGCCAGATTATCGCAAGCGGCGCCAGTGCGGCATGCAACGCGATCTGGCGCAGCAGAAGAGATTGCGATTTGGATTTCATTTCGGATCCCTCCCGACCCAGAGATTGAGAAGCGAGATCGCCACGGCAAGGGCAGCCATCGTATAGGCGATCGCCGAGGCATAGCCAAAGTTCAGCGCGGTGAAACCCTGGCGATAAAGGAAGAGGCCGAGAGTTTCCGTGCCGCCGCCGGGGCCGCCGCGATTGGTGATGAGGAAGGGCTCGGTGAAGAGCTGCATGGTGCCGATCACCGAAAGCACCACACAGAAGAGGATGATCGGTTTCAACAGCGGCAGGGTGATATGAAAGAACTGCTGTACCTTGCTCACCCGGTCGAGCGTTGCTGCCTCGTAGACATCGTCGGGAATGGCCTGCAGGCCGGCGAGGATGATGATGGCGTTATAGCCGGCCCAGCGCCATGTGACGGCAAGGATGATCACGGCCATCGCCGCATTGGCATTGTCGAACCAGGATATCGGGCTGAAACCGATGGCCGAAATCATCTTGTTGATGACGCCGAAATCGAGGCTGAACATCAGCCGGAATACGGCTGCGTAAGCGACCTCACCGACGACAACCGGCGCAAAGAAGGCGAAACGGAAAAGCGGGCGCGCTTTCAGGAGCGGCGAATTGAGCATGACGGCCATGACGGTCGCAAGCGCGATCATGACCGGCACTTGGATCACCAGAATGATCAGCGTGTTGTAAAGAGCGTTATAGAAGGCAGGGTCGTAGAAGAGCCGGCCCCAATTGGACTGGAAACTGTATTTCCACGGGTTGATGCGGGTGTTCTGAAAGGAAATCAGGAACGAATTGATGATCGGCCAGACCCAGAAGGTGGCAAAGATCAGCAGATAGGGAGCGAGGAACGCATAGGCGCTCCGGGTTCTGAACGGCATCCAGTTTCCTCCACACGAACTAAATGAATGACCGGCTGCGTTGCAGGCCGGGGGAATGCCGGGAGCTTGGAGCGCCCGGCATCGTCATTCATTGCGCGATGGGAAGACCGGTCGCCGAAGCGATCTGGTTGGCGGCGTCGTCGAGAGCCGCTTTCGCATCGGGGTAGCCGCCGGCGAAGAACTTCGCCTGCGTCGCCCTGAAGATGCCTTCGGCATCGCTCTGGAAGGCGGTGCCGCGGCTCGGAACGATCTTCGGCAGCGTCGCCAGGATATCAGCCCAAACCTTCTGCCCGCCCCAATAGGGCTGCGGCTCGTTGACGAAGGGATCCTTCTCGGCCGAAAGCAGCGACGGCACCAGGCCGAATTCCTTCAGCATGGTCACCTGCCCCTCGTTGGTGCCGAGGGCATAGTTGACGAACTTCCAGGCCGCTTCCTTGTTTGCGGACGCTGCCGAAATTGCAAGCGACGAACCGCCGAGATTGGCCGCGTGCGGGCCGTCGGCCGTCAGGCTCGGCATTCTGTAGACGCCCCATTTGCCCTTGAGATCGGGAGAGGTCGAGCGCACGGTGCCTTCATACCAGCCGCCATAGAGCTGGCTTGCCGCCTTGCCGGCGGTATTGGCCTGGATCTTTTCGTCCCAGTTGGCGGCCGTCAGCGTGCCGGCATCCTTCATCTCCTTTACCTTCTGCAGCGAAGCGACGCAGGCCGGCTGGTTGATGGTGATGTTCTGGCCGTCGGTCGAGAAATAGCCGCAGCCCTGCTCGTTGGCGATCATGCGGAACCATTCGCTGTCGCCGTTGAAATCGGCCTGCGCCATGACGACACCGGGATTGGCGGCCGAGATCTTCTTGCCGGCGGCGATGAAATCGTCCCAGGTGCTGATGGTGCTCGGATCGACGCCGGCCTTTTCATAGAGATCGCGGCGGTAGAAGACGGCGACGGGACCGGAATCCCAGGGCATAGCATAGGCGACATCGCCGACCTCGAGCTCTGTGCGCTTGAAGTCGGGGAACTTCGCCTGAATATCGGCTGTGTAACCGAGCTCTTTCAGATTAGCGAAGCAATCCGGGAAGCGGCTCCAGAAGATTTCAGCTTCGAAATTCTCGATGCTGACGATGTCGGGCAAGCCTTCGCCGCCGGCAGCGCAGGCTGCGAGCGTCTTGTCGAAGACCTGGCTGTTTCCGAGGTCTTCGACGGTGATCTTGATATCGGGAAACTGCTTGTTGAAGCCGGGCAGCGTGGATTTCAATGCCGACGCGGCGACATTCCAGCTCCAGATGGTCAGGTTGGCCGACTGCGCGAAGGCGGAGCCGGAAGCGAGCAGTGCGACAGCTGTGGTCGCGGCGAGAAGTTTGAAGCGCATTGAAAATCCTCCCTTTTCAATTGCCGATCTTTCACGAACGCGGTTAGACTATCCGCAAGGGAGCGGCTGTCTCCTAAAAAGGGAATATGGATTTGGCGGAAAGTAAGATCGGCACGAGTGCAATCTACCGGCCCGGCGCCGGCAGCATCGAGGGTTCGCCGACGGCGCTGCAGATGTTTCATGCCCATCCGCTCGTCATGGCCATGCCGCACTGGCATGCGCAGGTCGAGGTCAACTATGTCATGCGCGGAACTGTTCATTATCGGATGAGCGACCACGAATTCCGGCTGAACGCCGGCGAAATGTGCCTCTTCTGGGGCGGCCAGCCACATCAGATGGACGAATCATCGGATGATTCGCTCTACGCCGGCGCCCACCTTCCGCTCATCTATTTCTTTCGGCTGCGTTTGCCGATCAGCATTTCCAGCCGGCTGATGAAGGGCGAGACGCTGCTGACCTCGGCAACCGATGCCGCCGACAATGAAAATTTCGCTCGCTGGTTCCACTATTCCAAGTCCGGCGATTCCGCCAAGGCCCAGCACGCCGTCGATGAATTGCTGCTGCGCATCGAGCGCATTGCGCTCGAACCCTATTCGATGACCACATCGAAGACGACCGTCAGCCTGGAAGGCGATCAGCCGCATCCGAATTCCTCGCGCAGCGTCGCGCGCATGTGCGATTTCATCGCCGCCAATTTCCTGCAGGACATCGATTCGGTCGACATCGCCCGCGCCGCCGATCTGCACCCGAAATATGCGATGAACCTGTTCAAGCGGTCGACCGGCATGACGATCAGCAAATATGTGACGCTGCTCAGGCTGTCGCGCGCCCAGGCGATGCTGATGAGCGAGGGCGCCAATGTGTTGCAGGTGGCGATGGACAGCGGCTTCGGCTCGATCAGCGCCTTCAACAAATCCTTCCGCCATATCGCCGGCATGTCGCCATCCGACTTCCGCCGGGATATCCGGCTGGTGACGACGGTGCCCGCCGGTTCCTTCCAGAACTAGCTCACAATACGGCGGCGACAGACGATCGTTTCTCGGCAAGTTCGATCTGAATGCCATCAGGATCGCGCAGAAAGGCGACCTTGTGCAGAACTTCGCCATTGACGGCCAGGCGCGGCTGCTCCTTGACCTCGACACCGGCCTGTTTTAGCCGGGCGAATGTCTCATCGACACTTTCGAACAGGAAGGTCAGATGCCGTAGTCCGGCCGTGCCCTCGGGAACGTCAACCGCCCGTGCCGCACCACCGGCCGGCGCGACGATCTCGAGCATGCCGCCGCCGGCATCGAGAAAGGCGATCTCAGAGCCGTCGGCCATCGTCTTGCGCAGATGCAGGCGCAAGCCGAGCAGGCCGCAGTAAAAATCGAAGGCACGGTCCATGTCACTGACCGTCATGCCGACATGTTCGAAGGATTTCAGCATGGGTGCTTCTTTCGTTTTGGATTTCGGCGGCTTGAATTTTGGATGAGCGGGATTGCTGGAGGCCGCAGACGGGTGGGCGCTTGCGCTCTCTCATTCTCGCCACCAGTTTGTCGTCGAAACACGAGGCTATCAAAGTCATGCATATTCGAAGAGCGGTATCCGCCGATGCGGAGGAGCTGTGCAGTCTCCTGAACGAAATTATCCTGGCCGGCGGCACAACCGCGCTCGAGACGCCGCTTACCGCCGCGGAATTCACAGATTGGTTCATCAACGGCGAGTTTCCCCTTGTCTGCCATGTGGCCGAGCATGACCGGTCGCTTGTCGGCTTTCAGTCGCTGAGCTCATACGGCGATCCGCCGAAGGGTTATGTCGATATCGCAACATTTGCCCGCATGAGCCCGAAGATCTCAGGCGCCGGCAGCGCCCTTTTTCCGGCGACGCGGGCACCAGCCGAAGAGCTCGGGCTCGAATTCATCAATGCGACCATTCGTGCCGACAATGTTGGCGGTCTTGCCTATTACGCAAAGATGGGCTTCGAGCCCTATGACAGGCTTATCCAAGTTCCGCTGTTGGACGGAAGGCCCGTCAATCGGGTCAAGAAAAGGTTCAAGGTGGATGCCAAGCCCCGTCCGGCACCCACCGTTTGACCGTTCGCAGACCCCGTCGGAAGGCCCCCGTCCGTGCCCTTTTAACGCCCCTCCCCTGCTTTGTTCACAGGCCGGCAGCCGCGCGCTGTTCCTCCGGAAGCCAGGAGCGGTAGAGAGGGTGATCGGCGGCAATCGGCATCGGCGTCGGCTTGCCGGTGCGCTGCGAGTAATAGGCGGCCGTCACCAGCTCCAGTGAGTTACGGGCATCCTGCAGCGTCACCGGCGGGTCCTTGCCCTCGACGATCGCCTTATGGAGGAGCTCGAACTGGCGGGTATAGCCGTCCTCGCCCGGCACATAGGCGGCCAGCGCCTCGTCGATCCGCGCCTGGTGTTCCTCCGTTCCAGCCGTGAAGATCCAGGGATCGCGACCCATCGTGTAGGGTTCGAGTATGCTGTCGGCGACGAGATCGCTGAAGCAGAAGCGCAGTCGCGAGATCTCCTTGCGCGAGCCGAGCGTCATCGACAGCGTCGCCAGCGAGCCGTTCTGCATCTTGACCGAAAGGGCGGCCGTATCTTCCACTTCGATCGGATTGACCAGCGTCGCACCATAGGAAAACACCTCGGCGCAGGGTCCATGCACATAATTCAGCATGTCATGCGCGTGGATCGCGTGGCCGAGAAGGCCGCCGCCGAGCTCGGTCGCCCATTTGCCGCGCCACGGCACGGCGTAATAATCCGGGCCGCGCCACCAATGGGTTTCGATCGTCGTCAGGAATGGCTTGCCGGCCAGGCCGCTTTTGATCAGCAGCTTCAACTTCTGCAGGCCGGAGCCGTAGCGATATTGGAAGATCGGCATCAGCTTTTGGCCGGGGAAGCGGGCGAGGATGCGGCCCATTTCGTCGACCTCGGCGATCGAGCCGAAGAGCGGCTTCTCGCAGATCACGTGCTTGCCGGATTCGATGCCCTTGCGGCAAAGCTCGAAATGCGAGCTCGGCGGCGTCGAAATATCGATGATATCGAGATCGTCGCGGGCAAACAGCGAGTCTGCGTCCTGCGTATATTCGCCGATGCCGAACTCTTCACACAGCGCTTTGCCGCGATCCTCATCGAGCGAGCAGAGTACGGGAACCTCAAAGAGATCCTTGTTCCAGCCGAAGCCTGTCAGATGCCGCGCGGCAATCCCTGCGCCGATGACGCCGACGCGCAATTTCCTGGTCATGTCATCCTCCTCAGCGAGCGCCGATGCGCGCGGCTTTCGTCTGGGCTTCGAGCGAAAGGCGGCAGACCTCGAATACGTGATCCTGCGTCATCGCCGTCTGCGTGCGGTTGCCGACATCGGCGGTGAAGGCGTCGAAATAATCGAGCTTTTCGCCACTGCAATCGATATGGGTCATTTCCTTGCCGTTGACGAGGAAGAGGTGATCCTTGCCCGGCCGGCCGGCAATGTCGATATATTTGCGCAGCTCGATATAACCCTCGGTGCCGAGGATGGTCAGGCGTCCGTCGCCCCAGGTCGGCAGTGCCTCCGGCGTGAACCAGTCGACGCGGACATAACCTGCCGCTCTGTCGGAGCGCAGCAGCACTTCGCCGAAATCCTGGAAGGCCGGCTTGTCGGGCATGCCGAAATTGCCGATCGAGCTGGCGATGACCTCCCCCGACGTCGAGCCGGTATAGAACAGGAACTGGTCGACCTGATGCGAGGCGATGTCGACGATGATGCCGCCGAAGGCTTCCGGATCGAAGAACCAGTCGGGTCTGGTCGGCAGCTGCAGGCGGTGCGGGCCGACGCCGAGCGTCTGGATCACCTTGCCGATTGCGCCTTCGGCGACGAGCTTGCCGGCCTTGACGGCGGAGCGCACGCAATGGCGCTCGGAAAAGCAGATCGAGAAGATCTTGCCGGTCTCTGCCACTGTGCGCTTGACCTCTTCGAGTTGGGCGAAGGTCGTGACGCCGGGCTTGTCGGTCATCACGTCCTTGCCTGCCTTCATCGCGCGGATGGCAAGGCCGGCGCGGTCGCGCGGGATCGCGGCAATGCAGATGACATCGATCGACGGATCGTCGAACAGCTTTTCGCGATCGATCTGCGGCGCATCGGGATATGTCTTTTCGAACGTCTCGCGCAGTGCCGGCACCGAGGTTTGCGGGCAATAGCCGACGAACTCGCCGCCTGCCGCCAGCAATCCTTTCACGTGATCGAACGTATGCCCATGGTCGATTCCGACGACGGCAAATCTCAACATCGCTGCAATATCCTCCCGGGATTTTCTGAGCACCGGCTGGCGCCGGCATCCTCCATGTCGGGCAAAACAGATAACGAAACTTGCCTCCTGTCAAGGCGAGATCGAGGCTGATAGTGCGTATCGACATATGTAAATAATTGAAATCAAACAGATATTTTGTATCTAAATAGTTATTTACTGACTTCCGGCGCCGTTTTACCGACAAGCCGTTCATTCGATCCGATTGGACGAAAGTCTTTTTCTCCAGCATCTCTTGCCCCGTCTGCGTGAATGTGATCGATTTCCGCCGCCGCCGAGTTGGAGGGCGGCAACGACCTCGAAGATATTCAAAGAGCGCTCCCCGCTTGCCTGTGACGGAGGATCACCATGTCTCATCCCCTTCTCAATGCCGCTGCTTCGGCTGGTCTTTTTGTCGGCCGCGTCTGGAGCCCCGAGGCTGCCGGCCCGAGCATCGTAACGCTGCGCGAGGGGATGCTGGTCGACATTACCTCGCGCGACGCGCCGACGCTGAGCGCCCTGCTCGAAAAACAGGATGCCGCCGGCTTCGTCCGCGCCGCAAAGGGCAAGGCGCTCGGCTCCTTGGAGGAGATCGCCGGCAACAGTACGGGAACGCCGGATACGGCGCGTCCCCATCTGCTGGCGCCCGCCGACCTGCAGGCGGTCAAGGCCTGCGGCGTCACCTTCGCCCAGTCGATGATCGAGCGCGTCATCGAGGAGAAGGCGGCCGGCAATCCGGATCGTGCCGCCTCGATCCGCGAGCGCGTCAGCACGCTGATCGGCGGCAGTCTGACCAATCTCAAGGCCGGTTCGCCGGAGGCCGCCAAGGTCAAGCAGGCCCTGATCGACGAGGGCATGTGGTCGCAATATCTCGAGGTCGGCATCGGTCCCGACGCCGAGGTCTTCACCAAGGCGCCGGTGCTGTCCTCGGTCGGCTGGGGTGCGGATGTCGGCCTGCATCCGATCTCGACCTGGAACAATCCCGAGCCGGAAATCGTGCTGGCGATTAATAGCCGCGGCGAGATCAAGGGGGCCACACTCGGCAATGACGTCAATCTGCGTGACGTCGAAGGCCGTTCGGCGCTCTTGCTCGGCAAGGCCAAGGACAATAACGCTTCCTGCGCGATCGGTCCCTTCATCCGCCTGTTCGATGCCGGTTACGGGCTGGATGACGTGCGCAGGGCGGAACTCGACCTCAAGGTGACGGGCGGCGATGGCTTCGTGCTCAACGGCAAAAGTTCGATGTCGCAGATCAGCCGCGATCCGAGCGATCTCGTCAAACAGACGCTCGGGCCTCATCATCAGTATCCCGACGGTTTCATGCTCTTTCTCGGCACGCTGTTTGCTCCGACGCAGGATCGCGACGCACCGAAACAGGGTTTCACCCATAAGATCGGCGATGTCGTCGAGATTTCCTCGGCCGGCCTCGGCGCCCTCGTCAACACTGTTCGCCTCTCCACCGAATGCCCGCCCTGGACCTTCGGCATTTCGGCGCTGATGCGCAATCTGGCGAAGCGCGGATTGCTGTAACTACTGGTTCCGCCGCCTGCCCTGCAGCAGGTCAAGGACGGAGTTGGCTGCCTCGAGGACGTTCGTCCCTGGGCCGAACACCGCGGCAACACCGTGTTCGTGCAGGAATTCATAGTCCTGTCTCGGAATGACGCCGCCGCAGACGACGATGATATCGCCACCGCCCTTTTCCCTCAGCCTGTCGATCAGCTGCGGCAGCAGGGTTCGGTGACCGGCCGCCAGCGACGAGACGCCGACGACATTGACCTTCTCACCGAGCGCCACGCCGGCCGCCTCCTCAGGCGTCTGGAAGAGCGGACCGGCAAGCACGTCGAAACCGATATCGCCGAAGGCGGAGGCGATCACCTTGGCGCCGCGGTCATGCCCGTCCTGGCCGAGCTTGGCAACCATGATCTTCGGCCGCTGCCCCATCGTTTCCGTGACCTCCGCCATGCGGGTCTTCAGCACCGCGAGTTCCGGCTCGTTGTCATAGGCCTCCCCATAGACGCCCTTAATGACGGCAGGCGTTGCGGCATGATCGCCGAAGGCTCCGCGCATGGCATCGGAGATCTCGCCGACGGTGGCGCGCGCCCGTGCCGCCTCGATCGCTGCTTCCAACAGGTTGCCGCTCCCGGTGCGCGCCACCTCTGCAAGGGCGGCCAATGTCTCGCGCACGGCATTGCCGTCGCGCCGCCGCCTGGTTTCCTCGATCCGTTTGATCTGGGCGCTGCGCACTGCGCTGTTGTCGATCTCCAGAATGTCGATCGGCTGTTCGTTGTCGAGCCTGTAACGATTGACGCCGACGATGACCTCTTCGCCCTTGTCGACGGCAGCCTGGCGGCGCGCGGCCGCCTCCTCGATCATCCGCTTCGGCAGGCCGTCATTGACGGCTTTCGTCATGCCGCCGAGCGCTTCGACCTCCTCGATCAGCGCCCAGGCCTTATCGGCAAGCTCCTGCGTCAGGCTCTCGACGTAATAGGAGCCGGCCAGCGGGTCGACCACCTTGGTGACGCCGGTTTCGTGGCTCAGGATGAGCTGGGTGTTGCGAGCGATGCGGGCGGAAAATTCCGTCGGCAGCGCGATCGCCTCGTCGAAAGAATTGGTGTGCAGCGATTGCGTGCCGCCGAGCACGGCCGACATCGCCTCGAAGGCGGTGCGGATAATGTTGTTATAGGGATCCTGCTCCTGCAGCGACACGCCGGAGGTCTGGCAATGGGTGCGCAGCATCAGCGAGGCCGCCTTGTTCGGCTGGAACTCCTCCATGATCCGGCTCCAGAGCAGCCGGGCGGCGCGCAGTTTCGCCGCCTCCATGAAGAAGTTCATGCCGATCGCAAAGAAGAAGGAGAGCCTTCCGGCGAAATCATCGACGTTGAGGCCCTTGGCAATCGCCGCCCTGACATATTCGCGACCGTCGGCCAGCGTGAAAGCCAGCTCCTGCACCAGCGTCGCACCGGCCTCCTGCATGTGATAGCCGGAGATCGAGATCGAGTTGAATTTCGGCATCTCCCTTGCCGTATATTCGATGATGTCGGCAACGATCCGCATCGAGGGTTCCGGCGGATAGATATAGGTGTTGCGGACCATGAACTCCTTGAGGATATCATTCTGGATGGTGCCTGAAAGGTCGGCCCTCGGCACCCCCTGCTCCTCGCCTGCGACGATAAAGGAGGCGAGGATCGGGATGACGGCGCCGTTCATCGTCATCGACACAGACATTTCCCCGAGCGGAATGCCGTCGAACAGGATCTTCATATCCTCGACGCTGTCGATCGCGACACCCGCCTTGCCGACATCACCTTCGACGCGCGGATGATCGCTGTCATAACCGCGATGGGTGGCGAGATCGAAGGCGACCGACAGGCCCTTCTGGCCGGCGGCCAGATTGCGGCGGTAGAAGGCGTTCGATTCCTCTGCCGTCGAGAAGCCGGCATATTGACGGATTGTCCACGGCCGGCCGGCATACATGGTGGCGCGCGGGCCGCGGGTAAACGGCGCAAAGCCGGGAAGCGAGCCGAGATGCGCGGCGCCTTCGAGATCCTCGGCCGTATAGAGCGGCTTGACGGCAATGCCTTCCGGCGTCTGCCAAATCAGCGTTTCGGGCGAGGCACGCAGTTCCTTCTGCGCAAGCTCCGCCCAATCCGACAGCGTCTTCTTCGTCATGCCTTCCTCCGGCTCTTTCATCGCACCTTATCATTTCATAGGCGCACAATGCGATAAAGCCTTAGGACGTTGAACGCAGCAAAGCATCGATCGCCTGCCTCATCCGCCACGAGTTTGCGGGGCCGACCTATTTGTGGTCCAGCCTGGCGACCAGCCGGTCACCGAGCCACTGAATGCCGCAGACGAGGATGACAAGGACGGCCACCACCGCGATCATCACATTGGTTTCGAAGCGCTGGTAGCCGTAGCGAATGGCGAGATCGCCGAGTCCGCCGGCGCCGATTGCGCCTGCCATGGCCGAGGCGCCGATCAGCGTCACCAGCGTCACGGTGAAGCCGGCGACGATGCCGGGCAGCGCTTCGGGCACCAGCACTTCGCGCACGATGGTCCAGCGATTGCCGCCCATGGCGCGCACGGCATCGATCAGCCCGCGGTCGACCTCGCGCAGCGACACTTCGGCGATACGGGCGTAATAGGGCGTCGCGGCGATGGCGAGCGGCACGATGGCCGCCCATGTGCCAAGCGCGGTGCCGACGATCAGCCGCGTCAGCGGAATCAGGGCCACCAGCAGAATGATGAAGGGCACCGAGCGGAAACCGTTGATAACAGCGCCGAGCACGCGATTGATCCAGAGATTTTCAGCGATGCCGCCGCGTGCGGTGACGACAAGGGCAAGGCCGAGCGGCAGACCGGCGACGAGGGAGATCACGCCGGAGGCGACGGTCATCAGGACGGTCTCCCAAAGCGAGCGGATCAGCAGTTCAAACATGATCGGCGTCATAACCAAGCACCTCCACCCGGGCGGACCGGGCCGTCAGAAATTGTTCGACCTTCCCGGCAAGCGCGGGGTCGCGCATGGGAACGGCGATGAAGAACCGCGCAACCGGCTGGTTCTGGATATGGTCGATGCCGCCATGGACCAGACGGAAGGAATGCGGCAGCGCCGCCGAAAGCTCGGCAAACAGCGCGCCTTGCGCTTCAGGCCCGGCCAGATCGACACTGAGGATCGCCTCACTGCCGGATGTCGCCGACAGCCGGCCGGCTATATGATCGGGAAGCTGCGGGCGGATGCCGCCGAGCAGGCTCCTTGTGATCCTTTCTTGCGGATTGGCGAAGACCGACCAGACCTGGCCCTCCTCGACGATCCGCCCGGCATCGATGACCGCGACCCGATCGGCAATGCCGCGCACCACTTCCATCTCATGCGTGATCAGCAGAATGGTCAGGCCGAGTTTGCGGTTGATATCTTTGAGTAAGGACAGGATCGACCGGGTCGTCTCGGGATCAAGCGCCGACGTTGCCTCGTCGGACAACAGCAGCGCCGGACGCGCCGCGAGCGCGCGGGCGATGCCGACGCGTTGTTTCTGGCCGCCGGAGAGCGAGGCGGGATAGGCCTTCGCTTTGTCGGCAAGCCCGACGAGCTCAAGCAGCTCACGCGCCCGATTCAGGCGCTCGGCCCTGGCAACGCCCTCGATCTTCAGCGGCAGCGCGACATTGTCTTCGACCGTCTTGGCCGAAAGCAGGTTGAAGTGCTGGAAGATCATGCCGATGCGGCGGCGCAGCGGCTGCAGTTCCCGTTCTTGAAGTCCGGTGATATCGCGGCCTTCGATACGGATCTCGCCGCTGTCGACGCGCTCCAGGCCGTTCAGGCAGCGGATCAAGGTCGATTTGCCAGCGCCGCTGCGGCCGATGATGCCGAGGACTTCGCCCTTCTTCACCTGCAGCGAAATGCCGTCGAGCGCGGCCGTGGCTCCGAACCGACGCTTCACGTCGACAAGTCTCACCACTTCTTCGGCCGTTGCTGCTTGCGGCTGCGGCTCGATTGTCGTGGCGGAAACAAAGGAATTCATCTGCTTTTCCTTAGAAACACCAAAGGCGGTCCTGGCATGAAACGCCCGGACCGCCTTTCGGCAGGCCTTAACCCCGGCCGAGTTTCGGATCAATAGGCGCTGAGACCCGTCCCCTTATAGACCTTGTCGAATTCGGCCTTGACGGTGTCGTTCTGATAAGACGACACAAGCGTCTTGACCCAGTCCGCATCCTTGTTCTCGGCCTTGACGGCGATGAAATTGCGGTACGGATTATCGGCGACCGGCTCCTGCGCGATGCGTTCGGCCGGAGAAAGGCCGCTCTTCAAAGCCCAATCGGTGTTGACCACACCGGCATCGAGATCATCGATCGAACGGCCGACGATGCCGGCATCGAGTTCTTTGATCTCGATCTTCTTCGGATTGTCGCTGACGTCGGCGACCGTTGCAAGAATGCCCGTGCCG
The DNA here is from genome assembly GCF_025200795.1 of Rhizobium sophoriradicis. NCBI lineage: Bacteria > Pseudomonadati > Pseudomonadota > Alphaproteobacteria > Hyphomicrobiales > Rhizobiaceae > Rhizobium > Rhizobium sophoriradicis. The sequence continues at coordinate 588,470 of NZ_CP104153.1, forward strand.
TCCTTCAGCTTGATCAGGCCTTCGCTCTGAAGAACGCGCAACGCCCGGCCTTCATTCGAGGGATCGTTCGGGACGCCGATGACGGCCCCTTCCGGGATGTCGGCGACGGACTTGTATTTCTTGCTGTAGAGGGCGATCGGCCAGACCCCGGTATAGCCGGTGCGGACGATATGATATCCGTGCTGCTGGATCTGGTTATCGAGATAGGGCTGATGCTGGAAGGCGTTGGCGTCGATCTCGCCCTGCTCCAGAGCTTCGTTCGGCTGCGTGTAGTCGTTGAAGACGACGGTCTCGATCTTCAGGCCTTTCTTGGCCGCCTCACTCGTGACGACACGCCAGATGTCCTCCTCTTCGCCGGCCATGATGCCGACTTTGATCAACTTGTCCTCGGCAAAGGAGGGAGTGGGAACTGCAAAGGCAAAAAGTGCGGCAGCAGAGACGGCGACGGCAGCAAGAGCCGCCCGGCGCGAAAACTGTAAGCCGTGAAGGTTTTTGTTCTTGGTCATAGTATATCCCGTCTGAATGAATGAGGCCGAACGCCCCGATTAGGCTGAGCATGGCAAATGCGCGGATCGGGGGCGAAGCACGAACGTCTGATGTGAAGGAAGAGCCTGAAAAACTCTTGCCCCGCCTTCGATATCGGCAGGATAAATTTCTATCAAATTTATGGATTAATTGCGGCCCTTAAGCATGTCCTGAAGAATGAAGGTGGCGCTTGAGAGGCGCGCTCGCCGAGATCGTGATGGCGTAGCGCCTGTCCAAGTGTGGGCGACATCAGGGTAAAGCCATGCCAATCCTCCCCATCCAGATGCGGAGGAAATCTTTGGTTGCGGACCATATGGCCTCAGGCCGGCTTCTGCTTTGGGATGCGCGGCAGGAGAATCGTCAGCAGGCCGAGCAACGGCAGGTAGGAGCAGACGCGGTAGACGAAGTCGATGCCGTGCGTATCGGCAAAATCACCGAGCAGCGCCGCACCTAGCCCCCCTGCCCCGAACGCGAAGCCGAAGAAGACGCCGGCGATCAGGCCGACGCGGCCGGGCACGAGCTCCTGAGCAAAGACGACGATTGCCGAAAACGCCGAAGCGAAGATCAGGCCGATGACGACACTGAGCACCCCCGTCCAGAGAAGGTTCGCATAGGGCAGCAGCAATGCGAAGGGAATGACGCCGAGGATCGAAAACCAGATGACGAAACGGGCACCGAAGCGATCGCCGATCGGTCCACCGAGGAAAGTGCCGACGGCAACCGAGCCGAGGAACAGGAAGAGCATCAGCTGCGCCTGCTGCACGCTGAGTTCGAACTTGTCGATGACATAGAAGGTGAAGTAGCTGGAGACGCTTGCCATATAGACATTCTTCGTTGCCGTCAGCAGCACGAGGATCAGCAGCGCCCAGACGACCCTGTTCTGCGGCAGCGGCAGGGTTCGACTGACGGCAGGTCTGCTGGCGTTCTGGCGCCGATGGCTCATGTACCAGTTGCCCACCCAGCTCAGCACGATCATGCCGACCATGGCGATGACGGCAAACCAGGAGACACTGTGCTGGCCGAGGGGCAGCACGATGAAGGCGGCGAGCAGCGGACCGATGGCCTGGCCGGCATTGCCACCGACCTGGAAAAAGGACTGCGCAAAACCGTGGCGACCGCCGGAGGCAAGACGGGCGACACGCGAGGATTCCGGATGGAAGACCGCCGAACCGAAGCCGATCAGGCTTGCTGCCACCAGCAGCAGTGTGAAACTGCCGGCGTTGCCGAGCAGAATAAGGCCACAAAAGGTGCTCGCCATGCCGACCGGCAGGGAATAGGGCATCGGCCAGCGATCGGTGACGATGCCGACCGCCGGCTGCAGCAGAGACGCGGTGACCTGAAATGTCATGGTAAGAAGGCCGATCTGCACGAAGTCCAGGTCGTAATTCGCCTTGAACAGCGGATAGAGTGAGGCGAGCAGCGACTGCATGATGTCGTTCAGCATATGGCAGAAGCTGACCGCCATCAGAATAGACATCGTCGTTTTTTCGAAACGGGGCGCGCCTTCAGCAACGGTTGCCATCAATATCTCTCCTGAACAGGTACGGTCGGTGCCGTGCTGCGTCTTTTTCGATGGATTTTCGGCGATCGGGGCTGGCAAGACTGTCGCGCGACGGTCGCTGAGAAGCATTTAACCCACGCCTGGCAGCAATCGCCAGCCCGGTTTCTCCAGGATCGGTACGGCTTTTGTTCGATTTTCCTTCAGTGGAGCGGGTTCTTGCGCAGTCATCCCCTCTTTCCGATGGGGGTTTTCATACCACAGTCAGCCGGGATCGTCGCATATGTGGTATGCTATATGAAAACAACCATGGAAAACCGCTCAGGGGGGCACTACAGCTGCGGCGATTGAAATGCGATCGAGGCTGACAATACGCGATGAATGTCAAGACACCGAATGCCATAGACAGCTATGTCGGAGCGCGCATCAGAACGCGCCGGCAACTGCTCGGAATGAGCCAGGAACGGCTTGCCGATCAGATCGGCGTGACCTTTCAGCAGGTTCAGAAATACGAAAAGGGCATCAACCGCATCGGCGCGAGTCGTTTGCAGCGGATCGCCGAAGTGCTTCACACCTCACCGAGCTTCTTTTTCGAGCAGGGCGACTCCGAGCGGTTGGCGGTGCGAGAGCTGGATGCACCGGACCACGCCGATCCGGTTGCAGAATTCCTGCGAACCAAAGAGGGGCTGGTGCTCAATCGTGCCTTTCTGAAGATCGCCGATCCCCAGATCCGTGCGACGATCATTGCACTGGTAACGGCGATGGGGCAGGCGGAAAGCCGCGGTCCGACACTGGCGGCCTCCATCGGGGATATCACCCGCCCGCCCGGAGAGTAACCGGACGGAATGGCAATTCGCGTGTTCAGATCCAAGTCATTTGCCAAGCTGCGGCGGACCGGCCAGTGTCAAAGGGTTTGCATGCTCGACATTGCGATTTCAGTACAATGCCGTTGTTTCTGCTTGGTCTCGTCCGATTCGGCCTGAATGCGCGATTGCCGCACGGGTCCAGGGCACGCTCGCTTGGGCAAGTGCTCGAAAAAGATTGGACAACTTCTTGATTGGGTCTTGTTAACCCTATTTGCCTTGCCACTCTTCCAGAATCGGCGATAAATGCGGTTTCAAAGCGCGCAGAGCTTTTAAATCGCATTTTCGAGATTTCTATGAATATGGCACCGCAGATAGAGAAAGCAATTTCCGATGTCGATCAGCTGATCATCGGTCAGGCGCAGGAACTATCCGACAAGCTGAAGCAGCATCGGCTCGAAATGTTTCCACCGCGCGCGCTGAAGGGGCTCAGGGAATTTCAGCTTGCCGAAGTGGCGCGGTTTCTCGGCGTAACCAGCGGCTATCTTCGCAATCTGTCGCTGGAGGGCAAGGGTGTCCTCCCCCAGGTGACCCCGTCGGGCCGTCGGTCCTACACGGCGGAACAGATGGAAGAGATGCGCGCCTTCCTCGAGCACAATGCACGCGCCGGTACACATTATGTCCGCCATCGCCGCGGCCACGAACATCTGCAGGTCGTCGCCGTGGTCAACTTCAAGGGCGGCAGCGGCAAGACGACAAGTGCGGCCCATCTTGCCCAGCACCTTTCCCTGACTGGTCACCGCGTGCTTGCCGTCGATCTCGACCCGCAGGCGTCTCTCTCGGCCATCCACGGTTTTCAGCCCGAGTTCGACGTCAACGAAAACGAGACGCTCTACGCCGCCATTCGCTACGACGACCGGCGTAGGCCGCTGCGGGAGGTGATCCGGCCGACCAATTTCCCGAACCTTGATCTGGTGCCGGGCAACCTGGAACTAATGGAATTCGAGCATGACACGCCGCGGGTCCTCGCCCAGGGCAAGTCAGGCGACTATGGACGCGTCTTCTTCGCCCGGCTGGACGAGGCGCTTTCTTCGGTCGCCGACGATTACGACGTCGTCATCATCGACTGCCCTCCCCAGCTCGGCTTTTTGACCATGAGCGCCATTTGCGGCGCGACGGCGGTCCTGATCACCGTTCATCCGCAGATGCTCGATGTCATGTCGATGTGCCAGTTCTTGCAGATGCTCGGTGAAGTGCTGAACACGCTGAAGGGCGCCGGCGGCAACATGAACCTCGACTGGCTGCGTTATCTCGTGACCCGCTACGATCCGCAGGACGGGCCGCAGACACAGATGGTCGCCTTCATGCGGTCGATGTTCAAAAACCACGTGCTCACCAATCCGATGCTGCGCAGCGTGGCGATTTCAGATGCGGCGATGACCAACCAGACGCTTTATGAGGTCGAGCGAAGTCAGTTTACCCGGGCGACCTACGACCGCGCCATGGAGGCAATGGATGCGGTCAACACCGAAATTGTCAATGTGATCCACAAGGCGTGGGGGCGGTAATGACCAGGAAGTTTACTGCAGTAAACCGTGGCGGGGAGACGGCTGATGGCGCGTAAAAATCTGCTCTCCAGCCTGATGGACGACGCCAAGAAGTTTACTGCGGTAAACAATGAGGATGAGCCGACCCATGGCGATGAGAAACAGCACATCACCTATAAAGGGATCGGCGCTCTCGGGGCCGTCACGCGCAGCATTGACGCGCTGGCTGCGAAGGCTGATGCAGCCAGGGCGATCGAAGAGCAATTGGCGAGCGGCGAGACGGTAGTCGATCTCGATCCCGCGCTGATCGAAGATTCCTTCGTGACGGATCGGTTGGTCCATACCGACGAGCAGTTCCGCGAGTTGGTCGAAGCGATCCGCCTGCGCGGGCAGGATTCGCCGATCCTCGTGCGCCCGCATCCCCAGAACGACGGCCGATATCAGATCGCCTTCGGGCATCGCCGCGCCCGCGCTGCTAAAGAGCTCGGCCGGCCCGTCCGCGCGGTGGTCAAGAAGCTCGACGATCGCGACCACGTCATTGCTCAGGGACAGGAGAATTCGGCGCGCGCCGATTTGTCCTTCATCGAGAGGACGATGTTTGCCGACAGGCTCGATGCGCTGGGCTTCGACCGGCAGACGATCATGTCCGCCCTCAGCGCCGACAAGACCACGGTTTCCAAGATGCTGTCCGTCAGCAAACGGATTCCAGCCGAAGTCCTGGCTGCGATCGGCGCGGCCAAGACCACTGGCCGCGACCGCTGGCATGATCTTTCGGTGAAATTCGAGACTGAAAACATCGCCGCCAGGGCAATCGAGTTTACCAGGTCGGCGGCGTTCGAGACCGCCGAGCCGGACACCCGCTTCGACATGCTCGTTGCATTCATCAGCAGGAAGCATCGAGCCTTGCCCACCGCCGCGCTTGAACCCGTGGCCCGCGCCTGGCAGCGCCAGGACGGAGCCGTCAAGGCGAAGATCAAGGATGATGGAAGGCAGTTCACCATAGCGCTGAAGGCGGAAAAGGCATCTGCCTTTGGAGCCTACATCGCCAGCAATCTGGATCGCCTCTACGAGGCGTTCGAGAAGACATTGGATTCGACGAAGAACGGAGATCAATAAGCAAAAGAAAAGGCCCCCGAACGTTGCCGTCGCGGAAGCCCTCTCTGATCTAGACACCCAGAGAATCACATTTCCGCGAATCATAGTCAAGAGTCTTTGGCACCGAATTTGGTGAGCTGCGATCTTTTGCCTTGAGGAAGGCGAAGAAAATGGAAAGCGGAAATGTGACGACGCCCTTCGGGCGGCGGCCGATGACGTTTGGCATGTTGGCAAGCCAGACTGCGGCCGGAAAAATCGAGCCCGGTCGATCGATCGACAAGTGGAAAATCTACCGCGCCCTGTGTGAGGCCAAGCCGATGCTCGGCATCACCGACCGGGCACTCGCCATCCTCAACGCCCTGCTGAGCTTTTATCCCAAGGGAGAGCTCTCCGAGGAAAATGGGCTGGTCGTGTTCCCGTCCAATGCCCAGCTCTCCCTGCGCGCGCACGGCATGGCGGAGCAGACGATCCGCCGCCACCTGGCAAGCCTTGTCGAGGCTGGGCTGCTGATCCGCAAGGACAGCCCGAACGGCAAGCGTTATGCCCGCAAGGAACAGGGCGGGGACATCCGCGAGGCATTTGGTTTCTCATTGGCGCCGCTGCTCGCGCGCGCGGACGAGATCGAGCGGCTGGCGGCGGAGGTGGCGGCCGAACGATTGCATCTGCAGCGGCTCAAAGAGCGCTTGACGCTATGTAGGCGCGACGTTGCCAAGCTCATCGAAATGGCGCTGGAAGAGGGGGTCGCCGGCGATTGGGGGGGAATCCATCTGCATTTCCGCAATATCGTCGAGCGACTGCCACGCTCGCCATCCGCTGCCCAGATCGCAGATGCGCTCGACGAATTGGAACTGCTGCGCAACGAAATAACCAATCAGTTGGAAATGCAGGAAGAAACACACAATCGTAGCGGCAATGCCCCACATTATGAGCGGCACATACAGAATTCAAACCCACAATCCATTACTGAATTTGAACCAAGCTTCGAAACGAAGCAGGGCGCAATGGCGGACGATCGACCGGTAGGTCAGGCCGAACCGGCCGCCCCAGTGCAGAAAAGGGAAGACACGAACAGCCATGTCCAGGCCGCCACATATGCCTCCGCTGGCAGCGGCGCGCTCAAATCCTTTCCGCTGGGCCTGGTGCTGCAGGCCTGCCCCGAGATCGCGGCCTACGGACCGGAGGGCTCGATTGGCTCCTGGCGCGATCTGATGGCAGCGGCTGTGGTCGTTCGTTCGATGCTCGGTGTCAGCCCGTCGGCCTACGAAGAGGCCTGTGAGGTCATGGGGCCTGAAAATGCGGCCACCGTCATGGCTTGCGTCCTCGAAAGGGCAGGACACATCAACTCAGCCGGCGGCTACCTGCGCGACTTGACGCGTCGTGCCGAAAGAGGAGAGTTTGCCATTGGCCCGATGTTGATGGCCCTTGCCCGCACCAGTTTGCCGATGAGAAACAAGACAGGATGATTGGTCTTTGCCCGCAAGCTTATGGTCGACGGCTACAAGCGTTGTAGCCGCAAAGTTAGAATGTTGTCCTGTTTTTGCAAAGTTGGAATGTCATACTCCCCGTTTTGCTGACATGGGAGATTGCGGATGGGATTGATTGCGATGAGCGAGCGCGATCTGCAGCGGGTCGAGATTTTGTCGAAGTGATCGCCGGCCGGATAGCGATGGTCGCAGGGGCGCATGTGCTTGATCTGAGCTGGCGCCAGGTGCAGCGGCTGTTGGATCGCATGAGCACCGACGGCGCCGTGTCGATCCGACATAAGGCGATTGGTCGGCGTCGAACAACCGGATCAGGGACGGTGTCGGGATTTTGCGGTGACGCTGGTTCGTGAACGTTATACGGATTTCGGTCCGACGCTCGCGGCCCAGAAGCTTGCCGAGCGCGGCGGATTGCGGGTGTCGCGCGAGAGGCTGCGTCGCTAGATTTCGGAGGCCGGCCTGTGGCTGTAACGCAAGCAGCCGGCTCGATGCGCGATGGAAGGGACGCTCCCTGCCCTACAAAGTGTTCGACAAAGACCAGCGGGTGGCGCATGCGACCATCGTCGAGAACAAGCGGCTCGGCGATGCTCGACGATATCTAGGATATGCCAGGACCAGCTGCCGAAGCCTGGTGTGAAGACCAATAGCGAGAAGACGGCTACGTGCGACTGGCTCACGGAAGGATTTTATGAACGATCCAGCGGTGATCGAATGCCATAAGGCTGGGCTGGCAAAGCTTAACGCTACCGAGTGAGGCGTTAATCATCGTCTCAAAGCTAAATCCCAAGCGTGCCCTGATCTGATCTTGCAATCCGGACCAGCCACTCAGATTCCGCCTGGACGGCCTGCCGGGATGGAGGCTACGTGACATTTCCTTTGCAGAGATCCGGACCTTCCAACTTATTCGTGGAGAATCTAACCCCAAGCGAATCTGCGTAATGCACGTTTTGGAACATTCTCGCCAAGCAGCCTGGTGGTTCAGTTTCTATCTGCCTGAAGACGTGCCATATGCTGCCGAATTCTCATCGCTTTGCCTTGCCACTTACGCGCTGGAAAAACGCCCGAATTGATCGCTGATCTAAGCGTTCCTGCCGCTTGGGATCAAACTAACGGATTGTACCGACGTTCGCTCTACGAGCTTGCAAGGCACAACGCGACTGCTCGGACGAGCCTTGTTTCCCGCGACCACGCTATTCAACAATTCCGCCCCTTCCAGACCTAAATCGTAATATGGCAAGGCCGCAGTGGTCAGTTCCGGCTTCAGCGCCAGGGAAACAGTCCGGAAATCGTCAAAGCCGACAATACTGACGTCCTCGGGGATGCGCAGACCCAATGCCATTGCTGCTATGTAGATCTGGATCGTCATTTCGTCGTTGCCGCTCATGATTGCGGTCGGCCGATCCTTTTGTTGCAGCATTTCTGTGGCGACGGCAAAAACGTAATTCTTCTCCGCTCCAACCGGTCCTTCCATGCCCAGACGGACACTCAGGTCGGTCTCAGCAAGGCCAAAGTCTGCAGCGGTTTTCCGGAAGGCATCGAGGCGCAGCTGCGCACCCAGCAAGATGGGATTGAGCCGGATGTAGCCGATCTTTCGATGACCCCGGTCAAGCAGATAGCGGGTAAGATCTTGCGCGCCTTGGTAGTCATCCGGCTCGATCGACGGCAACAGTTCCTGCGTTTGAGGCCTGCAGTTGATCATGACCGTCGGAATTCGCACGTCGCCTGCCTCAGGATCCACGGTGCGACGATACATTGTCACATAAAGAACCCCGTCAATCCGGTGGGACTGGAACATTTTCCAGATTTCAGCCTCTCTCTTAGACGAGGCACCTGTATTGGCCATGAGAATGGTCTTACCATTCGCATTTGCCCAATCCTGTATTCCCCGCACAATGTCGACCGAATAGGGCGTGGTAGACACATAATCTGTGATGATGCCGAAAGCGTTGGAGCGGCTCGACCTTATGAGGCGCGCGGCCATGTTCGGGATGTAGCCGAGATCCCGAATAGCCTTTTCCACACGCTCCCGTGTTTCCTCCGTCACGTAAGGCTCGCCGTTAATGACTCGGGAGACTGTCTTATTCGAAACCCCGGCCGCCTTCGCGACACTGATAATGCTGACCATGTCCCGCCATCTCCTTGTAGGCAACCGTTCTAAACCAGATGGCTGACAACGTCGACATATTTTTATGACAACGTCGACATCGCGTGTTGACAACGTCGTCATACCGAGACTATGTTCCAGGAATGCAAGGGTGCTGACGTCAGCGCCCGGGCGAGCAAGGGAGGAATCAATGAAGAAATTGCTTGGTGCCAGCGCGCTTGCGCTCATCTTCATGGCGGCCGCAGCGAAGGCCGAAACCATCAACATCCTTGTCGAAGGCGGCGGCGAGATGCTGCAGAAGGCCGCGGCCGAGAAATTCACCAAAGAAACCGGCATTGAGGTCAAATTCACCATCGTTCCCTATCAGGGCGTGTTCGACAAGTTCTCTGCCGAGATCGCCTCCGGCTCGTCGGCATTCGATATCGTGGCCATCGACGTCGTCTGGAACGCAAAGTTCGCGAGCCACGTCGAGGATCTTTCTCCCCTCTTCACCGACGCAGTGCGCAAGGATTTGCCGCCGGCTTTGCTTGCCAACGCAAAGGTTGGCGACAAAATGATCGGAATGCCCGCGTGGGCGAATGCCGAGATCGTCTTCTATCGCAAGGACCTCTTCGATAAGCCTGAGGAAAAGGAAGCGTTCCAGGCAAAGTTTGGGTATCCCCTTGCGCCGCCCAAGACCTGGCAGCAATGGCGTGACATGGCGAAATATTTCACGCGCGACACTGACGGCGACGGCAAGGTCGACTTCTGGGGCACCGACACCATCGGCACCTTCTCGGAAGAATGGATGGCGCATGTGCTGCAGGCGGGCTCGCCCGGTGTGATCCTTGACAAGGCTGGCAATGTCATCATCGACAACGAGGCGCACAAGAAGGCCCTCGAGTTCTATATAGCGCCGCACTGCACCGATCATTCGGTTCCTGATAACGTCAACGAAATCGGCTGGGGCGAGGCCCAAAATCTGTTCTATCAGGGCAAGACAGCGATGATGAAATTCTGGGCGCACGCCTACAAGATGACGCCTGAGGATTCCAAGGTCAGCGGCAAAGTCGGCGTCGCTCCGATGTTGGCCGGTGATGCAGGCATCGCCGCTATTCCGGGTCCGTGGTACAATGTCATTCCTTCGGCATCCCAGCATAAGGATGCGGCGAAAAAGTTCATCGCTTTCGCAATCGCCAACAACGGATTGGGCATCGAAGCCAAGCTCGGCCTTGCCGCGACAAACTCGGCCTATAACAGCTACGCCGGCAAGCCCGGCTATGAGCATTTCAAGCCGCTGCTTGAAACGTTGGGCGCGCCGGCAACACAAGGCCGGCCGATGAACGAAAAATATCAGGAAATCGTCGACGAGGCTGTCTTGCCGGCCGTGCAGCAGGCGCTGACATGCAAGGCGGACGTCGGAGACGTGCTGACGGAAGCCAAGGAAACGATCGAGGATATCCTCAACTAGTCCGACTTTTCCTCAACATCGCGGGAGGTTCATTTCACGTCCCGCGCCATCAGCTTTCGGAGACGAACATGTCGGATGAAAACCGATTTGTGCTCTGCATGCTCGCGCCCGCGGTTGCGATCCTCGGCTTGTTGGTCGCCTACCCCGTGGGGCTGCTGATCTTCGATTCCTTCTTCAAGGTCGAAACGATCACGCCTCACATCCGCGAATGGGTTGGGCTGCAGAACTATGTCGATGCCTTGACCTCGAAGCGCGTCGCCGAAAGCGCTCTGCGGACGCTTCGGTATTCGGTCTTCGCACTCTTCTTCGAGTTCACCTTCGGCTTCTGCGCCGCATTGTTGTTCTCGGCCATGGTGGGCCAGTCGCGTTGGCACCGCACGATCTTTGCTCTGCCGCTGATGGTGCCGCCGATCGTCGCCGGCCTACTGTGGCGGTTCCTGCTGGTCGGCAATATCGGCATCCTGAACTACGGGCTGGTTCGCCTGGGGTTGATCAGCGACCCCAACGAGATTGCTTGGCTCTCCAGCGAGGATATCGTCATCTATTCCGTATCCTTCGCCGACATATGGCTGACGACCTCCTTTGTCGCACTCGTGTCCTATGCAGGGTTGACGAACATCCCCAAGGATCTGCTCGAGGCGGCGCGGATCGACGGAGCGAACGCGCTCAAGCGGTTCTGGCATGTCACCCTGCCGCTGATGCGGCCGGTCATTGCCGTCGTGGTCATCGTGCGGGGCGTGGATGCCGCCAAGACGTTCGATCTGATCTGGATCCAGACGCAGGGCGGTCCCCGCCATGCCTCGGAAGTGTTTTCGATGAACATCTATCAGCGCATGGTTCGGTTTGGTGATCTCGGCGAGGCCTCCGCATCCGGTACGCTGTTCCTCCTCGTCATGATGGTTCTGGCCGGCATTGCCTATTGGAAGATCTGGAGGCCGGCCCATGCATAGAGCGTCTCGCCCCAATGTCAGCGGAGTCCTGATCAACGCCGCAGCCTTGGTGCTCGTGCTGTCCTACGCGCTGCCTTACATCTATTTGCTGATGACCTCGATCAAGCCGGCGGCCGATGTCCAGCAGATCCCGCCGAGCTTCTTTCCCGCCGCCATATCGTTCGAGAATTTTCGGGAAGTCTTGCAATCGTCGACACTTCCGAGGGCGTTCGCCAACTCCCTCACGGTGGCGGTACTAACGACCGCGCTTTCGCTGCTGGTGGCGGTGCCGGCCGCCTACGTTGCCACCCAGTATCGTCGCCGGATCACGACACTTTTCCTGCTCTTTGCCCTGGTCACGCGCATGGTGCCGTCGGTCTCGCTGGGCGTGCCGCTATTTCAGCTTTTGAAGTCCATGGGTCTGCTCGACACCATTCCAGGGCTGGTTCTCGCGCATACTTCGGCCGCTGTGCCACTGGCGCTGTTGCTGATGTCCGCATTTTTCGAAGGCGTGCCCAGGGAACTAGAAGAAGCCGCGCGCATGGATGGCTGCACAAGGTTCCAGGCCTTTCGCAAGATCATCCTTCCGATCATGACCGGCGGGATCGCGGTGACCGCGCTCTTTACGTTCATCACCAGCTGGAACGAGTTCCTCTACGCACTGCTGCTGACGTCTGAATCGACCAAGACGGCCCCGATTGTCATTGCCGAATACAATTCCGTCTATGGACTTGCCTGGGGCGCGATGACGGCCGCCGCGGTGCTCTATTCACTGCCCGTCATCATCGTAACGCTCGCACTTCAAAAGCAGATCGTCGGCGGGCTGACGTTCGGCGCTGTGAAGGGATGAGGAGACCAGCATGGCCGGTATAAAACTGCGCAATATCAACAAGATCTACGGAAACAGCTTTCACGCTCTGCATGATCTCAGCTTCGACATCAGGGACGGCGAGTTCATGGTGTTTGTCGGTCCGTCGGGTTGTGGGAAGTCGACAGCGCTCAGAATGATTGCAGGCCTGGAGAACATTTCCAGCGGTGAACTTAAGATCGGTGACCGGGTCGTAAACAATGTCGATCCCAAGGACCGTGACATTGCCATGGTCTTCCAATCCTACGCGCTCTATCCGCATAAGACGGTGCGCGAAAACGTCGCCTTTCCCTTGCTGATGGCCAGACTGCCCAAGGCCGAGATCGACAGCCGGGTGAACGAGGCCGCGCGCGTTCTCGAGCTGACGGCATTGCTCGACCGGAAACCGGCGCTTCTCTCTGGTGGGCAGCGCCAGCGCGTCGCGATGGGGCGGGCGATCGTCCGCAAGCCGGCAGCCTTCCTGATGGATGAACCATTGTCGAACCTCGATGCCAAGCTGCGCGTGCAGATGCGGGCCGAGATCGCCAGCCTGCAAAGAAAACTGAATGTCACCACCATTTATGTGACCCACGACCAGGTCGAGGCGATGACGATGGGTGACCGCGTCGCCGTCATGAAAGGCGGCGTGCTGCAGCAAGTCGACACACCGCAAAACCTCTACAATCGCCCTGACAACGTCTTTGTCGCCGCCTTCATCGGATCACCCTCGATGAACTTGTACGAGGCCGTTTTGAATGGCAGGACGCTGACCCTGGGCAACAACAGTTTCGAAATCCCTGACCGGGTTTTCGAATATCGCCCCTCGCTCAACGCTGCATCCAACCGTCGGGTCATTGTCGGTATCCGGCCCGAGCACATGAACGACGCTGCAATCCGGCCTTCTTCGGCCGAGATCGCGGCCCCGGTCACTCTAGTCGAGGCGCTGGGTTCTGAATCCATGGTGCACCTGAATATCGACGCGCCTTGGGTGGATGCCGGCGACCCGGACGCCATTGCCGACATCGGCAACGATAAAACTGCTGTCGCCCGTTTTTCTCCGAAGAGCACAGTCCGCGCCGGTGACGTTGCGCGCATCGCTATCGATGCGGAAGAACTTCACTTCTTTAGGCCTGACACCCGCACCAGCATCTGGTGATCAAAAACAGAGAGCTGCTTGAACGCATTTTCCCAGGCGTCTTGCGAGCAACCATCAGTCTACTCTCGCTGTGGAGTAAGAAATGTCCGAGGAGACATTAACAATGGCTAGCGAAAACTGCTTCGATGTCACGAAATATCCCGCAGGGAACCCCTATGAGGATATTGGAGCGGTCATCAACAGCATCATTGCCGATATCAAAAGACGGCAACCGGTATCCGATCTGAATGACGGCGGAAAACCCGGAGCGGTTATCTATATACCGCCAGGCGATTACCGGCTTGTCACTCAAGTCGTTATCGACGTGAGCTATCTGAAGATCGTGGGCTCCGGCCATGGTTTTACGTCTTCGAGCATTCGTTTCAACGTACCCGCAAACGAGCTGAGACTCTGGCATGAAGTGTGGCCGGGCGGAAGTCGGGTCCTCGTCGACACATCTCCAGTGGCCGCCGACGGTGAGGCCGCAGGAGCCGCGTTTTATGTTAAGCGCACCGGAAATCCTCGCATAAGTTCGGTGGAGTTTGCTGACTTCTGCATCGACGGCTTGCACTTCATTGACGATGGTTCGGGGCGAGATGACGCAGAAAATACATACAAGAACGGCAAAACCGGAATCTATGTCGGCAGCGCCAACGACTCATTCCGAATAACCGGGATGGGTCTTATCTATCTGGAGCATGGAGTTACTGTTCATGATGCAGATGCGCTCGCGATAGATAACAATTTCATTGCCGAGTGCGGCAACTGTATCGAATTGAAAGGTATGGGGCAGGCGTCAAGAATAGCGAATAATTTCGTTGGAGCCGGCTACAGGGGCCATTCCATCTTCGCCGAAAACTATGGGGGTATTCTGATATCCTCAAACAATGTATTCCCCAGGGGAGCCAGCAGCATCTATTTTTCCGGCGTCGTCCGTTCCTCGGTTACCGCAAATAGATTCCACTCCTTTTATCCCGGAATGTTGGTTCTTGCCGATAACTGCTGCGAGAATTTGGTCTCCTCCAATCACCTTTTGCGAGATCGCGAACCATGGGCGCCCATGCAGAAGTACGACAACGGGCTGGATGATCTGTTCGGACTTCTACGAATCGACGGGAGCAACAACTCGGTCATCGCAAACCACATCTCGGAAACGATTGATACTCAGTATATCAAGCCGATCGCCGCAAAGCCTGTGATTATCAACCTGGTTTCCGGGAGCGGAAATTACATCGCCAATAATCACATCGTGGCCACGACCGAAAAGTCGCAAAGCAGCGATGCACCCGAAAGTGCCTGCTTTTCAACACAAGTGGGCGCCTTGCTTTCAACGAGCAATTTAGAGACGCTCGAAGTCACGGCGGTGAAGGTCCAAGAGGGCTCCGTACGGAACACAGTGCTCGATTCAGGCAGTGACGAACAGGTTCAGTTGGATAGGACAATGAACGCGTTTCGGGCCACTCCAGCCATAGGATAGCCATAGCGGCTCCCGTGCTCAGATCGTCGGCCTCGGACCTTGAGCGCGACCGTTCCTCATCCTTGATCGGACACCAAGCGAAAAGAGAAAACTGAAATGCCACCTCAGTCACTGGCCGCGGTCGCGGCCAGATAGCGACCGTGCGCCGGGGCGGTGACCATTCACTTTGTGGAGGAACAGCATGCGAAGGCAGAAAATGCGATTGGCGCTTGGGACGCGCGTTGAATTCTGGGCGACATCGAAGGAACCGAGCTCAGACGAATTCCAATTTCGCATTCTGCAGGGGGACCAGCTCTTGTGGGGGGTGAAACGCTTCTCGGAGTTTTCGGAATTTTACAGCTACCATCATCGTGAAGCGGGTGAGGTGGAGTTCGAATGGGATGAAGGCAGAACAGACTTCACCTGGGCCTATGCTTACAATCCACGGACAGTCTCAAAGACCGGAATCACTGTTTTGGAATTCGGTGAACACTTGGTGGAGCGCACCGGACCCGAAATCGACGGCTGGTGTACAGCCGACCCGCAACGGCCACGCCTGCACTTCTCGCCAGTCAAAAACTGGATGAATGATCCCAACGGGTTGTGCAAGGTTGGCGATGTCTGGCATCTGTTTTACCAGTTCCATCCGGGCGGCACGGATTGGGGCCCGATGCATTGGGGGCATGCGACCAGCCACGACCTATGTGCGTGGCTTCACATGCCGGTCTTCTTGCGACCGGAACAGAATCTCGCCCGCCTCGGTGCGACCGGTGGTGCGTTCTCGGGGAGCGCGTTTAAGGATCGGGACGGAAAGATAAAGTTCTATTATACGGAGCGCCTGCCCGCCTACGATCTCTTCGCAGATTACCGCGAAGTCCAGAAGATCGCCGAACCAGGCCGCAACCTCATCAACGCCGAGCGGATCGCGACCGTGCTGGAGATCCGTCCGGAAGGCGTGAAGCATGATTTCCGAGATCCTAAAGTCTGGTGGGACGACGCAGCCAATGCCTATCGGATGATCCTGGGTGCATCGATATATGGCGATCCGGCGGTGCTGCTTTATGGCTCCGAGGATGGACTGGAATGGCAGTATCTGGGGCCACTTTACCGCGCGCCCGTCAATTTCCGCGAAGAAGGCGCCCGCGCCGTGGAATGTCCCGACTTCTTTCGGCTGGAGGACAAGTGGGTTTTTGTGATGGGCTTTGTGGGCCATATCGAACCAACGACACGGCGCCACAATCTCCTCTACGCCCTGATCGGCGAGTTTATCGACGATCGCTTCGTGCCTGATACGCCCGAGCTGCAACTGCTGGATTTCGGCACTGACTATTACGCGATGCAGAGTTTTGAAGCCGAAGGGCGGCAAATTGCCTTTGCATGGCTTTTCAACTGGGAATACCGCAAGCCAGAGGGTTCAGCCTATTCCGGCGAAATGTCCTTGCCCCGTGTTCTAACTCTCAGTGAAGACAAGAAGAAGATATGCATGCTGCCGGCGCACGAGGTCGACGAGCGCTATGTCGCCATCCCTCTCGCCCCGAACCAGAGCGGCGGTTACGCACTGCCCGGCGGTCCGATCGAGATCCGGCTTTCCGGATCGCTGCAGGGCAGCAAACTTGTCGCGACGGCGGGCGGCGAACTTGCTTTCGAGGTGGGCGTCGCCGACGGCATCCTTTCGATCCGGCTCGCCCAGGATGATGGCGCGATTCAATACGTGGCGGAGCTTGGCAGCGGGAGGGATCTTCGTCTGTTTCATGACCGCGGAATCGTCGAGATATTCGCCGATGGCGGAGCGGTTTGTGGAACCCGCCGCGGCTACGTAAATATAGAACCCGATCGACTGGAAATCTCATCCTCTGCATTAGCGCAGGTATTTGAAAGGCATTCGGAATGATTCTTTGCTGTGGCGAAGCAATGATCGATATGCTTTCCACGTCAGCGAAAGCCGGAGGACGGGCTTCGTTCCTCATGCCGCCAGGTCCGTCTTCGGCAGATGCGGGAGCATTTCCTCTTGAAAGCTTGCGATAGCGAGGCTGATCGTTCGAACGTCAGCCGCGAATATAATTCGGGTATTGGGCCCGGATCACATCGATGATCGACAGCGTGCCGGACAGATGTTTTCGGAGCGCCGCCGTCGCTGCTTCGGGCTTACCCGACGCGATGGCGTCGACGATTGCTTCGTGGTCGGCGAGGACCGTCTGCATCTTGCCCGGCATCGGGAGGTTGAGGCGCCGCAACCGGTCGAGATGCACGCTCTGGCGCCTGACATTGGACCAAAGCTGCAATATGCCTGCTTTCTCGTAGATCTTCCGGTGAAAATCGCGGTCGATTTCGTCGAAGATGTCATAGGTCTCCGGGGACCCAACTGCCTTCTGCCGCGTCAAAATCTCGCGCAGGTCCGCCGCCGTCTCGGCCGGCGACTCCTCGGTCAGCCGCCGCACCGCCTCAAGTTCGATCGATAGTCGCAGAAACTGCGCCTGCCGCGCATGGTCGGTGTCGATCTTGGCGACAACAGTCGCATATTGCGGATAGACTTCGACAAGTCCTTCTTCCTGAAGCCGCATCAGGGCATCGCGCACAGGCGTCTGGCTCACGCCGAATTCCAGTTGCAGCGAGGCGCGCGACAAGACTGTCCCCGGCGCAAGCTCCACCGTCAATATCCTTGCCCGCAATATCTCGTGGATCTGCAGCGCCACCTGTCGTGACCGATCCAACTGGCTTTCCCGAACCATTCCGCTCATGTCTCTGCCCTGTTTCCGCGTCGTCAAATCGACTAAACCACATTTTTTGGCTTGATGCACTGATGCATTAGTGCTTCAATGACCAAATCCGCCTCGGGAAAGGCGGCAGAGGGCTGAGGCCCGCATCCTTTGGGAGGACCAGATGCAAATTCTAAAACATTGTCTTGTGGCCGCGGCGCTGACACTCGGCCTTTGCTCGGCCGGCCAGGCGCAGGAGAAGACCGCTATTTCGATTACCCGCCAGCCGGGCATTCTCTATCTCGCCAGCCATGTCATGGAGACCCAGAAGCTGATCGAAAAGCATGCGGCGGCCGATGGCGTGGCCGATGTGACTGTCGAATGGCGGACCTTCAGCGGCGGCGGGGCTCAGACCGATGCCTTGCTTGCCGGCAATGTCGACATCGTCAATACCGGCACCGGCAACCTGCTTCTGCTTTGGGATCGCACCAGGGGAAAGGTGAAGGGGATCATCACCAGCTCCGCGCAGCCGGTGATCATGGTCAGCAATGATCCGCGCATCAAGTCGCTGAAGGACATTACGCCGTCCGACAAGATCGCCGTGCCGACGGTCGGCGTGTCCACGCAGGCGATCCTGCTGCAGATGGCGGCGGCGAAGATGTTAGGTGAGGACAAGGTCAAGACATTCGATCCGAACACCGTTCAGCTCGGACATCCGGACGCGGTTGCGGCAATTGCCAATCCGAACCACGAGGTGAAGAACCATTTCGCAGCGCCGCCTTTCCAATATATCGAGCTGAAGCAGCAGGGTGTGCACAGGGTCACCGATTCCAAGGAGATCCTGGGCGGTGCGCTGACCCAGGCGACCTTCTTCACCACCACGACATTCGCCGACGCCAACCCGAAGATCGTCAAGGCGCTGCGCGAGGCGACGGAAGAAGCGGTCGCCTTCATCAAGAAGGATCCCAAGGCCGCCCTCGAAGCCTACAAGACAGTGTCGGGCGACAAAACCAGCCTCGATGATCTGCTCGCCATGCTGAAAGAGCCGGGCATGGATGAATGGCGCACCGACCCGCAGGGCACGATGAAATTTGCCGAGCACCTGCACAAGATCGGTACGCTCAAGACCATGCCGAAGGCCTGGACCGACTATTACCTGCCCGACTCCGCCTACCTCAACGGCAATTGACGGCACCAGGGCGGCGGCGCTTCAGAGCCGCCGCCCCCCTCTTCAAGGAGTAATTCCAATGCTTCAGGCCATTGCCCGCACGGGCAACGAGACCGCACCGGCGGCCGAGAGAGAGCCCCTCCTCAAGGTCGATAACGTCACGCTGCGCTACAAGACCCCGAACCTGCTGGTCACGGCCACCGAGGGCGTCAGTTTCTCCGTCAGCCAATCCGACAGGTTCGTGCTGCTCGGTCCGTCCGGCTGCGGCAAGTCAACGCTTCTGAAAGCGGTCGGCGGCTACATGACTCCATCGGCAGGTTCCATCCATATCAACGGGCGCCAGGTGAAGTGTCCGGGGCCCGACCGCATGATGGTCTTCCAGGAGTTCGACCAGCTAATGCCCTGGAAGACAGTGCTGGAGAACGTCATGTTTCCGCTGCTGGTCGCCCGCAAGCTGCCGAAGGGCGAAGCCGAGGCATTGGCGCGCGAATATATCGACAAGGTAAAGCTGACCCGCGCCGTCGACAGCTATCCCCACACCCTGTCCGGCGGCATGAAGCAGCGCGTCGCCATCGCCCGCGGCATGGCGATGCAGCCGGATATCCTCCTTATGGACGAGCCTTTCGCAGCGCTCGACGCGCTCACCCGCCGGCAGATGCAGGACGAGCTGCTCCAGCTTTGGGAGGACACCAAGTTCACCGTCATCTTCGTCACCCATTCGATTGCCGAAGCAATCAAGATCTCGAACCGGATCCTGCTCCTGTCGCCGCATCCGGGCAGGGTCAAGGCGGAAGTGGTGGATGTCGACAAGGTCAGCCACCAGGACGGCAGCGCCGCAGCGCTCGAGCGTGACATCCATAACCTGCTGTTCTCCTCGGAACCCGGCCACAAGGAATAAAGCCATGTTGTCCGCAAACATCATTCTTGCGCCCGATGTCGAGGCCGCGAAGCCCTACGACAACGTCAAACCGGTCGAACAGAGGCTCAGTGCATTCGAAACGCTCTGGGGCATCGGCGCACTGCGCAAGACATTGCTGATCGTCACGCTGGCGATCGTCTGGCAGCTCTACGCCTCCTATCTTGACAATCCCCTTCTATTCCCAACGCTCAGCGACACGATCATCACGCTGATCGACCGCTTCGCCGACGGCACGCTGCCGGCCCGCATCTGGACGACGCTGCAGATCCTATTCACCGGATATGCGCTCGGCACGGTGCTCGCCGCACTTCTGACCGTGCTTGCCATCAACACACGCATCGGTACGGATTTTCTCGAGACGATGACGGCGATGTTCAACCCGCTGCCGGCCATATCGCTGCTGCCGCTGGCGCTGATCTGGTTCGGCCTCGGCGCCTCCAGCCTCGTCTTCGTGCTGGTGCATTCGGTTCTCTGGGCAGTGGCGCTGAATACGCACTCCGGCTTCCTCGGGGTCTCGCGCACCTTGCGCATGGTCGGTGCAAACTATGGGCTGACGGGCATTTCCTATGTGCTGCGGATCCTTGTGCCGGCCGCCTTCCCCTCCATCCTCACCGGCCTGAAGATCGGCTGGGCCTTCGCCTGGCGCACGCTGATTGCCGCCGAGCTCGTCTTCGGCGTGTCCTCGGGCCAGGGAGGCCTTGGCTGGTTCATCTTCGAGAACCGTAACCTTCTCGATATTCCGGCAGTCTTCGCCGGGCTCTTGACCGTGATCATCATCGGCCTGATCGTCGAAAACCTGGTCTTCCAGACGATCGAGCGCCACACCATCCAGAAATGGGGAATGAAGGAATAGCCGCGAATACGGTTTTCCCATCCCGAGAAGGTATCCTCATGACACACAGAAAAACGCCGGACATGCTGCGAAGCGCGCGGTGGTTCGCGCCTGATGATCTGCGCAGCTTCGGCCACCGCTCGCGCATGATGCAGCTCGGCTATGCCGAAGAGGATTTTCGCGACAGGCCGATCATCGGCATCCTCAACACCTGGTCCGAGCTCAATACATGCCACTCCCACTTTAAGGAGCGTGTGCAGGACGTGAAGCGCGGCGTCTCGCAGGCCGGCGGCTTCCCCGTCGAAATGCCGTCGCTGTCGGTCGACGAAAGCTTCACGAAGCCCACCTCCATGCTCTATCGCAACATGCTGGCGATGGAGACGGAGGAGACGATCCGCTCGCATCCGCTCGACGGCGTCGTGCTGATGGGCGGCTGCGACAAGACCACGCCGGGTCTCGTCATGGGGGCGCTGTCGGCCGGCGTGCCGATGATCTACCTGCCCGCCGGGCCGATGCTGCGTGGCAACTATGCGGGCAAAATCCTCGGCTCCGGCTCGGACGCCTGGAAATATTGGGACGAGCGCCGCGCCGGCAACATCACCGATGCCGAGTGGCTCGGCGTTCAAGGCGGCATCGCCCGATCGGCCGGCACATGCATGACGATGGGCACTGCCAGCACGATGACGGCGATTGCCGATGCGATGGGCCTGACGCTGCCGGGCGCATCGTCCATTCCTGCCGTCGACGCCAATCACCAGCGGATGTCGGCAGTTTGCGGGCGCCGCGCCGTCGAGATGGTCTGGGAGGATCTGACGCCCGACCGGATCGTCACGGAAGCGGCATGCCGCAATGCCGCGATAGTCGCCATGGCCACCGGCTGTTCCACCAACGCCGTCGTCCACCTAATCGCGATGGCCAGGCGCGCCGGCATCAACCTGACGCTCGATGATCTCGACCTGCTTGGGCGGGTGACGCCGTTGATCGCCAATGTCCGCCCATCGGGGAAAGACTATCTGATGGAGGATTTCTTTTATGCGGGCGGCCTGCGGGCGCTGATGAAACAGCTCGAGGACCGGCTCGACCTGACAGCCCTGACCGTCACCGGAAAGACCATGGGCGAAAACCTGATGGGCGCGGAGGTCTATAACGACGATGTCATCCGGCCGCTTTCGAACCCGGTCTATCACCAGGGATCGCTCGCCGTCCTGCGCGGCAATCTCTGCCCGAACGGCGCCGTGATGAAGCCGGCGGCCTGCGATCCGAGATTTCATGTGCATCAGGGGCCGGCGCTGGTCTTCGACAGCTATCCTGAGATGAAGAAGGCGATCGATGACGAGTATCTCGACGTCACGCCCGACCACGTCCTTGTGCTGCGCAATGCCGGGCCGCTCGGCGGTCCGGGTTTTCCGGAATGGGGCATGCTGCCGATTCCGAAGGCGTTGATCAAGCAAGGTCATCGCGACATGCTGCGCATTTCCGATGCCCGCATGTCGGGCACGTCCTACGGCGCCTGCATTCTGCATGTGTCGCCGGAGAGCTATATCGGCGGCCCGCTGGCGCTGCTGCAGACCGGTGACATCGTGCGCCTCGATCTGCCCAGCCGCCGGCTCGACATGCTGGTGGACGAGGCCGAACTCGTTCGACGCCGAGATGCGTGGAAGGCGCCGGAGCCGCATTTCCAGCGTGGTTACGGCTGGATGTTCTCACGCCATGTGACGCAGGCCGACCAGGGCTGTGACTTCGATTTTCTTGAAACGGGTTTCGGCAAAAGCGCCGGCGAACCGGATATTTATTGAGGGAGGAATGGGAATGACCGATTATGTGCTGAGCGAGGCGACCCGGGCGAAGTTCAAGAAGATCTCGACGGCATCGATCGCCACTGCCCTCTTCAAGCGCGGCCTTCGAAACCAGTTCATCCAGGGTGTCGTGCCCGTGGCTCCCAAGGCGGAGGTGATGGTGGGACAGGCATTCACGCTGCGCTATATTCCCGCTCGCGAGGACCGCAATCCGATCACGGTCTTTCAGAACCCAAATCACCCGCAGAGAGTCGCGATGGAGACCTGCCCACCAGGGCAGGTGCTGGTGATGGATGCGCGCAAGGACGCAAGGGCTGCGACGGCCGGTTCCATCCTGATCACCCGGCTGGCGCTCCGCGGCGCGGCGGGCGTCGTCTCCGACGGCGGCTTTCGCGATGCCGAAGGGATCGGGGCGCTTGATATGCCGGCCTATTACGCCAAGCCGTCGGCGCCGACCAATCTGACTTTGCACGAGGCGCTCGATATCAATGTGCCGATTTCCTGCGGTGATGTCGCCGTGTTTCCGGGCGACGTCCTGGTCGGCGACCGCGACGGCGTCATGGTCATCCCGGCCCATCTGGCTGAAGAACTCGCGGATGAATGCGCGAATATGGAAAGCTACGAGGACTTCGTCCTCGAGCAGGTCAAGGCGGGCGAGACTATCATCGGCCTCTACCCCTGCACCAAGGAGGAACATCGGCAGAAATATCAGGCCTGGCAAAAAGAAAACGGCCGCTGAGTTTGCCCGAAGGGAGCCCGTGTTTCGAACCGAGGCCCCGCCCCCGGTTATTTTCCGTCAAGCCACTCTTGCAGTTCCGCCTCGGCCCGTTCCAATGCGCTGTAATTCAGCAGCTTGCGTAACAACGCAACGGTCACGGCGCGGGCGCGCAGGTTGAAGCGGCCGTCTTCGTGATCGTCGCCGGCCGCCTGATACACGTCGAGCTTGTCATAGAGCTGCTGCAGCCGGTTCTGCACGCTGCGCAGCGACAGGCCACGGCGTTTGGCGATAGCACGGTCCGTCAGGCCGAGCGCGATATCGACGAGGATCTCGTATTCGGAATCGGTGAAGCCGTTTGTCTGGCCGAGGCTCTTCTGCTGCAGGCCCCGCACTTCGCGGTCGATGACGCATTGGCTCTCGATGAAGATCGATCGCAGGGCAAGCTTCAGCCGCTCGTCGGAAGCTGATTTCAGCACATAGCCATAGGCCGCGCCATCCGGCACGATGCGCGAGACGCCGCGCACATAGGCCTCGTCCGAATAGTTCGACCAGAAGAGGATGCGTGTCTCCGGCCGCTCCTTCCAGATTGTGCGCGCCGCCTCTATGCCGTTCCTATTGGCCATCTGCAGATCCATGACGATATGCGCCGACTTATGGTCGCGGGCAAGCTTCTCGCCGGCGGTCCCATTCTCCGCCTCGATGATCGTATCGCATTCCGGCAGGGCGGCATTAACCGCCTCGTGCAGGTAGGACCGGTGCAACGGGTCGTCCTCGACGATCAGAACCTTCATTTCGCCTCGCTCCTCAGTTTGGTTCGTCCGCCGGCCCTTTCGGCGCTAGAGCATGATGCCGAAAAGTGTGAGCGGTTTTTGGACGACATCATGCTCTAACTCTTTAATTTAGAACAGGATTCAGATTTTAGGCCGACCGGGCCTAAAATCATCCTGTTCTAGCGGCAGCACGACGCGGACCGCGGTTCCGCGGTTGTTATGGCCGGGCCCCGTCGTGAAACGCGCCGAGATCAGCCGCGCGCGGGTCTTCATGTTGTCGATGCCGCCACCGATCCGCCCCCGGACTTTGGAGAGCCCGGTCCCGTCGTCGGAAATTTCGATCGACAACTGTTCCTTGTCGGCCTCAAGCCTCACCATGATTGCCAGGGGCGCGGCGTGGCGCACGGCATTGTTGATCGCCTCCTGGGCGATCCGGAACAAGGCGACGCTGACGGTCGGTTCCAGTTGCTCCAGCGCGCCATTCGTCTCATCAACCAAGCCCCATTCGATCGCCGATCCGGTATCGCGCGTCGATCGGTCGAGATGATGCTCGATTGCCTGGGCAAGGCCGAAGAGCTGCAGCACGGAGGGTTTTGCCTGCTCGATGATTTGCCGCAGATCCTGCATGCAATGCTGCAGGGATCGCGAAACGGGTTCCAGCGCCTCGGCCGTCACCTCGCCGTTGCGCGACAGTCGGTCGATCCGGCGCGCCAGCCGCGTCAGGTCGGCCAGCGTCTGGTCGTGCAGGTCCATGCCGATCCGCTGACGCTCCTGCTCCAGCGCTTCCGTCAGTTTCAGGGCGCCCTGCCGCAGCCCCTCCTCGCGAGCGCGCGCCTCCGCCTCCACGATCGCAGAGCGTTGCGCCTGCTCGGCCGCCTGCAGCGCGAAGAAATAGGGCGTCAGCAGATCGGCGA
The DNA here is from genome assembly GCF_025200795.1 of Rhizobium sophoriradicis. Classification (NCBI taxonomy): domain Bacteria; kingdom Pseudomonadati; phylum Pseudomonadota; class Alphaproteobacteria; order Hyphomicrobiales; family Rhizobiaceae; genus Rhizobium; species Rhizobium sophoriradicis. Next base: position 613,153 of record NZ_CP104153.1, read on the forward strand.
TAATGCGGGCGCGTTCGATATCCTCCATCGTATAGACGCCGGCGTTGTGAGACGAACAGGAAAGCGCTGCGATAATCGTGCCCTGCACCTTCATCGGGACATGCAGGCGGCTTCTTAGAGACTGTTCGACGATCGGCCGCTTGAAGGCGCCCTCGAAATGAAAGCGCGAATCCGTCATGGCATCGTCGGAGAGCAGAAAGTCGACCTCGCCGCGCAGCAGCGAACGGATGGGACTGTTGACCACCGGCGCACCGGCAATCTCGCCCCAGGCGGTCTCGATCCCGGTCTCATAGGCTGTGTGATAGTTGCCGCCTTCTAGCAGCACGCAGACGTCAAGATGGTCGTGCGGGATGATATGCGCGACCTCGGCCGCCACGGAGCGGATGGCTGAGCGAAAATCGAGTTGGCCGGCGAGCAGCCGGGAAATTCCGAGATAATGGTCGAACAGGGCTGCGGGTGCTGGTTGCAGCATTGTTAGTTCCTCCCCGTCACGACAGGCTCCTCAACCTGCCATGATCCTCTCCCAGTAAGCGCCGCGGAAACGCCGCCGTCTTGCGTAAACCCGCAGCTTGTTGCGCAAAACCCGCAAACAACTTGCCGCCTTGCCCCTGTACAGGTCTGCCGATCTCCCCCATCCTGCCCTTACTGAGAGGAGGAAGCTCAGTGCAAGAACAATTTTCACTCGGGCCCTGGGTCCACGGGAGTGAAGCGATCGGCCGACCGGCGCGATCATGAGGGAGGAAGACATGACAATTCGTAAGATGCTTCTGGCATCGGCCGCTATTGCTTGCGCCGCGATGCCCGTTTCTGCCTTTGCCGATACCTCGGGCAAGAAGATCGCCCTTTCCAACAACTATGCCGGCAACTCGTGGCGTCAGGCGATGCTGACGAGCTGGAGCAAGGTGACGGGCGAAGCCGTGAAATCAGGCGTCGTTGCCGCGGCCGATCCCTTCACCACCGCCGAAAACCAGGCGACGGAACAGGCGGCGCAGATCCAGAACATGATCCTGCAGGGCTATGACGCGATCGTGCTGAACGCCGCCTCGCCGACGGCACTGAACGGTGCGGTCAAGGAAGCCTGCGACGCCGGCATCACCGTCGTTTCCTTCGATGGCATCGTCACCGAACCCTGCGCCTGGCGCATCGCGGTCAATTTCAAGGAAATGGGCCGTAGCGAGGTGGAGTATCTGTCGAAGAAACTCCCGGAGGGCGGCAATCTTCTCGAGATCCGTGGCCTTGCGGGCGTCTTCGTCGATGATGAGATCTCGGCCGGCATCCACGAGGGCGTCAAGCAGTTCCCGCAGTTCAAGATTGTCGGCTCCGTTCATGGCGATTGGGCGCAGGATGTGGCGCAGAAAGCTGTTGCGGGCATCCTGCCGAGCCTGCCCGAAATCGTCGGCGTGGTGACGCAGGGTGGTGACGGTTATGGCGCCGCGCAGGCGATTGCCGCGACCGACCGGAAGATGCCGATCATCATCATGGGCAACCGCGAAGATGAATTGAAGTGGTGGAAGGAGCAGAAGGACGCCAAAGGCTACGAGACCATGTCCGTATCCATCGCACCCGGCGTCTCCACGCTTGCTTTCTGGGTGGCCCAGCAGATCCTCGACGGCAAAGAGGTCAAGAAAGATCTCGTGGTACCCTTCCTGCGGATTGACCAGGACAACCTCGAAACCAACCTCGCCAATACCCAGGCCGGCGGTGTCGCCAACGTCGAGTACACGCAGGCAGACGCGATCAAAGTCATCGAGTCGGCAAAGTAATCTCCCGGCGAATGCCGCTCGGCCGCAAATGGCTGCGCGGCATTCCTTGCGATCAGGTGTGGCGGGCTAGCATGGATGACGTTTTGAAGGCGATGATCGCCGTCGAAGACGCCAAGGTGAGCTTCGGCGCCGTCAGGGCGCTCGACGGCGTCACGCTCCGCGTCATGCCTGGCGAATGCGTCGGCCTGGTCGGTCACAACGGCGCAGGAAAATCGACGATCGTCAGCGTTATCAATGGCGGCCTGACGCCGCATGAGGGAAGCGTGGCGAGTGATGGCGAGCGGCTGGAGCGCTATGGCATCAATGCCGCGCGAGGGCGCGGCGTGCGCTGCGTCTTTCAGGAACTGTCCCTCTGCCCCAACCTCTCCATCGTCGAAAACACGCGCATCATGCATCGCCATCTCGGTGGCTTCGGCTGGCGCAGGCGTGCCGCAAAAATCATCGAGAGAAGTCTCGATGCCGTCTTTCCCGGCCATGGCATCGATAGCGGCCGTGTCGTCGGGGATCTTTCGATCGCCGAACGGCAGATGGTCGAGATATCAATGGCTTTTTCCGATGCCGGCATAGCGCCGCGGCTGGTGATCCTCGACGAACCGACCTCGTCGCTCGACGCAAGCCTCGCCCGCCAGATGCTCGACCATGTCCGCCGCTTCGTCGCGGCCGGCGGCTCGGTCATCTTGATTTCGCATATCCTGCACGAGATCCTCGAAACCGCCGACCGCATCATCGTCATGAAGGATGGCCGCGTTGTTGCCGAACGTCCGGCGCGGGAGTTTGACCATCATGGGCTTGTGAAGGCCATGGGCACGGTTGCAAAGGAAGAAACCGGCGACCGCCCCCCGCGCGCGCAGTCCGAGGCTGCCCTCGTTCTGTCGCATCAGACGGCTGGCCGGCCTTTCACGGCCCGCAAAGGTGAAATCATCGGACTGGCAGGCCTTGCCGGCCACGGGCAGACCGAACTGCTGCTCGCGCTGCATGCCGCTCAGTCCGGCAACTGGCTGCCCGAACGCGATCCGCTCGTCACCTTCGTTGCCGGCGACCGCCGCCTCAATGGCGTCTTCGAACTGTGGAGCATCCTGCGCAATTTCTCGATTGCCTCGCTCGGCGATTTGTCGCGACGGGGTGTCATCGTCCCGGACGAAGAACAGACGAAGGGCAACGACTGGAAGCGGCGGATCGAAATCCGCACACCCGATATGGCGAATCCTATCCTGTCGCTTTCGGGCGGCAACCAGCAGAAGGTGCTGTTTGCGCGCGCGCTTGCGACACACGCGCCCGTCGTTCTGATGGACGATCCTATGCGCGGCGTCGACGTCGGGACCAAGCAGGAGGTCTATGCTATCATCCGCGAGGAAGCATCGCGCGGGCGCACCTTCATCTGGTATTCGACCGAGATGGACGAAGTCCGCCTCTGCGACCGCGTCTATGTCTTCCGCGAGGGCCGCATCACCGCCGAACTCGCTGGCGACGCCGTCAGCGAGGCGAACATCATCGCCGCCTCCTTCGAGGGGGTCGCCGCATGACATTCCGGTTCTCCGCGGACGCGATGCGTCTTGCCATCCCCGCCCTGTCGCTGACCCTGCTGCTCGCCTCCGTATTCTGGCTGCAGCCGCGCGCCATGAGCTATGTCGGGCTCAACCTGCTGTTCAACCTGGCTGTGCCGATCGCGCTTGCGACGATCGCCCAGATGCTTGTCATGGCGGTCAATGATCTCGATCTTTCCATGGGCACCTTTGTCAGCTTCGTCGCCTGCGTCAGTGCCACTTTTCTGCGTGATGCGCCCGTTATCGGCATCCTGATCCTTTCCGGCGCGGTCGCAGCCTATGCTGCGCTCGGCGTGGTAATCCATTTGCGCAACCTGCCATCGATCGTGGTGACCCTCGGCATGAGCTTCGTCTGGGGCGGCCTTGCCGTACTGCTGCTGCCGGCTCCGGGCGGGCAGGCGCCGGACTGGGTGCGCTGGCTGATGACCGTCAAGCCGCCGCTGGCGCCCATGGCGATCGTCGCCAGCATCGTCATCGCCGCCGTCGCCCATCTTCTCGTCATGCGCTCCTCGCTCGGCGTGCTGATCCGCGGCATCGGCGGCAATCAGCGTTCGGTGGAGCGCGCCGGCTGGTCGATCGTCGCAGCGCGCGCCGCAGCCTATGGGCTTGCGGGTCTCTTCGCCGTGCTTGCCGGTATCGCCCTTGTTGGTCTCACGACCTCGGCCGACGCCAACATTGCGCTGCGCTACACGCTGCTGTCGATTGCCGGCGTCATCCTCGGCGGCGGCGAGTTCATCGGCGGCCGCGTTTCTCCGATCGGCGCCGTCATCGGCGCGCTGACACTGACGCTCGCCGGCTCTTTCCTATCCTTCCTGCGCATCTCGCCCGACTGGCAGATCGGAGCGCAGGGCGCGATCCTGATCATCGTGCTCGCGTTGCGCTTGATGCTGAACCGCTTGGAGAAGCGGGAGAAACGCCGATGACCTCGCTCTTCAGCCTCTTCGGTAAGCCCTGGATCTGGTCGTGGCTTGCCGCCTTCGTCGTCTGGTTCCTGACCATCATGGTGACGTTCGGCGCCAGCACGCTCGGCCTGTCGCAGGCAGCATTCACCTTCGCGGCCTTCTCGGTCATCGTCGGCATCGGCCAGATGTTCGTCATCACTCTTGGTCCCGGCAACATCGATCTCTCGGTTCCCGCCACCATGACGCTTGCCGGTACGGTGGCGCTGAAACTGATGAATGTCGAAAACGGAATGATCCTGTCGGGACTCCTCGTCGCCATCGTCATCGGCCTTGTCATCGGCCTCGGCAACTATGTGCTCATCAAGGCGCTCCGGATTCCACCGATCATCGCTACGCTATCCGTGAGCTTCATCGTGCAATCCGCAGCGATCTGGACGAACCGCGGATTGCGGATCAAGCCCCCGAGCATGCTCGCGGAATTTACCACTTCGACCACGCTCGGCGTGCCGAACGTGGCGATCGTCGCACTCTTCATCTCGCTGATTGCCTGGTTCCTGCTCGAGAAGACGGTCTACGGTCGCTGGATCTCAGCGATCGGCCAGAGCATGCCGGCCGCGCGCATGGCCGGAATACCAGTCGACGGCACGCGCTTCGTCACATACCTCTTCTGTGCCGTGCTCGCTTCCATTGCGGGCTACCTGCTTGCCTGCTTCTCCGGCGGCGCGGCCCTCAACATGGGCTCCGAATATCTCCTGACCTCTATCGCCGTCGTGGTGATCGGCGGCACGGCGGTTGCCGGCGGCGATTCCAACGTGCCGGGCATCTGGGGCGCATCGCTCTTCATGTTCCTGGTTGTTTCCATGCTCAACACTTACGGGCTGGGCGCCGGCATCCGCCTCATCATGACCGGCCTCATCATCATCAGCGTCATCATGCTCGCCGGCGGCCGGCGGGTCGGCATGCGATAAACGGAAAGACCATCATGGCAGAGGCCAGCATCTACGAAATTCACGACCCGCGCTTCCGGCAGATGATTGTGACGAGCGCCGGCCTCGACGAACTCTATTCCGGCTGCCGCTGGGCGGAGGGTCCCGTCTGGTTCAACGATGCGAATCAGCTTCTGTGGAGCGATATTCCCAACCAGCGCATGCTGCGGTGGACGCCCGAGGGCGGCGTCTCTGTCTATCGTCAGCCGTCCAACTTCGCCAATGGCCATACGCGCGACCGGCAGGGGCGGCTGATCTCCTGCGAACATGGCGCGCGCCGGGTAACGCGCACCGAGATCGACGGCTCGATCACCGTGCTTGCCGACCGTTTTGAAGGCGCGCCGCTCAATTCGCCGAATGATGTGGTGGTGAAGTCAGACGGCACGATCTGGTTTACCGATCCGACCTACGGTATCATGTCCGACTATGAGGGGTTTCAGGCCGAGCCGGAGCAGGCGACCCGCAACGTTTACCGGCTCGATTCGGCGACCGGCGAGCTTGCTGCCGTCGCTAAGGATTTCACTCAGCCGAATGGCCTCGCCTTTTCGCCGGATGAGACGGTTCTCTATGTCGCGGATTCGGCAGCAAGCCACGATGAACACCTGCCGCGTCACATTCGCGCCTTCGACGTCGTCGGCGGCAGCAGGCTGGCCAACGGCCGCGTTTTTTGTCAGATCGACAATGGCATTCCGGACGGAATCCGCACTGACGTGGAGGGTAACCTCTGGTCGAGTGCGGCCGATGGCGTGCATTGCTTCGACACGACGGGAAATCTGATCGGCAAAATACGCGTGCCTCAGGCTGTCGCGAACCTCACCTTCGGGGGGCCCAGGCGTAACCGTCTGTTCATCGCGGCCACCTGCTCGGTTTATTCGATATACCTGGCTACGAGAGGCGCTCAGATGCCGTGAGCTTGTGTGCTCCGTTCTGTCGTAACATGGCGCATCAGATCGGCGAAGACGGCAGCGAGCTTTCGCATTCGACGTAGAACTGGACGTCAGATGCCCCGCCGATCACGCCTTGCCGGAACAATCAGTGAGCTTGCACGCTACTTCCCCACATTCAAACATGGGAGATGACAATGGCGTCCATGACACTCGAAGACCTCTCTTCGCACCTGAAGAAGATCGACTTCTGCATGTTCTCGACGAATGCCGGATCCGGCCGTATCTCAAGCCGGCCGATGAGCAATAACGGCGACGTCGAGTATGATGGCGACTCCTGGTTCTTCTCCTACGAGGAAACCCGGAAGATTGCAGAGATCGAAAGCAACAAGGACGTGTCGCTGACGTTCACGGCTCCCCCAAGCCTGCTTGGCAAGCCTGGAATCTTCATTGCGATTGAAGGCGTTGCATCGCTGGTGCGAGAAAGGGCCGCCTTCGAAGAACACTGGGTTGCCGATCTCAAGCGCTGGTTCCCGGAAGGGATCGACACGCCTGGCATCGTGCTGATCAAGGTGTCGGCGTCCTCTATCCAATACTGGGACGGTGAAGACAACGGCGAAGTCACCCTCGCCGGTTCCAGCGCGCGGTCCTGAATTAGGAGGAACGCAGCAAGGCGTCGATCTCGGACCTTGAAGGCATGGCGGGCGCAGTGCCCGGCCGTGTCACGGCGATCGCTGCGGTCGCACAGCCGAAGCGGATGGCCTCGATCGGTGCGTATCCTTCGGAAATCGCCGTTGCGAAGCCGCCGAGGAAAGCGTCCCCGGCTCCCGTCGTGTCGACGACATTTCCCGCCCGAAATGCAGGGACGAATTCGCTCTGCCCGGCGGCGTGATAGTAGGCCCCGCGCGCGCCGAGAGTGATGATCACTGCTCGCGCCCCCCGATCGACCAGTGTGCGAGCCGCTGCACCTGCCTGCTCATCGGTTTCGATAGCATGGCCCACCAATTCCGCTGCTTCGACTTCATTGGGGACGATGAAATCACACAGAGCGTAGATGCTGTCTGGGATCGTGCGTGCGGGCGCAGGGTTGAAGATCGTCGTGGCCCCTGCCCTTTTGGCGATCGACAGTCCATGGATGGCCGCCTCGAGCGGCTGTTCGAGCTGAGTCATGAAGATGGCGGCGCTTTTGATCTCGGCCCGGTTCGCATCGACATCCTCGATGCCGATGAGGCCCGCCGCACCCGGCGCGACGATGATGGCATTGTCGCCGCTCACCTCGTCGACGAAGATGAAGGCGGCGCCTGACGAAACGCCGTCCATCTTCATGACATTGGCTTTGACGCCCGCCTCCGCATAGGCTGAAAGCGCCATCTCGCCGAACGGGTCGTTGCCGACCCTTGAAATGAAGGTCACCTTGCCGCCGGCCTTTGCCGCCGCAATTGCCTGATTGGACCCTTTGCCTCCCGGCCCGAGCGTGAAACCGGAACCCATCAGCGTCTCACCGATATGGGGCAGACGCTTCGCCTTATAGGCGGTGTCGGCGGCAAAAATGCCGAGAATGACGATCCCGCTTTTCTCGCTCATCTCCGAGCTTCCTCCGCTGGAATGACGCCCTTGGTCAGAAGGAAGCAGCCGTAAAACCGCAATTCCCCCGTTGCGATCACGCAATAGGCCTTCTTGGCGATGTCGTAGAAGGCCATGCGTTCGACGGGATACATCGGCGAGGGCTTGCCTTCGGCGCGGTCGACAATCGCCTGAACTTCCTGCTGAATCGGCGGAATTTCATCCGGCTTGCCGATCACTTCCATACGGCCCACCGACGGCTGGATCGGTGTGTCCAGGGGCAAGACCGACAAGATCGCCTCAATTGCCTGCGGCGCAGGAATGTTCTCCATGGTCAGCAATTTACCGAGACGCGTCTGGCGGGCGATCGAATCCGATGGAAAATTCATGTCGGAGATGACGAGATAGTCGCCGTGCCCCATATTGCAAAGTGCTTGAAGAATGTCGCCGTTGAGTTCGGCCCTGATTCCCTTGAGCATTGATCTTCCATCCTTTTCTCGTGGCCGGAGCACCGGCCGTGCTTCAATTGGTATGCCCTGTGATATCTGGCTTCGGTTGCGGGCATGGGCCGCTGGAACCGCGCACGATCAGCGATCCGTCGACCATTTCGTCTGCCGTGCCCGGCGGCTCCTCCAGCAGAAGGCTGACCGCGCGCCGTGCCAGCATGTCGGCCGGCTGGCGTATGGTGGTCAGTCGCGGCACCACGAGATTGGCGAGCGAAATGTCATCGAAACCTGTGACCGACAGTTTTCGCGGCACGTCGATCTTGAGGTCGCGCGCCGCGCGTAGTGCGCCGATAGCCTGCTGGTCGCTGGCGGCCGCGATCGCCGTCGGCCGGTCCTGCGCCCGGCGCGAAAGCAGGTTACGGGCAATTCTTTCGCCGGACTCGTAGTCGAATCTGCCGTAGACGATTTCCAGGTCAACGGCCTCGCCGGTCTTGGCGAACCCGTCCATGCGGCTGACGAAGGCCTCCTTGCGCATGCGCCCGGCTTCGGTGTCGGTCGGCCCGGCAATATAGGCAATGCGCCGGTGCCCCAGCCCATAAAGATGATCGGCAATCAGGGTGGCCGCTTGCGCATGGTTGGTCGACACCAGGGGAAAGGTGCCGAAGCGCCGGTCGAGCGATATGACCGGGACCGAAGCCGGCAGATCAAGACCCGAACCGTCGCTCGAAGCCACGACGATGATGCCGCGCACCGACCGGTCGAGAAAGGCCGAAACGTGGCTCTGCTCCGCCTCGCTGTCGTCATGCGAGCTTGCCAGCATCAGGCTGTGACCGCATTCGAGCGCCGCACGCTCGACGCTTGCCGCAAGCTGCGCAAAGAAGGGATTGGTGATGTCGGGAACGACGAGGCCGATGACGTCGGTTCTGCTGGTGCGCAGCGCTCTTGCGGTGACGTTCGGCCGGTAACCAAGCGCCGAAATGGCGTCGTTGACCTTTTCGCGCAGCATCGGTTTGACCGCGGCTTCGCCCGACAACACGCGCGAAACGGTGCCCACGGATACGCCCGCATGTTCGGCAACGTCCTTGACTGTCGGCATCTTCGCCATTTCCAACATCCCGCAGCTATTTTACGGCGCCTGCGGTCATCCCAGCGATGATATGCTTTTCCAGCACAACGCCGACGACGACCAGCGGCAGGATCCCGGCGGTGGAAAGGGCAGCCATCGACCACCAGTTGATGCCCTGGCTGCCTGTCTGGCTGGCGATCATCACCGGCAGCGTGTTGGTGTTGGTGGAGGTCAGCAGCGCGGCGAAGAAATATTCGTTCCAGCACAGGATCAGCGCCAGCAGGAAGGCGGCGACCATGCCCGGCAGAACCAGCGGCACGATGATGCGGGCAAACGCGCCCCAGACCGACAGGCCATCGACCAGAGCTGCCTCTTCGAGCTCTACCGGTATCGTGGCGAACTGGTCGCGCATGATCCAGACGACGATCGGCAGAACCATCAGCGTATAGACGGCGATCATGCCGGCATAAGTGTCGAGCAGCGCCAGTTCCTTGTAGAGAACCAGGAATGGCAGGGCGAGGACGACCGGCGGCATGATGAGCTGCGACAGGAAGAAAAAGGAGATGTCGGAATTGCGCATATGGCCGAACTTGTAGGAAAAGCGGCTGAGCCCATAGGCGGCCAGCGATCCGAGCACGACCGCAAGGGCCGATGCCGTGACCGAGATGATGACGCTATTCCAGAGCCGGCGCATGAATTCGTCGCGCACCGTCGATATCTGCGAGATGGTATCGGGAGAGAGCCCGAGCGAACGCCAGCCGAGCCAGCTGGGCGTAAAATTGAACCAGGGGATCAGATTGCCGCGCATGACATCCGCCGCCGTCTTGAACGAGGTCGAAACCGTCCAGAACAGCGGGAAGATGCAGACACATGCCCAGATGATGAGCAGGCCGTAGACGGCAAAACGCATGGCCCACCAGCGAATGCGCTGGCCCCGCCCGTATTTTTCGAGATCGATGCGAACCATCAGAGCCTTCCTGTCATCCGCTTGACGATACGGTCGGAAATCTTCATCAGCCCCGTCATCCCGACGACGATGATCACCAGATAGACGAGCGCGAGCAGCGTCCCGTAGCCGACATTCGAACGGTCGCGGTATTCGCGATAGATGAAACTGGTAACGGAATCGGTCGCCCCGCCCGGGCCTCCCGATGTCACCGTGATGATGATGTCGGCGAGCTTGAGCTTGAAGATAATGCGGATCATCACCGCCGTGACCGACACCGGCAGCATGAGCGGGAAAATGACTTGCCAGAAGCGCTGCCACTTGGTGGCGCCGTCGACTTCGGCCGCTTCCAGCACCTCGCGTGACAGAGCCTGCAGTCCGGCAAGCAGCATGATCATCATGAACGGAATGAAGGTCCAGGCATCCATGATCATGACCGAAAGCCGCGCCGTCAGCGGATCGCCGAAAAAGGAAGGGTTTTCCCAGCCGAGCCAGCGGGCCAGGCGCGCGATCGGGCCGAAACGGGTCTCCAGCATCGATTTGCCGACCATCCAGCTCACCGCGACCGGCGACAGCATCAAAGGTACGAGGAAGGTGACCCGCCAGAACTTCCGGGCAAGAATTTCCTGATTGAGGAGCAGCGCCAGGCCGAAGGCGATCGCGTATTCGACTGCAATCGCCAGGGAATAAAGGATCATGTTGAGCAAGGCGTTGGCATAGAACGGATCGGCGATCATCCGTCGCACATTGTCGAGCCCGTTAAAACGCCGCCCGGCAGAAGATGCGAGGTTCCAATCGGAAAAGCCGATCCAGAGCGCAAAGAGCAGTGGAAACACCACCATCGACACGACGAAAAGCGCGGCCGGCAGCACAAAAAGCGCCTTCTTGCCGGCCTCGCCGTAAATGACCACGCGCGTGACGCAAAGAACCGCGGCCCAGAGGAAGTACGCATAGAGGACGGGTCGCCAGTTCGCAAAACCCCATTCGGTCCAGCCCAGCTCATGGGCACCCTGCAAGACAAAGGATGTTATGAACCATGCGGCGCTGAGCCACAGAGCCGCGCGACCCCAGAAACGGCGGCTCGCGGAAATGGAGCCGGCTTCGACCGTGTGCAGCAGGTCGCCTTCGACTGTCGACATGATATTCCTCGCCCGGATAGAAAAGGCGCCGGCGGATCGCTTTCGGTCCGCCGGCGCGTTTGGTCAGAGGGTCAGAGCCCGAGGCTCGCCCGATAGAGTTTCAGCTGGCTGTCACGGCCGATCTGGTCGGTGATCTTTTCCCAGGCGGCCGCAATCGCATCCGCGGTCTCCTGTGCCGACTTGTACTGTCCGGCAAAACCCTTTGCCAATTCGTCCTCGGCAACGGAGTAATACTGGAAGATGCCGGGGATGCGCGGTTCGATCGCAGCATTTGGGTGGTTATAGCTGTCGGCGTTCGAACCTAGATAGTCCTCGACAAAGGCGCGGTCGTAACCAGCCTTTTCCCATTCGTCGTAGTTGAAGTTGGACTGACGATAGGGCTGGAATCCCGAGGGATAGGCCGAGGTCCAAAGCGACAGATCCTTGCCGCCGAGATGGGCTGCCGCAGACCAGGCCGCCTTGCGCTTCTTCTCGTCACTGGAGACCCGCTTGGTGACGTAGATGCCCCAGCCGAGATAGGCCATATTAGGCGCTTCGTTATACTTTTCTTCCCATTGTCCGGTCTTGCGGTTGTAGACCCGGTTGGAGCCGCGGTTGATGCCGAAGCCGACCACATCGCCGACAACTGAGGAGTCCGAAGTGCGCGCGCTGGAGCCGACGTCGCCCCACCACATCAGCATTGCGCCGGTGCCGGCCAGGAACTGCGAGAAGGCCGTTGTGTTAGGATCCGCATTGATCTGATCGGCCGGATAGGCCTTGGCGGCGATCAGATCCAGCACATCCTGGATCGCCTGGACCCAGGCGGGGTTGTTGACCAGCGGCTTCATGTTTTCGGGGTCGAACAACCACGCCGGGTCGCCCGGATATTTGGCATAGGCGGTCGCGCGGTTCTCGATGAAATAAAAGCCGAAACCGCCCCAGCCCTTGAGCGGGTCGAGATAACCGTAGGCCGGCTGGCCGGTCAGCGGATCGGTTTTGCCGATCAGCGCCTTGGACGCCGCGTTGACGTCCTGCCAGGTCTTCGGCGGCTCGGTCATGCCGCTGATCGAGCCTTCGCCGAAGTAATCCTTACGATAGGCGAAGGTGTGGCAATCGCCGTCTATTGTGACGCGGTAGGTCTTGCCGTCCCAGGTGCCGACCGGGGGCTTTAGGTAGTTCACCAGGTCGTCGGCTTCGATCTGCTTTGCAGCCCAGTCCGGCATCTCGTCCAAAAGCCCTCGCCCGGCGGTGTCGCCTTCGAAGGGCGCGCCCATTTCCAGAATATCGTAATCAACTGTGCCGGTGGCGATCGACTGTTGAAGGCGGGCATTGTAGTCCGCTTGCGCAAGGTCGATCCAGTTGATCTTGGCGCCGGTATAGGCTTCCCACGGCTTCAGGAAACCGCGGAACAGGAAGTTGTGAAGGTTCTGGTTGTTGAGCCCCATGAAGGTCAGCTCGACACCGGCGAATTCGCCCTGCTTGACGTTGGCCTTGGTCGGACCGAGGCAGAGCTCGCCGACCTTCTGCCAGTCTGCATCCGTCGGCGAGCCCTTGCCGACGCCGGGGATCTGCAGGATCTGGGCGCGCAGATCATCGGCGGCGAAGGCGGTGCCGGCAATTCCGCCCATTGCGCCTGATAGGCCGAGCAGAGCCGCTGCACTTGCCGTTCCGCGCAGGACGTCACGGCGGCTTGCCTGACGGCGCATCAATGCATCGTAAATTTCGACTTTCATGTCTTCCTCCTCCACGTTGTGCGCTGCCGCCAGTCGGTCTTGCCGAACTGGACCCGGTCCGATTTTGGGACTGGTCTCGTGCAGAACTATCTGGTAAACAGGAAAATGAAACGTTTCATATTCCTGTTTGAAACCGCTCCTCTCGGTCTCGTCATCGAGCATTAGACGGCAAGCGGGAAAAGTCAACATAAAATGAAACGTTTCATGGAGGAGGTTCGGCGGTATCTCGAGCAGCGGCAGGAGGCGGGTTTCTCAAGCTTGATGCCGCGGATATTGTCGAGAGATTTTTATCCCTCGGGATCGGCCCGTGGGTGGCCGGAAAGCGATTGGGAGGCATATGGCTGAGGTCAATATTTCGGAGGCGCGCAAGGCGTACGGCGCCCTAAATATCCTGCACGGCGTCGATATCGAAATTCGCGACGGCGAGTTTGTGGTGCTGGTCGGTCCGTCCGGTTGCGGCAAGTCGACGTTGCTGCGCATGGTCGCCGGTCTCGAAAGCATCACCGGCGGCACCATTTCGATCGGCGGAAAGATCGTCAACAATCTGCCGCCTAAGGACCGTGACATTGCGATGGTCTTCCAGAGCTACGCGCTCTATCCGCACAAGACCGTTGCCGAAAACATGGTCTTTGCACTGCGCCTGCAGAAGCAGCCGGCCGACGTTATTAAACAGCGCCTGCAGGCGGCGGCCGAAACGCTCGACCTCGTGCCCTATCTCGACCGCTATCCGCGCCAGCTTTCCGGCGGCCAGCGGCAGCGCGTCGCGATGGGGCGCGCCATCGTCAGGTCGCCGCAAGTCTTCCTGTTCGACGAGCCGCTGTCGAACCTCGACGCCAAGCTGCGCGTGCAGATGCGCAAGGAGATCAAGGAGCTCCACCAACGGCTGAGAACCACGACGATCTATGTCACTCATGACCAGGTCGAAGCGATGACCATGGCCGACAAGATCGTTGTCATGCAGGGCGGCAAGGTCGAACAGACCGGAACGCCCCTGCAGCTCTACGATCGACCCCGCAATACATTCGTGGCGACCTTCATCGGCTCGCCGTCGATGAATCTGCTGAAAGGCCGCTACAAGGCCGATGGTGCGTCCTTCGTCACCGAGACGGGAGACGAAATTGCGCTTGGTTTCACGCCGGAAGCGACCGACGGGCAGACTGTGCTGCTCGGCGTGCGCCCGGAACATCTGTCGCTCGGCCCAAGCGGCTTGAGCGCGACCGTCACCGTCACCGAACCCACCGGCCACGAGACGATGGTGTTTCTGCGCTACGGCTCCGGGGAGCTTGTCGCCGTGCTGTCCGAACGGCACGATTTCCAGCCGGGTCAGGTCGTGACGATAGCCGCTCGGCCGGGTAAGCTTCATCTGTTTGACGCGGAGTCCGGCAAGACGCTGCGGCGAGATTGAGCAGCCGCTTCTTGTCGACGTCAGGTCGCCCGATAAGCGCGCGGGCTGCGCGGCGTCGGCAATGATCCGAGAGCACATTGCTCCTAAGCCGTCCTTGAACATCGCCTACAGTTCCTCAAGCGACGGCGGGAGGAGCGGCCGAGAACTTTCGATATGTGATTTCATCGATCAGGCTTATCATCGGTTTGGAGGCTGTAGATGCTTTCGACGGAGCGAGATCTAAAGCGGGGCGGTGAGCGGTTCCCCATTCCTTCGCAAGGCGAAGTCGAGGGCAGGCTTTTGATGTTCGAAGTGGTTGCCGTCACCTGCCTGCAGGAGCTTATTGCAAAAACAGATTCGCATCTGGTTTCCAGGCTTCGCCGAAAGCTCATTCGCAATCTGAAGGAAAGGTGCGCCCCGTTGAAGCTATGTACGGAGGACGAAAAGGCCGCAAAGGAGTTCGCGCTTCAACTCTTGAGCGCAGCGCTGGAAGAAGCTGAAGACGAGAAGCGAGCCGCTAGCCAAGATCCGCAGTGAGCCTTCGAGAGGTTCGGCTGAGTTTGATCGGTCAATGCTCGGATGGGCCGTGAGCGGGTTCCAAGAGCAAGGAGATCGAAATACACGCTCCTCAGCCGATGCCACTCAGAAATTCCTCGGTCTCCATGAGTTCCAGCTGGACGGAAAACCGATCGTGTAGCAGTTCCAGCGACGCGTCATAAGTGTCGTCGGCGCTGCTGCAGACGGCGTCCTTCAGCACGATGACACGATAGGCGAGATCGATGGCACCGAGCGTCGTCGCAAGCACGCAGACATCCGTCTCCCCGCCGGTGATCACAAGGGTGTCGACCCGCTCCGACTGAAGGAGTGTATGAAAGCGGCCGTCGATCCAGGGCGAATAGGTGCATTTGTCGAAGGTTCGCGCCGGCGGAACAAGCGAGGCTAGCGAGGAGGCCAGTTCGACGAACTCGCGCGGGAGATGCTCGCCCGTCATCATCCACCATTTCTGGTAATAGTCGCGCCATTTTCCCGGCATCGCGTCCGGATGCTGCGGCGGCACGAAGCGGGTAAATATCGTCCGGGAAGGATGCCGGCCGGCAAGTTCCTCGATCTGTGGAGAGATCCGAACCATCCAGGGCACGTGCCACGGGGTCTCTTCGGCAAACATGCGCTGCATGTCGACGCAAAGATGCCGCCACTCGCCGATCCCGCCCATCACATTCTCCGTTCGTTTCGGGCGTCAACCGCTGCCCGGAACGAAAGTTCCCGACAGATGAAGATCAGCGGCTCTCTAGGCGATGGCTCCTGAGGCGATCGTCCGTGACCCGGCGCTGTTTTCCAACTTGGCGAAGCAGTCGAGTTCGCGAAGAGGAACCGGTTTGGAGAAGAAATAGCCTTGGAGATCGGTGCAGCCGAGGGCCGTGAGGAAGTCGCGCTGATATTCGGTTTCGACCCCTTCCGCCGTCGTCGAGATGCCGAGGTTGCGGCTGAGGGTGACGATCGCGCCGATGATCGCCGCACCGTTGGCTTTTGCGCCGAGCTGCGAGACGAAGGAACGATCGATCTTGATGCGGTCGATGTCGAAACGCACCAGGTGGCTGAGGCACGAAAAGCCGGTGCCGAAATCATCGAGAGAAATTTGAATGCCCCGGCTGCGCAGCGATTTCAGGACCGTATAGACATCCGAATTATCCTCGATCAGCGAGGACTCGGTGAGCTCGAGCTCGAGGCGGGATGGCGGTAGGCCGGTCTCTTCAAGCACGGCAAAGACTTCCTCGGCGAAGTTTGGTCTTCTCAGCTGAGCCGGCGACACGTTGACCGCCACGAAGGTGTCTTCCGGCCATTTGCAGGCGGCTTTGCAGGCTTCCCGCAAGACCCAGAAACCGAGAGCGTCGATGAGGCCGCCCTCTTCGGCCACTGGGATGAAGCTCGCAGGCGTCAGCAGTCCGCGCTGACTGTGGCGCCAGCGCACGAGAGCCTCAGCGCCCGAGGCTGTATATCCGCCCTCGGCGCGATGCACCGTCTGGTAATAGACCTCAAGCGATCCGAAGTCAGGCTTGCCGCTACCGAGGCCGGGTTTCGAACCGTCAGCGGCCGTGCCTTGGGCCAGGACTTCGCGCAATTCGTTCTTGAGAATGTCGCGCGCGTTTCTGCCGCCGTCCATGGACGGGGAATAGACGCGCCACTGGCCTCTCCCGCCCATCTTTGCCTCGTAAAGCGCGACGTCGGCATAACGCATGAGGTCATCGGCATTTCGTCCGGCGTCCGGCACGATGGTGATGCCGATCGAGCCGCCAACCCGGGCGACCGCTTCGCCCCTCAGAAGCGGGAAGGGCCTGCCAAGTTCGGCGACGATCGCGTCGCATATGGACAGCAGGATTTGATCGTCATTTTTGATGTCCCGCAGAAGCAGGGCAAATTCGTCGCCCCCGAGCCGGGCGAGCGTGTCATCAGGGCGAAGGACGGACCGGATCCGCTCCGCGGCCATCCTGATGAGTTCATCACCGGCGGCATGGCCGAACGTGTCGTTCACGGCTTTGAAGCGGTCGAGGTCGAGAAGTGCTACGGCTGAGCGCTCGGTCGAATGCCGCGTGTCGGTCAGACATTCCTCGAACCGCATAGCGAACAAAGCGCGGTTTGGAAGGTCGGTCAGCACGTCATGCAAGGCAAGCTGCCTTGCATGCAGCTCGCTTCTCTTCAATTCGCCGAGACTGCTCCGCAGCCGTACCAGCAGCACCGAAAGCAGCACGGCGATCACCAGGGCGGCAATCGAAAGCGCCGGCATCAATCGGCCGATCACCCGTGAACCTGGAAGATCGGGTCGCCACACGATGAAGCCGATCGGTTCACCATTTGCCGTCGCGTCGATTTGGAACGCGACCTCATTTTCGTCGGGATCGGCCGTGCGGGCAAAGCGGGCTCCGTTGAGGCCCTGTTGCCGGCTCAGTTCGTCGAGGGCCGCACCATCGAGAAACCGCACGACGATCAGGAATTGCCGCATCGGCTGCGGCTGGCCCTGGGGCGCTTCGTTGATGGCGACGATGCCAACGATCGTCGGCCGGCCCTCCAGCCGCATCAGATTGGCGAGCGCATGGTTGGGGCGAACCGCGCTCGCCCGACGGCTTTCCAGCGAGGATGGCATTCGGTCGCTGAAAGTCGGGCTTTGGCTTGCCGTAAGACGGCTGTCTTTAAGGAGCGGCAAAAAGAGAGGTTTCATCCACCGATAGCGTTTTTCGGTTTTCGCGTCGGTCAGCATGCTGAGCTGAGCCTTCTCGTCGACGACAAAGGCCTGATCGTATCCGAAGGCGGACATTGCGGTTTCGCTGATTGCGCTGCCGGCCGCCCCGGTCAGAACCGTATCGAGGCTGGAGGAAACCCCTGCCGACCGGGACGCGGGATAAACGCGGGCGAGATAGCCGTTGCCGAACTGACCGATGACATGGGCGACCTGATCGACCTGTTCGCGCAGGCGGGCATTCACCAGCTGACGCTGGCGATCAAGGGCCGCAGCGTCGCTTTCGGTTCCCGCCCAGAGCGCCGATAGCACGACGAGTCCAATCGCTCCGAGCCCGCTGATGGCGATCAGAAAGAGAATTCTTCCCGAGGCGATCCAGGACTTCTGAAACGTGTTGGAGCTGGAAGGAACAACGATGTGCAAGCCTGGACCCCTGGACACCACGATACGGGCGCATTCGTCAACGCTAACAAATAAGCGTTCACGTAGAATTAAAGGCTGCGGCGCACTATGGGGCGAAATCGATCACGCCCAGGGGGTTCCGGCGATGTTGCGAATATCCATACAGACTTTATTGCGCGGAGCGCTGATGGTGGGCGGGGTGGCTGTCGTTTTGGCTGCGGTCTCGCCGCTGCCGGTGGCCGCGCAAGAGCCAATGCCGATGAGAGTCGCCGTCGAAGGTGCGTTTCCGCCCTTCAACTATCTCGACGCGAACAACAAACTTCAGGGTTTCGACATCGATATTGCCAATGCCCTCTGCGAGACCGGCAAATTCGAATGCCAATTCATCATCGAGAAGTGGGACGACATGATCCCCGATCTTATTGCAGGAAAATACGACGCGATCATCTCATCGATGTCGATGAGCCTGGAGCGGCGCCAGAAAGTCGCTTTCACCGAGAAATACTACAACAGTCCGTCAGTGTTCATCGCTCGGAAGGATTCGCCGATCAGCGACGTCAGCCCCGCCGCCCTCAGTGGTAAAAAACTCGGGGTGACCTCTTCGACGGCGCAGGAATCTTACGCCAACCATTTCTATCCCGACATGAAGAAGACGGTATTCCGGTCGTCTCCAGAATTGTACAAAGGCCTGTCGGACGGGCGCGTCGACATTATCCTTGAGGATAAGCTCGCCATTTACGACTGGATCGCCAATACGAAGGCGGGAACCTGCTGCGCATTCAAGGGGCCGGATCTGGTCGACGTCACTTATTTTGGTGAAGGTGCCGGGATTGCGGTGCGTCTGGACGACAAGGAGCGTCTTGCACGCCTGAACGAGGCGTTGAAGGCGATCAAGGAAGACGGGACTTATGACATGATCAATGCCAAATATTTCCCGTTCAGCATCGAGTAGAAGGCTACAGAATTTACGTGATTGATGCGAGATGGCCGGTTCTTCCCGGCCATCTCCGTTTTGGTGCCTGATGCATGTCGCCCGGAAGTGTGCAGCGGTTCCGGGACAACGACATACATAAGAACAAGGAGCAAAAGCGCGCCCGCTGCACGCTTTTGCGCGATATGCTTTATCGTCAGGCGGCTTTCGCGACCTCTCCGTGCGGGTCGAGAACAAACTTCGTCGCCGCGCCATGGTCGAAGCTCTCATATCCCTGGACGGCTTCGTCGAGCGGGATGACCTTGGCGTTGACGATGTCGGCGATCGGCAGGCGGTCGTGGAGGATCGCTTGCATGAGCTGGCGATTGTATTTGAGCACCGGCGTCTGGCCGGTGTGGAAGGACTGCGCCTTGGCCCAGCCGAGGCCGAAGCGAAGCGAAAGGTTGCCGTGTTTGGCGGCATTGTCGACGGCGCCAGGATCCTCGGTGACGTAGAGGCCGGGAATGCCGATCGAGCCTGCGGCGCGGGTGATCTCCATCATCTGGTTGAGCACGATCGCCGGCTGTTCGCCGCCCGAATGGCCGCGGGCCTCGAAGCCGACGGCGTCGATGGCGCTGTCCACCTCGTTGCTGCCGACGACCTCAGCGATCATGTCGCCTAGACGGTCGCTCTTGGAAAGGTCGATCGGTTCGAAGCCAACCTTGGCCGCATGTGCCAGGCGGTCCTTGTTGAAATCACCGATCATGACGACCGCAGCGCCGAGGATACGGGCGGAAGCAGCCGCTGCAAGGCCGACAGGGCCGGCGCCGGCGATGTAGACCGTCGAGCCGACGCCGACGCCGGCGCGCACGGCGCCATGGAAGCCGGTCGGCAGAATATCGGAGAGCATGGTGAGATCGCGGATCTTCGCCATTGCCTTGTCGCGATCCGGTATTTTCAGCAGGTTGAAATCGGCGTAGGGGATGGTGACATAGCGTGCCTGTCCACCGATCCAGCCACCCATGTCGACATAGCCGTAAGCACCACCGGCGCGGGCCGGGTTGACCGTCAGGCAGACGCCGGTATCCTGGGACTTGCAGCAGCGGCAACGGCCGCAGGCGACATTGAACGGCACCGAGACGATATCGCCGATGTCGAGCATCTCGACGTCGATCCCCTTCTCGATGATCTCGCCGGTGATTTCGTGACCGAGGACCAGGCCAGGCATCGCCGTCGTGCGACCGCGGACCATGTGCTGGTCGGAGCCGCAGATGTTGGTCGAGATCACTTTCAGAATGACGCCGTGTTCGATGCGGCGGCCGTCGGGCGCTTCCAGCTTCGGGTCGTCGATGTCGCGAACTTCGACCTTGCCCGGCCTTAAATAAACGACGCCTCTATTCTTGCTCATGGATTCCTCCCATTTGTTGAATGCCTCGATCTGCAGCCGATGCAGCCGATGGCAATGCTTTCCTCCGGCCTGCCTCCTCTGCAGTCCGGCATTCACTCGCCGCAACCGGCGGTGTTCGAATTTCGCAGATAGGCGGGGACAGACTGGATCGAGGAGAGAGTGAGTACGATAGGGCTTGCCTTGTCGTGCCGCTCTCGTCATCGCCCGCCGCAATCCGTAGATCTGCTGCGAAAAGAGCTGGTTTAGGCTACAGAACCTCCTTTCGATCCATCTGGATATCTTCCGGATAACGATCCGGTGATCCCAGAGGATTTCAGTCCTTCTACCACCGTGGCAGCGCGCCGGCGGCCTGTCTGCCATACTTCATGTCGCTCGCTTGCGCGGCAGCGCCGTGAACGTGACAAGAAAACCATGCCTGACGAAAAACAGAGCCCGGAAAAACGACACGGGTGCCCCTCAAGACGACAATCGGCAAAGTCGTCGTCTTCAGTCTCCGATGATCATATCTGTTCGGCCAGCGGCAGATGCCGTTTCCAATCGTGATTGGACATCGGCTGCGTCCTGAGCCACGCTGTTTTTGGGAGCGGACCGTCTATTTTTCCGAAGATAGGAGGCCGGAATGGAACAGCATGCACTGGAGCAGCTGAAAACAGTTGCGAAAATCAGCACGAGCATAAAGCCCCTTGAACTGACGCGGCGCGAACGCATTGAACGCTGGGCCGAATGTCTCGAACGCAGCCCCAAACCGTTTTTGAGGACGCTTCACGAGACAGAGTATCAGCCGATCGCAGATCGGCTTGCCCTGCGGGGTGACGACACCCCGATCTCCGTTGCGTTCGCTGATCCCATTCTGCGGGCGGCCGGAATGGAAAATGACAGCTATGGAGAAGCCAAACGGTTCTTCGAACTCGGCGACGAACAGTTGCACGAGCTTGTCTGCTTCTGTCATTTTGGCGAAAGTGTCAGCGCGGCAGCAGTCGCTCGCCGCGTGCGCAGGATCGCAGATCCGAGACCAAGCGGGTTTTTCGCTCAGCTTCGTGCGTTCTTCGGCTAAAAAAGCCATGACGCTGTAAGGCTGGCGTTCGCGGCCCGTCACGGCTGCCGGCAGGTCACGCGCCTCGGCAAGGCGAACAGGATCCGCGCAAAACGGTTGTCCGGTAGACCGGAGGATAAGGCTTCGCGCTTTTCCCGGCAAAACCGCTACGCGCTTCTGCGGGGTTGCCCTAGCCGGCGTAAGACCGCCGGCCTCGGTTGAAGTCGACCGCGGTATGCCAGAACAGAGCGCCGAGGATGATCGCGCCGCCGAAATAAGTGGCGACGGGTGGCTGTTCTGAAAACAGCAGCCAGACCCAGAAGGGCGTCAGCACGATTTCCATCGTGCCGATCAGCGCGGCTTCCGCCGGCGGCATCCGCTTTGCCCCGGCGAGAAAGAGCACCAGCGCCAGCGAGAAATTGGTGGCGCCGAAGGCGGCAAGGACGATCCAGTTGTGCAGGTCGAGCGAGCCGACCGAACCGAACGGCGCGAAGATGGCGAGGGTCAGGAAGGCGCTGACGACGGTCGGCGGCAGGCTCGGCACGCCGGGATCGATGCGCGGAATGATGATAACGAGCGCGAAGGACGCGGTCATGCCGAGCGCCAAGAGGTCGCCCCAGCCGGTGCCGCCGCCAATCGACGAGGCGACGATGACGCCGACGCCGAAGAGGGATACGGCGCCGGCGATCAGCGTCCGCCTAGCGACCCTCTCCTTGAGGATGAGCCAGCCGAACAGAGCCGCGATGAAGGGCGTCGTCGCATAGATCATCGTCACATTGGCGACGGTGGTCATGTAGAGCGCCCCGATGAAGCATCCCTGACTGAAGGTCTGGCATGCGATCATCGCAAGACCGGACGGATGGAAGACGGAACGCCATTGCCGCCGCGAGATGCCCCCTTCGAGGAAAAGGCAGGGGATCAGCAGGAACAGGCCTCCGAACAGCGACCGCCAGGCGATCGCCGTCCATACGTCGGTCGTGAGGAGTCGCGAGTAAACGCCGCTCGCGCTCCAGGCAAGCGTCGCGGCAACGATGAGAAGCACACCCTTCTCGTGCTCGCTGCCTGCGAGGCGCGTGGTCGGATTTTCAATAGTCACGCAGAGATTCTCAAAGAAGGAAGTCGAACGCCGCTCATTTCTGCGCCAGGAATTGACATTAGACAAACGGATAGTAGTAATAGCTATCATCAGTTTTTTCTATGGCTACCGATGCAAGAGCCGATCGAAAGCGACCTTCTCAGAACCTTCCTGGTTGTCGCGGAGACGTCGAACTTTTCGGCGGCCGCCCAGCGCATCGGGCGGACGCAATCTGCCGTCAGCACCCAGATCAAGAGGCTCGAGGCGGCGATTGGCGAAAACCTTTTTGAGCGCGGCGCCCGCGGCGTGCTGCTCACGCGCCAGGGCATTCAGCTCGTGCCCTATGCCCGCAGGGTCATCGATCTCCTGAACGAGGCCGCAGCGACGATCCGCAGCAAGCCTCTGGACGGGCCGGTGCGCATTGGAATTCCCGAGGAATACAGCCAGACGGTGCTGCCGGCGGCGCTCGCGGCTTTTGCGGTGCGCCACCCAGCGGTCGAAGTAACCGTCTCCTGCGATTACACGGTCCGCAACCTTGCCGCCCTGGAACGGGACGAACTCGATCTTGCCGTCGTTTTTGACTGGAGCGATCAGAACAAGGGCGAGGTCCTCTGCGTCGATCCGACCGTCTGGGTCACATCGATGGTCCATCGGCTGCACGATCTCGATCCCCTTCCCATTGCGACTTATCGCAACTCCACTTGGTCACGCGATTTTGCGCTTCGGTCGCTGGAGCAGATCGGCCGCAATTACCGCATTGCCTTTATCGCCGATACGGGCTCGGGGCTGAAGAATGCCCTGACCGCCGGCCTTGCCGTCACGACGCTTTCCCGCAGCAGCATCCCGCCCGGCTGCCGGGAACTGACCGCCGAAGACGGTTTTCCGCCGGTCGATTCCTCAAAAGTGGTGCTGCGCCGGAGCACCTATCGTTCCAGCGAAGCCGTTCGGGAACTCGCCGAGATGGTGCGGGACGCTTTTCAGCCTATGGCGACGCCTGCGATGGCGTGATGCGACGGCGCAAGCGGCGCCGCGTCTCCGACGGGCTCTCGGAAAAACTCGCCCGGTAGCTCCTCGCAAAGGCCGAGGCCGAATTGAAGCCGGTCGCCGCCGCAATGTCGGCGAAGGAGGCCGTCGTCTCGATCACCTTGCGGCGCGCCGTGTTCAGACGCAGCGCGAGATAATGCACATGCGGCGGTGCGCCGATGCTCCGCTGGAAAAGATCCTGCAGATGCCGGACGCTGACGCCCACCCTGCGGGCGAGCCGGGCCAAAACCAGCGGCTGCTCGATATGCTCTTCCATCAGATGCACCGCCTGCGTCACCCGGGGGTCATGCAGGCGCAGTCCCGCCGAGGCTGCGGAAAGCGGTTCGTCGATATGGAAGGAAGGCTGCTCGTAACGGAACAGCCGGCTGACTTCGAGCGCCAGCGAATAACCCTGCCGCTGCCGGATCACTTCGAGCATCAGGTCGACGGTCGGCAGCGACCCTGAGGTCGTCAGCCGCTTGCCGTCGATGACGAAACGATCCTTGACGGCCCTGACCTCGGGATAGGCCAGCGCGAAATCTTCGTAGTCCTCCCAGTGCACGGTCGCCGACAGGCCGTCGAGCAGGCTTGCTTCGGCCAGCAGCCATGTGCCGGACTCGACGCCGGCAATCACCGTGCGGTAGCGGGCGGCCCGCGACAGCTGCATTTTCAGCGCCGGCGTCGCGCTGCGGCGCCAGTCGTAGCTGGCCAGCACGAAAAGCGGTGCGTCCTCAGTCGACGCCCGGAAGCTTCCCTGGGCAGGCACGGCGATATTGCTGGTGGTCGGCACCGGTGCTCCGTCCGGCGTCAGAAGCCGCCAGCGATAGAGCTCGCTGCCGGCGATGCGGTTGGCACCGCGCAGCGGCTCGATGACGGATGCAATCAAGATCAGGTTCGTATCCGGGAGGACGAGAAGGTCGATATCGAGCCGTTGCTTCGATCGCTGCAGCAAAGCCATCTCCTGTTTCCGATAATGTATCGGATAGTACCGAAAATGCAAAGCATCCTCGGCCAACCTGCCGCGTAATGCCAGTCAAGACGGGGAGAACAAGAATATGCCATTAGCGATGAACCGCGATGTTTTCATCACCTGCGCTGTCACCGGTGCCGGCGATACGGTTTCCAGGTCCAGCCACGTTCCCATCACTCCCAAGCAGATCGCGGATTCCGCGATCGACGCCGCCAAGGCTGGGGCGGCTGTTGTTCACTGCCATGTCCGCGATCCGGAAACGGGGGCCGCCAGCCGCCGCAACGATCTCTACAGGGAGGTCACCGAGCGCATCCGCTCGGCTGACATCGACGTTGTCCTCAATCTCACCGCCGGCATGGGCGGGGACCTGATCTTCGGGGATGTCGAAAGCCCCCTCCCCCTCAATCAGAAAGGCACCGACATGGCGGGCGCCAGTGAGCGCGTCAGCCATGTTGCCGAATGCCTGCCGGAGATCTGCACGCTCGACTGCGGCACGATGAACTTCAACCTCGGTGACTATGTCATGACCAACACGCCGGCCATGCTGCGGGCGATGGCGAAGAAGATGACGGATCTCGGCGTGCGGCCGGAGATCGAGGCCTTCGACACCGGTCATCTCTGGTTCGCCAAGCAGCTCGCCGAGGAAGGCCTGATCGAAGACCCGGTACTGATTCAGCTCTGCATGGGCATTCCATGGGGCGCGCCCGACGATCTCAACACTTTCATGGCGATGGTCAATAACGTGCCGCAGAGTTGGACCTTCTCGGCCTTTTCGATCGGCCGCAACGCCATGGCCTTTCCGGCGGCAGCGGTCCTCGCCGGCGGCAACGTGCGCGTCGGCCTGGAAGACAATCTCTTCATCGGCAAGGGCCAGCTCGCCACCAATGCCCAGCTCGTCGAAAAGGCGGTGCAGGTGGTGGAAGGCATGGGAGCGCGGATCATCGGACCGGAAGATGTGCGCAAGAAGCTGAAGCTGACGAAACGCTGAGGATATCATGACCAAGATCAGCAAGGCGGCCTGTATCGGCGGCGGCGTCATCGGCGGCGGATGGATTGCCCGTTTCCTGCTCGCCGGCATCGACGTCGATGTGTTCGACCCGCATCCGGAAGCAGGCCGCATTGTCGGCGAAGTCATCGCCAATGCCGAAAAAGCCTATGCCATGCTGACCGGCGCGCCACTGCCGCCGCGCGGCAGGCTCCGCTTCTGCCAGACGCTGGCGGAAGCCGTTGCCGACGCCGACTGGATCCAGGAAAGCGTGCCCGAAAGGCTTGATCTCAAGCGTGGCGTGCTGATCGAGATCGATGCGGCCGCGCGCCCGGATGCCCTGATCGGCTCTTCTACCTCGGGCCTGCTGCCGACCGATCTGCAGCGCGACATGACGCATCCCGAACGCCTCTTCGTCGGCCACCCCTATAATCCGGTCTATCTGCTGCCGCTCGTCGAAATTGTCGGCGGCGAGAAGACCTCGGCAGCGACCATCCGGGCGGCGATGGAAAGACTGCCGCCGATCGGCATGAAGGGCGTCCACATCGCCAAGGAGATCGAGGCCTTCGTCGGTGACCGGCTGCTCGAAGCGCTCTGGCGCGAGGCCTTATGGCTCATCCACGACGACATCTGCACCGTCGAGACGCTCGACGACGTCATCCGCTATTCCTTCGGCTTGCGTTGGGCGCAGATGGGCCTGTTCCAGACCTACCGCATCGCCGGCGGCGAGGCCGGCATGCGCCATTTCCTCGCCCAGTTCGGCCCCTGCCTCGCCTGGCCCTGGACCAAGCTCACCGACGTCGTCGATCTTGACGATGCGCTTATCGAAAAGATCGGCCGACAATCCGACGAACAGGCGTCCGGCCTTTCCATCCGCCAGCTTGAGCGAATCCGCGACGAAAATCTCGTCGGCATCCTGCAGGCGCTGAAGGGCGGCGACGGCGGCAAGGGCTGGGGCGCCGGCAAGCTGTTGAAGGGTTTCGAGCAGTCGCTGTGGGCGCGAGGGGGAGGCGAGACCATGCCCGCCGATCCTTCGAAGCCGCTGCGGCTTATCGAAACCAAGGTGAGCCCTGCCTGGGTCGACTATAACGGCCATATGACCGAGCACCGCTATCTCCAGGTCTTCGGCGATACGTCCGATGCGCTGCTGCGTCTCGTTGGGGTCGACCTTGCCTATGTCGAGGCGGGGCACAGCTATTACACGGTGGAAAGCCATATCCGCCATCTCGGCGAGGCGAAGCTCGGCCAGGCGATCCATTCGGCCTGCCAGATCCTGACCGCCGACGAGAAGCGGCTGCATGTCTTCCACACATTGCGCGACACGGCGACGGGCGAGCTCATCGCAACCGCCGAGCAGATGCTGCTGCATGTCGACAGCAAGGAGGGCAAGGCAGTGGCGGCGCCCGCCGCCGTGCTCGACAGGGTGAATGCGATTGCCGCGGCCCATGCGGAACTGGCGCTGCCCGAAGGCGCCGGGCGTCACGTCGGCCAGAGGCGGTAGGAGGATCGGCATGGATTTCGGTCTCAGTGCAGAACAGGAAATGATCGTCGAGACGGTCCGCGCTTTCGTCGAAACCGAGATCTATCCGCATGAGAACGAGGTCGAGCGGACCGGCTTCGTCCCGCCGGAACTCGGGCGCGAGATTCAGCGTAAATGCATCGATCTCGGCTTCTACGCCTGCAATTTCCCGGAGGAGGTCGGCGGCGCCGGCCTCGACCATGTCACCTTTACGCTGGTCGAGCGCGAACTCGGGCGCGGCTCGCTGGGTCTGACGGTCTTCTTCGGCCGTCCCTCCGGCATCCTGATGGCCTGCGAGGGCGAGCAGCGCGAACGCTATCTCCTGCCGGCGGTGCGCGGCGAGAAGATCGACGCGCTTGCCATTACCGAGCCGGATGCCGGTTCCGATATGCGCGGCATGAAATGCGCCGCCCGCCGCGACGGCGCCGATTTCGTCATCAATGGCACGAAACATTTCATCTCGCACGCGGATGTCGCCGATTTCGTCATCGTCTTTGCTGCCACCGGCGAGGAGGAAACGCCGAAAGGCATCAAGAAGAAGATCACGGCCTTTCTCGTCGATCGCGGCACGCCGGG
This sequence comes from Rhizobium sophoriradicis, assembly GCF_025200795.1. Classification (NCBI taxonomy): domain Bacteria; kingdom Pseudomonadati; phylum Pseudomonadota; class Alphaproteobacteria; order Hyphomicrobiales; family Rhizobiaceae; genus Rhizobium; species Rhizobium sophoriradicis. The sequence continues at coordinate 640,621 of NZ_CP104153.1, forward strand.
GTTCGAGATCCTAAAAGGCTATGACTCCGTTTCGCATCGCGGCTATCACAATAGTACCCTCAGCTTTACCGATTGCCGGATTCCCGAAGCCCAGGTGCTGGGCGAGGTGCATCGCGGCTTCGATATCGCCAATCAGTGGCTCTACGGCACGCGATTGACGGTTGCCGCCACCTGCGTCGGCCGGGCACGCCGTGTCTTCGAGATGGCCCTGCCCTATGCCGCCGAACGCAAGCAGTTCGGCCGGCCGATCGGCGCCAATCAGGGCGTCTCTTTCAAGCTCGCCGACATGATCACCGAGATCGACGCAGCCGACTGGCTGACGCTTGCAGCCGCCTGGCGGCTCGACACCGGCCTTTCCGCAGACCGGCAAATTGCCTCGGCCAAACTCTATGCCTCCGAAATGCTGGCCCGCGTGACCGACGAGGCAATCCAGATCTATGGCGGCATGGGTCTGATGGACGACCTGCCGCTTGCACGCTTCTGGCGCGATGCGCGTGTGGAGCGCATCTGGGACGGCACCTCGGAAATTCAGCGGCATATCATCAGCCGCGACCTGCTCCGGCCCTTGGGAGCATGAGCCGATGACATCCAGCCCGCTCGACCGCCTGGTCAGACCGCAAACGATCGCCGTCTTCGGCGGCCGCGAGGCGCGCCGGGTGATCGAGCAGTGCGACCGCATGGGTTTTGCCGGCGAGATCTGGCCTGTTCATCCCAAATTAGACGAGGTGCTCGGGCGGCCCTGCTATCGCTCGCTCTCCCATCTGCCCGGCGCACCGGACGCGGCCTTCGTCGGCGTCAACCGAACCCTTACCGTCGACATCGTTCGCGGCCTTTCACGCGCCGGCGCCGGCGGCGCGGTTTGTTACGCATCGGGCTTCAGCGAGGCGACGGCGGAGCTTGCCGATGGCGCCGAACTGCAGCAGGCTCTTGTAGCGGCGGCCGGCGACATGCCGATCCTCGGGCCGAACTGCTACGGGTTCATCAACGGCCTCGATGGCGCGCTTCTCTGGCCCGACCAGCACGGCATGAAGCGTATCGAATGCGGTGTGGCGATCCTCACCCAGTCTTCCAATATCGCGATCAACCTGACCATGCAGACCCGCGGGCTGCCGATCGCCTATGTGGTTACGGCAGGCAACCAGGCACAGACATCGCTTGCGGATGTCGCCTGCGCGCTCATGGACGATCCGCGGGTCACGGCGGTCGGCCTGCACGTCGAAGGTTTCGGCGATCCCTCCGGCCTCGAACGCCTGGCCACCATTGCCCGCCGGTTGAAGAAGCCGGTCGTCGTGCTCAAGGTCGGCAGGTCCGAGCAGGCAAGACATGCGGCGGTATCGCACACCGCCTCGCTTGCTGGCAGCGATGCGGTAGCCGACGCCGTGCTCGCCCGTCTCGGTATCGGTCGTGTCCACAGCCTGCCGGCGCTGCTCGAAACCCTGAAGCTGCTGCATGTCGCCGGTCCTCTCCCCGGCCATTCGATCTCGTCCATGAGTTGCTCCGGCGGCGAGGCTTCGCTGATGGCGGATGCCGCCGTCGGCCGCGATGTCGAATTCCCGGCCTTGCAGCCGCAGCAATTGCCGCGTCTGCGGCGGGTTCTCGGCGAGATGGTGACGCTCTCCAATCCGCTTGACTACCACACCTTCGTGTGGGGCGATTTCAACCGCCAGACAGAAGCCTTCAGTGCCATGTTCGCAGGCGGTTATGCCCTCAATCTCGTCGTCCTCGATTTCCCGCGGGGCGACCGCTGCGATGCGTCCGAATGGGCGACGACGGCGGATGCGGTCATCGCGGCGGCTTTCGCCACCGGCGCGCTGGCCGGTCTTCTCGCGACCCTGCCCGAGAATATGCCGGAGCCGATCGCCGATCGACTGATGACCAATGGCATCGTCGCTTTCTCCGGTATCGATGAAACCATCGCTGCGGCGGAAGTCGCCGCCGGAATTGGCCAAGCTTGGAATAGCCCGCCTCCCCTGCCGCTGCTCGACGTCGCCCCCACAGCCGGCGAAATCGAGACGCTGACGGAGAGCGAGGCGAAGGCCGAGCTTGCCGCCTGCGGCCTCCCTGTTCCCTGGGGGCTGCAGGCTTTTTCTCCCCGCGAAGCCGCCGAGCAGGCCGAACGGCTCGGCTTCCCCGTCGTTCTGAAGGGGCTCGGCATAGCGCACAAGACCGAGGCAGGGGCTGTCGCGCTCAACCTCAGGAATTCGCAGGCGGTGTCGGATGCGGCAGCGGCCATGGCCTGCGATGCCGGTTATCTCGTCGAGAAGATGGTCGATCCTCCGGTCGCGGAACTCATCGTCGGCGCCACCCGCGATCCCGTCTTCGGATTGTCGCTGACATTGGGAGCGGGCGGAATTTTCGTCGAATTGCTCGAAGATTCCGTCATACTGCCGCTTCCGACGACGAAAACCGAGATCTATGCTGCGATTTCGCGTCTCAAGATTGCGAGATTGATTCATGGCTATCGCGGCCGGCCAAGGGGCGATCTCGAAGCCACCGTCGCTGCTGTCGCAGCTACGGCAGAATATGTCGTAACGAATGCGGTGCGCCTGGAGGAACTGGACCTTAATCCCTTGATGGTTCTTCCCGAAGGGCTGGGTGTTGCTGCTGTTGATGCTCTCATACGGCGAAGGAGGTAGCACGGTTTGAGCGACCATATTGGCACACGACGTGACGGCGGCGTGTTGGAAGTCGTCATCGACCGGCCGAAGGCGAACGCCATCGACCTTGCGACCAGCCGTGCCATGGGATTGATCTTCCGGGATTTTCGCGACGATCCTGAGTTGCGCGCCGCCATCGTCACGGGCGCCGGCGAAAAATTCTTCTGCGCCGGATGGGATCTGAAGGCTGCTGCATCAGGCGATGCGGTCGACGGCGATTACGGTGTGGGCGGCTTCGGCGGATTGCAGGAGCTGCGCGACTTGAACAAGCCCGTCATCGCAGCTGTCAACGGTATCTGTTGCGGCGGCGGACTGGAGATAGCGCTTTCGGCCGATCTGATCATCGCCGCCGAACATGCGAGTTTTGCCCTGCCGGAAATCCGTTCGGGCACCGTTGCCGATGCGGCCTCGATCAAGCTGCCGAAGCGCATCCCCTACCATATTGCCATGGACATGCTTTTGACCGGGCGTTGGCTCGACGTGCACGAGGCGCATCGCTGGGGCTTCGTCAACGAGGTTCTACCGGCCGAACGGCTGATGGAGAGAGCCTGGGAGCTCGCCCGCCTGCTCGCAAGCGGGCCGCCCCTCGTCTATGCGGCCATCAAGGAAATCGTACGCGAAGCGGAGGGTTCGACGTTCCAGACTGCCATGAACAAGATCACCAAGCGGCAGTTTGCGACGGTCGACAGGCTCTATTCGAGCGAAGATCAATTGGAAGGCGCGCGGGCCTTTGCCGAGAAGCGAAGCCCTATTTGGAAAGGAAAGTAAGAGGCGGCGGCAACCGCAGCATTTTCCCGCATGATGCGGGCACGGAGGTGGAGAGGAAACCGCCTGCGGACCTGCCCGGAAGTTCTGTCAACGCACCACAAAGAAGGAACAGGGGAATGAACGACTATAGCAAATATCTCACAAGCCGCGTCACTGCAGGCGGATTGAGCCGCCGAGAATTCATGGGACGCGCCATGGCGGCCGGCATCACCCTTGCCGTCGCCGACAAGCTCTTCACCGAAAGCGCCGAAGCCGCCGAACCGAAGCGCGGCGGCCACTTGAAGCTCGGCCTCGAAGGCGGGGCCGCCACCGATTCCAAGGATCCGGCGAAGTTCCTGTCGCAGGTCATGTTCTGCATCGGCCGCTGCTGGGGCGACATGCTGGTCGAATCCGATCCGCTGACGGGTGCCGCCGTGCCCGCACTTGCCGAATCCTGGGAGCCCTCTAAGGATGCCGTGACCTGGACATTCAAGATACGCAAGGGCGTCAAGTTCCACGATGGCAAGGAACTGACGATCGACGACGTCGTTGCGACCCTGAAGCGTCACACCGATGCGAAGTCGGAATCCGGCGCGCTCGGCGTGCTCGGTTCGATCAAAGAGATCAAGGCAGACGGCGGCAACCTTGTGCTGACGCTCAGCGAAGGCAATGCCGACATGCCGCTGCTGCTGTCGGACTACCATCTGGTCATCCAGCCGAATGGCGGCGTCGACGATCCGCTGGCCTCGATCGGCACCGGCCCCTACAAGATGACGAGCTTCGAGCCCGGCGTCCGGGCGACATTCGAAAAGAACAAGGACGACTGGCGCAGCGACCGCGGCTACGTCGACTCGATCGAGATCATCGGCATGAACGACGCCACCGCCCGTATCGCCGCACTGTCGTCCGGCCAGGTGCACTACATCAACCGCGTCGATCCGAAGACCGTCAACCTCCTGAAACGCGCCCCCAACGTCGAGATCCTCTCGACTGCCGGCCGCGGCCATTACGTCTTCATCATGCATTGCGACAAGGCGCCGTTCGACAACAACGATCTGCGCCTGGCGCTCAAATACGCCATGGACCGCGAGACCATGGTGGAGAAGATCCTCGGCGGCTACGGCAAGGTCGGCAACGACTTCCCGATCAACTCCACCTATGCGCTGTTCCCCGAGGGCATCGAGCAACGCGTCTACGATCCCGACAAGGCAGCCTTCCACTACAAGAAGTCCGGCCATAGCGGCTCGGTGCTGCTGCGCACCTCCGAAGTCGCCTTTCCCGGCGGCGTCGATGCGGCCGTCCTCTATCAGGAAAGCTGCAAGAAGGCCGGCATCGAGATCGAGGTCAAGCGCGAACCGGGCGACGGCTACTGGACCAATGTCTGGAACGTCCAGCCCTTCTCGACCTCCTATTGGGGTGGCCGTCCGACGCAGGACCAGATGTATTCCACCGCCTATCTCTCAACGGCGGACTGGAACGACACCAAGTTCAAGCGTCCTGACTTCGACAAGCTGCTGTTGCAGGCCCGCTCCGAGCTTGATGAAGCCAAGCGCAAGGACATGTATCGTACCATGGCAATGATGGTGCGCGATGAAGGCGGCGTGATCCTGCCGATGTTCAACGACTTCGTGAACGCCTCGACCAAGCAGGTGAAGGGCTATGTCCACGATATCGGCAACGACATGTCGAACGGTTACGTCGCAACCCGCGTCTGGCTGGACGCCTGATGGCAAGGGGCGCAGCGCCCCTCCGATCTCCGACGAAGCTGGGACCGTGGGAAGAAAACCCGCGGTCCTCCCGACGTTTTAGCCAAAGGCATTTGCCATGACCAACCCTGCCCCAAGCAATATCTTGCCGGGCCTGAGGCTCCGGCAGCGTTTTCCGTTGCTTGCCCTCATCCTCGAGCGCTTCGTGCTCAGCATTATTCTACTTTTTGCCGTCTCCATCCTGATCTTCGGCGGGCTCGAAGCCCTGCCTGGCGATTTTGCCACCACCTATCTCGGTCAGTCGGCAACGCCGCAGGCGGTTGCCAATATCCGCCAGGATCTCGGACTGGACCGCCCGGTGACGACCCGTTACGTCGAATGGCTCGGCAATGCCGTCCAGGGTGACTTCGGCACCTCCTGGGCCAGCAAAAATTCGGTGAGCGAACAGATCGGCAAACGTCTCGGCAATTCGCTCTTCCTGGCGGGGTTTGCGGCGGTGATTTCGGTGCCGCTCGCTGTCGGTCTCGGCATGTTCTCGGTGCATTTCCGCAACCGCATGCCGGATAAGATCATCAACGTGATCTCGCTTGCGGCGATCTCGCTGCCGGAATTCTTCATCGGCTACCTGCTGATCCTCTTCTTCGCCGTGAAGTTCGGCATGGCGACCTTTCCGGCGACCGTCTATGACAGCATGGGCTTCGCCGAGCGGCTGAAGGCGATCGCGCTGCCGACCGCTACCCTGGTGCTTGTCGTACTGGCTCATATGATGCGCATGACGCGGGCTGCGATCCTCTCGGTGATGTCGTCGGCCTATATGGAGACCGCCGAGCTTAAAGGTCTCAGCGCCTTCCGCGCGATCGTCAAGCACGCCGCCCCCAACGCGCTGGCGCCGATCATCAATGTCGTCGCATTGAATCTCGCCTATCTCGTGGTCGGCGTCGTCGTCGTCGAAGTGGTCTTCGTCTATCCCGGCATGGGGCAATATATGGTCGACGCGGTCACGGTGCGCGACATGCCGGTGGTGCAGGCCTGCGGCCTGATCTTCGCGGCCGTCTACATTTTCCTCAATATGATCGCCGACATTCTTGCGATCATTGCCAATCCCCGGCTGAGGCATCCGCGATGAGAGCAAGAGACATTCCCATCACCGCCTGGATCGGCATGGCAGGCATCGCCATCGCCTTCATCTTCGCTGTCTTCGCGCCCTGGATCGCGCCTTACGGGGAGACCCAGGTCGTCGGTGACGTCTGGCAGCTGCCTGACGATAAATACATCTTCGGACTCGATAATCTCGGCCGCGACATCCTCTCGCGGCTGATCTATGGAGCGCGCACGACGCTCCTGGTCGCCTCCGCCGCCACTATCATCTCCTTCTCGCTCGGCGTCATTCTGAGCTTCACCGCGGCCGTCTCCCGCGGCATCATCGACACGGTATTTTCGCGTTTCAATGATTTGATGATGTCGATCCCGACGCTGATCTTCGCGCTGGTGGTGCTGGCGGTGCTGCCGCAAAACCTCGTCGTACTGATCCTCGTCATGGCGATCCTCGATTCCACCCGTGTCTACCGCCTCGGCCGCGCTGTAGCGCTCGATGTTGCAGTGATGGAATTCGTCGAGGCGGCCAAGCTGCGCGGCGAAGGCAAGCTCTGGATCATCTTTCGCGAGATCCTGCCGAACACGCTGTCGCCGCTGCTGGCCGAGTTCGGACTGCGCTTCGCCTTCTCGATCCTCTTCCTCTCGACGCTGTCCTTCCTCGGCCTCGGCATTCAGCCGCCGGCGGCCGACTGGGGCGGCATGGTCAAGGACAATAAGGACGGCATCATCTTCGGTATTTCGGCAGCACTGGTGCCGGGCACGGCGATCGCGACGCTTGCCATCTGCGTCAACCTCGTCGTCGACTGGCTCCTGAAACGCACATCCAGCCTCAAGGGAGGGCGAGGCGATGCCTGAGCTTCTTTCCGTTCGCAATCTCAAAATCGAAGCGACGAGCTACCCGCCCGGTGAAGCGCCTAAGCGGGTAACGATCGTCGACGGCGTTTCTTTCGACCTGCAGAAGGGCAAGGTTCTCGGCCTGATCGGAGAGTCGGGCGCGGGCAAGTCGACGATCGGCCTCTCGGCGCTTGCCTACGGCCGCGGCGGCGCCGAAATCACCGGCGGCGAGGTGCTGCTCGCCGGCACCGATATTCTGGCGCTCGGCAAAAACGGCATCCGGAAAATCCGCGGCGCACGGGTCTGCTACGTCGCGCAATCGGCTGCCGCCGCCTTCAATCCGGCGCATAGGCTTGGCGATCAGGTGATCGAAGCATCCGTCAAGCATGGATTGATGAGCAGGGAGGAGGCGCGCAAACGTGCGCTTTATCTCTTCCGTGTCCTCGGCCTGCCCAATCCTGAGACTTTCGGCGAACGCTTCGCCCACCAGGTCTCCGGCGGTCAGCTGCAGCGCGCGATGACGGCAATGGCGCTCTGCTCGAATCCTGAACTCATCGTCTTCGACGAGCCGACCACGGCACTTGACGTGACCACGCAAATCGACGTGCTGGCAGCGATCAAGCATGCGATCGAGGAGACCCATACGGCCGCCCTCTACATTACCCACGATCTTGCCGTCGTTGCCCAGATTTCCGACGACATCATGGTCCTGCGCCATGGCAAGCAGGTCGAATATGGCAGCGTTCAGCAGATCATCGAAGCGCCGCGACAGGACTATACCCGGGCGCTCGTCAATGTCAGGCAGGCCTATCGCGAGGAAGCCGCCGATCAGTCCACGGCCCTTCTCAAAGTGGAGAATGTCAGCGCCGAATATTCGAACGGCTTCAAGGTGCTGCACGATGTCTCGCTGCATGTGCCGAAGGGGCAGACGCTTGCCGTCGTCGGCGAATCCGGTTCCGGTAAGTCGACCTTGGCACGCGTCATTACCGGTCTCTTGCCGCCGAGCAGCGGGCGCGTCGTCTTTGCCGGCAAGCCGCTGATGCCCGGTCTCAAGAGCCGGCCGAACGACGACCTCAGACGCATCCAGCTGATCTATCAGATGGCCGATACGGCGATGAACCCGCGGCAGACGGTGCGCGACATTATCGGCCGGCCGCTGACCTTCTATTACGGCCTGAGGGGTGGGGCGAAAACCGCACGGGTGAAGGAACTGCTCGACCAGATCGAAATGGGCAACGGCTTCATCGATCGTTACCCGGCCGAACTGTCCGGCGGCCAGAAGCAGCGTGTGGCAATCGCCAGAGCCCTTGCTGCCAAACCCGAACTCGTCCTTTGCGACGAGCCGACGTCGGCGCTCGATCCGCTGGTGGCGGAGGGCATCCTCAAGCTGCTGCTGCGCCTGCAGCAGGAAGAACAGCTATCCTATGTCTTCATCACCCATGACATTGCGATCGTCCGGGCGATCGCCGACAGCGTGGCGGTGATGCATCGCGGCAGGCTGGTGCGGTTCGGGCCGAAATCGACGGCGCTGTCGCCGCCCTTCGACGACTACACCGACCTGTTGCTGAAATCCGTACCCGAGATGGAGATCGGCTGGCTGGAGCGGGTGCTGACGACGCGAAAGATGGCAAGCGCCGGGAATTGAAGGCTCGAAATCTTCCGGCACTCATCCGAATATGATGGCTTCGTTGAAATCGGTGTCTTCAATACTCTGCTGGCACCGCATACACTTCCGCGGATGGATCTGCGAGGAACGAGCGCACCGTCGGTGGCAGCTGGCGTGAAGACAGCGGCAGTGGTCCGCAACGCGACAGAAGCTCGCGCAGGTTGGGCTCGGCGCCGACATGCCGCCAGATCATCCGCGACGCATACGGGAGATTTTCCCGTCGCCACGAAACTCCCATTGTCGTCCCGCGCAGATAGAAGCGCTGGTACTCATCGAATGGCAGGAGAATCGTCTGTGACAGTACCGGATTCGGGCCGACGACTCGCTCCGTAATGAAGATCCGGTTTCGATAGAAGGCCGCAAGGCCGACATATTTCGAAAACTGCTGGATGCCGTTTCCAGCGTCCCGCAGACGCTCCATTGATTTGACATGCACAAGCCCACCCTTCTCCACAAAGCGGCTGCACGAACAGACAACCATTCCCGGCCAGGACGGCGAGCGATGATAGGTCTGGAAATAGCCGATATGGCGCCGGAGCGCGGCCAGATCGCCCGGGAACGCCTTTAATAGTTCCGAACTTTGATTGAGGTCTAGACTCGGTTTGCGAAGCCGCTCGCGAAAGAGCCTGGGAGCGAGACCAAAGTCGGCTGCATCGAGATCGAAATACTTGGCTATGCGCGCGAGATTATGGGCAGACGGCCTCGTCTGGCCGTTGATATATCGATTGAATTGCTGCCGGTTGATGTCGATCACGCGGCAAAGATGCGAAATGGAACGCTGCGTGGCACAGGCGATCTTGAGGTTCTCGACTAGGTGAGGCATCGGCGGTTCCGTCTTAATGATAGTAGCGTAAACTCGCTCAAAGATGTGTCAAGTCGCGAAATTGCGTGAAGCAGCCTGATCTCTACGTTCCCTTCCAATAACGTTGAAAAGGGAACTGAAATGACACGTGAAAAGGATCAAACTTTGCCTCTGAGTATCGGCCGCCGTGACTTCGTTGGCGGTGCCGTCGCGCTGGGTGCTTTGTCAGCCCTCACCTCCGGCCTCCTGATGCCGCGCGATGCCCGCGCGCAGGAAGCGAAGCGCGGTGGTCATCTGAAACTCGGTCTCAAGGGCGGCGCCACCAGTGATGCGCTCGACCCCGCGACCTATAGCGCCTCCGTGTTGTTCGTAATTGGCCGTCTCTGGGGCGACACACTCGTCGAATCCGACCCTAAGACCGGTACGCCCTTGCCGTCACTGGCGACTTCCTGGACGCCTTCGGCGGACGCATCCGTCTGGACTTTCAAAATCAGGAACGACGTGCAGTTTCACGACGGCAGCAAGATGACCGTCGCGGACATCGTCGCGACATTGAAGCGACATGCGGACAAGATTTCGCAGTCGGGCGCGCTGGGGCTCATGGCCTCGATCACCGGTATCGACGAAAAAGCGGGCGACCTTGTCCTCACACTTTCGGAAGGCAATGCGGACCTGCCTTTGCTTTTGACCGACTATCACCTGATAATCCAACCGAAGGGCGGCCTCGACAAGCCTGAGGCGGCCATCGGTACAGGTCCTTACATTCTGAAAAGCTTCGAACCGGGCGTTCACGCAACCTTCGAAAAAAACTCGAAGGATTGGCGCTCCGACCGCGGCTTTGTCGACAGTGTCGAGATCCTCGTCATCAACGACAACACCGCCCGCGTTGCCGCACTTGCCTCCGGCCAAGTCCATTTCGTCAACAATGTCGATCCCAAGACAGTCCCGATGCTGCAGCGAGCACCGACCGTCGAAATCCTCCGGAATGCAGGCAAGGGCTTCTATTGTTTCCTAATGCATTGCGACATGGCTCCCTTCGACAACACCGATCTTCGGCTTGCGCTGAAATATGCCATCGATCGTCAGGCGATCCTCGAGAAGGTTCTGGGCGGCTACGGAGCGCTCGGCAACGACTATCCGGTCAATTCCAACTACGCTCTCGCCCCGACCGATATCGAGCAGCGCCCTTATGATCCAGACAAGGCCGCCTTCCACTTCAAGAAAGCGGGTCTCGACCGCTCCATTCAGCTGCTCACGTCAGACGCAGCCTTTCCGGGCGCTGTGGATGCGGCGATCCTGTTCCAGCAAAGCGCGCGCAAGGCCGGCATCACGATCGACGTCAAGCGCGAACCGGAAGACGGCTACTGGACCAATGTCTGGAACAAGCAGCCCTTCTGCGCCTCGTTCTGGGGCGGTCGTCCGACCCAGGATTCGCGGTATTCCACCTCTTACCTGTCGACTGCAGAATGGAACGACACGCGTTTCAAGCGCCCTGACTTCGACAAATTGGTTCTGCAAGCAAGGTCAGAACTCGATGAGGCCAAGCGCAAGGTGCTTTATCGGCAATTGGCCCTGATGGTGCGAGACGATGGCGGTCTGATCCTGCCCGTCTTCAACGACTACATCATGGCCTCTTCGAAAATGCTGAAGGGATATGTCGACGATATCGGCAACGATATGTCCAACGGCTACATCGGCAGCCGCGTGTGGCTTAATGCCTAAAGCTCTTCTGGATATATGACAATGTCAGACCGCAGCTTCACAACCATCGAAAATCAGTGGATCACCTTGAAGGATGGAACGCGGCTTGCGGCGCGCATCTGGATGCCCGAGGGCGCGGAGAACGATCCCGTGCCGTCGGTCTTCGAGTTCCTGCCCTACCGCAAGCGGGACGGGACCAGCCCCCGGGACGAGTCGACCTATCCGGTCTTCGCCGCCGCCGGCATTGCCGGGGTGCGCGTCGATATCCGCGGTTCGGGGGAATCCGACGACGTCATCGACGGCGAATATACCGAGCGTGAGCTTGCCGATGCCTGCGAGCTGATCGCCTGGATTGCGGCGCAGCCGTGGTCGAACGGCGCGGTCGGCATGATGGGTATCTCCTGGGGCGGCTTCAACAGCCTGCAGGTCGCAGCCCTGCGCCCACCGGCGCTCAAAGCCGTCATCTCGATCGCCTCGACCGTCGACCGCTACAATGACGATATCCACTATAAGAACGGCTGCCATCTCTCCGCCCAGCTCTCATGGGCGGCGACGATGCTTGGCTACCAGTCACGTCCTCCCGATCCGGCACTTGTCGGCGAGCGCTGGAAGGAGATGTGGCTTGAGCGCCTGGCAGGCGAACCCTTTTTCATGGAGGAGTGGCTGACCCATCAGCGGCGCGATGATTTCTGGCGTCACGGCTCGATCTCAGAGGACTTTTCGAGCGTCGAAATCCCGGCGCTCGTGATTGCCGGCTGGGCCGACGGCTATCGCAATACCCCGCTGATGGCGGTCGAGGGTCTGGGCGAGAAGGCGAAGGCGCTGATCGGCCCCTGGGTGCACAAATATCCGCATTTCGCCTGGCCGAAGCCGCGCGCCAATTTCCATGCCGAAGCGATCGCCTGGTGGAACAGATGGCTGCGTGGCGAAGATAACGGCATCGACAGGCTGCCGCCGGCCCGCGCCTATATTCTCGATGCCGTCCGCCCGGCGCCGCGGCGTGACAGCGATCCTGGTTTCTGGGTGGCTAAGGACAGCTGGTCGCCGCCGAAGATGCAATGCTTCTATGTCGAGCAATTCGGCAGGCTGACGGAGGGCATGCCGATCCCGCATGCGCCGGAGCATCCGGTCTATCTGAGTTCTCCCCTCGATACCGGCACGGCATCCGGTGAATATTTCACCCTCAAGCCCGACGCCGAAATGGCGATCGATCAACGCACTGACGACGCCGGCTCGCTGGTCTTCGATACGATGCCGCTGGCGCGGGATCACGACTATCTCGGCCGGCCGGTGCTGACGCTTGCGCTGCGATCCCGGGCAACGAGCGGAAATCTCTGCGCCCGGCTCGTCGATGTTCATCCTGACGGCACGGCGACGCGGGTCGCCTTCAGCGTCGTCAACCTCACCCATCGCGACGGCAACGCTGATCCGAAACCACTGACCGCGGGCGAGACGGTGTCGCTCCGGCTTGTGCTCGATGCCTGCGGTTATCGCTTCCGCAAGGGCCATCGCATCCGCCTTTCGCTTTCCACCGCCTATTGGCCGATGATCCTGCCGCCGCCGGAACACGAAGGGTTCGATATCGATATTGCCTCGCTTGGTCTTGGGCTGCCGATGCTTGGCGAACACAGGAGCATTGAAATCGACGAACCGGCCAATCCCGATCCTTTACCGAAATATATCGAGCATGCCGCCGCCGCGACCAAACGACAGGTCGTCCGTGACCTTTCGTCCAACCGCACGAAATATCGCATTCATGAGGATACGGGGCTCTACGAACATCCTGAGACCGGCCTGTCGACCCGGCAGTTGCGGGAGGAAGTCTGGTCGATCTCACCCAATGATCCGCTGTCGATGACAGGGATTTCGACCTGGACCTGCGACATGCGGCGCGCCGGCTGGTTCGTCCGCACCGTCGCAACTGCGCGGATTGCCTGCACGGCGACCGATTGGATCATAAGCGCCATCGTCACGGCATTCGAGGATGACGTGCAGATCTTCGAAAAGGTCTTCGCGGAAAAGAAGATCGCCCGCGACCTGATGTGATCGTCAGGCGGTCGCAAAATGCCGGACGGCCTCGCAGATCGCGCGAAAGCCGTCCTTGGCGCCATCGCTCATGTGGCGGGCGCGCAGCCAGGCATGCACCATCTGCGGCTCCTCCCGGAATGAGACCACGATGCCCTCGGCAGCCAGCCGGGCGGCATATTGCCGGCCGTCGTCGCGCAGCGGATCGAAATGCGCGACCGTGATGAAGGCCGGCGGCAGCCCGGCAAGCGACGGCGCCTGCAGCGGCTCGGCGATCTCGTTGTTGCCAGGCGCCTGCAGGATCGTGCGATAATAGGTGACATCCGCCGTGGTCAGGCCGGGCGCCGCAGCCATTTCGACATAGGAACCCGCGGCAAGATCGCCGCCGAGCGCCGGGTAGATCAGCACCTGGCCGACGACGCCTGATAGCTCCTCATTGCGTGCGCGCAAGGCAAGGCCGGCCGCAAGATTGCCGCCGGCGCTGTCGCCGATCAGCACGACCTTGCTCCCGGCGGAAAGCAGATGTTTCAGCACGGCAAAACCGTCATCCGTCTGCGCCGGCCAGCGATATTCGGGCGCGAGCCGATAATCGACCGAGACGAGTTCCGCGCCGGCGAAATCGGCGATCTCGGCGCAAATGGCATGATGGCTCTCAAGCGAACCGACCACAAAACCGCCGCCATGAAGATAGAGCAGAATGGTGCGCGTGACGATTTTGCGCGGTCGGTAGCGCCGGATCGGGATGCGCTGAACCATACCGTCCGCAAAGATCATATCCGGGGGGAGCGGTCGGTCGAAGCGCGCGCAAAGAGCATCGTACCAATGCCGCTGCTGTTCGATCGACGCCTCGATCGCATCCGGCGGATAAAAAGCATCGCAAATTGCGAGAAATTGCAGGATGCCCTTTTCGGTGGGGACAGGCGTTGGAGCGGACATTGAGGGTCCTTTCGATTTGGAACATGCCATGTCCCTGGCCGACTCTTCCGTCATCTTGCGCCTTTGCGATGGAACCGATCTGTCCGGCAGCGACCCGTTTATGTCGCGGCGCTCGATTATTTCGAGCCCATTCAAAATTCGCAAAATTTTTTTGGCGTGGACCCAAGGAAAGCTATCGGAGAAACGTCTCAATCCCGAAATAGCATCTTGCTTGATAGCTTGGGGGTAGGTGCGCATTGGATGCGGAGCTCATAGAACGAGCGCAGGGAGGTGACCGGGAGGCCTTCGGGCAACTGGTCTCGCGCCATTATGATTTCGTTCACGCGACGGCATGGCGATGGTCGGGCAGTTCCACCGACGCTGACGATATCGCCCAGGAGGTCTGCGTCAAGCTCGGCGCGGCCATCCGCGGCTTTCGCGGCGCCAGCCGCTTCAGGACATGGCTCTACACGCTGACGCTCAACGCCGCCCGCGACCATAGACGCAGACTTGCGCGGGAAGAGCAGACATTCCGCGCTTACGCTGCCGAACCGCAGCAGGATGCGCCGGGCGGAAACGACGACGAGCTGTCGAGCGCATTATGGGCGGCCGTGCGCGCTTTGCCGGAACGGCAATGCGACGCCGTGCTGCTCGTCTATGGCGAAGGCCTCAGCCATTCGGCGGCCGCCGATGTCATGGGCTGCTCGGAAACGACCGTGTCCTGGCAGGTGCACGAGGCGCGCAAGAGGCTGAAGGCCATGCTCGGCAAGGAAGAGGTATGATGGACAAGGAACTCGAAAAGCTCTCCCGCCTGACACCGCCGGCAGCCGATCCGCAGGCGCGTGCACGCGCCCTTGCGGCGGCGATGCAGGCCTTCGACAGCGCAGAAAATAATGCAGCGGCAGCCCAAGGAAACGCGAAAGGTTGGCGTCCAAGCTCCATCATCAACCTGATATGGAGCCCTGCCGTGAACAAGAAATTCCTCGCCGGTTCAGCCCTTGCGACGCTGCTCGTCATTCCCGCCGCCGGCTATCTCACCCTCGAGCTGAGCCGCAACCAACCGATTATCGACCAGGAAAGGATCGCCGGCACTGTTTCGAAAAAGGAAATGCCGATACCGACTGGCCGGCCGGCCGCGCCCGCGCTTTCCGAAGCGGTGACCGAAGAGAACCGGCTGCCTCAATCCGCGGCGGCCGACAGCGCTCAAGCCTTGCAGGACAAGGAGCAGGCGGTCGCGGCGCGGAAATCTGATCTCAATTCCGACGAAATCTCCGCCCTCTTAAATAGGCCGGGTGGTACAATGTCGGAAGGGGCCAAACGCTCTGTTGCACCAACTGCCGCTGCTCCCCAGCAGCAGCTGGCGGAGCCGATGGCCGTCGCCCCCTCGCCTGCTCCGCCGACGGAAAGCCGTATGCAGGTTCAAGTCGATTCCAGTCGCGAGCGCTTTGCCAATGCTGCGGCAAATCCGATCAAGAGTGTCGCGACCGATCCGGTCTCGACCTTCTCCGCCGATGTCGACAGCGCCTCCTATTCCTTCGTCCGCCGGTCGCTCACCGGCGGGGCAATGCCCGATCCGCAATCCGTTCGCGTCGAGGAGATGATCAATTATTTCCCCTATGACTGGCCGAGGCCTGAAAATGCCGAGCAGCCATTCAAGGCGACCGTGACCGTGATGCCGACACCGTGGAACCACGACACGGAACTGATGCATGTGGCGATCAAGGGCTACGACATCGCGCCGGCGACTGCACCGCATGCCAATCTGGTCTTCCTGATCGATGTTTCTGGTTCGATGGACGAGCCTGACAAGCTGCCGCTGCTGAAAAGTTCCTTCCGCCTGCTGGTCAACAGGCTGAAGGCCGACGATACCGTCGCCATCGTCACCTATGCCGGCAATGCCGGCACGGTGCTCGAGCCGACCCGGGTGTCCGAGAAGTCGAAGATTCTCTCGGCGATCGACAGGCTGGAGGCTGGAGGCTCGACTGGCGGTGCCGAGGGCATCGAGGCGGCCTACGATCTTGCCCAAAAGGCTTTCGTCAAGGACGGCGTCAATCGGGTGATGCTGGCGACGGACGGCGATTTTAATGTCGGCCCGTCGAGCGACGAGGATCTGAAACGCATCATCGAGGAGAAGCGCAAGGAGGGGATCTTCCTCACCGTTCTCGGCTTCGGTCGCGGCAATCTCAACGATTCCCTGATGCAGACGCTGGCCCAGAACGGCAATGGCAGCGCCGCCTATATCGACACGCTCGCGGAAGCGCAGAAGACGCTGGTCGACGAGGCCGGATCGACGCTGTTTCCGATCGCCAAGGACGTCAAGTTCCAGGTCGAGTTCAACCCGGAACGGATCGCCGAATACCGGCTGATCGGCTACGAGACACGCGCCCTCAAACGCGAGGATTTCAACAATGACCGCGTCGATGCCGGCGATATCGGCTCCGGCCACAGCGTCACGGCGATCTATGAGATTACGCCCAAGGGAAGTCCCGCGGTCATGAATGACGACCTGCGTTATGGCGCCGCCGATAAGGCATCGGCCGAGACGCCAAGCAGCGCGCATCAGGGCGAGCTTGCCTTCCTCAAGATGCGCTACAAGCGGCCGGGCGAGGACAAGAGCGCCCTGATCACCACGCCGGTCGGTGACGGCAACACGGTCGCCACCATCGACGCCGCGCCGCAGGACGTTCGCTTCTCGGTGGCCGTCGCCGCCTTCGGCCAGAAATTGAGCCGCACCAGCGCCCTCGATGCTTATTCCTATCAGGCGATTGCCGATCTCGCTGCGGCATCACGGGGAACGGATGCCTTCGGCTACAGAACCGATTTCCTCGGGCTCATCCGGTTGGCTGACGGGCTCAGCCAGCGATGAGGAGAAAAGTACCGCACGCGGAGGCCGCCTGGTAAGGCGGACTCTGCTGCTGGGCGTTTGAAGATTAAGCTGGATTTTCAGTGGGACGAGGAGCTTTGCGTTCAGCTGCGGGCAAATTCGAGAAGGGGACCGATATCGTGATTGTCGGCGGCCTGAAGCGCCGCGACATAGCGCCTGCGCAGCTCGCCCATGTCGCCGAGGCGCCCGCTCCCCCAACTGAAGGGCTCTTCGTCCAGTCTTTCCACGAGAAGATCGGCTGCCAGCCGCGCATGACGCCCGTTGCCGTTTGGGAACGGGTGGATGGCGACCAGACGATGGTGGAAACGGATTGCGATCTCGTCCGTCGCGAAGGTCTCATGCTCGATCCAGTATCGCACGTCGGCAAGCAAAGCCGCGAGCTCGACCGGGATGCGGTAAGCCTGAATACCAATGTTACGCTCCGTCGCCCGGAAGCGACCTGCCCATTGCCAAACCTCGCCGAACATGCGTCGGTGCAATGTGCGCATGAAGTCTTCCGTCAGCATCCTGTCGACCGACATGTGACGTCGTCCGCGGACCCAGGCTGCGCCCTTGACGATGTTTTCCTGTTCGGCCTCGTTGAGGTCGTTTCGATGCGTGATCCAGCTCTGAAGCAGGCCCTCGCGTTCCTGCGGTTCAAGCGGTGTTGCGTCCTCGGGTTCCTGGAAGAGGTCGGTCATTTCTCTGACCAGAGATCGCGCTCGGAAAGCTGGTCACGGATGTAGGCCTGGATACGGGACTCAAGATCGGCGTCATTGGTTCCCTGCGCCTCCAGGCGCATCGTATGCGCGACCCGCTGAAGTTCGCGCAACGCGATCTTTCTCGCCCGTTCATTGAGCGAAATCTCGAGTGACGTATTCGGGACCAGTGCGTAAACGAGGGTGCAGTCGAGCGCCTCGGCTGCGCGGCGCAAGGTGCCAAGCTGGATCGTTCCTGATGCCTCCGACTTCTCGATCGTTTCCACTGTCTGCGGCCGGATCCCCATCCGGGAGCCGAGTTGGGCTCCGGTCATGCCGAGTGCGTCGCGCAATGCGCGAACCCAACCTTTGGGGGGCGCTCTGAAGTTTTCCGCAGGCTGTAGCGCTCTAAGACGTTCATCAAGCCGTTTTCGCGCTCGTTTTCGCACCTCGCCCTTCATCACTCACACCTCTTGCCCTGACAACAAAATCATATCACAGGCTGATTTAACGCAGGTAAATATCAGTTTACAGGCTGATAAGCAATGCGTAGGAATCAGCTTATAGCATGAGTAAGGATGTGCATTTATCAGAGCCGTGGGCTGATTCCGTTGTCAAGCCCCACTCAAGAACGGGACGATGCGCGCGCTATCCCAGTCTTGACCCGTTGGCCGTGAGATACACGGCGTAGAGCGACGTGGTTGCGGTGATGAAGAGGCGGTTTCGTTTCTCGCCGCCGAAAGCGACATTGGAGACGATCTCGGGAATATGGATCTTGCCGATCAGCGTGCCATCTGGATCATAGCAGTGCACACCGTCGTCGGCGCTCGTCCATATCCTTCCCTTCCGGTCGACGCGGAAACCATCGAAAAATCCCGCGGTGCATTCGGCGAAAATACCGAGATCGGTGAGCTTTCCATCACCCGATACAGCAAGCTTTCTGATATGGCGCGGACCGCCGGATAGGTGCGTCCCGCCGGTATCGGCGACATAAAGCACCGTTTCGTCAGGCGAGAACGCCAGCCCGTTCGGCTTGATGAAATCCGAAGTCATCCGATCGGTTGCGCCTGTTGCCGGATCATGCCGGTAGACGTGGCATCCGCCAATTTCCTCTTCGCCGTAGTCGCCCTCATAGTCGTGGAGGATGCCGTAGCTCGGGTCGGTGAACCAGACGGTGCCATCGGATTTGACTGTGACGTCGTTGGGCGAGTTAAGCCGTTTGCCGGCAATCCGATTGGCCAGCACGGTAATCCCGCCGTCGAAATCGGTTCGCGTGACGCGGCGCGTCAGATGCTCGCAGGTGATCAGCCGGCCCTGATTGTCGACCGTGTTGCCGTTGGAGTTGTTGCTGGGCGAGCGGAAGACAGATGTCTGCCCGCTTGTATCGTCGTAGCGCATGAGGCGGTTGTTGGGGATATCGGAGAAGATCAGGTAGCGCCCGGCGGCAAACCAGGCCGGCCCCTCCAGCCAGCGGCCGCCCGTCCAAAGCCGCTCGACGCGCGCATGGCCGACGAAGCAGTTTTCAAAGCGCGGGTCGAGCACCTCGAACCCCGTACCCTCGATTTCCCCGAACATGACGCCTCTCCTCGCAAAAATTGTTATCGATACCATTTTGTCCTGCTTTGTGTCCTACGTACAGAGCAGTGGACTGTGAAACGCGGCACTCCAGCAATAATATCCATTGTGCGATGATAGCGATAACTTTATCGTATCCTCAGTTGCCAACTCGGAAGCTGTTTAAGGGCGGGGCTAGTGAAAAACGAGGATGAGCCAAAAGACAAACGTCCTAAGGGAGGAGACGCCCAGAAGCTGACAATGGCCGAAGTCGCCAAATATGTCGGTGTATCGGCCATGACCGTTTCGCGCGCCTTTCGCCAGGATGCAAGCGTTTCCGAAGAGACGCGGAAGCGCATCATGGAAGCGGTCGATGCGCTCGGTTACGTCATCGATCTCTCGGCCGGCAGCCTTTCCTCGCGCCGCAGCGGCTTCATCGCGGCGCTCGTGCCCTCCATCAACAATTCGAACTTCTCCGACACCGCCCGCGGAATCACCGATGCGTTGGAGAATACCGGCCTTCAGCTTTTGCTCGGCTACACCGACTATGCCGCCGAGAAAGAGGAGAAGCTGATCGAAGCGATGCTGCGCCGGCGCCCCGAGGGTATCATCCTGACAGGCGGCTCGCATACCGACCGGGCGCGGCGCATGCTTGATAAGGCTGGCATTCCGGTGGTTGAAACCTGGGAAATTCCAGAAGAGCCGATCAATCATGTCGTCGGCTTTTCCAATAGCGAGGCGATGTCGCTGCTGGTCCGGACGCTTGCAAGCCAAGGCTATCGGCGGTTCGGCTATATCGGGGGAACGACGGCGCGCGATACGCGCGGCAGCCAGCGCCGAAGCGGGTTTTTAAAGACCGTCGACGAACTGGGATTGGGACCGGGCAGGGCGATTTCCTTCGGCGTGCCGCCAATCACCATGGAACAGGGCGGCCAGGCGGTGATGAGCCTCCTGGAGCGCTGGCCGGACACGGAAGTCGTTCTCTGCGTCTCCGACCTTTCAGCCTTCGGTGCGATCATGGAATGCAAGCGCAGGGGAATGCGCGTGCCTGAAGATATCGCCATTGCCGGTTTCGGCGACTACGAGATCTCGTCGATCTGTCATCCCAGCATCACCACGATCAATGTCGACTGTTACGGCATCGGCCGTCAGGCCGCCGTCCGCCTGCTCGATGCCCTGCAGGCGGGCGGCGAGGCGACCGGCGACGAGATCATACTGACCGGCTATAGGGTCGTGTTGCGCGAGAGCACAGATCGAAGCGCCCGGTAATCCGTGCCTTGTCAGAAGGCGATCTGGACTTTCATCGACTTGCTGCGGTCGCTTGCCAATTCAAAGGCGGCGACGGCCTCATCGATCTTAAAGACACCTGTCAGCAGCGGCTTCAGATCGACGCGTCGCGCGTTGATCAGCTCGACGGCAAGCGCAAATTCCTCGTGAAAGCGGAATGTTCCGCGCATCTCGATTTCCTTGGCGACGATCATGTTCTGCGGGATGGAGACATCGCCGCCAAGGCCGAGTTGCACGAGAACGGCACGGGGCTTCAGCACTTCCAGACCGGCGCGCACCGCCCGCTCATTGCCCGATGCTTCGAACATGACGTCGAAATATCCCTTGTCGGCGCCGTAGGCGGCGAGGTCGGCGGCATGCGTCGCGACATTGATCGTTCGATCCGCACCGCTGGTGCGGGCGATCGCCAGAACGCTGTCGGTCACATCGGTCGCGACGATTTCGCGGGCGCCGAGAACGCGCGCAGCAACGATCGCCAGCATGCCGATCGGGCCGCAGCCGGTGACGAGCACCCGTTTACCCAGCAGTGATCCGGCGCGGCTGGCGGCATGCAGCGTCACGGCGAAGGGTTCGGCGAAGGCCGCTTCGTGAATGGAGATGCCGTCGGCGACCTTGTGGCATTGCCAGCGCTCCGCCACCAGCCGCTGGCGAAAGCCGCCCTGAATATGCGGCATCGGCATGGCGCTGCCGTAAAAGCGCATGTTGAGGCAGTGGTTCTGCTGTCCCTTCAGGCAATATTGGCAATGATTGCACGGCCGGCTCGGAGACACCGCAACACGGTCTCCGACGACAAGATCGCTCACGCCGGCACCCAGCGCTTTGACCGTGCCGGCGATCTCATGGCCGAGGATCATCGGCTCGCGCAGGCGCACGGTGCCGAAGCCGCCATGATTGTAATAATGCAGGTCGGAGCCGCAGATGCCGCCGGCTTCGATCGCAATCTCAACCTGCCCCTCTCCGGCAACCTCCGGTTGGCGCTCCTCGATCCTGAGATCCTTGGCGGCATGAATGACGATGGCTTTCATAGCGAAACCCTCACACGACGGGAGTTGGAACCGGGTTGCCGGCAAAATGCGCGGCGAGATTGTCTCTGACCAGTTGACCCATGGCCTTGCGGGTTTCGACGGTACCGGAGCCATGATGGGGCTGCAACACCACGTTTTGAAGCGTCAGGAAACGCGCATCGATCTTCGGTTCGTTGAGGAAGACGTCGAGGCCGGCAGCCTGAATGGTGCCGTTCTGCAGGGCCGCGATCAGCGCCTCTTCATCGACGGTGGTCCCGCGCGAAACATTGATCAGCATGCCGTTGGGACCGAGCGCTTTCAGCACTTCGGCATTGATGATCTTCATCGTCGCCTGTCCGCCGGGGACGATGACGATCAGGAAATCGGCCCAATCGGCAAGCGCCACCAGGTCCGGCTGGTAGGCATAGGCGACATCCTTGTGCTCATTGCGGGCAAAATAGGCGATGTCGCAGCCGAAAGCGTCAGCCCGCCTGGCGATTGCTTTGCCGATCCGCCCCATGCCGGCGAGCCCGACCTTCTTGCCGGAGACCCGCGTTACCAGCGGCATGGCGACATTGCCCCACTGGCCGGCGCGGACGAAACCATCGGCCTGCGGAATCTGCCGGGCCGTCGCAAGCAGCAGGCCGATGGCGATGTCGGCCACGTCCTCGGTCAGCACATCGGGGGTATTGGTGACGCGAAGGCCGTTGGCGCGGGCATAGGACAAGTCGATAGCGTCGGTGCCGACGCCGTAGCAGGAGACGATCTCCAGCTTCGGCAATTGCTTCATCAGCTCGGCGGAGGCGCCGAGTTCACCGCGCGTCGCGATGGCGCGAATATCCTTGCCGACCCTTGTGATCAGTTCCTGCCGGTCTGTCGCTTCCCACAGACGGTGAACGCGATACTTCGCCTCCAGATCGACCATATCCCATTCCGGATAGGCTCCGGTCATCAAGATCTCTACCTCAGGCATTCCGTCTCCGTCCCGCATTTTGACAGTTGATTATGTTATCGATAACATATAATCCGGAAAAGCGATGTCAAGTGAGTTTCACCTGAAGTGGCGGTATAAGCCGTCATTCGCAGCGACACCGGAGGAGTTACTTGCATGAAGAACCTGTTTGATCTAACCGGACGGCTTGCCCTGATCACCGGCTCGAGCCAGGGGATCGGTTATGCGCTGGCCGAGGGCCTGGCGCAGCATGGCGCCGAGGTCGTCATCAACGGCCGCACGCCCGAAAGCGTCAAACGGGCCATAGAGAGCCTCAAGGCTCAAGGCCTGTCTGCCCATGCGGCCATCTTCGATGTGACCAGCAAAGACGCCGCCAAAGCGGGCATCGATGCGATCGAGGCCGATATCGGCCCGCTCGACATCCTGATCAACAATGCCGGCATGCAGTTTCGCACACCTCTGGAGGATTTTCCGGCGGACAAATGGGAGCTTTTGCTGACCACCAATATTTCGAGCGTGTTTTACGTCGGCCAGGCGGCCGCCAAAGCCATGATCGCTCGCGGTCAGGGCAAGATCATCAACATCGCCTCGGTTCAGAGCGAACTGGCCCGTCCCGGCATCGCCCCTTATACGGCGACCAAGGGCGCCGTGCGCAACCTGACGCGCGGCATGTGCGCCGACTGGGCCAAGCACGGCCTGCAGATCAATGCGATTGCGCCGGGTTACTTCAAGACGCCGCTCAACCAGGCGCTTGTCGACAATCCCGAATTCTCGTCCTGGCTCGAGAAGCGGACGCCGGCCGGTCGCTGGGGCAATGTCGAGGAACTGGTCGGTGCCGCCGTTTTCCTCTCAGGCCGAGGCTCGTCTTTCATCAACGGCCACACGCTTTATGTCGATGGCGGCATCACCACCTGCCTCTGACAGAGACGCGACGATGGAGCTCGAGAAAGAAGCGCTGCCTCCGGCCGTCGTGGTCATGGGTGTCAGCGGTTGCGGCAAATCCTCGGTCGGCGAGGGCATCGCCGCTCGAAACGGCATGCGGTTTGTGGAGGGCGACCAGCTCCACCCGGCTCGCAATGTCGAGAAGATGGCGAAGGGCATACCGCTCACCGATGATGACCGCCTGCCGTGGCTCGACCGGATCGGCGTGGAAATAAAGGCCGCGCAAGACGCGTCGCAAGGATTGGTGATCTCGTGTTCGGCGCTGAAGAGAAGCTATCGGGACAGGTTGAGGCAGGCGGCAGGCGGGCGCCTGGCCTTTGTTTTCCTGGAGGGGTCGCGCGATCTGCTGCTGTCGCGGATGCAGGCCCGTCAGGGCCATTTCATGCCGGCGTCGCTGCTCGATAGCCAGTTGCAGACGCTGGAACCGCCCACCGGTGAAGCCGGTGTGGTCACTGTGACGATCGATATGGCTTTGGATGATATGGTGGCGCTGGCTTGTGAGGAGCTGAGAGGCGCGGCCGTCAAGGGAGGGTTTCATGCAGGATGATTATAGAGCAGACATCGCAGTCATCGGTGCCGGCATCATGGGCACGGCGATTATCACGCGCTTGATTGAGACCGGGCACAAAGTAACGGTCTTCGATCTTGATGCCGAAAAGGTTGCGGCGCTGGAAGCCAAGGGGGCTCGCGCAGCTGCTTCCGTGGAGGAGGCGGTCTCCGCCTCGCAATTCTGCGTGCTCAGTCTCAATCACGCCAGCATCGTCCGCGCCGTCGTTTTCGGCGAGAAGGGGGTTGCGGCGGCGGCCAGCGCCGACAAGCTGCTGATCGACATGTCCTCCATCGACCCCGCCGAAACGGCAGATATGGCGAAGCGGCTGCGTGCGGAAACCGGCATGGCATGGGTGGATTGCCCGCTTTCGGGCGGCGTGCCCGGCGCGCTCGGCGGCAAATTGACGATCATGGCCGGCGGCAGCCCCGAGGATTTCGAGCGGGCGCGCGTGGTGATGCGGCATCTTGCCGCTAATTATACGCTGATGGGCGCCTCCGGCGCCGGGCAGACCACCAAGCTGATCAATCAGCTGTTCTGCGCCGTGCTGTTTCAGGCAGTCGCCGAAGCCGTCAAGCTCGCCGAAGCCGGCGGCGTCGATCCCTCAGCCATTCCGGCTGCCCTTGCCGGCGGCAGAGCGGACAGCCGGATATTGCAGGAATTCATGGCAAAATTCGCCGCCCGGGATTTCTCGCCGACGGGCCGGATCGACAATATGCTGAAGGACCTGGACTCGCTTCAGGCTTTTGCGCTGAAGACCAAGACGCCGCTGCCGATGACGGGTGCGGTGGTGGAGATTCACCGCCTGCTGTGCGCCGCCGGGCTTGGGCCGAAGGACTCCGCCGAGATGATGCATCTCCTCGACGGATTTCGCGCCGGCTGACCTCATCTTGCGGGGTGGGAATTGTCACTTTCCGCTTGACTACTGATGAATGTTATCGATAACATCTGTTTATAACAGCTGCAGCTTTGGGAGGAGCCACAGTGGAAGCCAAGAGACTGCTGGAGTTCCAATCGATCACCAAGAGCTTCGGCGGCACGCAGGCGCTGCGTGACGTGTCGATCGATCTGCGCGAGGGCGAGATCCTTGCACTGCTGGGCGAAAACGGCGCCGGCAAATCGACGCTGATTAAGACGCTTGCCGGCATCTACAAGCCGGATCATGGCGACATCCTCTTTCGCGGCCAGAGCTACCATCATTGCCCGCCGAAACCGAACGAACGGCAGCCGGTCGCCTTCATCCATCAGGATCTCGGTCTGATCGAGTGGATGACGGTCGGCGAGAATATGGGTCTGTCGCAAGGCTTCTCGATGCGAAGCGGTCTCATCGATTGGAACAGGACGCAGGCGCGGTCCAAGGAAGCGCTGAAGCTCGTCGGCTGCGACTTCGATCCGACGACGCGGGTCTCGGCCCTGTCGCGCACCGAAAAATCGCTCGTCGCCATTGCCCGCGCGCTTGCCGTCGAAGCCGACGTTCTGGTGCTCGACGAGCCGACGGCGAGCCTGCCCGCCGATGAAGTCGATCGGCTGTTCAACGCCATCCGCCCCCTGAAAGAGCGCGGCGTCGGCATGATCTATGTCTCCCACAGGCTCGACGAGATCTTCCGAATCGCCGATCGCGTCGCCGTGCTGCGCGACGGATGCATGGTCGGGCAGAAGCCGGTCAGCGAGACCACCCCGGACGAACTGGTGACGATGATCATCGGCCGCAGCGGCGACAGCCTCTTTTCCAAGACCGAGATCAAGCCCGGCAAGGCGATCGTCGAGGTTCGCGACGTCGTCTGTGCCGGCACGAGCCCGATATCCTTCGATATCCGCGAGGGTGAGCTGCTTGGACTGGTCGGATTGCGTGGCGCCGGCCAGGAAAGGATCGGCCGGGCGCTGTTCGGCTGCGAGCCCTTCAACGGCTCGGTTCTGCTGCATGGCGAGGCGCCGGATCTTTCCAGCCCGCGGCAGGCCATGGCCTCGGGCATCGGGCTGATTGCCCGCGACCGGACGGAGGAATCCGTCGCACTATCGCTGTCCATTCGGGAAAATACCTATCTCAATCCGGGCGCCGTCGGCCGCGGGATTTTCTCCGTACTGTCGCCGCGTGGCGAAGCCGATCTTGCCCATGCGATCGGGCATTCCGTAAACCTCAGACCGAACGATCCGGATCTGCCGGTGGAGGCGCTGTCCGGCGGCAACCAGCAGAAGGTGGTCGTCGGCCGCTGGCTGGCGACCGGCCGCAAGCTGCTGGTCGCCGAAGACCCGACCGCCGGCGTCGACATCGGCGCGCGCGCCGAAATCTACCGCCTGATCACCCAGGCGCTGGAAGCCGGTCTCGCGGTCGTCGTAGTCTCGACGGATTTCGAGGAAATCGCCCATATCTGCCACCGCGCGCTGGTTTTCTCGCGCGGCAAAATTGTCAGCGAACTGAGCGGAAGCGCCCTGACGACGGAGGCGGTCATCACCGCCGCCTCCGCGTCGGAAGCGGCTTGAGCCATCGGGAGAACAGCCATGCAATCCATAGAATCCACCGCGCTGGAGCCGACCAAGAGCGAAATGGCCGGCCTGTCCACCGGCCAGAAGATCGGACGCCTGATCCCGGTTTACGGTCTGGTCATCCTGACCGCCGGCCTGATCGTGCTCTTCTCGATCCTCCTGCCCGATACGTTCCCGACCGTGCTGAACGTCCGCTCGATCGTCTCCGACAAGGCGATCATCGCGCTTCTGTCGCTGGCCGCAATGATCCCGATGGCATCGGGCCGCATCGATCTGACCGTCGGCTACGGCATCGTGCTCTGGCATATTCTCGCCATCAGCCTGCAGACCGCCTACGGCCTGCCCTGGCCGGTCGCGGTCGTCATCGTTCTCGCGCTCGGCGTCCTCACAGGCTTCATCAACGGTCTGCTCGTCGAAGTCGCCAAGATCGACAGCTTCATCGCCACGCTCGGCACCGGAACGGTTCTTTACGCGCTTGCCCTCTGGCACACCGGCGGCCGGCAGGTGGTCGGTGTCCTGCCGGACGGTTTTTATGCGCTGAACGGCACCATGCTCTTCGGCCTGCCAATCACCGGCTTCTATGTGCTGCTGATCGCGATCTGCATGTGGATCGTCCTCGAATACCTGCCGATCGGCCGTTATCTCTATGCCATCGGCGCCAATCCCAAGGCTGCGGCCCTCAATGGCATTCCCGTCCGCAAATTCGTGATCGGCGCCTTCGTCACCTCGGGCCTGCTGGCGGCGTTGACCGGCGTCCTTCTCGCCTCGAAGCTGCGCATCGGCCAGGCGAGCGTCGGCCTCGAATATCTGCTGCCGGCGCTTGTCGGCGCCTTCCTCGGGTCAACGACGATCAAGCCGGGACGGGTGAACGTCTGGGGGACCCTGATCGGCGTCATCATCCTGGCGGTCGGCATTTCGGGAATTCAGCAATTCGGCGGGTCGTTCTTCGTCGAACCGCTGTTCAACGGCGTGACCCTGCTGATTGCCATCGGCATAGCAGGTTATGCCCAGCGCAAGCGCGGAGCTGTGAGGAGGATCACACCCGCATCCAAATGAAGATGCCGGCTCATCCGGCATTCCAGAACAAACAAAATGGAGGAGTGAACATGAAGCGCAGGACTTTAATGCAGGCAACGGTCGCAACCGTCGCCCTTATGCTGAGCGTGCCGGCGATGGCGGATTCGATGGCTGACGCCAAGGCCGTGGTCGAGAAATATGCGTCCAAGGTGAGCGCCTGGGATGGCCCGACGAGCGGCCCGAAGGGCGCCACCGGCAAGAACATCGTCATTCTTGCTGCCGATATGAAGAACGGCGGCATCCTCGGCGTCGTCAACGGCGTTCAGGAAGCGGCAGGCGCATTGGGCTGGACGGTGAAGGCGCTGGACGGCGCCGGTTCGATCGGCGGACGCACAGCGGCTTTCGGCCAGGCCATGGCGCTGAAGCCCGATGGCATCATCATCAACGGCTTCGACGCCGTCGAGCAGAAGCCTGCGATGGAAGCGGCGAAGGCCGCCGGCATTCCGATGGTTTCCTGGCACGCCGCTTCGGCGGTCGGCCCGGTTCCTGAGGTCGGCGTATTCGCCAATGTGACCACCGACGCGATGGAAGTCTCGAAGTCTGCGGCCGATTGGGCCTTCGCCGATGCCGGCGGCAAGCCGGGCGTCATCATCTTCACCGACTCCACCTATGCGATCGCGATTGCCAAGGCCGACCGCATGAAGAAGGAGATCGAAGATCTCGGTGGCACCGTGCTCGAATATGTCGACACGCCGATCGCCGAAACCTCCCAGCGCATGCCGCAGCTGACCACCTCGCTGCTGCAGAAGTACGGCGCCAAGTGGACGCATTCGCTGGCGATCAACGACCTCTACTACGACTTCATGGGCCCGTCGCTTGCCTCGGCCGGCATTGCCGGCGACGGCAAGCCGGTGAATGTCGCGGCCGGTGACGGCTCGGAGAGCGCCTATCAGCGTATCCGTGCCAAGCAGTACCAGGCCGTCACGGTGGCCGAGCCGCTCAATTTGCAGGGCTGGCAGCTCGTCGATGAATTGAACCGCGCCTTCGCCGGTGCTCCGTGGTCGGGCTATGTCTCGCCGTTGCACGTGGTGACCAGTGAGAATGTCGAATTCGACGGCGGACCGAAGAACAGCTTCGATCCCGATAACGGCTATCGCGATCAATACAAGAAGATCTGGGGCAAATAGGCCTTTCAAGCAGGGCGTATCAACCGGTACGCCCTGATCCCTGACATCACATCACTAACGATCCAGCTCCTGCGAGTTTTGGAAGAGAGAACCTATGATCATTCGTTACGCTTTGTTTGAGGGCGAAATCCATCCCGGTCGGGAAGAGGAATTCCGCGACTTTGTGAGACAGCAGCTCGTTCCTCTCTGGACGCAATTTCCGGGTGCGGAGGAAATACGGGTGCTGGACGGGGTGGAGCGCGACGAGGGTGCTCCGGTCTATGCCATGGCGCTCGCCATTCGTTATCCCGACATGGAGGCGGTCGATATGGCGCTGCGCTCCAATGTGCGCTCGGAGAGCCGCGAGGTGACGGGGGAGCTGCTGAAGCTCTTCACGGGCAAGGTGCACCATCACGTATTTTCGGCCAGCGAATACCCGCCGCAGATCGCCTGACATCAGGCGGAGCAGCCGGCGAGCACCAGGCGTTACGCCGCCGTCGCCACGCAGCGGTGGCGGCCGGCATTCTTGGCGACGTAGAGGTTGGCGTTAGCGATATGCAGTGCTGCCTCCAGCTTGTCGGTCAAAGACCAATCCGCCAGAAGATAATTCGCGATCACATCGGCACGCGCTTCCGCAAACATTCGGCACTCTTTTCTGCAACAGTTGATAAAGCGTCTTTCTATGTAGCAACTTGAAATATACTTTCGCGTACGAAAATCAGACGTTTTGCGCAGAAATACAGAAGAAATATACAAAAAGCGCAGCAGAGTGACCCCTCTCGGCGTCGTTTACACTCTCTAAAATATATCACCTTATTTCTAAGGTATCGGAGCGGCGTTCCCAGAGATCGTCACCTACGCCATGACGGCGGGCCGGGATCCGAATCTCGTATCACATCGAAGTTGTTACCACGACGCAGGCGCCTCGCATTTCGATGCGTTGGCTCTGCTCGGGACAACGGGGTCCCACATTTGAACGAGATGCGGCGAACGATCCTGGGGCAAGACACCTGTGACAAACCTCCCATACGACGGAGAGTGGCAATGAAGAGCATTCAGAATTTCGGGGTCGCGGTGCGTCTCGCCCTTGGCTTCAGCTTCCTGATCTTGCTGATGGCCGGCCTGAGCATTTATTCGGCGGTCAAGGTCGCGGAGATCAACAGCAATCTCGAAACGATCAACGACGTTAACAGCGTCAAACAGCGGTTCGCCATCAACTATCGCGGCAGCGTGCACGACCGGGCGATTGCCATTCGCGACGTGACCCTGGTGACCTCTGCCGATGAGCGCAAGGCGGCCGAGGCACTGATCGAAAAGCTCGCGGCTTCTTATGCCGAGAACGAAAAGCGCATGGCCGATATGGTCGCATCTCCGGCGGGTGCGACGGACCAGGAGAAGTCCATCCTGAAGGAGATCGCCGACATCCAGGCGAAAACCAATCCCCTGGTCGCCCAGATCAGCGCGCTGCAGGGAAAGGGTGACGGCGAGGCTGCCCGCAAGATCCTGCTCGAACAGGCGCGGCCGGCCTTCGATGCCTGGCTCGGCGCCATCAACAAATTCATCGACTACCAGGAAGCACTGAACAAATCGATCGGTGGAGACGTCCGCAGCACGGCCAGCGGCTTCAAGCCGATC
Source organism: Rhizobium sophoriradicis (assembly GCF_025200795.1). NCBI lineage: Bacteria > Pseudomonadati > Pseudomonadota > Alphaproteobacteria > Hyphomicrobiales > Rhizobiaceae > Rhizobium > Rhizobium sophoriradicis. Next base: position 670,918 of record NZ_CP104153.1, read on the forward strand.
GTCCTGACGGCGCTGGGCATCGCGGCTCTTCTTTCCGTCCTCGCCGCGGTCATTACCGCACGTACGATCGTCGGCCCGCTGGCAAAACTGCAGCTTTCGCTGAAGGCGATGGCGGACGGCAATCTCGATGGCGATCGTCGCCTCGAAGCGCGCGGCGACGAGATCGGCAAGCTTGCCCGCGCCGTGGCGGGATTGCGCGACGCCATTTCGGCAAAGGCGGAGCGGGAAGCCGATGCGGAAGCCAGGCGGGCCGTCGCGGAACGTCACCGGCTCGAACAGGATGCCGACGAGCGCCGCACCCTTGCCGAGCAGACGGACCGGGCCGTTGGCCAGCTTGGCAGTGCATTGCAGGCACTGGCCAATGGCGACCTCACGCAGCAGATCGGCACACCGTTCATCCCGTCTCTGGAAAAACTCAGAGCCGACTTCAATTCCGCGGTCGAAAAGCTCCGTGCCGCCATGCAGAAGGTTGCCGAGAACGCCAGCGCCATCGCGGCCGGCGCACAGGAGATCCGCTCCGCTTCGGACGATCTCGCCAAGCGGACCGAGCAGCAGGCCGCCTCCGTCGAGGAGACCGCCGCTGCCCTGGAAGAGATCACCACCACCGTCGCCGACTCCAGCAACAGGGCTCAGGAGGCAGGCCAGCTCGTCCGCAAGACGAAAGACAATGCGGAACGCTCGGGCGGTGTCGTGCGCGACGCAGTCGATGCTATGGGCAAGATCGAATCCTCCGCCACCGAGATTGGCAGCATCATCGGCGTCATCGACGAAATCGCCTTCCAGACCAACCTGCTGGCGCTGAACGCCGGCGTCGAAGCGGCCCGCGCCGGTGAAGCAGGCAAGGGCTTTGCCGTTGTTGCCCAGGAAGTGCGCGAACTGGCGCAGCGTTCCGCCAAGGCGGCAAAGGAAATCAAGGAGCTGATCAACGCTTCGAACGGCCATGTCAAAAACGGCGTCGCCCTGGTTGGCGAAACCGGAAAGGCCCTGCAGGAGATTGCGGTACAGGTGCAGCAGGTCGACGGCAATGTCGGGGCCATTGTCGGCGCCTCGCAGGAGCAGGCGACGGGGCTGAAGGAAATCAATACCGCCGTCAACAGGATGGATCAGGGCACGCAGCAGAACGCCGCGATGGTCGAGGAAGCCACAGCCGCCGCTCACAAACTCGCCAAGGAAGCCGACGCACTGTTTCAGCTCCTGGGTCAGTTCAACATTGGGGGAGCGGTGGCATCGAGGCGCATGTCGCAGCCGGCTCCGGCGCATGCTCAGCCCGTGGTTTCGCCAGCGCGCCAGATGATTGCCAAGGTCAGCAGGTCGTTCCAGGGGAGTGCAACCCAGGGGAACGCAGCATTGGCCGGCGATTGGGAAGAGTTTTAATCGTCAGATCTCTCTTCAGCCTCCGCTGAAAAGGTAAGCGACGAAGGGCAGCGTTTGCTGCCCTTCGTGTTTTTATCTTACGCCCGGGCCGGGACCTTGGCCGGAAGCAGGGCGTTGACCACGACCGCAACGGCGATGTTTGCCGCCAGCGCCAGCAGGCCGGTATAGACGGTGAAGGGTTCACCGCCGAGGCTGATCATATGCAGCGGCTTCCAGCCGGCATCCCAGACGAGGTAGGTGCCGCCGCAGAAGCCGACGAACCAGCCGGCAAGCAGACCGGGTGCGCGGAACCAGTTGGTATAGAGACCGAAGACAAGAGCCGGCAGCGTCTGCAGGATCCAGATGCCGCCGAGCAGCTGCAGGTCGAGTGCGAACTGCGTCGGCAGGAAGATGATGACGAGCAACGCGCCTACCTTCACCACCAGCGACGTCACCTTCGCGACCTTGGCTTCGCCCGCATCGCTGACCTTGGGGTCGACATAGGCCTTCCAGAAATTGCGGGTGAAGAGGTTGGCGGCGCCGATGCTCATCACCGCCGCCGGCACCAGTGCCCCGATCGCGATCGCCGCAAAGGCGAAGCCCGAGAACCAGCCCGAAAACAGCGTCTTGAACAGGGTCGGAACGACGTCATTGGCACTGTCGAGCTTCAGGTTGGCGGCATGGCCCATATAGCCGAGCAGCGCCAGAAGTCCCAGCAGCAGCGTATAGGCGGGCAGCATGATCGCATTCTTGCGGATCGTCTTGCCGCTGTTGGAGGCAAAGATGCCGGTCAGCGTATGCGGATACATGAAGGCCGCCAGCGCCGAACCGAAAGCGAGCGTGGCATAGGCGACATACTGATTGCCGCCGAGCAGCAGGTTGCCGGAACCCTTGGCCTGGAAGGCCGCGTCAGCCGATGCGAAGACATTGGCGTAGCCGCCGAGCTTCGACGGGATCAGCGCGACCGCTGCGATCACCACAATATAAATCATGATGTCCTTGACGAAGGCGATCAGAGCCGGCGCGCGCAGGCCCGCCGAATAGGTGTAGAGCGCCAGCACGATGAAGGCGATCGCCAGCGGCAGCTCGCCGTGCAGTCCGAGCGCCTTCAAGACCGCCGTCATGCCGACGAGCTGGAGGGCAATGTAAGGCATGGTGGCGATGACGCCCGTCGCCGCGACGGCGAGCTCGAGACCGCGCGATCCATATTGGCCGTGAACGACGTCGGCCGCTGTCACATAGCCGAAATCCTTGGCGCGTTTCCACAGGATCGGCATGACCATGAACACGAAGGGATAGACGACGATCGTATAGGGCAGCGCGAAGAAACCGTAGGCGCCGACGGTATAGACAAGCGCCGGGACGGCGATGACTGTATAGGCGGTATAGAAATCGCCGCCGACGAGGAACCAGGTGATCCAGGTGCCGAAGTTGCGTCCGCCGAGGCCCCATTCATCGATATGGGCGAGCGTCTCGGGCTTGCGCCAGCGGCTGGCGACGAAACCCATGACGGTGACGAGGGCGAAGAAGAAGATGAAGACGGCGAGCGCCGTGCCGTTGATGTCAGTCGTCATGGCGAACGCTCCGATAGGCGATCCAGGTCAGCGTCGCCGTGATCGGCACCCAGAGAAGCTGATACCAGTAGAAGAAGGGGAAGCCGAAAAGCGACGGCTCGCGAAGATTGTAGAACGGCGGCCAGAGCAGACCTATGTACGGAATGATCAGCAGCCATAGCGCTGCCTTGCTACGTGGTTTTTCCATGTCGGAGTACCTTTCAGGCGCCGCGGTCGGCGGTCGCCATGTTCCAGTTGTCGGCGTGGAAGGCAGGTCTGTCAGCCGGCGGCGGCAGCAGGCCCGGTTCGGGTCGCTCGAGCTTTTCCGGCGGATCGGAAGCTGATGTAACGCATGTGAATTCCTCCCAACGGCTTGGCGCTTGGCAAGCCGCGAATGGAGTCCTAGGGCGTCGGTTTTATCCTCACAAGATGGGCGCAGAGCCGAAATACCGGGCTCTACCCAGAAGTGGGTAGGCGCGAATTCGGGTCGATTTTCGAGGCGATGCCGTGATCGAGCGCGTAGCGGATCAGGCCTGCGGTGGTGGCGATGCCAAGTTTCTTTTTGAGGTTCTTGCGATGGGTTTCCGCCGTGGCAGAGCTTATCCCGAGCACTTCGGCGATCTCGCGGTTGCTCCGGCCGGCAACGATCAGCCCGAGGATATCGCGTTCGCGCGGCGTCAAGGGGTCGCTCCCCTCCTCCGCCCGTTCCCCCATCAGCGCGTCGAAGACGCCGGAGGAGAAATAGGTGCCGCCATCCGAGACGGTTTCGATCGCCGCGACGATCTCCTCTGTGGAGACGTCTTTCAGAACATAACCGGCGGCGCCGCGCATGACCGAAGAGGAGATATACTCGCGGCTGTCATGCATGGAGAGCATCACGACGCGGGTCTGCGGAAGTTCGCTCCTGAACAGTTCGATCGCATCGATGCCGCTGAGCTTCGGCATGTTGATGTCCATCAGCACCACCTGCGGCTGGATCTGCCGGGCGATATCGAGCCCGGCTTGCGCTAGCCCGGCGGTGCCGGCGACCTCGATATGATCGAATGTCTCGAGCACGGCTTTCAATCCGTCCAGCACCAGCGGATGGTTGTCGATCAGGAGTACCTTGATTTTCGGGCGTTCCGTCATGCGGCTTGCGCCTGCTTGCCAGGGGCAAGATTGGCCGATCTCGGCATCATCGCCGTCAGCGTCGTGCCGGCCTCGCTGCTGTTGATGAGAAGCAGGCCCCGGAAGTGCGCCATCCGCTCCTGCATGTTGCGCAGGCCGAGGCCCGAGCCGCCGGACGTGCCATCCCTAGCGCCATCGAAGCCGGTGCCGTTGTCGGAGATGGTCATTCGGGCGCGGCCGCCGTCGCTCCAGAGCTTGACCGAAAGCTTCGAGGCGCCCGAATGCCGTTCGACATTGTTGAAGGCTTCCTGGGCGACGCGATAAAGGGCGGTGCTGGCTTCCGCCTTCAGCATGCCGGCAAAGCCCGAGGCGTCGATCGTCGTCTCGATCCCCGTCCGTTCGGCAAAGTGATGACACAGTGCCTCCAGCGCCGCCGTCAGGCCGAGATCGTCGAGCACGCGCGGGCGCAGATCATGCGAGAGCAGCCGGATTTCCTTGATGGCGCCGTTCAGCGCCTCGACGCCGCGCTCGATGGTCAGTGCCGCCTCGTCGACATTGGTCCTGACCTTGCGGCCGGCGAGATCCATCGCATAGCGCACGCCGAGAAGATTTTGGGAGATGCCGTCATGCAGCTCGCGCGCCAGCCGGGTGCGCTCCTCTTCCTGGGTGTCGATGACCCGCTGCGTCAGCTCCTTGAGCCGGCTGTCGGCCATGCGGCGTTCGTGGAAGGTCAGCAGCATGCAGGTGGTGAAAACGACGAGCACTGCGGGCACGGCGATCAGCGCGACGATGACGAAGGTCCGTCTGATATTGGCGCGCATCACCTTGTTGGCGGCCGCACTTTGGGCGAAGACGTCGTCCAGATAAACGCCGGTTCCCACCACCCAGTGCCATTTGTCGAGACTGACGACGAAGGAGAGCTTGTCGGCGATCTGTCCGGTGGAAGGTTTCTGCCATTTGTACTGGTGCAGGCCGCCGCCCGCCTTTGCGGTGGCGATCAGCTCGGCAATCACCTTGTCGCCATCGGGATCCGTCAGGTCGAGCCAGTTTTGTCCATGCCGGAAGCTCTGGCGCGGATGAACGATATTATTGCCGTCATAATCGTAGACGAAGAAATAGCCGTCTTTGCCATAGTCGAGCGAGGTCAGAATACTAGCCACCTGCTGTTTGGCGGCTTCGTCGTCGGGGCCGGCCTTGTCGTAGATCGTCTGGATGGCCGATAGGGCAAGATTGGTCAGATTGAGGATCTCGGCTTCCCTCGTCTTCAGCATGTTCTGCTCGAACGTCTCGATGCTGTTCTTGGCGAGATTTGCCGATTGCCAGGTGATGAAGGTGGTGATCGCGAGGATCGAGATGACGAGGGGGACGATCGCCAATGCGATGATCTGGTGTCGTAACGTCAACGATCGGTCCTCCCCGGGATGCGCGCCGGAATTATGCGCTTTGCCGAATGCGAGTCCAGCGGCTTGTCGGTGTGGCCGGCAAGCGCTATCCCACTGGCACGAACAGGCCGAGCTTGACGTCGCGCAGCACGACATTGGTGTGCATGCGGCGGATCTGCGGATTGTCAGCCATGATCAGGGCGGCAATGTCGTCATAATGCTCAACATCGCGGGCAGTGACGATCGCGATCAGATCGACGGCGCCTGTGACGTAATAGACTTGCTGAATATGATCCTGCTTCTCCGCCCAAAGGCGGAATTTCGCCAGCGCGTCGTAATTGTCGCGCTCGATCTCCATGCCGACGATGAAGACCATCGATGTCGCCGTCGCCTTGCGATCCAGTACGGCCACCTCCGCCTTGATGATCCCCTCCTCGCGCAGCCGCTTCAACCGCCGCTGCACGGCGGAGACCGACAGTCCGACCCGTTCGGCGATGGTTTCAGCTTTCAACTGGCAATCGCGCTGAACGATATCGAGAATGTCGCGGTCAAAACGATCCAGTTGCTCCATGGTCCAGTCCGATCCTTGCCACAGCAAGCGTTGCGCCACATTCGCAGCGTTGAAAACATTATTTTGCTCATAATATGCAAAAGAGATGGAAATTGCGCGAAAAAACCGCGTTCTTTTATCATTATCCTTCGCAGATTGAATTCAGCCGGAACCATGCATGTCGGATCAACCCTTTCCTGCTCTTCGCGTCGAAGATCTTCACAAAAGCTTCGGCTCACAACAGGTTCTGAAAGGTATCTCGACTGAGGCCCACAGGTCGGACGTAATTTCGATCATCGGTTCGTCCGGCTCCGGCAAGAGCACGTTTCTCCGATGCATCAATTTCCTGGAAACGCCGGATCGCGGCCGCATCGCCGTCAACGGCGAGGAAGTCGCGCTGAAGGCCGGCCGCGGCGGGCGGCTGCAGCCGCAGAGCTGGCGGCAGATTGAACGGCTGCGGACGGGGCTCGGCATGGTCTTCCAGAGTTTCAATCTCTGGGCGCATCGCACCGTGCTGGAAAACGTCATCGAGGCGCCGGTGCATGTCATGGGCATTTCAAAGCGCGAGGCGATCGAAAAGGCGGAATCTCTGCTCCACAAGGTCGGGCTCTTCGACAAGCGCGACGCCTATCCCGCGTTCCTCTCCGGTGGCCAGCAGCAGCGCGCGGCAATTGCGCGGGCGCTCTGCGTCGATCCCGCCGTCATGCTTTTCGACGAGCCGACATCGGCGCTCGATCCGGAGCTGGTCGGTGAGGTCCTCAAGGTCATCCGCGATCTCGCCGAAGAAGGCCGAACCATGCTGATCGTCACGCATGAAATGCGTTTCGCCCGGGATGTTTCGAGCCGCGTCCTCTTCCTGCATCAAGGACGGATCGAGGAGGAAGGGTCGCCGGAGCAAGTTTTCGGGGCGCCGGTCAGCGCCCGCTGCCGGGAATTCACCCGTCTCAGCGCCCATTGATCCACATCAGCCATCATCGACAACACACGAACCAGGAGATACCTGCGAATGAAACTGCTCCCCACGCTTTTTGCCGGCGCGGCACTTGCGCTTTCTGCGGTTGCCGCACAGGCCGAAGTCCGCTTTGGCGTCATGAATGAATCCTATCCGCCGTTCTTCGCCAAGGACGCCTCGGGTGAGTGGCACGGCTGGGAAATCGACCTGATGAACGCCGTTTGTGCGGAGATGAAGGAGAAGTGCTCAATCGTCGACATTTCCTGGGATGGTCTCATTCCGGCTCTTGAGAGCAAGAAATTCGACGTGATCTGGTCATCGATGTCGAACACGGCGGAACGCTCGAAGGTGATCGACTTCACCGACAAGTACTACAACACCCCGAGCACGCTGATCGGTCCCAAGGACCAGAAGCCGGGCGCCACTGCCGAGGATGTGAAGGGCAAGACCATCGGCATCCAGGTGTCGACGATCCAGTCCGAATATTACAAGAAATACTTTGCCGAGGCTGCCGACGAAAAGACCTATCAGACGCTCGACGAGGCTTTCCAGGATCTCGCCTCCGGCCGTATCGACTACGTCTTCGGCGATTCCTTGGCGCTCGACGCCTTCCTGAAGAGCGACGGCGGCAAGGATTGCTGCGCCAAGATGGGAGATGTCGCCGACGACAAGGAAATTCTCGGAGCCGGCGTTTCGGGCGGGTTGCGCAAGGAAGATACGGAGCTGAAAGCCAAGCTGAATGCGGCAATCGCTGCGGTTCGCGCCAACGGCCAGTATGACGCCATCACCAAGAAATACTTCGATTTCGACATCTACGGCGCGAAGTAAGCACTGCAAAAAATGGCGACCGCGCAACAAGGCATTCTGGATCTGCTGTCTCCCTATCCTCCGGGATGGGGCGGCGTTCTTTTGGCAGGCGCGGTCTCCACGGTCGCCATCTCGGCTTGCGCCTTCGCAGTCGGAATTTTGCTCGGCACCGGCGGCGCGTTTGGAAAGCTCTCGGGCAATCGCGCGCTCCGCCTGGTGCTCGATCTCTACACCACTGTCATTCGCGCTGTTCCCGAGCTGATCCTGATCGTCGGGCTCTATTATGCCGGCACCGACGGCCTCAACCGGCTGCTGGCGGCGTTGGAACTGCCGCCGATCGAAGTGAACGGTTTTGTCGCGGCCGTCGCCGTGCTCGGCTTCGTGCAGGGCGCCTATATGACGGAAGTGCTGCGCGGCGCGATCCTTTCCATTCCCGCCGGCCAGATCGAAGCCGCCAAAGCTTTCGGCATGGGGCCGGCGCTGCGATTTCGCCGCGTCTTGCTGCCGGCGCTGTTGCCGAACGCGCTGCCGGGGATGGCCAATCTGTGGATGTCGGTCACCAAGGACAGCGCGCTGGTGGCGGTCGTCGGCTACCAGGAACTGGCGCTCGCCACCCGCCTCGCCGGGGCGAGCACCAAACACTACTTCGTGTTTTTCCTCGCTTCCGCCCTTCTCTACCTCGCCATCACCCTCGTTTCCAACGTCGCTTTCAAGCTGATCGAAGGACGGGTGCGGCGCGGACAGCCGCGTCTCGCCTGAGGAAGCCGCGCCCATGAGTTTCACCTGGATCTCTTCCTATTGGCCGCTGCTTCTGACCGGCGCCTGGCAGACCGTGGCGCTGCTGGTCATCTCAGTGGTGTTCGGTTTCATCATCGCCATCGGTCTGGCCTTCGCGCAGGTCAGCGGCGGCAGGCTGACGCGGCTGCTTGCCCGCGGCTACTGCACCTTTTTCCGTGGCACGCCGCTGCTGATCCAGCTGTGGCTTCTCTATTACGGCGTCGGCTCGCTGCTGCCGATGGTCCCCGGCATACGCCAGACCCTGTTCTGGCCGATCCTGCGCGAAGGCTTCTTCTTCGCCGCGGTCAGCTTCACGCTGAATTATGCGGCTTACGAGGCAGAGGTGCTGCGCGGCGCGCTGCTTGCCGTTCCCAAGGGTGAGCTCGAAGCCGGGCGAGCCTTCGGCCTGTCGCCCTGGAAACTGACCCGCCGCATCTGGCTGCCGCGCGCCATCCGCATTGCGCTGCCGACGATCGCCGGAGAGATCGTCATGCAGCTGAAGGCGACGCCGCTTGCCTTCACGGTTACGGTGATGGATCTCTATGCCGTGGCCAACAAGGTTCGCCAGGACACGCTGCTGGTCTATGAGCCGCTGCTTGTCGTCACCCTCTTCTATCTGGCCCTGACCGCTGTCATCGCCCGCGTCTTTCGAGGTCTCGAAGCGCAGGTGCCGGTGCGGCGTTAGGCGGACGGACGTTTCTCACTTTGTTTTTAAAGCCCGCCGCCGGCAACGGCGCGACAGCCTGAATGGAGATCTCTTCATGAGCACGATACGAATCCTCGATGGCGGCATGAGCCGCGAGCTGTTGCGGCTCGGCGCCGAATTGAAGCAGCCCGAATGGTCGGCGCTGGCGCTGATCAATTCGCCGGATATCGTTCGCGAGGTGCATAAGGAGTTCATCGATGCCGGCTCTGAGGTCGTCACGACCAACAGCTATGCGCTGGTGCCCTTCCATATCGGCGAGGACCGGTTTCGGAAGGAGGGTGCAGCGCTGATCCGTCTTGCCGGTCGCTTAGCGCGCGAGGCGGCCGATTCCGTTACTGGTCGCAAGGTGCTGGTCGCCGGTTCGCTGCCGCCGATCTTCGGCTCTTACGAGCCGCGGAATTTTCAGCCTGCGCGGGTGCAGGATTACCTCAAGGTGCTGGTCGAAAACCTCGCCCCCTTCGTCGACATATGGCTCGGCGAGACGCTGAGTCTGATCGCCGAGGGCGAGGCCGTCCGCGAGGCGGTGGCGGCATCGGGCAAACCCTTCTGGATTTCCTTCACGCTGGCGGATGATGAAGCGGATATCAAAAGCGGCGAGCCGAAGCTTCGTTCCGGCGAAAGCGTCGAGGCGGCGGCGTCCTGGGCGGTGTCATCGGGTGCAGAGGCCTTCCTGTTCAACTGCAGCAAGCCCGAGGTCATGCGGGCAGCTGTGGAGACGGCAGCGCGGGTGTTCCGCAAGGCGGACGCCCCGATCGAAATCGGCGTCTATGCCAATGCCTTCGAAGGCGAACAGGGCGCATCGGCCGCCAATGAAGGCCTGCACGAGACCCGCGACGATCTGAACGGCGATGTCTATTCGCGTTTTGCCTGCTCCTGGGCCGAAGCCGGCGCGACGATTATCGGCGGCTGCTGCGGCATCGGTGCTGCCCATATCCATCGCCTCGGCAAGACGCTTTTGCGCTGAAGCCGCAGAGAGTGGCGGCGGTCGTCATGCGTCCGCTGTCTCCGATCGATCGGGATGAGGTGCGCCGTTATTCCTACCGCCGAAACCTAGGCTTTGCCGGTGAGAGAGCCTGTCGATAAATAACTTGATTTGTTTGATCATCTTTTATAACCCGGCCTCGTATTTAACTGTTGGAAGGTTGTCATGAATTTTAGATCCGTGGCCGGCTGGCTGGCTGCCTCGTTTATTTCTATTTCCGCTGTTTTCTCCGCGTCCTCTGCCATGGCAGAGCAGAAAACGATCACCGATGTGATCGGCCGCCAGGTGAAGGTCGACCTTCCGGCCAAGCGCGTCGTTCTCGGCTTCTATTTCGAAGATTACATGGCCGTCGGCGGCGAGAAGGCCTATGTTTCCGTCGTCGGGATTTCACGCGAGGCATGGGAGGGCTGGGTTCCCGCGAACTGGAAGATGCACCTTGCCCACCGCCCCTCGCTCGGCGACATCGCCGATGTCGGCGAAGTGGAAGCGCAGACCTTTTCCATCGAGAAAGTGCTGAGCCTCAATCCCGACCTGGTCATCCTTGCCGACTGGCAGTATCAGGCGCTCGGCCAGGACGCCCATCGCTTGGAAGAGCAAGGCACTCCGGTCGTCGTCGTCGATTACAACGCTCAGACCATCGAGCGCCATGTCGCCTCGACCGTGCTGTTCGGGCAGCTGACCGGCCAGGATGCACGCGGCAAGGAAATCGCCGATTTCTACGCCGGCGCGCTGAAGGACATCGCCGTCCGCGTCGCCGCGTCGGGCAAGCCGAAGCCGAAGGTCTATGTCGAATTCGGCAACAAGGGACCGGCGGAATATTCCTTCACCTACGGCAAGAACATGTGGGGCGCCATGTCGACGGCCGCCGGCGGCGACAATATTGCAGCGCCCTTCGTGGAGTGGTGGGGTCCGATCAATCCGGAGCAGGTGCTGGCGTCCAAGCCGGATGCCATCTTCATTTCCGGCCGCGAGAACAACAAGAGCGAGACCGCTCTCCCGATGGGACAGGGTGTCAAGGCCGACGAAGCCCGCGAAAAGCTCAAGGCTTTCGAAACCCGCCAGGGCTGGAGCGAACTGCCCGCCGTCAAGGACGCCCATCTCTTCGGCGTCTATCAAGGCGCCTCCCGCACGATCTCTGATTTTGCGATGGTGCAATACATCGCCAAGCAGCTCTATCCCGAGCAGTTCAAGGATGTCGATCCGGTTGCCAACTACCTCGGCTATTACAAGAAGTATCTGCCGGTGGTTCCCGAAGGCACTTTCGCCATCGCCGTCAAGGGTTGATCCTGGTCGGTCCTTCTTTGCGAGCGCCATGTTCCATGGCGCTCGTTTTCCGTTGAAATGGGTGTTTGGATGACAGTGACCGCCCGCAATGCCGAAGCGATCGGCGCGCACCGCCTGCGCGAACGCAGGCGCTGGCGCAGTCTTCTGATTTTCGTGGCTCTGATGGTGGTTTGCCTCGTTCTCGATATCGCGACAGGCCCGTCGCTGCTGTCGCCAGTGGAAGTGGTGCGTTCGCTCACAGGTCTCGGCGAGCGCGCGGCCATGACTGACGCCATCGTTCGCGGCCTGCGCCTGCCCATGGCGCTGATGGCGCTTGCCGTCGGCGCAGCACTCGGGGCCGGAGGCGCGCAGATGCAGACGCTTCTCAACAATCCGATGGCAAGCCCCTATACCCTCGGCATGGCGGCTGCGGCGGGGTTCGGGGCGGCGCTGGTGTTGGCGCTCGGCGATTTCGGCCTCGATGCGATGATCGCCGTGCCGCTCGGCGCTTTCGTCTTTTCCATGTTGGCGGCGCTCTTTCTCTTCACGCTGGCATCGATGCGCCGCATGACGGCGGAAACCATCATTCTCGGCGGCATCGCTCTGCTGTTCTTGTTCCAGTCGCTGCTGTCGCTCATCCAATTTCTGTCCTCGCCGGAGCTGTCGCAGCAGATATTGTTCTGGCTGTTCGGCAGCCTGACCAAAGCGACCTGGCCGACGCTTGGCCTGACCGCGGCTGTCACCCTCGTCTGTTGCGCTATGCTGATGGCGGATTCCTGGAAACTCGCGGCCTTGCGCATGGGGGAGATGCGGGCCGCAAGCCTCGGCGTCAACGTCCGGCTCTTGCGCATGAAAGTCCTCGTCATCGTCGCGGTGATGACGGCGACCGCCACGAGTTTCGTCGGCGTCATCGGCTTCATCGGCCTCGTTGCCCCGCACATCGCCCGCATGACGGTCGGCGAGGATCAGCGCTTCTTCCTGCCGATGTCCGTCGTCAGCGGCGCGCTGATGCTGTCGGCCGCCTCCGTCGTGTCGAAGTCGATCATCCCCGGCGCGCTGTTTCCCGTCGGCATCGTCACCGCCATTGTCGGCGTACCGTTCCTGCTGTGGTTGATCTTCGCGCCGAAGAGATCTGGCGCATGATCCGCCTTGAAAACATCGCCATCGAACGCGGCGGGCAAAGGATTGTCTCCGGTATCGATACCAGCCTGGAGGCCGGCAAGATCCACGCTGTCATCGGCCCCAACGGCACAGGCAAGACCACGCTTCTGCGGGCGCTCTTCGGCGACTTGCCGCTCGCCGAGGGCAGGCTCACGCTTGGCGGCAACAGCCTCTCCGCCGGACGCACGAGCGCGCGGACGCTGAAGTCCTGGCGCGAAAGCTTCGCCTATATGCCGCAGGACACCGCCGCCGATATTGCGCTCACCGTTCTCGAAGTCGTGGTGCTCGGGCGGCTTGGCCGGCTGTCGCTGCACATCGATGACGAGACGCTCGACATGGCGATGACGCGGCTTTCGCAGGCCGGCATCGCCCATCTTGCCGGCCGCGACATCGCGTCGCTCAGCGGCGGACAAAGGCAGATGGCGCTGTTTTCGCAGGTGCTGATGCGCGCGCCGAAAGTCATGCTGCTGGACGAGCCCGTCAGCGCGCTCGATCTGAAGCATCAGATCGCGCTGCTCGATCTGGTGCGCCGGGAAACGCGCGCCAATGGCTGGGTCACCATGGTCGTGCTGCACGATCTCAATCTGGCCTGCCAATATGCCGACAATCTGCTGGTGATCGCTGAGGGAACGATGAAGGCGAGCGGTCATCCGCAATCGATCGTCACGCCGTCGCTCATCGCGCATACTTACGGTGTAGATGTCGAGGTATTGCGCGATCGGCGCGGTCAGCCCGTCATTCAGCCGCTGGTCGCCGAAAACGCCGAGGGTGAGCTGCCGAGCAAGGCGGCGGTTCATTTTGCCGTCTTCTGAAGCTCGAGCAGAAGCTCGATCAGCTTCGGCGCCATCACCCTGATTTCTGAAAGATGGACGGCGCTCAGCCTCATCAGAAGCTCATCCGCCTTCTCTGTCAGAAGGATCGTCTGGCGACGCCTGTCAGTAGGATCGGCATGGCGCTCGACCAGCCCTGCGTCCGACAGCCGTCCGACGAGTTCGGTCGCCGTATGGGGCGCGATGATCAGCCGCTCGGCCAGCATGCCGATGGTCATGGCTTCGCCGCCGCGTTGTCCCTTGATCGCCAGGAGCGCCTGATGCTGCTGCACGGGCAATCCCTCCGACTGAGCGGCCGAAGCGCTGAAGTCCATGAACTGGCGAAGCGCAAATCTGAGATCGGCGAGCGCCTCGTAATCCTCCGGTCTCAGCGGCGGCGGGATTTTCTTCACAGTCATTCTCCTCTGCCGCTTGGTTCGCAGGAGGCGATCCATGCGTGCGCTATTGCCGATCTCGAATAGATGCACGGCCGCCAGCCGGTCAAGTGAGGCATCTTCCGACAGATTTTCGTCTTCTCGCTTTCGTCCATTGATTTATATCGTATCACGATATAATGACGCCACATGAGCAGACCCATTTCCGCGTACCAGAGGCTTCCATGGCGCAGCAGCAACCAAGCAACCGCCCGCATGATTTTACCGGCGGTCTTTCCCGGCGCGAGGCCGGCGATTTCACCACCGACAGGCGGGTGCTCCTGCTGATCGGAATGTCCATCATTATTGGGACATCAGGTGCGTTTGCGGCCTGGTGTCTCGTCAGCCTGATCGCGCTGGTGACGAATGTCATCTGGTTCGGGCAGATCGGCATTCAGCCTAACTCTCTGGCATCAGTGCCGCGGTCTCTGTGGATGGTGCTGGTGCCGCCGCTCGGCGGGCTGGTCATCGGCCTGATGGCCCGCTTCGGGTCAGAAAAAATCCGCGGCCACGGCATTCCCGAGGCGATCGAAGCCATCCTGATCGGCGGCAGCCGGATGTCGCCGAAGGTCGCGGTCCTGAAGCCGCTGTCCTCGGCAATCTCGATCGGAACCGGCGGCCCGTTCGGCGCCGAGGGGCCGATCATCATGACCGGTGGGGCGATCGGCTCGCTCTTTGCCCAGTTCTTTCACATGAGTGCGGCGGAGCGCAAGACGCTGCTCGTCGCGGGTGCCGCCGCCGGCATGACGGCGATCTTCGGCTCGCCGATCGCCGCGGTCATGCTGGCGGTCGAACTGCTGTTGTTCGAATGGAAACCGCGCAGCTTCATTCCCGTCGCCGTTGCCGCCGGTGTGTCGATCTGCTGGCGCCCGCTGCTCTTCGGCACAGGCCCGCTGTTCCCGACCCATTTTCAGGTTGATTTGCCGTGGTGGGGGATTTTCGCCTGTGCGGCGCTGGGCATCATATCGGGGCTGCAATCGGGGTTGTTGACGACGCTGCTCTATAAGATCGAGGATCTGTTCGAGGCGCTGCCGATCCACTGGATGTGGTGGCCGATGCTCGGCGGTCTCGTCATCGGTCTCGGCGGCCTGATCGAGCCGCAGGCCATGGGCGTCGGTTACGACATTATCGATGGCCTGCTCAACAACCGGCTGCTCGCGCCGGCAGTCATGTCGATCCTCGTGGTGAAAACCGTCATCTGGCTGTTTGCCCTCTCGTCGGGAACCTCAGGCGGCGTGCTCGCCCCCCTTCTCATCTTCGGCGGCGCGCTCGGATGCTGGTCGGGCTGATTATGCCTGGCAATGATCCCGGCTTCTTTGCACTGCTCGGCATGGCGGCGATGATGGGCGGAACAATGCGCGCGCCGCTGACGGGAACCTTCTTCGCGATGGAGATCACCGGCGACGTCAGCACGCTCGTTCCCCTGCTCGCCGCAACCGTGGTCGCCTATGCCGTCACGGTGCTGCTGCTGCGCCGCTCGATCCTCACCGAGAAGATCGCGCGCCGCGGGCAGCACATCACCCGCGAATACGGCGTCGATCCGTTCGAGCTTTCCCGGGCAAGGGAAATCATGATCACCGAGGTCGATACGCTTCCCGTTACCATGACGGTCGGAGAAGCCTGCGATTTCTTCGCCTCGCAGCAGAAGACGCACCGGATCTATCCGCTGGTCGATGCTGCGGGCAAGCTCGCCGGCATCGTCTCGCGAGCCGATGCCCTGCTCTGGCAGGGCAAGCCCGACCTCGCGGCCCAGACGCTTGGCGAAACCGTAACGGATAATTCCGTCCCCGTCGGACATCCTGATGATACCGTCGCCTTCATTGCAGACCTGATGCTGTCGACGGACAATGGCCGTATCCCGATCGTCGATCCGGCCTCAGGCAGGCTGTGCGGCCTGATCGCCCGCAAGGATCTTCTGCGGCTACGCAGTTCGTTGAGATCCGCGGAACTGGACCGGCGGCCCTATCTGACCGCAGGAGCGAGACGCAAACCGTGATAGCTACGCCGCTTGCCACTCCTCCGGCCTGGGCTTATATAGTCACTATGGTCATTCTGGTCATAGAGTTGAGCAATGCGGCCGTCACGGCAAGGCAATGAAAGCTGGACCGTCGCCAGCGCAAAGGCAAAGCTTTCCGAGGTTATCGAACGCGCGCAATCCGCGCCGCAAACGATTACCCGGAACGGCAAGCCGAGCGTCGTCGTCGTCTCCGCCGAGGAGTGGCAGCGCAAGACTGCGCGCAAGGGTACGCTTGCCGAATTCCTGATGAGTTCGCCGCTGCGTGGCGCCGATCTGGATCTCGAGCATAAACGCGACGAACCGCGTGATCCCGAACTGTGAGGCTTCTGCTGGACACCAACGTGCTGTTGGAGGTGACGAAGCCGAACCCCGACATGCGCGTCTTGGCTTGGCTGGATAAGCTGGATGAGGATCGCTCCTTCATCAGCATCGTGTCTGTCGCGGAGATCCGGCGCGGTGTTGCCCTGATGGACAGCGGACGGAAACGCGACGCGCTGGCCGAATGGCTTGCCCGGGACCTGCCGCAACGCTTCGAGGGCCGCATCATTCCGATGGACGAGCCGGTTGCCTTAGCCTGGGGTGACCTTATGGGGCCCGCGAAGCGGAACGGCCGCGGCCTGTCGTCGATAGATGGACTGATCGCTGCAACCGCGGTTGCTCACGATCTCACTCTCGCCACGCGCAACACCAGGGATTTCGAGGGGTTCGGGATCGAACTCATCGATCCCTGGATCGCATAGCCCCGCGAAGGCTGCGGCGCAGCCTTCAATGCAGCCCGAACAGGTTGAGCAACTCCTCGCGGTGCCGGACGAATTCCGGGGCGCTGCGGTCGCGGGGTCGCGGTAGATCGATGTCGATCAGGCGCGGCTCGCCTCCCTTTTCCCGAGGCAGGATCAGAATCCGGTCGGCGAGATAGATCGCCTCCTCGAGATCGTGCGTGACGAGAATGGTCGTCACATCCTCATCGCGCCAGATGCGGGCGAGCTCCTGCTGCATGCCGATCTTGGTCATCGCATCGAGCGCGCCGAGCGGTTCGTCGAGCAGCAGGATTTCCGGCTGGACGGCAAGCGCCCGGGCGATGCCGACGCGCTGTGCCATGCCGCCGGACAGTTGCCTTGGATAGGCCGCCTCGAATTGCTGCAGGCCGACGAGCTTGACGTAATGGCGCGCACGCGCCCTCGCCTGCTCGCGGGTGAGACCTCTCGTTTCCAGCCCGAAGGCGACGTTGCCGAGGACGTCGAGCCAGGGAAGAAGGCGCGGCTCCTGGAAGATGACGGCGCGTTCCGCGCCGACGCCGCGGATTGTCTTGCCGTCGACGATTACCTCACCGGTATCGGACTCTTCGAGACCGGCCAGAACCCGGAGCAAGGTCGTCTTGCCCGATCCGCTGGCGCCGACGATGGCGAGGCTTTCACCGGAGCGGATGTGGAGGTTGATATCTTTCAGAACCTGCAGATGGCTGCCGTTCAGCTTGTAGGATTTTGAGAGGTGACGGATCGTCACCTCTCCGCGGCGAATGTCCTGGGCGAGGCTCATTGCAGTTCCTCAGTTGCTTGCCGGCTTGGCGTCGGCGGTGAAGATGATGTCCTTGGCCGCGAGCTGGCCCTGCTTCAGCTTGCCTTCGCGAACCAGGACGTCGATCCAGAACTGGATGTCGCGCTCGACTGGCAGGCCGCCGGCGCGCACGCCGTAGCCCCGGAAATACTGCGCGATATCAGGGTTCTCGCCCCGCTCGCTGAGTGCCTTGGCCAGGATCTTCTTGGTCTCCTCGGGATGTTCGCGGGCATAATCGAGGGCACGGGCCGATTGCTCGACGAAGATCTTCGCAGCCTCGGGATGCTGCTGAATGAAATCACGGCGCAGGACCACGAAGCCGCCGGCGATGTCGCCGAGCACGTCGGTATCGTCGAAGACCGCGCGCAGGCCGCCGTTCTTCAGCGCCGCACCCTCGAAGGTCGTCTGCCAATAGCCGAAGGCGGCAATATCGACCTGCTTGGAGCGCAGCACCTGCTCGAGCTGCGGCCCAGGAACGACGACCTGGTTGGCGGAATCACTCGGCAGGCCAACGGAATGCAGGGCTTCGCGGATGGTGTAATCGAGATGGGCGCCGAGCGTGTTGACGGCGATGCTCTTGCCGGCAATGTCCTTGATGCTTTTGATCGGGCTGTCTTCCAGCACGTAGAAGGTCGACTGCACTTCGTCATTGATGCCGTTCGACGGATAGGCGGCGACGAAATCATTGCCGCCGATGATCGAATTCAGCACGGCGGAGGTGGCGGCGCTGCCGATCTCCACGTCCCCGGATGCAAGAGCGATGAGAGAGGCCGGGCCGCCCTGGGCATAGCCGACATTCTCAAACGTGATGCCGGTGTCTTTGAAATAGCCGAGCGCGTCGGCAAGTTCATGGGCGGCAAGGCCGCCTTGGCTCGCGAGGTAGCGCAGCTTCACTGCGTCGGCGGCAGCGGCCGGCGTGGCAAGACCGAGAGCGATCACGGCCGGCAGGAGAAGGTTGCGGGGATGGAACGTCATGGAAAGTCCTTTCGGAAAAGAAAAATCGGAGGAAGAAATCAGGCGTTCGGCTGCGACCAGCGGCAGAGGCGGCGCTGCAGGAGGACGAGCAGGGCATTGACGGCAAGGCCGAGGAAGGCGAGCAGGAGGATCGCCGCAAACATCAGCGGGATCTGGAAATTGTACTGGGCGTTCATCACCTGGAAGCCGATGCCCTTATTGGCGCCGATCATCTCGGCGGCGATCAGTAGCAAAAGCGCCGTCGTCGCCGAGAGGCGCAGCCCGACGAAGATCGCAGGCACCGAGGCCGGCAGGATGACGCGGCGGAAGATCGTCAGCGGTCCGGCGCCATAGGTCCGCGCCATCTCGATAAGCTTCCTGTCCACCTCCTTGACGCCGCCGATCGTGGCGAGCAGCACCGGAAACAGCGTCGCCCAGAAGATCACGAAGATCTTCGACGTTTCGCCGAGGCCGAGCAGCAGGATGAAGACCGGATAGAGCGCCAGCGCCGAGGTCTGGCGGAAGAGCTGCAGGATCGGATCGAGCGCCTGTTCGACCGCCCGAAACTGGCCCATGAACAGGCCGAGCGGAATGCCGACCACGACGGCAAAGGCGAAAGCCGTTCCCGATCGCTGCAGGCTGACGGCGATATCATCGAGCAGCGCGCCATTGGCGAGGTTGGTCCAGAGAGCCGACAGGATCACGTTCAAAGGCGGGAAGATGGCCGGATTAATCCAGCCCCTGGTGCTCGACAGCTGCCAGAGCAGGAGGAAGGCGATGAGCAGACCGTAGCGCGGCAAAAGCGATGCGAGCACACCGCGCACATGCGACGCGAAAGTGGGCCTATTGCTTTCGCCGCTCTTCAGGCGACCGAGGCTTCTCGGGAGGGTCTGGTTGATTTCATAAGCCATGTATCGCTCCTCACTCTGCTGCTTGGAGAGCTGCACGTCCGGCAGCCCATCGATTGGCCGGGAAAGGCAGACCGAGATTTTCCCGGAGCGTCTTGCCCTCATAGGCCGTGCGGAACAGGCCGCGGCGCTGCAATTCCGGGATGACGAGATCGACGAAGTCGTCGAGCGCGGTCGGCAGCCAGGGCGGCAGAATGTTGAAGCCGTCGGCGGCTTCGTTCTCGAACCATTGCTGCAGCGTGTCGGCGATCTGTTCGGCCGTGCCGACGATGGTGTAGTGACCGCGGGCCGATGCGATCCACTGATAGAGCTGGCGGATGGTGAAATTGTTTTCGTCGGCGATCTGGCGGATGAGCGCCTGGCGGCTCTTCATGCCCTCGGTCGGCGGCGCCGGCGGCAGCGGCCCGTCGAGGTCGTAGCCGTGCAGGTCGAGCGTGCCGCCGGTCAGGCCGTTGAGGAGGCCGATCCCGTCCTCTTCGACGATGAGCGACGTCAGACGGTCGTACTTCTCCCGCGCTTCGGCTTCGGTTCTGCCGACGAAGGCGGAAACGCCGGGCATGACCAGGATGTGATCGGGGTTGCGGCCGAGGCCGCGGGCACGTGCCTTGATATCCCGGTAGAATTCCTGGGCGGTTTCGATGTGCTGATGGGCGGTGAAGATCACCTCGGCCGTTGCTGCGGCAAGCCCACGCCCGTCTTCGGACTGCCCGGCCTGCACGATGACGGGATGGCCCTGCGGCGAGCGCGACACGTTGAGCGGGCCGCGCACGCTGAAATGTTCGCCGCGATGGTCGGTATCGTGCAGCTTCGCCGGGTCGAAGAAGACGCCGGTCTCCTTGTCGCGGATGAAGGCGTCGTCCTCGAAGCTTTCCCAGAGTTTGCGGACGACGTCGACGTGCTCGGCGGCGCGGCGATAGCGCTCGGCATGCGGAAGCTGGGTGTCGCGGTTGAAGTTCTGCGCCGTGAGGTCGCCTGTCGTGGTGACGACGTTCCAGCCGGCGCGGCCGTCCGAGATCAGGTCGAGCGAAGCAAATTTCCGGGCAGTGGTATAAGGCTCCTCGTAGGTGGTCGACGACGTCGCGATGAAGCCGAGATGTGTGGTCAGGGGTGCGAGCGCGGAGAACAATGTGACAGGTTCAAAGCCGGCCACGCGGGCGTTGCCGCCTTCACGCGCGCCGCCGAAACCGACCGCCAGTCCGTCTGCCAGGAAATAGGCATCGAAGAGGCCGCGCTCGGCTGTCAAAGCGAGCTTTTTGTGAAATTCGAAACTGGTGGCGCCATCGGCCGGCTGGTCGGGGTGGCGCCAGGATGCAACATGCTGTCCGCCGCCAGGAAGAAATGCTCCAAGCCTGATTTTCCGTGTCATTTCGCGTCCTCTCCGTTTGCCGCCAACGGCTCCGTCGTTTCGGGGCCAAGGTCAGTTTGGCTATCAGGACGTTAGAGTACGTTCTCCATAGATTTTATAGAGAAACTTCATTTCCAAATTGCGGGAGAAGAGTGAATAGTTTTGCGAGAACGGTGTGAATCTGGAAATCGGAGATCGGCGCCCCCGCAAGATGGCGTCTTGCGCTCGGTCGCTGCGTGGCTGTGTCAGGCGGGTGGGCGGCGTTTTAGCGGCTGTCGCTGAACGCCTGCGGACGCACCGGCTTGTCGACGAATGTCCGTGCCGGCAGATATGCCTTGATATGCAAGGCGTCAGCCCCGTCTTGGCCGGGCCGGGGCATGTTCCAGGCCGGCGGCGGCCTTCTTCAGGCAGTCGAGATAGCGGTCCCGGTTGGCGATGCCGTCGTCGCGGGGCGTGACGAGGCAGAGCGTTGCTGCGGCATGGCCTTCCTCGCCGCGCACCGGCACGGCAAAACAATGAGTGAAACTGTCGACGATGCTGTTGAAGGTAAAGAGACCTTCACGCTCGGCCTGGCGCACCTCGGCGATGAAGGTCTGAGGCTCGAGCCATTCGCCGCCCGGCAGGCGGAAATCCTGCGGCGGAATGAAATTCAGGATGTCCTGATCCGACAGATGCGCAACCAGCAGGCGGCCCGACGCCGTCCACGGAATCGGCACCGATTGGCCGACATCGGTCGAAATGCGGAAGGGCCGCGCGCCTTCGCGCATGCGTACGACTGTGTATCTGTTGCCATCCAGCATGCAGAACTGCGCCGTCTCCCGTGTCTCGTCGGCAAGCCGTTCCAGCGTCGCCTCGCATTCGCGGGTAAAATCGAAATGGTTCTCATAGGCGGCGCCGAGGAAATAAAGCTTGCGGCCGAGATAGACGCGCCCCTCGCCGCCGGTGAATTCGAGAATGCCATTGCTCAGCAGCAGGTTGACGAGTTCGTACACCGATGAGCGCGGCGCACCGATCTGCGCGGCGATTTCATTCGGCTTCAAGGCCTGCCGCTTCTGGCGCAG
Organism: Rhizobium sophoriradicis; assembly: GCF_025200795.1. Taxonomy (NCBI): domain Bacteria; kingdom Pseudomonadati; phylum Pseudomonadota; class Alphaproteobacteria; order Hyphomicrobiales; family Rhizobiaceae; genus Rhizobium; species Rhizobium sophoriradicis. The sequence goes on from NZ_CP104153.1 coordinate 692,593, forward strand.
GAAATCGAGGATCTCGAAGGCGCGGTCGAGCCCTCGGGCGCGCTTGCCGGCTGCTTCGTCCTGAACTGCATCCATCACTGTCAATCCGTTCTTCTTGGGCCCCGTGCTTGTCGGGCTCTGTTCTTGTCCGGCCAAGCTTTTCAAGCCGTCTGCCGCGACTGTCAATCGATCGCGTCATGCTTCGCAAATGAATCTTCGCACCCCCTCTTGCGGGGTAAAAAAATCGGCATAAGATCGGCTCGTCCGGTATAAAGATCATATGTACAATATAGCGGACAATTACAAATGGCAAGCCGCCAGCGCTGCCGCAAAAAGGGGATCGACATGAAGAATTTTGAAGAAAGCATTTCCGTTTCACTGCGCCGCCGCCTTCTCGCCGGCGCTGCCGCCGCAGCCACCCTGCTTGCCTTTTCGGCCGGCACGGCCTCAGCCGCCGCCAATTGCATCAAGGGAGACAGGAAGGCGCCCTACACGATCGGCTGGGCGAACATCTATTCGGTGCCGACCTGGATGAAGCAGACCGAAGGCACCATCACGGCCGAAGTGGAGGAGCTGAAAAAGGCGGGTCTCGTCAAGGACCTGATGATCACCGACGCGCAGGGCAACGCCCAGACGCAGATCCAGCATATCCAGTCGATGATCGACGCGAATATCGACGCCATCGTCGTCATCGCCGGCTCCTCCAACGCGCTCGATCGCGTCATTTCCGATGCCTGCGACAAGGGTATCGCCGTCGTCAATTTCGACAGCCTTGTGAACACCGACAAGGTGACGGCGAAGATCAACACCGATTCCAACGAATGGGGCGCGACCGCGGCCAAATGGATGGTCAGCCAGCTCGGCGGCAAGGGCAAGATCATCATCATGAACGGCCCGGCCGGCATTTCGGTCAGCGACGACCGCCGCAAGGGCGCCCAGCCGGTGCTCGATGCCAATCCGGGTCTGCAGGTGATCACCGAGACCAACACCGAATATAACGTCGCGCCGGCACAGGAAGCGATGACCAGCCTGCTGTTTGCCAATCCCGAAATCGACGGCGTGCTGTCGCTCGGCGGCGCGCTGTCGGCCGGGTCCGTCCTTGCCTTCGAGCGCCAGGGCCGCGACCAGGTACCGACGACAGGCGAAAATGCCCGGCAGTTCCTGGAACTCTGGAAGGAGAAGGGCCTGAAGGGCTGGGCGACGATGCAGCCGAACTGGCTCGGTGCGCTTTCCGTCTATACCGCCGTGCAGGCGCTGCAAGGCAAGGACGTGCCCTCCTTCGTCAAGGTGCCGCTGCCCGTCATCGACGACAGCACCATCGGCAGCTACCTCGCCCGGGCCGACAAGTTCCCGGCTGACGGCTATATCTACTCGGATTACGACAAGGCGCTGTTCGACAAGCTGCTTGCCACCAAGTAATCCGGATTGAGGGATGCCGTCATGACGGAAAAAAGGCCCCTGCTGGAAGCCCGGCAGGTGTTCAAGGGATTTTTCGGCAATCCGGTCCTGAAGGGCGTTGATATCGCTCTTCTGCCGGGCAGGGTTCACGCCCTGCTCGGCGAAAACGGCGCCGGCAAGTCGACGTTGATCAATCTGCTGTCCGGCGCCCTCCAGCCGGACAGCAGCGCCATCCTCATCGACGGCAGGCCTGTCGGGCGTTTCAGCCCGGCGGCGGCGCGCGCCGCCGGCATCGCCGTGGTTCAACAGGAGCTGAGCCTGACGGCCAGCCTGTCGATTGCCGAAAACATCGGGACCGGCGCCTTTCCGCGCCGGTTCGGCCTCATCGACTATCGAGCGCTGCATCGCGGCGTACGAGAGGTCTGCGACATGGTCGGACTTACCGAGCCGCTCGACATGCCGGTCGCCGATCTCGCCCTCGGCCGCCGCCAGATGGTGGAAATCGCCAAGGCGCTGTTCCGCAAGCCGCGCGTGCTGATCCTGGACGAGCCGACCTCGTCGCTCTCGGCGCACGAAGCCGGCATCCTGGCCCGGCTGATCGAGACTCTGAGCGCGCGCGGCACGGCGCTTCTTTATATCTCCCACCGCCTCAACGAGGTGCAGGCACTCTGCTCGCATGTCACCGTGCTGAAGGATGGCGTCGTCACGGCGGATCAATCGCTGTCCGGCATCGACGGCGAGGGTCTGGTGCGCCTGATGGTCGGCCGCGAGACCGGCGACCTGTTCCCGCCGCGCCCGGCCGCGGCACCCGGTGCGATGTGCATCAGCGTCGAAGGTTTTTCGGCCGGCATGGTGCGTGATGTCGCTTTCTCCGCCCGCGCCGGCGAGATCGTCGGCATCGGCGGGCTGGTGGGACAAGGGCAGGAAGACCTGCTGCTCGGCCTCTATGGCGCGATTCCCGCGTCTGCCGCCCGGGCGGAAGTATCAGGTAAGCCCGGCCTGCCCGCCGATGTTGGTGCGGCGAATGCGGCGGGCATCGTCTATGTGCCGGCCGACCGCAAACATGAGGGACTGGTGCTGCCGCATTCCATTGCCGCCAATCTCATCCTGCCCTCGCTCGGACGGCTCGCCCGCAAGGGGCTGCGCGACCTGACGGCGGAAAGCGGCCTGGTCGCCAATCTCGCCCGCCGGCTGACGATCAAGGGCGATACGACCCGCCCGGTGCAGGCGCTCTCCGGCGGCAACCAGCAGAAGGTGGCGCTTGCCAAATGGCTGCCGCTCGATCCCTCCATTTTGCTTCTCAACGATCCGACCCGCGGTGTCGACATCGAGACCAAGCGGGAAATCTACCTGATGCTGCGCGCCTTCGCCGCCGAGGGGCGGCTCGTCATTCTCGTCAGTTCGGATACGCCGGAACTCGTCCATCTCTGCGACCGCGTCGTGGTTCTGCGCGAGGGCCGCGTCGCGGCAACACTATCGCAGGATGCGATCAGCGAAGGCGCGATCGTCGGTGCGGCCATGGGTATTGCGGCTACGCCGCGGGGAGAGGCGGCATGAGCACGATTTCGTCATCCCGGCTCTACGGTTCGATCCAGCTCCGCCGCAACCGCGGCCTTGCCGGCCTCTATCTGGTCGTCGCCGGCTTTCTCATCCTCTACGCGGTGCTCTTTCCCGGCATCCTGACCATCGGCGGATTTTCCAAGTTCACGCAAAACTGGTTCCCGCTCGCCCTCGTCACCATGGCACAGGCGCTGCTCATGCTGAACGGCGGCATCACGCTGGCGATCGGCCCGCTGGTCAGCCTCGGCGCGGTGATCGCGGCGACGACGATGCAAGGGGTGCTCGGCGTGCCGGGCGGCATTGTCGCGGTCGCGCTCGCCGGCCTTTCGATCGGCGCCGTCATCGGCGCCATCGTCACGTATCTGAGGCTGCCGGCGATCATCGTCACGCTGGCCGGCTCCTTCATCATCAGCGGCGTCGCGCTCATCCTGCTGCCGCGGCCGGGCGGCTTCATTCCCGACTGGCTGTCGACGGTGCTTGCCGGCCACACGCCCGTCGCCTTCCTGCTGCTGGTGGTGATCCTGGTGCTTTGGAAAGCCTTTCTCGCCACGCCGCTCGGCCTCGGCATCTATGCGGCCGGCGACAACCCGGTCGGCGCATTTCGCTCCGGTGTCCCGGTCGAGCGGGTGAAGGTCACAGCCTTCGCACTCTCCGGTCTGCTTGCGGCGCTGACCGGCCTCTTTGTCGCCGCACAGACCGGCTCGGGCGATCCCGTCATCGGCACGCCCTTCACGCTGAACTCGATCGCCGCCGCCGTGCTCGGCGGCGTCGGCTTCCTCGGCGGCAAGGGCACGATGCGTGGCGCGATCTGCGGCAGCCTGCTGCTCTCGGTGATGATCAACGTGATGTTCTTCATGGGCTTCCCGCCGGTCGCCCAATATGTCGCGCAAGGCTTGATCATCGTCGGCGCGGTCGCCGTTCCGGAGCTTCTTGGGGTTTGGAGGGCAAGGCGATGAACATCATCCGATCCGCGTTTCGCAATCCGCCGCTGCTGACCTTCCTTCTGGTCGCCCTCGTCTGGATCGTTGCAAGCTTCACATTGCGCGGTTTCGGCGCCTATGGCCACCTGCGGTACCTCCTTGAACTCGCCGCGGTGATCGGCATCGTCGCGGCCGGTCAGACGCTCGTCATCCTGATGGGCGGCATCGATCTTTCGGTCGGCGCTGTTATCACAGTCACGGCTATCCTGCTGCCGCTGATCTCGCCTGCCTGGGATCCGACTGGCCTTGCCGGTATCGCCGTAGCCCTTGCCATCGCCACGGTCATCGGCCTGATGAACGGAGCGGGAGCGGCTTATCTTCGCGTGCCGCCGATCATCATGACGCTTGCCATGGCGACTTTCCTGCAGGGTCTGCTCGTCATCGTCGCCGGCGGCAGCGCCGTCACCGTCACCAACCCGGCGGTCATTCTGCTCGGCCAGGCGCGGCCGTTCGGCATTCCCTCGGGCATTCTGCTTTGGCTCGCCGTCTCGATCGTCGTCCTGCTGCTTGTCCACCGCATGCCGATCGGCGCCCGGTTCCTGGCGCTCGGGGTAAACCCGCTCGCCGCCCGGCTTTCAGGAATCAGCGTCACCCGCAATACGCTCATCGTCCATACCCTGTCCGGTTTCTTCGCCGGGCTTGCCGGCATTCTGGTGCTCGGCATGAACCGGCAAGGTTATGTCGGCATCGGCGATCCCTATCTGCTGACGTCGATTGCCGCCGTCGTGCTCGGCGGCACGTCGATTCTCGGCGGCCGCGGCACCTATGCCGGCACTATCCCGGGGGCGATCCTGCTCGTCACCACGACGGCGCTGATCACCGTCGTCAACGCTTCGCCCGGCTGGCGCTCGATCATGTTCGGCACGCTGATCCTCGCCCTGCTGCTGGTGTCCGGCCGCGAGGCGCGCAGATGACGGAGCGCTACGGCGGGCCGGTGATCGACCCACACCACCACCTCTGGGACCTCAGCCTGCAGCGCCATCCCTGGCTTCAGAACGCGCCGGCTGGTCTCGCGCCGATCCTGCGCGACTACGGCATTGACGATTATCGCGCCGATGCCGCGCAACAGAACGTCATTGCGACGGTGCATGTGGAGGCCGGCTGGTCGGCTGCCTACCCGCTGGAAGAGAGCCGCTGGCTGGATGGCCTCGACCGCAGCTCCGGCGTGGCCCACCGTTATATCGCCGGCGTTCCCCTCGACGGCCCGGATGCCCCGCGCCTGCTCGAGGCGGAAGCGGCAAACCCCAACGTCGTCGGCATCCGCGATATTCTGAGCTGGCATCCCGATGCGGCGAAGCGTTTTGCATCGCGTCCGGATCGCATGGGCGATCCCGCCTGGCGCGCTGGGCTTGCCCATGCCACGCGGCTCGGGCTGGTCTTCGACCTGATGCTCTATCCCTGGCAGATGGCCGAGGCGCTCGACCTGGTGCGGGCCTTTCCGCAAACGCTTTTCGTCCTCAACCACGGCGGCAGCCCCATCGACCGGACGGAGGACGGCATGGCGCTCTGGCGCCGCGGCCTGCGGGCGCTCGGCGGCGAGCCGAATTTGCGCCTGAAGATCTCCGACCTCGTCGCCTATGACCATGCGTGGACGCTTGAAAGCCTGCGGCCGGTGATTGCACATTGCCTCGATTGTTTCGGCCCTGAACGTGCGATGTTTGCGAGCGATTTTCCGGTCGCCGGCCTGCATGCTTCTTTCGACGAGGTCTATCAGGTGTTCCGCACGGTCGCCGCCGAGCTCTCCCTCGACGAGCAGCGCGCTTTGTTCTTTGCCACCGCCAACGAAACCTATCGCCTTGGTTTGGCCGATCCGGCCGAGATCGGGAGAGGCTCCCATGTCTGACCTTCATGCCGCGAACGAAAACATCCTGATCGACGAGCGGACGCGCGGCTTTCCCCCGGGCCATCCGCCTCTTTCGCCTGTTGCGATCGGACAGCAGGGGTGGAAACCATATGACGGCAGGATGGCGCTGCCGCTGCTCTCCCTCGACCGGCGGGCCTTCGCCGGGAATGTCGAGCTGATGATGGCCTATGTGAAGGGCAATAGCGCCGACATTGCTCCGCATGCCAAAACACCGATGTCGACAGCGCTGGCGGACATGCTTCTTTCGGCCGGCGCGTGGGGTACGACCGTCGCCGACATTCGCCAGGCCGCCGTGCTGCTTAGGGCGGGGCAGCGCCGCCTGATCCTTGCCAATGAGATCGGCGGGGCCGCCGCCGCCCGCCGGCTGGCGGCGCTGCTTTCGGACTATTCCGATGCGGAAGTTCACGTCTTCGTCGATTCGACAGCGCTGGTCGAGGCGCTTGCCTCCGCCTGGCTGGAACGTGGAGATCTGCCACCGCTCGGCCTGATGGTGGAATTCGGCGCCGGCCGCGCCGGCCTTCGCAGCGCTGATGCTGGCGCGGCGATTCTCGATGCGATCCTTGCCGTGGAGACGCCGGCCTTCCGGCTGAGCGGCATCGCCGCCTATGAGGGCGCGGCGGCGACCGCCGATCCGGAAGAGACGATGCTTCGCATCGACGCGCTGATGGCGATGACATCAGATTTCCTGCCGAAGATCCGCGCCCGTATCGGCAGCGAACGGCCGCTCCTCGTCACATCAGGCGGTTCGGTGTTTTTCGATATCGTGGTTGCGCGGCTTTCAGCGGTTGTCGCAGCCGATCCCGCCTGCCGACTGGTGCTGCGCAGCGGCGCGATCTTCTTTCACGATCATGGCGTCTATGAACGTGGCCTTGCCGGTCTCGATGCGCGCGGCGGCTTTCGCATCGGCGGCGAAATCGTTTCCGCGGCGGCAGGTTTCCGTCCGGCGCTCAGGATCTGGGCCGAGGTCCTGTCGCGGCCGGAGCCAGGGCTTGCGATCTCAGGTATGGGCATGCGCGATGTGGCGATGGACCAGGGCCTGCCGCGGCCCTTGGCGCGTTATCGCAATGGCACGCGCTTCGCCGATCTCGAAGGCGCCAGGGTTTTCCGCCTCAATGATCAGCACGCCTTCATGGCGCTTGCCGATGACAGCGACGTCGCCGTGGGCGATGTCATCGAGTTCGGCATCTCACATCCCTGCACCTGCCTTGACCGGCATGCGATCCTTTATGGCCTCGATCCGGATCATTCGGTGACGGCAGCCTATCTGACCAGCTTCGGCTGAACTCCCTCGTTAAACCAAGAAAAGGAAAAGCTGCATGATCCAGCGTTATCAGAAGGGCTCGCGTATGAGCCAGGCCGTCAGCTACGGCGGTCTCGTCTATATTGCCGGTCAGGTTGCGGAAAACCGCAAGGCCGATATCGAGGAGCAGACCCGCGATGTGCTCGGCAAGATCGACGCCCTTTTGCAGGAAGCCGGGACCGATCGCTCGCGTCTCCTCGCCGTCAACGTCTTCCTGCCGGCGATTACCGATTTCGAGGCGATGAACGGCGTCTATGACGGCTGGATCGACGTCGAAAACCCGCCGGCCCGCGCCTGCACCGAAGCCCGCCTGGCCGACCCGGACCTGCGCGTCGAAATGACTGCGGTGGCGGCGCTGTAACTGCGGCGACCGCCCGCACTGGAGGGACCATGCATAGCGGCCTCGTCAATCCGATCGACTTTTTGCGTGAGGGCCGCCAAGCCGGCCATCTCGCCATTCCCTATTCGATCGACCGTTCGCCCTATTATCAGATCCGCATTCCGATCCTTCGCCTCAGAAATGGCCAAGGGCCATCTTTGCTGCTGATGGCCGGCAACCACGGCGACGAATATGAGGGCGAACTGCAGCTCGGACGGCTGATGCGCCTGCTTGACGTCGCTGACATAAGTGGCGCCGTCACCATCCTGCCGATGGCGAACCTGCCGGCGGTTATGGCGGCCAAACGCTGCTCGCCCTTCGACGGCGGCAACCTCAACCGGGCCTTTCCCGGCGATCCCACGGGGGTCCCGACAGCGCGCCTGGCGCATTTCCTAGAACACGAACTCTTCCCGCGCCATGACGTCGTCTTCGACCTGCATTCGGGCGGCACGTCGATGGCACACCTGCCTTGCACGTTGATCGAGCGGCAGGCCGACGCCACCCGCTTCCAGCGGTCCGTCGCGCTTATGCGGGCGATGGGCGCATCGCATGCCTTCATCGCCGATAATGGGCGGGCGGCGCCGACATCGATGGGAGCTGCGGCAAGGGCCGGCATCATTGGTCTTTCCGGCGAGTTCGGCGGCGGCGGAACCGTGACGCCCGCGACGATGGCCTTCACGGCGGCAGCGATCGACCGGCTGCTGGTGACACTCGGTATTATCGGGCGTCCGGTCCTCTCCCGCGCACCGCTCGCCGAGCCGGGGCCGCTGCAACTCCTGTCGCTGTCGCGGCACAGCCAGGGCATCTATGCCGACCGCAGAGGCTGGTTCGAGCCGGCCGCAGTCCTTGGCGCGATCGTTTCGGCCGGCGATCTGGCCGGATGGTATCACGATCTGGAACGCCTGGAGCAGCCGGAGGAAGAGCTGCGCTTTGCCGAGGACGGCATCGTCATTTCCCACCGGCTGCATTGCGACAGTCAGGCCGGCGATTGCCTGATCCAGGTCGCCGAACCGATTGCCGCTTAGCTGATCCCGTCGACCGCCGCCCTGACCCAGTCGAGACGTTTTGCCGGGATCAGGCCGTAATTGTAGAAGTTCACGCCGTCGGCCCCGGCATCGGCGGCGGCCTTGGCGCGGGCCGCCAGTATCGCGGCTTCACCGACCTCGGGATAGAAGACACGCAAGCCGACGCCGAGGAATTTCTCCGGCCCGATCGCCGCCCGGCCGGTGCGGATGACATCACCGACGGCATCCGGCGTAATGTCGTAGCAGCAGAGGATCGCCCCGTCGCAGAGCCTGCCAACAGCTGAGAGATCGACGCCGCCGAGCCAGCCGTGCTTGAGGTCGATCAGCACGATCCGGCTCGCCGGATCGGCCGCCGCCTTGATCTCGCCGATGAGGCTGGTCACCGGTTCGCTGCGCCAGGCGAGATAGGCGTGCAGATCCGGATGATCGAGGAAGGCATTGATGCCGGCCGCCGGAAAATCCGGGAACTGCCGTTCCGGGATATCACGTTCGCAGAATTCGGCGATGAAGCGCGCCACCGATCGGCGTGCGCCTTCGACCGGTACACCGGCCTTTGCCGCGCGCGCCGTGCAATGATCGCAGAAGCAGAGCGACAGCAGGAAATCGTCTTCGGCATTGAGGCCGACGCCGTCTTTCTCGTGATGGTATTCATGCGCGAAGCCCATGAAGTTCGGGCTTTCGAGCTCGACCATATCCGGCCGATAGTTGGTGGTGATGTCGCGGACAAGGGTGACGGCATAGGCGCGCGCCGCCGGGCTGGAGGGGCAGAGATTATAATAGTTGGGATTGCCGAAGGCGTTCCGCGTCACGTGATCGGGATGCAGCATGCCGAGGCGGCTGTTGTGAAGGCAGACCGTCCAGCAGGAGACAGCGAGACCGGTCGCTTCACGCTCCCTGGTCAGCGCCTCCAGCATGTCGCCGCGCTCGGTGACATTCCCCGCCATCAGCGGCCGGATCACCTTGTCCTGCCACAGGCGTTCGTCCGGCCGGAAGTAGACCGTTCCGTCCTCCGGAAAATAGGCCTTCTGCTGCGGGCTGCGCGGCTGGAGAAAGCGGCCGGCATGATAGGAGGTCGCCATGCTGATCGTATTGAGGCCCGCCCGGTTGCGAAACTCGGCGGCAATCGCTTCGAGCCCCTGGTCCTGGATATCCCACGGGTAGGTCCACATGGAAAGATGCATGGCGCGCTCCGCTCATATCTGTCCGCTTTATAGAACATGCGTCCGGGATAGTGTCCAGAGTGGCTGTGCGCGCTCAGGCCCGCTCCCTTGTCAAATATCGACGACGAGGCCCTTGGCTTTCAGCACTGGCGCCAGATTGCTGACCTCGATGACCGATTTCCCCTGCTTGTAGGCGGCGATATAGCCGGCTTCGGCATCCTCGCGAGCCTGCGAAAGCCTCGCTGCTTCCTGCGCTTCCTGCCTGCGCACGACCACCAGGCCGTCGGCATCTCCGACGATGATGTCGCCGGGGTTGATGGTTTCGCCGCCGACGATGATCGGATCGTTCACCGCCGCAATGGTTTCCTTCACCGTGCCCTTGATGCAGACGCTGAGCGAGAAGACGGGGAAACCGAGTTCTCGCAACTGCAGCGTGTCGCGCACGCCGGTGTCGGTGACGAGACCGCCGATGCCCTTGGCAAGGCAGGCATTGGCAAGCACATCGCCGAAGGATCCGGCCTCCTCGTACTCGCCCGCCGACACGACGATGATATCGCCGGGCTTGGCATAGTTGATGGCGAGCTGCAGCATGATGTTGTCGCGCGGCGCGCATTTGACCGTGAAGGCCGGGCCGCAGAGTTTCATGCGGTAGTCGACCGGCTTGAGGCGGGAGGAGAGCGCGCCGCGGCGCCCCTGGGCTTCGTGGATGGTCGCCGGCGAAAATTTCGAAACGGCCTCGATGTCAGCTTTGCTGGGCCGTTCAGCGATGTCTTTTATATGAATCATGGGTGCCTCACATCGTTGGTAGACGGCGGGCAAATCCCGCCGTCTTATCTCGGTTGAATGTCTTCGGGAGGTTCCGAGACCGGTCGGTCTACGGGATCGGGTCGAATTTCAGCTGCGCGAGCGGCACGACCTTATCGGTGCGGGTCATCTTGTACTCGGTGTTCGGGCCGAGCCACTTGTCCCAGATCTTGTTGATCTCGCCAGATTCGTCGAGCTTGTGCAGGATTTCGTTGATCTTGGCCGTCAGCTTCGGCTGATCCTTGGCCATGCCGATGCCGATCGGCTGGTAGAGCATCGGCTCCTCGATCATCCGCATTTCCTTGCCCTTGCTCTTCGATTCATTGACGAACTTGGTCGTCGTCATGGTGTTGGCGACCATGCCGCGCGCTTTGCCCTGCTGGACGGCGAGATAGGCCGAGGCGGTATCCTGGAAGGTCAGCGGGTCGGATTTGTTGAGCTTGATCGACATCTCCGATGTCGAGCCCTTGGTCGAGGCGATGCGTTGGCCGGCATAATCGGCCTTCGTCTTGCCGGCATCGTCGGCCGGCACGATCAGCATTTCCTTGGCGAGATAATAGGGATCGCTGAACTGGATCTGTTCGGCGCGGCTCAGCGTATAGGCAAGGTTGGCGACGGTAATATCGACGCGGCCGAGCTTGACCTCGGGTACGCGCGCCTCGACCGAGACCGGCTTGATTTCAGCCTTGACGCCCAATTCCTTGGCGATAGCGCCGCAGAGGTCGACGTCGAAACCGGCCATCTCACGGGTCTTCGGATCCGGCGAGGCAAATGGCGGAACGTCGGCGAACGTCGCGCAGCGCAAGGTTTTGGCCGACATAATGGTGTCGAGCTGATCGGCCTTTGCCGGCATGGCGGCCGCGATGCCGGCAAATGCGACGGTGAGGCTTAGGTATTTCCAGTTCATTGCTGTTCTCCTTTGTTTTTGGTCGTTGGTATCAGTGCCTGAGATCAGCGAGGAAACGCTGAGCCCGGGGATGGCGCGGATTGCTGAAGAATTCCTTTGGGGTCGCCGTTTCGATGATCTGGCCGGCATCGATGAACCAGATCCGGTCCGCGACCTCGCGTGCAAAGCCCATTTCGTGGGTAACGCAGAGCATGGTCATGCCTTCGGCGGCCAGGCTCTTCATGACGGCGAGCACTTCGCCGACCATCTCGGGATCGAGCGCGCTCGTCGGTTCGTCGAACAGCATCACCGGCGGCTCCATGGCAAGCGCGCGGGCGATCGCCACCCGCTGCTGCTGGCCGCCCGACAGCTGACCCGGATAGGCGCGGGCCTTGTCGGCAAGGCCGACCCGATCGAGGAGCTTGAGGGCCTTTTCATGCGCGATCTCGGGCGCCACACCCTTCACCCGGATCGGCGACATCGAGACGTTTTCGGCGACCGAAAGATGCGGAAACAGGTTGAAGTTCTGGAATACGAAGCCAATCCGGCTGCGCATCGCGTTGAGTTCCCTTGCCCGCATCGAGGCATGAATGTTTTGCCCTTCGAGCGTGATCGATCCGCTATTGATCTCCTCGAGGCGATTGATCGTGCGGATCAACGTCGATTTTCCCGAACCGGAGGGTCCGCAGATGACCACGACCTCGCCGCGCGCGACTTGCGCGTCGATATCCTTCAGGACCGGGTAGTCGCCGTAGCTCTTGCAGACCTGGGACAGCCGGATCGTCTGCGATTCCTGCGTTGAAACGGACATGGTCATAGCTGCTCCGATACGATTTTCGACGGTGCGGCCAGGGCAGCGGCGGGGACGTTGAGAAGTCCCGCACGCCGCCGCGTGATGCGCCGCTCGAGGCGATTGGCGAAGTAGGTCAGCGTCCAGCAGATGATGAAGTAGACGATCGCCAGGATGAGGAAGACCTGGAAGGGTTGCGTCAGCAGCTGGTTGTTGACCTGGCTTGCCGCAAAGGTCAGATCAGGCACGTTGATCACATAGCCGAGCGTCGTGTCCTTGATCGTCGAGACGAAGGTGGAGATGATGCTCGGGATCATGTTGTAGAGCGCCTGCGGCAGGATGATGTAGCGCATCGCGCCCATATAGCCGTGGCCGAGCGCGCGCGCCGCATCCATCTGGCCGGGCCCGAGGGCGACGATGCCGGCTCGGACGACTTCGCTGAGGAAGGCGCTCTGATAGACCACGAGCGTCGTCAGCATGGTGACGAAGCTCGGCACGTCTGCGCCGGTCAGCAGCGGAACCAGGAAATAGCTCCACAAAATGAGCATCAAGAGCGGCACGCCCCTGGTGAAATAGACAAGTGCCGTGACCGGCCAGCGCAGCAGCGGCGACTTGGAAAGCCGCGCCATTGCAAACAGGATGCTAATCGGAAAGGCGAGAGCGATGCTCAGCGCCGACAGGATCAGCGTATTGGCGAGCCCGCCGAGCGGTCCGTTCGGATATTGGCCGATCAGGAGCAGCAGCCAGTAGTCGCGGACGATGGCGATCATGTCCTGGATCATGCGCGCGCCCTCCAGGCGGGATCTGCGCGCATCGACAGATAGGCGCCGATGCTCATGATCACGAGCGAGAAGAAGAGGTAGAGAACCGTGCCGATCAGGTAGATTTCGAAGGTGCGGAAGCTCAGGTTTTCGACTTCCTTGACGGCATGTGTCAGCTCCGACGCGCCGATGACGACGGCGAGACTGCTGTTCTTGAACAGGGAGACGCTGTGATTGATAAGCGGCGGCAGCGCGTTGCGCACGCCCTGCGGCATGATGACGAAGCGCATCGCCGAGACATAACCGTGGCCGAGGGCACGAGCGGCCTGCATCTGGCCGTCGCTGACCGAACGTACGCCCGAGCGAAGATCCTCACTGAAATAGGCCGCCTGGCAGAGCCCGAGCCCGATCACCGCGAAGATCGCCTCGGCATTGTGGCTGGCGAGCCATGTCGCAACACCGTTCGGCATCAGGGTGAAAATCCCGAAATACCACAGCATCAGCTGCACCAGCGTCGGGACGTTCCTGTGATAGGAAACGTAAGCGGCGACCAACGGATCGCCGAAGCGAAAAGGCGACAGGCGTATACCGAGCAACAGCAGTGCGAGCGCCATCGCCAGCGTCCAGGACCCGGCATAGATGATGAAGGTCATCTGGATGCCATGCAGCAGCATCGCCGCATATTCAGGATTTCCGAGGATCGCTGAAAGGTCGAAACCGCTCACGGAGTTGGCTCCCCTGATGGATCCGTCTTCGGCTGCGGCTTCGCCGTCTGCAGACCGCCCATGACCTGCAGCGTCGGGGTGATCTCCATATGTCCGATATTGACGGCGACAGGGGCGGCGATAGCAAAGGCAATGGCGTCGGCGATATCGGTTGCCTGCGGCAGTTCGAACCCGTCGATGAACCGCTCGCGGATGCTGGGATCATCGCCGTGAACGTGATGGAAGATATCGGTGGCGACCCGGCCGGGGCAGATTTCCGTGACCCGCACCCGCTTGCCGAAAGCGTCGATGCGCAGCTGGTTGGACAGCATGCTCACCCCCGCCTTGGTGGCGTGATAGGACGAGTTGCCGCCGAAATTATAGGCGCCGGCGATCGACGAGATGTTGATCACGTGGCCGCGGTCTCGCGCCACCATGCCCGGCACGACGAGGCGGCAGATATGCAGAACCGCCCTCAGATTGACGTCGACGATGAGATCGATATCGCCCTCATCGGCTTCCAGGAACTTCTTCGGCCGGTCGACGCCGGCATTGTTGACGAGAATGTCGAATTCCACTTGGCCCGCGAGCTCGGCAATCGCCGGCCGGTCGGTCACATCGATGGCGTGGGCAATGCAGCCCGTACGCTCGGCCAGCTGCTGCAGCGCCTGGGCACTGCGGGCAACGGCATGGACTTCGATCTTCTCCCGGCGAAGCCGCTCAACCACGGCTGCGCCGATCCCGGAGGATGCGCCGGTCACCAGTGCGGTCTTGTAGTCGGAGAATGGCATTGTCGTTCCCTTGTGGTTGATTAAGACAGTAGCGAAGCTTTAACCCCTTGCCTAAGACCGATTATCTCTGGAGCAATAAGCAACGGTTATGGAGCAGGTGCGGTCTGCCGAAGAAGAGAATGCGGCGATGCCGGTACTCTCTCTCGGCCTTGCCTCGGACCGCATCGCGTTGCAAAAGCAATGCGCCTCTGCAAACATGCCATCCGCAGATCAGAATGGTACCCCGATCCCCATGGACATCAGACGCCTCAAATCCTTCATCGTGATCGTCGATAGCGGCAGCATCACACGAGCGGCGGATCTTTTGCACATCGCCCAGCCGGCGCTCAGCCAGCAGCTTGCAGCACTTGAAGAGCATTTCGGCCACAAGCTGCTGATCCGCAGCCAGCAGGGCGTCAGCATGACCGATGCCGGACACGCGGTATATCGCCATGCCCAGATCATCCTTCGGCAGATGGAGCAGGCACAGGCCGATGCTTCCGCCGCCGGCAATTCGCTTGCCGGGCGCGTCTCGGTCGGCCTTGTGCCGTTCAGCAGCGCGGCGACGCTCTCCGTCGATCTGCTGGCGGAAACGCGGAAACGGCATCCCGGCATTCTGCTGCACCTGACAGAAAGCGTCGGCCAGACCTATAGCCAGATGATCATGAACGGCCGGCTGGAAATGGCGCTTCTGCATGGAACCGGGCCGATCAAGGGCGTGCGGTTCGAACCGATCCTCAGCGAAGAGTTTTTCCTGGTCGCCCATCGCGACTTTGCCATCGAAGCGGATACGAAACCCGTTGCGGTCAACGCTCTCGACGGCATACCGCTGCTCCTGCCACCGGCCTATAATTTCGTCCGTCGCGCGGTCGATACCGCTTTCACCCGCACGCGCACCAATTTGAAGGTCGTGGCGGAAGTTGAGATCGTCCGAACGCTCGCCCGCGCGGTCGGCAGCGGCCTCGGCGCGACGATCATGCCGAAGGCGATTGCCGATCGCATCGTCTCGGAATCGAGCGAGCCGCTGATCTGCCGGCTCGTTTCGCCGCGGATCGAAGAAACCCTGTCGCTTTGCGTTTCCGATCAGAATCCCTTGTCGGAACCGGCCCTTGCCGTCCGGGATATCCTTCTCGAGTTGACGGCGCGGCTGAAAGCCTGAGAGGGCGCGCCGGTCAGCGCATATCCTTACAGAACTGGGCGATCCGCGCGCAGCCTTCGCCGAGTTTTTCCATGCTTGTCGCGTAGGAAATGCGAAAGAAGGGGCTCATTCCGTAAGCAGCACCCTGCACGGTCGCGACGTGATGCTCCTCGACGAGCGCCATGACGAAATCGACGTCGGTCTCGATCTTCCGCCCGCCCTTGCTGGTCTTGCCGATCAGCCCTGATATGTTGGGATAGATGTAGAAGGCGCCTTCGGGCCGGTGGCAGCGCAACCCTTCCACCTCGGATAATTTGTCGAGAACGAAGTCGCGTCGCGTCTTGTAGATCGCGGCCCGTTCCTTCAGCAGATCCTGCGACCCGTCCAGCGCTGCGGTTGCGGCCGCCTGGGTGAGTGTGGCGATGCCGCCGCCATTCTGGCCGTTGACGTTGCTGACGGCGGAGATCAGCTCTTTCGGTCCGGCGCAAAAACCGAGCCGCCAGCCGGTCATCGCATAAGCCTTGGAGACGCCGTTCATCGTCAGGACGCGATCGTAAAGCCTCGGCTCGACCTCCGCGATCGTGCAGAACTGGAAGTCGTCATAGACCAGGTGCTCATAGATGTCGTCGGTCATGATCCAGACATTGGGATGGCGCAGCATGACCTCGGCGATGGCGGCCATCTCCGCCCGGGAGCAGGCGGCGCCGGTCGGATTGTTCGGGAAATTCAGGAAGAGCCATTTGGTCCGCGGCGTGATCGCCGCTTCAAGGTCCTCCGGGCGCAGCTTGAAGCCTGCCTGCTCATGGCAGGGAACGGCGACCGGCACACCGCCGGCAAATTTGACGATATCGGCATAGCTGACCCAGGAGGGTGTGGGAATGACGACCTCGTCGCCCGGATTGCAGGTCGCCAGCATGGCGTTGAAGATCACCTGCTTGCCGCCGCCCGAGACGACGATCTGGCTGGCATCGTAGTCGAGATTGTTGTCACGCTTGAATTTCCTGATGATGGCGGCCTTCAGCGCCGGCGTGCCGTCCATCGGCGGATATTTCGTATCGCCGGCAAGGGCTGCCGCATGGGCCGCTTCGATTGCATGCGCCGGGGTGGGGAAATCCGGCTCGCCGGAAGAGAGGCTGACGACCTTGATTCCTTTGGCGGCCAATTCCCGGGCGCGCTGGGTCATGGCGGCGGATGCTGAAATGGAGACGTTTTTCAGACGGTCGGCGATCACGGACATCGGCATGGTCCTTCGATGAGGGATTGAAACGAGAGACCGCCCGCAGGCGATCGGAATTGCGTCAGTCGGCGAGTTCGGCGGCAGGTGCGAGGGTGGCACCGGTGGCTTCGATTTCACGGCGCACGATGCCGGCAAGCTCGAGGGCGCCCGGCGTGTCGCTGTGGACGAGGATGGAGCGCGCCGGCATGGTGATCACGCCGCCGTCGATGGTCTCGATGCTGCCGTCGAGGAGGAATTTTCGCACACGGGCGCGTACCGCCGCTTCGTCCTTGATGACTGCCCCGGGCAGCCCGCGCGTGACAAGCCTGCCGCCGGCGTCATAGGCCCGGTCCGCGAGGAAAAGCGCCAGCGTCTTCAGGCTCGCGCGTTTGGCGGCTCGCTCGATCTCGCTGCCTGATGTGACGAAGACGACGAGATTGGCGTCGACGGTGGCGATCGCATCCATCATCAGGTCGGAAAGGACAGGGTCGCGGTTGACCATACTGCCCATGGCGGCGTGGAAACTGATATGGGAGACGGCGACCCGCTCGGCTTTGGCGATCGCCATCAGCGCGCCGAGCTGGTAGAGCATCTGTTGACGAAGCTCGTCCGCCTGAAAAGGCATCTCGCGCCGGCCGAAGCCCAGCCGGTCGGGCAAGCCGGGATGGGCGCCGATGCCGACGCCATTCTGTTTTGCCAGCCGCACCATCCGCCCCATCGTATCGGGGTCGCCGCCGTGGAAACCGCAGGCGATGTTGGCCGAGGAGACGATTTTCATCATCGCTTCGTCGTCGCACAGCCGGTAGGGACCAAATCCCTCGCCCATGTCGGAATTCAGATCGATCTTCATCAGTTCCTCCTTTCGCTTCCCTTAGGCCATCGCCTTCAGGGCGCGCTTGACCATCCCGGATGTCAGCCTGACATCCTCGACATAGCGGGAGACGGCCTGTTCGACTGCGCGCGCCTCCGCATGCGTCGACCGGATGAATTTCAGGCGGGCGCCGATGCGGGCCTGCCCGAGCCGCCAGAGGTCGCATTCGATCACGCCGGCGACCTTCGGATAGCCGCCGGCGGTATTCGCATCGCTCATCTGCACGATGGGTTCGCCGCCGGGCGGAACTTGGATGACGCCGGGCACGACGCCGTGGGAGCGCATCTCGATGGAGGCGGTCGGCGTGATCGGCTCGCCGGACAGACGGTAGCCCGTGCGGTCGCTGCGCGAGGAAATCCGCCAGGTCTGGCCCCAGAAGGCTTCGCCGTCGCCGGCGAAAAGATCGTGCTCGCCGGCAGGCAGGGCACGGATCGGCAAGGTGTCGTCGACGGGCGCCGGGAAGACGTCGCGCAGTGCCACGGCCGGCTCGACGACGGCGAGGCCCGTGGCCGGCAGCATGGCAATCTCCGCGTCCTCGCCGACCGCGATCCGATCGCCTTTCACCAGCGGCCGGCCGGCATTGCCGCCGAAGCCGCCGCGCAGCGACGTGCTGCGCGACCCCATGACAACTGGAATATCCAGCCCGCCGCCGACCGAAATATAGGCGCGCGCCAGCCGCGGGGGCTGCTTCAGTTCGAGAGCCTGTCCGGGCTCTGCCACATAGGCGCACCAGGCAATGAGTTCCGATCCATCAAGGTGAGGATTGCCGTCGGCACCGGTCACGGCAAAGACGGTGCGCCGCTCGAAACGCAGGCTGAACGGGAAGGTCTGGACCTCGATCACCGCAGCATTCTCGTCATTGCCGACGAGAATATTACCGATCCTGACCGCAAGCGGATCCATCGCGCCGCTCGCCGACACGCCGATGTCGCGATAGCCGGGGCGTCCCAGATCCTGCACCGTGTTGAAGGGCCCGGTTTCCAAGATCTCGATCATAGCTCGATCCTTGCCGGCAGGAACCGCACCGTATCTCCGGGCGCCATCATGGCAGGGGTCGGCGCGGTCGGGTCGAACATCTCAAGCGTCGCAAAGCCGATAGAATTCCAGCCATTGGGGCCGGTCAGCATGGCGACGCCGGTCTGCATGCCGCCGATCGTCACGCAGCCTTTCGACATCTTCAGCGACGGCACGGTCTTTCGCGGCATGTAGATACGCGGATCGAGGCCATGCAGATAGCCGAAGCCGGGCGCGCTGCCCAAGGCGAAGACACGGTAGGTCGCTTCATGATGGATGCGGACGACCTCGCGGTCGCTTAAGCCCGAGAGATCGCAAAGAGCGGGAAGATCACTCGCATGTTCGCCGCCGTACTGGACGGGAATTTCGATGGTCTTGCCGTTGAGATCGATGCTCTGCGCATTCTCCCATGCCTCCAGCAGCCGGGCGACCGCGGCATCGGGGTCCTCGGGCGTCTCCTTGAAGATCACCAGCAGGTTGGTCATGCCGGGAATATCCTCGGCAAGATCCGCCCAGCCTTTGACGGTCCGGGACAGGGCCCAGATCCGTCGCTGCGCGGCAAGATCGAAGTCGCCTGGCGCCTCGAGCAGGAAGGATCTGGCCCCGATCGAGGAAACCCGCGCCCGGCTTTGGGTGGCCGGAACGATTTCGCGTTGCGATGCATGTCTGTTCGTCGTGGCGATCATGATGGCAGCTCGATTTCGAACAGAGGGTCACCGAAGCCGACCAGGGCGCTGGGCTCGGCGAGCAGCCTGGTCAAGACACCGGAACGGCCGGCGCGAAGGGGAAGCAGCAGGTGCCCTACCCTGATGAAGCCGAGGACATCGGCGTCGGATACGGAGCGGGGCAAAGTTTGGGGCGTGACGGCGGCGGCAGGATGTTCGGCGCAGAAATGCCCGGCCAGCGGCGCCGTCACGACGACAGGTGCGGAGTCCGAGGCGCGGCGTGGGGCTACCTGCGCGCTGATCCGGGCGCCGCCCTCTCCTAAAAGGACGATGCGAAGCTGCCCGTCCGGCCGGGAGATTTCGAGGCCCCTCACGCCGGCGGCCGTCAGCGCATCGGTGAGGAATGCAATGGTTGCGGGATCGCTGAAGTCGATGGCGCTCATGCCGCGGTCCTCCGCAGCTTCAGCCAGTGCTCGAGATAGTGGATATCGGTCTCACCGCGCGCGAATGCGTGGTCCTCGAACAGCGCGCGCAGGAAAGGGATATTGGTGGCGATGCCCTCGATCTCGGTGCCGGCAAGCGCCTCGCACATTCTGGCCATCGCTTTTGCCCGCGTCGGTGCGTGGACGATCAGCTTGGCGATCAGCGAGTCGTAATAGGGCGAGACCCTGTAGCCGGGATGGATATGCGTATCGACCCGGATGCCCGGCCCCTGCGGCAAAGCGAAACGGGTGATGACGCCTGCCGAGGGCAGGAAAGTGTCGGGATCCTCGGCATTGATGCGGCATTCGAAAGAGTGGCCCTCGCAGGTGACATTGCGCTGGGCAAGATCCAGAACCTCGCCCTGTGCCGCCTTTATCTGCGCCTGGACAATATCGACCCCGCTCGTCACCTCGGTGACGGGATGTTCGACCTGAAGCCGCGTGTTCATTTCGATGAAATAGAAAGCGCCGTCCTCATAGAGGAATTCGAAGGTGCCGACGCCGCGGTAGCCGATCTGGCGGCAGGCCTGCACGCAAGCCATGCCGACCGGCTGGATGATATCGGGCGCGATTCCCGGCGCCGGTGCTTCCTCCACGACCTTCTGATGGCGGCGCTGCATCGAGCAGTCGCGGTGCCCCAGCCACACGGCATTGCCGTGATCGTCGCAAAGAACCTGGATCTCGATGTGGCGCGGATGCTGGAGGAACTTTTCCATGTAGAGCGCGGGCGAGCCGAAGGCCTTGCGCGCCTCTTCCCGCGTCAGCGCGATCGCTTCATGCAGCTGATCGGCCTTCGGCACGACGCGCATGCCGCGTCCGCCGCCGCCTCCTGACGCCTTGACGATGACGGGATAGCCGATCTCCAGCGCGATGCGCTCGATTGCGGCCGGGTCGTCGGGCAGCGCGCTGTCGGGACCGGGAACGCAGGGGACGCCGGCCGCCATCATCGCCCGCTTCGCCGCGATCTTGTCGCCCATGGTTGCGATCGATGATGCCGTCGGCCCGATGAAGGTCAGCCCGGCCTTTTCGACGGCGTCGGCGAAGGCGGCGTTTTCCGACAGAAAACCATAACCGGGATGGATGGCGCCGGCGCCGGTCAGGCGTGCGGCGAGAAGAATGGCATCCTGATTGAGATAGCTCCTGCCGGCAGCCGAAGGGCCGATGCAGAGAAAATGGTCTGCGGTCTTGATATAAGGCGCTTGCCGGTCCGCCTCGGAGCAGATGGCGACCGTCTTCAGTCCGAGTTCGCGGCAGGCGCGCTCTATCCGGGCGGCGATCTCGCCGCGATTAGCGATGAGGACGGTGTCGAAACGGCGTCCTGAAGCAGCGGATTGTTCAGATGTTGCCGGCATCAGGCGATCTCCGCCAGCAGGTCGCCGGTCTCGACCTCGCCATTGTCGATATCGGTCAGGTGCGTGATGCACCCGGATCGCGGCGCGGCGATCGTATTGAAGACCTTCATCGCCTCGATGATGAAAAGGGTCTGCCCCTCCTCCACCGCGTCGCCGATCGCAACGAATGGCGGCTCGCCGGGCGCCGGCGCCCGGTGCAGGACGCCAAAGACAGGCGCCTTCACCGCATAAGAGCTTTTCTCGGCGCTTGAAGGCGCATCAGAGGCAAGGCTAATCTTCGATTCCGGCTTTTGCGGGGGCTCGGCAACGCCTGCCTCTGCCGGCGACGAGCGGAAAATCCGCACCGTCACGTCCTTTTCCGTCACGGTCAGCTCGGTAATGTTCGATCGTCCGACAAAGTCGATCAGCGTCTTGATCTTCGAGAGGTCCATGTGCGTGCTCGGAATTTCAAATTCCACCGCGCGCAAGCCTGAACTGCATGTCGCCCGGTGTTGTGATTTCGTAGCACGATGCGCCGACTGATGGGGTCAGACGAAGTTTTGATGGAGTGCAATCGGCGCACGCCTAGAAAGGTTTCGCCTGTCCGCCTAGGCGTAGGAACTCCCAGAGCACTCGAGGCCGCGGATTGCGGCCGGGGAGAAGATTACTTGTGGCATTCCGGGGCGAACAACTCGTCGTCAGTTCCCCAGGTCGAAAGCCACTTTCCGACCTCGACGCCGGTGACGTGCAATCCCGTCGCTTCAAATTCATTCCAGGCGTCAAGCGTCTCCTGCCGCCGCGCCTCGCGCTTCTCCTCGCGCTCGACATATTGCGCGATGGCTTCACGCATGATCCAGTGGGACGAACGGCGGCGGACCTCGGCCAGTTGTTGGACGCGGCCGTTCAGCTCATCATCGAGTTTGAATGGCGATGCCATCAGCTCTCCTTAGCAGAGGAAATACCTGACGCTAATTTAGGCGTCCTCGCTGTATTTGTCGTGAATGAATTCAATAAAGCAGTTCCGGCATTGTTAAGCCTTCGGAGCGGCGATGCTCTCCCGCAGGATAAGTTTGCTGCGGATGACGGTGCGCATCGCAACCGCATTTTGCGTCTGCCCGAGGGCGTTAAGCAGAAGTTCTACGGCAGCGCGCCCCATCTCCTCCACCGGCTGCTCGATCGTCGAGAGCGGCGGCGAGCAGAATTCGCAGACGGGAGAGCCGTCGAAGGAGACAATGGAGAGGTCGTCGGGAACGCTCAAGCCGGCGCGCTGAATGCGGCTCATGAATGAGATCGCCATGTCGTCGCTCGTCGCGATGACGGCTGTCGGCCTTGCCGCGAGCTTCATGAAATCATCGACCGCGCGGATACCGATCTCGAAGCCATGCTGATATTCCAGATCGCCGCCGGATCTCGACACGGCTTCCTCGGAAAGCCCCCCTGCCCGCAGCGCCTCGAGCACGCCACCGTAACGCTCGACGTCGTGATAGTTGCCTGCGGGGCCGGCGATATAGAGGAAGCGCCGATGACCGGAACGGAGCAATTCCGTCGTCGCGTCCCGTATCGCCTCCCGGTCATTGGTCACGACGCTCGGCAATCCTGCATCGCTCATGTCGAACAGCATCGAGACGATCGGCAGCCCCGAATCCGCGGGCGAACGCCCGTCGACTTCCGGAAGTTTCGATGAGAAGATGATGGCTCCCCGAACCGTTCCGCCGAAGGCAAGATCGAGGATGTGCCGTTCGGAGATCGCCTCGCGGTCAAGATTGGCGATCATCAAATTATACCCCCGCTGGATCAGGGATTTGTTGATGCTCTGCAGGACCTGCGGAATGATCTGCGAAGCGCCATAATAGGGTGATCCGGGCAGGATGATCATGATCGTATTGGATCTGCCGACCCTGAGACCACGCGCCATCGCATTGGGCGTATAGCCGAGTTGTTTGGCCGCCGCATTGATCCTGACACGTGTCTTCTCGTTGACCCGTCCGGGGTTGGCGAGCGCGCGGCTGACCGTCGATATCGCAACACCGGCGAGTCGCGCCACATCGGCCATCAATGCCGTTGACTGCTCCTCTCCAACTACATCCTTGTTTTTATTCACGTTTATTTCTCTCTCCGGGATGCTTCGATCTGCAACTCTAAGATAGGCGGTGGCTTATAGCAAACGTTTGCCAAAAATCGCTTGCCAAAAAAACCAGCTTGGCTATCATCTCCCAATGGCAAACGATTGCCATTTCTTAATGCGTTGAAAAACCATGGCTTATGAGATGCGGAACTGCTGTTCCGCACTCCGGAAAGTCGTGCCTCGAGAAATGGGATAGATATGGCTACTGCCGACCGGCTGCGCTTCGGCGTCGATCTCGTGACGTTCTTTCATCCTGGCTTCTGGGGCGTCGATAGCGATGATGCGATCGTCGCCTATGCGCGCGCCGAACCGCGCGCCTTCTGGGACAAGATCCTCGACAGCGTCCAGGCCTCCGGCGTCACCGGCGTCGAGCTGACCTTCTCGCCCTTCAACTGGCAGGATGCGATCAAGACCTATGGCTCCGTCGACGCCTTCGCGACCGAACTGGCGAAGCGCGGCCTGACGCTCTGCAGCGGCTTCTTCGCGGAACTGGAGGCGGCGGGCGATTTCACCGACCCCGAGGCCCAGCGTGCGCTGATCGACAAGGCGGAGCGCTATGCCGACTTCCTCAAAGCCTGCGGCAGCGAGATCATGGTGATCGGCGCCCCGCTTCGCCAGACGCTTGGCGCCCAGCCGGTGCAGTTTTATAATTTCGACCGCGCAAAGGCGATTGCCGACTTTCTGAACAGTCTCGGCGCGACCCTCTATGCCAGGGGCGTGCGGCTGGCGCTGCATACCGAGGCCCATTCGATTTTTGCCGGCGCGCGCGACGTCGATCTGATGATGCTTCTGACCGACCCCGCTTATGTGCATATGTGCCCGGACACGGCCCATATCATCGTTGCAGGCTCCGATCCCGTCCAGCTCGTCGATCGTCATCATGAGCGGATGATCATCGCTCATTGGAAGGATGCGATCGGCCCAATGCCCGCCGACACCCTGATCGACAAGCACATTCACGATCGCCACCGCCCCTATTTCTGCGGTTTCGGCCTCGGGCGGGTCGACTGGCCAGCCTGGATCCGGCTGTTGCGCGACCGCGCCTATGAAGGCTGGGCGATCCTCGAACTCGATGCCGCGCCGGATCCCGTCCGCGACATCGCCAATGGGCTGATGCTCGTCCGGCAGGCGCTCCTGCCGATCTATCGCTGACAATCATTCCGAAAACGACGAACGCCCCGCAAAGAGGGCATTTTCAAGAGGTGGAACTATGAAGACCATGATGAAGCTTTTTCTTGCCGGCGTGGCAGTTGCCGGCCTCTGCGCTTCGGCACAGGCCGAGGACAAGCCGACGATCGAGATCATGTCGTCCTGGACGTCGGGCGGCGAAGCAGCGGCCCTCAATGTCATCAGAGGCGAATTCGAAAAGCGCGGCGGCGTCTGGAAGGATTCGTCCATCGCCGGTTTCGGCGCGGCCGATGCGGCATTCCAGAACCGGATCGTCGCCGGCGACGCGCCGGGCGCCAAACAGGGCGTCATCGGCCTTGCGGCTGCGGATTTCGTCGGCCAAGGCCTGTTCAACCCGATCGACGACGTCGCTGCCGCCGGCAAATGGGCCGACGTCCTGCCGAAATCGATCACCGATCTCATTTCCTATGACGGCAAGGTCTATCTCGCGCCGACCGGGGCCCATGGCGAAAGCTGGGTCTTCTATTCCAAGGAAGCCTTCGACAAGGCCGGCATCGCCGAGGAGCCCAAGAGCTGGGAAGAATTCTTCACTGACCTCGACAAGCTGAAGGCTGCCGGCATTATTCCGGTCGCCTGGGGCGGGCAGCCGTGGCAGCAGACCAAGGTCTTCAACATGATCCTGCTTTCGCAGGTCGGGATCGACGGCTTCCTGAAGATTTATGTCGACAAGGACAAAAGCGAGGCATCGGTCGAGGGCGTGAAGAAGACCCTGGAAATCCTCGGCAAGCTGCGCGCATATGTCGATGCCGGTGCTGCCGGTCGCAATTGGAACGATGCGACAGCCATGCTGATCACCGCCAAGGCCGGCGTGCAGTTCATGGGCGACTGGGCCAAGGGCGAATTCACCGTCGCCGGCAAGGAGCCTGGCAAGGATTATGGCTGCATGATCGCGCCGGAATCGAAGGGCATGGTCTACATCGCCGACTCCCTGTGGTTCCCGAAGACCGGCAATGCGGACACCGACAAGGCGCAGAAACTGCTCGCCGAGGTCGTCATGGACCCGGCCGTTCAGGTCGAGTTCGCGCTGAAAAAGGGCTCCGTGCCGATGCGCACCGACGTCGACAAGTCGAAGCTCGATGTCTGTGCCCAGAAGGGTGCGGAGCTGATGGCTTCGGGCGCGATCGTGCCCGACCAGGCAATTGTGCTGACGCCCCAGCAGGTCGGCGCGCTCGACGACTACGTCGACGAATACTGGAGCGGCGGCTCGAATGACGCAGCCGCTGCGGCTGAAAACTTCTTCGCCATCTTCGAGTAGGATAGCGCGCGTGGCGTCGGCCCGATCCCGACGCCGCGGCTGCCCGGCCGCTGCCTTCGCGCAGCGGCGCGAGCCCTGCTTTTCATCCGTCAACGAGCTGGCCGATGTCCATCAAACGCAAGCCCAATCTCTCCGCGACCATCGCGCTGCTGCCGACATGGTTCGTCGCAGTCGTGGTCTTCATCGGCACCATGGCCTGGTCGATCAGGCTATCCTTCACCAATTCGACGCTTTTTCCGTCCTCGACCTATGTCGGCCTTGCGCAATATTCGAAACTCTTCTCTTCCGCCAAATGGCTCGCATCGCTGCAGAACGTGCTGACCTTCGGCATCCTCTACGTCGCCGGCTGCCTGCTGCTCGGCTTTCTGCTGGCTGCGGCGCTGGACCGCAAGATCCGCTTCGAAAGCGCCTTCAGGACCATATTTCTCTATCCCTACGCCATGTCCTTCGTGGTGACCGGGCTGATCTGGCAATGGATGCTCAATCCGACGCTCGGCATCCAGGCGAGCGTGCGGTCGCTCGGCTGGGAAAGCTTCGTTCTCGACTGGGTGGTCAATCGCGACATGGCGATCTACGCGCTGGTACTCGCCGGCATCTGGCAGGGCGCGGGACTGGTCATGGTCATTGCGCTTGCCGGCATGCGCGGCATCGAGGCCGAACAATGGAAGGCGGCGCGCATCGACGGCATTCCGGTCTGGCGGATCTACGTCTCGATCATCCTGCCACAGCTCGGGCCGGCGCTGGCGGCGGCCGGCATGCTGCTCGCCATGGGCGTGATCAAGACCTACGACATCGTCGTCGCCATGACCAATGGCGGCCCCGGCAATGCGACTGAGGTGCCGGCGAAATTCATCATGGACAATCTGTTCGGGCGCCAGAATCTCGGGCTTGCCACAGCCGGCGCGACGGTGCTTGTGCTCGGCGTCATCATCGCGGTCGCCCCTTTCCGCTATGTGATGCACATGCGCGCAAGAGTGAAGGGAGCCGCCTGATGGCCGGTCCTCATCCGAACGGCCCGAAGCCGGCACGGCTCACCGCCGGGCGCATCGGCCTTTATGCCTTCCTGGTCGTGGCAGCACTTTTCTTCCTTCTGCCGCTCTACACAATGGTCGCCACCTCGCTGAAATCCATGGACGAGATCCGGCTCGGGCAGATCTTCGCTCTGCCGGCCAGGATCGATGTCTCCGCCTGGGCGACCGCCTGGTCGGGCGCCTGCATGGGAACCGTCTGCGTCGGCATTCGCAGCGGCTTCTGGAATTCGGTGGCAATCACCCTTCCCGCGGTCGCGCTCTCGGTTTTCATCGGCGCCGTCAACGGCTATGCGCTGTCGCTCTGGCGGCCGCGCGGGGCAAATCTGCTCTTCGGCCTGCTGATGGCCGGCGGTCTCATCCCCTACCAGATCTTCCTCTATCCAATGGTCCGCGCCATGGCGAGTATCGGCCTCTACAATTCGCTCGCCGGCATCATTCTCGTCCATGTCATCTTCGGCCTGCCGCTGGTGACGCTGCTTTTCCGCAACTATTTCGTCAGCGTGCCGGAGGAGCTCTGCAAGGCGGCGCGCGTCGACGGCGCCGGTTTCTGGCGCATCTTTTTCGAGATCATGCTGCCGATCGCCGTGCCGATGATCGTCGTGGTCTCGATGCTGCAGTTCACCGGCATCTGGAACGACTTCCTGCTCGGTCTCGTCTTCGCCGGGCGCGACAATCTGCCGATGACCGTCCAGCTCAACAATATCGTCAACACGACAATGGGCGAGCGCACCTACAATGTGAACATGGCGGCGACGATCCTGACCGCCATCGTTCCGCTTGCCATTTATTTCCTGTCCGGCCGCTGGTTCGTGCGCGGCATCGCCGCCGGCGCAGTCAAGGGGTAACGCTTCCATGCAATCCGCCGTCTCCGTCAAGGATCTTAAGATCGCCTATGGCCACCATACGGTGATCGAGAAAATGTCGATCGATATTGCCCCTCAGGAATTCCTGGTGCTGCTCGGCCCTTCCGGCTGCGGCAAGTCCACGCTGCTGAACGCCATTGCCGGGCTGCAGGACATCGCTGCCGGCGAGATCTGGATCTCGGGCAAGAACGTCAGCTGGGAGGAGCCGAAGGACCGCGGCATCGGCATGGTGTTCCAGTCCTACGCGCTCTACCCGCGTATGTCGGTCCGCAAGAACCTGTCTTTCGGCCTTCGCGTCGCCGGTCTGCCGAAGGCCGAGATCGAGGCCCGTGTCGCCCGCACCGCCGCTCTCCTTCACCTCGACACGCTGCTCGACCGGCGGCCGGCCGAGCTTTCCGGCGGCCAACGCCAGCGCGTCGCCATCGGCCGGGCGCTCGTGCGCGAAGTGGATGTCTTCCTTTTCGATGAACCGCTTTCGAACCTCGACACCAAGCTGCGCAACGAATTGCGGGTCGAGATCAAGAAGCTGCATCAGCGCCTCGGCAACACGATGATCTACGTGACCCATGATCAGGTCGAGGCCCTGACCCTTGCCGACCGCATCGCCATCATGCGCGACGGCGTCATCCAGCAGCTTGCCTCGCCGGCTGATATCTATCGCCGCCCGGCCAACCTCTTCGTCGCCGGTTTCATCGGCGCGCCGGCGATGAACTTCGTCGAGGGCCGGATCGAGTGCGGCGACAGCGCGCCGGTCTTTCGGAGCAAGGGGCTCGCCGTCGATCTCTCCGGCTATTCCTTTCAAGCAGCTGTGGCGGAAGGACCGGCAACGCTCGGCTTTCGCCCTGAGCATCTCGTGCTCGACGGGCCGGCAGCCGGCCTGCCCACCATTCCCGGCCGCGTTTCCGTCGTCGAGCCGATGGGATCCGATGCGGTCGTCTGGTTCGATTGGGCCGATCAAAGCCTCTCCCTCAGGCTGATCGGTGACGTCACCCTGCAGCCAGGCGACGCCGTGGCTCCCGGGCTCGATATCGCCAAGGCGTCGCTCTTCGGCGCCGACGGATCGCGGCTCTGATGGGCCGTCCCTTTGTTTTCTCGCAATTGCCGAAGCGCTCTGCGCCCTTTTGAGCAATCGCTTCAGGACAGGAATTGGAAAGACATGTCTGAGATCGTCTATGATGCGCTGGTGATCGGCTCCGGCGCGGCGGGTTCCGTCGCGGTCAAAGAACTGACGGCGCAAGGACTGTCGGTGCTGTTGCTCGAAGCCGGCCCCGCCGTCGGGCCTGCGGATTTCGACCCGGCGCGCAAGAAGGCGCCGGCGAGCAGCATCAATATCTGGGAGCGTGCCCGCGCCACGATCAAGGGCCAACCGATCCAGGCGCGCGCGGCCTTTTTCACCGAGCGCTTCAGCCACTTCTTCGTCAACGACCGCAAGAACCCCTATACGACGCCGAAGGGCGAGCCCTTTCTCTGGATCCGCGGCCGCCAGGGCGGCGGGCGTCTGCACAGTTTCGGCCGCGTGCTGCTGCGGTGGACGGATGACGATTTCAAGATCCGGTCGCGCTCTGGAAAGGGCGTCGATTGGCCGGTCTCCTATGACGAGCTCATGCCCTTCTACGACGAAGTGGAGACCTATCTCGGGCTCTACGGCAACAAGGACGATGTGCCCACCCTGCCGGACGGCATCTACGCAAAACCGGCAAGCCTGACGCCCGCCGAACAGATCTTCAAGCAAGCGGTTGAAAGCCGCTGGCCGGAGAGGCGAGTCGTCTCCTGGCGCTACATTGCGCCGGATGCCGAACGCATGCCGCGCCCGCTCAGGGACGCCAGGGCCACTGGCCGGCTGACGATCCGCTACGACGCCGTCGTTCGCCGCATCACCACCGACGAGACCACCGGCCGCGCCACCGGCGCGGAATTCATCGATCGCAATACGGGGGAGATATCGACCGCCCGCGCCGCGACGGTGGTGCTGTCGGCCTCGCCGATCGAGAGCGTGCGGCTGCTCTTGAATTCCGCGTCGGCCCGCCATCCTGACGGGCTCGGCAACAGCTCTGGCGCGCTCGGCCGCTATTTCATGGATCAACTGCCCTGCCTCGCCTTCGGGTCCTTTTCGAAGGCGAAGGGCTGGGCGTCGGACGAATCCGCTCCGGCCGACCCGTTCTACAACCCGTCGGGCGGGATCTTCATCCCCCGCTTCGGCGAGGGCGATGCCGCCCGCGGCGATTTCGATTACCAGGGCAGCGTCGGCCGGGCACCTGTTTCCGGCGACACCGATGCGCGTCTCGCCTTCTTCGGCTTCGGCCGCATGCTGCCCTATGCCGACAATCGCATCACCCTGGATGTCAGGCGCAAGGACGCCTGGAACATTCCCGTGCCGCATATTCGCTGCGTCATGCAGGCGGAGGAGCAGGCGCTGCTTCGCCGGCAGGAGGAGACGCTGATCGCCATGGTGAGCGAAGTCGGCGGCGCGCTCGAATTCATCGGCTCTCCGACCGGCCTTAGGGAGATGGGCAAGGGTGCCTTCCCCGATGCCGATGCCTTCAGCCGCTTCATGTTCCGTACATGGTTCCGCAAGACGATGTGCATGGGCGCGGCGATCCATGAAACCGGTGGTGCGCGCATGGGCGAAAGCCCGGAGGCGTCGGTGCTTAACCCCTACAACCAGGTCTGGGATACGCCGAACCTCATTGTTACCGACGCCAGCGCCTTCCCCGGCAGCGGCATCGCCGGCACGACGCTCACCGTCATGGCCCTGACACTCCGTGCCTGCCGCAACCTTGTCGACCGGTATCGGGCGGGGCAGTTGTAAGGGGCGCTTGGAACGACAGACGCGGGTAACCGTTTCAGTTCGATCAGTGGTCGTCATATAAGCTTCGCACTGACATGCTCCTGTCAACAAAAGCAGGAAGGAAACCCCATGTCTCAATCACATCAGGACCAGCTCAACCGGATGAAGGCCGAAATCGCCGACAGCTTCGATGAGGAGCTGGAAATGCAGATGGAGGAGGACCGGCTGGACGATCTAGTCGCCGAGGGAATGTCAGAACCGGCCGAGCAGACGCTCGAGCGAAAGATCTATTTCCGCGAACTCTTCCGGCTGCAGCACGAGCTGGTGCGGCTCCAGGATTGGGTCCAGCACAAGAAACTGAAAGTGGTGGTGCTGTTCGAGGGCAGGGATTCAGCCGGCAAGGGCGGCGCGATCAAGCGCGTCACCCAGAGACTCAATCCGCGCGTCTGCCGCACCGTCGCACTGCCGGCCCCGACCGAGCGGGAGCGCCATCAATGGTATTTTCAGCGTTACGTTCCGCACCTTCCCACAGCCGGCGAGATCGTGCTCTTCGACCGCAGCTGGTACAACCGTGCCGGCGTCGAGCGGGTGATGGGGTTCTGCACCCCCGATGAACTCGAGGAGTTCTTCCGCTCGGTGCCGGAATTCGAACGAATGCTGGTCCGCTCCGGCATCGTGCTGATCAAATACTGGTTCTCGATCACCGACGAGGAGCAGGAATTCCGCTTCAAGATGCGCATCCACGATCCGCTGAAGCAGTGGAAGCTTTCACCGATGGATATGGAAAGCCGTGTCCATTGGGAGGAATATACCAAGGCCAAGGAAGAAATGCTGGCGCGCACGCACACCAAGGAAGCGCCTTGGTGGGTGGTGCAGGCCGTAGACAAAAAACGGGCCCGACTGAACTGCATCGCCCATCTTCTCGACCAGATCCCTTACGAGGATGTTCCTAAACCGGAAATCGAGTTGCCGGATCGCATCCGCCATGCCGATTACAACAGGGCGCCTGTTCCGCCTGAAATGCAAGTGCCGGAGCGCTATTGAAGGCATGGCGCGACAGGTCGGCTGACGCAGCAGAAAGTCCAGGGACCCGATGGCCCTGGATTTCCTGTTATAATAGGCCAAGCGCAGCACGTGTGCCGGCCGCCGGCACGCTTCACATGCCGTCAGGCAGCGATATCGGCCATCCGGTTCAATTCCTCGATGGCTTCATCCGGCAGCACGAGCCCGGCGGCCGCGAGGTTCTCCCTAAGATGGCCGACGGAGGAGGTGCCGGGGATCAGCAGGATGTTGGGCGCGCGACGCAGCAGCCAGGCGAGTGCCACCTGCATGGGTGTCGCATCGAGGCGTGCGGCGACATTGGAGAGCGCCGAGGACTGCAGCGGCGTAAAGCCCCCGAGCGGGAAGAAGGGCACATAGGCGGTGCCCTCGCGGGCGAGTTCGTCGATCAGGCGATCGTCTGCCCGATGTGCCAGATTGTACTGATTCTGCACGCAGACGATCTCGGTGATTCCGCGCCCTTCGGCGATCTGCTTCGATGTGGCATTGCTTAAGCCCACGTGGCGAACCAAGCCTTGTCGTTGGAGATCGGCAAGCACCGTCAGCGGCGCTTCTATCGACCCTTCGGCCGGGCCATGCACGTCGAACATGATCCTGAGGTTGACGACGTCAAGCACGTCAAGACCGAGGTTGCGAAGATTGTCGTGCACTGCCTGCGTCAGCTCATGGCGCGAGAAAGCCGGAATCCAGGATCTGTCCGTGCCGCGCCTGGCGCCGATCTTGGTGACGATGACGAGATCATCGCGATTGGGGTGGAGGGCTTCGCGGATGATCTGGTTGGTGACGTGCGGACCGTAGAAATCGCTGGTGTCGATGTGGTTCACACCGCTGGCGACCGCCTCGCGCAGCACCGCAAGCGCAGCGCCATGATCCCTGGGCGGGCCGAACACGCCTGGCCCGGCGAGCTGCATGGCGCCATAGCCAAGTCGCTTGACGTTGCGGTCGCCGAGATTGAAGCTGCCGGCCTGATCGATAATGGACATGATCTCACTCCTTTCAAGAGATGCCGCCAAGACTACGCCTTGGCGGATCGTGTGAAAACCGGGTACAATCCGTACGAGCCGTGCGGAGTGGCGAACAGTGAAAGCAGATTTAAACGATCTCAATGCCTTTGTCGCCGTGGCGCGAGCCGGAGGTTTTCGCGAGGCGGCGCGGGCCAGCGGCAGCAGCGCCTCCTTCTTGAGCGAGGCGGTGCGTCGCCTCGAAGCTGAGCTCGGGGTCAGACTGCTCAACCGCACCACGCGAAGCGTCGTTCCAACCGAAGCGGGCAAAGGCCTGCTGGAACGGCTTGGCCCTGCTTTGACGGAGGTGGAGGCCGCGCTCGATGTAGTCAACCGATTTCGCGACAGGCCGGCCGGTTCGCTGCGGCTCAATGTGCCGGTCAGTGCGGCGCGGCTGGTGCTGCCAGCCATCGTTCCGCCATTCCTCGCCGCCTATCCCGATATTCGCCTCGAGATCGTCGCCGAGGAGAGCTTCGTCGACGTGCTTGCTGCCGGATGCGATGCCGGCATCCGCTATGACGAGCGGCTGGAGCAGGATATGATCGCGATTCCGATCGGGCCGCGCCAGCAGCGCTTTGCCACTGCCGCATCCCCCGACTATCTCGACCGTCATGGCCGGCCGCAACATCCGAGCGAACTTCTCGATCATGCCTGCCTGCTGGGCCGTTTTGACAGCGGTGCGCTGACGACGCCCTGGGAATATGAGCGGGACGGCGAAGTGGTGCGGGTCGAACCATCAGGACCACTGATCGTCAAAGTCGGCGGGGCGACCGATCTGTCTGTCGACGCCGCCATAGCGGGCACGGGCGTGATCAGCATTTTCGAAGACTGGCTGCGCCCGTATTTTGACAGTGGTGTTCTCGAGCCCATTCTCGAACCCTGGTGGCAGCGCTTTTCGGGGCCGTTTCTCTATTATCCCGGACGGCGCCTGGTGCCTGCACCGCTCCGCGCCTTCATCGATTTCGTCAAGGCGTCAGCTAACCCGGCTTGAACGAAGTTGCCGGCGTTAGAACTTGACCTCGGCATTGTCGCCCATGTCCGGTTTGCTGTTGGAGACCGCTGCGGCCGCCATTTTGATGTAGCTGATAATCGTGCCCGGGCTGTCCCAATATTCGGCCGAAGACGGGGTAATCTTCAGAACACGGATGGAAGGGTCGTCAGGGTTGTCCCACCATGCCTTTGCCGGCGTCGCCCATAATTCCCGGATCTTCTCGCGATCGTTCTGTACCTCGGCCGTTCCCGATACGGAGACATATTTCTGTCCCTTGCTGTCGGCGAAGGCGAGGCACACGTTGGGCCAGCGGGCGATCTCATCGTCCTTGTGGCTGGCGAGATCGGTTAGAAAATAGAGCGCATTCTCAAGCTGTGCGCTATAGGCTGACATCGGTCGGGCGCGCAGGTCGTCGCCGTTGCGGGTCGTCAGCATGCAGAAGCCGATCCTGTCGATCAACTCCCACACGCGCGTCACATCGTCATGCTCGACCATTATTATCTCCATCTGTGCAAAAGACGGAGTAACCATCTGCTGACGTCGATGTTCCCGCGACTTACCGAGCCAACTCCCGGAAGGTAGCCGAATAGCGCAGACGGTCGACGGGCGGGATGGAATGTTCCCAGAGCTTTCTTGACGCGCCGGCCAGAAGATAGGCTGAGCCGGGATCAAGCACCAGCGATTGCCTTTGCCATTTGTCGCCATTCCGACGTCTCAGCCTGAAGGTGCAGGACGAAAGCAGGGAAATGCCAATGACACGGCCGAACACCAATTTGTCCCTGTGCCAGCCGATCGGAGCCCCGGGTGCGTATTCGGTCACGAGAGCATGCTCGAGCGCCTCCGCCTCTATTCCTGCGAAACCTGCCGCGATCTCACGAATGGGTAGCAGCAATGACGGTATCGGCTCTATTTTCCTGATGCTCTGACTGTCGAAGTCATATTTCCAGCCGAAGGAAACCGTCCTGCGCTTGCCTTCGAACCCATGGAAGTCGAAGGCTTTGAACGGCAGGGCGGGTACCGCTTCGAGAACGGAGCGCTGCAGATCCGGGGGAACGACATCCGGCGAATATCGGAATCCCTCCGGAAAGCGGTCGCCGGCCTGTCCAAAGAGATCCTCCTGCCCCGTCACCATTCGTTCCTCAATGCACGCTTGGAGTTTCCGTGACCGTTGCGAAGTCTTCTGCGACCAGTTCACTGACGGCTATCAGGATTTCCTCCCGTGAAAAGCCCGATGTCAGCGCACGCTGGATCAGGTCCTGCAGATCCGGCTCGATCACATCACGGCAATCCTCGAGGCGTTCTTCTGAAACGACAAGACTATTCAATTCGTCCATTGTCTATCCTTTCGGAAAGCTATTAACGCGCTGCCGTCTGCTTACGCCCGGCCAGCAATCCTTCGCGCTGCATCTTCTTGCGTGCGGCCTTGCGCTGCCGGCTGATCGCCTGGGCTTTTTCTCTGACGCGGCGTTCGGACGGCTTCTCATAGGCGCGCCGTTCCTTCATTTCGCGGGAACAGCCCTTCGCGCTGCATTTTCTTTTTCAACGCCCTCAGGGCTTGATCGATGTTGTTGTCTCTGACGAGTACCTGCATTCGCATTCTCCTTGTCTGGCTCCTTGTCTGGATGGCAGGCCGCTCCTCCGTCAGCCGCGTTTATCAGGCAATCAGGCCTGCATTCATGGCGGCTAAGAAGGGAAATCCCTTCACGCTCCAGCAGTTTGGGACAGGATCGCGACCCCTGCGCCGGCCGATCAACGACCGCAACCGCAGTCGCCATGTCGTGGTTCAAAGAAATCCTCTGACGGCTGCCGGCTAAATCAGCTTGCTGCTGGGATTGCCCATGGCCCGCCCGGATGGCGCATGCCGCCGATCCTATTGCGTTCATTCACGTGTCGGCACCGCTTGGGTGTCCGGTCAGATCGACTGCGGCCACAAGGTAGGTGCCGGCGTCACGGATTGCAATGGTGTGCAGCCGGCATAGAAGCAGCGACAGAAGAGCGCCGCCGCAGCATAGTCACGAGGGAGGTTCTTTCAAGTTTACCGGGTGTAAATTGGTCCAAATTGCTTCAAATTTGATTGAAGGAGGTAACGTATTGGTCGCTTCTTAAGTGTCCATGCACGTTATGGATGAATGTTAACCTTGCGTTAAATACCCCATTGACTTGCATGATTAATAAGTTGTTAAAGAAGCCGCTCGCAAAGGTCAAAATGACCCACTGAAAAACAATTTTAGGAGAAACTAATGGCTTCCCTGATTCACGCAACTGATGATAGTGCAACTTTTGCAGAAACCGACGTAATTTCCGGAAATCTTCTGTCCAACGATTCCTCCGACAACGGCAACCTGTTCCTGCGCGCCTTCGACCAGCAGACGGTCGGCGCCAAGCGGGCCGGTCAGATCACCGAAATCCAGGGCGACTACGGCACGTTCTTCGTCAAGGCCGACGGCAGCTACACCTATGTGCTGAGCGATGCTGCCAAGATCGGTTTCGCCAACGGTGAGACGCTGGTAGAAAAGGTTTCCTACAAAATCTCCGACGGCGCCGGTCACACCGATATGGGCCTGTTCACCCTGAACATCCAGGGCGTGACCCAGATCAAGCCGGTCGCTGTCGATGACACCTACAACTTCACCGAAGGCCAGCCCATTGGCGGCAACGTTCTGGACAACGACATTGCCGGCGACAACGGCAAGATGTTCCTGCGCCAGTTCCTGAGCACCAAGGTTGACGCCGCTGCCGACGCCGTAACCGACGTTGCCGGCACGTATGGCACGTTCCATGTCAAGTCGGATGGCACGTTCACCTACGACCTGAACGCCGATCTGGATGCAGGCGTGACCTACACGGAAGTTCTCCGCTATTACAAGATCTCCGACGGCGAAGGCAATACGGACACTGCCAAGGTAACGCTCAACATCGTCGGCACGGACGCTCATCCGGATGGCGTCGGTGTTTGATCCGAAGCAATAGATCAGTGAGACAAGACGCCCGCCGCGCGATCGGCGGGCGTTTTCGCATCTGCTTTCTTGATAGATACTTTCTGGATATAGTTGCTCGTAATCCTTTTTAGCTAGTTCTTATAAAATCCTCAGGCGCGTAGTCTTGTTGTTCGGAGGACACGCCGTTGACCGAACACATCGAACCCAGGCAAATCGAAACGGACGATCTGACGAAAGTCTGGTCCGTCACGGAATTTTGCGCTCGTCACCATATCGATGCCGAGGAACAAGCGTCGCTGCTGAAGCTTTTCGGGCCGTTCGCGACGGCCTGCGAACTGCTGCACAATGCCAGACGTGCACAGCGATTCAGATAAAGTCCTTTATTCTTCCCTCGCTCTTCTTTGCGGAAGAAGAACGGCTCCAACATATGCCCGAGTTAGGATCTGAGCCTGCCTTCGCCGGCGACTGCCTAATGTTGCGGTGTCGCCTGCGCGTCTGAACAGACGCGCGGCGCTTTGGGGCGATTTCCTGAATTGCTCCTCGCTTTCTGCACAAAATCTGCAATCCGGCGCGGCATCTTCCCGCCATGAGTAAGAACGTTAGCCCGCCCCGCCCCGCCCCCTCCGCTTTGCCTGATCGCCTCCGCAATGACGGATGGTGGCTGAGGGAAGCCTCTCAAGACACCCCTGCCGCGACGGGTTCGGACACCAGGGTCATCGTGATCGCAACGAGGCATTTGCAAGAGGAGCAGCAATGGATACAGCCGATATTTTGACAGAGCTGATGACGATCAAACGCGGCAGCGGCCGGACCTTGGCGCTGCTTGCGCTGGTGGCACTTGCGGATTTTCTGATCTTTGCCCAGGAACTCGGGATAAACCTCTTCCTTTTTGCGCTCGCCGTCTACGCCGGCATTCTGTTTTCGGCCAGGAGGAGACCGCAGTTTTCGATGGTGGCTTCCCTGCTCGGTTTTTCGGTCCTAGCGTCGGCGCCCCTTGTGGAAGCGCCCTCGTTCACCGGCCTTGTCCTTTGTTTGGGCGCACTGATGTCGGTTGCTCTCGTCAGCGCCAGGCTGATGCCTCGCCGCCTCACCGGCCTGCCCCTGGTGTTTTTCCGCTTCGCCGTCGTTATTCCCTTGCGGCTTGGCGAGAGTATCCGGAAATATCTTGCGACTCCGGCCAAACGATTTTCTTTTGCTGTGGTCCGACAGGGCGTCGGCCTCTGGGTCATGCCGCTCATTTTCGCAGCGATCTTCATATCCCTCTTTGCTGCGGCCAATCCGGATCGAGATCGCCCTGCGCAGCATCGATTTTGCCGTTTTGCTGCAGTTCCTCGATCTTTGGCGGATCGGCTTCTGGATCATGACCGCTATCGTGGTCTGGGCGATGTTGCGGCCGCGCCTGAAGCGTCGCGCTGCAAGATCGCAAGCCGGCAGATCGTTCATGATCGTGCCCGCCAGGAATGCGCTTCTTGGCCATGCTTCGTTGTTGCGATCGCTCGTCTTGTTCAACGCGATTTTTGCCGTGCAGACGCTTCTCGATCTCGTCTATCTCTGGGGCGGCGCAGATCTGCCCGAGCACATGAGCCACGCCGAATATGCGCATCGCGGCGCCTATCCGCTGATTGCCACGGCGCTTCTCGCCGCCGGTTTCGTTCTCATCGCCATGCGGCGCGGCGGCCCCGGCGATCATAGTGCGCTGATCCGCGGCCTCGTCCATGCCTGGATCGGTCAGAATGTGCTGCTCTGCCTGTCCTCGATGCTGCGGCTCGGGCTTTACGTCGAGGTCTATTCGCTGACGGAGCTGCGTGTCGCCGCCGGTCTCTGGATGGGCATCGTCGCCATCGGTCTTGTCCTGATCCTGCTGCGCATTTTGTTCAACCGTTCCAACGCATGGCTGATCGCCGCGAACCTCGCCTCCCTCCTTCTGGTTCTCTACATCAGTTCCTTCATCGATTTTCCGGCTTTTATCGCCCGCTTCAATGTCGCCCACAGCCAAGAGATCAGCCAGGAAGGCCCGCCGCTCGATCTCGACTATCTCTCCTCGCTCGGCCCATCCGTCATTCCGGCGCTTGATCGCTATATCCAGATGCTGCCGGACCACCTGATCGACAAGAAGAGCGAAGCGGTGACGCTTCGCTACTATCTCTCCAGGAATTTTCAGATGCGCCGTCGTGGCTGGCGGAACTGGACCTTCCGATCCGCACGGCTGGAGAGCTATCTCCTGTCTTCTGCGACCATTGCAAGATAGGGCGAGAACGACGACAACAGGCACGACAAACCAACACAGGATCGGTAATGGCACCCCGCATTCTCGTCGTCGATGATGAACCGCACATTCGTGATGTGATCTGTTTTGCTCTCGAGCGCGCTGGTCTGACATCGACGGCCGTTCGCACCGGTACCGAGGCGATGGCGGCCTTCCGCCGCGGCAATATCGATCTGATCATTCTTGGATATCGGCATGCCGGATATGGATGGTCTGGAGGTCTGCCGCCAGATCCGCAAGACATCGGGATTGCCGATCCTGTTTCTGTCTGCCCGCGACGAGGAAATCGACAGAATCTTGGGGCTCGAAATCGGTGGCGACGACTACGTCACCAAGCCTTTCAGCCCCCGCGAACTCATCGCGAGGGTCAAGGCGATATTGAAGCGAAGCGGCAACGGGGCGGCGCCCGACAGACGTCATGCCGCCCTTGTCGCCGGCGAGATCAGTCTGGATCGCCACGGCCGGACGGTCATGTTCGGCGACAGCGCCCGCGGGATGACGGCGCTGGAATTCGCAATCCTGGAAGCATTGCTGTCGCGTCCCGGTATGGTCTTCAGCCGCGAACAATTGATGGAAGCGACCTATGGCGCTGGCACCTACGTCGCCGACCGGACGATCGACAGCCATATCCGCAACATCAGAGCCAAATTCACCGCGGTCGGCGGCGCCGGGATCATCGCGACGGTTCACGGCATCGGCTTCAAGCTTAGCGGTGAAATCGGGAGGAAGGCCTGATGCCGGCGCTGAAAGTAGCGGTGAAATGGCGGCCGGGGCTGGCGCTGATCGTCTATGCCGTGCTGCTCGCCGTCATGGCACTGCCGATCCTGATTGTCGTCTGGTTTCGCGCCTTGGAGGCGAGTTCCAATCGCATGGCGCCGGCGGAAATCGGGGCGCTTGCCATTGTCGCGATACTGACGCTCGCCATTGCCTATGTGCTGACGCGCACCATCACCGGGCCTATCGACGCCCTGATCGCCCGCACGGAAGAGATCGCTCGCGGCGGCAAGGCGGCAATCCGTCCGCTCGACAGCTATGGAACGCGGGAAATCGCGGTGCTTTCGCAAAGCTTCCTCGATCTTGCCGGGAAACTCGTCGACCGCACGGATTATGTCCGCTCCTTTGCCGCGCATGTCTCCCACGAGCTGAAATCGCCGCTGACGGCTATCCGGGGCGCGGCGGAACTTCTGCGCGATGACGATGCCGAGAAGCCAATGACGAAAGCACAGCGCTTGCATTTTCTCGACAATATCGTCGCGGACGCGGTCCGGCTCGACGCGTTACTGCAGCGGCTGCGGGAGCTGGCGCAGGCGGAAACGCCTGTGAGCGAGGGCCGAAGCAGTGTCGCCAGCATCATAACTTCACTGCGCGCGCGTTTCCCCGCCCTTGATGTTTCGGCTGTCGGAGATGCGGAAACATCGATCGCGCTCCCGCACGAAGCAGCCGTCATCGTCTTTGCCAACCTTGCCGAAAACGCTTTGCAGCACGGCGCCACGCTGTTGGAATTCGTCATATCGGCCGACGACCGCAAAGTCGTCTTTCTCGTCCGTGACGACGGCAGCGGTATTTCCGAGGCAAATCGCGAACGCATCTTTCAACCGTTCTTCTCGACCCGCCGGGAACGGGGCGGCACAGGCATGGGCCTCGGCATCATCCGCGCGATGCTGAGTTCCCATGGTGGCACGATCCACCTTCGGCCGACGGTTGGCGCCGGCGCCGAGTTCGAAATCACGCTGCCCGCGCCATCGCCGCGCAGTTGAGGTGAACTTCCTGCCCTCAGCTTTTCAGATAGCTGACGACAGCGTCGGCAATCATGCCGCGATGGCGTTCGATGGTATCGCCGTCCGAGAGATTGCGCCTGAAGATCGTGCCGAACGTATAACGGTTGGAAACGCGGAAGAAGCAGAAGGCGCTGATCATCATATGGATGTCGATCGGGTCGGCCTTGCGCCGGAAGATGCCCTGGTCGAAGCCGCGCTCCAATATGCCGGCGATGGTTTCGATAACCGAAACGTTGAGATCGCGGATCGCCTCCGAGCGAAGCATATGCGCGGCGTGATGGATGTTCTCGATGCTGACCAGGCGAACGAAATCTGGATTGGCCTCATCATGATCGAAGGTCGTCGAGATCAGCGTCCGCAACGCCTCTTCCGGCTCGAGGTTGGACAGATGCAGATCGGATTCCAGCGAGCGAATCTTGCGATAGGACTGCTCCAGGACGGCAAGATAGAGCCCCTCCTTGCTGCCGAAATAATAATAAATCATTCGTTTCGAGGTGCGCGTCTTCTCGGCAATCGAGTCGACGCGGGCGCCGGCGAGGCCATGGGTCGAGAATTCATGAGTTGCGACGAGGAGGATGTCTTCCTTCGTCTGCTCCGGATCATTCTTCCGGCCGTTTTCGCCCCGTTCCGCCATGGACCTCGCTACCGCACTTTCTAATCTCTTGTTTTAGCACTCGAAATTCGGTCTTCGGCTTCGGTTAAGCATGCGTTTTCTGTTTCCGATGCCCATCAGTCTTATTCACGTTGACGACATGTTTCAATAGATGCCGCTTGACATACGAACTAGTTAGTACATTTTGAAGAGGCGACCAGTGGAGGAATTGGTCGCGACGGCGATATCTTGGTCACGACGCGCCATGCGGGTCTGACGACGGTTGGCCGGTAGGCCAAGGCCACGCTTGGGAGGAGCGAATGATCCGTATCATCGATTTCTATTTCTTCGCGCTGAAGGTGGCGATCGCGCTCCTGCTGGCAGCTATGGTCGTGCTGGTTTTCGGCAATGTCGTCCTCCGTTATGCCTTCAACCAGGGCATCACCTCTTCGGAGGAACTCTCGCGCATCTTTTTCGTATGGCTGACCTTCCTCGGCGCCGTCGTCACGATGCGCGAGCACGCCCATCTTGGCGTCGATTCCCTGATCACGCGCCTACCGAAGCCTGTCGCCAAACTCGCCGTGCTTCTCGGCTATGGCATGATGCTCGCCGCCACGTGGCTGATGATCAGCGGCAGCTGGACCCAGACGCTGATCAATCTTCATGTGTCGGCGCCGGCAACCGGTATTTCGATGGGTGTCTTTTACGGCGCCGGACTTGCCTTCGGTGTGCCGGCCTTTCTCATCCTTCTGTGGGATGCCTTCGCGATCGTCACCGACCGCATCGATGTGACGACGGCGGCGCTCGTGCGCGACAGCGAGGAAGAGGCTGCGCTCGAAGATCCCGCCCACACGGCTTTTCCCGTGCTGAAGCCGAAGCACTGAGGAGGCCGTTCATGACCGTCACCATTTTCCTCGGCGCACTTCTCGGCCCCATGGCGCTCGGCGTGCCGATCGCCTTTGCCCTCATCATA
Source organism: Rhizobium sophoriradicis (assembly GCF_025200795.1). Lineage (NCBI taxonomy): Bacteria > Pseudomonadati > Pseudomonadota > Alphaproteobacteria > Hyphomicrobiales > Rhizobiaceae > Rhizobium > Rhizobium sophoriradicis. Next base: position 734,519 of record NZ_CP104153.1, read on the forward strand.
ACAGGCGTAGCGCTGATGATGTATCTCGGCATGTTCGATGCGCAGATCGTCGCGCAGAACGTGCTGAACGGCGCCGACAGCTTCCCGCTGATGGCCGTGCCATTCTTCCTTCTCGCCGGCGAGGTGATGAATACCGGCGGCCTTTCGCGCCGTATCGTCAATCTCGCCATGGCCATGGTCGGCCATATCAGAGGCGGCCTCGGCTTCGTCGCGATCTTCGCGGCCTGCGTATTATCCAGCCTTTCGGGATCGGCCGTCGCCGATGCCGCTGCCCTTGGCGCCCTGCTCTTCCCGATGATGTTGAAATCGGGCCATGATCCGGCTCGCGCCGGCGGCCTGCTCGCCTCGGCCTCGATCATCGGCCCGATCATCCCGCCATCGATCGGCTTCATCCTCTATGGCGTCATAGGCGGAGTTTCGATCACCAAGCTGTTCCTGGCCGGCATTGTCCCCGGCCTGCTGATCGCGGTTGCCCTTTGCATCACCTGGCTGATCGTAGCCCGCAAGGAACAATTCGCCCTGCCGCCGAAACAGAGCGGCGCCGTGCGGATCAAGGCCTTCGTCGAAAGTATCTGGGCGCTGATGCTTCCCGTCATCATCATCGTCGGCCTGAAATTCGGCGTGTTCACCCCGACCGAAGCCGGTGTCGTCGCGGCGGTCTATTCTCTGTTCGTGTCGATGGTCGTCTATCGCGAGCTGCCGCCGTCGCGGCTGTTCGAGGTCTTCGTCGCTGCCGCGAAGATCACCTCGGTGGTGATGTTCCTGGTGGCCTGCGCCGCCGTCTCGGCCTGGCTGATCACCGTCGCCGATGTGCCGGGCGAGCTTGCAAGCCTCGTCGAGCCGCTGATGGACAATCAGACGCTGCTGCTGCTTGCCATCATGGTGCTCATCGTCGTCGTCGGCACCGCCATGGACATGACGCCGACGATTCTGGTGATGACGCCGGTGCTGATGCCGATCATCAAGCAGGCGGGCATCGACCCGGTCTATTTCGGCGTGCTGTTCATCATCAACAATTCGATCGGGCTGATCACGCCGCCGGTCGGCACGGTGCTCAACGTCATTTGCGGCGTTTCGAAGCTTTCGATGGAGGATCTGATGAAGGGCGTCATTCCCTTCATGATCGCCGAGCTGATCGTTCTGCTTCTGCTCGTCCTTTTCCCTGCGCTGGTGACCGCTCCGGTCGCCTGGTTCGGACACTGATGTCGCCGATGACGGCGATGGAATTTCAACGCAGCCGGAGGGAGATGCCGGCTCTATCCTGGGAGGAAAACATGCTGAATAGATTGACGAAACTGGCGCTGGGACTGGCCCTGCCAATTGCCCTCTTGGCAAGCGGCCCAGCAATGGCTGAAATCCGCGAACACAGCCTCAAATTCGCTGCCGCCAACAATAAGGGCCATCCCCAGGTCATGGGCATGGAGAAGTTCGCCGAGCTGGTGAAGGAAAAGAGCGGCGGCAAGATCGAGGTCAAGCTGTTTCCGGGCGGCGTACTCGGCGGCGACGTTCAGACGGTGTCGGCCCTGCAGGGCGGCGTCATCGAGATGACGGTGCTCAACGCCGGCATTCTCGCAAGCAACGTCAAGCAGTTCGGCGCCGTCGACCTGCCCTTCCTCTTCAACAGCGGCGAAGAGGCGGACAAGGTGATGGACGGCGCGTTCGGCACCAGCCTGATGAAACTCCTGCCCGACACCGGCCTCGTCGGCCTCGCCTATTGGGAGCTCGGCTTCCGCAACCTCACCAACAACCGTCATGCGGTCACCAAGCTCGAGGACATCAAAGGTCTGAAGATCCGCACCATCCAGTCACCGATCCCGATCGAGCTCTTCAATAGCCTGGGCGCCAATGCGGTGCCGCTGCCCTATACGGAACTCTATACCGCGCTCGAAACAGGCACCGTCGACGGCCAGGAGAATCCGGCTGCCAACATCATCAACGCCAAGTTCTTCGAAGTGCAGAAGTACATGACGGTGACCCGTCACCAGTACAATCCGCAGATCGTGCTCATCAGCAAAAAGTTCTGGGACGGCCTGAACGACGAGGAAAAGGCGGTCTTCGAGGCGGCTGCGACCGAAGCCCGCGACTATCAGCGCAAAGTTTCCAGGGAGCTCGACGCCAAGGCGATCGACGAAATCAAGAAGACCGGCATGGAAGTCGCCGAACTCAGCCCCGAAGAAACGCAGAAGCTGCGCGATGCCGTCAAGCCATTGGTTGACAAGTTCGCGGCTCAGATCGGCGCCGATACCGTCACGCAGCTCTTCAAGGAGCTCGACACGGTTCGCGGCAAGTAAGCAGATCGGGCCCGCGGGCGACCCCGCGGGCCTTCCCCATCACGAGCAAGACAGGAACTGGCGCATGGCCGAGACACTCCTGAAACCGTTGAAGGCCGGGCTGATAGGCTCCGGCATCCAGGCCTCGCTGACGCCTGCCATGCATATGAAGGAAGGTGCGGCTCAGGGGCTGAACTACGATTATGAGCTGATCGATCTCGTCAAGCTGAATGCGTCGCCGGCCGATCTTGCGCGTTTGATCGGCGATGCCGAAGCGCGTGGACTTGCCGGTCTCAATATCACTCATCCCTGCAAGCAGCTCGTCATTCCCCTGCTCGACGACTTGTCGCCTGAGGCCCGGGCGCTCGGCGCCGTCAACACCGTCGTCCTGAAGGACGGCCGGCGCTTTGGCCACAACACCGACTGGTGGGGCTTTGCCGAGAGTTTCCGGCGCGGGATGCCGCAGGCAGACCTTTCTTCCGCCGTACAGCTTGGCGCAGGCGGGGCCGGCGTGGCAACCGCCTATGCGATCCTGACGCTCGGCCTTAAGCGGCTGACCGTCTTCGATCGCGAGCACGAGCGCGCCGTCTATCTGGCCGAAACGATGTCCGCGCTCTTTCCCGGCGCCTCGGTCGCCGCGGGAAATGATCTGGAAGCACCGATGAATGGCGCATCCGGCCTGATCCATGCGACACCGACCGGCATGGCCAAATATCCCGGCATGCCGCTTCCGCCCGAACTCCTCGAACCAGGGCACTGGGTTGCAGAGATCGTCTACTTCCCCCTTGAGACCGAACTTTTGCGGCAGGCGAGGCAGCGCGGCTGCCGGACGCTCGACGGCGGCGGCATGGCAGTCTTCCAGGCGGTTGGCGCCTTTCGGCTGATCACCGGCAGGGAGCCCGATGCCGGCCGTATGCTTACGCATTTCAAGACGATGACGACCTAACGCGTATCGGAAGGACCACGCCGATGAAGACATCGATAGCGACCGTTTCGCTGAGCGGCGACCTCAGCGACAAGCTGGAGGCGATCGCCAAGGCCGGTTTCGACGGGGTGGAGATTTTCGAGAATGATTTCCTGATCTTCGACGAGAGCCCGAAGGAGGTCGGCCGCATGGTGCGCGATCTCGGCATGGAGATCACGCTGTTTCAGCCGTTCCGCGACTTCGAAGGCATGCCGGAGCCGCTGCGCAGCCGCACCTTCGACCGGGCGGAGCGCAAGTTCGACCTCATGCAGGAGATGGGCACCGACCTGGTGCTGGTCTGTTCGAACGTCTCGCCGGCCGCACTCGGTGGCCTCGACCGGGCGGCGGCGGATTTTCACGAACTCGGCGAGCGCGCCGCCAGGCGCGGCCTGCGCGTCGGCTACGAGGCACTTGCCTGGGGCCGCCACATCAACGATCACCGCGACGCCTGGGAGATCGTCCGGCGGGCCGATCATCCGAATATCGGCCTGATCCTCGACAGCTTTCATACGCTGTCGCGCAAGATCGACGTCAATTCGATCCGCTCGATCCCGAAGGAGAAGATCTTCATCATCCAGCTCGCCGATGCGCCGCTGATCGACATGGATCTGCTCTACTGGAGCCGGCACTTCCGCAACATGCCCGGTGAAGGCGACCTGCCGGTGCTCGACTTCATGAAGGCGGTCGCCGCCACCGGTTATGACGGCTATCTGTCGCTGGAGATCTTCAACGACCAGTTTCGCGGCGGATCTGCCAATGCGATCGCGGTCGATGGCCGCCGCTCGCTGATCTATCTCAGCGATCAGGTGAAGCGCCAGCAGCCGGAGAGCGCCCTGCCGGTGCCGGTGATGCCGCCGCGCGCCAAGGTCGAGGGCATCGCCTTCATCGAGTTCACCGCCGACGAGGACGAGGCGGCGGCGCTCGAGGCGCTGTTTGCAAGCCTCGGCTTCCGCAAGGCGGCCAGGCATAAGAGCAAGCGGGTGACAGTCTTTCGCCAGGGCGCGATCAATCTCGTCGTCAACACCGAACGCAAGGGTTTTGCCAGCGCCTCCTATGCCGTGCACGGCACCTCGGCCTATGCCGCCGGCCTGATGGTCGACGATGCCAAGGCGGCGCTGCAGCGCGCCGTCGCACTCGGGGCCGAACGCTTCGAGCAAGCGCTCGATGCCGGCGAGATCGAGATGCCGGCGGTGCGTGGCGTTGGTGGCGGTGTCCTCTATTTCCTCGACCGACAGAGCGAGCTTGCCCGCATCTGGGAGATCGAATTCGATGCGATCGACGACGATGCCGCGCTGCAGCCGGCCGGGCTGCAATCGATCGACCATATGGCGCAGACGATGAAGTACGAGGAACTGCTGACCTGGCTGCTCTTCTACACCTCGCTCGTCGAGGCCGAGAAGACGCCGATGGTCGATATCGTCGATCCCTCCGGCATCGTCCGTAGCCAGGTGGTGGAGAATGTAGAAGGCTCGCTGCGCATCACCATGAACGGGGCGGAAAACCGCAACACGCTCGCCGGCCGCTTCATCGCCGAGACCTTCGGCTCCGGCATCCAGCATCTCGCCTTCAGGACCGACGACATCTTCGCGACCGCCGCCGCCCTTGCCGCCAACGGCTTCGTCTCGCTTTCGATCTCGCCGAACTATTATGACGATCTCGAAGTCCGCTTCGGCCTCGATGCCGAATTCGCCGAACGCCTCAAGGCCAACAACATCCTCTATGACCGCGACGAGGCCGGTGAATATTTCCAACTCTACAGCCCGACCTATGGCGAGGGACTGTTCTTCGAGATCGTCGAGCGGCGCGGTTACCGCGGTTATGGCGCCGCGAACGCCATCTTCAGGATTGCCGCACTGCGGAAACATTTGCGGCCGCCGGGACTGCCTCGCGCCTGAGGCGCCACGTCACGCCGAGGTCCGCAGCATGAGCTCGGCATTGAGAAGAATGCGGGCCGCCGGCGTGGTGGCAAGACCCTCGCCCTCGTCGAGCCTGCCGAGCAGCATTTCGATCGCAAGCCGCCCGATCTCGTTATAATTCTGCGCCACCGTCGTGATCGGCGGGCAGGCGTATCGCGACAGCGGGTGATCGTCATGTCCGGCGACCCGCAAGTCGTAATTGGCGCCATGGCCGACCTTGAGGCCGAGCTGGAATGCGGCGGCGATGACGCCGAAGGCGACGCGGTCGTTGGCGCAGAGCACGGTGCGCTTGGGAAAACCCTGGCCCGACGTCAGGATGCGGGTCGCTTCCTCGAAGCCGAAGCGCTCGAAGTCCCAGCTCTTGCTGTCTGTAAGCTCGACGATGCTCGGCGCCATCTTGAACTGTTCCATCGCCTCCAGATAGGCCGTCTGCCGCGTCAGCGCATTGGTGTTGACATGCGGCATGCCGAAATAGCAGGGCGGTTCGCCCGACCGGCAAAGATAGTCGACGATCAGGTTGAAGCTCTGGCGGTTGTTGGTGCCGACGAAGGAGGATGTCTCGTCGAGCGGCGAGTCGACATAGATAAGTGGAACGCTGCGGCCGAGCTCGTCGAGCGTGGCGTGGTGAGATTCCACGCCAAGCGGCGCGATGATCGCCCCGGCGACATTCATCGATTTCAGCGTCTTGATCGCCCGGTCCTCCATTTCGGCCTTGCCGTCTGACGATAGTACGAAGGCGAGGAAGCCGGTCTCGTTGGCGATCATCTCGATGCGGCGGGTGAGCGCCATATAGAAAGGATCGGTGGAATTGGGGATGATGACGCCGAGAATGTTGCTGCGCCGCCGGTTGAGGTTGACGGCGAAGATATTCGGCCGGAAACCCGATTTCTTCAGCGCCTGCTCGATCGTCTCCCGCGTCTTCTGGCGCACCGACATCGGATCGCTGAAATATTTCGAGACGGTGGGACGCGACAGGCCGACGAACTCCGAAAAGTCCTCCATGGTTTTGATCGTCTTTCCCACCATCTGATCTCCTGACGCGGCGTCTCCGACGGTTTCTAGATGACTCATCGCCGGACGAAAAGCGGCGCTGTCGATCACCCGAACCTAGTCTATGGAGAACTGCACCTTCATCGTTGCCGGATCGGCGGACTTTTTGGTGATGAAGGGAAGCACTTCGCCAAGCGGCAGCCGGTGGGACACCAGCTGCGCCATGGCGCCAGTATCCCTCCTGAGAAGGTCGAGCGCCTGGGGAATGTTGCGGTTCAGCGAATGAGAGCCGGCGAAGCGGATCTGCCGCCGGAAGATTTCGAACGGCGCAATGGAAATGCGCTGATCGGGGGAGCAGACGCCGAAGACGAGAACCGTGCCGCCATCGGTGGCGAAGTCGATCATGCCTTCGACGACGCGGGCAACGCCGGTTGCATCGGCAACGAAATCAAAGCTGCGGCGGCGGCCGACGAGTGCTTCGGAGCCGGAGACGGCCGTCTCCAGTCCCAGCCGTTCGGCAAAGGCCAGGCGGCCCTCGTTGATATCGGCAACCGTCACCGACGAAACGCCTTCGGCCTTCAGGGAAAGCGCCAGCAGCAGCCCGATCGGTCCGGCGCCGAAGACCAGCGCCGTTTCGGTTCCCGCCGCACCGGCCCGCAGGCCGGCGCTGCCAAGGCCGTTCAAAACGCAGGCGAGCGGCTCGGCGAGCGCGGCGAGATTGAAGTCGAGATTGCCGATCTGATGCAAGTGGTCGGTTCTGACCAGGCTGTATTCGGCAAAACCGCCGTCCTCCGTCACACCATAGGCCTTCAGATCGCGGCAGAGGTTGGTCAATCCCTTGCGGCAGGCCCGGCACTGCCCACAGGGAAGATTGGGATCGACGACGACGCGGGCGCCGACGGCAAGGCTGGAGACATCGCCGGCCACGGCCTCGATCACACCGGCATATTCATGACAGGGGACCAGCGGAAAGCGGCCCTCGCCGTAACGGCCGTGGAGGACGTCGATATCGGTGTGGCAAAGACCGGCAGCGCGCACGCGCACCAGCGCATGGCCGGGCCGCAGTTCCGGTAGCGGCAGCGCCTTTGTGACCGCGATGCCCTTTTCGGTATAGCAGATGGCTTCCATTTCAGACTCCGGACTTCTTGCGCAAGGGCGATCAGCTCATCCAGTTGCCGCCATCGACATTGTAGGTCTGGGCAAGGATATAGTCGCTGTCCGATGAGGCGAGGAAGACAGCGAGGCCCTTGATGTCATCGGGTGTGGCGAAGCGGCCGATCGGAACGGATTTGGCGACGGCGGCCTTCTTCTCGCCGGGCTTCAGCCCCTCCCATTTGGCAAAATGCGCATCGACGACATCCCAATGCTCGCCGTCGACGACGCCCGGCGCGATGGCATTGACGTTGATGCCGTGTTTGACGAGGGCCAGTGCTGCCGACTGTGTCGCCGAGATGATCGCCGCCTTGGAAGCGCAGTATAAAAGCACAAGCGCCTCGCCGCGCCGCCCGGCCTGGCTGGCCATATTGATAATCTTGCCGCCCCTGCGCCGCTTGATCATGACGTTCGAGACCGCCTTCATCATGAAGAGCGGCCCCTTCAGGTTGATCGAGAAGACCTTGTCGTAGCTGGCCTCGGTTATTTCGTTGACCGGAGCCATGTCGAAAATGGCGGCGTTGTTGACGAGGATGTCGATGCCGCCGAACTCCTTGTCGATCTCTGCAACGAGAGTGTCGATGGCCGGCAGATCCGTGACGTCGAGCTTCATCGCCTTGGCCGCAGGGCCGATCGCGGCGGCGGATTTCGTTGCCCGTTCGATGTCGATATCGGCGATGACAACCTTGGCGCCTTCCCCGACGAAGGCCTCGGCAAAGCCGAGGCCGATGCCGCGCGCGCCGCCGGTGATGAGGGCCACCTTGTCTTTCAGTCTCATGTGGTTCTCCAGTTCAGCCGGCGCAGACGCCGGTAATCCCATGTGATGGCTAACCCGCCTGACCAGAAGGTCCCGGCAGTCGTGCTGCCGGGACCTTTCCGGGAGGAACTCGCGGCAAGCCGCCAGGATGGAAGGTTCACTTCGGGTAGCCGGCCTTCTTCATGTCGCGTTCGACCTGTTTCTGGGCATTGTCGAGAGCGGCATCGACCGATTGCTGTCCGGACAGCGCGGCGGCGATCTGCTGGCCGACCAGTGTGCCGATGCCCTGGAACTCGGGAATGGCGACGAACTGCACACCGGTATAAGGGACGGGATCCTTGGTCGGCTTGGACGGATCGGCCGAGAGGATCGCCTTCAGCACGGTGTCGGCAAAGGGAGCCGCCTTCTGATATTCCGGCAGGGCGTAGGTCGATTTTCTGGTGCCGGGCGGCACCGCGACCCAGCCCTCCGTCTCACCAACCTTCTTGACGTAGTCCTTGGACGTCGCCCATCTCAGGAACGATTTGGCCGCATCGAGCTTGGTCGAGGTAGCCGGGATCGCCAGGTTCCAGGACCATGACCAGCTCGATCCATTCGCAGTGACGGCGATAGGCGCGCGCGTGAAAGCGATCTTGTCGGCGACCTTGCTCTGCTTCGGATCGTAGACACGGCCGGCAGCCGACGTGGCATCGATCCACATTGCGCAGTGGCCGGTCGAAAATAGCGCCTGGTTTTCGTTGAAGCCGTTGGCGGTCACGCCGGGAGGGCCGTATTTGGTCATCAGGTCGACGTAGTCTGTAATTGCCTTCTTCCACGGCTCCGAATTGATTTGCGGCTTCCAGTCCATGTCGAACCAGCGTCCGCCATAGGCGTTGATCATGGTTCCGAGAAACGCCATGTTCTCGCCCCAGCCGGGCTTGCCGCGCAGGCAAAGGCCGTATTGTTCCTTCGATTTGTCGGTCAGCTTGGCCGCATATTCCTTGATCTGGTCGTAGGTCGGTTCATCAGGCATCTTGATGCCGGCGACATCGAAGAGGTCCTTGCGGTACAGCGTGAACGAGCTTTCTGTATAGAAAGGCACTGCATAGAGCTTGCCGTCGACGGTCAGGCCCGTCTTGATCGGAGCGAGCAGGTCGTCATAGTCGTAGTCGGCGCCGAGATCGTCAACGGGCGCCAGCCAGCCTTGCTTGCCCCAGATCGGCGCCTCATAGCCGCCGATGGTGATGACGTCGTACTGGCCGCTCTTCGTAGCGATGTCGGTCGTCACCTTCTGGCGCAGGACGTTTTCTTCGAGCACCACCCAATTCACCTTGTTGCCGGTCTCCTTCTCCCATTCCGGCGACAGTTTCTGCATGATGATCATGTCGCCATTATTGACGGTGGCGATCGTCAGTTCCTCTGCAACCGCCAGTCCGGCGGTGAGCGCGAGGCAGGCGACGGATGCAGATAAAACGCAAATGATCTTGCTCATGGTCTCCGCTCCTCCTTTACGGATGTTCACACATAAAATTACATGCGTAAAGTTTATCCGTCATCTTGGTCAACCTTGTCAAGGAGGTTTTGGAGGGGCAATCGGCCGGAATTCGAGCGTTTCGCGCGGAAATTTGGTTTGGTACGGGTCAAACGTGAGTTTCGCAACGCAAAATAAACTCAGCCTTTCTCTATTGCAGCGCAATATTGAAATTATCGCGCGTAAAATTATTCTTGACTGGTTCTCTTAACCAAGTTACGGGCGGATCGAGGTTTTGACGAGTGCGCGGAGCGCAGATGCCGCCGCTTCCCGCATGAAGGAGTTTGCAGATGCCGTCACCGCAAAGGGCGATTGCGCCGGAAGCGCTTGGGCCGACGATCACCGTCGGCGAAATCCTTGTGGAGATCATGGCCACGACGGTCGGCGCGGGTTTCCTCGAGCCGCAATCCCTGACGGGGCCTTATCCGAGCGGTGCGCCGGCCATCTTCATCGACCAGGTTGCGCGTATGGGCGGAGCGGCAGGCATCATCGCCGCCGTCGGCAATGACGATTTCGGCCGTTTGAACGTCGATCGCCTGCGCCAGGACGGCGTCGACGTATCCGCCATCGCAATCCATGAAGACTGGCCGACAGGCAGCGCTTTCGTTCGATACCGGCCGAATGGCGCCCGTGATTTCGTCTTCAACATCGCCAGATCCGCGGCCGGCCAGGTCGGCTTGACCTCTGCCGCTGAGGCTCTCGTCCGGCGCGCCGGCCATGTGCATGTCATGGGAACGGCCCTTACCATTCCCGGTGCCCGCGAGGTGATCCTCTATGCCGTCGAGACGGTGCAGGCCCGCGGCGGTTCGGTGTCGCTGGACCCCAACCTTCGTAAGGAATTGCTGACCGATGACGGCGCGTTGGACAGCTTCAACCAGGTGCTTGCCACAGCCGACCTGCTGCTGCCTTCCGGCGAGGAGCTTTTCACCGCCGCCGGCAGCACTGACGAAACTGCGGCTGTCGCCAAGCTTTTGGAGAGCGGCATCGGCGAGATCGTGCTGAAGCGCGGCGAACAGGGTGCTTCCTTTTTTGGCCTCGGCCTCCCGCGCATCGATTGCGCCGCCTTCGCGGTTGACGAGGTCGATCCGACCGGCGCCGGAGACTGTTTCGGCGCGGCCTATCTCACCTGCCGCCGCAAGGGCATGGAGCCGGATGCCGCCCTGCTCCACGCCAATGCGGCCGGCGCTCGCAACGTGACCCGGCTCGGTCCGATGGAAGGCGTCTCCACCCTTGCCGAACTCGCAGCCTTTATTGCCGCAACCCCGAGGCGATAGACGATGGACCGGATATTGACCCGTCTTGCCGCTGCTCGGCGCGAAGGCAGACCCTTCGGCATTACCTCAGTCTGCTCCGCCCATCCCCTCGTCCTCAGGGCTGCCATCCGGCGGGCGGTGCGCGAAGGCGGGCCGGTCCTGATCGAGGCGACCTGCAACCAGGTCAACCATCTCGGCGGTTACACCGGCATGACGCCGGAAGACTTCATCCGCTTTGCTGAGCGCATTGCCGCTGAGGAAGGGCTCGAGCGCGCGCGGATGATCTTCGGCGGCGATCATCTCGGCCCCAATCCGTGGCGCAAGAAGACGCCGGAAGCAGCGCTTGAGCAGGCATCGCTTATGGTTGAAGCCTATGTCAGAGCCGGGTTCGGCAAGATCCACCTCGACGCCTCGATGGGCTGTGCCGGCGAGCCGGCGGCACTCGACGACCGGACGATCGCCGAGCGGGCCACAGGATTGGCAGAGATCAGCGAAAAGACGGCGAAAGCGATCGGCGCGCCGCCGCCGCTTTATATTCTGGGCACCGAGGTTCCGGTGCCTGGTGGCGCCGATCATGCGCTCGAAGAACTCCGGCCGACCGCGCCGGAGGCCGCTCGTGCAACGATTGCCATCCATCGCGAAATCTTTTCGCGAGCTGGGTTGGAGGACGCCTTTTCCCGCGTCATCGCCTTCGTTGTCCAGCCGGGCGTCGAATTCGGCAGCGAGAACGTCATCGGTTACAGGCCCGAGTTTGCGACTGAACTGACCGCGCTTCTCGACGAGGAGCCGCAATTCGTCTTCGAGGCCCATTCCACTGATTATCAGACGCGGGAGGCGCTGACGCGGCTGGTGCGGGATGGCTTCCCCATCCTGAAAGTCGGCCCCGGCCTTACCTTCGCGCTGCGCGAGGCCGCCTATGCGCTGGACGTGATCGCGACCGAGATGGTTCCCGGCTACGGCGACAGGACGCTGGCCGCAACGATGGAGGCGGTGATGCTGTCGGCGCCCGGCGACTGGCAGGCTCACTATCACGGCGACGAGACGGCCTTGCGTCTGCAGCGGCACTATAGCTACAGCGATCGTATCCGCTATTACTGGAACCGGCCCGAGGCGGAGAAGGCGTTCGAGACACTACTCGCCGCTCTGCGCGGCAAGACAATCCCGGAGACGCTGCTGCACCAGTTCCTGCCGCAGCTCTCGCCGGCCGAAGCTGGCGATCCCGAGGCGATATTGATTGCCGCGGTCGACCGCGTGCTTGCCGACTACCAGAGCGCCGGCGGCACGACACCCATGAACTTCTGAAAGCGAAACGGCGTAGCGGCTGGTCGGGACGCCGCCCTCCCCTCTCTAGCTTTACCGCGTCGTATAGCCGCCGTCGATCACAAGTACTTCGCCGGTGACATAGCTTGCCGCCGGCGAGCACAGAAACAGGGCAGCACCGGCGACCTCCTCCGGCTGCCCGACGCGCCCCATCGGCGTCATGCTGCGCCAGGTCGGGAACCAGTCGGGATTGTCGATGCCGCCCCGCGACATATCGGTTTCGATATAGCCCGGCGCAATGGCGTTGACGCGGATGTTCTCGGCGGCAACTTCGCTGGCGAGGCTCTTGGTCATCATATGAACCGCCGCCTTGGACGTATTGTAGGCGACCTGGTTCTGCGGGATGTTGGAAATGATGCCTGAGATCGAGCCGATATTCAGAATGACGCCGCCACCCTGGCGGCGCATGGGCGCGAGCGCGGCGCGGCAGGCGCGGAAGACGGCATCGACGTTGACGGTCATGATCTCGCGCCAGATGGCATCGGAAAACTCGCCGCTGTTGCCGTGAATGGCGATGCCGGCATTGTTGACGAGGATGTCGAGCCGGCCGGTCCGCGAAAGGGTTTCCGTCACGAGCTCGTCGGCAGCAGGCTCCTTCACCAGATCTGCGGCGATGAACTCGACCTCGACACCGGCCTTGGAGAGCCGTTCCTCGGCGACTTGATTGCGCGTTCGTCCCGCGACGACGACCTTGGCGCCCGCCTCCCCGAGCGCTTCGGCGATTGCCAGCCCGATGCCACGCGTGCCGCCGGTCACCAGCGCCACCTGTCCATTCAGGCGAAATCTGTCGAAGATCATATCCGTTTCCCTTCTGCGTTTGCCGGGCGGCTACATCTTCATCAGATGTCCGTGCTCTGCGGCAGGATGACGAGATCGCGGATCGTGACGTTGCGCGGGCGTGTCAGCATGAAGAGCACGGCTTCGGCTACTTCCTTCGGCTCCATCAGGCCGCCGGCGGCGAGCGCCTCATCCAGCTTTTCCTGCGGCCAATCGCTGAGAAGCGCGGTGACGACCGGACCGGGCGCAACGGCGCCGACGCGCAGGCCGTGCTTGGCCACCTGCCGTCTGAGCGTGTGGACGAAGGCCTGAACCGCGTGTTTGGAAGCCGTGTAGATCGGCTCCCAGACGACGGGAACCATGCCGGCGACGGAACTCGTCAGGATGATGTCTCCGGTCTTGCGCTCGACCATGTGCGGCAGGACGGCATGCACGGAGCGGAAGGCGGCGTTGATATTCAGGTTGAGCATTCGGTCCCAGGCATCGGGATCGCCGCCCAGCACCTCGCCGCCGATATAAGAGCCGGCATTGGCGTGGAAGATGTCCAACTGGCCAGCCTTCTGCAGGATTGCAGGCATCATCTGCGCCACGCTTTCGGGGTTCAAGAGGTCGACCACCAGCGGAATGGCATCTGCACCGAGTGTCGAGCAGATTTCCCGCAAGCCTTCCTCGTTGCGATCGATCAGCACGACCCGGGCGCCGGAGCCAAGCATCGCTTTGGCGCATTCCAGGCCGATACCTGACGCTGCCCCGGTGACGGCCGCGACTTTTCCAGACAGATCCTGTCCCATTTGCTTCCTCTGCTTTCCTGGTTGTTTAGGCTCGGCCGTGCGAAATGCGCGATCGGCGTGCCAGAGAGTCGACGATGACGGCGACGGCAAGAACGGCGCCGGTGATCATGTAGCGAAGCGATGAGGACAGATCGAGGAGCGTCAGCCCGCTGGCGATCGACTGGATGACGATGATGCCGAGAAGGGCCGAATAGGCGCTGCCACGCCCGCCGAACAGGCTGGTGCCACCGATCACCGCCGCAGCGATGGCGTTGAGATTGACGTCGCCGGTGCCGGCCTGCTGGCTTGCGGTTGCCAGCCGTGCCGCCGAGAGCACGCCGCCGGTTGCGGCAAGCAGGGCACAGGCGACGAAGGCGCTGGCATAGATGCGCGACACATTGATGCCCGAGCGGCGGGCAGCCTCCCTGTTGCCGCCGACGGCCTGCATGGATCGTCCCCATTTCGTGCGCGTCAGCGCATAATTCATCGCGATGACGAGGCCGACGAAGAGGCCGAACATCCAGGGGACACCACGCGACTGGTTGAGATAGAAGGCGACCGCCTCCAGAGCAACGGTGATGATGACGGCGCGCAGAACAAGTCCGCCGGTCGATTTTGGCGACAGGCCGGCCGCCCGACGCCGCGCCGCAGTGCGGTAGCTGGAGAAAAAGAATGCAATGCCGGCAAAGGCTACGAGGGCATAGGCGACAGGATCCGGCATGACCATGATCTGCCCGAAATTCACCAGCCACGAGCCATAGGTCAGATTGATCGAGCCGGTCGATCCGAGAATGTAGAGCTGCAGCCCGAGAACCGCGAGCAGTCCAGACAGGGTGGAGACGAAGCTAGGCATGCCGAAGCGGTTGAAGAGGAAGGCGTAGAGCGAGCCGATCAAGGCGCCGACAGCCATGGCGGCGAGGATGGCGAGCACCACCGGCCACCCCTGGTTAATCCAGAAGACACCGGTGAGCGCCGAGGCGAAGCCGCTGACGGAGCCGACGGACAGATCAATTTCTCCAACCATCAGAATGCAGACGATGCCGAGCGAGATGACGCCCACCGTCGAGCAGTCGAACAGCATGTTGACGAGGTTGGCGCTGGAGAGAAACACCGGATTGAGCGCCTGGAATACCGTCCAGATGATCGCCAGGCCGACGATGACCGGCAGCGAGCCGAGGTCGCCGGAGCGGATGCGGTCGATAAAGCCGCGGACCCATCCGGTGAGGCTATCGTCATGGCGTACTCGTTCATCGCGCCGGTCGAGAAGCGGAGGTGCTGCCGGTTCGTTCTGAATGGTCTTCATCATGGCCTGCCCTCCTCGTTCTCTTGGCCTTGCGTCTTGCGGCGCATGGCGCGGCGGGAGACGGAATTGTTGGACGCGCCGGTGATCGCGCTGACCAGCGCTTCGTTGGAGGCATCAGGCATGAAGGTGCCGTTGTTGCGCCCGAGCCGAAGGACGACGATGCGGTCGGCGACGGCACGCACATCCTCCATGTTGTGGCTGATCATGATGACGCCAAGGCCGCGCTCGCGCACGCGTTCGATCAGATCGAGTACTTCGGCCGTCTGGGCGACGCCAAGTGCCGCGGTAGGCTCATCGAGCATGATCAGTTTCGGCTCGAGCAAAAGCGACCGGGCGATCGCTACGGTCTGGCGCTGCCCGCCGGAAAGCGACGCCACCGGCTCGCGCACGCTTGGGATTCGGGCCGAAAGCTCGTTCAACAGCTTCCAGGCGCGGATTTCCATGGCGACCTCATCGAGCTGGAAGGGATTTAGCTCCTTGCCGAGAAAGATATTGGCGACCACGTCGAGATTTTCGCAAAGCGCCAGATCCTGAAACACGGTAGCGATGCCGAGATCGAGGGCAGCACTCGGGCTCGACAGGTCTGCCTGTTTGCCCTCGAACAGGATCGTGCCCGAGCTCGGCTGGTGCACGCCGGCCAGGATCTTGATGAGAGTCGATTTGCCGGCGCCATTATCGCCGACGAGCGCCACGACTTCGCCGGCATGCACGTCGAGTTCGATATCGGTGAGCGCTGAGACCGCGCCGAAGTTTTTCGATATTCCGCGCAGGCTGAGAACGGGCTGGCGGGCGCCGTCGAGTATATGAGAGGTGTCGGACATCGCCTGGCCTTTCCGAAGCGAAATAAGGCAAGCGCAACCGGCGATCCGGCCGCGCTTGCCTTGGCTTGATTACTTGGTGATGCCGAGCTTCTTGCAGCCCTCGGCATAACGGCCGGTGCACAGTTCCTCGGCGGTGTTGATCTTCTTGTCGATGATCTCGGCCTTGAGGTTTTCGGCGGTGACGACAGCTGGCACGAAGAGCTGTGCCGGCGTGTCATAAAGCGTCATTTCCGCCTTGATAGTCTCTCCTGCCAAGAGCTTCACCGCGACGTTGGCCGCGGCCGCGGCGACGATTTCGCTCGGCTTGGAGATCGTGTTGTACTGATCCCCCGATATGATCAGCTGCAGTGCGGCGATCGTCGCATCATTGCCGGTCACCGGCGGTACGGGGTCGACACCGGCTGCCTTGAAGGCGGCGATGGCGCCGCCGCCGGTCCCGTCATTGGCGGCGACGACGCCGACGATCTGTTTGCCGAAACGGGTGATCTGGCCGGCTGCCCATTGCTGTGCGTTCGCCGGCTGCCAGTTCGGCGTGTCGAATTCGGCAAGCGTCTTGTAGCCCCCGCTCGCGAGACCCTCGTGAATGCCGTCCTTGATCAAGCCGGCGGCCGCATCGGTCGGCGAGCCGTTGATCTGCAGGATGCCGCCGCCATCCGTCGGAACGCCCTTGGCCTTCAGATGCTGGACGAGCGATTCCGCGATTGCCTTGCCGATCGCCTTGTTGTCGAAGGAGACGTAGAAATCGGCCTTGCCCGTCGGGATCGGACGGTCATAGGCGATGACCTTGACGCCCTGGCTCTGGGCGAGTTGGACGAGAGATGCGGCCGCTGCCGAATCCACCGGATCGAGCACGATGACCTTGGCGCCCTGGGTGATGGCCGAATTGAATTGCTGCTGCTGTTTGGCGATATCGGCATCGGCATTCTGATAGATGACCTTGCATGAGGTGCAGAGCTTTTTCATCTCCGCGACGAAGCCCGGATGATCATGCTCTTCGTAACGGGTCGAGCCCTGGTCCGGCATGAGGAATGCGACCGTCGCATCCGCAACGGCGCTTTGCGCGAAGGCGGAAGTACCGCCGAGCAGGGATAGGGCAAGTGCCGCGGCGCCTGCCGCTTTTGTCGAGAATTTCATCATTTCCATCTCCTCCCATTGGAAAAATTGTGTCGTTTCGTTGTTGCGATGTTCTACTGAACGAGCCGCCTCGCCTGTCCCGGCGGTATGCAGTTTTCTAAGGACAAGCGTCTGCTGTCGCGAACCGCTCATTGCGTGTTCGCGTTCAAACCAGTGTTAGTTTTTGTCTCTCCTCCTCGTCCTCCCTGTCGCCCTTTCAGCGGATGGTTGCTTCTATTACCTGGAACCGTGCTCGTCCGGCGCCCTTATGCCGCCTTGACCACGTTGATATTGTCGCCCAGCAATCGTCGGAAGCGGGAGGGCGTCATGCCCTTTTCCGCGAGGAACTGGCGGTTGAAATTGGATAGATTGTTGAATCCGACCTCGAAGCAGATATCGGTGATCGATGCGTGATCGTCGCTCATCAGGATCTGACAGGCGAGATTGATGCGCAGGCGTTTCACATATTGCACGAGCGACATGCCGGTGTGGCGGCGGAAGGCGCGCGAAAAGGCGCCGGTGGATTGTTCGGCAATGCCGGCAAGATCGGTTTCGTCGAAGGACTTCGTCAGGTTCTCCCTGATATAGGCGAGTGCCTTGTTGATGCCGGCCGACATGTAACCGGACGGATCGGGCAGATAGCTTGGGCTGGCGAGAAGCTGGGCATCCTGCGCCCGGCTGAGCAGGCCGACGATCATCATGAAAAGCTCGATGCGGCGCACGCCGTGGGCCTGCTGCACCTCGTTCATCAGCGGCGCGACCTGCCGGCTGGTCTCGGCGCCGAAGAGCACCCCGCGGCGGGAGGCTTCCAGCACCGGCTCGAAGGGGCCGAGCTCGGCCAGCACCTTCATCGTGTCGCTGATGAAATTTTCGCTGAACTGGATGAGCTGGCATCGGAGCGGAATGCTCGAGCCCTTGGGGACGTCGCTGATCCAGTTATGGGGAAGATTGGGGCCGGCAAGCACGAGATTGCCCGGTTCGAACTCTCCGATGAAATCGCCCACGAAATAGCGCCCGGTTGTCGCCACGACGAGATGCAGCTCATATTCCGGATGAAAATGCCAGCGAACCGTATGATAGGGATAGCCGTGAGCCTTCGTAGCGAAAGATTCGCCCGGCCTGATCTGAACGACTTCCAAGTCAGGTTCCATCGGTTCCTCCTCCGAGGACGGGTTCCAAGCCCACCCGCCAAATTCCCTTTTTGGCTTTATTATTGAGCGGAGTGTAGTGGTCTCGTTTCGCCCTTGCCACCACGATTCGCAGTCAAAACCGATACTTTTTTGACGATCGACGCCGCGCAGGCGGTGCAAAAGATGGCGGCAATCCGCATCGAAGATCGCCCCAGACCCAACTCAGGCGGCCAGCGCGGCGATGACGTTCCTGACCAGCGCAGCCGAAGACAGCCGGCTTGTGGCGCAGCTCGGAGCGCCGATCGCCCCGACGCGTATGGAAACGCCGCCACGCGCATTGGCGATCGCAAACATCGACTCATCGGTCAGATCATCGCCGATGGTGATCGGGCAGCGGTTCCTGAACGGGTCGGACTGGAAAAACCGCTCCAACGCATCACCCTTGCTCGAGCGTGCCGGTCGCAGTTCGAACACCATCTTGCCGAGCTGCAGCGCCCAGTTCGGCCCTGCGAGCTCGGCATAATGATGCATGCGCTCTTCGAGCACTTTTTCATATTCGGGCGCGAGGCGGTAATGGGCGGCAACAGCCGCGCCCTTGTCCTCGATCAGCACACCCGGATAGTGCTCGGCTTCCGCGGTCAGCGCATGCTTCAGCGCCTGAAACTCGGGTGACGCCTCGAGCGTATGCATCCCGGCGGCACTCCTGATCTCGGCGCCGTGCAGGCCCGCAGTCGGAAATGCAAAGGGTTTAAACAGGGCATCCGCATAGGCAAGCGATCGTCCGGTCACCAGCGCCAGGGCGCCGCCGAGCTTATTCGACAGACGATGAAGTTGCCCGGGAAGGGCCTCCGGGACCTCGATCGCGTCCGGCGTGGGCGCAAGGTTGAGCAGCGTCCCGTCGATATCGAGAAACATTGCCCAGTGCTCCGGCTCATCCAAAACCAATGAAAGCATTTCCTGTGTGGCGTCGTCGTCCTGCACGGTCTTCTCCTAACTCTGCAATCATTGAAGCTAGGTCGCCGACCGGCCGCGACAAGATGACTTGGCAGTCGGGAACATCCCAAGGCAAGTCAGCGTTTTATCTGGCCGCCCGTTCGAAGCACTCTCGTCGTAAAAGGTAGTATGATGGCCAAAAGCAGTTCCAAGCATAGCGAGGAGGTCAATGCTCCGTTGGCGCATGGTGCGACCGTTCTGCCGCTGGTGACTATCGACGACTACAACAACGAACTGCGTGACAGGAACGGCTTCGTTGGCGACAACGCCAACAAGAAGACCTTTCAGCAGAAGCTCGACGATTGGAGAAAACATGTCCGCAAATTCGGAGACGACCCGATCGGCGAGGTTGCAACAGCGAAGCTCTCCAAGAAAAAGATCGAGGCTCTGCTGAAGGGAGACGACATGGAGGCCGCCGCACTGATCATGGGCGCCATGGAAGATTTCGCGCAGGACTTTGCCGAGGTGATCAGGAAGTTCCTCAAGGACGAGCGTTGGTCCAAGACCGAACGCATCGTCGTCGGCGGCGGTTTCCGGCAAAGCCGCTTCGGGGAGCTGACGATCGCCAGGACCATGGTTATCCTCAAGGCAGCCGGCATAAATATCGAGGTCGTACCGATTGTCCATCATCCCGATGAAGCAGGGTTGATCGGCTCCGTCCATCTCATGCCGCCCTGGATGTTCAAGGGATATGAGGCAATTTTGGCCGTCGATATTGGCGGCACAAACGTCCGCGCCGGGATCGTCAAGTTCGGAAAGGAAAAGACACAGGATTTCGCTGACGCAAGCGTTTGGGAATCGACGATCTGGCGTCATGCCGATGACGAGCCAAGCCGTAGCGCAACAATAGAGAAGCTGGGGGCGATGTTGGAGGACTTGATCGAAAAAGCTCGAAAGAGCGATCTAAAACTTGCTCCGATTATAGGGATCGCCTGTCCTGGCATTATCAAGATCGATGGTTCCATCGAACGCGGCGGGCAGAATCTGCCAGGCGGCAATTGGGAAAGCGACAGCTTCAACCTCCCCGCCGCGCTGATGAAGGCCATTCCGGAGATCGGCGATCACAGCACATTCGTGATGATGCACAACGACGCCGTCGTGCAGGGCTTGTCGCAGATAGCCTTCATGAACGATGTGTCGAAGTGGGCGGTGCTGACAATTGGCACGGGTTTGGGCAACGCTCACTTCACCAACCGCGAAGGAATGAAGACGCGATAGCTGTAAACCCCGAGCCTGACGATGCTGCCCCGCCCGGGGACGCGGGAGCGAATCTGAGGTAAAGGCCGGCCGCGGAGCATTATGGTAAATAGCCGGTAAACAAGAAGGAATTCCACAAACGGAAGCGAACTCGGCGGTGAATTCCGCTAGGAGTGATTGGCCATTTTGCGGAACTTGGAGTGAGGAGACCGGATCAATAAGGCTAGTGGCGGCTCTGCGAGACCAGAGTCATATCATACCCGCCGAACCGTGATTCGCCTAGCATAGCCATTGTTATCTTTGCCGTTGATTTGAACGCGACGGCTGGAATGTCGACTTGAGTGCAATTGCTGGGCATGTTCCCTGGTCGGCCATCGACCGGATCTTTGGGTAGCGAATGCCGACCTCTAAAAGCCAGCTACGCCTAAAACAGATTGTAGCCCGAAACTGCTCACAATTTTTCAGCACCATGCCCTCGCATTCCTCCGTTTAGATCTGGGAGAAATGGCGGAGCGCCCCTCGCCGTGGTATGCAGCAGCACGCTCTTGTGGACCTTCGGCCGAAATCTCCGGAGTTTGTTGATAGCAGCGTCTGGAGCGATGCGACGCTTTGCATATGGGGCCAGCGCTGCGAGGCCTTGATCTCGGTAAACAGAAACGATCCGAGGCCCGGAATCGGACGCGATACCGCATCCGGGAAATGGAAAGATGGAGGCCCCTCCCCTCTCGTGCCTAGCGTATGAAAAGATGGTGATAACGCCGACTGGTTATTTCCGGCGGTTTGAAAATGCGCTTATCTTTGCGGCTTCAAGCCTTGTACAGACGAAAGATTGGATAATGAACTTCAAGGGAATAAGCGCTCCGCTCAACGCTGGTCGTCTCGAGCAGATGCTCGGGCTTGCCCCGTCACGCCGCGATCCTGAAAGCCAGGACGCAAATAACAAGTCTTCCGGCAATGAAGCCATTCGCCAGCTGGAGGCCGAAAACCTCTATCGTTCGTCCTATAAATAATACGGATTACCTGATCCGGTCTGCGCTCCGTTACGAGATTCGGTCGTTGTAGGGCGGGGACGCCGACTCGCATGAAAATCCATCGGCTTTTTAGGCTCGCTTCGGCGGATGTAGACCTGACCGCTATTGTCAGCTGACAACAAAGCTAAGATTCCGGAATTCCACATGATTTCTTCTGTAATTCCGGTTTGTTCTCTCTTCGCCAACCAAGAAATCGCTTGACGGAACCGCCAGACTCACGATCATTTGCGCAAAATTACCCGATTTATCAGGATTTGCGTGA
>NZ_CP104154.1:0-649078 GCF_025200795.1 Rhizobium sophoriradicis
ATGCAGCCGAGTCTTGCTCTTCAAGACGATCAAGAGCATCTCCCGTCGCTTCTGGCAACAGATGCGAAGGAGTTGTCCTATCAGCTTCAGCAGCATCAGGCGAAAATCTTTCCGCCGCTTTCCCAGAAGACGATCAGGACCTTCTCGCCGGCGGAAGCCGCAGCCTTCATCGGCATCGGTGAAGGCTATCTCAGGCAGGTGGCGGCCGATGGCCACGGACCGGATCCGCTGCCAAACGGACGTCGGCTTTACAGCGCATCCGACATGGACCGCATTCGCCGGGTCCTCGACGAGCGCAACGGCACGCCGAAATATGTGCCGGCCCGCAGAGCCGGCGAAAAGCTCCAGATCGTCTCCGTCATGAATTTCAAAGGCGGCTCGGGCAAGACCACCACGGCTGCACATCTGGCGCAATTCATGGCGCTGCGCGGCTACCGCGTGCTCGCCGTCGATCTCGATCCGCAGGCATCGCTGTCGGCGCTGTTCGGTCACCAGCCGGAGTTCGACGTCGGCGAGGGCGAGACGATCTACGGTGCGATCCGCTATGAAGAACCGCGCCCGATCGCCGATATCGTGCGCGCCACCTATACGCCCAATCTGCATCTCATTCCGGGAAATCTCGAGCTGATGGAATTCGAGCACGAGACGCCGAAGGCTATGGCGTCCGGCACGGCGGAGACGATGTTCTTCGCCCGCATCGGCGAGGTGCTGACCGACATCGAAAGCCTCTACGACATCGTGGTCATCGACTGCCCGCCGCAGCTTGGTTTCTTGACAATGTCGGCGCTCTGCGCGGCGACTTCGGTCTTGATCACGGTCCACCCGCAGATGCTCGACGTCATGTCGATGTCGCAGTTCCTGACGATGACGAGCGAACTCATGTCGGTCGTCGAGAGGGCCGGCGGGCGCACCAGCTATGATTGGATGCGCTATCTCGTGACGCGGTTCGAGCCGAATGACGGACCGCAGAGCCAGATGACCGGCTTCATGCGGGCGATCTTCGGCAACCGCATGCTCCACAACGCCATGGTGAAATCGACCGCGGTCGCCGACGCCGGCGTCACCAAGCAAACCCTTTATGAGGTCGAGCGGTCGCAATTCACGCGCGGAACCTATGACCGGGCGCTGGAGTCGCTGAACCTCGTGAATGGTGAGATCGAAGCGCATATTCGCTCCACCTGGGGAAGGAGATAGAAATGGCGCGCAAGAATCTCATCGAAATCTCCGCTCCGAGCCCGGCAAGGGTGGAAGCGGTCGCGCCACGCGACAATCGTCCGATCGCCGGCTTCGTGCCGCAGGAGCGTGTCGGCGGGCCGGTCGGCGGCATTACGAAGACGCTCGGCAACATCACCGAAAAGATGGAGCGAGCGGGCGAGCTGGAACGGCAGCTGGCGGCGGGCCAGATGATAATCGAGCTCGACCCAGGCCTGATCGACGCCTCCTTCGTCAGCGACCGCCTGGCGATCGACGCGTCCGGTCTTAGCGAGCTCGTCGAGCAGATCCGCGAACACGGGCAGCAGGTTCCGATCCTCGTGCGCCCGCATCCTGAAGCCAAGGGACGTTATCAGGTCGCCTACGGCCATCGACGGCTGGCGGCCATCCGAGACCTCGGCATCAAGGTTCGTGCGGTCGTGCGCGATCTCACGGATGACCAGCTGGTCGTCAGCCAGGGGCAGGAAAACAGCGCCCGCACCAATCTCTCCTATATCGAGCGCGCGCTCTTCGCGTCGCGGCTCGAGGAACGCGGCTTCGGCCGGGATGTCATCATGGCGGCGCTCAGTGTCGACAAAGCGGCGCTGTCGAGAATGCTGATCGTCATGCGGCAGGTGCCGCTCGACCTCATCAACGCCATCGGTGCTGCGCCCGAGATCGGCCGCCGCCGCTGGCTGGAGCTGGGCGAGCGACTGGAGAAAGCCGACGTCGGGACGATCATCGCGGAGTTGTCCGCGGACGACGCACGCAAGATTTCGAGCGACGAACGCTTCCACCGGGCATTGGTTCTGGCGACGACGAAGACGGCCACGCCAAAGCCGGCGGTGGCCAAAACCGAAGTCAGCGGCGTTCCTGTGATGATCAAGAAGACAGCAGCCGGCGCTACTTTCGTCTTCGACGGCAAGACCGCGCCGGGTTTCGATCAATTCGTCCAGGAACGGCTGCAAGACCTATTCCAGGAATTCAAGAAGCACAGAGGAGCGTAGCGCGCAAAAGAAAAAGGCCCCCAACGACGCCGTCGTGGAAGCCCTTCTCAGATCTTAAGCACATCGAGAATCGCATTTCCACGAATCACAGTCAAGCGTCTTAGGCACCAAATTGGTGGATGGTTTTCTTTTGCCTGAACGAAGGTGAAGGCAAATGGAGAGTGGATATGTGACGACGCCCTTTGGGCGGCGGCCGATGTCGCTTGGCATGCTGGCAAGCCAGCAACTGGCCGAGACGATCGAGCCGGGGATGAAGCGCAGCAAGTGGAAGCTGTTCCGGGCGATCTGCGAGGCGCGCCCGGCGCTCGGCGTGACCGATCGGGCGCTGACGGTGCTCGACGCGCTGCTGACCTTCTATCCCGACGATGAAATCTCCGAGGAGAAGGGCCTGATCGTCTTTCCCTCGAATGCCCAGCTATCGCTGCGCGCCCGCGGCATGACGCCGGCGACGCTGCGGCGGCACCTGGCCGTCCTGGTCGAGGCCGGCCTGATCCTGCGCAAGGACAGTCCGAACGGGAAACGCTATGCCCGCCGCGACAGGGCAGGGGCGATCGGCGAAGCCTTCGGCTTCAGCGTCGCGCCGCTTTTGGCCCGTGCGGTCGAGATTGAAAACCTGGCGGCCCAGGTAATTGCCGACCGGGAGCTGCTCCGGGCGACGAGAGAACGCCTGACGGTCTGCCGGCGCGATATCTCCAAGCTGATTTCGGCGGCCATCGACGAAGCGGTTCCCGGTGACTGGGAAGAGATGACCGTGATGTTTCGTGCGCTTGTCGCAAGGATCCCGCGGGTGGCGTGCATCGAAGAACTGGCATCGCTGCTCTACGAGATGGCGCTGTTGCGCGACGAGGCCGTCAACCTGCTGGAAAGGCAGATAAAAATAGAAAAAATGAACGCCAATGAGTCTCAAATTGAGCGCCACAAACAGAATTCAAACCCCGAATCCAATTCAGAACTTGAACCAAGCTTCGAAACGAAGCAGGGCGAAAAGGCACTGGCAAACAACGAAGGGATGGCCGAGCCGTTGGATGCACAAAGGCTGAAACCGCCGAGGCCTTCCACGGGACCAGGTGGCAAGGGGCCGGGTGCGGCCAATCCTGTCGCCGGCCACAGCCTAAAATCCTTCCCGCTCGGCCTCGTCCTGCAGGCCTGCCCCGCCATTCTCGACTATGGGCCGGGTGGCGCGATCGGCAATTGGCGCGACCTGATGTCGGCCGCCGTCGTCGTGCGCTCGATGCTCGGCGTCAGCCCCTCGGCCTATGAGGACGCCTGCGCCGGCATGGGGCCGGAAAACGCCGCGACCGTGATCGCCTGCATCCTGGAACGGGGAGGGCATATCAATTCGCCCGGCGGTTATCTCCGCGATCTCACCCGCAGGACCGAAAGGGGCGAATTTGCCATCGGCCCGATGTTGATGGCGCTCGTCAGGGCGAATGGCGGGGTACGGCGAAATGCCGGCTAATGGACTTCGGCGACAACGCAGTCGGTTGGCCCGTCCGGCAAACCTTACTCTAATCGCCGGCTTGTTCGCGGATCTGGTGCGAGAGGTGCCGCGCGCGTTGCCATCTCCCGCTCTGAAGCGGCGTTCCGCATCTGTCAGCGCGGGGCCGCAGTGCTTTCTCGCAGGATCAACTCGACCGGCCATAATTCGTGGATCTCCTCGGCGGCGCGCCCCGCAATAAGTTGCAGCGTCAGCTCGGCGCAACGTGTGCCCGCAGCACGCATGGAAGATCGCGTTGTCGAGAGTGACGGCACCATATTTTCGGCCGTCAGATAAGGGAAGACGTCGTCATGGGCGATAACGGAGACATCCCGGCCGACCGTCATCCCAAGCGAACGGACGGCGCGGTAAACGCCGAGCGCTGTCATCGTGGAGCCGGCAACGATGGCGGTTGGCGCATTGGCGCTCTCCAGGAAAGAGCGGGCATGACGAAAACCGCTCTCGTCTGAGAATTTATCGCAGACCATCATGTGGGGATCGGCAATGAGCCCACGCTCCTGATGGGCGAGCCGAAAACCCTGTTCGCGATGGATCGAATAAGTCTTGCCCCTGAGGCCATTGATCATGGCGATGCGGCGGTGCCCGAGATCGAGCAGGTGTTCGGTGGACCTGCGCACCGCATTTTCATTATCGATATCAAGCCAGGCGTGAACGTGCTCCGTCTCCGACCGGCCGTGAACCAGGAAAGGCAGACGCAGGCTGCTCAGCATCTCGATCCGCGGGTCGCGAGGGCGAGGCGAGTGAATGATCACTGCGTCCACGCGACGGCTTTCAACCAGGCGTCTGTACTCCTGCATCTCGTCGTCGTCATTGTGTGCGGTAATCGGCGTGATGAGAATATCCGTGTCGGTCGTTTCCAGGCGTTGCGCCATGCCCGACATGAATTCGGTGAAATGGATTTCTCCCGACCGGGCCATCATGACGCCGATCGCACCGGCTCTTCCTGTCTTCAGACGCACGGCATTGATATCGGGGCGATAACCAAGCCGTACTGCTTCGCTTGCAACCCGGGCGCGCGTGGCTTCACTGACCTCAGGGTAGCCGCCGAGCGCACGACTGACCGTGGTCGGAGAAAGTCCAAGCTGCTTTGCGAATTCACGAAGTTTCATCGGATGTCTTCTTTGTCCAGGCAATCAATGGACGATGCGTTGGCGATGCGCAACGGGCACGTACCCAATCAGGCCATAATTGAAATCGATTTCAAAAATATCGCCCCAGAGCGTAGCCTCTGGCGGTCATGAACTTCCTTTTAAGCTGTATATTGCACTGCAATGGCCCTTCTGCGCAACTGTGAAGCGCTCATTTGGCGACTTGACGCCGTCCATGCCTTCTGCAATGTTCTGCTGGCCAAATCGATTTCAATTTCTGGGAGGAGATCATGAAAAAGTTTGCTTTGGGCATGTCTGCGCTAGGCATTGCCATTGCGTTTGCCGGCCCGATCCGTGCCGCCGAAATTTCGTTTGCCGCCAACACTACGGGAAAGAACGTCGAATTCCTGAACAAGCAGCTGGCAATTTTCGAGAAGGAGACCGGCAATCAGGTAAAGCTCGTTACGATGCCGTCATCGAGCAGCGAACAGTTCTCCCAATATCGCCTGTGGCTCGCGGCTGGAAACAAGGACATCGACGTCTATCAGACCGACGTCATCTGGGCGCCGCAGCTTGCCGATCAGTTCATCGATCTCAAGGAGGCCACCAAGGATGTGGACGGCCAGTTTTTCCCGTCGATCATTGCCTCGCAGACCGTTAATGGCCGGCTGGTGGCGCTGCCGTTGTTTACCGATGCTCCGGCGCTGTTTTACCGGAAGGACCTGCTCGAGAAATATGGCAAGCAGCCGCCGAAGACCTGGGACGAGATGGCCGCAACCGCCAAAGAGGTTCAGGATAAGGAACGCCAGGCCGGACAGAAGGATCTCTGGGGCTACGTCTTCCAGGGCAATTCCTATGAGGGGCTGACCTGCAACGCGCTGGAATGGGTGAAGTCGTCGGGTGGCGGCCAAATCGTCGAGCCGGACGGGGCGATCTCGATCAACAACGACAAGGCGGCGGCTGCGCTTGACCGCGCCAAGGGCTGGATCGGCACGATCTCACCGCCAGGCGTGCTCGCCTATCAGGAAGAAGAATCGCGCGGCGTCTGGCAGACCGGCAACGCCGTCTTCATGCGCAACTGGCCCTATGCCTATTCCCTCGGCAATGGTGCCGACAGCGCTGTGAAGGGCAAGTTCGACGTCATGACGCTGCCCGTGGCCGCGGCCGGCGACAAGCCATCCTCGACGCTCGGCGGCTGGAACCTGGCGGTTTCGAAATATTCCGAAAAGCAGGAAGCAGCCATCGCGCTGGTAAAGTTCTTGGCGTCGAAGGAGGTTCAGAAAGCGCGCGCCATCGAGCTGTCCAACTTGCCGACACTGACGGATCTTTATGACGACAAGGATGTTGCCGCCGCCCAGCCCTTTATGCCGAACTGGAAACCGATTTTCCAGAACGCGGTGCCGCGGCCTTCGGCGACCGCCAAGGTAAAGTACAACGAAGTGTCCTCGAAGTTCTGGACGGCCGTGCACAATACACTGTCCGGCAGCGGCTCAGCCGCCGAGAACCTCGAGCTTCTCGAAGCCGACCTGACCACCCTCAAGGGCGACGCCTGGTGAGTATGCCGACCGGCGGCTCTCAGGCCGTCGGTCCCACCTCCGGACGACTTAACGAGGGATAGGCGTTTCATGAGCGAAATCGTAGTTCCGCAGGCAGTCAATCCAAGGCTTTCCCGTTTAAAAGCCTCGACGGAGCTGCGATCCGAGCGCGTTCGATCGGCATGGATGTTTCTGGCGCCGACGCTGCTGATCCTGGCAATCGTTGCCGGCTGGCCGCTGTTCAGAACGATCTATTTTAGCTTTACCAATGCGTCGCTGAACGACCTCGGCAACGCGCAGTTTGTCGGCTTTTCCAATTACCTGTCGTGGGTGACGCTGAAGAGCGGCAGGACCGTCTTTCGTGGGCTGCTTGCCGATCCGGTCTGGTGGAAGGCGGTCTGGAGCACCGCCAAGTTCACCCTCCTTTCGGTGGTGCTCGAGACCGTGCTCGGGCTGATCGTCGCCCTGGTGCTCAACGCACGGTTCGCCGGGCGCGGGATCGTAAGGGCCGCAATCCTCATTCCCTGGGCGATCCCAACGATCGTCTCGGCCAAGATGTGGGCCTGGATGCTCAACGACCAGTTCGGTATCCTGAACGACATCCTGCTCGGCTTCGGCCTTATCAGCGAGAAGATTGCCTGGACCGCCAATCCGGAAACGGCGATGGTCGCGGTGCTGATCGTCGACGTCTGGAAGACGACACCCTTCATGGCGCTGCTGATCCTTGCCGGTCTGCAGATGGTTCCGGGCGATATCTATGAGGCCGCCAAGATCGACGGCGTCAATCCAATCAAGGTTTTCTGGCGCCTGACGCTGCCGCTGATCCGGCCTGCCATCATGGTTGCGGTGATCTTCCGGATGCTCGATGCGATGCGCATCTTCGATCTGATCTATGTTCTGACACCGAACAATGCACAGACGAAGACCATGTCGGTCATGGCGCGCGAAAACCTGTTCGACTTCGACAAGTTCGCCTATGGCGCCACCGCCTCAACGGTGCTCTTCCTGATCATTGCCTCCGTCACTGTCTTCTATATCTGGCTCGGCCGGGTCAGACTCGGCGGGGAGGAACGCTGATGCTGATGTCGATTGCCAAGAATACGCTCTTCTACCTGCTCGTCACGATCATCGTCATCATTGCGGTCTTTCCGTTCTACTATGCGATCCTCACGAGCCTGAAGACCGGAACGGCCCTCTTCAAAGTCGATTATTGGCCGACCTCGATCTCGTTCGGCAACTATACGTCCGTGATGGGCCAGGGCGGGTTCGTCCGCAGTCTTGCAAATTCCGCGATGATCGCCTGCGTCGTGGTTTCAGCGTCACTGTTGCTTTCGGTCACCGCCTCATTCGCCTTGGCGCGGGTGCATTTCCGAGGTCGGGCGCTCTTGATGCTGACCATCCTCTCGGTGTCGATGTTTCCGCAGATTGCCGTTCTTGCCGGCCTCTTCGAACTCATTCGCTGGATCGGCATCTTCAACACGCCCTTCGCGCTGATCTTTTCCTACATGATTTTCACGCTGCCGTTCACCGTCTGGGTGCTGACGACCTTCATGCGTGAATTGCCGATCGAGATCGAGGAGGCGGCGATCGTCGATGGCGCCTCGCCATGGGTCATCGTCACCCAGGTGTTCATGCCGCTGATGTGGCCGGCGCTGGTGACAACAGGGCTGCTCGCCTTCATCACCGCATGGAACGAGTTCCTTTTTGCGCTGACTTTCACATCGTCGGATACGCAGAGAACCGTGCCGGTCGCCATCGCCCTGCTTTCGGGCAACAGCGAATTCGAGATCCCCTGGGGCAACATCATGGCGGCTTCGGTGATCGTCACCGTGCCGGTTGTGGTGCTCGTTTTGATATTCCAGCGCCGGATCATTTCGGGGCTGACCGCCGGCGGCGTCAAGGGGTGAGGGAGTAGGACATGGCAGAGATACGACTGGAGAACATTCGCAAGCGCTTCGGCGCTTTCGAGGTCATCAAGGGCGTGACGATGGACATCCGCCGCGGTGAGTTCATGGTGTTCGTGGGGCCGTCGGGATGCGGCAAATCCACGCTGCTCAGGCTTATCTCCGGCCTTGAGGACATTACGTCGGGGACCCTTTCCTTCGACAGCAAGATGGTGAACCAGCACGCGCCCTCGAAGAGAGGGATCGCCATGGTGTTCCAGTCCTACGCGCTCTATCCGCATATGACGGTTTTCGACAATATGGCTTTCGGCATGAAACTGTCAGGCCGTACCAAGGACGAGTGCCGCCAGCGCGTTGAACAGGCGGCCGGCATGCTGCAGCTCTCATCGTACCTTGAGCGCTTGCCGCGGCAGCTTTCCGGCGGACAGCGTCAGCGCGTCGCAATCGGCCGGGCGATCGTTCGCGATCCCAAGGTCTTTCTCTTCGACGAGCCGCTGTCCAATCTCGATGCGGCGCTTCGCGTCGCGACGAGGCTGGAAATCGCGAAGCTTCATCGCAGCATGCACAACACGACGATGATCTATGTGACGCATGATCAGGTCGAGGCGATGACGCTCGCCGATCGGATCTGCGTGTTGCGGGACGGCGTCGTCGAGCAGATCGGCACGCCGCTGGAGCTTTATGAAAGCCCCAATTCGCTTTTCGTAGCCGGCTTCATCGGCTCGCCGAAAATGAATTTCCTATCGGCCGGACTGGCGGAGCCCTATGGTAGCCATACGATCGGCGTGCGCGCGGAGCATGTTCGCGTCGCGCCCGAGTCGCCGGTTTGGAGCGGCACGGTCATCCATTCGGAAATCCTCGGCTCCGATAGCTTCGTCTATGTGGATATCGGGGCAGACGAGCCGCTCATCGTGCGGGAAACCGGTGTCTCCCGTCACGAGCCGGGGCAGACGCTTGGCCTTGCGCCGCTTGCCGGCCACGTCCACCGCTTCGACCATTCGGGCCGGGCGCTCGAGCGTCAATCCATGCAGGCTGCCTGACCTTCCCAGGATCGACGTTCCTCCCAAAGCTCGATCCGTTTTAATGACAAGGAGAAAACGACGTGACCATACGCACCGTTGTGTGGGGTGAAAACATCCACGAAAATACCAATGAGATCGTCCGCGGCATCTATCCCGAGGGCATGCACACGACGATCGCCAATGCGCTGAATGCCGATCCCGGCATCTCGGCGACGACGGCGACGCTGCAGGAGCCGGAACATGGGCTGAGCGAAGCCCGGCTTGCCGACACCGACGTGCTGACCTGGTGGGGCCACAAGGATCACGGCGCCGTTTCCGACGTCGTGGTCGAACGGGTCGCCAAGCGCGTCTGGGAGGGCATGGGCCTACTGGTGCTGCATTCCGGCCATTTCTCCAAGATCTTCAAGCGGCTGATGGGAACGCCCTGCGCGCTGAAATGGCGCGAGGCCGGCGAGCGTGAGAGGCTGTGGACGATCAATCCACGCCATCCGATCGCCGCCGGCATCGGCGAGCATTTCGAGCTCGAGAATGAGGAAATGTATGGCGAGCAGTTCTCGGTGCCGGAGCCGCTCGAAACGGTGTTCATCTCCTGGTTCCAGGG
This sequence comes from Rhizobium sophoriradicis, assembly GCF_025200795.1. Lineage (NCBI taxonomy): Bacteria > Pseudomonadati > Pseudomonadota > Alphaproteobacteria > Hyphomicrobiales > Rhizobiaceae > Rhizobium > Rhizobium sophoriradicis. Next base: position 9,847 of record NZ_CP104154.1, read on the forward strand.
TGGGGAAGTGTTCCGCTCCGGCCTCACCTGGCGGCGCGGCGCCGGCAACATCTTCTATTTCCGCCCCGGCCACGAGACCTATCCGACCTATCACGACGCCACCGTCCAGAAGGTGCTGATCAACAGCGTCAAGTGGGCTTATAACCCTGAGGGATCGTTGACGAGCATTACCGACGCTCCAAATGTGCCGGTAGAAAAAGCACTGGAGCCGATCGTCGAACGCGGCCCGAGACTGCACCAGGCCGGCGAAGCCGGTTACCGTTAAAAGGTGAGATGCCGTGGGCGGCGGTGGCTCGTTCGGCCCCGCAAGACGCCGCGATGCTCTCGCTGCCGCTCACGCTTCGATGGATTAACCATGAGGACAAAAGAATGCGCTTGATCATTCTCGGTACCGGAGGATGGGCAAACACCCATGCCATGCATTTTTCGGAAATTGCCGGCGTCAAACTTGTTGCTGCCGTCGATACGGACGAGGTCCGGCTGCGGGCCTTCGCGCTCAGGCATAGTATCCCGCTGACTTTCACGTCGCTCGATGACGCCCTTGCCTGGGGAGAGTTCGACGCCGTCACCAATGTCACGCCGGATCGCGCGCATTATTCGACGACGATGAAGTTACTCGGCGCCGGCAAACATGTGCTCTGCGAGAAGCCGCTGGCGGTCACCTACCGGGAAGCCAAGGAGATGGCCGACGCCGCGGCGGCGTCCGGCAAGGTCACGATGGTAAACCTGACCTATCGCAATGTCGCGCCACTGCAGGCAGCCCGCAAGATGGTGCTGGACGGCCGTCTTGGCGCGATCCGTCACTTCGAAGCGTCCTATCTGCAGAGCTGGCTGGTCTCAAAGGCCTGGGGCGACTGGACCAAGGAATCGCAATGGCTCTGGCGGCTGTCGACGAAGCACGGTTCCAATGGCGTGCTCGGCGATGTCGGTATCCATATTCTCGACTTCGCGGTTTTTGCCGCGGGAAGCGACGTCAAGGCGGCGGCATCGCACCTCAAGGTGTTCGACAAGAGCCCTGGCAACCGGATCGGCGAGTATGAGCTCGACGCCAACGACAGTTTCCTGATGATGGCCGAGCTTGAAAACGGCGCGGCCGGCGTCATCCATGCGACGCGCTGGGCGACCGGCCATCTGAACGAGTTGCGCCTGCGCTTGCATGGAGACAAGGGCGCGCTCGAGGTGGTGCATACGCCTGAAGGTTCGACGCTCAGGGTCTGTGAAGGCCCTGACGCCGACAAGGCAATCTGGCGCAAGATAGACGTCGAACCGGTCATCACCAATTTCCAGCGATTTGCAAAGGCCGTGCAAAAAGGGCAGCCGGATGAGCCGGGTTTTGCCCACGCGGCCAAGCTGCAATTCGTCCTCGATCACGCCGTGAAAACGGCGGGCGCTTTGGTTGAACTTTAGACGTTGAGAGCCAGCGGCGTGTTCTGTTCGAAAGGCCTCGCGCAGCTTCTTCGGTCGGCGAAGCACGACAAGCGGCTCAGATTCTCCGGTTCAGCTCGTCTTCGCTGATGCCGAAATGTTCGAGGATGATACCGACGTTGCGGCGATGCGATTTGAAATAGACGTCGAAGAGATCACCGACCAGCGGAACCGTCCCTCCGGCCGCATCGATGCCGAGATTGAGGGCCATGCGTGCGAGCTTGTGGTTGGGAACGCCGAGACGCCGGGCCTCATTGAGAATGTAAAGGCCGATGAGCGACGTGGCAACGTCGCCGACGCCGGGGAGGAGACCGAGCACCGAATCGGCGCCGATCCGTACGCCGATGAAAGGCAGTCGGACTGCGGTGTCCATCAGCCGCGCAATGCCCACAGCACGTCGAATCTTTTCGAGTTCGGCAGGGGTCAGGTATGTCGTCTTGGCAGCCGGCATCAGAGACCTTCTGGCGCGACCGGCGGTTTCGCCGCCCTCAAGGCCGCAGAGACGCCCCAGATTGCCTGGTTCAACGAATGGCCGATGTGATCGCGACGATTGTTCATGGCCGTAAAACGCCGATACGCCGATAAGGTTCGCCAGCGGCGCGATTGGAATCTCGCCTTATCCTCGGTCGGGCACCACGACCAATTTGCCCACGAAATTCTTCGCCATGAACTCGGTCTGGGCGCGATGGAATTCCGACAGCGGATAGACGCCGCCGACGAGGGGCCGGATCTTGCGGCTTTCGATATAGCCGATGAGCCGGCGGAAGTCGGCGCGGCTTCCCTGGCTCGATCCGTGCAGCTCCAGCTGCTTCAGATACATGGTCCTGAGATCGAGCTGGACGACCGGGCCGGCAATGGCGCCGGCCGTCGTGTAGCGGCCTTCGGGGCGCAGGATCTTCAGAAGGTCGTTGAACAGCGGCCCGCCGACGAGATCGGCGACGACATCGATCGGTTGGCCACGGCTGGCGGAATGGACCGCTTCGACCAGATCGCCCTTGCCGCGGGTGACGACCGCTTCTGCGCCGATGTCGAGCATCGCCGCCTCCTTGCCGGGACCGGCGACGGCGATCGGGATGGCGCCGCGGGCGCGCGCGAGCTGGATGATCGCTGAGCCGACACCACCCGAGGCGCCGGTGACGAGGACGCGTTCGCCGGCGGCAAGCCGCGCCCGTTCCAGCATGCGCTCGCCGGTCAGATAGGCGCAGCAGAAGGTGGCGAGCTCGATATCGGTCAGATCGGTTGCAACGACATGGGCGTTTTCGGCCGGCAGCGCCATATATTCGGCGTAGCCGCCGTCGCGGCCATGACCCATATAATCGATGTCGGCGAGGCTATCGTCGTCGCGATTATAGATCGAAAAGTCGACCATGACGCGCTCGCCGATGCGGCCGGGATCGACGCCAGCGCCGACGCCGACGATATGGCCGACCGTATCGGTTCCCTGAATGCGCGGAAATGTCAGCGTATTGCCCTGCCTGCGCCAGGTCGAGATTGCGGAGGGATCGTCCTCGGTGCCATAGGCTCCTTCACGGACCCAAACGTCGGTATTGTTCATGCCGCAGGCGGTGACGCGGATCAGCACCTCGCCCTCCGCCGGCGCCGGGACGGGCACGTCGGTGCGGTAGACGAGCTTGTCCAATCCCCCGTGGCCGGTGAGCAAAACGGCTGGCATCTTTTCCGGGATCGTCATGCGGCCTCTCCTCAGATGTTCTTGAAAACGCTTTCGATCGCATCCGCTGTCGCCTTGACGACAATGTCCGCCTCCTCACGCGTCAGGCAGAGCGGCGGCGCAAAGCCGAGGATGTCGCCCTGCGGCATGGCGCGGCCGATGACGCCGCGTTCAAGAAGGGCGGCGGCGACCTGCGGGCCGATCTTGCGGCCGGGATCGAAAAAATCCCGATCATCCCTGTCCTCGACGAACTCGACGGCTGCCATTAGGCCGTCGCCGCGGACCTCGCCGACGTTGCGGTGGCTGCCCACGGCTCTTGCCAGTTCCGAGCGGAAATAAGCGCCAGTCGCGCCGGCATTTTCGACGATGCCGAGTTCGTCGATCAGTTCGAGATTGGCGATACCGGCGGCGGCGCAGATCGGATGGGCGGAATAGGTCCAGCCGTGGCCGATCGCTCCCAATTCATCGGAACCCTGCACCAGCACGTGCCACATCTTGCTTGAAACGATGCTGCCGGAAAGTGGGGCATAGGCGGAGGTCAGGCCCTTGGCGATAGTGATCAGATCCGGCTTCATCCCATAGTGATCCGAGCCGAACATCGTGCCGAGACGGCCGAAGCCGGTGACGACTTCGTCGGCAACAAGCAGGATGTCGTATTTGTCGAGCACGGCCTGGATCTTCTGCCAGTAACCTTGCGGCGGCGGCACGATGCCGCCGGTGCCGAGGATCGGTTCGCCGATGAAGGCGGCGATGGTATCGGGGCCTTCGGCGAGGATCATCTCCTCCAGTCTGTCGGCGCAATATTGCGAAAACTGTTCCTCGTTCATCGAGCGGTCGGGGCGGCGGAAATAATAGGGCGCCTCGGTGTGAAGGATCGGCGCACGCGGCAGGTCGAAGGCATTGTGGAAGAGTGCAAGACCGGTGAGGCTGCCGGTCATGACGCCGGAGCCGTGATAACCGCGCCAGCGGGAGATGATCTTCTTTTTCTCCGGCCGGCCGAGGATGTTGTTGTAATACCAGATAAGCTTGATGTTGGTCTCGTTGGCATCCGAGCCTGAGAGGCCGAAATAGACGCGGCTCATGCCGGCGGGCGCACGGTCGATGATCATCTTCGACAGCGTAATCGAGGCTTCCGTACCGTGGCCGACATAGGCGTGGTAATAGGCAAGGTTCTTTGCCTGTTCGGCAATGGCGTCGGCGATCTTTTGACGGCCATAGCCGACATTGACGCAATAGAGGCCGGCAAAGGCATCGAGGCTTCTGCGTCCCGTCGTATCGGTGATGTAGACGCCTTCGCCGCCGGCGACGACGCGGGTCGGCGTCTCGCCGCGCGCATGCATGCCCATATGGGTCGAGGGATGGAAGAAATGATCGCGGTCCCAGGCGGTGAGTTCGTTGCTTTTCTCGAGCATATTCTGTCCTCTTCTTGAAATGGCGCTCAGGCGGCGGTGTCGATGCAGAGATATTTGAGATCGGTGAAGGCTTCGAGCCCGTGGCGCGAGCCCTCGCGGCCGAGGCCGGACTGCTTCCAGCCGCCGAAGGGTATCGGGCCGCCGGTGATTTTCACGCGGTTGACCGCCACCATGCCATATTCCAGCGCGCGCCCGAGACGCATCTGCCGGGCGCCGTTGTCGGTGATGACATAGGCGACGAGGCCGTATTCGGTATCATTGGCGCGGGCGACAACCTCGTCTTCGGTGTCGAAGGTGGTCAACGCCGCCACAGGACCGAATGTTTCCTCACGCATGATCAGCGCATTCGCCGGCACATCCGTCAAAAGCGTCGGCTGATAGAAGAGCCGGCCGGCCTTGTGGCGGCTGCCGCCGATGACGAGCCGGGCGCCCTGCGCCAGCGCGTCGGCGACCTGCTCCTCGACCTTGATGACGGCCCGTTCATGCATCAGCGGCCCGATCTCGTTTTCATCCTCAAGTCCTGCGCCGACCTTCAGCTCGCCGATGCGGGCGGCAAAGGCCTTGGCGAAGGCATCGGCAATGCGCCGCTGGACGAAGATGCGGTTGGCGGCAAGGCAATCCTGGCCGGATGTGGCGAACTTGGCGTCGACGGCGATCTCGACCGCTTTTGCGACATCGGCATCGTCGAAGACGATCAGCGGCGCGTGGCCGCCGAGCTCCATCACCAGCCGCTTCATCGTTGGCGCGCATTGCGCGGCGATGAGGCGGCCGACCTCGGTGGAGCCGGTGAAGCTCATCGCGCGCAGGCGGACATCGGCGCACATGCGTCCGACGATCGTTGCGGCATGGCCGGTGACCACATTGAAGACACCGGCGGGAATGCCGGCGCGTTCACCGAGTTCGGCAAGGGCGAGGGCAGAAAGCGGCGTTTCCGAGGAGGGGTGGGCGACGACCGTGCAGCCGGCGGCAAGCGCGGCGGCTGCCTTCCGGGTGAGCATGGCGGAAGGAAAATTCCAGGGCGTGACGACGCCGACGACGCCGAGCGCTTCGCGCCGGACGATCATTTCCGCCCCGGCCAGATGGCTGGTGACGCTTTCGGCGTTCAGCCGCTTGCCTTCCTCGGCATACCATTCGATGAAGGAAGCAGCGTAATCGATCTCGCCGCGCGCTTCGGCCAGCGGCTTGCCCTGTTCCAGCGTCATGATCAGCGCCAGATCCTCTTTGGCTGCGAGCATCAGCGCATGCCATTTCCGCAGGATCGCCGCGCGGCTCTGCGGCAGCATGGCGCGCCAGGCGGTGAAAGCTTCGGAGGCGGCATCGATCGCCGCCGCCGTCTCCTCCGCACTGAGGCTCGCAACCCAGGTGAGCGTCGCCGAAGAAGCCGGATCGGTGACGGCGAAGCTTTTGCCCGTGGTCCCGGCGATCCACCGGCCGCCGACATAGGCGAGATCGCGCAGGAGATGACGATCGGCGAGCCGCGACAGCGCGTCGTGATAGGCGGGGCGGGCAAAAACGGCAGTCATGTCCAATCTCCTCTTTGCGGTGACGTGAAGTCTTCCACAGGAGCGGACGAGAGATTGTCCTTTGGCGATGGCGAAAAGAGAGAAACGGGCTAAAGCACAGCCACCGGATAGAGAGATTGTCTAGAGCATGATGCCGAAAAGTGTGAGCGGTTTTCGGACGACATCATGCTCGAACTCTTTAACTTAGAACAGGATTCAGATTTTAGACCGGGTCGGCCTAAAATCTGAATCCTGTTCTAGGAATCGCTTTCCTCATCGCCGGACCCGGCAAAGCAAGCGACCGGAACGACTGTTTCCTCCTTCACCGTCTTGGTGACGATATAGGTGAAATAGCGGTCGATGCCGAGTTCGCGGTCGAGAAGCCCATCGACCAGTCGCTGGTAAGCGTCGATATTGGCCGTCATGATCTTCAGAATGTAATCGACGCCGCCGCCCACCGACCAGCAGGCGACGACCTCGGGGATTGCGGCAATAGTGCGTTCGAAGCGCTCGAAATCGGCCTGGCGGTGATTGGCGAGCGTCACCTCCATCATCACGCTGGCAACCGGCGCGATGCGCCGCGGGGCGATGCGGGCGTGGTAGCCGGTGATCACACCGGCCTTTTCAAGCTTGCGCAGCCGCATCCAGCACGGCGTCGGCGACAGTCCGGCCTTCTCGGCCAGCGCCAGCTTGGTGATGCGGCCGTCGCGCTGGACGGCGTCGAGAATGCGCAGGTCGATGGCGTCAAGCTTCATGGTGCTTTCTTCAGAAAGAAATCATTTCAAACGCAGCGAAAAGACAATGAAAGCGCATTTTGGCATTGTCAATTGAACTGATTTTCAGCACTGTTGAAATCATGACAAATTGGCGCCCCGATCCCTCGCAACTCCGCCGGCCGGCCTATCTCTCCCTCGCCGAGCAGATCGCCAACGCGATCACCGACGGCAAGCTCTCCGACGGGGCGCAATTGCCGCCGCATCGCAAGCTGGCGGATGATCTGCATCTTTCCGTGCAGACGGTCAGCCGCGCCTATGACGAGCTCAGCCGCCGGGGGCTGATTTCAGGCGAGATCGGCCGCGGCAGTTTCGTGCAGACCCGGCCGCCCGAGCCGGAGCCGCCCTATCTGCCGGAACGGCTGGGCGAGGTGATCGATCTGTCGATCCTGAAGCCGGTCTGCGAGCAGATCCATCTGGAAAAAATGCGCCAGGCCTTCGGCTGGCTTTCCGAAAACCTGCCTTCCAGCTCGGCCCTGTCGTTCCGACCGAATATGGTATTTCCGCGTCACCGCGTCGTTGCCACCGAATGGCTGGCGCGCTGCGGACTCGACGTGTCGCCGCTGAATATCAGCCTGACGAATGGCGCGACCTCGGGCATGACGGTGGCGCTGATGAGCGTCGCACCGCCCGGCTCGACGATTGCGACCGAAGCGGTCAGCCACCATACGCTGGTGCCGCTCTGCGGCTATCTCGGCCTGCACCTCGAAGGGCTGGCGATCGACGAGGAGGGCATGATCCCGGAGGCGCTGGACGAGGCCTGCCGGACCGGGCCGATCCGGGCAATTTTCCTGCAGCCCTCGGTGATCAACCCGATGGCGGCGCTGATGAGCGCGGAGCGCCGGCAGGCGCTTGCCGCCGTCGCCGCCAAGCATGATATAGCGATCATCGAAAACGACATTCTCGGGCCGATGGTCGAGGACCGGGCGCCGCCGATGGCGGCCTTCGCGCCGGAGCGCACGCTATACGTCACGAGCTTCACCAAGATCACCGTTCCCGGCCTCAGAATCGGCTACCTCGTCGCGCCCGACCGCTATGTCGCGGCCGTCGCCAACCGGCATCTCGTCTCCAGCTGGATGGCGACGCCTGCCATGGCCGAGATCGCCAGTCGCTGGGTCAGCGACGGCACGGCGATGGAACTCGTCAACTGGCAGCGCCGCGCCCTTGTCGGACGCCACGCGATCGCGGCGGAGATGCTGGCCGGCCTGTCCTATCGAACGCACCCGCAAAGCCTGCATGTATGGCTGCCGCTGTCCGGCAGCCATACGGAGGATGGTTTCGTGTCGCAGGCAAGGCTGCGCGGCGTAGCGATTGCGCCGGGCAAATCCTTCCACACCACCGACCACGGCTGGACGCCAGCGGTGCGCATCTCGCTCGGCTCGACGACGGAAGGCGAGCTGCGGACAGGACTCGGGATCGTTGCCTCGCTGGCGCAGGGAAATCCGGAGGAACTGCTGCTTGCGATTTGACGTTGCCGCCGCATTTGCCGGCAGGCGCAGAATAATTGTCATGATATTATTTTACGAATTGACATGATTTTCTTGGGCCGTCATCGTTAGGTCATTGCTTGTCTCAACAAGGAGAGACATGATGCCTGCGCCCATCATCCGCATCGACAACATCGTCAAGAGATACGGTCCGCTGACCGTGCTCGACGGCCTGTCGATGAATGTCATGCCGGGCGAGAAACTGGCGCTGATCGGGCCGTCCGGCTCTGGCAAGACGACGATCCTGCGCATCCTGATGACGCTGGAGACGATCAGCGGCGGACATATCGAGGTCGACGGCGAGCAGCTCTACCACATGCCTGGTGGCAGCGGACTGGTGGCGGCCGATGAGCGGCACCTGCATCGCATGCGGGAAAAGATCGGCATGGTCTTCCAGCACTTCAACCTGTTCCCGCATAAATGCGTTCTCGACAACGTGACGCTGGCGCCGATGCTGACCAAGGGCATCAAGCGGCCGCAAGCCGAGAAGCGGGCGATGGAGCTTCTCGATATGGTCGGCCTTGCCGACAAGGCGAAAAGTGTGCCGGCGCAGCTTTCCGGCGGGCAGAAGCAGCGCGTCGCCATCGCCCGGGCCTTAGCGCTGTCGCCGAAGATCATGCTGTTCGACGAGGTGACCTCGGCGCTCGACCCGGAACTGGTCGAGGAGGTGCTGAACGTCATGCGGAAGCTCGCCTCCGAGACCGATATGACGATGCTTCTCGTCACCCACGAAATGGGCTTTGCCCACGACTTTGCCGACCGCGTGCTGTTCTTCGATCGCGGCAGGATCGTCGAGGAAGGCAGGCCCGGCGACATCTTCCGTAATCCGACGCAGGAAAGGACGCAGACCTTCCTGCGCAAGATCATCGCGGCAGGGCACCGCGTCTGACCTCAGACATTGCCCGCAAAGAACAAAACGCAAAGAGAAAGCCAGAGGAGTTGGGAACGATGAAAGCAGGATATGTTTTGAGCGCCGTCAGCCTGTCGGTGCTTCTGGTTACGGCGGCCGCTCCGGTATCCGCCGCCGACGACAAGCTCGAACAGCTGAAGGAACAGGGTTTTGCCCGCATCGCCATCGCCAACGAGCCGCCATTCACGGCCGTCGGCGCCGACGGCAAGGTTTCCGGCGCCGCCCCCGACGTGGCACGCGTGATCTTCGAAAAGCTCGGCATCAAGGAAGTGGTCGCCTCGATCTCGGAATACGGCGCGATGATCCCCGGCCTGCAGGCCGGCCGCCACGACGCGATCACCGCCGGCCTGTTCATGAAGCCGGAACGTTGCAGCGCCGTTGCCTATTCCGAACCGATCCTCTGCGATGCCGAAGCCTTCGCTCTCAAGAAGGGCAACCCGCTGAAGCTGACGAGCTACAAGGATATCGCCGACAATCCGGATGCCAAGATCGGCGCGCCGGGCGGCGGCACGGAGGAGAAGCTGGCGCTGGAAGCCGGCGTGCCGCGTGACCGCGTTATCGTGGTTCCGGATGGCCAGAGCGGCATCAAGATGCTGCAGGACGGCCGCATCGACGTTTATTCGCTGCCGGTCCTGTCGATCCACGATCTGATGGCGAAGGCGAAGGATCCGAACCTCGAAATCGTCGCCCCCGTCATCAATGCACCGGTCTATTGCGACGGTGCTGCCTTCCGCAAGCAGGACGTTGCGCTGCGCGATGCCTTCGATGTGGAGCTGAAGAAGCTGAAGGAATCGGGCGAGTTCGCCAAGATCATCGAACCCTACGGCTTCTCGGCCAAGGCGGCGATGTCGACGAGCCGCGAAAAGCTCTGCGCCCCGGCCAAGTAACCTGATGTGAGCACACCGGCCACGGGCAGGGCGCACGGCCGGTGTGCTCCTCAAACGATCTCCAGAGAAGCGAGTTGCCGATGTCGGTATGGTCCGGCTATCTGACACTGATCCTTCAGGGCGCCCTAGTGACGCTCCAGCTGACGGTCATGGGCTCGGCGCTTGCGCTCGTTATGGCCTTCCTGGCCGGCCTCGGCCGCCTGTCGCGCTTCTTTGCCGTGCGGGCTCTGGCGACAACCTATATCGAATTCTTTCGCGGCACTTCGATCTTCGTCCAGCTCTTCTGGGTCTATTTCGTCCTGCCCTTCGCAGGCATGACGCTGACGCCGCTGCAGGCTGGCGTTCTGGCGCTCGGGCTGAATGTCGGCGCCTATGGCGCGGAGGTGGTGCGGGGCGCCGTCAAGGCCGTCGGACGCGAACAGTCGGAAGCCTGTGTCGCCCTCAACCTGTCGCGCTATCAGCGCATGCGCCACGTCATCCTGCCGCAGGCGCTGCCGCTGATGCTGCCGACCTTCTGCAACAATGCGATCGAGCTCTTGAAGGGCACGGCCGTCGTATCGCTGATCTCGCTGACTGACATGACCTTCCAGGCGCAGGTGGTGCGGGCGCAGACCGGCAACACGCTGGTGCCCTTTGCGACAATCCTCATCCTCTATTTTCTCATGGCCCTGGCGATTTCCGCGGCGATGCGCTGGCTGGAGCGGCGGATGACACGCGGCCTCGACGGTATGAGGACCTGATCATATGGAATGGGATTGGGAGTTCGTCTGGCAGATCATGCCGACCCTTCTCGAAGGGTTCAAGATCACTATTCTTGCCACCATCCTCGGCGCTGCGGTCGCCATGGTCGTCGGGCTGGCGCTCGCCATCGCGCGGCGATCCCCGGTCGCCGCCGTTTCCCGGACGGTCGGCTTCGTCTCGGAATTCATTCGCGGAACGCCGCTGCTGGTTCAGCTCTACTTCATCTTCTACGTGCTGCCCGATATCGGCATCCGGCTGTCGCCGCTCACCGCCGGCGTCATCGGGATCGGCATTCACTATGCCACCTATACCGCGGAGGTCTATCGCGCCGGCATCGAGAACGTCTCGCGCGGACAATGGGAAGCGGCCAAGGCGACCAATCTGACGACGCGCCAGGCCTGGATCCACGTGGTCCTGCCGCAGGCAATCCCGCCGATGATCCCGGCGCTCGCCAATTATTTCATCGCCATGTTCAAGGAGACGCCGCTGCTTTCGGCGATCACCGTGCTCGAACTGATGAACCAGGCAAAGAGCATCGCCAACAGCAACTACCGCTATATCGAGCCGATGACGTTGGTCGGCGTCTTTTTCCTCGTCATCAGCCTGATCTCGGTTCTCGGATTGCGCTGGCTCGAGGAGCGTTACGCCAGGATGGATGACTGAGATGACAAGGATCGAAATCATACCCGCCGGCGGGCGGCCGCGACTGGAAGACCGGCCACTCGAAAAACGCATCGGCCTCATCATCCTGGCGACGGACCACACAACCGAAGTCGATTTCCAGCGCATGGTCGCCAGCGACCGCATTGGCGTCTATGTCAGCCGCATCCATTATGCCAATCCGGTGACGCCGGAAAATCTCTTGAAGATGCAGCCATCGCTGGCGGAAGCCGCCGGGCTGATCCTGCCGGACGAGCCGCTGGATGCAGTCATGTATTCCTGCACCTCCGCCTCGGTCGTTATTGGCGACCGTAATATCGAGGCGGCGATCCACGCGTCGAAACCGGGTGCTTCAGTGGTGACGCCGACGGCGGCGGCGGTGAAGGGTCTGAAGGCGCTCGGCGCCCGCCGGGTTTCGGTGCTGACGCCCTATACACTCGAGACCAGCCGGCCGATGGCGGAGTATTTCGCGGATCTCGGTTTTGCGATCGACCGCTTCACCTGCCTCGGCCTCAGCGACGATCGTGAGATGGCGCGGATCGCGCCGGATGAGATCGCGGCCTTCGCGCGTGAGGCGTTGGCGCCGCAGTCCGACGCGCTGTTCATCTCCTGCACTGCTCTGCGCGCCGCACAGGTCGCCGCCCGCATCGAAATGGAAACCGGCAAACCCGTGGTAACCAGCAATCTCGCAACCGCCTGGGCCTGCCTGAGGCTTTGCGGCGATGATCGGGCGCGGCCCGAGCTCGGTCATCTGATGACCATGCCCTATAGGGAAGGCTGAGATCATGGCGAGCGCCTTGCCGGTTGCACTGGAGGATATTCGCGCAGCGGCGCGGCGGATCGCCGGCCGGGTCATCGAAACACCGATGGTGCTGTCGGCATCGCTTGCCGAGATTGCCGGCGCTCCGGTCTGGCTGAAACTTGAACATCATCAGACGACGGGCAGCTTCAAGCTGCGCGGGGCGACCAATGCGGTGCTGTCATTGTCACCGGCAGAGCGAGCGCGCGGCGTCGTCGCCGCTTCGACCGGAAATCACGGCCGGGCGCTTGCCCACGCGGCGAGGGCGCAAGGCGCGGTCGCGACGATCTGCATGTCGCAGCTGGTACCGGAGAACAAGGTTGCGGAAATCCGCCGCCTCGGCGCCGATGTGCGCATCGTCGGCCGATCGCAGGACGAGGCGCAGCAGGAAGTCGACCGGCTGGTGCGAGAGGAGGGGCTGGTGATGATCCCGCCTTTTGACCATCCCGACGTCGTCGCCGGGCAGGGGACACTCGGGCTCGAAATCGTCGACGCCGTGCCTGCGGTGGCGACGGTGCTGGTGCCGCTTTCGGGCGGCGGCCTTGCGGCGGGCGTCGCCGCCGCGGTCAAGGGCGTCAATCCGAAGACGAAGGTGATCGGCCTGACGATGGAACGGGGCGCGGCGATGAAGGCGAGCCTCGATGCCGGACGACCGGTGCAGGTCGAGGAGGTGAGGAGCCTTGCCGACTCTCTCGGCGGCGGCATCGGCCTCGACAATCGCGTGACCTTCGCCATGTGCCGCGACCTTCTCGACGACGTCGTCCTGCTGACGGAGACGGAGATCGCCGCCGGCATGCGCCGTGCCTATGCCCGCGAGGGCGAGATTATCGAGGGGGCGGGCGCAGTCGGCATAGCGGCACTGCTGGCCGGAAAGATCCGCTCCGGCGGCCCGGTCGTTGTGATCCTTTCGGGACGGAATGTCGATATGGAACAGCACCGTCGCGTGATCAACGGCGAGGGCGCGGCGTTCGCGGAGGATAACCCATGAGCCGCATGATCATTCTGACGGAAGCGGAATTGCGCAAGGTTGTGGGGCTCGATGCCGGCGCGGTCGCTTGCGTCGAGCAGGCCTTCGCCGCGCTTGCGACGAAGGCGGTCGCCATGCCGCCGATCCTGCGGCTCGACATTCCCGAGTATCGGGGTGAGGTCGATGTGAAGACCGCCTACATCCCCGGCATCGAGGGTTTCGCGATCAAGATCAGCCCCGGTTTCTTCGACAATCCAAAAATCGGCCTGCCGAGCACCAACGGCATGATGGTGCTGCTGTCGAGCCGGACCGGGCTGGTGCAGGCGCTGCTGCTCGACAACGGCTATCTCACCGACGTGCGCACCGCCGCGGCCGGCGCCGTCGCGGCAAAATATCTGTCGCGGCAAAATTCCAGCGTGGCGGCGATCTTCGGCGCCGGCATGCAGGCGCGGCTGCAGCTGGAAGCGCTGACGCTGGTGCGGCCGATCCGTGACGCCAGGATATGGGCGCGGGATGCGGCCAAGGCTAAGGGCGTGGCTGCGGAACTGGCGGCAAGGCTCGGCTTTCCCGTCAAGGCGATATCCGACCCGCGGCAAGCAATGTCCGGCGCCGACATCATCGTGACCACCACGCCGGCGGAAAAACCGATCATCGACGCCGGCTGGCTCGAACCCGGGCAGCATCTGACGGCCATGGGATCGGATGCCGAGCACAAGAACGAGATCGATCCCGCGGCCATCGCCGGCGCCGGCCTCTATGTCGCCGACAGCCTGAAGCAGACGCGCCGGCTGGGCGAGTTGCACCATGCGATCGAAGCAGGCCTCGTCGAAAGGGATGCCGATTTCGCCGAACTCGGCCGGATCGTCGCCGGGCGGATGTCGGGCAGGACGAGTAGCGACCAGATCACCATCGCCGACCTCACGGGAACCGGCATTCAGGACACCGCCATCGCCACGCTCGCCTTTGCCCGCGCCGGCGCGGCGAATGCCGGCACCACATTCGAAAGCTGACCGGCGCGGCGCCGGACAAGAAGGGAAGAGATATGACCCAGCCCCATCTGAAGTTCTCGCTCGGCGAATATGCCGCGCGCCTGGAAAAGACACGGCGTGCCATGGAGGCGAAAGGCGTCGACCTGCTTATTGTCAGCGATCCGTCCAATATGGCCTGGCTGACAGGTTATGACGGCTGGTCCTTTTACGTGCACCAGGCGGTGATCGTGCCGCCGCAGGGCGAGCCGATCTGGTTCGGTCGCGGCCAGGACGCCAACGGCGCCAAGCTCACCGCCTATCTCAGCCACGACAATATCGTCGGTTATCCCGATCACTACGTGCAGTCGACCGAGCGCCATCCGATGGACTATCTTTCCGGCGTCCTGACGGAGCGCGGCTTCGGCAAGCTGACGATCGGTGTCGAGATGGACAATTACTGGTTTTCAGCGGCCGCCTTCGCCGCGCTGCAAAAGCACCTGCCGAATGCGCGTTTCACCGATGCGACCGCGCTGGTCAACTGGCAGCGCGCGGTCAAGAGCGACACCGAAATCCAGTACATGCGCAATGCCGCCCGCATCGTCGAAGCGATGCATGCCCGCATCTTCGACAAGATTGAGGTCGGCATGCGCAAGTGCGACCTGGTGGCGGAAATCTATGACGCCGGCACCCGTGGCGTCGACGGCATCGGCGGCGACTATCCGGCGATCGTGCCGCTGCTGCCGTCCGGCGTCGAAGCATCGGCACCGCATCTGACCTGGGACGACCGGCCGTTGAAGAAGGGCGAGGGTACCTTTTTCGAAATCGCCGGCTGCTACAATCGCTATCACCTGCCGCTGTCGCGCACCGTCTTCCTCGGCAAGCCGACGCAGGCGTTTCTCGATGCCGAAAAAGCGACGCTGGAAGGCATGGCAGCCGGTCTTGCGGTCGCCAAGCCCGGCAACACCTGCGAGGATATCGCCAACGCCTTCTTCGCGGTCTTGAAGAAATACGGCATCGTCAAGGACAACCGTACGGGTTACCCGATCGGCCTTTCCTATCCGCCGGACTGGGGCGAGCGCACTATGAGCCTGCGGCCGGGCGACCGGACGGAGCTGAAGCCCGGCATGACCTTCCATTTCATGACCGGCCTCTGGCTCGACGATATGGGGTTCGAGACGACGGAGAGCATTCTCATCACCGAAAGCAGTGTCGAGTGCCTCGCCAACGTGCCGCGCAAGCTGATGGTCAAGGATTGAGGCTGTCATGACAGAGACCCGCTTGCGGCCGTCGCCGATCAGCGCGACGGTGGATTTCGCCGCCGAGGGCGTCCAGCACGGTTTCCTCAGGCTGCCCTACAGCCGCGACGATTCCGCCTGGGGATCGGTGATGATCCCGATAACGGTCGTCAGGAACGGCAAGGGGCCGACGGCGCTTCTGACCGGCGGCAACCACGGCGACGAGTATGAGGGACCGATCGCGCTCTTCGATCTCGCCCGCTCGCTGAAACCTGAGGAGGTGAGCGGCGCCGTCATCATCGTGCCGGCGATGAATTATCCGGCGTTCCTGGCGGGCACAAGGACGTCGCCGATCGACAGGGGCAATATGAACCGCAGTTTCCCCGGCCGGCCGGACGGCACGGTGACCGAGAAGATCGCCGACTATTTCAGCCGTGTGCTCCTGCCGATGGCGGATATCGTTCTCGACTTCCATTCCGGCGGCAAGACGCTCGATTTTCTGCCCTTCTGCGCCGCGCACATTCTGCCCAACAAGCAGCAGGAGCAAAAAGCCTTCGACTTCGTCACGGCGTTTGCCGCGCCCTATTCGATGAAGATGCTGGAGATCGATGCGGTCGGCATGTACGACACGGCGGCCGAGGAAATGGGCAAGATCTTCATCACCACCGAACTCGGCGGCGGCGGCACCGCGACCGCCAAAAGTGCGGCGATCGCCAAACGCGGCGTGATAAACGTGCTGCGACATGCGGGGATCGTCGCCGGCGCCGTCGATACCGGTCCGACGACCTGGTTGGACATGCCGGATGGCCGCTGTTTCTCCTTCGCGGAGGAGGGTGGATTGATCGAAGCCGTCATCGACCTCGGTGACGTCGTCACCGAGGGTGCGGTCATCGCTCGCATCTACCCGACCGGGCGGACGGGTGAGGCGCCGCGCGAGATCCACGCCGCCATGGACGGTATTCTCTGCGCCCGGCATTTTCCGGGGCTCGTCAAACCAGGCGACTGCGTTGCAGTGATGGCGACCGTGACGAGCTGAGATGACGGGCAGGCGCGGCGAGATGCGTTTCGCCGGCCGGCCATCTCAAGCCGCTTTCGGCGATCTCGACCCGGCAGCTGCCGCATCGATCTGGAAGCGGCTGACAACGCCTTCCAGCGTCTGCGTCTGGCCGCCGAGCGCGCGGCAGGCCGAGACGGTTTCCGCAGCCATGGCGGCGTTGCGCTGCGTGACCTCATCGAGCGCATTGACGGAGGCGTTGATTTCCCCGATCGCCACGGCCTGCTCGGACGATACCGAAACGATGCGGGCGATCAGGCCGGCGACCTGCTCGACCTGGCCTTCGATTTCCATAAGCGCCTTGCCGGTGCGGTTGACGAGCTCCACGCCGGTGGAAACCTCAGACGATGATGTGGAAATCAGAGATCGGATCTCCTTGGCGGCGTTGGCCGAACGGAGGGCGAGCTCACGCACTTCCTGCGCCACGACGGCGAAACCCTTGCCCGCTTCGCCGGCGCGGGCGGCCTCGACGCCGGCATTGAGCGCCAAGAGGTTGGTCTGGAAGGCGATCTCGTCGATGACGTTGACGATCGCGCCGATCTGGGCGGACGAGCCTTCGATCTTTTGCATGGCGGCGATCGCATCGCGCACGACGGCGGCCGAATGTTCGGCGCTGCTGCGGGTCTCGGCCATCATGCCGGTCGCCTTGCCGGCATGGTTGGAAGCGTCCTTGGCCTTGGCATTCATTTCGCCGAGCGCGGCGGTCGCCTCTTCGAGCATCGCGGCCTGCTGTTCGGTGCGTAATGCCAGGCTGTCGGCGGCATTGGTGATGCCGGCAGAGGAACTGCCCACCTGTCTGGACGTGTGGGCAATCTGCGCCATCGAGGCGCCAAGCGCATTCATGCTGTCGTTGAACTTGGCCCGCAACATTTCGTAGGCAGGGGCGAAGGCGGTCGTGATCCGGCAATCGAGATTGCCGTGCGACAGCTGGTCCAGGCCGTAAGTCAGCTGATCGATGACCGTCTCGCGTGTCTGTTCCTCGGCCGCCTTTTCGGCCATCTGGTTGCGTTCACGTTCGAATTCGGCATCGCGAAGCGCGGTCTCGCGCTTCTGCGCGTCTTGCCGTTCCAGCGCGTTGCGGCGGAACACCGCCACCGCCTTGGACATGGCGCCTATCTCGTCGGAGCGGTCGGAATAGGGAACCTCGGTCGAAAAATCGCCTTCGGCGAGATTGCCCATATAGGCCTTCATGCCATCCAGCGGCACGATGGCCCGGCGGCGCAGAAGATAAAGCCCAACCAGCAGAAGGGCCAAGGAGCCGAAGCCTGCGGCGCCGGCATAGATCGTCCACGTGACAATCTCCGAGGCTGCATTGCTCTCTTCGCCCTTCAGGAAAGCGTCGGAATTTGCGACGAGCTTCTCGACCGCATCCTGATGTGCATGGAAGGCGATGCGCAATTGCCCGATCGCACCATGCGCCTTGTCTTCGTCCTTGGCGTTCAGGGCTGGGATGATCGCTCGGTTCATCACCTCCCAGAAGACATCGCCCTTGGCGAGCACATCGTTCTCGAGCTCGTCCTTCAAAGACTGCGGCAGCCGCGTCGATTTCCAATAGGCGCGCCGGTCGTCGTAGGCGGCCTTGAGATTTGCGATTTTGGCAAGATTGGTCTCGGTCAGTTCGGGAAATTTACTGGCTTCGAAAGAGAGCATGTAGGATTCGACCACGAACAGCGGCGGCGGCAGAATATCGGCGATCAGATCCTTGCCGTAAACCACCTGCTCGTAAACCGGACCGTTGACCTTCAGCCGTTCGAGCGCCGATTGCTGCAACCCGATCGACATGAAAATGCCGGTTGAAACAGCGACGCCGAACGCCACCAAACTGCGGGCAATAGTAAATGCCAAGACCGTCTCCAAATAATTTTGCGGCGTCTCTTCTTCGAGATGCCTGATGTACGTGGATCATTATTTCGCAAGAACGCTGCGATATAGTTAATACTTTTGGATCTCAGGGGCCCGGAAAAGCTATTTGCGAGCTGTCAAGTGACCAAAATTGGGTCGATCTTGCTATATCGGGTATCGAGCCATCACCCCGCCACTTTCATGGTGGAGGGGGCGGGTTATACTCCGGGTTGATCCGAGAAGCGGTTCGTCGACAATTTCATCATCTGCGACATAAGTTTGACGGCGCTGCTGGAGGCGTGTTCGGCGAACTGCTGGGTTGTGGTTGATTTATTTTCTAACCGTATTACACGAAGGGATGTCCTCGGATGCGGACGTCTAGCTCCTACTATAAGAATAGGAAGAGAGTGATGTTGCAGCAAAAATGGTCGTCACAAGCGCTCCATCGCTAAGGGGTAGGAGCAACGCATTACAGGAACGAGTTCTATAAATCGAAATTGCTAATGCTACAACCTCACAATCAGTCTTCAGAAATCGTACTGGGTTGTCTCAGGTCATCGGCATGCACTTCGGCAGGGCGGCTTAGACAATCATGAAAGCTATGGATGAGCCCGCAGGCGAGCCGCGCAGACGAGGCCGGCCGAAAGTCTCCACCGACGAAGACAAGCGGGTGCAGATCGTCGAAGTCGCCCGCCGCGTTTTTGTGAAATATGGGTATGCCGGAAGCACGACCGCGGTCGTCGCCTCCGAAGCGGGCGTTTCCAAGCAGACGCTCTACCGCCTGTTTGAGAGCAAGGAAGAGCTGTTCGCCGCCGTCGTCGCTGCGCACCGGCGCCTGATGCTTGATTTGCCGCGGCCTGCCGAAGATTGTTCGATCGCCGAAAGCCTCGAACGGATCTTCATGCTCGACATGGACGAGGACAGAGATGCGGACCGCGCCGGTTTCCTGCAGCTCGTCTTCCGTGAAGCCGCGCAATTCCCCGAGCTGGTCGAAATCCTGCAACGGGAAGGCATGCTTGCCAGCCGACAGGAACTGGCCGACTGGCTGAGCGATCGCCGGGCCGAAGGCCGGCTCACCCTGGACGATCCGGTGAGCGGAGCCCGGATGCTGATGGACATGATTTTCGGAGGCATGGGACCGCCGGAGGGCCGTGCTCAGGCCTGGCCCGATCGGGCGGCCCTGCTTGCCCATCTTCGCCGCTCAATTGCGATTTTTGCCGCCGGCATTGGCGCCGCCTGAGCGAACGAGAGACATTTCTGACTCCTGGCTTCCCGGCGACGATATTCCCGTACAACTCAGTCCAACGGCAGCCGCGCCCCAGGACTGACCGGGAACACCTTTTATAGGAGAGTTCTCCAGAAGGCGCTTGGGCGACCTCTTTGCATTCCACATCCGCGCCAAGATCGCCGCGCATTTTGCTTAGATTAACTTTGGCAAACCGAAACGCTCAGAACGCTGCCAACAGTCCCCCCGGAAGCCTAGAAAAATGCTGCACTGCCAAAAAAATCACCACGCGCACTGCTGCGCGTTTTTTCGGCATGACCCATTGACAATTCAGCCCTGATGGCACTTGATAGGTTATTCCAGTAAAACAGACATGCGTCCATTATACTGGAATAACAGAAGCTATCCATAAGGGGAACGCCATGACCATTTCCTTTCGCACCGGTGTGATATCGCTGGTCGCCGTCGCTTTGTTGTCCACGCCTGTGCTGGCCGAGGGCAGCAAGCTTGATGAAGTGCTGGCCCGCGGCCACCTCGTCCTCGGCACGGGCAGCACCAACGCGCCCTGGCACTTCAAGAGCGCGGACGACAAGCTTCAGGGCTTCGATGTCGACATGGGCCGTATCATCGCCAAGGCCCTGTTCGGCGATCCGGAGAAGATCGAATATGTCAACCAGTCCTCGGACGCCCGCATTCCGAACATCACCACCGACAAGGTGGACATCACCTGCCAGTTCATGACCGTGACCGGCGAACGCGCCCAGCAGGTTGCCTTCACCATTCCTTATTATCGCGAAGGTGTCGGCCTGATGCTCAAGGCGGACGGAAAATATTCCGACTATGCCGCCCTGAAGACGGCAGGTTCCTCGGTCACCATCTCGGTTCTGCAGAACGTCTATGCCGAGGCTATGGTGCATGCGGCATTGCCGGAGGCGACCGTCGATCAGTACGAATCCGTCGACCTGATCTATCAGGCGCTGGAGTCCGGTCGGGCCGACGCCGCCGCCACTGACCAGTCTTCGCTCGCCTGGTACATGACGCAGAACCCCGGCCGCTACAAGGACGCCGGCTACGGCTGGAATCCCCAGACCTATGCCTGCGCCGTCAAACGTGGCGATCAGGACTGGCTGAACTTCGTCAACACCGCTCTCCACGAAGCGATGACCGGCGTCGAATTCGATTTTTACGCCAAGTCGTTCAAGACCTGGTTCGGCAAGGATCTGACGCCACCGCAGATCGGGTTTCCGGTCGAATTCAAGTAACCCGGATGCGGGGAGCGGGAGCGCAATCCCGCTCCGCTGGAACAGAATGATATTGGTTCAGGTCGGGCAAAGATCTGAATCCTGTTTTCGAATCGAATGGTTGGAGCATGACGTCGTCCGGCCCGCTCGTACGTTCAACGGCATGCTCTGATCTGAAAGGGCCCGCATGGGTTACACGCTGAATTTCGCTGCCGTCTGGCGCAATTTCGACTTTCTTCTAAGCGGACTTGCCCTCAGCCTTGGCCTTGCAGTGATCTCGATCCTGATCGGCGCTGCCATCGGTCTCTTCGTGGCTTTCGCGCTGACGTCGAAGAACCGCTTTGCGCTCGTGCCGGCGCGCGTCTATGTCACCGTCATTCGCAACCTGCCCATTCTCGTCCTGGTGCTTTTCGCCTTTTTCGCGCTGCCGCAGATGGGTTTGCGCTTAGACAAGTACAAAAGCTTTGTGCTGGTTCTCTCCCTCTATTCCGGCGCCTATCTGGCCGAGGTGTTCCGCGCCGGACTGCTGTCGATACCGAAAGGATTGACGGAAGCCGGCCTTGCGATAGGCCTGACGGGAATGCAGATCCGCAGTTCGGTCATCGCTCCGCTGATGCTGCGCAACGTGCTGCCGTCGCTCTCCTCGACGATCATCTCGCTCTTCAAGGACACTTCGCTCGCCGCCGCAATCGCCGTGCCCGAACTGACCTTTGCCGCCCGCAAGATCAATGTCGAGAGCTTCCGCGTCATCGAAACCTGGATGGTGACATCAGCCCTCTATGTCGCCACCTGTTTCCTCATCGCCGCCTTGATGCGCCTCGTCGAGCGCCGTCTGGCCCTGCCGAGATAGTCCCGATGTCTCACACATTTTTCGAACAACTCTGGATCGCCCGCTACGTCATCATGAACGGCGTGGCCATGACGGTGTCGATTTCTCTGCTGGCCATTCTCGCGGGCTCCGTCCTCGGCGTTTTCGTCGGCCTGGCGCTCGTCTATGGCGGCATGATTTTACGCCTTATCGTGCGCGCTTATACGGATATCATTCGCGGCACGCCGGTGCTCGTGCTCGTGCTGGCAAGCTATTACGTCTCTGCTGCAGTCGGTCTCGATCTCGGGCCGTTCTCCGCCGGGGTGCTCGCCCTTGCCATCTTCTGCTCTTCCCATGTTGGCGAGATCGTGCGCGGCGCGCTTCAGGCAATCCCGAAGGGGCAAACCGAAGCCGCCAAAGCGATCGGCCTGACCTTTACCCAGACTTTCACCTCGGTGCTGTGGCCGCAGGCCTTGCGCCAGTGCCTGCCGGCCTGGGTGAACACGGCCGCCGAAATGGTGAAGGCTTCGACGCTGCTCTCGGTTATCGGCGTCGCCGAGCTTCTGCTGCGCACGCAAGAGATCATTTCCCGCAATTTCATGAGCCTCCAGTTCTATTTTCTGGCCGGTGGTCTCTATTTCATCGTCAATTACGGTATCGAGCACTTCGGCAAATATGTCGAGCGCAAGACCGCCCTGCCGTCCTGAGGAGAGTTTCCGATGGCCAAGACCATTCTCGACATCAAGGGTCTGCGCAAGACTTACGGCATCCACGAAGTTCTCAAAGGCGTTGACTGCGCCGTCCGGGAAGGCGAGGTCATCTCGATCATCGGTTCGTCCGGCTCCGGCAAGACCACCTTGTTGCGCTGCGTCAACATGCTCGAGGAATTCCAGGGCGGCACGATCAGCCTCGACGGCGAAGAGATCGGCTATCGCGTCGAAGGCGCGACGCGGCGGCGCAAGAGCGAGAAGGAGATTGCCCGCCAGCGCGCGCTGACCGGCATGGCTTTTCAGCAGTTCAATCTCTTTCCGCATATGAGCGCCGCCGAAAACGTCATGCTCGGCCTCGTCAAGGTGAAGAAGATGACGAAGCCGGAGGCCCGCGCTATTGCGGAAAAATGGCTCGACCGTGTCGGCCTTTCCGCCCGCGCCAACCATTATCCCGGTCAGCTCTCCGGCGGCCAACAGCAGCGCGTCGCGATCGCCCGCGCCATCGCCATGTCGCCGCGGCTGATGCTGTTCGACGAGGTGACCTCGGCGCTCGACCCGGAACTGGTGGGCGAGGTGCTGCAGGTGATCAAGGGGCTTGCTGCCGACGGCATGACCATGCTGCTCGTCACCCACGAGATGCGCTTTGCCTACGAAGTTTCATCGCGTGTCATCTTCATGAACCAGGGCGTCATCTGCGAGGAGGGCGATCCCAAGGAAATGTTCGTGCGCCCGAAGACCGAACGGCTCGCGGAATTCCTCAAGACCTCGAGCTTCAGCTAAGAAGGGGCGAAAGCCTGCGGAGTTCGCGACTTCGGGCGCCGGCGTCGCTGCCAGGCGACCGGAGATCGAGAGGTCGATGTCGGGAAAGGGGACCGCTCGCCTAAATTACGTTCAGTCTGCATTCCCGGCAGGCAAATTCTCCGCAAAGCATCTGAGACATGCTGAAATCCTGAGAGCGCAAGATTTTGGCATGCGCTTTGCTTTCTGTCTTGTATGCAAGATAGTCACACATCGGAGACCACGCAGAAGTCGATCGAGGAAACGATCGTATCCGGCATCCTCTCTGCCAAGATCAGGCCAGGTACGCGCCTTGGCGAAAATCAGCTGGCGGCACTCTTCGGCGTGTCCCGCACCCGCGTCCGTGAAGCGATGATGCGCCTGGAGACACGCGGCATCGTGCATGTCAGCCCAAGGCGGGGCTGGTTTGTCGTCGAGCCGTCCGCTGAAGATGCGATCGCGGTCTATGAGGCACGGCGTGTCGTCGAGGCCGGATTGCTGCGCGGCATGCGCGTGCTGACGGACGAGGGCAGCAAGGCCCTCGACGCGCATCTCGCCGATGAACGAAATGCGATGGCAGCGGGCGACCGCCAGCGGCTGACCTATTTGATGGGCGATTTCCATATCCGCATCGCGGAATTGAGCGGCAATGCCATCATCGTCGATATCCTGCGTGACCTGACCGCCCGGACGATCCTCATTTCGATGCTTTATCAATCCGAATTTCATGCGGCGCAGTCTCACGAGGGGCACTGCCGCATTTTCGAGGCCATGCGGGCGGGCGATTTCGTCAGAGCTGCGGCGCTCTCCGTCGAACATCTTGATGAAGTTGAAATGGGCCTCGACCTCACGGCGCGCCCGGATCCACTTTCGGATCTGCGCAATTCCCTGTCGCTTCCGCCCAAGACCGCTTTATCCGCCTTCCAACAATCGGACCCAAAAACCACCACCTCAAAGGAGCAATGAACACATGCTGACAAGACGAGTCTTCTTCGCGATCGCGACCCTGGCCGCGACCTTCAGCTTCAACTCGCCGTCCCACGCCGATGCTCTTGCCGACATTTCGGCGCGCGGTACGCTGCGTGTCGCGGTCCCCCAGGATTTCCCGCCCTTCGGCAGCGTCGGCACCGATATGGCGCCGATGGGCTACGATATCGACGTCGCCAATCTCATTGCCGAAAAGCTGGGCGTGAAAACCGAGCTCGTGCCGGTGACGAGCGCCAACCGCGTCCCGTATCTGCAGACGAACAAGGTCGATCTGGTCATATCAAGCCTTGGCAAGAATGCAGAGCGCGAAAAGGTGATCGATTTCTCTGTTGCCTACGCTCCCTTCTTCAACGGTGTGTTCGGACCCGCCGATCTTGCGGTCGCCAAGACGGAAGATCTCGCAGGCAAGAGCATCGGCGTCACGCGCGGCGCCGTTGAGGATCTCGAACTGACGAAGATCGCGCCGGCCGATGCGACGATCAAGCGTTACGAGGACAATAACGGCACCATCTCGGCCTTCCTGTCTGGTCAGGTCGACATCATTGCCACCGGCAATGTCGTGGCGGCTGCGATCCTCGCCAAGAATCCTCCGAAGCGTCCTGAGCTGAAATTCCTGATCAAGAACTCACCCTGCTACATTGGCCTCAACAAGGAACAGTCCGCCCTCCTGGAAAAGGTGAACGGCATTATCGCCGCCGCCAAGACCGACGGCTCGCTGAACGCGATATCGCAGAAGTGGCTCGGCGCCGATCTACCGGCCGATCTGTAAGGAACCAGGATCTTGCGCATGTCTCCCGCGCCAGGCTGGATGACATGCGCTCCGTCACCGCAAGAGGGGACATTCCTTGAGCTACCATTTCGAATTCAGCTGGCTGCTTCAATATTACCCTGAGATCATCAAGGGCATACTGATCACCCTGGAGCTTATCGCGGTCGGCGGCGTGCTCGGCATTTCTCTCGGCATCATCTGCGCCTGGGTACGGGCGCTCGGCCCGGCCTGGCTGAAGCCGGTCGTCGCGGCCTATGTCGAACTGATCCGCAACACGCCGTTCCTGATCCAGCTTTTCTTCATCTTTTTCGGTCTGCCGTCGCTTGGCATCCAGCTCTCTGAATTGACGGCCGCCAATCTCGCGATGATCGTCAACCTCGGCGCCTACAGCTGCGAAATTATCCGTGCCGGCATCCAGGCCACGCCGAAAGGCCAGTTCGAGGCGGGCGAGAGCCTTGCCATGACTCGTTTCGAGACCTTCCGGCATGTGGTTCTCGTGCCCTCGCTGCAGCGCATCTGGCCGGCGCTGTCGTCGCAAGTGGTCATCGTCATGCTCGGCTCGGCGGTCGTGTCGCAGATCGCCGCCGAGGATCTGACCTTCGCGGCGAATTTCATACAATCGCGAACCTTCCGGGCCTTCGAGGCCTATATCGTCTCGACCGCCATCTATCTCGTGCTGGCGATCCTGCTCCGGCAGGTGCTGGGTCTGATCGGCGGGTTCATTTTCCCGAGGAGAACAGCACGATGATTACGTTCACACTCTGGGATATCCTGCGCAACCTGCTGCTTGCCACCCGCTGGACGATCCTTCTTTCCCTGGTCTCGTTCCTTGGCGGGGGTCTGGCTGGGCTGTGTCTGCTATTCCTGCGCATCAGCAGGCGCAAGGCCGCCAGGGCATTCGCGAAATACTACATAGAGCTCTTCCAGGGCACGCCGCTGCTGATGCAGCTGTTCATCGCCTTTTTCGGTCTCGGTCTCTTCGGGATAGACGTGCCGGCCTGGCTTGCGGCGGGATTGGCGCTGATCTTATGGAGTGCCGCCTTCCTCACCGAAATCTGGCGAGGCTGCGTCGAAGCGGTCGCGAGGGGGCAATGGGAAGCCTCGGCCAGCCTCGGCATGGGCCGTCTGCAGCAGATGCGCCACGTCATCCTTCCGCAGGCGCTGAGGATCGCCATACCGCCCACGGTCGGCTTTTCCGTCCAGATCGTCAAGGGAACGGCGCTGACCTCGATCATCGGCTTCGTCGAATTGTCGAAAGCCGGCACCGTGGTCACCAACGCCACTTTCCAGCCCTTCACCGTCTATGGGCTCGTCGCGCTCATCTATTTTGCCCTTTGCTGGCCCTTGTCAAAAAGCAGCCAGATCCTGGAGAGAAAACTCAATGTCGCTCATCGAAATCACTGACGTCCGGAAAAGCTACGGGACCAACGAGGTGCTGAAGGGCATCAACCTCAATGTGGAACCTGGCGAGGTCATTGCCATCATCGGCAAGAGCGGTTCGGGCAAATCGACGCTGCTTCGCTGCATCAATGGCCTGGAGACCATTACCGACGGCTCCATCTCCGTGGCCGGCGCGCAGCTTCTCGACGACGAAGTCCATCTGAAGGCACTGCGCCTCAAGGTCGGCATGATCTTTCAGCAGTTCAACCTTTTTCCGCATCTGACCGCCGGCGGCAATGTCATGCTGTCGCAGACCGTGGTCAAGAAGACCCCGAAGGCCGAGGCAGAAGCGACCGCCCGCAAGATGCTGGAGCGGGTGGGGCTGGCTCAGAAGTTCGATGCCTATCCGGATGAGCTCTCGGGCGGCCAGCAGCAGCGTGTTGCCATCGCCCGCGCGCTCGCCATGCAGCCGACCGCGCTTCTCTGCGACGAGATTACCTCGGCGCTCGATCCGGAACTGGTCGCCGAAGTTCTGGCCGTGGTGCGGGAGCTTGCCGCCGAGGGAATGACGCTGCTGATGGTCACCCATGAGATGAAGTTCGCTCGCGACGTCTGCAGCCGCGTCGTCTTCATGCATCAGGGTAGGATTCACGAAGCAGGCCGCCCGGAGGATGTCTTCGCCAATCCTCACACTGCCGAGCTCAGGCAGTTTCTCGGTGTCGGCTAAAGCGCGTCGCATCAAATTTGATTCATGCGACGCGCTTTAGCTCTTTGTTTATGCATGTCGTTGTCCCGGAACCGCCGCACACTTCCGGGTGACATGCTGGAGTCGTCATGGTGGCCCGCGATTGGGTGGCGAACAGCTACCGCCATTTTTTGGTGAGAAATCCCGACGGACCTTGAACGGGATCGCTGTGGGGGAGGGGTACGGACGCGATTTTTGCCAACATGTCGCTCGATGCAGCCGAAGTCTGAATGTCGGCATGCTGTCCCTTGGGATAAGCGCCGACGACCTGG
Organism: Rhizobium sophoriradicis; assembly: GCF_025200795.1. Classification (NCBI taxonomy): domain Bacteria; kingdom Pseudomonadati; phylum Pseudomonadota; class Alphaproteobacteria; order Hyphomicrobiales; family Rhizobiaceae; genus Rhizobium; species Rhizobium sophoriradicis. Next base: position 37,092 of record NZ_CP104154.1, read on the forward strand.
AAGTCCGACGTGCAGCCGAGATTTTGGTGCCCTGTCCCGGCCGGAAGCACAAAACAGTCCCCCGCCTCGACCTTTATGGCTTGACCGTCGGGACCGCCAATCAGAAGGGTGGCACTACCCCGTGACACTCCGAGCGCCTCATGTGCGCCGGCATGGTAGTGCTGATAATCGAATACACCGTTTGTCCAGATGCCTGTCCAACCGCTTGCCGCGAAGCGCTCTTCGAAATCGCAAGGTCCGTCGTCGTCAACAAGCCCCTTGTAAAGCAATACAGGAAGGCGCTGGTTGTTCGGGACCCAGTCGCTCGGCTCGAAAATTGTCGTTTCGACGTGCATGTTGAATCTCTCTTCGCCGAAGTCACTGGTGCTTGAGGCTTTGAAACCCCAACTTTGGTGTTTGACAAAGGTTCCTCGACGCGCCGCAGCTTCGGGGAGGAGACCCGGCGGGAGACCGCCGGATGCTCCGTGCTTGAGAGGGCGCTCAGCGCCCGATTTGGCCACGTGCGGTTGCCCCGGCGGGTCAGTGGGCCAGCATCTCCTCGACGATCTGCTTGCCATTCAGGTTCGCGGGGTAGTAGGTCGGCCAGTTGGTTACCTCATTCAACAGCGCGGCGCGGTCATTACCCCAGTAAAGATGGTAGTGGTCGGCCTTCTCGGGGGCGACGATGTGGTCGCTGAACTGAATGAAGCGTGGTGCGGCCTCATCACCGGCGCTTTTCCTGAAGACGAAACGAACCCCTCGATTACCCTTCTTGTAGGTGAGGATTTCGTGCCCATCCGTCTCATAGTCTCCGGTCACGGAGTCCTTGCCGCGGAAAAACGTAACCTTCTTTCCGTTGATGACGATCCGGTCGACGTCGGTCTTGTATCCTGCGTCATAGTAGGCACGATAGTCCCCGGCGCTCTTGTCGCCATGTTTCGCCTTGTCGGCCATTACAGGATCCAAGGTCCCGTCACCTAGATAGGGGTAGACCGACTGCCAGTCGCCTTCCCAATCCGACAGTTCACGCGCCTTTACCTGATCGTCATCGAAATACCCATCATGCACTGACCCCTTCTTCTCGTGGGAATGGCTGTGGCCGTGATTGTTTCCGGAAGATGTCTGGGCGCCAGCCGTTCCCGCAAAAGTCAATGTTGCGGATACAGCCAGAGCGTAGCTGAGTGTTGTGATCGCCTTGTTCATTCACTGAAACCTTTCGATTGGCCGGCACGGCTCGCGCCTTACCTGTCATGTAATAACATTACAGATTCCAAGTAGCGTGCTTCGGCTGCAAGCGCAAGGTGGGAACGGTGGATGCGCTTCGCTTGGTGATCACCATTCCAACGCATGCAGGCAAGTCAATCCAGGAGGGCCGATCGCTGCAAAAGCTCCGGTTCAAACCCGCAACGGCGCCGAAATCCGGGTTCGTGCTTGCGTCATTGGCGCGGTCGGTGAGCACGTGCTCGGCCGGCCGCCCCTGACGAGATCAACGGCAGGAGCCGTATCATTCTCCGACTTGCTCGGGCGCTGCAACGCCGAAGCTCCACGTGCGGCCGCTCCGTCTTCAAGATCACTCTGACGACGGCGCGGCCGCTCCGGAAATTATTTGTCCTTGTTGCCGGCAGGGGCGGGCAGCAACACCGGCTCGGCCGAGCGCGTCGGCGCCATCAGCTGTGCAAGGACGTCGTCGGCCGACTGGCTCGAACTGCCGATGCCGGCCTCGCGCAGCTGGCGGTCGAGATCGCTGCCGTTTTCCAGCGCGGCCAGTTCAGCCCCGGCTTCGATGCGTCCGGCGGTGACTTCCTGGCGCTTCTTGATGCGTTCGAGACTTTGGACGGCGCTGCCGAGGCGGGTGTTGATGCCCGACTGGCTATGGGCGATCGCCGACTGAGCACGCAGCAGCGACTCGTTGGCTTTGACGTTCTCCACCTCACGCTTCATCTGAGCAATGCGCGATTCGGTTTCCTGGATGGTGCGCAGCATCTGCTGCTGGCGGGGCAGCAGCCGGTCGAGCTCTTCCTGGTCTCGCTGCATTTCGGCGCGGCTGTTGGCAATGCGCTGAGCGAGCCCCTGGGCGAGATCGGTGCGGCCCGCCGAGATCGCAGCGCGGGCGCTCTCGGTATCCTTGGTTTCCTTTGCGCGGTTTTCCTCAAGCCGGCGCATGACGCTCTTGTTCGATGCCATGATGCCGGCCAGATCGGATCGCGCCCTGCGCAGCGACTGTTCGGCGTCGCGGATTTCTTGGTCAAGAATGCGCATCGACTGGCTGTCGGCGGCGGCTTCGGCCGCCTCGTTGATGCCGCCACGAATGGCGGTAAAAATCTTTCCCCAGGTGCTCACGCTGCAATCTCCCCGCTTTTCCATTCTTCGATCATATGCGCTGCATCGACTGCATTGGCAGCCAGAATGGCGACTTCCTCGACGACGGTCTCGGCCGACGAGCGCGCCGACAGTGAACCGAACAATTCGTACCATTCCTCACCGTCGATTGTAGTGATGCCGAAGCTCGACAGCGGCACGAATTTGTGCGTCTTGAGAACCATCCGTTCGAAGGCTTCCCGCTTGGGCACGTCCTTGCACGGCACCAGGACAACGCTGACAAGAATATCGCGCTCTCCGCTCACTGCGACGAAGACGTCGAGATCGCCTCTTTCCTTGAGCGTTACGCAGATGACGTCACCATGTTCGGGTACGGCTACATCAACATCGCCCAGCGCATCCGGATCGGCCGCGAACAGGCGCGTTAAAGTGGTAAGGTTCCAGGTCTCCAAAAAGTCCTCCATCGGTTAGAGCGTCGAAATATCTGGGTAGTCGGTTTACAACTTAAAGGTCTGGCGCGCGAAATAAATTTTGCTAGGCTACCGATCAGCAACGGGGGGAATCGCTTGCCATTTATCGCTTCATTATTGCGGCGTGTATATCTGTCGCTCAGCGAATTGGCGTGGTCAGCCCTTCTGGTTATCCTCGTTGCCCATCTGGTCGCTTCCTACCTTCTGTTTTTACTGGCCGGCGAAGGCGATCTCGTCGGCAACCCGGTCGACTTTCTTTACTACTATATGGTGACCGCAACGACTGTCGGCTATGGCGATCTTTCTCCAAAATCAGGATTCGGCCGGATCATTACCATTATGGTCGTCCTTCCTGGTGGTATTGCCATCTTTACCGCTGTTCTTGGCAAGTTGTTGACAGCTATCGGTACGATCTGGAGGAATCGCATGCGCGGATTGGGTGATTACAGCGAACGGGCCGGCCACATCATCGTTTTGGGCTGGCAAGAGGGGCAGACATACCAAACCCTGCGGCTGCTGCATTCCGAGCGGCACGCCAACGAACCGATGACGGTGCTGGTCGCCAAGGACCTGCCGGAAAATCCCGCCAGCAATTATGCCGATTATATCCGCACGGAACGGCTTGCCGATGCCGACGCTTTGCTGCGGGCCGGAGTGGCCCAGGCGCGTGCGATCATCGCACGCGGAGCAAATGACGATGAAACGCCGGCCGCGGTTCTTATCGCCGAAGATCATGCGCCCAATGCCCATATCGTGGCCTATTTCGCCGATGACCGCACAGCGCAAATGGTCAAGCAGCGTCGGCCGCGCGTCGAGGCGGTGGGTTCGCTCGCCGAGGAGCTTCTGTCGCGTGCGGCACGTGATCCGGGCTCTTCGGAAATCGCCGCACGGCTGTTGTCGGCAGCCTCCACCGACACTGCCTTTTCTCTGGCGGTGCCGCCCTTGCATACGCCGCTGTCCTATGGCGACGTGTTTTTGAGCCTCAAGCGTCGGCATAATGTGACGCTCGTGGGCATGCTGAGCCACGGCGTGACTGACCTGAATTGCCGGGACGAGACGCTGATGCAGGGCGGCGATACCCTTTACTACATCAGCGGAATACGGCTAGATCCCGCTGCCATCGCTTGGGCTCGAATGGGAGACGTGACATGATCGGCTGGTTCGGCGGAGACAAGAATGAGAAGCCCTTACCCGAAGAGCTCGGCCCGTTGAGCGTGGCCATCGGTGGGGCGCTTGAAATTGATTTCCTCTCCCTTGAAGCCGATGCTCTGGGCGGCGAGCCGGCCATGCCGCTGCCCCGAAGCGGGCCATTCATCATTGCCGGCTACGGTGAGGTTTCGCTCGATGCAGCGACGGTTCTGTCGCGCTACTACGATGAAGAGAACCGGATGATTCAGGTGATGTCGGCGTCGGGCAAGCCGGGTGAAGCAATCGACGACATCAGCTTTTATCAGCCTTGGGACAGCGTGGTGCCCGCCGGCCAGAGCGAATGGAGCCGCTGGACCGGGTCGAGCGGCCTGATCGGTCAGCCATCCTATGATGCCGATGGAATCCTCTTTAACCGATTCTGGGGCGACGGTCCGGAGCGGGCGCAGTTGGTGGAATTTGTCGAAAGGGTCAATGATGGTGAAGCGCAGCGCTCCATCCATCAGACCTGCATGCTGTATTACCGCCCGCTGGGGTCGACGCGCGAAATGCTTCTGATCAATGTCGAGCGCGATCTGGATCTCGGGCAGAGCCAGGCGGGCAGCTCGGTGGAATTTCTGATCGGTTACGGACTGGCTCCGGCCGACGTTCGCCGCGTCTGATGGGCCTAGCAATTTTCAACGGAGGATTTTTTTGATGCTCGACTACGTGGCGGGCTTGCCTGCCTTCCTTGGTTATTTCGCCGTCGGTCTTGCCGCATACGGAGTTTTTGCGGTGATCTACACCTGGTTGACCCCGCAAAAGGAGGTGCAGCTCATTCGCGCGGGCAATCTTGCGGCCGTCACGGCCTTCTTGGGCGCCCTTGTCGGTTTCAGCCTGCCTCTGGCTTCGGCCGCAGCCAATTCGGTCAGCATCGTCGACTATATCATCTGGGCGGTAATAGGCATTTTGGCGCAGATCCTCGCTTTCTATATTGCCAATTTCACCATGAAGGACCTGCATGAAAAGATCACCGCCGACGATATCGCCGCCGGCATATGGGGCGGCGGCATCGCGCTCGTCGTCGGTATTCTCAACGCCGCCTGCATGACCTATTGAGGGAGGGAAAGATGCGCAGACGCATGAGCGGGCACAGGCGACCTTTCCTGGCCCTTGGCACTATCGCTGCCTCGACCCTGGCTTTGTCCGGTTGCGGCGATCAGACTCCTTCGGAGGTAATGTTCACCTCCGTCGACCAATGCGTGGCTGCAGGAATGGATCGGCAGGTCTGCCAGGCCGGCTATCAGGATGCGATGCGCGCCCATCTCGCCGTCGCGCCACGTTTCAATGGCATGGCCGCCTGCGAGGCCGAATACGGTACCGGCCAGTGCACCGAACAGCCGGCCGGCACTGTCCCGAACAATAGCGGCGGAGGCGGCAGCTTCTTCGTGCCTTTCCTGGCAGGCTACATGATGTCTTCGGCGCTAAACAACATCGGCGATTATTACGATTATCGCCGGCGCCAGGAGCAGAGCGGTTCCTATTACGGTTCGACGCCGATTTATCGCAACCGCTCGGGACAGACGGTCACAACCACCGTTCGCTCAGGCGGTGATAGCGTGACTGTGCCCTCGCGCCAGAGCGTCAAGCCGGTCAATGTCAATACCCGCACCGTTGCCCGACAAGGCTTCGGCGGCCGGTCGTCTTTCAGTTTCGGCGGTTGACATGAAGCGCATCACCCTCCCGGCGCGTCCTGACTGGCGTGACAAGGCGCGCGCCGTCGGCTTCGGATTTCATGTCATGTATGGCGAGCCCTACTGGCTCGATGATGCCGCCTATACGTTCACGCTCGATGAGATCGAGATGCAGATCGAGGAGCCCAGCCAGGAACTCCATGATATGTGCATGGATCTGGTCGGCGAGATCGTCAGCAGCGAAGAGTCGCTCGACAGGCTGGCCATTCCGGAAGACCTGCGCGATGTGGTGCAGCGGTCGTGGCAGCGCCGCGACCGGCACCTCTACGGCCGTTTCGACCTTGCCTATGATGGCATTGGCCCGGCCAAGCTACTTGAATACAACGCCGATACCCCCACCTCGGTGTTCGAGACCGCTTATTTCCAGTTCAACTGGCTGACCGATCAGATTGCTTTGGGTGTTTTGCCCAAGGATGCGGACCAGTATAATTTTCTGCAGGAAAGCCTCGTCGAGGCATTCGACCAATTTCCCAAGGAGTCGATTTTCCACTTCGCGGCGATAACCGACAATGAGGAGGATCGAGGCACGACGGTCTATCTCATGGATTGTGCGGTCCAGGCGGGCCATCGCGTCGAGCTTTTGGATATTCGGGAGATCGGCATTGATGCGCAGGGCCGCTACACCGACCTCAAGGATCGGGTGATAGACCGCTGCTTCAAGCTGTATCCATGGGAGTTCATGCTGCGCGAGCCCTTCGCTCGCGAGCTGGCGCGCTCTGGCGATGTTTTCGTCGAGCCCGCCTGGAAGGCCGTGCTTTCCAACAAAGGGCTTCTGCCGCTGCTCTGGAAGCGCTACCCCAATCACCCCAACCTGCTGCCCAGCTATTTCACCGATGACCCGGCGGCCTCGACCCTCACCGACTACGTGCGCAAACCGCTGTTGTCGCGAGAAGGCGAAAACGTGACGATCTTTCGAGACGGGCGGGAATTGGTTTCCGCGCCCGGCGACTATGGCGAGGAAGGCTTCATCGTTCAGGCCTATGCACCGCTTTTCGAAACCGATAACGGCTTTGCCGTGCTCGGCAGCTGGATTGCCGGCGACCGCGCCTGCGGCCTTGCTGTCCGCGAGGACCGCTCGCGCATAACCGCAAATCTATCGCGTTTCGTGCCGCACGTCATAGTCGGGTAAGTCGATCGGCTGAGGCCGCAGTTCCCTTCCATAGGTCCGGAGCGGGGATGTCGTCTATGCGCATCGGTCGCACAGGCAGCATTTCGAAGTGCTCTTTCTGATCCATCGTGGCCTGGCATGTCACAAGTCACTTCATTTCATAAAACTGTCACCCAACCTTGGCATAGCTCGATCGATTTCCGATAACGCGATCCGAGGGGGGATTGATGCACGACGGAATCTATCGCGTGCTCTTTCTATCGCGCCGCAATTCCGCACGTAGCGTGATGGCTGAAGCAATCTTGAACAAGATTGGCAAAGGACGGTTCAGAGCATTCAGCGCTGCCGTCGATCCGGCGCCGGTGATAGAGCCTACCGTTCTGCAGCTGCTTCGGAACGCAGACTACCCGATCGAAGATATAAAGCCTCGGCATTTCGGGGCCTTTGCGGATGCTGGCGCCGCCGACCTGGATTTTGTCTTCACTCTCAGCGCTACTGCCGCCGGCGAAGCGCCTCCGGAATGGCCGGGCCTGCCGATCACTTCGCATTGGCGCTGTCAGGACCCGATCCTCGTCGAAAATGAGGGTTGGCAACGCAATCAGGCCTTGATGCAGGTGCTGGCTGGGCTGGAGCGCCGCCTGAACATCTTTATCAATCTGCCGTTTGCGTCGTTGGACCGCATGAGCCTGCAGCACCAGATCAAAGGCATTGGTGATGCGGAGAGGACTTAGTCAGAAAGAGCCGCTTTCGGTCGATGCATCGAGCGTCGTTGCTGACTGATGGGCGAGCAGGTACTCGCTTCCACCGCAGTCATGCTCCCGCTTGCGCGTCGGAGGCGGAAAGGGTGTTGGAGTTGGCCAGTTTCCAAAATGACCCTTCGAAACGGATTCATCCCTCATGCCAACAGCTATTCGCTCATCATCCGGATGTGATCTTACGGAGATAAAGCCGCTGTTGGAATCGTTCCAAGAAGCCACAAAGGAGAAGCGCCATGGCTAATATCGACACCAGCAAATTGTCCTGGGACGAATGGGATGAATTGCAAAATCCCCCGCCGGCCGAAACCGATTTCGATCGTGTCGTCGAATCGGCTGTTTCGCGCCGTGGCTTCCTCGGTGGCATCTTGGCTGTCGGTTCGGCTGCCGCCGCGATGGGGACGCTCGGCAGTCTGATGTCCTCCACCTCGGCCCAGGCGCAGGACGCTGCTTCGCGCTTCGCGTTCAAGCCGATTCCCATCTTCACCGACAACACCGTCCATGTCCCGGAAGGCTATGCCTGGAAGCCGCTCGCAAAGTGGGGCCAGCCGCTGTTTTCCAACGTTCCGGATGTCGATCCTGCCAACGGCGTCAGCCTCGAAAATTCGGATAAGGTCTTCGGTGAAAACACCGACGGCATGGAACTGTTCGTGATCGGCGGCCGTCAGGTCATCGCCGTCAACCATGAATATGTGAACAACGAAATCAATCTTCCGCACAACGAAAAGGGCATGCCGAAGAGCGCGGACGACGTGAAGATCCTGCAGAACCTTCAGGGCGTCACCGTCATGGAAGTCGCCGAAGGCGAAAACGGTTGGGAAATCGTGCTCGACAGCCCGTTCAACCGCCGTATTACGCATCTGACGCCGATGAAGATGTCCGGTCCGGCCGCTGGTTCCGACCTTGTCAAGACCGCCGCCGATCCGAACGGCACCGACTGTCTTGGGACCTTCAACAATTGCGGCGCCGGCAAGACGCCTTGGGGCACCTATCTCACCTGCGAGGAAAACTTCAACGGATATTTCGGCTCGTCCGATCCGAACTTTGCCATGCCCGACGACTTCAAGCGCTACGGCATCGCCGCCGAAACCCGGTATGGCTACGAGGTTTTCGATCCCCGTTTCGACGTATCGAAAAACCCGAACGAGCCGCGCCGCGCCGGCTATGTCGTGGAAATAGACCCGTCCGATGCTACGTCCACCCCGATCAAGCGTACTGCGCTCGGCCGCATCAAGCATGAGAACGCCGCCGCAGTGATTGCCCGCAATGGTCGGGTGGTCGTCTACATGGGAGACGACGAACGTGGCGAGTTCCTTTACAAATTCGTTTCCGACGGCATCTACGTGCCAGGCGGCGACACCTCCAAACTGCTTGACGATGGCACGCTCTACGTCGCCAAGTTCGTCGATGACGGCAATGGCGAGTGGTTGGCGCTGACGCCGGAAACGACCGGCATGAAGATGGACGAGATCTGCGTCTTCACCCGGCAGGCCGCCTCCAAGGTCGGAGCCACGACCATGGACCGCCCGGAGTGGGTCGCCGTCAACCCGGTCGCCATCGAGGCCTATTGTGCGCTCACCAACAACACCAATCGTGGCGTGAAGAAGAATGCCGGCGGCGACGAAATGCCGGTCGGCGGCGCCAACCCGCGCGAGAAAAACGCCTACGGCCAGATTGTGCGCTGGTATCCGGAAAGTGAGGACCATGCCGGCGGCAAGTTCAAATGGGACCTGTTCGTCATGGCCGGCAATCCCGACGTTCACAAGGATGCCTATGCCGGCTCGTCCAACATCAATTCCGGCAACATGTTCAACTCGCCTGATGGCATGATGTTCGACTCGACCGGTCTCTTGTGGATCCAGACGGACGGCGAAGACACCAACGAAGGCGACTTCCTCGGCCAGGGTAACAACCAGATGCTCGCCGGTGACCCGGCAACCGGCCGCATCGAACGTTTCCTCACAGGCCCGAAGGGGTCCGAAGTCACCGGCATGACCTGGTCTGCGGACAAGCGGACGATGTTCGTCGGCATTCAGCACCCCGACGCGCCCTTCCCGGATGGCGAAGGCAAATTGCCACGCTCGACCATCCTAGCGATCAAGCGTGCCGACAACGCGCTTGTCGGATAGCCGCCTTCTCGACAATAGCTGGGGGCGCTGGTTCAGCGCCCCTTAGCTCTGTCTCGAACATCGCCGTGAGCTACGGCTCGTTGATCTGATGGCCTTGGCGCGATTTCCTGGCGGTTTGCTTAGGTGTGTCTCATCCATCATTTGCTGCTGACGAATGGAACACCAGGATCGAAGCGCACACGTCGCTCCTGATGCGAGGCCGGCCAGCGATGCGGGTTGACGGGCAATATGCGAGCGAAGATCGACACAGCTAACCGTCGCCGCGGCCTGGGAGCGGACGATCAGTGCCGCCAAAGCGCACGACAATGGCAACAGAACCTACAAGTATGTCCCGCTAACCTAAAGCTCGAGGTGCGTTGCGGTAGCGGGCAGCACGCATCAACGATACTTTTTAGGGCTGTACCACCACGTTGGTAAAACCCCCATCGGGATGCGTTACGACATAGTCGAGCGCCTCGTTTACTTCGCTTAGCTGAAACGTTTGATGACCTAAGCAACCAAGGTCGAGCGTGCCGGCTGCTACCATTCCGGCCATTTGTTGCCCCTCCTGCGTGGTGAACCACTTTGACCCGATATATTGCGTTTGGTTCACCATGAGATCGACCGGGTCGAAGCTGATTTGTTCGCGCGTTCCACCAACCAAGACCATTCGGCCGCCATTGTTGAGGGAGGCAGCTGCGTCCTTGGATAATGACGATGGTGCCGAGGTCGCAAGGCATTCTAAGACGATGTCAACGCCGATCCCACGGGTTGCCGCCCGGGCCCAATCGGCAACCGAGCCGGAATGAATCGAGAATGTCTCGATCCGATTAGGCGAGAGCGCCTTCAACCGCGCCAATGATACCTCATCGCGAGCGACCGCGAGGATTTTGGGGACCCCCAATGCAATCGCCAGAAGCACAGCGCTGACCCCCAGTGTACCGGTAGCACCAAGAACCAGTAGCGTACTGCTCGGGCCAGCGCCCCCTTTCAGAAGACCTGAGTAGGAGGTACCCATATATCCGAACCGTGTGGCTTGATCGAAGCTCATCGTGGCCGGGAGCTCGACCACGCTGGAAGCCGGAGCCACCAAGTATTGCGCCAATCCTCCCCAAGGATAGCGGCGAAACACATCCGGTGAGTCCGGACCGAATCCGAAATAGCCTGCGAATGTCGACGAAGGGCAACCCATCGGCTTCCCCGCACGGCAGGCCGGGCAAGTGCCGCAGGAGCGGAGCGGATTGATGTAAACCGGTTGGCCGACATTGATGCCACGCACCAGCGGACCGATTTCAGCAACGACGCCGGCGACGTCCAGGCCGAAAATTGCAGGGAAGGGGGGCAAGGAGAGATGGGGAAACCATGATGGGAAGTGATGAATGACGTTCTTCAGGTTCGGGACGAGACCGCACGACTTGACCTCAACCAGCACATCGTCGCCAGTAGCCCTTGGCGTCGGAACTTCATCGAATCTGAAAGGTTCGCCGACACCATGGATCCGGGCAGCTCGCATTACAGGCATTATGGTCTTCGACATCTCAAGGCTCCTTTGTCTCTTGATATTTACATCAGCCAGCCCGCAGCCCGCGCCGAGTCATGATTTCAAATCTCAACTCTCGCGGCGCTCGCCAGGGATCAAGGGCAGCCGAAAGGTCGGATGTTTGCTCAGACGCGATCAAGGGATTTGCGAAGTTATCTGGGCATACGGGACGGGTGTACTTGCCGGACCCGTAACGTCCGGACCACTGCCTGCTGTCCCGACGCACCCGGTCGCACATCACACATCGTTGGAATGGCGCAACCCCGCGACGGCGGCGATATAGCCTCCGATATGATAGTATCCGACGAGACACAAAAGCTCGATAAGCCCTGCTTCACCGATATGCTCGACCACGCCCGCCAGTTGCGCGTCGCCGATGTGATCATCGGCGAGCAATGCGAGCACGAACGAGGCGATCACTCGCTCATTCTCCGACAGCTCGTCGGGAATGCGACCGTGCGAAAGATCCTCCAGAGCGGCGGAGCTAAGAAGGTCCTCCCGCGCGGCAAGGGCGGAGTGAAAATGCCAGACATAGTCGGCCCTCGTCTCGCGGGCCGTCAGCAGGATGGTCACCTCGACAGTCGTCTTGCTGAGGGTCGTGCCCCAGCGAAGGACCTCGCCCAGCGCCTGCACACGCTGTGCAATTTGCGGTGTGTGCAAGAGCAGGCGCAGTGGGCCGCGGACCCCGCCGCGAGGTCCCCTGGCGATCTCGTCGCGAACGCGCAACTGGTCCTCAGACATTGCGCCCTCGTCGGGGAAGGCGATACGCGAACTGATAGCCATGGTCATTAATCCTCAAACACAGCCTCGTCCCGCGTTTTGCGGAAGGAGGGAACGACGACGACGAGAAGGAGCAGGGTGATCGCGATCAAGAGCGCGATGCACAGCGGCCGAGATACGAAGATCTCGAGACTGCCGCGCGACAGGGCCATCGAGCGGCGAAAGTTCTCCTCCATCAGCGGTCCCAGAATAAAGCCGAGGATGAAAGGGGCGCACTCGCAGCCCAATTTGGCGAACAGATAGCCAAGGAATGCGAACAGGGCGAGCACCATGATGACCGCTGCGCTGTTGTTCGTGCTGTAGATGCCAATCGCGCAGAAGATCACGATCATCGGGAAAAGCACGCGGTACGGAACCTTCAGCAGCCGCACCCATATGCCCACCAGCGGAAGGTTGATGATGACGAGCATCACATTGCCGATCAGCATGCTCACGATGAGCCCCCAAAACAGGTTGGGTTGCTCGGTGATGATTTGCGGACCCGGAACGATGCCCTGGATCATGAGGGCTCCGGCCATCAGCGCCATCACTGCGTTGGACGGAATGCCGAGGGTCAGAAGCGGGATGAACGACGTCTGACTGGCGGCATTGTTGGCAGCCTCGGGCCCGGCCACGCCTTCGATTGCGCCTCTGCCGAAACGATCTGGCGTGCGCGAGACCCTCCGCTCGAGCGCATAGCTTGCAAAGGAGGAGATCGTCGCGGCTCCGCCCGGCAGTATGCCAATGAGCGATCCGAGCGCGGTGCCGCGCAGCGCCGGCCGCCAGGAAGTGCGGATGTCGTCGAGCCTGGGCCAAAGCGTCTCGATCTTTGCCACCAATCCCGACCGGGCTGCGGAGTTGCGCTCAAGATTGTTCATGACCTCAGACAGCCCGAACAAGCCGAGAGATACCGCCACGAAATCAAGCCCTTCGACAAGGTCGGGAATCCCGAACGTATATCTGAGGGTGCCGGATGTCGGGTCCTGCCCGACGAGTCCGATCAGCAGGCCCAGAAAGATCATGGCAACCGCCTTGACCGGCGAGCCATTCGAGAGGACGACGGCCGAAAGCAGGCCGAAGACCAACAGCAGACAGTACTCCGGAGACCGGAATGCGTTGGCGAAACTTCCAAGCGCCGGCGCGAAGGCTGCCACCACGATCGTCCCGACAATGCCGGCGAAGAGCGAGGCGAGCGCCGCGATAGACAGTGCGACGCCGGCCCTGCCATTCTTGGCCATTTGGTGGCCGTCCAGGCAGGTGACGATGGATGATGCCTCGCCCGGCATGTTGACGAGGATCGATGTGGTCGATCCACCATATTGGGCGCCGTAGTAAATGCCGGCCAGCATGATGATGGCGGTCTCGGGCTGGAGCCCGAAAGTGACGGGAAGCAGCACGGCGATCGTCGCGATGGTCCCGATCCCTGGCAGCACGCCGACAAGAGTTCCGAGCAAACAGCCAAGGAAGCAAAACAGGATGTTGATTGGATTTGCAGCCACGGCAAACCCGGTTTCGAGGTTCTCGATGAGGCTCATATCACCACCAGAATAGCTGCAGAGGCAGTTTTAGGCCGACGACAAAGACGACGGCGATGAAGATTGCAAACACCGTGCCGACGATCAGAGCCTCCAGACGCCGGCGATTGCCGCCGCCGAAGGAAAGGAAGAGGTACGCCAGGGTTGCCGCTGGAACCAGTCCGGCGGGCCGCAACAAAGCAATGAACATTCCAAGCCCGCCGAGAATGGTAAGGATCGGCCGCGCTTGCGGCAGCGCGACGACCATTCCGGAGCGCAGCCCGTTGACAGCGATCATCATTCCCAGAACGATGAGTCCAATAGACAGGATTGTCGGCAGGAACCCTGGTCCCACTCGCGCCAGGTTCCCAAAGTCATACCCTACAGCAAAGAACAGACCCGCCGCTCCCGCCAGCACAAACATTGCGCCAGCGGCGCCGTCTTGGTTAATGTTCACGGTCATTCCTCCGCCTACGAAATCATTCGACCTTGATGCCACGTTCACGGATGATGGTGCCGAAATCAGCCCATTGCTTTGCAATCTCCTGGCCCATTTCCGCAGGGGTACTTGCAACGTACCTCTGCCCGTTCTTTTCGACCATTTCCTGCAAATCTGGCGATTGCATCGCACCGTGAATCGACGCGGCCAGCTTTTCCACGACAGCCGGCTCGAGCCCTGCCGGGCCGACCACGCCGAACCAGAAATCCTGATCGAGCTCTGGAATGGAGAGCTCGTCGGCTATGGTGCGCACCCCAGGGAAGTGATCAGAAGCTGACGCGCCGTAGATCGCAATAGGTTTGAGATCGCCACTGTCGATATGTGGTTTGGCCAGAAGAATCCCGGTGATCGTGATGCCGCTTTCGCCGGTGACCACCGCCTGTGTCGCGGCCGAAGTCCCCTTGTATGGGATCGTGGCGAACTTCGCGCCGGATTTGACCTGGATCAGCTCCATGGCAAGATGTGCTGTCGAGCCGAGCGCGTTCACCGCTGCAAGAACCTGGTCGGGATTCTTTTTGGCATATTCAACGAGCTCCGTAGCGTTGGATACAGGCAGATCCCTGTGAGCAACGAGGATGGATGCACCTTGCTGCGTCTTCGCGATTGGCGTGAAGGCCTTGGTGGCATCGTAGGTGGCGGTCATGACCTGGGGTGCGACCACAAGGCTGCTCATGTTGCCATAAAGCAGCGTATAGCCGTCAGCTGCGGCTCCAGCGACCGAGCTTCCCGACAGCGCTCCACCGGCGCCGGGCTTGTTCTCGACAACCACGGGCTGACCGAGAGATTTGGTCATTTTGTCGGCCAGCAGCCGGGCGAAAATGTCGGAGTTATCGCCTGCCGCGGCGCCCACAATCAGATGGATGGGCCGTTCAGGATATTCAGCCAGCGCCGGACAGGCGGAAACTGCGATAAGCGCTGCGGTCAGCAGGCCAAGCGCCCGCTTCGAAAATTTCGGTTGATGCATGTCTTCCTCCCTTGATTCATTCGGTTGACCCTAAAGGCCCAACGATTTCTCCAGCGTCATGGGCTCCCATTCCTCGAGCCTCGGGCTAAGTTCGACATTTTCGAAAGGTGTGGTCTCGAAGAACCAGGATTTGGGAGCAGGCCGGCCCCAAGGCTGCTCGAGCGTTCCGATCGTCCCCCATTCATGCGGCGGTTCTTCAAGGTCGATCAGCTGGATGGGCATAATGAAGATCTCCGCTCGATGGCCGTCCGGGTCGCGGAAATAGACGTAAAGCATGTGGTCGAGACCATGGCGCTGCGGGCCACGCTCGACGGTCTGGCCAAAGCCCAGCTGCGCGGCTGCGTCGCAGGCGCGGAAGATGTGCGACGACTCCATGATGGCATAGGCGAAATGGTGCAGCGCCGGGCCCCGTCCGCGGATGTAAACGATGTCATGCGGATTGTCCTTCCGGCTCATGAACGCGCCGGTGATCCGTTCCGGCGTGCCGCCGACATTGTAGTCCGAACAACGGAAGCCAAGATTGGAGTAGTAGATCGAAGCTTCATGCGGATCCGGCGTGTGCAGCTGATAGTGGTCCAGGCGCAGCACCGCGCCGCCCTTGTGAAGTCGGGATTGCCCCAGCAGGCGCTGCCGCGTTTCCATCCGGGCGACGAGGTCGACCGGCGTACCGGCGCAGTCATGGAAGCGCAGGGTCCGCGCCTGGAAGGGAACCTCGATCCATTCGCTGCGGATGCCCTCCCTGTCGAAATGTGCTTTCGCCCTGTCGAGATCCTCATCGAACTGTACGCGCATGCCGATGCTTTGGCAGCGTGGCGCGTCTACTGTCTTGTGCAGCACGAGGCTGTGATGGGCGACCTCTTCCACCCCCCGCAGGAAAATAGTTTCGCTATCCTCGTCGCTGACGACCAGCCCGAAGACCTCAGTGTAGAATTCTTTGCTTCGACCGAGATCCTTTACCGTCAGCGTCAGGTGACTGGCTCGGGTGATATTAAAGGGTGGGTTATAATTGGTATCGGGGAATTTCATGTTTTCCTCCCATGGAAAGGATGCAATCAGGACTGCCAAGGACCGGCATCGGCGACAACGGGATTTCTAAGAATGCCAATCCCATCGATCTCGACCTCGATCACGTCGCCGATCTTGATCGGGCCGACCCCCTCGGGGGTTCCGGTCATGATCAAGTCCCCGGGCAGCAGCGTGATGTATCGGGAAAGATATGAAATGATGTAGGGCACCGAATAATGCATGCGGGACGTGCTGGAATTCTGCCGCTCGACCCCGTTGACGCGCGTGCGGATCCGCACGTCCATCGGATCTATGTCGGTCGCGATGACAGGGCCAAGCGGGGCGAAGCTGTCATAGCCCTTACCGGCGAGCAGACAGCCGAACGCGCTTTCGCGGCGCTGTAGGACTCGATCGCTGACATCATTGCCGCAGGTGTAGCCGAGGACATAGTCGAGCGCCTCTTGCTCCGATACGTGGCGCGCCTGCTTGCCGATCACGACGACAAGCTCACCCTCGAAATGGACGTTCTCGCCGTGCGGTGGATAGAGCACCGGCTCGTCCGGGCCAATTGCGCTGGTGGAGGGCTTCATGAAGAGGACGGGCTGCTCCGGAACCGGCCTTCCGGTTTCCTCGATATGAGCAAGATAATTGTAGCCCAGCCCGAAAATGCGAGGTGAGCCCACCGGGTTTAAGATCCGGGCCGCTGCCAGATCGTCCATTTGACCCGTCGGCACCCCATCGCCAAAGGGCGACCCAGCCAGGCGATCGGCCAGGTCATCGCCGGCAAGAATGCCATAATGCGCTTCGCCTTCAAGGGCGTACCGTGCAAGCTTCATCGCGCAGTTCCTCCCAAACGCGTGGAAGAAGTATGCGAACGTTAGCGCAAATGTCAAGCGGTCTTGTTCCCGAATAGGGTATCTGCTTTGCTAACCTCGACAAGTTGACGTTCCTTGACTTTGGAGAACTAAAAGGTCTTATTGGCGCTAACGATGGCACAATGAGCTTTTGTGAGGTTTCTGTGCAGAAGACGCCAATTCTTTGCCTGACGTTCGACAACCTTGGAGCCGCGCGAAGCGTATTCGATGGGAAGGCGGCGGTACCCGATCTAACCTCGCCCGATATCGTCGAAGGTTACCCGAACACCCTCAAGCTCCTTCGGAACCTCGGCCTGCGGGCAACATTCTTCGTCGAAGGCTGGAGCGCTTTGCATTATCCAGGCACGATAGAAGCCATCCTTGCAGAGGGGCACGAAATCGGCCTCCATGGATGGATACACGAGCGTTTCGCCGAGTTGGGCCAGCTGCGCGCGACTCAGTGCATCAATGACGGCCTCGCCGTGTTGTCCATGCGTGGGGTTGTTGCGAGTGGATTTCGCGCGCCTGGCGGCACGCGCGGCGCCCACGCCGAAGCAATCCTACTCAAGTCGGGGTTTACCTACGACAGCAGCGTTGACACCTCCATGTCGATGGAGATCCCACGAGACACTTCCTATACGGGAAGCGACGTTCGGCGCTTGCCGTCCGGTCTCGTGAACATTCCCTGGGCATGGTTCATGATCGATGCGATCCACTATATCCTGTCGCCGAACGGGATTCGCGATCCTTCCGACCTGGCGGACTACTGGCGGGCCATTCTGCGTGACGTCGCCGCAAGAGGTGGCGTTCTTACGATCATATTCCACCCCCATATCTCAGGCGTCTCTACCGAAAGGCTTGCGGCGATGGAGCAAGTTCTTCGCACGGCGATCGGGCTCGGTTTTGAAATTCTGCCTGCCCGTGAAGTGGCAAACAGAGCAGGGTAGCGCGCGTTCAGGCAAAGCGCGCTTCGCCCTCTACAATCAGCCGGTTGCCCTCCGTTGCAGCCCAGAGAAGTGCCTTGCCTGAAGAGTCCGGAAAACTTCCGCGTAGTGAGAGAGGCGCATTTACAAACGCAGGAGAGACCGCCTTGAAGGAAAGGGAGACGAGATGCCGGTTGCCTGAGCGCTGAGCCGTGCGGCGGGCAAGCATGGTGGCGACCAGTGGCGCATGAACAACCAAGCCTGGATAGCCCTCCATCTCCGTCGCGAACAGATGATCATAGTGAATGCGGTGCGGATTGAAGGTGAGTGCTGAAAAGCGGAACAGCAAGACCGGATCCGTCGTCACCTCATCCTGCCAAGCCATCCCCGAGGATGGCGCCTCTACGTGACGAGGCGAACTTGTCGGTCCCAGGAAAAGCACGTCCTGCTCTTCGATCAGCGACGCCTCCTTTCCGATAAGCCCGATCTCGTGGCGGAAGGTTACGAAAAGCAGCCGGCCGCTCGCCCCGAGCTTTTCCTTGATGGCGACAACCGTCGACCGGCGCTCCGCCCTTTCTCCAAGCGGGAGGTCGTGCAAGATTTCGACGCGCACTCCCGCCCACATGCGCCGCGGCAAATCCTCCATCGGCGGCAAGTGGTCGGTGTTGTGCGCGTGGCCGTTCAAACCAAGGTCCCTTTGGTTTTCATGAGGCAGGAAGTACATCCAATGGCCAAGCGGCGGGAGAGGACTGCCATTTGTGTATGCGGGGGCTTCATCGAGTATTGCCGCCAGCCGCCGCTGCGGCTCCGGGCTCAGCACATCGCTGCTCGTCTCCTCCCGGCCTATCCACTGTTCGAATGCGTCCATAGTTATTGCAATTCCCTCGTTCTTGTGCATGTAATGCGAACGTTAGCGCATAAGCCGGCAGGCGTCAAAGCGCTCGTCAAGAGAATCAAAATCATTGTGCGAACGTAATCATCAGACTGCCACAAACTGTGCTCAACCGGCGTAATCGAACCGAGGATACCGCAATGAAAGAGATAAGGCTGATCGGGATTTCAGGGAGCCTCCGCAGCGCTTCTTTCAACACTGCAGTGCTGACGGCTGTTTTTCGCAATCTGCCAGCAGGTGTATCCGCCGGCATTGCAGACATCAGCCCGCTGCCCTTTTATAACGAAGAACTTGATGATGCTGACCAGCCGGAGGCCGTCCTTGCATTGCGTGAGAAAATCTTGCTCGCTGACGGGATCGTATTCTGCTCGCCCGAATATAACGGCGGCGTTCCGGGCGTCCTTAAGAACGCGATCGACTGGCTGTCACGGCCGATGCACGGGTCAGTCTTCCGCGGCAAGCATGCGTTGATCATCTCCGCATCGCCCTCCGCCGTTGGGGGCGCGCGCATGCAAGCACAGCTGCGCTGCGATCTCAGCGCCTGCGAACTGCGGGTACTTGCACGACCACAAGTTGTCGTTGGCCAGGCGCATATGAAGATGATTGACGGTGTGTTCAGCGATGACAAAACTCTTGCTTTTGCCGCTAAAGCGGTGACCGATCTTGTGATGGAAATACGCATCTATCAGGCGGGGCTAGCCGCGCTCGGAATGGGTGTGCCGAACGTCGCCTCGGATCGGCCGCACATCCGATGAGCGCTCGATGAAAGTGTCGCACCGGGCGTCATTTCACTCCGCTGCTTTGACGCCGCGCCTGAAAACGGGTTGGAGCCGGACCGCTCTTTGGATTATCGAAGACCAAGTTCGCGCTTTGCCATCATGAAGCCGCGCGCATCGTTGATGCAGTCAACGGCAATCAGCAGATTTTCCTTGAAGTAGGAAACCTTAAGGCCGCCGTCGTTGGCACTCGCCAGGGTCTCCGCGCGCTCGTAGCCGCGGTTGAAACCAGCGATCTGCAGTTTCGTCTGGTATTGATCCGACCAGAACCAGGGGCGCGGGCAATAGGGCGTTGCTTCACCGAGAATGTTGCGTGCGACGTGCTCTGCCTGATCGATTGCGTGCGGCACGGATTCGAGACGGATCATTTCGCCGTTGTGAATAAACGAGGCGCAGTCTCCGGCCGCCCAAATGTTTGGATCGGTTGTACAGCCGAATTTATCGACGACGATGCCGCCATCAATCTTTAGGCCTCCTGCTTCGGCAAGTTCCGTGTTCGGACGCACGCCGATACCGGCGACAACCGCGTCGACGATGACTGAGGATCCATCGTCAAGAACGGTTTTGATCGCTGCCCCTTCCGGCTTCAAGTTACAAAGGCCGACGCCCTCGCGGATATCGACGCCATTCGAGATGTGGAGCGTTCTGAAATAATCCGCAGTGGGTTCGGCGGCGACCCGGTTCAGGATGCGAGGGGACATTTCCACCAGCGTGACCTCGGTTCCGACCTGTCGCGCGGCAGCAGCCACTTCAAGGCCGATATAACCGCCGCCGACCACCAGCAGCCGGGCGTCCGGCTTCATGATTGCGCCAAGCCGATCGGCATCCGCCTTGTTGCGCAAATAGAAGATGTTGGTGACGGCCGCGCACATTGGGGCCGGCAGCCGGATCGGATCGGCGCCGGTCGCCAGAATGAGCTTGTCATAGGGGAAGCGGTCGTTGGCGGTGACGGCCTGGCGGTTGCCGCGATCGATTTTGACAACCGGTTCGTTGTTGAGGATCTTGATGTTCTGGTCCGTGAAGAAGCCGGCATTGCGAAACGACAGGCGGTCCGCTTCGAGCTTTCCAAGCAGATAGGCCTTGCTGAGCGGTGGCCGCTGATAGGGCATGACACCCTCGTTGCCGAACATCGTGATCGAACCGTTGAACCCTAGCTGACGCAGCTTCGCGGCGGCGGCGAAACCCGCTTGCCCAGCACCGACAATCACTACCTGCTCCGCCATGGTTTACATCTCCGATGCGACGCGGACGACCGCGCCATTCAGGCGCCCGTCAACGCGGATCTGGCAACTCAGCCGGCTGCCCGGCTCCCGCGGCGCATTCGTGAAGTCAAGCATGTCGTTCTCATGATCGCTGATTGGATCGAGGACTTCGATCAGGGCATCATCCATAATCACGTGGCATGTGCCGCAAGCAGCCGCGCCGTTGCATTCTGCAACGATGCCCGGCACCGAGTTCTGCAGAGCTAGTTCCATGAGACTGAGGCCCTCGCTGGCTGGGCAGGCTTTGTGCCCTCCGTCAGGAAGTATGAACGTGATCTCCGCCATTTTTTCTCCTCCGATGTTTTCGGTTTTACGCGTCCCAGACCACCGGCAAGCTAACCGGGCCGCGAAAGACCCAACCGTGAATTCGAGCTGCCGCGGTGTTCTTTAGGTGCAAATTCTGCAATCGCTCAAAAAGACCCGGCACGACGAGGCGACCGACCATATGGCGGGCGACCCAGGTGCCGGCGCAGAAATGCGCCCCCGCTCCAAAGGCGAGGTGGGACTTCTTCTCGCGAAAGACGTCGAAACGATCTGGATCAACAAAGCGGCTGTCGTCGCGATTGGCAGCGCTGACGCATAGTCCCACCTGATCGCCCTCGCGTAATCTGACACCCGAGACAACGACATCCCGCGTAACCCGGCGAGGATACATGCCGATCGGCGAAATCCAGCGGACGGACTCCTCGAAGGCCGTCGGCCAAAGGTTCGGGTCGGCCTTGACCCTTGCCAACTGCTCGGGGTTTTCGAGCAGGCCAAGCACCATGGTGAGGATGGAGTCGCGCGGCTCATTTAGCCCGCCGCCGACTGCCACCTTGATATTGGCATAGATCTGCTCGATCGTATGCGGATCTTCCGCGTGGATCATCGAAGAGAGTACCGATGTGTTCGGATTTTGACGGTGATACGGCAGGGCGCGGTTGATGGCCTCCTCGACACCTTTTGCTGCTTCTACAGCCTTGTGACTGATCTCCGGATCGCCGGAGTAGTTGCCTGCGCCGTCGATCAGCGACTGCGACCAGAACGCCATTGTCTGCCAGTCAACGTCGAGAAAGCCCAGCACCTCGGCGAGTGCACGCCCGGCCATCGGCGCGGCCAGCGCATCGAAAAGATCTGCCTCGCCGTGTTTTTCAAAACTGGACACGATCTCGTCGAAGATGGTTTCAAACCTCGGACCCCAGCAGGATTTCATCGCGCCGGGGCGCAGTGCCGGCTCCACCGCCTTGCGCTCGCGGGCGTGGGCCTCGCCGTCCTTGCGCATCATGGTGTGGCCCATGACCTTGTTGACCAGCGACTGCGGATTTTCGGAAGAGAAAAGCTCCGGATCGCGCTCCATCGCCATGATGTCCTCATAGCGGGTGGCAACGAGCATGTTCGCCGCCTCGATACGGACCACGGCAGCCATATCGCGGGCGCGTTTGAATGTGGGGTAGGGATCGGCCAGAAGTTCAGCGAAGGTGACGTCGGAAATGACCGGCGGGGTCGCGGCTGTCTCTTCGGTAAGTATTGCTTCTCCTCCCATCTTGCCCTCCCAAGCAATTTTGATGTCGAGCAAGGTTAGGCGGCGGCTTCCATTCTGCCAATTGGATGGATACGATAAAGGTCATCGAAAAATTCGATAACGGGGGAGTCATGATTCCGGAGGATCTGGCGCAAATCGACCTCAGGTCGATGCAATTACTGGTGACAGTTCACGATACCGGCTCATTCTCGGCCGCAGCCGCGCAGATGGACGTCAGCCAGTCAACGGTGAGCTATACGATCGAGCGGTTGAGGCGCGCTTTCGGCGACCCGCTGTTCGTCCGCCAAGGCAACAGCATCGCGGAGACGGACAAGTGCCGCGACCTCGTCAGCCATGCACGCGAGGTTGTCAACCGCATGCTGGCGATCGCAGTGCCGGTCGAGTTTGACCCGACGACCGCCCAGGGCGGGGTGACCCTTTCGTGCAACCATCATGAGCGTTTCCTGCTGATGCCGAGTTTCATCGCAGCGATGCGCCGGTTGGCGCCGAACGTCGTCATCAATATCCTGGAGTCGGCGGTGAACGGCAAGCAGCAGCTGAAGGAGAACATTGCGGATATTGTGCTCGGCCCGGTCCGCATCTTGGGGGAGGGCTATTTCCGCCGGCATATCTTTTCGGATCACTATTCCTGCGTCATGGATCCGGGCAACGCCCTCGCCAAGGGAGAGATAACGCTGGAGCGCTTTCAGGAGGCTACGCATGTGGCGGTCACTCACAACGGCCAATGGCAGGCGCTCTACTTCAGCGCCCTGCGCGAACGCGACATCCTGCTGAAACCGCAACTCACGCTTCCGAGCCATGACAGCTTGGAACTGATGATAACCGGGACCGATCTCGTCGCAACCATTCCGAACCGACTGGCGACCGCCTATGCCGGGAGGCTCACGGTGCTCCGCTTCCCAATCCAGATTCCGATCGAGATCGATATGTACTGGACGGAGCGGACGCATCGATCGGGCCTGCATCGTTGGGCGCGCCAGCTTCTCGCCGACGTAGCGAGGTCGCAGGTGCCCGAGAAGACGGTGCGTCCCTGAAAACGAAAGGGCGCCGAGGATTACCGGCGCCTTCCGCAGTCTTGGGAAGAAATCCTGATCCTACTTGGCGCCGACAAGTACGACGGCAATCGTTGCCGGCTGACTGGTCGGATTGCGCCAGGCATGGCGAGCGCCGTGCTGCACGAAGCTATCACCCGACTTCAGCTCGACCGCGACACCGTCGTCCAGCTCGAGGGTGATCGTGCCGCTGATAACAACGCCATAGTCGAGTGTCGGCGTGGTGTGCATGCCGGGATTGTCCATCTCGAAATGCTCGACGATCCCGGGCGCCGCGACGGCATGTTCCGGCCCGGCAAGCTCCGGCCGGAAGTTCGGCGACATCATTACCGAATCCGGCGGGAAGGTGATAATGATGAACGTCGAGGAGCCGGCGGCCGGATGGAGAAGCGTCCCATCACCGGCCATCGGATCCTTGCCGTCGAAGGGCAGGGAAGGGGGCGTGGCGACCGTCCACATGGGGGCCGAAATGAAGCCGGGCGTATGCTTCAGTGCCATTTCGCGCGGCGATGCGCCGTCGCTGACAACGACGGATTTTCCGGATGTGTTTTTAGCGGTGACGACACGTCTGAACGTCATGTTTTCCCTCCCGATCGACGAGCCTGACAGAAGGTGGGCGGCCCGCCTCGCAATGCGAGCAGCCCGTAAAGCATCAGGGGCAGATGACATAGTTCGAAAAGCCGCCGTGGCGCTGCTCGATCCCCGAGATTGCACCGTTGACGTCGGCTAGCGGGAAGCTTTTCGTTTCGAAGATCGAGAGGTCGACAGTGCCGGCTTCCACCATATCCGCCATCTCCTGGCCTTCCGCCGTGGTCAGCCAGGCGGAGCCGTAAAGGCGCTGGTTGCGATCCATCAGGCGGTGGACGTCGATTTCGACCGGACCTGCGATCGCGCCAATGTCGACGGCAATGCCGCCGCGGCGCATACTCAGCAAGCCCTGGCGGAAAGTGTCATGCCCAGCACCCGGACCATTGCAATCGAGGAACGCGTCGACACCTTCCCCATCGGTCTGCGCCATCACCCAGTCAGCGACGCTGCCGTCCTCAATCGAGAAGATTTCGATGCGGTTCGAACCCAAGGCCTTGATTTCTTCAAGCAGTTTCCTGTTGCGGGCGGTAATGAGAAGCTTATTCACATTCATGGCAAGGCCGAAAATGATCGCACCGATGCCGAGTGTGCCGGTGCCGCCATTGACCAGAATGGTATCACCTGGGCCCGCATTCACCTTCTTCAATGCAGAATAGGCCGTGCCGAGGTAGCCGAGCCGTGCAGCCTGACCGTAATCCATATTATCCGGGATCTTCACGATCGCGGAGGCCGGGGCAACCATGAATTCGCTGAGGCCGCCGATCGGATAGTCCGCAAAGGTCTGCATGGCGTGTTCGGAGAAGCCGAAATAGCCCTGGAAAGCGTAGTGTTTGCAAGAAATCGAGTCGCCGCGACGGCAATGGCGACACGAACCGCAACTGCGGCCCGGATTGACGTAGACACGGTCTCCGACCTTAAGTCCGTGAACCTGCTTGCCAAGGCCGGCAATTTCGCCCGCGGGATCCAGGCCAAAGACGGCCGGTAGCGGGGGTTGCGGCATGTGGGGGAACCAGGTCGGCCAATTGGCAAGAATGTTATGCAGGTTCGGGACGATGCCGCAGGCTTTCACCCGCACGAGGACATCCATGTCGCCCGGCGTCGGCATCGGCAGTGTCTCGATTTTCATTTCACCGCCAACGGTGTGCATGCGAGCGGCGGTCATGGTTTGAGCAATGGTCATGGGTTTCCTCCTCAACTTCAAATCTCGATGACCCGGCAGGCCGGGTGTTCCTCCATCCCGATCAAAGTCGTAATCGTAAAATTTCGAAATTTCAACTGTTTTCGTAATAATATGAGCACGTCAGACGTTAATCTCCAAGTCCTGGAGCCGTCTGATCGGCCTCATTGTGGTGTTATTACAGGATGTTACGAGCGGAGCGGCGTCGTGTTGAATAAGCGGTTCAACGCTACGCGCAAGGTGCTCGAGCTGACAATCGCCTCATTCGGCAGCAGTAAGCGACTTTCGCTTTTTGGGCGGAACGGTCTTCAGGTCGGGGAACAGGTGCCCGGCATGTTCTATGACGTTTTCGCTTGTTTCGCGGATATGCTGGTCGATCAGCGCGAGCGCCTTTTCCTCGTTGCGATCAAGTGTCGCGTCGACGATCATCTTGTGCTCGGCCGCTTTCTCTCGCCAGTACGGTCGGAACTGCGAGGACATCCGCCGATAGCGATGCGCCCGTTCGAAAAGCTTGCTTCTTATCTCCAGGAGTACAGGCGATCCACAGGCCGAAACCAGCGAATAATGAAATTCGCCATGCACGGCGCTCCATTCCTCGGACAGGTAGTATTCGGGCCCCAACCGCTGCTGCAACTTGTCCATGCGATGATACGTGGCGAGAATATTGGCTTCCCAGCGGTCATCGCCGCCCCGGATCGATTTTGAAAGCGATTCGCGCTCAATCAAAATGCGGACGTTTGTCAGATCATTTAGATCGGCAATGGAAACCGGCGCGACTACAAAGCCGCGCTGCCCTTCGGCAATAACGAGATTTTCCGCAGCAAGGCGCGAAAGAGCCTCGCGCAACGTCGAAAAACTGACTGCGTACCTGGTGCGCAGGGCTTCGAACCGAAGTTTCTCCCCTGGTTTTAATGCGCAGTTGATGATGTCCAGGCGCATGCGCTGCAGCACGTCGCCGGCCCGCGTCTCGCTACCTGCTTTTCGATCTTCCAAAACGTGCTCCCGCTCAACCGTCCCGCATGCACATATGCATGTCCCTCAGATATGAAAAATTTCGAAAAAAATCAATATCGCTGATATTTTTGTCTGCCTGAAGCTTGTCAGACCAACACCGCTCATGTTTACGATAATCAGCAAATTTTCGAAAATATAGGAGATTCCGTTGCGTTATTTGAGCTTTTTGCATGGAGGGGAGGCCAGCTTCGGTTGCGTCACTGGAGACGCTGTGACCGATCTAAAAAAACGCAGCGGACTATCGGATCTTGCCAGCTACCTTGCAGCCAATGCCGCAAGTCTCGGTAAGGAGTCGGGCCTCACCCCGGACTATCCGGTCGCCGACATCCGCTACCTCCCGGTCATTCCCAATCCCTCCAAGGTCCTATGCGTAGCGACCAACTATTGGGAATCCGGAGGCGAAGGTGGGGAGAGACCAGACTATCCGCTGACCTTCTCGCGTTTTGCCGCTTCGCAAACAGGCCATGGCGAAGCCTTGCTGAAGCCGGACCTGTCGGAAAAGTTCGACTATGAAGGTGAGCTCGCCGTTATCATCGGCAAGGCCGGCCGTCGAGTTAGTGAGGCCGACGCCCTTTCGTATGTGGCGGGCTATAGCTGCTTTAACGATGGCAGCGTGCGCGACTGGCAAAAACATTCAACGCAATTCACGCCGGGTAAGAACTTCTTCCGCACTGCAGGCTTCGGGCCGTGGATGGTGTCAGCGGATGAAATACCGGATCCGACGGGGCTTTCGCTCAGCACACGGGTGAACGGCGAGTTGCGTCAGAGCAATGATACCAGCAGGCTGATCTTTTCCATCTCTTGGCTGATTTCCTATTTTAGCCAATTCACACTGCTGGAGCCTGGCGACGTGATCGTTACGGGCACGCCCAGTGGCTTCGGCTCTACTCGCAGCCCGCCGGTCTTCCTTGCAGAAGGCGATACGGTGGAGGTCGAGATCGGCGGCATTGGCACATTGCGCAACACCGTCATCAGCGATTCCGGTACCGTCTAAATAATTTCGATATTTCGAATTTTTTCGAAATACCTTGCAGAGATCGGATAATTCACGTATCAAAGCCCCAATCGACAGAGCTTTGCATTGAAATCCAAGGGAGGAGCAGAACATGCACATCGTGCACGCCGTCGGATACATGAAGGTCAACGTCACCGATCCACAGGCCGTCATCCGTGATGCCACGGAAATCCTCGGTCTGCAGGTTACCCATAAAGACGAGCGCCAGACTTGGTTGAGTTCCAATGGACGGGCGGCAGAACTCGTTTTGGTCCATGCCGGTGAGAATTCCGCGCATACGATCGGTCTCGAAGCGCTGACGCCGGACCTGGTCGACGAGGCGGCATCCCGTATCGAAGCGGCCGGCTGCCGCATCCTGTCGCGTGAGCCGAGCCTCGATTGCATCGCTGCGGGCGTGACCTTTGCCACCCCAGAAGGGCTCCGGTTCGAAATTCACTCACCGATCCGCAACACCACCTATGGCCGCCGCTATCCGACCACGGGCGTCGGCGCCAACCGGATCGACCACATCAATCTGATCACGCCGGATCCGGCCGTCACCCGCGCCCAACTCGAGGCAATCGGCGGCCTGCGGCTTTCGGAGCGTATGGTCAACGACGCGCTCAGCTGGATGTATGGCGGCAACCGCCAGCACCATGTCCTGGGTCTCGTCAAGGGCGCCGCCGCCGGCCTGCACCATGTTTCCTTCGAGTTCCTGGAATTCAACCAGTATCTCCGCCTGGGCGACATTCTCGATCAGTTCGACCGGCAGATGATGTGGGGTCCTGGCCGCCACCGTCCCGGCGACAACACCTATGCCTATTACACCGACGCCAGCGGCATGATGATCGAGTGTTCCGGCGTGATGGCCCATATCGCCGATGACGCGGATTTCACGCCCAATGTCATCACCAATCTCGATCGCCCCGGCAATGTTCGCGACATGAATGTGTGGGGCACGCCGGCGCCGGTTGAATGGCGCGAATATTTCCATCCCTTCACCAAGATCGCCTGACCGAATGCGAGGTAAGAGACCATGCAAGAAAAACTGACTTTCACGTCGGACGGACTTAAGCTGGCCGCAGTCCTGCATATTCCGGACAACCGGCAGCCCGGCCGAAAACTCCCCGCCTTCATCGTTTGCCACGGCTTCGTCGGCTCCAAGGATGAGAGCCACGCGCAGATCCAGGCGGAGATGCTGGAAGCCTTCGGCTATGTCGCATTGCGGTTTGACTTCCGGTCGTGCGGCGAGAGTGAGGGCGAACGTGCCCAGGTCCGTTGCTTCGATCAGGTGGCTGACGCCAAGAACGCGCTCACTTTCCTTGCCGGCCGCGAGGAAGTCGATCCGAAAAGGATCGGCATTACCGGCCACAGTTTCGGCGCGGCAGTCTCTGTCTACACTGCCGGTGTCGACGACCGATTCGCCTGCTGCCTTTCATCCTGCGGCTGGGGCAATGGCGAGCGCAAGTTTCGCGGCCAGCATCCGACGCCGGACTCCTGGAACAAGTTCATCGACATTCTCGAGAAAGGTCGCAAGCATAAGCAGGAAACGGGCGAGAGCCTCTGGATGTCCCGCTTCGACGCCGTTCCGATCCCGGAGCCGCTGCGCAAGAATCTCTCGCCCAAGGCGATCATGGAAATCCCGGTTGAAACGGCATGGTCGATGTACAATTTCCGCGCCGATGACGTGATCGCCAACATCGCGCCGCGGCCGCTGCTTCTCTTCCACACCGCAAACGATATCATTACGCCGACCGTCGAATCCATCCGTATGTTCGAAAGGGCTGGACAGCCGACTGAACTCATGCTGGTCGACACGACCGCGCATTTCCCGCTCGCACCGAATGATGCGCCACGTACGAAGGTGATGATCAAGGGCTGGCTCGACAAGTTCTTCCCGTCCCCACTCGGTGGCGCGTCATGACGGTCGCGCCTGCAAAGAAGCTGATCGTTCGGGAAACGCTGGAGGCGTTTGCTGCTGCACTCCTCCAGGCGGGTGGTTTCAGGGGCGACTACGCCCGACAGTCCGCCGAGCACTTGGTTTGGGCCAACCTGCGCGGAGCGGATTCGCATGGAGTCCTGCGCATCCCGCGCTATCTTGAGATGGTTGAACTGGGTATCGTGAAGGGCGATGCCCAGCCGACGCTTTCACGTGAATTTGCCGCCGTTGCGGTTCTGGATGGCGATCTCGTGCCGGGCGCATCGGGTATGGCGATGGCGACGGACAAGGCCGTCGAGCTTGCCGGCAAATTCGGAATCGGTCTTTGTTCGGTCATGCGCACCAGTCATGCGGGCGCGGTCGGTTATTTCGCCGAACGCATCGCCCGAGCCGGTTTGGTCGGTATTGTCATGTCGGCCTCCAAGCCGCTGATGGTCTATCATGGCGCACGAGGTGAGGGGGTCTCCACCAATCCCCTCGCGATCGGAGCGCCGGGCAATGATCCGGAGCGGCCGATTGTCCTCGACATGTCAACCGCTGCCGTTGCCTTGGGCAAAGTGATGGCTGCCAAGGATGCGGGCCAGCCGATCCCGCCCGACTGGGGTGTCGATGTCAACGGCGTTCCGACGACCGATCCCTCGCAGGTCAAGGCGGTTCTGCCGATGGCGGGTCCGAAGGGGTCGGGACTTTCGCTGATGATCGAGGTTCTCGTCAGCGTGCTTGGCGGCAATCCACTGATCTCGGTCGCGCTGACGGAGAAGCGTGATGCAGGATTCAACGGTTTGGCCGTTGCGCTGCATCCCGAAGCGTTCGGTTTCGAACACGGTGTCGGCGCGGAGGTGGGCCGGCTTGCGGTGGCTATCAAGGGCCTTCCCCCCGCTGAGGGCGTGGACGCTGTGCGGCTTCCTGGCGAGCGCGGCTTCGAACTGGCGGTACAACGTATGTCCAACGGTATTCCGATTGCCGCCGGCACCGCCAGGCGACTCGCTGAAGAGGCCGTGCGGCGCGGCGTTTCCGTGCCCCTAGAGCTCACCGGACGATAACTGTTTTCGTATTCTTTTTTGATGCTGATAGTCAGTCGTTGAACTTAGGATTTCCGCGGCAAACAGAAAGCTGCCTCGAAATAGCTTGCGAATCGCATAAGTCCGTGCTTATGTGTTCGCATGGTGGAGAATGACTTCTTCCGAGCTTTGGCAGACCCGACCCGCCGC
The DNA here is from genome assembly GCF_025200795.1 of Rhizobium sophoriradicis. Lineage (NCBI taxonomy): Bacteria > Pseudomonadati > Pseudomonadota > Alphaproteobacteria > Hyphomicrobiales > Rhizobiaceae > Rhizobium > Rhizobium sophoriradicis. Next base: position 67,195 of record NZ_CP104154.1, read on the forward strand.
GCGATCTTCGAGAAGCTGGCGGCAGGAAGCATGAACGCCAGCGCCTTGCGCGACGGCATGGACATCAGCCAGCCGGCGATGTCGCAACACCTCGCAGTGCTGCGCAGTGCAAAGCTGGTGAGGGAAGAACGACAGGGGCGTTTCGTAAATTACGAAGTCGATCCCGATGGATTGGCTCTCATCGCCCAGTGGCTCGCAAAATACCGCGCCTATTGGCCGGAGCGTATCGCAGCACTCAAAGTCTTGCTGAAGGACATGGATCAATGAACGAAGGGAAGACCAAGGAGCAGGATAGCGGCGTCGAGTTGGAGTTTGACTTGGGCGATCCGCCGCAAAAGGTCTGGCGTGCCGTCACCATTCCCGAACTTCGGGAAAGGTGGTTGCCGAAGGAGGCATTGGCTGATTCCGATGCGATGGCCGTCATCCCCGGCCAGGAAGTTCGCTACAAGCTGCGTGACGATAACCCGCCTTTCCTTGAAAGCACCGTGACGTTCACGATTACCCCGAATGCCACTGGTGGCACTTGCCTTCGGATCGTCCACGAACTGACGGACGCTAGATTCGATGGAATGGCAAGAGCGCCGGCGAACAGCAACAGCCCGCCCCTTATGCTCGCCGCCTGACACGGCGAGCCTCCCCTCAAAATTCTGAAGCCTGGAGGTCGCCGATGCGCGAAGCGATGCAACTCGTCCCTATGGTTATAGAACAGTCCAGCCGGGGGGAGCGATCCTTTGATATTTATTCCCGGCTTCTGCGCGAGCGGATTATCTTCCTTAATGGCGAGGTGAACGATACCGTCTCGGCGCTCGTCTGCGCGCAACTTCTGTTTCTGGAAGCGGAAAACCCCCATAAGCCCATCAACCTCTATATCAATTCGCCGGGCGGCGTCGTGACCAGCGGCCTGGCCATGTACGACACCATGCGCTTCATCCGTGCGCCGGTTCATACTCTTTGCATGGGGACGGCTCGTTCAATGGGATCGTTCCTGCTGATGGCAGGCGAGCCCGGCGGAAGAGCAGCATTGCCCAATGCCAGTATCCTCATTCACCAGCCCTCCGGCGGCTTTCAAGGGCAGGCTTCCGACATGCTGATTCATGCCGAGGAAATTTTAAAGACCAAGCAACGCATGACGCGGCTCTACGCGGAGCATTGCGGACGTTCCTACGAAGACTTTGAGCGCGGGATGGATCGCGACCGCTTCATGACGGCGGAGGAAGCGCTTGAATGGGGTCTTATCGACCGCATTCTGAAGGTTCGGGAAGACACGAGCAGCCTATAAGCCTTGCCGCAAAAATCCCGATTAAAGCGACACTTGTTTGCTCAACTTCTGCCATGTCACAGAATAGGGGCGGCAGCCACAATGACCGCGCCTGGCGCAGAGATGCCGACATCAAGCGTCCGGAGAACGGGTGTTAACGCCGCAGGACATCTTGCGGCGTTAGCGGCTTAGAGGGGGCTGCACCTTGCAATCCCGGTCCATGCGGATTAAATGTGGTTACGTAACCACATTGAGGCTCATCATGACCGTCACCACGCTTTCAGGACGAGAGCTCAATCAGGATCTTGGCCGCGCAAAGCGCGCCACCAAGGACGGGCCCGTGATCATCACCGATCGGGGAAGGCCTGCGCATGTTCTCCTGTCGTTCGACGAGTACAAGCGCCTCACAGGTAAGGTGCGAACGCTTGGTGACATGCTGGCGGCGCCGGGTGCGGAAGATATCGACTTGCCGCTCCCGAAACGCACAGAACACGCCCAACGGGTCGATCTGTCCTGATGCTGCTGCTCGATACCAATGTCGTCTCCGAACTACGCAAGGTCGCGAGCGGCAAGGCTGATCCCAATGTCGTGGTCTGGAACGAAACCGTCGATCCGGCCGAGACCTTCATTTCCTCCGTCGTCCTGCACGAACTGGAGATTGGCGTTCGGCTGGTGGAGCATAATGATGCCGCCTCCGGGACGGTACTGCGCAACTGGCTGGAAAATAGCGTTCTCGCTGTGTTTTCCGGCCGTATCCTGCCTCTGGACGAGGCGGCGGCGGTTCAGGCGGCCCGATGGCATGTGCCCAATCCCAAACCGATCAATGACGCCTATATTGCAGCGACAGCCTTCACCCGTCGCATGACGCTGGTCACGCGCAATATCAAGGATTTCGACGGCATGGGAATTGCACTCATCAATCCGTGGGACTCTCAACGCCGCAATAGGACATTCTAACTTTGCGGCTACAAGGTGAATCTGGCGTAATGCAGTTTATGGAACTAAGATTCCGTATGACGATCGCGCCGCCGGCTGGGTTATGACGCAGGGTGCACGTATCAATGCCAACACCTCTTCCGGCCCAGAAATCGGCAATAGTGCCGCGCATCATCTCCCTGCGCTAATCTGCGATCTTCTGCCAAACGGAGACATGTCGATCGCTGACCTTTGTGAATGGCTCCTTTTTCCATCCGCCCCATCGGTCTTTGAGTTTCAAGCCGGCCAGCCGCGCCATAAGATCGAATTCCGCTGGCCAAGCATAACGAAACGGGACCGAGAAGTGCCTATAGCTTCCGTCCCGGAACCAGATGTGGTGAGATGAGAAGTTCTGGTTTACCACATCGTACTCGTCGACGCCCCAATGCGATTCGGAGCGGTCGAATGCCAGGATCGTCTCGCCGAGCGGAAGCCGCTGAAGCGGCGGGACGCCAACCTCGATCAGGAAGTGCCCACCAGTTTCCAGATGCGCGGCCGCGTTTAAAAAGCAAGCGACCTGAGCTTCCTGCGACGTCAGGTTATTGATCGTGTTGAAGGCCAGATAAACAAGGGAAAAGCGCCGCTCGACACGAGTGGTGGCCATGTCGCCGATCACTACCGGAATTTCCGCGCCGCCCTCTTTGGCGCGAAGGCGAGACACCATCGCTCTCGAAAGCTCGATGCCTTCCACCTGTACCCCTTTCCGCGCGAGAGGCAGCGCCAGGCGGCCGGTGCCGATCGCGAACTCCAGGACGCGCCCGCCTCCTGCAAACTCGGCCAGGAGATTGACGGCCGGATCAACTAGCTCCGGGGCCGAGATGCCACCATCGTCATCGTAGGTTGCTGCAACCTCTTCGTCAAAAAGCCCGTCGTCTTGCATCTTGCTTACCTCTCGCTTGAAGACCGGTAGTGCCATCACCTTGCCCGCCGCTTCGCCGACATCGCATCCACTTGCGCTTGCAATCGCGCCACCGCGCGGATCTCATGGCGCGCGACGCCTATGTCCGCCAGATCACGGTCCGATAGCCACTGTAGTGCCTCTTCTGTTTCGCGCCGTTGCCACCAGCCAAGGATGATGGGCGCTCCAAACCGCAAAGCTGCCAGCTTCGTCAGAAAGCTTGGAGCAAAGCGATCGGAAATTTCAGCTTGTCGGAGTTCGAATGTCATAACTTACGTCCAAGTTGTTCAGCGGTGATATCAATCTAGTGAAATGCCATCCGACGTGTTATCGGCAGTCTGTCAATTTATGTCTGTGAGACGCCATGATTGCCCGCGACAACCTGACCAACGTTCATCTGCCGGAAGACGGGTTTGGAGATTATCCCCACACAGCTGTGGCTCAGGGTGGCGCAGAGCCTGCCGGACGAACCTACTCTTTCCACGCGCACTACCGCGCGCAGCTTTTCCAGATCGTGCGTGGTTCGCTTAGGCTGGAGACCGAGCGTGGCTACTTCATCGTTCCGCCTGAACGTGCCGTATTCGTGCCGTCCGCCGTCCTCCACGAAGTGACATACCTGCAGGAGACGGAGCGCAGCTACCTCTTCTTTCGCCCCGACGCGGTCGTGAACCTGCCCTCCCAGGTCTCCGTCATTGGTACGACACCGCTCCTGCGGGAACTTATCCTGGCGTTCCTGGAGATACCTCGTGCGGACGCCGGCAGTGCCCGTGCCGAACGGCTTGTCGCCGTCATTCTCGACCAGCTTGAGACGAGTCCACTCGCGCCGCTGTCCCTTCCCTCGCCGGCATCCGAACGCCTCCGGAGCATCGCTTCAGACATCCGGAACGAACCGGGTGCCGATTGGCCACTCGATGGACTTGCGTCACGTGCGGCCATGTCCCCGCGCAGCTTCCAACGCCATTTCCAATCCGAGACAGGCATGAGCTTCCGCGCCTGGCGTCAGCAGGCGAAACTCCTCAAAGCGGTGGAGTGGCTCGCGGCCGGCCGAAGCGTCGGCGATATCGCCTTCTCGCTCGGCTACTCAGGTCCCAGCGCCTTCATTGCGGTGTTCAGGTCAGCCTTCGGTGTCTCTCCTGGGCAATATTTCCAGCTGGAAGCAAGGGAGACTTTCTGATCAGCGCAGTTGGCTACGTACGTCCTGGCGGGTTAGTCTTTGGTGCGCAAGCTGGCGAGAACCTCCGTCCCATCGCCGTCTCAGGCGATGTGGAGCACATGAGAATGTCCGGAACAATCTCTCGCCCTGAAGGACCCGGCGATGGCGGAGGATGAGTCGTTCTTCGAAGAACTCATGCCGTGCTCCGGCCGCCACTACGGCATGTGGAGGCAGGCTCAGTCGAAAAAGCCCGCATCCTCTTCCCTGAGATACTTCATTGCCCCTTCAGCGTCGATGTCGAGGCCCAGCCCCGGCGCTTCCAGTAGGTCCACCATGCTGTCTTTCACGATCTGCGGCGGCAATCCGATTATCAGGTCCTCCCACCAGGGATCGGAGGCCGTCGGGTATTCGAAGGCGATGTAATTTGCCGGCAATGTGGCGCAGACATTGATCAACGCACCGAGGCCCAGCAGGCCGTTAGCGGTGCCGTGCGGTGCCATCAGGATCGAATGCATGTAGGCGTGCTCGGCGATCCATTTGAGCTCTGCTATGCCGCCAACATCGGCTGGATCGGGCCCGATGACGCGGACCGCCTGCGTCTCGATCAGTTCCTTGAAATTGTGCCGCAGGTAGATCTGCTCACCAGTGTGGATTGGCGTCGAGGTGGAGGTTGTCAGTTCCCGGTAGGCCTGCGGATTGACCCACGGCACGTAGTCGCCAGTCAGCATGTCCTCGAGCCACATCAGATTGTACTTTTCGACCGCACGAGCGAACTTGATCGCATCGGGCAACATCCAGCCCGGGCCGCAGTCGAGCGCCAGGCTGACCTTGTCGCCCAGCACTTCCTTCATCGCGGCCACGCAGTCGAGCATGTGACTGAAACCGCGCTCGCTGATCACGCCCTGATCCATGGCACCGTGATAGCCGGCCTTCTTCTGCGTCACCCCGTAGTGAAAACCCTCGATGGTGTCCTTCATGTTGGAGTGGAACGAGATTCCTTGCTTGATCATGAAGAAGTTCTGCGGCTGCTCCATCATCCATTTAACGTCAGCGGCGTAATCCTCCGGCCGGTCTCCGGTTCGCTTCTGGCGGACCGAGCCATTGTAGACGAGCACCTTGTCCCGCACCTTGCCGCCGAGCAGTTTATATGCCGGCACGCCCGCGGCCTTGCCGGCAATATCCCACAGCGCATGCTCGATCGCGCTCACTGCCGCGCCATACGGCTTGAAGGAGCCTCGCTGGCGGATTTTCAGCATGACTCTCTCGACGTCGGTCGGGTCCTCGCCGATCAGCGCCTCGCGGAAATGCAGCACCCAGGGCTTGAGATAGACCTTGGTGAATTCGACTTCACCCAAGCCATAGAGGCCCTCGTCTGTGACGATGCGGACGATCGGGTGTTTGCCGATGACGGCACAGCGCAGATCAGTGATCTTCATCTTCGGCCCATTTCGCCTCAGCTCCAGGTGCGATCCCAGGAATATTCATCGTCCCAGTGATCCGTAGGCTGCCAAATGCCGGTGACACCCGGCTGCAGATGCTGCGAGATCACCTCGTCATCGACATCGTCAATCCCCAACCCCGGCTTGTCCGAAACAGTGATGAAGCCGTCCTGCGCCAGCGGCTTGGGAAGGCCGGTGACGATATCGTCCCACCAGTCGATATCGGCAGAGTGGTATTCGAGCGCCATGAAGTTCTCGGTCGCCGTCGCGACGTGTGCGGCGGCCATTGCGGCGATCGGAGTTTCCGCCATGTGTATGGCCATGGCGACACCATGGTCCTGTGCCATATCGCCGATCTTCTTGGTCTCGAGGATGCCGCCACTGGTAAGGAGGTCCGGATGGATAACCGAGACGCCGCTGCTCTTGAGCAGAGGCTCGAAGCCCTCCTTGAGGTATATGTCCTCGCCGGTGCAGATCGGCACCGTGGTGGAGTCCTGTAGTTGTCGGTACTGCTCGGTATACTGCCATGGGATCACATCCTCGAGCCAGGCCGGCACATACTTTTCAATTCGCCTGGCAAGGCGAATGCCGTTCTGCATTGAAATATGGCCGATGTGGTCGATCGCGAGCGGAACCTGCATGCCGATGACCTCGCGAACCTCGGCAATGTATTGCTCAAGCAGGTCGAGGCCCTTGTCGGAAAAGTGGAGACCAGTAAATGGGTGCGCGACGTTGTGCAGATCGTAGGTAGCATTGCGGACGCGCCGCTCTTCAATGGTCTTCAGCGGTCCGCGGCCGGGGCGGTCGCGGTACCCTTCAAGTGAGCCGGCAGGAAAAACGACAGCACCCGGCACATCCGCGATCTGCATCAGGCCCAGATCCATCTTAAGGAAGGTGAAGCCGAGCTCCATGCGCCGTTTGAGGCGTCTGCCGGTCTCGGTGCCGCTCGGCACCGTGGCGTCAGTATCGCAGTAGAGGCGCACTTTCTCCCGGAACCGGCCGCCGAGCATCTGATAGACGGGAACGCCATAGGCCTTGCCGGCAAGATCCCACAACGCGATCTCAACCGCCGATACGCCTCCGCCTTGTCGACCGTGCCCGCCGAACTGCTTGATCCGTCGAAACAGTCGATCGATGTTGCAAGGGTTCTCACCAAGCAGCCGGCTCTTCAGCATCAGCGCGTAGGTGGCACTGGCGCCGTCGCGCACCTCGCCGAGCCCGACGATGCCCTGGTTCGTGTAAATCTTCAGCAGCACTGAGGTGAACGGCGCGTCGACAATTTCGGCTACCCGCATGTCGGTTATGCGAAGGTCGGACGGTTTGGAATGCGTGTTCACCCGATTGAGCGCCTGGTCGGCTCCATATGCCTCTGGCATGATTTACCTCGTTTCGGTAGGCGGGCTCGTCGCCGTCCGCGCTGGGCGACATGGAGTGTTGCTAGTCCAGCTCTATCTCGTGGCTTTCAAGGTAGTCGCGGTTCATCTCGACCCCGAGACCAGGCTTTGCCGAAAGCTTTAGGCTGCCGTTCGAAACATCGAGTGGCCTGTCGATGAGGTGATCGTATTTGCCGAGGTTCCACTCTGACGTTTCGAGTTTGTAGAAATTGGGAACGGTCATCATCACCTGCGCACCCGCAACCACGTTGATCGGCCCTGCGGCGTCATGCGGCGAGACCGGGATGTAGTAGGCTTCGCAGAGGGCGGAAATCTTCTTGAGTTCGGTAATGCCGCCGGTCCAGGTGACATCCGGCATGATGTAGTCGGCAAGCTTGTTTTCCAGCACCGGCACGAAATCCCACTTCGTGTGGCCGCGCTCGCCCCACGAGATGGGGACCGTGACCTTCTCGCGGACCTGTCTGAGAGCGTTGAGGCTCTCCGGTGGACAAGGCTCCTCGAACCAGTCGATCTGACCAGCTTCCTCAAGGCTCCGACAAAGGCGAATGGCGGTGGGTACGTCGAACCGGCCATGCGCATCAATGAGGATGTCGACATCAGACCCCGCTGTCTCACGGATCAGAGAAGTGAGTTCGGCAGCTTCGCGCTCGTCCTTGCGGGTCATGCCGCCATCGAGGTAGCCGTCCCGCTGTTCGCGCGGCATTCCATCGGCGGTGCGTCCCTGGTAAGGGAAAGGATCGAACTTGAGCGCAGTGTGGCCGGAATCGACTATGTCTCGAATCTCGCGGACCACAGCCTCATTGCTGGTAAATTTGGCCTGGTTGGGATGGGTGTAGAGCGAAATTTCATCGCGTACCGGCCCACCCAACAGCTCGTAAATCGGCTTACCAAGGACTTTGCCTCGAATGTCCCACAGGGCTATGTCGACGGCGCTGACGCATTCCACTGCGGCGCCGCGACTGCCCATATAGGTGAAGCTGCGGAATATCTTGTGCCACAGATACTCGATACGAGCCGGGTCCTCGCCTGTCAAAGCGGCACCGATCTGACGCAGGATCGTGCAGAGGGCGCGATTGGCGAGCCTTGTCGTGGTCGTGATCTCACCCCAGCCGCTCAGCCCTTCGTCAGTCGTCACTTCGACGAACAGAAACTCTCCCCAATAAGAAGCATCGGACTTGATTAGCCACGGCCGAACGCTGGTGATTTTCATCTCAACTGCCCTTCAAGTGGTCGGGATAAACGATATTCCAGGCCCGGTATTCTACCCTGCGCGGGCGGCATTACGCGCACGCATGTGTTCGAGGATGTGCCTGCCGGAGCCCTCGACATGGCGCGCAATGAGTTCGCCTGCTTCGTCAGCATTCCCGGCTTTGACATGCGCGATGAGCTCGCGATGCTCGCTAAGGATCGCGGCACGCCGGGCGAGCGTGAAGTTGAAACGCCGGCTCACGGCTCGAAGCACTTCGCGATGTTTCCACCAAAGCTCGGCTGCGTGGCGGTTGTAGTGCCTTTGGTACATTACGGTGTGGAAGGCGGTGTCCAGCTCGCTGTGCCTGAACGTGTCGGCGAAGTCGTTCTCTTCAATCAGGCCCTGGATGCGTTCGAGTTCAGCAATGTCCTCGACGGTGGCCATATTCACGAACCAGCGCGTCAGTGAGGGTTCGATCAAAACTCCTATCTCGTAGATATCCCGAACAAAGTCCTGATCGATGGGCCGGACGCGCGCTCCGCGGTTGGGAACGAAGGTGACGAAGCCCTCGCCGCGCAACAGTTGCAAAGCCTCCCGCACGGGGTTGGTCGAGGTGCCGTGGCGCCGGGCGAGATCGGTGATGACGAGCCGCTCGTTGGCCGCGAGCCTCCCTTCGATGATGTCGTCCCTGATCAGCTGGTAGACAGAGGCGCCCTCGCTCGAGGCCCCGGTAGCGTCGATCCCCTCGGGGGGCTGTGCTTTAAATTCACTTGTTTCAGCCAAGACTGTCCCCAATCCATACACATATCCTGGGGATATCACGCAAATCCCCTCAAAACAATGTACGATTTCTTCAGTTGACAGACAATCTTTGACGTGAAAACGTATGATAAGGTCGAAGGGATACATTAAGTGGGAGAATCCCACGGCCTGGGAGCAAGACCGCCTTGATTGAGAGCGGCTTGGGAGAAACCTGGGAGAATACCTATGACGAGTCTTTCGCTCGGCGGTGTCGTGGTACGCGGCACTGTATCCACTGCTTTGATGGTATCGTTGATGTCCGTGTCTGCGCTCAGCGCGCCGGTCGACTTGAGCAAGTGGTCGCCGCAATATGTGCGCTCCATTGCGGGGACACAGGAGTTTGACACGGCGGCCGATTGCTCCAAGGTCACCCCGCTCGACTACAAGGGGCGACTGACTTTCTGGTATCAGGGCGTGTTCGAGGGCGACCCCGACCTCCTGCGCCAGTATTACAAGGACTTCTTCGAGACCTTCCGCAAAACCTATCCAAACATCCAGCTTGAGGAACAAGCCCTCACCTACAATGACCTGCTGGACAAGTTCCGGACCGCGCTCCTTGGCAATGCAGCGCCCATGGCGGTTCGCCTGCAAATCCTGGGTGGTACCGAGTTCGCCGCGAAGGGCTATTTGCAGCCTCTCAAACCCGAGGACGTAGGATATTCGGCCGAGGATTTCTGGCCCGGCGCAATGAAGGCTGTAAGCTGGGAGGGGGAGACCTACGGCATTCCAACTAACAACGAGACGATGGCGTTCATCTGGAATGCCGACATCTTCAAGCGTGCAGGCCTCGATCCGGACAAGGCCCCGGCAACCTGGGACGACGTCGTCAAGTATTCCAAGCAGATCCACGACAAGCTCGGCATTGCTGGATACGGCCTCGTGGCTCGCAAGAATGCCGGAAATACGCCATACCGCTTCATGCCGCAGCTGTGGGCCTATGGCGGCGGCGTTTTCGACGAAGCTACTGCCAACCCGACCTATAAGGAGGTTCAGCTCAATAGCCCGCAGAGCAAGGCGGCATTGCAAGCCTCCTATGATATGTATGTACGCGACAAGTCGGTTCCGGTTTCGGCGCTCACCAACCAGCAGGCCGACAACCAGCCTCTGTTCCTCGCTGGCCAGCTCGGCATGATGATCTCGCATCCGTCCGACTACAACGTCATGCTCGATCTGCAGAAAAAGGCGACGGATACCGACAAGGACAAGGCGCAGACGGTGATCGACAACATGCGCTACGGCCTCATTCCGACCGGCCCGGACGGCAAGCGTGCCGTCGTGTTCGGCGGCTCCAACATTCACATCCTGAAGCCCGAATATGTTGAGGGCGGCAAGGTAGACGAGCCGGCTGCAAAAGCCATCATCTGCATGTGGACGAGCCCCGAATGGTCGCTGAAGATGGCTTATGCCGGGTCGAACCCGGGGAACCTTAACGGCTTCAAGACCAAATGGATGAAGGAACGTCTGGACAGCATCAAGTTCCTCGATGTCACGACCTCGATGCTGCCATACGGCATCCCCTTCCCGGCGCTGCCACAGTCCCCCGAGATCATGAACATCATCATCCCGGACATGCTGCAAAATGCCCTGACCGGAGCCATGACCGTCGACCAAGCGGCGGACGACGCAGCCAAGAAGGTAGAAGACCTGATGGACGGCGGACTCTAGTCCAAGCCTGACGCTCCGACCGGCTGCGCCTCGATTGCAGCCGGTTTTCTCCGAAGAATAAGGGCACGGCACAGTGACGATCTTGACTGGCAAGGCCGAGCCTCGGCAAAGACCAAAACCCGATAGGCTCGGCGCCCTGCGAAAGACGTGGGAGCATCGCGCTGACTACGCTTACGTGCTGCCTGCGCTCGCCGTGATGCTCATCGTCATAGCCTACCCGATCTACTACACGATCGAGCTGTCGTTCTTTAATACTCCGCCTGGCCTGCAGCTCCGGGACAAGATCTTCGTCGGCTTCGACAACTACACCGCAATTCTCACAAGCCCGGTGTTCTGGAAGGTCACCTCGAACACTCTCATCTGGACACTGGCGTCAACTTTGATCGCATTTGTCCTTGGCTACGCCTGCGCCCTGGCTCTCCATCGTGAATTTGTCGGCCGAGGCATCCTGCGCGCCATCTTGATCATTCCCTGGGTCATCAGCGCGGTCGCCGCGTCCTATATCTGGAAGTGGATCTACCACTCCGACTTTGGGATCGTTGGCGCGGTGCTGGTCGGCCTCGGATGGGCAGACAGGCCGCCGAATTTCATCGACAGTGTCGGCACAGTGCTGCCCTCGCTGATCGTCGTCAATATTTGGCGGGAGTTCCCGTTTGCCATGATCATGATGATGGCCGGCCTGCAGACGGTACCCGACCAGTTGCTGCGCGCCGCGAAGGTCGACGGTGCCAACGCATGGCAACGGTTCTGGCACGTAACGTTTCCGCACCTGAGAAACGTGTCGACGGTGACGGTCCTTCTGCTTGCAGTAGCCAACTTCAATTCTTTCATCATCCCATGGATCATGACGGGCGGCGGGCCTTCGAACGCATCACATATCTGGATCACCCACATTTACGAACTCGCCTTCGGCCGCCAGCGCTGGGGGGTGGCATCGGCCTATTCGGTGCTGCTGTTCCTGATCCTGATGTCGCTCGGCTACTTCTACGTCCGTGCGCTGAACGGTAACGAGCGGAAGGACGAGAGCCAATGAGCACGAATGCCGAGACTGCTCATCGTGCCCACGCCCGTCGCCCTATGCGCATCGACGGATGGCGATGGGGCGGACGAATTTTCCTGGTGTTCATGCTGCTTTACACCGCATTACCAATGATCTGGATGCTGATCACCTCGATCAAGTCCGGCTTTGCGGCCATGCAATTCCCGCCGCAATGGTGGCCGGACCAGCCCACCCTCGCCAGCTACCAAAAACTGCTCGATCCGCAAAACAGCGTCGGCCAGGACTTCTTGCGCTTCTTCTGGAACAGCCTTTTCGTCTCCACCGCCACGACCATCCTTTCGGTGATCGTAGCAGTTCCCGCGGCCTACGCGTTTTCGCGTTTCACCTTCCCGGGGCGCAACTTTCTGTTCTTCGCCGTCTTGCTTCGGAACATGTTCCCGGCAGTGATCTTTCTTGTGCCGCTCTTCATCCTGATGCGCGCAATCGGGCTGGTGAACACGCATGGGTCGCTCGTCCTCACCTACCTCACATTCGGCCTGCCGCTGGCAATCTGGCTCCTTAAGGGATTCTACGACAACATCCCGGTGCAACTCGAGCAGGCCGCGCGCATCGACGGGGCAACGCGGTTCCAGGCCTTTCTCCTGATCGTCATGCCGCTTTCGGCGCCGGGCATCATCGCCACGGCGATCTATTCCTTCATCGGCGCGTGGAACGAGTACATCTACGCCTACACCTTCCTCTCCAAAAACGACCAGTTGACACTGCCGGTCGGCATCCAGCGCTTCTTCTCAGAAAATACGACGGACTTTCCGGGCCTGATGGCGGCCAGCTTCATGATGAGCGTGCCGGTCGTGGTCCTGTTCCTCGTCCTGCAACGATACTTCGTACGCGCCCTCACGGAAGGCGCAGTCAAGCACTAGGGAGTTGCCGGTGGCCCACGTGGTCCTCAAAAATCTGGTCAAGACCTATGGCAGCTTCAAAGCTGTCAACAATGTTTCGCTGACGGTCAACGACGGCGAATTCGTAGCGCTCGTCGGCCCTTCCGGCTGCGGCAAGACGACCACGCTCAACCTTGTGGCGGGGCTCATCCCCATCACATCTGGCGACATCGTCATCGGTGACCGGGTGGTCAACGACCTCGACCCCAAGGACCGGGATATCGCGATGGTGTTCCAGAACTATGCGCTCTATCCGCAGAAATCGGTCTACAAAAATCTGGCCTTCCCGCTACAGATGCGCAAACTGCCGAGAGACGAGATCGACAAGAAGGTCAAGGAAGCGGCGCGGGTGCTCGACATGACGCAATTGCTCGAGCGCAAGCCACGCGAACTTTCGGGCGGGCAACAGCAGCGGGTGGCGCTGGGCCGTGCCCTGGTTCGCGATCCGGCGGTATTCCTGATGGATGAACCACTCTCCAATCTCGACGCTAAGCTGCGCGTGCAAATGCGGTCGGAGATCAAGCGTTTCCACCAGGACCTCAAGGCGACGATCATCTACGTGACGCACGACCAGCTCGAAGCCGTGACCATGGCCGACAGGATGGCGGTGATGAACGGCGGCTACCTGCAGCAATATGATTCCCCGGCGCAGGTCTTTGCCCATCCGGTGAACATGTTCGTCGCGAGCTTCGTCGGCAGCCCGGCGATGAGCCTTGTTCCGCTGGAGGCATCAACGGCAAGCGGCAACACTGTCTTGACGAGCGCGGAGGGCTGGCGCCTCGACCTCTCGCCAACCAACGCCCAAAAGGTCGCGAGGGCAAGAAGCAAGAGAATCGTGCTCGGCGCCCGTCACTCGACGATCAAGCTGCACAAGAGCGCGACGCCTGGAAGCGTCCCTGCCAGGGCCTATACGGTGGAGCCGACCGGAGACGTCACCTTCGTACAGGCGTTTCTGTCCGGCGCAATCGTCAATGTTAGCGTGCCGCCGACCATTGCCGTCGCGCCCGACGAACGGATCTGGCTCGAATTCGATCAGGAGCGGATGCATTTGTTCGACGGCGAAACAGAAATGGCCCTCAAAGCCCACTGAGGCCAAGCGGATGCGTGTGAAACGAGGGCCTGGATGACTACGAAGCTTAAGATCACGGCGATCAAGCCCTATCCGGTATGGGTAGGAACGCGCAACCAGATGCTGGTCAAGATCGAGACCGACACCGGCGTCTTCGGCTGGGGCGAGAGCGGCCTGAGCGGTCGCGAAAAGGCCGTGGCCGGCGCGATTGAGCATTATCGCGAGTTTCTCATCGGCCGCGACCCGATGCAGATCGGTCGGATCTGGCAGGAAATCTATCGCAGCCAATACTTCGAAGGCGGGCGGGTTCTGCAGGCGGCGATTTCTGCCATCGACATTGCCCTTCACGACATCAAGGGCAAGGCGCTGGGGGTGCCGGCTTACGAACTCTTGGGCGGCAAGCAGCGCGACCTCATTCCCACCTTCGCCTCGACCGGCGACGAGGCCGAGGGCGAAGTAGCCATCGAACGCGCCCGCGAACTACGTGCACAAGGATGGCAGGCGATCCGCTTCTTCCCCATCGGGCAAAACAGCAAGGACATTTTTGAGCCGCGCGAGTCGATCGGCGCGACCGCGACGATGCTGAACAAGGCGCGCGAGGCGCTGGGCGACGACGTCGTCCTCGGCATCGACTATCATCATCGGCTCTCGGTGGCAGAGGCGGCGAGCTTCTGCAACAAGCTCGGCCGCGGCGTGCTTGATTTCCTTGAGGAGCCGATACGGGACGAGACACCCGAGGCCTACGAATCCCTACGCACGATGACCGACATCCCGTTCGCCATCGGTGAGGAATTTGCCAGCAAATGGCAATTCCTGCCCTACATCGAGCGCGGCATCCATCAGTTCAACCGGCTCGATGTCTGCAATGTTGGCGGGCTCACCGAAGCGATGAAGGTCGCTGGTTGGAGCGAGGCGCACTATGTGGACCTGATGCCGCACAATCCGCTGGGCCCAGTCTGCACGGCCGCGACTATCCATCTCGCCGCCGCTGTGCCGAATTTCGCCTGGCTCGAGACCAGAGCGCCAGAGGCAAAGCTGGGCTTCGATAATTCCGACTTCTTCCCCGTGCAACCACGGCTCGACGGCCCCGACTACCCGGTCAGCGATCAGCCGGGGCTTGGCGTCGAGGTCAACGAAGAGGCGGTCAAGGCGGAGAGCTTTCGTTTCTGGGAAGCGCCTCACCTGAAGCGCCGCGACGGTTCTGTCACAAACTGGTAGTTTCATCCACCGGAGCCTAAAATGACCCATACGCCCGACATTACGCGACCGTCCAAAGAGCTGATCGACGCACTGAAGGAGATCGGCGCCGCGACGGTTTCCGGCACGCTTGGCCACATGGGCTTCCGCAATCCGCACATGGTCGGTCCGGTGTCGCAGAATCGCGGAAAGTCGATCGTCGGGCCGGCCCTGACGCTTCAATTCTTGCCGCAGCGGCCGGACCTCTTCACCGAGGGAGAATATGCCGATCCGGAGACGCAGCTGCACCGCCATGTGCTTTATCACGTGCAGGAGGGCGATGTGGTCGTGGTCGACGCGCGCGCCGACATGAGTTCGGGCGTCTTCGGTGATATGATGTCGACCTATTTCAAGGGCCGAGGCGGCGCTGGGATCGTGATTGATGGGTGCATGCGCGACCGGCCCAATGTCGAGAAGCTGGATCTGCCTTTATGGCTGCGCGGCTGGACGCCCAACTATCATGTGCAGACTGGCATCTATCCCAACGCCGTCAACGTTCCGATTGCCTGCGGCGGTGTCATGGTAATCCCCGGAGACATCATCGTCGCCGACGATGATGGGGTGGTGGTGCTTCCCGTCGCAATGGCCCCCGAGGTAGTCGAAGAATCGCAGAAGCATCATGATTGGGAGGAATTCTCGCGAGTGAAGCTGATGGCGGGCGGGTCGTTGCAGCGCTACTATCCGCTGCATGACGATGCCCGCGGAGAGTACGAAGAGTGGCGCAAAACAAACCGCCTGGGAACAACTTAGCCAATGAATTTATTTTGGATTGAGTCGCAACTCAGCCTGCCAGCGCGCATTCCTAAATCGCCCGATTTCTACTCTGCAGACGGATCCGGTATCGATTGTCGCCACCGGCCCCGGACTGACTTCCGCACGCGCCGCCCCTGAACATGGCGATCGCACAGGTTTTCGCCGCCGACAGGCTCTGTTCTGTGTACCGCCTGCGGCATAGCTCGATTTTCGTGCAAGTCACACCACGTGCCGGTTGGGATTTTTGCCTTTTGAGGACGATACCCCGCTCAAGCGAGGATGGGCAGTGTAAAAAGCAATCCGTCCCTTCCGCGATTAATTGCGCGCCTCAAAATACTCATCGTGTCCGATCCACTGGCGTCAGAATGAAATCGAAATCTGAACGCCAAATCGTCTGGCCGTCTTCGATCCTTTCGAACGGCGCCACGAGGCTCGACTTAACCCCGAATACCGTATCTGAACCTAGATAGTTATCATCGCCGACAAAGGTGTGGGTGACGAGCTTCTGGTAACCTTCGGCGGTGACCAGATAGTGGGTATGGGCAGGCCGGTATGGATGTCGGCCGAGCGCTTTCAGCATCTGGCCGACGGGGCCATCGTCCGGGATCGGATAGGAGACCGGCTTGATGCCGACGAAGCTGTAGACGCCGTCCGGGCCGGTGATGAAGATGCCGCGATTGTTCCATTTCGGCTGGGTGTCGGGCTGCTGCACATCATAAAAGCCGTCGGCATTGTCGGACCAGACGTCGATGCGAGCACCCTTTATCGGCCGTCCCTCGAGGTCGAGCACGCGGCCATTAAATAGGCAGCTCTCGCCCTTTCCGTCGAGGGAGATATTGTCGCCCATCTGCCGGATCGGCGCGCCTTCGACGTGAAACGGCCCGAATACG
Source organism: Rhizobium sophoriradicis (assembly GCF_025200795.1). Lineage (NCBI taxonomy): Bacteria > Pseudomonadati > Pseudomonadota > Alphaproteobacteria > Hyphomicrobiales > Rhizobiaceae > Rhizobium > Rhizobium sophoriradicis. The sequence goes on from NZ_CP104154.1 coordinate 83,853, forward strand.
GTGTTTTCTGTCGCGCCCGGCGGGCGACGGTTGTTGATCGCATCCACGAGCATGGAGAAGCCGAGCGTATCGCTGAGCAGGATGAATTCCTGCCGCTCGTCATGGCACAGATGGCCGGTACGGGTGAGGAAGGCGATCGCCAGTTCCCACTCGGCCTGGGAGAGGGCGACATCCCTGGCAAAGGCGTGGAGGTGCTTGACCAACGACGCCATGACTTCCGCGAGACGCGGGTTGATGTCCTTCCCCATCCTCGCATTGACGGTTTCAACGGATTTCTCCTCGCTGAAATATCCGGACATGGCAGTTTCCTCCAAACAGGTCATTGCGGCCGCGCACCTTCCCAGGCAGCTTGCAACAGGGCGCGGATCGCTTGCTGCTCGATCGGACGCGGGTTCCAGTAAGGCGCCCGCGTAGCGAGTTCGGCCGCACGGTCGAGATCCGCCTCCTTCATCCCCAGATCCTTCAGCGTGAGCGGCGCACCGAGCGACGCGGCGAACTTATGCAACCCGCCGCCTATTGGCCCGCCGAACAGATCGGCCGCAGGTGCCAGAGCCTCGGCGGCGGCCTTTGCATTGTAGGCTGCAGAATGCGGCAGCAGGACAGCGTGGGTTTCCGCGTGCGGCAGGTCAAAACTGCCGCCCAGCGTGTGACAGAGCTTGTGATGCAGCGCCATTCCAACAGCTCCAAGCACCGTTCCGCACAGCCAGGAGCCGTAGAGCGCCTGGCTGCGGGCATCGATGTCACTCGGCCGCAACAGGATTTTTGGCAGCGACTGCTTCAGTGCGCGGATGCCCTCCATCGCCATCATGGACGAGATCGGGTTGCGGTCCTGCGCATAAAGTCCCTCGACTGCATGCGCCATTGCATTGAGACCGCTGCTGATACTCATGGCGACCGGTAGGCCGAGCGTCAGATCGGGATCGTAGATCACGACTTCCGGCAGGATGCGCGGATGCCGGACCGTCGTCTTTACGCCATTCTCGGTCTGGCCGAGGATCGGCGTCACTTCCGAACCCGCATAGGTGGTCGCAATGACGATCTGCGGCGCGTCGTTGCGATAGGCGATCGCCTTACCGAGCCCGATCGTCGAGCCGCCGCCGATGGCGATGAGGCAATCGGCGCTCGTATCTTGATAAGCGGCTATTGCCCGTTCGGTCACGTCGACCGGGGTGTGCATGGCCGCCTCGGCAAAAACCCCAGCCGCGAGCGGTCCGAGCCGTCCGGCAACCTCGTTCGCCATCTGCTGTTGCGGCCGGGTCGACAGGACAAGGGCACGCTTGCAGCCTTGGGCTTCGACCATCTCGGCAAGCCGGCCGACCGAGCCCGCCCCGAAAACGATACGGGCCGGACTGACGGCATAGGTGAAGGGCGCGACCATGCTATCGATCGAGCTTGAACAGTGACATCGCGTTGGTACGGCCGATCTTCAGTCGGTCCGCTTCCGCGATCGTCGCGCCGTCGAACCAGTCTGCCGCATGGTCGATGTTCTCGAACGGCCAGTCAGCCGAGAACAGAATGCGGCCGGAACTGATTTCCAGCATCGCGTCGATCAGCGACTGGGTGCGGAAGTTGCCTGACGTGGTGATGTAGAAGTTCTCGTTGAAATAGTCGGCAATGCGCCGTTTAGCGGGGTAGCTCTTTTCGACCTTTACCCAGGCATTGCGGTTGTCGATGCGCCACATCATGTAAGGCAGCCCCTCGCCCATGTGGCCGACAATGATGCGCAGCGACGGATGCTCGTCGAACAGACCCGAACCCATCAGGCGCAGGGCATGGACTGCCGTCTCCTGCGCGAAGGCCCAGGTAGGCCCCATCAACCAGGAATGACCGGCATAAATGCGGCTGTCCTGCGGCAGCGGATTGCGCGGGTGCAGGTAGAAGGGAACATCGAGCTTCGCGACCTCTGCCCAGAACGGCCGATATTGCGGCAGGTCGTAATACAGCGGCGTCTGTCCATCTCCTTCCTGCGAGAAGCCGTTCACCAGTGCGCCGACAAAACCCATTGTCGTGACGCAGCGCCGCAATTCCTCTGCCGCTGCCTCCGGATCCTGCAGCGGCAGAGCTGCAAATCCGAGGAAGCGGTTTGGGTTCTTCGCGCATTGTTCCGCCAGGAAATCGTTCGCGCGGCGAGCGATGTCAATTGCATGCGCTTTATCAGGAATGGCCTGGACGGCCGGCGCGTTCAGGGACAGGATCATCTTCTCGATCCCGTAGTTGTCCATCAGCTTCAGACGTTTGTCCTGAATATCCAGAAGGCGGGCAGACAGTTCGGTCCAGTAGTCGCCCGGCACGAAGCCTGCCGAATCCTGCAACGTGTCGGGAATGGCGAAATGTTCTTCAAGTGCGATCTTACCTTGCACGATATGCTCTCTTTCTCTCGCTAAATCGGTGTTTATGCAGCGGTCAGTATTGGCCCTTGGGTGGAAGCCCGAGGAGCTGCTGGCCGACCATCGTGCCTACGGCGTCCCAGTTCATGGAGATGTGGCGTCCGACGGCGTTCGCATCCCGCCATGCTCGCTGCACGGGATTTGACATCTGCAGACCGAGCCCGCCCGTTGAAGCGTTCATGGCCTCGACCGCACGCAGCGCGAGGCCTACGCCGAATGATTGCGTGCGGCGCGCAAGAAGCCGGTCGTCATCGGTGATTTCAACCGTGCCGTCTTCGCGTCGCTGAGCGAGGTCCTGGGCGCGGGCGATGTCGCGCAGCATGATCTCGCGCGCCGCATCGATCGAGGCGGCTGCCTCGGCGACGCGGAGCTGGATCGTCGGAAACTCGGCGATCTTGTTGTTGCCGCCAGCGACAGCGCCGCGCGTCACGCGGCTGCCCATGTGGTCGAGATAGCTCGACAGCGCGCCCTTTGCAGCACCGACCGCCGTGCTGGCGAGGCAGAACGGGACACCCATCAGAAGCGGGATGTTGAACAGTCCAATTCCCTTGTAAAACCTACCGCCAGGCGTACGGCCCGTTGTGGCGTCCGGGAAGGTCAGGGTGCGGTATTCGGGAACGAAGACGTCGTTGAGGGTCAGGCTTTTCGAGCCAGTGCCGCCAAGCCCGACCACGTCCCAGGTCTCTGCTATCGCGTAATCGGTGGCAGGGACAAGGAGGAAGGCCGGAACCGGCCGCTCACCTTCACTGTGCGGCGGAAGGATCGCCGCACAAAGCGCCCACTGGGCATTCTCGCAACCACTTGCGAACGCCCAGTCACCGGACAGGCGAAATCCGTCTTTGACCCTTTCGGCCATGCGCACCGGCGCATAGGAGCCGCACAGCAGCGCATCGGGATTGGCGTTCCACACGTCCTCCTGGACCCGTTCGCGGAACATCGCCAGAAGCCACTGATGAGCCGACAAGAGGCCTGCGACCCAGCCGGTAGACGCACAGGCCGCCGATAGTTCAATATTGGCAGCGACCAGTTCTGCGAAAGAACCCTGCTCGCCACCAAAGCGTGCAGGCTTGACAATGTCGAAATACCCGACGCCGCGGAGCAGGTCGATATTGCGCGTGGGCACCCTGCCCGCCCTTTCCGTTTCGCGCGCACTGGCGCGAATCTCTTCGAGAACCGGGGCGATACGGTCTGCAAGACATGCTTTTTCTGCCCGCACCGGCGCGGGGAACAGGCCTGCTGTATTGGTCATGGGTTACCCTTTAGCTCTGGGATGTGGAAAGCGCGTGCCGCGGCGCGCAATAACTGGCGTTCTCGTACATCAGCGGCACGGTCGCCTCTGAAAGGCGGGTGTCGATTACCTGACCGATGAAAATCGTGTGGGTGCCATAGGGAACGGCGCCCATGCGGCGGCAAACGACCGAAGCATGGGCAGTTTCAAGCACCATCATGCCGCGTCCATGGCGCACCCATTCGCTCGAGTCGAAGCGAAGCTCCGGCGCAACCTTGCCGCTGAACCCTTCGGAAACCGCCACCTGGCGGTCGGTCAGCACGTTGACGGCAAATTCCGGGGCCTCGAGCAGCATGTCGTGCAGGTAGGTGCGATTGTTGAGACAGATGACCAGTGAAGGCGGCTCCATCGAAAGCGACGTCACGGCGGTGGCCGTCATTCCGTGGTCGGCGCCGTTGCGACACGCTGAAATCACCGTAACCGTGGCGGGAAATCTGCGCATGATGGAGCGGAACGCATCGCTGATCATTGGGTGTGCCAACGTGACCGCGGATTTTGGGGCGGCTGTCGGCACGACGCCGATGGAAGCTGTGGCAGACATGATTTCCTCCCGTGTCTCCTGGGCATAAATTATTGCATTTGCAACTATTGTCAACGCAAATTTATTCGGGTTGGAAAAAATACGGGGTATGGTCCGGTTTTCAGCGCCGTGAAAAGACGACCGTGTTGTCATCGCGGTCAATTGCGTGCATGTCGAAGACTGAACAAAGCAGGCGGAATCCCACCGGCAGATCAGGCACATGTATAAACTTACCGATTCCGTTCCATACCTTCTCAACCGCGCCGGCGTTCGAATTGCCGAAGTGTTCGCGCAGAGAATTTCCGAACATGACCTCACCGTCGCCATGTATCGGGTTCTGGCCATGCTCAAGGAGCGAAACGAGAGTACGCTGGGCGACCTTGCCGACGTCGTCTCGGTTGAGATCTCGACGCTGTCGCGCCTCGTCGGCACTCTGGCGAAACGCAAGCTCGTGTCCCGGACGCGGCCGGAAGACAATGGCCGTATAGTGATCGTGCGGCTTACCCCGCAGGGCGAGGCGCTGACCCAACAACTCATGCCGCTGGCGGTGGAGTTGGAACGAACCGCCGTTCAGGACATGTCCGACGAGGAGATCGAAGCGCTGAAGAAGGCGCTACGCCGGATGCACAGCAACCTGCCCGCCATCTCGACCAAAGGAAAAAGTGCGGAGCGGTAAGTTTGCAGTTGCAAATATTTTATTCGCAAGTATTTAATAGCGCCTAGTCGTTGCTTTGACATCGTCCGTGGAGGGGCGAGGTTCGGCGCTGGGAGGAACCATGCCGGCAACGATCCTGGAGGATTTGTACACGGATTGACGCCAACTTGCCGCAGGCGGAGCGTACTTCCTGTACTCGGAAGTATGGGGAGGAACCAATGGCCATACAAGATATTGCTATCGTCAAGGAAAGCGTGCGCAGCTCGAACATGATCGTCGCCCTTTGCGGCCTGTTGATCCTCTTCGATGGCTACGACTTGATTGTCTATGGCGCAGTCGCGCCAGCACTGCTCAGAGAGGCGAGCTGGGCGCTGACACCAGGCATGGTCGGACGCGCCGCCTCTATCACCCTGTTCGGCATGCTGCTCGGCGCGCTTGTCGCCGGAACGCTCGCCGACCGGATCGGTCGTCGCAAGGTCATCATCGGCAGCTTGCTGAGCTTTTCCGTCATGATGATTGGCAGCGGCTTCGCGCCGAGCTTCCTCGCCTTCGAGGGCACGCGCTTTCTCGCCGGTCTGGGTCTCGGCGCACTGTTCCCGACCGTCACCGCGCTGATCATTGAATTCTCTCCGCCGAAACGGAAGGCCATGGCCTATTCGATCACGCTCCTCGGCTATCTGATCGGCGGTATCCTGTCCGGCATTCTCGGTATCCTGCTGGTTCAGACCTATGGTTGGCGGCCACTGATGATCATCGGCGGCGCGCCGATCCTGCTCCTGCCGCTCTTCCTGCGCCTCATCCCTGAATCGCCCGAATGGCTGGCAAGCAAGGACCGTCAGGCCGAAGCCAACGAGATCGCTACCCAATTCGGCCTGCCCCGCCCGACCCCCGCCCTGCAGCGGACCGCCAGGCCGGCGTAAAGTCGCTGTTTTCCGAGGGTCGTCTTCTGCCGACGCTGAATGCCTGGGGCATCCACTTCTGTTCGCTTCTGCTGACCTTCGGCATGGTCAATTGGCTTCCGACCATCATGAACAAGATGGGCTACGACCTTGGCTCTGCGCTGCTGTTCTCGGTGACGCTCAATCTTGGCGCGGCGATCGGGCTGTTGATCGGCGCTAGGATCGCTGACCGAGGCAATGTCAAGTTGGTCGTCGCCGGCATGTTCGCGCTCGGTGCCTGCGCCATCTGGCTGCTGACGCAAGTCGATGAGGGCTTGCAGGTCTATGGACTCGTGGCGCTCGCTGGAACCGGCACCATCGGCACACAGATTCTTGCCAATGTTCTCGTCGGCAGTCTCTATCCGGTCGAAATCCGCGGCACGGGCCTTGGCTTCTCGCTTGGCATCGGCCGTATCGGCGGCATGATCGGCCCAGCCATCGGCGGCGCCGTGCTTGGCGCCGGTCTCGCCCCGCAATGGAACTTCTACATCTTCGCGGCGGTCGGCGCAGTAGGTTGCGTTCTTGCAGCCGCCACTCTGCTCTACTCAAGCAAGGCCCATTAAGACGGGTCGCCGGCAGGTCTCGATGTCAAAAAACCTGCCGGCATTTTTTCATGGGAGCTCGAGTTTCCAGGAATGGTCAACCGTCGGACCTCGGCTCAAATGACCGAGGCTTTTTTTCCGCAGCTCTAAAGACGCGCCTTATGACGACCCTTGTCCCTGTAGGATGTAGTTGCGCGTCGTTATTTTAGAACTGAAGGAAAAAATCCGAGCGGCTCGGCTAAAGGCGGCGGTTTCCGTAAACCGAGAACTGATGCTCCTCTTTTGAGCAATCCGCCGCGGCCCGCCATGGTGACCCAGCCTCGCCAGATCGGCTTGTCGCGGCGAGCTTACAGCCCCCTGCATTTCGGTCTCACGGCTGGCGTTGTACACGACGTCAATGCCCCGGACACGGATAAAAAAGGCCAAGCAAGTTCCTTCTGCGCATTTGGCTTGGCATTCATCCGGTTCAGCTCGCTCCGGATGGAAATTTGCCGTCGCAGCTGGCTGGTCTGCTGCGTTTCGCCATCCCCCAGGAACCATCAATTTCACAGTTTTCGCCACATCGCAGCCCAGCTGATCGCTGCAATGAATGTCGGTTCTGTCTAGCAGAGGTCGGTTTTCGACAAGCCGACGGTCGTAACGGAGGCGAGTGGAAACCGGGTGATCTGCTAGTCACATAAAGAAGGCGGCCCCAGAGCCGCAAGGTCACAAAGGCGCGTTCAGCGTCGTTAGCTTTACGGCATTGGCATCATGACTTGGCCTCTCGGACAGGTTCTATCGCGATGCCGATTTTAAAATTCAAAGGGAACGTCAGCACATAAACCTTGGAGGGATAAGCATGTCGACTGCGAACAGACTCCGCAGCATAGATCCGGCGGTATTCTGGCCGGCAATAGCAATAGCGGCCGGGTTCATCTCATGGGGAGCGGTGGCTCCGGAGAGCCTTGCCTCCGTCACCCAAGCTGCGCTTTCGGCGATTATCGGCGATTTCGGATGGGGCTTTGTTGTCTCGACCGCGTTCTTCCTGATCTTTGCCGGGTTCCTGGCGATCAGCCGTTTCGGCAAGATCAGGCTTGGGGCCGATGACGAGGTTCCGGAATTCCGGACGGCTTCGTGGGTCTGCATGATGTTCAGCGTCGGCATGGGCATCGGCTTGATGTTCTGGGGCGTTGCCGAGCCAGTTTTCCATTTTGGCGCACCTCCTCACGGTCTGGCGGCCGCGCAAAGCCGGGAAGCTGCGCTAGTCGCAATGAAATACTCCTACTTTCATTGGGCGCTGCACCCTTGGGCGATCTATGCCATTGTCGGGCTGGCGATCGCCTACTTCACCTACCGTAAGGGCTTGCCTATCCTGATATCGAGCGCATTCACCCCCCTGCTCGGTAGCGCCGTCAACGGACCGATCGGTAAGACGATCGATATTCTCGCCGTTATAGCCACGCTGTTCGGCACGGCGACATCGCTTCGGCCTTGGCGCCCAACAGATCAACAGCGGTCTGAATTTTCTTTGGGGAATCGGTGAGGGGACGGGAGTGGCCCTTGCGATCATCGCGGTGTTGTCGGTGCTATTTATCCTTTCGGCAGTTTCCGGGGTGGGCAAGGGCGTTCAGTTCCTGAGCAACATGAACATGGTGATCGCGGCCGTGCTGCTACTGTTCCTAGCCATCGTCGGGCCGACCATCTTCATCCTCAACACCTTCACCGAGGCGCTTGGCGACTATCTATCCGATCTCGTCACCATGTCGTTCCGCACCGCCGCCTTCAGCGACGTTAAATGGTTGGGCAGCTGGACAATCTTCTACTGGGCTTGGTGGGTTTCCTGGGCGCCTTTCGTAGGGGTCTTCATTGCACGCATCTCCAAGGGGCGTACGATCCGTGAATTCATCATCGGCGTTCTGCTCATTCCGAGCGGCGTAACCTTCCTCTGGTTCACGATCATGGGTGGCACAGCGCTACATTCCGAACTGATGGGAGCCGGCGGCCTCGTCGAGGCCGTCAACACCAAGGGGGCCGCCATCTCGCTGTTTGCCCTGCTTGAACAATATCCTGCAACCGCGCTCACCTCATTCGTCGCGATCTTCCTTGTCGCCATCTTCTTTAGGGCGCGGATGCCGCCTCGATAGTGATGGGCATGCTCTCGTCTCGCGGCACGCTTGAGCCCGCACGCGGCGTCGTCGTGCTGTGGGGTGGCCTCGCCGGAGCGTCGGCCTGTGTGCTGCTGGTGATGGGAGGCTTGCAGGGCTTGCAGACCGCGTCGATTATCGCCGCAGCACCCTTCCTCGTCGTGATGGTCGGACTATGCGTCTCGCTATGGACGGCACTGCTGAACGACCTCGAAGACCGGCCTGAGCCACTCTCTCCCCTTTCCGAAGGTCCGCAATTGGCCACATCAACTGCTGAATAGATCACGAGTCTCCCCATCCAGCGCCAATAAACCGCACCTGGTGAAATTCAGGTGCGGCTTTGACGTGGGAGTGTACGGCCGCATAATCGAGTTTGAAGCAGAAACGCACGATGCGAGGCCCATGGTTGCAACCCTTAGCCGGCGAACCCCGCGTCGGACACCGTAACGACAACTACATCGAACGGGCTTGATGTCGGTAGTACCCGGCTATTGCCCTTCGCAGTATGGGCGGCTCCGGCTCGTATCACCGGCTAAGCGTTTGCTTGATGCTGGATCCCGCGGCGCTGGATCCCTTGGCGTCTCTGCGCCGCTGCGGCCTTCTAAAGGGTTCCGTCTCGCTATATAGGCTTCCGGACGTCTCGCATTCCGGCCAGCCGCCGGACCTCAAGCTTTCCGACTTCCCATGATGACGGGCAATAGACGTTCACCTCGATGTAAGCACTCTTGTTGCATTCTTGGCAGACAAACCTCAGGCGGCTCAAGGTGGTGTTCCTATGGAGCTTAAGAATGTCATCCGGCAGAAACCGACGTGTAATATTGCAAAGCCCGCAGCGGATAACCAGTAGGTGTCCTACTTGCCGTGCCTCCTCCAACGACCAGCGCGACAGCTTCTTCGATATGTTCATTTCCGGCATTATCGGTCTCGATCGTAGCTCGGGCCAACCGCGGGCTCATAGCGCCTTCTGTCAGTGCCAACTGCCGACGCAGGTGGCGGATGTCGTCCAGCACTTTGCTCTTGCTGCTGGCATATCGCCCCTGTGATAGCGATTACTCGAGCCCTTCGTCTTCCACGACTTTGCCGGTCGGCTGCTCGCGCATATCCGTGCTCTATACATTCGTTTTCAGATTGGCGGCCGCCTCGCCGATGTTCCTATTATGTTCACATTGCGTGATGAGTCAATAATCAATCTTGGTCAATCCCTTTTGAAGGTGTTGCTGATGTCATAGCGGCATGACAAAGCGCGTCAGCGCAAAGACAACAAGAGCCGCGCTCTCATCAAGCCGGGCGTGTAATCATGAGCCAGATAATTGCCAGGACCGCAGCGAAAGCCGGAAAGCCGAAACAGAACCAGGTCCAAAATAGCTTGTGATAGCGCGCCGGCAGCGGCTCACCCTTCACCACTGCTTGCTTCGCGATATTGCGCATCTCCATCTGCATCCAAACGACCGGCAACCAAAAGGCGCCCGTGACCAGATAGAGGATGATCGACCAAAATATCCAACGATCCCAAAGGGAATAACCGACATGCCAGGCCAGCGCTATGCCGGTGATCGGCTGAACGATCACGGCCGTTGTCGTGAAGACGAAATCCGCAAGCACCACGATCCGCGCGACGGCGGCTACGGTGATCGCATTGCCGGTGCGATGCGCCACCAACATAAAGAAGGCGATCCCCGCGCCGGTGCCGAGAAGAACAGCGGCGCCGATGATATGCAGGAATTTCAGTACGAAATAGATCATCGCTCCTCCAGAATCGCCAGAGCGACCAAGTGTAGCACGAGGATCGGCCATATCTTGGTCAGCGGGCCGAGGGGCTCATTCCACAACTCCGGCAATATTGCCGTGCCGGCTGCTGCATAGAAGAGTGATAGCAGGACAGCTGCGTAGAGGCCCCAACGCGCTGTGCGGCGCAAAGCGATAGCGCATCCGACCACGATGTCTGCAAGAGCTCCGGCAACCACGCTTGGTGCCGCGAGCCAACCTGCGCCGCCCGCCAGCATCAGTTCGACGCCCTCCTCGAAACCCGACGTCAGCGAAATTATCCCGGTCGCTATCCAGAAGAGTGGCAGCAGCAGAAAAATGACCGGCTTCAGAAAGTAGAGTTTGGCAAACCAACGCTCCTGGACCGAAACAGGGCGACGCGCCAAAGCATCGTCCAACGATAACGGCCGGATTCCGGTAGCGGCGGTCCAATCCGTTGGATCGCCCACGGCGCCGCGGACGATCTCCCTTGCGGCGGTGCTTCGAACCGGCGGCCGCCATCCCAGCAATCCTGCGATATCGCCGAGCCGATAGAGAAGGCTGGCGAGCGGGCGGGGCAGCAGATAGCGCTTGGCGGGAGGCCAGCCAAGCCATCTCCGGTACCGCGCTACAATCTCGTCGAAATCAAGCGGTTGCGGGCCGACGATTTCAAGCGAGAGTTTCGATGGGTCTGCTTTGTCGACAAAACGAAGGACGGTCTCCGTGACGTCCTCGAGCTGCACCACCTGAAGTTTCCCGGTCGACGGCATCGCCGGCAGAACCGGCAGAGCGGCAAGTCCCCGGAACAATGCACTGGAACCGAACGCGGCGTCCCCAAGGATCACGGCGGGACGCAGGATCACCCAATCGAGATTCGTCTCCATCAGAGCCATGTCGCCGGAAAGCTTCGTGCGTGAGAACGCTGACGGCTGCTGCCGATCCACCCCGATCGCCGAGAAATGAATAATTCGGCGTACACCGGATTGCTCGCATGCACTGAACAAGGCTCGCGGTCCCTGCGCGTGGACGGCCGTCATGTTGTGCCTCATTCCGTCCTGCAGCGCCCCGGCGCAGTTGACGACCGCATCTATTCCTTCGAGGTGAGGCAGCCAGTCAGAGGGTTCAACCGCCTTTGCTATGTCGACTTCAACCCAGGTGCCGAGCCCTCCATCGGGCTGTTTGCCAGGACGAACCGCGCTGATGACATTATGTCCGCCCGTCGCCAGCCCGGCGCAGACGGCGCTACCAACCAGCCCTGTCGCTCCGATAACCAGAATCTTCATGCTTGCGGGCCTTCTCGCTCAACAGACCCGAACTTGTGCGGACAAATTTCGTTCCAGTGCCAGCCTAACCGCACCCCACATGGCGTCCGCCTCGACATCCGCATTCGCCATGAACGGTTGCGGCTTGTTTCGGCGTAAATCTCCAGGTGCCAATGCCATTGCGATCACTGAAGCCGCCATGAACCAGGTGAGTGCCACGCGGTGGATTGTCAACGAATGACGCGTTTCCCTGCGCCTCGATCTCTCGGATCGGCGTTTTTGCGATCGACTGAACATTCAGACGCGATGGCCTGCCTTGTCGGGCGCCCCGGACAAATTATAGTCCCCTCGCCTTGAAGGGTAGTCGAACCAACTGGCTCAGGTGGTCTTGAGCGTACCGTTCATCCCTTCCGGATAGAAGCCGCCCTTGCTCACTCCGTCCTTGTCGGTGAGGTAGACGATCCGCAGCACCTCCTGCGGCGTTCTGGTGAACGCGATCGCATCGGGCGTCGAGGGAACGATGTTGGCTTTTCCGTCCGCCTGAATCCCCTGGTCCTTGTCGTCTGACCCGTCGATTTTGTCTCGCGCATCGGAGACAGCGTTGGCGGCCTTCCAGGCTTCCTCTCCCTTTCGGTATAGCGTAGATCGCGCCATTCCCATGTGATAGGCCTCGACCGCCAGGATGCCTGCGGCTGCGGCGAGGAAGTCCTTGTTTTTCAGAACTGTCGCCGCACCGGCATAGGCGGTGACGCCGACATCCTCGAACAACATCCCGCCGAGAACGAAGTTCGTCTCGTTGCCGAAGGGGTCGAAATCCGGCCCGAGGCCTGCTGCTTGCGCGACGGCTTTGAAGCCCGCATCGAAATCGATGGCCGGCCGGTCAACCGCGTCGGTTCCAAGCGTCTTGCGGTAGAAGCGGACGTGCGCGAGTTCATTTTCCGCCACTTCCTGCATGAATTCGCCGATGGCGGGCGTCTCGAACGAGACTTGCTTTCCACCAACGACGTCGCCGGGTTTCGAACCGGCATCGGCTGCGTCGATGCCCTTTCCGGTGGTGCCGCGCAGGTAGTATTCAGCCTCCATATATTCGAGGTTGAGCGCAAAACGGAAAATGTCCTCGACCGATATGTCCTGTGCCAATACCGGAGAAGGCCGCGCGATTCCGCTCAGTGCCGCTCCGGCACCGAGTACGATAAGTCCCTGAAGCGACTGACGCCGGGATAGGTGAAGTGCGCCGTGCATGGCGGTCTCCTATGTTTGTTGATTCAACACCGCTGTCAGCACCGCGGCACCGAATGCATTTGCCTGACGATTAGATGGTCCGGGCCGCCAAAATATTCCCGCGTCCCGCTACAAAGGCCCTGCGAAAGGAGCCGGCGTAATCTCGGCGTGGACGGCGTCTACCTGCGCTCAGTTGCCGCGTTCAACAGATCCTTTGGAACCAAGGATTGCGAGCCGAGCGAGGACTGATTGCGCGAGGCGGTCGCAACGAGCGCCGGCGAAGAGAAACGTATCCGTGAACACGGTTGCGAGCTTGTCCTCCAGCGCCTCGCGGAGCAGCCGGCGTGCGCGATAAAGACGGGTGCTCACTGTCTGAGGTCGCAATGCCAAAAGAAAAGCGGTTTCCTCAATGCTCATTTCCTCGACGTCCCGCATGACAAAGACGATGCGAAACGGCTCCGGCAAGTCACCGACGGCTCGCTCCAGGAGGCCGCGGATTCCAGCGAGAGCGGCCGCCTCTTCGGGATCAGGCTTGTGTGCGCTGAACGGAGCGACCATGCCTTCGATGACTTTCGCGTCCACGGTGGGTCGCCTTTTCCGGCGGCGTCCCAGCGCCTCGTTCAGCGCGATCCGGGTGAGCCAGGTCGACAGCCGCGCCTCCGCGCGGAATTCGGCCAGATGGGTGAAGGCGTGGATATAGGTCTCCTGAAGTACGTCCTCCGCCTCGGTGTCGTCATTCAGGATGGCGCGGGCGACCCGGTGAAGCCGCTGATTGTGACGCTTGATGATCAGCCAGAATGCGGCGGAGTCTCGATGTCGCGCGTGTTCAACCAGCCCCGCGTCGTCAAGGTCCTCGATTCTCACTGCCTCGGTGGATCCGCTCGGCTTCATCATAGGCGCTCCAGATGCATCAGCTTACTATGAGATAAGCGTATTCCTGCTTTTCGGTCTGCGGCCAGGTGGAGACTTGGGACTCTAGCGGACCAGAGGCCTGCTGACCAAGTAAATCGGCGCGGAGCAGTTCCATCTTCTGGTTTCGGTGCAACTGAGACTAACAGAGTGGTCGCCGGCGATATCTGCTTTCAGAAGCCGTAAAAGGTATAAGCCGCTGTTTTCTCGTTGGTTTGTTGTTTGCTTGTCATTGGAGCTTGGCGACAGTATCGCGGTACGGACTACCGTTCTCGATTTCGCTTGCCTGCCGAGACGGCGCCCACGTCCCAGTCGCGCAGTGCTTCGCAGACTTCCACTCTGGTGGGTGCGCCGATGCGTCCGCCGAACTTCCGGCATTTCAGAGCCGCCGCCATCGATGACAATCGCATCGCTTCTTCGATCGGCATGTTTTCCGCAATCGCCAGCGCAAAAGCGCCATGGAAGATGTCGCCCGCCGCAAGCGTATCGATCGCTCTTACCTTCGGAGCGACAAGACGACGGATGTCGCCGCTTGCATCATCGAACCACAGCGAACCGTTCTCGCCAGCCGTGACACTGATGAAGGCATGTGCGAATTTCCGCTTCAGAAGGCCGACGGTGCCGACGAGATCAGCGGTCCCGGCAAGCCGCTCGGCTGCAGGCTGCGAAAAGATGATGTGGCTGGCCGCCGGCGCCAGCATCTCGATGACGCCCTCGCCCGCAACGTCGCCGTCGAGAATGGCCGGCTTGGCAGCCTTGCCGGCCGCGATCAGCGTCCGCAGCGCAAGCTTCGGCCACCGGACGTCGACAAGCACGGCGTCGAAGGCAGAAATCTCCTGCTCGGTGACCGGCCTGACCGTATCGTGCAGCCGCGCATCGTAAAAGGGCACGATCAAGCGCTCGCCCTCATCATCGATGAGGATCGTCGAGACGGCCGAGCCGGCGCCCTGCACAACCGTCATGCCGCTCGTGTCTATGTCGCTATCGCCGAGATCGGAGATGATGCGTTCGCCTGTGGCATCGTCGCCAACCGCGCCCCAGAGGCTGGCATGGCCGCCAAGCCGGGCGACGGCGAATGCCGCGCTCGACGCCATGCCTTCGGCGACCTGCATCATCTCGTAAGGCAGGATCTTGCCCTGGCCCGTGGGCAGCGAGTGCACGCGGAAGAGGGTATCGAGAACCGCCGCGCCGACGCATAGGACGCGGCGCGCCGGATTGGGCGGCAGGTCGAAGCCAGAGGAAGTCATCGACGGTCGCCTCGCCCGTTCATTTGACGGCGCCGGCCGTTAGCCCCGCCACGATCTGCCGTTGCGCAAACACGGTCAAGATCAGCACAGGCAAGGTGACGATCAACGCCGCCGCTGCAAGCGGCCCCCAACTGACCTGTTCGAAGGAGAGCATGTTGTAGACGGCGACGGGGAGTGTGCGCGTCTCGCGGCTGGCGAGCACGATGCCGAAGACGAAATTGTTCCACGAGAAGATGACCGACAGGATGAAGGCGACGACGATTCCGGGTCTTGCGATCGGCAGGGCGACAAGGCGGAAAACCTGCCACGGCGTGGCGCCGTCGATGCTCGCCGCCTCTTCCAGCTCCATCGGCGTCGTCTCGAAATAGCCGATCATGATCCAGACGACGATCGGCACGGTGACCACGAGGTGGATGATGATCTGCGGCATCAGCGTGCCGAGCAGGTTCAGCCACTGGAACAGCAGGAAGAGCGGAATAAGGAAGGACAGGCCCGGCGTCATGCGCGCGATCATGATGACCATGGCGGACTTCTCGGCCTTCAGTCGCGCGATGCCGTAGCCCGCCGGCACGCCGATCAGCAGCGCCAGAAGCGTGGCCGATCCCGTCACCAGCACTGAATTCCAGAGATAGAGGAAGAAATTGTTCTCCTCGAAGACCTTCAGATAGTTCGTCCAGGCGAAACGCTCCGGAACGAAGATCGGTGGATAGGCGCCGTTGTCGATCTCGTATTTCAGCGACAGCGAGATCATCCAAAGGAAAAACAGGACGACCGGCGAGATCATCACCAGCGCGACGAACAGCAGTCCGATGCGATCGAGCGTCTTGCGCTTCATCAGCGTGCCTCCCCGTCGGACCAGTTCACGCGCTGCCGGATCATCATAAGGACGAAGGAGAGCAGGACGATGAGGATGAAGAAGACGACCGCCATGGCCGAGCCGTAGCCGATGTCGTAATAGGCGAAGGCGGTGTTGTAGAGATAGATGTTGATCGTTTCAGACGCCGTGCCCGGGCCGCCCTGGGTCATGGCGTAGATAATGTCGAAGCTTTTCACGGCATCGATGCTGCGGATGATCGCCGCAATCATCAGGAATGGCGCGATCATCGGCAGCGTCAGATAGCGGAATTTCTGCCAGACATTGGCGCCGTCGATCTCCGCACTTTCATAAGGTTCGCGCGGAACCGCCGCCAGGCCGCCGAGCACGATCAGCATGACGAGCGGCGTCCACTGCCAGCTCTCGACCAGAACCAGCGAGGGAATGACGCTGCTCTGATTGTAGATCCATTCCTGCGGGCCGATGCCGACGAAGGAGAGGAGATAGTTGAGCACGCCGAGCTGCGGGTGGTACATCATCGTCCAGACGAGCGCGATGGCGACCGGGGTCGCCATCATCGGCATCACGAATATGCCGCGGATAACACCGCGGAGCGGAAATTGGGCATCGAAGATCAGCGCGGCGAGCGTGCCCAAAAACAGGGGGACGACCACGGAGAGCGTCGTATAGAGCACCGTGTGCCACAGCGACTCCCAGAAGCGCATGTCGGTAGCAAGACGGACATAATTGTCGAGCCCCGCAAAGACCTGCGACTGACCGAGCGTCCAGCTGTTGACGCTCATCCACACCGTAAACACCCATGGAAAGACGATGACGGCTGATATGACGATGAGCGCCGGGATGACGAAGGGCCAGTAGTTGGGAGCAAACCGGTCCGGTTTGCTCCCGCCTTTCGGCGCCTTGGCCACTGCGGCCGTTTCGATGCTTGCCGAGGCCATTATCCCTCGCTTTTCGCCAGGACGGGTTCGAACTGCGCCGTCGCCGCCTTCAGTTCGGCTTCAGGATCGGCGCCGCCGATCATGTTGGTGAGGCCGACGCCATAGATATCACGGAACTCGGTGACCGGAATGATGACCGGCAGGGCGAGCTGCGAGATCTTGCCGGAGCCGACGACGGCATCGAGCCAGGCGGCCGGCATCTTGACGCCTTCGCGGACCTTGGCATCCTCGAGCACGGACTGGCGGAACGGAACGCCGGCGCCGGCCTGCAGCAAGCGGGCGCCCATTTCATGGGAAATCGCCCATTGGCAGAAGAGATAGGCGGCTTCCTTCTTCTGGCTTGCCGCGACGACGCCGAGCCCGTCGCCAAAGGTGCCTGCGGCCTGTGCCTTCGGACCCTTCGGCATGATGCCGTAGCCGACCTGGCCGACGACGCGCGACTTTTCCGGGTTCTCGATCGGCGGCGCAAAACCGACGCCATCGAGCCACATGCCGATCTTGCCCTGCAGGAAAGCCGACTGCGCCTCGGCCCAGTTGAAGCCGGAGACGCCGGGAGGGGCGGTCTTGGTCATCAGCTTCTGGTAAAGCTTGGCCGCATCGATAGCGTCCGGCGATGTCGTGCGCAGCTTGCCGTCGGGACCGAGCGGGCTCGAGCCATAGCCGAGCAGCAGCGACGTCCAGACCGGCGTATTGGCGTTCTTCAGGCCGCGGGCTACGAAGCCGTAGGTGTTGGTCGAGGGATCGGTCAGCGCTTCGGCAGCACTTGCCAGCTCTTCGAAGCTGGTCGGGTAGGCCAGGCCCTTCTTCTCGAATAGCGTCTTGTTCCAGTAGATGATCCAGTAATCGACCGAGAAGGGGAGAGAGCGCAGCACGCCGTCACCGTCCTTGGCGAAGGCAAGCCCGGCTTCAGCGAAATCACTTTCCACGAGCGACGGATCGGTCAGCGCGGGATCCTTGAGGAAGCCGCTGATATCGGCAAGCCAGCCGCCTTTTTCGAACTGCCGCTTCTGGACGTGGTAGCTCATGTGGACCACGTCGAAGCTCGGCTTGCCGGAGCTGAGCTCGATCGTCGTCTTCTGGCGCTGCTGCTGTTCGGGCGTCGCTTCGGCATTGACCTTGATGCCGGTGAGCTCCTCGAATTCGGGCAGGTACTTCAGAAGGATTTCGCTGCGCGGGCTCTTGACCAGGTTGACTTCGAGCGTGGTGCCGGTGAAGCGCTTCCAATCGACGGCAGCGGCGGCCGGGCGCATGCCGAGCATGCTGCTGGCCCCAAGCGCGGCAGTCCCCGCCAGAAAACCGCGGCGTGTCGGATTGAAGAATGATGGCATGTTGATCCTCCTCCTGTTGCCGGCGATCTCCTCATCCCCGGCTGTTCATTCCCGATTATATCCTGAGCGCACGATCCCTTGCATGATTGATATGTGCGACAAGGCTGTTGACGGCGTCCTCCGCCGATCGTCGTTCGATTGCCTCGAGCACTTTCAGATGCTCGCCCATAACGGGTCCGACGTGACCGTCGATGCGAAAGCGATCCTGGCTGATCAGGCGCATCTTGATCGAATTCACGCGGTAGGCGTTCGAAATAATGGTATTTCCCAGGGCATCGATAAAGGCATCGTGCATGCCCCAATCGACGGCCTGGGCACGCAGCTCCAATTCGTGCGAGCCATCGCCGTTTCGGATGGCCTCGGCAATATCTCGATGCTGCTTCAACAGCCTGGCGATCGTCTCGTCCGACGCTGACCGGGTGAAGAGCGCCACGGCCTCTTTCTCCAGGAACACGCGCAGCTGGAAGGCTTCGCGAATGAGGTTCAAATCGATGTGAGCGATCTGCAAGCCCCGCTGCGGCACCGTCTTGATCAGCCCCTCGGCTTCAAGCCTCGGGATGAGCTCGCGGATGGCGCCGAGCGTCAGTCCCGTCAATTCCACGAGACGGCGCTGCGAAACGAACTGGCCGGGACGCACGTCACGCGCAAGCAGGTGGCGCGTGAAACTTGCATAGGCCTTTTCCCGCAGCGTCGGCTGCTCGTCCGTTCCGTCCATCGCCTCCTCCAGCAACATGTCCGACCTACGCGGCTTTCGACCGGAAAAGATCGTCGAAAGCGCGGGCGAGCTGGGCCTGCCCCTCCCCCGATATTGAAACGAGCGGCGGACGAACCGCAAGCCAGATCTCATCCGATGTCTGATGTGCCACCATGGCTTTCACGGCTGGGACGACCGGAAATTTGAGCAGTTCGTCCACGAATGCCTCGATGCGGGGGTCGTCCTTGCCGTCTTCGGCCATCAGCTTGACGTCGCGGGGTACGAAATTCGCCATGCCAGAGATCGCCCCCTGGCCGCCAAGCCGAACGCCTCTGGCGAGATGGCGTTCGTCGCCGATCAGGATGATGAGGTCGCCATGCGCCTTGAGCAGGCTTTCCGTGAACGGCCAGTCGCCGGAAGAATCCTTGACGCCTGTGACGATGTTCGGAAAGGCAGTCCGCAAGCGGCCAATCAGCGACACCGTCAGCGGGACCATGGTGATCGAGGGAATATTGTAGACGATGATGTCCCGCGCCTGATCGCCCAGCATGGCGAAGACCGCTGAAAACCACTGGAACACGCCCTCGTCGCCGACGTTTTTGAAATAGGACGGCGGAGCCAGAAGGATGTTCCTCGCTCCGAGCGAAAGGGCATGACCCGCCTGTATCGCCGCATCCTCCACTGAGTCGACCAGCACGCCGACGATGATGTCCTCTGCGACAATGCCTGCGTCGAGGAAGTCCGCGAGCACGCGCTCGCGTTCCCGACTTCCGATGGACGAGCCCTCGCCCGTCGTGCCGAACAGCGTCACGCTGGCGCAGCCAGCAGCCAGGCACCGTTGCCCCTGCGCAATCATTGCCTCGGGGGCGATATCGCTATTGCCGTCAAACGGCGTGGCAAGGGCGACAGACAGCCCGAATTTTGTTGGCAATATCATTCCTCCCCATCTAGTGGATCAGGCTTAGCAGACTAACATGTTAGTTGTAAAGACCTGGTGGTGGGACTTAGGGAGCAATGGCAAACAATCCTTCAGTAAAGCCGCTCTGCAGGGTCCGTGCCGCTCTCCTGTGCGCTAACTTGGCGCCAACGCCGTTGCGTGTCGGCCAAAGGGCGCCCTAGGACGTTCTTTCGATTTCGCAGTAGACAATGCTGCGATTTGAGCCGGACCATACCGACACCTTCACATCCGCCCCAGTCACGCTTTCACCTGCGATCAACCCCATCTCGTGTTCTGACCGCAACAGCAGCGCCCAGTTCATGAATGTCTCCATGTAACCATCGACATCCGTTGCCGGTGAGAAGTTGGCGAAGAGGAACGTGCCGCCGGGCTTAAGCATGCCGACGCACTTCCTGGTCAGTTTGACGGCGACCGCGTCCGGCAAATAGTCATAGAGACCGGCGGCGTAGACGAAATCGAACATTCCGAGCGCATGCCTTCCACCGAGCAGGGATTTGACCGACCCGTTCACAGCCTCGACAGGCGTACCGGCGAAATCGCGGGCTACGGTTCCGACGCTCATTGGGTCCTGATCCAAAGCCACCCAGCGTTTGATCGCGCCGGCGCCGAGCGCGCGCGACAAAGGCGCTTCCCGAAGATGCCCCGACGCAATGGCCAGGATCTCGGTGGAGCCCGGCCGAACCGAAGCGATTTCGTCGACGCGGCGCGCCAGAATATCTCGACGCTCCCTTACCGCTAGGGATGACGAAGCGTTTCGGGTATAGGCGTAGATCGAACGTCCCAACTTGCTCGATGATGCGACTGCGTCCTCGATCTCAGGCCTGCCGTAGATGAAGTCGAGAAGACGTGCGTCGCCAGAATAGCCGCGCGGCTTTTCAAACGACCAGCGGGTCAATGGATCCTGATGCAGATAGTCGGCAACCGGATGAGATTGCGCGATCGGAACGATGACGTCCCACACGTCGGGGTGAAAGCGGCGCCGCAACTGATGCAGGGCGTCGGTGAGACGCTGGATTATCGCACCAGGCTCGACGCCGGATTTGAACTGACGGATCGACAGGTCAAGGCTGAGGGCAAGCTCGGCTTTGGCAACAATAAGGTCGCCGGGCTTTGGCGCGGCAAACCTCCTCGTTGCCTGACGAATTTCACCGGGCGCCACAAGACTTTCACCATCCAAGACAAGACTTCGTGCCATTTCGAGACTCCTTGACCTAGCGTTAAGCATAATCAACCTCGAAACAGGATGCGACTAGAATCTACACGGGATAAGGGTAATTCTACTGTTGCGGGTGGGAACCTGCTTCTCTACGAAGGTTAAATAATAAGACAAACCCGTTGCAGGTTGCCGAACGAAATTCTGGAGGGCGCCGAAGCATGGCTTGCAGTTTAGTTTCGATAGATCGTAGCCGGGCTGGCATCGTTACATGAGCGCGGCTTACCCGACTGTGCGGTGCGATGAATCAACCGACAGCTTTTCATTTGCGGAGGCTTGCAAGTCTCTGGAAGCCGAAAATGATTCTGTCAGAAGGCAAAGCGCACGGCATGGTCTTTGGATCGCCGTCGCCGTTTATGTGTCCTTCGCACTTCCCGACCAGTGGCTTATCCCCGACGTTGCTCCTGTGACGATCGCCGCGCGAGTCGTCGTCGCAGTGATGGCGCTGCTGGCTTTCGAAGCCCTGCGACTGGCAAAAGCGAAAATCGTCTGGCTCGACATCACGTGCGCCGCGGCATTGCTTGCGGGCTATTTGGGCTGGCTTTATCCGGCGATCGGCACCCGTGACGTCGCTGCCATGTCTTACTATATGATTTTCGGCGCCATCTTCATGATGGGCGCCAACCTCTTTTTCAGTTTCTCGTTTCGGCTGTCGGTGATCACCTCCAGCGTCGTGCTCTGCGCATTTTTCGTCACGATCGAGACGTATTTCCCTTCCAGCCAAGTCTACAAGATTGCCTTCGGGATGTTCTACATTTCCTGCTTTGTATTCACCTCTTCCATCAATTGGCGATTGAATGTCGAGCGTCGAAGCGTGTTGCTGAATGCGGCGGAGGCGCGCTATCAGCACTGGGAAGCGTCCGAGCGCGGACGGTCGCTGCTCGAGCTTTCAAATACCGACTACCTGACGGGGATAAACAACCGGCGTGCGCTCGATCGGCGTCTCGACGAATGCTGGGCCGCCTGGAAAGACGAGGGCCGCGACTTCGTCGTGTTCCTCATCGATGTCGACTTTTTCAAACGCTTCAATGATCGCTACGGGCATCAGGAAGGGGACCGATGCCTGGCTGTGATCGCCAATCTGCTGAAGGCGGTTGTAGAATCGTCCGGCGGCATGATCGGCAGATACGGCGGCGAGGAGTTTATCGTGGTCATGCCGGCCGAAACCCCCTCGGTCGCGATGAGCCTGGCCGAGAGGATCAGGATGGAAGTCGAGTTTCTTGCGATCGCTCATGACGAGCGACCAGATGACAGCGCGATCGTAACCGTCAGCATTGGCGTCGCTTTCACCAGCGAGGACGTTGGAGAGAAAGTTGAACGAATAGTGCGAGAAGCCGATCTCGCTCTCTACAATGCCAAAGCGAGTGGCCGAAATTGCATTCGCAGGTTTGATCCCTCGTTGCCTCGGCCCGACGACAACGCTGGTAAACTCGTCCCGCTGCTGACAGCCGCCATTGACCGCAAACTGGTCTCGCTCGTCTACCAACCGATCTTCGACCTGACGAACGAGAGAGCAAAAGCCGTCGAGGCTTTGATGCGCCTCAGGATGCCGGATGGCACTGCGGTTTCGCCGAGGACATTCATTCCGGTTGCAGAACGAACCGGCGCTATCCTCGAATTGGGCAAGTGGGCGATCGAGGCGGCGTGCCGTGACATACTGATGACGGATCGGATGGCCACCGTCAGCGTCAACGTGTCGCCCATACAACTGCGCTCCCCCGGCTTCGCCGCGAGCGTCGCTGATATTCTTGCTCGGTGCGGGGTCTCCGGGTCGCGGCTGGCCTTGGAAGTCACCGAGGGTCTGGACATGGATATGCAGTCGGAGGTGCTGAAATGCATTGCAGATCTGCGGGCTCTCGGCGTCGAAATTTGGCTTGACGATTTCGGCTCCGGCTTCGCCGGTCTCTCTTGGCTGAGGGCGATCGAGTTTCAGACGGTCAAGGTCGATCGAACCTTCCTGCACGACTGCTCCAACCAACGCGGTTTGACGATGCTTCAGGACATGGTTGCGCTCATCCGCAATCGTGGCAATACGATCCTGGTGGAAGGCGTCGAAACTGCTGCACAATTGTCCCTGCTGAAGGATCTTCGCATCGATCGCGTCCAAGGCTTTCATATGGGCATGCCGGTGAGCGCCGAACGTCTGAACGCGGCATAACTCGAGCAACGGTTCCAGAAACCGATATCTTTTGGCGACCGGCTGGGAATGTGTTGCCGAAGCTCCGAAGGCAAAAGGGCCGGTTTCGCTGATCACTTTTGTTCAAGAAGCGTCGCGGTAAAACTGTTATATCCGCCCGATGCAGAATATTTCCCAGGAACAGGCGACCGAAGCCATGCCACTCGCGGGAGCAGAGACGACGCGCTTTTGGCGCGATCCGCGCTTCGGCGGCATGGAATGCCTGAGCGCAACCTTCCTGACGCATGAGTTCGCACCGCACGCCCATGATACGTTCAGCATCGGCGCCATCGAGAGCGGCAGCCAGATCGCCACGATCTGCGGTGCTCGCGAAGCCTCCGGCCCCGGCGATCTCTATTTGATCAATCCAGGCGAGACGCATGACGGGGCGCCGACCGATGGCGGCTATCGCTATCGCATGATCTATCCCGACCTGTCGCTCTTTCGCGAAATCCTCGAGGATGTCACCGGGCGCGTCTTTCACGGCACGCCGGCCTTCGGCAAGCAGATCCTTCATGATCCCAAACTGGCCGCGGCGTTTCTTGGTGCCCACCGGACCTTGGAGGCCGGAGTCGGGGCACTGGAGACCAGCCAGAGCATGTTCCTGGTGCTCGACGCAATGTTTCGCCAACATGGAAGCTCGATCATCGTGCCGACCGACACCTCGGAGCGTTCAGCGGTTCGGCGCGCGCGGGATTATCTGACGGAACACTATGCGACCGATCTGGGGCTGGAAGAACTCGCCGCCGTCGCCGGCCTCAGCCGCGCGCATCTGATCCGCGCCTTCCGCAAGGAATTCCATATCACGCCGCACGCCTTCCTGACCGATGTCCGCATCAGGAGCGCGCGCCGCCGGCTACGGGCGGGTGACCTGCCGGCAGAGGTCGCGCTGGAATGCGGTTTTGCCGACCAGGCCCATTTCACCAGGCACTTCAAGGCGCGCACGGGATTAACCCCTGGCCAGTACCGGGCGCGATAATCACTTTCGTTCAAGACGTCGCTTCGCCACGGTTCTATGACCTCGGCATCAAGCGGAGGTTCGAACGTGCGCAAAAATAAAATCTGGGCCGAATTTTCAGGCGGAATGCGGGCGATCGCGCCACTCGTTGCCGCCGTCATCCCCATTGGGCTGGTGTTCGGCGCCGTCGCCGCGACGAAGGGGCTCTCGGCTCTTGAAGTCGGCCTGATGAGCGCGCTGGTTTTTGCCGGCGGCTCGCAATTCGTGGCGATGGATATCTGGACACATCCCGCCTCCTGGACAAGCCTCGGCTTGGCAGCCCTTCTCGTCAACATCCGCCATGTGCTGATGGGAGCATCGATCGTCACAAAGATGCAGTCGTTTTCACCGCGCGCCCGTTATCTCTCGATACTTTTTCTGGCCGATGAAATCTGGGCGATGGCGGAATTCCGCGCCGGGGTGGCGAGGCTGAAACCGGCATGGTTTGCTGGGCTGGCAGCGCCCTTCTACCTGGCATGGGTTCTTTCCGGGCTGGCGGGCGCCACACTCGGGACGTTCCTCGGCGATCCCGCAACGCTCGGATTGGACTTTGCCTTTCCGGCCGTCTTCATCGTGCTCGTCATGGGTTTCTGGAAGGGACGCGAGACCGGCGCCGTTCTGCTTGCGAGTGCGGCGGCGGCCGTGCTTACCCATCACTTCGTACCCGGCGTCTGGTATGTCGCGGCCGGTGCTCTTGCCGGTGTCGCGGCCGCGACCTTCAGCGGTATGCGCCGCCTGGAGGTGACGCCATGACGCTCGACCTGCAGACCTTGTTCGCCATTCTGGCCATGGCGGCTGCGACGATCCTGACGCGTGTCAGCGGGCTCTTTCTGCTGCGGTATGTGTCGCTGGACGGCAGCAGGCGCAAAGCGATCGAATCCATTCCACCCGCAGTGCTCATGGCCGTGGTGGCGCCGACCGCTTTTGCGACAGGGATCGCGGAGAGCGCCGCCTGTGCCGTTACCGCGCTCGCGGCCCTTCGCTTGCCGATGCTGGTCTCCGTCGCGGCCGGCGTCGTCTGCGTAGCGTTGCTCAGGGCGATCGGCCTGAACTGAACGGCTTTGAAGGGGACTAGGTACCGCGCACAAGTCCGATTCCATTTGCGCTTGCCCATTGTCCGATATCCTGCTTCGTCAGGGCAACGGCCATCAAGTCAGGAAATTGATCCGGCGTGCAGGCGAAGACCGGGCAATCCATGGCGGCGATCGCGCCGGCGTGGCGGGCGTCGTACCCCGGCCTGCCGTCGTCGGAGAGCGCCAGCAGAACGATGACGTTGACGCCGGATTGCTTGAGCGCGGCGACACGCGCCAGCATGGAGCCGGCATCCCCGCCTTCGTAAAGGTCGGTGATGAGAACGAGATGGGTCTTGTTCGGTCGGTCGATCTTGGTCTCGCAATAGGCAAGCGCCGCATTGATATCCGTGCCGCCGCCGAGTTGCACGCCGAACAAAACCTTGACCGGATCGGCCAGATCTTCCGTCAGGTCGACGATCGCTGTGTCGAAACAGACGAGCTTCGTCGACAGGACCGGAAGCGAGGCCATGACGGCGGCAAAGATCGATGCGTAAACGACCGAAGATGCCATCGAACCCGACTGGTCGACACAGAGCATGACATGATCGAGATCGGCCTGCGTGCGGGTTTTGCGCGCGAACCCCACTAAGGTCTCCGGCACGATCGTGTGGAAATCCTCCTGGTAGTGGCGAAGATTGGCGCGGATCGTCCTCGGCCAGTCGATATCGGCGTGACGAGGCCGGCGGGTGCGCTGCGAACGGTTCAGGGCGCCCGTCACCTTCTCCACCATTTTGGACTGCAATCGCTTCATCAGATCCTCGACGACCTTGTTGACCACCGCACGGGCGGTCTCCATGGTTTTGGCCGGCATTGCACCGCGCAGCGAGATCAGATCGGCAACGAGATGCACGTCCGCTTCCAGCGTCTCGAGAAACTCCGGCTCCAGCATCAGCGCCTTCAGATTGAGGCGCTCGAACGCGTCCTTCTGGATGACCTGGACGACAGGGGAAGGAAAGAATTCGCGGATGTCGCCGAGCCAGCGCGAGACTTTCGGCGAGGACGCGCCAAGGCCACCGCGCCCCTTGCGCCCTTCGGATTCGTAGAGGACCGACAGCGCCCGGCTCAGGCGCTGATCCCGCTCTCCGAGACCCTCCATGTCATCGTCGCCAAGTGCCAGCCTCCAGCGTCGGATACGTTCAGAAGTCATGCGTCGATTCCCAGGATTGTCTTCAGCAAAGGCAGCGCCCGTTCGAAGGCAGGGTTGTCCTCGATCAGATCAGGCGCGGCCGATCGTTCCGTTTTTCCACCGGCGATGCGTTCCATGATCCGCTTGCGGCCGACCGCATCGAAACCGGTCAGCGCACGCCGGAAGAGCGGCAGGCTCTCGACGAAAACCTCCTCGTCCAGCCCGCAAAGCCATTCGTCGATGAGGAAGAGCAGCCTCTGATCCTGGATCAGCACCTCCGCAGATCCCGAAATGAAGGCTTCGATGAAGGCGCCGGCCCGTGCGGGGCTCTCGCCCACGATCTGCCGCGAGAAGGCAGCCGAGATCCGCGGCTCGTCCCAAAGGCTAAGGTCATGCAGACGGCGGAGACTGAAGCCCACGACGGGCGCCGCCGCCTGCTCGTCGTCGACCAGGAGGGCGAGCTGGCGCCGCCATTCCGCAAGCAGCGCGGGATCGCCAAACAGGCCAAGAGCTTCGTCATAGGCGCGCATGGCGATGATGCGCTGAGATGCGGCCTCGTCGTCCAGCTGGCGAGAGGCGATCCGGACCCCGGCATTCACTTCGACGCTGAGCGCGGTGATCAGCGCACGAAGCTCCGGCTCCGGCAGCTTGCGGGCGGTTCCGTAGCGCACAATGCGCACGAGCGGCGCGACGGCGTTCATCAGATCGGTAATGTCGTTGTTCTGCACGGCGGCGGCCTGCAGAAGATCGATGCAGGCGCTGGCGGCTTCGGGGAGATCGGCAACCAGCGCGCCGCGCACGAGCTCCGAAAGCGCCGCGATTCCATTCACGTTTCGGCCTCGATCGATCGTCGCCACCGCTGCGGCCTGTTCGATCGTCAACCCCCAGACAAGCGCCTCGGCCAGGCCGACGGACATGTCCGGCGACCAAGTGAGCGTCCAGATTTCGCGGTAGGTTCCGCGTCCGGCCTCCGCGTCGATCAACCGGCCCCAATGGATGCCGATCAGGTTTAGCCGGTGCAGGAAGGTCGATTTGAGCAGCCCAGCCTCGCTGCGCAGATCGAGCTTGATCTCGTTTGCCGTCTCTTCCGGCTTCAGCCGTGTCTTGCGGCACCACAGCTCGAAGTCCTTGGCGAGCGGCATTTGCGGCACCGCTTCGTCGATCTCGCCGATCCGGCTGCCGATATAGAGCTTGCGTTCGATCATGGCGAGCGGGATCTCGTCGCCATGGCATAGGCTGGAAAGCGAGGCATCCCGCATTTCGGCCAGTCCGGGCAGGCTCAGCCCCCGCATGCTGGCGAGCCCAAGCGCAAGGCGGGCCGCCTCGATGGCAGAGGCTGTCGAAGCGTCAAAACCTTCCTGCCGCAAAAGAGCTGCCGTCCGCGCCTGCCAGACCGCGGCAAAAGCTTCCGGCCCGTCATGACGATCGTTGGAATAGAGGCCCCAAAGATGCCGATACCAGCCGGGCGAAATGACGCCTGCGCCATAGCCGGAGGCATAACTCAACCGCCCGTCGCTCCAGGGCGCCCAGGTCGCTTCCACCTTCACCTTCGGCAGATCCTTGACGACCGCGCGGTCCTCGGCGACCGTCGTCTCGGCGCGCAGCCCACCCACATGCCAAGCGCCGACCACGACCGCGACCTCGCCGTCATGCTGCTTCAGCGCATCCCGGATATGCCCGCGCATGAAGGCCTCACGGCGCTTTTCACGCAGCCATTCGGCATTGCTCATGCCGCCGGCATCCGCTTGATGTTGACGTGCTTCCGCCATTGCCGCTTCGATGGCGGCGAAAATTTCAAGCGGCGACTGGCCGCTGCCGTGCTGTTCGATCAATCCGTTCCAGAAGCTCTCGCCATCACCATATCCTGCGGCCTCGGCAAGCAGATCGAGAGGGTCGAGGCGGACCGCAGGCGCGTCCGGAGCGTCTTCCAAATCTTCGCCGACGCTATCCTCTCCGATCTCCGCCGCATTCGGTTCGAGGACGGCAAGACGTGCCTCCCGGGCCTCTTTGGTGAGTGCCAGAGACACGGCGGCCGGCCAGTCGATGAAACGAACAGGACGGCCGTGCATAAGCGCCCATTGCATGGCCACCCATTCCGGAGAGAATTCCGCAAAAGGCGCGAAGACGGCATTGGCGGCCTCATCGGCCGCGTAAAACAGCATGGCCAATGGCGGCCTCATGCCGGGCAGCGCCGCATGCTGGATCAGCACATCGCCTTCCGTCGAGCCTTCGATCAGCACGCAGGCCGGATCGAGCGCGTCAAGCGCGCCCTTCAGAAGCGCCGCCGAACCCGGCCCGTGATGGCGGATGCCAAAGAGATGCGCCTTCCGCTTCATGGTTCAGATCACCTCGCGGATGGCCTCGTAAAGATCGCGCCAGCCGTCGCGGGTGCGCACCACGGTTTCGAGATATTCCGACAAGGCGACGCC
Source organism: Rhizobium sophoriradicis (assembly GCF_025200795.1). NCBI lineage: Bacteria > Pseudomonadati > Pseudomonadota > Alphaproteobacteria > Hyphomicrobiales > Rhizobiaceae > Rhizobium > Rhizobium sophoriradicis. The sequence continues at coordinate 112,455 of NZ_CP104154.1, forward strand.
ATCCTGCACCGGATCCTTGATGACGGCGCCGACAATATTGGTGGCAAGCGCATTGGCATCGATGCGGCCATCGCCGAAATGAGCGGCTTCCGCCCAGGCCGAAACGCCGACGGAGATCGCCTCGGCGGTCGACAGCGTACCGGTCGAGGTCTTCAGTTTCGTCTTGCCGTTCAGGGTCTTGCCGTCGCGAATTTCACGGAACAGGGTAACGACGCGGGCGAGTTCCTTGTCCGCGGGCTGGATCGGCGGCAGACTGAGGTTGGTGCCGATCTCGCCGACGCGCTTGACGACGATCTGGGTCTCTTCCTCGAGCGTGCTCGGCGAAGGCAGGACCACGACGTTGAAACGCCGCTTCAGTGCCGAGGAAAGCTCGTTGACACCCTTGTCGCGATTATTGGCCGTGGCGATGACGTTGAAGCCGCGTTCGGCATCGATTGCGAAATCGAGTTCCGGTACAGGCAGGATCTTTTCCGAAAGAACCGTGATCAGCGTGTCCTGCACGTCGGAACCCATGCGGGTCAGTTCCTCGAGCCGGAGCAGCGTTCCCTCCTCCATCGCCCGCACCAAGGGCGTCTTGACCAGCGCCTCCGGCGATGGCCCCTTGGCGAGCAGTAAGGCATAGTTCCAGCCATAGCGGATTTGGTTTTCGTCCGTACCGGCCGTGCACTGGATCAGGCGTTGCGACGAACCTGATATCGCCGCGGCCAGATGTTCGGAAACCCACGATTTCGCTGTCCCCGGCAGGCCAAGCAGCAGCAGTGCTCGGTCCGTCGCGAGCGTGGCGACGGCCGTTTCGATCAATCGCCGGTTTCCGACATATTTGGCCGATACCGGTGTTCCATCGGAAGCCTTTCCGCCAAGGAGATAGGTGACGACCGCCTGCGGAGAGAGCTTCCAGTTGGCGGGCCGGGGCCGGTCGTCGCCCTTCGCAAGGGCGGCCAGCTCGCCAGCGTATACCTGTTCTGCAGGACGGCGAAGTTGGGCTTCAGGCATTTGCGGTCTCCAGGCTGTCCATGAGGTTGAGGAAAACAATGGCATTGCTGCTCTTGGCAGGATCGAGCCCGGTAAGCTCGGCGCGCAGCGTCGAACGCATCGATGACGGGCACAGGACGGCCATGCTGTCGGCGATATCGGCTTCGAAGCGCCCACTGTCCCCGCGCAACGCCTGCCACGGCTTGGAGCGCAGGATATCGCCGAAGACGTTCTCCGTCGTCTGCCCTCCCAGCCATTGCGCCATCGCCCGCATCGCCCAAGGCGACGTGTCGGCCGCCCACCTGCCCGGCCGAAAGATGTGTTCGATCCAGAGCTGCCGCATATCTGTCGGATAATCCGCCAGCATCTCGCTATCGCGCTGAGAAAAGGCCTCCCAACCGTTGAGGAGATGGCGCTCGGTGATCAGCTTGACGATATCCAGCCGCCTATCCTGCGTCGCCATAAAGAGCAGTGCCGCCAAGAGGTCGCCTTGCTTTTCGGCGGCAGCCACCACACCATCTACCGTCATCGACAAGGCGTCGGCAAGAACCTCCAGACCGACTGGGCCAAAGGTCTCGTTGAGCCAGCTCATCTTCGTAAAATCTCGCACGGTGGCGGGCACGTCGAGCGACAGGGCGGGCTTCTTGAAAATCAGCCCGGTCTGGGAAACCTTGATGCGTTCCAGGGCGGCGCGCAAAGCCGGATTGTCCCCTTCGAACCCCGGCAAGCGGACGAGGAGCCTCTGAGCGAGCTCGCGAACGCGTGGCGCGCGATCCTTCTCCAAGCTCCTCAGAAACGGCGCATCTGCTTCCGACAGATTTTTCCAGAACGCGGCGAGAAGGCGCACGCGGCTATCGGCATTCTCCGACGTCCAGGCTGCCTCGACCATCGCCCGCGCGGCATCCGGATCGGAAGCTCTGCGGCCGTTGATGTAGCCAGCTTTCACGGCTGGCGTCGCAAGCATCCAGGTATCGTCACTCAGGCTGTCCGGCGCGAAGTAGTTCTGCTTCTGCGCGACCGGCGTTTCACGCTCGGAAAAGGCGAGCGCTTCCGCTCCGAGATTTTCGGCGTGGGCCTTCACGAACGGTTCGAGCCTGGGCAGGTCGAACGGATGCAGCCGGAGCTTCTTTTCGGAAAGCTTCTGGACGATTGCCGCGGACAGTTGAGCAGACGCCTGGTTCTTGCCGGAAAGCAGCCGAAGCAGGAGCTTCCTTGCCGCGTCCGGCAGGATCGCCGCATGATCGGCGATAGCCGCCTCGGTTTGGAACTGTCCCGGCTGCGGCGGACGGTCGAACCGCAATGCCTGGCCGGCAAGCGCCAGCGTCCGCAGCGGATCGGTCGCGCCGATGCTATCGAGCGGCAAACCGCCCCGCGCGCCGGACAGAAGCTTCGGCAGGAGCTCGTTCTTCAGGCTGGTCAAGTTCATGCAGTCCACCGCCCAAGCGCCGTTTCCGACCAGCAGAGCGTCAGCTCGGAGCCATCCCAAAGCCCGGCGCCGTCGATCGCCTCGAGTTGCAGGAGCGGCCAGCTTGCCGCCGATTGCGATTTCGCAAGGGGAAGACTGATCCCATGTCCGCTGAGATAGATGTTTTCGCCCGAGCGCCTGAGCCGCGCCCCGCGAAACATGACAGGATAGTCGTTGAGCCAGGGTTTTTCGATCAAGGCCTCCTCGTAAAGGCCATAGGCGTCGGCGAGATCGTGCGGCGGAAGCGCCAGCGGAGCGTCGGACATGGCGCTGCCGGTTGCCTGGCTGGCGATCAGCGCGCGCAACGGCACGCTCGACGGATAAAAGATCAACTCCGCTTCGAAAGCGTCGCCAACGCTGTATCCGCTTGAGGAGGCGCCCGTCGAAACCGGGACGTATTCGATGAGCACCGCATGCCTGTCGCTACCGTGAAGCCAGGTCTCGATCCGGCGGAGCTTATCCGGCTGCACCTCGCTGCGGGTCGCCCAAACTCGCCAGGCGCCGGAGACGCGCAGCGCCCGTTCATCCTCGAGCAGCGCTTCACGCGTGAGGTTCCAGCCGATCATCTGCCTGATATCCTGGCGCAGAGGCTCGGACAGGCCATCCTGGCGGCGATAGGCCTCGGCCAGGAGATGCAGCGTGCCGAGCTCCTGAATGGCGGCAATCGGGCGGGCGGTCTCGGCGCGGGCGAAAAGCCGCGCCGGAATGGTATCGACCCGGAGCGCCAGGCCGGAAGCCTTGGCGTCGAACAGACGCTGGGCCATCACCCGGCAGGTGGCGGTTGCCTTGGCCGGAAAGGCGGCGAAACCAGCATCCATCTGGTCGGCGATCCAGGTATTGAGTTCGTCGAGACCGTTGGCGATGGACGTCTCGCGCTCAAGCCGGTTGCGTTCCCGAGCCGCCGCGGCGCGGGCCTCGGCCTTCGGATCAACCACCGCCTCGATTTCCTCGGTCGCCGCGATCGACGCTTTGGGTTTATCGGCCCCGGCTGTTGAAGCGCCCGCATAAGGTCCGCGTCGGCGCGACAGCCAGTCGTTCACCCAGTCCGGCGCCGTTCCGGTCGCAAAATCGACCTTGCCGTCAGCGCGCATCCACATCAAGGCGAGCGAATGCTTGCAGGGAAACTTCCGGCTGGGGCAACTGCATTTGTAGCCGGCATCGGCTTCGGTGACGGAAATTCTGTAGGGCGTGGCGCCGGAGCCTTGGCATTCGCCCCAGATGAGGCCCGATCCGTCCTGGGCGAGCGTCGGCCAGCTCGAGGGTTTGAGAAGCTTCTTGGCCGCGGCGAGCGAGCCTTGATCCGGGGCAAGCTCTTCTATTTTTGCCAAACTCAAACTCAATGGACCCCCCGACGCGGCCACATTCCACTGTCGCGTGTTTTCTGGCATGGCACAGCAGAAAGTGCAACGCCTGCCCGGCGCAACAACCCGCCATGGAATCACTCTGCTTCAAACGAGTGGGATATTCTCGCGAAAGATGATCCGTGGCTCGATGTTCTTCAAAGACAAGGTCGGCGTGCTTGCCGCGATCGAGCCGAGGAGCCTTATGACAACCTGCTCGCCGATCAGGCGCGCATTCTGGTCGATCACGACGTCGATCAGATCTTCTGCCAGCCATGCCCGCGTCGCGTCAGTGAGGTCATGCATGATGACGAAGGGACGCTTGTTTCCTTTCGCTGCTTGCAGAACTTCGGCGATGCCGGCCCTGCCCGCGCCGACGCAATAGACGCCGACGAGATCGTCGGTGTCGCGCAGCATCCGTTCCATCGCCGGCTGGGACAGCTTGTTCTCGTCACGGGTTTCGATGGCAGGAAGGATCGTCAGATGCTTGAATTGCTCCTCCAGCAATGTCCGGAATCCATATTCCCGCTGCTGGTGTCCGTGGAGCGTTCGCGAGCCGAGGAACAGTCCTATCGATCCCTTCTTCTCACGCGACGTGAGGCCCATGATCAGCGCCGCGGTTCGCCCCGCCACCAGATTGTCGACGCCGACGAAGGCAGAGCGTGGGGTCGAGAGAACATCCGTCACGATGGTCACGACGCGGACCCCGGATTCGCACAGGCGCCGGATCGCATGCCGTGTCTTCGGGTGATCGACGGCAATCACCCCGACGCCGTTGGTCCGGAGCGGAAGACCTTCCAGCGCCGCTACGAGCGCGTCAGGGTCGATGCCGTCGAGTGCCGTGACATTGCACGACGCCACGAGCGGCAGGGATGACGCGAAGGTGGTGATCTTCCTGGCGACGTCCTGCATGAATGAGTTGTGCGCAAAGGGGATGAAGAACTCCAGATGTGCGGGGCGCGAGGGCAAGGCAAGCATTCCCTCGGTCGGCAGATAGCCCAGTTCCTTCGCGGCGCGAAACACCCTCTGGCGATTGGCGGCGCTGACACCACCACGGTCGTTCAATGCTCGATCGACCGTTGCAGTCGAGAGGCCAGCCTTCCGGGCGACATCGGAAATGGTCGTTTTCTTCATGGTCCTTCCCTTTGCACAGTTGAGGGAAATGCCGTTTTGTCACATCAAAAGATGAGGCTAATTACATCATACCCCACCTGCAACATAAGTAAGAACCGCGAAATGAAGTGAGCGTCTAAAATACAATAATTACCAAGAGTTCCGCTGAAACCCAATCAATATGGGAGGAGGCAACTGATGTGATTTGATGTGATATCGAGTTGCGAAGCTTCTATCGGCAGCCCAGTTTGGCATCAGCAGGGTCATTACAACATCACCGGTGGCAGGCCGAGGATCGGCAGATCTCGCAGCGGCCCTGCGTGATGAATATGGATGTAGGGGCGAACGGGTGATGTGTCCGGAGCGGTCCGAGGTGCCGGCGGCAATACAGGTGAACGGCTTGAGCGGGACCGGTCAGTCGCTTTCAGCGCAGCATTTGTTCCCGCCACCGGAGATGATCGCATGAGCGCCAATTCGGCTAATAGCGAAACATGCGGGCAGTCTGCCGCCCTCCCCCGCGACTACGGTTTGACCGGTGCTTCCGCCAGACAAGCCGTCGAGGCGGGTCTGGTAGCGGCCGAATGGTATCACACCGACGTGCCGCGCAAGCTGATGAAGGAGTTGATGCAGCGCAGCGATCAGCCGGCGATCCGCGACACGATTCTATGGGCAGTTCTCCACGTGGCTTTTGCCGTTGGCGGCATCTGGTTCTGGGGCAGCTGGTGGGCGGTGCCGTTCTGGTTTGCCTATGGGGTGATGTATGGCTCGGCCTGCGATGCACGCTGGCACGAATGCGGCCACAGCACCGCCTTTCGCACGCGCTGGATGAATGACGTGCTTTATCACATCTGCTCGTTTCAGGTGGCACGCAACCCGGTGAACTGGCGCTGGAGCCACGCCCGCCACCATACCGATACAATCATTGTCGGCCGAGACCCTGAGATCGCCTGGATGCATCCAATCGCGCTGACGCTGAAAGCGCTCGCCTATACCGGCGTGGTCGAGGTCTGGCAGAACCTCAGGACGCTGGCGCGTAATGCGGCCGGCGCCCTCTCGCCGGACGAGAAGGACTACGTGCCCGAGAGCGAATGGCCCAAGGCGGTGTTCTGGGCGCGGGTGCATATGGCAATCTACGCGGCCGCTATACTGACCACCATAGGCATGCTCGTCGCCGGTGCAGGTTGGAAGGCGGCGATCCCGCTTCTTCTGATCGGCGGTCCGCGCATCTATGGCTGTTGGCATATGGTGATGACCGGGCTCCTCCAGCACGGCGGGCTCGCGGAGGACGTGCTCGACCATAGGCTTAATTCGCGCACCGTCTATATGAATCCCGTCAGCCGCTTCATCTATTGGAACATGGGCTATCACGTCGAACACCACATGTTCCCGATGGTGCCTTACCATGCGCTGGCAAGGCTGCACGAGGCGATCAAGCACGACCTGCCGCCCGCCAACACCTCGATCTGGGCCGGCTATCGCGAGATGTTTCAAGCGATCATGCGGCAGAGACGGGAGCCCGGCTATTATCTCAAGCGTGCCTTGCCGCAAGGGGCGAAGCCTTATCGCGAAGAGCTGCATGCGGCTGTGCCGGAAAGGTCCCTCGCATGATCGCCCGGCCATCAGAGATGCCCATTGAACATGGAAACGAGGACCATATGCCCTGGATCGCTGCCTGCGCCGAAGACGACATCGAAAAGGAAGACGTTTTGGGCTGGATCCATGGCGGACGGAGCTTTGCAATCTTTCGCAGCCCTGACGACGAATTCTTTTGCACCGATGGGCTCTGTACCCACGAGCAGGTGGAGCTCTCAGACGGATTGGTGCTCGACTATGTGATCGAGTGTCCCAGACATAATGGCCAATTCGACTATCGAACGGGTGAGGCCAAGCGCTCGCCTGCCTGCGAGAACCTGCGAACCTATTCCGTCCGGCGCGAGGGCGGGCAAGTCCTGGTGCTGGTCGAATGACAGAGTTGAGAAGACAGGAGAGCCGGGGCGCCGCATCACGCCGTTTGCCGACGGTGGCGGACCTGCGCGCCTGGAAGGGCCGGCGTCAGTTGACCATGTTGCGCTATTTCAGCCTCGATGAGGCGGCAGCCGCCGAAGCGGCGGGGATCGATATCGCCTCCGTGCCGGCCGAGATCGTCCTTGATCCGCACTACCGCGCGGTTGCGCCGACGGTCTTCTCGATGACCGGGCAGACCCATCTCGAGATGGGTACCCCGGACGATTATCTGCGCTGGTGCGGCAATGCGCTGAGCCGCGGCGCCGACGCGGTCTACTGTTCGGGCTCGCTGAAGACGGTCGAAAAGCTCTCCCGTGAATATTTTCCCGTCGTTGGTCACGTCGGGCTGGTTCCTACCCGCGCCACCTGGACCGGTGGCTTCAAAGCCGTCGGCAAGACTGCCGAGGCGGCGTTGCGGCTCTTCAAGGAGGTCAAAGCCTATGAGAGCGCCGGTGCCTTCGCGGTCGAAATTGAAGTGGTGCCCGCCGAAGTCGCGGCCGAGATCAGCAAACGGGTCGAAATCCTTTTATGGTCGATGGGTGCCGGGGCTGGCTGCGACGCGCAGTATCTCTTCGCCAACGATATACTGGGCTACACCGAAGGTCACGTCCCGCGCCACGCCCGAACCTATCGCGATTTCGATGCCGAATATGCGCGGCTGCAACGCGAGCGGATCGCAGCTTTCACCGAATATGCCGCGGACGTCGCCGGTGGTGCCTTCCCGCAGGATTGTCATCTGATCCGCATGGATCCGCGCGAACTGGAGAAGTTCATCGACGGGGTCGATCGGCAATGAGGAGGCCGCCCGCCGCCACGTCACGCGTCATACAACAGCTTTCACCGGCCGGGAGGAGCTATAGACCGGCCAAACCAAAGGGAGGAAACGGGACATGCTGAGACGGACTTTTCTGGGCGCGGTGGCCGCATTGGCGCTGATGCCGGCAGCAGCAATGGCGCAGAGTGCGGCGAACAAAACCTTTTACTGGATATCGCACGGCTCCCCGACCGATCCGGTCTGGACCTACTTTCTTCAGGGTGCCGAGAAATTCGCTGCCGATACCGGCGTGAAGGTGAACACGTCCTTCCATTCGAATGATGTACCGAGCCATCAGGAAGCCATCCGCGCCGCCATCGCCGCCGGCGCGAACGGCATCTGCACGACGAGCCCGGGGCCTGGCACCTTGGTGGATGTTGTCAACGAGGCCAACCGGGCCAACATCCCGGTCATCAACTTCAACACCAAGGACCCGGCGCCGGCCTGGAGAGCCTATGTCGGCGTCGATCTCAAGGTCGTCGGCCGCACCTGGGCACAGTATCTGGTCGACCATAAGCTGGTGAAGAAGGGAGATTTCGTCTGGATGCCGCTCGAAGTTCCGGGTGCAGGCTACGGCGAAGAGGAATCGGCGGGTGCCGACGAAGTGTTCAAGCCGCTCGGGATCACTTGGGAAATCCAGGATGCGTCCTACGACCAGGCCGAGGCCATCAACCGGATGACCGACTACGTGACCGCCAACCGTAAGAAGATCAATGCCGTCATCGGTCTCGGCGATCTCGTAACCGGTTCCGTCAAACGCGTGTGGGATCAGGCCGGCATCGCCAAAGGCGAGATTCCGGTGGTGGGATGGGGCAACTCGTTGGATACGACCACAGAGGTCAGCGAAGGTTATGTGAATGCCGGAATGTGGCAGGATCCGTTGGCAACCTCATACATGTGCCTCTCGGCGCTGATGTCTGAAGCGAGCGGCATCCCGATCAACTTCGACATCATCACAGGCGCACTCTACGAGGCCGATAAGGCGCCGTTCTACGCTAAGATCATGGGCGGCAAATAAGCATGCCATCCCGGCATCCGCGGTAGCTTGCCGCGGATGCCTGTTATAGCCCCAACGCGAGAGTCCACCATGATCGAGCAAAGCAGCGACGCTCTTACTCCGCCACGCGACAGGCCTAGCCTGGTCAGGACGTTTATCGCCTATCCGGAATTCGGGCCTTTCGTCCGTCTGATCGCGATGCTCGTCGTTTTCACGGCGATCAACCCCGCCTTCCTGTCGCTGATCAATGTCGGCAATGCCCTCACTTTCACCGTCGAACTCGGCCTCATCGCGCTCGCAATGACCCTTCTGATGACGGCAGGGGAATTTGACCTTTCGGTCGGTTCCGTCTTCGGCTTCGCCCCCGTGGTGATGTGGACTTTGTTCAATGCGGACGTGCTTCCCTTACCGCTGGCGTTCCTTACGGGAATAGCCGTCGCTCTGGCGATCGGCCTTTTCAACGGTCTGTTCGTCACCCGTCTCGCTATCCCTTCATTCCTGGTGACGCTGGGCACGCTGCTGGTCATCCGCGGCACGGCTCTGTGGCTGACGGCCGGCTTTCCGCAGCGGACCTGGGACGCCGAAGAGCAGTGGCTGGCGCAATTGCTGGTCGGCGACTTCTATATCGGCGACCTGCGTGTTTTCATGAGCCTCATCTGGTTCGTGGCGCTAGCGTTGGCGCTACACTACGTCCTGACCCGCACCCGGTTCGGTAACTGGATCCAGGCGACCGGCGGCAATCCCAATGCTGCTCGAAACCGCGGGGTGCCGATCGCCAGGGTCAAGGTCATCCTGTTCATGCTGTCCGCCGCGATGGCGGCCTTTGCCGGCATCGTCTCGTCGATCCGCGTCTCGGCCGCCAACCCCAATGCCGGAACCGGCTACGAACTCGAGGTCATCGCGATGGTGGTGATCGGCGGCACAGTGCTGAATGGCGGCCGCGGGACAATTCTTGGGACCCTGCTCGGCGTCCTGATCCTGCGACTGATGCGCAACGGGATCGTCCTGATCGGGGTGCCCGGTCTCGCCTACAATATTTTCATCGGTGCGATCATCCTGGCGATGATGGCGCTCCATGCCGGCCTCGAGCGCCGGCACAATACGGGGGTCTGAGGATGAGCGGTACCGAAACCCTCGTCGAGATGCGACACATTGAGAAATTCTATGGTCGCGTCCACGCCTTGCGCGATGTCAACCTCACCATAAGAAAGGGCGAGATCGTCGGCCTTCTCGGCGATAACGGCGCGGGCAAGTCCACCCTGATCAAGGTGCTGTCGGGCGCGGTTCCCTACACGTCCGGCCAGATCGTCATCAAGGGCCGCGAAGTGCGGTTGCGCAGCACCAACGACGCGATCGCGAGCGGCATCGAAACCATCTACCAGGACTCTGCCCTGGTCCCGCAGCTTTCCATTGCCCGCAATCTCTTTCTCGGACGGGAGCTCAGAACAGGCCCCCGCTTCCTCGACCGGCTGGATCAGGAGCGGATGAACGCAGTTGCCGCCGATCTTCTGAAGCGAGTCGGCATTTCGAAGAACATTCCGCCCACTACGCCGATCGGATCGCTGTCCGGCGGGGAACGGCAGGCGGTGGCAATCGCACGCGCCATGTATTTCGACAGCGACCTCATCGTCCTTGACGAACCCACCAACAATCTCGGTGTCGCCGAAACCCAGGGCGTGTTGCGTTTCGTGCGCGAGGCACGCGACACCGGGCACTCCTGCATTTTCATCGCGCACAACATCCATCATGTCTTCCAGGTGGTGGACCGCATGGTGGTGATGCGACGCGGCACCGTCGTCGCCGATGATCTAAGCCCCGCGACCTCATCGATCCAGGAGGTCGAAAATATCATCACAGGCGAACATATCGCGGCATGATCGATATCCGTGCCAAGGGAATCCGCTTCGGCTTCGATGCGCGGACCGGTCTCCTCGACGGCTTTACCGTGGAAGATGAGGGGCACGAAATCGCTCTGCTGCACCGTGCGCCCTGGGTCGGCACGGAGGAGATAATGCCGCCCGGTACGCCGCCGCATCTGATGGTGCTCGGCGGCGATTTCTTCTGCGCACCCTTCGCAGGCAGCCAAGAGGGATCACCCCTTCATGGCTGGACCGCCAATTCACTCTGGCACGTCACCGAACAGGAGGCCGGGCGGCTGCGGGCCAGGCTGCAACGCACCGTCTGCGGCGCGACCGTCACCAAGGAACTCGAGGTTGAAGACGGGCACGCCTGGGTCTATCAGCGCCATGTCTTCGCCGGCGGGAGCGGCCGCATTGCCATCTCGAACCATGCCAACGTGTCGCTGCCTCGGGGCGGACTCATCAGTTGCTCCCCCAAATCGGCATGGGAGACGCCGCCAGCGCCGCCCGAAGTCGATTCCGCCCGTGGGCGTTCCGGCCTGCGCTACCCCTCGCGGTCAACGGCGCCCGACCGCTTTCCTGGGATCGACGGATCGGTGGATCTGAGCCGGTTCCCGTGGAACCCGCGGCATGAGGATGTCGTCATCGCCATAGAAGGCCGCGAACACAGCTTGGGTTGGACCGCGGTGACGCGGCCGGTCGAGGGAGATCTGTTTCTTTCCCTCCGGAATGCCCGCCGCTTGCCCATGACTATTTTCTGGCATTCCAACGGCGGCCGCGACTATCCCCCGTGGTCGAGCCGACACTTCGGCTGTTTGGGGGTCGAAGAGAGTGCGGCCGCAGCCTTGCGCAGCCACTCCAGCGAAAACGACCTCTCAGGTCCCGGGGCACTCACCCTCGTCCGGGACGGGGAAGCTGAAGCGAGGCATGCCATAGGCGCCATCTCGTGGCCTTCAGGCGAACGCGTCGAGGATATTCGTGTGGTGGACCGCGCGATAGAAGTTTGCGGCGATCGAGGAGGGTTCCGGCGCCTGGCTTTCCGGACGCACTTTCTCGACTGAGGCGAAGGACGCAAGATCGGTGGGTAGAGCCCTGGCCGAAAACCGGGCCACTGAGTATCGGCGTGTTGGAGCGGAATCGCACTGCTACCCTGCACTGTCAGTGCTGCGTGCAGAGCGGCTTCGATGGCAAGGCAAAATGACTTGCCTTGCCCGTTGCCGATAAGCCCGGTCCGGGCGCTACTCCTTCACCGCGCCCGTCATCGACGACACGTAGTAGTCGACGAAGAAGGAATAGAGGATGACGACAGGCAGCGAGCCGAACAGCGCGCCGGCCATCAGCGATCCCCATTCGAACACGTCGCCGCGCACCAGCTCGGTCAGTACCCCGACCGGAATGGTCTTGTTCTCCGAGGACTGGATGAAGGTCAGTGCATAGATGAATTCGTTCCACGACAGGGTGAAGGCGAAGATGCCGGCGGAGATCAGGCCGGGCACGGCGAGCGGCAGGATGATTTTGACCAGGATCTGCCAGCGGTTGGCACCATCGACCAGCGCGCTTTCCTCCAGTTCGAACGGAATGGAGCGGAAATAGCCCATCAGCAGCCAGGTGCAGAAGGGAATGAGGAAGGTCGGGTATGTGAAGATCAGCGCCAGGCGCGAGTCGTAGATGCCGAGCTTGAAGACGATGAAGGCGAGCGGGATGAACAGGATTGACGGCGGAATGAGATAGGCGAGAAAGATGACGAGGCCGATCTGCCGCGAGCCGGTGAAGCGCACGCGTTCGATCGCATAGGCGCCGAAGACCGAGGCCACCAGCGACAGCGCCGTCGATCCGACAGCCACCAGCATCGTGTTCCACAGCCAGCCCGGATAGGAGGTTTCCAGGAAGAGGTATTTGATGTGGTCGAACGTCGGCCCGACCACCCAGAACGGGCTGTAATTGTTGTAATCCGTCAGCTGCTCGTTCGGCTTCACGGCGGTGATCGCCATCCAATAGAAGGGAAAGAGCAGCACAAAGACGAAGACCGCCATCGGCAGGTAGAGCATCACCACGCGGCGCGGCAGGCGGTTCAGATAGCTCATGCCCTCGGCATTGTCGGTCAGGACCTCATCGGCCGTTTTGAGATTGGTCGACATCGTTATACCCCCTTAATCCTGGCCGCCCTGCTGCCATTTGCGGCGCTGCAGACCGAAGAAGCTGAACATGATGGCTCCGAGCAGGAAGGGCACCATGGCAACGGCGATGGCCGCGCCCTCGCCGAGCTGCCCGCCCGGAATGCCGCGCTGGAAGGAGAGTGTGGCCATCAGATGGGTGGCGTTGACCGGCCCGCCCTTGGTCAGCACGTAGATCAGCTGGAAATCCGTGAAGGTGAAGAGCACCGAGAAGGTCATGACGACGGCGATGATCGGCGTCAGCATCGGCAGCGTCACATAGCGGAAGCGCTGCCAGCTCGTCGCGCCATCGAGCGAGGCGGCCTCCTGCAGCGAGGCCGGGATGGTCTGCAGGCCGGCGAGCAGCGAGATCGCCACGAAGGGGATGCCGCGCCAGACATTGGCGACGATGACAGAGATGCGTGCATTTGTGGGATCGCCGAGGAAGTTGATCGGCGCGTCGATCAGGCCGAGCTTCATCAGAGACCAGGAGACGATTGAGAACTGGGAATCGTAGATCCACCAGAAGGCGAGCGCCGAAAGCACGGTCGGCACCACCCAGGGCAGCAGCACAATCGCCCGGAAGAAGGACTTGAACGGAAGGTGCTGGTTCAGAAGCAGCGCCAGCCACAGGCCGAGCGCGAATTTCAGCACCGACGCGACCAGCGTGTAAAGGATGGTGTTGAAGACCGACAGCCAGAAAACCGCGTCATCGGCCAGGAACTGATAGTTCTCCAAGCCGATGAAGATGCCGTCTCGGCCGATCCTCGTGTCGGTAAAGCCAAGCCAGACGCCGAGCCCCAGGGGATAGGTGAGGAAGCAGACCAGAAACACGGCGGCCGGCAGCATGAACAGGAAGCCGAGCACATTGTTGTTCTGCATGAGCGAGGGGCCGCGCGTATCCCCGGATTTCAAGGTCGACATTGCTGGTCTCCAGATTGCATTCAGTCCTTGAGGACATGCGGCATGCCGGTATCAGGCATGCCGCAACCCTCGGTTCCGGATCAGACGCGGTAGTAGCGGTTCGCCCGACGTTCGGCTTCCTTCATCGCGTCCTCCGGCGACTTCTGGCCGGTGACGGCGGCGGCGTACATGTCGACCAGCACATAATCGGCCATGGTCGCGGCCGAGGCATAGCCGAGCGGGCCGGCATAACCGTTCGGGCGCAGCTTTTCCGAAGCGTGCGCATAGGGTGCGTGGACTGGATCGGCGGTCCAGACCGGATTCTTGGCGAAGGCCTTGAGAGGCTGGCAGCAATAGGCGCTGGAGCCTTGGATCCAGGCGTTCATCTGGTCGGCTTCCATCATGAACTTGATGTAGGCCTTGGCCGCTTCCGGATATTTGGTGTGCTTGAAGAGCAGCAGCGAGCTCGTCTGGAAAAGCTCGACGCTCTTGCCGACCGGTCCGATCGGGAAGTTCGTCGTGCGCATGTCCTTGGCGATCTCGGCGAGCTTCGGATCATTCTTGGCCGTATAATAGACCGAGACGCCATTTGCGATCAGCGATACCTGGCCCGCCAGGAATGCGCGGTTGTTGTTGACGTCCTGCCAGCTTTCCGTGCCGGGAATGAAGGTTGCGTAGAGCTCCTTGGCGTAGTTGATCGAGGCGAGCGTTTCCGGGCTGTTGATCGTCACCGTGCCGCTTTCATCGACCATCTTGCCGCCATGGCTCCAGAGCAGCCAATGGGCGTAGTTGTTGCCGTCTCCGACGGCCTTACCATGCGGGAAGCCGGCGGGCGTGCCCTTCGCCTTCATGGCCTTGCATAGCTCGAGGAAGCCCGCGGTATCGTTCGGAAATTCGTTGAAGCCGGCCGCCTTGACGTGGCTGTCGCGATAGACGACCGCATTGCCGATCGTCGTCAGCGGCATGGCGATGAACTTGTCGTCGCGTGTGGCGTAGCCCTTCACGCCGTCGTACCAGCCCTCGTATTTGTTGCCGAGATAGTTGCCGAGTTCGGTGAGATCGACCAGCTTGTCGGGATATTGATGCGCGTCATCGAACCAGCACATGATGAGATCTGGTCCGGAGCCGACATTCGCCGCGACGGCCGCCTTCGGACGGATGTCCTCCCAGCTTTCCTTGTCAATTCGCACTTCCACGCCTGTGGCCTCTGTGAATTTCTTGGTATTGGCGATCCACGCATCCTCATCGCCCTTCACGAAAGGCGTCCAGCGCAGCAGTCTGAGGCTTGCGCCGCTTTCCGGCGTGTAGGTCGGCTCGGCCTGCGCAAAGGATGGCTTGATGCCAAGGCCGGCGACACCGGCTACGGCTGCCGATGCAGCAAGAAATTCACGTCTCTTGATCGTCATGAGATTCCTCCTCATTGAATAGCGGGAGCAATTCTCCGGCATTCACCTCCCGCTTGGTGAACGGCGGACTCGCATCTCCGGGGGAGCTTACGCTCCCGGAATGCTTGCTCTCCGCAGCAGGGAGAACTCCTCCTCTCCCGTGCCGCCGGATGGCATCAGTCGGTCAACCTCTTGCCGCCTTCGGCATCGAAGAGGTGAACATGCGCAGCGTCGATCGCCACGCGGATGACTTCGCCCGGGCGGGCATCGACACGCTCGCGGAAGACGCAGCTGACCTCGCTGCCGCCGAGGCGGACGGTCAGATGTGTTTCATATCCGGTCGGCTCGATCACCACGATCTCCGCCGGCAGCCCATTCGGATCGAGCGAGATATATTCCGGGCGCAGCCCGTAGACGAGGTCGCGGCCCACAGCACTCGCCGGCGGCTTGGCGACCGGCAGTCGCGTGCCGTTGGCCGCGACGAATTCACCGGGATTTTCCGGATCGAGCCTGCCGTGGATCATGTTCATCGCCGGCGAGCCGATGAAACCGCCGACGAAGAGATTGGCGGGACGATCGTAAAGCTCGAGCGGCGAACCGATCTGCTCGACAATGCCGTCATGCATGACGACGATCTTGTCGGCCATCGTCATCGCCTCGATCTGGTCATGGGTGACGTAAACGGTCGTCGTCTTCAGGCGCTGGTGCAGCTCCTTGATCTCGGCGCGCATGGCGACGCGCAGTTTCGCATCGAGGTTGGAGAGCGGCTCGTCGAACAGGAAAACTTCGGGATCGCGCACGATGGCGCGGCCCATGGCGACGCGCTGGCGCTGGCCGCCGGAAAGCTGGCGCGGATAGCGGTCGAGCAGCTTGTCGAGGCCGAGGATGCCGGCGGCATATTTCACCCGTTTCTCGGCTTCCGCCTTCGGCGCCTTGTTGAGCATGAGCGAAAAACCCATGTTCTGCTCCACCGTCATATGCGGATAGAGCGCATAATTCTGGAACACCATGGCGATGTCGCGGTCCTTGGGCGGCAGCGTGTTGACAACGCGCCCGCCGATCTTGATCTCGCCGCCGGAAATGTTCTCGAGCCCGGCCAGCATCCTCAGAAGAGTGGATTTGCCGCAGCCCGAGGGGCCGACGAGGATGACGAATTCGCCATCGGCGATATCGATGTCCACCCCCTTGATGACGGGATGCGCGCCGAATGATTTCCGGACATCTTCGAATTGAACGTTTGCCATACTCCCTCCTCCCAGATCATGAGCACTGCATATATGTCGGTTTCGGCCGGCGTCAGCCCGGCCCGTTCACCCCCGCCCGACGAAGGGCATTTTCGTCGCCATGACAGTCATCGTCAGCACATTGGCGCTGAGCGGCAGGCCCGCCATGTAGACGACCGCATCGGCAATATGCGCCGGGTCGATCGTCGGCTCCGCAGCCATACTGCCGTTTGCCTGCAACACGCCGGCCGCAATCCTCGTCGTCATGTCGCTGGCGGCATTGCCGATATCGATCTGGCCGCAGGCGATGTCGAATTCCCGCCCGTCGAGGGCGGTGGATTTCGTCAGTCCTGTTATGGCGTGCTTCGTCGCCGTGTAAGGTGCGGAATTCGGCCGCGGCGTGGTGGCGGAAACGGAGCCGTTATTGATGATGCGCCCGCCGCGCGGATTTTGGCCCTTCATCAGCCGGAAGGCCTGCTGGGTGCAGAGAAAAGCGCCGGTGAGATTGGCGGCGACGATGGCGCTCCATTGCTCAAAGGAAACCTCTTCCAGCGGCAGCCCGGGCACAGTGACGCCGGCATTGTTGACCAGGAGGTCGAGCCGCCCGTATTTTTCCGAGATGGCGTCGAAAAGCGCCCGCACCGAAGCGGCATCGCCGACATCGGCGGAAACCGCGAAGAACTCCGCGCCCGTCTCGCCGCCAAGCTCAGCAGCGGCCTTGTCGAGCACATCGGCCCGACGCCCTGAAATGACGACCGTGTAGCCGGCAGCGCCGAGACCACGGGATATGGCGCGCCCGACGCCGGTGCCGCCGCCGGTGACAAGCGCTACTCTTGCCTCTCCGCTGGTCGATATGCTCATGCGATCCTCCCGTCGAGTTCATCCTCGATATGTACCTTCAGAATCTCGTCGAAGCTCGTCTCCGCCTTGAAGCCGAGCGAAGAGGCCCGCTCGGCGTCGAACTGCGTCGGCCAGCCGGCGACGATGCGTTCGATCACCGGATCGGGCACACGTTTAATGAGGGCGACTGCCTTGTCGCCGGCCACGCGGCGCAAGGCTTCGATCTCTTCGGAGACCAGCGCGGAAAGACCCGGCATGGTGAGGTTGCGCCGGGCGCCGATCCTTGCCGTATCGATCGTCGCGGCATGGACGAAGAAGCCGACGGCCGCGCGCGGGCTCGCGAACCAGTGCCGGACGCTGTCGCTGACCGGCAGCACCGCTTCCTTGCCGACCAGCGGCTCACGCAGGATGTTGGAGAAGAAACCCGATGCCGCCTTGTTGGGCGCGCCGGGTCGCACGCAGATGGTCGGTAGCCGGATGCCGATACCGTCGAAAATGCCGCGGCGCGAATAATCGGCAAGCAGCAGTTCGGCGATCGCCTTCTGGGTGCCGTAGCTCGTCAGCGGCGTCGTGAAGAATTCGTCGGGAATGACCTTGGGAAACGGCGTGCCGAAGACGGCGATCGAGGAGGCGAAGACGAGGCGCGGCACATAGGCGCTGGTGAGGCCCGCCTGGCGGATCGCATCGAACAGCGCACGCGTGCCGTCGAGATTGACGGCATATCCCTTGTCGAAATCCGCTTCCGCCTCTCCCGAGACGATGGCGGCGAGATGGAAGATCAGGTCCGGCCGGCCTTCGATTAGCTTCTCGGCCGCGCCCGCACCGGCGAGGTCGACCGTCAGCGCCGTCGAGATCGGCCGGAGCGATTCCGGCACCGGCGGCTGAAAGGCGTCCGCCAGCGTCAGCCGGGTGACGGGCCGGCCGAAAGCCAGCGGCTCGCGCGCGATCTTCTCGATCAGCTTGCGGCCGACCATGCCGGCTGCGCCCAAAATCATCACATGCATGGCGGCTCTTCCTCCCGTTCGGCCGGTGTCTTCGGCAAGGTCGCACTGCTCGTCGCGTTGTCCTGGCGGTCACTGCCTGTCGCAACTGGCGGCGCGATCGGAATGTGTCCGATCGAATTCAGATAGGTATGCAACCTGCAGGTCAAGCCGGATTGGCTGATGCGCAGATCTTGGCAGTCAAACATTTCTACGATGCCGGACGCCCGAAGCTTTTGTCCGTCCCGTTTCTGCTCCAGGTTTGTTCGCTGGTATCGATACCGGTATCGGTAACAACGCCTATTTTGGTCGCATATGTCAAGTAGTGCGTGTTTTCCTTTTTTGCAAAAGAGCCTATGAATCTGGTGTTGGCCGCTGGCGAGGCAATTCGACTAAGGAATCGGTTCGATGCGCAAATCTACATTGGAAGAGGTTGCCGCCGCGGCCGGCGTCAGCAAGATGACGGCATCGCGGGCCCTTCGGGGCGCGGCCGACGTCTCCAAGGAGACGCGCGAAAAAGTGCTCCAGCAGGCCGAGCGGCTGAGCTATGTCGGCAACCGGCTGGCGCTCTCGCTGTCGTCGCAGCGCACCAACCTCGTCGCCGTCGTCGTTCCCAGCATGTCGAACATCGTCTTTCCCGAAATGCTGGCGGGCATCTCGGCCGGGTTGCGGGGATCAGGCATGCAGGCCGTTTTCGGCATCTCCGACTACGACATGGCGAAGGAGCGCGAGATCATTCGCGACATGCTCTCCTGGCGGCCTGCCGCCATTATCGTGACAGGTCTCGATCAGCCGGCAGAAACGGTCAGAATGCTGCAGAATGCGGAGATCCCCGTCATCCAGCTGATGGATCTCGACGGCACGCCCATCGATTTCAACGTCGGCCTTTCGCACGGCAAGGCTGGAGAAGAGATGGCAAAGGCGCTTTTGGCGGCCGGCCGGCGGCGGTTCGGCTATATCGGCAGCGCGATCGACCGAGATTTGCGGGCCGGCAAACGAAGGGCCGGCTTCGAGAAGGTGCTGCGCGAGAGTGGCCTTTCATTCGTGGACGAGCGGATCAACGCCCCCTATTCCTCGGTGGCGCACGGCAAGCGGCTGTCGCTCTCCATGCTCGCGGCGACCCGGGATCTCGATTGCATCTATTATTCCAACGATGACATGGCCACAGGCGGCGCCTTTGCATGTCTGGAGCTCGGCATTGCCAGCCCCACGGAAATCCTGATCGCCGGATTCAACGGGTTGGATGTTGCCAGTGCCCTCCCCGTCAGAATCGCGACCTCGATTTCGCCACGACGCCAGATGGGTGAAACCGCCGCCGCGCTTCTGCTCGCTGCGAGCAGCGGAGACGAAAGCCGCATATCCGAGAAGATAATTGCCTTCACGCCGGAGATCACCGGGGTCGGCTGATGGTCCTTACGCCTGTCATCGCCTCAAGCGCGTTGGTCAAGCGTCGGTTCGCAACTTGCAGTCTCTGAAATAGAATGAGGGGAGCAAGGCGGTCATCATTCTCGACCGAGTTGCTTGAGGAGGTCGGCAATCATTGCGCGCTGACCCTTGAGGATCTTGATCTCCGCCCTTGCGGTTGGAAACCATTCGACGCGGTCGACCTCGGGGAAATTCTGAATGCGGCCCGATCGCGGTGGCCATTCGATCTGAAACTCCGAACTGCGTATCGCCTCGACACTCAGCGTCGCGTTCGCCTCCGCTGACCAGACGACCACCACTTTTCCGCTGGGCTGGCGATATTCTCCGAGCCGGGCGAAGGCTCCTTGAATTTCGACGCCTAGCTCCTCCTGCGCCTCCCGGATCGCTGCTGACAATTCGTCTTCACCGGGTTCGATCAATCCTTTCGGGATCGACCAGGCGCCCTCGTCCTTCTTCGCCCAGAACGGACCGCCGGGATGGACGAGCAGGACTTCCAGCCGCGTCTCGAAAAAGCGGTAGATGAGAAGTCCGGCGCTACGGACCGGCATCGGCAACTCCCCGGATGATCATGGTCATTCCTCGATGACAACTTTCCGCGCGGTGGTGCGTTAGGGATGACAGCCACACAGACGCACGGAGAATATCATGCCCAAAGGATTTCGTTTCGACCTGCTTGCGAAGAGCGGTTATGTGGCGCGCGGCGCCGTATTCCTTCTTGTGGCGGGCTTGGCCCTCTTCTCCGGCGTCGCCGGGGGAGAGCCGGAAACGAAGTCGGCACTTTCAACGCTTCTCGGACAGCCCTTCGGCCGCGTTTGGGTCGGGCTCATCGGCCTTGGACTTCTTGGTTTCGTCGGCTGGCGACTGGCGCAGTCCCTGGCCGACAGCGATGGCCACGGCAGCACCGCCAAGGCTGTCGCCATTCGCGCGGTTCTCTTCGGCAGCGCTGTCGTCTACCTCGGGCTTGCCGGATACGCGCTGGGACACGCACTTTTCAGCGGCGGCGGAAGCGAGGGATCGGGTGAGAAGGGCTTGGCCCAATGGATCATGTCGCAGCCGTTCGGGGCCTATCTCGCCGTGGCCGTCGGCCTCGGCTTTATCATCGGCGGGGTGGTGACGGCAGCCAAGGGCATTACAAAGAAATTCGAGCGCTATCTCAGGCTCGCCGACGCCAGCGGCGTGGTGACCACGGTCTGCATATACGGGCTCGTCGCCCGCGGCGTCGTTTTTGCGATCATGGGAATCTTTTTCGCCTATGCCGGCTTCCGCGTCGACCCGCAACAGGCGGGCAGTATGGCGGACGCGCTTGAGTGGGTGAGACAGCTCCCGTTCGGCTCGATCCTCTACATCGCCGTCGCGATCGGACTGGCGGCCTTCGGTGTCTATAACCTCATTGAAGCGCGCTATCGCATCGTGCGAAGCCCTTCCCTTGCCGATGTTAAACATCCGATCCCGACAGCTGGCCATTAGCAACGGCTTTTCAACGGCGCGGGCTGCGCCATCTCTGTCAGATGATCTATTTTACCGGCGATACCCATTTTGCAGATCCGCGCGTCCTCCGCATCGACCGGCGCCCCTTCCCCGACATGGCCTCGCATGATGTGACGCTGATCCGGAACTGGAACGAGATCGTCGGTCCGCAGGACGACATCTGGCATCTCGGCGACGTCATGTCTTTCCGCGGCGGGGACTGCGACCAGCTGCTTTCCATGCTGAACGGGCGCAAGCACCTCATCGTCGGGAACAATGATCCTCCGACGACGACGGAGGCGACGGGATGGGCAAGTGTTCAGCACTACAAGGAGATGACGCTGGACGACCATCTGCTGATCCTGTGCCACTACCCGTTCCGCACCTGGAACAAGATGGGCAAGAAATCGATCAATCTGCACGGACATTCCCACGGCCGTCTGAAGCCCCTGCCGCGCCAGTACGATGTCGGCGTCGATCGGCAGGGCCTCAGGCCGGTGTCTCTGGATGCCTTGTTGTCAACGAAGCGCGGGCTTTGATCCCGCCGCATCGAAACAGGATGATCTGGCCGGTGGCGCCGCCGTTTGCTTTATGGTGGGCGAGAGATTTCGCTAGCGTGACTGGAAACGGATGGAAAGCATGGGTCGGCAGGACGAGATGAAGGCCTGGTTCTCTTCGCTGAAGCCGGTTCGGCCGGGCGAGATGATCGGCTTGTGGAGGGGGGCGGGCATTCCGTCCGATCACCCGCTCGACGGCGTTCTCGAGAACCTTGGCTGGTTCGGCAAGCGGTTTCACGGAGACATGCGCGCGGACGCACTGCTCTTTTAGTGGCGTGCGGATCGGCTGGTGGCCATTGAACCCCGGTTTTTACCAGTTGGACTGGCCATCAAGGCCGCACCGTTCGGGCGCACAAGGGTTGCGCGGACCTGGTTCTCCTATCTGCAGAAGGCATTGCGTGCGCGGGGCACGACCGCATCGCTTGCGCTTCAGACCTCGGGGGACGACGCCACCGCGGCAATGCGTTACGACGGGCAGCCGATCGTCGATTATTTTCGCAGGATGAATGCGCAAGAGCTGGCTGGCATGATGTGTGTTGCAGGTGACGACCGTCGTTATTTCTTCAAGCTGCGCAGAATCGACGCCATCGCAGCGACGGAGGCGTAAGTCGTAAAGCGCCGCCATTCACGCGCAACAAAAACGATCCGACGCCGGGAACAATCTGCCATGCCGATCTGTTGTCCGAACACGCAAATTTGGGGGCTACCATGCGTACTTTCCTGATCGCAACTTTGCTCCTGCTGTCTTGTCTTCCTGTCGGGGCAATGGCGTCAGAGGTCGGTTTTTTGCAGTCTTTGGCCGGCGACTGGAGCGGGACTGGAAAGGTGCTCACGCGGATTGGCGGCACGAACCTGAACGTCTCCTGCACCCTCCGATCTGATGCGAGCGCATCCACCGTTTCGATGAACGGCAAGTGTCGCGGCCTTGCGGTTTTCACCAGAACCTTCTCGGCGACCGTCAAGGCTGACGGAGAGCGTTATACCGGCAATTATGTCGGGCCGTTAGGACTGCCGTCGAAGCTTGCAGGCAGCAGGAAAGGTACCGCCCTCAACCTGCGTGTGACCTGGGCGCGGCTGGTCAACGGTGATCGAGACGCAGTTTTGATGATCGAGAAAGTCGGGCAGAACCGGCTTCGGCTGCAGACCGTCGACCAAGATCCTGCTTCTGGCCAGTCGGTCGTGACCAGTCGCATCGATTTGCAGCGGCCCTCGGCGGCTAAGAGATAGCAGGCCTCGCAACATCCCGATCGCTGCCTTGGTTTCAGTGCTTTTTGGCGTGATGGTCGCCGCGATCGCCTTCTCCGGGCTTCGCATCATTCTTCGCCTTGCGCCGCTTGTCGGCCGACAGCGAGCGGCCGACGTCCGCCGACTCGGTGAAGCGGCCCTGATCGTTGCGGCGGACGTAGCGCTTGTCGGTGCCAGTATCGATGAGCTCACGTTTGGACATGATTTTCTACCGCTGTTTGATCGGGAAACGCACAGGATTCCAGAAGGATGCTGGCCGCGGTATTCCAGGTGGCTAGCCGGTACCCCGGCTCACCTATCAGGCGGCCATTCTGACGAGCGCGTCGCAGAGCTGGCGAGTATCGTAAGGCTTGGGGAAGAAAACGCCACGCTCGGGCAATTCATCTTTGCCCGGTTGCTTCATGCCGGAGACAATGATGATTTCGACGGGCGGCCAGCGATTGCGGACGGCATTTGCGAGTTTCAAACCGTCCATGCTTCCCGGCATGTCGATGTCCGTGAACAGGATCCGAATCCCGGGCACGCTTTCGAAGAGCATGAGAGCCTCATCGGCATTGCGTGCTTCGAGCGCTTCCAAGCCTGCTTCCTCGACGATGCCGACTGCCATCATCAGCAGCAGAGCTTCGTCCTCGACCACGACTACCTTGGTTTTCATGTTCCGCTCGTATGCATGTCATCCTTACCCAGAGGGTCAACTTCGCCTTTCGCAACCGGTTCCCCGATCAAAAATATTACTTCGAAGACGAGGCCCCCAGGCCTGTAGTCCGACCTGGAGCGCGCCTGCGCCTTCGACGGGAAGGCCCGTTCGATCAGCACCGAACCGAAGCCCCTTTTCGTCGGCGTTGAAACCGGCGGTCCACCCGCTTCCGTCCAGACGAGAAGGACGCGTCCGTCATCGTGCTTCCACTCGATGGTGACGGTTCCATACTCGCCTCCGAGACTTCCATACTTGGTTGCGTTGGTTGCCAGCTCGTGCACCACGAGCGAAAGCGGCAGGGCGATGTCTGCGGGAAGAACCACTTCCGGGCCATCCAGGCGAATGCGCTCGGTCTGCGACGCGACGTGGGCGCGCAAGGCTGCGGAGACAATCTCCCTGACGGGCGAGGCCGACCCCTCGCGCGACAGGATGAGATCATACGTGCCGGCGAGCGCTGCGAGCCTCTCGGCGAAGGAATTGTATCTTTCCGGATCGGAGCGCGAGAAGGTTTGCCGGGCGATCGCCTGAACGAGGGTGAAGCCATTCTTGACCCTATGCGCCAGTTCGCGGGCAAGGAGGCTGCGCTCCTCCTCCGCCTCTTGGCTCTGGCGTCTTCGTTCATCGAGTTCGTCAAGCAGCCGGTCGAGGGTCGCACCGACGACATCGAGTTCGTCTGGTCCTTTCATGCCGGTCCGCGCCGTCGTTTGGCCGCCGCGCCACTTTTCCATTACATCCGCGATCCTGGAAATCGGCGCCAGAATGAAGCGGTTGCCGATGAAGATGGCGGCGAGGAAAGCGAAAAGCGCGCCGCCGAAAATGGCGAGCGTGTTCATCAATGTCGCCCGGTTGATCGGCGCGAAAACCTCCGGTTTCGAGAAGCCGGCGCTGACATAAAGGGGGCTGGACGGCAGAGCGATCGGGCGATAGCCGAGGATGCGCGCTGTTCCGTCCTGGCCGATGATCTCGACCACGTCGGGCTGCTCGGCATGGACCAGGCGCTGGTATTCGTCGGATATGACAGTGCCGACGAACCGTTCGGGAAGGGGGACGCGCGCGACGACGATTCCCTTGTCGTCGGCTATGGTCACCTCGTTGCCCGGCGCTACGCCGCGCTCGGTAATGCGGTTCTGCAGCCAGTCCACCCGGATCCCGCTGACGATGACGGCCTTGACGGCGTCGCCTTCCGTCAGCGGCATGGCGAGCGGCAGCACGGGTCTGTCGACAAGGCGGCTCTGGGTATAGCTGCCGACGGCAAAGCTCTTGGTCTTGAGCACCTGCTGGAAATAGTCGCGATCTGAGAACGTCACGCCATCGGGAAAAGCCATGCTGCCGCAGACCGGCCGTCCGTCGAGGCCGACGACGAAGATGGTGCGGATGTTCGGAATGTTCTCGGCGACCGATTTGAGAGCTTCATTGCAGCCTCGGACGTCGAGGTGCCGCACGGACGGCATAGCGGACACGGAGACGAGAAGGGCGCGCAGGCCCTCCACGATCCTGTCGACTTCCGAAGATGCTTGTCTGGCCGCTTGTGCCGCGGATGCGCGCACTTCTTCATTGCGCTGATGGCGGAGCGCGATTTCGTTGTAAACGAGCATCGCCACCACCGGCGCCAGCGCCGCGACCGCAACTGCGACCAGCTTAAGTCTCATCCTGCTCCCTCTCGGAACAAGCTAGTTAGCATGTTCGAAAGGGTCTGGCCCAGATCACGCGGCCAAACTTGTTTACAAAATATCAACGCAGGAATCAGGACGTCCGCGCGGCAGCCTTGCCGAGTTTCCGATTGCGGCTAGATAGAGCAAAGATGAATGATGCCAAAAGCACGTCCTTCGACCGTCCTGCAGCCGGGTCTTTCTCGCCGCAGCCGTTGACCGGCGCGATGGCGGATGAGGTCGAACGCCTTTTATCGGGTCGAACCCGCGACATTCGCCTGTCGGGCGACCTGCGGCGCCGGTTCGACGAAAGGCTATGGCGCCAGAGGGCGAAAGTCATTCGGTCCTGGATGACATGGGTCGCTTTCGTCGGCGTTCTGACGCTGGCGCTGAATGCCATGCTGCTTCCCCGTGAGGTTGCCCTGTTGATGGTCGCCCCGGCCTGCCTGCTGCCGCCGGCGGCGATCCTGACGGCGCTCGTCTGGACCAAGCCGCGCCCGGCGGCGGTTCAACGCGCATCGCTCCTCGGCGGAATGTGCCTCATTCTGCTGTCGGTCGCACTCGTCGGCGTCTTTGCGGGAGGCGAATTCTACGAGCGCCATCTGACCATCATGCTGTTCGTCGCCACAAGCGCCATCACCATCTTCAGCGTGCCGCTCGGCTGGACGATCGCCATCGCCTGTTATGCCCTCTGCCTCTATTTCGCTTTTCAATGGTACAACCCGCTCGTGGAAGCGGGCAGTGTCGTAGCCGGGACCCTGTTCTTCTCCTGTGGGATCATCGCGACCGTGGTCGCCAGGCGAACGATGAACATCCTGGCGCAGAAGACATTTCTGCTCGACTGCAGGGACCAGCGCCGCGTCGCGGAATTGGCCGATGCGAATGCCCGATTGGAACGGCTGGCCAGAACCGATCCGCTGACGGGGATCGCCAACCGTCGCTGGATGATGGAAACGCTTGAGAGCCTCTGGCGCCACGGCCGTGAAACCGGCATCGTCGCCATGCTCATGTGCGACATCGACCACTTCAAGGCGCTCAACGACAAGCTCGGGCATGGCGAAGGTGATCGCTGTCTTGTCAAGATCGCCGGCATCATCCAGAGCTGCGTGCGTGCCGATCGCGACCTCGTCTCACGACACGGCGGCGAGGAATTTCTCATCGTCCTTCCCGATGTCGAAGAAGAAGATGCGGTCGCGGTGGCGAAGCGAATACGTGAAAGCGTGGAAGCCGCCGCGCTTCCGAACCCGTCTTCCAGCGTCGGCCCGTCGGTGACGCTGAGCGTCGGCGTGGCCTTCAAATCGGCGGTCGACACCGGCGTTTCCCTGGCTGATCTCCAGCACGAGGCCGACATGGCTCTTTATCGCGCCAAGGAAGCGGGGCGCAACCAGGTCTCAGTCTTTCGCCGTCCGCCGCCTGCTGCGGAACAGATCGCCGCCCGACGCTGACATGTCCGGGGCTGGTTTGCCGTCAGGGCGCGAAACCAAAAAGCTGCGAATGGAAAAATTGTCCTCGGGTGAACCGCACTCGGAATGGTAGAGCGGCCCAGACTGGTTGGGTGGCGAAGACACGGTCCAGACCGAAGGCAGCCCATCATGGCGGTCCGGAACTCGCGGAGCAGAAAAGGGCTGCTATCAGTCATACTCGCCTGCGGATCATTGTCCAGCCGACAGCGAGCATGACCGCTCCCCACGATAAGAAGCCGATATCCCAGTAGAGCCATGCTGACCGATCGGCAGTTTCATTCACATGATGGATGCCCAGCAGCTGGTGGTTGACTAATCCTTCCACAAGGTTGAACAGGCCGAAGCCTGTCAGCGCCGTGCCGATCAATTCCTTGGTTGACCAGCGAAAATGCGGGCGGCGCGCCGAGCGCCAGAAAATGAACAGGCCGGCGAGAAGGAACAGATAGGTCGCCGAGTGGAAAACCCCGTCCCAGAAGGTGTTGAACGCGAGGTTGTCGATAGAGTCGATCGGATACCAGGCACTGAACATGTGGTGCCACTGCAGCAGCTGGTGGAAGACAATGCCGTCGAAGAAGCCGCCGAGGCCAAGGCCGAACAGGATACCCGAGGACCGTGGGAAGTGCCGATCAATGGCCACGCGGGTGGTTGAGCTCATCGGATCACCGGGATCGCGGCCGTGGAGACTGCCGAGATGAAGCCGGCTGCCGCTCTTTGCCGATGGAGGAGCTCCGCATTTTCACGGCCGGCCGCAAGGCCGCCAGCTATCCAGCGCGCCAACGTCAACCAACCGAGGAGCAGCGCCGACTGCCTTGCCGTGTTCATTGCCTGCTCCCGTTCCTGATGGCCGCCGGCAGGGAATTTCCCGTGCGGATTTACCAGTAACAAGGCGAGGTTCGCTTTGTTTCTGTGCGGTATCGCACGTTGTTGTGGATGCTGGCCGTGGCGCAGGAGCGTGGGCGAGGCCTCTTGCGGAGGGCATGTCTGCGTGTGCAATGTGACGGCAACGGTTGGTGACTTTCGTGGGAGGAGGTAGCCGGATGATTGCCATACTGCGATAATGCGGCTTCAGATCGGTTTGACGCGGCGGCGAACTTTCTCTTGCAATCGCCCGCGCTCCAAACGGTGTCGGCGGCACGGTTGAACGCCGAAGAATCCCTGCCTCTTGCGACCAATGATTACTGTTTCCTCAGGTAGATATTAGGCGCATGATCTGCCGCGGCAGGAAAGGAGGTCCACATGGACCGGACAATGGTGGAGAAACATTTGCAGCAGGCGCGCGAGCATGTCGCTGCGGGAGAACTGCACCTGGCTCGGCAGCGTGAGATCGTGGCTGAGCTGATCGATCGCGGCGCCGACGTCACGGAAGCGAACCGGCTTCTGATGAATTTCGAAGAGTCTCAGATCATGCATGTTGCTCACCTCGACAGGCTCAAGGCGGAGCTTCTTGCGTTGGCAAGCGGGGCGTGAGGCAAGCAGACAGGCGGAGCCTGACGGTTGCAGCGCTTATCGACGGACCGGCAATTTGTCCGACGATAGTGGACATGGGATTATGACTGGTGTGCGGCGGCGATTGCCGCTTGCAGCGTTTCTATCAGCCGCGACATGTCGACGGGCTTGGCATAGCAGCTCATCGACTTGAACCTTGCTGGTAACGTCGAGGCGTCGTAGCCGGTGGTGAACACGAAAGGAACATGGCGTTCCACAAGCGTGTCGGCAATCGGATACACCTGCTTTCCATGAAGATTGACGTCCAGGACCGCTGCGTCGAGGACATCGGCTGCGGTCAGCAGCTCGAATGCGCGCTCAAGAGATTGCGCCGGTCCCAGCACGAGCGCACCCGCTTCGGCGAGTTGCTGGGACATGTCCTCCGCCAACATGAACTCGTCCTCGACGATGAGCACGCGGCGTCCGCGCAGCAGCCCTTCAGCCATAGGCTTCGGCCTCGATCAGATTGCTGAGAGAAACCGGAATTGCGATCGTGCAATGAACCCCGTCCTCACCGAGAACGTAGGACGTCTTCGCATCGAGCTGATAAGGCAGCGCTCGCTCTATCAGTTCGCGGCCCTGACCACCCCCTTGCGGCCCGGAATCCGCGGGTGGCATTTTCACCCCGCTTTCCTGCCATTCGACATGCAGCCATGGCTTGCCGCCTTCGCCGGATTGCTCGACGCGCCAGGTGATGGCCAGATGCGCCCGGGCCTGGCTGAGCGCTCCATATTTGGCCGCGTTGGTGCCGAGTTCGTGCATGGCCAATGCCATTGTCTGCACGGTCGTGGAACGAAGCCTGACGCCATCAGGACCTTGCAGGCTTATCCGGCTGTTTTCGCCTTCCAGCGTGCCATGCGCGGCCAGTTCAGAGCGGATGAGCTGGTCGAAGGTTATGCGATCGCCTTCCTGCAGCCGCGACAAGAGGCCCTGCACTCGAGCCAACACGTCCAGACGATCCCGGAACCTTTCGTGGAAGTCGGCCAGATCGGTGCTGGTGCGCATGGTCTTTTCGGCCATCGACCGGACGACGGCCATCAGGTTACGCGTGCGGTGCTGAAGCTCGGCGACGAGAACCTTCATCCGCTCGGCAGAGGCTTTTTCCTCGGTAATATCGCGGCCGATACCGCCGATCTGCTTGACGTTTCCTTCCTCCCCGAAAAGCGGGAAATCCGCGTTCCGCAACCAGCGGATCTCGTGGTCAGAGGCGCGCCTGATGCGGTACTCGAATTCGACGCGCTCGCCATTCCGCACCCGGCCGATCTCGGAGAGCGCCTGTTCCGATCTTCGGGAATGATCAGTTCCGCCCAGCTTCGGAAATTGTTGCCGGTCATCGCCTGCTCGCGGTCGACACCATAGATGGTCTCGAAGGCCGGCGTCAGATAGACCCATTGCAGCGTCTCCGCATCGCGGATCCACAATACGTCGGTGGAGGCTTCGCCGAACAGGCGGAACTGCTCCTCCCCCTGCCGCAGAGCTGCCTGCGCCTGTTTTCGGGCCGAGATGTCGATGCAGAACTCGGCGACCGTGCCGTCGCCAAGGTCGCGGCCGGCAAACAACATCCAGCGACGCGTCCCATCGGCGAGAAAATACTCCTTCTCATAGGGGCCGATTTTGCCCGTTTCTTGCAGAACCTCCATCTGGGCCTCGCTCTCGGCGTGGTGCTCCTCTGGGGTCAGCCGGCGCCAGTGCAGGTCGCCGCGCTCCATTTGCGAGCGGGTGTAACCCGACATCTTCAGGAAGACTTCGTTGGCGTCGAATATGACGCCATCCTGATTGAGAAAAATAACGCCGACCGCATCCGTCTCCAGGACTCGCTGCAGGCGCTCCTCACTGCGTCGAAGCGCAACTTCAGCCTCGTAAGTGGCGGTCAGGTCGGTGAAGGTGACGACAGCACCGCTAATATAATTGTCGACACTGCGGTAAGGCAGGGCGCGTGCGGCGTAGTGCCGATTGTTGGTGGGGTCGCTGACTTTTCGGTCAGTAGGCACAAGCGTTCTGAGAACGAGGCGAACATCGTCCAGCAGTTCCGGATAGGCGACGCGAGAGACGACATGGTCGAGCGGCCGGCCGACATCAGTGTCGAGCAGATGGAATATTTCGGTCGCGGCCGGGGTAAAGCTCCTGACGCGCAGATCGTTGTCGAGGAAAACGGTGGCGATCTGCGTTGCCTCGAGGAGGTTCTTCAAGTCGGAATTGGTCCGGTCAAGTTCGGTAACACGGTGGGCAAGCTCGCCGTTGACCGTCTGCAGTTCTTCGTTGACCGACTGCAGCTCTTCCTTCGAGGTTTCCATCTCCTCATTGGCCGACTGCAGCTCTTCGTTGATCGACTGATATTCTTCGTTGGAGGATTTGAGCTCCTCGTTTGTCGATTCCAGCTCCTCGATCGTCGCCTGCAACCGGTCACGAGTGACACGCAGATCGGTCTCGAGACGTTGGACATGCTCTTCGCTCGTCAGCCTTCCGCCATCGGGCGCAGTGCCTTCGGCCACCTGCCCCGCGTCTTGAAACAGGACGATCAGCGAGGTGACGTCGCCGCTGCCGAGCGGTTCGACGATGATGTTAACGGCGTAGGTGCGGTCATCCTGGCGCAGCAGCACCCGTGGCACCTCGACCTTGACGGCTTCCGTCGTCGCACGCTGCAGGGCCGAACGCATGTCGAGTCGGAGGTCGCGATGGGCAAGGCTCAACAGGTTGAGCGTCGCCGTCCCCGACGCCGGTTCGAGATAGCGGCCTGTGCGTCCGGAGAAATGCAACACGTCGTAATGCGAATCGACGACCACATAGGCGGGGGCGAAGCGTTCGGCGACGACCTCCGCCTGCCGGCTGATCGTAGCCGACAGCCGCCCGGTCTGCAGCATCGGAGCCGGTGCCGAAAGCGGATGGTCGGGGCTGCGCGGGCGCGGACTGAGCGGGAAATCGGGAATAATGCGAGTGGCCGTTTCCAGCCTTCGAAACAGCCGATTTTTGCGGTCGACGGGTGCAAAAAGCTTGGCGTGGCGGGTGACGTTTTCCGAAGAACCCAAAAACAGGATGCCGCTTGGCCTGAGGGCAAAGTGGAAGATCGGGATCACCCGGTTTTGCAGCTCACTGTCGAGATAGATCAGCAGGTTCCGGCAAGACAGGATGTCGATGCGCGAGAATGGCGCATCCTTGACGATGTTGTGCGGCGAGAAGATGCACATTTCCCGCAATTCCTGACGACGCAATAGGTGTCGCCTTCACGCACGAACCAGCGGGCCAGCCGTTCGGGCGGTACCTGTGAGGTTATTGCCGCGGAATAGCGGCCGCCACGCGCGATCCCCAGCGCGCGCGCGTCAAGATCGGTCGCGAATATCTGCACATCCGGGGGGTAATCCATGGTGGCCATATGCTCGCGTAGCAGCATGGCGATCGAGTAGGCCTCCTCGCCGGTGGCGCAACCGAGCACCCAGACGCGCAACTGGTCTCCCGGCTCCTTGCCTTCGAACAGCCTAGGAATCTCGCGCTCAAGCGCTTCGAACTCGGCCGGATCCCTGAAGAACTGCGTCACGCCGATCAAAAGGTCCTGGAAAAGGTTCTGGACCTCGTCGCGGCTGGCGCGCAGCCGCTCGATATAGGCCTCGATGCTGCCGATCTGCAGCACCTGCATGCGTCGCTGAACGCGCCGCGTGAAGGTGCCGCGCTTGTATCCGTGGAAGTCATGGCTGGTGACATTGCGGAGAATGGTGGCAATCTGCGTGATCTGCGCCTCGATCGCGCTTGGCGGTTCGTCATCGAGACCAGCGTCTTCTTCCTCGGTCACATTGCCGGCGTATAGCGAGATATGCGTTGCAATCCCCTGTGCCGGCAGGCGCAGGTCGGCAATTGCCAACGCCCCTCCCCCTTCCTCGGGAGATCCACCATCGGCGCCTTCGCCTGACTCCACAATCGACAGGCCGCCAAATTTCTTGGTCGCCGCCACACCGGCTGTTCCGTCACTCTCGAGCCCCCTGAGGACTACGGCAATGGCACGCTCCTGGGCATGCTCCGCGAGTGAGATCAACATCGTGTCGATCGTGCCTCGATGGCCGATCGGCTCCGAAGCCGGCCGAATGCGGATGTGACCGTCTTCGAGGGTCATCATATCGTCCGACCCGCCGATGTAGATATGATTTGGAACAATCCGCTCTCCATCGACTGCGACCGTCACCGCCAGTCGATCCTGCCGCCCGAGCATATCAAGAACGGCAGCGGCATCGACCCCTTCCTGACGCACCGCCACAAGGTAGGATGCACCGAGGTCTAGGTTGATCTGCGAGAATATCTGTTCGAGTGAGCTAACAGATTGCGCACACACCGCTATGCCGACGATCACGACCGGCTGTTCGTGGCGGCCCTGGTCAGGCGCGCTTGCCTGCTGCTCCATGCTTTGCTGTTCGTCGTACGCCATCATCGATCCATGCCTCTGCTGCGCCGACTCTAGACGTTCGGCACAGCAGAAAGATACAACTTTATCAGCTATCTTGGAAACGCGATGCGCGACCGAGGCGCAGAGACGTCAGGGCAGCTTGCCGCAAGGTCTCCGAATACTGCTTGTACTCGACAGCCCTTGCCTCGTAGAGCTCGGCGACGGCGGTGCGGCCGGTGTCGCGCGCGTCCCGCGCCATCCGCTCCACCAGCGTCAGCCGCTCCTCCATCACTCGCATGGCAATCCTGATCGCCGCGTCGAGCTCATCGATATGCGCGACAAGCGCGTCGGCGGTATAGGCGTGGCCGATCTGACAGCGAAATCGCAGCGGCTGCGAGCCGCGAACCTCGGAAAGCACGCCGTGACAGTCGGGACAGGTTAGGGCAGTCGGAGAGGCGATCTTGCGAAGTTCGGCACTGCCAAGTCGTGCGCCAGCCGCAATATCGACTTCCAGCCGCAGACCGTCCGATGGCGAACCGCAAGCCGGCCCGGCATCGCTTCCTGCGATGCCGGCGAGGAGCTTGCCAAGGTCAGCCGCAGGGGCCACATGATCGACCTCCACTGCCTCAAGCGCCGCCAAGGGCATCTGGTCTGCCTCCGCGTCGAGCGGGTGCTGCACTACGGTCGTCCCCCCATTGGTTTTGATCGCGTGCAATCCTGCCGCTCCGTCGTTCAGCATCCCGGTCAGCACGAGCCCGACCACCCGTGGGCCGAAAGACAGGGCAGCAGAGCGAAACATGGGATCGATCGACGGCCGGACCATGTTTTCCCGGGGGCCGGCACCGAACTTGATCGTCTCGCCCATGAGCAACAAGTGGCGATCGGGTGCAGCGAGATAGATGTGGCCCCGCTCGATCGGCTGCCCGTCGATCGCCTGCGTTACCGGAAGCTTGGACCGTACCGATAGGATCTCCGGCAGAAAGCCCGGAGAATTCGCGGGAATATGGGTACTGACGAAGACGCTTGCAGGAAGGTCGGCGGGCAAATCAGCGACCAGGGTTTTCAAGACAGCACTGCTCCCTGCCGACCCGCCAATCGCAATGATATCCTTGGTCGCGCTGGAAGACATAGATTTTGACCTTTCCTGATCAGGTTCAACAACCGACGAGCCCTCTTGGTTCCGCCGGGCACCCGGAATCGCTCCGCTCGTTGCTGCATGCACCGCCGAAAGCTGCAGATTCCCGGAGCCCGGCTGGGGTGATCAATTCAGAGGCTGGGACCCTGCCCGGCCAAAGAGCGCGACGGCGATCTTTTCGAGCTCGGTCGGTTTCTCGCAGAGAGCACACCCTCGATACTTTGCGGGGATGTGTGACGGGTCGTAGCCGGTCGCAAAGACAAAATTGATTTCTCGTTCCTCCAGTTCATCGGAGACAGCAAATACCAGCTCGTCGCCAAGAAAGACGTCCAGGATCGCCGCATCGACGCGTTCGCGATTGATGAGGTCAAGCGCGCGGCCAACATTCGCCGCAGGGCCAATGACGGTCGCGCCGAAATCCTCCAATTGCCGGCGGGTCTCGTCGGCAAGAAAATACTCGTCCTCAACGATCAGGATACGCTTCCCCGAGAAGAGTTTCGTGTAATTGCCTTTTTCCACTGGGTTCTTTCCAATCGGACCGGAGGTCAAATAGAGCGGCGGACTCCGGGCGGCTGCCGTACCGGCAGACCAGCCAGGACCGTCAGCAGCTCTTGTTCATCGCAGGGTTTGTTGAGACAGGGCATCATGCTGAATGGCTCGGGCACGGAATCGCAGTCGTAACCCGTGACGACAACGAAGGGGATTCCTTGCTCGGCAAGCCTCTCGGCCACCGGGTGGGCCATTATCCCACGCAAGTTGATGTCGAGAATTGCGGCATCAAGTTCGGACGCGCGCTCAGAGACGAGCTTCAAAGCGCCGGCGACATTAGATACAGGCCCGGCGACTTCGGCTCCTGCGTCCTCCAGCGCCATGACCATGCTGGAAGCGGCGAGGTACTCGTCTTCGACGACCAGGTAGAATCGCCCCGCGAACGAAAATGGTCTTTGCATGATCCAGCTCCTTCGCATGCCGAACTCCCGCTGCGGGCGAAAGTTGCGCCGTCGAACGGATAATAGCTTCACAAGGTTCCGGCCATGACAGAATCTATTCGCGTCCTTTTTGCCCGCGTATGGGGGGTGCGAAAATGGGCGCGTGATTGACGGTGTTTTTCCCAGCGCTCCTTGCACCGTTTAACGGGAATCCCATCAGGCGCTCGTACTCAGCTTCCGGAATGCCGTAGGAGCCGTGAGCTTTGAGAATGAGTCCGGCCCGGTCCACAATGATGACCTTCCCTCGTACGGACCTGATGAGCTTCTCGCCCTCCAGGACGTGGAGCGCGCCCGTCACGCCGGAGCGCCTGACGCCGAGCATGAAGGACATGTATTCGTGAGTCAGATGCAGCACCGGGTTGTCTG
Organism: Rhizobium sophoriradicis; assembly: GCF_025200795.1. Classification (NCBI taxonomy): domain Bacteria; kingdom Pseudomonadati; phylum Pseudomonadota; class Alphaproteobacteria; order Hyphomicrobiales; family Rhizobiaceae; genus Rhizobium; species Rhizobium sophoriradicis. The sequence goes on from NZ_CP104154.1 coordinate 147,350, forward strand.
TTCGGTCGAGAAGCATCAGCAACCAACGCGCCAGTCTCTGTTCTATGGAGTATCGTCCGTTGGCCAAGGCGGTGTAGCTGATTTGAATTCCGAGCGCTCGCGAAAAGGAATGTGAAAGAGAGCGCAACTGCGGGGCTCGGTGCGTAAGACGAAGGAAACTATCGACGTCGATGCGCTGCGCGGTTCCTTCGATCTGCACCATAAGGTTGTAAGGCGTTCGCCAGTCGCCCTCCAACAACCCGGCACCGGTCACGCCTTCACGTCCGATCAGGCCGGCTTCGACCTGTCTGCCATCGAGAGACGCGGCGACAAGGGAAACGACACCGGTTTCGATGAAGGACACCGTTGTTATTTCTGCAAACTGCTGCTCGAGGACCTCACCTTGGATCAGCTGCACCGGCTTCAGATGTGGCCGGATGATCTCGCTTTCGCGTCGAGAAAGCATCGAAAGGATCAAGTTCTTTTGGCCACCCGCCGCCTTTTCAATTGAGCGCCGGCAGTCGGAAAGCGCATCGTAAACCGCGCTCTTGTCCAACGGCTTTTTCACGAAAATGCGATCGGCAAAACGCGGAGGAACAACGTCTCGGCTGTAGCCGGTTGCAAAGAAGAAGGGGATATTGCGCCTTGATAGCTCGTCGGCAACCGGAAATACCATGGTTCCGGCCAGATTAATGTCCAAAATGGCAACGTCGATTTGGGACGAATCATCAATATATTTCAGTGCCTGCTCGACGTTGGGGGCAGGGCCGACAATCTTGACGCCGATTTCGCTCAGGTTGGAAGCGAGATCACTCGCCAGCACATAGTCATCCTCGACGACCAGGACAACCCTTCCCCGAGGTTTGTCAAAAGCCGTATTCATGCGGATCTGTCTCCCAGCACCATGTCGATTTATACTGGAAACGTTCGCGTTGCGCACCTGTTCCGAAGCGGCACGACCGACCATCGACCCTAGGTTCGCCGATAGCCTCAATAAGCTGAGGCTCCCCGAGCGCGCCGCGCTTTTGCGCCATGTCGTCGCCCGCGAAAACTTCCGTGCTCTATAAGGTCAGCTGCACCTTGCAAGCAGCCGTACGGTCGCCGGCAAGGATGAAAGCGGCGTCGGCCTCTTCGAGGGGCAGGCTGTGACTGATGATTGGCCGCACGTCGATCTCGCGACTTGAGATCAGCGCGACGGCGGCGGCGAATTCCTCGTGGAACCGCTGCGTGCCATGGATATGGAGTTCCTTGCCGACGATGGCGTTGAGCGGGACCGGAATCTCTCCCGTGACACCGACCTGCACGATCGTGCCGCGCGGCCTGATGGCGGCAATGGCGCTGCGGATGGCGGGCGCGGCGGCCGAGCATTCGAAGACGAGATCGAAATAGCCCTTCCCCGTCTCGAATTCGGCAAGCGCCGCACCCTCTCGAGACACATTGATCGTCCGGCTCGCCCCCATCGCCTCTGCTCTCTCCAGTGCCGCGTCGGCCAGATCGGTCACGACGATTTCGGCCGCGCTGTGATAGCGGGCGGCGGCAACCATCAGGCAGCCGATCGGGCCGGCGCCTGTGACGAGGACGCGCTTGCCCGAGATCTCTCCCGCACGCGATGCCGCGTGCAGGCAAACGGCCAAGGGCTCGCTGCAGGCGGCTTCCCCGGCCGTCGTCGCCGCTCCGACTGCGAAGCACTGCCTGGCCGGCACCACCAGCCATTCCCGGAACATGCCCTGCTCATGCGGTAGGCGCATCGCGCTGCCCATGAAACGCATGTCGAGGCAGTGGATCGGCAGTCCCTTCCCGCAATATTCGCATTGGCCGCAGGGCTGGCTGGGGTTGACCGCCACCAGCGTCCCGGGTTTCAGGTCTGCCCCCTCCCCTGCCCTCTCGACGATTCCCGATGCCTCGTGACCCGGAATGATCGGCTCGCGCACCCGGATCGGTCCGAAGCCGCCATCCTGATAATAATGCAGGTCGGAGCCGCAGATGCCTGCGGCTGCCATTTTCAGCAGCACCTCGCCTGGGCCGGCAGCCGGAACGGTGTCGGTCTCCACCCTGAGATCGCCCTTTTGGTAAAGCCGTGCCAGACGTGTCCGCATCATGGCTCTCCTATCTCAACAGTCCGAGTTGCTGCGGCAGCCAGAGCGATACGGCCGGGATGAAGGTGATCAGGATCAATGCGAGGAAAAGCGGCACCAGCCAGGGAAGGATCGCCATGGTGGTGCGTTCGACCGAGAGTTTCGCGACTCTGGACAGCACGAACAGCACCATGCCGAGCGGCGGATGCAACAGGCCGATCATCAGGTTCAGCGTCATGATCAGGCCGAACTGAACCGGATCGATACCGAACCTGGCGACAATCGGCAGCAGGATCGGCACGAGGATCGTTATTGCGGCGATCGTATCCAGGAAGCAGCCGACGAAAAGCATCAGCAGGTTCACGAGGATGAGGAACACCCATTTATTGTCTGTGATCGACAGGATCGCATCGGAAAGCAGCTGTGCGGCCTGGCTGACCGTCAGCAGCCATGCGAAGACGGAAGCCGCGGTGACGATGAAGAGAACGGATGCCGTCGTCTCGATCGTATCGAAGCTGGCCTTGGCGAGCGTCGAGAACGTCATGGTGCGGTAGCGCACCAGGCCGAGGAACAGCGACCAGAGCACGGCGGCGACCGCGGCTTCGGTCGGCGTGAACCAGCCCATCGTCATGCCGCCGATCAGGATCACCGGGGTCATCAGCGCCATGACGGCGGAAAAGGCGAAATACCAGTCGAGCGCCAGAAGCACGAGAAGGGCGATGCCCGTGGCCGCATTCATCGACAGCCCAGCCCGCATCATCAGATAGATCGCCACGGGCACCATCAGCACGACGAGGATCTCCAATCCGGCCGACAGCAACTGCCTGACGTCGAAGGGTGCGTCCGAGCCCCAGCGCTTGTAATAGGCAAAGGCGGCGACGGTGATCATCATCAGCAGCGTCATGACGACGCCGGGCAGAACGCCGGCCATGAACAGAGCGCCGATCGAGACATTGGCCATCATGCCGTAGATGACGAAAGGCAGCGATGGCGGGAAGATCGGGCCGAGCGTGGCCGACGCCGCCGTCACGCCGACCGCCGCTTCGACCGGATAGCCGTGATCCTTCATCGCCTTGATCTCGATCGTGCCGATCCCGGCCGCATCGGCAAGTGCGGTGCCCGACATGCCGGAGAAAATGACCGAGCCGATGATGTTGACCTGCGCCAGCCCGCCCTTCATCCAGCCGACGAGCGCGACGGCGAAGGAATAGATGCGGCCGGTGACGCCCGCCGAGTTCATCAGATTGCCGGCGAGGATAAAGAAGGGCACGGCCAGAAGCGGGAAGCTTTCGACACCGGCGATCATGCGCTGGGCGACGATTATGTCAGGGGCGATGCCGTAAAGTACGATATAGAGCACGGATGCGACGGCCATCGAAATGGCCACAGGCACGCCGACAAGCATCAGCAGCAGAAACGAACCAAGCAGCAGCAACATGGGATTACCCTTCGACGGTCTGGAATTCTTCCGGCCGCTCCAGGACGGAGTAGCCGCGGCGCATATTGGCGATGAAGACGATGACCGCGCGGATCAGCATCAGTACGAAGGCAACAAGGACGGAGTAAAAGACGATATTGCGCGGCAGCTCGATGGTGACCATCTGCTCGTCGGCGACGATCTCGACGTAACGCCACATCAGATAGCAGCCATAGGCGAAGAAGCCGATGCGGACGATATCGACGAAGGTCGCGAGCACGCGCGCCAGGCCCGCCGGCATATAGTGATAGAACACATCCACCTGAATGTGCCGCGACATGCGCACGCACATGGCGGACCCCAGGAAGACGACGCCGATCAGGCAGTTGATGGCGATTTCCTCGGTCCAGGCGTAACTGTCGTTCAGCACATAACGCGTGAAGAACTGCAGGAAGACGCAAGCTGTCATCAGCCAGAAGACGATCAACGTGATCCAGTCCTCGATGGCATAATCCGCGACATTTGCAGTCGGCGCGTGCCCTTCGAATTCGTGGCCGATTTCCTCGGCCGTGATTGGCGTGTGAATTTCTTGCGACATGATCGGCCTTGTTCCTGTTGGGGAGAATGGCGCGGCGCGGGCGGCGCGACCTTTAATTTGTCGATAAGCCTTGTTCTTTGCTGGAGGCGTGGCCCCTCATCCGCCTGCCGGCACCTTCTCCCCGTAAACGGGGCGAAGGGGATATGCGGCAACGTCTCCGTCCCTCGCCAACGTTTCGCAGGGCACGTCCCCTCTCCCCGTCAAAACGGGGAGAGGGTTAGGGTGAGGGGCATCGCTGACGAGCTTTTACTGGATCGCCCGAATGGCTTCCCAGTCGGACTTCTCGTAGCCGAAGTCCTCGAACTTGACCTTCTCCATCACAGTCTTCTCGAAGTCGGACTTATCGACTTCGGCGACATTCAGGCCCTTTTCCTTGAAGGTTGCGACGAGGCTGTTCTCCTTGCCGGCGATTGTCTTGGTGGTGCGCTCTGCCGCCTGCTGCATCACCTCACCGAAGATCTTCTTGTCCTCGTCGGAGAGCTTCGCCCACAGCTGCTTGGAGATCACCGTGTTCAGGTGGTCGACGATATGGCCGGTGAGAATGATGTTCTTCTGGACTTCGAAGAACTTCTTCGCCTCGATCGTCGTCAGCGGGTTTTCCTGCGCCTCGACGGTGCCGTTCTGCAGAGCAAGATAGACTTCGGCAAAGGCGATTGGCGTCGTGTTGGCGCCGCAGGCACGCGGCATGGCGAGATAGGCCGGAACGTCGGGCACGCGGATCTTCAGGCCCTGCATATCAGCGCATTTGGCGATCGGCTTGTTCGAGGTCGTATGGCGCGTGCCGTAGTAGCTGACGGCGGCGATGTGGTTGCCGGTCTTGTCTTCATAACCCTTGGCGAGGCGCTTGAAGACGTCGCTCTTCGTATAGGCGATCAGGTGATCGGGGCTGCGGAAGATATAGGGGAAGTAGGTGACACCGATCGGCTTATAGTCGCGCGCCGCAAAACTCGACCCCGATATGATGATGTCCACGGTGCCGAGCTTGAGGCCCTGGTTGATGTCGGCTTCCTTGCCGAGCTGCGAGGCCGGATAGACCTCGATCTTGTAGCGTCCGTCGGTGCGCTTGGCGATCTCCTCCGAGGCCCAGACGGAATCGGTGTGGAAGGGCTCGGACGTTTCATAGACATGCGCCCATTTCAGCACGGTCTGGGCGTGGGCGATCGCCGTGCTCGCCATAATCGCGGCTGCGGTGCAAAGTATTGTTGCCAGTCTGCTCTTCATCGCTCTCTCCTCCGAGCTCGGTTAAGTCTTGACGGTTCCTTTCGCGCGCCCCTTAGCGGAGCCGCGCTTCTCCTCTCCCGAAAACTCCTCCCCGAAGCTCTCGGAAAACCTCTTCTGTGACATGGTAAGATGGGTGCGCATAGCGGCCTTTGCGCCCGCCGCATCGCCGGCGGCGATCGCATCGCGAATGGCCCGATGTTCGTCGAGAGCGCTGCGCCATGTCGTCGGCCCCTCGAAATGGCTGGCGAGCCTGGCGAAATAAGGGGTCATGCGCATGTCGAACATTTCGCCCGTCACCCGGATCAGCGTCGCATTGCCGACGATGGCGGCAATGCCGGTGTGGAAGGCACGGTCGGCGGCAAGCACCGCGCTCGCATCATTGACGCCGCCGCTCATGCGCATCAGCGCCTCGTCCAACACGGCGATGCCGTCCGGCTTGGCGCAGCCCGCCGCTTCCTCGGCAATGGCACATTCGATGATGGCGCGCGCCTGCAGCAATTCGAAAGGTCCCTCCACCGGCTCGCGTTCGCTTGCCGCGGCATTGGCGCTATGCTGGCGCACCACATAGATGCCGGATCCCATGCGGATGTTGATGAGGCCTTCGACTTCCAGGACGATCAGCGCCTCGCGCACCGTCGGGCGTGATACGGACAATTGCTCCGCCAGATCGCGCTCGGCCGGCAGCCGCTGGCCGACGGCAAGCTCGCCGCTCGCGATCATCAAACGAATCTGATCCGCTACCTGGCGATAAAGGCGGCGTGATTCCACTGGCGAAAACATCACGGTCTCCCAGGCGGCTTCTCCTCCAGCCGCGGTTGGTCAACTGGCCTGACCAATTAACGCCTCGATACCATTCCTCGGGTTGTGCGTCAATACGCCGCATAAACGCGAAACACGAATGCTGCTGTGGACGCAGGTCGCTCTGACCGGGTCTGCGGGTGGTTGCTGAGTGCTGGGAACCTTCGCGGCCATCCAGTGTTTTGGTAGCCGATTTGGGAGCATGACGATGAATTATCTCTGGCTTTTTGCGGTGGCGGGAGGAGCGGCCCTTCTGGGCGTTGCTCTCTGCTTCGGAATGATCAAGCAGGATGGCCGGCGTTCGATCGCTGCCATTGCCGGCGCTTTCGTGGTTGCCATCGGCGCCCTGGGAGTGGGTGTCTATGTCGCCACCGCCCCGACGGCGCCCCTGCGTGCCTCCGATAGGGAGGGCTCGCAAAACAGGCTTCCGGCGGCCGCGACGACTGAAAAGGATCTGCCGGGAAGGTGACTAAAGCATGTTCGCGCAAAAGCGTGCAGCGGTTTTGCGACAACGACATGCGTGAAAACAAAGAGCTAAAGCGCGAGAAGCGAATCCGAAAGATCGCGACGCCGCTTTAGGGCCGCCCGCCCAACACGGCGAGCGGGCTCGCCACTATCGGCAGGAGGTGCACCATGGCGGGTTTTGCGGTTATTCAGGAGCGTGCGTTCGCCGCAGCGCTCAAATCAATGACGGACGAAGAGCTTTTCCGCCTGATGGCAAAACTGGAAATGCGTAGCCAAGGATCGGGCCGATCCTCTTTAACAGACGAGACCTTCGCCAAGATCGTTCTCACCGAAAGCGCCATCGAAAGGCGTTTCCCAGGCCAGATGCTGAGGCCTTACAAGGAATGGCAAGCGCGGCGGCGACGGCAGGAGGCCCATCAGTGGGCGGCGGCTCGTGCGCGGGGCGGTCGGGCGATTTCGGGTGAAGCGGAGCCAGAGACGCCTGGGAGGTCATAGGCATCGGCCGCGAAAGCTTCGAGGGCCCGGCGGTTGCGGATGATCACCAGGCCGCGGGTGGAATAAATGAGATGCTCGCCTTCCAGGATGTGTAAGGCATCGGTAACGCTCGACCGCCTGACGCCAAGCACCGTCGCGAGATGCTCATGAGTAATGGCAATCTCCGCGCCGTTCAGACGATCATTGCACATCAGGATCCACTTCGCCAATCGCACGTCGATCTTGTGAACGGCGTTGGAGAGCGCGGTGTGGGCGACCTGCGCGAAGAAGTTATGGAAAAAATGCGAGAGCAGCGGCAAGACCGCGGGGTTCTCACGCAGAAATCCTGCCAAGGCAGCGGTTTCGACGCGACGTCCATGGCCGGCGACCTGCATCGTGACCTGGAAAGGGAAGCTATTCCCTTCCATGATAAGGGCTGGCGGCGACACGCCGTCCCTGCCGACAAGGCCGATCTCCGCGCTCCTGCCCGCGGCAGATGTCGCCACCACGGAGGCTATACCGTTTTCCAGAAAGTAATAATGACTGACCGGCATGCCGGTATGAACGAGATCGAGGTCGCGCGGCAGGATGAGCGGCTCGAGGATCGTCTCGAAGGCCAGAAACTCGGTATCCGTCAAATGCGATAGGATGAGATTTTGGGTGCATCGCATGGCCCTGTCCCTTGCTTGGCAAGAGCACATCGCTCTTAGCCGCCAGCGCCATAAAATCTGCTGAAGATGCCAGCAATTATGGACCCCGGGAGGAGAGATTGCAAGCCGCCTGGCGCAGCCTGCATCGTCGAGCAGGTTGCGCAGACCCAAGGCTTTTGTACGCAAGCGCACGTCGGACCGAAACTGCCGTCGCAGGTGCTAATGTAACGGAATGGAATTCCGGGAGTGCTCTGGTATGGATCAAAATACCTTTCCGGGCGACGGCGCAGAAATCTATCGCCACATCGTCGAGAGTGCGCTGGACTACGCCATATTTGCGATGGATCTCGAGGGCACCGTGGCGACGTGGAGCACCGGCGCGGAACGCCTCTTCGGTTATTCAGCACCGGAAATCCTCGGACAGAACAGCGCCGTGATCTTTACCTTCGAGGATCAGCTCGCCGGTGCAGCGCTCAAGGAGATGAGGCTTGCTCTTACCGCCGGACGTGCCAGCGACGATCGATGGCACGTCCGAAAAGACAACAGCATGTTCTGGGCCTCCGGGCTGATGATGCCGCTTCGTAACGACACCGGCCAGATCTACGGCCTGATGAAGGTCGTCCGCGACCGCACACGAAGGCTGCAGCAGGACGAAGCGCTGCGCGCCAGTGAGGAGCGCCTGCAGCTCATTCTCAAAAGTGCGATCGACTATGCAATCTTCGCCTTCGATCGGGAAGGAATGATCATCAGCTGGAACACGGGAGCCTGCCGGATCTTCGGCTATGAGGAACAGGAGATTCTCGGGCGCGACGCGCGTATTCTCTTTCTCCCGGAGGACCGAGAAGACGGCGCACCGGAACGCGAGATGAAGGCCGCGCTAGAGCACGGCCGCGCGGAAAACGAACGCTTCCACTTACGTAAGGACGGTTCGACATTCTGGGGCAGCGGATTGACGATGCCGCTGCGTGCCCATCACCATGGTGCCGGCTTTCTCAAGGTGCTCCGCGACGACACCCAGCGGCACTCCGCCGACGAACATCAGCAGGTGATGATGCGGGAGATGAGCCATCGCATCAAAAACAGCCTCGCGCTGGTTGCGGGAATGCTTGCGATGCAGGCGCGCTCGACGAAACACCCGGACGTCGAGCAGGCCCTGCGTGACGCGGAAGCGCGCGTCGGAACGATTGCCCAGGTGCATGATCAATTGTGGCGGCAGCCCCATATCGAAATGGTGGATCTCGCCGATTTCCTGTCGAGTCTGTGCCAGCGCCTCGAACAGTCGACCTCGCTCCACACTGTCTCCGTCGACGCGGATCCTTGCATTGTCGATGCCGACCGTGCCATCCAGATCGCCCTTCTGGTCAACGAGCTGGTAACGAACGCCTTCAAGCACGCCTATTGCGATGGCGGCGGCGCAGTCTGCGTTATCGCGCGCAACAACGGCGGTGAACTCCGCCTCGAAGTATCGGACGGCGGCAAGGGCCTGCCCCCGGAATTTTCGTCCGACGAAAATGGCGGAAAAAGCCTGGGAATGAAGGTGGTGCGCGCGCTTGTGCAGCAACTGAGGGCCGAGCTCCAGATCGAAGATCGACGGCCGGGTGCGGGTTTCGTCATTCGATTGCCGAGAGATGCTTGAGCGGCCGCTGGCCGGCAACGACCTGCCGCTCACCCCATGAATTCCTGGCGCTTATGCTCGGCGTGCGGCGCTCCGGCGTGTCGAACGAACTGCATGTCATCGAAGGACTGAGAACAATCAGGTCGTCCGGTGTGGGACATGGGATCAATGGTAGGTGATGGCGGCGCCGGTTTGAAGGCGCATGATCGTCGCGCGAAGCTGGAGGAGTTCCCTGAGGATATCTTCCCAGCAATCCTCATCGGCGCTGGCGATCGATGTCATCGACCTGCGGATCGTCTGAAGGAGACGGTGGGCCTGTCGATCGGAACGGTCGTCGCAGAGATGCTGAAGATCATCGATGATCTGTCTGAGGACAATCCGCCGTTCTCGAAAGCTCAGGGACGAGGAACAAACCGCGATTAGGGCGTTAGGCCGCCTCCTATTCATCATGACACGCTAACCGGTCGGCCTTGACGGCTGGCGAGCGCGCGCCTGATGTGGCTGTCGAGATTGGCAAGCTTTCGAAATCCAGATGCATGTGCCGCATCAAACCACTGAGCCTATGCGGGTTGCGGATCCCGCATTCGAACCAGGAGACAAGTTCCCGCGCAACCTGCTGCGCCGCCGGACTGCCGATTTCGCAGGACTTTTCCCGACACCATTCCTTCAGTACAGAGTGTAACATGCCGATGTCCTCGGGCTGCAGCGCCGGCTTCGTAATCCCCGAATGCTGGGTCATTTCCGCATTCCTCCCCATTACGTGAGGTGATCCTAATCTTCGGATTTTCGATTTCAATCACGGGTACGGAAGCGTACGTATGCCGGTTGCCGGGTTGATTTCCAGCCACAAGACCGTGGAACCAACGAGGTCGGATCAGGTTCGGCAGGAACGAGGAAGAACGTCGCACGGCAGGCTTGAATGTGATACGCAGGGTGCAGAAGCGGATCGCCTGAGGTTTGAGTCGCCATTGAGCAGCATGATCATCGTCAAACCAAGGCTATTGTAGGCGCCCGCCATGAAATCGCTCAACCCGGTCGCCGGCAAGACGATCCTCATTATCGGTGAGTCCGGCTTTCTGTCGAACGAGGCAAAACGGGCATTGATCCGCCGCCAGGCTTCGATCGCCGGGCCTGTCGTCGTCTCCAGCGCGATGGAGCGCTTAAGCGAAGGTCTTCAATTCGAGGCGGTAATCATCGACATCAGGATTTCCGATCAAGCCATGCTCTGGCTGAACGACTGGCTCGAGACACGCCGAATCCCCTTCGTCTTTGCCCATCACCAGCAGTCGCAAGCGCCTCCCGGCGGCTTTGTGCTGAGCGGTCGTTCTTCCGATATCGATGCGGTGGCCGCGGCTTTGTTCGGACCTGATGCCTCCTATTATCATTGAGGATGTTCGCTTCCGTACAGTTCTGCCAGGGGAGTTGTACCGGCCTTCGTCGAACGCCATTATTAAGCGGCACAATGGGAAGCTTCGGCATCAGGAAGGGCGCTATGCCTGACTGTCAGTCCAAACATCTCAAAGCACTGGATTCTGCCGGTATCAGCCGCTTGCGGTCCATCCTGAATGCGATCTGCCGCGAGACCGGCGAGCCGTTGTGCGGCCCTGCGATGCAGAAGATCGCCGCATTGCTGATCGGCCTCTTTCGCCACGGCGTGACAGACCCTGACAAGCTGCTATCGGTTGGCCGCCTCGCACTGACACAGAATGCGCGCGGTATGACAAAAGCCACCGCATTCAAACCTGGCGGGCAGGTGGAGGCGCCATAGCCGAACGCGATCCGAACGGCCGCCTGCATGAAGGATCAATGGAACCCGATGGCGCGGCCGAAGTTCGGGGAGATGGAACCGAACCACGACATCAGCGAATTTGAACCAACGACCAATCCGGCGATCACTGGATTGCTCGGCCGTTGCCCGCGATGTCAGCGGGGCCATCTGTTTGCGACTTATCTGAAGCTCGCACGCCACTGTGATGTCTGCGGCCTGGACTACTCCTTCGCGGATCCGGCAGATGGGCCCGCTTTCTTCTCAATGAGCATCGCCGCCGTGCCCGCCCTCGCCTTCGCCCTATGGATCCAATTGGCGTTCGAGCCGCCGATCTGGGTTCATCTTCTGGTCACCCTGCCTGTGACCGCACTTGCCTGTGTCCTCCTTCTGCGTCCGCTCAAGGGCTGGCTCGTCTGCTCGCAATTCTTCCATAAAGCGGAAGAGGGCAGGATTGATGCTGACTGGCACGCGTCAGAAGCCGAGCGAAAAGGCAAAAACTGATCGGCGTAGCCGCAAGTTTCCGGGCAGGCCAGACGTGCCAGATCGAACGTCAGTCCAAGGTCAACGCGTAAGTTGAGTGCCGATCAATCGTCTATATTCCTCTTCGGCTGCACCGTAGGATCCGTGCGCCTCTTCGATCAGTCCGCGCCGGTTGAGGATAACGATCTGCCGACGGGTGGAGCGGATTAGCCCTTTGCCTTCGAGCAGGTGTAGCGCGACGGTGACGCCGGCCCGACGGACGCCCAACATCACAGCCAGAAACTCATGCGTCAGCCAGATGGTCGTGCCATCGGTTCGGTCATGCACCATCAACAGCCAGCGCGCGAGCCGCTCCTCAAGCTTGGCATGGCCGTTGGCAAGAACCGTCGAGGTCGTCTGGGCAAGCAGCGTCTGAACATAGGCAAGAAGAAGACTGCGCAGGGCGCGGCTTTCTTCCACGGCGGCAGAAAGGACGGGTGCGGGCAATTTGAAGCCGTGTCCGGAAATCTGCATGAATGTCCGGTTCGCGGACTGTTCGCCTCCGAGTATGACCGCGGCGCCGGTCATGCCCTCACGGCCGACGATGCCCACTTCGAGGTCGCGCCCGCCCGGAAATCTCGCCACGATCGACGCAAGCCCAGATTCCAGAATATAGACATTGCTGATAGGCGTATCTTCCAGTTCAAGGACCAAGGGAACCTCGAGATCGAGCGGCTCCAGATAGGGCACGAGAAGTGCACGCTCCTGCGGCCCCATGGCCCGCAAAAGTTCGTTTCGAAAAGTCAATTGCTGGTGATCCATATTCATTCGCGCATCTATGGTAATGCGACCCTCTCGCGGGCGAACCTAACCATCTAGAATCGTTGAGCAACACACTGTGCACTAGCGTACAGAGCTGCGGCTGCCGCTGATGCGTCTGAAGCAAGTGGGCCGAAAAAGGCACATGGTGTGATCAAGGTAGACGGATGACGCGGCCGATGAAGGTCCCGGTACTCGCTCGGCGACAGATCGTTGATGTTGAGAAGTGCTGATAAGCCGGAACATGCCAGATGACCGCCTAGCTCGAGCCCTCCGCCGTCGCGATTGTCCTCGATATCCATTCACGGACAATTCTGTTTGCTCTCGCCGCCAGCTTCGTCGGGAAGCGATTGAAGCCGTGCGGGGCTTCGGGAAAGATCACGCAGTCGGCGTTGCTGCTTTGCTGCTGCCATTGCCGCGCCATGGAAAGGCTGTCGTCGATGATCGGATCGAGTGCTCCGGCGATCAGCAAGGCGGGCGGAAGCCCCGAGAGATCGGCAAACAGCGGACCTTTGGCCTCTCGCCCGTTTAGGCTCCGTGTCAGCCGCTGAAGGTTGCGGAGCGCCGATGGCCCGTCGATCACGAGACTCTTTCCGTTCGACCGCCGCAGGCTCTCCGATCCGGTCAAGTCGAAACCACCGCACATGGAAACAAATCCTGCAACTGCCTGTGCCTTGCCGCACTCGCGCAGATGAAGAAGCGCCTCCGCGGCAAGATGGGCGCCGGAGGACTCGCCGCCGAGGATGATCCGTTCAACCTGCAGTTCGGCGAGGTGCTCGACAAGCCACTTGACCGTCGTCCTGCAGTCATCGAGGGTGACGTCGAGCCGATCATCGACGGCGTTATGGAAATTCACCGCGGCCACCAGCATCCCGCAATCCCTTGCGATCGGGCGGGTGATGCCGTCATCGAGACGGGCATTGCCCATGACCCATGCACCGCCATGGAAATGGATATAAAGGCCACGAGCGTTTGCTCGCGGCAGGATCATTCTTACGCCGACAGGACTGCCAACGGTCAAGGTGGCGCGGCCGGCGGTTTGGCCGGGACGGGCCAGCGGATCAGGAACCAGGGATTGGACCGCCCGAACCATGGCTTGGATCGTCTTGGCATTCCAGCGCCGATCGGTGTGGTAACGAGGCAAGAGACCGAGGAGCGCGTTGAGCCTTCGAGCGCCGCGCAGTTCCTGCGTGGTGAAAGAGGGGTCCGAACCGGCTTTTTTCCTGATACTGGCCACGCTCACTTTGAGGTCAGCCCCTGGATCCTCGTCAAATGCATCCTGAGGTCCGGCAGAATCTTCTGCGAGGCGCGTTTCACCGCGCCGTCCGGACCATTTTGTGAATAGTCCGCGAAGAGCGCTACAGCCTCCTGATGCGCCGTCAGCTGTGTCGAAAGATAGGCTTGGTCGAGATTTGCCTGATCGCTTTGGCGAAGCGCCTCGAGCTTCTTGTTGTACTGGTCGTCGAGCGCTGTGGGCAGCGCAATGCCGTCCTCCTTGGCCGCATCGGCAAGCGTCGACCCTGCCCGGCCGTGATCCTTCAACATGTCGCCGGCAAACTGCCTGGCGTCCTCTGCCTTACCTTTGGCAGCTTCAATCTTGGCTGCCTCCACTTCGAACATATTCGACATGGCGGCGCGGGCGACGAAATCGGTTGCTTTGCTGCGAGCGGCATCATCGGCAGCGAAGCTGGGTACCGACGTCAACAAGAACAGGCAAAGGTTGAATATCAGCCGCATGATTGTCTCCTCATCCTTGATTTAGCGACGTCGCAATTGCGAATGCTCCCCAACAAGCGGATGCGGGGACGGTTCCGGCGTCCATGGCAGCCGCGCCTGAATCTTCTTTTGGAACCAGGACGAGACCGTGCAGTTAGGCTGGCGAAAAAGGAGAACTGATATGGCAGAGAACGAAATTCGCGACGTCTTCGTCGTCGGTCTGAGAAATGCGCACGCCATGGAAAACCAGGCGCTCAGCATCATGAAGCCGCAATTGAAACGGATCGAGAACTATCCTGAAGTTGCCGAAAAGCTCGACCGACATATACGCGAAACCGACGGCCAGATCGTGCGGCTGGAGGAGATTCTCGATGGATTGGGCGAGGATAAATCGACCCTGAAAGATATGGCGCTTTCGGTTGCCGGGTCCGTGGCCGCTCTCGGCCATGCGGCTGCCGGCGATGAGATCCTGAAGAACGCCTTCGCCAATTTCGCCTTCGAAAACTACGAAGCTGCCGCTTATAAATCGCTGCTGGCGGTCGCCGAGGCGGGCGGATACGGAGCGGCTACGTCCGGTCTTCAGGCTAATCTGGGCGAAGAGCTGGCGATGGCGGAATGGATCAATGGCAATCTGGTCGCTCTTACGACGAAGTTCCTGTCGCTGCGCCAGTTGGGCGAGACGGCCAAGGTGTAGGCTTTCAATTCAGCGGCTCACCAGCTGACCAAAGCGGAACCGATTGACGAAGTCGGCTGGGGGCCAACCATCGCGTCCATGAACCCATAACACTGCCTGCAGTCCCGCACTCATAGGAGAGCGAATATGGCAGAAACGACGATGCAGCCGAAGGAGAACCGCCTGCTGGGCCTGTTGCCCGAGGATGAGTATGCGGCGGTTGTCGCCCATCTCGAACCCTGCGCCACACCTCGCGGTTTCATCATCGCCCCGGCCGACGCAATCATCGAGCACGCCTATTTTCCCTGCGAGGGGATAGGTTCGGTCATCAATATCTCGCCCGAGGGCAATCGTGTCGAAGCAGGGTTGTTCGGTCGCGACGGCTTTGCACCGGCGGCTGCGGTGGTCGGTGCAAGCATCAGTGTCCCGGAAGTCACCGTCCAGGTGCCGGGTTTCGCCTATCGTCTACGGCAAAGCACGCTGCTCGATCTGATGAAAACCCAGCCGGTTTTTGCCAGCCTGCTCCACAAGGCCGTCTATGTTCTGGCCACACAGGCCGGCTTCACCGCCCTCTCCAATGCCGTCCACGAGATCGATGAACGGTTGGCCCGCTGGATCTTGATGTGTCACGACAGGATCGACGGCAACGAACTTGCGCTCACGCACGAGTTCATCGCCTTGATGTTGGCGGTGCGGCGGCCGAGTGTCACCACGGCCCTGCATCTGCTCGAAGGCTACCGCTTCATCCGCTCCGTTCGCGGCCTGGTGATCGTCAGGGATCGCGGCGGCCTGGAGGACTTCGCCTCCGACGCCTATGGCAAGGCAGAGGACGAATATGAGCGGCTGATCGGACCTCTCAGGAAACCGAAGCGTGGTCCGAACGACATACCTCCCACACGCCCGGCCTGAGCAAGCGGATCGAAGCCCGGCCGCGACTTATCTTCCGGCATACCCGCGGCCGGACCTCGCCTGCTCCGCTGGTAGAGCCCTTCTCAACCGGTTGTCCGGAACATTCCGCCTTTCGGCTGGTTCGAGAGCCGAAGGAGAGGAAGATGAACCAAGGTTCGGATCGTCGCGCTTTCGCGGTCTATATCGCAGCCATCGTCCTAGTCGGGCTTTTGATCGTGCTCGGCACTACGCTCTCCTGGAACGCAGGCAGCAGAAGCGATCATAGCATCGAGTTTTCAAGGGAGGCCAATCCGTGATGGAACGGCCGAAAGACGGTTCGGTCCGGGTGGACGGGCTGAGCAGTGAACAGCAGCGGAACGGCCTGAAACCCCTGTGGCTGGTCATCGCCCTGTTAGCAACAATGGTCGCCATCGCCTTTCTGCTTTACGTCTCGATCCTCGTCTACGGCGTAATGCAAAGGATGTAGCAGGTGCGGGCGGAGTTTTCGTCGCGAACGACCGCCATCGAAGGGCAGAGCCTATTTTTCCCTGCGTCGAGCGGCCAGCCGGAGCCGGATGGCGAAGTGATCGAGAGTGCCGGGCAGATTGTCGACAGCAAGCGAGGGTTGGAGCAGCACAACATCGGCCGCCGACAAGAAGGCGCCGACGGCAAGGCTCGCTACCGTCGGTACGAGATTATGTGCCGGGCAGATGACGGGACCGGCACTGAAGGGTACGAGCCCTGCCGCCGGCAACGCATCATTCGGACCCCAGATGCTCGGGTCCATCCGGTTGGCGTAGAGGAACTCGGGGTCTCGATGGAAGAATGGTGCGAAGATGATGACGCCCGTGCCACGCGGGATGATCCTGCCGCCACATTTGATATCCTCGGTCAGCTGTCTGAGGATGACGGGTGTTGTCGGCCAGAGCCGCAAGACCTCGAGCAGGCAACTGCGGGTGAAAGGACGGTCGAGGTCCCCGCTCATGGCCTCTTCCACGGCTTTGCCCCAATAGCTCACATGGCAGGCCAGCATCGCCAGCGTCCTGATGACGGTAATTCCGGCCGCGTCGAAAGCGAACAGCCACTGGGCCACCTGGCTTTCCGGAGCAAACTCACCGCCTTTCGGAAACCGGCTGACGAGACTGTGCTTGTCCGGTTCGCTGAGATAGCGACCGACCTGCTGATGAAACAGGGCAAGCTCGCGCCGGTCGACCGGGGCGGCAGAAGCCCAGTTCGCCCGGCCTCGGAGGTCGTTCAAGGTCTCGGTCAATTTGATGTCATTGCGTGCCCGCTCGCCGAGGACGAGTCGCCGGACGACGCGAAACCAGGCCTGCGAAAAAGCTGGCCAATCGAGCTCACCCGACCGGTTGGATCTGATGTCGCCCAAAAGCTGGAGGAATTCGGCGTCGATGACACCCTTGAAATGGGCGGAATATGGATGGAGCCGATCTGCGGTTGCCAATGCCTGCTCATGAGCGGGCCGAAGCTCGGCGCGCCGCGGGGCCGACGACACAAGGACGTTCTTCGGTTCGAAGTGGGCAAGGGCGGCGTGCTTTTCCGGCGTTGCCGCGGCAAACGGTTCGGGCGAAGATTGGAGCACCGTGGAGACATCGGCCGGATCCAGGAGGAGCAGTTGCGGCCGGAATGGAATAGGCAGCAGAAGAGGCGCCGGACCGTATTTCTTTTTCAGCCGCTGCATCTGTTTCACGGCTTTTGCATTCCAGTCCTGGCGTTCCGCCAGATGCTCGATCGTCGGGCGGCGGATGATGATGCCCTTGGCAACCGTCGGGGCCACGATCGTCATGATCACCCGAAGCGTATCGGTCCACCCGGCACGGTTTACTCTGGGAAAAACAGCGTGGCTTCGCGCATTCATGACACTCCAGCCCGGTCGGCAGCGGCCCTCCATGGCGGAGGGGTCTGACCTGTACGTGTAGAGCCATCTTATCGGCTTGAATTTGGAACCGGGACGAGGACCTTTTGTTCCTGCCGGCCGGCCGATGAACCGACTGGGCGCTCAGTCGGCGAGATGGTTTCCGAGCATCTGCAGCAGGGACTCGCGGGCACGGCTGACGCGGCTTTTCAAGGTGCCGATCCGGCACCCGCACATCCTGGCGGCATCCTCGTAACTGGTTCCGGCAGCCACCAATGTCAGTGCGCGGCGCCGGTCGTCGGAAAGACGTGTCAGGGCCCGCTGCAGCTCGTGCTCCCGTAGCGTCCACTCCTGGGTCGGCGCGATCGCAACCTGTTCCAGCGCCGCATCCATCCCGACCGGCTCGCGTTTTTGCCGGCGGTAATTGGTGCAGAACGTATTTCGAAGGATGGTGAAAAGCCAAGATTTGAGCGAGGTGCCGGGCTGATAGAGATGCAGCGAGTTCAGCGCCTTCAGCAAGGTCTCCTGGACGAGATCATCAATGTCGTCCTCACTGCGCAGAAACCTGCGGGCAAAGGCGCGCAATGCCGGCGTCAGTTCGACGATCTCAAGCTCGATTGCGGACTTTTCTTTGCAATGCGACGCAGGACGTACGGAAGACGAGGAAGTCATTTTTCTCTCCTGGGATGAGAGGGAAAGTTCCAGCCGTCCTATTCGTTGCCGTACGATATCGGACAAAGCGGTGTTTTGCCTGGACCGGCTTTCTCGTCGACCAGTCACGACCTCGCCCGAGACCAGCATTGCGGATAGGGAGCATTCACGACCGTACAAATGGGAACAACGGCTTTCGGCGATTGTTCGGCTGATCGCCGTCCCGACAGTCTCGGGTCGGCCTCTTCCTTGGCCGGATAGAGATGACGCCTCCAGCCACGG
The DNA here is from genome assembly GCF_025200795.1 of Rhizobium sophoriradicis. Taxonomy (NCBI): domain Bacteria; kingdom Pseudomonadati; phylum Pseudomonadota; class Alphaproteobacteria; order Hyphomicrobiales; family Rhizobiaceae; genus Rhizobium; species Rhizobium sophoriradicis. Next base: position 165,771 of record NZ_CP104154.1, read on the forward strand.
AGGCGTCATTTCCACGCGGAACATCCGGCCGATGCGAGAGTTGATTGTCGTCACGACACGCCACAGGAGGACTGAAATGGCAACCGAGAAGACTCTGAACGACCTGTTTCTCGATACCCTTAAGGACATCTACTATGCCGAAAAGCAGATACTGAAAGCCCTGCCGAAGATGGCCCGCGCCGCGCAATCGGAAGAGGGCAAGGCCGCGTTTCTGCAGCATCGCGACGAGACCCAGGCTCAAGTCGAACGCCTCGAGCAGGTTTTCGAGATGGTCGGCAAGCCGGCCCGCGGCAAGACATGCGAAGCCATTCAGGGCATCATCGCCGAAGCCGAGGAAATCATGGACGAGTTCAAGGGCACGGCCGCCCTCGACGCCGGCCTGATCTCATCGGCGCAGTCCGTCGAGCATTATGAGATCGCCCGCTATGGCACGCTGATCGCATGGGCAAAGCAGCTCGGCCTCAAGGATGCCGTGCCGCTGCTGCAGGCAACGCTGGCCGAAGAAGAGGCGACCGACAAGAAACTCACGCGGATCGCCGAGGCTTCGGCCAACGTGAAGGGCAAGGGCAAGGCAGCCTGAGCCCGTTCATTCAGCAACGGCCGCCGCCCCGGCGGCCGTGCTTTGCACCTGCTTCTCCTGAGATCAAAGACCAAGCTGCCAGATTTCGGCGGCGATGATATTTCCCTCGGGTGCGATCAGACGCGCCGTGCTCACCCCCTTGAAGCCGGGCAGCCGCTTGGTTCCGGTCCAGCGCCCATCGTCGGCAAAGACTTCGATCGACCCCGCATCGAGGAAGATCCGGATGGTCGACGGGCGCGCGCCGGCGGCGATATAGCGGGGCGATGCCTTGGTGTTTGCCACCGAGAAGGGAATGCTCAGCCCGCCGTCGTTCAGCTGAACTGCGACCGTCGCCTCGGGGTGTTCGAGATCGAGGCGGAAAGCGCTGCCGGCCTGCCCGAGGGTGAGCAGGATTTCGACGGAGCCGTTGGCGAGATCGACGGTCCGGCCATCCAGTAGGCCTCCAGCATCCAGCTGGCGCTGCCGCAGGCTTTCGACACCTGACACCGGCGGCGTGATCAGCGCACCGTCTTGCAATGCCAGCCGGCGCGGCAGCGTCATCGCCGTCGGCATGTCGATCTCCTTTGAGATATCTGTCCAGTTCGCAAGCCAGGCAATGCCGGTCGGGCCAGCCTCGTCGACGAAGGCCTGGAAGGCGTAGGCATCGGTGCCGAAATCCAGCTCCTGTTCGAATTCCACGGAGAAGCTGCGGCCATCGAAACGGCCGACGGTCGCAAACGTCATGTTGCGCCGACCCGTTGCCGGGTCTCGGCTCGTCAGCAGACCGAAGATCAGAGCCCAGCGCGTCGCCGGGTCGTTGGCGGGGCCGTCGAGGGGCAGCATGCAGGGGCACTCCGCCGCCGTCATTCCGAAGCGGTTCTCGCGGTGAAGCGTGCCGAGGAAGGTCCATCCCGTCGCCGCGGCCGGATCATCGGTTTCGTAGAGCAGGATGACGCCGCCCTCGCGGTCTCGCGTACCGAGCAGCATCTTCCATTTGCCGTCAGGCCCCTTGAAGACGTAAGGGTCGCGGAAATCGGTCGTCAGGCCGAGCCCGGCAGGACGCGCCGGCAGGATGAGGCGCGCCGGCTCGACATTGACAAGATCGCGGCTGGTGGCCGTGAACTGTACCTGTTCTTCCGGTTCCCGGTCCTTCATGTGCTCGGTGAAGAAAATGCGAAGGCCGGGTTCATCGCCGGGGAGAGCGATCGCCGAGCCGGAAAATGCCCCGCCCCGCCCGTCGGCCCGCGCGGCGAGTTCATCCGAAGGGAAAAGAAAGATCGGGAGATGCGTCCAGCGAAGATAGTCCTTCGAGACCGCATGACCCCAATGCATGTTGTTCCACCGAAGGCTATGGGGATAGTGCTGGTAGAAGAGGTGCAGCTTGCCGCCGAACCTTCCAAACCCGTTCGGATCGTTCATCCAGCCGAAAGGCGGGCGGAAATGATAGCCACCCGGCACTTCGGGGGCGGCGTTTGCAGGGCGGGCATGCAGCAGCCGGATGCCTTCTTCGAGAACCGAGGCTTGGCGGAAGGCATAGAGTACCGAGACCTCTGTTGTAGCAGGATCGTAGGAGAAGGCGGTTTCTCCGCCTCGTTCCAGCGTCAGCGGCCGAAACTCGAATTCATCGGGATTTGACGTTTCGACGGCGCCGGCCAGGTCTCCATCGACATGTGACGTCAGCTTTGCCGGGGCGCCGTCATGCGACGCCTTGATCCAGGCATGGATCGTGCAACCCGCCGGCAGCACGGCGCTGATCGTCTCCAGCCCCGCTTCATCCGAGGGCGAAATCGCTTGGCTTGTCATCAATTCAACCTTTCACGGCAGAGCCGATAAAGGAGCTCACGAACCAGCGCTGGAATGCGAGGTAGAGCCCCAGGATCGGGATCATCATCAAAACGGAGGCGGCCATCGCCCGATCCCAGTAGATGCTGTCCTGCCCGAAGAAGGTGGCGATGGCCACCGCGATGGGGCGGGCATAATCGGTCTGCGTGACGAGGATCGGCCAGAGATACTGGTTCCAGGTCTCGATGCCCATGAGGATCGACACGGTGGCGAGTGCCGGCAGGCTGAGCGGCAGGAAGATGGAGCGATAGGCCCGGAAAAAGGATGCGCCGTCGACCTCTGCGGCCTCAAGCAATTCCTTCGGCAGCTGCGCGAAGAACTGGTAGAACAGGAAGATGTAAAGCGGGCTTGCGACCCAGGGCACGATCTGCACCGCGAAGGTATCTGACATACCCGCCCTGGAAACCATGATCACCAGCGGCATGATGATGCTTTCCTGCGGGATCACGTAGAGCGCAATCACGACGGACAGGATGACGGCGCGGCCCTTGAGCGATCCACAGGCCAATACGAAGCCGGCCATCGAATTGACGATCAGGCCGGAACAGACCGTGGTGATCAGGATGATCAACGAGTTGATGAGATAGCGTCCGAAGGCGAGTTCGCCGGAGAGGTGGCCGACCTCGGCGTAGTTGGAAAGCGTCGGGTTCGACACCCAGAAGGCCCGGAAGCTGCCCATGTCGGCCAGAATCTGGAACCGGTCGTCCTTGAGGCTGGCGACGACGAGCAGCAGCAATGGAGAGACGATCACCAATGCGATGATGAAGATGCAGACGGTCTGGATGGTGCGCAGAATCCTCGTGGCGGAACGCGGCTGCGCCGTGCTGGCCTGCGGGATCGAGAGAGCGATATCAGACATCGAAGCGCCTCAGGAGCTGGCGCTGGATCAGCGCGATGACGAGAACGATCACGAACAGGATGACCGAGACGGCGGAGGCATAACCCATCTTCTGCTCTTCGAAGCCGGCGCGGACCATGTAGTGCACCACCGTTTCGGTGCTGCTTTTCGGCCCGCCCTGCGTGAGGATAGCGACCTGGGTATAGAGCTTGAAGGCCTGGATGGTGGTGATGACAAGCACGAAGACATGGGTCGGCCTGAGGCCGGGCATGGTCACATGCCAGAAGCGGCGGAAAGCGTTGGCGCCGTCGATCTTGGCCGCATCGTAGAGTTCGTCAGGAATGCCCTGAAGCCCGGCGAGGTAGACGATCATCTGGAAACCATAGGCCTGCCAGGCCGAGAGCAGCACGAGCGAGAACATTGCCCATTGCGGATCGCCGAGCCAGTCGATCGGCTGGATCGCCCCGCCCGAGAGGAAACCGAGGATCTGGTTGAACGGCCCGGTGGGATACTGGAATAGCGTGCCCCAGATGACGCAGACCACGACCATCGAGGTGATTGCCGGCAGGAAGAACATGCCGCGCAGCAGGTTGCGGAACGGCAGCTTCTGATGGAGCAGCAGCGCCGTCGCAAAAGCGAGGCCGCACTGCGCTGGAATGATCCAGAAGGTGAAGCGGGACACGTTCCAAAGGGCCGTCCAGAACAGGTCGTCCTGAAAGATACGGATGAAATTGTTAAACCAGACGAACCGGACCGGCGTCGGCCGCGGCACCAGAGGCTGGTTGGTCATCGCCGTCCAGAAGGACAGGAGGAACGGCACGATCAGAAAGAGGGTCAATAGGATGACGGCCGGCGCCAGCATGGCGGCTTCCTGCATCAGCCGTCCCTTGTCGTGGCGGCGCGCCGAGGCTTTTCGAACTGATGTCGAAGATGTCGATTGCTGCAGGACCATATAGCTCCTCCTTTCCCAATTTGGCTGCCGGTCGCGCCCGGCGATGTCTGCCGGAGACATCGCCGGGCCGCGACCTGTCGACGACGAGACGCCTATTGCTCGTCGCCGAATGGCGGATAGCCGTCATTGTCCTCGATATCCTGGTCGATCTTCTTGGCGGCCGATGTCAGCGCTTCCTTCGGATCGCCGCCATTGAACACCTCGTCGACGGCCTGCATGAAGGCGGAGGTGATGGTCGGATAGGCTGGGTGCGGCGGGCGGGCGATGGCCGTCTTCGAGGCCTGCTCGAAGGCGATCGCCATCGGGCCGCCGGGAGCATAGAGCGGAGATTCAGCGGCGAAACTCTTCAGGCCGGGATAGCCGGACTGGCTTGCGACGTAGGCGCGAAACTCCTTGTCCTTCAGCAGGAAGCTGACGAACTTGCCTGCGATCTCGGGATGCGCCGACGTCTTGGTGACCGCCCAGATCCAGGTGCCGTCGGGGCTCGCGCCCTTGGCGCCGAATTTTGGAAGCGGCAGCACGACGATGTTGTCCTTCATGGTCGCGGCGGCTTCCGCATAGACCCAGTGTCCGCCGAGTGCCAGCGCTGCCGGATTGCCTTCGGCGAAGAACTGGTTGGTCCCGGCCGATTGCGGCACGACCCAGCCATTGTTGACCCATTTCTGCATCATTGCCAGCGTATCGACGCAGGCGTCGCTGTCGAGCGTGCCTTCGGATTTCCAGGCCTTGCGGTCGATCAGATCGCAGCCGGCCGATTGCAGGATCGGGCCATAGGCATAGGTGATCCATTCGGTCTTGATGCCGTAGCCGCGGAAGGTGTCGATCGGCCACTTCACGCCATCGACTTTGGAAAGCTTCTCGAGATAGGTTTCGAACTCCTCCCGGGTCCAGGCATCCTCGACGGATTTCGGAATGCGGGCGCCAATTGCTTCGAGATATTTCTTGTTGCCGTAAAGAACGACCGAGGAGTCGGTCAGCCCGATCGCGTAGAGGTCCTTATCGATCGGGTATGTGCCCTGGGCGATGTTGGACTCCGTCATGTCGTCGAGGAGATCCTTGTCGATCAGCGGTTTGATGGGCTGAAGATAGCCCGACCAGACGTAATTGGCGAGGAACGGTGCATCGAGCTCCATGACGTCGGGCAGCTGCTTGGCCATGACGGCGGCGCTGAACTTCTCGTTATAGGCATCGTGCGGCGCATAGATGAACTGCACGTCAACATCGGGATTGGCCGCCTCGAACCGTTCGGCGACCTTGCCATAGGCGGCGACAAAACCGGGATCGCCCTGGTGCATGACCTGGATGACGGTTTTCTCGGCTGCCTGCGCCCCCATGGCTGATAAGGCCGAGGACAGGACCAGAGACCAAAGTAAACGTTTACCCATTAGAATTCCTCCTCAATTGAATGGGCCTATTTCAATTTATACGGATGCCCGCTCCACCAGTTGGAACGGCAGTTTCTGCACCCCGACCGGGACCCGGTCTTCGGCAAGCAGGATTTGTGCGGCCTGGCGGCCCATGGCGCGATGGGGAAGCGCCATGGTGGTCAGCGGTGGGTCGAGACGCGAGGCGATCTCGACCTGGTTGTCGAAACTCGCAACGGCGACGTCGTCGGGAATGGACGCGCCTGTCCGGCGCAGCGCGGCATAGACCTCCATGGCAACGCGGTCATTGCCGCACAGGATGGCATCGGGGCGCCGGGAGCCGTTCATCATCGCATGCACATGCGCGGAGACAAGGCTGTGGGCCCGGTCGCTGTAGATCGCCTTGCTGACGGCGGGCAGGACGATGGCGCCGGCTCCGTCGATATCAGCCTGATCGAGCGCCTGCCGGAAGCCGAGTTCACGAAGTTCGCCGGCGAGCAGCCCCGGCAGATTGATGAAGGCGATGTTGCGGCGGCCGGCATCGATGAGATAGTTGGTAATCTCGAGCGCCGCCCCAGTTTCATCGGGCACCAGCGAAGTGACGCGGTCGTTGGCATCGCGGCAATTGATCATGACGCCGACCGCATCGGCAAATTCGGGCGGCAGGTCGACGCTCTTGTGATACATGGCGGCGTAGGCGATCGCCCGCGGACGAAAGCGCCGCATCTCGTCGAGGATCGATGCGATGCTCCGGTGGCCGCCGAGCGTCATGGCGAAGACGGCCATGTCTGCGGCGCGCACGGCGCCGTCAAGCCCCCTGATGATCTCCGTGGCAAAAGGCGAGGTGATCAGATCATCGGCGACAAGGCCGACGAGCGGCATCCAGCCCTGCCGCATGCTGCGGGCGGCGAAGTTGGTGACATAGCCGAGCTCCTCGGCGATCTCCTTGATCCGCTGCCGGGTTTCATCGGACATGCGCGCGGAGCCGCCATGTAACGCGCCTGAGACGGTCTTGACGGAAACGCCTGCACGGGCGGCTATGTCGTTGAGTGAAGCGGTCACTGGCTTGCTTTGGGTTATCGATTACCCATACCGGTATCAATCCCATTTTGATGAGTCAAGCGGGTGCAGTTCGCCGCTGTGGATCGCGTGCGCTGCGCGCCTGCCCTTTTTTACGTCATCTTCCGCTGCCTTGTCGGGTGCGGAATCCCCTCCCCGCGCGGCATGGCACGGCATCCTCCAACGCACCTCGGCAACGAGAGTGAGCTTCTCTGCGACCCCGAACCCCGCCGAAGCGGGGTTCCTGGGCAGGCAAGCCGTCAATTGTTATGGGCTGCGCACGCTTCGTCCATCGGAGTAGCATTGCTCCTGCCGCCCTGCGTCTGGAGATTGTCGGAATTGTTCACCGGATCGGGGCACTTGACCTTGTCCGTCTTCATCGTGCCGCCGGTCGTTGAGCCGGTCGTGGTGGTATCAGTGGCCATCGGCTTCTTGGCTTTCATGTCGCCGCTCGCGCCGCCGCCCTGATCTGCCGCATTCTTGTCGATCGTGGCGCCGGCCGGAGCCGGATTGGACTGGGCGAAGGCTGATGTGGCCATGCCGATGGCAAACAGCGAAGCTGCTACGAGTTTCATATGCATTGCGATATCCTCCTTGGGAATTTTGCCTTATTGGCCTATCCACAACCTCACTGGCAGGTCATTGTTCCGCAACGGCTGCTGACAAATATGTGGCGATTGGGCGCCTTCGACCGGCAGACGCAGCAGCGATTGAACGCCTGATCGGGCGCGTCAGAGCGTCCGGTCGAACAGCGCCAGCGACTGCGCATCCTTCAGGCGAAACATCTGGGCGGGCCGGTTGCTCGCCCGGCGCATTTCGCCCTCGACCGGCTCCAGGAAATCGGCTTCGGCCATGCGCTTTCGAAAGGCCGATTTGTCGAGCTTGCGGCCGAGAAGGGTCTCATAGACCGATTGCAGCTCGCTCAAGGTGAAATGGACCGGAAGCAGATGGCCGGGCAGGCTCGAATATTCGACCTTGCTGCGGATGCGGCCGAGCGCCTCCTTCAGGAGAGCCGCATGGTCGAAGGCAAGGGACAAGCCGACCCCCTCGCCCCCGATCGGCCGCCATTCGGCCTCTCCGGCCATTCCACCCTGCCGTTCGGCGACGTCATCGGCCGATAGCAGCGCGATATAGACGATGCTGATGCTCCAGCCCCTCGGGTCGCGGGTGCGGCTGCCCGTGGTTTGCAGCTGTTCGAGATACGGTGTCTCGACCCCGGTTTTTTCCTTCAGCACGCGCCGTGCCGCAGCTTCCAGATCCGCATCCTCGTCAATATGGATCCAGCCGCCGGGCAAGGCCCAGTCGCCGGAAAAGGGTGCGTTCGCCCGCCGCACGAGAAGCACGGAAAGGCCCGCCGGCGACAGCGAGAAGATCGCGAGATCGACGGTCGCGATCGGTTTGAAGGCGTCATTGTCATGCGATGTCATGATGCGAACATAGCATACGCGAGGCTTAGTGTAAATATCCAACTAAGTTAGTTGACATTTATCACTAAGTCATGTTCTCTCCATGTCGACACGAGCAGGGGCTCGCGCCAGCAACAGGGAAAAGGTCATGTTCGGACTGCGCTTCATCAAGACGGAACCTACGCAATACGTCATCCAATATCAAAACGGCAAAGCCATTCGTGAAGGCGCCGGTCTGGCCTTCTGGCATTTTGCGCCGTCGAGCTCGCTGGTGCTTGTGCCGACGGCGAGCGTCAACGACCCCTTCATCTTTCCGCTGGTGACATCCGACTTCCAGGAAGTGACCGTGCAGGGGCAGATCACCTATCGCATCGCCGAGCCGCGCCGCACGGCAGCACTCCTGAACTTCACGCTTGACCACAAGGGCAGCTATGTCTCGGAGGATCCGCAGAAGCTTTCGACCCGGGTGATCGACCGCGTGCAGGTGGCGATGCGCGCCGAAGTTCAGACGCTGTCGCTCAAGGAAGTTCTCGCCTCGGGTGAGGCGCTCGTCGCCGGCGTGGCGGAAGCGCTTAAGGTACATCCGACGATCGAAGCGCTCGGCCTTGAAATTCTCGGCCTGTCGCTGCTCGCCGTCATGCCGAAGGCCGAGACGGCCAAGGCGCTGGAGGCCCATGCCCGCGAGGCCCTGCTCCGCCAGGCCGACGAGGCCATCTATAGCAGGCGCAATGCCGCCATCGAGCAGGAGCGGACGATCAAGGAAAACGAGATCGCCACCGAGATCACGCTTGAGAACAAGAGGCGGCAGGTGCGCGAGGCGCAGATGGAAGCCGAACGCGCCGTGCAGGAGTGGCAGCTGCAGATCCGGCGGGAAGAAATGGCCGGCAAGATCGCGCTGGAAGAGCAGAACCGCGATCTGGTGACGCTTGCCGCGACCAACGCCAAGGCCGAGGCCGATGCCCAAGCCTATGCGCTGACGGCGATGATGAAATCCTTCGAGAAGGCCGATCCGAAAGTGCTGCAGGCGCTCGCCTCGGTCGGCATGAAGCCCGGCCAGCTGATGGCGCTCGCCTTCCGCGACCTTGCCGACAATGCGACGAAGATCGGCCAGCTCAATGTTTCGCCCGATCTTCTGCGCGAGATATTGCAGCCGCAGGAGGGCAAGGACCGTGCCGGCCACTGACGAACGCAAGATCATCCTGGTCGTCCGCCCGACCCGCCTCGACGAACTCATCACCCGGTTCAACACCGTGCAGCAGGCGCAGTTCTATGTCGAGCATCTCGGCGCCGATTTCAGCGATTACCTCGCCGAGAAGAAGCTCTACGAAACGGCGATCGCCGACGTGGAGGCCAGCCTGCGCGCCGTCGCCCGCGTGCAGCGTCTCGACCGCCGTTACCTCCCGAACTTCGTCTTCGGCCCCGACGATGTCGTCGTCGTGCTCGGTCAGGACGGGCTGGTCGCCAATACGCTGAAATATCTCGACGGCCAGCCGGTGCTTGGCGTCAACCCTGATCCTGCACGCTGGGACGGCCCGCTGCTTCCCTTCAACACGAAGAGCCTGCCGAAGGTGATCGGCGAAGCGCTGAGGAACAAGCGGCCGATCAAACGCGTCAGCATGGCCAAGGCAACGCTGAATACCGGCGCCGTCATCCATGCGGTCAACGATCTCTTCATCGGCCCGCAAAGCCACGTCTCGGCCCGCTATATCCTGCAGGCCGAGGAGCGCGAGGAGCGCCAGTCCTCGAGCGGCATCATCGTCTCCACGGGCATGGGCTCGACCGGCTGGCTGAAGAGCCTCTATTCCGGCTGGCTCGGAACCGCTAGCGCGCTCGGTCTCGACCCCGCTGAGCGGACGATCGACATGTCCTTCGCCTGGGACGCCGACTTCCTGCGCTATTTCGTGCGCGAACCCTTCCCGAGCCGCACCACCGGCGCCACCATTGTCGCCGGCCTGGTCTCCAATACCCGGCCGCTGACCATCGTCTCCGAAATGCCCGAACACGGCGTCATCTTCAGCGACGGCATCGAGGCGGATTTTCTGGAGTTCAATGCCGGGACGCGGGCGGTTGTGACCGTCGCTGAAAGACAGGGGTCGCTGGTGGTATGAGGTGGTGGGATAACAGATTGATTTTGTTTTTGTTGGTGGCGTTGCAGAAGCAATATAAAAGTTTGTTTCCGTTGCTGCCGCTTGCTAGCCTTTGGTTGAGTTTGCGCTCCTACGGCCGCGCGGCTCGTATCAACTGATGAAGCCACCCCGCAATGCGCACCCGCGGAAGGAGACGAATACGCGCGCTCAAGAGAGCCTTATCCTCGAAAGATGAGGCGGGAGCGCCAGTGTTCATTCATGCAAGGAGCGGCCTAGTGGCGTGTCCTTCGAGACTCCGCCCCGTGGGCTGCGCGCCTCAGCATGAGGAGCGTTGGAGGATGCCGCGCCGACGCTCAAGGGAGCATCCAGGGCGACCGCCACCGTCGCAAGACGGCAGCCAGCACTCAAGCGGTTAAGATGTCGCGAGCGCTCAAGAGAGCCGCATCCTGAGGTGCGGAAGCCGAAGGCTGGAGCCTCGAAGGAGGAGGCGGGTGCGCCAGTGGGTGCGGTGGTCGACGAAAGGTGGTCGAGGATATCGCGTGGTGCCCGCGAGAGCTTCACCTCTGCGCCGTAGGGGACTCGAAGGGCGAGGCGGGTGTTGGGGCGTCAAAGTGAAAGAAGCCCGGCGCAGGAGAGGGCGCCGGGCTTCGATAGTGACCGACAGCATGGGAGGAGGAGTGCTGTCTATCGGACCGTCACGAGGTAGTGTCGCAATTCGGCGAATTCAAGCCGGTGGCCATGTCGATATCGTACAGAGTGTTGCCGCGTGCGCGCCGCCGTGGCGGGATTGGGCGCGGCGTTGTCCGCGGACAACGCGCCGAGATGCGCTGGCCGATCGGTGCGCGGATGTGCCTCAATTCAATAGCACTGCGTGAACGATGCTCGTCACGCGGCTGTGTATCATCAGTCGATTAAGCGAGCATATCCGCTTCGGATCGCGAGCCACTGATTTCAATTTGCGTCACTCCGGCCGCCTCAAACCACTGCGGGATCTCCCAATAGGCGTCGGGAGGAGCATGTCGAAGTCGATACTGATGCCGCCTGGATTGCAGCACTCTTTGACGTATTGCCGCTAGGAAGGGCAACATAGACGTTTTTTCATCTTGTCATCAACATCCGTTCCCCAAGCTTCCATAACGTAATTTCGCCAGGGGCATCTGTTCGATTTTAGTGCCGTCGGGGACGGGCCAATGGTTTGATGTGATAAGTGGCTTAGTCCGCTCGGCCGAAACTCATAGTCACATAGCCAGGGAAGAGCGGCGTCGACTCGTCCGTCGGTCATTGGCTCTGGCGTCACCGACAAGGTTATAGAATTCAATGAAACTCCAGGTCCAAAGAATTCTTCCAGCTCGGATGGCTTCACATCTCGGACGGTGGTCGGATCATTGATATCGGTAAATGTGACCAGGCGAGGATATTGGTTTGATGTCAGCCTTTTCGCCTCTGCGATGATTTGAATTCGATCAAGGGAGCGTGCGTACTCGTCTCGATCAGCTGATCGAAATGGTGGGCTGGCGAAGAGCGTGACCGCCAGTTCTGTCGCGGCATCGTCAACCAGCGCAAACAGATACTTATTCGGCGCCACCTCCAATGTAACAGCTTCCCCGGTGAGCTTGAGCGGGCCACCGTGCCCGCCTCCCGAATCGCCAATTTTGAACCATTCAGGTGGCATATCCCAACTTGCGCCAGTCACCGAATTGCCGGTTATTATCCCATTAGGAGTCTCAACCGACAGCGTAAGCTTCTGCCGCCAACTCCAGTAGCGGAAGCCAAATAGGTTTCCCTCCCAATAATAGCTGGCCATCGCGCCGAGAATGAGCACTCCAATGATGCTAAACAGCATGAACCCCCTCACTGTGTGCTCCTCTGTGGTCAAATTTGAGTTTGGCGCAAATCTACGATCGAAATCTAAATAGAACCGAAATGTAGTAGAGGATGGTATCTGCGGCGACGGCTGGTAGTCAGGTCCATAGCTCACGATGATGCAATCAGCGCGCTGATGACCACGTGAATCTCGATTTGCTCCTCTCCAATCTGCTGCAACCTCTCGAGCAACGCGGCGCGCTACCACGAGCCGGCACGATCCAGCTGATCCTGAAAGCGATTGCTCCGTTGTCCGCGGACAACAAGGATGATCGGCGCTCCTCCGTCTCATGCAGCCGCTGCCGCCGATCGACGTTTCGGTTCGCTGTGTCATCATCGGTCGGTGCGCCGCATGAGGTTGATGTGGTGGTCTATAGGTCGCCACTTGTTTGTGTGTTAACCTTCGGCACGGCGTCTTGTGAGGGGGCCATGGAGAGGAAGCTTGCGGCCATCCTTGCGGCCGACGTCGTTGGATATTCGGCGCTGATGGAGCGTGACGAGGCCGGGACGTTCGAGCGTCTTATCGGGATTCGAAAAGCACTGATCGAGCCGGAAATCGCGAAGCGGCGCGGCCGTATCTTCAAGCTCATGGGCGACGGGTTGCTCGCCGAGTTCGGCAGCGTCGTGGATGCAGTCGAATGCGCGGTGTCGCTGCAGGGTGCGCTCAAGGAGCGCAACGCTGAGGTGAAGGAGAACGAGCGGCTCGAATTGAGAATGGGGCTCAATCTCGGCGAAATCATCGTCGATGGCGACGACTGCTATGGCGATGGCGTCAACGTGTCAGCGCGTTTGCAGCAACTCGCCGATCCTGGCGGTGTTTGCATCTCCGGCAAAGTCGCGCGTGAGGTCGAAAAGACGCTCGCCTTCGGCTTTGAAGCGATGGGTGAGCAGCAGGTCAAAAACATTGCCGAGCCGATCACGGTTCACCGTCTCGTGCAGGAAGGGACCTCCCCGCAGGCGCGGCTGTCCAGGCCGCCTGCTTTGCCGAACAAACCGTCGATAGCCGTGCTGGCCTTTGCGAACATGAGCGGTGATCCTGAGCAGGAGTATTTTGCCGATGGGCTGGTCGAGGATGTCATCACCAACCTCTCGAGAATTCCGAGCCTGTTTGTCATCGCGCGAAATTCCACCTTCGCCTACAAAAACAAGGCGACCGACGTCAGGCAGATTGCCAGGGAACTCGGCGTCCGCTACGTGCTGGAAGGCAGCATCAGGCGGGCGGCAAGCCGGGTGCGCATCAGCGCGCAATTGATTGAAGGGAAGGATGCCACCCATATATGGGCCGACAAGTTCGAGGGTGCGGCCGAAGATATTTTCGATCTGTAGGATCAGTTGACCGAGGGCATTGTCGGGATGCTCGTGCCGACGATCAGGCGTGCCGAGATAGAGAGGGCGCGTCGCAAGCGGCCTGATAGCCTGGACGCTTATGATTTCTTCCTTCGCGCATTGCCGCATAGCTATGCCAACACCCCGGCGGACACCAGCGAAGCATTGCGGCTGCTGACCGAAGCTTTGCGTCTGGATCCCAACTATGCCGCCGTGCACGGCTATGCCGCCTGGGGATACGAGCAGCGATTCCTGCGCGGCGGCTTCGATCCCGAGGACAGGGCCGCGGCGCTCGGCCACGCCGATGCGGCGCTCGTCACCGGCTCGGACGATCCGCAAGCGCTGTGTCTCGGAGCTTTCGTCCACGCCACCATCACCCATGACTACGAGCGCTCGATCAATGCGCTCGACAGGGCTTTGATGCTGGACGGCAATTCGTCGCTCGCCTACGGGCTGAGCGCGATGGTACATATGTTCAACGAGACCTATGACCGGTCCCGAGACCACGCATTCAAGGCCCTTCGGCTCAGTCCGCTCGATCCGATGAATTATCATTCCTATCTCGCATTGGCCTGGGTCAGCCTGTTTACCGGGCGGTTCGAGGATGCCGTGAAATACTCGGCTCTGGGAATTCAGGTGAACCCGGGATTCAGCATTCTCCACGCCAGCCTGGTGGCAAGCTATGCCAATCTCCATCGTCTGGAGGCTGCGCGAGCGGCGGCCGCGCGATTGCTGAAAGTTGCGCCGGACTGGACAATAGGCGGTTTCGTGCGAATGGATGTCGTGCGGCCGCAGCTCATGAAGGGGCTGGCGTCGGCTTTGCGCAAGGCCGGCCTCCCGGAATAAGGAATTCCCCGCTGGCCCTCCGCATGCGTCGATCGGATCTGGCCGCTTGGGCGCGTCAAGAAATGCAAACGCAGCCGCCCTGCCGCCACCTGCCCGGGCCGCGTTATTTAGGCATAATCGGGCCTCTACGAGCCCGAACCGCGAAGCCTCGACATTAGCCGTTACACAGCAGTAACGAAACCAAAGTCGTGTTTTGCTTCCGTAGTGCACTGTTAATTCAATAAAACCAGAGGCTTGCAGTTTGCGAAGCTGCCGCGGGCCTGGCCTTCTTAGGGCGCCGGGCCCTTCGCCTGCTGGAATCTCCGCAAGAAAGCAATGGTTTGCATCCTTTAGCGGCTATCGGCGTTATCCCCGCAGCAAATCGGAGGATAGGGTAATGGCAGACGCGTTCCGCCTCAAGAGGTTCTCCATCGGCGCGACGGCGATGGCCGCAGCGATCGCCGCGCTTGTTATCCTTGAGGCAAGGCAGCGCGGTGCTGTCGTCCCGCCCGGCGATACCTCCCGCGACGACGATCATGGGCGCAGCGCCGCTACGCCGGAGGCCATTCCGCTCAGCGGTCTTCGTGACGTGTTCTGGCGGGTCTTCCACGAGATCCTGCACGACCGTGTCACTCTGATTGCCGCCGGCGTCACCTTCTATCTGCTGCTGGCGATATTTCCCGCGCTGGCGGCGCTCGTCTCCCTCTACGGGCTGGTTGCCGATCCGGTCACCATATCCGAACATCTCCGCGAGCTGGTCGTTCTCCTGCCGCCCGGGGCGTTCGATCTTCTCGCCGACCAAATCAAGGCGCTCGTCGAACGAGGCGAGAGCACGCTCGGCATCGCCTTCTTCGTTGGTCTCGCCATCGCCCTCTGGAGTACGCACAACGGCACGCTCGCCATTTTCGATGCGATGAACGTGGCCTATGAGGAGGATGAGAAACGGAGCCTCGTGCGACTGAACCTTATCGGCCTCTGCTTCACCTTATGCGCAGTGTTCTTCGCCGTCCTCATGGTGGCGCTTGTCGGCGTGATGCCGCTTGTGCTCTCCTATCTCTGGCTCGATCAGTTCAAGGAGCAGATGGCGCTCCTCCTCAGGTGGCCGCTGCTGCTGCTCGTAGTGGCGGTGGCCGTTACACTGGTGTATCGCATCGGGCCGAGTCGCGAGCCTGCGAGGGTTCGATGGATGACGTGGGGCGCGGCTCTGACGACCGTTACCTGGGCCGCCATGTCGCTCGGTTTCTCTTTCTATCTCGAGCATTTCGCCAATTATAATGCGACATACGGTGCCCTCGGTGCGCTGATCGGTTTTCTCGTCTGGATCTGGCTTTCCGTCGTCATTCTCATCATCGGCGCTGAACTCAACGCCGAGCTCGAGCATCAGACGGCCAAGGACACGACGACGGGGCAGCCATTGCCGATGGGCGCGCGCGGGGCTTATGTCGCGGACACTTTGGGCGAGACCGTGAGCTGATCGTTAAGGAGCGGCATCGATGCCCGCTGCTTCGATGCGGTTTTGATGTATTTTATGCTTCGGCAGGTTCGACAGAGGAGACGATCATGACCGCCCCGCATCCTTCCAAAACGCATATCGGCAATCATGCACTGCATCCCGAAACGCAGATGCTGAACTACGGCTACGACCCCGAGCTTTCGGAAGGGGCGGTTAAGCCGCCGGTGTTCCTGACCTCCACCTTCGTCTTCAATACTGCCGAGGACGGCAAGGATTTCTTCGACTATGTATCGGGCCGTCGTGAGCCGCCGGCCGGCAAGGGCGCTGGCCTCGTCTATTCGCGCTTCAACCACCCCAACAGCGAGATCGTCGAGGATCGCCTCGCCGTCTATGAGCGGACGGAAAGCGGCGCGCTGTTTTCCTCAGGCATGGCGGCGATCGCCACGACTCTCTTCGCCTTCGTGCGGCCGGGCGATGCGATCCTGCATTCGCAGCCGCTCTATGGCGGCACGGAAACCCTGCTGGCAAAGACCTTCCTCAATTTCGGCGTCGCCGCGGTCGGCTTTGCGGATGGCGTCAGCGAGGGATCGGTGCAGAAGGCGGCGGAAGAGGCGATGGCCAAGGGCCGCGTCTCCGTCATCCTGATCGAGACGCCGGCCAATCCGACCAACAGCCTGGTCGATGTCGCGATGATCCGGCGCGTCGCCGATGCGATCGGCGCGAAGCAGGGGCATACGCCGATCGTCGTCTGCGACAACACCCTGCTCGGCCCGGTCTTCCAGCGGCCGATCGAGAATGGCGCCGATATCTCGCTCTATTCGCTGACCAAATATGTCGGCGGCCATTCCGACCTCATCGCCGGCGCCGTTCTCGGCCGCAAGGCTGTGATCAAGCAGGTCAAGGCGCTGCGCGGCGCAATCGGCACGCAGCTTGATCCGCATTCCTGCTGGATGCTCGGCCGCTCGCTCGAAACGCTGCAGCTGCGCATGGAACGGGCGAACAGCAACGCCCGCGCGGTCGCCGATTTCCTGCGCGACCACCCAAAGGTCGAGAGAGTGCATTACCTGCCCTATCACGATCCGGACTCGCCGTCGGGCCGCACCTTCGCCGCCCAATGCAGCGGCGCGGGCTCGACCTTCTCCTTCGATATCCGCGGCGGCCAACCGGCCTCCTTCAAATTCCTGAATGCGCTGCAGGTGTTCAAGCTCGCCGTCAGCCTTGGCGGCACGGAGTCGCTCGCAAGCCATCCGGCCGCCATGACGCATTCCGGCGTGCCCGCCGAAATAAGAGAGCGGATCGGCGTGCTGGAATCGACCATCCGCCTGTCCATCGGCATCGAGCATCCGGACGATCTGATCGCCGACCTGGAATTGGCGCTGCAGGCGGCCTGAGGCGGCAGGGGACGATGCCCGGCGGCGCCGGGCATCGCGGGCCGCCTACTTGTCGTCGATCGTCAGTTCCGTTTCGGTGGTATCGAGCACGAAGACTGCCAGCAGTTTTGCCGGCTCGGTCTTGCTGGCATTGGCGCTGACGCTGTGATGATCGCCGGGAAATTCGGAGAAGCTTTCTCCGGCCTTATAGGTTTTCTCCGGGCCCTTGTTCACCGCACTGCGGATCGCCCCTTCGAGAACGGTAGCATAGATGAAGGCCGAGTCTGGATGGGTATGCCCAGGCGACATGCCGCCCGGCGCATACTCCACCAGCACCGCCTTCATGCTCTTGCCTGGAACATTGGGAAGCTTCTGATCGTAAACGACGGTTATCCGCGCTCTGTTTTCCCCGGCCTGCGCTTGCGTGCCGGCGGCCAGAGTGAGGGCGAGTGCCGCCGCCGAGATGATCTTTCCTGGCATGTCTGGTCTCCTCAATTGATACGACAGGCGCAAATCCCTGTCAGGCGCTCTTCTTCTGGGGCGGCTGCTGGTTGAGCCAGTCCTCGAAGCGGATCCGGCCGAGCCGCGCATTGGGGCCGGCCACGAGCGAGTCGTCATCGAGTTCGACGCCGAAATAGCGGGCGTGCGGATCGGTTACCACCTGGCGCGGATCGTTCGTTGCCTTGAAGAGGCGTGTCACGATCTCGGTGAGGCGGATCTTCTCAGGCCCGCCGATTTCGATCGTGCCATTGACGGGTGCGGCAAGCGCCACGTCGGCCATCACATCGGCGACGTCGTCCGAAGCGATTGGCTGCAGATAGGCGGGCGACAGATGCACGGTCTCGCCGACGGTGTTGGACTGAGCGATGCCGGCCATAAATTCGTGGAACTGGGTGGAATGCACGATCGTATAGGGAATGCCGGAGCCCCTGATCAGATCTTCCTGCGCCATCTTGGCGCGCATGTAGCCGCTGCCCTGCAGGCGCTCCATGCCGACGATCGAGAGTGCGATATGATGCTTCACGCCGGCGGCAGCCCCTGCCTTCAGCAGGTTGCGGCCCGAGGTCTGGAAGAATTCGAGAACGGCCTTGTCCTCAAAGGAAGGCGAGTTCGCAAGGTCGAGCACCACCTGAGCGCCTGCCAGCGCTTCGGCCACGCCCTTGCCGGTAATCGTGTCGACGCCTGTATTCGGCGAGGCGGCCAGCACCTCATGCCCCTTCTTGCGCAATCTCTCCACGGTCTTCGAGCCGATCAGGCCGGTGCCGCCGATAATGACGATCTTCATGGGTAGTCTCCTTGTCCTCAGCGAGGTTTTCCTCTGTTGACTGGAAGATGGCTGCCGAAGTCGCGTCCTCGGGAGGCAAGCGACTTCATCGGTACAGGGCGTCACCGCGCGAACTCCCGGCTGCCGGCGGTGGCCACCGATGCGTAGGAGAATGCGCCGGATCGCGGCCGCGAACCACTCTCCCTGCGTCGCTGTCACCCTATGCGAAGGCAGTAGACTGGCTGGTCTTGCGGTCGAAACGTTTTGCGGAACGGCAGGATTTCGCCTCCGCCGGATCACGAGGGACGAAGGCGGCGCGGCATATCCTCTTCTCCTCAACGGGGAGAAGGTGCCGGCAGGCGGATGAGGGGGCCGCGCGGAAAATCCTCTCGGTAAAGCTAATCCGCCACGTTGGCGGCGAGGCCATGCCTGGCACTCCAGTCGAACGCCTGCATAAGTTTTGCTGAAGCCCCGGCGTCCCAAGCCCCCTCATCCGCCCTACGGGCACCTTCCCCCCGCTGGGGAGAAGAGGGAATCGAGACGCTGCGGCATCCTCCCGGCCTCACGAAAGCCGGACCACCTCGAAAAGCGCCGTCAGCCCGATGCCACCGCCGATGCCGATCATCGCCAGACCGGTGGCGCCGGGAGTACCGCTGCGGACCAACTGGCTGTAGAGACGGGTCACGAGGATCGCGCCAGATGCGCCGAAGGGATGGCCGAGTGCGATGGCGCCGCCTTCCTTGTTGACCGCATCCGGAGAGATTTCGAGCTGATCGAGCGAAGCCAGCACCTGGGCGGCGAAGGCCTCGTTGAATTCGATGGCATCGATCGCGGAAAGCGAGAGGTCGGGCTGGCGCTGCAGCAGCTTTTTGGTCGAGGCGACCGGGCCGATGCCGAGCAGGTTGGGGTCGACGCCGGCCGCCGCGCTGTCGATGAAGGCGAGACCTTTTTCGATGCCGAGGTGTCTCGCCATGCCGCGGCTGATGACGAGCACCAGGCAGGCGCCGTCATTGAGGGGGCAGGCATTGCCCGCCGTCACCGAGCCGCCGGCCAGGAAGACGGGCTTGAGGTTTTCCAGCGCTTCCATCGATGTCGTCGGGCGCGGGCATTCGTCCCGTTCCACCAGCCCCTGGCGGGTGGTGATCTCGACGATTTCGGGCTGGAAGAGGCCGGCTTCGGCCGCCTTGGCGGCGAGCCGGTGGCTGCGCAGGGCGAATTGATCCTGCCGCTGCCGTGTGATGGCGAATGCGCGGGCGACGTTTTCGGCGGCGACACCCATATCGGGATCGCCGATCGCATCCGGGGAGAAGCGGGCGCGGGCATAAAAGCGCGGCAGGGCGCCATTGGTTTTCGGCCTTTCGGCTCGCCAGGGCGCGGTGCTGACGCTCTCGACGCCGCCCGCCAGGAAACAGGAGCCGGCCTTTGCCTGGATCAGCCGGGCGGCCAGGATGATCGCTTCGAGACCCGAGCCGCATTGCCGGTCGATGGCGACGCCGGGGACGGCGATCGGCAGTCCGGCGGAAAGGGCGGCGAGCCGGGCGATATTGCCGCCGCCGCCGGCGGCATTGCCGACCAGCACGTCGTCTATGGCCTCGGGCGCTATGCCTGTCTCGGCAAGGATGCGGCGGATGATCGGCGCGAGCAGGTCTTCGGAAGCGACCGTCGCAAGCGAGCCGAAGGCCCGGCCGATCGGCGTGCGGTAGGCGGCGATCACGATCGGCTGCCAATCCTCGTCAGGCTGATAGGCGTAGGACAAGGCCGTCTCCCGAAATGACCGATGCCTGCACCTGGCCGCGCGCGATCTTGCCGCTGCTCGTCATCGGCCAGGAGCCGATCTGGTAGAATTGCCTGGGGATCTTGAACCTTGCAAGCTTTCCCGCGCAATGGTTCGCGAGGATTCTCGCATCGATCGCCTTCCCGGAGACGACGGCGACGATCCTCTGACCGTAATAGTCATCCGGCAGCCCGAAGACGACGGCTTCCTCGACGCCGGGGCAGGTTTTCAGCGCGCTCTCGACTTCGGCGGGATAGACGTTGTTGCCGCCCGATATCATCATGCCGCCGGCGCGGCCGATCACCCGCAGCATGCCGCTGGCGTCGATCTCGCCGAGATCGCCGACCGTCGCCCCAGCCGGTGTGGCCCGGAACGCCTGGCCGTCGTCGCCCCAGAGATAGCCGTCGGCGATCAGGTCGCTGTTGACGAAGATGGTGCCCGGCACGTCGATGCCGACATCGTTTTCTTCAGGGTCGCGGATGGTGATCTCTACGCCGGGATAGGCTTGTCCCACCCGGTCGATCGGAAAATCGGTCTCGCCGCCAGCAAGCGTCGAGACCGTCATGAAACCGATCTCGGATGCGCCGTAATATTCCCGGATGCGCGCCTTGGGAAAGAGGCGGCGCATGGACTCGACCTCGTTGAGGTTCAGCTTGGCGCCGGCTGTCAGCACGTCGCGCAGGCAGGTGAGCGCGGGCTCGCCTGCCCATGCGCGGGCAATCCCGGCTATATGGGTCGGCACGGCGACCAGCCGTTCGATCTCTTCTGAGGCGAGGGCGCGCGCGACCGCGCCGGCATCCCACTTCCGCACCGAATGAAACGTCGCCCCAGCATCGAGCGCTTCCACCAGGGCGTAAAGCGCCAGGCCATGCGCCAGGGCGCCGGGACAGAGGGTCGAGGGCGCGTTCTGGAGTTCGAAAACCAGCCGTCCCCGGTCGAGGCTCCGGCGCCACTGCTCGCGGGAGCGGTAATAGGCTTTCGGCTCGGCCGTGGTGCCCGAGGTGAAGCCGATCAGGAAGATGCCTCCGGCATCATCCGGCAGGTCCTCTGCCGGTACGGTGAGATCGAAAGGCTCGGCTCCGGCGATGACGACCGATATGCCGAGCCGGCGGCCGATCTCCGCACTTGCGCTCGCCTCGTTGTCGACGACAAGCACGTCGGGCGCAAGGCGCTCCAGAATGCGCTCGATCCTTTCGGCCGGCATCATCGGATCGATGACGGCGCAGGCATTCGGCAAGGCGGTGGCGGCGACGAAATATTCGGCAAAGCCGAGATGATTGCCGAGGCTGAGCGCAACGAGCTTCTCGACGCCTGGCAGATCGATCGTGCGGCGGTTTGTGCCGGGAAGCCGCTGGAGAAAGCGATAGATCGCCCGCGAGCGCGCATGAAGTTCGCCGTAGCCGAGCGCGCCACCGTCGATCACCACCGCCGGCTTGCTGGGCCTTTCTGTGGCATGTCGACGAAGCTCTACATGGATCGGCATGGATCAGCCCTGCGACAAGGCGGCTCTGGTCGCCTCGGGGATCGGCGTCGGGCGGCTTTCGGAAAGGCCGACGCAGACCCAGACAAGGCCGGCCGTTGCGCAATGGGCGCCATCGCGCCGGCGAAAGAGTTCGATCGTAAAGGCGAGGCTCGTGCGCCCGATCTTCTCGACGGCGACCTTCGCCTCGACGACATCGTCGACGTCGATCGGGTTGTGAAAGGTGATCTCCGCCTTCTTGACGTGATAGGCGACACCCGAGGTGGTGTGGCGGAAATGGCCGAGGATCTCGCGGTGCCTGAGGAACTCGACGACGGCATCCTCGCAATAGTCGAGATAGACCGAATTGTGGACATGGCCATAGATGTCGATGTCTCGCATCGAGACCCGGAACGATGCTAAAGGCCTGTCGTCAACGCTCATTCGATCATCCAAAATTGGTGGGCTGTTCTAACCGCGAGCATGTGGGGGATGCAAATGCAATATCAGGCGGTCGTGCGAAAATTCGGCCCGGCCCCAGAGGTCGTCGGGATCGAGCGGGCGCCGCTGCCGGCGCTGCGGCGCGACCACGTCCGCGTGCGGCTGCTGGCGCGCTCGATCAATCCTTCCGATATCATCACCATATCAGGCGCCTATGCCGGCCGCACGACCCTGCCCTTCATTCCGGGCTTCGAAGCCTTCGGCGTGGTCGAAGCCTGCGGCGAAGCGGTCTATGGACTGCCGCTGGGAACGCGCGTGTTGCCGGTGCGCAGCGCCGGCGGGTGGCAGGAATTCAAGGACACCGACCCCAGCTGGTGCCTGCGCGTGCCGGACGCGCTCTCCGATTTCGAGGCGGCGACGAGCTACGTCAACCCGATGACGGCGTGGCTGATGCTGCACAACAAGATCGGGCTGAGACCGGGCATGCGCATCGCCGTCAACGCCGCTGCCTCCTCGATCGGATCGGTCCTGATCGGCCTCGCGAATGCCGTTGGCGTCGAGCCGGTGGCGATCGTTCGCAGCGAGGAATCCCGCCAGCGCTTGCGTGGACGGCACGAGACCGTTGTCATCGACAGGGAGGATAGCGACCTGGCAGCCGGCCTCGCCGGCCGGCATGGGCTCGATGCGGTGCTCGACTGCGTCGGCGGGCCGCGCGCCTCGGTGCTTGCCGATGCGCTCAAGCCCGGCGGACATTTCGTGCATTATGGCCTGCTCTCGGGCCAAAGCATCCCGAATACCTTCTGGGCCTCCCATCCCGATATCAGGTTTTCCTTTTTCCATCTCCGGGAATGGGTTCATTCCGAAACCATGGATAATGTCCAGCGCGCCTATTCCGAGGTGACCGCACAGATCGCCCCAAAGGTGATCGCCACCGAGGTGCGGGAGGTGTTTCCTCTGGAAAGGATCGGCGAGGCGCTGCAAGCTGCCCTTCCCTTCCGGACTGGCGGCAAGGTGCTGCTGGCTTGAGGGGGCCACGCTCCGACCTTGCTTCTTGCGCCTAGCCCCTGGTGGCCGACCTCGTCCTTCGAGGCCCCTGCGGGGCACCTCAGGATGAGGTCGGAGAGAGGTCGCGGCATCCTCCAACGCCCGTTGTTGCCGGCGGGGCACCCGCCAACCTTCCTCATCCTGAGGCGCGCAGGCCAAAGGCCGGAGCCTCGAAGGACGCGCTCCGACCGCGCTTCTCGTCCTTCGAGGCCCCTGCGGGGCACCTCAGGATGAGGTCGGAGAGAGGTCGCTGCATCCATCAACGTCCGCTGTTGTCGGCGCGGCATCCACCAAACTCCCTCATCCTGAGGTGCGCAGGCCGAAGGCCGAAGCCTCGAAGGACGCGCTTCGACCTTGCTTCTTGCCTCTATTCAAATCCTACTCAGTTTCATGCCGTAGCCGCGATCGAATGATCTCGGGATGGTTCTGCTCGGCCCATCCGATCAGGGCCTTCATCGGGATGAGGAAGGATCGGCCGAGTTCCGTCAGCTCATATTCCACGCGCGGCGGCACCTCGGGATAGACGGTGCGCCTGATATAGCCGTCCTGCTCCAGATGCCGCAGCGTCTTGGAGAGCATTTGTTTGGAGATATCGCCGATCTCGCGCAGCAGCTCGTTGAAGCGCTTCCTTTCAGTTTCCAGCGCCTCGAGCGTCAGCAGGCTCCACTGATCGCCGATGCGGTCGAGCACGCCCCTGATCGGGCATCCTGCCCCGGGCCGCTCTCCCGCCGGATCGGTTTTCCCGGGCATCGCTTCCTCCTTCCCGGTCATCGCGCGCTGACTTCGGCACTGAAAACTGCCTTCTTGCCGGGTATTTCGCGCTGTCCTAGACCAAGCCTCATAGTCTGTTTCTTAGACTAGATCGCGGATTCGTACCAAGGAGTTTGATGCATGACATTCGGGAAATCGCTTTGCGCACTCGCCATTCTGGCGGGCATCGCCATGCCTTCCGGCGCCTTTGCCGCCTCTCGGGATTTGAAGGTCGAAGAAGCCAACCGGAAGCTGGTCGTGGAATTCTACGACCGCTTCTTCAACAGCCATGATGTCGAGGCCGCCTCGGTGGTGGCGGACGAGTATCGGCAGCACAATCCCGAGGTTCCCGATGGCAAGAAGCCTCTCGTTTCCTTCTTCACCGGCTTCTTCAAGGACAATCCTCAGTCGAAGGCGAAGATCGTCCGCAGTTCCGCCGATGGCGATCTCGTCTGGCTGCATGTGCATGCGACAAACGGCGCTGACGATCGCGGCCAGGCGATCGTCGATATTTTCCGCGTCAAGGACGGCAAGATCGTCGAGCACTGGGACGTGATCCAGGCGGTGCCGAAAGAGGCCGCCAACAAGAACACCATGTTCTGAACATGACGGGGCCGGCGTGAGCCGGCCCCGATCATCGGGCGCTCAGCCGAGCGACAGCCGCGCCGCGCACCAGTCCCACACTGCGTCCACGGCCTTTCGCGGCGATGACGAGCGTTTGCGGACGAGGAAGTAATCGGCGCCGACGGCCGCCGTTTCCTCCGTCACCTGCACCAGCCGCCCGGCCTCGAGATCGGCCATCACGAAGGCCCGGCAGGCGAGCACCACGCCCTGGCCGGCGAGTGCGGCGTCGAGCGCCAGTGTCGTATGGTTGAAGGCCGCGCCCGGCAGCTTCTCGCGAATTCCGAGGAATACGCCCCAGCGATCGTGCGAGTCATGCAGGAGCGGCAGCTTGCAAAGTTCTTCGCGGCTCAAGGGAAGGGCGAGCCCTTTCACCAGATGCGGGCTTGCGACCGCCACCAGTTCCTGGCGGAACAGCAGCCTTGCCTCCAGCGTCGCCGGGAAAGCCTGGCTGGTCAGGCGCACGGCGATATCCACTTGGTCGCGGTCGAAATCCGACAGCGTCTCGGTGGCGACCGTCCTCAGATCCACGTCGGGAAGGGCGCTGTAGAGCTCCGCGAGGCGCGGGATCAAAAGCTTGGCGGCGACGGTCGGGGTGACGCTGATCGTCACGGTTTCCGGCCGCGCCAGAAGCCGTCCGGTCGCTTCGCCGAGCATATCGAAGGCGCGGGTGACGTCGGAGAGGTAGGCCGCACCCTGCGCCGTCAGCGCAAGGCCGCGGGGCAGGCGCTGGAACAGCATGAGGCCGAGCTGATCTTCCAGCGCGCGGACCTGCTGGGCGATCGCACCCTGCGTGACGCCGAGCTCTTCGGCGGCAGCGCGGAAATTCAGCCGCCGGCCCGAAGCCTCGAAGGCGCGCAGGGCATTCAACGGCGGCAGCGCTCGGCGGGATCGGATCATTGGCTTATCCAGTAGATTTTATACAGTCTCGCATGTTTCTTTCTCGCGCGAAAGCAGAGAGCATATCTGGCATAGTGCTTCGCAAAATCAGCAGTCGGAGGTTTCAATGTCTGAAGAAAAAGTCGCTCTCATCACCGCCGGCGGATCCGGCATGGGCGCCGCAGCAGCGCGGAAACTCGCTGCGGACGGCTACCGCGTTGCAATTCTCTCCTCCTCCGGCAAAGGCGAGGCGCTGGCAAGGGAACTCGGCGGCGTCGGCGTCACCGGCTCCAACCAGTCCAACGACGATGTGAAGCGGCTCGTCGATCTCTCGATGGGGCGATGGGGGCGCATCGACGCGCTGGTCAATTCCGCCGGCCACGGCCCGCGCGCGCCGATCCTCGACATCTCGGACGAGGATTGGCACCGGGGCATGGAAGTCTATTTCCTGAGCGCGGTGCGACCGATCCGGCTGGTCGCGCCGATCATGGAAAGCCAGGGCGGCGGCGCCATCGTCAATATCTCGACGGCATGGGCTTTCGAACCCTCGCCGATGTTCCCGACCTCGGCCGTCTTCCGGGCAGGGCTGGCAAGCTTCACCAAGATCTTCGCGGATAGCTACGCGGCCAAGAACATCCGCTTGAACAATGTCCTGCCCGGCTGGATCGACAGCCTGCCCGCCACCGAGGAACGGCGCGACAGCGTTCCGATGGGCCGCTACGGCACCAGCGAGGAAATCGCGGCCACCATCGCCTTCCTCCTGTCGGAGGGGGCCGGTTACATCACCGGCCAGAACATCCGCGTCGACGGCGGCATCGCCCGTTCGGTCTGAGCGGAGCCTGCCGGTGGATCTCACTGACATCGACGCCGCGGCATGGGCGGAACTCGAAACGGCTGCGGCGAACCCGCAGTCGGGTTTCCGTTATCTCAACCTCTGCTCCGTCGATATCGAGACGAGGCCGCAGGCACGCATGGTCGTGCTGCGTGCCGCCGACAGGTCGGCGCGGCGTCTCGAATTTCATACGGATACGCGCAGCTCCAAATGGCTGGAACTTTCAGCCAATCCCCGCGTCACGGTCCTCGGCTTCAGCGCCGACAGCCGGCTGCAGCTTCGGCTTCAAGGGGAGGTCGAGCTTCATGGGCCGGGAAGCGGAGGGGCTGACGCCGCATGGGACAGGCTGCCCGCGCGGACGCGGATGACCTATGCGGGCGGCCCGCCCGGGGACGAGCGCGCCTTCGAAACTATCGGAGTGGCGGCGCCTGCGGATGAGGCCGAGGGAAAGGCGCGCTTCGGCCTACTGATCTTTCGGGCCAGCACGCTGGACTGGTTCCAGCTGCGCCAGCAGGACAATCGCAGGGCATTGTTCTCTTATGACGAAACCGGCGCCCTCTCCTCTCGCCGCTGGGTCAATCCCTGACCTGAAATCGCCGCGCTTTCAGACGTTGAGCGGAGGGGCGATCAATCGATCCTCGGACGTTCCGATCTCGGCGTCGCCAGCCCGTGCCTGGCGAGTTCCAGCGTCAGCATGCGTGTTTCGAGCAGGTTGAAGATGCGCAGCACCGCCTCGATCGCATCGAAGGGCTTGGTCAGGAAATCCTTCGCGCCGAGGGAAAGCGCGCGCCGGCGCGTCGGCAGGGTCGCATCGGCGGTCAGCACCAGGATCGGCAGGTAGCTGTCGTCGGGGATGAGCCTTGCGAAAGTCTCGAGCAGCGCGAAACCGTCGAGATCGGGCATCATCAGGTCGAGCAGGACGAGATCGACAGGATGCTCGCGGAAGAGCCGCAGGGCCTCGCGCGGCTCGGTCGTGCTGATCAGCGCCGTAAAGCCCTCGCGCTTGAGGATGCGCTCCAGCAGCGAAACATTGGCGGGCTCGTCATCGACGATCAGGATCGTCGAAGCTCGCAGGCTATCGGTGGTATCTGTCATGGAGCCAAACTTCGTCGAAAGCGATGTCGCACTGATAGCAAGCGGCGCGGCCAAATTAAAGCGATAGGGCATCTGGAACCAGCGACGTCTTGGCCCGGGAGGCGGCGAGGGTTGCCCCTCATCGGGCTGCCGCCACCTTCTCCCCGCGCGCGGGGAGAAGGGACTATGCCGCAACCTCTCGGTCTCTCACCAACGTCTCGTAGGGCACGTCCCCTCTCCCCGTCAGAACGGGGAGAGGGTTAGGGTGAGGGGCAGTTACCGGCACGAACCGAATAGGCATGACGAAAGAGAGCCTTTTAACAAACTGGCGGGGCCTTACGGCACTACGACGTCTTGCGCCTCGGCCTCCCGCATCGCAGCAGGCGCACGCGGCAGATCGACGTAAAAACTGGCGCCGCCCTCCCGGTTGCTGAAGCCGAGCGTGCCGCCCATGGCGTCGATCAGGTGTTTCGAGAGCGCCAGCCCGAGGCCGGTTCCATCCTGGCTGATGCGCTCGGCGCCCAGCCGGTCGAAGGGGGTGAACAGGCGCGCGACGCGCTCGGCCGGAATGCCGGGGCCGGTGTCGCTGACCTCGATGCGGATGCGGTCGTCGAGCACCCGGTGGCTGACGGTGACGCTGCCCTGCGGGCGATTGTATTTCACCGCATTGGAAAGCAGGTTGAGGAACTCCTGGAGGAGACGCCGGCGATCGGCGAGCACCGTCAGATCCGGCTCGGCCTCGATGACCTCGATGCGGATCTGCTGCTTGCCGCAGAGCGGCCTTGCGAGCGCCACTGCTTCCTCGATCACCTCGGCAACGGGCTGCGGCTCGACAGTGAGATCCATGCGCCCGGCCTCGATCCGTGCCATGTCGAGCACCTCGTCGATCAGGCTCAGTAGGTGCCTGCCGGCCCGCAATATCTGCGCGACGCTTTCCCGGGATTCGGCGTCGTCGACATCCATTTCCAGAAGCTGCGCGAAACCGAGAACGGAATTCAGCGGCGTGCGCAGCTCGTGGCTCATGCGCGACAGGAATTCGCTCTTGGCATTGCTGGCGCGCACCGCATCTTCGCGGGCGGCAAGCAGCGCCTCCTCGAACTGCTTGCGCTCGGTAATGTCGCGGGTGATCTTGGAAAAGCCGCGCAGCCGCCCCGTCTCGTCATGGAGGGCGGTGACGACGACATGCGACCAGAAGCGCGATCCGTCTTTGCGCAGGCGCCAGCCTTCCGCCTCGGTGCGCCCGTGTAGGGCCGCCTTCGAAAGCTCTTCTCCCGGAAATGTCTCCCTGGTTTCAGCGGGATAGAAGCGGGAGAAATGCTGGCCGACAATCTCCTCGGCCTGATAGCCGGTGATCCGCTCGGCGCCGGCATTCCAGCTCACCACCCCTCCATCCGGATCGAGCCCGAATATGCCGTAATCGCTGACGCCCTCGACCAGCTGGCGGAAGCGCTCCTCGCTCTCGGTCAGATCGGCCTCGCGCTTTTTCAGAAGCACGCTCGCATCCGCGAGCGCCTGTCCGAGATTGCCGAGCTCATCGTGGAAGGGATCGGCCGATGTCACGACTTCCCCTCGCGAGAGGCGGTGCGCCTCGGCCTTCAGCGCGTGCACGCGGCGCACGATGCTTGCCGAAAACAGGAAAACGGCGACGAGCGCGCCGGCAAAGCCGAGAAAACCGGCTGATATCATCAGGCTGCGCGACAGGGTGCGGACCCGGTCAGCCGCCTGCGTTCTGGCGTTGAGGAGATCGGCCTCGCGCCGGTTCATCGCGTCGATTTCCTGCCTCAGCACGTCGAGCACCTGCTTGCCCTCGATGAGCTTGGCGGCCAGATCCTCGCGGCCACCGGCGCGCAGGATATCGGCCTGTTTCAGGAGCTGCAGACGGTCGACCTTGGCGTCGACCAGGGCGCGGATGCGCTCGAGGCGGGCCTTCTGCTCTTCGTCGCGCAAGCGCCGGCCGACCTCGTCGAGCACGACGGGCAGCCTGTCCTCCGCGCGGTTGAATGGATCGAGAAAATCGCTCCTGCCGGTCAGGAGATAACCGCGCATGGCGGTCGCCGCTTCAGCGATCAGGGCATGCAGCTCCTGAATGCCGGACTGGATCTCCAGCGTCACACGCACCTGATCCTCGGCAATGCGGCTCTGCCGGTCGGCGATGAAGACCGAGGCGAGCGCGGCCAAGAGCAGCGCCAGCGGCACCATGATGATGACGATGCCCTTTGCCCTGAGCGGCAGGTCGGCAAAGCGAGGCATCATGGCTCATCCTTCGCCGTCTGCACCAGCCCGCCGCGCACCGCCATGACGGCGGCCTGCGTGCGGTCGCCGGCGCCGAGCTTGGCGATGATGCGCTCGACATGGATCTTCACGGTGCCGGGAGAGATCTTCAGCGCCCGGCCGATCTCCTTGTTGGTCAGGCCCTCGGCCACCTTGCTCAGCACCTCGCGCTCGCGCACCGTCAGCGTTTCCAATGCGCTGGCATTAGTCTGCGGCTTGGTGGCGGCGCGCTTCAACAGCCTTGCGACCAGCGGGCCGTCGAAGAAGGCGTCGCCCGAAAGCACGCGGCGGATCGTGCGCAGAATGTCGTCGCGGCTCGCATCCTTCAGCAGATAGCCGGTGGCGCCGGCCTCGATCGCCGCTTCGAGATAATCGAGGCTGTCATGCATAGTGATGATCATGACGCGGGTGCCCGGCGAGACGCGCCGGATCTCCCGCGTCGCGGCAAGCCCGTCCATGCGGGGCATGCGGATATCGAGCAGCGCCAGATCCGGCTTGTGCAGGGCTGCCGCTTCCACCGCGTCCGCGCCGTCGCGCACGTCGAGGGCGACATGGAAATCGTCCTGGCCGCCTATCATGGCGATCAGGCCGGCGCGGGCGATGTCGTGATCGTCGGCAACGAGAATGGATGCGGTCATCCCGCCCTCTCCTGCTTGAGCGGCGCTGCGGCGCGGACATGCGTGCCGCCGGAAGCGCCGGCGAAGATCTCGAAACGGCCGCCGAGCAGCGCCAGCCTTTCGCGCATGCCGGCAATGCCGAGCCGGGCTCCCCTGCCCTGAACCTCAGGATGCTGCGCCTCGCTGATACCCTTGCCGTCGTCGATCACTTCGAGATGGGCCTGCCCCGCGCCGTCTTCGAAAAGGCGCACGATGAGGCGGCGCGCCTCGGCGTGCTTGACAGCATTGGTGATCGCCTCTTGGGCGACGCGGTAGAAGATGATCCCGGTCGAGGCCGGCCAGCGGTCGGCGCCGGCATCGAGATCGGCGATCACCTCCATGCCGTCGATCGCGTCGAGACGGGTGCGCAGTGCTGCGGCGACGCCGAGATCGTCGAGCTCGGGCGGGCGGAGATCGGCGATGGCGGCGCGAAGATCGGCGACGGAGTGGCGCGCAAGTGCGGCGAGCTGATCGATCTCCGGTTTCAGCGCATGCACCTCGCCGATGCGGGCCGCCAGATCTTGCAGGCGGTAACTAAGGCCGGCGGCAAGCTGTGCTGCGCCGTCGTGCAGATCGAGCGCCACCCGCTGCCGCTCCTGCTCTTGCGCCTGGATCAGCTGCGCGACGAGGGCCGCGAGTTCGCTGCGCTGCAGTTCGAGATCGCCGAGCAGCGCCTGCTTTTCCGCCGCCTGCCGTTCGAGATTGCAGGCGTCGGCGAGCTGCCCGGCCACCACCTCCAGCGTCTGCCGGTCGTCGGCATCGATGGCGCGCGCCCTCGCTGGGCCGATCAGCGTCAGGGAAAGAGCGGCGCCGTCCTCGGACGCAAAGAGGATCGCGTCATTGCCTGTCGGCCGGCCGATCGTCAGCTGCGCGGGCGTCTTTCCCTGTGGTGCGGCAAAGGTCAGCGTCGCAAGCGTTGCGCCAGCGAAATCGGCAAGCCGCGACAGTATCTGGGGCGCGGCCGTTTCGAAGGCCTGCGCATCGAGCAGGGTGCGCGTCTCGATGATGAAGCGCAGCCGCGCCGCCCGCGCTTCCGCCGCCCGGTAAAGCGCCCTCATCTCCGCCACATCGGGCGCGTGCGTCGTCTCTATGGTTTGCTCCGTGCTCAGCGGGGGCTGCTCCAGAAATCAATGACGGGGGCACGATAGTCATTCCGGCGGGAATGTCATCTATGCCGTTCGGCAGATCGGATCGAAGCCACCCGGCAGATGGGGCCGTGGTGCTCCGGCGCTTAACTATCGGTCATGCGGTTGACCGACGCGATGTCGCCCGGAACCGCCACAAAGGAAGTCAAACATGCGTACGATCATTGCTGCCGCCCTTATCATCGGTTTCGTCCAGGTCCAATCCGCCAACGCGGCCGAAACGGCGACCTGCGCTTCGGTGAGCGAAGAACAGGTCGCCAAGCTCTTCGACCACTGGAACGCCTCGCTGGCGACGCTCAATCCCGAGGAAGTCGCCAAGAACTACAGCGAGGATTCCGTGCTGCTGGCGACGCTGGCAAACAAGCCGCGCCTTACCCAGGAAGAGCGGATCGACTATTTCAAGCACTTCCTGGAAAAGGGCCCCAAGGGCCACATCGACAGCCGCACCATCAAGACCGGCTGCAACTGGGCCGTCGACGCCGGCACCTACACCTTCACCATGAAGGACGGCTCCAAGGTGCCCGCCCGCTACACTTACACCTATGAGTTCAAGGGCGGGAACTGGCTGATCACCTCCCACCACTCCTCGATGATGCCGGAGAAGTAAAGGTCTGACCGATCCGGCAGGGAGATCCCGTGTCCACCCCATACGGGATCTCTTGATTGCTGACGATGCCTGTCGGCGTCCCTTTCGTTATGCGTGGGCTTGGAGGGTTCAATACCTGCGCGACATCCCGGTCTAGGAGATCGATGAGCCCCTCATCCGGCTGCCGCCACCTTGTCCCCGTAAACGGGGCGAAGGGGATATGCCGCAACGCCGCCGTCCCTCGCTGGTCCATAGCAGGGCACGTCCCCTCGCCCCGTCAAAACGGGGAGAGGGTTAGGTTGAGGGGCAATTATCAGTATAAGCCGATAGTCGTGGCTCTGTGACGTCGAGTAAATCAGATCGCAGTGCCAGAAGAAATGCCCGAGCGCTTTGACGGCCGGGCAGGATCGGCTAGCATCCTCGGGCAGCGGCGAGCCGGCAAAGCGGCCGCCCGGGAGATGCGGATGATGAAGCACAGATACCTGATGTTTGCGGTGCTCACACTCGGCGCGGCATGGCCGGCGTCCGGCGTCCTCGCTGCGGCGCAGCCGATTTTCTGGAGCGCCTTGCGGCCGGCCGATCAGGCCAGGGCGACAGTTCCGCTGTCGCCGAAAGCGGTCAGCGGCCCTCAGGGCGAATCCCTGGTCTGGCGTGAGGAGGGCCAGCCGGTCGAATTGACGGGCTTCGTCCTGCCGATCGATCAGGACGGCGATCTCGTCTATGAATTCCTGCTGGTGCCCTGGGCCGGGGCCTGCAGCCACATGCCCACGCCGCCGCCCAACCAGCTGGTCCGAGTCGTTCCACAGGAGCCTCTGCACCTTGAAAAAATCTACGAGACCGTCACCGTGACGGGGACGCTCCGGCCCGGCCTGGATCAGGCGCAGTTCTTCATGATCGACGGCGTCCGCGTCCTGTCCTACGGCTACAGCATGGCCCATGCCGAGGTGGCGAAG
The DNA here is from genome assembly GCF_025200795.1 of Rhizobium sophoriradicis. Taxonomy (NCBI): domain Bacteria; kingdom Pseudomonadati; phylum Pseudomonadota; class Alphaproteobacteria; order Hyphomicrobiales; family Rhizobiaceae; genus Rhizobium; species Rhizobium sophoriradicis. Next base: position 198,464 of record NZ_CP104154.1, read on the forward strand.
GCGGCAGCGACGAAAGACCCCGATCTGCTGTCGCTTTCGCCTTTCGGTGTCGTGCCGCGCTAGCGGAAACTGCAGAGATTTCTTGCGCGAATGCGGCCGATCACGTATATACTGGGCGGTATATACAAAATCGCGGAGGCACCAATGCCGCAATATGCACGCGTCTTTCAATCCGGCAATTCGCAGGCCGTCCGGCTGCCGAAGGAATTCCGCTTCGACGTCGACCAGGTGGAGGTGACGCGTGAAGGCGATGCGGTCATTTTGCGGCCGCGCGCCGATCCCGGCATGCGCTGGGCGTCGCTGAAGAGCGCTCTCGAACGCGGTCTGAGCGACGATTTTCTAGCGCAAGGACGGGAGCAGCCGGAGGATGAGGAGAGGCCGGATCTTCAGGATCTGTTCAAGTGATCACGCATCTTATCGACACCAATGCGGTGATCGCGCTGATCAGCAGGAAATTCGACGCGCTGCTGAAGCGCGTGGTCGACAGCGACGAAGGATCGATCGGGCTTTCCACCATCGTGATGCATGAGCTCTATTACGGCGCCTATAAGAGCGCGAAAATCTCCTACAACCTCGAGACCCTGCGCCTGTTCATGGCGGATTTCCCCGCCGTCGGTTTCGAGCGCGAGGATGCGCTGGAATCGGGAGAGATCCGCGCGGCATTGGCAGCAAAGGGAACGCCGATCGGTCCCTATGATGTGCTGATCGCCGCCCAGGCGAAGACCCGTGACCTCGTTCTCATCACGAACAATGTCGGGGAGTTCCGGCGCGTGGATGGCCTTGATGTCGAGGATTGGACGATCTGACAATTGCGCCGGGAGGACGCTTCCCACGCAGACAACCTGTCCGGAGAGGAGTGCGCCCCTCTCCGGACATACGGTCTCGTGTCAGATGTCGAAGGAGCTCGGCAGGATTACCACGTCGCGTATGGTCACGTTGCGTGGCCGGGTCAGCATGAAGAGCACGGCTTCCGCGACGTCGCGAGGTTCGATCAGCGCACCCGCCTCCTTTGCCTTGCGCAGGTTCTCCTCCGGCCAATCTTTCAGCAGAGCGCTGCTGACAGGGCCCGGCGAGACGGATCCGACGCGGATTCCGTTCTTGAGGAGCTGCCGCCGCATGGTCTGGACGAAGCAGTGCATCGCCCACTTCGAAGGCGAATAGACCGGCTCCCATGGAACCGCTGCTTGGCCCGCGACCGAACTGGTGACGATGATGTCTCCCGTCCCTCTCTCGATCATGTGTGGCATGACCGTCCTGACGTTCTTGATGACCACATTGACGTTCAGATTGAGCATGCGGTCGATCGCATCGAGGTTCGCTTCCACCAGATCTCCGCCGATATAGGTGCCGGCATTGGCATGGAAGATGTCGAGCTGACCGACCTTTGCGAGAATGCAGTCAAGCAGACCGGCGCAATCGTCGGGTTTGAGAAGGTCGAGCGGCAGCGCGATCGCCTTCTCTCCCAGCCTGCGGCAGGCAGCACTCAGCGCCGCCTCGTCCCGGTCGATCATCACGACGGTGCCGCCCGCCGCGATGATCGCTTCTGCCGACGCCAATCCAATGCCCGAAGCAGCTCCGGTGATGGCTGCGACTTTATCTTGCAAACTGTTCATATCAACTCCTCCAGCTGCGTCGATTATCTATCGCATGTGGGGTCGGTCGTGGCTAGAAGTTCGCGTCGTGGCGGCAAGCTTCGGTGCGGGAGAGAATGGCGGGTGGCCAACCCAAAACTCCTCACCAGTCACTCGTAAACTGGATATTGAAGTCGGATGCACCACCTCTCCTCCGTCATTCCTGTGCCTGTCACAGGAATCCAGCCACCGCGCGTCGGCGCGGTGAATGATTCAATAAGTAGTTGATAGAGAGTCTCCCGCGCCCAAGGACTTGGGCGCGCTGGATCCCTGTGACGAGCACAGGGATGACGGAGGAGAGGTGGTGCCCGCATCGTACCACCATCAGGTACTGCGAGGATCGGAAGCTTGGACGGTCGGAGCCCCGAGGAATTCGCATAAAAAAGCCCGGGCGCGGCCGAAACCGCGCCCGGGCAAAAACTTGCTGAACCGATCAGACGAGGTCGAAGCGGTCGGCGTTCATGACCTTGTTCCAGGCGGCGACGAAGTCCTTGACGAATTTCTCCTTGGCGTCGGCCTGGCCGTAGACTTCGGCGAAGGCGCGAAGCTGCGAGTGCGAGCCGAAGATCAGGTCGACGCGGGTGCCAGTCCACTTGGCAGCACCCGTCTTGCGGTCGCGGCCTTCATAGACGCCGTCCTTGCCGGCGGCGGGGACCCACTGCGTGGCCATGTCGAGCAGGTTGACGAAGAAGTCGTTCGTCAGCGTCTCGGGACGCGAGGTGAAGACGCCGTGTTCCGGCTGGCCGGCCTTGAGGACACGCAGGCCGCCGACGAGGACGGTCATTTCGGGTCCGGTCAGCGTCAGCAGCTGGGCGCGGTCGACGAGCGCTTCTTCCGGCTTCATGAACTGCAGGCGCTTGTTGTTCACGTAGTTGCGGAAGCCGTCGATGCGCGGCTCGAGCGCTGCGAAGGAATGCGCATCCGTCTGAGCTTCGGAGGCATCCATGCGGCCCGGCGTGAAGGGCACGCTGACGGTGGTGCCGCCCGCTGCCGCCGCCTTCTCGACGCCGGCCGCACCGGCGAGAACGATCAGGTCGGCGAGCGAGATCTTCTTACCGCCGGTCTGGGCGGCGTTGAAGTCCTTCTGAATGCCTTCGAGGACGCTGAGCACCTTGGCGAGCTGGGCCGGCTGGTTGGCTTCCCAGTCCTTCTGCGGCGCAAGGCGGATGCGTGCGCCATTGGCGCCGCCGCGCTTGTCGGAGCCGCGGAAGGTCGAGGCCGACGCCCAGGCAGTCGAAACCAGTTCCTGGACGCTGAGGCCGGTGGCGAGAACCCTGGCCTTCAGCTCGGCAATGTCCTTGTCGTCGACCAGGGGATGGTCGACGGCCGGGATCACGTCCTGCCAGATCAGGTCTTCGGCCGGAACTTCCGGTCCGAGATAGCGGACCTTCGGACCCATGTCGCGGTGGGTCAGCTTGAACCAGGCGCGGGCAAAGGCGTCGGCGAACTGGTCCGGATTCTCCAGGAAGCGGCGCGAGATCTTCTCGTAGATCGGGTCGAAACGCAGCGCCAGGTCGCTCGTCAGCATGGTCGGCAGATGCTTCTTGCCGGTGTCGTAAGCATCCGGAATGGAGGCTTCGGCGTTCTTGGCCTGCCACTGATGCGCGCCGGCCGGGCTCTTCGTCAGCTCCCATTCAAAGGCGAACAGGTTTTCGAAGAAGTAGTTGCTCCACTTGGTCGGCGTCTGTGACCAGGTGACTTCGAGACCGGCGGTGATGGCGTCCTTGCCGACGCCGGTGCCGAACGAGCTCTTCCAGCCGAGGCCCTGATCCTCGATCGCGCCGCCTTCCGGCTCGGCGCCGATGAAGGACGGGTCGCCGGCGCCATGAGTCTTGCCGAAGGTGTGGCCGCCGGCGATCAGCGCTACGGTTTCCTCGTCGTTCATCGCCATGCGGGCGAAGGTTTCGCGGATGTCGCGCGCCGAAGCGAGCGGATCGGGATTGCCGCCCGGTCCTTCCGGGTTGACGTAGATGAGGCCCATCTGCACGGCGCCGAGCGGCTCGGCGAGCTGGCGTTCGCCGCTGTAGCGCTCGTCGCCGAGCCAGGTGCCTTCAGGACCCCAGTAGAGTTCTTCCGGCTCCCAGACGTCGGCGCGGCCGCCGGCGAAACCGAAGGTCTTGAAGCCCATGGATTCGAGCGCGACGTTGCCGGTGAGGATCAGAAGGTCGGCCCAGGAGATGCGGTTGCCGTATTTCTGCTTGATCGGCCAGAGCAGGCGGCGGGCCTTGTCGAGGTTGGCATTGTCAGGCCAGCTATTCAGCGGCGCGAAACGCTGCTGGCCCTGGCCGGCGCCGCCGCGCCCGTCGGTGATGCGGTAGGTGCCGGCGCTGTGCCAGGCCATGCGGATGAAGAGGCCGCCGTAATGGCCGAAGTCGGCCGGCCACCAATCCTGCGAATCGGTCATCAGCGCTGTAAGATCCTTTTTCAGCGCGTCGAGATCGAGCTTCTTGAACTCCTCGGCATAGTCGAAATCCTTGCCCATCGGATCGGCGCGGCCGGAATTGTGATGAAGAATCTGCACGTTCAGCTGGTTCGGCCACCAGTCGCGGTTGGAAGGGCCGCGCGGCTTGTTGCCATGGGCTACAGGACATTTGCCTGCGGTGTCAGTGGGGTTGTCCATGATCGTCTCCTTCATTGCTTGATCTGTCTGCGGTTCAAAAAGATGAGCCGAGCCGGCGCCCCACTCTCTCCCTTGCAGTCTTCATATCTGAAGCGTTCAATAATTTTAAGTTGGATTTACTGATTGCTGCGATAAGCTGGGCTTATGAAAAACCTTACCCTGAAACAGCTGCGTTATTTCGAAGCTTTGGCAAGGGACGGCCGATTTCGCCGTGCCGCCGATGCCTGCGCCATCTCCCAGCCGGCGCTCTCCATGCAGATCAAAGAACTTGAGCAGGAGTTGGGCAGCGAGCTCTTCGAGCGCAGCGCCCGCGAGGTGAAGCTCACCCCCTTCGGCCAGACCTTTGCGCTGCGCGTTCGCGATATCCTGCGCGCCGTGGACGAACTCGGCGAGTTTGCCCGCGCCTCGCGCGACAGCTTTCTGACACGCCTGCGCATCGGCATCATCCCGACGATCGCGCCCTATCTGCTGCCGGCGATTATAAACGATCTCAACAAAAGCTTCGCGGGGATTCAGATCGAGGTGCGCGAGACGCAGACCGGCAAGCTGGTTCAGGAACTTGCGCAGGGCCAGCTCGACATGGCGATCGTCGCGCTGCCGGTATCGGAGCCCTCGCTGACCGAACTCGAGCTGTTCAAGGAGGAATTCGTGCTGGTCCGGCAGCACGAGGACGGCGACAAGCCGGTGCCCGAACGCGAGGCGCTGCGCGAAATGCGGCTGCTGCTGCTCGAAGAGGGCCACTGCTTCCGCGACCAGGCCCTGTCTTTCTGCAAGGTCGGGCCGGCTCGCCCGCGGGAAATCATGGAAGGCAGCTCGCTCTCCACCCTCGTCCAGATGGTCGGCGCCGGCATCGGCGTCACCCTGATCCCGGAGATGGCCGTTCCGGTCGAAACGCGCTCGGCCCATGTGTCGATCTCCCGCTTCCCGTCACCGCAGCCGTCGCGAACGATCGGCATGGTCTGGCGCAATTCGACCCCCATGGCTAAACAGCTGCAGGAGGTCGCCGAGGCGGTGCGCCGGTCGGCGGAGACGATGCGAGGGCAGTATGCGGGTGGGTGATTGATAGGCTGGCCTAGTGGTGACTAAGACTCCGCCCCAAACCCCTCCCCACAAGGGGAAGGGGCTTAACCTTCGGCCCCCGCTGCATTCAGTCTTGAACGCAGAGCATGCGGCTGGCTCTAGCCCCTCCCCCTTGTGGGGAGGGGTTGGGGAGGGGCTTTGGGTCGCAAGGAGCAGTGTCGCGTTTACTGCGTGAGCCGCAAAGTATCGCCGCGAATGGCAGCGGCGATCGTCTCATAGACGGTCTTGATGGTGGCCGGTGATGCGGTGAAGAAATGGGCGGTATTGGTGGCGCAGTTGCGGATATTCACCACGTCGGCATCGGTGCTGTTGGAAAGCGTATAGATTTCGATGCCGCTCTTCTTCATCGCCGTGCATGCGGTCTGCATCGCGGCGGTGGCGAATGCGTTGCATGCCGACGATTGAGTTTGCGAGCAGATCCAGTCGAACTTGTCGTTGGGCTCGTATTTGGTGTTCATTTCGCCATCGGTCATGAACACCATGACCTTGTGCACGGAATCGGAGATCGGTGCGGGTGAGGATTGGTCTCCCCATACACCCTGCCATTTCGGCGACAGCGTATACCATCCGGCGACCACACCCGCATCCAGCCGGGTGGAGCCTTCGGAGGTCAGGCTGGCAACGGCCTTTTTCAGATAGGCGAAGTCGCCGGTCAGCGGCGTGACGGGGGGCGGGCAGAAGCTCGTTCCCGATTTCGGATTGGCGTCCATGGCGACGAAGGCGGAGGTACCAGGCGGCGCGTCGCCCATGCCGTCACCGATCGCCCCATTATCCCTCACCTCGACATCCGCGCGCGGCTCGACGCAGCCCATCCAGTAATAATTCTTCGAGGTGGACATGACAGGGGTGACGCCGTCGGTCCAGTAAGGGAGCTTGTAGCTGGAGGAGGTGTAGACGGATTTGGGGTCGGTCCAGCGTTTGGGAACCGCAGCAGTTCCATTATAGGATTTGAGCCAGCCCGTGTTTGCCAGGCCGAAATTGACGCGGCTGGAAAAGGGCACGATCGAAATCTTGGTTTTGTCGACGAGCGACGCGTTGGAGGAAAAGGCCTGGAGAAAGCCGGCGACCGCGGTCTGCATCGGCGTGAAGCGGTTCTCCTCGATCATTGAGCTCGACACGTCGAGAACCAGCGCGATCTCCAACTGCTTCACTCCCGGCAATGCCGCGCAGGACCGGATGCCGATCGGGACGGACTGGATATTGGCCAGGTTCATGAAGGTGGTGGGCACGGCGTCCGTCACATCGACGCACAGTTCCGACTCGTCGCTCGCCACCTCGGGCTTGCCGGCGACGGCGGTCTCGAACTCCCCATTTGCCGACAGGAAAGCGTCGATCGTCTTTGCTATCTTCGCCTCCGGCATGCCGGACTTGTATTTCGCAGCGGCCGCGAGCACCGCCGAGTCCGCGGCCGACTGCAGCTCCGTCCTGCTGTTATAGGCCCTGATGAAGTCGATGGATGCGCCGACGGCGAGTAGCATGGGCACGGCGACCAGAATGACGATGATCGCGACGGCCCCGTCGCGATCATCGATCAGGCGGGAAAGAAGGGATGAACGAGGGGGCATAGGCATCGGCTCGAAATTCAGATCTCTCTTTGATTTCGAGCAGCGCTATGGCGGCAACCTTAACGACAGGGAAACGCGCTGCCGCGCGGGAGCGGCAGGGAGCATTTTCCGACGCGAATCGTACAACCGGCTCTGATTATGGACATCCCGCGCGTTTGAAGGGCGGGTGTCCTCGCCTTACGAGCGGCGTTTGAACGTATGTTCGGCTGCGGGGAACTTGCGCGTGCGCACCTCGTCGGCATAGGTGGCGGCGGCATCCGCGACTCTCTTGCCGAGTTCGTCGTAACGCTTAACGAAACGTGGCGTGAAATCGTTGAAGAGCCCCAGAATGTCGTCGGAGACCAGAACCTGGCCGTCGCAGGCGGCGGAGGCGCCGATGCCGATGGTCGGTATGTGCATGGCTGAAGTCACCTCGCGAGCGAGCGGTTCCACCGTGCCCTCGATGACGACGGCAAAGGCGCCCGAGCCGCCGATGGCATGCGCGTCGCGCCGGATCTTCGAAGTCTCGTGTTCGGAGTGCCCGACGGAGCGATAGCCGCCGGCGGTCTGAACCTGCTGCGGCATCAGCCCGATATGCCCCATGACCGGGATCCCGCGCTTCGTCAGGAAGGCGATGGTCTCGGCCATCTCCTCGCCGCCTTCCAGCTTGACGGCGTCGCAGCCGGTTTCCTGCAGGATGCGCACCGCGTTGCGGAACGCAACCTCTTTCGATTCTTGGTAGCTGCCGAACGGCATGTCGACGACGACGCAGGCCTTGGCGACGCCGCGCATCACCGCCTTGCCGTGGGCGATCATCATGTCGAGCGTGACGCCGATGGTGGTCTCCATGCCGTAGAGCACCATGCCGAGCGAATCCCCGACCAGCAGCAGGTCGCAATGCTCATCGAGCAGCCGCGCCATCGGCGTGGTGTAGGCGGTCAGGCAGACAATCGGTTTGCCGCCCTTCATGGCTGAGATGCGGGCTGGGGTAAAACGCTTCTGGGATCCGACCGCACTCATCTGCTCACTCCCTTTCCGGATTGCCCGCTCATACGGTTGTCCCGGACAATCTTAGTGTCCCCGGGGCCTCGGCTGCGGATCACACGATTGTCGAGAAGCCGCGTCGTTCCGATCCTAATGAAGAGCGCCACGACGACGGGTTCTTCGATGGAAGCGACCGGGGCGAGCGTCGAGGCATCCCTGACGGCGACGACCTCGGCCTTCGCCAGGGGCTCGCGGCCGATGAAGGCGGTGAGCTTTGCCTCGAGCTCCGCGGCATCCGACAGGCCTTCAGCGACCAGACGTTCTGCCTCGTCGAGCGTCTGAGGGACGATCACGGCCGCGCGGCGTTCGTCGGGGCTGAGATAGACGTTGCGCGACGAAAAGGCGAGGCCGTCGCTGTCGCGCACCGTCGGCACGGCAATGACACGCACCGGCACGGCGAGATCGTCCACCATTCGCTTGATGATGACGACCTGCTGGTAGTCCTTCTCTCCGAAGTAAGCGGTCTGCGGCTGGATGATATTGAACAGCTTGGAAACGACGGTGGCGACGCCGGCGAAATGGCCGGGCCTAACCGCGCCTTCGAGCTCGCGGCCGAGATCGGGAACGTCGACGACCGTCTTCATTGGACGCGGGTACATATCCTCGACGCCGGGCGCGAAGAGGAAATTGACGCCCGCCTGCTTGAGCATGGCGCCGTCGCGCTCGAGATCGCGCGGATATTTGCTGAGATCTTCCACCGGGCCGAACTGCAGTGGATTGACGAAAATCGAGACGACGACGATGTCGTTCTCGGCGCGGGCACGCGCGACAAGCTGCATATGACCGGCATGGAGATAACCCATCGTCGGAACCAGGCCGACGGTCCGCCCCTGCCGCTTCAGCGCATCGAGCGTGTGGCGCAGCTCTTCAATGCTCGAGAAAACCCGCATATATCCTCCCCGCGGCCGGTCATTCTTCTTGGGCGCGGATAAGAAGTGTAATCGATGCCGGAGGTCAATGCACATTCCGCGATAAAAACGATTATATGGAAATGGCAAACCGATAAGGCCGAACCTATATCCGCCCGGAAATGGAAGCGCGCCGCGGGCTGGCAATGTGCGAGCCGCGGCGTTATTGGCCTATCCGTCAAGATACCATCATAGTCGGCCGTTATGGAGAATGCATGGACAAACCCTGGAAGATCAGCCGCGGGCCGATTGCGGCGACCGAGCTCGATGTGGAGAAGGCGAACGCGATCAACAGCATGTTGATCCGGCCGGTCGGCGTGCTTCCGGCCAAGCCCGGCGATCCCGTCCTTCCCTTCGCCGTCGGCCTGTTCAACGAGCTGCGGCCGCTCTTGAAGCCCGAGGCCGGGGTGACGACGCTCCGGCGCGCGACCGCCGCCTATGTCCATTGCCGGCGCTATTATTTCGCCAGCGCCCAGCCCGATTCCATGCGCCACAACATCGACGGCGAACCGGTCGAACCCTTGTCGGCCGAAGACCGGCTGGTCGCGCAGAAGCGCTTCCTGAGCCTCAAGCAGAGCGCCAAGGCCGAGGCGCCCGAGCCGGCGCCGGTTCCCCCTCCCGTCCTCAGCAAGAACGAACAGATCCGCGCCGCCCTTCTGCGCGGCAGAAAGAGCACCGTCAGCTAACCTCGGCGATTGGCGGATTTTTCGCCCGCAAGAGCGCCATCAGCATCGGACCGAGCGCGAATTCGCCGCGTCCGGCGCGGCGCGTGAGATCCCTGAGATAGCCGCCGGCGGAGGTGATGCCCCCTCCCCTTTGCAGGATGCAGGCCATGACGGTCGCGGCATTTTCCGGCCCCATCACCGAACAGGCTTCCTCATAGGCCGGCGGGCTGACGCGCAGCATCGTGCGCACGGTGACCGCCGCCGTCATGAGATCGCGCCAGCTGCCGATCGCCCCGCCTGGGCCGTAATCGGCAATATCGGGGCAGGCTTGCAGCACCGTGCCGAGCGGGAAGGATTTCAATCTGCCGGCATCCGGCCGGGACACAGCCCGAATCCCCTGCCCGCCGTCCCCTCGCCTGCCCTGGTCATGGTTTTCCGGTCCAGTCCTCGGCTGGTCGTCCCACCTCGCCTCCTGCTGCGTTCCCAAACCCGGTTCAGATTCAGATAGGGATTCGGGATTCGAATTCTGTATGTGGCGCTCACTCTGGGATTCATTGGTGCTCGCAATTTGCATTTTCTTATGCGATTCCAACGTGTTGATCATGCTAAGTCGGATCGTCTCCAGCTCTTCGAGCAGCGGCGGCAGATTTTCGAGCGTTGCCGCCTTCGGGATGCGCTGCAGCAGTGCATGAAACAGCGAAGACATCCGCTCCCAGTCGCCGAGAACGGCCTCCTCGACGGCTGCGGCGAGGAGCTTGACGATGTCGCGCCGGCAAATCGTCAGCCGCTCCTTCATTGCCCGCAGCATCTGCCGGTCGGCGGCGAGCCCGGCGGCAATCGCTTCGATCTCGCTCGCACGGGCAAGAAGCGGCGCCAGGCTGAAGCCATAGGCCTCGTCGATGCCGCCTGCCCTGCCGCGGCGGACATAACGCTTGCCGTTCGGGCTGTCCTTGCGGGAAATCAGGCCGGCCTCGACGAGCACGGCGAGATGCCGGCGCAGCGTTGCGGCGGCCATGCCGCGTGCCCGCAGCGAAAGCTGCGTATTCGAGGGAAAGACCACCAGTCCTTTTTCGCTGGAGAGCTCGTCCTCGGGATAAAAGCTCAGCAGCGCATCCAGCACGGTGAGCGCCCGGTCGGTCACGCCGAGCCCTGCCCGCGCCTCGCAGACCGATCGGAACAGCTTCCATTTGTTGCGCGTCGTTCCGGCCGCGATCGCTTCGCCGCGCCGCTGTTTCAGCAGCAGGGCAAGCGACATCGGCCGCCGCCCGAAGGGCGTCGTCACAGATTCACTCTCCATTTCCTTCACCTCTATTCAGGCAAAAGAAATCCGCTCACCGAAACGATGCGAGGGTTGAGGGCACTGCAGCGTCATTGCCGCATCTGAAAAGACGCGGGCGAGCGCTTCAGGACTCTTGACGGGGATTCGTGAAAATGCGATTCTCTGTCTTGCTTAAGGATGTGAGAAGGGCTTCCACGACTCGTTCGTTAGGGGGCCTTTTTCTTTTGCGGTTCAGTCTCCTTGTTTGCCCTCCTCGGCGAGGAATTGCTCATAGAGCGCATCCAGCCTAGTGGAGAGAAATTCCCCGAAGCGGCCGGCATTCCTCGCCTTCATCGAGAGCGAGAACGCCTTGCCGTCATTCTTCATTTCCGCCTGCACCGCCTTATCAAGCGGCTGCCATGTCACCTTCCTTGCCGCTGCCGTTTTCTTCACCGGCCGCGCGCTTTTGTTGAGCGCCGCATAGAGCGCTTCGAAACGTTTGTCGGAAGGTAACTGATGAAAGTTGTCGCCTTCGAGGACCTTGGTGACATCCGCCGCATTGGCCGATCTGCCGGCGAGCAGCGATAGTTCCACCCAGCGTTCGCGGCCGACGCCGGGCGCCGGGCCGATCGCCTGCACGACCTCTTGCGGCAGCCGCTCCATGACCGACATCATCTTCGAAACCGAAGCCGCATTGGCGGCGAGCGCCGTCGAAATCACCTCCCTGTCATAGCCGAGCTCCTCCAGCCGGTTGGCGAAGAGCGCCCGCTCGATGAAGGTGAGGTCGGCGCGAGCCGAATTTTCCTGGCCCTGGGCGATGACATGGGTGCGGTCGTCGATCGCCTTGACGACGGCGCGGACATTGCGGCCGAGTTCGCGGGCGGCGCGCAGGCGCCGGTGGCCGAAGACCACCTGATAATGGCCGTCAATCTTGCTATGGGGGCGCACCAGGATGGGTGTGTCCTGCCCGCGCGCGCGGATCGCCTCGACCAGCGCGCGGAACGCCTCGTCATCCTCCGACAGCCGGTCCTTGACGAAGGAGGCCTCGACGAGCTCGGGGTTGAGATCGACCACCGCCTCGCCCTCGAGGAATTTCTCCGCCTGCTTGGCCAGCTCGTCCAGCGAGCGGACGAGCGAGCGGCCTGCCCCGCGCATCGGATAGTTCGGCGCGCCCGCGCTCTCGGGCATCTCGGTGAGCCCCTCAAGCAGATTTTTCCGTGCCATGTCTTCCTCCGATTGCGGTCAAACAACTGATTCGGTTGAAGGAAACCGTGAATTTGTCAGCCGACAAATTCACCGCCCCCATGCCTGATGAATGAGGCCGGCGATCTCGGCATTGACGGCGTCCATCGCCTCGATCGCCCGATCATAGGTTCCCCGGTTCATCGAGGAACGCTCGACCTCGTAAAGCGTCTGCTTGGTAATGCCGGCATCCGAGATCGCTGTCGATTTGACCATCTGATGCTTCAGCATGAATTCGTTGAACATGGTCGACATGAAGCCCACCATCTGCGCCTGCGGCACGTCGGTCGGTTCGTAACGGGTGATGAGGTAGCGGTACCAGGAGAGATTCACTTCGGCGCCGGCGGCGCGGATCGGTTTCAGGATGCCGCCGAGCATGAGCAGGAACTGGCCCATCGACATGACGTCGAGCATCTGCGGATGGATGGTGATCAAGACGCTGGTCGCAGCCGTCAGCGCCGTCAGCGTGAGATAGCCGAGCTGCGGCGGACAATCGATGACGACGACGTCGTAGCGGTCGTCGACCTCAGCAAGCGCCCGCGAGATGCGGGTGAAGAAGGTCTTGCCGTCATTGCTCGATTTGTCTGCCATGGCGAGCGGCGTGTCGTACTCGTATTCCTGCAGATCGAGATTGGCCGGCACGATTTCGAGGCCGGGAAAATTGGTGCTGTGGATGATCTCCGAGAGCTTCTTCTTCTCGCCGTCGTAGCGGATCGCCTCATAAAGAGAGGAGGCCTGGTCGAATTCCGGCTGGAAACCGTGCAGGGAAGAGAGCGAAGCCTGCGGATCGAGATCGACGGCGAGCACCCGGTGCCCGGTCAGCGCCAGATGTTGGGCGAGATGGGCTGATGTCGTCGTCTTGCCCGAGCCGCCCTTGAAGTTGACGACGGCGATGACCTGCAGCTTCTCATTTCCGCGGCGATGGGGCACATACATGCGGCTCTCGGAGCGGCCATGCGCATCAAGGTAGCGCCTGAGCTCCAACATTTGCTCGGCGTTGTAGGAGCGCCGTCCGGAAGGCGAGGTCTGCGGGCAGGGGCCTTTGCCTTCGAGATGCAGTTTCTTCAGCGTGCTCTGCGACGCCCCGACATAATTGGCGACCTCCGCCAGCGAGAAGCTGCGCAGCGTCTTCTTCGCATTGGGCGGAAAACGCTGCACGCTGAGCAGATGCAGCTTCTTCGAAATAACGTCGCCATGTTCGAGAATCTGATCCTCGAAGTAGAGCGGCACGGCCTTTAAGGCGTTCAAATTAGCGTTCATCGGCGGCAATCTCTCGGATAACGATTTTCGGGATCAAAAGCCCCTCTAACCGTTATTATCCGCGATTCTCCGGTGCCGACCAAGAAATTTAAGGTTAACGCATATTAACATTTTCCTCGCTCATTCAAGCACTTGGACCTGCTGCACAGCATCTGGAATGACCGGGGTTCTGGGCCGGGGGCGCTGATAACGCGCCCCCGGCTACGCCCGGCCGAAGGGGAGGGGCATTCGGCGGGCTTAGCTCAATGGCGCTTCGCCTGTGGTGATCCGCTGCTCGTCGGCAGCGAAGAGGTGCACGGCATCGTGGATCGGCGCGATCTTCAATATGTCACCGGGAGCGGCCCTGATCCGCTCGCGGAAGACGCAGGTCAGCGTCTGCCCTCCCAGCCGGACGAGGACCAGCGTTTCCGAGCCCGTCGGCTCGACGACGATCGTCGTTACTTCAATGCCATCAGGGTCGAGCCTGATATGTTCGGGGCGAATGCCGTAGATGACCGCGTCGAGCGGACGGCGCTCGCTCGGCAGCAGCAGCCCATCCACCGTCTTGAAGCCGTCTTCTCCCATGCTGCCCTCGACGAAATTCATCGCGGGCGAGCCGATGAAGCCGGCGACGAAGAGATTGCTCGGCCGGTCGTAGAGTTCGAGCGGCGAGCCGGACTGCTCGATCAGCCCGTCCTTCATGACGACGATCTTGTCGGCCATGGTCATGGCCTCGATCTGATCGTGGGTGACGTAGATCGTCGTCGTCTGCAGCCGCTGATGCAGTTCCTTGATCTCCGAGCGCATCTGCACGCGCAGCTTGGCGTCGAGGTTCGACAAGGGCTCGTCGAAGAGGAAGACGGCCGGATCGCGCACGATCGCCCGGCCCATCGCCACGCGCTGGCGCTGGCCGCCCGAAAGCTGCTTCGGATAGCGCTCAAGCAGATTTTCGAGGCCGAGGATCTTGGCGGCATTGCCGACCCGGTGGTCGATCTCCGACTTCGGCATGCGCTTCAGCCGCAGCGAGAAGCCCATGTTCTTGGCGACCGTCATATGCGGATAGAGCGCGTAGTTCTGGAAGACCATGGCGATGTCGCGGTCCTTGGGCGCAAGCTCGTTGACGATATGCTTGCCGATCTGGATCTGGCCTGAGGTGATGCCTTCGAGGCCCGCGATCATCCTGAGCAGCGTCGATTTCCCGCAGCCGGAGGGGCCGACCAGCACGACGAACTCGCCGTCGCCGATATCGACCGACACGCCTTTGATGGCTTTGAACGCGCCGTAATCCTTGCGCGCATTGCTGACCGATACATGGGCCATGAAACTCCTCCAGAATTCGCCGTCAAAGTCCGTTCAAGACGCTTTTGAGATAATCGAGGCCGAGGCGCTCGCCCTCCTTGCGCGCATGGAGATCCTTGCCCGGCCAGCCATAGGCGGCATCCTCATGCTCGATCGACAGCGTGCCATCGAAACCATGTCCGCGCGCCTGGCTGAGGAAACGCGGCCAGTCGAGAAGACCGAGCCCCGGCAGCTTGTATTGCCACCAGCCCCTGCCGTGATAGCCGATCGCCTGCAGAGCCTCCTTGTCGATCGCCGTATCCTTGGCATGCAGGATGGCGATGCGATCCTTCACTGCCTCCATCGCCCGATAGGGATCGACGCCGATGCGGATGAGGTGCGAGGGATCGAATTCCAGCCCGAAGCGGCGATCCGGGATTCTCGCGAAAAGCTCCTGCCAACCCTTTGGCGTCGTGCCGATGAAATTGTCTTTCGGTCCCGGCCAATTCTCGATCGCGAAGGTCAGGCCGGAGGATCGCATCTCCTCGATCAGTCCGTTCGCAAAGTCGGCGAAATCGTCATAATTGGCCTCGTCGCTTGCGCTGTCGTCCCGGCCCGGGAAGATCACGAAGATCGGCACACCGGCCTCGCCGATCGCCCGGGCGAATTCCACCGTCCTACCCCTGAGCTCCCGGCGCTTGTCGCGGTCGGCATCGAGCTGGTTGCCGAAATAGGTGATCGAGGAGACGAAGAGGTTGCGGTGCCTCGCAAGCGCGACGGCGTCCGCCACCCGGTCCGGCGTCTTGATATGGCCGCCGACATCGATCTCGATGGCGTCGAAACCGGCCGAGGCGGCGAAATCCACCACTTCCTCCAGCGGGCGGTCATTGAATGTCGAGGTATAGAAGCCGATCTTCATCAATTCCTCCCGGGGTCCAGCGGCCGTTTCAACTGTTCAGCCGATCCATGTTTTTCAGCGGCGAGCGCGTGCGTTGCGCCACATCCGCCGATGCAAGCATCAGGGCGGCGGCCATCGGCATCGCGGCCGCGCCCATGGCCGAGGCGTCCTCGCCGATCGAGGCGCGATGCAGCGAGGGCAGGTTGGTGTCCTCGGAGTCGAGATGTTCGTGCACATAACGCAGCAATTCATCGACGATGCGGATCGGCAGCCTGCCGCCGACGAGCACGGCATCGGGATCGACGATCATGGCGATATGTTTGACGGCGACCGCCAGATGGGCGCTCATCTCCTTCAGCCACTGCGAAACGAGCCGCCTTCCATGCGCGTCGAGTGTCAGCAGATCCTGGGGAACGCTCACTTCGATGCCGTGTTTGGCCAGGAAATCATAGAGGAAGAACAGCGAGAAGATCTCGCCGAGAAGCTGGACCTTCTGGCTTTTGCCGTCGCGGCCGTCGGCGATCGGCAGCCAGCCGATCTCGCCGCTGAGGCCCATGGCGCCGCGATGGCCGTTGCCGTCGAGCACCAGGCCGCCGCCCGGGCAGGCATTGACGGCGATATAGAAGAAGCTGCTGCTTTCGGCGCCGAGGCCGTAATCGAGCTCGGCAAGGGCTGCCGCATTGGCCTCGTTTTCGATGAAGACGGGGTGCTGTGTCAGGTTCTCGAGTGCGGTGCGCACATCGAATTCCGTCCATTCCTGATAGGCATCCGGCTTGCCGAGCAACGAGATTTCGCCGAGCCAATCGGGCACCGCCAGCCCGATACCGCAAAGGCGCGCATCGTCGATCAGCCGGCTGCGCTGGAAATGCGAGATCGCATCGGCCGTCAGCTGCATGAATTCGCCAGGCAGGATGAAGCGCTTTTCGTGATGCACCCGGGCGCGGACATTGCCGACGGCATCGACGGCGAGGATCGTCAGATGATCGCGATCGATATTGATGCCGATGGCGTAAGAGGCATCCGGATTGATCTCCAGCTCAATCGCCGGCTGGCCGCGCAGCCCGCGGCGTCGGCGGGCTTCCATGATCAGGCCCTCGTCGAGCAGGCGGTCGACGATGCGGGCGATCGCCGGTTTGGTAAAACCGGTCCGCCTGGCGATTTCGGCACGTGAGATCGGCGCCTGACGGTGTATGCAGCGCAGGACGACGGCTCGGTTGTGCTCGCCGGCATCTTCGACATTGGCTCCCGTCAGATCCGGGGAGAGCCTGGCGCCGAGCGTCTGGTTCATGCGTTCAATCCTTCCTCACGCGTCAAGAATGGAGCAGTCCGTCTCATCCCTTCACCGCGCCGCTGGTCATCGCGCCGAGGATCAGCCTCTGCAGCGACAGGAATGCCACGATCGCCGGAACGACCGAGATCAGGCAGGCGGCGGCAAGCAGTTGGATGGACGAGTCGGTCTGCATGCCGCGGAAGTTAAAGATTCCCACACCGATCGGCATCAGGTCATTTTTGGTGAGCAGCAGGAAAGGCACCAGGAATTGCGACCAGCCGGCAATGACCGTGATGATGAAGACCGAGGCGATGCCCGGCGCCGACAGCGGCAGAATGATCCGCCAGAAGACCGAGAACCGGTTGCAGCCGTCGATCATCGCCGCCTCGTCGAGGCTGCGCGGAATGCCGTCAATCGTGCTCTTCAACAGCCATGTCGCAAGGGGAACGCCGAGCGCGATATAGACCATGACGACGGCAAAATGCGTATCCAGCATTCCAAGCCGGTTCATGTAGCGGTAGAGCGGCACCATGATGACGAGCGGCGAGATCATCTGGAAAAGCAGCAGGCCCATCATCGACAGGCCCTTGCCGCGGAAATTGAAGCGGGAAAAGGCGTAGGCCGCGGGCAGCGCCACGATCAGCACGCCGAAGCCGCTCAAGGCGGCGAGCTTGAGGCCGTTCCAGAGATAGATCGGGAAATAGCTGTTGTTGAGAACGGTGATGAAATTGTCGATGGTCGGATTGTTGGGAATATAACGCGCCGCGCCGCGATAGATCTCGCGCTTGTCGCGCATCGCCATCGACAGGAGATAGGTGAGGGGGCCGGCGAAGAAGATGAACATCGCCAGCATGAAGAGATAACTCATGGCATCGCCGAGCCGGGTTCCAGTGCGCTGGCTCATTGCTCTTCCTCCTTCGGCAGGAACGAGGCATAGACGAAGGCGAGCCCGAGGCTGATGATCAGCATCAGCACGGAGAGCACGCTGCCGCCGGAGAGATCGTAGTTCCGGAAGACGATGTTGAAGACGTAGAGCGAGATGACCTCGGTCGCCCGCCCGGGACCGCCGCCCGTCAGCGTGATGATTGCATCGAAAGTGTTCACCGTCTGGATGGTGATGAGGATCATGTTGACGAGGATGGCGGCGCGCAGCTGCGGCAACGTGACGAAGAAGAACTGTTGCGAGGCGGTGGCGCCGTCGACTTCGGCCGCTTCATAGAGCGATGGATCGATCGCCTTCAGCGCCGCATACATGACGACCATGGAAAAGGCTGTGCCACGCCAGATGTTGGAGATCAGCGTCGACCAGGGCGCGATTGCCGGATCGGAAAGCCAGGCAACGGTCGGCATGTGCATCAATCTCAGAATGCTGTTCAGCGCGCCATAGGGCGCTTCGGAAAACAGCATCTGCCAGATGATGCCGCCGGCAATGCCGGGCACGACCCAGGCGACGAGCGCCGTCGTTCTCAGGATCGTCGTGCCGAACAGGCCGCGCTTTTCGCCGCGGATGACGGTGACGGCGACGGCAAGGCCGAGGATCTGCTGGCCGATGACGCTGCCGCCGACGAAGATCAGCGTCGCCCATAAGATGTCGGGCAGCTGCGGCGAGCTCAGCGCATTGGTGATCGAGCCCAGCGTATAGTCCTGATTGTCGCCGATCAGCGTCGCGTTTGTGAAGGAAAGCCGGAAAACATCGATCACGGGGTAGAGATAGAATATGCCGATGACGATGATCACGGGCATGATCCAGGGCAGGGGCGCACCGGCGAACCGGCGCATGAACGTTCTGCTTTGAGGCTGGCTGTCGGCCTCGATGGCAATGGGGCTCATTGGCTTCTCTGTCCGGGTTTGGCATTTTCGACGGCGCCTCTAGGCCAGGCGCCGCCGCTGTCTGAAGCGTTGGAGTAGCTGCCCCTCACCCTAACCCTCTCCCCGCTCGCGGGGAGAGGGGACGTGCCCTGCGAGAGGTAGATGGAAACGGGGAGCTTGCGGCGTGTTCCCTTCTCCCCGCAGGCGGGGAGAAGGTGGCGGCAGCCGGATGAGGGGCTGGCTAGCGACGCCGCGCCATCACAGACGCTTGTAAGCCTCCATCGCCCCGCTGAATGCGGCATCCAGCGCTTCTTCCGGTTTCTTCGTGCCCGAGAGCACGTCGCCCATCATGATCTGGATCTGGTTCGATATTTCAGGATAGATCGGGACGCCGGGGCGGGCCTGGCCGTTGACCAGAGCCTGGGCGAAGGTCTTGTTGGCTTCGGTGGAGAAGACCTCGTATTTGTCGAACAGCGATTTGCGCGTCGGCAGCTGCTGCTGCAGCGCGTTGGCCGGTCCCATATAGACCTCGCGCGCCAGATTGGCGCACATTTCGATCTTCTCCTTGTCCTTGCTGAAGGAGGCGATCGTCCAGCCGCCGGTGCCGGTCGAGCGCTGATCGGCCGTCGGGCCGGGGATCGGCGAGAAGGTCCAGTTGGCGAACTCGTCTTCCTCGAGCGTCGTCTTCAGCTGCGCATATTGCCAGTTGCCGCCGATGAAGAGCGCCGTCGTGCCGGCTGCGGCCGCCGCGTTCATGTCGTCGTAATTGGCGATGGTGCTGACGCGCTTGGGGGCCGCGCCGGAATCGACGAGATCCTTGAAGTAGTTCAGCGCCTTCAGGAATTTCTCCTTGTTCTCGCCTTCGCCGAACACCGGCTTGCCGCTGTCGTCGACGAGTTTGCCGCCGAGCGCCCAGTAATTGGCCAGCCAGTCGAAGGTCGTGCCTTCCCAACGTCCGCCATTGAAGAGAACGCCTTCCATGCCTTCCTTGGTGGAGGCAAGGGCGGCCTTCTTCAGGTCGTCCCAGGTCTCAGGCGCATCTGCTACGACAGACTTGTTGCGGTAGAGCACGCGAAGGTCCGTATCCCACCACCAGGCGCGCACCGTCTGGTCCTTGTCGGTGATGCCGGCGCGGATGAAGGGGAAGAGATCGTCCACTTCTTCCTTCGAGAAGTAGGGCGTGAAATCGGCCAGCACCTTGTTGACCATGAACTGCGACAGCACAAAGGAGTCGACGGCGGCGCAATCCGGCGCATTGCCGGCCTTGGCCTGCTCCAGCATCTTCGCCTGCTCGGTGCCGATGTCGGAGGACATGAACTGCATCTGCAGTTTCCACTCGGGATGCTTCTTGATGAATTCGACGAAGAGTTTCTGATAGCCCTCCGCAATGGCGGGGTCGGAATTGTTCGGGCTGTCGTTGGTCAGGCGGACGACGAGAGTTTTGGCCGCATCGGCAAGGCCGATCCGGTCTTTGGTGGCAAGTTCCTGGGCAAAAATGGCGGATGCTGAAAATAGGATAGTGCTCAGCGCCAATGCGCTGACGGTCGCGCTCTTCATGATGGGTCTCCTCCCCATTTTGAACGAATACAGCCTGGCGGTCAGTTGACCTCTCCTCGTTTCCGTGCTGCATTAATTAGATTAAGTTACTTTGATTTGATGTCAAGCCAGAGCTTTCGGGAGGATCGAGATGCTGGCGACCTTCAACAGCAGCTAGCGCGCTGCCGGCGAAAATCGAGTCGACTTCGCGAGGTCATGCGCCGGATCGAAGGTGATGGAGCGTCCACCGGACGCGCGGCGCATCCACCCCGCAATTTTCCCGAGGAAGAGCCCGAGCGATCGCGGACGACCGTGACCGCAAGCGGCGGTTTTTGCCGGCGGCAGCCGGAAACCTAAACTCTGTGGAGGAGAAGATGCGTTTACTCATTCTCGGCACCGGCGGCATGGCCAACCAGCACGCCGCACGTTTCAAGGCGATCGAAGGCGTCAGCGTCGTCGGCGGGGTCGATGTTATTCCGGAAAGGCTCGCGGCCTTCTGCACCGAACATGGCATCGCCACTCATTTCCTCTCGCTCGAGGATGCGCTTGCCTGGGGCGAGTTCGATGCGGTTGCCAATGTCACGCCCGACAGCATCCACCACCCGACGACGCTTCAGGTAATTGCCGCCGGCAAGCATGTCTTCTGCGAAAAGCCGCTCGCCACCGATGCGGTCAAGGCCATGGAGATGACCGAGGCGATCGAGCGGGCGGGCAAGGTCGGCATGGTCAACCTCACCTATCGCAATTCGCCGGCGCTGCAGAAGGGACGGCAGATGGTGCTGGCCGGCGAGATCGGCGCTGTGCGCCATGTCGAGGCGTCGCATCTGCAAAGCTGGCTGGTCGGCCGCCACTGGGGCGACTGGAAGAGCGAAAGCAAATGGCTCTGGCGGCTGAGCCGGAAGCACGGCTCGAACGGCGCGCTCGGCGATATCGGCATCCACATCGTCGATTTCGCCTCCTATGGTTCCGGCCTCGATGTCGCCCACGTCTTCGCGCGGTTGAAAACCTTCGACAAGGCGCCGGATCACAGGATCGGCGAATACGATCTCGACGCCAATGACAGCTTCACTATGAATGTCGACTTCACCAATGGCGCGATCGGCACGATCCAGGCGACGCGCACCGCCGCCGGCCAGATGGATCAGCTGCGCCTCAGGGTTTACGGCGAAACCGGCTCGGTCGAGATGATCTACGATACCGGCAAATCGACGCTGCGCGCCTGCATCGGCGAGGACGTGCACACCGCCACCTGGCGCGACGTGCCCTTCGATCCCGTCGAGACCAATTATCAGCGTTTCGTTCAGGCTGTCAGGGCAAGCAAGACACAGGAGCCGTCCTTCCGTCGTGCGGCGAATATCCAGAAGGTCCTCGACAAGGCGCTGGCCTCAGACCTCTGCCACAAGGACGAGGCGCTCACTTAGGCCGAGGCCGGCGGCAGCAGCAGCGTGTTGAGGAAGGGCAGGAGGGCGGCACCAAGCGCGACGCCGCCGCCGCTGAAGCTTGCCGGCCGCATCGGTGAAATCCACGGCGTGATGATCGGGCGCGTCGACGTATCGCGCCGCTCGATCGAAAGCTGGTGGATCAGCGCCTGGATCACGCCCTGCGGCAGATCTCCGCCGATCATGACGGTGCTCGGGGCGAGGAAACCGGCCATGGCGATGATCGGATCGAGCAGATGGCCCGCGGCCTCGCGGATCCATTGCGACAGCAAGGGACAGGAGAATTCCTCGCCCTTCAGCAGCCGGGCGAAATCCTCCTCGCCGATACGCGCGCGCAGGGAGCCGAAGCCGACGACGGTATTGA
The DNA here is from genome assembly GCF_025200795.1 of Rhizobium sophoriradicis. Taxonomy (NCBI): domain Bacteria; kingdom Pseudomonadati; phylum Pseudomonadota; class Alphaproteobacteria; order Hyphomicrobiales; family Rhizobiaceae; genus Rhizobium; species Rhizobium sophoriradicis. The sequence goes on from NZ_CP104154.1 coordinate 220,289, forward strand.
GCTGGACATTGTCCGGCCCGGTCAGCATTTCGCCGATGCTGCCCGCCCGCCCGTGCACGCCGGAATAGGGAACGCCGCGGATGAGGAAGCCCGCCTGCACGTCGTCGTCGATGATGATCATCGCGAGCCCGCCCTCCGGCAGCGCGCTGCCGATCGTGCGCTCGGCAAGAAGGCCGGCTGTGCATTCGTTCTCGACATAGGGCCGCGCAATCGTCGACATCGTGGCGATCACGTCACTCTCATCCTCCGTCCACTCGTTGGCGGCGATGCCGAGCCCGATGACCGGCAGACCGGCATGCCGATCGACCATATCGCGGACGGCCGCATGCACCAGCCTGACCTTGTCCGCCGGGTCCACATCAAAATAAGCCCGCTCATGCACCTGGCCGCTCAGATCGACGAGCACGATCTCGCCGCGCCGCTTGCGAAGCTTGAGCCCGACAGAAAAGGCGCCTTCCGGCCGCAGAGCAAATTCCGTCGCCGTCGCGCCGCCGCCAAGCCCGATGCGGCGGTTCGAGGTGACGAGCTTCTCCTCCGCCAGCCGCCGCAGAATATTGGTGATGCCCGGCCCAGTCAGCCCGCTATGCCGCCCCAGCTCGGTGCGCGTCAGCGGCCCATGCCGGCGGATCGCTTCCAGGATGACGCGAATATTCCGGTCGGCAATCTCGCCCGACCTCAGACCCACCGTTTTGGCGCGCGGACCGCCCAGCTCCTGGGTGTGAAGCCGACGCGGCCCTGACCGAAGATGCCGCATGACCGTCTTTCCTAGAGCACTATCTCGATTGTGTATCACGCTTGTAGGTGTTCGTAACGATTTTCCGGTAGATGCTTGTAGCGAAGGAGCCGCGCTCTACACAGTTAAAGTGCGCGCGGAATTACTTGCGTGGAGAGTTGAATTCAACAGATGACCGATGAACATTCTCCCGCCAGCGACCGCGACCCAAACGCCACCCATCAAATTCTCGTTTTGCGAGGGAGCGTTGGATACCTCTTCATGTTCCTTGGCGTCATGGCACTCCTTTTCGTCTGCCTCTCACTTGTCGCCCTTGGGCAGATCGAAATGAGCAGACCCACGAGCGGTGTCGGAGAGGGCCTGTTCGCGATCGTGTTCCTCGGCGTCATCGTTTATGTTGCGGTAAAGGCCCGGCAGGTGGACTTCACGAAGCCTTTGATCGTAATCGGCTCCCACGGCATCACTGGTCAAAAGCTGCCGAAGCTCATCCCTTGGTCAATGATCGAACGTGTTGATATTCCCCAGGCCTGGTGGGCGGGGCTGATCTATCTGACTGTGCGCGAGGATGCTGATCCGGAGATACTTGAACAACTGCGCAAGCGGCAGCCTCTTGCGCGAACCGTCGCGATACCGCACAGATGGGTTCCGGGGTTCAGTTCAAGCCAAGTCAAGGACATCGTGAGTCGCTACTTTGAACGCTCGCAGCAAAGCTGAAGCCGAATAAAATTCCTGCCTCCGACGGCATAGCCCAGGGTCGCCCGACGGGTTATACATTCAGTAGCTGCAGGGACGATCGTTGCCAAAGCCGTCGCGGCAGGCAGGTCTGAGGCCATAGTCGACGCTGCTATATCCGACCGAGCCGGTTTGCACCGAGTCGGTTGAGCTGGTCGTGCAGGAAGGCAACGAGACGGCAACCGCGATGACGGCTGCGACGGCTGCCAATGATTTGCGAATCTGCAACATCTCCACCCTCCCATCGCCAGCCGAGAGCCGGCGTCTTCAGTGTGATGACCGCGCAAATAGGCCGATGCGGCGATCGGTAAACTGTTGCGCCCGATCAAGATTCCGTTATTCGTTGAAAGGCGTTGGCTTTCTGCCTTCCCCATCCGAGCAATGATACTGATGGTCGCGTTGCATGACCTCAACAATGCTCCCAACCCGCCGAGGACTCGGATCCTTTCAAGCCGCCTGCTTTTCCACAGGACTTACACCGGCGCGATTGTCTTGGGCCCCGATTATAGACAAGTGTCTCGGCCTTCGGTGCTAAGGCGACCTGAACATGTACGATATGATTCTTCTTTTCCTGGCCGGCTTGCTGGCAGGCAGCATGAATGCGTTGGCGGGCGGCGGGTCGTTCGTATCCCTGCCTGCGCTGATATCGGTCGGCGTGCCGTCGGTTGCCGCAAACGCGACAAGCACTTTAGCCTTGTTTCCCGGCGGGATGGCGAGCTCGTGGGTCTACCGTGATGGGGTTAAGAGTGTGTGCGGTATCAATGTCATGGCCATCGCTATCGTGACGGTGTTGGGTGGTGTGGCCGGAAGTGTTTTATTACTTCTAACCCCATCCAGGATCTTCGATGGAATGCTGCCATGGCTTTTGCTGGTGGCGACATTGATGCTGGCTGCGGGGCCAAGGCTCAGCGCCAAGCTGCAGACGCAGGCACATCCGAGTGTTCTGGCCTTCGCGACGGTTCAGTTCTTTCTCGGTCTTTATGGCGGCTATTTCGGCGGCGCGGTGGGCCTTATGATGCTCGCGGCATGGAGCGTGCTCGGGGGCGGGGAGATCAAGAGCCTGAATCCGACAAGGATGGTAATGGTAACTGCTGCAAACGCGGTCGCCGTCGTCGTCTTCGTACTGGCCGGGGCAATCGTATGGCAACAGTGCATTTCCATGACGTTCGGAGCCGTCATCGGCGGGTGGATCGGAGCGCATGTCGGACGCAGGCTGCCGTCATCGATCGTCCGGATGCTAACCCTCGCGGTCGCCCTTTTGACGACCGCGGTATTCTTTTCGCGAGCTTATCTTTGAGCGGAGGTCCGGGACCCTCGACCATCTGAGGAACTTAAATCTAGCAGACTGAAGACGCGTTCCGATTGGAAGCGCCCCTCAGCGCGGCATCATGTTCGTCCATGCCGGCTTCGCCATCGTCGTTGGCGGACAGCTCGATCAAGCCGAACTGTCAACACGACCGGTTGAACTTCAGTCAGGCTGCGGCTCGCGGTCAGCCCGGTATCGTCGGTTCCCGGGCTCCTGGCTTGCGGAGGGATTCGACTTCTTCAGCAAGGCGATCCTTGATGTCGTCGTGGGCGTCTGATGCAACCGCGACCGCGTGTTGATAGGCGTTTGAAGCCATGGCGGTGCCCTGATCGACAAGTTCAGAGGTCTGTTCGCTTATCGCTTCCTTGGTGGCATCCGATGCTTCGCCAGCGAGTTCATCTTCAATTTCGGTGCTCGGAAGTGCTGCGCCGATCGCGGCTCCGACTGCAAAAGCCAATGCGCCGCCGACCAGCGGTTGATCGCGGAACTGGTGGAGGATCATTGCATTGAGCTTGTTTGTCTGTTCGTGCAGGTTCGTTACGGCAGAAGAGGCCTGGTCGGCGAGCGCACTCGCCGTTCCCGTCGCGCGGTCGGACACGCCTTGCACGGCAGTCTTGGCTTGCTCCCACTTTTCGGCGGCCCAACCGGATGCAGCGTCCAGGATAGCCCCGGTCTCATCGACAATCTGGTCGACCCGCTTGCCGCTGGCATCGACGAAACCGCGATAGGTCTTGCCCGTTTCATCGACAAAATGACCCGCGCGGCGTCCCGTTTCATCGGTGAGAGCCTTCAGCGTCTTGCCGGTGCTGTCGGAGAAATGGCTGTATCGAACGCCCCCGACGGAGGTCGGCGGCCCAAGGCGGCGCACGGGCCCCTGAACGGGATAGAGGTCGTATTCCGGCTCGGTTGAGGTCGTTGAACCGGTCGCCGATGAAGGCGTGCCTTTGGCCATAAGCCAGGCGAGACTGACGCCCATGAGCGCCACCGGAAGCGGATTTTCCTTAAGCGCTCGGCCGAGATTTCCGACGAACTCGCTGCCGCCGCTGTTTTTGGCGTAGGCGATAACCTCGTCGACCAGTTGGCCGGGTGACATGCGCTCCTGGATCGCGTTGATACGTTCCCCAAGTCGCTGGCGATCTTGGTCGATTTCGCGCTGAAGCTGCAGCGACGACTTGTCTGAAGACGTTTCCATCAGAGTTTATCCTTCACGGTTTGCACGTCTCGACGAAGCGAAGTCGTGGTGCGTTCAAGGGCCAGATTGCTGCGACGGAAGGCGGCAAGGCCCCGCCGGATCATGATCCAGGCAATAAGGCCGATGACGATGCTGACGATGATCGCAGCGAGCGCACTGGCCGTAGGCTCGCTGAACCCTTGCGCCACGAACAGCGCCGCGACACCGCTGACGACGGCGCTCAACAGCACGCCGACGGCACCGATTGCCAGGATCGTTCCTATCAGCAGGATTTCGACGCCGCTTACGGCGGCAGAGAGCTTCTCCGATGCTTCCGCTTTGGCGAGGTCGATCTCCTTGCGCAGCAGACCAGTAAGGTCACTCAAAAGCCCGCCGATCAGCTCGGCCAATGGTGTGTTTTCAGCTGGCTTAACCATTTTGGTTGTCCTTGCTTCCCGAAACGAATGCCGGTGCAGACGGAGCAGTTGTCCGAGCCTTGTCATTCTGTGCTTTGTCGGACCGTTTGGCGGAGGCGGTCAGAAACCGGCTTGCAGTCAGCCCGGCGAGGGCGGCAATTCCCAGAAAAGCGATCGGCTGCCTGCGACCGAAATCCTCAGCCAGGATAGCCATCTCCCCGAGGTCCTTGTCCTCCACCCGTCTTGCCGCGCTGGCAACGTTGCGACCGAGTTCCCGAGCGTAGCGGCCGACGTGCCGCTGATCGGAGCTTTCGAGCTCCGCCCCTACCTTCTCCAACGCGGTTGCAATTCCGCTCAGCTGGTGAGCGGCAAAGTGCACCTGCTCGGAAACCACCTCCTTTGCCTTATCCAGGCCGGCGTCGGATGCCTCCTTCACCATCTCCTTGGTCGCGCTGATATCGTCGCTGATCTTGTCTTTCAGCTCAGTGGTCGGAGAGGCGTCCGCAGGCCGACTGCGTTCTCCTTCCGGCGCGGAAAATACGTCAGTCATTGAGGCCTCCATGGCTTGTAATGTGTGCCAGCGCCGAACCTCAATCTTCCCGCTTTGTTCCAGCAGGGTAAGAAGTTCCTCGTCTCCTTCTTCGGTGAGGGCGATTTTGACGCGCGAGGATGTTAGTCCGAAGCTTCTCCTCAGCCGATGGTTGCGATCTAAAACGCCAGTCGCAGCTGCGGTTCTGTTCCTGGGGCCCGCCGTTCCAGCGACGACAGAGTAATGCCGAGCAGCCGGATGCCCTTTGGCGGCGGAAAAATCGGCGCCAGCAGCAGGCTGATTATCTCTTCGAGGTCCGTGATCGCCGGCAAGAGGCCCGGAACTGTCCTGCTGCGGGTGATCTGATTGAAGTCGGCATATTTGATCTTCAGCGTCACCGTCTTGGCGCCGATCCCATTGGCCTCGCAATAGCCCCACACCTTTTCGATCAGCGGCTGAAGACCTTCGCGGGCCGGCTCGTAGGCATGGAGGTCTTTTGAGAAGGTATCCTCGGCGCCGACGGATTTGCGCACCCGGTCCGGCTTGACCTGGCGCTCGTCGATGCCGCGGGCGATACCATGGAAATAGGGTCCTGACTTCCCGAAATGCTCCACTAGGAATTCCAGCGTCTTTCCCTTGAGGTCGGCGCCGGTATCGATCCCGAGCCGGTGCATCTTTTCGGCCGTTGCCGGGCCGACGCCATGGAATTTCTTGACGGGGAGGGCCTCGACGAAGGCCGGCCCGTTCTTCGGTGTGATGACGGCCTGGCCGTTCGGCTTGTTAAGGTCGCTCGCCATCTTGGCCAGGAACTTGTTGTAGGAAATCCCGGCCGATGCGTTGAGGCCGGTGACTTGCTTGATCCTGGCGCGGATCTCCGTCGCAATTTCGGTGGCGATTTCCATGCCCTTGAGGTTGTCAGTGACATCGAGATAGGCTTCGTCGAGTGAAAGCGGCTCGATCAACGGCGTGTATTCGGCAAAGATCTCACGAATTTGCTGCGACACGGCTTTGTAGACGTCGAAGCGCGGCGGCACGAAAATCAGGTCCGGATATTTCCGCTTGGCGGTGACTGACGGCATGGCCGAGTGGACGCCGTAGACCCGTGCCTCGTAGCTTGCTGCCGCCACCACGCCGCGAGCGGCCGATCCGCCAACGGCAATCGGTTTGTCCCGCAAGTCGCGATTGTCGCGCTGCTCGACGGACGCATAAAACGCATCCATGTCGATGTGGACGATCTTTCGGATTGGCGTTGCACTCATCTCGTTCATGGCCGCTTCAGCGATCGCAATGGCATCGGTACCTGGAGATATTTACGCCGAAACAAAAAGAGAACATAGCAGGCTTCAACGCGAGATCAACCATTTCGACAGGCGCCTTGATCCTTTCGTCGAAACCACCAGCCTCCGCAGGCGTTCTCACCCTGTGGAAATCGATCTCAGGAGACCCCCGATGGCGGACGACAGCACCATGACGATCAGAGCGATCTTTGAAACGCGAGAGGCAGCCGATCTCGCCGTCGAACATCTGGTTCAGCAGCACGGTATCGCGAGGCCCGACATTTTCATCCAGTCGGCGACCGATCGCAACACCGCCGGCTCGGCGCCATCGGGTGGCGACGTTTCACATAACGATGGCGTCCGTCGCGACGCTCCGCTCGAAGGCGAGATCGAGGTTTCGGCCGATATCGCATCCAGTCAGCTCGCCGCCGTCCAGCGCAGTCTTGGAGATGCCGGCGCACTGCGGGTTTCACAGCGCTGAGCGGAAAGGAAGCTGGCGCTGGTCTACGTTGATAGGAGTCACAGGTTCATGGCCGACAACCTCTCGAAATACAGGGCCAAGCGCGATTTCAAGAAGACCCGCGAACCGAGCGGGGAAGCGGGCGTCAAACCGTCGAACCGCCGGCGGTTCGTGATCCAGAAGCACGACGCGACACGGCTTCACTATGACCTCAGGCTCGAGCTCGATGGCGTGTTCAAGTCCTGGGCGGTGACCAAGGGACCCTCGCTCGATCCTCATGACAAACGGCTCGCTGTCGAGGTCGAGGATCACCCGCTCGACTACGGCGACTTCGAAGGTACGATCCCGAAGGGCCAATATGGCGGCGGCACGGTGATGTTGTGGGACCGCGGTTACTGGGAGCCGGAAGGCCGCAAGTCTCCGGAAGAGGCTTTGAGGAAAGGCGACTTCAAGTTCACGCTCGAGGGGAAGCGACTGCACGGCAGCTTCGTCCTGGTTCGGATGCGCAATGACCGCGATGGTGGCAAGCGCACGAATTGGCTGCTGATCAAACATCACGACGAACATTCGGTCGAGGAGAATGGCGAAGCGATCCTGGAGGAGAATGCGACCTCCGTCGCCTCCGGCCGCAGCATGGATGAGATCGCCGAAGGCAAGGGCCGCAAGCCGCGACCGTTCATGATGGCGAAGGCGGATGTCGAGGCGGACGCCGTGTGGGACAGCAAGCATGGTCTTGCCGCCGACGAGCGCAAGAAGAAGCCTCGCGAGGATGTCGCGACCTCCACGGCGGCCGATCTGCCAGATTTCATCGAGCCGCAGCTTTGCGATAGGCTCGATCGACCACCCGCCGGCGATGATTGGCTGCACGAAATCAAGTTCGACGGCTATCGGATCCAGATGCGGGTCGCCGATGGAGAGGTGACGCTGAAGACGCGCAAGGGCCTCGATTGGACGTCCAAATATTCTGGGATTGCGGAAGCCGCGTCCGGACTGCCCGACTGCATCATCGATGGCGAGATCTGCGCGCTCGATGAGAATGGCGCACCGAATTTCGCCGCACTTCAGGCGGCTCTGTCGGAAGGCAAGACCGGTAACCTCGTCTATTTCGCCTTCGACCTGCTCTTCGATGGCGGAGAGGACTTGCGGTCGATGCGCCTGTTCGAGCGCAAGGAGCGGCTGCAAAACCTTCTTACCGTTGCCGGCGACGATCCTCGCATCCGCTACGTCGAACATTTCCAATCCGGTGGCGACGCGGTGCTGCGCTCCGCCTGCAAGCTGCACCTCGAAGGTGTCATCTCCAAGCAGATGGACGCCCCCTATCAGTCCGGCCGCACCGACACCTGGGCAAAGTCGAAATGTCGCGCCGGGCACGAGGTGGTGATCGGCGGTTATGCCAAGACCAACGGCAGGTTCAGATCTCTCCTGGTCGGCGTTCACCGCGGCGATCACTTTGTCTATGTCGGCCGTGTCGGAACCGGCTACGGCGCGAGGAAAGTCGAAATGCTTTTGCCGAAACTGAAGGCGCTCGAGACGACGAAATCGCCTTTCGGCGGTATCGGTGCTCCGAAGAAGCAGGCCGAAGTGGTCTGGTTGAAGCCGGAGCTTGTCGCCGAAATCGAATTTGAAGGGTGGACCACGGACGGCCTCGTCCGCCAGGCTGCCTTCAAGGGTCTGCGCGAGGACAAGCCCGCGAAAGAGGTCGAGGCCGAAAAGCCGGCGCCGCCTGCCCAGACTGAAACCGCGGGACCGGCTGCGGCTGCCAAACATAAGTCTGCCCGCCGCAAAGGCGCGAAGGCCGAGGTCATGGGTGTTCTCATTTCCAATCCCGACAAGCCGCTGTGGCCGGACGCCGGTGATGGTGAGCCCGTCACAAAGGAGGACCTTGCGCGCTATCATGAGACCGTCGGTGCTTGGCTTATCGAGCATATCAAGGGCCGACCATGCTCGATCATTCGAGCACCCGACGGCATTGGCGGCGAGCAGTTCTTTCAGCGTCACGCGATGCCCGGCACTTCGAACCTGCTCGAATTGGTGAAGGTTTTCGGGGACAAGAAGCCTTACCTGCAGATCGATCGGATCGAGGGGCTGGCGGCGATCGCCCAGATCGGCGGCGTTGAACTGCATCCGTGGAACTGCCAACCCGGCAAGCCGGAAGTGCCCGGCCGTCTGGTGTTCGACCTCGACCCTGGTCCTGACGTGCCGTTTGCGACGGTGGTCGCAGCCGCCCGCCAGATGCGCGACCGTCTCGATGAACTCGGCCTCGTCAGCTTCTGCAAGACCACCGGCGGCAAGGGCTTGCATGTCGTGACCCCGCTGACCGTCAACAAACGCAAAGCCTTGTCATGGGCCGAAGCCAAGGGCTTTGCCCATGACGTTTGCCAGCAGATGGCGCGCGACAATCCCGACCTCTACCTGATCAAGATGACCAAGAGTCTCCGTGGCGGCAGGATTTTCCTCGATTATCTCCGCAACGATCGCATGGCGACGGCCGTTGCGCCGCTCTCACCGCGCGCCCGCGCCGGCGCCACCGTATCCATGCCGCTTACCTGGGCGCAGGTGAAGTCCGATCTCGACCCGAAGCGTTTTACGCTTCGAACGGTGCCGGCGCTTCTGACCAAGAGCTCCGCCTGGCAGGACTATTGCGACAGCGAGCGGCCGCTGGAACAGGCGATCAAGCGTCTCGGAAAATCCCGACACGCAGCGTGAGCGCGACAAGCGCCGTGCCAGACGAAGAAAACCAGAGACGTCTTCCGCGGCCGCCGCTGTGGGCGTGCGCGAGGCGCACACGGGCGGCGGATCTTTACGGAACCCTCCGGTCGGAGGTGCGCTAGCGGACAGAAACCAATTACCTCCAGGCGGATTTCATTGTGGACTGGAGGACAGGTGGCACACGACGAACACATATCCGCGATCGCAACCGCGCTTGAACGGCGGCAGGCGATTCTTTTCGTAGGCGCGGGGATATCGATGAATGTCGGGCTGCCTTCATGGACCTGCCTTATCGAACATATGTTGGCGGATCTCGATCTTGCACAGTCGTCGATGGGCCGCGACGCAACGTACCAGGAAATTGCCGAGTACTATCGTTTGAAGCACGGCTCCTTGTCGCGGCTGGTCGATTGGATGAAGCGTGAATGGCAGATCTCTCCGGAGCAACTGAAGAATTCGGAGTTGCATCGGCTTATCGTCGCGCTGGATTTTCCTCTGATTTATACAACCAACTACGATGCCAATCTCGTGCTCTCTTACCAGGCGTTCGGACGACCCTACGCTCGCATTACAAGTGCGAAGGACATCGCAACCGCCACTGTGGGCTTCACGCATATTGTTAAATACCATGGGGATTTCTCCGACCCCGATACACTCGTCCTGACAGAGTCGGATTATTTCGATCGCCTCTCCTTCGACGCTCCCCTCGATATAAAGTTCAGGAGCGACGCCTTCGCCTCGACCATGCTCTTCGTCGGCTACAGCATGTCCGATCTGAATATCCGCTTCCTGCTTCATCGCCTTTGGTCGATCTGGCAGCAGACCGGGCTGGACCGTCACCGGCCGCCGCTATTTCTGTTCATGCACGAGCCGAGTGAAGTTCAGACGCATGTCCTGAAAAGATGGGGTGTAACCGTCATCTCTGGCGATGGCGAAAGTTCCGGCGACTCCCTTTCTCGTTTCCTCAAGCGTCTGGTCGAACAACGCTCGGAACCGGATCAGTGACACTTCGATTGTCCGCTGCGACGTCCGCAGCCATGGAAGCTGGTGAAGGTCGGGAGCACTGATTGCAAAGGAGCTGCAGTGATGACGACGACGCCGGCAAGACTGGATGCTTTAGTGATAGGGGCAGGCCCGGGAGGCATGACAGCCGCTCTTTACCTGGCGCGGCTAAACCGGCGCGTGGTCGCCGTCGATTCAGGCCACAGCCGTGCGCTGCTTATCCCGCTCTCGCGCAATCATCCGGCCTTTCCGGAAGGCATCGAAGGTGGTGAGCTTTCAAGACGCATGAGAACGCAACTGCAGAACTTGGGTATCGAGGTCGTGGCAGCGGCGGTATCGCGGGTGGAGCGGGGGGCTGAAGGCGGCTTCATCGCCGAACTCGCCGGCAGGCCGATGCACGCAGAAAACATCATCCTTGCGACCGGCGTCGAAGACAAGCTCCCGCCCATCGGTAAAGCCCGCGACCTCACACGGTCAGGACATCTTCGCCTCTGCCCGATTTGCGACGGCTACGAAATTGCCGGAAGATCGGCGGTGGTGATCGGCGCGACAGAGCGGGCCGCTTCCGAAGCCCTGTTCCTGACATCGTTCACGAGAAGGATCACAATCGCAACGCTCGGCGAAAGACTGGATGTGAAGGACGCTATGATGGCCCGGCTGATCGAGCATGGCGTTTCAATCCGCTTCGACCCGTTGGTACGCTGCTCGCGTTCCGCGGACGGAACCGTCGATCTTATCATGAAGGACGCGGCCACGTTGGAAGGGGTGATCCTATATTCGGCGTTGGGGATTCGTCCATGCTCGCGGCTCGCAGAACAGCTGGGGGGGGAGTTGGAACAGGACCGGCGCATAAAGGTTGATGCACACCAGGCGACCCGGATCCCAGGCCTATATGCGGTTGGCGACGTCGTGACCGGCCTCAATCAACTCGGCGTGTCCATGGCACAAGGCGAAATAGCGGCGGTCGCGGTGCATAACCGCCTGTGGCGAGTGCGAGAACGATAACCTTTCGGCTAGCATGAGCTGCTGCCCGCAAACGTCGAACGGATAGGCTTTGGCCGCATCGCACCGGGATCTGTCCCGCCGCCTCAAACCAACGTCTGAAAGCCTCGGGGTCGTCATTGCGGTTCATAACCCGGGAGACATCTGAGCACCTGCGAGTGAATCTCGTCGCCCATGCGCAAGAGCACCGTTTGCACGTCAGGTCATGCCGCCAGGACAACGCCTGCTATCGCAATCGCGCATGCGACCCCGAGAAGGTTGAGACCCAGCGAAATGAATTCCGCCATCTCGTGCCGGTGATGACGAGAATGCTCGGCAGTACCCAGCACCGCGACAGCTCCTCCCACCATCCAGCACATCAGCGTCATTGCGCCTAGAAGCAAGGCTAAATTCATCACATCTCGTTCTGTTGCCAATCCTTTCGATCATCGAACCGGCGCATGCCAGCTTTGTTCCATTCTTCGACACTTCGTCGATGAGACACATCGCGGATGAACGGATGGCTTTGAGTCAATCATCCTCCCTCGCAGGCCACGAGTTTTCCGGGAAATGTTTTAGAACGGACTGGAGAAGCGCAACCAGAAGGAGCATTTCTGTAACAATGGAACTAACCGCCTCGGCCGGCGTTCGACGAACTCCTGAGGTTTGAAGCGGAGGGGAATTCCTTTGAGCGAGCTGCAACGTGAGTTCCTCCTGCAAAGAGAGTTTCTGCCGGGACTCCAGGAGGATGAGCGCCTCGAGCCAACGCATGCGCCGCCGTCGGCGGTCTGTCCCGGAAACCTCGAATCGTTGCTGCAGCCTTGTCCATTGGTGGTCGATCTGGACGGCACCCTCGTACGATCAGATCTGCTGATCGAAACCGCTTTCGCCGAACTGGCTCGTCGCCCTCACTCGGCGGTGGATCTCGTCAAGGCCCTGTGCGGCGGGAAAGCCTGTCTGAAGCACCGTCTTTCGCAACCATCGGATTTCGACCCGGCTCTCCTCCCTTATGACGAGGAGGTCTTGACGGTGATCCGGGCCGCGAGGGAGGAGGGACGACCCGTCTATCTCGCGTCAGCGAGCCATGAGCGTCTGGTTTCCGCAGTCGCCGAACATCTCGGCCTTTTCGACGGTTGGTTTGCAACCAACGAAACAACCAACTGCGCTGCCGATGTCAAAGCGGAACAACTCGTCGCCGCTTTCGGAAAAGGCGGGTTTGACTATATCGGCAACGACGTGGCCGATCTTCCTGTTTGGCGCCATGCCGCCAAATCCTATGCCATACGGACATCGCCCGCGGTCGCGCAAAGACTCAGCCGGCAGTGCGGCAACGTTCAACATCTTCCGTGTGAAAAAGCGACCTGGCGCACCTGGGCGCGGCTGTTGCGTGTGCATCAGTACGTCAAGAACGGGCTGGTCTTTGTCCCGCTTCTGATAAATCAGCTCTTCGATATCAACAGCATGGTCAGCGCCGGTCTGGCTTTCCTCGCATTCTCACTCTGTGCTTCCGGCGTCTATATCCTCAATGATCTGGTGGATCTCCAGGACGACCGCGGCCACCGCACGAAATGCCGCAGGCCTCTTGCTTGCGGTGACATTGCGCTTTCAGATGCCATTGCCGTCATCCCAATCCTGCTACTCCTATCGCTCATGGTAGCCGTCATGGTGACGCCAGGGTTCGTTCTTGTGTTGGCGGGATATTTTGCATTGACCACCGCCTATTCGTTTTTCTTCAAGCGCAAGATGATCCTCGATGTCGTGGCCCTCGCATCTCTCTATACCACGCGGGTGATCGGAGGGGCCGCAGCCCTCTCTGTGTGGCCATCGCCTTGGCTGCTGGCCTTCATGATGAGCTGGTTCCTCTCGCTCGCTTTGGTCAAACGGTACACCGAGTTGATTGGACGTCGCGCCGCGCGCCTGCCGGACTCCAAGGGCCGGGACTACAGGAAGGCCGACATCGGCATGGTGGGAGCCCTGGCAGCGGGGGCGGGGATGAATGCGCTGACGCTGTTTGCCCTGTACGCCGCGAGCGACAACGCGCGAGACGTCTATGAGCGGCCGGGGATGCTATGGTTCGCCGGACCGGTCCTTGCCTGCTGGATCGCGCGCATCCTCATGCTCGCCCATCGGGGGCAGATGCATGATGATCCGGTGGTCTTCGCTATCAGGGACAAGGTCAGTCTTGCCACGCTAGGGGCCGCCAGCCTGGTCGTCTTTGCCGCGATGTGAGGTGGTCATGACGGGCTCGCAGTTCCAGCAGCGAAGCACTCCCACCGGCGTCGCGGTCCGCTATGTCTGCTTCGCGGTGCTCTCCACCGCCGCCAATTTCCTGGTCCAGGCGATGGTTCTCCAAACAGCGCCGTGGTCGGGCCTGATGCCATCGATCCTCGCGGGCACCGCCGCCGGCTTCGCCCTGAAATATGTTCTCGACAAAAATTGGATCTTCTTCGACCGTTACTCCTCGCATGGCGACGAGATGTCGAAGGTCGCGCTGTACGGCTTGTTCAGCGTGCTGACGACGCTCATATTCTGGGGGGTCGAAATTGCCTTCTGGACAATCTGGAAGACGGAACTTGCCAAATACACCGGCGGAGCGATCGGCCTGGCGATCGGCTATATCTTGAAATACGCTCTCGACCGAAAGTTCGTCTTCAAGCCAAGGGAGGCGTGACGGACGATGGAGGGCTGGGGACGCTATCCGCGTCATGAGAGCGAGGTGTTGAACTGCCGGTTTCCGGAGGCCCTCAGCGGGATTGCAGCATCGCACCCAGGTTTGATCGCTCGCGGCAATGGCCGCTCCTACGGTGACGCTGCGATCGGCGAGAATTCCACCTTGATGTGTGGTGGATTGAACCGGATGAAAAGGTTCGATGCTACCGATCGCGTCCTCACCGTAGAGGGGGGCGTCATGCTTTCCGACGTACTGCGCTCGCTGGTGCCCCGCGGCTATTTTCCGCCGGTGGTTCCGGGCACGAAGTTCGTCACCATCGGCGGGATGGTCGCATCGGACGTCCACGGCAAGAACCATCATTGCCACGGTGGATTCGGCGATCACGTCGACGAACTGAAGTTGGTGACCGCCAGCGGCGAGATCCTCACCTGTAGCCGCTCGCAGAACGCGGAGCTTTTTTCAGCGACTATCGGCGGGATGGGCCTGACAGGCATCATCGCCGAGGCAAGCTTTCGCCTGAGGCCGATCGAGACCGGCTGGATCACCCAGAAGACGACCGTAGCCGAGAATCTCAGCGAAGCGTTGACGGCGCTGCGGCAATCGGAGGACGCGACCTATTCGGTCGCTTGGATCGATTGCCTGTCGAAAGGCGCTTCTCTCGGGCGTTCGCTGATTTTTGCGGGTGAGCACGCGACACAGGATCAGGTCGGCGAGACGCCGAAGGCCGATCGCTTTCCTTCGCCGACCAATGCGGCCCTTTCCCTGCCGCTCGATATGCCCGGTTGGCTCCTGAACAAGGCGAGCGTTTCCGCTTTCAATGAGCTCTACTTCCGGTCCGGTATTCGCAAGTCGGCCAAGCCCTTGCTGGTCCATTGGGATAATTACTTCTTCCCTCTCGACCGCATCCTTCGATGGAACCGATTGTACGGCAAACGAGGCTTTATCCAGCATCAATGCGTGGTGCCGGATGCTGACGCGCTCCAGGTCCTCACGAGCATCCTCGACCGGTTTGCGCACTCGGGCAAAGGTTCCTTTCTTGCCGTTCTCAAAAGACTGCGAGGCAGTGCAGGTCTGCTCTCCTTTGCTGCGCCGGGCTATACGCTCGCGCTCGACCTGCCGGCCACACAGGACGTGTTGCGGCTGCTGGACGAAATCGACAAGCTGGTTGTCAAGGCAGGGGGGCGTCTCTATCTGGCCAAGGATGCGCGCCAGTCCCGCCTGACATTTGAATCCGGCTACCCCCGACTGGACGCGTTCAAAGAGCTGCGAAGAGCAACCGGAGCCGATCGTCGCTTCAACTCCCGCTTGGCAAAAAGGCTCGGCATATGACGGGGACCGGCAAGGCACTGCTCATGATCGGCGCGACCTCGGATATTGGCCGGGCGACGGCAATTGTCTATGCCGAGGCAGGCTGGGCCATTCATCTGGCGGGACGGGCGCGCGCGGCCGTTCAACGTGAAGCCGACGACATCGCCGCGCGGACGGGAGCAGCTGTCACCGTTCATGAGCTCGATATCCTGGAGACTGCTCGCTTCGAGGCCTTCCTCGGCGCCGTGTCACCCTTGCCGGACACGGTGGTCTGCGTCGTTGGCGAACTCGGTGAGCAGTCCCGGGCTGAACAGGAGCTCGAATATGCCGCCATGGTCATGCGGACGAACTTCGAGGGTCCGGCCTTGCTTCTTGGTCTTATGGCCGAGCGGTTCGCAGCGCGCGGATCGGGCACGATCGTGGGAACGAGCTCTGTCGCCGGCGATCGCGGACGAGCGTCGAACTATGTCTATGGCGCCGCCAAAGCCGGCCTGACCGCCTTCTTGTCCGGCCTGAGGAACAGGCTGTCCCGGTCCGGCGTGCGCGTGCTGACCGTGAAGCCCGGCTTTGTTCGCACGCGGATGACTGATGGGATGAAACTTCCGCCGCTTCTGACGGCCGAACCGCAGGAGGTGGCGCAAAAGATTTTCGCGACCGCCGAGGGCGGGAGCCGCAGTGACGTCGTCTACGTCAGAGGGGTCTGGCGACCGCTCATGACGATAATCCGGTCAATCCCAGAGTTCATCTTCAAGAGGTTGCGGCTGTGACGGAACCCATAAATCAGGCAGCCTACATCGGAGCGGGAACTCGTGCCCACAGGCGACCTGCAGACTGGATACGGCGACTGCTGTCGGCAGAAGGCGCGATCATCGTCGTCGCTTTGACCTGTGCCGCCATGCTCGCGCTGCCGGGCAGGACCATCAATGCCGCCTTCATCAATGACGTGCTGATCTTCATCGACGGTGCGCATCGCATCGCCTTTGGCCAGGTGCCGAACCGCGATTTCCACACCGCGCTCGGGCCACTCGTCTTTTACATTCCGGCTGCGGGATATCTTCTGTCAGGTAATTTCGGGGCTGCCATACCTCTGGGCATGGCGACCGTCCTCGTCTCTTTCATCCCCGCCATGATCCGCATCCTTGGGTCGCGCCTCGCACCTTCATTGGCTGCCGGGCTCGGCATATTCCTTCTTCTCATTCTCGCGGCTCCGATCAATCTCGGCAGTTCCATCTGGTATCCTTCCTTCGCGATGTTCTATAACCGCATCGGTTGGGTCGCTCTCGGCCTGCTGCTGGTTATGTATCTGGCACCGCATTCGCCAGCCAGGCGCAATGATATTGCCGATGCTCTCGCAGCCCTCTTCCTGTTGCTTGTCTCGTTCTATACCAAGGTGACCTACGGGCTCGCCGGGATCGGCCTTATCGCAATCATTCTCTCCGATCGGCACCAGCGCCGCTGGGGCGTGACAGCTCTGCTGCTCACGGCACTGGCAATGGTCGCCATCGAGTTCTTCTGGCGCGGAACGGCGCAGCACATCGAGGATCTGCGGGCGGCGGCGCGCGTCAGCGGCGGTCATGATGTCGGCAGCATTCTGAAGAATATTCGGGAAAACTTCTCCGATCTCACAGTGTTCGCGGCCGTCGCTTCGCTCGCCCTCTGGCAAAGCCGCAGCCTTCGAGATCTTGTCCTCTGTGGCTTTTGCATCGGCGCCGGCGTGGCGCTCATCAATCAGAATGCCCACAGCTGGGGGATCATCACGCTCTATTGCGGGGCAATCGTGCTGTCGCAGAAGACGGCCTGGGTCGAACCGGGCAATGAAAGCCGCGCAGCAGGACGCTTGGCTCGTGCTGCCGGCGCCCTGCCGCTGATCGGCATCTTGTTCCTGTTGCCCCCGATCGTGCACCACAGCGCGGCCGTCGCCCTGCATACGGCGCTCGCGACTGAGAAAGCCGGGCAGTCTCTGGGGCTGCCGGAATTTGACGATGTCCGGGAAGTCGATCCGCCGGGCGGCGAGCCCGATTTCATAAGACGCTACCTCGATAACATCGTCACCGGTGGCGCGCTTCTCCAATCTCTGCCGGTTCCAGCCGAACGGGTTTTCGTCCTCGATTTCGCAAACCCATTCTCGGCCGGACTCGGCATTCGCCCGCCCGCCGGCGACACCGCTTGGCTTCACTGGAATCGCAACATCAATGAAAGGTCCTATATCCCGCCGGACGTGCTCTTTGCCGACGTCAAGATCGTCATGGTGCCCAAAACCGGCATCAACAGCCTGCCGCTGCAGGAGCTGTATGGTCAATTCCTTTCGGCGAATTTCGATGTGGTGCGGAAGACATCCGAGTGGACGATTTATCAGTGGCGCCCAGGCAAAGGCGCAAAGTGAGGCACGGTGACGCAAGCATCGACGTCGATACCGGAGAAAGCTACACCGCGGCCGGTCGTTCAGTTGAACTGGTGGCGTGCGATTGTCCGCGGCATCGGATTGCTTCTTGCCGGTCTCCTCGCTCTGCCGGGCGCAACGGTCACAACCAAATACGTCAACGATCTATTCGTTTTTCTTGATGGCGCACATCGAATCGCGGCCGGACAGGTGCCGAACGTTGATTTTCACACACCTCTCGGGCCGCTGACATTCTATATCCCAGCTGTCGGCTACGCTCTGTCCGGTAGCATGGGCGCGGCAATGCCAGTGGGGCTGTCCCTGCTGATCCTGCTATTCTCGCTCGTCGCCGCCGAAATCGTCGGCAGCCGAATGCATTGGGCGCTCGGGCTGCCGCTGGTAAGCTGTCTGCTTCTGGTGCTCGCGGTTCCTGCAAACCCCGGCGAACGGATCGGGGAACTCAGCTTTGCCATGTTCTACAACCGGATCGGCTGGGCGTCACTCGGCTTGCTGCTGGTTATGTACCTGTGCCGCTTGCCCGGCGCCAGCAGCGGCAAAGGCGCGGACGCAGCATGCGCCAGCTTCCTCGTGCTGCTGATGCTCTACACCAAGATCACCTATGGTGTCGTGGGCCTTGCTTTTCTGATGTTCATGCTTTTTGACCGTCGCCAGACCGGCTGGGTGGCGCTCGCATTTGGGATCGTCGCCGCCAGCATCCTGGCGATTGAGATGGTCTGGGGCGGAGGGGTCAACTACCTCCTCGACATCAGTCTCGCCAGTCAAAACAGCGGCGGTTTCCCGACGATGACAGCTATCGGCCACGTGGTACGGCATAATTTCGCCGACCTTCTTGCTTACCTGGCTGTCGCCGTCATCCTTCTCAGTCTGACTCCAACCTATCGGCATCTGCTCTTTGTCGGCTTCTGCATGACATCAGGAATCCTCCTGATCGAGCAGAACTTCCAATTCTTTGGGATTCTGACGCTTGGCGCGAGCGCTGCCGTGCTGTCGGAAAGTCTCTTTCGTGCCGAGCTTCACTCTGGGAATGCAAGAGCACGGATCGCCCTGCCGCTGCTCGCAGCATTCCTGCTCATGCCGGCTGCGGTCGGCAATGCTGCGTCGCTTGCCATTCATGCCTATTATTCGGCTAGCGGACGAGGCGAAGCTATTCCGCTGCCTGCCTTTTCCGGGGTTCGGCTGGTGGAGATGTGGAGTGCCGGCCAATTCGAATATTTCCAAGGTTACAACCGCACGCTTGCCGACGCCTCCGCCGCCCTTTTGCAATTGGATGCTGGGTCTGAGCGTGTTGCCGTTCTGGATTTCGTCAATCCGTTTTCTGCCGGTCTCCGCCTCACGCCGCCCGCCGGAGATAGCGTCTGGTATCATTGGGGACGCACTCTTGGGCCTGAGTATCGTCCAGCCGCGGAAGAGATGTTCGCCGACGTGGATCTGATCCTCGATCCGAAGTGGCCCATAGAAATCTGGACAGGGAACGGCATGCGGGACATCTATGCGCATTATATAGCCCGCCACTATGACCTCGTGCGGGAGACCGCCGATTGGCGCATCTACCGCAGAAACCCTTCCTGAGCTGGAGCAGATTGTCTTCCGCGTTCTGAAATGACCAGACCGGCGAGCACCAGCACGAGCGCCCACGCGTATACAGATCCTGCCGTCAGTTGGATCAGGCGGGGAGCGCCGAAGTAGCCGAGTATGATCGGGACCGGTATTATCAGCGCGGTACCTGCCAACCATGCCCATGGTCTCTGCCAATGGTGCAGCAGGACGGGCAGCAGGAAGAGCGTGTAGTGGATCCATCCTAGCGGGGAGGCCAGAAGGGACGCAACCAGCGCCAGCCCGCTGACGGAGATTACCGGCGGACTGCGGCGGAATGCCCAGGCGGCGAGGGCAAGCAGCAATGAAACGGCTAGAACCGTGCCCACCGCCGGGAAGCCGGCACGCGCGGCCAGACCTGCAAAGGAAGCATTCGTGAGAAAGACCGCACGTTCGCCGTCCGTCGCGACGAGGCGCAGCCAGTCGAGATAGATTCCGGGACCGAAAATGGCGAGTGGAATGAGGGCGATGATGGCCGCGGTGGCAAACGATATCAGGCTCGGTCGCCGATGGCCGGCAAGAAAGAGCAGCACCGGCCAGACTGCGAAATTCGGTTTCATCGAAATGAGCAGGCCGATCATGATGCCGGCGAATACGTCATCGCCTCTTTCCAGGCGGAGCCAGGCGATGACGGCGATCAAGACCAGAGGCATGTAGATCTGACCGAGGTAGAGCGTGTCCCAAAAACCGGCCAATGCGAAAGCCCAGATGGCGATCAATCCGTGGTGCAGGCCGTAGCTGTAGCGTCGCAGCAGCAAGGCGACCGCAGCGACGTAGCTGGCAATCGAAATCACCCACCAGATACGCAGCGACCACCCGGGCTCCACGATATCGAAGGCTTGGAACAGAAGTGCCGAGATCGGAGGATTGAGGTTGGGGTTCCAAGCCTCAAATCCCGGAAAGATGACGTGCGGGGTGAGAGGAGGGTATATGCCGTAAGGGTCCAAGCCAGCAGCTGCCGCGCGCCCGGACGCGAGGAATGCGCCGAAGTCCCAGAGGCCGTGATCTGAAACGACACGCGGAAATTCAGTGCGGATCACCCACAAGCAAATGCCGGCAAGCGCGATTGTCGCGAGCAATTGAAACGGCCTATCGCGGGGTCCAGTAGAAGCAGAGCCTTCCATCGAGAGACCTCCATCAATGCGCCGAGCACCAGGTGCTTGAAGCTAAAGACTCTCAAGCAACCTACCATTTTAATGCTTCATTGCGATGCTCCCCAAGTCCCGATCGGCTCGCGGAACGCCGTGTCATCGCTAAACGCTCGCTAACCTTTTGCCGAGGCGGATGTTCCATGCGGGCGGCACTGAAAGAGCGTGGCTACGTTTTCCTGACTTGTTAGCCGGTCTGCTTCTCGTTCACGTCGCAGACCCGGGCATTGTCCGGGACATCCCTCAAGCCTTACCGAAGTGATAGCGATGAGGTTTCTCGAACGCCCTGACGTTGTCGACACCCAGCTAATTTCACTTTTTCAAAATAAGTCGTCGAAATCGCTAAGGCGGGAATCGAAAATTGCACACGACGCGGATGAACGCGCGTCCTCCAGCTTTGTCCTCACCACCACCGCTACTGCGTTTCCGCCCGTCGAGGTTCGTTCGATGCGTCTGCAATTTGTATTGCAGAACGGCTACCGCTTGGTGTGTAAATTGGTAGACTGGCTGAGATTATCCGGGGCTAATATACTTCGAATTCTCGATCGCGGGAGTGGCAGGCAGACAAGCAACGTTCAGGCTTTGCGTCGATGGTTTCGGGCATGGTCTTCTCATTGGAGCGACAGTGATGGTTTCCATATCTGCGCAGGGGCGAGGCCCACGTTTTTTTATCTGCCTGTTTCTGCTGATCGCGTGTCAAGTTTTCGCGGGATCTGCTCACGCAGAAAAGCGCGCGGCGATCGTCATCGGCAATAGTGACTATCCTTTTGCGCCGTTGAGCAATCCCCAAAATGACGCCAAGCTGATCGCCAATACCCTGACCGAATTGAATTTCGACGTGCTTTTGTTTTACGACCTGAAGAAAGAGGCGGTCAGAGACCTGAAAGAGACCGTTCGGACGCATCTGGTCGGTGCCGATATTGCCGTCTTCTACTATGCCGGCCACGCCTTGCAGGCCGCTGGGCGCAATCTCCTGTTGCCCGTGGACGTCGATACCAGCTCTGCGCAGCGGGTGGTCGCCGATGCACTCGTTCTCAATGACCTCATCGATATCGTCAAGAACGATCCTGTCGGGCTGAAGCTCTTCATTCTTGATGCATGCCGAAACAATCCGGCTGCAAATTTCCAGGGTCTTCGTCAGGGGCTGGCGGACACTGAGGCGGGAAGCGGGCAGGTCTTGGTGGCCTATGCAACGAGCGCCGGTGAAGTCGCCTATGATGGCACCGGGCTGAACAGCCCCTATTCGTCGGCGCTCGCCAATGCCCTGCAGCGACCGAACCTGGATGTTTATGACACGTTTCGCACGGTTCGCGGCGATGTCAGGCAAGCGACCGGCAATGCCCAAATACCTTGGATCACCGGCTCGATCGAAACACGGTTCGTGTTCCGACCACAGGCGGCAATCTTGACCGCGGAAGCCGTTGTTCCGCCCACCGAGACCTCGAGCCCGGTTGCTATTGACGAGGTGCTGTGGACCTTCATCAAGGATAGCCCAGATCCTGCTGATTTCGAGCGCTTTGCCAAGATCTTTCCCCAAAGCGCGCACGCGGCCGAGGCGGAGGAAAAGAGCCGTGTCCAGGTTGCCGCCCTTTCGAAACGCGGGCTCTATGTACGTGAAAGCCTTGTCGCCTCATCCATTGCCAGCCAGGTGCCGAGTACGGACGACGCCGAGGCTAAGGAGTTCGTCTTCCAGCAATCGGGCGAGCGTGCGGTGAGCGAAACGTTCAGGATGTGGCCGAGTGCACTGCCCGAGACGGCGAGCGGCATGCGCAGTCTTGTGACCGAATGCGATCTTTACGGTGCTGACCCGAACGATCCGCAGCGACAGGTCCCCGGCGTCAGCAATGGTCTCGTCAATGTGCGCGACGCGCTGCGGGCCTGCGCCTTTGCGCTTGCAGCAGATCAGAACAATCCCCGGCTGCAGTATCAGCTTGGTCGTGTTCTCGAGATCGCCGGCCGATACAACTGGGCGGAATATTTCTATAAACTCGCCGGCGGCCAGCAGTATAGCGCCGCTCTCGTCAATCTTGGCTATATGGCTCGCATGGGGATCGGCCGGAAGGTCGACTACGACCAGGCTCTCTCCTACTACATGGCGGCCGCAAAAATGGGCAACCTGCGCGCACGCACGAACGTCGGCACGGCCTATATTCTTGGCCAGGGTGTCTCGAAGGACCCAGAAGAAGGTATTCTCTGGTATCGTCTTGCCGCCTCCAGCGGATGGGCCAACGCCATCACCGCGCTGGGTGACTGCTACAGGCTGGGCACCGGGGTAAAGCAGGATGCCTCGCAGGCGGTCGCACTTTACATGGCGGCGGCCGATACGGGCCAGATCGACGCCATGGCAAATCTGGGGCAGGCCTATATCAGTGGAGAGGGCACCAAGAAGGATCTTAGACGTGGCTTGGAGACCCTGCTCAAGGCAACGGACATGGGCAACAAATACGCCCCCTATTACGCCGCGAGGCTGTACCTGAAAGGCGCCGATAAACTCCCTGCTGATCGAAACCGCGCGCTTTCCCTCTTCAAGTTATCTGCCAATCGTGGACTTGAGTTGGCCAATCTCGATCTTGCCTTCGGTTACGACAAAGGCAGCTTCACGGGAAAGGCGGATGTGCCGCTTGCCTATTATTATGG
Organism: Rhizobium sophoriradicis; assembly: GCF_025200795.1. Classification (NCBI taxonomy): domain Bacteria; kingdom Pseudomonadati; phylum Pseudomonadota; class Alphaproteobacteria; order Hyphomicrobiales; family Rhizobiaceae; genus Rhizobium; species Rhizobium sophoriradicis. Next base: position 243,363 of record NZ_CP104154.1, read on the forward strand.
GGTGCTGGCCGAAAAGCTGGGCGTTAACCGAGCCGATGAAGCGCGCGCCGCAATCGGCAAGAAACTCGACACGGCAACACGGCAAAGGATGGAAGCCCAGGTCGATCTCTTTCTGGAACAGAACGGCAAATGACGGTTCGGAGATGACCTGAACGGGGGAGCATCGGCCTGGGGATGCAGTATCGCTCGATATCGGATCTTCACAAAGCCATCGTCAACGGGTTGCACATGCTGCCTCGCGAGATCGATCTGGTCGTCGGTATTCCACGCAGCGGCCTGCTGGCCGCCAACATGCTCGGCTTGGTCGCCAACCTACCGATGACCGATCTGGACAGCTTCATCGAAGGCCGCGTTTACTCCTTCGGTGCGACAAAGAATACGGCTTCGTTCAGGAGCGCATCCGACGTTCGAAGGGTTCTTGTCCTCGACGACAGCATCAATACCGGTGGCGCCATGCGCGAAGCCAAAGCCAAGTTGATGGCATGCGAAAGTCGTGCTGAGTTTGTCTTCGCCGCGGTCTATGGTCTGCGCGACAGCGTCGAGGGTGTCAACTTCATATTCGAGGTCGTCGAACAGCCAAGGCTGTTCCAGTGGAATTTCATGCATCACGGCCTGTTATCGAAGGCGTGCATCGACATTGACGGGGTGCTCTGCCTCGACCCGACCGATACGGAAAATGACGATGGTCCGGCTTATGAAGCCTTCTTGAGAAATGCACGGGCGCTTCACAAACCGACGCGCTTCATCGCCTATCTCGTGACCAGCCGGCTCGAAAAGTACCGATCCTTGACCGAAACCTGGCTTCGTACAAATTCGATCGACTACGGCAAGCTCATAATGCTCGATCTGCCGAGCGCGGCGGAGCGTCGGCGGCGGGGCACCCATGCAAGGTTCAAGGCCGGCTTCTATCGGCAGTGTGATGCCGAGATCTTTGTCGAGAGTAATCATAGGCAGGCGAACGAGATTGCCAGGATATCGAACAAGCCGGTTCTTTGCACGGAGACCCACCAGATGGTTTTGCCGAACACCCCTTTGCGCAACTTGTTCAATATGAGAATGTCTTTCGACGCTTTCGCGTTTTTCAGGCGAGAGCAAACTATGCCCGAGGAGCTCCGATACACAATTGCCGACGCGCACAACCGCGCAAAATCTCGAACTCTTGTCAGCTGGCTCGGGTCAAGACCAGACGGCTTTCTCGACGCCATTGAGTCGATCCGCAAGATTTGCACGGCCAAGAACGAATATCCGATCATCGTTCTTTCCGATTTTCATCAAGAACTCATGTCCCGGGCAGAGACGCCGGCCGAATTCATTCCGCAAGTGCACCACCTCCCATCGCTTTCGTCCGGCCAATATCAGGACTATGTGCGCAGGCGTTACGACCTGATGTTGCGAAAATGGGCGGTTTCGCGTGAGGTGACATTGGGCTTGTGCTTCGAGGAATTCCTCGCCGAACAGTTGTCATTGCGAAAAGGCGGGTCGACTTAGACACGCCGCCGAGTTCTTCCAGTCGAAACTTGCATTTATTCGTTGCCTGAAAGGCCGGAGAAGTCCTTCAAGGCTGCATCGGACAATCGAAAATAATGAGTTTCACCTTGCGGGCATTGACTTTCGTAGTTTGTGAATGCTTACTAAAATAAGCTGCGGGGAGGGCAATATATGCTTCGCAAAATCTCTATCCTCGGAACGCTGATACTTGCCTCATGCACCTCTCAAGGCTCGAATATGACGCTGGCGTCAATCATCAGCGGTTACCGAGGTGCGCCGACCGCCGCTGAAGAAGTGGCTTGGCGCAACGCACGGCGAAGCAACACCGATCGAGCCTATCGCAATTTTATCAGCAGCTATCCGAACAGTTCCTATGTCCCGGTCGCGGCATCAAGGATCACCCGGTCTGTCAAGCCAAAGCCCGTTGCTGTGAGGAATTTGGACCGTCCCGAACGGAACCCGTCTTTCGGCCGCAGCGGCAGCGCTTATTGAAGCAACGGGCCTGACAACTGAGAATTGACTCTGGTAGCATTGATAGACCCAATCTGGTTTTCGAATGCATTTTGATATTGTCCATGCAGCCGATCCTCGATTTTATGGCGGCTCCTCATCGGCGGTACGGGTCGAGATCCAAGCCGCTCGGCAATTTGGCCTCTCGACGGCTCTGCTTCCATTTCTCGGCGTTTCCGACATCCGTTCCAGACGGTTCGAGGAACGTCTTCTCGACGTTCTTGAGCGTCAGGATGTGCCGTGGCTGACGGGCGAGGAGGCAGTCGAGTGCGACATTCTTTTCGCGCATAATCCCCTGGCGTTCACGCACATGCCGACACGGCCGCTGCGCCTCAGGTCGAAGGTCGTCCTCCTTTCGGTCCAGCATCCGCCCTTCGACGGAGCCGGCAATGCGCAATATAACATCGACGTGGTGAACCGAAATCTGGAGAGAATGTTCGGGGCGCCCGTCATCTTCGCACCGGTCGGCCCCAAGGTGCGCAATCAGTTCGAAGACATCATCGCCGACAGGCCCGAGCTCTTGCGTCATGATCTGTTCAACCTGATCGACCTTGCCGAGTGGCCGATCAGGACCGCGCAGCCGCCGCGCGAAAGGGCGGTAATCGGCAGACATTCACGTCGCGATCTCCTGAAATGGCCGGACACCGAGGCTGAACTGCGCGCGGCCTATCCCGACCTTGGCAATGTCCAGATCAAGGTCATGGGCGGCGTGCCGGACCAACTCGTGCCTTTGATTGGATCAAACTGGAATATCTTGCCCTATTCGAACAGCGGTGTGTCTCAGTTTCTGAACAGGCTCGATTTCTATGTGTTCTTTCACAGCCGGCGATGGGTTGAGGCGTTTGGCATTGGCATTGCCGAAGCGATGGCGAGCGGGCTTGTGACCATCCTCGACCCATCGTTTCGTGACCTGTTCGAAGAGGGTGCGGTCTATTGCCGGCCCGACGAAACAACCAACGTTCTGGAGAGATTTCTCGCCTCTCCCGAGGCCTTCAGCGCCCAGTCGGCAGCCGCGCGCACATTGGTCGAGAAGAAGTTTTCGAAAAGCCGATACCCGGAAAGAATGCGTGCCATCTATGACGAACTCGGACTTTGCTCGCCTGCCGCGCTTGCCACGGTCGGCAAGGCGGTTGGCGCTGACGCGTTCTCCGGGTCGAGCGGACACGCAACGGTCCGTTCCGGGCCGCGAAGATCGCAACGGTCGCTGATGAGACGGCGCCGCGTCCTGTTTGTCGCGACAAACGGCATAGGCCTTGGCCATATCACGCGATTGATGGCAATCGCCGAGCGCATGTCGCCTGACATGGAGCCCGTTTTCCTGACGATGTCGGCCGGATCTTCGATTATCGAAGCACGTGGGCACCCGGTAGACTACATACCGTCCGCCTCGAAGATCGGTGTGACGGACGACAGCTGGAACGAGGTCTTCGCACAGGAATTGCTGACCGCCGTGGAGGCGTTTGCCATCAACAGCGTCGTCTTCGACAGCAACCATCCCTATCCTGGCCTGCTGAAGGTGCTGACCGCCCGTCCCGATCTGAACTGGGTCTGGATCCGCCGCGGGATGTGGGCATCCTGTCATAGCCTCGATCCGTCGATGCAGCATCGGTTCGACATGGTGATCGAGCCGGGCGAGTTCGCCGCGGACGAAGACCACGGCATCACCGCGCAATTGCGCGCTGGCGTGATCGGCGTTTCTCCGATCCTCCTTGTTGACAATGACGACAGGCTCTCGCGGGCAGAAGCTGCATCGGCTCTCGCTGTCGATCCTGCCGGTCTTGTCGCCGTCGTGCAGCTCGGCTCGGAACGGAATTTCGACGTCAGCCGGCTGCGGCCGGCGATCATCGACGGACTGCTCAAGCATGGCGTCCAGGTCGTCGACGCGGTCAATCCCCTCGCACCGAAGCGAGAGGATCATATCGGGGGCACCTTCCAGAAGGCGATCTATCCGATAGCCAGATATTTCAACGCCGTCGACCTGATGATCACGAATGCCGGCTACAACAGCTTCCACGAATGTATTTATGGCGGCATCCCGGCAATCTTCGTTCCGAATGAAGCGCCCGAGATGGACGAGCAGGCTGTAAGAGCAGCCTATGCGCAAAGCTCCGGATTGGGGCTATGTTTGAGATCGGTGGATGCCGAACGAGCCCATGAGGCAATCGAACGCGCTCTGTCGGAGGACTTTCTTGCCCAGCATCGCGAGCGAGCAAGCCGCATCGTTTTTGCCAATGGAGCGCGTGAAGCGGCGCTGGCAATCGAAGAGCTCGCATTCTCTGTCAGGACGGATCGAGCGCTCGGGGGATCGATCGCACGCGTATGACATTTTCGCACCGCCCCGATTGCGCAGGTCAGACCGGGGCTCTCCTTTCGGGCGTATTGCGGTCGACCGGAAGGCCAGGCGACTGGCATCGGATTGTTGCACTATCGATGTCACTTCCGAGGCGAGGGGCCTTTGTGCTAGGCTTCTCCATCAGGATCGCCGGCGTCACGAGACAGGGGCATTCTCCGCATGGCTGATGATCGCAAGACAACCGTCCAGACGCCGCTCGGATCCGAAGCGCTGACCTTCACGCATCTCATCGGCGGCGATGAGGTCAGCCGGTGTTTTGCCTTCACTGTCGGCTTCATCAGTTCCGACGAAAATGTCGACGCATTGAAGCTGCTCGGGAAACCCTTATCGGTAGAAGGAGAAAGTGGAGACAAGAAACGCTGGTTCAGCGGGCTGGTCACCGATTTTCGCCTGACGCGCATCGAAGAGAGGTTTGCCTACTACGAGGCGGAGGTGCGACCCTGGCTTTGGTTGCTCGGCAACAGCACCGATTGCCGTATCTTCCAGAATATGAGCGTCGTCGAAATCGTCGAGAAGATCTTTTCTAAGTACAAGGCAGCGAAATTCGAGAAGCGGTTGCAGGGTTCCTACGAGGCTCGGGAATACTGCGTGCAATATGACGAAACCGACCTCGACTTCGTGCAGCGGCTGCTCGAGCACGAAGGCATCATGTATTTCTTCGAATATGATGAGGGCGAACACACTCTGGTTCTTGCGGATGCCATGAACAAGCTGAAGCCTGCACCAGGCTACGGCAGCGTCAAGTTCCGGGCCGAGGGCGATCCCGTGCGCCGGGATGAGGAATACATGACGGACTGGGTCGCGACTAGTTCCGTCCTTCCCGGCACCTTCGCCCACACGGACTACGACTTCACCAAGCCCGGCGCCGACCTCATGGCGCAATCGGCGCAACCTTTCTCTCATGCGGAGGCACAGGGCGAACATTACCGCCATCCCGGCGCGCATCTGACGGTCGGTCGCGGCGACGCGGTTGCCGTGCTGCGGCGGGAGGAAATTCAGGCGTCACATCAACGGATCGCCGCTGCCGGCACTGTGCGGGGTCTCGCCTCCGGCTGCACCTTCAAACTCGAGAATTTCCCGCGCAAGGACCAGAACGCGGAATATGTCGTGCTGCACGCCGATTATCGTCTCTTCGATCCGGGTTACCGGCCCGCAGCCTATGCGGAGGAAGAAACCTTTCGAGCCACATTCCAGGTGGCTCCGACCTCCATCAGTTATCGGCCACCTCGCAACACGATAAGGCCTATCATGCGCGGACCGCAGACTGCCACCGTGGTCGGACCCGCCGGCGAGGAGATCTTCACCGACAAATATGCACGCGTGAAAGTGCAGTTCCACTGGGACCGTCTCGGCAAGAAGGACCAGAACAGCTCCTGTTTCGTACGCGTCTCGCAAACCTGGAGCGGTGCGGGCTGGGGGTTTATTCAGATCCCCCGTATCGGTCAGGAAGTGATCGTCGACTTTCTCGAGGGTGATCCCGACCGGCCGATCATCACCGGCAGGGTCTATAACGGCAAGGAAATGCCGCCCTACGAACTGCCCGGACATGCCACCCAATCCGGGTTGAAGACGAATTCCTCTCCTGGCGGGGGCGGGTGGAACGAATTGCGTTTCGAAGACAAAGCCGGATCGGAGGAGGTTTATTTCCAGGCGCAGAAAGACCACAACCTCCTGATCAAGCACGATCGCAGCAAACTCGTCCAACACGATCAGTCGGATCGCATCGACAACAACGCCAAGCACTCCGTCGGCGTGAACCTCGACGAGGATATCGGCAACAACAAGACGACCAAGGTCGGTGTCGACCGCACCGTCGCTATCGGATCGAATGATACCGAGACGGTGGGGGTCAATCGATCTCTGACTGTGGGCGCCAATGAGACGATCAGTATCGGCTCAAACTCGACGGAAACGATCGGCGCCAGTCATACCCAGACCGTCGCCATAGTCCAGACGGTGACGGTTGGCGCCGCACGCGTCGATAGCGTCGGCGCGACAGAGACCAGATCGGTCGGCGCGACCCAATCGAATACGATCGGCGCGTCCCGTTCCATCAGCGTCGGTGCCGGCCAGAGCCACGACATCGGCGCCTCCGACAGCTGGAAAATCGGCTCAGACCAGAGCGTGTCGATCGGCGGCGGGCAGACGAGCAGCATCGGCAAGGCGCGTAGCGCCAAGATCAGCGATGACGATTCCACGGAGATCGGCGGAAGTAGGGCGGTGAAAGTCGCCAAGGGCAGTCTTGTCGAGGTGGGTGAAGACGGAGCGATCAAGATCGGTCAGGACCTGCTGATCGAAGCGGGGGACTCGGTCGTCATCAAGTGCGGCTCAGCAAGCATCGCGATGAAGAAGGACGGCACGATCTCGATCGAAGGCAAGGACATTTCGATCAACGCCTCGGGCAAATTCAATGGCAAGGCCTCGGGAGAGGTCACATGGAAGGGCAGCAAGATCAATCATAATTGAGGACGGGTCATATGTCCGACATTCTGGAGCGGATTGAGGGAGTGGTCATCGGGCTGTTGCTAGGTTTCGATGCAGGCGTGCCACTGGTCGTGTTTCCCGGCAATCCCGTGGAGACAGCGCTCCGTGCGAAAAGCTTGACAGAGCTCACTTCTGCCATGGTCGGGGCTGAGGTAGCGTTACTCTTCGAGGGTGGGGACCCGTCTCGGCCGCTGATCCTAGGGCGCATCGTCGATCCGGCGCGCGGGGCGCCGACGCCGAATGTCGTTCGTGACGGCGAGCGTGTTCAGATCACAGCCGGAGAGCGGATCGAGCTTCGTTGCGGCAAAGCGACGATCATCATGGAAAAGGATGGGCACATCACCATCCGCGGCACTTATGTGACGAGCCACGCTAGCGCAGCCAATCGCGTCCGTGGTGGATCGGTGAACCTCAACTAATGCCCGCCGCTCCCGTCCTTCGCGAGATCGTCCGCCAACACGCCGAAATGGCGGCGTTCTTATGGACCGTCTATGACTATCATTTGCTTCACCCGGACGAAAATCCTGACATGGATGAGGAGCGGCTTGCTCGGCTGGTCGAGCGGCTTGAGGCCCATTTAGACGGCTTAAGAGTGGCGGGGCAGGCAGGGCAGGATATCGCCAAGGAGCGATATGCGGAATTTCCCGAGGCGGGCGAGCTATTTGTGGTGCGGATGCTGAGCGCCAGACGATTGATCGCTGTGAAGGAACTGGACCTGGACAAGGTCCGCGAATATCTGACCGTCAACGGCGCAAGCGCTCAGAGATAACGCCTGCTCATGTCGATGACCTGAATATACAGCTGTCCGTCGTAGCCAAATTCGAACCCCGACCAGGAATTTCCGTCAAACACGAATATCTCTTTCCACCCGGTGACGACGAGCAAATCGGGCGACGGCTGCATCGCATAGGCAAAGCCCAAGGCCCGGAACTCTTTCAGGACGTGATTGTCTTGGACGAAAACCCCGAAGTCATTATCGCCCCAAAACCGCGCCCCCTTGAAGTCACATATCGACATGAAATCACTGTCGGGCGCCTTGATCTCTTTCAACAGATTGTCTCGGTACTCTAAGCAGATGCCGTCTTCGCAGCCGATGCTGACCGTCCCGTTAGGCGAGACATGGATCGCTTCGATTGAGCGGTTGAAATCGAGCGGGACCTGCCGCCAACGGTCCCCTTGTAGATGGAGGAGAGTACCATTGTTGCCCGCCACATGAAGGAGCTCGGCCGACGGCCCATGCATGGCCCTCAGGAATGACGATACCAGCGGTTGGATCGGCTGCCACGAAATGCCGTCAAAACGACACACGCAGCCGTCCTCGCCGTAGGTGAAGAGAGTTCCATCGGGCAGGCGGAACAGCTTGTGAAAGAAGGGCTCTGGCGCCCGTGCGATGGTGTGCGAACTGCCGCGCAGGAAATGGGTGAGGCCGCCGACCTCCAGCAACACGTGATCATCTTGCGAACCGCTGATGTGCGACAACATCTGGTTTTCCAGCTGCAAGAGAACATGAAACCGGGCGCTCCGCCCAGTGAAATCCACTAACAGCAGATAGGAACGGCCGCACTCCCTATATTCATCGCTGAGTTCAATCGACACGCCAAAAAGCGTGCCGCCAAGGTGATAGCCGCGCATTGCCTCCAGGTAGACTTCCTGTGAAGGCACATCGTCTATTGTCTTGCGCCCGGTCATGCCACTGTCCTGTGACGCATCGTCCGCATCTCATTAAGTTCCTCCATTGATTTCTTGGGAGGAGGGGGACCGACGACGCTCTGGATATAGGCCATAAATATCATGGTTAGACATTTCGCGACCTTCTCTTGCGTGGCAGGGCTCGAATTCTTGCACTCCTTGTGTTGTTCGGAGATCGACTTCGTTCCCTTGGCGACAGCCCCCCGTAACTTAGGGGACCTGCCTGTCTGAGCTTCCAGTTTTGCGTTGTAGTCGTTGACCGCCTTCGTCTTCGTGTCGTGGGGAGTGTCCTTGCGGCTTCCTTTGCCGGTTTCCTGGAACCCGCCGCCCTTCTTGTGCTTCATCGACCGGATGCAGACACATGGTGCCGTGCGCACGCTGTAATCCTTCCACTGATCGTAGGAGGTATTATGAGCACGATCGGGCTGGAAGTATTCGTTTCCGACATAGTGTTCCGACTGATATCCCTGCGGACAATTTTTCTTGTTGTGCGGATGCAGACGTAGGTTCATCTTCTGCAGCAGCGTGCCGCACGTGATTCCTCCGACATTTGCCGAGAGCACATGAAGCCAAGGCGGCGTACCGGCCTGTGGCGATGCGTGGTCATTGGTCGCCATATCGCTGAATCGAATGACCGGCTCGCCATCGAATTTCACGTCATTCGACCAGGAGTGGAAATACTCCTTGCCTGTATTCCTTGAGGTGATGAGGTTTTTCTTGGGGGCGCAACCGGCTTCTGTGCCGGTTGTCTTCGACAGATAGGATTTGTTCTTGATGTTGACCGTCTGGCCGCCGATTTTGACCGTGCTCGTGCCCTTGTCGGTATCGCTCGAGGTGCCGAAGCTCGGATAGGGAACGGGCACGCCCGGTGGCGTAGCGGGCGTCTGGGGCGGAGTGAAGCAGGTGTCGGGAAATGCGGCAATGGTCTTTCCATCGGTGTCCTTGCCCGAAATCTCCAATCCGTTCGCAAAGACATTTCCCATCACTGCACCCTGAATGAGAAGATGGCAGCACCGCAGGCACCGCTGTCGTTGGATGCCTCGATGAGGACGGGGCTGCCGCCCGAATAGCCTTTGGCGGCTGCGGTCATCGCCATTCCGACCATGATCGGCACGACGGCGGCTCCCACGTTGCCGAGCGATTCGGCGGGAGACCGGATATCCTGGAAGTCGTGGGCCCCGCGAACCAGCCGGATCGACGCAAGGGCCGATTGTCTGAACCAATATTGCTCACCGATGAGATCTGCGATCCTATAGCCAAGCCCCGCCATTTCGATCCCGCATTCCGCCAGGGCCTCCCTATAGGCTGCCGTCATGCCATCGCCACGCAATGGTAGATGCATCCCGTCCGCATCGAGCCCGTTGTAGATGAAAGCCTGTTCTCGACTGAGACCTAGCCCGGCGAGTCGGAAATTGCCTTGTCCTGCCCGGCCGCAGAGGATCGCGCCGGCTGCTTCGCCCGGAATGAAACCATTGGCGTTGTCTGGCGTCAGCAATCGGTTCTCGGCCAGATAGTGCGTGACCGTTCCAGCCGTGAGATAACTATCCACACCGGCGATGACGACGTGGTCTGTATCCGAATCGGCCAACAATCGCGCTGCCGTTCGCAAAGCGGCATGTCCTGCCGGCCTTCCTTCGCTGATCACGCGCGTGGGCCCGGTGGCAGAATTCCCAAGGAGATCGCCAATTCGGCGGACGAGCCGCACGTTATCTTCGATCGGTGAACCGGAACGGCCTTCCTCTGGAAGGCAAAGTACCAGCTGGGCGGCCATTGCACGCGGGGTGGACAAGGAATCCAGACTTTCTCGGATCGCGGCAGCAACCATGTAGGCCATACGCTGCTCGCCCACAACTTCGGGGATCAAAGGGATCGGAGCGCCGATGATCGGCTCATCCGGGCCGGACTGAAATCGGGTTTCCTGAAATCCATCAATGCGCGAACGTATGGCAGCACAGGCCGAAGGCGCATCGAGACCAACGGCGGTCACCATCCCGCAGGCAAGGACGTCCAGCGCACGGGCCGTCATGCGCCCACCTCATCATCAGCGACCAGTTCCTTCTGCGTTGCCACATCCCGGATATATTGCTTGCCTTGTTCCCGAGCTCTTCTCATCGTCGCTGTCGGACGACCGACCCAGGCCTCCTCGAACTCGGTAATGACTTTCCGTATCCGCACCTCCGTTCGCCAGACCATTGATAGGCGCCTGCTCTCGATGTCGAATAGCAGCGTGTCGGGTCGGATGACCTTGTCGAGCACTACCTCGTTATCGCGAAAGATCGTCATTGGCAGTGCCGTATCGGGCAGCAAAAACCATGTCTTCCCCTCGGGAGTGAGGTTGATGAGTATCACCTGCTCACCACCCTCGGGGTGAGATATCTGTTGATCGGCTGGCGCCATCTGAAAATAACGCTCATCGAAATCGGGAGGCAGGAACGGGAAGATGTTGTCGATCCAGTTCTGGTCATAGGTCCCCGCGAACTCGATCCTGCCCGGGCAACCCCGACCATATGGGCCGAAACTCATCGGCCGATAGTCTCCGAACGGCGAGCGGATTTCTTCGTCTACCGCTTGCGTGTTCGGCAGCGGCAGGCCGGGAACAAGGCGCTGATTGCTCGTGCGCGCCCAACCGGTACCGAAGGGGTTTTGCTTGTAACTTGCGGGCATCTCTTCGTCGGGATCGAGCCGGTCGATGCCACCCCAGGCCGTATCATACGAGAAGGGCTGACGCAGGAAGGGTTGCGGGGCGGGAGCAATGAAGGCCGGCCCCAGCGCCCGCCACTCGCGATGTCCGAGGACTTCGAAAACCTTTGACCAGTTGCCAACCTTGATTCCGACCGTGACGCGGTCGGCTGGACGGCCTTGTGGAGCGTAGGCGCATCCATTGGCGATAACGTCGCAGAACGTTTTGCGGAACGCGAAGTCGGATTCCCAAAGAGTTGCAGAAAAACCCGGTTCGCCGGTATAGGTGTCGGCCATGACCAGCGGGACTTGCTCAAGGGATTTCTGCGCGACTCCGCCCGCGACATCGGGGAAGTCGAAGGTTCCCTTGACGACGACAAGGATGTATTCCCGGCCCTCTTTATCCATGCCCATCGTGAATTCGGTGGGGTAACCCGTTTGGTTCCAGATCCTCATCGGACATGGCTCTCGTCTTCGGGGAAAAACTGCCCAAGCGCGGCATCGGGCATGGCAGCGTCGATCGCCGTGATCTTACGCTCCGATGTCCAGAAAACCATGTCTCCGAGCGGCCGGTCGCACGCTTTGGTCGCCGGAAATGGCAGTGCCGCAAGGGCGTTGGCCAACGCGTCGCCGTCCCTCCTATCATCTCTTGCTGACGTTCCTGTCGCTTCCAAACGATCGAACCAGTCTGAGGCAACGCTTGCAATCTCGATGGCGGCAAGTGGGGGCGCCGCGGCGATGGTCAGCGGAAACCGCCGGCCGGCACGATCAGCGCTGGCCAGGATCACGCCCGTCATCGGGCCGAATGTCTCCCCGCCGAGCAGAAAGCGCAGGACCGGAGCGTTCTCCATCGGCCCTTGCGAAAATCGGTGAACCAGATGCCGGCTGATCCAGCGGTCCCACCGCCCGACGAAGGAGGCCGGCAGGCGGCGTGTGACGAAATCGCCCACAGCCGGCAGCTTTCCAAAGAATCCGGGCAGGATCAAAGCTGCGTCGGGCACGAGAACCTCGCAAACATCTTCAAATCAAAGGGGTTGGCGACACTTGCCGCGCGAAGCTCGAAATCGGCGTAGTAGCCCTGGGCAGCAAGGCGCAGCTTGAAGAGCTCGGCAAGATTGGTCCCGCTCAGCCGACCGGCGCGCAGCATCCGCAGAAACGCCCAGCTTCCAGTCTCGCTGACCATCACTTCCGGCGAACCGTCGAGGGGCTGGAAGGCGAGGGTGATCACGCCGGTTCCATCCCTGCCGGGCCAGGTCATCGGCTGCGGGCGCGTCGGGTTGTTGAAGTAAGAGAGACTCTGACCGTCGACATTCAAGGTCACGCGGCTGACTGTCGGCGAAAGATCTTTCGGCTCGAGCGTGAAGGTCAGGATCGGCCCCGCGCCTCCCGGAAAGAGACTGTCGCGGATCAGCCGCGCCTGCTCCAGCGCCGCCAGAGGCCTGGGATCGAGCTTGATGTCGGAGCGCCATTTCCAAGGGTGGCTGGTCGTGTCGATGTAGTTGACCAGATTATTATTGATAAAGCTGTCGATCAGCCCGCCGGGACCGAAGACGCGCTGGAAGTCAACGACATTCACATCGATTGCGCTGTCGGGGACGAACGGATAGCGATTGGTTAGCGCCGCCTGGCAGAAGGGAAGCACGTCGGCACGCCAGATGGCGTTGAGCTCAGAAGTGACTGCCCCTGTTGCCAGCGCGCTGGTATTGCCGGCCAGTCCGGCCAGCCAGTCGTCCAGCGGATCGGGAAGGGTCACGGCTTGTTTCGCCACTGCACCGGTCAGCTCCGCCAGGCCGCCCTGTCTTTTCATTGCGTCCTGCGCATCCGGGCTTGCCGACACGGTCTGAAGCATGTTCGACAGCGCGGTCAAGGCTGCGACTGCATCATTGAGTGCGGGAGGCTGGCCATCGACCTCGACAATGGCCGCCTTGATAGGTTTGAAATGCTCGGCGACCAGCGCCCCCGAAAGATCTACATCCGATGTGGAGCCGGCTTTGGGCATTATCTTCACGCCCTTGGCGGCAAGCTTGCCGATCTTGCCAAGCTTGGACAAAAGCTTGGATGCTCCTGGCGGAGGAGCCCGGCCCCCGCCGTCATCGGCACGGGTCAGTTCCGTCTCGCGCACGATCGCGGTCAGCAAACGCTTCATTGATGAATCGGCGCTGGAGAGATCCTTGAGGTTTTCACTGGCCGTCTGCAGGTCGGCCAGTGGTGCAAGCCTGACGTCCCGCATGAAGCTGTCCCACTTGGCGATATAGTCGTCATAGTAGAGTTTAAGGATATCTTGCGAGAGGACGGCAACCGACGGGCTGGCGCTCTCGGAGCATCCGCCGGCAAAAACCGAGCGGTCCAGCGCGGCCTGCGTTGCGACGTCTTCAAGCCGGGTCAGGATCACGTTGTGGAATCCGTCATAGGTGAAGGCGCCGCTGATGCCGACCCTCAGCGTCTTGTCGGAGCGCCGCGCGAGAACCTTCAGGCCGTTCGGGCCGACATGATCTGCCGGGATCCATTCCTTCAGCGCCGTGACCTCCGGATCGGAGAGCAGCGCGCTATAGGCGCGAACCGGCAACGGGATCGAGCAGATCGTACGGAGCGCTTCGCCTACCAGCGCTTCGTCAGGTGCGACGAAGGCCTGTTCCGTTGCCATATTGTCGATCGCAGCAAGCTGATGATCTGCGGCCACCTCGGTCTTGAAAGGTGGCACGGGCGCCGATTCAGGCAATTTCTCCGTCCACCATTGCTTGGCGAAGTCCGTGTCCATCGGCGACAGGCCGGTCATCATGCGATAGGTTTTCAGCGCCCCCAACTGGAACTCGGGATCGCGGATCTGCCGCCACATCGTCGCCTCGAGCAGCGCGACCATGCGTGGTTCCAATATATTGCGCAGGGTGCGGTGGTAGGCGTCCGATTGCGCCTGGAGAATTTCGGTTTCAGCGGAAGGACCTATCAAGGAGGCTATTCCGCCTGGCTGGTCTGTCCGTGCATTCGCCACTTCCGTGGCGGCTTCGAGCGCCAAATCAATGTCGAGGGGATCCACCGGCGCTTGGCGTGCCGCAACCGGCGTCAGGGGAAGCTGCAGGGCCTCGAGCTGTTCGGCCTGCGCCGCCAGGGCGGCGTCGTTCTTCCGATAGGATATCGTGAATAACAGGCCGGCGATGACCACGAATCCTGTTGCTGCCACGGCGGCACCGCGCCAGATCCAGATACGCCGATCCTCTGCCGCCGGATCGAAAGTGCCGAGGCCAGCCTCCCTGAAAATGACCTTCGTCAGCAGGTCTTTGAGGAAGAAGCTGCGCTTTTCGGCCCTAAACATCGGTGCAGCGGGTTGGGCAGGCAGGCCGAAGGATGATGCCAATGCTGCCGTCAGCCGGTCGATTGCCGTACCTTCCTGCGTGGCGGAGGTCAGATAAATACCCCGCAACCAGGCGCTTTCCGCATATTTGCTTTCGCCGAAGACGGTCTCGATCAGCACACGAACAGGTTCTGAAAGGCTTTCTACCTGAGCTGGGAATCGAAATATTTCCGCCCGGGCGGTCAGGTTCTCTTCGCCTTCGAGACGCGGAATGAGACGTCGTTCGAGCACGCCCGCCAAGGCCGAGAACTCACCGGTGACTTCGCTGCCCTCGATGCGGGCGCCTGGCGGGAAGGTCACGCCCCACACCTGTTCACGATCGGCTGTCGAGAGCGCCCCGAAGAAGCTTTCGAAGCCCTTTATCAGGTCCGCTTTCGTCAGCATGAGATAGACGGGCAAGCGGATCCCGATGCGCTCCTGAAGCTCGGCCAGGCGTTTGCGGATCTGCCTGCCATGCATCCGGATCGCCGCATCGTCTTCCGACAGCGTGTCGATGCCGAGCGCCACGATCACCCCATTCAACGCACGACGGCCCCTGTGCTTTTTCAACAGATCGAGGAAGCCCAGCCATTCCGCTGCATCGACCTCCGGCTGGCTCTCCTGCTGAACGTAGCGACCGGCCGTATCGATCAGCACCGCCTCCTCGGTAAAGAACCAATCGCAATTGCGCGTGCCGCCAACGCCGTGAAGGTCGTCGGTCAGATCGATCGGGAAGCTCAATCCGGATTGCCGCAGGGCTGTTGTCTTGCCGGTGGCAGGCGGGCCGATGATGACATACCACGGCATTTCGCGGAGAAACTTTCGGCCGCCGACCTTCTGGCGTTTGAGACCCGCCATCACCTCCCGGAATTTCACTCCGACGGCGGCAACGCCCTCTTCAGCCGGACTTGGCGGAGCCTCAGGCTGAGGAGCAATCTCGGAAACGAAGAGGCGGTTGGCGCGCACCGCGCGCCGCCGCGCCGCAACCCACCAGATGATGAACACGAGGAACAAAAGGCCGATGATGATCAGTCGCACGATCTCGGAAGCAAACGGCGCACTGTCTCCGACACTGACAATAGGGCCGAATATCCAGACGATGAGGGACAGCAAAATGAGCCCGATGAAGGTCCAGAGCCAGCGAGAGGTGAGAACAGCCCAGAGGAACCGGAAGATCGCCATCTCAGAGCCTCTTTTGAATAAGGATTTCGATGCGGCGGTTGGCGGCCCGACCCTCGCGGCTGCCGTTTCCCGCAACCGGCTGTGTCGCCGCGCGTCCTTGCGATTTCAGCTGTCCGGTCGGCGCGCCGGAGGCGGCCAGCAATGATGCAATCGTTGCAGCGCGGGCCTCGGAGAGGCGCTGGTTATTGGACAGCGGATTGCTCGCTTGCAGCGGCACATTGTCAGTGTGCCCGGTGATGGTAATGCCGCCGATCAGTTCCGCATTCTGCTTGAGAACCGCTGCGATGGAAGCAACAAGGGGTTCAAAGCTCTTCGTCAATTCGGGTCTAGCGGATTGGAAAAGCTCCGGTGTGCTTGACTGCAAAAGAAGCGTGACCGACGAGGCGTTTTCATTTCCTTTCAGTGCCGGCAGCAGCGAGGCGGGCGCTGCGGCGCGAAATTCCGGCAGCAACTGGAAAATAACGGGCTCCACGGGCGGTGCGTTCGGCGGTGGTGTCCGCTTCTCGGGGCGATATATTTCCGCCCGCTCGGGCGGCGGCAGTGCCCGCACCAGCGTTGCAAGTTCCTCCGCCTTGGTGTCGAGCCGCATCGACAGCAACATGTAAATTGCCGTCGACAGCGCTGCAGCAACGACGGCTAGGACCCAGATCGGCACGGCAAAACGGGATGGCTCGTCAGCCGCTGCAACGCCCTCCCATCTGGGCGAGAGCGGTGCAGCTTCAGCATCGGCGTCACGCAGAAAACGAGCCGCGGCGGCGCGAACGGCGCTGATCGAGCGGTCGCCGGCACGGCCAGGCACACGGTACTTGCCGCGAAAACCAAGCGCCAGGCAGAAATAATAAAGCTCCAGCAATTCCTGATCACGACCGGGATGGCGCTCCAATTCTTCCAACCGGGCAAAAAATTGCGCTCCGGCATCGACATCGCCACGGAGCATCACGACCAGCGGCTGGCGCGGCCATGCGCTTGCTCCACCCCAGGGCGTGTTCAGCGCCAGATCGTCGAGCAGCGAGGCGACAGCCCAGGCGGCCGAGTCCGCCCGCGCAAGCGCCGAACCGGAGGCCACCGCAGCGTCGCGGGCCGCAATAAGCTCTTCCATCAGTCTCGTTCGCAGCAATTCTGGATTGCTCGGTGGCAACGCACTTTCGAGTTCCGGTGCAAATTCCAGCAATTTGGCGAAAGCACTGATCAGCATGTTTGGATGAGATCGCGCCCTTCTTGCCAGGGTTCCGGCAGCAGGGACCTGCCTTGCGCTCGCCGAGGGCGCGGGGCGGATGCGTGTACGACCCTTATCGCCCGAAAGACCGAATGGATCCTCACTTGCCATGGCGCTACCTGTTAACCGAATAGCAGTCGACTTGCGGTTCGCTGGGCAAAACGCCCGACACGCCGATTACAAAGCCGGGCGAACGCAGAAGGGATTCCCAATGCTCGCTGCGCTGATCCAGCTCAAGGCAGAGACGGTCACCGTCATAGGGGATCTCGCGAGGCTGCGAATGAAGCGGCTTCAGGCGGATGCCCGGCAGTCGTGACTTCCACAGGGCCTCGAATTCGTCGGCAGCACCCACGGTGACCTGATCGACGAAGATCTTGCGCAGCGCGTCCTCGGACATGTCACATCCGACCCGCACGACAATGCGGCTGGCGGTCAGCAATTCGGGATTGTCGACCCGAACCTTCCAGACGTTGGTCGCGTGTTTGAGCACGGGCAATGCCCGCGACTTGGGCTCGACATAACGCAGGCTAAGGAGCAGCGAACGCAAAGTGTCTGCGAGCGCCGCAAAGGCAGGTCCCGGCGCCATGTGATCATAGGTCGGAAGCTCGGTCAGCCGTCGGGAGCCGGACCCGTAGGTCGCCATTCGCCCAGCAAGCCCGCTCAGTTCCAGAAAGAGTTCCGCCGGGTGAAAAACCTCCTGGGGAAGCATGTGGGCCAGCCGCGGACGTGCCGTGTTGGCGAGATCGAGTACCAGCAGGTTTTCCACGCTGCGGCCGGCGCCGCCGAGAACCATTTTGCCATGTGCATCGGCGATACGGTCGAGCCCGGTTATCACCTCCTGCATCAACTGGCCGTAGAAAGCCACGGCCCCGGTCGTCAGGGCTGGTGGCAGAAAGTTTTCCCCCATCGCGACGCTGCCGTCGGCCAGCAGCCCGTTGACCTTCGCGACCGGCATCGCGGTATAGCCGCCGGTCATCTGCACCGGCGACAGGAGCAGGGCTTGGGGGCGGGCAATCTCGATCTCTTCCGGGTCGGCGCCCCCATGCACGGCGTCACGCACGCGTTCGATCTGGCCCTTATAACGCGCACCCGTCGGCTCGCTATGAGCGGCATCGAAGCTCGCTCCGCCCGGCGGTTCCAGTGGCAGGGCAAGCTGCACCGCCCCTGCACCCATGTCGCGGGTGATGGCCAATGGAACCGGCGCATCCATCGTCTCGGGAATGGAAAAGGGCGTGCCGTCCGGAAAAATGCCGCGCGCCGACAAGACGGCAACGCGGCCTGCTTCAATCTGTGCGGTGTCCAGCGTAAGGGATCGAAAGCCGAAGGTCTGCAACCTCCCCGCCTGCAGCGCGCCGCGTATCAGGGCCTCGGTATACCGGTCTTGCTGCTGAAAATGCTGCGTCCGAAGGAAAAGTCCCTCGGACCAGAGCACCTTATTCGTGTCGGTCATGCTGGAACGCCCTCCCTTCAGGCGAGCGCGAGCGCCATGCCGCCGCTACTCAATGCTACATTCGCCGTCACCGTCGATTCCGGCCTGATCGGGACGGCCTGCCGCCAGACACGGCCGCCGGGCGTCCTGAAAAACGCGACCACCCCGAGGAACGTGGCTTCCGGCGGGAACGCCACCGTTTTGGTGGCCGATCCCCCGGGAGAGACCGTCAACTGGTCGGAGCCGAGAAGGTCTGCCCCGAGTGCGGAGGCAGGGTCGGACTGGAGGGCGAAAATGTCGGCAGAATTGAACTTTCCGACATCCTTGAGCCTGAGAACGAGCACGCTCACCGGGCGATCCCCGCCATCAGCGGCAAGATTCATCCCCGCCTGTCCCGTCGCCTTTACGGTCACGGTCGAGGATTTCGGCGGACCGCTCACGCAGCCGGAAATCAAGCCTGTCGCGCCGAGCATCATCAAGAAACCACGTCGGTGAAGCATTATTCTTTCTCCCTCTCTTCATAGCCGTCCCGGAAATCGCTGCCGATTTCGCCGAGGAAGCGCGTTGATGCGCTCCTGGCTATTTCGCGATAGCGTTTCTCGTAAAGTTCCCAGAGCTTTGCCCGTCGCCCGCCCGCAAGCAGTGCGTCCCAGGCCGATTGAGACTTCAATTCGCTTTCCAGCGCCGCCGGATCGAAGCGCTCCACCATCCTTGCCAGGGCAGCTTGGACGCCGCGCCACGTGCGCACATGATGGTGGGCGAGATCGCGGATGGATCCGTTGATCGCCGCTTCGGGCGGCAGGAAGCCGGCATTGCGTTGCGTGAGGAACGTCGCGATCACATCGTCGACCGTTGGCATGAATTTGAGAGGGTTGACCTCGGAGGCCCCGACAACAGTCTGTGCGATCCGGGCCTCGCCCTTTTCTTCGGCCCGCTTGCGCAGAAGATGGATTAACCCTTCCAGCATCGTCCGGTATTCCCGACCGAAATTCTCCATTTGGACGACGGGATCGGCAGACGGAAATTCTTCGCCACTGAAGCCCAATCCGCGCAGAAAGGCGTCGCGAAGGTCGGTCTCGCTAGGCACTGACTTCTGTTGCCTCGGCTCCGGCTGTGGTTCCGGATTGGGTTGCGGCCTGATTGGTGGGGTGGCGAGCTCCGGAGCCGGCTGCTCTGCAGCCGTCCCCGGCAGAAAAAGATCCCAGGCACGGTTGTCCTGCCGCTGGGCCGGCAGCGGATCGAGGCTGAACGGATCGTCGAACAGGGGCGCGCTTTTTTGCGATTCCTGCCTGTCGGGATCGGCAAACGGCGCCGCAGCGGGGTGTTCGAACGGGTCAGGCAATCCGGTGGGCCGCCGGGGGGATTCAACCCGCTCGCTGCGTTCGGAGAAGAACGAATCCCGTTCGAAACTGATCGGCGGTGGCGATGTCGGTTGGTCATGCGGGCGCTCTGCCTGCAAGCTTTGCAGCTCGACGCGGACGACATAATTGCCGAGTTGCAGTCGGGCGCCGTCATGCAACGGAGCAGAATTTCCCGCTCCAAGTGGTGCGCGCGACCCGTCTATAAAGAGACCGCCGCTTGACGTATCCGTCACCTGGTATCGACCGTGAACGCAAGCAATGGTGCAATGGGCACGCGAAACATACATGTCCGGATCGTCGAGCCGCCAGTCGGCGTCTGCGCTGCGGCCGATGACGAGTTCGCCCTCGACGAGACGCATCTGGCGCACGGCCTGGGGCCTGGGGGACTGTTCGAGGGTAAGGATCAAGGCCATGCTGCGGCCTCCGCAATCTCAGGACGAAAACCAACGAGGGTGCGCATGCACAAATCGGCTGCGTCGCCTCGATCCGGTTTCGGAGCAAGCCAGGCGATATGCCCGAGCCGCGCTTTTCCCAGCTGCGCTGCAGGAACCTCGTCTCGTCTGAGCACGAGCCTGACATCCACATCGAGCCCGTTTCCCACCAGATCGCGGAGTGCCGTTTGCAAAGTTGTACGCCGTTCGCTGCCGGGCAGAAAGGCTGCGTAGTCACCAAGCGTCAATGGTCCGACGGAGAGTTCGATCCTCTGCTGTCGCTGGAATGTTCTCGGCCCGATCGTGGCGCTTCTGCAGAGCTGTGCGTAGCCGCCGGCAAGGCGGGACTGGATCCTTTGCGGTATGTCCATCCAGACACCGACAAATTCCCGAAGCCTGAAGGGAACCTTGAAATGATCGCCAAGAAACTGCGTGAGCCTTTCAGGCCCATCGACCTGATGAGCAAGGGCTGCGGCGTGAGCAAGCTTCGTCATGTCGATCGCGGTCGGCTGACGATCTGTCCTGCCTCTCAGGCCGATCCCCGCCATGGCCGAGGCCATGGCCCGAATGCGACCGCCCTCGGCGCGCTCGATCTGAACGGCCGGGTGCGCATCCGCCCACGCCCGATAGAAAAGCGCGATCATGCGATGTTGAAGCACATTGACGAAGTCGACGAAGGTGGTGTCGCTGACCTCGCGCATGTCGGCACCGGCAAACCAGCGCTGCGACAGGCGATCCAGCACCCAGCGCGTCAGATAAAGCGGCATCGGACCTTCTGGGCCGAGCAAACCGATCGTGGCCACCGTTACCCGGGCGGGCGCTGTTTCGGTGGAAGGCTCGAGCCTTGCGATGTCCTGCACGGCAAAACCCAGCCGTATGTGCTGCCCGAGCCTGGCTGGTTCCCGCTGCGGTGGGCCTGCCTGCCCGAAGATCCTGTCTGCGTTTTCGAGCCGCCGCAGGAGCTCAAAAAAGTCGAACTGCTCGGCGGATCGGACGGCGTCATTCTTCAGATCAGGAAGCGGTTGCCCGGCGTTATCGGCCATAGCACATCCTCCTGTTTCTGCAGGATCCGCGCTCTCGTGCGCACGAACCCGTTAATCGCCGCGTAGCGGGCAAAAAGCCTCGAGAGCAGCGCCGTAAGCAACAAACTGCTATGCCCGGCAAGCACTGACTGGTCGACGTGGAGCGTGATGTCGCTGCCGCGGGCAAAGCACATCGGTCCAGCGATCGGCAGGCGCTCAATGAGAGGTCGCGCCTCCACTCTCGCAATGGCGCGTACATGCCGCGAGAGGCTTGGATCCCCCCGCTGGGCATAAAGATCGAGCAGGGCGTGAAGAGGGTCGACCCCGCGGCCTTCCTCCGCCAGGCTGAGAAAGTTCAGCGACAATTGTGCGATAAAGCGCCAGGCGAGTTCGTCGGCTCTTGAGGCTTCGACGGCGCCGGCAGGAAGCGTTGCCGGAATGGCAGGCCAGGGCTGGCGCAGCGCGCCAAGCAATTGCACGGTCTCGACAGGATCGCCGCTTTCGAGCGTAAGGGAGGGCGTGTCGTCCAGTATCGGCAGGTCCCTGTTGGTGCACAGGGCCGTCACTTCAATCCGCTTGAGCGGTCGCCCCGCTTTCGACTGCGCCGGCCGTGAGAGTGTGATGAAGACATCGTCTCCGACATAGGATGTGCGGGTTTGTCCCTGGCGAAGCTCGTCCTCGCTCGGACGCCGCGGGCGACGTTCTGTAAAATAGACCCAACCGTTTGTGCGGTTCTGTCCGAAACTGAAAAGTGCCGGTATCTCCGCATCAGAACCTTCGGCATCGGCGTCTTCCACACGCACGGCACGATAGATTTCAAAATCGCGCGGCCGAGTCCGATCGGCATGGAGGACCTGCCGGGTCCGCCGCGCATCGAGCTCGATGACGCTGCAGGAGCGTTCGAACAGGTTGATGATCGGCGTTGCGAAAAGCTCCAGATCCTTCGCGGTGAGGCCCGCAAGCTCAGGAACTGGCCGGCGAAGCAGGAAGACCAGCTCCAGCCTCTCGCCGCAACGGCGAACGACCGGCCGCATCCCCGTCACACGTGCATAGTGAAACCGCTCGGGGGCGATAAAATATTCGCGCAGGAGCCGGTAGCCCTCAAAAGTTTCGCGTGTGCGAGGCATGAGCGCCTCGTCGTCCGATATGCCGACCATCTCGGGCGCGGGCAGCGGCTTCAAGGGATTGTCCCGCCCCTCCGGGCGCGCGCCAACGCCACCGCAGGCGCCGAACAGCGTATCGAAGAGCAACGGCGCCTTGCTCTTTTCACTGAAATAAAGGTCGAGGCGATCGAGCGACAAGTCGGCCAGCTTGCCCTTGCCGGTTCGATTGATGGTGATGCTCAATCCGGAGGCGCCGGCAACTCCGTCGATGGCGCCGATCCCAGCCGCCGCGAGTCCGCTTCGGTCCTGTATGTAGGTCACGGAGCTGATCGCAAGCGGCCAGAGCGTCACGTCCTGGACCGTGGTGAAGATGGACCTCGTCGAAATGCCAGGCCGGACGCTTGAAACGAGCCTTGTTCCCCGCTTCAAAAGGTGACCTGCAAGCATGGTTTGAACTTGCTGGCCGGGCTTCAGCACGACCATGGCCGTCGCCGGCGCCGGCGAGACGAGGTCCGGATAGAAGTTTTCAAGCACGCTGCGGACATAGCGCGTGCTTTCGGCATCCACCTTCTGGCGGGTGCGGGCGGCCAGAAATGCGACGCCGTCAAGAAGCCGTTCGACAAAGGGGTCCGGACACGGAATGCTATCCAGAGAAAGGTTGCGCGCGATCGCGGGGTGCATATGGGCAAACTCGGCGGCAAGCGCGCGAATATGGGTGAGTTCCTCCTCATAATATTCAAGGAAGACCCGATCCATTTCAGGTGTCCTTCAACTCGGTTCTCGCCGAGCCGTTGTCGAGATCGAGAATGGTGCGGATACGTAGCCGTTCTGGCGCCGGCGTCGTCAGGAGCAGCGCGTCGATATCGATCCTGAGGCCAATCGACTTGTCGCCAAGGCTGACGGTCACCTTGGTTGCGCCTTCCTTTAGCCGGGGCTCGAAGGCCGCAAGCACTTGTGCGATCTCCTTGGCGAGTTCCTCACGGTCGAAGTCCCGGGATGAGCGGCCCGAAAATGGCGGCACCCCGTAGTTTACCACACTGCGGCGCACCAGCGGAAAATCCTCGAGCGAGGGAGGGTTGTCGCCAGCCAGTTCTGCCTCGGCATCGGTCAAAAGGGGCGAGGATTCGAAACGTTGCACATTGAAAAGTGCCTCGATGTCGCGCCGCACCGCCTCACGAAGCACATCGCTGGAAACGACCACGCCGCGACTTTCCAATTCCATGCGACGACGTTCCAGGGAAAGCAGACGATGGATGTTCTTTTTCTGCTCGATACTGAGATCCGGTGCAGACTCTATTTGCCCGACGCCACCGGCCACCATCGCGTCCAGCCGCTCTGCGTCTATCTCGCTTTGCAACATCTGCCGGAGCTCTTTGATCTCGGAGCCGAGCCCCGGCAGGTCATTGACCAGGCGATCCCACAAGGATGGCTGGATCGTTTCGCGGGTTGCGCGCTGGTGCCCGCCAAGCGGTCTCGACTCCCTTCCAACTTCTCTTCGCCAGCCCTCACTTGCCGACATAGACATCCATTTCGACCTCGTCCTTGTCGTCGTAGTTGAACGTGATGTTCTTGTAGGCGAAGCCGACGCGCTCCTCGATGAGATCGGGTTCTTCCTCACTTGGCTTCATATTGTACTGGGTGACCGAAGCATCCTTCAGCGTAACGACCAGATAATCGCTCGTCTCGCCTTCGATCGTTCTGCGCGCGGAGAACTTGACCTCGCCGAGAAGCGTGTTGTCGAACAGCGCCTTCTTCAGATAGGGCGAGGATTTGTCGTAATGCTTGATGAAATTGATCATGCCCAGACTGACGCGGCCCCGTCGCGAGAGCGAATTGGGATCGTAGGGGGCGACCATCTCAAACTCCACGCCGTGGATTTCGATCTCGTCTTCGTGGCCATCGCGAACGCTCGGTCCCGTGATATCCGGCACCTTGAGAAAACCGTCAATTTTCATGAATAACCTCCCTTGTGAATTCAGGTCTTCGTCGACGGCAGCTCCGATACGAGACGCAGTGACGCATTGATGCCTTCCAACTGATAATGGGGGCGCAGATAAAACCGGGCATTATACCATCCCGGGCGGCCTTCGACGCTGTCGACCTGAACCTCGGCCGCAGCCAGCGGCCGTTTGGCGCGGGCCTTGTCGTCGGCAAAGGCAGGGTTGGCAAGAACGTAGCGATTGATCCATTCCGTCAGCCAGATCTGCATGTCGGACCGCTCTTTGAACGAACCGATCTTGTCGCGGGCGATTGCCTTCAGGTAATGGGCGAACCGCGAAACCGGGAAAAGATACGGCAGATTTGCGCTCAGGCGCTCATTGGCCTGTGCATCCGGATCGACCAGGCGCCCGGCGCGCGTCTCGTCATCCTGTAGCGAGTGCGCACCGATGAAGGCTGCGATGTCTGTGTTCTTGCGATGCAAGATCGGCATGAGCCCAAGCTTGGCAAGCTCTGCCTCGCGGCGATCGTCGATGGCGACCTCCGTCGGGCATTTCATCGCAACGGTACCATCGTCGGTCGGGAAATTGTGGACTGGAAGATTGATGACCGCTCCGCCGTTCTCGACGCCGCGAATTTGCGTGCCCCAGCCAAACAGCTTGTGGCTTCGATTGATATTGACCCCCATCGGGAAGGCGGCATTCATCCACACGTAGCGATGATGATCGCCCTGGACATCCTCCTCGAAGGCGAAGCCCTTTACCGGAATGGTTTCCGCGCCGTAGGGCAGGCGCGCAAGGACCCGGGGCATCGTCAGACCGATGTAGCGCGCATCCTCGCTCTCTCGCAGCGACTGCCAGGACGCGTAGGCGGGCGACGAGACAATCTGTTGCAGGTCCTGGGGGTTTGGCAGTTCCTGCCAGCTTTCCATGCGGAAGAGTCGCGGGGCGGCGGCTGCAATGAAGGGCGTGTGCGCCGACGCGCAGATGCCGGACATGTTGCGAAGAAGAGCGACGTCCTTCGGGTGGTTGGAGAACTCGTAGGCGCCGATCAGGCAGCCGTACGGGCTGCCGCCAAGCATAGAATATTCGTCCGTATAGACTTTCTTGAATATGGGACTTTGGTCCCACATCTGGCCCTCGTAGTCTTCGAGCGTGTCGGCCAGGGCTTCCTTTGAAATATTCATGACGCGGATCTTCAGCTTCTGATCCGTCTCGGTATTGTTGACGAGATACCACAAACCGCGCCATGTCCCCTCGAGCTGCAGCACTTCGGGCGCATGGAGAACCTCGTTGACCTGCTCGGTCAGAAGCTTGTCGATGCCGGAGATCAGGGATTTGATCGACTTGATCGCATTCGAGGAAATTGTCGTCGACTGCGAGCGGGCGCGCGCTGCAAGCGCGAGATTCTGCACCAGGGTTTGCAGCTTGTCGCTGTCATCCTTCTTGACCTTGAAGTCCTTTTCAAGAAGGTCGCTGAATTCCTGAAGATCGACGCCTTCGGCTTCCTTGACGTCGACAGCGGCGGTTCTTTCCTGTTCGGCCATGGTTTAGCCCTCCGACTTGCTGCCATCATCAATCGCCTGGTCGGCGATTTTTGCTAAAAGCGGCTCGTTGTTCAAAAGCTGGGCGATACGCTTTTCGGCGTCGACGCGGCCATCCATGAAGCCCAGCAATTCCTCAAGCTGGCGGCGCATCTTCAACAGTTCGGCGAGCTGCGGAACCTGTTCGGCAATCCGGTCCGGAGCGAAGTCGCCCATGCTGGTAAAGGTCAGGTCGACGGCAAGTTCCTCGTCCCGCTCTTCGCCTGGCGGTTGGGGAAGCGTGTTCTTGACCCGCGCCTTGACCCGCGGGCTCAGCGCCTCCATGAAGCGACCGAACCGGTTAGCGTCGGTTTCGACAAAGGTCCGGTCCCGCACGGATTTGAGAGCCTCAGGCGTTTCGGACGCGCCGGCAAGATCTGCCATCACCCCCATCACGAACGGCAATTCGATCGTGGTCGGGCTGCCATATGTTTCCACTTCATAGGCGATCTGGACGCGAGGCGCCCTGTTGCGTTCAATTACCTTCGCCTTAGTTTCGCTCATTGCTGGTCACCTTTTGTCCCAGGGGCAGGTTTCTTGCTTTCCGAAACGCCGGCCAGAAGCCGGAATTCTTTCAGCCCGGAAGGCGCAAGGTCCTCCATGAGCTCGAGAAAATCCATCGGCACCATGCGCTTGATCCTGCGGGCCAGATGGGGAATGGGGCTCGATGGCTCCGTACGGTCGTAAAAGGCGATGATGAGGTCGATGCAGCGCGTGACTTCGTCTCTCGAGCTCAGACGCGAGGGGAAGACCGTCGCCGGCCCGCTCGGGGCCTGGTCTGCCGCAGCGCTGGTGGCAGCAGCTGGCGCAGGTTCGCCGCCGGCCGTGTCCTCCTTCGGGCTCTCTTGTTGCGCGTGACGCTTGGCACGCTCCAGGGTCGCCGCCACGCGTTGCAGAAACCGGCTCAGATCTGGCAGGGTAACGCGCAAATCGCCGCCGATCTGCAGGTTGAGCGACTGTTCGGCCGCTTCCAGAGCTGCAGCGGCAGCCCGTGCATCGGCGGCCAGCGCCGCTGCTTCATCAGGGGCCTGTTCGGCAAATGCCGCGCAACCGAACCGCACGCGATTGACCAATTGATCATGTTCGCTGACCAGCGAAGCCTTCTCGGCCGCACTCAGACCAGGCGCCGCTTCGTTAAGAACGGTGCGGCTGTCGACCGACCCCCGCTCCAGATCGCGTCCCGTCACCGGACCAGCGCCACGAGGCGTAAAGAACGTCATTTTGCGCAGATCGCCGAGCAGACCATCCTTGTCATTTTGAAGCTGGATGAGTGCGTTGATGCGGCGAAGAGCGGCCTCGCGGGGAGGCAGGCCGTCGCGAAGCTCCGGATGCATTGTCTGCCAATGCATGTCGAAGGTTTGGCCGATCAGGTTCAATCCCTCGGCGAGGCCGGCCAGTCCTCGCTCATTTGCAAGGGCACGCGTTACGATCACAAGCAGCCTCAGGTCGCGCCCGTGCGCCCGCAGCTCCTCAGATTTGCGTAGCACGATCGACCAGTCGACCGGCACTTCCGTTCGTGCGACGGGGTTGTTGCGCTCGTCTCGGCTGATTTCGATCTGGGGCTGCACGAGACGTTCGAGCTCGTGGAATCGTCCGTCGTTCCGTAGGCTTTCGCCGGACGGGTTGTCACCGTTTATCGGATTCAACCAGAGCGCAGAGTCGAACAACAGATCCCCCGCTTTACCGAATATTCTTCTCCAGATCCTGTTTTAGCATATATTTTTGCTCTGTACTAATGCCACTTATCGACGAGTGGGAACTAATTCCGAGTGTCGATCAATCGGGTCGTAGTCGACAGGATCGAAACCTTCCCGCTGGCAATAACTGCATGTAAATCTTCGGCAAAGGACTTGGTGGATTCAGTTGTCGGGCGAAGTTGCGCAAACAGAGGACGGTCGGTCTGCATCGCGATTATCAGACTTCTGCCGAACGTGTTGTCGACCGCGAAGGAAAGCTTTGCGGGATCGGTCGCTCCATCTGCGGTGGAGTAGGCGACACGGATGGTACGCATGCCATCGGACACCGTCCCAAGACCGGCAAGAGCGTTGTCCGGGCGCTTGATATTGGGAAGGACGTTGAACAGATTGCCGGTGACGTCGGCGATCGCCACCCAGAGGTAGCCGTCCTTGATCGTTGCTGGAGCCAGCACATCGATGACCGGATTGTCGCCGACCGAGTAGACGCCAGACATGTTCGGTTCGGATTTGTCCCCATAACCGAGCACGATCGCCATGGGCCCTTGCGGCACGTCGGGCAACAATGACTGGACGACGCACAACTGATTATTGAGCACTGTCGTATCAAATCGCAGATCGCGATCACCCAGCCGCGGTGCGAGCGCTTGCCGGAGCGCTTCGATATCGCCGCTCGCGGCGACGTTTCCCCGAATGGCGACCGTCGACCCAAGAGGGAAGTTCGCCCCCTCCGGCGCCTGGACGACAAGCGGGCCACAAGTCTCCAACGGTGCGATGGCCGACTTCAACTGGTCGGGCGTCAGGCTTCTCGGTCCGGCGGCGATCCGCACGAAAGGCTGGTAGCCGGCGACCCTGCTCGCCTCGTTAAACCGGCTGACGACAGTGTCACGCGCTGACGTGTCGGGAGCAAGGCCGGTGAGGCGAACGGTGCGGTCCGTGACATCAAGCCTCCACTCGTCCAGCCCGTCGGCAGCGGCAAAAAAGCTGTCGATGTCCTGTGCCCAGCGCTCGGAAGGTTCCCCCTTCGAAAGTGCAAGCGCATCCTTCGGTGCCGGCAGCCCGGCTGCGCGCGTAAAAGCCGCCAATATCGCCTGTTGCTGGTCGGCATCGGGAGCAAAGCCGGACAAGGTCGCCTGATGCTGTCCGTCGAGCCCGGCGCTGAGTTTATACGGCGCCTCCACCGGCAGGGTTTTCACAAACAGGCTGTCACCAAAGCCGGCAAACCAAAGCCCCGCGATCGCCGCTACCGCAGCAACGACGACGATCGCCGGCCAGGACCGCCAGCCGAACCTGTCGCCACGCTCGCCTTCCTCCCGGCCGCTGCGATCGGCCCGCAACAATTCCGCCACCTGCTTGACGACGGCCGCAGCCGTCGGCGGGCGTCGCGAAGGATCGGGTTGGGTGAGATCGTCGATCAAGGCCTTGAGCGGCTCCGGAACGCCCGTTGTGTCCAGCCGGCGCTCCTTGTAGCGGACAACCTCACCGGGACTTGTTCCGACGTCGGGAACTTTACCCCGAAAGGTTGCAAGCAGGGATGCGCCCAGGGCATAAAGGTCGGATCGAGGTTCGGCCTGCCCGTGCAATTGTTCGGGCGCTGCATATTCGTATTTGCCGGCAAACTCTTTGCCGACGATTGTGCGTGCGCCCGTCTTGCTGTCCTTGGCAATGCCGAAGTCGATGATGACTGCCTCCTCCGGCCGGCCGCTGCGCAAGATGATGTTGTCGG
The DNA here is from genome assembly GCF_025200795.1 of Rhizobium sophoriradicis. Lineage (NCBI taxonomy): Bacteria > Pseudomonadati > Pseudomonadota > Alphaproteobacteria > Hyphomicrobiales > Rhizobiaceae > Rhizobium > Rhizobium sophoriradicis. The sequence continues at coordinate 272,578 of NZ_CP104154.1, forward strand.
GCGACAGGTCGCGATGGACGATTTTGCGTTCGTGCGTCGCAACCAGGCCCTCGGCCACTCTTTGGGCCACGACCAGCAGATCTCTGGAAGAAATCCCGCCCCGCTCGAGATAATCGTTGAGTGGCGTACCTGCGACGTAATCCATGACCAGATAGACGTAACCCTCGGCTGTCTGGCTGCAGTCGGTATAACGCACGACCGCGTCATGCGAGATGCCGCGCATCTCCTCTTCCCGCTTCATCAATTCCAGATAGCCGGCATCGGCGGACAGCTCCCGCTTGAGTGCCTTAAGCGCCACGACCCGGCCGGTGATCTTGTTGCTGGCGCGGTAGACTTCGCCCGTTCCGCCGCGGCCAAGCACACCCTCGATCTCGTAGGTATTGTTGAGTACCTGGTTCTTGCGGAAGATGTCACCGGGCAATGGGTCGATCATCTGGTAACTCCAAACCACGCCGTCACTATTCATCAAAGACATGCGGTTCGAATATTTGTCAAGAACACTATAATGTGGCAATTTGCCATTGAGATTTGAAGACTAGGCTCGTTCATTCGAGAGCACGTGGGCAGGAGCCCGACCGGCATGCAACAGAACATGTCTTCTCACAGCTTCAAACGTAAAGAACTGATCGGCAAGCTCGACCCTATATGCCTGCGTGCATTCAAGGCGGCAGCCGACGCCGCCAAGCTTCGGGGCAATCCCTATGTCGAACTCGTCCATTGGATCGAGCAACTGGCGCTCGTCGACCGCGCGGATTTCCAGCTGATCCTCGCCGATGCTGGCGTGGACCTCGGCCGCCTTGCGGCCGACATGGCACGGTCGATCGACAAACTGCCCTATGGCGCGACGTCCATAGAAGAGTTTTCAGATCACATATTTCACGCTGTCCAGGAAGCCTGGAGTCTCGCAAGCCTTCAATTCGGCTCGGAAGAGGTGCGCGGCGCTTACGTCCTTCTGGCCTGTAGAAAGGTGCCGGTGCTTGATGGCTTGCTGTTGAAGATCAGCGGTGAGTTCGACCGGATCGAAGCTGATTCCGTCCTTGCTCGCCTGGACGACGTACTCTCTCAATCGCTTGAAAATCGCGGCGGACGCGACGCTGGGCAACCGGTGCGCAAGGAACGACCGGCTGCCGGCGATTCCGCGTTGGCGAAATATGCGACTGATCTGACCAGGCGTGCTCGAGAAGGGAAGATCGATCCGGTTGTGGGTCGCGACCCGGAAATTCGCCAGATCGTCGATATTCTCATGCGCCGACGGCAGAACAACCCGATCCTGACGGGCGAGGCCGGGGTCGGCAAGACGGCAGTCGTTGAAGGCTTCGCGCTTCGCCTCGCGGTAGAAGACGTGCCGCCGCCACTCAAAGGGGTCGCGCTCCACATGCTGGATGTTGGCTTGATGCAGGCCGGAGCGAGCGTCAAAGGTGAGTTTGAAAAACGCCTCAAGACGGTCATCGACGAGGTTCAGGCATCGGAAACGCCGATCATCCTCTTCATCGACGAAGCACATACACTGATCGGAGCGGGCGGGGCTGCGGGAACGGGGGACGCCGCAAATCTTTTGAAGCCAGCATTGGCGCGCGGCGAGCTACGCACGATCGCGGCAACGACATGGGCGGAGTACAAACAGCATATCGAGAAAGACCCGGCGCTGACCCGGCGCTTCCAGGTCGTCAAGATTGAGGAGCCCAGCGAAGAAGACGCCATTCTGATGCTTCGTGGCGTGGCGGGCATCCTCGAGAAACACCATCAGGTGCAGATCCTCGACGAGGCGATCGAAACGGCGGTCGGCCTTTCACATCGTTACATTCCGGCCCGCCAGTTGCCCGACAAGGCAGTCAGCTTGCTCGATACAGCTTGCGCCCGCGTGGCGGTATCACAGCACGCAACGCCGGCCGAGGTTGAAGATCTACTGCGGCGCAAACAGTCTCTCGAGATCGAGCAGGGGATCATCGGCCGCGAAAAGTCCATCGGCATTGAGGTTGCAGACCGTCAAGCTAAGGTCGACAACGCCCTTGGCGCGGCGGAGAAGGCCCTTGCCGGGGCGCGAGCTCGCTGGGAAAGGGAACGGTCGATGGTGTCTGACATTCTCGACCTGCGGGCCAGGCTGCGCAGCGAGGGAGTTGGCCTGGATGCGGCGTTGTCGCAACAGGGCGATACCGCGACCGTTGCCACGGCCCCCGACCGAAATCTCTCAGCGCCCAGCGAAGACGAAGAAGAAGCTCCCGACGGAAATGCCGACCTTTCGCGCCTAAGGGCACTTACCTACGAACTTGCCGAGATGCAGGGCGAAACGCCATTGATGCTGCTGTCGGTAGACCGCAACGCGGTCGCCTCGGTGGTCCAGGACTGGACAGGTATTCCCGTCGGGCGAATGCTCGCCGGTCAGACTGAAAGGGCGCTCAAGCTCGCCGGAATTCTGGGCGAACGCGTTGTCGGTCAGGACCTTGCCATGGAAGCGATCGCACGTCGGGTACGGACCAGCCGCGCAGGACTAGGGTCGCCGGAAAAGCCGGTCGGCGTCTTCCTGCTTTGTGGACCGTCCGGTGTCGGCAAGACGGAAACGGCGCTCGCCCTTGCCGAGGCATTGTATGGCGGCGAACAGAACCTGATCTCCATCAACATGTCGGAATTTCAGGAGGCCCATACGGTTTCGACGCTGAAGGGAGCGCCTCCCGGCTATGTCGGCTATGGCAAGGGAGGTATTCTGACCGAGGCGGTTCGCCGCCGGCCCTATTCCGTTATTTTGCTCGACGAGGTCGAAAAAGCGCATCCCGATGTCCATGAGATTTTCTTTCAGGTCTTCGACAAAGGGATGATGGACGACAGCGAGGGTCGACGGATTGATTTTAGAAATACACTCATATTGCTGACCTCCAACGTCGGTTCGGATGTCATCATGAGGCTGACCGGCAACGGGCTCTCCCGCACGCCGACCGAAGAACTCGAAGCCGCGTTGCGGACACCGTTGCTGCAAGTGTTCCCGGCCGCCTTCCTCGGGCGCGTCATCGTCGTGCCCTTTTATCCCCTTTCGGATTCGATGATCGAAGCAATCACGCAGGCAAATTTTGAGAAGATCGCCGAGCGACTGCGTACGAGCCATAACGCCGAACTGGTCATAGGTGAGGGCGTTATCGACTTGATCAAGGCGCGCTGCACCGAAGTGGAGTCGGGCGGTCGCATGATCGATGCGATCTTGACCAACACGCTTCTGCCGGCCCTCAGCACCGGCATATTGAACTGGGCGCTGGATGGCAAACGCTTGACGAAGGCGACGGTCGGAGCGTCTGCGAACGGCTTCACCTACGCCTTTGAATAGCAATTAGATCGCATCTGCGGCTGCTATGCGCGTTTAGCTGACTGCCTGGAATTCGACGCGTCGGTTCTCATCAGCTCTCGGTTTTTGTGGATCGAGCAGAAACTGCTCGCCGACGCCAACAGCCTCGAGCCGTTCACGAGGAATTTGGCAATCCTCTGTGAAGAAGCGGGCCACCTCCCTTGCACGCAGCGTCGAGAGATTTTGGTTGTACCTCGCTCCGCCGGAGGCATCGGTATGACCGACAATGCGAATGAGCTTGATATCCATTTCTTTCACCACACTGCAGAGCTTCTGCAGCATCGGCTTCTCCTTGGGTGCGATGGCAGAGGAATCGAAGGCAAACTGCACGCGGTAGTTAACCTGATCATCGTCAGGCAGCTTCCAGTATGTCTGCGGTGTTGTTATCGTCGCTGCTGCAGTTGTTGGCGAAGTCTCCACCGGCCCCTGTCCGGGAGTCGGGCCGGCCTCGACTGTTGCCTCCTTAGCCACATTTGCCGAAGCGCCCGGGTTGCTGCTCGCTTGAGTAGAGCCGATCTTGGCCGGCGGGGTCTCGGGCGTAGCGATGGGCACTGGCGTTGCCTCGGGCGCAGGCCCGGAATTGGTCAGCACGAGGCCGCGGGACGGCCCGAGCTTGGCCGCCTTGAACAATTCCATTTGCCTCTGGAAACGTTCCTTGAGCGCCGTCTCGTTTAGTTCCTGTGCACGCAATTCACTTTGTAACGTGAAGAATAAAGCGAGAGACACCAGCAGCTTCAAAGTCAGCAGGCGCTTCATTTTAGGTTCCTCTCGGCAAAAATGTTTCGCCTGGCCAAAAAATTACTATAGGATGACCGTGGGTGCAACCGCTTCCGTGGCGGCCCTCAGGGCGGAGCGAATGATGAGGTTCTTCCGGTCATGACCCCGGAGTATCCCGATAGTCCCTCGACGCGGGTCCCGAGCTGGCCGCGCAGGCCGAATGGGGCCGGGCTCAGCCACACCGGTCATGTTCGCAACCGCAACGAGGACGCAATACTCATAGATCCCACAGGCGCGCTTTGGGCGGTTGCCGACGGAATGGGCGGTTATGGCCACGGCGACGTCGCGGCAGGCCTGGTGATCGAGCATCTAGCCCTGCTTCCCCATGCTCCAATTTCGAGCGCCGATCTGGTGGGCGCGCTCGAGGCAGCCAATTCCGCCATTCGGCGATGGGCAACCTCGGCCGACGTGGCGCAGATGGGTGCAACCGTGGTGGCTGCGCTTCTGCACGGAGGCACTATTTCGCTTGCATGGGCTGGCGATAGCCGGGCCTACCGCTGGCGCGATCGTGAATTACAGCAGCTGACGCGCGACCATTCGGTCGTGCAGGAGCTTCTCGACGATGGGCGCCTTTCTCCCGCGGCGGCCTGGCAGCACCCGCAAGCGCATGTTGTAACACGCGCGATTGGAGCGTCCGATCATCTTGTCGTCGAAACCACGGAAGTGTCGTTTTGCCCGGGTGATGTCTTCATTCTTTGCTCTGACGGGCTAACCGACTGTGTGGCGGACGCCGAGATCGCTGCCCTTATGGATGCCGTTTCCACGCCGGCAGTCGCCTGTCAGCGATTGATCGGCGCTGCTCTCGATAACGGTGCCCCCGACAACGTCTCAGTGATTGTCGTCCAGATTGATGGAGCTGCGGTATCTTGAGGCAAATGAGTGCCATCGCGGCCATCGTCATCGGTATGAGCATCATTCTCGCAGCCGTCATCTTTGCGTTTGTCGGAAACCTCTTGCAAGATACGGAGCATGATCCGAATGCGGGCAAAATAGATCGGCTCACACAGCAACTTGCCGAGCAGGACAGCCAAATTCGGGGGCTGCGCTCTGAGTTGAACACCCTCAAAGGACAGATGTCGGACGTCGGCGGCAGGGTGATGGAGTTGGAAAAAGCTCCACCTCCCAGCCCTGCTCAGACAGCCCCCGTCATTAATCCGCAAGCCGTCCAAGAGACTGCACCTTCACCCCTCTTCACGGACCAGTTCGGCGGTATGGCACCGCGTGAAGAGGAAGGAAATCTGACTGAACCGATGCAACTGGCAAAGAAGCGTTTCAACGAGAATGTCATACGCCCGACCCCGGCCGTGTTGCGACAGATATTGGGCGAGCCGAGAAGCACCTATTCAACCACCTGTGCACCGGTCACCAATCCGAAATTGCTGCATGTACTCGAAACCCGCGACATCGGCGGTATTCGTCTGACCATGATCAGACCGGCGCTCGATTCGCTTCAGCAGATCATGGCGCGCCTAAAAAAAGAAGAGCCAGACATCTATTCCGCCATCGGAACCGCGGGCGCGCTCTGTGCAAGGTATGTACGGGGGTCTTCGAAGTCGGTGTCCTCACATGCGTGGGGGGCGGCCGTCGACCTGACGCTCAAGAAGAACCTCGACAACATGGGCGATAACAGCACGCAATTCGGGCTCGTGGTGCTCGCGGAGTTCTTCAATGAGGCTGGCTGGTATTGGGGTGCGGGCTATAGCCGCGAAGATTCCATGCATTTCGAGGTCGGCGAGGCGCTGCTGCGAAAATGGGCGGCTGAGGGCAAGCTGTGAAGGGGGATCTCGAACCGCCGGGTCCAGCCCCTATGCAAGCAGATGTGCTTGCCGCACTGGCACAGCCGCTGCTGGATCTTGCAAGACGTGCCGAGAGCGAAAAGAAGCCAGATCCGCGCGAGCTTGCGGCAATGGCACGGACCCTCGTCGCCGCTTTCGAGACGGAAGCACGACGCGGGAAGGTCCCACAGGACTGGCTCCTGGATGCCCGCGACGCCCTTGTTGCTTTGGTTGATGCGCGAGCGCGTAACAATCCCGCATTGTCAATCCGAAAATGGGAGCGCGCGCTTGCCGCTGCTCTTCCAATTGGGGGCGTTATGACGGCCAGCAGGCTGGCCGAACGGGCGAGGGCGGCAGCGAAGGCAGGGCCCGCGAGCCGGGATCTCGCCCGCTTCCTCGGTCACTGTAACGACGCTGTCCAGGCGGCCCTTCTATCGGGCACACAGCATAAAACGCTCGCGGATCGCGGTCTTGCTGCCCTTGTGATCGGACTTTTCCTGGCAATTCTGCTGGTTTGGGCGGCATGGGCCGAATGGCGGTTTCGTGAGCGGCTTTTGTCGCAACTGCCCGATGTCGCACGTGTCGTAGAAGCCGGACGCGTGGTAACACCGGCAGCGCGCGCAGCCCAACTCGATGCATTCCTTGCGGGAGTTCGACTTGTCGAGCAGGATGCGCAGCGTTCACCCCTTGGTCTCATTCATCATTTAGGCATGTTCGATCCGGCAGAGGCCGCGCGTCGGCGCTATGGCCAAGTCGTCGACGCCCTGGCCAGCGGTCCGCTTGCTGCAGCCCTTGGTGTTGCTCTCGCCACGGAAGGAGAGGCGACCGCACTTTACGATTCCCTGCGCGCCTGGTCTATTTTGAAGGGCACCTCGGACTGGCAACCACGGTTCCTGGCCGGCTGGGTGGACGATCGAGCCCAGACATTTCCCGAACTTGCCGGCATGGCAGTGCATGTCGCTGCCATGTCCGGACCTCCAGCAGATCTTGAACAGCCGGATCCCGAAGCAATTGCTCAAGCAACACAGCTTGCTTCAGAGGGCTCTGCAAACGAGCGAGCCATGCTCGAACTCGCCCGTGCCGAGAAAACTGCGGGCCTTCCAGCCTGGTCTCTCGGGCAGGCAGCACCTGGTCTCGACAGGATATTGATCCGCAGGTCCGGACTGCCCATCGAGCAGGCCGTGCCCGGTCTCTACACTGAGGCAGGATGGGCTTATGCACGCTCTGGTGCTGCAGAAGAGGCGATCGGCAAGGCGAAAACCGAAGCGACCAACCTCCTGCAAGCCGCCGACATGGCGAGTGCTGATGCAGTTATGGACCTTCTTCAGAAGCGAACGCTGGAGACGTGGTCTCAGTACCTCGGCGATCTTCGTGTCCGGCCGTTCACCGACCAACCGAGCGCGGTTATTGTCAGCGGTGTGCTAAGCGCCACCAACTCGCCGCTCTCGGCCCTGATCCGTGAGGTATGGCGCCAGGCGGGTGGCACCGACCGCAGCCGCAGCCATGCGAACCAGCTTCGCATCGCCGCGACACTCGGGCCTGCCATCCAGTTCGTGGAGCAGGGTCGCATGTCGGAAATCTCGCGGCTTTTTGTGTCGCTGAATGTCGCGCTTGCCCTTCTCGACGTAAATTCAGAAATCGGCAAAAGGTCGCTGATGGATGCACAGGAACGCGCCAACTCCATCGTCGCCCTGCAGCAGGCCCCGCTGCTCGTCGTACAAATGGTCGAAGACGTGATCTCGCAGACGGCCTCTCCAAAGGCGGTAGAAAAGGCCGAGGATCCGGTCCCGACAGGAAGGCCGCCGGGGGCTTGGGGCGAGATTGCCATGGCCTGCCAGGCTGCTGTCGCAGGCCGCTATCCGTTCTTTGACGGGTCGGACGCGGATATGGCCGAAGTCGCGCGCATTTTCGCGCCGAATGGTCTGGTGGCGACCTATTTCCGGACGCAACTGGCGCCTTCAATGGACACATCAACGACCCCGTGGCGCTGGAAACCGGAGGCACGGCTTTCCGGCTACGCGCCCGAAAGCGCAACGTTCCTTCAGAAAGCTTCCGCGATCGGTGACGCGCTCTTTCGTCAGGGGACCGCGCCGCGCCTCCCTGTATCGCTGGAGGCACTTGCGCAGCGCGGTGCGGCTACCATCTCGATCGGCGGCGCTCACGCTCCGGTTACCACATCAGGCGGGGCGGTGACCTTCAACTGGCCGGGGGACTTGCCATCACGCGGCCTCGAAATCTCCTTCGATAGCGGCGGAGCTGTCGAGAAAAAGAGCGCGCCCGGGCCGTGGGGCCTGTTGCGTTTTCTGGACGGATCACGCTTGCGGCCACGCGACGGCGGCCGGCGTTTTCTCATAGACGTGCGGGCAACCGGCGCGCGCGCCTACCTGCAGATGTCGTTCGCCGAGCCTGCCAACCCTGTGTCCGTGCGCCTTCTGATGCGGGAACTGACATGTCCATCGAGTCTCTGACGTCACCACGGATGCAAAGGCGGACGCACGCTTCTCATAAAGTCACGTATGCCTGTCCGGCAGGCACTCAAGGTACCAGCAAGTGCAACCATGGGCGCTGCGGAACGCTGCGGGTCACGGCAAGGATGTTGGGAGCATCCTGATCAGCCAAGGTCTTGCCCTGCCTCTTAATTAGCCAGGATAACGGATTTCCGCAGCCCGATCATCGCTCTTCGCTGGCGAGTTGACGCTCCTTAATCACGCGGCTGCGGGATTCCGAGCCCGGGGCAGAAGCGCTCAATGATCTTCTGTGTCTCCTGCGTGCAGGAAAAAACTGCTGCCGACGGACCTGTTCAACGGCAGCCAATATACCCTGGGAGGGGAAAGTCACGTGAACGGCGCTTTGCACTTGGCCTCAGGTCTCCGTCCCACACTTGCTACTTTAAGCACCCCAGGGAGTGGTGGGCTGCTGAAGTTGCCGATCAATAAGCAATATTATTTTGTTCGGTGATCGTATTAAAGCGAAATCGCCGAGGCCCACGTGCATACTGGCGTATGCGCCCAGGCACACAGCAAGAACACAGCCGCCTCTTGTACTGGGCGGTAGGGGCCTCGGCATCGATGCCCTCATTCTGCTCGTTGCCTTTATGGTACTGGAAGCGGCGGTGCGGCCTATCTGACTGAGTTAGCGCTCCGCGACACGGAATTGATGCAGCCTGTCTTGCTCTTCAGCATGTGACTGAGGGAAAGAAACAGCATTGCTAGCTGTGTCCGCCAAACCAATTGTGCAGGGGTGGATTGAGTGAAAGTTCGCTGTCCAGGCCATTGTGGTTTCGAAGTAGAAATATGCGAGATGTAGCCGGTGCAACATGCGAAATTGTTAACACCTGTCTTAAGCGGCCCTTTAGGCAACATGAATTGTCATCTTAGTGGTTTCAGGCATTTTCTCGCAGAGTTCGAACGTCCGCTTTTTTGTGACACGAGGTGAACCTACGGTGACCAGTGAGAAAAACCAGTTTTATATTGGAGGGGAATGGCAGGAATTTGCCAATTTAGCTCGTTTACCGGTCGTGGATCCCGCCTCGGAACAAGTCGTCGGGCAGATTGCCGCGGGCGATGCTCATCATGTCGATTTAGCGGTTGCCGCGGCACGCAGGGCCTTCCCCGCCTTTTCTCAATCATCTGTGCCGGAAAGGCTCGCCCTGCTTGGCAGGATGCATTCGCTCCTTATGGAAAGAGCGAAGACGTTCGCAGAAGCGCTCGTCATGGAAATGGGAGCAGCGATCAGCTTCGCGCGGGCGTCCCAAGTGCCATTTGCTGCCGAGCACATCCGTGTCCAGATGGAGATACTCGATAAGTACCGGTTCGTGATGTTTGACGGGCGCACCGCGACCGCCAAGGAAGCGATTGGGGTGTGCGCGCTGATCACACCGTGGAACTGGCCACTTTACCAGATCACCGCCAAAGTCGCTCCGGCGATCGCGGCAGGCTGCACCGTCGTGCTCAAGCCTAGTGAACTGTCACCTTTTAGCGCTCTGCTCTTCGCCCAGTTGATGCACGATGCCGGCGTTCCGCCCGGCGTGTTCAATCTTGTCAACGGCACTGGCGAGAGCGTCGGAGCAGCACTCGCCAGCCATCCTGACGTTGACATGATCTCGATCACCGGTTCCACCCGCGCAGGAGTACTCGTCGCCCAGGCGGCCGCACCGACCGTGAAGCGCGTGGTTCAGGAACTTGGCGGGAAGTCGCCGAACATTTTGCTCGACGATGCCGACTTCAGCGAGGCGGTCGCGAAGGGCGTGCTTGCCGGTATGCGCAATGTGGGCCAGTCGTGCAGTGCTCCGACGCGCATGCTCGTCCCCGCACATCGGCTCGAGGAGGTGGAGGAATTGGCAAGCGCCACTGCGAGGGCCATCCGAGTCGGCGCCCCGCTTGATCCGGCGACCGACATGGGCCCGATTGCCAATCGGGCTCAGTTTGACCGCGTGCAGGTCATGATTCAGGCGGGAATCGATAATGGCGCCAAACTGCTGTGCGGTGGTCTGGGGCGGCCGGCGGGCCTCGACAGCGGCTTTTTCACGAAGCCGACGATTTTTTCGGAGGTGAAACCCGATATGCGCATCGCTCGTGAGGAGATATTCGGTCCTGTACTTTCGATTATGCCCTACAAGGACGAGGAAGAGGCAATCAGCATTGCCAACGACACCGTCTATGGTTTGGGCGCCCATGTCCAGTCTCCAGATCCGGAGCGGGCGCGGCGGGTGGCGCTGCGCATTCGTGCCGGCCAGGTTCATATCAACTATCCCGCATGGGACGGAGCGGCCGCGTTCGGTGGCTACAAGCGATCCGGTAATGGCCGCGAGTATGGTGTATACGGGCTCGAAGAGTATCTCGAGACGAAGTCCATCCTCGGTTATTGACTGGGCGGCTCGGCGGGGTCGGCTCGCCAGGGCAGTGGTTTCAGCGACTGACGAAGCATCGTCAGGAAAGCGGCCGTCCGCGCACTTCGGCCGTGCCGCGATCCGAGGATGGCGACGATATCGGCTGACGGAAGCTTCCAGTTGGGAAGCACCTGTCTCAGCCGTCCCTTGGCGAGGTCTTCTGCAACGGCCCATTCGGAGCGCATCAAGATGCCCTGACCAGCCAGCGCCCAATCCCGAATGACGGCACCATCGTTGCTCGACATGACAGGATTAACGCGCACTGTCGCACTTTCCTGCCGCGATCCCTTGAACCGCCAGAGCGTTACATCCTCCTCGTTCTCGCGAACGACGAGACAGCGATGTCGCGCCAGATCGGCGGGCGTAGAAATGGGCGCAGCCGAAGCGAGGTATTCTGGACTTGCGCAAAGAATTCGATGGTTCGGCGCCAGTGTCGTCACCACCTGGTCCAGATGCGCGGATGCCCCGATGTGAACAACCACCTCATAACTGTCGACGATCAGCGCTGTGGGATGGTCGGACAATTGCAGGGTAGCGGAGGCACTGCGATGCTCTCGAGCAAACGCTTCCACGACCGGGGCCACGTAGATCCTTCCAAACCCGTGAGGCGCGGCGACCCTTAGGTGCCCGCGAACTGCACCCTTCCGATCAGCCAAGGCTTCGGCAAGGGAATCTATGGCATCGCTGACAATGACGCTGTGAGAAGCGACCAGTGAGCCCTCTTCGGTCAGACGAAGATGGCGTCCGGACCGGTCGATCAGCCTTACCCCGACTTTCTCTTCAAGCGCGCGCAGGCGCTGGGTCACCGCCGGAGGTGTCACGTTCAGCTTTCGTGCGCTTTCCGCGAGAGATTTCGAGCCCGTGAGAACCGAAAAGAAAGCTAGATCGTCGGACGTGAGCATTAATCTGTACCTGAAGCGCTAATTCACTGAGTGTTAATTGCCATCTTTAGGGTTTGGCGACAAGATGAGCCTCGGGTTGGAAATCGGATTGATGGATTCTAGCCCCAGACGGAGCCCACCATGTGGGATCTTCTGCCGCTGCCGCTGACGCAAGAGACGGAAGGGTTGCTCGACGCCGGGCGCTTCGAGACGGCTCCCAGCCAGCGCGGCGCTCGTCCACGTGTGGCGCGGCCCGCAACTCGATCACGACGCGCTCATTGCGGCTCGATTGGGCTTGAACGCCGAACCGATTACACTGGACTATTTTCGGATTACAGAGGAGAGAGCGAACGCAGTCAGCGTATCGCGCACGCCGGGCATCTCGGCAATCAACTGCCAAATCTGCCGGATGCGGTCAGCCTCGTGGGACTCGACCCGAACGAGCAAGTCGAAATCACCCGTCATCACGTCGCAAGCCACAACTTCCGGAATCTTCCGTAACGCCTGAATGACGTCGCCGCCCCTCATGCGATCGTGACGATAGACGAAAATCAATGCGGTCGTGACGTGTTGGCTTTTGCCTCCATCGCCGGTAACGATCGTATATCCCTTGATGAAGCCTTCTCGCTCCAACCGTTCGATCCGCACCCGCACGGCATTGCGGGAAAGGTTCACCTTCGCCGACAACTCCGCATGCGAGATTCGGGCATTAGCCTTCAACTCGACAAGTATCTGTTCGTCAGTTCGATCGAGAAGATATTTCATGGAACTTGAACGGTCGCTAACCTAGGATGTCCGGCGTTACCGGCCGATAAGCTAACACGGAGATCTCCGGCAGTAAGGCTCTTTCTTTCCGGCTCGTATATCGCCTCGAAATCGAAGCCATTATGAAACCTGGCAGCGCCTCCCTTTCCGCATCGCATCCGTCACGCATCGCGCTCCCTGATAACCTGCAGCAGCGCTCGCGGCCTCTCTTTGCTCAGGTTCCCGGTGGCTTCGCCCGCCCAACCGACAAGCACGTCAGCAAGCTCCGACGCGGGCGCATCCTCGTGCCGTAGCCTGAAGTTGATGACCCCGCTGACTTCATCGCCGAGAAAAGAGACGTTCCCCTGAACTAATGTGCCATTAACTGCCCCGGTCGGAAGATCAGTTGATGTGCGCTTTGCCCGTCGTTCCAAGACAGTGTGGATCGAGCCATCACACGACCCGGGCTTAGGCATTTGGCCGGGCCTGCAAACCTAGGTGAGGCGCCTGGTACGAAGCTGACGACGGCAGCCAATTGATCCGCAGCCACAGAGTGGCGCGGCCGTTTGTTGTGCGCAGCGGTTTGGGGCAAGGGACCCCATGTCACAAATAATCGACGAGACCAATTTGATCTATGTTGACACCAATCACGAAACCAATTCTATATTGATCGCACAACAATCCTGATTGGTAGCTAATGGTGCTGAACGTGAAAACAACTCCGACACTAGAAAAAGGCCGTGCTGCCCCTTCGCAGGCAGCTGCTGTAGCAAGCAATGCGCCCAGCCAACTGTTCATCGGCGGCGAATGGGTCTCGGCGAAAGCTGGCAGGACTTTCAATGTGATCGATCCCTCGAGTGCCGATGCGATCGCTACGGTTTGTGATGGTGATATCCAGGATGCAATAGCGGCCGTCGACGCGGCGGAAAGGGCGGCCGGGGCTTGGAAGCTAACCTCGCCACGCCGGCGCGCGGATATTCTGATGAAGTGTTTTCACCTTCTTGTCGAACAAGCAGAGTGGCTGGCGCAGCTGATTACCGTGGAGAATGGCAAGGCGCTTCCGGATGCGAGATCGGAAGTCGCCTACGCGGCGGAGTTTTTCCGCTGGTATGCCGAGGAAGCGGTAAGGGCCCCGGGTGAATTTGGACTATCACCTTCGGGCGCAAACCAGATCATCGTGAGTCATGAGCCGATTGGTATCGCGGTATTGGTAACGCCATGGAACTTCCCGGCAGCAATGGCGACCCGAAAAATCGCTCCAGCTTTGGCTGCAGGCTGCACCTGCATCCTCAAGCCCGCAGCCGAGACGCCTCTTACGGCGCTCGCGATCGGAGAACTCATGCGGCAGGCAGGCGTTCCCGCAGGAGTGGTCAATATCGTTCCCACGAAAAAGGCAGGCCCAGTGGTCAGCGCAATGCTGCATGACAAGCGGGTCCGGAAACTGTCGTTCACCGGGTCGACAGGCGTTGGCAGGATACTGCTGCGCGAGGCCGCGGACCAGGTTGTCAGTTGCTCAATGGAGCTGGGCGGCAACGCGCCTTTCATTGTATTCGATGACGCCGACCTGGAGACGGCTGTCGCCGGGGCAATGGTCGCCAAGATGCGCAACGGCGGGGAGGCCTGTACGGCTGCAAACCGGTTCTACGTTCAAAAGGGAATTGCGGCTGATTTCACACGGCGCTTCGCGGAAGAGATGGCAGCGCTCAATGTCGGACCAGGGCTGCTGGCGGATACGCAGCTTGGTCCGCTGATAACGGATGCCGCGGTGGCCAAGGTGGAGCGCCTAGTCGACGACGCTATCGCCAAGGGTGCCCGCCTGGTGACCGGCGGGAGCAGAGTAAACGGCGAGGGTTTCTACTATCTGCCAACCGTTCTGGCCGACGTCTCTGCGGACGCGGAGATCCTTCGTGAAGAAATCTTCGGTCCGGTTGCGCCGGTGATTGTATTTGATACCGAGGATGAGGCCGTCGAGTTGGCCAATGATACCGAATACGGGCTGGTATCCTATGTGTTTAGCCAGGACCTCAAGCGGGCGCTCGCTGTCGCGGGCAGGCTGGAAAGCGGCATGGTCGGAATCAACCGCGGGGTTGTCTCCGACGCTGCCGCGCCGTTCGGCGGCATGAAACAGAGCGGCCTCGGACGCGAAGGCAGCCACCACGGAATGCTCGAATATCTCGAAACGAAATATATCGCCGCCACCTGGTAGGTGCGCCGCGATCAACTCAGATCAGATCGGCTTGGCACTATCCGGACAAAGCGGGTGGCTCCAGCCAGAATAGGAGAGATCAATGTCCCTGCTGAAAACGATTGACCCGAATCCGTCATTCGAGCCGAAGCAGCGAATTGCCGAGCCGGATCGCCTCATAGCTGGTAGCCCGGCTTTCAAGACTTGGCTGCAGAACACCGCAAAAGACGGCACAGTCAATACGGGGGTTTTCGAGGCGACGCCCGGTGAAACGCACTCCATCAAGGGCGAGACGTTTGAATTCTGTCATCTCGTCCATGGCGTGATCGAATTGACCGAGAAGGGGAAAGAGCCGGTCATTTACCGCGCCGGCGATAGCTTCGTGATGAAGCCGGGTTACATCGGCGTTTGGAAGACGATCGAAACGGTGCGGAAGATCTTCGTCACCGTCACCTGATCATTCGAGGTCGTGCGCCTCGAATTGCCTCTCAATTTCGCGGGGGCAAACGGCGCGATCCGGCCGGCACGCCCTTAATGGTTCAACAGACACCAGTGTAATCGCGGTTACCGCAATCTTCGCCTCGATTTAAGAAAGACCACGAAATGGATGAATTCTTGCAAAGAGAATCGATCGTTCTTGCGCCTTTCGAGGCTCATCATCTGGATGGTGCCGTGGCGCTGTCGCGTGCGGCTGGCTGGGCGCACAGGAGAGAAGACTGGGAAATGATATGGTCCCTGAGTGAGGGACGCGTTGCCCTTGCAGGTGATCGGGTCGTGGGTACCGCCTTTATGACTCCCTTCGGCGATACCTGTGCAGCCATCAACATGATCATTGTCGACGAAAGCCAGCGAGGCCAGGGATTGGGAAGAAAATTGACCACTGCCGTGTTGGAACTCGCCGGTGATAGAGAATGCCGTTTGAGGGCCACCAGCGACGGCTTGCCGCTTTATGAAAAGCTGGGTTTCGTCACGACGCACAAAATCACCCGCCACCAGGGCGTCACCGGTCGCGTCGATGCTCCTGCAAATGTTGAATGGATCGGGTCTGCCGCCCTGCCGGCGATCAAGGCGCTCGATAGTGCGGCATTCGGCGCCGATCGGGACGCGCTGCATGATGTTCTGGCGAACGAGGGGACATTCGCCGCCATTCGGGACGGTGACGGTATTGTCGCCTTCGCGGCGACGCGGCTGTTCGGCAAGGGCGAAGTCGTGGGGCCGGTCGTTGCGGCAAACGCTGGACAGGCGAGGGATTTGCTAGCCTTCATCCTCTCCGGCAAGGAAGGTCGTGTCGTGCGAGTTGACATCCCCGAAGACAGCGGCCTTTCATCCCTCCTCGAAGAATGGGGGCTGCGTAACGAGGGTGGTGTCGTTGCGATGGTCCGGCGTGCTGGAGGCCGACCTCAAACACCGGCCGTTCAAACCTTCTGCCTGGCGAGCCAAGCTGTTGGCTGACCTGAAGGTCTGAAGTGACGACGCATTCACGGCGGATTGGTCAGCGTTGATCTAGCAATTTGATCTGGAGATCTTCCCAGTGCTCCTGGAACGCATCCCGGGCCGTATCATAGTGGCGACTTCTCAAGCTGTTGATGAGCCGCTCATGTTCTTCCGCCATTTCTTGGGCGGTGGCGTAGAAATCCTGCCGCTGTGCGAGAAGGAGTTCGATCTCGCCCTCGAGGTCTGAATAGGTCCGCTTCAGGCGAGCGCTACCGCTAGCGGCGATGATCGCGCGGTGGAAGTCGCGGTCCGCAGCAACCAACAGGGATCTGTCGGCCGATAGAGTCGACCTGTGCATAATGTCGACCGCCTCCAGCGCTTGGGACGGGATGACGCCGGTCAGTACGATCAGTCGAATGGCCTCGCCCTCAATGGCGCCGCGCACGCGTGTGATATCGACAATATCGTCCGGCCCGAATTCGGGCACTACAAAGCCTCGGTTCGGTATTTGACGCAGCAGGCCCTGGGTGACGAGCACCTGGGCTGCTGTACGGAATGTGTGCCGCGAGGTCGAATGCTCTTCGCACATCTTCACGTCGCGGAGGAACTCGCCCGGTCGGAAATCCCCCGACAAGATGCGCCGTCGCAACGCGTGGGTCAGGATGTCAACCGCGCTGGCCGGCAAGGGCTCGACGTTCATCTCTGGATCTTCGGCTCTATTCTTGGCGGGCTGCGGCGGCATGGCTTTTGGCTTTGCTCGTTGATCAGTTCGCATGCCTACGCCACATGCGGCGACGCGGGCAAGGGAAATGATATTGTGCCTACTGGCTGCATGGTGGCGGGTTCTATGTCTGCACGGACCGAAGCGCCTCGTTGACGCCCTCGAGCAGACGCGCCGCGTTGGCCGATGTGAAGATGAGCGGGGGCCTGATCTTCAGGATATGCGCGTCCGCTCCCGTCGCGGAAATCAGAATGCGCCGATCGCGCAAGGCATTGACGGCTGCAAGCGCACGGTCCATGTCCGGCGTTTTCCGTTCTCTATCCTTGACGAGTTCGACAGCGAAATAGAGGCCGGCCCCGCGAACATCGCCGACGAATTCATATTTTTTCTGCAGGTCCTTGAGGCCATCGAGGATTTCTGCGCCGATCTTGACAGCGTCGTCTAACAGTCCCTCTTCGAGGATCGTGTCAAGCACGGCCCTTGCAGCGGCAATAGCGACGGAGTTGCCGCCAAACGTGTTGAAGTAGCGCATGCTGGATCCGAAATCGGCGACGAGTTCCGGCCGCAGGACTACGCCGGCGACGGGATAGCCGTTGCCCATGGGCTTGCCCATGGTAACGATGTCTGGATCGACCCTGTGACGGCGGTGACCCCAAAACTGGGTGCCGGTCCGCCCGAATCCGGATTGCACTTCGTCGGCGATGAACAGGCCGCCCGCCTTGCGCACCACTTCCGCCACCGGCGCCAATACGTCCGTGGGTTCGACGTAGAGACCATCGGAGGAGAAGACGGAGTCGGCGATGAAGGCCGCTAGGCCGCCGCCATGCCGCTCCATGTCGGCGATCTGCCGCGCGACATCCTCCGCCATCCGCCGGCCGATTTCCTCGACAGGCAGGCGATAGGAATCCGGCGCGGCGACCGTGCGGAGATAGGGATCCAAAGCCGACTTCCTGCCGAGCGACGGCGAGATTGCCGCTACCGCGCCGCTGTTGCCGTGATAGGCTTCCGCCGTGACGATGACACCGGTCTTGCGTGTGTGGTAACGCGCGATTCGCAGGGCGAGATCGTTGGCTTCCGAGCCCGTGCATGTGAACATTGCACATCCGGTGCGGCCGAGTTCGCCACCGAACGTAGCGATCAGAGCTTCGGCATAGTCCAGCAGGGGCTCCTGCATGTAACGTGTGTGGGTACACAGTACCTCGAGCTGCTTCTGGATCGCCTCGACGACACGCGGATGAGAGTGACCCAGCGATACAACGTTGTTGTAGGCATCGAGATATTCATTGCCGTGCTTGTCGTAGAGGAAAACGCCCTTGGCACGTGAGATCTCAACCGGCGACTTGTAGAAGAGCCGATAAGCCGGCCCGAGCAGCCGTTGCCGCCTGGCGACATGCGCCAGATCTTCACTTGTGAGATGAGACGTGTCCTGAGGGTTGAAGCCATTTGGCATGTCGCCACGGAAGCCCTTAGGCAGAGTAGTCGCTTGCTTGGACATTGTGGTTCCTATCGTGTCAGAAGATCGGAAATCTGGGCGGCGGAAATCGAGTGGAACCACTCGAGGTGGGCCCAGCCGGCTTCGGTATTGCGCAGGATATAGCGGCTATTCTCGGGGAAGATCTCGGCGCGCCAGCACGTCAGCAGCGCACGAACCGCAAGACGACCCATTGCCAGGAACGGGATGAGTCGGAGCTCCTCGTCCGTCAGTTCGGCGTGACGGAGATAGCCGCGCAGAACGTCGCGCGGTGCGTCGAACAGGTCGCACCGGTTCCTATGGTCGAATGATTTTGGCATTTGATTCATTAACGCCGTGGAGACGTCGACCGCGATGGCGGTACGGACCGCATCGCCGAAGTCGATGACGCCGGTCAGGAATCGCGGGCTGGCATGATCGACGACCAGGTTCGACGTATTGAAATCATTGTGGAGCACCTGCCGCCGGCACAGGTCGAGTTCAGGCTTGATTTCGGCAAACCGCTCGAGCGCGCAGACTGTCCATGCACGCTTGCTGCCTTTAGGGATGAAGCTCAACAGATCGCTGAGGTCGAGCAGATGGGTGACGTCCCATGCCACCGCCCGACCGTCAGCGGGATGCGAGAAATCGGCCATGGAATGACGCAGCTTTGCCAGGATTTCCCCGATCCGTTCGCGCTGTGGGGCTGTGCAGAATGTTCGGTCGAGCGGGGTACCGACCATGAAGCTAATGAGCCGCACCACTCGCCGCTCGCCGGCACTCGTGGTGACGATGGGCAAATCCGCCCCGTGGACGTCGCGAAGTGTGCGGGGGATGGGTAGATCGGGGGCCCGCTGCTCGAGATGACGCATCAGCGCGACCTGGAAATCGAGCTCCTCTACGCGCTCAGAAGGATGAGCGATCTTGAGCACAAACTTCCCCTGGGCCGCGCAGTCGAGGAGGAACGTGTCGTCCTTCTCGGTTTCAAAGCGCGTTGCGGAGCCGCGTGTACCATAGAGTCGTTCGGCGATTGCTTCAGCTTCCGTAGCGCCAACGGGATGGCAAGCCTCGGACAGCTCAGCGGCGCGTGCTGGCCCGCACTGATGCTTATGACCCATCTTCAAACTCATTCAGATCCTGCCTCGAGAGTGGGAGCTCAATGGACCGCAATATTTCACATCCTCAATTTTTGTACAACAATTTTTTCTGTGATGGAGCTACTGGGTCGACTCGCTGGTGACGAAAAGAGCGGGGTGCATTGGATGCTTAGATCGAAAATCGAACAGAAATTTCAACATTAAAACAAGGAAAATGGCCACTCGGTTGTTAATTGAGGAGCGCCGACACACAAGTCGTCGGAAAACGACCCAAGGACAAATTCCAAAGATTGTTGGACAATCTATTGCCATAGCGACAAAGTTATGTCAGTGTGCACCCACTGGTCGGAATGCAGCAAACAAGTTGGAGTCTTCCGGTTGGCTTTGATTAGCCGGGATCAACAAAGGCAGCGGAAGTGACCAGTTACGGATTCGCAGCGTTTCCTGCGCCGCTGCTGCATCGCGGTCTATCGGAACGGCGACCTCATTAGACAGGCGGCATGCCCGCTACGATGACCTTGGATCGGCACACCGTGCCATGAAAATTGGAGGGAATACACACAATGACCCAATTTCGACCGAAGTACGTGACCTTCGACTGCTACGGCACGCTCACCAATTTCGATATGGCCGGCGCTGCTCGGCGCGTCTACGGCGAGCGCCTCTCCCCTCAAGCGATGGCCGCTTTTGTCGAGGCTTTCAGGGGCTATCGCCTTGACGAGGTGCTAGGGCCATGGAAACCGTTCGTCGAAGTAGTGCACAATTCAATCGAACGCAGCTGCAAGCGCATCGGTATCCCATTCAAACCCGAAGACGCGCAACGCATCTATGACGAGGTGCCAACCTGGGGTCCGCATCCGGACGTCCCGGCTGGTCTGTCAAGGGTGGCCGAGGAAATCCCGCTGGTCATCCTGTCCAATTCCATGAACAGCCTGATCATGTCGAATGTCGAAAAGCTGGGCGCGCCCATCCATATGGTAATCACGGCAGAAGAAGTCGGGGCATACAAACCTCTGATGAAGGGCTTCGAATACATGCTCGACAAGCTCGGCTGCGGACCGGAAGACATTACCCATGTCTCCTCATCCTTCCGCTACGACCTGATGACCGCTTATGACCTGGGCATCAAGAGCAAGGTCTGGGTCAACCGCAGCCATGAGCCGGCCAATCCCTATTACGAATACACTGAGATCAAGGATATCGGCGGGTTGGCTGCCGCCGTTGGCCTGGAGCCAGCTCTCAAGCGTGCCTGAAAATCAGGGCTCAGGCCATTTTGCTAATGAGACCGGGGCGGCCTTCGCCCCTTCTCTTTATCGTTCGGAGGGCAAGCATGGCCTCCCTTGCGTACGCGTGACTTGCCGGCGTTCGGCTATGGTGCGATCCGGACGTCGGGATCGGGGCGCGTTTGGTGCGCTGCCGCTATCGATGTCCGCTTTCGAATAACCGAGGCTGTTCCTCAACCATTGATTGGGGCCCACAGCGCTCGTCCGCAAGCGTGGGAGATGGCTGGGCCAAGTCGATCTTCGGTTGGATCCTGCAGAAAGGGCGCTTCAATTAGAAGCCGCAGCCACAAGCACTCCGATGCAACTCGCTCTGGAATGGATAAGGTGCGGTCGACTTCGATCCCGAAGTATTGCGCCGGTGCTCTCCAGCCTCTCGTGGCCGAGCAACAGCGGCGACCATGTTTCTCGTCTTATTGTCGATGTGAGGCGACCTTTATCCGCTTCAGCCAGTGTCGGGAAAAGCCCGATGTTTGGTAACCACTTTCGACAAGCCTGCTATGGGTAGTCGAAGGCAAAGCTTCTCGATGGCCTTGATCGCCTGCTCGAAATGACAGCGCTCATGCCCGCCTGCTCGGCCCGGGCGATGGAGGGCGGCGCGCCCATTTCCCGTGAGCTGATTTCGCCTAGCTCGTCGTTGCGGCGCTTCTGGATCACCAACAATGCGCTTCAGCGGTTCGATGCGCTCTTCATTGGTCGTCTGCGAGAAGGAGGCAAAGGCCCGCCGCGCGGCCGCGACCGTCTTTTCCGCATCGGCGGCACTGCCGAGTGCGATCGTACCGATCGATTGCTCCGTACAGGGATCGATGACCTCACATGTTTTCGATACAACGAAGCGACCCCCCCTTCAATATAAAACCTGTGGGCGTGTTTCATTGGTCGCTCTCATACTCGGTCTGTCGTCCCTGCCGAATGAAAGCCGCGGTTCGCCCGCGGCAGACCATTTGTATTTGCACAGAGGATATGCGGATCGCACATGTTCAACGGCGATCGGGTTGGTGTACTGACCGAAGGTGAAACGGATCACGGCGCCACATTGTAAATCTCGGCAAGGTCGGATAGATCCCAATTTCCGCCAGACAAAACCGCACATACTTTCTCATCAGGCTTTACGTCTAAGCTGCCCGCTAACAGTGCTCCTATTCCTATGGAGGCGGCGGGTTCAGCGATCAATTTCGCATCCTTGGCAAGAGCACGCATTCCGGCAATGATGTGCTCGTCTTCAACAAGAACAATCTCGTCGACATACTTTTCGATAATCGGGTAAGGATTTTGACCCGGAACACTCAACCTCAAACCATCCGCGATCGTGTTCTTTAACGGAAGCGATGTGCGCTCCTTGTTTATCCGGCTGTGAAAATACTTCGGTGTCAAGGCAGGCTCTGCCCCGATAACGCGCACCGATGGCTTGGTTTCTTTTATCGCAGTGGCGATCCCCGAGATCAGCCCTCCACCGCCCACGGGTACGATAACCGTGTCCACATCTTCCAAGTCTTCGAGGATCTCACACCCGATCGTTCCCTGACCAGCCATTACCACGGGGTCCTCGAAGCCGTGAATGACCGCATAATTGTTTCCTTCGGCGATCTCGTAGACTCTTCTCCATCTAGCGGCATTATCACCATCAAAAAGAATGACTTCGGCGCCAAGGGCTTCCGTATTGGCGATCTTGATTTTGGGTGTGGTGACCGGCAGCACCAAAATCACTTTTACGCCGAGCATCTTGGCTGCGTAAGCAAGCGCCTGGGCGTGGTTGCCCGACGAGGTCGCAATGATGCCGTTTGCGATCTCCTCTCGGGGGAGCGAGAGAGCCTTGTTCAGGGCGCCGCGGATCTTGAATGCGCCCGTGATCTGCAGGGTTTCCGGCTTGAGGTAGAGCTGACAACCAGCCGCTTTCTCGATTTTGTCGGCACGCAACAGCGGCGTGTGCCTGACATGCGGCTTTAGTCGTTGCTGAGCTTCGCGGATGTCCTGAATGGTTGGATAGTTGCGCATGGTCATTCCTCAAAAAACTGGAAGAAAGTGCCGACGTTATTGGCTATGGCGTTCTGATAGATTTTGCTGGCGGTCGTATTGTCTTGTATGGCCATCCCTGTGGAATCGAAGATGGTGATTTCATCGTCACTTTCTCGTCCCGGCTTACTTCCCAGCAATACCTCGCCGATTTCGCCATGGATGTCGTCTTTTGCGATGATGTTTTTGTTCAGAGGGTGCCAAGTCTCGCCCTTCTCCGTACATTGTGAGAAGGAGTCGACGATAATTTTCGCGTTCCTGAAAAGCTCCGGATCCAGCTCCTGTTTGCCGCGTTGGTCTGTGCCGATTGCGACAATGTGTGTGCCGGGCTTCACCCAATCCGCTTCCACCAGCGACCCCGTCCCACGTGTCGTCGTAACCAGGATGTCGGCCTGCTCGACCGCCTCCTTCTTAGAGCTCGCGACGATGACGGGAATACCCAATTCACGCTCGATGTCAGCCTTGTACTTGCAACCCGTTTCCGGGGTGCTGTCCCAGGCGTGGATCTTTTCGATCTTCATGATCTCGTTGATCGCCCGGATTTGCATCCTTGCCTGATTGCCGGTGCCGATCGATGCGATTGTCTTGGCGTTCTTTCTCGCCAATGCTTTGACGGAGACGGCCCCTGCAGCCCCCGTTCTGATGCCAGTGATCAAGCTTCCATCCATGATGCAAATCAATGCGCAGCTCCTGGCATCAAACAGGAGAATCGTGCCCATGCTGTTGGGCACGCCATGTTCTGCGGGGTTGTTCTTGAACCCTCCGGAGTGCGCTTTCATGGAGATAATTTCGTTGACGCTATAGTAGCCAAGCTTGAAGTCGATTTCCCCACGGCGAGAGGGGAGATGTATTCCGAGATAAGGAGGTTGCTCCACCTGCCCACTGCTGTATGCCTTGTAAGCCTCTTCGACCGCGCCGATGACGTCCGTCTTGCTGACGAGCCTTCTGACTTCGTCCTTCTTGAGCAGCAGCGTTCTCATGCGTGATCCCTCCATTTCAATTCATCGGGTGCATCGGTGCAGCAGGAGCTGAACTCCAATGACTATAATAGGTGAGCGGTGGGTCTATTGGCCGCAATCCAGGGGGCTTTGAGCAGATTGTTTTGTTTTCGCGGGAGGGTTTGGCAGAGAGTTTCGACGCCCACCGTTCCGGAGATTTTGCCGAGCAAGTCCCCGGTTGTTTCCACAGAGACCGGTTGGCTAATTGGTGTCAGTCGATGCCTGAAGCGATCGCGGATCACTCTCGACCCGCAATCACAAGGGCAAATGACGTCGCCCTCCAGCATTTTCTGCTGATGATCCGACATGTCCGGGTAATTCAAAAGCGCCCGCCGGGCTATGATTGATCATGACTTGAACAACTCCCCGCAAAGCAAGGACGAAGCACATGACTCCTTTCCGCCCGAAATACATCACCTTCGACTGCCATGGTACGCTTATCAACTTTCAGATGGCGGAGGCGGCACGCGATCTCTATTCCGAGCGCATGAGCGAGCAGAAAATGCTGCAGTTCATCGCCGACTTCTCTGCATACCGGCTTGATGAAGTCATGGCCGACTGGAAACCCTATGCGGAGGTCGTCCATAACGCATTGGCAAGGACCTGCAAACGCAACGCCATCGAGTTCAAGGATGAAGACGCGCTGATGGTTTACGAACGGGTCCCCACCTGGGGGCCGCATCCCGACGTTCCGGCGGGTCTTGCCAAGGTCGCCAAGGAAATTCCCCTGGTCATTCTGTCAAATGCGATGAACTCGCAGATCATGTCCAACGTCGAGAAGCTCGGCGCGCCGTTCCACGCCGTTTACACGGCCGAAGACGCCGGCGCCTATAAGCCACACTTCCGCGCCTTCGAATATATGCTCGATATGCTAGGTTGCGGTCCGGAGGAGATACTGCATTGCTCTTCCTCGTTCCGTTACGATCTGATGTCCGCACATGACCTCGGGATCAAGAACAAGGTTTGGGTCAATCGCGGTCACGAGCCGGCCAATCCCTATTACGGCTATACAGAAATCTCCGGGATCTCGGATTTGCCGGGCGTTGTCGGGCTCTGAGGAACCCTGAGTACGTCTGAATATTTCTCAGTGTCCGGCGGCGCAATCATGGATGGCGACGCCGGCGAGGAGACTTTAAGAGCCCGGGCCCGAGCGACAGTCCGAAGGCGGGAAACCGGGTATTGCCCTCAGTCATAAACGCCCGACGCTTTTCAGGGTCGGGCGCGGCGGCCGCGATGCCATTCCGACGGTCGCTTGCCGATGCGCATGCCGTCGACTCCAACAGTGCGAGGATCTCAGTCGTGAATGATTGTAGCGATCCGGTTTCAGACGACAACGCCCGTCATCCCGGCGGGAAACAGTCAGTCCGCGAGCCGTTCACCAAAGCATATTTTGGGGCCGCTGCCGCTATTCTGGCGACAAAGCCGAGCCCAGCAGAAGCCCAGCTGTCGGGTGAGTTGCTACTGCGCCACTACGGCCTGAAGGGAGCGATGAGAGTTCTATCCTCTGAGGTCGAGTGTACCACGGAGGTCACCCTGCTGAACGGCGATCAGTTAATCCTCAAAACTTCGGCACGGCCCGAAGGAAGAGACAGTTTCCGCTTCCAGGTTGAAGCCCTCGCCGGGCTGGAAGGCGCTTTCGGTTTCGCAGCACCTCGGATTGTGCGCACCGGTGACGCTATGCTGATGTTCGAAGAGCATGAGATTTGTGGCTACCTTCAGACGCGACTTTCAGGGGCACCGCTGCATCAGGCGAACCCTACTCCGGAAATCCTCTACCGGGTCGGCCGGGCGCTCGGCAGGCTCAGTTTGGCTCTCGAGCCACTGAACCTCTCCGCCATGCACCGCCCGGTTCTTTGGCACGTAGGATGCTGGTCAAACCTGATGGAACTGGAGGAGCATCTGCCATCGGGACCAGTTGCGGCATCCGTGCGTCTTGCCATGAACAACTATGTCGAGTTGATCGAGCCGCAACTAAGCGATGTAGCCTGGCAGGTCACGCACAATGACCCTAGCCCCTTCAATACACTCCTGACCGATGGTGGTATCGCCTTCATTGATTTCGGCGACGGCTGCTGGGGGCCACGGATTCAGGATCTGGCGATTGCGGCAAGCCACTTCGTGACGGACCCGTCTCTGGCTCTGGGCGGCGCGGAACATCTGATCGCTGGCTATGCCTCGGTGATTCCGCTCCGCCCTCTCGAAGCAAAACTGCTCGTCGGACTGATAAGGGCGCGCCAAAGCGCCCTTATCCTAATCAACTACTGGCGAGCAAACCTCTTCCCGGCCGAAGCAGCATATATCAAGAAGAACGTGGGCCGAGCCGAACACGGGCTGTCCATCCTGTCGGCATTATGCCCCGGGGATGGCGAGAGGGCGGTGAGGCGCGCGTTGCCGTAACCCGTACCCGTATCCCTACACGCGCATTGCCCTCACATTGGTCATCGGCACGGTCCCCCGCGATCTTCTCGCGAATGGAAACTCAAGCAGGATCAAAGACATGTCAACAGATCTCATGCCCAACCGCTTTACCCCCGGGGAAGCCACAATTCCCCCCCGCGAATCTGAACTGATCGCCCGGCGCGACAGCGTATTGGGAGCTTCCTACAGGCTCCAATATCGCCGGCCGGTACATTTCGTGCGCGGCGAAGGCATGTGGCTCTACGACCCCGACGGACGTCGCTATCTGGATTTCTATAACAATGTGCCCTCTCTCGGGCATTGCAATCCAGAGATCAATGCTGCCATGGCGGAACAAGCCAGCCGGATCAGCGCAAATACCCGCTATCTTGAACCGCGGCTTGTCGACTATGCCGAACGGCTCGTGGCCACTTTCCCCGAAGAACTGAACCGCGTTGTCTTTACCTGCACAGGTAGTGAATCCAACGATCTGGCGCTGCGGATTGCCCGGCTGACCAGTGGTCGGGAAGGTGTGATCGTCTCTTCTCATGCCTATCATGGCACAAGCGCAGCGACGGCGATGGTATCACCCAATCTGGGCGACGCCGTCAATCTCAGTCCCGCCGTTCGCATGGTGTCGCTACACGGCCCTGCGGGCATACCCGAGGAGCAAGCCGCGGCATTCTTTGAACAACAGGTTCGCTCCGCTATCGCCGACCTGAACCGGCGAGGCATTGGCATTGCGGCGCTGCTTTTCGACAGCATTTTCTCGAGCGACGGCGTTTGGGTGGACCCGCCGGGTTTCATCGCCGACGGAGTCAAGGCGGTGCGCGAGGCGGGTGGCCTTATCATTGCCGATGAAGTTCAGCCGGGATTTGGACGGACAGGCACACACATGTGGGGTTTCGAACGGCACCAGGTTGTCCCGGATCTCGTCACTCTCGGCAAGCCAATGGGCAATGGATTTCCCATAGGCGCGGTCGTTGGCCGCAAGGCGCCAATGGATCGCTTTGGCGCTACTGCTCGGTACTCCAACACCTTCGGCGGCAATACAGTCGGGATCGCGGCAGCTGACGCGGTCCTGGCCATTCTGCATAGAGATCGAATGCTCGAGCATGCGCATGCCATGGGCGAGCGCCTCAAGGTGGGGTTGGAGCATCTTGCCAAGCTGCACGATGGTATCCGCGGCATTCGAAATGCCGGGCTGTTCTGCGGCATCGACATCGGGTTGGATGGAATGGGCGGGGCCAGCCGGCGCGCTATGGCATTGGAGATCGTAAACTTGATGCGGGACGATGGCGTGCTTATCAGCACGACCGGCGCCAACGAGGATACGTTGAAAGTGCGGCCCCCATTGATTTGCCAGTCGGAGCATGTGGATCGCTTCCTCGAAAGCATCGAATGCGCGCTCAAGAAGGCTGTTGCACAGGTGTAACATAGTGGCGCGCATCGTCGAATAGGCTCGCTACTTTCATCAGCGAAAGCTAAGTCCATGAAACTCGATCGGATCGACATCAAGATACTGAACGTGCTGCAGCAGAATGGGCGAATGACAAACGTGGAGCTCTCGGAGGTGGTGAATCTTTCGCCGAGCCCGTGCCTGATGCGCATGAAGAGGCTGCAGACGGAGGGGTATATCGAGGGCTATACGGCTCAGGTCAATGTCGCCAAGTTGGGACAGACAGTAACGGTCTTCACCGAGGTGACGCTGAAGAACCACCGGCAGACCGACTTTGCTCGCTTCATCGCCGCTATCGAGAAAATCGAGCAACTCATCGAGTGCTATGTGATCTCGGGCGGTTACGACTATCTCCTGAAATTCGTGACTACCGGGGTCGGCGAATATCAGGAGATCATGGAGCAACTGATCGAGTTGGACGTCGGCATTGACAAGTATTTCACCTACGTCGTGCTGAAATCGCCGATCCGCAAGGCGCACATGCCGCTGACGAAGCTATTCAGCCAGAGGCTCTGATGAACTCCTCGCCGGTCTCCGGTTACAAGAGCCGGACAGGTCCTGGGAAGTTCGTGGTCCGAACCTGCGGCCTTCCAGCACAATCAGAGACCGCCCACCTCGACTCTGGAGCCGTCAAAGAAGCGCGACAGTCGGAAAGGCGTCGGATCGACGCAGGGTTTATCGTTAGCAACAAGGTCAGCGGCCAAGCGACCAATGCCAGGGCCAATGCCGAAGCCATGGCCGGAGCCGCCAGCCGCCAAATAAAGGCCCTTGACGTGATCGGACGCCGAGATGACTGGCACCGCGTCCGGCGTGCAATCCACATAGGCGCCCCAACTGTCGGCGATTTCGATACCTTTAAGCGCCGGGAACTGCTCGGTGACGCCTTTTAGAATAGACGCAATGGTCCGGCGACTCGGCTTTGGGTCGAGAACCCGGATCCGCTCGAAAGGCGAAATAGTATCCTTGTTCCAGCTCACCAGGGCTTCGGGTCCATAGAACATGGATCTGCCGACGCCGATCTGGACCGCTTGCAGCCGCTTCAGAAACATCGGCATGAACCAGCGCGCATAGCGAATGCCTTGCGGCGTGATATCCAAGGTCGCCCTGCCGCTAATAGCAAGCGTGTAACTGCCATCCAACCTCCGGGTCAGTGAACACTCTGGCGTATAGATTGCCTCGCCGAGATTGGTTGTGGGGCGCGTCCGAATTGCAGTCTGGCGCACGCTTGCCTGTGGGAACTGCACGCCGTACTGGCGGCAGAACAAGGAGGTCCACGCACCGCCGGCGTTCAGAACGGCCTGCGATCTGATGATGCCTTTCTCGGTGATGACCCCGACTACTGCATCGTTGACGATGTCGAGGCCTCTTGCAGCGCATTCCTGGTGGATAGTCGCACCAAATTTGCGGGCGCCGTTCGCGATCGTCGGCGCGGCAATGGCCGGTTCGCCTTTGCCATCATCGACTGAATGGACGCCGCCGAGCCAACGGCGGCCTTGCGCCGGAATTCTGTCATGCGCTTCTCGGGCAGTCAGCATCTTCGTGTTGACGTCGAATTGCCGGGCGATTGCAAGCCATTGCTCCCATTCCGCCAGCTGCTGGGGATTGTCCGTCGCGTAGAACAGACCGCATCGGCGGAAGCCGACGTCCTCGCCGATTTTGGCGGCAAACTGGTCCCACGCCTGCATGGAAACGCCCGAGAGCGGCAATTCGCGCTCGTCCCGGTTCTGTCGGCGGCACCAGCCCCAGTTTCGGCTGGACTGTTCACCGCCGACATAACCCTTTTCCAGCAATGCTACGGAGAGTCCCCGCTCTGCGAGAAAGAATGCCGCCGACGCGCCAATAATGCCGCCGCCGATGACGACGACATCCGCCTTTGCGGGAAGATGATCGCTCTGTATGCGTTTGAGCAGTGGTGACATCGAGAGACCTCATTTGGACTATTGCCCTTTCGGCCGAGAGCCTCTCCCATGTGAGGACCCTGCAAGGACAGGTTGATCTGATTGAAGCTCAGAAATCGGGACCCGCTCCGCCGACACGAAAAGATCGACATCGTCGGCCCGCGTTGCAAAACTGGTTACCAGTCATCCGGCGCGAAGCTTCCGACGAGGTCCTGCGGAACGGGCCAGTCGTAGAAGATTGCACCCCGTTGGCGGAGTTTCGCCGCGACATCCTTCTTTAGGATCGGGAAGACTTCGTTGGTGTCGGCCTGCCAAGCCAGGCGGCTCGTCTTGGAGGCGGTGATGCCCTCGGCAAGTCGCGCAGCCATGGCATTGGCGTGGCGGGCGAGGTCCAGCCAGAGATCGCCGGCAAAGTAGGCGTCGAATTGCGCCGAAACGAAGCGCGATTTCGAAAAGAGTTGGCCGGCGCGCTTTCGCATGAAGTGCATTTCCTGCGCCTTCGAGAGATCGAAGAGCACCAGCGCTTCGGCGCACCAGCAGCCGTTCTTTGTGCCGCCGAAGGAGACGAGGTCAACGCCTCGCTTCCAGGTCATTTCGGCAGGCGTTGTATCCAAGCTGATAAGCGCATTGGCGAAGCGGGCACCATCCATATGCAGCGGCAGACTGTGCGCCTTGGAAACGGCGGCGATCGCGTCGATTTCCGCGAGCGAATAGACCGTGCCGCTTTCCGTCGCCTGCGTCAGCGATACTACCGTCGGCTGACCGCCCTGGACATTGTCGAGTGGGAAGCGCCGAATCTCGGCGTCGAGGCGAGCGGCCACCATCTTGCCTCTCGGTCCGTCGACCGGCTTGAGGCGGGCGCCATGCGAAAAGAACCCCGGCGCGCCACATTCGTCGGCAATGACGTGAGCCTCGCGATGGCAGAAGGCGACACCGCCTGCACGGTTGGCTGTCGCAAGCGCCAGCGAGTTGGCGGCCGTTCCGGTGCCGACGAAAAAGACGGCGACATTCCTTTCGAAAATCTCCGCGAACTTCTGTTTCACCTTTCGGTCGAGGTCGCTGGTACCGTACCCCGACGCATAGCCGGCGGCATGCGCCATCAGGCTCTCGCCAATCGCGGGATGGGCGCCGGACCAGTTGTCGGATGAAAATATCATCGCTTCTAACTTTCATTCACCGTCATATCGACGGGTTTTGTTGCTTGCGCGGCAGCTGGTTCTTTCGCGATCACGGCGATGGCATCGACTTCCACCAGATAGCCGTAGTGGAGTTCGGGCACGGGCACGACGGTGCGCGCTGGGCGCGCCTCCCCAAGTCGCGCTGCATAGATCTGGTTGAAGCCTGGCCAATTGATAACCCCGACGATATAGGCCGTTACCCTGACGAGATCGCTCGGAGTTCCGCCTGCGGCCTCCAGAACTGCCAGCATGTTTTCGATGGCCTGGCCCGCCTGCGTCGTGAATTTGTCGTCGGGAAGCGGCGCTCCATCCGGTCGGATTGGGAGCTGCCCTGATATATAGAGATGCTGGCCCGCCAGCTTCGCCTGGACATAATGACCAGCAGGGCCGGGCGCACGATCGGTACTTACAGTTACGACGTGGGACATCACCAACCTCCGAACCGTGGCCAGCAGGCCTCAACGGCGTGCGATTGACCTCGGACAACATGATAGGCTTCGTGCTGCGCCGCCGTCGCGCAGGCATGGTTCGGCAGGATCCGCACCCGGTCACCGACCCTCAGATCGGGCAGACGAGCGTCCGATCCGGGCCGCGCGGCGATAATGCCATGCTCCTGGTTCGCATCGGCAACGATGATGTCACGATAGGTGTTGCCTTGGATGTCACAGACGAGGCCATATCCCTGGTCGACGGCTTGCTTGCTCGTGCCACGATCGCGCGATAGCGACATCCATCCCGCGTCGGTTATGATCCAGCCCTTCTCGCGCTGGTGACCGATCACTGTTGCGAGAACGCTGAGCGCAATATCGTCGACCTGGCAGACTCCGATTCCTGCCATCACCAGGTCGAAGAACACGAATACGCCTGCGCGAACCTCAGTCACTCCAGTAAGATCTTTCGCGTGATGAGCCGTCGGTGTCGAACCAACGCTGACAACCGGGCACGGCAGGCCCGCACTGCGCAGAAGCTGCGCGGCTTCAACTACGGCCGCTCTTTCCGCTTCCGCATAGCGATGCTGCGCCTCCGCGCCTCCACCCTTGTAGCTGTCGCCGGCATGTGTCATGACGCCACGCAGCTCCGCACCTTCCGTCAGCGCCCGCCCGATCTCTAGCAACTGGTCGTAATTGGCGGGCACAACACCCGAGCGGTGGCCATCGCAATCAATCTCTATCATGGCCGGAATGCGTATTCCGGCGTCAGTGGAAGCCTTGGCAACTGCCTTTGCCTGTTCGATGGTATCCAGTATGACGACGAGATCGACGCCCATGGCGCGCAGTTCGGTGACGCGCGCGAGCTTTGCAGGAGCGATGCCGACCGCATAGATCATGTCGCGAACGCCATCGGCCGCGAACTGCTCGGCTTCCTTCAGGGTGGAGACGGTCGCTGGCCCCGCTGGCGCGCTCATGAGCCGCCGAGCCACGTCGATCGACTTCGCTGTCTTCAGATGCGGTCGCAGCGACACGCCCAGACTATCCAGACGGCTCCTCAGCCGTGTGATGTTTCGATCCATCCGGTCCGCATCGAGAACCAGGCAGGGCGTTTCCAGCGCCTCAAGAGTGGTCGCGGTCGCCAAAGGAGTGGTGGGGTCAAACGTCGCTGAATCCATGTTGGTCTCCAAACCTGAGATTCATCTTGTCGCCAAATCGTAAAGATCGCAATTAATGTTCGATGAAGGTTGGATTTAGTCGGTTCTTAATGCGGAGGCTGCCGCACTGCCCGAGTCAGCCTGAATCCGTCCGAGCACGTTGATCTCCGTCTCGATCTCAAACCGCAGATTCGAACTGCCGGAAAAAGCGCCGTTGAAAGCCGCTGTTCCGATGGTAAATCCTGCAGCTCCGGATCGCACCACGGCCGCCATCCGTTCAGGGCTGTCGATCGATCCGGCAACCACCACAGGTTTCTCCACTTCTTCGCACACGCGCGTCATCAGCTCTTCGACATCGCCATCGAAGCGGTAAGCGAGCAGATCAAGACCGCTCACACCGTCGATTGCCGCCAGTTGACGAGCGCTTTCCACGATCGTTTCGATCGTTCCTTCCAGCTTGCTCGGATGGCCAACAATCTTGCCGGGGAAGGGATAGTAGCGGATGTTCCTGCGGGCTATGACCGGCAGAACGATGTTCGGTCGGGTTCCACCCATCAAAATGTCGACGCCGAGGTCGACCGCGGCCTGCGCCGATCGTCGCTCGCTCTCCTCGTCAAGACTGACCACTTCAAGACAAAGTGTGGCACCTGCCGCTTTGATTGCCGAAGCAAGGCCCAGGAGTTTATCGAACGGCAGGCCAATATCCTTGAACCCCACATGCGTGATGCCGGCGGCAAGCACATCCTTGAGGCGCTCAGCTGCGTCGGCAACGGTGCGATCCTGATTGGTCAGCATGAAAATGAAGTTGGGAGAAGTTCGAGGCATCGAAAGCGCTCCTAGATTGCGTTGAGAAGCAGCGCCTGATCGAAGGCGTAGCGAAGAGAGGAATGATCGGCCTTACCCTGGCCGGCGATGTCGAATGCCGTACCGTGATCGACGCTGGTACGGATGAAAGGCAAACCGATGGTGACGTTGACGCCGTTGTCGATACCGAGATACTTGACCGGGATGAGGCCCTGGTCGTGATATTGCGCGACGACGATATCGAACTCGCCCCTGCGAGCCCGCATGAAAATCGTGTCTCCGGGCCAGGGACCGGACGCGTTTATTCCGACTTCCTGAGCCCGGCTGATTGCCGGCGCGATGATGTCGAGATCTTCGCGTCCGAACATACCGTTTTCACCAGCATGGGGATTGAGGCCGGCCACCGCAACGCGTGGCGCCGCAATCCCATAAGCCTTGCCTGCCCAGTGTGCCAATTCGATCGTTCGGAAAACCGAATTCTCTGTCACGAGGTCGATGGCATCGCGTAATGATACGTGGATCGTGACCAGAATGACGCGCAGCTCGTCATTCGCGAGCATCATCGCGAACTTGTCGGTCCCCGTCCGCTCAGCAAGGATTTCCGTATGGCCGGGATAATTGAGCCCGCCCAGCTTCATCGCTTCCTTGTTGATCGGAGCGGTGACGATTGCTCCGATGTTTCCCGCCACCGCTTCGTCGATCGCCCGTACGACATAATCGTAGCTGGCACGCCCGGCACGAGCGTCCACCTGACCGATGGGCAAATCATCCGGCAAATCCGAGACGTTGAGAACGGCTATGAGTCCGCTGTCTGGCAGAACGTTATCGACTGACGCGATAGGCTGCACCTGCAGGGGAAGATTGAGGACGCGGACCGCGCGCTCCATTACTTTGGTGTCACCGATCACCACCGCTTGTTCCGGCAGCCCGTCCGCGAAAACACGGGCGATAATTTCCGGGCCAATCCCGCAGGGATCGCCCATGGTGATTCCAATAGGCTTCTTCATTTCTTATCTCCAAGCCAGAGGCCCCGAAGCAGTTCGGCTGATTTCAGCAGGATATGCGGCGAACCGAAGCCGCCCGCCTTTGTGATAATGTGAATGGGATGCGGCCCCGTGGTGCGGCCGACCGGAATTCCAGGCTCGACCTCGCTCAGGAGTTCGAGGGAATTGAACGCAAGTTCGCTCAACACGGATTCGGCAGTGTCACCGCCCGTGAGGAAAAGCCCGGTCACGGGATGACTCCCCATAACTGCCCGCACAGCCTGGCCAAGAGCGGTTGCGATGGACCGAGGATTGGCCGACGCACTCCCTCCGGAGGTGGTTAGAATAATATCTCCGCCAGCTCCAAATCGGTTGTACTCCGCAGCGGCGCGTTCGGCGGCGAGAGCGGGAGAGCGAGACGCTGCCTCCGAGTCGATAATGATCTGCCGGACGTTGCCGGTGCTTATCAGTCTTGAACATTGCTCGCGGCTCTGCGGATTGATGCTACCGATGACAAAGAGATTAAGAGACCCTGTGGCCGTAGGCCCTGCGATTTCACCAGCCCGGCCCACATAATCCGCCAGCGCGATTGCCAGGCCCGGAGATCCACACCAAAGGACCGACTTCGGATCGGCCGCCGAGTTCACCAGCAGGGCCAAGTCTTCTTGCACAGTCGCATCGGCGATCAGCAACTTTCTGCCATCGGCGACAAGCTCACCGGATCTCAATGCCCGCACGTCCGCAAGCGTGAGATAGCGCACTTCTGCCTCCGGAATGTCTCGAAACAAGGCGCGAAGATGGGAGTCCGTTATGGGATGTAGCGGGTCTTTGACAAATTCGGTTTGCTCCAACGGCACGCCACGAAGAAGCTGCCGCCCGCCTTCAGTGGTTCGTCCACCTGCGGGGAAAGCCGGAGCGACGATTGCAATTGCCCGACCGGAAGCCGCGAGCGCGGCTGTTATCTCAGCTCCAACGTGGCCGCGGATGGTGGAATCAACGGTGTTGTAAAGGATATCCGCGGTTGCCAGGCTTTTTGCCGCCTGCGTCGCCCGATCGAAAGCGCCCTCAGCGGAAGCGGTGCGACTTGCCTTGTTGACGGAGACGATCGCGACTTCTTCAGGCGACCATCGCCGGTAGTCTGTGAAGACAAGGCATCTGTGCCCCATGCTCACGAATGGGCCGGCGCCATCGGTTGCACTCGTCAAATCATCGGCTAGGATTCCTACCTTCAAAATCGTGGTCCTGTCGGTTTTCTAATGTAACGACGAGGATATTAACGCTATTGCCTTTGCCGAAAAAATGATGAATTCTGACCGAAATTCTTCACTTTATCTCACAGATATGGCCGCACGATTTCCGTCTTTATCCGCGCTCAGAGTCTTTGAATCAGCTGCACGACATTTGAATTTCGGGCGTGCCGGCGACGAATTGTTCGTCACGCACAGCGCCGTCAGCAAGCAAATCCGCTTGCTTGAGGAAGACCTGTGAGTGGCCCTTTTTGAGCGAAGAAACAGGGCCGTTTTCCTAACCGACCCAGGTCGGCGTCTGCTTGTTACGATGAGTGAGGTGTTTCGCCAGATCAGCGACTGTTGCGAAGAGATCAAAGGTGGCGGTTCGGCACCGCTGGTTCTCTCATGTGAACCGACATTCACGCAGCGATGGCTAATCCCGCGCCTGCCGCAATTTAATGCACTTCATCCGGACATTGAAGTTCATGTATTGGCCGCTGGCGGACCTGTAAGCTTCGACCGGAGTCATATTGATCTGGCGCTCCGGAGAAACGATTTTAGCTGGTCGCCGGACCTGTTTATGGAAACGGTGGTCGAAGAACGTGTCGGCCCCATATGCGCGCCAGGCCTATTGGCATCTGGCGGCAATGACATCCTCTCCCTACCTCGCATTCATTCGGCTACGCGTCGAGATGCCTGGACACGATATATCGCGGACAACCAGATCGAAGATCCGAATCCACCCAGCAGCCAGATGTTCGAACACTTTTATCTGAGCATCGAAGCGGCAATCGCTGGGCTAGGCGCCGCGATCGGTCCAGAGCCGCTGGTCGCCGACGCCGTGGAAAGCGGGCAGTTGGTAGCGCCGCGGGGGTTCTCCAGCAACGGCTACAACTACATCTTATTGAGCCGTCTTCCTTTCGAAGACGATTCAAGGAAACGAAACTTTCTCTCCTGGCTTCGACGACAGTTTGGTCCCTTAGCAACACCCTGAGGCCGGTGCTCGGTTACGTAGATTGTCGGCTGGATGGGCGACATGGCGAGGATCGCAGGCCGAGACGGTGGACACGCGACAACCTCGATACCAATTGCTCAGACCAAAGCCTCATATACTCGGACCGAGTATGTTGCTTCTGGCGTCAATGATGTGGTCGTACATGTTTCGCTCGGCCTCTCTACTGTCACGATCCTTTATTGCGTCGAGGATCGCCTGATGGCTGACGATATAGGCCGTCATGCGCTCAGCGGTCAGCGATTGTTCTTTCATTTTTCCCCACAGGTTTCCCGCTCGCACTGCGTGAATGCCTTCATAGAGGGAGGCAAGAAGACCATTACGGGCAGCTTGGACTATGATGCGGTGAAAGACGGCATCCCATTTCTCGAATTCGCCCAGAGATTCCGATGCGCTGCCTCGGGCGATTGATTTCTGCATTTCTTCGACTTCCTGTCTGGTGGCGCGCAACGCTGCCAACGCCGCGATCTTCGGCTCGATGATCAGCCTCGCCTCAAAGACTTCCGCCGGATAGGTGCGCAATGTGTCTCCCTCACTGATTGCCGGGCGGCGGAGGGCGCTGGAACTTACGCCGCTTCCGGCGATAAAGGTCCCTCTGCCAACATGCCTGATGAGGCGGCCTTCCTTCTCTAGCGAACTGAGCATCCTTCTGAGGGCGGTACGCGGCAGCCCGAGTTTCAGCGCCAAGTCACGCTCAGGAGGTAGTCGATCCCCTGGCTCCAAACCTTCCGCTTCAATGAAATCCTTCAGCACCACGCTCATGTGCCCTCCGATAAATATTTCGCGAAACCAATTTGATCTATATTGACACCAATGGCAAGACCAATCTTATATTAATCGCAGAACCAACGCAGATTGGTAGCGAATGGCGCTGAAGCCCGGGACCAGCTGTGCACCGCTCGAGAGGTATGAGCGGCACGCGTGGGCCGCGACAAGAACCTCAATCAAGAAGCTGCGTAACAAGGGAGATATATCGATGGCCGTTACGACTGAAGCTGTTACAGCAGACGACGCAGCGCTTTCGGTTCGTGCTCTGACAGTCGACCTGCCGAAGGGCATGGAGAGGGCTCATGCCGTCGAAAACGTCTCGTTCGACCTGAAGCGTGGTCAGATCCTTTGTATCATCGGGGAGTCTGGATCGGGCAAGTCGGTAACGGCGAACACGATCATGGGACTCTTGCCGAAGATTATCCCAGTCTCTTCCGGTGCGATCAATCTCGATGGAGCGGCCATAGTCGGCGCGCCGGCTAAAAAGCTGCGCCAGCTGCGCGGCCGCGTCGTGTCCATGATCTTTCAGGATCCGCTTTCGGCGCTCAACCCGCTGATGACGGTCGGGGAGCAGGTTACTGAAGTGATGGCAGCTCATGGAGTGGGCACCAAGGCCTCGCGCCGTGACCGCGCGCTCGAATTGCTGACCGAAGTCGGCCTGCCCGATCCGGAACTGATGTACCACCAGTATCCTTTCAGGCTTTCCGGTGGTCAGCGCCAGCGCGTCATGATCGCGATGGCGCTCGCCCTTGAGCCGACCGTTCTGATCGCAGACGAACCGACGACAGCCCTTGACGTAACCACGCAGGCGCAGATCCTGAAGCTCATCCGTGACATTCAGCGCCGCAAGGACATGAGCGTCATGTTCATCACCCACGACTTCGGCGTCGTGGCTGAAATTGCCGACAGCGTCGTCGTTATGGAGAAAGGTCGGATTGTCGAACAGGGCACCGCCGCTCAAGTTCTCAATTCCCCCAGCCACCCCTATACCCAGCGGCTGATCGCCGCCGTTCCGCACCTCACGGGCGAAGACAGAAAGCTCGAGTCGCACACTAGCGACGAGACGGTTCTGGCGGTCGACGGATTGTGCAAGACCTATCGCAGCGGCAGCGCGCTGTTCGGCAGCCAGCGTATAGTGCCTGCGGTGCAGGAGGCCTCATTCACCCTGTCTGCAGGCCGCACCCTTGGCATTGTCGGCGAGAGCGGCTCCGGAAAATCGTCGTTGGGACGGCTCCTGATCAAGCTTCAGGACAGCGACAGCGGTCAGATCCTGTTTGAGGGCAGGGACATCGTCAAGCTCAAGGAATCCGAGTTCCGGCCGCTGCGCCCTCGAATTCAGATGATCTTTCAAGACCCCTTTGCCTCGCTCAATCCGCGCTCCACTATCGGTCAGATACTGACCGTCGGGCCCGTCGCACATGGTATGCCCTACGCACAGGCGCGCGAAGAGGCCCGCGCTTTGCTTTCCCACGTCGGTCTCGATGCTGGCGCCTTCGGCCGCTACCCGCACGAATTCTCGGGTGGTCAGCGACAGCGCATTGGCATCGCCCGGGCGCTGATGTTCAAGCCTAAGCTGCTGATTGCCGACGAAGCTGTCTCCGCACTCGACGTGTCGATCCAGGCCCAGATCCTCAAGCTGCTTGACCAGATCCAGCGCGAGACGGGCGTATCAATGGTCTTCATTACCCATGATCTTCGTGTCGCCAGCCAGATCTGCGACGAAATTGCAGTGATGCAAAAGGGCCGGGTCGTCGAGCGCGGCCCCCCGTCACAGATCTTCCTGAAACCGCAATCCGACTACACGCGTGAACTTGTGGCTGCAATCCCGGGAGAACGACGGAGAGACGCTTGAGAAAGTTCAATTAGCTCCTGGCAGTAGCTTCCTAATGAGCAAAAGAGAGGGAATGAAAATGACGGAAGAATCCACAACCAAAACGAACTATTCTCGGCGCGACGCACTGCGCCTGATGGCAGCAGGCGGCATCGCGTGCTTTGCTGCTGCTAACCTGATCGGCAAGCCTGACATTGCTCGGGCCGCCGACAAGAAACCTGCGGGTCGCGTCGTGGTCGGGCTGTCGCAGGAACCGACCGTTTTCAATCCGCTGATGGCACATATCGAAGTGGACGATGCGGTACACTTCTCGCTCTTCGACGCCCTATTTCGCATGGATCCCAACGGCGAGGTCCAGCCCAATCTTGCGGCAGAAGTGCCCACGCAGAAGAACGGCGGCATCTCCGAGGATGGCCTGAATTGGCGCGTCCGTCTGCGTGACGATGTTCGCTGGCATGATGGCAAGCCCTTTACGGCCGAGGATGTGAAGTTCACCCTTGAACTGATCACAAATCCGAAGTTCCGCGCCTGGCGCACAGGCGGCCATTCGCTTGTGCGAGATATCAAGGTGGTCTCCCCAACGGAAATCACCTGGCGCATGGAGCAGGTTTTCGCTCCTTACCTGTCGTTTCTCACCGAAACCTTCATCGTGCCAAAACATCTTCTCGAGAAGGAAGCTGATCCGAATGCAGCAGCCTTCAATCAGGCGCCCGTTGGCACCGGCGCCTTCAAGTGGAGCCAGCGTGTCGCCGGCGACCATCTCGAGCTGGCGGCCAACCCGGATTATTTTGGAGACGGCCCGTATGTCGAACAGGTCGTATTCAAGTACATTCCTGACCAGACGGTGCTCTACACCCAGTTCAAGAGCGGTGACATCGACCTCACAGACCAAGCCTACATCACGGCCGACCACTACGAGGAAGCCAGCAAACTGCCGGGCCGCGTGGTGAGCCTGGTGCCCGGTTCCTCCGTCGAGTCGTTCTATCTCAATCTCGAGCGGCCGCAGTTCAAGGAACTGGCGGTGCGCCAGGCACTCTATGCCGCAATGGACAGAAAGGCGATCATCGACGCGCTCTATTTTGGCGTGGTCACAACGACCGAAACCTTCATGCCAAAGAAGTCGTACTACTTCAATCCGAACCTTCCGGCGCAGGAGTTCAATCTCGACGCCGCACGTAAGCTCCTCGACGACGCCGGATGGGTACCGGGGTCGGACGGAATACGTGAGAAGAATGGGGTAAGGCTGGCGTTCAACAACTCGACGACATCAGGCAACAATCTCCGCGAGCAGGTGCAGCAGTTCCTGCAGCAGACATTCGCGGAAATTGGCGTCCAGATGACCATCTCGAATTTGCCGGCTGCCGTCATGTTTGGCGAATTCTGGCTAAAGTCACAGTTCGACACGGCAATCTCGGGCGTCACGCATCTGATTGCCGCAGACCCCGACGCCACCAACCGTCTTGCGAGCAGCGCGATTGCCGCGAAGGGTGGAAAGGGATCGAACGTCGGCCAGTATTCCAATCCGGAGGTGGATGCGCTGCTCAAGAAGGGTGCCCAAACGTTCGATCGGGAAGCGCGTCGCGAAATCTATTTCCGTATTCAGGAAATCGTGCGTCAGGACCTTCCTTTTCTTCCCCTGTTTGCCGCCACCTATGTGGTTGGCACAAAGGAAGGCCTTGAAGGCTGGGAACCGAATACAAACACGCGCACGGCATCGTGGCATGCCGCCGGCTGGCACTGGAAGAGCTGAGTAAACCTCACGTCGCCGCCGCGCGCCGCGGCGGCGACCTCTATTGGCGCTATCACAGGGAGAGCTGAATGCGTAGCTTCCTACTTAACCGCTTCGCTCAGAGCCTAGTACTGCTTCTGATCGTTTCCGTCATTGGCTTCGCGGTGCTCAACCTCATTCCCGGCGGGCCTCTGGCACAATTTGGGCTCGATGCGAGTATGACGCAGGATGACTTGAACCGACTTACGGAGCAGTTAGGCCTGAACCGTCCTCTGTGGATCCAGTATCTGGATTGGGCCTGGCGCCTTTTGAGAGGAGACTGGGGCCACTCCTTCCGCGACGGGGCGCCAGTTCTCGAGGTGATTGGACGGCACCTCATGGCAACGCTGTTGCTGATGGGATCGTCCACGGTTATCGCGATCGCTATCGGCACGTGGATCGGTGTTCGCGGCGCCACAAAGCGTTATTCCATTTTCGACTACATGGCGACAGTCGGTGCGATGGTGGCCCTTTCGATCCCGACTTTCTGGTTCGGCCTGATCGGCATTTACGTATTCTCGCTCAGACTGGGCTGGCTGCCAGCCGGTAACATGTACACGATCGGCGACGAGTCCGTTCTGAACTATCTCCACCATCTTATTCTGCCCAGCGTCGTGCTCGCACTCGTGCATGTCGCCATCTGGAGCCGCTACATGCGAACGGCTACTCTCGACGTTATCAATCAGGAATTCATCAAGACAGCCCGCGCCAAAGGACTAAGTGAGCGCCGCATCCTGATGAAACATGTTATCGGCAATGCACTGCTACCGATGATCACGCTCCTTGGGATGCAGCTTCCCAGTATCCTGACAGGTGCTTTGGTCACCGAGACGGTATTTACCTGGCCGGGCATGGGACGCCTGTTCCTCGACAGCCTCGGCTATAGTGACTACCCGGTGGTGATGGGATTGCTGATGTTCTCGGCAATCCTTGTCGTGGTGAGCAACCTCGCCGCCGACATCGTTGTCGCCATCATAGATCCCCGCATCCGTCTGAGTTAAGCGCCATGAACGCTCATCAGGAGTCAGCCATCATGACTGCCATTGCTGCAAATTCGCGCCGGGAGCGCTGGTGGAACAGCCGAACTGCGCACCGTTTCATGAACCACCATCTGGCCCTCATCGGCATAGTGATGATCTCTCTCCTGACGCTGGCATGCGTCGTGGGCCCCCATCTGTTGCCGTACGATTCACTCTATATCGATCTGCGCGCCCGCTTCGCGCCGCCGCTGACCGGCCGACATTATCTGGGCACCGACCCGCTGGGACGAGACCTGGCGGCGCGGTTGTTCATGGCGGGCCGTATTTCGCTCCTGGTCGGTTTCTCGGCGATGCTGTTGTCGACACTGATCGGAACCCTTGTCGGCGTTGTGGCGGGATATCGGGGTGGCCTCGTCGGCACGGTGCTGATGCGCGCCGTGGATGGCTTCCTTTCCTTCCCGTCCATCTTCCTCGTGCTTGCTCTTGCCGCTGCGCTGAAGCCAAGCCCGATCATGATTACCGTGGTCATTGCTGCGACGAGCTGGATGGAAGTTGCCCGCATTGTCGAGGCGGAGGTCCGCTCGCTGCGCGAGCGTGAATTCGTGCTTGCCGGCCGCATGCTGGGACTGAGCGCAACGCATATCATGTTCCGCGAGATCCTTCCCAACGCGATGGGTCCGATCATCGTGGCGGCCACCCTGACTGTCGCCCGGGCGATCCTGATGGAAGCCTATATCAGCTTCCTCGGCTATGGAATTCAGCCGCCGCTGCCCAGTTGGGGCAATATGCTGAACGGCGCACAGCAATATCTTGGGACGGCGCCGTGGCTGGCGATCATTCCGGGCGCGGCCATTACGATCGCTGTAACAAGCTTCAACTTCATCGGCGACGGGTTACGCGATGCGCTTGATGTTCGCGGTGATCACAGTTGAGAAACCGCATCTCGGGTGCCACCAAAAGAGACATCTGCCACTGACGCGTACGTAATGTCGGCGGAACAGAGGAGGGGCTATCGCCGCCCCAGGTATCTGGAATGTTCCGTATTTCGCGATGACTGATTGTTGAGCTTTATCGTTCCTGTCGGCGATGACTGGAGCACGATGCCAGAGGAATAGTGACTATGCCGGTCCAGGTTCAAAAAGTAAGTGATAGCGTCTCTTTTCCAACCGAGGTCGACGTCGTCGTTATCGGGGCAGGGATCGTGGGTACCTGCACGGCCTATGAGCTCGCCCGAAAAGGGGTATCAGTCGCCCTGCTCGAAAAAGGCATCGTTGGTGGCGAGCAGTCGAGCCGCAATTGGGGATGGGTTCGCCAGCAGAACCGCGACCTGTATGAACTCGCGCTAGCCATGTACAGTCTGCGGCGCTGGGAGGAATTGGGCGCGGAAATAGGCCGTGATCTTGGCTTTCGTCGAACCGGGATACTTTACTGCACCAAAAACGAAGCCGATGTCGCTCGTTGGGAAAAGTGGGGCCAGGCTGCACGCGTTCAAGGATTTCATAGCCAAATCCTCAGTGCTTCCGAAGCAAATGAGCGGGCTTCGGGCGGCACGTCGTCCTGGGTTGGAGGCGTGTGGTCTCCGACAGATGGGCGAGCCGAGCCCAGTCTTGCTGTCCCTGCCATCGCCGAGGCCGCGAAGGAAAAGGGCGTATCGCTCCATCAAAACTGCGCCGTTCGGGGCCTCGACATTGTCAACGGCCGGGTGGCAGGCGTGTGGACAGAGCGAGGGCTCGTGAAAGCCGGTACTGTTGTTTGCGCTGGCGGAGCATGGGCTTCCCGCTTTTCTCATCGATATGGCATAGAGCTACCCGTCGCAAACATCGCCGGGACCGCAATTAAGACGACCCGGGCGCCCGAAATCATTCAAGCAGGATGTCTTTCGGCTTCGAACTTCGTGTTGCGACGTCGGACAGACGGCGCCTACACGATTGCCGTGCCGGG
This sequence comes from Rhizobium sophoriradicis, assembly GCF_025200795.1. Classification (NCBI taxonomy): domain Bacteria; kingdom Pseudomonadati; phylum Pseudomonadota; class Alphaproteobacteria; order Hyphomicrobiales; family Rhizobiaceae; genus Rhizobium; species Rhizobium sophoriradicis. The sequence continues at coordinate 315,985 of NZ_CP104154.1, forward strand.
ACGTGGTACGCTCGACATCACGCCGCGAGGGATGCGATACGCGTTCAAATTCTATCAGATGTACCGCAGCAAGATCGGCAAAAAGCTGAAGTACCGTCTGAACAGCAGCTTCTGGAATGGACCTGATGCTCTCAGCAGCTGGGAGAACGATGAAATCTCGCCATTCGAAAAAAACCGCATTCTGGATCCTGCGCCCGACGGAGAGCTCGTGAAGCTCGCATTGAGGAACCTGGAAAGCGAATACCCAGCGCTCAAGGGAATCGGGGTCGAGCGCGCCTGGGGCGGGCTCATCGATACGTCGCCGGATCTCGTTCCCGTGATTTCAAGAGTGGAACGATTGCCCGGCTACGTGATTGCCGCGGGGTTCAGCGGACACGGCTTTGCTATCGGGCCCGGGGCAGGTCGTCTGGTCAGCGAAATCGTGATGAACGAGACCCCGATCACGGACATCTCGCCCTACAGGCTGAGCCGGTTCCTTGATGGTTCCGCAATCAGGCGGCCGGAAATGATGTAGCGGTCAAAGTTGGTTGCAGTCCAAGGTCCTACTGTCAGTGTGCCCGTAGACGGGCCCAAGCGGACAATGGAATTCAGACAGAACGGGCTTCAGGATTCGCGTTGACCGCACGGAATCAACTTGCCCGAGCCAATATCAAGGAGCTTAAACCGTGGCTATCGAAGCTTATGCCGTTCCTCGCGCCATTCGGGCGGGCGCCTTCATCGACCGCGAAAGATACGAAAAATGGTACGAGGAGAGCGTCGAGGATCCGGACAAGTTCTGGGGCAAGCACGGCAAGCGGATCGACTGGTTCAAGCCCTATACCAAAGTCAAGAACACCTCCTTTACCGGCAAGGTCTCGATCAAGTGGTTCGAGGATGGCCAGACGAACGTCTCCTATAACTGTATCGACCGCCATCTGAAGACGAATGGCGACCAGGTGGCGATTATCTGGGAAGGCGACAATCCCTATATCGACAAGAAGATCACCTATAACGAGCTCTACGAGCATGTCTGCCGGATGGCGAATGTCTTGAAGAAGCACGGCGTCAAGAAGGGCGATCGCGTCACCATCTATATGCCGATGATCCCGGAAGCGGCTTACGCGATGCTCGCCTGCGCCCGCATCGGCGCGGTGCATTCGGTCGTCTTCGGCGGTTTCTCCCCCGAGGCCCTGGCGGGACGCATCGTCGACTGTGAATCCACCTTCGTCATCACCTGCGACGAAGGTTTGCGCGGCGGCAAGCCGGTGCCGCTGAAGGACAATACCGATACGGCGATCCACATCGCCGCCCGCCAGCACGTCAATGTCAGCAAGGTGCTGGTCGTGCGCCGCACCGGCGGCAAGACCGGCTGGGCGCCGGGCCGCGATCTCTGGTACCACCAGGAGATCGCCACGGTGAAGGCGGAATGCCCGCCGGTGAAGATGAAGGCGGAAGATCCGCTGTTCATTCTCTACACCTCAGGTTCGACCGGCAAGCCGAAGGGCGTGCTGCACACGACCGGCGGTTATCTCGTCTACGCCTCGATGACGCATGAATATGTCTTCGACTACCATCATGGCGACATCTACTGGTGCACGGCCGATGTCGGCTGGGTCACCGGCCATTCCTATATCGTCTATGGGCCGCTTTCGAACTGCGCCACGACGCTGATGTTCGAGGGCGTGCCGAATTTCCCCGATCAGGGCCGTTTCTGGGAAGTGATCGACAAGCACAAGGTCAATATCTTCTATACCGCACCGACGGCGATCCGTTCGCTGATGGGCGCCGGCGACGAATTCGTCACGCGCTCGTCGCGCTCGTCGCTGCGCCTGCTCGGCACGGTCGGCGAACCTATCAATCCGGAAGCCTGGGAGTGGTATTACAACGTCGTCGGCGACAAGCGCTGCCCTGTCATCGATACATGGTGGCAGACGGAGACCGGCGGCCACATGATCACGCCGCTGCCGGGTGCCACCGATTTGAAACCCGGTTCGGCGACGGTGCCGTTCTTCGGCGTCAAGCCTGAGCTGGTCGACAATGAGGGCAAGGTGCTGGAAGGGGCCGCCGACGGCAATCTCTGCATCGCCGACAGCTGGCCGGGCCAGATGCGCACCGTTTATGGCGACCACGAGCGCTTCATCCAGACCTATTTCTCCACCTACAAGGGCAAGTACTTCACCGGCGATGGCTGCCGGCGCGACGAGGACGGCTATTACTGGATCACCGGCCGGGTCGACGACGTGCTCAACGTCTCCGGCCACCGGCTCGGAACGGCGGAGGTGGAATCGGCGCTGGTCTCGCACAATCTGGTTTCGGAAGCTGCGGTCGTCGGTTATCCGCATGCGATCAAGGGTCAGGGCATCTATTGCTACGTGACGCTGATGGCCGGCCATGATGGTTCCGATACGCTTCGCCAGGAACTGGTCAAACATGTGCGCGCCGAAATCGGGCCGATCGCCTCGCCCGACAAGATCCAGTTTGCCCCCGGCCTGCCGAAGACCCGCTCGGGCAAGATCATGCGCCGCATTCTGCGCAAGATCGCCGAGGACGATTTCGGTGCGCTCGGCGACACCTCGACACTTGCCGATCCTGCTGTCGTCGATGATCTGATCGCCAACCGGCAGAACAAGGAAACGGCTCGGCCATCACGCACCGATGGCTCCTAATCATGCCACTCGCCTTCGACATGATGAGGAGAGGTGCACGAGGTTCAACTTCGGCGTAACAGTCTGTTCGGACCGTTTCGGAGCCGGTGAAACACACCGTGTGGGTGACAATGCTCTCGAGGTCGAAACTCGCCAAGTCGGGCAAAAGCCATTTTGCGCCGCCGACAAAACCCTCACCCAGGTGCTTGCGGACCACGATTAAACGTCAGCAGATCCTTGCCAGGAAGGAAACTGCGGGAATTGCAAGACCAAATTGCTATCGGGCCGGATCAATCATCGTCTTGTTGACCGCCCGCCGGAGAGAGGCAACTGACTGCACGATGGTCTGCGTGTCTCGCGCGGCAGATCAGCGGGATACCATCGTGCTGGATGGTCGCAGCTTTGGATTTTCGCTCGTCTGGCCTAACTCAAGGCATGGCCAGCGAGGCCATATACCGCCGGTTCGTTCGCTTGTCGATTCAGGAAGCGACGGCCTTTAGACATGGTCGTAACGGTCTCGGATATAGCCAGCCGGCTTTGTTGAAGAAAGTCCGCAAATGGGCCTTTCTCCCGTGTATCGACGCGGGCAAATTGACCAGCCAGATCTTTAAGATGCACGGCCGCGAGATGCATCGCATCGTGATCATTGCTTGCCACGATAGGGCCGACCACGTGACCGCGCCCGAACTCGCGACACATGGAATAGCCGACAGGTTCGCCGCCGCGCCGAAGCACGCAAATTGCAGCACCTTCTGCAAGAAGGGCAAGCAATCGCGCTCGGTTCGTCCCGAAGGCAGATGTGTCCAGAGCGGTAATCTCCTCTATCCTATCGATCGACAGCGCGCTCAACTCGCCATTCAAAGCTGGCAGCGCGGGAAGCGCGGGAGCGACGTCTCCCTGATACTGGTAAACCGTCGCTTCCTTTGTGAAACCGAGCGATAGATAGAGTTTATAAGCCGCGTCGGTCGAGTTCAGAGCCAGATTGCGGTCGCCGCATTGCTCGAACACTTGTTGCATCAACCAGCGGCCGTTTCCTTCTGCCTGCGTGCGAGGCGATGTGATCACGAGCCCGATGGTGGCAAAATCGTCACCATGAGGAAACCACATTGCACTTCCGAAGACGCGTCCAATTCCATCCACGGCGACGATGCCTCGGCCGGCGCGGCGCAGGAACTCCCAATCCTTGAGACGGTGCGGCCAGCCGACGCCGGTCGACAAGGCGTGAAGCAGGCTTACGTCAACGCTTTGGATGTCCTGGGCGATTAGTTCGAACGATTTCAGGCGCACCGATTTTTGCATTTCAGCTATCCGCTCCATCCTCCGGATCGCCCACCGCGCTGGCAGTGTCTCTGATCCCGGCTTAGGTTGCAATCTTGTTAGAATATTTACATACAGAGAGCGGCAGGTTCGGCTTGCTTTTAGGCATTATCCGCAATTTCTTACCTAACAAAGCCGCGATTCGGCAGGAATAACACTCAGCTCCGCTTAGAGTGGTGTCATCCGAGCCGCCTCCATGTTCGCGCAAGAACGCCAAAGATATTCTCGCCAGACGGGTCGCATTTCCTCCGTCGTGAATTCTCCAGCGGAGCTATCGCGGATTGGATCGGTAAATCGTCGCCAGATGGCAGGCCTGGTGACGCCCTATGGCCGGAAGGGGCTGCTTCAATCTGCGCGACAATAGGGCCTGCCTACTCACCTGTCACGTCGTACCTGCCGCCGACGCAGAGTGGAACTCGGATGCTCCATCGAGACGATGCGCAAGATCCATGTTCGCGTTTATGACTGAGCGCTCATCGCGGTGGGCGCGGCGGAAGGCAGCGAGCACGTTCAAATCTGCGGCACCTGGGGCGCATGGCACCAAACAGAATATCCTGTGGTTTGCCCCTCATAAGAAAGCCAATAATTGCGGAACGCAGCCGATCGCCCCGCACTATTGAGCGCAAGCAGGCCTATACTTGACGCATTCGATCATACGAGCATAAGGGCTTGGGGTGATGAGATTTGCTTCCTACTGGCATGAGACTTCCATCCCATTTGCAAGCGGCACCGCTGGCCCGGTCTCGGGAGATTTCGAGGTGGCGGTGATCGGTGCGGGCTTCACGGGCCTGAGCGCTGCGCGCAAACTGGCGCAATCCGGGGTGAAGGTCGCCCTGCTGGAAGCGGAGCACGTCGGGTATGGTGCGTCCGGTCGCAATGGAGGGCACCTCAACAGCGGCCATTTCGCAAGTTTCAGCGCCGCAAAACAGCATCTCGGGGAAGACCGGGCACGCCGCTTGTGGCGAGCCTATGATGACTCGATCGATATGATTGAGCGGATCATCGAGGATGAAAAGATCGCGTGCGACTTCCGCCGGGGCGGCAAAATCAAGCTGGCATCGAAGCCGTCCCACGTGGCCAAGCTCCAAACGATGTGTGCTGAAATCCGCCGGGAGGTCGACCCGTCAGCCGAATGGCTGACGCGTGAGGACCTCCGCAAGGAGGTGATATCGGATGCCTTCCATGGCGGAATTCTCTCTCCGAAATCCGCGATGATGCACATGGGACGCTACGCCAACGGCCTGGCGCAGGCGGCCCACCGCTATGGCGCCGCAATCTGGGAACGTAACCCCGTCACCGCGCGCGAACGCGTGGGGAATGGCTGGCGGCTCAACACGCCGACAGGCACGCTAACCGCGCGCCAGGTCATCCTGGCGACAGACGCCTATACGCCGAGCACCTTCAACTATTTCCGACGAAGGCTCATGCCGATCGCTTCCTTCATCATTGTGACACGACCGCTCACCCCGCAGGAGATGGCCGCGGCGGTTCCGGGCAACCGCAACTTTACGAACTCCCTCAACATCGCCAATTATTTCCGCCTCACACCCGACAACCGCATGCTGTTCGGAGGGCGGGCCAGATTTTCGGCGGTATCGAACCAGAAAACCAACGTCAGCTCCGGTCAGCTTCTACGCCAGCAGATGGTTGGCATATTCCCGCAGCTCGCAAATGTCGAGATCGACTATTGCTGGGGCGGGCTCGTCGGTTGCACGCAGGATCGTTATCCTCGGGCGGGCAGCGCCGAAGGGGTGATTTACAGCATGGGTTATTCCGGCCACGGAGCCCAGTTGTCGACTTTCATGGGTAACGCGCTTGCCGATATGGCCATGGGGCGCAAGGACGCCAACCCGCTTGACGGTTTCGCCTGGCCCGCGGTTCCGCTGAATGCCGGGAATCCCTGGTTCCTGCCTATTGTGGGCACCTATTACCGAATGAAGGATTTGATGCCCTGACCGATTTTCGCACCGCGTATTAGCGCCTTTCTGCCGGGCTGGTGCTGGCGCGCCAGGGACGTTTTGTGGCTGCTTTCGATGCCTTGATCCTGGCGAGGGGGCATCGTCGCGCAATGGCGGCATTACCAGCGCCAGCCGCTGATCCCGTCCAAAGGAGAGATCTACTGGCGCCCCAGCCTCTTGGTCGCGCGGCCTATGTCTACACCGAAAGCTGAGCCTGGCGTGTTGACGCGCAGCACTCGAATTCGGCTTGGCCGGACTTAACACCGGCGCCATCTCACCGAGGTAGCCTCTTTTGGCGGTTTCAAACAGTCCGGCCTCGGGCGCGAGTGTGCGCAGGTAGGCTCCGAGGACAAGCTGATGGCGGGCGCGTGGGTCATTCGGTGCCAGCATAAGATGCCGCGGACCATGAGGGGAAAACGATAAGATGTCACTGAGAGTGCAGCCTTTAGTCGATTTGCCTACTCACACTCATTCACAATTTACACAAGAAATCCGAGGAAGTGTCGTGCAGACAAGTCAGATCGATATTGCCGCTTTTAGCCCCGAACATCTGAGTGCCGCCGTGAACCTCTCCCGGCAGGCAGGCTGGCCCCATCGCCCCGAGGATTGGCAGATGGCGCTTGCATTAAGTGAGGGCGTCGTCGCCATCGAGGATGGCCGGGTGGTCGGCACCGTCCTAGTTACGCGGTATCGGGAAGACTGCGCTACGATCAATATGGTCATCGTCGACGAGGCCATGCGGGGGCGCGGCCTTGGCCGCAGGCTAATGGAGGCCGCGATAGGCATTGCCGGTGAGCGGTCGTTGCGGCTCGTGGCGACGGCTGAAGGTCTTCCGCTTTACGAAAAGTTTGGTTTTCGTGAAACCGGCCGTATTTTGCAGCACCAGGGCATTGCAGAGAGAGTAGCCGCGCCACCGGCCGCGATGGCCGCAACGCCAACCGATGTCGCTGTCATCGAAGAACTCGATCGAAAGGCTTTCGGAGCTGATCGCAGCGATCTGATTTCATATCTTGCGAAAACCGGTGAATTAGCTGTGGTACGCCATGACGGCAAGGTCACCGGTTTCGCCTTCCTTCGCACTTTTGGCCGTGGCGAGGTTATCGGTCCTGTCATCGCCGCGAACCTCGACGACGCCAAGGCACTCATCTCCTATTTTATTGCCGCGCGGCCCGGCAAGTTCCTCAGGGTCGATACCACCGCCGCCGCGGCCGGCCTTTCCCAATGGCTCTCCGAGCAGGGCCTCCCTCATGTGAGCGGTGCCATTGCCATGATGAAGCCGCCAATCGCGATTGGAGAATCCGGTCCCACCATCTTTGCTCTCACCAACCAGGCGCTCGGGTGATCCGGAGGCCTCAGTGGCTTGGGCATCCGGGCCTTCGCCAATGGTGTCCTCGGTTGCGCGCCGCCACTCTGCTGCTGCACGACGAATGACATCGCGATCATCGAGCGCAGCCGCAGAGGCTCGAAGACACTCTGACCGGTTCCGATGTGCGCGCGGTCTTGTAAGGCTGAGCACCTCCGCTCGCGTTTACATAGCCGACGACCATGAGGTCAGAGGATTGCTCTACGCCATTCTGAACGGTCGGAGAGCTTATTTCGGCAAGGATCTGCCTCCGTGGCATTGAAAGCGCGGGATCAAGCTACAGAGGAAACAGACTCGTTAACGGCATATGGGCTTTGACAATGGGCGACTTCAGCACCACGAAACTGAAATATTTGTCGATGCCGATCTCCATATCGGAGAGTCGCTCCATGATCGTCTGATACTCGCTGATCCCGGCTGTAACGAATTTCAAGAGATAGTCATAGCCACCGGAGACGAGATGGCATTCAATGACCTGGTCAACCTTTTCGACCGTCGCCAGGAAACGGGCGAAGTCCACCTGCCGGTGGTTCTTCAGGGTAATCTCGGTGAAAACCGTTAGCGTCTGGCCGAGCTTGGCGACGTTGATCTGCGCGGAATAGCCTTCGATAAAACCTTCCGACTGTAATTTTTTCACTCGCATCAGGCAGGGGCTCGGGGAAAGGTTGACGAGCTCGGCGAGTTCTACGTTGGTCACGCGCCCGTTCTTCTGCAACTCATGTAGAATCTTTATATCGATCCGGTCGAGTTTCATCGCGTCACTCCGCCTGTCGAGCTGCAAAGAGGCGCGGCATGGTGTACTGCCGTGTCTCGGGCCGTCAGACTAACACGTTGGATCAACATGTCGATTGCGTTTCGAGGTTTTGAGAGGAACGAACAACTGCGGCAAATTGCAGGGACGGCATTTCATGCTGCCGTCGCCGATCCTGTGACTTATAGCTGAAACAGACTCGTCAAGGGCATACGCGCTTTCACGAGCGGGGATTTGAGCACGATGAAACCGAAATATTTGTCAATGCCGATTTCCATGTCGATGAGCCGCTCCATGATCGTCTGGTACTCCTCTATCCCCGCCGTGACGAACTTCAGAAGGTAGTCGTAGCCTCCGGAAACCAGATGGCATTCCATCACCTGGTCGATCTTCTCGATCGTCGCGAGGAAGCGGGCAAAGTCGATCTGCTGATGGTTCTTCAGGGTAATCTCCGTGAATACCGTCAGGGTCTGAGCAAGCTTGTTGAAATCGATCTGAGCCGAATACCGTTCTATGTAGCCCTCCGCCTGCAGCTTCTTTACGCGTATGAGACACGGACTGGGCGACAGGTTGACTAGTTCGGAGAGCTCGACATTGGTGATCCGTCCATTCTTCTGCAGTTCATGAAGGATCTTGATGTCGGTACGGTCGAGTTTCATGGGCTTTGGTCTCCGCTAATGAGAATGGCGCGAATGTCATCGGCGTCCGTTCCGGCGCCGACGACGATGCGACGCCCCTGCGGTAGAAGTGGCAGATGCCGCGGGACGATCTTGGCTGGACCGGGCTGGCGATGGCAACGTCAAATATACGACGCAATGCCCCCCGCGCCTTCTGATCGTCCCAAGTCATGGTTCGTTCCTCCTTTAGGCGTTGGAGGAGTGGATCGCGTCGCAGACGGCGTCCGTGACTTCCTTGGTGGTGGCCGTCCCGCCGACATCCGGGGTGAGGATGCCCGCGCCGGTGACCGTTTCGACAGCGCGCATGAGGCGGGCCGCAGCCTCCTGCTCGCCGAGATGCTCCAGCATCTGGGCCGCAGTCCAGAAGGTGGCGACAGGGTTGGCAATGCCTTTGCCGGTAATGTCGAAGGCCGATCCGTGGATCGGTTCGAACATCGAGGGGAAGCGGCGCTGCGGATCGATATTGGCGGTGGGTGCAACTCCGATGCTGCCGGCGAGCGCGCCGGCCAGATCGGAGAGGATGTCCGCGTGCAGATTGGTCGCGACAATTGTATCGAGGCTTTGCGGCTTCAGCGTCATCCTGACGGTCATGGCATCGACCAGCATCTTGTCCCAGGTGACGTCGGGAAATTCTTCAGCCACTTCGGCGGCGATCTCGTCCCACATGACCATGCCGTGTCGCTGGGCATTTGATTTGGTCACGACCGTCAGCAACTTGCGTGGCCGCGCCTGCGCCAGCTTGAAAGCATAGCGCATGATGCGGGTGACGCCGACGCGCGTGAAGATAGCGACTTCGGTTCCAACTTCCTCCGGCAGGCCGCGATGGGCACGGCCGCCATTGCCGGAATATTCGCCTTCGGAATTCTCGCGGACGATCACCCAGTCGAGATCGCCGACGCCACAATTGCGTAGCGGAGGGGTGATACCTGGAAGGATCTTGGTCGGCCGGACATTGGCATATTGGTCGAAGCCCTGGCAGATCGGCAGTCTGAGCCCCCATAGGGTGATGTGGTCAGGAACATCCGGCGCTCCGACGGCGCCGAAATAGATTGCATCGAATTTCTTCAACCGCTCAAGCCCGTCGCGGGGCATCATCACGCCGTGCTTTTTGTAATAGTCGGAACCCCAGTCGAAGTTTTTGATGGTGAATTTCACGTCGCCCAGACGTTCTTCCAGAGTTGCGAGTACGCTCCGTCCGGCAGCAATGACCTCGGGGCCTATCCCGTCGGCGGGGATGGCTGCGATAAAGTATTCACGCATCAATCTTCTCCAGTAGCGCCTTTGCATTCACCGCAGGAAGGAAGGGCTTTCTCCGCTCGACTAAAGCCTAGGACCTGGAGCTCGGTTTACTCAATCACCAAAAAATTATATAAAAAATCGATATAATGGGAGATGGCACATGGAGCTTGAACAGTTGCGCTGCTTCATTGCCGTTGCGGAAGAGCTTCATTTCGGCCGGGCGGCTCAAAGGATAGGATTGCTACCCGCATCGCTTGGACGCCACGTCCGCTTGCTCGAAGAGTCGGTTGGGAGCCAGTTGCTGTACCGCACGACCCGAAGCGTCTCGCTGACCGAGGACGGGGTCGCTCTCTTGGAGGAGGTCAGACCGCTTCTCGCCCGGCTGAATGAGCTTGAACAACGGTTTCGCGCGAACCAGCGGCAACGCAGTCATGTCTTGCGCATAGGCGCAATCGACAGCGCGGCCGCCGGCCTCCTCCCGACGCTGATCCAGGACTTCCGAGCAATCGCGCCTAATGTCAAAACCCAACTGACAGAGGACAAATCCATTCGGCTTGTGCCGAAGCTCTTGGCCGGCGGGTTGGACCTGGCGTTCATCAGGCCGCGCTCTGGAATGAGCCAAAACCTCGCAGTCGAGGATTTATTTTCTGAGACAGCCGTCGTGGCAGTGCCGTCCGCGCATGTACTCGCCGACAATAATAGCATCTCTCTTCCTGATTTAGCGAGTGAGCCGCTGATTGTACCGGACAGGAGATCCAGACCCCACAGCTATGATCTTACTCTGAATATGTTTGCGGCGGCAGGCCTTCACCCATACATTGCCCAGGTAGCCGATGAAAAACAAACGATCGTCAGCATGGTCGCGGCGGGACTTGGTCTCGCCATCGTCCCAAGATGGACATCATCGCTCGCTTCAGCCGGCGTCCGTTTTCTCCCTCTTGACGACGGGACCGGCCAGCCGACGCAGACACTGCCGTTGGCGGCTGCGTGGATGAAAGCAGTTCGAGATCCACAAAGAGATGCTCTGCTTGATCTTCTAAGACAGAATCTCGCGAGATATTCCGCACAGGCATGATCGATTTTGTCGACATTTGCTTTGTATTGCTACGTGTCGCTGATGGCTGTCCACATGGTTCGGACAGCCTTTGCCTCTTGCCTGTGACCTCCCGCCTCGACTCATGGAGCGGTTTGCCCTGCTCGCGCGTCATCGCATAGGCGACGGCCTCTGCGCGGGAGCGCAAGATGTCGGCGGCCCTGCGCATCAGCTTGGAGCGGTCGAAGGCCGACGTTTGCCGCCAGAGCGTGAAGCCCTTGTCGGCCGCTTCCAGCGCGAGATCGAGGTCGGCGTGACGCGCATGGGCGACGCAGCCGATCACCTCCTCGGTCGCCGGATCGACGACCGCGATAGTCTCCGCAGCCAGGGCGTCGCGCCATTCGCCGCCGATGAAAAGCCTTACTTCCGGATAGGTATGCATGAGATCAACCGTTGTTCGACATTGTGGCGGGCCGGCGGGCTGCGGCCCGCGGCATTTTCTAGAGTGCGGCGGACTGGTGAAGCCGAGCCGCTTCGGCGCATGTCATCAGCATAACATCGGCGCGGCTCTGGACATTGGCGAGGAAATGCTCGAGGGCTGCAATCCGGCTGGCGCGACCGCTTCCATAGTCCGAACGCGGGCTAACGGTGATTGTCGCAAAGCAACGCTCGGCATGCATAGCCTCGAATTCCTGCCTCCACCAAGCCAAGAGCCTCGCATGGGTCGCCCGCCGCGAATAATGTGTGAGGTTTTCCGAGCCGCATCATCCAATCACCGAAAGCATGCCGCTGTCTCACATGAGCTGGCACTGGGGCGGCTCCTACAATGTTCCGGAAAGCGCGCGCTCGATCCTCGAGATCGACGATGGCCGTGGCAGTCTGTTTCTCGATTTTCCCGCATTGCCGGGCGGCGGGCGTTTACTGCTCTCGACGCTCGACCCGCATTCGCACAACGGCCAGCGCTTCATGCCGGCGACCACGCGGTTCCTGCGTTCCTTCTATCCCTGGCTGAACCGCGAGCTCAGCATCGAGCGGCCTTTGAGGAACCGGTTCACCTATCTGCAATGCTCGCATGTCCCATCGGAGTGGCAGCCTGACGGGTTGCAGGAAAGCCTCGCACAGGCCGGCCTGGAAACCTCGTTCGTTCCGCAATACGAGCTCGGCCCCGGGATTCTTGACAGGACGGACACGCTCTATATTCCAAGCAGCCATGACGAGTTCTTTCTCAAGAGCCGAGCTGAAGATCTGCTCGCATTTCTCGCGCGGGGCGGAAACCTGATCATCTGCGCGGAACCATGCCAGCCCTGGCTGCCGTTCATAGCGCCGTTCCACGCCGTTCCGCCCCGTCCATTTTCCAACATTAGGGTTCGCGTCCGCGACGACCGCTTGGGGATCTTCTCCGATCTCAGCGAGGACTTCGATGGATGGAAGGGAATTTTCGGTCAGTATGTGCGCGGATGGACCGACCCGCCGCCGGGGGCGATCTGGCTGACCGATGTCGGCCCGGAGCACGATCCGAAACCGTCGGACTGGATCTGGCAATATCCGACGCCGGCCGGGCGCGGCGGATATGTCTTCATGCACAACGGCGACAACATGACCCGCTATCCCGATTGCGGTCCGAAAAAGGAAGGGCTCGTCGCCAATGTCGCCATCGCGCTGCGAAAGCTCTCGATGGGCGAGTTATCGTTCTGAGCAAAAGTAAGGATGCGGGCGTCGATTCTACACCACCGGGCTGGCGGTTCGAGTCCCATCACGGCGTCCAGCACATAGCGGCACCTTGATTCCCGACCGGGAGAGGAAAGGCTCTCGACCACTTCCGATGCGCGATTTTGGGTGGTTCGCGCCACGACGATCCTTCGAGCAACGTAAACTCAGGCTCGCTGACAATCCGGAAATGTCCGCACGGACTGCCCTGTAGGCTCAAAGCTTTTTTGATCATTTTCCGTCGGCTACGAACCTCCGCATTCCTTTGCACTTGACGGCAAATCAAAGTTACTTAATCTAAAGACTCGGCAGGACCCGCTGGGAGGAGGGGCCGGCAATCGCGAGCTCTGCCGCACCATCCGTCATCTCCCAAAGCCCATGACTCCGGATCGTTCGCGGCCGATTTTTGAACAGGGATAAGCCATGCCTTTGACCATTGCCCAACGCCTCGATCGCCTCAAAGTCCGCATTGCGGAGCTCGCGCATTGGCGGGATCGAAAGAGTAGCCCGATCGACGGCTGGACCTTCGAAGGCGAGCCGATCGGCCATCATCAGGACTGGCCGCATCGCCAGGGCGTCGTGCATTTTGCTGCGGAAGCTGAGGCGCCGGCGGGCTGGCCGCTCGAGGATATCCGCCTGCAGCTCGATCTCGGCGGCGAGAGCCTGATCACGCTGAGCTATCCTGATGGCGAGAGCGAGACGTTCGGACTCGATCCCTACCATCAGGAATTTCCGGTCAGGGGCCGCCGCTTTTCGATTGCGACGGAAAGCGTCGCGCGCTTTCCCTTTGGCGAGCCGAACCGGACGCCGCGGCTCAACAAGGCCCGGCTGATCTGGCTCGACGGCCCGGCCCATCGCCTGCATCTTCTGTTGAAGCAGGTGGCCGAAGCGATCGAGGTGCTCGGCGATCATGAAGTCGTGCCGCATATGATGGATGCGGCCGAGCAGGCCTTGCGCAGCCTCGACTGGCCGTCGGATACCGCCGCTTACGTCTCCCGCACCGCCGATGCCGTCATGCAGCAGAAGATCTGGGAGCTGCCGGAACTCGAGGACAATCCGGCGGGCCTCTCCGACGAGCAGAGCGCTTCTGCCGCCTCCGCCTTCGAGGCGCTGACGGCGCGGCTGAAGGAATTGCAGAAGCGCTTTCCTGCCAATGGCGAGCTGGTGCTGACCGGCCATGCGCATATCGATCTCGCCTGGCTCTGGCCCTATCGCGAGACGCGGCGGAAGATGCGGCGCACCTTCAACACGGCGCTGTCGCTGATGGAGCGCTCAGCCGATTTCCGCTTCAACCAATCGACCGCCCATTATTACGCGCAGATGGAAGAGGAAGACCCGGAGCTTCTCGATCGCATCAAGAAGAAGGTCGCGGAAGGTAAGTGGGAGACCCTCGGCGGCATGTGGGTGGAGCCCGATACCAACATGCCCACAGGCGAAAGTCTCGCCCGCCAGGTTCTCTACGGCCAGCGCTATTTCGAAAAGACCTTCGGCGCGCGCCATACGGTCTGCTGGCTGCCGGACTGCTTCGGCTTCTCCGGCGCGCTGCCGCAGATCCTGAGACAGGGCGGCATCGACAGCTTCTTCACCATCAAGGTCAATTGGAGCGAGACCAATCACATTCCCTCCGATCTCTTCTGGTGGAAGGGCCTCGACGGCAGCAAGGTGCTGACCCACACCTTCGATAACCCGATGCAGGGTTATAACGGCTTCGTGCAGGCCGATTGCTATCTGCCGACCTGGAAGAATTTCCGCGGCAAGGTGCAGCATCATGCCTCGCTTCTCGCTGTCGGCTATGGCGACGGCGGCGGCGGCGTGACGCCTGAAATGGTGGAGCGCGAAGTGCAGCTGCGCAATTTTCCGGCCATCCCGCAGGCGCGCTGGGGCACGGTCAAAGGCTTCTACGAAGAGGCGCACCGAACTGCATCGGAGAAGAACCTGCCCGTCTGGGATGGCGAGATTTATCTCGAACTGCACCGGGCGACGCTGACGACGCAAAGCGGCGTCAAGCGCAAACACCGCCAGGCCGAACGGGCGCTGGTCACCGCCGAGACGCTGGCGTCGCTCGCCCACATGCTCGGAGCTGAAAAGCCGAGGAGCCTTGAGGCGGATTGGCGCGTGGTGCTGAAGAACGAATTCCACGACATCTTGCCTGGTTCGAGCATCCGCGAGGTTTATCAGGACGCGGAGCAGGAGCTCGGCGGGGTCATCGAGCACGCCAAGGCCGAACAGGCCAAGGGCTTGCAGCTATTGTCGGCCCAGCTACCGAAAGGCAGCGTCGGCGATGCGCTTGTCGTCGTCAACCCGTCGCTTGTGCCGCGGCCCCTCAGCGCCACGCTCGCCGACGGCACCGTCGTCTCGGCCGCCGAAAATGTCGCACCCCTGTCCGTCGCCGTCTTCGACCGGCAGGCGCTGCAGCCGGCGGCCGGGCTCAAGGCGAGTTCCGATCGCCTCGAAAACGATCATCTCGCCGTCGTCATCGGCAGGGACGGCGCGGTCGCGAGCCTCCTTCACAAGGCGAGCGGCCGTGAGGCGGTCGACGGCTCGGCAAACCAGCTCTGGGTCTATCCGGCCGACAAGCCGCGCAACTGGGACGCCTGGGATATCGATGCCGATTATGCCGAAAAGGCCGTCCGTCTCGAAGCGCCCGAAAGCATCGGCCTCGTCGAAAGCGGCCCGCACCGCGCGGCGATCCGCGTCGTCCATCGCTACCGCAATTCGAGCGTCACGCAAACCTATGTCCTTACGGCGAACGCCAAGCGGCTCGACATCGAAACGACGATCGACTGGCATGACCGCCGCACTCTGTTGCGCACGCTGAACCCCGTCGACGTCAGGTCGCGCAAGGCGACCTTCGAATGCGCGTTCGGCGTGGTCGAGCGGGCGACGCACAGCAACACCTCCTGGGAACAGGCGATGTTTGAGGCCGTCGCCCATCGTTTTGTCGATATCAGTGAGCCGGGCTTCGGCGTCGCACTGCTCAACAATGCCAAATACGGTCACAGCGCTCGCGGCAATGTGATCGGCATGAGCCTGGTGCGCGGACCGATCTATCCGGATCCGCTGGCCGACGAAGGCGAGCAGAACTTCACCTATGCGCTGATGCCGCATGACGGCGCCTGGCATGAAAGCTGCGTGCTGGATGAAGCGCTCGACCTGAACCAGCCGCTCGTCACCGCGGAAGCCCACGGCCTCTCCGTCGGCACTTTCGCGCCGCTTGCCGTCTCCGGTACGCCCGTCGCCTTCTCGGGCCTGAAGCCCGCGGAAGAGGGCGACGGCCTCATCCTGCGCCTCTACGAACCCGCCGGCCGGCGCGGCCGCCTCTCTCTCAACCTGCCTTCCGGATGGAGCGCGTCGCAGCCGCTCAACATTCTTGAAGAGCCGATGGAGCGCCAAGGACCGGCAGACATCATGCCGTTCGAAATCCGGACTTGGAGACTGCGGAAGGGCTGATGGTCCTTCGTTGCAAAAGCGCTCCGCCGCTCGACACGGCCCGGCGACTCATTCTCCGAAGTATGAAAATGGAGTGCCGAGCCGGGCAGCAAAGTTCTCGACGACGAAATCCACGAAAGCGCGGATTTTGGGTGAAAGCTGGCGGTTTGACGGCCACACGAGCGAGAGCGAGCCGAAGGGCGCCATGAAGGCGGTGAGGACGGGGATCAGCGTGCCGGCCCGGATATGCGGCTCGGCGACATAGACGGGCAGATGCGCGAGGCCGAGCCCATCCCTGGTCGCCCGCAGCCCGGCATCGGTGTTGTTGAATGTCAAGCTTTTCGGCAGAAGCAGCCGCTCGTGCGGCGGGCGGAAGGCCCAGGGCGCGGTGCGGCCGGTCGATGGGTATTTGAAGTGAATGCAGGCGTGCCGCGAGAGATCGTCGGGCGTGTCCGGCCGTTCGTGAAGTTCGAGATAGGCGGGACTCGCGCAGACGACGAAATGCTGCTCGCCGAGACGACGGGCGATCAGCCGCGCATCGGCAAGCTCGCCGCTGCGCACGACGACATCGAGCCCCTCCGTAATGAGATCGATGACCCTGTCTTCGAAATCGATGTCCAGTTCGATCTCGGGGAACTGCGCGGTGAAGCTCGGCAGGATCGGCATCAGAAGATGGTGCCCGACGATATGTGGAACGCTGACGCGCAGGCGCCCCCTTGGCCGGTCCCGGCCCTTTGATACGGCTGCCTCTGCATCCTGCATGTCGTCGAGGACGCGTTTGTAGTGCTCGTAGAGGACCGCCCCTTCCTCTGTCAGGCTGATGCTGCGCGTCGTGCGATTGAAGAGCCGCACGCGGAGCCGGCTTTCGAGACGCGCAACCGCCTTTCCGATGGCCGACGGCGAAACGCCGGCAAGGCGCGCGGCGGCGACATAGCTCCGCTGTTCGGCGGCATGAACGAAGGCGACGACGCTTGCAAGACTATCCACGGCCACTCCCAATTGAGGACATTTTGTCCTTTATGTAAGTCCATGTGCGTTGGTTGATCAACATTGCGTAACAAATATCCTTTGTCTCGGATGCCTGCCCAATTGAAGGAGCGAATGCCATGCGGGACTATGCAAAGGAGTTGCCCGAGCACAGGGAAAAATTCATCGGAGAGAACGACCTTTTTCTTGAGATATTCCATGGGAACCATGGCTCGCAGCGGGCCGGCCGGCCGCCTCTGCTGTTTGTCCATGGCGCCTTCACCGGAAGCTGGATGTGGAGCAAGTACATTCCGCATTTCATGGCCGCAGGATGGGACTCCTACTGCATCAATCTGCGTGGCCATTACAAAAGCAGATCGGTCGATTTCACGCGGGTCGGATTCGAGGATTATCTCGAAGACATTCAGGTGGCGATCGCCGAAATCGTCGATGAGAGCGGAAGCCCGCCTATCGTGATCGGCTTCAGCATGGGCGGCATCCTGAGCCAGAAACTGGCGGAAAGCGTGGAGATCGCCGGGCTGGTGCTGATCGATTCCAGCATCTGCAAGCAAGTGCATCACGAGGTGCCCTATCAGGGCCTTGCTCCGCAGGCGCACGGTCTCGTCGTGCCCGCGCCGGCGCGCGGCGAGCAGGTCAGCGCCGATGAGATCTTCGAAGATATTGCGTTTCAGCGGAAATACCTGTCGATTGAGTCAGGCAAGGCTTTCAGCGCCTTCTCCTTTCATTTCGGAGCGGAGGGGATTTCCGTCGACGGCAGCAGGATTAGCTGTCGAAGCCTTGTCATCTCCGCTGTTGGCAATGAAGACGATGACCGGCGCGGCCGGGCGGCGGCGCGCCATATCGGCGGCGAATATCTGGGTCTTGCCGGCACGACGCATACGGGTCTGCTGGTCGGGCAAAGGTATCACGAAGCGGTCAGCCGCATTATGGATTGGCTGGCGCGCTTGCAAGTTTGATCTATCCGCCTTCCAAGCCGAGGGCCCGGTGATAACCACCGGAATGGGCTTCCAGGTGCGACAATATCGAGCCGCGGCTTCCCTTCAACACCGGCAATCAGGCGGATAGTCTGGAAACGAGATGACCTGGCAAGGTGACAGCTTCAACGGCGCGGGCTCCGGTAATCATCTCCACTATCGTGTTGATCATGTCATAAGTGGGCTGCTCGTAAGTTGTCAGGCCATAGGCCGGCGTCGCGCCAAGCTCGATATTGTCGAAGCCGACCACCGCAAGGTCTTGCGGCACGCGGCAACCAAATTCACTGCGGGCCGTATCCATGGCTCCTAACGCCAGAATGTCGTTTTCACACATCAACACATCGACGCGCGAGGGAGGCGGAGTAGCGCTCAGATAGGCTCGCGCCGCTTCGGCGCCCGCCTCAGCACTGTATCGGTCTGTATTGAGCTCTACGACGCTCTCGACGCCCTTCCGCCGCCAGAAATTCGCGTAATGATGGCGCCGGCCGAGTGCCGTCGACAGGGTTCTTGCTCCCGTCATGAAGCCCGGACGGCGATAGCCCTTGTCGAACAGGTAATCGACCATCTGGCTGAGAGCGAGTTCCGCATCGCAGGCGATTGCCGGGACGCCGGGGATCTGGCTGTCTCTTGCCAGAACGAACATCGGCGGAAAACCTGGGCCGAGGCGTCGATCGCCGAGCGTTTCCTCGCGAAATGCCGTCCCGAACAGGATCACCGCGTCGAATTGCCGTTGGTCGGCATTGATCAGCGCGTGAACGTGATCGAAATGCCGATTGATATTGATCAATACAGTCAGTAGTCCCTCCGCCTGCAGGCGCTCGGTGAGCATCTCCAGAACCGGAAGCTTGTGCGGATTGGCGAAGTCATCGACGAAGATCGCGACCTGATGCGTGATGTTTGTGGCGAGGCTGCGGGCAAGCAGGTTCGGCGAATAGTTCAGCGCCTCGGCGGCCTGAAGCACCTTTTGCCGGCTGGCGTCGGTAATGGATGCACCTGGTGTAAACGCACGGATGACCGTCCATTTCGATACGCCGGCAGCTTCAGCCACCTCCTTTGCCGTCGCCCTTTTGCGCATGACTGTCTCCTCCTGATTGGAAATGAATATTCCATAAAAAAATAAAAATGGAATGGATGCTTGATTTTTGCCGACAATAAAGTAGTTTGTCCCAGCTTGCTACCGGGTGCAGAAGGATTTGCTACCGGTAGCAACTGCGGGTCCGTATGGAGCGGACTGTTTTTGGGAGGGTTAGATGAAATCTGGTTTGAAATCGCTTTTCGCGGGCGCTGCCGTCGCTGTTGCATTCATGTGTTCTTCAGCAATCGTCAATGCGGCGGACATTCGCATCGTTGCCGTTACCCATGGCCAGGCCAATGACCCGTTCTGGTCCGTGGTCAAGAACGGCGTCAACGCAGCTGCGAAGGATATCGGCGTCAGCGTCGACTATCGGGCGCCGGAAACATTCGACATGGTGTCGATGGGCCAACTCATCGATGCGGCCATCAATCAGAAACCTGACGGGCTGATCGTCTCCATCCCGGACTCTTCGGCGCTCGGTCCGTCCATCAAGAAGGCCGTGGCCGCTGGCATTCCGGTTATCTCGATCAACTCCGGTTCCGACGTATCGAAGGAATTGGGGGCGCTTCTGCATGTCGGCCAGGACGAATACACCGCCGGCAAGGCCGCTGGCGCGAAGCTGCATGAGCTGGGCGGTAAGGAAGGCTTGTGCGTCAATCAGGAGGTCGGCAATGTCGCGCTCGATCTGCGCTGCAAGGGCTTTGCCGACGGTTTTGGCGGCAAGGTCACGGTTCTGCCCGTCAGCAACGATCCTGCCGACGTCCGGGCCAAGGTCAAGGCGGCGCTGAGCTCGAACACCGCTGTCGATACCGTCATGGCGCTCGGTGCCGGCACCGCCGGCGAGCCGTCTCTGGCGGCTGTCGAGGATGTCGGAATGACCGGCAAGATCCGCGTGGCGACCTTCGACCTTTCGGCCGATTTCCTGAAGGCCGTGGCCGACGGCAAGGCAGCCTTCGCGATTGATCAGCAGCAGTTCCTGCAGGGTTATCTGCCGGTCGTGTTTTTGGCGAATTACGCCAAATACGGGCTGATCCCAGGCGGCAACGTTCCGTCCGGTCCGAACCTGATCACCAAGGAAAAGGCCGCCCAGGTCGTCGATCTTTCCGCCAAGGGCATTCGCTGACCGACTTGCCGAAAGGCATTCTCGCAGAATCTCCTCCCCCTCGAGGGGAGGGGGTTCGGTTGAAAGAGCGCTGCCGAGCAGCGCCGCCGCTACCTCAAAACAAAGATTACATGGGAGGAGTTATGGCTTCGCTTGAGCAGAACACGGCGGCTGCGCCGACGGTCGATGAGCGCGTCAAACAAGTGAGTTTTTTAACACATATGATGCGGCGGCCCGAACTGGGTGCGGTCGCCGGCCTTGTCCTCGTCATCGTGTTTTTCTTTCTTACTGCAGATTCGACGATGTTCTCCCTTTCCGGCCTGATGACAATCATGGCGCCGGCATCGCAACTGGGAATCCTCGCCATAGCGGCGGCACTGCTCATGATCGGCGGAGAGTTCGATCTCTCGATCGGCTCGATGGTGGCTTTCGCAGGATTGATCTTCGGCGTCATCCTGACCAATTTCGGTCAACCCCTTTCGGTTGCCATCGTCATGACGATGCTGTTTGCGGCGTTCATGGGCGCGATCAATGGGCAGATCGTCATCCACACCCGCCTGCCGTCGTTCATCGTGACTCTGGCATTTCTGTTCATACTGCGCGGCTTGACCCTCGTCGGTCTGAAATGGGCCACGGGCGGCTCGACGCAGCTTCGCGGCATCGGCGATCATGTGAAGGACAGTCCGCTGCTCGGGCTCTTTTCCGGCGATGCGCTGAAGGGCCTATTTGTCTGGCTTGCAGATCACGATCTGATCGACAAGTTCCCCAATGGCCTGCCGAAGGTCACGGGCATCCCGGTGTCGGTCTTGTGGTTCGTCGTGCTTGCCCTGGCTGCAACCTGGGTCCTGCTGCGCACCCGCATGGGCAACTGGATCTTCGCGGCCGGTGGCGATCCGAATGCAGCAAGAAACTCAGGTGTGCCTGTCCATCGGGTGAAAACCGGCTTGTTCGCCTTGACGGCATGTGCCGCCGCGCTGGTCGCCATCATCACCGTGCTTGACGCCGGCTCGACCGACGCCCGACGCGGTTTTCAAAAAGAGTTCGAGGCGATCATCGCCGCCGTCATTGGCGGGTGCCTGCTCACCGGCGGCTATGGCTCGGCGATCGGCGCCTTCTTCGGAGCGATTATCTTCGGCTCGGTTTCCATCGGCCTGACCTATACCAGGTTCGACTCCGACTGGTTTCAGGTCTTCCTCGGCTCGATGCTGCTGCTGGCTGTTCTCTTCAACAATTTCATCCGCCGCAAGGTTACCGGGGAGCGCTGATCATGCCAGACGTCAATAACCGAACGCCGATCATCGAAGTAACCGATATCGTCAAGCACTACGGCTCCGTGATCGCTCTCAACGGCGTGTCGATGCAAGTGTCGGCCGGAGAGGTATTGTGTCTCCTCGGAGACAATGGTGCCGGCAAATCCACCTTGATCAAGACGCTGTCCGGCGTCGTCCGGCCAAGCGGAGGTGTCTTCCTGGTCGAAGGCAAGCCGGTCAACTTCCGCAGCCCGCGCGACGCACTCGATGCAGGGATCGCGACGGTCTACCAGGACCTCGCAATGATTCCGCTGATGTCGATCACGCGTAATTTTTTCATGGGGCGGGAGCCTCGCAAAGGCATCTTCCCATTCCGTCACTTCGACCTCGCGCACTGCAACGATGTCACGCGTGAAGAGATGCGCAAAATCGGCATTGATATCCGCGATCCCAATCAGGCGGTGGGCACACTGTCGGGTGGCGAACGCCAATGCGTTGCGATTGCACGCGCGGTCTATTTCGGTGCCAAGATCCTTATTCTCGATGAGCCCACCTCGGCGCTCGGCGTGGCGCAAACTTCGATGGTGCTGAAATACATCCACCAGGTCCGACAAAACGGACTGGGCGTGATTTTCATCACCCACAATGTTCGGCACGCCTATGCGGTCGCGGACCGCTTCACCATTCTCAACCGCGGTCAGACGCTCGGCACTTTTGCCAAGGCGGATATCGCGATGGACGAGCTTCAGAACCTGATGGCGGGCGGTAAGGAGCTGCAGCAACTGTCCGAGGAGCTCGGCGGCACAATCTAGCCCTGCTTATCCCCGCGGTGCCGGATTGGCTTTGGCAAGCTGCCGCATTCTCAATCAACAAACATGGAAATGGTCATGAACGACGGTCCGTCGAATACATCATCCCCCTTCACGCTCGCTGTCTGCGCCGAAATGGTCTTCAAGTCGCTTCCTGTGGTCGACAGGCTGAAGCGTATCAGCGAACTCGGCTTTCAGGCCGAAATCTGGGATTGGACAAAACACGACATCGCCACGCTTGCGCGATCGGGAGCGGTCTTTTCGTCAATGACCGGCTATGTGTCGGGCACGCTTGCCGATGATGAAGGTGCGGAAGAATTACTGCAAACCACGAAGTTATCGATCCCCGTTGCCCGGCAGCTGAATTGCCCGCGTCTCAACCTGCACGGAACCGGCCTCGACGGCAATGGACTGCCGGTCGTCAAGGCTGACCAAGTGACGGGTGCGATGTGGCTCAAGGCGCGCGACACGCTGAAGCGCATTGCCGACCTCGGAGAGCAGGAGGGCGTGACCTTCGTGCTCGAAAACCTCAACCAAGCCGTCGATCACCCCAAGACCCCGTTTGCCAAGGCCGAGGATACGCTCGCGCTCGTTTCGTCCGTGAACCGGCCGGCGTTGAAGCTTAACCTCGATCTCTATCACGCCCAGATCGGTGAGGGGAACCTGATCGAGCTGTGCCGGCGGGCGCTGCCCTATATCGGCGAAATCCAGGTGGCGGATGTTCC
The DNA here is from genome assembly GCF_025200795.1 of Rhizobium sophoriradicis. NCBI lineage: Bacteria > Pseudomonadati > Pseudomonadota > Alphaproteobacteria > Hyphomicrobiales > Rhizobiaceae > Rhizobium > Rhizobium sophoriradicis. The sequence continues at coordinate 339,005 of NZ_CP104154.1, forward strand.
CGGTCGCATGGAACCGGGCACCGGGGAGATCAACTACAAGGCCATCGCCCGCGCGCTCAAGGACATGGGCTATCGCGGCACGATCGGCATGGAGGCCTGGGCCTCGGGTGATGACGAGACGGCGCTTGCCCGCTTCCGCAACGCCTTCACCGTTTAGATTTCGATAGTCAAGACTTACAGATAATGGAGAGACATCAATGATCAGATTTGGAGTGATCGGCGCCGGCCGCATAGGCAAGGTGCATGCCGCAACTATCGCGGCGAACCCGAAAGCGAAGCTCGCCTATGTGGCGGATGCCTTCAAGGCATCGGCAGAGGCGCTTGCCGCGCAGACCGGCGCCGGGGTTGCCGACGCGGAGGACGTCATCAACTCCGCCGACGTCGATGCGATCCTTATCGCGACACCGACCCCGAGCCACGCCGACCTCATCGAGGCGGCGGCACGCGCCGGCAAGGCAATCCTTTGCGAAAAGCCGGTATCCCTTTCGGTCGAGCGCATCAATAGCTGCCTCGACGTCGTTGAGAAAAACAGGTCGACCTTGATGATCGGCTTCAATCGCCGCTTTGACCCGAACTTCGCGAGTGTGGAAGCGCGCCTGCGCCGGGGCGATGTCGGAGCAATTGAAATCGTGACGATCACCAGCCGGGATCCAGCGCCGCCGCCTGCCGACTACGTCAAATCCTCCGGTGGTCTGTTCCGCGACATGATGATCCATGACTTCGACATGGCCCGCTTCCTCATGGGCGAGGAATTCGTCGTCGTGAACGCGCTGGGGTCGTCTCTCGTCGACAAGGCAATCGGAGCCGAGGGCGATGTGGATACTGCCGCCGTGCAGATGCAGACGGCTTCGGGCCGTATTGCCGTGATCACCAATTCGCGCCGGGCGACCTATGGCTACGACCAGCGCATCGAAGTCCATGGAGCTGCCGGCATGCTCGCGGCGAAGAATATCCATGCCACGAGCGTCGAGCTTTCCAATGCGAACGGCGTCAGCGGCGATCCTGTTCAATATTTCTTCCTCGAACGCTATGCACAGGCCTACGCCAACGAGATCAACGCCTTCATCGAAGCGATCGACAGTGGCAACTCCTCGCCGCGGCCAGGGGGGCTGGATGGGCTCCAGGCTCAGAAATTGGCGGAGGCCGCTACTGTGAGCTGGCAGACAGGCAGGCCAGTTGCCGTCAATTGACGTCATGGCGATGCAGTCCGGTCCATATCGCCCGCTGTATCGCCCATCCCAAGAAATGCGACGACTTATCCTGCGCGAAATGCATCTGCCACGGAGGTGCCAATGTCAGTCATGTGTCCTTTGAGAGATCAACGTCCTCAAACTTTTCAGGAACTAAAACAGTTCATCGCTGAGGGACGAATCTTCCTCCCGCACCAGGTGGAACAGGTGGCCAGGCGGATGCTTGAGCAGCCGGACATGATTGCTTTCGAGAGCGCTGCAGTAGTCGCAAAAAACTGCGGCGTTTCGCAAACGACAGTGATACGGCTGAGCAGCCTTCTCGGAATTGGATCGTACCGAGGGTTGAAGAAACTCTGTGCCAGCTATGTTCGAGAACGCTCCAAAGGCATATCGCACCCTCATTGAGTCCCTCAGCCGCCGTCGTGCAAGCGTCGATCCGGTGCGCTTCAACGGGTGAAGATGGTACCTGTGCCCCCGAGTTGCAGGCCGTTTCAGTGCTCCAGGCCGAGGCTCGTCTGCAGGCGGCTGATATAGGCTTCGAGGCCGCCGACCATATCGAAGCGATCGGGGTCACGCAGCCAGAGCATCTGCAGGCCGTCCATCACGGCGATCAGTTCGGCCGCCATCGCTTGCCCGTCGATGCCGGCATTGATCATGCCGTCGGCGGCGGCCCGCTCGAAAGTCGCGGCGATGTGCTTCTGCATCTCCGTGGTGCGATCGAGAAACCAGGCCTTGGCGGGGTGGTCCTTCATCAGGCTTTCGGCATTGAGGATGGCGAAGGCTCTGATGACCTCGACCATTCCGGCGTTGCGGCGGAAGATTTCGACCATGCCCCTGAGCAGGCCGCGAAGATCGGCGCGATAGTGGCCGATGAAATCGGCGCTATCGAGATCGCGCTTGGCGAGGATCGCCAGCAGCAGATCGACCTTGGTCGGGAAGTGATGCAGCAGACCCGGCAGCGACAGGCCGACATCGCGGGCGATGTCGCCGATCGCAGCGCTCTGATAGCCGTCTTCGGCAAAACGCCGCATCGCCGCGGCGAGGATCTCCGCACGGCGTGTCTCCCCCTTGCGGGAGCGGCGGCGGCGCCTTTCCTCCGCGACGTTCTGTTCCGACAATTCTGCCATCATTCCCCGGTACTGTCCTATGCTCTCCTTCCATACATCAGCTTTGCCCAATTGACATCTTAAAAATACCGAGTAATCGGTAGGTTTAAGAGCTTGCTTGGGAGGTTTGCATGATCGATTCCATTCTCGACCAGATGACGCTGGAGGAGCAGGTCTCGCTGTTGTCGGGCGCCGATTTCTGGACGACGGTTCCGGTCGAGCGTCTCGGCGTGCCGAAGATCAAGGTGACGGATGGACCGAACGGCGCGCGCGGCGCCGGTTCGCTGGTCGCCGGCGTCAAGGCGACTTGCTTTCCCGTCGCCATTGCGCTCGGGGCCAGCTGGAATCCCGAACTTATCCATCAGATGGGTGCAGCCCTTGCGCGCCAGGCAAAGAGCAAGGGTGCCGCCGTGCTGCTCGCGCCCACGGTCAATATCCATCGCTCCGGCCTCAACGGCCGCAATTTCGAATGTTATTCCGAAGATCCGATGCTGACTGCGGAACTCGCCGTCGCCTATATTGAGGGCGTGCAGGGCGAAGGGGTCGCGGCGACAATCAAGCATTTCGCCGGCAATGAATCGGAGATCGAGCGGCAGACCATGTCTTCCGATATCGACGAGCGGACGCTGCGCGAAATCTACCTCCCACCCTTCGAACAGGCGGTGCGCCGCGCCGGCGTCATGGCGGTCATGTCCTCCTACAACCGCCTGAACGGCACCCATACGAGCGAGCATCACTGGCTGCTGACCAAGGTGCTGCGCGAGGAATGGGGTTTTGGCGGCATCGTCATGTCCGACTGGTTCGGCTCTCACTCGACGGCTGAGACGATCAATGCCGGCCTCGATCTCGAAATGCCGGGCCCGGCGCGCGACCGCGGCGAGAAACTGGTTGCGGCCGTGCGCGAGGGCAAGGTCGATGCCGCGACGGTGCGCGCTGCGGCGCGGCGCATATTGGTTTTGCTCGAGCGGGTCGGCGCGTTCGAGAAAAAACCCGATCTCACCGAGCGGGCGGTCGACCTGCCGGAGGACCGGGCACTGATCCGGCGTCTCGGCGCGGAAGGCGCCGTGCTTCTGAAGAACGACGGCATCCTGCCGCTTGCCAAGACCTCGCTCGATCGCATCTCTGTCATCGGCCCCAACGCTGCCAGCGCGCGGGTCATGGGCGGCGGCAGTGCGCAGATCGCGGCGCATTATACGTTGAGCCCGCTCGAAGGCATTCGCGCGGCTCTCTCCAATGCCAACAGCATCAGCCATGCCGTCGGCTGCCGCCATAACCGGCTGATCGACGTGTTCAAGGGAGAGATCACGGTCAAGTATTTCAACGGCCGCGGCTGCAAGGGCGATCCGCTGCACGTCGAAACGGTCAACAAGGGCGAATTCTTCTGGTTCGAACTACCGTCGGGCGAGCTCGATCCCGCCGCTTTCTCGGCCCGCATGACGATGCAATTCGTGCCGGAGGAGAGCGGCGAGCATGTGTTCGGTATGACCAATGCCGGACTGGCGCGGCTCTTCGTCGACGGTGTACTGACGGTCGACGGCCATGACGGCTGGACGCGCGGCGAGAACTATTTCGGCACCGCCAACGACGAACAGCGCGGCACGTTGATGCTTGAGGCTGGCCGGTCATATGAGATCACCGTCGAGTATGAACCATCCATGGCGACGGAGGAGGGCATCAACCTCATCGCTGTCCGCTTCGGCGTCGAAAAACCGCTTGGCGAGGCCGACATCGAGTCGGCCGTCGAAACTGCCCGTAATGCCGATGTGGCGCTTCTCTTTGTCGGCCGCGACGGCGAATGGGATACGGAGGGACTGGACCTGCCCGACATGCGGCTGCCGGGCCGACAGGAGGAACTGATCGAGCGGGTTGCGGCCGCCAACGCCAACACGGTGGTGGTGCTGCAGACCGGCGGCCCGGTGGAAATGCCCTGGCTCGGCAAGGTTCGCGCCGTGCTGCAGATGTGGTATCCGGGGCAGGAACTCGGCAATGCCGTCGCCGACGTGCTGTTCGGCGACGTCGAGCCGGGCGGACGCCTGCCGCAGACCTTCCCGAAGGGGCTTGCCGATAACGCCGCCATCACCGGTGATCCCGCCGTCTATCCCGGCAAGGACGGGCATGTGCACTATGCCGAAGGCGTCTTCGTCGGCTACCGTCACCACGACAGCCGCGCCGTCGAGCCGCTCTTTCCTTTCGGTTTCGGGCTTGGCTATACGCGCTTCAGCTGGGACAAGCCGCGACTGTCGGTGAGCGAGATGGATGCTGACGGCGTGACCGTCAGCGTCGACCTGACCAATATCGGCGATCGGGCGGGGTCGGAACTGGTTCAGCTTTATGTGCGTTCGCCCAAATCCAAAGTGGCACGGCCGGACAAGGAACTGCGCGCCTTTGCCAAGCTTTCGCTGCAGCCTGGCGAAACGGGCACGGCGGTCCTGAAGGTCCTGCCGCGCGATCTCGCTTACTTTGACCCTGAGGCCGGTGCCTTCCGGGCAGAGCCGGGTGACTATCAGCTGGTTATTGCAGCCAACGCCATAGATATAAAATCCGTGGTCGGTCTGCGGTCACCGGCCAGCTATCTGTTGCCGCCGTCGCACGCGTGATTGCCTACCGTGGTGATGCCTCTGCTTGTCATCAGATCTTCTCCCAAAATCTTCCATCAGTCGAAGAACATCTTCAGGTGCCAAACGATTTAGGTGAACAAAAACAGCCTTCAAGAGGCCGTGGGCTGGCCCGAAATCCGTGTCAAATTTTTTTTGACGCACCTCTTGAATCGAAAAAACATGCAAACCAGATCATGCTCGTCGGCTGCGCAAAGCGGGCCGGCAATCAGAGTGGAGACGCAGGTTTGCGACGCGTCTCCACCCCATGTTGCTTTACGGAGGATATGGCTATGAGAAACGAACTTGACTTCGCTCCCCTTTACCGGTCCAGCATCGGCTTTGACCGTGTCTTCAACCTGCTGAACAATGCGCAGCGGCTGCAAGCGATCGACGCGTGGCCGCCCTACGACATCGTCAAGACGGGCGAAGACGATTACCGCATTCAAATGGCGGTTGCTGGTTTCGCCGAGGCCGACCTCGAAATCACCCAGGAGCGGAACGTCCTTGTGGTAAAAGGGCAGAAGGCCGAAGCGAAAGACGGCGAGTACCTGCATCGCGGCATCGCCGGGCGTACATTTGAGCGCCGCTTCGAGCTCGCGGATCACGTCAGGGTCGAGAATGCCTCGCTGATGAATGGTATTCTCTCGATCGCGCTGAAGCGTGAAGTGCCTGAAGCCATGAAGCCGCGCAAGATTGCCATTGGAGATGGCTCCTTTCAGCAGGCGCCTCTTCAGATCGAAGCCGAGCGTCAGGTGGCTTAAGGAGAGCTTCTTCATGAAGTCTCGGATGAAGCCGTTTATCGTGCAGATAAAGAAACGTCGCGGAAGCATCGCGAAGGATGCGGGAAAGCCTCTGCTTTTGAAGCAACTAGGCAAGCTCCGCACCGCGACCTCGGTTCTTGAAGCACGAACCTGAACAGGACTTGCACAGCAAAAGGGCCGGCGCCGCGTGGCCGGCCCTTTATAGTGGAAGCAAGTACGCTTCCCCGATCAGGCCGCGTCCGGCTCAGTGCGCAGATTGGTGACGACGCGCCGGTTTTGCACCTTGCAGGAGCGGTCCGTGCAGTCGCGAACCTCTCGATCGTTCCCATAACCCTTGGCCCACATCCGCTTCGGGTCGACTCCCTTCGAGGCAAGATAGGCCATCGCCGCTTCGGCGCGCTTCTGCGACAGCGTCTGCATTTTCGATGTGGAGCCGGAATCGTCGGCAAATCCCTGCAGCTTGAGCAGCCAGGTCGGGTTCTTGTTGAGCCAGTCGGCCTGGCTATCCAATGTCGCCATCGCAACGGAATCGAGGGCGGCGGAATCCTGCTTGAAGTAGATCCGCCGGCCGACATTGAGGATGAAATCCTCTTCGCTGCCTGCCGCCACGTTCTCGAATCCCGGCGCCGGATCGTTGGTCTGGCCGGTCATCGGCGCCGCAGTCGGCTCTTCCAGGGAGGCGATCTGGGTGGTGGAGCAGGCGGCAAGCGCCAGGAGCATGGCCGCGGCGAGAAGGCGGCGCGTATAACCGGTCATAGCAGACATCGGGGTAAGATTCCTTATTCGACCGGGGTTGTTTGGCTGATTTGGGTGGTGCTTTCGGCCTGGTCGGCGATATGCGGCAGAACCTGCACGGCCGTGCCGATTGGGCAGCGCTGATAGAGATCGATGGCGTCTTCGTTGAACATGCGGATGCAACCGCTGGAGGCGTCCTTGCCGATGCTCCATGGCTCCAGTGTGCCGTGGAAGCGATAGCCGGTATCGACGCCGTCACGATGCAGATACATAGCGCGGGGCCCGAGCGGATTTTTTGGTGAGCCTCCGGCCACGAATTCGGGCAGTTCGGGATGACGCTTGCGCATCTCCGGCGGCGGCGTCCAACGCGGCCAGAGCGATTTGGCGTCAATCGTGGCGCGACCGAACCATTTGAAGCCCTCGCGGCCGACGCCGACCCCATAGCGGATGGCGGTCTTGTTCTCCATGATCACGTAGAGAAAATGGTGCCTTGTATCGACAACAACCGTGCCGATCGGCTCGCTGCTGAAATATTTGACAACCTGACGGTGCCACCGCTTGTCGATTTTGGCGAAATTGGTGCTGCGAAACGTCACACCATTATCGACGGCCGGGCCGTCAAAATAAGAAGATGCCGCGGCGACCGCCGGTTTGTGAACGGCGCCAGTCCCAAGCAACGCCAATCCACCAAGCACAATACTCCTGCGGTTCCACATCATCGGCCAAGCTCCCCCTGAAAGCCAACAAGCGAAGCGCCAGTAAACCAGATTTTTCATTTGCCTCAATAGAAAACTCCGCGCCCGATCAAGATCGATATGGAGTCGAGGGCCTCTCGGATCTCTATTGCACCGGCCGTTACTCGGCCTCGGATCATATTATACCAATTCCGCACCGGATCACTGGAAGGGGTAGAAGGGGGCAGCCCTGTCCTTCTGTCGAAAAGTCGGGCAGCGCCGGCGGGTCGCCTTAGTATCATTCGCAGCCCCCGGCATTCCCACGATTGATCGGTTGTATCAAAAGAATTGTCTATCCCAGGCAGCACCTGTTGCGTAGGTTTCACATGACTCTCTTACTGGGATCTTCCCATTTTGCCGGATTCCCTCATGCTGTCGATCATCAGTGCCAAGAGCGTAAGCAAGACATTCAGCCAGCGGGTGCCGCAGCCAGGCCTGGTCGGGGCGCTACGCAACTTCATCGCGCCGGTGACGAAACCTGTGCATGCCGTGGAGCAGATTTCCTTCACGATAGGGGCGGGGGAAGCAGTCGGTTATCTCGGCCCGAACGGTGCGGGAAAATCGACCATGATCAAGATGCTGACCGGCATCCTCATGCCCACCTCCGGCGAGGTCAGCGTGCTCGGTCGCCGGCCTGTCGAGGATCGGATTGCCAATGCGCGTGAGATCGGCGTGGTTTTCGGACAGCGTACCCAGTTGTGGTGGGATCTTCCCCTTGCCGAGAGCTTCGAACTGCACCGGCGTATCTATCGGGTGCCGGATGTGGCCTTTCGCATCAACAGAGCCGAGCTCGTCGAGATGATGCAGCTGTCCTCATTCATCGAGCGGCCGGTGCGTCAGCTCAGCCTCGGCCAGCGCATGCGCGCCGAAATCGCCATGGCGCTCATGCATGAGCCTAAAATCCTGTTTCTCGACGAGCCGACCATCGGGCTGGACGTTGTTGCCAAGGATGTCGTGCGCAAGTTTCTTGCCCGCACGAACAGAGAACGCGGCACGACGATCATTCTGACAACGCACGACCTGCAGGACATCGAGGAAATCTGCCCGCGCCTGATCATGGTGGACATAGGTCGGCTTCTGTTCGACGGTCCGCTGGCGGAATTGCGCGTAACTTTCGGCGCGAGACGGCGGTTGACGCTGGAGTTTGATGGCGAACCCGGTGCAGTCTCATTGGCGGGAGCCGAGCTGCTCGGCGGAGAGGGAGCGGTACGCGAGTTTCTGCTGGCAGACGATGGACGTTCCCTGATCGATCTGATGGGCGCGCTGACCGCCAGGGCCGCGCTTCGCGACGTTCGGCTGCACGAGCCCGGCATCGAGGAAGTGATCCGCACCCATTATCAGGCGAGGGGGTGACATGCAGAGCTTTGTCGCTTTTGCGGTGGCCGCCGTCCGCCAGCAGACCGGCTATCGTGCCGAAATCCTTTCGATGGTCCTCGGCGCCATCATCGAAGTCTTCGCCCGTATTTCGATATGGAAGGCCGTTTATGGCGGGCAACATGCCGTGGCCGGCGTTACACTGCCGCAAATGATTGCCTATGCCATAATCGGGGCTACGTTGCTGTCGAACTGGGATGCTGCACTGGTCGTGCGGGAAATCGGCGCGGCGATCCGGACCGGCCAGATCGGCAACACGCTCCTTCGGCCAGCGAGCTTTCCGGTGATGCTGTTTGCCGAAAATCTCGGGCCGCGGCTCTTCAACTTCGCCGCCGTCTGCACGCCGGTGATCATCATATTCTCGCTTCTATATGGACTTTTGCCACCGGCGAGCTTGGCGCATGGCCTTCTTTTCATCGGATATGTGGCCGTCTCCACAACACTGCTTCTGCTGATCTCGATCCTGTTTGGCCTTCTGTCCTTCTGGGTGTTCGACGCACATTCGCTGGAATGGTTCATGCGCGGATTCGGGGCGCTCCTGTCTGGCGGGCTTGTGCCGCTATGGTTCTTTCCGCCGGTGCTCGCCGAAACCGCCCACGTGCTGCCCTTCGCCTGGATCACCTATTATCCGATGGCCGTCTATCTCGGTCAGCTCGATCTCGTCTCTTCCCTGACATATCTGGCCGTCGGGCTCTGCTGGATCGCCGGCCTCGTCGGTCTGATCGCAGCGCTGTGGTCCCGCGCCTGCCGGCGGATTGTGGTGCACGGAGGCTGATCATGCAGCAAACGCTGGCACTCGCCTGGTATCTGATGCGGCTGCGTATGCGGACCCGGTTGCAATATCGGGTGGCACTAGCCCTTGCCTGGGTCTCGCAGGGTTTCGGTTACGCCGGCGCCTTCGCCTCGCTTTGGATCATCCTCACGCGATTCGGCGGCATGGGCGGATGGCGGTGGCAAGACATGGCTCTGCTGCTCGGTTTCCATACCCTGGGTTATGCCCTCGGCGCATGCTTCACCTTCGTGCAGCTGCGCCGATTGGAAGAAATGGTCAGGGACGGCGAGTTTGATACGTTGCTGACTAGGCCAATCAATACATGGGCGTTTTTATCGTTCTCCGGTTTCAATATCGAGTATGGCAGCCATGTCATATTGGGGGTGGGGCTGATGGCGTGGGCTTTGCCCAAGGTGGCGATCGACTGGGGCCCGCTTACCATATTGCAGCTGGTCGCCAGCATTTTCAGTGCCGCGCTTCTGACCGGCGCGGTCATCACCCTGATCGGCGCAACTGCGCTGGTGGTGCGGCGCGCGCGCTATCTTTTCGGCATATATTTCGACTTTTGGGAACTCTCCCGCTACCCTATAACGATCTTTGCCGCGCCGCTTCAATTTCTGCTGCTTTCCGGCTTGCCTTTTGCCTACATGGCCTATGTGCCGGTCGCCGCTTTGATCGGAAAGCCGGTTCCTTACCTCGGTGATGCGGCAGCCCCCGTGGCCGTCGCCGTGGGACCGGTTGCCGCCTTGATTGCCGCCGCCTTCTGGCGCTTTGCGATCCGGCGTTATCAGCGTGCAGGCGGCTGATGCCGCAGCTGGACCGTTAGTCCTCTGCGCTTGAAAATGCGCCTCTACATCTCGACGCTGCGTGCAACTTGTTCGGGAACGCCGAACTTTCAAAAATCATCGATTAAAAGATGACAAAAACAATCACCTTATGTTGACAAGGCTGTCTTCGCTCCATAGGTTCCGCGCGCATCTATGACGTAGGGACCAAGCAATGGCGCGTGTTTTTTTGAATGTTTCTAATAATGTACTGCGAATTTATAGAGATACCCTATTTGCCACGACAGCGATGGTCCTGACCGGCATCGCGGCATCGCCGGCTTCTGCCCAGAGCGCGACCACTGGCGACACTGCGACGACGCTGGAACCGATCGTCATCCAGGGTGCAGCCTCTGATAGCAAGACAGACAGGACGTCGGTCACCGCCAAAAACAGCGCCGGCGCGACCAAGATCAGCACGCCGCTCGTCGAGACGCCGCGTTCCGTGTCGGTCACCACCGAGAAGGAAATTGAGCAGCGCGGCGCGCAGACGGTCATCGAGGCGGTGCGCTACACCGCCGGCGTGACGACGGGAACGAGCGGCTTCGACCCGCGTTTCGACCAGATCTACATTCGCGGCTACAACGCCACGACGGTCGGTGACTATCGCGACGGATTGCGCCAGCCCTACATCAATTACGGCATGTTCCGCACGGATCCCTATCAGCTGCAGCGCGTCGAGGTGATCAAGGGACCGGTTTCCGTTCTTTACGGTTCGGGTTCGCCGGGCGGCCTCGTCAACAAGATATCGAAGCTTCCGACCGAGGAGCCGATCCGTGAAGTCGGCATTATCTACGGCACCAAGGATCGGATGCAGGGGATGTTCGATTTCGGCGGGCCGATCAGTGAGGGCAACGACGACTTTCTCTATCGCATCGTCGGCGTCGCCCGCCGCGGCGACACCAATTTCGATATTGCCGACGACCGCTATTTGCTGGCGCCGTCCTTCACCTGGAAGCCCGACGAGGGCACGTCCCTAACCGTATACGGTCTGGCGCAGGCCGACGAGACCGACGCCAATGTCGGCGCGGTCACGTCGGGCGATGAGATTCTCGACATCAGGCAGAGCGACCCCGATTACGACCACCAGAAGGTCAAGCAGCAGCAGGTCGGCTATCAATTCGAGCATGAATTCGACAACGGCCTGACCTTCCGGCAGAACCTGCGTTATTCGCATCTCGATCTGGAGGCCCGCTACCTCGGCGTTACCGGCTGGAGCGGGACCGTCGCGCATCGTGGCACGAATGCGATCCGGGACGAAATGAACGTTTTCCAGGTCGACAATCAGCTCGAGGCGAAGTTCGATACAGGCCCGCTTGCGCATACGATGCTGTTCGGGCTCGACTACACCAATCTCCAGTCGAGCTTTGGCTACGGCGCCGGAGCCGCAGATCCGGCATTCGACTTCGATATCGCCAATCCTACCTATGGAGTCTCGGGCGCTACGCCGGATTATAATATATTGGCGTCCGATGCGGATATGCGGCAGCTCGGCATTTACGTCATGGACCAGATCGAGGTCGGAAACTGGCGCTTCAACCTCGGAGGCCGGCAGACCTGGGTGAACCAGACGCGAGATGCGACCTTGCCCACGGTCAGCTCCGAGGAGGTCGACAAGAATGCCTTCTCCGTACAGGCCGGCGCGCTTTACCTCTTCGACAACGGCATCGCGCCGTTTGCTTCCTACGCGACCTCCTTCGATCCGGTCACCAACCGATCGAGAGCCAACACAATTCTTCCGCCGACGAAGGGCGAGCAATTCGAACTCGGGGTGAAATACCAGCCGCCCGGCTCCGACATCCTGCTCTCGGCCGTCGCCTATCACATCGTCGAACAAAACAAACCGAGGCTCGCCGACCCGCTGACCTTCGCTTACGACTCTCAGGGCGAGGTGACGGGAAAGGGTATCGAGCTTGAAGCCCGCGCGGCAATCGCCGACGGCCTCGATATTATTGCCGCCTACACCTACAACGACTCTGAGATAACCGGGGGCAACAACGTCGGAAATACTCCGGCCGTCACCCCGACCCATGTTGCGAGCCTGTGGGCGAATTATACCTTCCAGGGAAGCAACCCCTTCAACGGCCTGTCGATGGGCGCCGGCGTGCGCTACATCGGCGAGACCTGGACGGATGTCGTCAACACCTCGAAGAATTCCGCAACTTTCTATGTCGATGCCGCCCTCGCCTATGATTTCGGCGCCGTCGACAAGAAATATGAAGGACTTACGGCGGCCTTCAACATCCGCAACATCGGTGATGAGCGCGAAACCGTCTGCGAAGAGGGCTTCTGCTACCTCGGCCAGGGTCGCAACATGACCGGCACCCTGAAGTATCGGTGGTAGCACCATGGCGGCAGAGATGAACGGGGCGGACTCGCGCCCTTCGATCGCCGATCATTCTGTCGCCCACCAGGCCGTCGATCTCGACGGCCTGGTGGGCGATGGCCCGTTCGCCTATTGCCGCGGCAAGCTACTTGCCTCTCCGCCACCGGCGGGTTTGGTGGTCTCCTGCAAGGATCTTGGCGACCCGGAAGTCTTTGGCGGGATCATCGCCCGCTATGCCGAAAAATTTCCCGGCAGCGACCGCCGCGCGATCGTCTCCATGTGGACGCTCTATTATTTCAGCATGCTGACGATCGCGCCGAGTGTCCACATGTTCGTGAACCGCGTCGCCCTGCCGCTGGAAATCGACCGGCTTTCGCTCGTGTACAATGCTGAGACGGGCGAGCCGGAAGCCTTCGTGATGTCCGACAGCCTGGAGCTTGCCACCGATCCGGCCGGTGAGCTTCACCGCCTGATGCTCGGCCATGCCGAGCCTGTCATCACGGCGATTGCCGCCAATGCCGGCGTGGCGCCGAAGCTTCTCTGGAACAATGTTGCGGCCTATCTCTCCTGGATCCTCAAAGAGATCGCTCATCGCCACGAGCCCGCCCTCGTCGAAGGCGGTCTGGCACTGCTGAACGATGCCGAGTGGCCGGGCGGCGGGCGCAATCCGATGTTCGGCATGATCCGTATGGCGCGCCAGCAATGCGGGCTGGAATTCGCCCGCCGCAAGGTCTGCTGCCTGCGCTATAACCTGCCGGGCGTCGGCGGCTGCGGCGAGGCCTGTCCGCTGCCGGACGGGCGGCATTAATCTTCCCAACCGCAGTCTAAATAATCGCCGGCTGCCTCTCATTGCCGGCCATGCTTCACGCCCGCCGGCGCAGAACGAACAGCAGCATCGGTGCCCCGACCAGGGCCGAGATCAATCCCGCAGGGACCTGGTAGGGAAAGGCGACCATGCGCCCGGCCCAATCGGCGGTGACGAGCAGGGTCGCGCCGATGAGGGCGGCGGCGAGCAGTTGGATGGATGGCCGGCGAAGGCCGAGCCCGTGGGCAAGGTGCGGCGCCATTAGGCCGATGAAGCTCAAGGGGCCGACGACGAGCGTGGCTGCGGCGGTCATGATCGCCGAGAGCCCGAACAGGATCGCGCGCGCGGGAACGATCCTCAGGCCGAGTTCGCTTGCGGCCTCCGGCCCGAGTTGCAATAGCGCAAGCCATCTGCTGGCGAGAAAGGCTACGATAAGACAGGCAAGCGCAATCAGCATGGCGCTTGCCGCAACGTTGTTGTCGACAAAATAGGTCGAGCCCGACATCCAGCGGATCAGCGCCAGGCCGCGCGGGTCGCCGCTGGCCGCCAGCACGCCAATCCCGGCGTCGAGGATCGCGCCGAAGGCGATGCCGGCGAGCAGCACGCGGTTCGGGCCGAAGCCCGAACGGGCGCTCAAGAGGAAGATCAGCAGCAGAACCGCAAGCGCGCCGCCGCCGGCAAAGGCAAGCTGCACCGTCAGCCCCGGCGCGGCGAAGGCGAACATGGCGGCCGCGACGCCGAGCGTTGCTCCCGCCGAAACGCCGAGCACCTCGGGACTTGCCATTTCGTTTCCGGTTAGCCGCTGCAGGATCAGCCCGGTCACGCCGAGCACGGTTCCCGCGCCGAAGGCGGCGGCGACGCGCGGCAGGCGAAGGGGAAGGATGTCATCCCAGGCGGCGGCCGACAGCCAGGCCCAGCTTCCGTCCGGCGCGCGGCCGAAGAAGATTGCTGCCGCTGCGAGAGCGGCGACCGAGATCAGCAGCAGGCCAAGGGATGCCGTTCTGTTGGCGGCTGCCACTCTTGGTGAAACCATACCGGGCAGCGCGCGGGTGGCGGTGGCAAGGCGCGGTAGAAGCGCAATCAGGATCGGTCCGCCGAGCAGCGCGGTTACTGCCCCCGTCGGCACGAAGTCGCCGGGAGCAACGAGCTTGATCGCCTCATCGGTCAGAAGAAGAAGCCCGGCGCCGGCAATGGGCGACCAGATCAATTGGCTGACGACACGGCGTGCGCCGGCCAGCCGGACGATCTGCGGGGCGACCAGCCCGATGAAGCCGATGACGCCGACGGCACTGGTGACGAGGGCGCTCAGCGCAATTGCGATCGCCAGGATGAAGCCGCGTGCCCATTTGATCGGCAGGCCGAGGCTCGTCGCGCCGGCATCGCCGAGCTGGCTCAGCGCCAGCGGCCTCGCGGCGAGAAAGGCAAGGCCGGCAAGCAGGGTGACTTTGGGCAGCAGCGATATCGGGATCGCCCAGCTTTGCTGCGACAGCGATCCGGCGCCCCAGATAAAGATCCCGGAGAGATATTGATCGTTCATCAGGATGAGAATGGCTGCCGCCGCGCCGCACCAGAGGCCGATGATCATGCCCGACAGGATGAGGGAAAAGGGCGAGAAGCCGTGCCGGCCGCTGATCGAGAAGATGACAAAGGCGGCAGCAGCACTTCCGGCAAGCGCGATCGCGTCACGGCCCCATCCCGTCAGCGACGGGAAGGCGAGCATGACGGATACCAGCGCCAGATTGGCGCCTGTGGAGATGCCGAGCGTCGTTGGCGAAACCAGTGGATTGCGCAGCACCTGCTGCAGGATCGTGCCCGACAGCGCGAGGGCGGCGCCGGTGATCAGGGCCGTGGCCATGCGCGGAAGCGTCGAATAGAGAAGGAGAAGGTGCTGCGCGTCGTAGCCGCCTGATGTCTCCAGATGCGGCAGCGACGGCAGCAGGTCGAGCAGAGCCAGGCCGAGGCCCGAAAACAGCAGTAGCGCCGCGAGCGCGGGCGCGCCAAAGCCGGAAGTTTGCGCTTTCATCGGGCGGCAGTCTCCAGAACGTCGACCATCAAAGTCGAAAAGCGCAGCGCTTCCTGGACCATTCCAAACATCAGGACGCCTGGAACGACTGAGATTCGCTGGCGCCGGACGAAGGGAAGGCTAGTCCAGAGCGGGCTTTCGGAAAGCCGGGTCAGGACATCGGGCGGAAGCAGCGGCGAAACGACGACAAGATGCACCTCTTCATCGAGTTCGGCGAGCTGTTCCAGGCCGATCGTCTGAAATCCCCAGTAGCTCGCCTCGCCTTTCCAGGCGTTCTCGAGGCCGATCCGGCGCATGGCGCCGCCGTAAAGTCCGGGGCCGCCATAGATGCGCGCATGCCTCTGGTCGATGAAGTTGATGACGGCGAGCGGGCGCGCGGACAGGCTTTTCATCCGGTCGCGCAGCCGGGCGAAGGTGGCGTCGGCGCGGGCGAGAAATGCCTCCGCTTCCCTCTGCCGCCCGATCATGGCGCCGAGACGCAGTGTTTCGGCGTAGGAGCGGTCGAGCGCCTCGCCATTCTCGGCATAGACGGTGAAGCTTTCCACAGGCGCGATCCGGGACAGTTTTTCGTCCAGCGCCGCAAGGAAGGGCGTGCTGAGGATGAGCGATGGCCGCAGGTTTGTCAGGACTTCGAGATTGATCTCGGCGGTGGTGCCGATATCGACGACGCCTGATGGCATCGCAGGCTCGACCACCCATTCAGACCAGTTCCTGAGGGAAGCGATGGCGCGCGGCACGCTGCCGAGCGCCAGCATCGTCGACGCCAGCCCATAATCCAGCGAAACGACGTTGGCATCGCCGGTGCGCGCGATAGCGGGCGTGCCGGTCATTGCCAGCGCGCCAAGAAGAAAGTCTCGTCGTCTCAAAGCGCGGTCCTGCCCGGCTGCGTCTCCATGAGCGGCTTGACCATGAACAGGCACGGATGATCCTCATGCCAGAGTTTTGGAAAGACTTCGGCCCTGATGAAGCCGGTCCGGTCATAGAAGCGGTCATAGAAGCGCCGCGTCGCCTCGAATTGCGGTTCGTCGCGGCCGCGCGGCGCGAGTGTTTTAACCGTCAGCAGCCGGGCGCCCGATTCATGGGCGAAGCGTTCGGCTGCATCGACGAGATGGCGTCCGGCGCCGCGGCCGTGATATTTTGGCCGGGTCGCAATCAGCGCGATCTCGACGGCATCAGGCAGGTGCGGTTTCAAGGCGATCAAGGCGGTGACGACATCCGCTTCGATATAGCCGAACACCGGCAGTTCCTCGACCGCCTGGGCGCTTGCCTCGATGACTTCGGGTTCCGAAAACCAGTCCGGCAAAGCCCCCATGATCGATCGGCAGAGCTCCGCCTTGCCGGTCAGAATCTCGACTGTTCGTCCCATCTTTTTCTCGCCTTCGTTCGGTCGATTTAAACTTGACTCCAGTTATCACCTTAAACTAGACACTGCAATCACATCGTGTAGCTTCCTGCGATAAAGGAATGCCAAGACCGCACCGACCAGCAACGACAGAGCCTGATTTTCCATTTGTAAAAAGGGTACAGGACAATGCGAGCATCGCATCGTGATGTGAACGGAAATGCCGTGGTCAACGCCATGATCGAAAACAAGGATAAGCTCCTCAAAACGATTGAAAGCGTTGTCAAATCAAGATCATATTCTGAGGATATATTTCAGGACGGAGTGATAAAAGCTTACGGGGTCAAAACCGACGACATCCGTTGCCCGATCGGTTACGCATTTCGGATGGTGTATAATCTCGCCCTCGACGAGAGCCGCCGACAACGCCAGCAGGTGAGCAACTATAGGTCGATAGACCAGGTCCAAGAAATGACGGCGCCCATCCCCACCGTTCTCGATCAATTGGTCGCCGCCGAGACCCTGCGCGATGTGCTTGCCTCGCTCGAGGCGCTGCCGAAGCGTACCAACGACGCCTTCATCCGCCATCGCCTGAACGGCGTGCCGCAGAAGGATATCGCGGCCGAGCTCGGCGTTTCCAGGACACTTGTCAACTTCATGATCAAGGCGGCGGAGCAGCATTGCCATCTGGCAATCACCGAGCCTGCCCGCCCCGATCACGAGCGCCCGCGGATTATTACCGCTTCGCGGCGTCCAGCGCCTGCTGCAAATCGCTCCACAGCAGTTCCGGTTCTTCCAGCCCAACAGCAAAACGTATCGTCTGCTCGCTCACGCCGAACCGGATGAATGTGGTCATCCGGTCAGGGATCTGCAGCGCGACCTTGGCCGGAACGACCAGCGTTTCCGGTCCTCCCCAGCTGACGCCGAGACGGATCTCGCGAAGCGCGTTGACGAACCGTGCGACATCGATATCGGGCGTGAGATCAAAGGCGAATAGCCCGGCATAACCCGTGAGCGTCGCCCGCCCGGGATGATCCTGAAAGGCCGGGTGGCGAACGCGCGCGATGTCGGGATGCTGCTTCAGCCGTTCGGCGAGCAGAAGCCCGCTGCGCTCATGCTCCTTGAGGCGCACACGCAGCGTGCGCATGCCGCGCAGCAGCAGCCAGGCCTCGAAGGGCGAGAGCTTGGCGCCGACATAGGGATAGGAGATTGAATTGATCTTCGCGATCGCTTCCTTCGTGCCGACGACGACGCCGGCGACCGTATCGCTGTGGCCGCCGAGATATTTCGAAGCGGCGTGAATGACGATATCGACGCCATGCTGGATCGGTTTCTGGAAGAGCGGCGTCGCCCAGCTATTGTCGATGATCGTCGTGACGCCGGCCTCCTTCGCCATGGCTGACAGCGCCACGATGTCCTGAAGCTCGAAGATGAAGGAAGACGGATTTTCGAGATAGAGCAGCTTGGCGCCCGGCAGCGCCTTGCGCACCTCGTCATGGTCGGAGGGATCGACGAAATCGACGGTGACGCCGAGCCTGCCGAGCAGTTTCACCAGAAGGCGGTAGACGTCATTATAGAGATGGCGGACCGCAACGACGCGGTCGCCCGCCTCCACCAGGCTGAGAATGGTCGCGGTGATGGCGGCCGTTCCGCTGGAGAAGGCGCGTCCGTCTTCGCCACCCTCAAGGCGGGCGACCAGCAGCTCGAATTCGCGGACGGTCGGATTGTCGCCGCGCGAATAGATGAAGTTGCGCGTCCGGCCGGCGAAAACATCCTCCATCGCCTCGTAGCTGTCATAGGTAAAGAGCGAGGTCTGGAAGATCGGCGGCGAGACGGCGTTGAAGGCGGCCGGATCGACGGGCGTGAAGAGATCGTCGGCGGCCGCATGGGCGCCAAGGTCGCGGGGGCTGAACGACTGGTTCATGAAAATCCTCTCATGGACAAAAGCTGGGATAGGGGCGAAGAGCGGTCAGATCGTCGGCCGCGCGCTGTCGGAGCGCGGCGAGCGATCTCGCCAGGCAGAAGCATGACAGCAGGGCGGTCAGCGCCGAGGCCAGGAACATGGCTGCGAGCAGGCCGGAGAAGCCGAAGAAGGGCGGCAGGAGCGCGAGCAGCGGAAAGAGAAGATACCCATTCTGCGCCAGGCCGACGGCAAGTGCGGCTTTCGGCCTGCCCTGAGCCTGGAAGAGGATCAGCACCGTCTGCCGCAGGCCGAACAGCAGGAAGGGAAGATGGGTTGCAATGATCGCCTGACCGGCGATCGAAAGGACGGAAGCTTCGTCGGTGAAGAGCGCGGCGAGGCGCTCGGAAAAGACAATCGCCGTCAGCCCATAGACGCCGCCGACCGCGCTTGTGACCACGGAAAGCATGCGGACTGCCGCCAGGACCCGGGATATATCTTCGCGGCCCCAGGCAAAGCTCAGGATGGACTGCGCTCCGAGCGAAATACCGATGACCGGGAGTGCGCCGACCGCAAGCAGCCGCAAGGCGATGCCGACCCCAGCGATACCGTCTTCACCGTGATAGGTGCCGGCGACCGAAAGCATCAGGGCAATCGCGCCAGCCGTTGCGAGGCTCGTCAGCGTTGTCGGTGCGCCCACCGCAAGGACCGGCTTGAGATGCCTGACATCGGCGAAGCGCCAGGAGAACGTCAGCCGGATCGTCCCGAGACGTCTTGCGTGGTAGGCGCCGTAGATTGAGAGCGCCACGAGCTGAGAGAGAATGGTTGCCATCGCCACGCCCTGCAGGCCGAGGCCGAAGCCGAAGATCATGATCGGGTCGAGGATGATGTTCAGCGCGAAGCAGGCGACCAGCGTCCACATGCTGAAGCGGGCATTGCCCTCGGCGATCGCCAGGAAATCGAGAATGATCTGCGCCATCGTCAGTGGTATCGAGACCGCGATCATGAGGAGATAATGCTGCGCGAGCGGCTCGATCGCTGATGTGGCGCCGAACAGCAGGACAGAGGGAAAGGCGACGATCGCAATCGCGCTCGCCGCGCCGAAGGCGATGCCGGCGGCAAGGCTGACCGAGGCAAGGGTGCTGGCTCTCGACCGGTTGCCGGCGCCGAGCGCGCGCCCGACCTCGGTCGCCACGCCGACGCCGATGCCTTCGCCGAAAGCGGCGACGAGCATCAGGATCGGCAGCACGATCATAATCGCGGCGATCTGGTCTTCGCCGATCATCCCGACGAAGACCATGTTGATCGTGTGATGCGCGGCGTTGATCGACAGGCCGAACATGGCTGGCAGCCCGAGCCTCAGCAGCAGCCTGAACAGCTGCGGACTGGCAAGATCCTCCGGCGCAAGCCGCCGCTTCCGCAGGCTGCCGCTCATCTCGCTCATGTCGTTCATGATGCGGGCACCCAGAGATGATCGCCGAAGAAGCGCTCGCGGGTCAGCATGACGAGAAGCGCCCGCTTATGCGGAAAATCGAAATGCTTGATCTTGGCGAAGCCCGACCGGTCGAGATTGCGGATCTGCTGCTCGTGGCTGGCGCGCGGCTCGCCGACGATGCGCTGCGTGCGGGGATCGTCGAGGAAGATGAAATGCATCAGCGAAGGCAGCCAGGCGCTGATCCATTTCTTGCCGCGATAATCCGCCTCGCCGATCGCCACATGCCAGCCGCGATCGTAATCGTCGGCGTCATAGAACGGGCCAAGCCGGTTTTCCTTGGCCCAGTAGATTTCGAAGTAGCCGAAGGGGATATCGGCGAAACTGCCGATCAGCGGCAGCACATGCGGATCGGCGAGCCGTTCTTCTAGGATTTCGCGGTGTTTTTCGAGCGAGCCCGCATCCTCCCAGATCGTGTTGACCTGCTCGTCGTTCATCCAGCGGTGGAAGGCGGCAAGGTCGGTCTTAGGATCGGCCACGCGGAAGGTGATGTCCCGCTCCAGCCAGGGGATGAAGCGGCGATAGACCGTTCCCTTCGGCTTTGCCGGCCGGCGCGGATGATAGCGGCCGGCGGTCATCTCACGTACGGGCGGCAACGGATAGGAGAGCTGCGGCAGCCACAGCGACGGCCATTGCCACAGGATCGCGGAATCGAGCTTTCCCGCACTCGAAATATGCCCGGGAAGGCTTGCCCGATGGCCTTCGAAGGCGACCGACTTGATCGAGCGATCCTCAGCCGTCACCGCCTCGGCGGCGGCCATTAGAAGCTCCGCCGATTGCGGCGGCTCGCCGTGGTAGAAGGTGAGCGTTGCGACGCCGGCCTCGACCTCGAAGGCGGCTTCGTGCTGTCCGTGCGCGGTCTTCAGGTGGACGATGTTGGGGGCGAGCCTGATGTAGCTCCGCGACTGCAGAGCCCGCCTTTGTTTGGCGGCGTCGAAATCCATGATGTTCTCCTTGATCGACAGGGCTTTTCACGCTTCGAGCATGAAGCCCGCTCCTGTGTCGATTTGGTAGAATGACGATCCGTCTCCGGCCGGATTTATGGTTTGGCGAAGAAAAAAATTCTCATCAATTTTCTAAACCGCGGCCATCAGGATCCGTCATTTGCGCATGACGTCAATCTCTGCAGGAGCTTCGAATGGACAATCTTGAGCCCCGCGACGATCTCTGGATCGTCGTCATCGACAAAGAGCACCACTACTCGGTCTGGCCGCAGGACAAGCGGATTCCGGTGAGCTGGGAGGCCGCGGGCTTTGCCGGTTCGCGCCAGGAATGCCTGGCCCATATCCGCGAGATCTGGACCGATCCCCGCCCGCTCTCCCTGCGCTCGGCCATGGCCGCTGACGCACGTCTCTGAAACCGTCTGGATGGCAAGATGAACAAGCAGATCACCAATTTCGCCGATGCTCGCCCGACCGACGCAGTGGACGCCGTCTTCGAGAGTTTTCCGCTGACGATCGCGCAGAAGCGCATCTGGTCGCTGGAGCAGATCGGCAACTACACCGTCTTTCCCGACCAGGTCATCGGGCTGCGGTTCAATGCCGCGATCGAGGTCGAGACGATTGCCAGCGCCTGCCGGGCGCTTGTGGCGCAGAATCCGTCGCTCGCCTTCCGTTTCCGCCGGCTGGCGGGCGGCCGCATCGAGCAATATCGCGGCGCATCGAACGCGGTGCCGGTCGAGATGCTCGGCAATGACGGAGTGGTTCTTTCCGAGCCTGATGCCTTGGCCGCACGGAAAGCTTTCCGCGACAAGCGCTTCGATCTCTTGGAAGGCCCCGGTACACGCATCCAGATCATCCGGCTTGCCGAGGGGCAATCGCTGCTGACGATCGTGCTGCATCCAATCATCTGCGACGACCGGGAAAAATCCGCCCTGGCGGGCTCGCTCGCGCGCATTCTCGATGGTGAACCGGCCGGCGAGATGCATCCGGTGGAAATCGCCGCCGGGGCGCAGGAGGCCGATTGGCTGGAGACGGATGAGGCGCGGCAAGCGCTTGCCTATTGGTGCGATGCGATCGGTCTCGACTATGCGGCCTCGACCTTCCCGACCCGGTTCAACAGCGGCGGGCTGGCAGGAGTAGCGCGCGCCGAGCATCGGTTTTCGATCGAGCCCGACCTCTGGGGCACACTCGAACGGCATGCGGGGCACAAGGGCGTTCAGGTCGATCGCGTGCTTCACGCCGCCTTCTGCGCGCTGCTGGCGCGCTACAGCGGCAACTACGCCTTGCTGACCGGCCTCCTCGTCGCGCGGCCCCGCAACGAACATCTCGCCAGCCGCGGCCGCGCCGAGCAGGTTCTGCCCCTCGTGCTTTCGCTGACCTCCAGGCACTCGCTCGACGACGTCGTCGCGACGATCTCGTCAGTGACGGAGGAGGGGCTTGCCCGCCTTCTGCCGCTGGAGCGCATCACGCAGGAACTGGTGGTCGACGAGGCCGCCGCCCAGGAGGCCGTGGTCAAGGCCTTGTTCGAATTCCGCGAACCTTATCCCGATCCCAGGCAGGCGACGAACCTGGAACCCTCAGGCGCACGCGCCGACAGCGAGCTTTCCCTCGTCGTCGAGGCTCGCACGGATGGCGGCGCGTACGGGTTGATCGACTACGCCGGCGATCTCTATGACGGCGCCCTGATTGCCCGTGTCTCCAGGCATTTTTGCCTGGTGCTGGAGCAGATCGTCGCCAAGCCGGATCTCAGGGTCAAGGATATCGAGCTGATGGGCAGCGACGAGCTCGACTGGCTGTCGGCGCCCTATGAGGATGACGTCGTCAACGACGACAGGCCGGTGCACGAGCTGATCTCGGCCCATTCGCGCCGCACGCCTGAGAAGACCGCGATCGTCTATGGCGACGAGGAGTGGAGCCATGGCTGGCTGGAGGCGAGCACCAACCGCCTCGGGCATCGGCTGCGGCAGCTCGGCGTTCGCGCCGAAGTGACGGTCGCCATCTTCATCAAGCGCTCGCCGGAAGCAATCGTCGGCATCCTCGCGACCTTGAAGGCCGGCGGTGCCTATATTCCGGTCGAGCCCGACCACCCGCCGGCGCGCAACCACCACATCCTGCGCGATGGCGGCGTGAAAATTATCCTGACCCATAGCTGGCTGCGCCACCGCCTGCCGGAGGAGCTCGACGCGACTGTCCTCGAACTCGACAAGCTCGATCTCGACGGCGAGCCGGATACGCCGCTCTATGTTCCCACGCACAAGGACCAGCTCGCCTATGTCATGTACACCTCAGGCTCGACGGGATTGCCGAAAGGGGTCGCCGTCGAGCACGGGCCGCTGACGCACCATCTGCAGAATACCTCGCGCGTTTATGGCATGAGTTCGGAATCGCGCGAGCTGCCCTTCCTGCCCTTCAGTTCGGACGGCGGCCATGAGCGGTGGATGAACCCGCTGATGGAAGGCGGCAGCATCATCCTTCCGGACCAGCCGTTGTGGACGCCGGAGGAGACGCTGACGGCGATGCGCAAGCATGGCGCCAAGAATGCGAGCATCCCCACAACCTATCTACAGCAGCTGGCGGAATGGGCCGACATCACCGACGGCGCGCCGCCGATGCGCCTCTATTCCTTCGGCGGCGAGGGGCTGGCGCAATCGACCTTCGATCTTCTGTCGCGGGCGCTGAAATCGGAGTGGCTGATCAACGGCTATGGTCCCACGGAAACGATCATGACGCCGATGGTCTGGAAGGTGAGGGCCGGCACGAAGTTCCAGGGCGTCTATGCGCCGCTCGGCCGCGCGGTCGGACTGCGGCGCGTCTATGTGCTCGATCCCGATCTCAACCTGTGCCCGATCGGCGTGACCGGCGAACTCTATATCGGCGGCGAAGGCATTGCGCGCGGTTATCTCGGCAAAGCAGATACGACGGCAGACCGTTTCATCCCCGACCCGTTCTCCAAGGAGGGCGGCCGGCTTTATCGCTCCGGCGACCTGACGCGTTGGCGTGAGGATGGAACCGTCGAATTCGTCGGCCGCGTCGACCATCAGGTGAAGCTGCGCGGCTACCGCATCGAGCTCGGCGAGATCGAAGCCGCACTGCTCCAGCAGCCCGGTGTCGGCGAAGCCCTGGTCGTGCTGCGCGATGACGATGCCGGCGGCGAAAAGGCGCTGGTTGCCTATGTCGTTCCGAAGAAGGATGAGAGGCTTGACGTCGAGACGGTCCGTGCCGGCCTCGAACGCAGCCTGCCATCCTATATGGTGCCGGCCGCCGTGGTCGAACTCGAGAAGATGCCGACCAATCCGAACAGCAAGCTCGATCGCTTCGCGCTGCCAGCGCCCCAGCCGGTCAAACGCGCCATCATCGAGCCGGCGACTGCGCTCGAAGAAGAAGTGCTGGATGTCTGGCGCCAAATTCTCAAGCTGGAAGCGATCAGCGTCGAGGACAATTTCTTCACGATCGGCGGGAATTCGCTGGGCGCGATCCGCATCCTTTCGCTGCTCCGGCAGCGCCGGCCGAAGGTGCCGCTGACCGTCGCCGATATCTTCAACAACCCGACCATTCGCGCCTTCGCCGGGGTGATGGAGCAGGGGGAGGAGCGCGATCTCTCCGAGGTGATCGTGCTGCGCGCCTCCGGCGCCAAGCCGCGGCTCTATTGCTTCCCGGGGCTTCTGGTCAGCACCCGCGAATATGTGAAGCTCGTCGATTATCTCGGCGCCGACCAGCCGGCGACCGGCTTCATTTGCCATTCGCTGTCTGAGAAGAAGGAAGTCGGCGCGCCGATCGAAGAGATCATCGAGAGCTATGTCGATTATATCAGGACGCATAGCAAAGGCGCGCCCTGCTATTTCCTCGGCTGGTCCTGGGGCGGGCTTCTCGCCTATGAGGCCGCCCGTACCCTCGGCAATGAGGTCGACGTCAGGATGATGGCGATGGTCGACGTTTGCGACCTCGGCTCGGAATTCGCGATCGGCGCCAAGCCCCGCTTCCGCCTCGGCGAGCGCGACGCGCTGCATCGAGACGTGCAGGCATGGCTGCAGAAAACGAAGATGCGCCCCGAATGGGACCGGCTGCTTTCGACGATGGATGCGGATACTTACGAGCAGTTCCTGCGTTTCGTCGGCGACGAGAAGGATCCGCTTCCGACCGACGGTCCCGACATCAGCAGCCGCGAACATACGTTCTGGGTGCTGATCGACAACGCCCTCATCTTCCGCAAGCATCGGCTCGTTCCCCACGACGTGCCGATCTATCCCTGGGCGGCCGACGACAGCCTCAACCGCGGCCTCAACCTGATCGATTGGCGCCGCCTGTCGCCGCGGGCGTGCGCGGCCGAAATCATCACCGGCACCAACCATCTGCACATGATCGGGTCTCCCGCCTTCCACTCAAGGCTTGCCCTGCGTCTCAAGGAAACAGAGAAGGATAACGCATGACCGTCGCTTTTACCCGCAGGGATGCCCTCAACGAGCCGCTCGATCTTGCCGGCATCGGCATCGGTCCCTCCAATCTGAGCCTTGCCTGCCTGCTGGAATCCGTGCCCGAGATCCGCAGCCGCTTCTTCGAGCGGCGGGGTTCCTTCGATTGGCATCCCGGCATGATGATGCCCGGCGTCGAGCTGCAGTCGTCCTTCCTGAAGGATCTCGTCACCCCGGTCCTGCCGACGAGCCGCTGGTCCTTCGTCTCCTATCTGGTGGCGCATAAGAGGCTCTACGCCTTCCTGAACGCCAATTACGAAGCCGTTCCCCGGCAAGAATTTGCACGCTATCTCGCCTGGGTCGCCAATGGTGTTGACGGCTTGCGTTACGGAACTGACATACGCGACGTGGAGCACCGCGACGACCGTTTCGTCCTGCGCTTCGACAACGGCCAGGAAGAAGCGAAGAACCTGGTGATCGGCACGGGATCTTCGCCCTTCGTGCCCGATTGGGCGAAACCTTTCCTTGGGCCCGATTGCTTCCATAACAGCGAGGCCAAGTCGCGTCTCAAGGATCTTCGCGCCGCCCGCATCGTCGTGGTCGGCGGCGGCCAGAGCGGCGGCGAGGTGGTCGAAGCGCTGCTTGGGGATGCCAGCTCGATGAAGGAGCTGACCTGGATCAGCCGGCGCCACAATTTCGAGCCGATCAACGACACGCCGTTTTCGAACCAGGTCTTCTCGCCGGAATATGTGCAGGCCTATCTGAAGCTCAGCGGCGAGCAAAAGCAGGCGGCGCTGAAGAACTCGATCCTGACCAGCGACGGCCTGTCGATTTCGACGATCCACTCGATCTACCGCCGCCTCTACGCGCTGCGTTATCTCGATCAGAGCACGCTGAACGCATCTCTGTCGCCGAACCGCGACGTGATCCAGATGGAGCGGAACGGCAATGCCTATCGCCTGATCGTCCGCAACCACTTCGACGGCGGGATCGAGGTGCTGCATGCCGATGCGGTGGTACTGGCAACCGGCTACAGGTTCCGATTGCCGGATGCGCTCGGCTCGCTCAGCGAAAGGATCAGCCTCGACAGAAACGGCTATCCCACCTTGACCGACGACTACACGATGCAGTGGACAGGCCCGAGGACAAACCGGCTGTTTGCGCAAAACGCCGGCCGATACTCGCACGGCATCGCCGACTCTCAGCTCAGCCTCATGGCCTGGCGCAGTGCCAAGATCGTCAACGCGCTTCTCGGCCGGCAGCATTTCGATGCCGAACCCGACAATGCGCAGCTGGTCTGGGCGACGGAAGCCGCTTCGGCAATGCCGCATCAGCTCCGCGCCGGCTATTCGGACGGCATGCTCTCGTCCTGAAACATCCGGACACGAATGTCGGGGGCTCGTGATTGTGAGCGGACGGCCAGTGCGACGACGTGCTGGCTGCCGCTCTCTATCAGGCGGTGATGCCATTGCCGGTCGGGTTCGCCGCTTCGAACCAGGATGGGGATGCTGTCCTGCCAGGAAAAGCCGACGCTGCGGGGATCCTGGCGCAAGCCCACCCCGAGCGCCTTGAGATGGCTCTCCTTGAGCGTCCAAAGGGCAACGGCCGCACGCGGCCGTTCGCCCGCAGGCACTCGATCGAGCCAACGCCGCTCGTCCAGCCTGCAATAGCTCTCCAACGCCGCCGCTTCGATTTCGGCATCGGCGCGTTCACAGTCGATGCCGATGCGCTCGCATCCTGAAGCGATCGCGACCGCCACCAGCCCGTCGGCATTGGAAAGGCTGAATTGCAGCCCATCATGACCCGCGACCTTCAGCTTGCCGTATGCGTCCGCCACCAACACGAGCTTGTCAGGCGGAGTTTGCGTATGCACGCCTAGCCGTTGCCGTAGCAGATACCGGCCTGCAATGAACGAGGTCCGGTCCCGGACGAACCGGTAAGTCGCGGCGCGCTCCAGCTCATTCGATGAAAGAGACCGCATCCAGCGCTTCTCATCGCCTTCGTTCTCGGGGTATTGCCAGAGCGCGACATCGATGGCGGCCGCTTGATTGTCTGTTTGCTGCATCAGGCCAGTATGCGTACCGCTGCCCGATTGGCAATCGCCGCGGGGTCTACTCCGCGGCTTCGATGAAGCGGTGGCGTTCGTAAAGGAACTTCAGCACGGCCTCGCGGCATTTGAGATATGTCCTGTCGGAGGCGAGTTCGATGCGGTTGCGGGGGCGGGGCATGGTCACATCGAGCTCTTCGCCGATGCGGGCCGCCGGGCCGTTGGTCATCATCACGATGCGGTCGGAGAGCAGCACCGCTTCATCGACATCATGGGTGATCATCACCATCGTATTGCCAAGCCGGGTGTGAATTTCCATCACCGCATCCTGAAGATGGGCGCGCGTCAGCGCATCGAGCGCACCGAAAGGTTCATCGAGCAGCAGGATCTTCGGCTCCATGGCCAGCGCGCGGGCAATACCGACGCGCTGCTTCATGCCGCCCGATATTTCCGCGGGCCGCTTGTCCCTGGCATGCGCCATCTGCACGAGGTCGAGATTGGCCATGACCCAGTCATGCCGCTCGGCCTTGGTCTTCGTTCGTCCGAAGACCTTGGAGACGGCGAGATTCACGTTCTCATAGACCGTCAGCCAGGGCAGGAGCGAATGGTTCTGGAAGACGACGGCGCGTTCCGGGCCTGGCTCGTTGACTTCGCGATTTTCCAGGAGCACGGCGCCTGAAGAAACCGGGGTCAGGCCGGCGATGAGATTGAGCAGGGTGGATTTGCCGCAGCCGGAATGGCCGATGATCGAGACGAATTCGCCCTCGGATATCGTCAGGTTGATATCCTTCAGGACTTCGGCGCGCACGCCGCCGCGGTCGAAATGTTTGTCGATATGATCGAGCTTGAGATAGGCGTTCATCAGAATAGTCCTCAGTTGGCCATGGCGCCGCGGGTGACGAGTTTGCCGAGCGCGGCTACCAGCTTGTCGAGAGCAAAACCGACGATGCCGATATAGGCGAGCGCGACGATGATGTCCGAAAGGCGGGACGAGTTCCACGCGTCCCAGATGAAGAAGCCGATGCCGACGCCGCCGGTCAGCATTTCAGCCGCGACGATGGCGAGCCAGGAGAGGCCGACGCCGATCCTGAGGCCGGTGAAGATGTAAGGAGCTGCCGACGGCAGCATGATCTTCCAGAAGAATTCGAGCTGGTTGAGCCGCAGCACCTCGGCGACGTTGCGATAATCCTGCGGAATATTGCGGACGCCGACGGCGGTGTTGATGATGACAGGCCAGATTGAGGTGATGAAGATGACGAAGATCGCCGAAGGATTGGAATCCTGGAAGGCGGCGAGCGACAGCGGCAGCCAGGCGAGCGGCGGCACCGTGCGCAGCACCTGGAAAATCGGATCGAGGCCGCGCATCGCCCAGACCGATTGGCCGATGATCGCCCCGATGATGACGCCGGCGATCGCGGCGAGGCCGAAGCCGTAGGCGACGCGCTGCAGCGAGACCAGCACCCGCCAGCCGAGCCCGATATCCTGGGAGCCGTAGTTGAAGAACGGGTAGGCGATGAGGTCGTAGCTATCCTGCCAGACCTGATGCGGCGCCGGCAGAGAGGCATCCGCCGATGAACAGAGCGCCTGCCAGAGGAGGAGGACGAGCGCCAGCACGACGGCCGGTGGAACGACGTTGTGAAGTGCGGTCAGCGCCGCACGGCGAACATCGATCCGCGATCCTTGTTTGCCGGAGAATGACAGAATCTTCGCCGCCGGCTTGGCGGAGGCGACGATCGAGGGAGTTTCTTTATTTGCCAGGGCGGACATCAGCGCGCTCCTCACGGGAATGGAAGGCCGGCGCGCCGCGCGCGCCGGAGGTGGGATCAGGAGACGGCCTTGATCGAAAGGCTGTCGAGATAGGCGGAGGGATTTTCAGGATCGAAGACCTTGCCGTCGAAAAAGGTCTCCTTGCCGCGCGACGAGGAGGCGGGAATGTCGGCTGCCGCGACGCCCAGATCCTTGGCGGCCTCGCGCCAGATGTCCTCGCGGTTCACCTGATTGACCAGCGCCTTGATGTCGGTCGTACCAGGGAGATTTCCCCAGCGGACATTTTCGGTCATGAACCAGGTGTCGTGGCTCTTGAACGGATAGGAGGCGCCGTCCTTCCAGAATTTCATATAGAGGTCGGTGGCCTTGGCCTC
This sequence comes from Rhizobium sophoriradicis, assembly GCF_025200795.1. Taxonomy (NCBI): domain Bacteria; kingdom Pseudomonadati; phylum Pseudomonadota; class Alphaproteobacteria; order Hyphomicrobiales; family Rhizobiaceae; genus Rhizobium; species Rhizobium sophoriradicis. Next base: position 368,524 of record NZ_CP104154.1, read on the forward strand.
GCGGCCGTTGCCGTAGTTGATGTCGCCCTTGAGGCGGCCGAGCACGTCCTTGGTCGGAACGTTGAACCATTGGCGCTTGCCGAGGATCTCTGCCATCTCCGCCTTGTTGTCCATGCTTTCGCACCATTGCTGCGCCTCCATGACGGCCATCAGCAGGGCCTTGGCGGCGTTCGGGTTCTTTTCGATCCACTCGGCGCGCAACCCGAGCGCCTTTTCGGGATGGCCCTTCCAGAGCTCGCCGGTGGTCGCCGCGGTGAAGCCGATGCCCTGGTTGACGAGTTGCTCGTTCCACGGCTCGCCCACACAGAAGACATCCATGTTGCCGACCTTCATGTTGGCGACCATCTGCGGCGGCGGCACGACGATTGTGGAAACGTCCTTGTTCGGATCGATGCCGCCGGCGGCGAGCCAATAGCGGATCCAGAGGTCGTGGGTGCCGCCCGGGAAGGTCATGGCGGCCTTGATCTCCTTGCCTTCCCCCTTCTTTTTCTCGAAGGCAGCCTTCAGCTTGGAGGCATCGAGCTGCACGCCGGTTTCGGCATATTCCTTGGCGACGGAAATGCCCTGGCTGTCGAGATTGAGCCGGGCAAGGATTGCCATCGGCACCGGCTTGTTGTTCTGCGTCACCTTGCCCGTCTGCATGAGGTAGGGGAGCGGCGAGAGAATGTGAGCGCCGTCGATGCCGTTGGCCGCGCCGCCGAGCACCAGATTGTCCCGGGTGGCACCCCAGGAGGCCTGTTTGGCGACATCCGTTTCCGGCAGGCCGTGCTTGTCGAAAAAGCCCTTTTCCTTGGCGATGATGAGCGGCGCGGAATCGGTGAGAGCGATGAAGCCGAGCTTGACGCCTTTCACTTCAGGGCCCGCTCCGGCGGCGAAGGCGCCGGAGGGAAAGGCGGTCTTGACGGCGCCGATAAGGGCGGCCGCCGCCGTCGTCTTGAGCATGCTGCGGCGGGTAATGCCGGTTGTGGAAATCCCAGTCGTCGAAATCTTTTTCATCTGCAGGTTCCCCTCTGCTTGGTGAATTCGGACGCAAAAAAACGCCGCCGGCATCTGCGTTCGGGGTGGGAAATCCCGGACAGCAAAAACCTTGCGACGTCGGTGTCGAAGTCGGCGCTTAAGCCGCGCCTCTCTGCCTCAGTCGCCGTTGACCGGGCGTTTGAGAACCTGCAATCAGCGTGCCAGTTCCAGGGGATGGCCGGTAACAGCAGGAAGCGAAACAAGAAAATCGGAAATTTCGGATGTGACTATTTGTTGTGCATATGTCGAATCTGATTACGATTTGTGCTACTGCGAACGCGGGGCGCACCCGCGGAGCGCCATATTTGTGCAGTGCACATAAAATGGCCACGCGATTTAGGCCCTGCGACCCCATAGAAGGCTGCACGCTTGCGTTCAACGGTTGAAGGCGTTAAGCGGGCTGGTTGCATTCCCATGCTCTCCCTCTGGCGAATCGCGACGCAGTGGCAGCCCGAAGGCGCCCGTCTCGCAGATCTCCACGCACGGTGAAGTCGTAATTCTTTATATATTCCAGTAACTTTGAGGGGAGCTTGCCTTCGGAATGATCGCGGAAGTAAATGCGACGACCAGCGATTTCGAGACCTGAACGAATCTCTCTGTTTAGTTAATACTAAATTATCGAATCCGATGGGAAATTTTGCCTTAACCGGCAGCGACCGTCCCAAGAGGAGACCCGCATGAAGCGCCCGAGTATCAAGCAAGCCCTCATCTTAAAGCTATCCATCATCAGCATGTTCATAGTTGTTCTGTCCTACGTCTCGCTGGACACCATTTCCTCGCTTCGCGCAAATGCCGAACAGGTCGGTACCTTCTGGGTGCATCGGCTGGTGACGGCGCGTGAAATCAAAGCCAACTTTCTTGATCTGAAACTTGCCCACACCCGGTATTTGCTCGAAGACACGGTGGAAAACGACAGAACCGGAAAGCAGGCGATCGCGGCCGCTGCCGCGGGGCTCGAGACGGCTGTTGGCGACTACGACAAGGGCGTGCGCACCGAGCGCGGACGCCAGCTCATTAATCAGATAAAGCCCGAACTCGAAAAATACCGCGCGTTGGCAGAGGAAATGACAGCGCTCGAAGATAGCGGCAAGACAGCCGAGGCAGTCCGGCTTTTTAAGGAAAAGATGGTGCCGCAGGCCGAACTGGTGAACAATGGGGTGGCGGATCTGGTGGCATTCATTCTCAGCCAGACCGAAAGCTTTGTCGCGGCAAGCGATGCCGATGCGAAGTCCGCTTTCATAATGACGGCCGCGATCGCCTCTCTCGCCTTGCTGGTCGCTCTGGCGGGGATCGTTTTCGCGATTTCCGGCATTGCCCACCCGATCCGCAATACGGCGTCCGCCATGAAGCGGTTGTCGGCGGGCGATCTCGACAGCGATATTCCCTATGCCGGCCGCGCCGACGAAATCGGCGAAATGGCCGGGGCGGTCGAAGTGTTTCGTCAGAATGCTCTCAACGTCGTCAGGCTTGAGAGGGAGGCTGCCGAATCCCGCAGTGAGGGCGAGGCGGCGCGCGCCGCAGCCCAGCAGCGCGCCGAGCGCGAAGCCGAACAGTTGCGCTTTGCGACCACGACCTTGGGCGGAGGTCTGCGCCGCCTTGCCGCTGGCGACATATCCTTTCAGCTCTCGGAGCGATTTGCCGCTGAATACGAATCATTGCGCGACGATTTCAATATCTCGCTGCGGCAATTGGGCGCGACGATCGGCGCGGTGCTGCAGACGGTTCACAGCATAGACAATGGCACCGGTGAAATAGCATCCGGTGCCCAGGACTTGTCGAAACGCACTGAACAACAGGCTGCTTCGCTCGAGGAAACCGCCGCCGCGTTGGACGAGATTACCTCGAATGTCGCGATGGCGTCGAAGCGCACCGAGGAGGCGCGCACTATATCCGCAGAAGCCAATGTCAGCGCCCAGCGCTCGGCAACAGTCGTGTCGGAGGCCGAGCAGGCCATGCGACGCATCGAGGACAGTTCGCAGCAGATTTCCAACATTATTGGCGTCATCGATGAAATTGCTTTCCAGACGAACCTCCTGGCGCTCAACGCCGGTGTCGAGGCGGCGCGAGCCGGTGAGGCAGGAAAAGGTTTCGCGGTGGTCGCACAAGAAGTCCGCGAACTCGCGCAGCGTGCCGCGCAAGCGGCCAAGGAAATCAAAGGTCTTATTCAGAATTCATCGACTGAAGTCCAACATGGGGTGAAACTGGTTCTCGAAACCGGGACGTCACTGAAATCGATCGGCGAACGCGTTGCCGAGATCAACCGAGCCATGGACGCGATCGCCACCTCGGCGCGCGAGCAGGCGACCGGGCTTTCCGAGATCAACACGGCTATCAATCAAATGGATCAGGCAACCCAGCAGAATGCGGCAATGGTCGAGCAGTCCACGGCCGCCGCCTCTTCGCTAGCTTCCGAAGCAAGCCGCCTGCGCGAGTTGGTCAATCAGTTCCAATTGGCTGATGACAGAGGCCCTGTGAATGCCCAGTACAACACGCGCTCCTTGGAAAGCAGCATGCCATCGCAGGTGGTCGCTTTGCGGCCCGCGATGCAGAGGTAAATTGCGGCCGTCTTCAATCTCGCAGCCTGCAGGCAGAGATTCCCGCTGACGAGAAGAGCTGGCCGCAGCTTCGGTCGAGGAAACGGTGCGGTTGCGCTTGCCGGGACTTATCAGCAGAATCGACGCTTGTTCGGCAATGGCTGGTGAGCGGAGACATGATGAAACGACACGGTCGTCCTTTTTCACGGCATTGCCCGAACGAAAAAAAGCATGGAGAAGCTCGCCGGCTTCTTGTCCGGACATGGCTACCGCGTCGTGAATGTCGCCTACCCCTCCACCAAATTTTCGCTGGAGGATCTCGTTGGTCTCATCCGCCCGCAGATCGACGACGCTGCGACAAACGCCGGCGAAGGGCGTATCCATCTTCTCGGCTATTCGATGGGTGGGCTGGTTATCCGCGCTCTTCTCAAGGATTATCGTCCCGCCAATCTGGGTAGAGTGATCATGGTCGGAACGCCGAACAACGGCAGTGAGGTCGCCGACTTCCTGAAGGGCTGGTTCTTGTACCGGAAGCTCTATGGACCGGCCGGGCAGCAGCTGATTACGGATCAAAGGACAATGATCGGTCTCTTCGGCGCGGTGGATTACGAACTTGGCATCATCGCCGGGAATCGCACGATTGATCCGGTTTCTTCGCTTATTATCGGTCTTGGGGTTCCGAACGACGGAAAGATTTCAGTCGACAGCACGCGTCTCGACGGAGCGACGGCTCATATCGTCTTGCCGGCAAACCATACGTTTTTCCCGGTGAACAAGGCAATGTGGCGCCAAGCCTTGTCGTTTCTCAAGGACGGCCGGTTCTTGAGCTGATAGGGAACCAGAGCTGCGATTGGTGGGATCGATGCCGGCGGACTGCTCTCGATTAGCACTCTTTAAAATGTTCAATGCGACATTCGGGCGAACGAAATAGCGAGATCGCCTTGAGCAACAAACTATCCAGGACAAATGTCGAGCTTGAGAACCTGCTTCGCCAGCTTGGACTGGCCCTTGAAGCGTCCGGGGTCGGGATCTGGCAGCACAACATCGCAAAAAACCAGACGAGATGGGATGAACAGCTCAAATCGATCTATGGCGTTCCGAAAGCGCCGCTCGACGTGATCTGGCTCGACAGTATCCACCCAGACGACCTGGTGGCGACAAACGAAATATTTCTGCGCGCGATCGAAACCAGATCGGATTATGCATCCGAGTTTCGCATTATTCGGCCGGATGGAGCGACCCGCTATCTGCGTTCGCGTGCTCGTTATTTCATCGATGCGGCCGGCGACCCATGCTTTGTCGGCGCCGAATGGGATGTGACGGACGATGTGCTTCTCAACAAGGAGCTGGAGAGGAGCCGGGCGGAGGCGCGGTTCGCAGCCGATCACGATCACCTCACCGGCCTGTTGAATCGGCGCAGCTTCGATTGCGCCCTGTCCGAACTTGCCAGGCAGGAGAGCGTCAAGGTTGCGCTTCTTCATATAGACGTGGATCATTTCAAGGAGATCAATGACCGCTTCGGACATGCGGTCGGCGACCTCGTTCTGTGTCACGTCAGCAAAATCCTGCTGGAGGCCATTTCCGCTGGTGACGTGGCGGCACGGCTCGGCGGCGATGAGTTCGCTGTCGTCATCACCGAGGATGAGTGTGACAAGACGATTGCGGTGCTCGATCATATTCAGAGACGTCTGGAAAGCCCGCTTCCTGTCGGCGATCAGACGCTCATCGTGCGGTGTTCGATCGGCGTTGCGAGCGCCATGAACGCCGATTTCGCCAGGCTGCTCTCCCAATCCGACCTGGCGCTGTACCACGCCAAGCGCAACGGTCGGAATCGGGCCGAGATTTTTTCCGACGAAATGGCGTCGACCCTGGCGAACGAAAGGCAGCTCGCCCAGGATCTGCGGTCCGGGCTGGCGCTCGGCCAGATCCGCCCGTTCTACCAAGTGCAGGTCGACGCCAGATCTTTCCGAGTGAATGGTGTCGAAGCTCTGGCGCGGTGGCATCATCCCACCCGAGGAATTCTCGCCCCGGCGCATTTCCTGTCCATCGCCTCGTCGAATGGATTGGTCGCAGAGCTTGATGATGTCGTTCTGAAGGCTGTTCTGTCGGACATGAAATCCTCCGCTTCCCCGCTCAAAGGCATCAGGGTGTCCGTCAATCTTTCCGCTGATCGTCTCGACGATCCCGAGCTGACGGCGAAGCTCGACGGCTATGACATCCCGCCCGGTCGGTTAAGTTTTGAGCTGATAGAGACGATATTCCTGGACAGCCTGAGTGACCAGGTGCGGCAGAACATCCAGGCGATCAAGTCGTTCGGCATCGACATCGAGATCGACGACCTCGGCTCGGGTCACGCCTCCCTGTTGGGCCTGCTCGAGCTGCGGCCGGATCGCGTCAAGATCGATCGCCAGCTTGTGACGCCGATTTTGCAATCGGTGCCCAGCCGCCGGCTGGTCGGCTCATTGGTCGACATAGCGCGGGCGCTGGATATGGAAGTGATTGCCGAAGGCGTGGAAACGCTCGAGCACGCCAACGTACTCGCCTCGCTCGGTGTCCACACCCTCCAGGGCTATGCGTTTGGACGACCGCAGTCGTTTGCCGATCTGTCGGCGCGTTTAGAGCAGGAGATATTCGATTGCGAGCGGGCCGAAATTGTTGGGGCCGGTCGATAACGAATGGTTCTGCGCTTTCCTTAAAAGCTGACTCGCTCTAGCTTGCTTTAACTTGCTTTCCAGTTGGCATTATTGGGGATTGACCGCTGAGGCACGACGACCTGGATGATGGACGGACTATTCAGGTTTTCTTTGGCGCCGCTTATGGCATCCTCGAGTTCGCCATAGGTGTCCACTTTCCAGCCCCGGCAGCCAAAGACCTCTGCCAACTTGCTGTAATTCCATCGGTGCAGGATGCATGAGTTGTAGAACGGCTTGTCATCATGGAAAACCGATGCATCGGCAAGCCATTGCTCGACGCCATAGATGCCGTTGTCCATCACGAAGATGATCGGGTTGAGATTGAAACGGGTTTGTGTCGAGAGGCATTGAGCGGTCATCTGAAACCCGCCATCACCGGCAAAGACCAGCAGCCTCTGGTTAGCTTGCTTCGCCAGCGAAACTCCGGTCGCGGCCGGGCCGATATAACCGATCGCCGAATAGGATGATTGGACGATGAAGCCGCGGCGAGCCCCCACTTCAAGAAGCAGGCTCCCGAAATAATTCAGACTGGCATCGGCACCAACGATGGTATTTCCGTCGATCTGCTGCTGAATGAGATCGTAGAAACCCTGATAGGTAATTTCGCTTGCCGGATTCACGACCGGCGCTTGCCGGGCCGTTTTCGCCGGAAGGCTTTGGGCTTTGCATGTCAGCCTTTTGTCGATCAAGCCATTGACGAGATCCGCCAACGAAACCTGTGCGTTGAAGATCGTGCCGTATTTCACCGTATCCCAGGAGGCGAATGCGGTTTTAGCGAGATCGATAGGCCAGCCCAAATCGTTGATATCAGTCAACCAGACGCCCAGCGCCAATACGAAGTCGGAGTCTTTGACCAAAGACTGGACATACGGTGATGATGATTGGCCATCGAACACCCCGGCAAATTGGACATCGTCTTCCGACAGGATGGCTTTGCTCAAAAGCTCGGTCACGTAGGGAATTTTGAGGTCCCGAATGAGCCGCTCCGCCTGGTCGTGGAGGCCGAACCGGTCGATCTCGACACCAATCCAGATCAGCGGTTTGGTGGCATTCTGCAATCTTTCGCTGATTTGCGCGATCGACTGATTGAGACTGTCCTCGTCGGATATGTCAGGCGCCACTCTTAATGCAGTCGACGGGCGCGCGCATTCCAGGTCGACCATATCCTCCAGCAACTCGATATAAACAGGACGTCTTTCCGTGATGCACTGTGTCAGCGCATAATCTATGAGCATTGGCGCAAGATGAGGGCTGTCGATGCGGACGGTAGCGGCGGTTATGTATTCGAACACCTGACGATCCGTTTCCCGTCCGCTGATGAAGTGATGCGAACTGTAGCCGGTTTGTTCGAATGTCAGCGTTTTCTGGATGCTTGGCGCACCGTTGATCAGAACGACCGGCACTTTCTCGACGTAAGATCCGGCGATCGCATTTGTTGCGCAAAGCGAGCCTGCGGAATAGGTGACGCACAGCGCGCCAATTCCCTTCAGTCTCGCATAGCCGTCGGCGGCATAACCGGCATTCAGTTCATTCACCTCTTCGATGACCTGAATACCGCTTTTCTCGACATAGCTGTTCACCCATTCGATCGAATAATCGCCCGCCACGGAAAACAGGTGTCCCAAGCCCAGTTCGCGAAGTCTGTCGACCAGATATTCTCCAACCGTATATGTATCGACCATGTTCCGACGGCTCCCCTGTTGAGGACAATTGACGTATATTAGAACTCGCTCGCGTTATCGAATAAGCGCGGTATGTATATGTCGAATATTCCGGGGCATTTTCGTTCGGGAAATCTTTCCAGCAGGAAGTGTTTGAAAGCATCATTGGTGAGTCCGTTGCCGGCGGCCTCCATGGCGACGGACAAATACTCTATATTTTTGGCAACCTCGTTTTTGTCAGCCGGAAAGCCGTGACCGGGAAGGAACAGCTCATAGTCGGACAGCAGCATGCCCTGCAAAATCCCGATCCAATGCTCCATGTATTTCGTCAGATAAAGGTGCGTTCCGCTGTAGATCAGGTCTTGCGCAATAAAAACGCCGACATCAGGAAGACCTATGGTGAGGAGAAAATCGATCTCCGTATCAACGACTTCATCAAATACGTATTTGACACCGTCGATGATCTCGTGGCCGGCACGGACGGTTTTTTCGGGAATTACCAAGCTCGTCGGAGCGAGGTTGCCCAGTTTCCAATGGTCATTCAGGGAATCCTGCCCATGCTGCCTCAGGAACTCCTTCGTTTCCGACAGAGCATGAATCGGAATGTCGCTGAATGCGGCTCCCAGGCCGAACCAATGGTCGGGGTGCCTGTGCGACAGGTAAATGCGGTCGATCTCCTTGCCGATACTGTCGGCATACGCCCTGAATTGCAGCGCATAGGGAACGAGGAATTGCCCATCGACAAGAACAAGCTTGTTCCTGCTTTCGATGATGTGCGTTGCATTGGCGATATTGTCATCCGTGAAAGCGGAAATGAAAGTATGAATACGGACATCGCCTGCTCGCCTGACGATTTTAATGGGTTCCGGCAATTGCGTCACCATCGGTATCTCCCTGTTTGAAGGTCGTTTGCTGAGGTTTGACGTTCACCTGGGGTTGGAGGAGATATTGTTCCCCAGCATTCCCGGGCTGTTTCCAACATGTGCGCGCCGGAGCGCCATCACGGATGAGATCGACGGCCGTGGGACGCGATCTTTTCCTCCAATGTCCTCAGGGCGGCGCGCGCAACGTCGTAGGCGCTGTCGACATCAGCCTCCGGCGCGTCCTCGCCGGGCCGCCAGAAGCGTCTGCGCGTCATTCTCATCGAGCTCTCGAAGGGTGGAATCGCGTTGAAGACTTCGACGAGATAGGGGCCGGAATAGACCGGCTCGATTTCGTCCAGCATGATCTCCCAGGGAATCCAGCTATCTCTAACAGCGCCCCGGTCCGGCGCTGAGATATGAACGTAATTCAGCCGGCTTTGCTGTACAGCCCGGGCGACATTTTTCCTGAAGATTGCCGGCCCCTGGCTTTCCATCACGACCTGGGCTGTATCGATCGTGACGCCACAGACCGGAATGTCGGCGCTTTCGAGAAAGTCCAGCGCTTCCGAGACCATTGTGGGCCCGGGCGTTTCCCAATTCTTGACGGGTTCGATGGCGAGCTTCACCCGCTTCTCGGCGGAATATTGCGCCAATTCTCGGAAGATGGAGGCCGCCGCCGCGTATCGCGGCTTCATCCAATCCTGAAGCGCGTCGCTCCAGATCCCTTCACCGTCATCCGTCAGCGGAAAGATACCATAGGGGTAGAGGAACGGCCCCGACATGATCGTATTCTCCCCGCCCAGCACCGAGGTGATGTCGACTCGGGATTTGAGATAGGACAAAGCCTGCTTGCGCTGTTCCTCGTAGGGCGAGGTCGGATCGAAGGTCCGCGTGGTCCCCACATTGGTCGTGAACTTCACATCCCGGAAGCCGGCCCGATCGAACGCTCGTCTGAGGCTGATATAACTTTCGACCTCAGCGTGATGATCGGCATGGGCCGGTCCCGGGGCGATATGCACATCGAAGCCGGTGTAGCCAATCTCGGTAAGAGCTTTCAGATGTCTGACGAGAACCTGGGTATAGGCAGCATCATTCGGCCTCAAGTCCGCTGTAAACATAAAGAAGCTGAAATATATATCTCGCCTGCGTGCCTCTTCCATCTTCATCACTCCAGCTGTGGCTATCCAGTAATGCGTGGTTCAGGGTGATGTCTCGCCCGGCATTGTGATGAGGCGAGATCCGTCCCCGCCTCCTTCACATTGTCATCGGGCCGAAACAAACGGTCGGCGCGGGCTACCATCCAAGCAGCTTGCGCAGATATTCACGGCCCATTTTCGCGTATTGCAGCGGATTGGCCTTGGCCGGGTCCTGCTCTGCCTCGATGCAGATCCAACCGGCGAAATCCGCCTCGGCCAACGCATCGAGGATTTCCGGAAAAGTCTCTATGGAGCCGTCGCCCGGCACGGTGAAGATCCCCGCCTCGATCCCTTGCTGGAAGGACAATTCTCTGTTGTGAATGTTCTTAACCACCTCGGCTCGAATGTCTTTTAGGTGAACATGCTTGATGCGGTGGGCGTATTTTCTGGCCAGCGCCAGCGGATCGACGCCGGCGGCCGCCTGGTGCGCGGTATCGAGAAGCATGTTGACCAGGCGAGGATCCGTCTCGTCCATGAGCCGGTGGATCGCTTCCGTCTTCATCACCCCGGTTCCGAGATGCGGGTGATAGCAGAGCCGGCGGTTGCGGGCCCTGGCTTTCTCTCCGGCTGCGTGCAGGCCTTCGATCAGCTGTTTCCACTGGTCCTCGGAGAATTCCGGGCAATTGGGAAACAGGGCGACCGGAAGCGGATTGACCGCTCCGCCAAACTCGGCGACGACGAGATCGGCCCTGCGCGGATCGTCGCTGCCGCCTTCCATGGCTTCGAGGAAGTCGAGCTGAGCGTCGACGCTTTCAAGCGTGTGACGATTCATCGCCTTGATGGTGAAGTAAGTGCTCACCCAAGGCTCCGAAATCCGCAATCCCCTGAGTTCGAGGACGGGGCGCAAGATTTTCGGATCCGTCGGATATTTATGGCCGACGCCGCACCCGACATAGCCGGCGAGCGCCATTTCACTCAGAGCCTGCTCGTAGGGGATGCCGATGTCGATATTGATGAAATCGTCATTCCACCAGAGCGTGGGGATGACGCCGAGCCAGACCTTAGCGGGCGTCAATCGATGCAGATAATTCGTCATGGCGTTGATCCAGTTCTTTGAAGACAAGCGGAAGTGGCGTCAGGTCAGGTTTTGGAACGGGGGCCGGAGCCGGAATTTTCGGTGGAAAGGCCCAGGAGCCGAAACCCTGCCCCTTGGCGCCCGCAGGGTGAGCTCCGATCGCCTTCCAGAGCAGACCCTCGATATAGGCATCGGGAGAAACGACGAAGGTGGTATTCGCAGGCCTGGGGCCAAAGCGCTCCGTCCAAGCGGAGGGCAGCTCGAACCAAGTGCCGGAATACCAGAGCTTGATCAGCGCGCGGGCGACGTCTCCGAGCAATTCATTGCCGAGGATGGTCGTGCGCAGGGCGTGGATACGGGCCTCACTTTCCGGCGGTGGCAAGGCGGTGAAAGCGGCCAGCAGCGCGTCGGTGATCTCGCTGCCGACCACCGTGTCGAGCGTGGCGAGATAGCGTTCTGCCAGGCCGGTTCCCAACAGATCGAAGTAGGAGAAGGCCGTCAATTCGACGGAAAGGCCCAGAAAGGGCTCGAAACGGCTGCTCATGCGTTCACCTCCGCCTGCCGGGTGACGGCTGGCTGTCTGATGCCGCCGGGGATCTCATAGGTGGGGCTGCCGTTCTTGCCGGGATGCCCCGGCAGCGGATTGCGGATGAGTTCGAGGATCATGTTGCGGAATTCGAACATCATCGGAACGGCTTCCAGCAGCAGGTTTGGCTGGCCGTTATAGGCACGCGTCAAAAGCTGGAGAAATTCGCCATAGCGGGTGTTGAAGGCGATCGCCGCCTCACGCAGTTCCGAACCTTCGTGTATATCTTTTACTTTCAGGTTCTCTTTTATGGGATAGGCGCCCTCCCAATCGACCTGCAGGTGCGGACCTGTGGGCTGGCCGGGCTGGTCGCCCTTCTGGTAGTAGCGGCCTTTGACCAGCTCCTCGAAACGATAGTAATGGGCCAGTTCGTGGTCGTCACCGTCGTAGATACCGCCGCCGTCGCCCTCACCCTGTTCGATGATGAGCTCGATGGCTTCCTGGGCGCTTTTCAGATCGGTGACGGGAAACAGCTCGCCGCCGCCGGAGTAATAATATTCCGAAGTGATCTGGCGCGACCTGTCGCCGGTAAAGATGGTTGTGCCCGCCCCATGCGCTTCGGCTTCCAGATATTTGATGCCTTCCGCAATGGCCGAGTAGAACTCGCCGATACTGTAGAAATGGAGGTCCTCATGCCTCGGATGGCTGGCAAGCGCGGTGATATCGGCGGGAGTTTTGCGGTACATCAGGCCCTTGCCGACGAGATGTTCAGGACGCTGGGCCGGCCGCTCGATTTTCAGGAAAGTCGCCAGCGCCTCACGGCCGAATGCCTGGATACCGACCCTGAAATCGGTCTCACCGTCCGGCAGGGCGGCCGGATAGCTGGCGACGAAGTCCGGCCTGACAAGATCCGGCTTACCGCCGATGGCATTGAGAATATTGGCCGCGATCGTCAGATGCAGCATTTCTTCCACGACGATCACGCGCAGAACCTGGGTCGCATCCTGGTTGACGCCGGGCTTGATCGAGTAAAGCGCCGTCAGATACGGCGGAATCGTCGCATGTTCGAGCTGCATCGCCCGGTAGAGAAACTCTTTCAGCTCATCGAGCGTCTTGATACTGTAGGAATCCATGCTCAAGCTCCATGAAAGATAAAATGGGTGCACCTGCCGGCTTCGTGTCGCATCGGTTCCGCGCAGCGGATGCCGGTCTTCGTTCAATGCAGAGACTTCAGAATGTCGCGACCGCTGCGGAAGCACATGGCGGCCAGCGTCAAGGTGACATTGGCCGTGCCGATCGTCGGCATGCTGCCGCCGCCCACGAGATAGAGATTTTCGTGGTCCCAACTGCGCTGGTTTTTGTCCACGACGGAATTGGTCTTCGTCGTTCCCATGATATGGGTGCCGGCCAGATGATTGCCGCCGCGGATCGCATAGCCTTGTCCCTCATAGGCCACATAGCCGTAATCGCTGGGGTCGTACTGGGTATGATCCTGCGCGCCCAGGCGCGCAAAGACGGTGCGCGCAAACTGGCGGCCATAGGCGGCGCCCTTCATGGTATATTCCGGAACCGTGAAGGACAGGATGGGCCGCATGTTGCCCAGAGCATCGGTATATTGCGGATCCACCGTGATGCGGTTGCTGTCGACGGGCATGACCTCGATCATGAACGCCAGCAGCAACTGCCGCGAAACCTGGTCGACCATGCCACGCCGAAGATCGGCCCCGTAGAGGTTGCGATCATCCACCAACTCCAGAAGGTCGGAGGTCGGCGCACCCGTGGCCCAACCCCAGCCGTCGTTATGGATATCGATGGCGAAGGCGGCCTGCTTTTCCCGGAAAGGGCCGTCCCGCAGGTCGACGATACCGCCCGTCGAACTGGTTCCGCGCATCGTGCCGCAGATCTCCGGCATCAGCGCCCAGTTCAGCAGGTAGGCGTGGTCCATCAGATTGCGTCCGACAAGACCGCTGGTGCTGCGCAGGCCGGAGGCCAGCATGAGACGCGCCGTTTCGATGGCGCCTGCCGCAAGCACGAAAACCTTACCCTTCACGGTGATGGTCTCATGGGCCGGTGAGGCCGGGTCCTTGTAAATCTTGACCTCGAGAGAGCGGACTTTCCCGCTATCCGGATCGATGTTGACCTTCGATGCGACCGCCTGCGGTAACATTTCGACAAGCCGCTCGCCGCCTTTCCCGTTTACCGCGAACGCCTTGGCAAGCGTTTTGCCGGAGTGGTAGCGCGCTTGCACGGGACAGAGCGGTACGCAGTTGGTGTTGCCCTGGCAGCGACCGCCCTCTTCGACCTGATGCGTATCGACCGCGCCGATTGGACGGTAGCCCTTCCCACCGTCATAGGCCGGGTTTGGTATGCCGTTGCGCCCCTGCGGAAAGGGCCTGACCTTCAGGGGATAGGTCTTGTCGTAAAGTTCGACGCTGGTGCCCTCGATGCCCTTGTTGACCTGCTGATCCAGATAGGAAAGCGGCAGGCCGCGCATGGGAAAGACATAGTCGTCCGGGAAGGTCTGCCCGAGATATTGCTGATCTTCGACATTCGCCGATACGCCGATCTCCCGCTCGGCCAGGCGGTAATCCTCCTCGACTTCCTCAAAGCTCAGCGGCCAGTCCAGCCCCTGGCCGAAAAGCGTGCGCGTCTTGAAATCGGAGCGAAGCAGACGGGGCGTTTTCGCCTCCCAGTGCATGGTCGTTCCGCCGAAAATACGGGTATATACCGTATCACTGACATAAGGGCCGGATTGAACGATATAGTTCGAGCTATCGGTTTCCCCCGCCTGCAGCTTGCGAAGCTGCGGGCTGCGAGGTATGGCCGCGTTCGCATTTAGCGGAAAAGGCGACTGGTTGTCCTTGGAGGCTGCCGAATAGAAAGTCGTCAGCAGATTGTCATAGCCTGCCAGAGTGACATTGGAACCAGTTCCGGCTTCAAGGATAAGGACACGTTTGCCCGCTTCCGCAGCCTGCTTGGCAATGATTGCTCCGGAAATGCCGCTGCCGACGATCACGATATCGTAGTCGCCAGACTCTGCGACGGTCTTGGCATCGGCTCTTATTGCCGATTCGAGAGGAAAAAGCACTTTGGTCCTCCATTAATCCCGGAAAGCCGATCAGGGCTTTGCGAACCATGCCGTTCTGGACTCGATCGAGATTTCAGGCCCTGCGGCCTTCAATCGTCATGATTTCGGGCCGCGAGAGTTTCGGGGCTTGGACTTGGCGGCCGGCGCGGCGGCGCGGGCTCTGACTGCCGAGAGGAAGGAGGCATAGCTCCAGGTCAGATTCCGGACGCTTTTCTCGTAGCCAACGGTTCCATCGAACTGTTCGCTCAGCTCATAGTGATCGCTGTGATAGACGATGGCGCGCAGCATGGCGTCAGACGAAGCCCGCAAGGCAGCCGACGCATCGGCGGCGCTGCTGGATGCGCCAAGTCCCAGTTCCGCGAAGAAGGGTTCGGAGAACTGATCGAGGGGGATGGCGCCGCTGGCATCGATGGCATTGGCAAGCCGATATTGAAACTCGGCGAAGTTGGCGGTGCACAGAGCCCAGGGATGCCCGCCGGCAACCGGAGCCGCCACATCGCCATCGTAATAGTCGCCCGGATAGCGCCCGAAGAGTGGTCCGAGCCCGTTGGCCGCGTCGGCGCCATTGACCGGGTAATAGGTCGAAGACGAAGGATCGGCCCACTGGCGCCGCAGGATGGCCGCCGTTGCCAGAAGCTTGGTATCGGTTGGCTCGATCCCGCCATAGCAGACCGAAGAGACGATATCGATGTTCGCGTCGTAACCGGCTTGCTCCGCGGCATCCAGAATGCTCACATAGAGCTGCCCGTTCCAGTGGGTTGCCAGCTGGCTTTCCAGCCAGGAGATGGCATCCGTCACCCCGGCAGGCACCGCAATGCCGATCGTGTTTGTGGAAATTTCCCGGAAAAAGCGCAGCTGTACGGCTCTTGCGAAAAACGAATAGCCCTCATATTCCTCCCAGAGATTTGTGGTCTTGTTCTGGTAAACTTCGAGAAGATAAGCGAGGTTGGCCTGGACCAGTTGTTTGGCGATCGTCTGCGTGGCGCCATCCAGCTGATCGAACAGGGTCAGGATCGCAATCGACTGAATGGCCGGCCCGTCATTCTGCTCCGACCACGGGCGAACCTCGCCGGTGATGGTGAAGCAGGCGTGGCCAAGTGTGACGGTGTCGGAATTCTTCGCATTCGCCTGGCAGAGCGCGGCGAAGTTCACGTAGTCGACCAGGCTTGGCAATACTCCGCCCGGAACGGGCAGCAAGCCGGCAAGCGCGATCTCGATGGCCGTAATCGCCCCGTCGCGGACCCAGTTGAAAACATAGTCCTGGTCGACACCAGGCGTGTTCGCTGGATAGGAGGGTGCGGCGATGACGCAGCCGGGGGCAGAGAAGACGCCGGGCGATGTGGGATCCTCGATGACATAGCCATCGCTGGTGATGTTGCGCATCATCAGAAGAGAAAAATAGCGCGACAAAGCGACCAGATCGGTCTGCGCGAAGGCAGGCCTCGGTTTGACTGTCGGCGCATTGGCGCCGATATGGGCCGGGTTCGCACCCGCCATTGACTGACTCCACAGCGCAACTGTCATCGACTGACTCCAAAATCGGTTGAGACTTGCCGGGACCAGATCGAGAAAATATTCCGGACCCGGATGGGAGAAATATTGCGGCCGAATGGGCGTTGAGAGTGAACACAAGGTCTCTGCGGCGAGGGGCAGGGTGGCTGGCCGCCCGCCGCCCCGCCCTCGCCGCCGCTGAACCTTTAACTAGAAGATCGTCGAGGATCTGCTTTTTATCAACCTAAACGTGTTGATCTCAGGTCAAAAAATCCCGGAGAATTGCGCTTGGCGTTACGGGTGCTCCGGCGGGCTGGATTCGACCAGCCCGACGAGATTGGAGCGTGTTGCCGCAGACCGGTTGCGCAACGCCAGTACCATTTGCAATTCCGTGGCGGAGATCGCGCTGTTCCTATGCCAGTCCATCGTGCCGCGCCCGAGCAGCAGCCAGTCGAGGGAGACATCCAGCAGGTCGGCGAGCGCGCAGGCGCTTTCCAGCGAGGTATGACCGCCATTCTGCCAGCGTGAGACGGCGGCGACGGACACGTCCAGTTCGGCCGCCAGGGCGTGAACTTTCCGGAACTTGCCGCGGGATATCGCCTCTCGAATACGTCTGCCGCGTGCCATGTCGTGGGTCATCAACAATCCTCCCCGTTGTTGCGTTAAAATTGGCAATTACCAAGAGCTTTCGATCGACGAACATCAGAAACTTCTTATGGAAGGGACGGCAAAGCCAAGCACCGGTCAACCTGGTGAAATATCCAGATTGCGCCCGCTCGGCCTCCTGTTGTGAAACGTCAGAACATCAGGAGGGACGGATATGTTGCGGATACTCACCAAAGACATGCTCGAGACCGATCGACGTGCTTTCGATGAAATGTTTCGGGCTCGTGCCGCCGTTTTTCGCGATCGGCTGGGATGGCAGGTCGATGTCCGGGATCAATGGGAGAGGGACCGATACGACGAGGCCGAAGATCCCGTTTATCTCGTCACGCAGCGACCTTCCGGCACGCTGACCGGTTCGTTGCGCCTGCTGCCGACCACGGGAGCGACGATGCTCAAAAGCGAGTTCCGGCATTTCTTCGATCAGCCTATCGACGTCGATAGCCCGACGACCTGGGAATGTACCCGCTTTTGCCTTCATCCGCATGCCGGACACATGGAGCAATCGCGCGCAGTCGCCACGGAGCTGCTCTCAGGGCTTTGCGATCTTGCACTCGACACCGGTATCGAGAGCATTGTCGGCGTCTATGACGTCGCGATGGTCGCCGTATACCGCAGGATCGGCTGGAGGCCGACGCCGCTTGCCCGATCCCGGCCCGAGATCGGCAAACTGTATGTCGGACTATGGGATGTGACGGCGGAGAATTGTCGAACACTTCGGGCCAACCTGTCCCGATTTCTGGAGCAAGCCTCTCCCTATCCTGCCGGAGCCCTTGTCGATGGCGGCATGCGGTAAGCGCAGTCACTGTCCCGCCGCCCGGCATGGGATTGGTCTCGTCGGTCTTTAATCTGTTCTTCATGTCGCGCCATGGTTGCCAAAAAATATGCTGTTCTCGGTAATCGTGAAATGTTACCATTGCGAGCAGTCATGAAATCACGCAACCACGAGTCCATCTCATGCTGAGCAGTTCTCGTTTTTTCTACTGTCTGGACCGGATCTCCGCATCGCCGACATTGCCGGATCTGGAAACGACGCTGGACGAAGTCCGCCACATCTATGCGATATCGCACATGGTTCTGCATGTGACCCGCTCATCGGGGGCAACGATCAGCAATCCATTGCTGATGCTGACCTACCCGCCCGAGTGGGTGAAGCAATATCGTGCCCGGGATTACTTCAGCATCGACCCCGTCGTACGTCTCGGCCGACGTGGCTTCCTGCCCGTAGAGTGGTCTGCGTCTAAATGGGATTCGGGCAAGGCCTATGGCTTCTTCAAGGAGGCGATGGCCTACGGCGTCGGTCGGCAAGGCGTTACCCTGCCGGTGCGAGGACCTCAGGGAGAGCGATCGCTGTTTACGGTGACCTCCAATCACCCCGACACCTATTGGCGGCAGTTCCGTATGGACAGCATGCGCGACCTCCAGTTTCTCGCCCATCATCTCCATGACAGGGCCATGGTGCTGGCCGGCATGAGGGAGATTGCGGATGTTCCGCATTTGTCGCGCCGCGAACTGCAATGTCTGGAGATGACGGCCAGCGGTTTTCTGGCAAAGCAGATTTCCGCCCGGTTGTGCATTTCGATCAGTGCGGTGCAGCTCTATCTCGCCTCAGCGCGCCGGAAGCTGACCGTTGCAACCACGAGCGAGGCGGTCGCCAAGGCCACGGCGCTGGAGTTGATCTAGGCTAGGGAAGGCGGTTCAGCGCCTGCCCCGCGTGCGCGTCGCCAGAACATTGCGGATCGAGAAGCTGGAATGAATCCGGAGGACGCCGGGCAGGGTCGACAATATCTCCTTGTGAATCCGTTCGAACTCGCCCGCACTGGCAACCTCCACGCGCAGCAGGTAGTCAGATCCGCCGGTCATCAGAAAACATTCGCGGATTTCCGGATGCCGACGCACCGCCGCTTCGAAGCGATCGAGATGATCCTCCGTCTGCCGTTCGAGGGTGATGTTGATGATCACGGCGATCATCTCATCCGCATTGCCGGTATCCACCAGCGCCGTATAGCCGCGAATGACGCCTGATTTTTCCATGATCTTGATGCGTCTGAGGCAGGCCGACGGCGAAAGGCCGATCTCGGCGGCGAGTTTGGCGTTGCTCATGCGCGCGTCAAGACGCAACAGCCTGAGGATATTGCGGTCGACCGTGTCGAGGGCGGGCATGACGGTTTCCTTCATATCTTGGCTGATTATGCGAATAATGTGCAGTATGCGCAATATTAAGCGACGAAATCATCGGCAATTTCGCTCATTATTTCATAAGCTGCTGATATCGAGATGGGGTGGACATGGATAGCGATATTTTGGTTTCCCGCGCACGCACCGCTACGATCACGCAGGGAGCCACGGGCTATCTGACGATCGATCTTGCCGCGCTCGGCCGCAATTATTCGAAGCTTGCATCGATGCTGGCGCCGGTCCGCGTGGGAGCCGTCGTCAAGGCCGATGCTTATGGCCTCGGCGCCGAGCGGGTCGCCCAAACGCTCTACGATCAGGGGTGCAGGCATTTCTTCGTCGCCCAGTTCGTCGAGGCCGTAAGGCTGCGGCCGGCCCTTGCTGAGGGTGCTGAGATATTCGTGCTGAACGGCTTGCAGCCCGGCAACGAGCTCGCCTGCGCCGAAAGCGGCATCGTTCCGGTTCTCAATTCGCTGGCGCAGTGGCGGCAATGGTCGGCGACCGCGCGTCGGCTGAAGCGCAGCCTGCCGGCCGTTCTGCAGTTCGACACCGGCATGTCGCGGCTCGGTTTTCCCTGGGAAGAGCGAGCCGAATTGGCGGCAGCCATCCGCGACGGCGTCAATGTCGAAATCCTGTTCATCATGAGCCACCTGGCCTGCGCCGACGAGCTGGAGAGCAGCCAGAACGGCGAACAGATTGCCGAGATGGCGCGCATTGCCGATGAATTTCCCGGCTTCGATATCTCCTTCGCCAATTCCGGCGGCGTCTTTCTCGGCGATGCCTATCATGGTGTGCTCGCCCGCCCGGGCATCGCCCTTTATGGCGGCGCACCGAATGCTGGCGGCAACAACCCGATGGAACCGGTCGTCAGGCTGGATGTCGCGGTCGTGCAGACGCGCACCGTACCTTCAGGCGCCAAGATCGGTTATGGCGGCGCGCATGTGACGCGCAGGCAAACCCGCCTCGCCACCATCGCCGCCGGCTACGCCGACGGCCTGCCGCGCAGTCTCGGCGACCGCGGCGCCGTTTATCATAAGGGCATCCGTCTGCCGATCGTGGGGCGCGTGTCGATGGACAGCGCGACCGTTGACATCACGGCTTTGCCCGAAGGGGCGCTGAGCCTCGGGAGCCTTGTCGAAGTGCTTGGTCCCAACCAGACGCTCGAAGACGTGGCTGGCGATGCCGGAACGATATCTTACGAAATACTAACCGGTCTGGGCGATCGTTACGACAGGCAATATTGCTGAGAGCCGGCCGGCTTTGCTCTTGAGGAAATCATGAAAGTCATCGTTCTGGGTGCCGGCATTGTCGGCGTCACATCCGCCTATCAGCTGGCCAAATCAGGTCATGAGGTTACCGTCGTCGACCGGCAATCGGGGCCGGCGCTGGAGACGAGCTTTGCCAATGCCGGCGAGGTCTCCTTCGGTTATTGCTCGCCATGGGCCGCCCCCGGCATTCCTGCCAAGGCCATGAAATGGCTGGTCATGAAACATGCGCCGCTCATCCTGCGCCCGAAACTCGACATGGCCATGCTCGCCTGGATGACGAGGATGCTGTCCAACTGCACCTCCGAGCGTTACGCGATCAACAAGAGTCGCATGCTGCGCCTTGCCGATTACAGCCGCATCGCGCTCGCCGAGCTTCGCGCCGAAACCGGAATCGCCTATGACGAACGCATGCAGGGAACCCTGCAGCTGTTCCGCACGCAGCAGCAGCTCGATGCCTCGGCGAAAGATGTCAAGGCGCTGGCAGCCGACGGCATTCCCTATGAGGTGCTGGACCGGGACGGCTGCATCCGCGTCGAACCGGCGCTAAGGCACGTGCGCGACAAGATCGTCGGCGGCCTTCTGACGCCCAAGGACGAGACCGGCGACTGTTTCAAATTCACCAATGCGCTGGCCGCCAAAGCCGAAGCGCTCGGCGTCCGCTTCGCCTACGGCACGACGATCAAGGCGCTGGACGTCGAAGCCGGCCGGGTGCGCGGGGTCGTCACCGCTCGCGATCCCGATCGCGAGCGCGAACGGATGAGCGCGGACGCGGTGGTGGTTGCGCTCGGCAGCTATTCGCCACTGCTGCTCAAGCCGTTCGGCATCAGCCTGCCGGTCTATCCGGTAAAGGGCTATTCGCTCACCATCCCGATCACCGACGCCTCGCGCGCGCCGGAATCGACCGTCATGGACGAAACCTACAAGATCGCCATCACCCGGCTCGGCGAGCGCATCCGCGTCGGCGGCATGGCTGAAATCTCGGGCTACACCAACGATCTCGGCCTCGCCCGCCGCAGCACGCTCGAGCATTCCGTCACCGATCTTTTCCCCGGCGGCGATGTGTCCAAGGCCTCCTTCTGGTCGGGTCTGCGCCCGATGACACCGGATGGCACGCCGGTCATCGGCCCGACGAAGATCGTCGGCCTCTTCCTCAATACCGGTCACGGCACGCTCGGCTGGACAATGAGCACCGGTTCGGCAAGGCTCATCAGCGACCTCGTCGGCGCCCGTACGCCTGAGATCGATGCGCGGGATCTTGCGGTCAGCCGCTACGCGTGAAATCCCGCCGAGGTAACGCAAAAAAGAAGAGATTTTATTGGAGAGAATCGATTATTACTTGCGGGAATAATCGTGAGGTCGTGAATGTCCGTTAGTTCCGATAGGCACTTCCTTTATCCGGCAGTGCAAAGCCCGTCGTTTTCGGAAACGGCATACACCGGAACAGACCCGGATGCCCTGTCGGAAATATTGTCGTCATCGGCCTCTCCGATCAAGGCTGCGGCGCAAGCCAATGCCTCCATTGCATATCGATGCAATTTCGTCTCGGCGGGAAATCTGTCCATAGCCGACTGCGCCTATGAGGGCGCGATCTCGCTCAGGCGGGAGGCGCCGACCAGCAAAGTGATCATATTCCTGCCGGTGGAGGGAGATGCGGTCTTCGATGCCGGGCAGGAGCCGATCCATTCAGGTCCAGGTCGCGGCACCATTCTGGGAGCAGGTCGCGCCACCGGCGCCCGCCTGCTCGGCCCTCGCCGTCATCTCGGTTTGTTCGTCGATCAGGAGAGGATCAACCGGCATCTCACCCATATGTTCGAGCGAACGATCACCGGTGACGCCGATTTTCATCCCCATATCGGTCTGACGGCCGGCCCGGGGCTGTTGTTGCAACAACTCGTTACGAATCTGTATCGCGGACTTGGCGGGGGCGGGCTGTTGCAGGAGTCGCCGCTGGCCGTCAGCGCGCTTTGCGACGCGACGGTCTACCTGCTTCTCGAGGCCTTTCCGCATCGCTATTCGAACGAGCTGACGCTTCCAGCGCCGGCGCCGACTCCGCGCCATGTGAAATGGGCCATCGATTTCATGCATGCGCACATCGCGGAGCCGATCTCGCTCAGCGAGATCGCGACGGCAGCCAAGGTCAGCATTCGGACTTTGCAGCAAGGTTTCCGGCAATTCAGGAATACCACCCCGATCGCCTACCTCCATGAAATCCGAATGGCCGCTGCCCATCGCGACCTGCTCGAATCCGGTGCGAAGCAGGCCGTCGCCGATATCGCGCTCAGATGGGGATTTACCCATCTTGGCCGTTTCGCCGCCGAATACAGGAAGCGCTTCGGTCAACTGCCATCGCAGACCTTGAAGCGCTGAACTCCGCCTCGGCGTGCCGGATGGTTCCATCGGCGACGGACCGAGCATCCGATCGCCGACGGGAATTGCGGGCGCCGGATGCAGATCTAGGCCGCGCGTTTCAGGGCATCCCCAAGCGTCGAGACGAGCGTGTCGATCTGGTCCTTCTCGATGATCAGCGGTGGAGACAGGGCGATGATGTCGCCGGTCACACGGATCAGCAGTCCCTTGTTGAAGCAGTCGACGAAGACGTCGTAGGCGCGTGTTCCGGGAGCGCCGTCACGCGGCGCCAGTTCGATCGCGCCAACCAGTCCGAGGTTGCGGATGTCGGTGACGTGCGCGAGGCCTTTCAGTGAGTGGAGGGCTTCCTGCCAATATTCTGCCAGCTCGGCTGCGCGGGTCAGCAGCCCTTCTTCCTCATAGATTTCGAGGGTCGCGAGCCCGGCTGCGCAGGCGACCGGGTGGCCGGAATAGGTATAGCCGTGGAAGAGCTCGATCGCATTTTCCGGTCCGACCATCAGCCCGTCATAGACCTTGCGGCTGGCAAAGACCGCGCCCATGGGAACGGCGCCGTTGGTGAGGCCCTTCGCCGTGGTGACGAGATCGGGTACGACGCCGAAGTAATCCACCGCGAAAGGCGTGCCGAGACGGCCGAAGCCGGTGATGACCTCATCGAAGATCAGCAGGATGCCGTACTTGTCGGCAGTGGCGCGCAGCTTCTCCAGATATCCCTTCGGCGGCAGGACAACACCGGCCGACCCCGACATCGGCTCGACGATGACGGCTGCGATGGTTTCAGCGCCGTGCAACTGCACCAGGCGCTCGAGATCATCCGCCAGTTCGACGCCATGGGCGGGAAGCCCCTTCGAAAAAGCGTTGCGCCCGATGTCCAGCGTATGGCGCATGTGATCGGCCGGGATCTGCGGGAAGACCCGCCGATTGTTGACGAGACCACCGACCGAAATGCCGCCGAAGCCGACACCGTGATAGCCTTTTTCGCGGCCGATGATCCGGGTGCGCGTACCCTGGCCGATGGCGCGCTGATAGGCGATGGCGATCTTCAGAGCGGTATCGACCGATTCCGAACCTGAGCCGGTGAAGAAGACCCGGTCGAGCTTGGCGTCAGCCCCGCCCGGTGCATTGGCGGCGAGCTTGGCGGCGAAGTCGAAGGCGATCGGATGCCCCATCTGGAAGGTCGGCGCATAGTCGAGCGTGGCAAGCTGCCGCTCGACCGCCTGGGCGATCTTCCTGCGGCCGTGGCCGGCGTTGCAGCACCAGAGCCCGGCCGTGCCGTCCAGCACCCGATTTCCATCGACGTCGGTGTAATACATCCCTTCGGCAGCAGCCAGCAGGCGCGGCGCGGCCTTGAATTGCCGATTGGCGGTGAACGGCATCCAGAAATTTTCGAGTACGGGCGCGTTCGTGTTGCTGATCTGGTCCATCCTGGCCTCCTTTGAAATCGCCCGGAGAATGGCAATTTCCGTCCTTCAAACAAGTCCTTTTCTTTGGTGATGCAAGTTGTTGAAATTAAACAACGAAGAAGATAGACTTTGCGATATTCTGGACAACGCAAACGGATCCATCATGTCAGTCGACATCGGCAGCCGCCTTCGCCATCTGCGCCTCGCCCACAAGCTTTCCCAGCGTGAACTCGCCAAACGCACCGGTGTGCCGAACTCGACGATCTCACTGATCGAATCGAATGCCTCCAATCCTTCGGTCGGAGCGCTGAAGCGAATCCTCGACGGCATTCCGATCGGGCTGGCGGAATTCTTCGCCTTCGAACCGGAGCGTCCGAAAAAGGCCTTTTACGCCGCCGAAGAACTGGTCGAGATCGGCAAGGGTGCCATTTCCTACAAGCAAGTCGGCGAAACCCTGTTCGGGCGCAGCTTGCAGATGCTGAAGGAATGCTACCAGCCGGGTGCCGACACCGGAAAAATTCCCCTTGTTCACGAAGGGGAGGAGGGCGGGATCGTGCTCTCGGGAAGACTCGAGGTCACGGTCGACGACGAGCGGCGTATCCTTGGGCCGGGCGACGCTTATTATTTCGAAAGCCGGCGCCCGCATCGGTTCCGCTGCGTCGGACCGGTGCCTTGCGAGGTTATCAGCGCCTGCACGCCGCCGACCTTTTAACGCAATTTCAGAAGAACCGCAGTGGTTTTGGAAAGGTGATCCCGAAGGCGGATCGGTAAGGACCCGCCTCCGGCAGTTGATCTTGACTTAGTCGTTCGCCGATACCTTGACGCCGAGCACCGTAGGAATGGTGTTCGGCGCACCCATGGCAGCACCGACAATCATCGGCACCGGAACCGGCTTTTCCGGAGCGGCGCTGATCGTCAGGCTCTTCGGGCCGTCGAGATAGGTGTTGAGGGCCGCCGATATCTGGTTTTGCAGTTCCGGCATGTTGAGTTGCGCCATCATCATCGGAACCAGCGCCTTCAGCGATTGTGCCAGTTCGTCGCCCGTGACGCCCTGCTTCGTGCCGGCATAGTCGAGCGCCTTTTTGGTGATCGAGGCGTCGTCGAAGCGGATCGAGGCGCTGTTGAACGTCAGCTGCTGCATCAGCCCCATCATCGCAAGTCCGGCGGCCTGGTTGGCCTCTTCCTTGTTCGGATTGGCTTCGGCTGTCTTGACCGCCTCCTGCAGCGACTTGATGAAGCCGAGCGTATAACCGGAGAAGTCGACGGCGAAGTTCAGCCGGCCGACATTCTTGAAATCGAAAGCATATTCGTCGAGGACGACCTTGCCGCTTTCGACTTCCCAGCTTCCCTTCATCGTCATGGTGCCGTCGAGCGTCGTCAGTCCGAGCTTCTCGATGGCCTCCTTCGCAGCCGCGTCCTCGACCTGCGACAGGTCGGCCTTGAAGCCGGCGACGTTGGCGTCGTAGGCAAAGCCGCCGTCCTGCCGCCCCATGTTTGCCTCGACGCCTTCAATCGCAAGCACGTCCTTGCCCTTGATGTTGAGCGCGATCGGCCCGGTGCTGGCGGTTTCATAGAGGAGGATATCGTCCAGCGTTTCGCCGGTCGCATTGGCGGGAATCGTCAGGCCGGTGAACAGAATCTCCTTGGCGGAAAAGCGCCCGCCCTCCTGGCTGATATCGACATCCGGGAAGGAAAGGGTCTTGGCGTAATAGCCGCCGCCTTCTTTTTCCTCGACACCCTCGAAGGTGAGGTCGCCGATCTTCAGCGTGTCGCCGGGCAGGTTGGCAAATCCCACCTGGACGCCTGTTGCCGTCACCGTGTCGCCGTCCACTTCGGCTTTCTCGAAGGTGATGACGGTGCCGCCGGCGCTGGTTGCGGCGCTGAGCTTCTTCATCATATCGGCGCCGTCGAGGGCGAGCGCCGGGCCGGCCAGCGTCAGGAACGCGGTGCTTGCCATCATCAGGTGGAAATTGCGCAGATGCTTCATGGAGATGTCCTTGTGTTGAAAGGTGATGCGGGGAAATTCATGGAATATGCCCCGCCGCGCTCTGCTGGCAGAGCGGCCGGGACGTCACGGTTCGTCAGATCAGCTAATTGGGGGTGATGCGATCGGGATCGGCTGAAACCGGCAGGCCGGAGAAATTCGGCCACCCCGCCGCCGGCGGCCGGGCGAGGATATTTTCTCTAGCAAAAGTAGTTTCGTGACTCATCGTCAGAGGTAAATTGCATTTCTTCGATTATTGCAACCGTGATTTTCGATGGCGGCGCGGAATCAGCCAGGCTTGCCTGCGATGCCGACGCATTCCAGGATCGTCGTGCGGCAAACACCCGCCTCCCTCTCTGAGCGAGGCTGCGCGCGCCAGTTCTGGTCGGCGATCCGGAATTCGATCCTTGTAAAAATAGGTCCTGGCCTTTTGTCGCGAGCGGCTCCTGTTCAACGCATCGGCCGTGACCACGACATGGGTGGCAAGGCGTTTGAATTGCCACGGCGGCGTGCGTCGCTCCTTCTCGATCACCTCGACGTGGTAATAGGGATCGTCTTCCCCTGGATCGGGAGCCTTGTGGACGGTGGCCCAACGGACGGTCCGTGGTGACACCGAGAGGATGATGACGGAAATGGTCGGTCGCTCCAGCGGTTCTGCGCGCGCCCAAATCGTCTGGCCCAAAATCGTGGCGACTGTGAAAAGGACGGAAGGGATCTTCGCTTGAGGTGCATGCGCTTCAGTTGTTGCGGCCCTCGATGCGGGCGAGCACGCCATCGAGCGCTGCGGTCAGCGCAGCAAGGCCGCCCTTCTTGTCGACGTCGGAAAGAACCTGCTCGTTCAATCCGCCCTTGGTGGCGAATTCGCGGCTCAGCGCGCTGAACGGCTCGGTGCCTGGGCTGTTGGCCTTCTGCGCCAGACTTGCGAAAAGCGGCGCGATGTAGGCATTTGCTTTCGGCCTTTCCAGGCCGCTTTTTTCCAGCCAGACGGCTACGGTTTCCATGATGCCGAAATAGGTCGACATCATTGCGCTCGCCGCCGCGAGCAGATCATATTCGTTTTTCGACTTGCACTGGACAGCGGTTCCGAGCGTGTCGAATAGGGCCGCGACGGCGGCATCGGGCGGGAGGATGGCGGTGACGCCTTGGCGCTGCGCGACGAAGGGCAGGGGGATGGCCTGGACGAGGTGCACGTCGGCACCGATCCAATCGAGAAGAGCCTGGCGCTCGGTCGCTGCAACGAGGCTGACGACTACCTGGCCGGTTCTGAACGAAAGCGCCCGTACGACCTCCTCGGCGATCTGCGGCCGGATCGCCAGGAACACCATGTCGCTGCGATCGACGACAGTCTGGTTGTCCCCGGCAATCCTGACGGCGGTGAACTCCTGGGCCAATGTCGCGGCAATGTGCGCGCTCCGCGGCGATACGTGGATCTCGGAGGCGTAGGCCGGTGCGGCTAGAAGCCCGCGAACCATCGCTTCGGTGATCGCGCCGGTGCCGACAAAGCCAATGCTGTTGATCATCACCTTTTTACTCCGCAGCCCGCAGCGGTCCGATTTGGTCGACACGCTGTTGACACACATGGTCGTCAGTCGACACGCAGCCGACAAAGAATAACAGAAGCGGCTGGAGCCGACGAGTGGAACCGCGCGCTTAGCGCACAGCAAAAGTGGAGCGCCGGACACTTTCGAAGTTGATCACGTCCGCCTTGCGGGCGCTGCCCGCATCGCCTGCGGCGATGATCCCGCTTTCGTTTCGGGCGTCTTATGTTTACAAGCGGAGGCTGTAAACATACGACCGAACGGAGGCATCGATCTTGCATATCCTGCGTCGCTCGCTCTTGGGGTCCTTGTGGGCCATGATCGGCTGGAAACCGGCTTTCGCCGGGGAAGCGAGCCCGGAATCGGCGATCCGGGAGGAGGCGTCCTCGGTGACGCCCCGGCATGTTCTGTGTTTCCTCGGGAAGGATCGCGACCTCAGCCGCTTGTCCGAGGCAGCAGCCCAAGCGATTCGGGACTTCGCCGATGGATTCAGCGTCGACGAGGAATATTCGCAGGCAGAACCGGATGATCGCATGAGCCGATCGTTCGATGTCTGCTGGGATCGGGTCGAGGCCGATGTGTGGAACGAGGCGGATGAGAAAGCCGTCGCCGATCATCAGTCCGTCCTCTATGTGCTCGGGCCGAGCATGGCGCAGGCGGAGACGGTGAAGGTGTCGATGACCGCGCTGCGTCTCGTCGAGCGACTGATCGCGGCGGGAGCGGTGGCGGTCAAAGGCGAAAGCGCCGGCATCGCCCATGGCCTCGATCGATGGAGAGCGCTGATCGGCCAAGGTGCGGAGGCGGTGAAAGCGGCAGATCCGCTCGCCCAGCAGCGCATCGGCCGGCTCGCTTTCGCCAAGCGGCCGCTCTCGGCGCGGGGATATCTGGAGAGTGTCGGCTTCCATCTCGTCGGGTTGCCGGAAGTCTATGTGCCGGAGACCGCCGGCAGTGAAAGGAAGGTCGTTGCCATTATGGATGCGGTTGCCGACGAGATTGGCGAGCAGGGGCTCGATCCGACGCTCAAGGCGCGCGGGGCCAGGCTCTCGTTCGATTCCACCTATGAAGTGGACGAGTTCAAGTTCAATCCCTACGGCATCGTCAAGCTCGCCGGGTGAGCCTCGTTCCACTCAGTAAAGGCTGTAGTGATAGTCGTAGCTGCGCAGCCAGAGCCGGGGCTTCTTCGGCCCGTCGAGATTGAGCTGCAACAGATTGCGCGCATGAGCAGTGTCGACGACAGTATGGGAACTCGCGATCGCGGCCAGCAAGATCGGCACGACGGCGGACAATTGCCGTATGCCGCCGGAACCTCTTCCTGCCGTCATTTCAAGTTCCTCATATTCACGATCATGCATTGCGATTCACTGGAAAAGCCGATCCCGCCGAGCGGCCGAAGCAATGCATCATTGTCGGCCCGGCGACAATGATCTGAATGGCGGGCAGCCTGCGGCTCAATTGTATTTGATCGTGTCGCTGACCCTGGGACGCGTGAAGAAATGGTGGTCGAAGCTGTAGCTGTCCATTCCCGTGAAGTTTGAAAAGAATGCCGAGACGGGCGTCGTCAATCGATATTGCACGCGGGTCAGCACCACCTGCACCCCGGTCTCCTGTATCTTTTTCGGTATGTCGATGGCGCTTGCCGTGCCGGAAGCAAGCGGCGAGGTGTTGAACGCGGCCGACCAGTTGACGGTTGCCTTGCCGCTGTTGTCGACATCGTTGACCGTGACCATAATGGTCAGCCCAGTGGTTTCATAGGGCTGCAGGATGAAGCTTGCGCCGGAGAGAAGCTTAGTGACGTCGGTCTTCGCCCAGGTGCTCTGCTGGGCGATCATGTCGCTCGTGCTGGAAGCGATCTCGTCTATCTTGCGGCTGACGGTCAGGGCATGGCCGAGATCGACGGTGCCGAACAGCAACACGATCAGGATCGGCAGCACCAATGCGAATTCCACGCCGGAAGCCGCCGAACGGTCGCGAGCGAGCCGGCGGATACGGGACATGATGAAGCTGATAAGGGGGAGGCTTCGTTTCATCATCATGTCAGAAGGGCTCGTTGCGGAACAGAGCGGACGATCCGAGGAGATAGCTGCCGTCGGAAAGCTTGGCGCTCGACAGGCTGAAGAAGTTGACCGTGGCTCCCCAGGGCAGGAATGCCTGCACCAGAATGTAGTCGCTGCCCTTGCCGATATCGTAGGTCTCGGTGACGGTGAGCTTGCCGCTGTTGTCGATAGGATCGGCGCTGGTGACGGAAGACAAGTCGGAAAGCACGCTGACCTTGACGACGAGACCGCTGGAGCAGCTGAAGGCCAGAAGCATGTCGTCGCAGATCTTACTCTTGAATCCGGCCAGTGTGGTCTTGGACGAGGCGACCTCGCCGGTGCGGATCATCCGGGAGATCTTGTGAACCGAAGCGTCCAGCGCGGAGTTGACGAAGAACATCAGCGACACTTCGATGATGCCGAATATCATGATGAAGAGCGGCAGAGCCAGGATCGCAAATTCGATCGCGGCCACCCCCTTGCGATCGCCGAGCAGGCGGCGAAACGGTGCGAAGCGTTTTCTTGCGGTCATTGGGTTAGCCGGACGGAAGAGAGATACTGGGTAAAGAGCGTCGACAGGCCTTCCGTGATCTCGGACGACGACGATGCCGAGATGAACAGGCTCTTCGACGATGCGCAGCCGGCAAGTGCATAAGGGATGTAGTCCCGCCGCGTAATGCTGCTCGAAACGCCGCTGTCCATGGTGCCGCCCCAGGTGTTCTTCCAGTTGGCGCTCGCCATGGTCGAGCCGACGGTGGCGTTGTAGCCCCAGTCCGAGGTGATCGGCAGATATTCGGTGTAGAGCACCGCCATCGTATTGGATTGGTTCTTCAGATAGCCGCACCACTCGGGATTAAGCGGCGCCACCTTGTTCCAGTATAAGCCGGAAATCGCCTTTCCCTTGCTCCATACCACTCCGTCGGTGACCCATTCGCGCTGCGACTGCACGCCGTCCGTCAGCAGAAGAACGAGCTTGAGTGGCGAGCCTGAGGTGGTTCCGTCCCCTCCAGCGCCGACCTTCTGCTTGAGCGTTGCAAGCGATACGTCGAAATAGGTGGCGGCCTTCGAGGTCGCGCTGGTGAGGCCGTAGCTTGCGTCCGCCAGGCGGGTACGTGCCGTATCCGTGCTCAGCGTCGGGGTCAGAACTTCGGTGAGCGTATCTCCCAGGCTGTAGAGCCCGACCTTGATCCGTTCATGATTGGCGTCGGATTCGTCGATCATGTCGAGCACTTCGCGGACGGCGTCGCCGGCGACGTCGGCGCGCAGCTTTATCTTCTTTTCCGAGCTGTATTCATAGTTGTTGGCATATTTCTTCTTGCCGATCGTGTGCGCGTCGCCAGTGTGGCAGGCGAACTGGCATCCGATGCCGGCATACATCGTCGCCTGGCCCGATGTCGTCGCCGCCAGGAGCATCGAGGGCGAGGTGTCGATGACGATATAGACGTTGAGATAGGAGGTGGCCGGTCCCTTGACGGCGCTCGCCACGCTGACGTCGACGGTCTCAATGTTGGCGATCTTCATGAAGGTGGTCGGAACGGTGCCGCTCGCCGTCGCCGTGATGTTGTGGTTGGCCGTATCGATCTCGATCTCACCCAACGTATAGCTGTTGTCCACCTGTGCGTGGAACCAGTCGGAAACCTTCGTCTTGAGAGCGTCCGCGTCCTCGACATTGTCGATCTGTTTGACGGCGGCGATCAGGGCCGCGTCAAGGTCGCTCTGCATTCTCTGCCGGACATTGTAGCTGCGGATGTAGTCGAAGCTCGCGCCTACCGCGACGAGCATCGGCACCAGGCTGAGGGCAACGACGATCGCGACATTGCCGGTTCTGTCCCTTCCGAGACCGCAAAGCGTGTGCAAGCATCGACCCAATGAAGATGAAAAAATTAACTTCAAAAAACCACCAACACGCCGGAATGAAAATCGTGATGGCAAGATGTTTCAACGAAGCTTAAGCCTTTGTGAAATCTTGTGAGTTCCAGCCGCCAGCGGACTGGCGGCCCGCCGTTTGCTGCGCTTATCGTACATCTCTGCGAATTATGGATAGTCGTGCCGTGATGCGGTGCCGGCGATCCGCGGCCGACTGCTTCAACAACAGAAACATGTCGCCCGCAAGAGGTTCACAAGCGCTTGCACGATCTGCTGGTGCAGCGCAAATCAAAAGCGAAGACGCTGCGGTCGATCAGCAATGAAACCACGCCGAATCCTGGAGACCATGAGAGTTTCTGTCCTCACAGGCAGAATGGAAATAATGAATGAGAATGGCTGAAATCATCCAGTTTCCAAATCCGGTCTCCGATATCACGACGAATGCTCATGACCTGCAAACCGTAGCCGGACCGTCCGGCGGCTCCATTTGATCACATCCTCCAGGCACGCGCCTCCAATCCAAAAGGTTCTACACAAACTCGACAGATTGACCGGTGAGCTCAGCCAGTTGTCCATCGAGGGGTGACAGCGGAATGGTTTGGGCGGCGAGGCCGCTTACTCGGATGACGTCTAGGCAAGACGCAGCGGGATGCAGAGCGGCCGGCCGTGAACGGGATCGGTTATGACCCTTGCCTGCACGCCGAAGACGTCGGAGACCATCGCCTCGGTGACCAGATCGGCGGGCGCCCCGGTGGCGACGATCTCGCCGCCTCTCAGAAAAACCAGCGTGTCGCCGTAGCGCGCCGCGAGATTGAGGTCATGCAGGACGAGGACGACCGTTCTGCCGAATTGCTGCTTGAGACGGTCGACCAGTTCGAGGCATTCGAGCTGGTGGGCGAGGTCGAGATGGTTGACCGGCTCATCGAGGCAGATGATGTCGGTCTCCTGCGCCAGAACCATGGCGATCCAGGCGCGCTGCAACTGGCCGCCCGAGAGCGAGCCCAGCCTGCGGTCACGCAGATGCCCGACGCCGGTGCCTGCCATCGCCTGCTCGATCGCCTCCGCGTCGCCGGCGTTCCAGGGCTGCAGCAGCGTCTGGTGCGGATAGCGGCCTAGCCGGACAAGCTCCTGCACCGTCATGTCCTCGGGGGCTGAAGGACTCTGGGTCAAGAGCCCGATCTTCCTGGCGAGCGCCATTTCCCCGAGGCTGTGAAGGCTCAGTTCCTCAAGGAGGATCTCGCCCTTGCTGGGCTTGTGCAGCCTGCGGATCGCTCTCAGCAGGGTGGATTTGCCGCAGCCGTTCGCGCCCGCCAGCACGGTGATCTTGCCCCTGGGGATGGCGAGCGACAGGGAATGCAGGACGTTGACCTTGCCATAATCCAGGCTCAGCCCTTCGATCGATATGACGTTTCCGGTGGGGGTCGCACTAGCCATGGCGCTGGTTTCTCATCAGGAGATAGAGGAAATACGGAGCGCCGATGACGGCCGGAACCGTTCCGGCAGGCACCTCCGTCGCCGAAAAGAGCAACCGGACGATAATATCCGCGCCCACCAGCATCGACGCTCCGATGAAGAAGCTGCCGATCAGGCCGAAATGGACGCCTCGTCCGATCAGCCGGCGCGCCAGATGCGGCGCCATCAGGCCGATGAAGCCGACGCCGCCGACGAAGGCGGCCGAAAGTGCGGTGATGGCCGCGGCAAGGACGAAGATCTGAATGCGGAAGCTCGGCAAGTTGAGGCCGACGCTTCTGGCCGACATCTCGTCGAGATCGGCCGGCGGCAGCCGGCGCGCGACGATCATCACGATGATGGTCAGCGGCAGCATGCCGATCGCCGTGATCCGGATCTCGTTCCAATTGATCTCGTTGACTGCGCCGGCGATCCAGCGGGCGGCCTGTCCTGCCTGGTAGACCGGGCCGACAAGCATGGCGATGACCGTCAATGATTTGAGCACCGCGGCAACGGCGGTGCCGAAGAGAAGCAGACGGATCGCCGACGCCGCCTGGCGGCCGGCAAAGGCGAAGACGACGAAGATCGCCGCAATCGATCCGGCAACCGCTGCGACGGGCTGATAGGCGACCGAGGTGACGAGCGCGTTCGACTCATTGGAGAGCGCCGCAAGGAAGCAGACGACCGCCAGCGCGGCGCCGTCGACGACGCCCAATATGCCGGGCGATGCGAGTTCGTTGCGGGTGACGCGCTGGAGAAGATATCCGGCGACCGCAAAGCCCCCGCCCGCCAGAGCAGCGATCACGACACGCGGCAGGCGGAACTGCAGGATGATGACGGTTTTGCCGCGAATCTCGGCGCCGAGAAGGACGTCCCAAACCTGGGCAAGCGGGATCCAGGTGGAGCCGAATGCCACGCCGGTCGAAGCGAGAGCGAGGAAGAGGAGGACGATCGCCGCGAGCGTCAGGGTAGTTCTGGAGGCTGCGAGCGGCCGGACAGGCGAGGTCATGCCGCTCTCCGCTTAAGCAGGATGAGCAGCGTGATGCCGCCGATGGTG
This sequence comes from Rhizobium sophoriradicis, assembly GCF_025200795.1. Taxonomy (NCBI): domain Bacteria; kingdom Pseudomonadati; phylum Pseudomonadota; class Alphaproteobacteria; order Hyphomicrobiales; family Rhizobiaceae; genus Rhizobium; species Rhizobium sophoriradicis. Next base: position 402,408 of record NZ_CP104154.1, read on the forward strand.
GAGGTGATCGCGCCGACCGGAGCCTCAGTGGGATAAATGATGAAACGCGCGAGAATATCGGCCGCAGTCGTGTAGATGGCGCCGATCAGTGCCGAGGTGAGGATGAGGCGGCGATGGCTGAGGCCGACGAGCCATCGGGCGAGGTGCGGCACGACGAAACCGACGAAGCCGACCGGACCGGCCATGCAGACGCCGGCTCCCGTCAGTAGCGAGACAGTCAGGAAGCCGGCCCAGCGCACGACGGCGAGCGGCACGCCGAGATTTGCTGCTGTTGTATCGTCGGCCTGCAGGGCGTCGAGCGGCTGCGCGAGCATCCATGCGGCCGCCAGCCCGGCCATGACCACGGGTGCGCCGCCGATCGCAAAGGCGATCGGCCGGTCGGCAAACGAGCCGGTCAGCCAGAAGAGCAGCTCCTTGAGCTGGGCTTCGTTGGTGGTCAGGATGATCTGGACGATCGAATATGCCAGACCGCCGACGGTCACGCCGACGAGCACGATGCGGATCGGCGAGAAGCCTCCCGAAGTGGCGGCGACGCCGAAGACGAGCAGGCTGGTCGCCAGTGCGCCCGAAATGGCCGCCACCGACATCCCGGCAATCGAGCCGATCCCGAGCCAGACGCTGGAGGCGACGACCGCGAGAGCTGCGCCGGCATTGATGCCGAGCGTATCGGGGGAGGCGATGCGATTGCGCGCCAGCGTCTGAGTCAAGACGCCGGCGACACCGAGAGCGGCGCCGACGAGCGGCGCAAGAAGAGCCCGGGGGATGCGCAGCGTGGTGATGACGACGGCGCTTTCCGATCCGTCGAAAGCGAAGATGGCGTTCCAGATCGCAGCCGGCCAATATTGCCGATATCCCGCTGCCACGCTGGCTGCGACGAAAAGGATGAGGATCGCCGGCAAGGCGATCGCCAGCAATGTCATCGGCCGCGAAGACGTGGAGAGGGGGATAGAGCGCACGAGTTTCAGCTTGACTTTAAGTGGACAATGTATCTCATCTTATGGCCCAACCGATTGGTCGAAAAATCATTCAATTGTCAAGTTCGAGGCCTGCGTGCGTACGAAATCCATTCTGCTGGCGGCGTTCGCTGCCATTCTGTCCCTCATCGCCGTAGCTACGGCCGGCGCGCGCGAAGTAACCCATGCCATGGGCGTGACCGATGTGCCGGATGCGCCGAAGAGGATCGTCGTGCTGACGAACGAGGGAACGGAAGCGCTGTTGGCGATGGGCATCAAGCCGGTCGGCGCCGTGCGGTCCTGGCTCGGCAAACCCTGGTACGACCACATTGCCCGGCAGATGGAGGGCGTAACTGTCGTCGGCGACGAGTCGGCCGTCAACCTCGAACTGATCGCCACGCTCGAACCCGATCTCATCCTGGGCACAAAATTCCGGCAGGAGAAGATCTATTCGCAGCTTTCGGCCATCGCGCCCACGGTACTTTCCGAACGAATCAGGAGCGACTGGAAAGGCAACATGCAGCTTTATGCGGCTGCCGTCGGAAAATTGCCGGAGGCGGAAGTAGCCTTCAAGGCCTATGACGACCGTGTCGCCGCGATCAGCAAGGCGCTGGGGGATAAAAAGGCCGAAAAGATCTCGCTCGTTCGCTTCATGCCGGGGCGAACTCGGATCCTGTTGAAGGATACTTTTGCCGGCAATGTTTTGAGCCAGATCGGCTTTGCGCGGCCGGCAAACCAGGATCGGATGGAATTCGCCGACGAGGTAACGAAGGAGCGCACGCCCGAATTCGAGGGCGACCGGCTTTTCTACTTGGTTTACGACACCGGTGACGGCAAGACGGCCGCCGCCGCGGCCGACTGGACGTCCGACCCGCTCTGGAACAATCTTGCTGTCGTCAAGGCCGGCAAGGTCGGCGCGGTCAGCGATGCCGTCTGGAATACGGCCGGCGGGATTGTCGCCGCCAACCTGATGCTCGACGATATCGAAAAGCTATACGGGCTGCCTGCCTCGCGCTGAGGCGTCGCAGGCCGCTTTCCGCAACCCCCACGCAGCGGCACTGTCAATCTGTCCCCGACGTCCCGTGGCAAAGGGCCGCGACGATACGATCGGCCATGAAGGCGCAGCGCGCGCCATCGAACGGGAACAGGGCGGCGAATGCGCCGGAGAGCTGTTTTTCGATCGATTGCCGCATCATCTTCCGCGCCCGGTGCAGTCGGGTCTTGATGGTTTCAGCTCTTATGCCGAGGCAAGATGCAGCCTCCTCGGTGCTCATACCCTCGACTTCACGCAGCACGAAGACGGCGCGAAAGTCGTCCGGGAGCTGGTCGATAGCATGTTCAAGGAGATGCCTCGCCTGGCTCCTGGACAGCTCGGTTTCTGGATCGGTAACCGACAAAGAGGAAGGAAACTGTAGTACTTCGCCACCTCTTGACGCCCTCTGCATGTCGATATCCTCAAGCCCGGTAGTGTTCCGGACAGCCCGCACGCGCCCCATCGCCTCGTTCAGAACAATTCGGGTCAGCCATGTCGACAGTTGCGCATCGCCTCGGAACGCCGCCAGGCTGGTGAAAGCCTTGATATAGGCGGCCTGAACGACGTCTTCCGCCTCCGCATCGTTGCGAATGACGGCACGCGCGGTGCGGAACAGGCGCCGGTTGTGGCGTTGAACGATGGCGCGGATGGCGGGCTCGTCGCCCATTTTTGCCAGCGGCACGAGATCGGCGTCGGAAAGCGTCGATATGTCGGGCCGGTGTTGGGCGGCCGGAACCGGAATGGCTATCATGGAAACTCCGCCTGGCTGCTTTGTCTTTCCTTCGGAGTCCGGCCTATGGCCGGACGTCCAGAGTGCCCGTCATGGCGGGATGAAAGCGGCAGTAGAAGTCGACCACTCCCGCGCGGCTGATCGTCATGCGGCCTTCCGATTTCGGCGGCAGATCGATGTCGAAGCTTTTGTCGCGAGCCGTCGCCGTATGCCGGAATATATCATCGTTTCGCCAGACGATCACATCGCCGACATGCAGTTCGACGGGCGACGCACTGAATTTCATGCCTGCAATAGTGAGCTGATATTCCGCGGCAGCGGCAACGCCGCTGCCTGCCCAAAACAGCGCAAACAGCAGCGGCAGCGATTTCATCTGCAAGTCCATCGCCAGCCTACTTCATCATCGAAGCAAGATGTTCGGCGTGCATCTGGTGTTGTTTAAACAGGGTCAGGCCCGTTTCCAGGAGCGACTTCAACTCCTTGTTCTGAGCGGAAGGGATCAGCACGTTGGCAAGCGCATCGTTGACCGACTTGTGATAGGCGACTTCGTTTGCGACATAGGCCTTGTCGAAAGCCGCACCGTCGAGAGCGGCGAGCGTCGTCAGTTCCTTGTTCGCCTGTGTCGACAGCGACTGGCTGACGGCATTGTCTTCAGGCGTCACCTTCAGCTTCTTGACGAGGGCGAGCGCCTGATCGTTGACGGCCTTGTGGTCGCGCTCCATCGTCTTGGCGAATTCGATGACTTCGGCGTTCTTGCTTTTCTTCAACGCCTGTTCCGCGGCGGTGACGTCGATCTGGCCTGCCGTATAGGCGATATGGGCGATCTGCGGGTCGGTCGGCTTGGCATCGGCGGCAATCGAGGCGGTGCCGAGCGAGGCCGCTATCAGGGCTGCGCCGAAAACATGTTTCAACATGATCTGTCTTCCTTGTGTCGTCGTGTGACGGAATGGCCTCCGCGGCAGTGGCGCGCCTTTGGAAGCAGACATTGGATGCAGATCGGTCGAAAAGGTTCCCGGAAATTTCATGTGGGCGGCATCTTATCGGCTGCGGGCGCCGACGCTTCAGTCTTTGCCGAGGAAGCGCTGCAGCACGATAGCGTGATTGTGCTGCAGGTCTTTCGCCGCGTAGAGAAGCGTCGCGTCCGATGTCCCGATCTGGCGTTCGAGCTCCTCGACGGCCGACGCGTTCTTTTCGAGTTCGCGCCGGTAACGGCGCTGGAATTCGGTCCATTTGGCGGGGTCGTGGCCGAACCAGCGGCGCAGCGCCGGGCTCGGCGCGATCTCCTTCAGCCAGAGATCGACTGACGCATCCAGCTTGCTCAACCAGCGCGGCCAGAGCCTGTCGACGAGAATGCGGATGCCGTCTTTGTCTTCTTTCGGTTCGTAGATTCGTTTGATGTACACGACCATTTGCTCACCCCTACAGGTTCAGAACCAGTTTCAACCGAAGAGACGAGTGAAAGGACCTGGTTCCGCCTTACGACATATGGTTGCTAATTAGTCACAGCAGACTGCCTCTTAGCTGTCACAATTGATTTTTCGCGCGCAACTGGTATTGCTCGGTCACCTGCCGCTGATATTTTCCGATTCTCTCAACGTTGCCAAAAGGATACCTGATGCGAAAGCTGGCGCCATTGGTCCTTGTCGCAGTTCTTAGCGCATGCGCCCGGCCATCCGATGGCCCAACCGCCGGTGGTTTTTACAATGCCACCTCACCGCAAACCAACGAGCGCATCCCGGTCGTCAGATTATCGGAAGCGCCGATGGGGCCTGTTTCGGCCGTCCCGCTTGCCTATGCCGCTTCCGATCCCGGCCTCAGTGTCATGCGCTCGGGCGGATTTGCCGATACGAAGCTCAGGCGCGGCGACGTCATCGACGTGACGATTCTCGATCCCGGCGAGGATGGACTTTTCTCCTCGACCGAGAGCAAGACCCTCAATCTCGGCCGCTTCACCGTCGATTCGACCGGCAACGTGACCCTTCCCTTCATCGGCAAACAGCGAGTGGTGGATTCCTCCACCGAGGCGCTGCAGACGCGCATCGTCACCGGCCTGAAGGGCTCGGCCGTCAATCCGCAGGCTGTCGTCACCGTGGTCGACAGACCCTCCAGCGGCGTCACCGTCAATGGCGACGTGCGCTCCGCCGGCCGCTTCCCGCTCACTGCACGCAAGGAGCGCGTTCTCGATGCAGTTGCGCTTGCCGGCGGCGCATCCTCCGATCCGGGATCGGCCACCGTCACGCTGATGCGTGGCAAACAGCGCGCCACCGTGCCGCTGCAGCGCGTCATCGACGACAGCAAGCAGAATGTCTATCTGCTGCCGGACGACCAGATCTATGTCGACAAGGACGCCCCGACCTTCACCGCCTTCGGTGCCTTCAAGAGTGTCGGCGAGTTCGAATTCGAGCCGGGCAGACTGACACTGGCCCAGGCGCTCGGCCGGGCCGGCGGCCTGCTCGACGACCGGGCCGATGCCAGCAATTTCTATGTCCTGCGCAACCAGCCGGTCTATACGCAGGTGGCGGCGGCGAATGCCAAGACTGCCGCGCCGGTCGTCGTCAGCAGCAAGCCGGTGATCTACCGCGTCAATATGAAGGATGTTTCCAATCTGGCGCTGATGCAGCGTTTCCAGATGATGGACGGCGATATCATCTACGCCAGCAATGCCGGCCTGGTGGACTTCGCCAAGCTCTTCAACGTCTACCAGAAGAGCGTGCCGACGGCCGCGGCGCCGATCCCCGGATCGAGCGGCAACTAAAAATCGACTGGACGTTCCGCGGGGCCGCCGAGCAGATGCAAGGCGGCCTTTGCATTTTCCGGCCTGTCTTGCCGATCCCGCTGGGACAGGCGGATCGCCAATGCCTTCAGCTTTTCGTCGCATTCCGTGCTGCAATGGCTGAGCAGCAGGGACAGCAGACGCCCGGCCGCGTAGAGGTCGCACCGCCCGTCGACCGGCTCGCCGGTCGCCTGTTCCGGGGATACGAAATCCGGCTGGCCGGCAAAGGCAAGACCGAACTCTTCGTGCCGGCATCCGGCCTTCAGCGCGATCCCGAAATCGGCGATCTTGAGATGCGCGAGGTCACTATCGAACAGAAGGTTGAGCGGCGACAGGTCGCAATGCACGAGGCCGGCGGCATGGATGGCGTCCAGGCCGGAAAGCACCGAAGTCATCACATCGATGATTTCGCGCGGCGATAACGGTCTTTCCTGCAAAAGATCCGCAAGGCGGCTCTCGATCCATTCCATCACCAGGGCGGGGCGCCCATCGTCAAGCCGCAGAACGGTCTGCGTCGCGGCAATGTGGGGATGGCGGAGCGCCATGCCGATATCAGCCTCGCGCAGTATGAGTTTCCTGAGCACGGGGTCGTCTGCATGGTCTGGTCGTGGCAGCTTGATGGCGTGAAGCGTTCCGAGATCGCGGTGGCGGGCGCGATAGACCTGGGTGGCCGCGCCGTCATAAACCAGCACCTCCAGCACGAAACTGTTGGCAATTATCGCGGGTTCGGCATCACTCAGGCGCGCCTCGCCGCGATCGAGCGCGTCGCGGACCTTGTCTATCAGTATCTTCCTGATATCCGGCGAATGCGCCTTGCCGGCATGGCCATTCAGCGCTTGCCACAGATGCGAAAAGCGCCGCGCGATTTCTTCGAAGTTTGCGGGATGATCATCCGCCATCGGTCTTCACATCGATTACGATGGCGCTCAGGTTTTCGCGGCAATTGGCGATCAGCCCTTCCTGCACGAGAACGTCGGCGGCCTTTTCGATGTCTGTCGAGAGCAGGATTTCGGCGATGCTGCGCTCGGGCACAGCGTGCGGAAGGGCTGCACTGCAGAGCAAGAGCCGGTCACCGGCCTGTAATCCGCCGGTCAGGACTTCCGGCGTAAGATGCCCGCGCATGCCGATGGCGCGTGAGAGCCTCCGTCGCAGGCCGACCTCCACATGATCGCGGGTGAGACAGCGCATCATGCCGTCCCGCAGCAGATAGCAGCGGGCATCGCCGACCCAGACTACGGCCCAGCTTTCGCCGAACGTGGCGAATACGACGATGCTGGCGGCCGACGGCTCGCGGTCCTGCGAGAGATAGGCGGACTGAAGCAGGCCGTGGGTGCGGCCGAGCTTGCCTTTGACCTCCTGCACCAGAGCTTCGACCGTTCCCTGTTCCGCGGCTTCAGCCAGCACATGAACGGCGATCTTGCCGGCCTCGGCCGCGTTGTTGCTGTCGCCAACGCCATCGGCGACGGCAAACAACGAGGGCGTCTCCGAGATCAGCAGCGCATCGGCATTGACGCTGAGTCGGGTGCCGGGATGTGTGGCGTGGCTATGCCGGAGCAGCAGAGAATGCTGTTGCTCGGCGATGACGGGGCGCGGGGTAGCGGCCGTTTCGGACGGCGGAGAAATTGCGGGAGAATAGTCCTGCAGCAGCTTCGAAAAATGCTCGGGCTCCGGGGCGCCGCTGACGCCAAACCCCTTGGCCCGCTGCTCTTCCGGGTCGATCCGCCACCAGATCGTGCCGCGGCGGGAAGCTCTGTCCTGCAGTGTCTCGTTCTCTGCGAGGTCGGCCGGACGCAGGGTTCTCAGCCGCTTCAGGCTTGCGGTGAAATGGTTGATGTCGAAATCCCGCCTGGCCGAGCTTTCGGCGATCGCTTCGGCCGCCGTGAACCACGTGTCGTCGAGATAGAGCTGGCGTGGATGCTCGGTAAAGCCGTGAAGCTGCGCGGCGATGACGAGCGGAAAACTGCGCCCGACGCGGTCGAGGCTTGGAAGCAGCACGCCGGCAACGGTTGCCGGCCCCCAGAGACCGCGCTCGATGATGAAACGCCATGCCGGCATCGAGCGGAAGCGGCGTTTCCAATCCTCGCCGAGTTCCTGCTGCGCCGCCTGCAGCCCGGCCTGCATCCAGGCGTCGAGTGCGGATTGCAGGCTGTGGCCGAGGCCCATCGAAACGAAATCGCCGTGGCTCGGCAGCTTGCCGTAGAAGCCGATCCTGTCGCTTTCGGCCGGATTTCGCTCGAGGGTGGCGCGCTCGTTCATATCAGTCCGCTCAGAATTGCGCCGGGCATGAGAAGGCGCCGAGCGCCTCCAGCCGGAATGGATTGAGCACCGAACCGAACTGCACATCGAACTCCGCCGCCCGGCCGTCCTGCTCAAATTGTGCCCTGAACAGATCGTCGCCCTGCACCGTGACATTGGCATCGTCGAAGAGGCGGAAGGGCGACCAGTCGCCGTTCTCGGTCAAGGCCTGCTGCCAGCCGCCCGGCTGGAAGGCGATGCGCGAGGTGTTGTTCGCTTCCGTCGACGGCCATGTGATCGATTTCGCCTGGACCGGTCCATGGAAATAGACAACGCGTTCGCCCTCGATCTCCAGCATCACCGCGCTGGCGGCATCGGTCAGCGACACCGGCTTCACGTTGATCGTGATCGACGGGTCCTTGCTGCCGGCCGGGAAGAAGGCGCGGTTGATCTTGTCGGCATTCTCGAACTGGGCGATCGCCGCGCTCGGAATGCTCGACGCCCCGAAGGTGCCCTTCCAGCCCCATGGCGAAGCGCTGGTATCGACAAAGGCCTCAAGTTTCTCCTTGAAAAAGGTCTTGAACAGTCCCTCGGGACCGAACAGCCTTACGAAGTCGCTCATCGCGACGTCGCGCGCGGATTTTCGATCGAAGGGATAACGGCCGGCCACGACATTCGAGCAGAAACCGGCACCCTCCGCGGCCCAGGCGTCGCTGATGCGCGAACGAGCGGATTTGACCGCCAGCGATCCGACATCGGCGGCGAGCCCCGCCATCCATGTATCGATCGGCGCCGGCAACTTCCGGGCCTGCTGCAGCAAGTCCTGATTGGCGTCGGTCAGTTGGCTATCGACGTCGAAGACTTTCGCCACTTCGGCCGTAGAGGTCGTCGCACGCGAAAGCTGCTCCTGCACTTTCTGCACGATTGGTTCCAGCTGCCCGATTTCCGAGCGCGGCGCTTCCTTCGATTGGTCGGGAAGCGGCGACTGGCCGGTCGGCGCCTTCAGCGCGTCTCGAAGACGGCCGAAGGGATCGGGCGCATTGGCGGCACTGCTCAGCGCCGTTGTTGAGACGCTCAAACTGTCACCGGCAGCTGAGGCGATCTCGGCGCCGGGGCCGCGCAGATCGGTGGCCGCGGCGATCGAATTCGCGAGCGTCTCAACGGGGCCGGGCTTGCCGGCCAGGATGCGAGTGGTCTCAGCCGCGTCGCTGATCGTCTGCGAAGGTTTGACCCTGATATCGGTCAACAGGGTCGACCAGCGTTGAGCGAACTTGTCGAAGTAAAGCTGAAGTGTGGCCTGGGCGACGGTCTCGACCGTGACACCGGCGGGATTGGGGACGCCGCGAACCCACTGCTCGTCGAGTGCCTCGCGTGCGGCCTCGCTGATCTCGGGCAGAACGACCGTGCGGTAGCCGGTCGCAGAAAAAAGGCCGGGGATGCTCTCGCCAAGCGGCGCCTTGGAGGTCCGCTCGAATGCCTGTTCGCCGAGCGGGCCGAGCGCACCGGCCGGACTCCAGCCGGGAAGGGCCCGAGAGGCGCGGTATTCCGCCAGGATATCATAGGCACGGCTAGCGATGTTCTGCGAGCGGATGATGTCGCGTGCCTCGGCGATCAGCGTCTTGTCGAGATCGATCGGCGGCAGCGCGCCGCGCGCCATGGCTTCCGCATGGGTGATCAGCGCGTTGCGCGCCGCGGTACGGCCTTCGTCGGGATAGAGCCTGGTGAACATGTCTTCCGCTTCCACGGAGGCAAAATCCGCATTCATCGGGCCGAGCCCGCCAAGCATGCCGTAGAGTTTCAGAGCGTCGAAGGTTCTGTTCACGTCGGTGGTCTCGGTCATCTCCTTCTGGAGCTGCACCAGCATGCGGGGTAGGAGCAGCGTGTTCAGCGCCCGCTGATACGCTTCGCGCTGGCGGCTCGCGACCTTGCCTTCCTGATCGAGGCCGAGGCTCACCGGCCAGACGCGCGTCTTGGAAAAATCGGTAGTGACGGCAGCGAGATTATCGAGCGCCGGCAAGATGCGTAGGAAATCCGCATCCGAGACGTCGCGCACCGGCACGCCGCGCACCAGCTGCTCATAGGCATCGATGCGTCTTTCCGCACCGGCGAGCGCTGTGGTGTTCTGGAAGTAGGTGGCCGTCCAGCTGGTCAGCACCACGGCCAGCAGCAGGACCGCGCTCGCGTAAGCGGCGCGGCGGAAGAGGAGCTGCCGGCCGGAAAGCCGCTTGTCGCGGGCGACCAGCGAAGCCTCGCCGAAGATCACCTCCTTGAAGAGGCGCGAGAGGAAATAGCTGCGCCGCATGCGCGGCGTGGCGGCTGCTTCCTCCCTCTGGGTGCCGGAGGCGAAATAGATGCCGCGCAGGAGCGGCGCCTCGACCAGTTTCGAGCCCGAGCAAAGCTCCGTCGTCACTTCATGCAGGCGCTCCTTCAGCGAGGCGAGTTCGGCGGGGAAGCGGAAGATGCGGCCGCGCAGCTCCGGATTGGGCTCCTGCTGCAGGCGCTCGATCAGCATGGCGTCGACGCGCTGCTGCAGCAGGGTGAATTCCTCCGTGAAGCGTTCCGGCAGGTTTGCCGCCTTATAGCTTTCGTCGAGCCCGAAGGTCGTCCCCCAGACCTGTTCGCGGTCGCTTTTGTTAAAGCCGTCGAAGAATTCGACGAAGCCGGTTAGAAGATCGGCCTTGGTCAGGAGCAGATAGACCGGCACGCGCGCATGCAGGAGTTCGTCGAGCTCGGACAGCCGCTGGCGGATCGCCCGGATTTCCTCGCGCTGGGCTTCGGGATCGCGTGTCAGCAGGTCGCCGATCGACAGCGTCACCAGCGCGCCGTTGATCGGCTGCGACCGGCGGTATTTTCTGAGGAGGCCGAGAAAGCCTTCCCAGCCGGCCTTGGCGGTGCCGTTCAGATCGTCCTGCGTGGTGTAGCGGCCGGCGGTATCGATGAGGATTGCCTCGTCGGTGAACCACCAATTGCAGTTGCGTGTGCCGCCGATGCCCTGAACCGAGTTGCTGCCGAGCGCATCGCCGAGCGGGAATTTGAGGCCGGAATTGGTGAGCGCCGTCGTCTTGCCGGAGCCCGGCGCGCCGAAGATCACGTACCAGGGCAGCTCGTAAATATAGCCGAAGCGTCGCTTGGTGATGCGGCGCAGGAGCTGCAACGCCTCCTTCAGCCGGCTGTGGATCTCGCCGACCTCAGCCTGCTGGCTGGCCGCCGCTTCGGCCTCGGCGTCACGCTCGATCCCTTCGACGAGCTGCTTGTCGCGACGGCGGTCGCGGATCACGGTGAACAGGAGGTAGGCGAGCCAGGCGGCAATGATGACGCCAATCAGCGTCAGCCGCGCCGAGGCGCTCGCCAGCGGCTTGAAGTCGCCATAGGCGGCGAGATAGCCGTAGAACCAGATGACGACGCAGATCGCCGCCACCCATATGATCGAGATGAAGCGGCGGCCGAGAAGGCCGGCATAGGCTTCCACATAGGATCGCAGCGTATAGAAATAACTTAAGGGATTCATCATCGCGAAGCGCCTCCTGCGGCGGCAGCCGGTGCATTCGGTCTTTCGGCCTCGATCGGCGCTGTCTTGAAACCGGCGTCGTTCAGCCGTTCGCTCGGATCGGTCAGCACCAGGATCTCGGTGCGGCGGTTCATCTCCCGGCCCTCCTGCGTGTCGTTGCCGGCGATCGGATCGCTGTCGGCGCGTCCCTCGGTCAGGATCGCCCCCGGCCCGGTGAATGATGCGAGGATTTCGCCGACCGCCTTGGCGCGGGCTTCCGACAGGTGCCAGTTGGATGGGAACTGGATGGTGCGGATCGGCACATTGTCAGTATAACCCACGACGACGGCGCGGAATTTCTCCGCGGCGAGCGCGCCGCCGATGCGCTGCAGGAGATCGTGGAATTTCTCGCTGACTTCGGCGCTGCCGGTGGCAAACAGGCCGGAATTGCTGATACGCACGAGCAGCCTGCCATTCGAATCCGACAGCGTGACAAGCTTCTTCTCGACCTCCGGCTGGAGGAAGGCGAGCAGATTGTCGAGACGGCTCGGTGGCTTTACCTGCGGCGGTGGCGGTGGCGGCGGCGTTTGCGCGACGACAACAGGCGGAGGGGCGCGCGGCGGCTCCGGCACCTTGACCAGCACGCTTGGCGTCTCGCGTGGCGGCAGGTTGGCAAGGCGCTCGAACGTGCCGTCGGAGGCGCGGTTCAGCGAAAGCGTGAAGAACAGGTAGCCGAAAGCCAGGATCAGCGTCAGGACGGAAAGCAGCGTCCAAAGGGCGGCGGCGGTGCGCAGCGGCTGGTGCCGCGCGGAAACGCCTTTCCAATGCGGGGAAAGCTCACGCTCGAAGACGCCGTATTGGCCGAGCAGCGTCTTATAGAGACTGTCGCGGATGCGGGCGAGCTCCAGCCCGCCGCGCGCGGAAACGCGGGTGCGGCCTTCGAAGGCGAGCGACAGGCAGAGATAGATGAGGAGCAGCAGGTCCTTGTTGGCGCCGGGGCTCTGGTGGAAATGGTCGAGCAGGTCGAACACACGTTCGCCGCCGGTCACGTCCATATGGAAGGTGGAGACGAGGCCGGAGCGCGCCCATCCGGCGCGCACGCCCCAGGCCTTGCTGAGCACGACGTCGTCGACCGTCGCGCAGACGACATAATGGGCTGCACGCGCCCGTTCGGGGCTGATGCGCGCGCTGGCGAGATCCCGCTCGTAGCGGCCGACGGCTGCGATCGCCACCGCTCTGAGTTCATCGACATCGGGCTGCTCTTCCGTGTAGCGCAGACTATGGGCGAGGTTGAGCAGCGGCGCGGCCGAGCGCACCAGGGTCGGCACGTCTTCGGCGCCGAAGCGGAAATCCCGGACGAGTGTTTCGACCGAAACGCCGCCGGTCGCAGACGCTGCCGCCGGTCTCGTTCCCTTCTCGCCTTCGGGGAAATCGAGAACGTCGTCCAGCATCTCCGCCATCTTGCGGGCGGATTGCTTTTTCTTCACGCCATCCTCGGTGAGTTCGACGATGGTCGGCAGACTTTGCCAGGAGGAAGCGGGTTCGTTCTTCATTCTCTAAGGGCCCACAATTCTATTTCGAGCCCGGGGAAATCGCCGGCGAGATGCACGGCGATGGCGCCGGAGGTATCGAGTTGTTTCCAGAGCGGATTCTTGGTGTCGAGTTCGAAGTAGATGGTGCCGGAGCGATAGGGGAGCTGGCGCGGCAGCACCGGCAGCGGCCGTACGGGAATGCCCGGCAGCGCCACGTTGACGAGGTCGGCGATGCGTTCGACCGGGCCGACCTTGATCTGCGCCGGCAGCTTGCGGCGCACGTCCTCGGCCGGCATCTCTGCCCGGACCGCCAGCACGAAGCCGGCATCCCGAAGCAGGGAACGGTCGTTGATCGTGCCGATCCTGACACCATGCCGGCGTTCGGCGAGCTCGATCGCCACCGCCGCCTGTTCGAGCACCGAGGAAAGCGAGGCTCTGAGATCATCGAAGACGGCGGCAAAGGTCGCCTTCAGGTCGTCGTGGCGGTAGGGCGGGAAGTCGCTCGCCCGCTTGCGCTCGGTGGTGAAGGTGGCAAGCTCGCCGGCAAGCTGGATGCAGTGCTCGTAAAAGACGATCGGATGGATGCGCGTCGCATTGGCCGAGATATGCTTCAGCATCGGATCGGCGCGATTGAGGATCTGCAGGAGCAGGTAGTCGCCGACCTCCGCCGTGCCGCGGATGGTGGGATCGCCGATGCGTTCGGCAATGGCTTCGGCGCGGTGGCGCACGATGCCGAGAAGCTCGGTGATCAATTCGTTCAGCCGGCCGGCGGCCGTGCAGTTGAGGCTCGGCAGGATGTAATCGGGGTCGAGAATGACAGCCCTGTCGGAGCGCACCTCGATGATGCGGGCAAGTCCGATCAGCTCGTAGCCGGCAAGCTCGTCGCCGGTTTTGAGATAACGCAGGCTGAGGCGACCGACGTCGATCGGCGCCATGAAGTCGGTCTCGACATTGGCGTCGGGCGCCTCATAGGGCGAGGCCACGAGGCGAACGCTGTTGCGCTGAGCGCCGCCGTTTAGCGCCACATCCGCCTTGCCGGGCTGGCGGGCGGGAAGTGCGAGATAGACAATCGCATTCTTGGTGTTCTCGTCGAGATCGAGCGGCGGCGGCAGATCGGCATCAACGGGCGCTTCGAACGGCGTGCCGTCGGGCAACACGCCGCGCAGGTTCGACAGCGCGAACTGGCCGATCGCCAGCGCCCCGCGGTCGATGCCGATCTCCGCGATCCCCCAGGGATAGGGCGACAGGCCGTGCGTTGCGGTGCGCACGAGCCGTTCGGTCCAGCGGTCCGCCTGCTGAAAATGCTGCACGCGAAGGAACATGCCCTCGCTCCAGGCCACCCGGTTCTCATTCCTCATGATGCGCGTCTTGTCCTTCCTGGCTGTCTTGTGGACGAGGCCCTGTGTCCCTGCCGTTCATCGCTGCCAGCATGGCGTCGCGAAAAAAGTCCTGGATCGATCGGCTTTTGCCGTCTTTTTCGAATTGCGCCCGGTAGGCCCGCCAGTAGTTCCGGTCCCGACGCCAGGCGCCCGTCTCGACACGCGCTTCCAGGCTGCGCGGCTCCAGCTGGCCCGCCGCCTGGGCGAGGGCTTCGAGCGCGGAATTGAGCTTGAGCTGCCGGCCGAGCAGGGTCTCGATGCGGGCAAGCAGCGCCTCCTCCCTGTCAGGGAAGTCCGGCTGGCTGCCGGAAGGCGGTGCATTCATTTCGAAAACGGCATAGGCACTCTCGACAGCCTCCTCGAGCCGGCCGAGCAACGGCTCCAGCCTGTCGGCGAGGGCTGCGGGCCGGCCGATGCTCAGCGCCGGAAAATCTTCGGATTCGGGTTGCGCATTGTCGTTGAAGATGTCGATCAGCGGCGCGGTCCGGCGTTGGGCGATGGGGACTGCGATATGGGTGGCCGAGCCGTGTTCCAAATGGCTGGCGTATTCGGTGTCCTCCGAATTCCAGTCTTCCGGCAGAAGCTGGGTCAGCGTGCGAATCTCCGGGGGCCCGCTCCATCCGATCTCGACATTGCGGGATGACGCCGCGCCTTTCTTGCCGGCCTGTTCGGAAGGGCTCCAATCGTCGGCCGTGCGCTCACCGAGAATGCCGTTTGCGGTATGGCCGCCCGGCGCGATGTCGGCAAGGATCGCGGAAATGGTCAGCGGTTCGTCGCTCAAGACGAGCCCGGCATCGGGGTCCTCGATGTCGCGATCCCTGTCGCCGGAGATGTGGACGGAGAATGCAAGTCCGCCCATCTCCAGCCGCGACCTGTCGGAAAGCCTGGCGATTTGGCCTTCATGCACGGCAACGCCGTCGACGCGGGAGCCGTTGGCGCTCTGGTCGCGCAAAAGGAAGCCGTCGCGGTCGCGCTCGATGATGCAATGAAGTTTCGAAATCGACAGCCTGTCCGCCGGCAGCTGCCAGTCGCAATCGGGCGCCCGGCCGAGCGTGCGCCGGCCGCGTTCGAAAAACCATTTCGGCCGGCCGGCCATTGTCACCGCGTCGCCGGTGATCTCTCTCAGTTCGAGCCGCATCCTCACCTCCTCACCGCATCTCGGTCGACAGGCGTTCGACGATGATCGCATCGCCGCTGTCCTTTGCCGCCGGTGCGACCCTCGCCCAGCTGTTCCAGCCGAGACGAGGCGGATCGCCTGCCTGGCCGAGCCGGCAGAAGGGAACATCCTCCTTTTTCAGCACGACCTGTATGTCGAAATCGAGCGCCGAGCCGACATAGAGCCGGGTCAGGGCGAAGAGTTCGGTGATGGCCTTTCCGCCCGGCGCAAGCGTGAGATA
This sequence comes from Rhizobium sophoriradicis, assembly GCF_025200795.1. Taxonomy (NCBI): domain Bacteria; kingdom Pseudomonadati; phylum Pseudomonadota; class Alphaproteobacteria; order Hyphomicrobiales; family Rhizobiaceae; genus Rhizobium; species Rhizobium sophoriradicis. Next base: position 417,927 of record NZ_CP104154.1, read on the forward strand.
ATCGGCATAACCGAGCGGGCCGATGACGACGCGGAAGCCGCCGCTGAAATCGTGAACGGCGGCACCGGCCGTGGCATTGACCCCGAGCTGCACGCCCTGCAGCTGGCTCATCCGACTGCGCTCTTCCGGCGGAATGCTCAGCCAGCGGCCGCGGAACAGTTCGATCTCCACCGGCAGGCCGCTGAATTCGGTCAGCATGGCGCGCAGGTTGACGGTATTGCGGTTGCGCGCCGCGAAGAACCCGGAAAAGCGCAGGATCAACTCCTCGTCGACGCCGCTCTTATCGACGAGCCGCTTGGTGCCGAAGCCGGTCAGCGACAGCAGCGTGGTGACGAAAGCATTGCTTGCCCAAACGCCGCCCCAGCGCAGCCGCCTCGCAATCCGGTATTTTTCGCACGCGTCGGCGAAGAGTTCCGCCATGCGCGCGCCGAACAGATCGAAAAAGCTCGCCAGCCCCCGCGATCGGTTGCGCTCCTGGCGCATGACGAGTTCGTTATAGGCCGATGGCATGGAGCCGAGCGCGCCGACAAGGCCGGCAAGTGCACTGCGCACGGTGGCGCGGCCGGCCTTGCGCCGGTAGCCGCTCACCGCAAGCGGCGCCGGCGAGACGCCGACATGGGAGGCGACGTCAAGCCGTCCTTCGCCAACCGACGCCTGCGCGACGCGAAATGCCGTCACCGGCTCGAAACGGCCGGGGTCGCGTTCGAGCAGGTCGGTAAGCGCGTCTGGCTTGCTGGCGGCTTGCATGTCCATGATCGACTGGCGGTCCTTTCTCAGAGAAGCGGGCGTTCGGCGGCGCGCGCCGGCCAGCGGGCGATCGGCCTCGACTGCCCCTTCATGCCGACAGTGAGCCGGGTGAAGCTATTGACCGAGGTGTAGAGGCTGAAGAAGCGGTCGAGCACGCTGCCGAACAGGAAGGCCGAAGGCCGGTCGATGGCGGCCGGATCGAATTCCAGCGCGATCTCGGTGCCGGGCACCATGCCGCCGCTGCCGAGACGGGCGGTCGAGTTGGCGGCCTTGATCCCGACCAGCGCATCGGCGAACTGCTTGGTCTCGGGACTGTCGCGAAAGGCATAGAGCGACAGGATGTCCTTCAATGCGGCCCCATCATTGTCGAACAGCGACAGATGGTTGAGGAGGAGGTGCGACATCAGCCGCCAGTTCCGGCCATCCTGATCGTTCATTCTGACCGACGGTGTCGGCGGGATCAGCGCCTCGACGCCTGCGACCGCCTCATGGCCGGAGGCGAGCTGCAGCAACGGGTGGCCACCGCCGAAGGGAAGGTGTTCCGGCAGGTCGCGGTTGAGGCAGAGCGTATCGACGCTCGCCACCGCATCGACCGAAGCGGCCGGCCGGCACTGCCGGTCGACGAAGGCGATATCCATATCGCTGGTCCTGTCGTCTTCGTCGAAACGGCGAGAGGCCTGCCAGTAGGTCGCGCTCGCGCCTGCGCGTTGCGATCGTCCGAAGAAGGGCTGGCAGAATTCCTCCTGGCCGCGCGATCCGGTCAGCAGCACGCGGTCGATCGAATAGATCTCACGGGTCTTCTGGCGCCGTGCATCCGGCAGCAGCCGGTATTCCGTGCGGGTGCCATCGACGGCGATCGGTTCGCAGACCTGGCGAAACAGGTTGACGACGGGCGTGGCGTTGAGCGCGAAGTCGCGGGCCGAAACTGCCCGCTCCAGCTTGGCGTCGCTTTCCCCGAGGTAAACGAAGAGTTCCAGCGTTTCCCCTCGCCAGGACTCGAGCCCTTCGATATCGAGAAACAGAAATTTCCGCGGCAGCGCGAAAAATTCGGTGAGCAGGCGGTAGCCGATGAAGCTCGGCGCCGGATAGGGCAGCATGGCCTCTTCCGGCCCGAAGCCGACGGGTTTCAGGTTTCTTGCAGGCAGGAAGATCGCCGAACGGTCGTCTGCATGTTTGGCAAGCGCAATGCCGAGCGTGTGGTTGGCAAGCAGTTCGTAGATCGCCACCGCCTGCTGCCAGGCAGAGGGAATATGCAGGCGCAGCCGGCTCAGGCCGAGGCTGCCCAGGGGCTTGCGGGCATCGAGAGAGCGGATGGACAGTCTGAGGCAGCCGGCAACGCCGGCATAGGACGAAAGCGGTGCATTGATCGGCTGGCCTGAAAGGGTAGCGCCGGCGATCTCGATCGGTGCCATCTCGACATCCTGCGTGGTGCGGAAGCGGCAGGCTTCGCCTCTCACCGGTTCGGCCAAGACTTCCGTGTGGCGGGGCACGGTCTGGACCGAGGCGAGCGTATCGCTCGGCCGGAACTTGACGATGCTCATCGAGGGTAGCGGGGCCAAATAGTGCGGATAGAGGGTTTCGAGCAGGCCATCGGTCAGTTCGGGAAATTCATCGTCGAGCTTCTGACGCACGCGCGCGGCCGAATAGGCGAAACTCTGGATCAGGCGTTCCACATGCGGGTCGTCGGCGACGTCGCCGGTCATTCGCAGACGTCCGGCGATCTTAGGGAAAGCGTCGGCAAAGCGCGCGGCCCGGCGGCGCAGTGCCAGCAATTCCTCATTGTAGCGGTGCAGGAAACCTTCAGCCATGCGCCGCCTCCACGAGGACACGCTGGGTCGACGGATCGATGGTCGATTCGAAGCTGATCGGCGGCATGCCCTCATGCAGGCGGAAGGTCGCCTGGATGCGCATGCGCAGCGCCCGTTCGGTCATCGTCCGGCTTTTCAGGATCGTCACCCTGATATCGGCAAGCCGCGTCTCGAACAGCGCAACCCGCCGCTCGATCGCTTCCGCCAGCTTGAGCTTGGCTTGGTCGGTCATCAGATTTGCCGAGACGATACCGTCGACGCCATAGCTGACCAGGGCGTCCCGCAATTCTGAAAGGTCCGTCGGCGGCGTCGTCGGGCACCGCCGCGTGTTGAGCAGCGCTTCGAGATCGCGGCGGATCGCCTCCCTGACCTCGCGGACCTGGTCGACGAAACTGACCGACGGATCGGCGGCGCGATCCGGGGCCTCGTCGATCAGCCTGTCGAGGATCGAGCGGGACAGGACTCGGTCGCGCTGCCGGTAGCGTTCGAGCGGATCAACCATGCGCGACCTGCCTGCCGGCAGAGCTTGCCGGGACGATCTCCAGACTTTGGGTGTCATGGAAGGAGACGAGTTCGTCGCCGGCGAGGAAGCAGCGCTGGCCGCGGCCGGTGGTGATGCCGCTCGCTTCCTCGACCCATTCGGTTTTACGTCCGAGCCTGAGCGCCGCACCCTTGCCGGTGCCATGATAAACCGCCGGCAGAAGCACCGACGCGGCTGCGCCGTCGATCAGCGTCAATTCGGCGCGACGGAAGGCGAGATCTCGCGGCCGGGCAATCGGCTCGATCGACAGCGCTGATATCTTGGCGAAGTCGATCCAGAGATAGCCGCCGCCGGTCATGATGACTTCGAGAGCGTGCGGGATGCGGTCGTCGAGATCGCGGAAATCGGAAATCGCCTTGCCGTTCCAGAGCAGCGGGCGCTCGCCCCTTAAGCTTTCCAGCGCATCGAGCGCGGTCTTCGCATCGTCCGCATTGCCCTCGCGATGGGCGATACCGAGGCGGACGGCGAGCCTGTCGAGTTCGCTCGGCCCTTGCGGAAATTCCGGCAGAGCGGCGCTTTCGAACCAGGCGTCGCGTGCCGCCATCGCCCGAAGTTCGTTGCGCAACAGGGCAAAGCCCATCGTCGCGTCGGGAGAGAGGGTGGCGGCAAGGCTGCACTGATTGTCCGCCCGCTCATATTCTCCGGCAAGGACGAGAAGATCGATATAGAGATGCCGCGCCTCCTGATCCGAGGGCTTGGCCTTCAGATGCGCCTTGACCTCCTCGAGCGCGTCCTCGAGGGCGTTGTCGCTGAGCGATCGGGCGATGCTGGCGGAAAGCGTCATGCGGACATCCTCTCGGGTATGGCGACCGGGCGGCTCAGAATCTGGCCGGTGGTTGCGGACTCGGCGATAAGGTGGAAGCTCGTGGCAACGTCATCGAGCTGAAAATGCGGCTGCAGCCGGACGGTACAGGAGAAGCTGCCGGGCTTGCCCGGAATTTCGGCGACGCCGATGCCGGCCGAGCGCAGCGGGAAACGGGTGCGCAGCGCGATATCGGCGTCGTCATTGCCGAGCGTATAGGCGGTCAGCCAGTCCATGAGCTTGCGCTCGATCGAGAGCGCATCGGAGAGCTGGCCGATCTCATCGCGCATGATGACCTTGAGATAATGCGCGAAACGCGAGGCGCAGAGCACATATTGCAGCATGGCGGCGAGGCGGGCGTTCTGGCGTGCATGCTCGTTGGAATAATGCGGCGGTGCATGCAGCGACTGATTGGAATTGAAGATCGCCGCAGAGGAGAGATAGGTGGTCGCGACGGGAATGATGCCGAGCTCACACAGCTGTTGCTCCTGGCTGCTGGTCAGCTGGACTTCGACCGGCGCCTGGGCGGAAAGCCCGTTGCTCTCCGTGCCGAGATCGTAAGGCGGCAATTCGCTTGCGCTCAGCAGGCCGCCGTCGACGGCATCCTGCGTGACGCCGCGGATCTCCGCAAACCAGCCGGATGCGACGAAATTGCGAATGACGACGGTCGCAAAGGCGAAAGCGGCATTGCCCCAGAGCAGCGAACTGCCGTCGGCAGGAATGCTTTCGCGGAAGGGAAAGCCGTCATTGCGATCGCGCGCATGCGGCGCAAGCGGCGAGCGCATCAGGATGCGTGGCGCGACGAGCCCGAGGAACCGCGAATCTTCTCGGGCGCGCAGACCGTTCCAGCGGATGCGGTCCGTTTCCGTGGCAAGCCAGGAGAAGTCGCTGACCCGGTTCAGCTCGTGAAAGTCTTCAAGCCCGATAGAAAGCGGCGCCGCACCGGCGACGAAGGGGCAGAAGGCGGCAGCCGCCACCATGCCGATTTGCGACAGCGTGCTGACCGGATCGCCGTCGGCGGGATCGTGCGGAGACAGATGATAGTCGCCGACCAGCATTCCGAATGGCTCGCCGCCCGGCATGCCGAACTCGCGGCTGTAGATCAATTCGAAGAGGTGGCTCTGGTCGAAATCGCTGGCACGCTCCATGCTGCGCGCCAGCTCACGCCAGCTGACGCTGAGAAGCTTGACCTTCACCTCGCCGCTGCGGCTTGCCTCGCGCACGAGCATGGCAAGGCCACGCCATCTCGCCTCCATCGCCTGAAAATCGGGATGGTGGAGGATGGCATTGACTTGCCTGTTCAGCGCCTCGTCAATCAGCGTAATCAGCTGATCCGCCCGGCGCCGCCATTCAGTGCTGGAACCCATCGTCGACCTGACCAAATGTTTCGCAAGAGCTTGGCGCGGCGGAAAACCGCCGCGCCAAGCTCTGATTTCATCAGTTCTTCGAAGGAATCCGGGCGACCATGCGCAGCGAGGTCGTCAACTCCTCCATCTGCAGCCACGGACGCATCCAGGCGACGGCGTTGTAAGCGCCCGGCCTGCCGGGGATTTCCTGGACGGTGACTTTTGCCTCGCGCAGCGGATATTTCGCCCGCGACTCCTCGCCTGCGTCGTCATTGGCGTTGACATAGTTGGAGATCCAGCGATTGAGCCAGGCCTCGCAATCTTCCGCTTCCATGAAGGAGCCGATCTTATCGCGGCCCATGACCTTGAGGTAATGGGCAAAGCGCGACGTCGCCATCATGTAGGGCAGGCGGGCGGAAACGGCGGCATTGGCGGTTGCCTCCGGCCGGTCGTAGAGCTTCGGCTTGTGGGCTGTCTGCGCCCCGAAGAACACCGCATAGTCGGTATTCTTGTAGTGGCAGAGCGGCAGGAAGCCGAGCTTGCCGAGTTCGGCGTCGCGGCGATCGGTAATGCCGACTTCAGTCGGGCATTTCAGATCGAGATCGCCGTCGTCGCTGGAGAAGATATGCATCGGCAGGCCTTCGACCTTGCCGCCGTTTTCAGCGCCGCGGATGGCGGTGCACCAGCCGTTCTTGGCGAAAGCTTCGGTCAGCCGCGTGCCCATCACATAGGCCGCGTTCATCCAGCAATAGGAGCCGTGCGGCAGTTCGCCGGTCTTGGAGCCGCCGGTTTCGTCGAAGTTGAACTCCTCGATCGGGCTGGTCTTCGGGCCGTAGGGCATGCGGGCGAGCACGCGCGGCATGGCGAGCGTCACGAAGCGGGAATCATCGCTGTCGCGCAGGCTGCGCCACTTGGCGTATTCGACCGTCTCGAAGATCTTTTCCAGATCGCGGGGTTTTGCCAGCTCCCGGAAATCCTCGAAGCCGAACATGCGCGGGCTCGCCGCCGAGATGAACGGGGCGAAGGCGGCGGCTGCGATCATCGAGACGCCTTGCAGAAGCTGGACGTCGTCGAAGGAATTGTCGAATTCATAGTCGCCGATCAGCGCGCCCATCGGTTCGCCGCCTGGAGTGCCGAACTCGTCTTCATAGACCGACTTGAAGAGCCTGGACTGGTCGAACTCGACGGCCTTGGCGAGATCCTTGGCGATGTCTCGCTTGGATGCGTTGAGCACGCGGATCTTCAGGTTGGCGCTGGTCTCGCTGTTCTTGACCAGATAGTGCAGGCCGCGCCAGGCGCCTTCGAGCTTGGTGAACTCCGGCGACTGCATGATTGCCGCGAGCTGGCTCGAGATCGCCTTGTCGATCTCGGCAATGGCGTTGTTCAAGGTGATCGTGAGGTTACGATCATAGGTGACGGTGCCCTTCAGGGCTTGATCGGTGAGGGTGCGCAGAAGATCCTGCGCACGGTCGGGCTCGGTCTGGCGGGTTGCCGCAACGACCTTCGAGAGCAGGCTCTCATCGGGTGCGAAGCCTACTTCTTCCTTTGTCTGCAATTGCGTTTCGGCGGTCATCTAACGATCCTTTTTTGCGAAAGCGGCGACCCTCGGGGCTGTGAGGGTTTCCCTTAACAAGGGGCCGCTGCCGGACAACGACTCTTCAGGAATTCGCGCGGCCGCGATCGGCCTGCGATCCCAGGCACTCAATTCAGCACGTCCTTCGCCTCTTCGGCCTTGCCGCCGCCAAGCTGGGCCACCAGCTGCGAGAGATCGGCCTTGTTCTGCAGGATGTCCTCGAGCAGGCGCTCGAGCTCCTCGGAGCGGTCCGCCTTGCTCATCAGGTCGCGCAGCTGGTTGCGGGCGTTGAGCAGCGCCTTCAGCGCCGGCACCTGATCGACGACCGCGCCGGGTTCGAAATCGGCCATGCTTTCGAATTTCAGCGAAACCGGAAGCTCCGTTCCGTCTTTCTCGAGAGTGTTCTCGACCGAAAGCGTCAGGCCCGGTGTCATCCGGCGCATGACGTCGTCGAAATTGTCGCGGTCGATCTGCACGAACTTGCGCTCGCCGAAAGCCTTGAGCGGCTGCGTCGGATTGCCGGAGAAGTCGCCGAGCACGCCGACGACGAAAGGCAGCTCCTTCACCACCATCGCGCCTTCGGTTTCGACTTCATATTTGATATGGACCCGCGGCTTGCGAACCCGTTCCAGTTTCTCATGTACACTTGCCATCGAGGCTCTCCTTCGTCTCATCGGCGGATTACGAATTGCGGATGCTCCAGATTGCGGCCGGGCAGGGCCCGACCTCAGGCCGCTAGCCTCCCTTGTCGGTTGCGGGCTGTATGCCGGCCGCCGTCAGCACTGCATTGCGCGTGTGCTGCTCAGGCAGGAGCTCGGCAAGTAGCTCGGAAAAATCCATGCGGCCGCGGCGCACCAAGGTCTCGATCGACATGGAGATCGGTGAATGGGGTTCGGTGCGACGGAAATAGCGCGCAACGGCAGCGAGCAGTTCGAAGGCCTCTTCGCGTGAACGAATCATCTCGGCGCCGACGGGCCGCATGCGGACGGCCTCGGACTCACCGATATCGGTTGCCGGCAGCGGCTCCGAGCCTTGCGAGGCAGGGGTTTCGGATATGGCCGAGGGAGCCTCGATGCCGGCGAGCATCCGGATTGCAGAGGCTGCTTCCTGCAAAGCATTGCGTGTATTGGAGCTCGGCGGCGCCTGATCCCCGCAGTGATGATCAAGTATTTCGATCATGCGGTCGAAAGCGGCGATGCACTCTGTCACCACCCTGAGATGGGCCGACATCTGTGCGACACCGGCTTCTGCCGCCGCCTGCTGCAATTCCTTGCGCCGCTCGGCTTCGTTCGACCGCTGCGAAAGCTGGAAATCCCAGAGCGAAAACTGAGCGAATTTTCCGTCCGGGATCAACGAAGTCAAACGAATAGCCTGGATAAGCGTTCCTTCGCCGCCCACGCCGTTAAGACCCGCAAAGGGAGCGAACCGCTCCTCGAAATCGTTGTCTCCGATCGAGTGCAAAGTGTCGAAATGCTTGTCTAAAAGCGACGCGGTTGCAACATAGACGTCGCGCAATCCTGAGAAGCCGCGCAGCCGCAGCTGCGCTTCGGCGAGCCAGGCCAATACTTCTATGTCCTTGCTCCTGGAAGAAAGAATTTGCAATCCAAGATTGCTAACATCGTGCCAAGCGGGTGCAAGCGTAATAACGTCACCTGGTGAAATACTACGTTCGGCTGTACGTGCGGCGTTTCTGGCGTCTTTAATTCTATAGTATATTTCACGTGATGCAGTATTGGTCCGAACGTTTTTTCCGCACGGATAATTTTGTTCAAGTGGATTTATGATTTCTCTGACATTCACGCTGTTAAATACCTCGAAAATCAAAACATACCGCGGCGGTCCAACATTTTGTGCGGCTTGTATTGGCTTGTCAACCATCTCTCGATGATGACGAATTTATGACGACTTCCAGATATTCTCATTTCGAAAAATAGAGTCGTTTTTCTTCTGGACAAGGGTTTATGAGCGCCCTAGTTGTTGCTTCGCATCAAGAGGACGCACTGAATTTCGTCGAATAAACGGGACTTGCGGATGTCGAATGTCGATCTCAATCGTCTGATAAGAACGCTTGAGCCCAATTTACGTGTCGGTCTTGAGACAGCGGCTTCGCTCGCCGTGCGCCATCAGCATGCTGTCGTGGATGTCGTGCACTGGCTTCGCTCCCTTCTTGATATTGCGGCGTTTTCGGCCGTTTTCGAGGAGCTCAAGCTTTCCTCGGAAATGCTGAGATCGGAGCTGGACGCGGCGATCGCCGATATTCCGCGGGAGGACGGCGCCGCGCTGGCGCTCTCCCCCAATCTGCTGGCCCTTGGCCGGGAATCCTTCCTGGTTGCATCGCTGCAGTGCGGCCGCAATGTCGTGATGCTGGCCGATCTGCTCGCCGCCCTGACCGGCGATTCGGCATTGCGGGTGGTTGTGCGCGGCATTGCTCCCTCGATACGCAATCTCGACCGGGCAATGCTCGACAAATTGCTGGAAAAGGCCTCCGGCCCGTCGGACCAGCTTTCCGTGCCCACCGCGACATCGGCAGGCAATGAATTTCTGCGGCTCTACACGCACGACATGACGGCCGACGCCCGCGCGGGCCGCATCGATCCGGTCATTGGCCGCGACGCTGAGTTGCGGCAGCTGATCGATATCCTGACGCGCCGTCGGCAGAACAATCCGATCCTGGTCGGCGAGGCGGGTGTCGGCAAGACCGCGGTTGCCGAAGCGCTCGCATTGGAGATCGCCGCCGGCAATGTTCCGGCCCGGCTGAAGGATGTGAAGCTGCTGCTGCTGGATCTTAGCCTGCTGCAGGCCGGCGCCGGCGTCAAAGGCGAGTTCGAACGGCGCCTGCATGGCGTGGTCGACGCGGTAAAGACGTCGTCGGAACCGATCATTTTGTTCATTGACGAGGCGCACGGGTTGATCGGCGCCGGCGGACAGGCAGGGCAAGGCGATGCCGCAAATATCCTAAAACCGGCTTTGGCGCGCGGAGAACTCAGGACGATCGCGGCAACGACCTGGAGCGAATACAAGCGCTTCATCGAGAAGGATGCGGCCCTGACCCGCCGCTTCCAGACCGTGCATGTCCGCGAGCCGGACGAAGAGGCCGCAATCCGGATGCTGCGCGGCGTGGCACAAAGCCTTAAAATCCATCACAAGGTGCGTATCCGCGACGAGGCGATCGTCGCCGCCGTCCGCCTTTCGGCGCGATACCTGCCGGACCGGCAGCTTCCCGATAAGGCGATCAGCCTGATCGACACGGCTGCCGCCGCCGTGGCGCTGGCCCGCCAGACGAGGCCGGAGGCTTTGAAACAGCTTACCGACGAACGCGATCTCCTGGAAACCGAGGCAAACTGGCTTGCGCGAGAACCCGAGACACCGGAAAAGGCCGCCCGGCTTGGCGAAATCGCCGTCAAGCAGCAGCAGATCGTTGCGCAGATCGAAGCGCTCCGGTCGCAGTTCGAGGAAGAAAACCGGCTCGTCCGCGAGGCCGACCGGCTGGAGGAATTCTTTTCGCCGGACGATGCCATCGTCCCGTTGGCGCCGGCGGACAGTGGCGACGGCACGAATGTTGCGCCTTTCCCGCCGCAGGCCATGACCGCGGAAGCCGCCCGCGCCGCCTTTGCCGTGACCGAACGGACACTCGCGGCGGTGGCGGATCAAACGGCCCTGTTGCCGCGTGTGGTCGACAAGGACGTCGTTGCATCAATCGTTGCCCGCTGGACCGGAATTCCTGTCGGCAAGCTGCTGGCGGACCAGATCGAAACCGTCAAGACGCTCGATGCCCGCCTGAAGGAGAGGGTGCTCGGCCAGGACGCGGCGATCGAACGCATCGCTTCGGCCATGCGGGCCTCGCGCGCCGGACTTTCCGATCCGCGCCGGCCGCCGGCCGTTTTTCTGTTGGTCGGCATGTCCGGCACCGGCAAGACCGAGACGGCGCTGTCGCTTGCCGACATGCTCTATGGCGGCAGCCGCTATTTAACGACCATCAACATGTCCGAGTTCAAGGAGGAGCATAAGATTTCCATGCTTCTCGGCTCGCCGCCCGGTTATGTCGGTTACGGCGAAGGCGGCGTGCTGACCGAGGCGGTGAGGCGCAGGCCCTATGGAGTGCTGCTGCTCGACGAGATCGACAAGGCCCATCCCGGCGTTCAGGAAATCTTCTACCAGGTGTTCGACAAGGGAACGCTGCGTGATGGCGAAGGTCGCGACATCGATTTCAAGAACACCACCATCGTCATGACGGCGAACACCGGTTCGGAAATGATCGCAGCCCTTGCCGCCGATCCCGAGACGATGCCGGAGGCGGAAGCGCTGGAAGCGATGCTGCTGCCGGAATTGCAGAAGCATTTCAAGCCGGCCTTCCTCGGCCGCACGACCGTGCTGCCCTTCATGCCGCTTGGGCCGGAGACGCTGTCGGGCATCGTCGACATCCAGATCGGCCGAATCCGCGAGCGAGTTGCCGCCACTTACGGGACGACGCTTTCATTGTCGCCGGCAGCCCGCGACGCGCTGATTTCGCGCGCCCGCACCAGCGAGATGGGCGCCCGCGCGATCGAGGTCATGATCGCCCGCGACCTCCTGCCTGTTCTTTCGACGTTTTTCCTCGATGCCGTCGCGGCCGGGAAGAAAATTACGGGGATCACCATCGGTTACGATGGGCAACGCTTCGGCCTCGATGCCGAAGAGGCCGCCCCCCAGGAATTCGGCACGCCGGGGGAAAGCCGGTTGTCGGATGAAGTAGCCCCGAGCCGCAAACGCGCTCGGGGAGCAGGACGAAGAAAGGCGACTACGCCTTAGACGCAACTAGGCACTCAACCGCCAATAGGAGAGCTTACAGAATGCCGATTTATCTTCAGATCGACGGTATCCAGGGTGATGCGACCCACGAACAGCATCGCAAGTGGATGGATATCGAAGCCATCCACTGGAACGTTTCCCGCAACATGAACACCTCCGCTGGTTCGGCGGCCAACCGCGAAGCTTCCGAGCCGACCGTTTCGGAAGTGATCCTCACCAAGGTCAGCGACTCCTCGTCGACCAAGCTCTTCCAGGAGGCCTGCTCGGGCCGCACCGGCAAGCGCTCGGTCATCCATCTCGTCACCACGGGCAATCCCGGCGACACCTATATCGAGTATTCGCTCGAGAACACGCTGATCGCCAGCTACTCGATCGATTCCAACGGTGACCGCCCGGTCGAGACGATCAAGCTGAACTTCACCAAGATGGAAGTGAAGTACACGCCTTACGACGACAAGCACTCGCCGCAGTCGCCGATGATCGCTTCCTACGATCTGGCGACCACCAAGGCCGCTTAATATCCGACTGGAGCGGGCGCCTTTCACGATGGCGTCCGCTCACTTCATTGTCGTCGCGGGCTGAAGGAAGTCTTTCCCATGAGCGGATTGGACATCGATAATGTGAAACTGACGAACTACCATCTTATCGTCGAGGAAGTCTTCGACGAAAGTGTTTTCGGCATGGTGGCGCCCAGCTTCAAAATTAAGGGTGTCAAGGGGCTAGGTACCAGTCATCTTCAGGTGATGCGCAGCGTCTACACGCTTGCGATCGGCGAAGATGTTTATTTCAAGGGCCGCAAGCTGCAGGGTTCGCCGGGCGTGAGGGAACTGCTATCGGAGTTCTTTGAATCCGGAACGCAGCTGACGGCCCGCCCAAACGGCCGCACGACGGTGATGCACCGCTATCTCGGCAAGAAGAATATCTTCACAGCCAAGGCGCTGGAGCACTACAAGACCTCCGTCACGTTGAATTTCCTTCGCATCTACGGCGAGGATCCGGCGCCGACGCGTCTGCTCTACGGCAATCCGGCGGTGACTTTCATCCAGAAGACCGGGGAACGGCCGATGGCCGCGGCCTATTTCAACGGCAACAACAATCGGTTGGAACTTCTTCACTATTTCGACCGGCGCACCCTTGTCGACGGCTTTCTGAAACGCTTCTCGGAAGCATCTGCTGCGGCCGTAGGCTGAGAAGGTCTCTATCGATGAACGATATGTCGTCGGCAATCTGAACTCTTTGATTTTGTGAGCTGGTGGATGAAGTCTTCGCTCGGCAATGGCCCTAATTTGCGCAATGCGGGGAAGCACGATAGCTGGATGGGGCCTGTCATGGCCATCCTGCTGCTTGTCGGCGCCGTGCCCGTCCAAGCGCAGCAGTCCGATATCTGGCGCATGAGCAACCAGCAGCTCCTGGAAGCGCTCAAGGGCGATGCCGCGCCGGATATCACGAATCCGGAACTTCGCCGGCAAATCTCGTACGAGCGTGGCGCGGCCTACGTGGCCGGCGTTGCCGATGCGACAGATGGAAAGACCTGGTGCATTGAAGGCAGTGTCCTCATTCACGAGCTGACGGACCGCGTCTTCAGCCATCTGCAAACATTGGCACCGGAGGCTCTGCAGCAGAATGCTGCGATCTCTGTCTCCGCTGCGCTCAGCAAATCCTTTCCCTGCAAAGAAAAATGATTTTGGAGCCGACATGATCAACGTAGCTTTCGATGAGCTTTACGCCAATTATCCGAGCAGCACCACATATCGGCCTAACTATGTCAGTCAGCAGGATCTTTTTCGCGAGCTTGGTTGGGACGCGCTTCTAAACAATCCACTCTACGCGAATACCTGCGCCGTGCGCGTCAGCCTCGCCTTCGTGAGGTCCGGCATCAAGATCTCCCCGAAATCTCACAATATCCTCAAGGGCCCACACGCCAACAAGGGCCTGGAGGTCTCCATGCGCCGGCTCGCCGATCTTTTGGCGACCTCACGCTATCTCGGCACTTACGAATCCTACACCTCCGCGACGGCGCAATCCGGCATTGGAGCCCGCAAGGGCGTCGTCGCCTTCAACTGCATACCGGGTTATCGCGGTGGCGGGCATATCGATCTGGTCATCGGGGCCGCCGACGCGGCTCAGTGCGCCTCTTCCTGCTACTACCAATCCCAGTCGATCTGGTTCTGGCCGCTCCTGTCGAGCCGCACGTCTTAAGGTTTGAGGTCAACTCATGAACGATCAGCCCTCTGCCGCCGACTTCATCCAGGCGAACCGTATCCTGAAGATCGTCTCGCCGCTCGGCGAGGACCAACTTCTGCCGGAGCGCGTGACGATCGATGAAGGTATTTCGTCGCTCTTCGAAATCAAGGTTTCCGCGCGCGCCAAGAAGCCGTCGGTCAAGCCGGAGGAGCTGATCGGCCGGCTGATGGATGTCTCCGTGGAAGTGCAACAGGGCGATGGCGAAGGCGCCGTGCGCCGGCCGTTCAACGGCCTGGTGACCGAACTCAACGAGGGGCCGCCGATCACCCGCGGGCTGCGCTCCTACTCCATGGTGCTGCGGCCGCAGATGTGGCTGCTGTCGCGCCGCTCCGACTGCCGCATCTGGATGGACAAGACCTCGATCGACATCGTCGAGACGCTGTTTTCCGAGCACGGCATTCCGGCGCCGGACACGTCGGGCGTGATCACGCCACCACCGCCGCAGCATTATTCGGTGCAGTGGAACGAAACCGATCTTGCCTTCCTCACCCGCCGTTTCGAAGAGGACGGCCTGTTCTACTGGTTCTCCCACGAGGACGGCAAACACAAGCTGCATGTGGCCGACAGCGCCCGATCCTGGCTCGGCCCGTCGCCATCGGCGCAGGGCGAGGGCCAGGTCCGCCTGGCGCAGGGCTCGGCCGACCGTAACCATATCACCGAATGGAGCCGGCGTTATTCCTACGTGCCGGGCCAGCGCGCCGGCGCCGACTGGAACTTCGAAACCCCGCGCATGGTGCCGGGCACGATGACGCCATCGCTGGTGCAGATGCCGGAAGCAACCAGGCGCGAGCTTTACGAATATCCGGCGCGCATTTCCTCCGTCGCCGAGGCGGAGCGGGCGGAAAAACTGAGGATGCAGGCCTCCGAAGCCGATCACGACCGGGTCTTTGGCGGCTCGACATCCCGCATCCTGGAGGCGGGACGCCGCTTCACCCCCTATGAGGTCGCCCACCCCGACCATGTCTATGAGGAGCATGTGGTGGTGAAGGCGACCCATACCGTCGTCGACCGCTCCTATGAGACCAACAGCAATGAGCCGGAATATACCAACACCTTCGAGGCCGTACCGTCGCGGGTGCCGATGACGCCGCATCGCGAAACGAAGCGGCCGCGCATCGAGGGCACGCAGGTGGCGATCGTCGCCGGCCCCGCCGGCGAGGAGATCCATCCCGACCAATACGGCCGCATCAAGCTGTGGTTCCCCTGGGACCGCAAGGCCAAGAAGGACGGTTCCGACACCTGCTGGGTGCGCGTCAGCCAGGTCTGGGGCGGCGGCACCTGGGGCGCCCAGGTTATCCCGCGCATCGGCATGGAAGTGATGGTCGCCTTCGTCGACGGCGACCCCGACCGGCCGCTGGTGACAGGCGTGGTCCCCAATCCGAGCAACACCGTCCCCTACGACCTGCCGGCCAACAAGACGCGCATGGTCATGCGCTCGAACACCCATAAGGGCACCGGCTTCAACGAAATGACCTTCGAAGACGAGGCCGGCCAGGAGAACATGTTCTTCCATGCCCAGAAGGACCAGACGACGCGCGTGCTGAACGACCGCACCAAGCGTATCGACCGCCACGAGGTCTCGGCGATCGGCGCCAACCGGACGGTCGAAGTGGGCGGCAACCAGAAACACGAAGTCGGCGGTTCGATGAACACCGTCGTCGGCGGCACCGGGCCGATGGCGATGGCGCTGATGGGTTCCGTGCAGGGAATGGCGGGACAGACGGCGAGCCTGCTTTCACAGGCTGGTCAGATTGCCGGTGGCGGCGGGCCTGGCCTTGGTGCTTTTGTCGGTACGCTTGCTTCCTCTGCGCTGGGCTTCCTGAGTATTGGCGGGCTTGGTAGCCGCCAGGGCGTCGTCTCAGGTCCCAGCCCGCGCTCCGATGCGGGCACCGCTCTTGCCGGCTCCGGTACCGGCGTCGGGGAGGACGCCTCGAACCTGTTTCCGTTGCCAGGCATCATGAACACGATTGTCGGATCGTTTCAGTCCACCAGCGTCGGTGTCGCGAAGGCTGAGCAGATCGGGGTGAGCAAGGTCACCAATATTGGCCAGACGGAGATGATCAACGTCGGCAAGCAGCAGAATCTGGCGATTGGAAAGGTACAGAACGTCACGATCGGCGAGGAACAGAATACCAATATCGGAAAAGCCCAGGGCACGGTCGTTGGCGAGAAGATCACCGTCAATGTCGGCAAGCTATATGGTCTCGTGGCAGGTGAAAAATACCGCGGTGAATCAAAGGTGTGGGAAGTCTTCGCGGAAGACAAGATCTTCTTGTCCGCTCCCGGCGGCTACATCGAAATCAACAAGACCGGCATCCGCCTCTATGCATTGAAGATCGATATCGAAGGCAATCAAATCAACTTCAAGAAAGGTGGTCCCGGCCAGGAACCGTCTTGCCTGCGGCAGATGTCGAAGTCGTCCACGCCATTTGTAAGGATGTGATGATGGAAGCGACCCCAGTAATCGATCTGCCGGACATCGCCGAGCCTGCTCGAGTGCTAAGGAAGGCTGTCGATGAGATGAACGGGCCTGTCGTCGTGGTGCTGGACGGCGGCGCCTTTGACGATCTGCCGGATGCACTTGCGTCCGAAGCAATATCCTGCCGCTCGCTGTTTCTGGAGGGGGTACCTCTCGATTTTCGTCGTGCAGGACCATGGATGGCCGAGGCGTTGTCGGCATCGATGCGATCACATGTCGAATGGCTCGATACGCATCACAACTGCGCGGTCTATTGGTCGTGCCCTGCAGGGCCAGACGCACTCTACCGACATCTCCGGACGCTGAACGAGGTCATGATTCCACGCGAAGGCGTGGGGGGTGAACAGCAGGGCGGGACGGAAAAGCAGCGCTATGAGCGGGTTCTCTTCCGCCACTGGGATCCCAATGTTCTCGGCGCGGTGCTGCCGATCCTCACAAGGTCGCAGTTCACCCGTTTTCTCGGGCCGGCAGATGGCGTCGTTTTCAATGGGCCGGATTATGGGGGTGTTCGGCGGGCGCGTAAGGCTGACAACATGCCGGATGCGACCATCGGTCCGCTCCGGCTGGAACCGGATCAGATGGAGAGGTTGAAGGCAGCCATGCTTCATTCCTCGCGGCTGCGGATCGCGCGCTTCTTGAAAAAGAACACGCCGCCGCATTTTTTGGGCGTGGACGACGATTTCGTGTGGGGGGCCACGCTGGCCAGCGAGCGAACTGCCGATGAGCTGGGGATTCGGACCGAACGCGGGCGTGCGCGTTGGGCATATCTAATGGTTGTGTCGGACGGCAAGGCGGCGGATCTTCCGGAAGTACGAAGCTATATCCAGGAAAAGGGAGTCTCGCCTGACACCCGGGTCAAGCAACTGATCGGCCATACGGTCGACGCGCTACGCTCCGGCAACGCCTTCAATGGGGCGGCGTCATGACCTCAGTGGCAGCAGAAACTGTAGGACAGTACGGTGGTCAAATCGCAGGCGGCGCTTTAGGCGGCGTCATTGGAGGCATTCTTGGTGGGCCGGTTGGAGCCTGGATCGGTCGTGCAATCGGGTCGAGGGTCGGGGGCATGGCAGGCCGCGCGGCGGCAGGAGCCATCGCGAGCTACATGGAAGATGCTAACGAAGCAGCCGAGACCGAGACCAAGGAGCAGGAAGCTGCAAAGCCCTGCGTGGACTGTGGAGAGATCGATTGCTTCAATCCACCGGAAGGATCGACGCCCGATCAAATTAACGAGTTCAGGCGGCAGCTCAAGGAACAGCAGGATACCATCAACGGCATGGATCCGGGCCAACTGGTTCAGAATATAGATCGCTTCGCAAAATACGGACGTCCAGACGGCGATGCCGCCGGTCGGAAGTTGACCCGGGACACATATCGGACGCAGAGGACGAGAGAGCTTGAGCGGCAATACTTGAAGGAGGGTAAGAACAACTTCCGAGAGCTAGCCGCAAGCGACGTCGCCAAAGAAATGGCCAATCTTGCAGCAACGCATACGCTTGACCTAGTCGCAGGGGGGGACGGCTCTATTTCCGGCATGGGCAATAAGACCATCAACAGTTCTCTCGGGGCTCAATGGAAGGGGCGACGCGCCGCTCAGTTGCGGCAGCACGCGGAGAATGCCGCGAAACAAGGGAAAAAAATGAACGTCACACTTGAAGAGTGCGCGCAAAACGGAGGAAAGTCCTCATCGCAAGACGGCGGTAGTAATTCTCCCGGGGATTCCGGGCCTGGAAATGGTAACCCGTCCGATGTCCCGATGTCATGATCGATCGGATGAAATGTGCGCACCGAAATAAAGGCAGAAGCGATGACCGAGCTTTTCATTACCTATCAGAATGCTTTGAAGGATTTTGGAGAACCGCTGGGCGGATCGCGGTTAGCATCCGCCACTCTGGAGGCTTACCGTGGTCGTATTCCGGATAGTTTTCTAGACTTTATGCGCCTATATTCCGCAGGGAAATGGTTGCGTGGATATTTTCAGTTTTGCAATCCGGAAGAGTATAAATCTGTCTTGTCATTGGTTCTTGGGGGCGACCAGGACCTGAAGCCCGAACGAACACATGTCCTCGGTTTTTCAGCTTTCGGGGAATTGGTTGCCTGGAACGAAGATTATAAAGTGGTCGAAATCAATATGCTGTATGGGCGCGTCAGTTGTCCGGAACTGTTTTCGCCCGAACCTGACATGGATTCGAATATCACATTGGGTATCGTAATCGGCAGCGTCAACGCAGAATCCTACGACAATCCGGACGAGAACGGAAAGCCGATGTTCAAACGCCTGCTGCTTGCGCATGGGGAGTTGGAAGTGGGGCAGATCTACGCGCCCAAACTTCATCCGGCCCTCGGCGGACCGATTATCGTCGACAATCTCCGTCCGGCAAGTGCGCTCCCGGCCATGACGATTGCGGCTCAAGCCACGCCATTCACTCTTTATAACACCACCATACCCAATGTCCCGGCAATCCGCGAAGTTGGTGCATAATGATGAGCAAGCAGATCTCAGATACTTGAGGATGCTGAAGCCGGCTCATTGGTCATGTGCAACTCGATGTGCCTAAACAGGTTTGCAGCCGCACCGTTGGAATGGAGGAATTCTCAGAATGGTCGGTCGTCCGGTCACGCTTAAGGGCCATATGCATGTTTGCCCGATGTTTGATCCCGGGCCGCGGCCGCATGTTGGAGGACCCGTGTCTTCGACATCCCAGTCGTTCGTCTGCGTCGAAGGCGTACCAATCGCAACGGTGGGAGACAGGTGCACCTGCACGGGCGTGCCGACGACCGCCGGCATTACCAGCGGATCGTCGATTGCCAATATTGGCGGAAAAAAGATCGCCCGCTTCGGCGATGCCTGCGAGCACGGAGGTCGGCTGGTGCAAGGAGTTCCTTGGCTGACGTTTGATTAGCCGACCGAGAAAGTCGATCTGGGACAGTACTTCTTGGCACTGGCGGAACCATCTCATGACGCAGCAAGAGTTTGTATCTGCAATCGAGGCGGGCCTGGCTTCGGGACAGGGTGCGAGTTTTTCCGACATCGAGCTTTCTCCCGACGAGCGCCTTCGCAGCAAGAAAAAATATTCAACGCAGATCGTACCCTTCAGCCTTAACGTCAAGAACAAGACTTGGCGCGGCATTCACTTCAAGAACTGCTCGGTAACTGGCCTCACCTTCACCGGCGCCGTGCTGGAAGATTGCACTTTCGAAAATTGCCAGCTCGCGATCCAGAACTGGGAAAGCCGCTACAGCAATTGCAAGTTCATTTCCTGTGACATGAGAAGTTTTTCGTTCGGTGCTGACCAAGCCTCCAATGCGAACGCTTTTCAAGACGTGGTTTTCGAGAAGTGCAGCATGCAGGCAAGCGGTATGGACTTCGCCGTTTTTGAAAATGCATCGTTCCTGAATTGCAAGCTGGACCGCGCCGAATTCCGGCAGGTTACCATTCTCCACAGCAAGTTTGTCGGGAAGCTCGACGACGTCGTATTCGGCCGGGATTACACCGACAAGCCGAGCCGCCTGCAGGCGGTGGATTTCAGCAAGGCGACAATCAACTTCAGCATCTTCCCGAACACCCACGTTTCGGATGTCACTGCGCCGGAAAACCCGAAGATCCATGCGATCAAGCCGCTATAAGGAGTTCATCGCCGATCTTGACCGCGCGATCCAGGCCGACCCGGGCTTAGGCAACGTGGCGCTCAGCGGCATTTTCACCAGTGAATACACCGCCGATTCCAATTTCGGCATTGTCAATGAGGACGACTTCAGGGAACTGTTAAAGCCGAAGGGAATGGAGCGTCTGGCACAGATGCTGGCCGATCCGCGCTGGAAAAATTAGCGGGACGATGGATTGGTGGTCCACCTTTGAGAGCGACCCAAGAGAAATCTTGCCCAATCGGCTTGGTGGGACAGCTACGAAGACTAGCAATAACAGCCGGAGATCGGACAGTCGGCGGCTTCGCGCCGTTCCTGGAGAAGCTGCTTGATCCAAGCGCGCGTCTTTGGCGACTCTTGGTGAAAGCCGCCGATTTCCATCTCAAGGGGGTGGGCACCGACAGCCACGATGTGGCGAAGGATCAGAATTGTTGGCTCTTTCCGGTCGAGATATTGGCGCTCCAGGGCGTCGGATTTCGGCAATGGGCCGCCTCCATAGGGGCAGCGCCAAGCTCTTTGGACCGGACAAAGGAGTAGATAATGAGCACCGCGATGTATGATGATGCAATCCGCAGCCTGCGAGACAACGGGATCGATATTCTCGGGACGAGGAGCGCGACCGGGGAGGATTTGAAGCAGATCGAGCCTCGGCGTGTCGCTTCCGGTGTCGTATAAGAAGATGCTCTCCGAATATGGAGCGCTCGAGTTCGACACGGTTGAGATTTACGCTTGGCTCTCCCAAGGTATCGACGCGAAGTTCATTACCAATGTTGTGTATGCCACGGAACGAGCGCGCGCCGATGGTCGGATCAGCGAGACGATGATCCCGTTTCTGACGGCGGGTTATGGTCCCTTCTTTGTGATGGATTGCGCCGAGACGACCGCGGACGGCGAGGCGCCGGTCTACGAGGTATCCGCTGGCGGATACGCGAACGGCAAGGACAAGCTTGCGGAGAGCTTTGGCGAGTTCCTGCGCAACGAAGTGCGGCGCACTCTGGAAGCGCGCGAACAAGGTGGCCCGGAATTCGATGGCGACGAGGAGGATTCGCCACCGTCACGTGAATTCATCAGCGAATACTGGAAGGATCGGGCAAAGGACTTCGAATAGGCCGCTGCCCCTTTCAAAGCAGTGGACAGAAAGTTTCGTCAGGGTGTCCAGACACGCCCTCTACGGCAGACCTGCCACGGCTGCTTGACGAGCAATCCTAGACATTGCTGTCTTTGCGAAGGGAGGTGAGCCGGTGAGAATTGACGTGCGCCTGGCTTTGGTGCGATCCGTATGCTGCAGGTCACGCTTTGCATGGCTGGTTTTGCTGAGGATCAATATGAAGCGGTTTTCGAACGTCCGTACCTTGTTCTTTGCACCGATCGTCCTGATCGGGCTCGGCGCTCCGGCGGGATTGGCGGGGCAGAATGAATGCGCCGGCCGTACGGCAGACATCATTCGGCGGGCCTATCCGAGCGCGACAAATGCCGATGATGGTACTCTTCTGTTCGAGGGGGCAACCCTCACGTTAGCCAAGGGCGACGGTGTTGATGGCGATCCGCATGCGGTGATCTGCCGGGTTTGGCCGGCTCAACCCCAGCTGACGCTGATTGCGGTTCCGTTGATGACGGAGCAGTCGGATTCGGAAAACGAAGGCGATATCGAACTGCTCGTCGTCGACAGCACCAACCTGCAAGTAAGGCAGCGGCTGCGTCTTGACGGCCTTATGTCCGACGACGCCTTTCGTGTACGAAGCGTCGCCTTCGATACCGCACGTTATCAGCTCGCGCCGAAGAGAACGGCTTTCGGCCTGCGTGTTTCGCGGGATGGCAGCTCGCGCGCCAATCCATTTGGTGAAACGACCTTATGGCTTTTTTCGATCGAAGGTGATCGGCTAAAGCCGGTTCTCGACAATATTGTCGTCGGCGAAAGTCAGGGAGAATGGGATACCGTCTGCGCCGGTGAGTTTAGCGAAACCACCCGCACGCTTTCGATGGTTCCATCAGCGAAAGACACGATTGCCGACATCGTTGTCACAGAGAAAACGAGGACATCCGTCAACACGGTCGGAACGGATAATGGTTGCAAGAGCGAAGATGAGACGACGACCCGCAAGTACCGGCTGCGGTACGACGGATCGGGATATGGCGTTCCCAAAGACCTGAAGCGGGTCGATTAGGAGGAGCTGACCGGGATGGTGCGCCAGGCTGCGCATCGAACCGGCGGCGATGATCCGACGCCATGGCTGCAGGCTGCCGGATCAGGGTCAAAAAGCGCTGATGCTGTCCGTTCTGCGCGGCAATTATCCGGCAGTAGGGGCAAGGAAGGACTTTTTTAAAGCGTCGCTGCCTTGGATGGTCCTGCTTTTGGCAAAGCTGGCGCCGGCGCACTCATGAGCGGCAGCGGCGCAATTGGTCAGTGGGGAATAGAATATGGTGCATGGCTGTGCTGCTCTCTTGATCCGTCACGAGTCCGACGACGGCGGCGTGTTGCGCTAAGGCTGGTGCGTGGTCGAGACATGAACGGCTCCGGACCGAACACGACGCATCAAGGCCGGGATCCTCGCGATCCCGAAAACGCGGTGGACCTCGAGGATCAGAAGGCCCGATTCTGCGCTGACATCGCGGCATTCGCCGATGGTGCCATGAATGGCGATCTGACGCGGCGAATGAATGCCGACTATACGGACCCGAATTTTAGGCGTTCGGCGACGATGCTCAATGAACTGATGTCGTCGATCGGCAGTAACCTCGATGATTTCAACGATGCGATGGCCGCTCTCGCCCAAGGCGATCTCCATCGCGGCATGCGGGACAAGCACCGCGGCGCATTTGGACCGCTGCAGAAGAACTTCAATCTTGCCATGGCGACAGTCCGCACCGTGCTCGGCGAACAGGGGGCGGAGCGTTTTACGAACAAGGCTTCAAAATTCCGGCGAATGCTGGCCACGGTGGGGCCGGATGAGACTGGTGGCGAAATCCGGTGCTCGGACGATGGTTCGCGACCGGTTCCGTCGCCGCCACACGATCTTTGGCTGAGGCTCGCCGAGGCGCTGAACGGGTTCCGCCGCTGAAAAGGCCTGCGCGGCCATCGGGGCGAACATGGTCGGTGACATGCCGCAAAACACGAGCTTGCCGTCAGCCATAGCGGCCTCGCAGCGAAGCAGGCGGACCTCCACTTGAAAGATTTGCGGTCCGACCAGCGCCAGGAACAGGTAGGTCAGCCCGTTCCGTTCGATCCCTCGCAGACGGGCGCGTCCGCGCGCATCAAGCCAAGCATCTTCAGGTCTTCCCACAGGGCGCAAGGGATAGGTGTGCTGCGCCCGCGGGCGTTTGACGCAACTTGATCGACCGACTGGCCACCTGGGATGACGGAAACGACAGCCGGATGGAAGAGCGGAAAGTTGAGCGCCGCATCTGCCAGGGCGACGTCGTGCTTCCGGCAGACTTGCTCTATTCGCCGGACCTTGTCGACGATTTCGGAAGGGGCGTCGGAGTAATTATATTGTGCGCCAGCAATCGGCCCCGTCGCCAGGATGCCGGAATTATACGGGCCGCCAAGCACTATGCCGATATCGCGGGCTTCGCACATGGGGAGAAAGGATTCCAATGCCTCCTGCTCAAGCAGAGTATAGCGTCCGGCAAGCAGAAACAGATCGAAATCCCCCCGTTCGGCCAGCGCCTGACACATCTCCCACTCGTTTATCCCGCCACCGATCGCCTTCACGACTCCCTGGTCGCGCAGCGAGATCATTGCCTGGTATCCACCGGCCATGAATTGCCCGACATAGTGGTCGCAGGCTGCTTGCGTGCCGTGATTGAAGACATCCAGGTCGTGTACGAACAGAATATCGAAGCTGTCGAGACCGGTGCGCTCGAAAGATGCTTCGAACGATCGCATGACGCCATCGTAGCTGTAGTCGAAAACTTCCCGACGACTGGGAGTATCGAAGAATTTGCCGATGCCGGTCCGCTGTTCGGGTCGGCAGACCTTCAAGATCCGTCCAACTTTTGTCGACACCACGAAGTCTTCGCGCTTTTTCGTCGCAAGGAAATGGCCGACCCGCCTTTCCGCGAGGCCAAGCCCGTAGAGCGGTGCGGTGTCGAAGTAGCGGATGCCGTATCGCCAGGCTGCATCCAATACGGCTGCCGCCGCATCATCGGTGATTGCTCGATAGAGATTGCCGAGCGGCGCCGTGCCAAACCCGAGTTCCGTAAAAGTGAGCCCGCTGTCTCCCCTGCGATCCCAGTGTCGCGTCTTCATGTCAACTGCCATTACCCTGAAATTGCCTGCCACCGGTACGAGCTTTATCGTCCCGCTTGAGGGTTTGATTTCGACCGCGAACGCTCCCGCAGGCCCTCACTTATCGCGACGTGACAGATAATATGGCGCTCCTACACGGGCTGTCGATATCATCGCCTTTCCGGTGCTCATGGCGCGGAGTCCGGCTGGTCTGTATCAACCGCTCGCGTTGGGATCGCACGCCCAAGGGCAAACCGATACGGTGTAGCTCGGCATGCGTCTGGTACGGGATTGGCGACCGCCGATGCCGCGCATTGCGGCCGCGCGCGCCGGCGAACCCTTGCGGCGACAAGATGTTCGCACACAAGTGGAACACTACGCAGTATTGGTCACCCTCCGATTTAACGAAGCTCAAACCAGTATCGTCGTATAACAGGTTCGTTACATGGTTTGGGAAGGTGGAACCAACGCAGTGAATGGCATCTGGACGCAATTCGGTGGCAACCTTTCCTTCGTATCCCTGGCAATGTCGCTCTGGGCGCTCTTTTCGATTCAGTTTCAGCGCCGGTCGTTCATGCAGGAGAGGATCGCCTTCGGAATCATAGCCGGCGGCGCCTCCATCGGATCCATATTGCTGGCCGTTGAGTTTCATCCGGGCATCTATATCGATCTGCGATTTTCGCCGCTGGCATTGGCCGGCATGTTCGGCGGGCCGATAGCGGCGGCTTTTGCCGCATCGCTGGCGATGGCCTTTCGATTTGCCGTCGGCGGCACGGCGATGCTCGACGGGATCGTCACGATGGCCGTGGCTGCCGGCATTGGTGTGGCCGGCCATTTCTGGACCCGCAAGAGATCTCCGGTGCTCATGGACGTTGCGCTGCTGAGCCTCGCCCTTGGCGTTGCACTGGTTCTATCCATGGCTCTGCTTCCCACTCTCGTGACCGCTCATGTGCTCGCCGGCGTCGGTTTTCCCCTGACCGCGTTGAATTGCCTAGCAACCGTTCTGGGCGGTTCCGTTCTGCTGAAGACACAGCACTGGGAGCTCGAACGCAGCATATTGGTGACGGCATTTTCGCAGTCGCCCGACTATCTCTATGTGAAGGATCGAAACAGCCGCTTCATCACCGTCAATGAAAACATGACCCGGCTTTTCCGGTTCAGGACGACGGCGGAGATGATCGGATTGTCGGATTTCAATCTGATGTCGCGGCCGCTCGCCGAGAAACTCTATTATCTCGAGCAGCAGGTCATAGACACCGGCGTGCCGCTGATCGATTCCACCGAATATATTGAAGGCAGATTCCTGCTTGCCTCCAAGGTGCCGCTCCGGGACAGGCAGGGCCGAGTGATCGGCCTGGCCGGCGTGACACGAGATGTGACCGAGCGCACGGCCTTGGAGCGTGAATTGCGTGAAAGCAAGAACCTCTTGTCGCATGCAATGGCCGGCATGTCCGATGGTATCGCCATGTACGACAGCAAGGGTTTTCTTATCTTTTGCAACGATCAGTACCGCAGCGCCTTTCCGCTGTCCGGCGATGCCCGGGTGGTCGGCGCCCATATCAGCGACATCCTGCGCCGTGTCGTTGAAACCGGCGAGCGGCCGGGCGTGGTCGAGGGTGATCCGGAAGAGTGGATCAAGCTGACCAGCGCGACGTTGCACAGCAACAAGGACGAAGAGGTTCAGCTACACAACGGCGACTGGCGCAGCATTCGCACGAGACTTGCCGAAGATGGCACGGCGATGGCTGTCGTCTCGGACATCACGGCGACGAAGCAGGCGGAAATCGCGCTCAGGCTGTCGGCGGAGCAATTGAGGAATCTGGCCGAGACCGACGGGCTGACCGGTATCGTCAATCGCCGCGCCTTCGATGAAATCTTCGCGCGTGAGACCGCCGGCAGCGCCAGGAAGAACACGCCCTTCAGCCTGCTGATGGTCGATATCGACCGCTTCAAGGCCTATAACGATACCTATGGGCATCCGGCCGGCGACCAATGCCTGCGCGTCGTCAGCAAGTGCCTGCGCCAATCCGTCAGCCGGCCGGCGGACATCGTCGCGCGCTATGGTGGGGAGGAATTTGTGGTGTTCCTTCCCGACACCAGCGCCAAGGGGGCAATGATCGTCGCCGAGCAATTCGCCCGCCGACTGGCCAAGGAGAATATCCTTCATTCCGGCAGCGAATTCGGATGTGTAACCGCCAGTATCGGCATATCCTGCGCGACAGGAGCAACGTTGCGCGCCAGCCCCAACCGTCTACTCGCCGAGGCCGATACCGCACTCTACGAGGCCAAGACGCAAGGCCGCAACCGCATCCTGGCGCATTCGCGCGAGAACGGGCATGCGCTCAAGGAAACCGGTTAGACCGCAATCCTGTTTACCTCCCGGAGAGCTGCGCGCGCTCGATAGGATTTTTCTATCAAACCATCGCTTGTAAGGCCTTGATGTTTGTCCGGCTTCGGCAATACAGGGGCGCATGGACACAAAATTCATTGGGAAGAAATCGGCGGCAGCCGGCGGCTGGGGCGCTTTGAAGAGCTGCGGGAAGCAGTTGCTTCAAAGCGGGATGCCGATCGCTGGGGCGCGAACGATGCTGAAAGCGAACCAGCCGGATGGGTTCGATTGCCCGGGCTGCGCCTGGGGCGACCCGGAACACGGATCCTCGTTCGAGTTCTGCGAGAACGGGGTCAAGGCCGTCGCCTGGGAAGCGACGGAGAAGCGGGCAACGCCGGCTTTCTTCGCGGAAAATACGGTATCCGAGCTTCGCCGGCTGTCGGATTACGAACTTGAGCTCAACGGCCGCCTTACCCATCCCATGCGCTATGATGCAATAAGCGACCGCTACCTGCCGGTGGCGTGGGAGGATGCCTTTACCGAGATCGGCAGCATCCTCAAGGGCCTCGATAATCCCGATCGTGCGGAATTCTATACGTCCGGCCGGGCCAGCAACGAGGCCGCCTTCCTCTATCAGCTGTTCGTGCGCATCTACGGCACCAATAATTTTCCCGATTGCTCCAACATGTGCCACGAGGCCAGCGGCATCGCCATGCGCCAGGCGGTCGGCGTCGGCAAAGGCACCGTTCTGCTGGAGGATTTCGAGGAGGCCGACGCGATTTTCGTGATCGGACAGAACCCCGGCACGAACCATCCGAGAATGCTCGGCGACCTGCGCCGGGCAGCGCTTCGCGGCGCGCGCATCGTCGTCTTCAATCCGATCCGCGAGCGCGGCCTGGAGCGCTTCTCCGATCCGCAGGACAAGATCGAAATGCTGCGGGGCGGTTCGACCGATATCGCCAGCCATTATCTCCAGCCGCAACTCGGCGGTGATATGGCTGCGGTGCGCGGAATGGCAAAGGCCGTGCTGGCTGCGGAAGACGCGGCCGTCGCCGCCGGTCTGCCGCCGGTTCTCGATCATGCCTTTCTTGTCGAACATTGCGCGGGTTTTGCCGAATACCGGGGGGCAGTGGAGGCGACGAGCTGGGCCGACATCGAAGATCAATCGGGGTTGAGCCGAGAGGAGATCGAACGGGCGGCCGATGTCTATATTGCTGCCGAACGGGTCATCTGCACCTGGGCGATGGGCGTGACGCAGCATCTGCATTCAGTGGCGACGATCCGAGAGATTGCCAACTTCATGTTTCTGCGCGGCAATATCGGCCGGTCCGGCGCCGGCCTTTGCCCGGTGCGCGGCCATTCCAACGTGCAGGGCGACCGAACTGTCGGCATCAACGAACAGCCTTCGGACGATTTCCTCGATGCGCTGGAGAAGCATTTCCGTTTCACGGTCCCGCGCCTGCACGGCCACAACGTGCTTTCCGCGATCGGGGCGATGCTCGACGGCTCGGCTGAGGCCTTCATCGGGCTTGGCGGCAACTTCGCCCGCGCCACACCCGACAGCACCCTCGTCGAGAAAGCGCTTCGGCGGCTGAAACTGACGGTGCATATCGCGACCAAGCCGAACCATTCGCATCTGATGCCCGGCGAGACGGCCTTTATCCTGCCGTGCCTCGGACGGACCGAGATGGACCTCAACGCGGCCGGCAATTCCCAGCTCGTGAGCGTCGAGGATTCGATGAGCATGGTGCATGGTTCCGCCGGCATCAATCGTCCGGCCTCACCGCATCTTCTCTCGGAAGTCGCCATCATTGCCGGCATTGCGCAAGCGACGGTCGGCCCTTCCGTGGTCGACTGGGCGGAACTTGCCGAGGATTACGATCGCATCCGCGATCATATCGAGGCGACCATTCCCGGCTTCGAGGACTACAATAGGCGCCTGCGCAAGCCGCGCGGCTTCCATCTGCGCAATGCCGCCGCCCATCGGCAGTGGCAGACGCCCACTGGCAAACCGTCATTTTCCTGCCAGGCGCTTCCCGAGCAGACGGTGCATCAGCGCGCGCGAAAAGGCGAGGGACGCTTCGCCCTCCAGACGTTCCGCTCGCACGATCAGTACAATACCACCGTCTACGGCCTCGACGACCGATACCGTGGCGTCTACGGAGAGCGGCAGGTCATCTTCATAAATCCTGAAGATCTGAGGGCGATGAATGCCGAGGCCGGCGACCGCATCGATGTAGTCGGCGAGCACGATGACGGCATCGAGCGCGTCGCGCGGAATTTCCGCCTTGTCCCCTATGACATTCCGCGAGGCAGCATCGCCGGTTATTATCCCGAGTTGAACGTGCTCGTGCCGCTTGGCAGCGCCGGCGATGAAAGCGACACGCCGACCTCGAAATCAATCATGGTTTCCTTCCGCCGGCGACATGCCGCGTGAGCGAAGAGGCATCCGACGCCGGCCGATTTCTTGTCCTTGTCGCTGCGGCGCAAGCCAGGAATGCGGGGCTGACCTCGATCCAGGCCGGTCTGCTCGTCGCCGCGGAGCTCAACATAGCAACTGACAGCCGCTCCTTTGCACGCAAGCTGGGGATCGCGCATGCGCTTGTGCTGCGGGAACTCAACGCGCTTGCCGAGCGAGATGACACGCTTGAGATCGTCAAGCGGGATCCGAGAACGATGAGAGTGTTCTACAGATTGGCCAATCCCTGACGCATGTCGGCCAAACTTGTGCAGTGATTTTGCGATGACTGCGATGCAGGCCGGCTTATCGGTGGCTGACGCGCTTCCTCGTGTCTGAGGGGTATTCCCCATAGGTCGTCCGGTAGACCGCGGAAAAGCGGCCGAAATGGAAGAAGCCCCATTTGAGGCAGATGGCCTTCATCGTCTCCTTGCTTTCGGGATCGAGCAGGTCCTGCCGCGCCGCGCGCAGACGAAGCATCAGCAGATAGGCGGCGGGAGATGTACCCTTGAAGGCGCGAAAACCGGTTTCGAGCGCCCTGCTCGAGACGCCGGCCGCTTCGGCCACCTTCGGCATGGTGATCGGTTGATCGATATTGGCCTGCATGAACTCGATCGCCCTGCGCACATGCCTCGGAGCGATCAGCGCCGGCCCCTTTTCGAGAAAATGCGACAGCCGGTGCGGCACCATGCGCACGACCAGATCGGACAGCGCCTGAGTCATGTGCGCCATGGCGATCGGCGACTGCAGCAAGGGGCCGTCGTCGCGCATCCCTGATATGATCGTTTCGGTGAGATTGCCGATCGTCCGGCCGACCGGTGTCGACAGGTCCAGTTCCGGCAGCAGGTCGAGCGATCCACTGAACGGCATTTCGAAAGTCTGGCCGATTGTCTGGAGGATAACGGGCCAGTTGATCAGCAGTTCGTCGATGACGTTCCCTTGCCCATGCATGAGAACGCTATCGGGTTCGAAATTGTTGTAGAGAAGCAATTTTCCTTGCCCGGCTTCGGCCTTGCGCGCTCCATAGGTCACCCCCATGCCGCCGCGACGGGGGACGACCAGCGACAGATATTCGGCCGTGCTGACGGTCGGCTCGATGTTGAACTGGAACTCCGCCTCATGATAGCCGGTCAGCAGGACCGCGCTGTTCGCCACCGAAAAATCCAATCCCCAATGGAAGTCCTTGGCGCGGCCGACGGGCTCGGCATCGAACGCGCCAAATGCACCCCCCAGGGTTTCCACCATGTTGTCGAAGGACGAACCATGGAATCGGAAGGAGAATGGCTTTGCGCTGTCTTCCGTCATGCTGTTCCCGTCATTTCTTCTGACCGAACACGGCGCGAGGCGTCGGTCGCATGGAGATCGAGATGATGTACGTCCCTCTTTCTCACCGCGTTTGCTAACATCGCCTTTCTCCTTCGCACTTTCGTCAGGACCTGATGGATGGAAGGAAGTGCGAGACCTGAGCGCATATTAGCGAAAATGAAGGCTCAGCACAGCAGATGATGGCGAAGCAGCCAAGCTTCAACCTGATGCGGACGTTAATAGGTGTTCGGCCAAGCGAATTCGAGTCGACGCCGAACCTGGCAGGTGCTGGAAAAGGCAAGTTTTTGAAGGCTTTATCGACAATGCCCATCCGTCGGACTTTCCTGGCCGGTTGGCAGGAACTGACAGAACCGGCAGCACTTGGCAAGCCTTGGCGCTGTTGCTTTTAGGGACATTCCGATGATTAAACGATTAGCCAGCTTGCACAGACCGCGAGCTTCGACGCGCAATGCAAACGTCGCCTGCCGAAGGTTCTAAAGTGGACCGCTCGAGATAGCCTTCGGCAGGCTGACAGGCAGTTGGCATACGCACGGGATGGAGTGCGTATGAATGAGCCCCTCCCATCATTTGGGGTGATCGATAGAGGGGTTTGGCTTCAGACCGTAGACCATCATGGCCCCGGTCTCGATTACTTTAGTGTTCCGCAGCCATGGAGCAATTGTCGCGCGTCGATATTGTCGATCGTTCGGCTTTTCGCGACGCAGTCTGGACTGCTCCTGCGCAAAATGTACAGGCTGGCGCTTCACGCTCTCCCGTCTTCGCCGCTAGGCCTCAAAGCTCCAAAACGACTCGCCGGCCCTCGAAGAAAGGCAGAGGGTGCCTGGCGCGGTACGAATTGTCGGAATCTCCATGCGCGCCGACATGGTAGAGCTGCTGGATCGCGGCAGCACCATTTTGCTTGCTTGCGGTCGTTGCCATTTGAAATGAGGAACGGCGCCGTCGTCGCCGGGACGAAAGTTTCCGCGTATGTGCGCGGCGGCGCGATGAACCGGCATCGGCTCGACCACGATCATCCCGGCGCCGCCGATGGCGCGTTCGGCTTAATAGGCGACGTGCTGGTCACCAGGCACGCCGTCCCTGGCCATGTTTGCCTTATGCGCCCCGAAGACGATCCGGTTGCGCAAGCTGTGTCCGCCTAGCTAGGCTGACCGGCGAAAACAGACGCGGAAAAAGTTTCGACGTTGGGATCCCTCAGAGACAGCCGGCTTTCCGGTTGCATCGCATGGCGGCGCACCGAATATCGGTGTCGCCGACCGAGCCGAGAGTCGCCGCGCGCAGCTTCAGAGTGCAACCGAAAGAGTGTTGTCGCGCCGGGCGGCCACCTCCTGCGAGTTCACCATCGCGCCGGCGAGCTGGCGGAAGGTGACGAGCCCCAGGGTTTCTCCCGATGGCGACACCACCCTTGCATCGTCGGCCGACGTCGAGGCCAGCATCCGGACGGCCTCTTCGACCGTCGTTCCGGCCGCGATCGCCAAGCCGACGGGTGCCGCACCGGCGTGCAGCGGCGTCATGACGGCTTCGACATGGACGACCCGTCCCCGGTTCACTTCCTTGACGAAGTTGGCGATGTATTCGTCGGCCGGGCGCAGCACGATGTCCTGGCTGGTGCCCTGCTGGATGACTTCGCCGTCGCGCAGGATGGCGATCTGGTCGCCGAGGCGCAGCGCCTCGTCAAGATCGTGGGTGATGAAGACGATGGTCTTCTTGATTTCCTTCTGGATGTCGAGAAGCACCGACTGCATGTCGGTGCGGATCAACGGGTCGAGCGCCGAATAGGCCTCGTCCATCAGAAGCACCGGCGCATCGTTGGCCAGTGCCCGCGCCAAGCCGACACGCTGCTGCATGCCGCCGGAGAGCTGGTTGGGATAGCGCTGCTCGAAGCCTTTGAGGCCGACCCGCTCCAGCCAGCGCATGGCGATGTCGATGGCCTTCGCCCGCTCCATGCCCTGCACTTCGAGGCCGAAGATGGTGTTGTCGAGGACGTTGCGGTGCGGCAGCAGCGCAAACTTCTGGAACACCATTGCCGTCTGCTGCCGGCGGAACGTGCGCAATTCGATCTCGTTCATCTTCACGACGTCGACGCCGTCGACCAGCACTTCGCCGGAGGTCGGGTCGATCAGCCGGTTGATGTGGCGGATCAGCGTCGATTTGCCGGATCCCGAAAGGCCCATGACGACCTGGATGCAGCCGGAGGGGATCTCGATATTGATATCCCGAAGGCCGAGCACGTGTCCGTGCTTCTGGTTGAGCTCGCTCTTCGTCAGGCCTTTCTGCACCGCCTCGACATGGGCGGCGGGGTTGGGGCCGAAGATCTTGTAGAGGTGGCGGATCTTGATGCCGCCGAAATGATGCTCAGCCATGGACGGTCTCCCGATGCTTCTGGA
Organism: Rhizobium sophoriradicis; assembly: GCF_025200795.1. Classification (NCBI taxonomy): domain Bacteria; kingdom Pseudomonadati; phylum Pseudomonadota; class Alphaproteobacteria; order Hyphomicrobiales; family Rhizobiaceae; genus Rhizobium; species Rhizobium sophoriradicis. Next base: position 450,622 of record NZ_CP104154.1, read on the forward strand.
GCCTTTTGCCATATGCCTGGCTGACCCGGTCGAAGATGATGGCGATGCCGACGATGGCAAGGCCGTTGAAAATGCCCAGCGTGAAGTACTGGTTGGCGATCGCTTTCAGCACCGGCTGGCCGAGGCCCTGGACGCCGATCATCGAGGCGATGACCACCATGGCGAGCGCCATCATGATCGTCTGGTTGATGCCGGCCATGATGGTCGGCAGCGCCAGCGGCAGCTGCACCTTGAACAGCTTCTGCGACCGCGAGGTGCCGAAGGCGTCGGCGGCCTCGAGCACGTCCTTGTCGACGAGCCGGATGCCGAGATCGGTAAGGCGGATCATCGGCGGGATGGCGTAGATGACGACGGCGATCAGCCCAGGAACCTTGCCGATGCCGAGCAGCATGACGACGGGGATGAGGTAGACGAAGCTCGGCATGGTCTGCATGACGTCGAGGATCGGGTTGACGATGCGCTGCAGCCGGTCGGAGCGGGCCATCAGGATGCCCATCGGGATGCCGATGGCGATGGAAAGAACGGTGCAGACGAAGATCATCGAGACCGTCCGCATCGTGTCGTCCCACATGTCGAAATAGCCGATCAGCAGCAGCGTCACCAGACAGCCGGCGACGACCTTCAGGCTGCGGCTGGCAAACCAGGCGATGGCCAGGATGATCGCGGTGATGATCGGCCACGGCGTCTGCGTCATGAAACGCTCGGCGGCGATCAGGAAATGCTGCAGCGGCACGAACAGGCTTTCGATGCCGTCGCCATAGCTGCGGGTAAATCCGCGAAAGCCGTCATCGATCGCCTTCTTCAGATTGCGAAGCGCGTCATCGTTCATGTGCGGGAATTTGTAAAACCATTCCATCTCGGTTCCCCTTTCGTCAAACAGCCGTGGCAGTCTTTTTGATTTTGTCGGCGCGTGAGAAGCGGTGCGCTTTTCGCGCACCGCTATTTTGTTTTAGAGAGCAGCTTCGATCTTCGCGGCTGCCTCCGGCGAGACCCATTTGGTCCAGATGTCCTTGTTTTCTTTCAGGAAGTGCTTGGCGCCGTCTTCGCCGGTCGCCTGGTTATCGGTCATCCACGACATCAGTTTGTTGACCGTGTCGTTGCTCCAGGAGCGCTTCGCCAGGTAATCCATGACTTCAGGCCCGACCTTTTCCGAGAAGGGCTTGGCAACCAGCGTGACGACATGATCGACCGGCCAGGCCGCCGGCTTCGGATCGGGGCAGTCGGCGACGGTGATGCAGCGCTTCCATTCGGCTGAATCCTCCGGAACGCCGGCTTCGAGCTTGACCATCTGATACTTGCCGAGCAGCGCGGTCGGCGCCCAGTAGTAACCGACCCAGCCTTCCTTGCGTTCGTAGGCCTTGGCGATCGAACCGTCGAGGCCGGCGGCAGAGCCGGTGTCGACGAGGGTGAAGCCCGCCTTCTCCGCGCCGAACGCCTTATAGAGCTGCGAGGTGACGACTGTGCCGCCCCAGCCCTGCGGGCCGTTGACGATGGCGCCCTTCTTCGGATCCTCCGGATCAGGGAAGAGTTCCGGATGCTTCAGCACGTCGCCGATCGTCTTGATGTCGGGATGGGCGTCGGCGAGATATTTCGGAATCCACCAGCCCTGTACGCCGCCGTCCGGCAGCGGCGAGCCGACCTGCACGATGCGGCCTTCTTCCGTACCCTTCTTGACGACATCCGGCAGCAGGTCGATCCAGGCTTCCGGAGCAATATCAGGCTGACCCTTTTCGGCCATGGAGGTGATTGTCGGGACGGTGTCGCCGACGGTGATGTCGGCGCTGCAGCCATAACCTTCGTTCAGGATGAACTTGTCCAGGTTGGAGAGAACTTCGGCGCTCTGCCAGTTCATGCTGGCGATGGTGACGCTGCCGCATTCGGCAGCGCTGGCAAAAGACGCGCCGCCGAGCAGGCCGAACGTCAAACATGTCGATGCGAGTAGTTTCTTCATTCTCGTTCCCTCTATTTAGCGGCGGATCTAGCAAGGCGGGGTGCCGCAGTACCCGCCCTCAACGGTCGTCAGGAAGCGTCTCCCATACTCACCGATTTCTTGAAAGCTGCCGATAGTCCGTCTGCCACCGCGGCGTCGAACCCGGCGGCGCGCATTGCTTCGATGGCTGCCGCCGTTGTGCCGCGATAGTCGAGAAAGGCCGCAACGATATCGTCAGGAGATTCGTCGCGACGTTCCGCGAGGTGGCCGGCGCCGACCAGCACGGTATTGACGGCGCGCCGGGCAATCTCGGGCGAAAGGCCATGGGCAACGGCGTCGCTCATCATGGCGGCAGCGAGCAGTGCCGGAAATGCCGGACCGGATCCTGAAAGGCCCGTGAGGTAGTCGATGTCGCTTTCGCTTGCGACTTCGTCCTGTGATCCGCAAGCCTCGAAAATCGCGCCGACAATGGCCCGGTCATCTGCCGTGACACCGCTCGCGCCAATCCAGGGCGTATAGGATCTGCCCACTTCGGCGGCAGCGTTCGGCAGCGCGCGGACGACGCGACCGGTGTTATGGCGTTCTGAAAGGGCATCCAGTCGGATACCCGCCATGACCGAGATGACGAGCTTGCCGCCGGCATCGAGCGCCAGGCGATGCCAGTCATCGGGGCGAACGGAGAGAATGATCACGTCGGAGCGGTCGGCAAGCGCCTGATTGTCAGAAGTCCAGGAGGAGTTCGGGAAACGGCGCGGCTGCTCGCCGCGATAGGAGAGGCAAAGGTTTCGAGAATCGACCAGGCCGGCGTCAATGATCGAGCCGGCGATTGCTCCGCCAAGCCAGCCGCCGCCACCGATTATGCCGATCCTCAAGGAAACGCTCATCTCCAGCCTTCCTCTAACTGGGCCTATAGCCGTGCCGAGAGAAGAAGCGATCAAGCTCCCTCTGCTGCGGCACTTCACCCGTGTAGATCGCAATATACTCCGGAATCCGTTTCATGCGGACGGCGATATCCTCCATCGACTGCATGGAGATGTACCCGATCTGCACGAGGTATGTTGTTCGCGCTCTGACATCTGATGTCGTTTCTGGTACGCCGAACCGCATAAACATGCGCTTCAGCGCCTCCAGCCGGATCTGATCGGCCTGCTGGACTTCGGCCAAAAGCTCGTCCGACTGCAGCGCCCAGCTGCGGATGGCAAACTCGAATTTCGCGTCGAAGAGATCGGTGTTGAGCCAGCAATCGAAGACGTTGAGCATCGCCTCGGCCAGCGATTCCGCGTAAGCCTCCGACTGCTTGATGATGTTGCCGGTGTTTTTGTCGCGCCACCGCGCCACCAACGCGCTCAACAGTTCCTCCCGATCCTTGAAGAACCAGTAGAAGCTCGTCCGCGATAGATTGAGCTTCTTCGCCAAGGGCAGAATTTTTACCGAGTCAACGCCAGACTCGAGCAGGGAATGATAGGCTGCTTCCAGCCATCCCTCCTGCGATCCGCGCCAGCCAGTGTCATTCAAAGCCTGATCCATGAATTATCTCCTATCAAATTACGAGGTGGCGCACAAGAAAAATGTACATATGTGTCGAAAATAACGACCACGATGTTTTCTGCGTTGACACATATGTACATTGCGCATAGCGTTCCCATGTCGTTTTTAATCCGGAACCACGGCCCATGTCGAATGATCCTCTCCTTCAGCCTTACCAGCTCAAGCATCTGAAGCTGCGCAACCGTATCATCGTGACCTCGCACGAGCCGGCCTATCCGGAAGATGGTATGCCGAAGGAAAAGTATCGCGCCTATACGGTGGAGCGGGCAAAGGGCGGCGTCGCCCTGACGATGACGGCGGGTTCGGCGGCCGTCTCCAAGGACAGCCCGCCGGTCTTCAACAACCTGCTTGCATATAAGGACGAGATCGTTCCCTGGATCAGGGAAATGACCGATGCCGTGCACGAAGAGGGAGCGGCAATCATGATCCAGCTCACCCATCTCGGCCGGCGCACGCGCTGGGACAAGGGCGACTGGCTGCCGGTTGTGGCGCCGTCGCATCATCGCGAGGCTTCCCATCGCGCTTTCCCGAAGAAGCTGGAAGACTGGGATATCGAGCGCATCATCAAGGATTTCGCCGACGCGGCCGAGCGCATGAAGGCGGGCGGCATGGACGGTGTCGAGCTTGAGGCCTACGGCCACCTGATAGACCAGTTCGTGTCTCCGCTCACCAATGAGCTCGACGGCCCCTATGGCGGTTCGCTCGACAATCGCCTGCGCTTCTGTTTCGACGTGTTCAAGGCAATCCGGAAAAGGGTGGGCGACGATTTCATTCTCGGCCTGCGCTATACGGCCGACGAATGTCTTCCCGGCGGCACGGGCAAAGCCGAAGGCCTCGAAATCTCCAAGCGATTGAAGGAGAGCGGCCTCATCGATTACCTGAATGTGATCCGTGGACACATCGATACCGATGCCGGTCTGACAGATGTGATCCCGATCCAGGGCATGGCGAATTCCCCGCATCTCGATTTCGCCGGCGAAATTCGCGCCGCGACCGATTTCCCAACCTTTCATGCGGCGAAAATCCCGGATGTGGCCACCGCCCGCCATGCCATCGCGTCCGGCAAGGTCGACATGGTCGGCATGACCCGCGCCCACATGACCGACCCGCACATCGTTCGCAAGATCATCGAAAAGCGGGAAGAGGAAATCCGGCCCTGCGTCGGCGCCAATTACTGTCTCGACCGCATTTACCAGGGCGGCGCCGCCTACTGCATCCACAATGCCGCCACCGGCCGCGAACTGACCATGCCGCATATCCTTGATAAGGCCGATGTGAAGAAGAAGGTCGTTATCGTCGGCGCCGGTCCGGCCGGTCTCGAAGCGGCACGGGTGGCCGGGGAGCGCGGCCACAAGGTTGTCGTCTTCGAAGCGGCGAACGATCCCGGCGGTCAGATCCGCCTCACCGCCCAGAGCGAACGCCGCAGGGAGATGATCAGCATCATCGACTGGCGCATGAGCCAGTGCGAGAAATACGACGTGACCTTCCACTTCAACACCTGGGCGGAAGCCGACACGATCGAAGCCGAAAACCCCGATGTTGTCATTGTCGCGACCGGCGGCCTGCCGCACACCGAAGTTCTTTCGAAGGGCAACGAGCTGGTGATCTCCTCATGGGACATCATCTCCGGCGACGTGAAGCCTGGCACCAACGTCCTGATTTTCGACGATGCCGGCGATCACGCTGCCCTCCAGGCGGCGGAATTTCTCGCCAGGGCAGGCGCCAAGGTCGAGATCATGACGCCCGACCGCTCCTTCGCGCCCGAGGTCATGGCGATGAACCTCGTGCCCTATATGCGCTCCCTTCAGAAGCATGACGTGACCTTCACCGTCACCTATCGCCTGGAGGCGGTGGAGAAGAGCGGCAATCAGCTTGTCGCCCATGTCGGCAGCGATTATGGCGGGATTGCCAAGCAGAGCAGCTACGACCAGATCATCGTCAATCATGGGACCATTCCGCTCGATGAGCTCTATTTCGAGCTGAAGCCCAATTCGAGCAACCTGGGCGAGATGTCGCACGACCAGCTTCTGGCCGGCGAACCGCAGTCGGTCGTTCGCAATCCCGAGGGCAAATTCCAGCTGTTCCGGATCGGCGACGCTGTCGCTGCGCGCAACACGCATGCCGCCGTCTATGACGGCCTGCGCATCGCGAAAGATATATGATTGCAGGAGAGGCCACTGGCTGGCCGGCTAAAATCGTCTGTTCAGGGAGGGGATGGCATGAGTATACGTGAGGAGAGCCTGCAGCTTTTCCTGGACGCGGCGTCTCAGGCTTTCCAGGTGTTTGCGACAGCCCCGGAGGCCCGGCGCTCGATCCGGCAGTTTCTCGCAAGGCTGGAGCAGCCGGGGGCCGCGCGGGCGGGGGACGGGAGCCGGTTGCCGGTCTGCGCTCACCTTGATGTGGCGCTCGCGATCGATACCTCTTATGATCCTTCGCTGGGGCGCTTGGTCGAGGCTTTCAAAGGCATCGAGCCAATGCTTGAATGGCGTCGGCGCACCAAGTATGACCACTCGGCCAGCGACAATTTTGCCGATGGGCATGCCAATGCGATGATCATCGGCCCCGGTGGATTGGAGGAGCGGAGCGATCTGTGGCTCGGGGTCACGTTGATGGCGCCGCACGTGCGCTATCCGGATCATGATCATGCGCCGGAGGAGGTCTATCTCGTGCTTTCCGAGGGGGAGTTCAAGCAGGGAGAGGGGAACTGGTTTTCGCCTGGCATCGGCGGATCGTTCTATAATGTCCCAGGGATCAAACATGCCATGCGGTCGGTCGATAGGCCGCTCTTCGCCTTCTGGGCGTTGCTTGCCGAACGGCCGCACTAGCGCGATGCGCAGACTCAAAACCTTGCAGCGTCCTGTGCGCATCTGAAAAAGATGTGCGGCGCTGTCGGGATCAGCATTCGGAATTACAAAGGGGATTGCAAATGAAGATTCTCGTGCCCGTTAAACGGGTTGTCGACTACAACGTGAAGATCCGTGTGAAGCCGGATGGTTCGGGTGTCGAGCTTGCCAATGTGAAGATGTCGATGAACCCGTTCGACGAGATCTCGGTGGAAGAGGCGCTGCGGCTGAAGGAGGCCGGCAAGGCCGAAGAAGTGGTGGTGGTGTCGATCGGCCCGGCCAAGGCCGAGGAGACGCTGCGGACCGCCCTTGCCATGGGTGCCGACCGGGCGATCCTGGTCGAGACCGACGATCAGGTCGAGCCGCTGGCGGTGGCCAAGATTCTCAAAGGTGTCGCCGATGCCGAACAGCCGGGCCTGATCATCACGGGCAAGCAGGCAATCGACGACGATTCCAACCAGACCGGCCAGATGCTGGCGGCATTGCTCGGTTCGGCCCAGGCGACCTTCGCCTCGAAGATCGAGATCGGTGACGGCAAGGCGACCGTGACCCGCGAGGTCGACGGCGGCCTGCAGACGATCGAGATCAAGCTGCCGGCGGTGGTGACCACCGATCTTCGCCTGAACGAGCCGCGTTATGCCTCGCTGCCCAACATCATGAAGGCGAAGAAGAAGCCGCTCGACAAGAAGAGCCCGGCCGATTTCGGCGTGGACACGACGCCGCGGCTGAAGGTGTTGAAGACCGAGGAGCCGAGTGGCCGCAAGGCCGGCGTCAAGGTCAAGTCGGTCGCCGAACTGGTCGACAAGCTCAAAAACGAAGCCGGCGTGCTGTAATCGGGTTGGAACAGGAGCAACTATCATGACCATTCTTCTTCTGGCCGACCATGACGGCAATCACCTCTCCGACCAGACCGCCAAGGCGTTGACGGCGGCAAGCCAGATTGGCTCCGACGTGCATATCCTGGTCGCCGGCAAGGCCGCCAAGTCGGCGGCCGATCAGGCCGCCAAACTTTCCGGCGTCTCGAAGGTGCTGCTGGCCGAAAGCGACGCGCTTGCCAACAATCTCGCCGAACCGCTGGCCGATCTGATCGTCTCGCTCGCCGGCTCCTACGACACGATCGTCTCGGCCGCCACCTCGGTCGGCAAGACCGTGCTGCCGCGCGTCGCTGCCCTGCTCGATGTCGCCCAGGTCTCGGAAATCATCGAGGTCGTCAGCCCCGATACCTTCAAGCGGCCGATCTATGCCGGCAATGCCATTCAGACGGTGCAGGCAAGCGATGCCAAGAAGGTCATCACCGTGCGCACCGCCTCGTTTGCTTCGGCACCGGCAAACGGCTCTGCCTCCGTCGAGGCGATCTCCGCTGCTTCCGATCCGGGTCTGTCGCGTTTCGTCGCCGATGCGCTGTCGGCCTCCGACCGTCCGGAACTGACCTCGGCGAAGATCATCATCTCCGGCGGCCGGGCCTTGGGTTCGGCCGAGAAGTTCAAGGAGGTCATCCTGCCGGTTGCCGACAAGCTGGGTGCAGCCGTCGGCGCCAGCCGTGCGGCCGTCGATGCAGGCTATGCCCCGAACGACTGGCAGGTCGGCCAGACCGGCAAGGTGGTCGCGCCCGACCTCTATATCGCCGCCGGCATCTCCGGGGCCATCCAGCATCTGGCCGGGATGAAGGATTCGAAAGTCATCGTCGCCATCAACAAGGATGAGGAGGCGCCGATCTTCCAGGTCGCCGACTACGGCCTCGTCGCCGATCTGTTCGACGCCCTGCCGGAATTGGAAAAGGCGCTCTGACTGGGGAGACAAACGTGGCGCGCGTGGTAGGACGTCCAATCAGACCTGGTGCTGACCTTCTCCTGAACGATGAGGAAAAGCCGGCCTATATAAGGCTGCACGACATCGGAAGGGAAAGGCGTCCCCGGCCGCTGCAGGAATTTCTCAACGATATCGGTGGCCTGATGCTGTCGGCCGATGCTCCCGCCGTTGCCAGTTTCGTTGCGGGCAAGGTCCTTCAGAGGCTGCTCAAGACAGGCAAGGTGCACCCGGAGGGAGGCCCTCTTCCAGGCGTGCCCGAAGGGCTGGATGACGCGATCCGTTATTTGGCAAAATCCGGACGGAAATACGAGGCGATCGCCGGCCAGTTCAAGAGCCTGGCCGACAGACTGCTGTGGAGACGCGGCCGCACCGGCCCGTTTGCCAGCCTGAACTTCGGCAATACGCACTCCCATGCGGTTCTGGTCGGCCCTGGCGGCATGGAAGAGCGCGCCGATCTCCGGGTCGGAGTGATCTATATGGATCGCTACACCCGCTTCCCCGACCATGTTCAGACGCAGCCGCGCGCCTTCATTCTGCTTTCACCGGGAGAAATCTGCCTTGGTGACTCGCAGTGGTTTTCTGCCGCGACCGGAACGGTCTTCGCGAATGATGCCGGGCAATCCTTCGCGATAAGGTGTACGGCCCAGCCGCTTCTGGCGGTGTGGTGTCAGGTCGAGCCGGGATGACACTGAGGTGAGGCCGAAGCAGATCGTTCCGATTTCTCGGCCTCCGCATAACAATCGAAATTGAATTAACAGGGAGATATCAAATGGACGTTCGCGCCGCCGTAGCCGTTCAGGCCGGAAAGCCGCTGGAAGTGATGACCGTGCACCTCGACGGCCCGAGAGCCGGCGAAGTGCTGGTCGAGGTCAAGGCGACCGGCATCTGCCACACCGACGACTTCACCCTGTCCGGCGCCGATCCGGAAGGCCTGTTCCCGGCGATCCTCGGCCATGAGGGTGCCGGCATCGTCGTCGATGTCGGCCCCGGTGTCACGTCGGTCAAGAAGGGCGACCACGTCATTCCGCTCTACACGCCGGAATGCCGCGAATGTTATTCCTGCCTTAGCCGCAAGACCAATCTCTGCACCGCCATCCGCTCGACCCAGGGCCAGGGCGTGATGCCTGACGGTACTTCGCGCTTTTCGATCGGCAAGGACAAGATCCATCATTATATGGGCTGCTCGACCTTCGCCAATTACACCGTGCTGCCGGAGATTGCCCTTGCCAAGGTCAATCCCGACGCCCCCTTCGACAAGATCTGCTACATCGGCTGCGGCGTCACGACAGGCATCGGCGCGGTGATCAATACCGCCAAGGTCGAGATCGGTTCAACCGCGATCGTCTTCGGCCTCGGCGGCATCGGCCTCAACGTGCTGCAGGGCTTGCGGCTCGCCGGTGCCGACATGATCATCGGCGTCGACATCAACCCTGACCGCAAGGCCTGGGGCGAAAAGTTCGGCATGACGCATTTCGTCAATCCGAAGGAGGTCGGCGACGACATCGTGCCCTATCTCGTCAACATGACCAAGCGCAATGGCGACCTGATCGGCGGCGCCGACTACACCTTCGACTGCACCGGCAACACCAAGGTGATGCGCCAGGCGCTGGAAGCCTCCCACCGCGGCTGGGGCAAATCGGTCATCATCGGCGTTGCCGGCGCCGGCCAGGAGATTTCCACCCGGCCGTTCCAGCTGGTCACCGGCCGCAACTGGATGGGCACCGCCTTCGGCGGCGCGCGCGGCCGCACCGACGTGCCGAAGATCGTCGACTGGTACATGCAGGGCAAGATCCAGATCGACCCGATGATCACCCACACCATGCCGCTCGAAGACATCAACAAGGGCTTCGAGATGATGCACAAGGGTGAAAGCATCCGCGGCGTGGTGGTGTACTAAGTCATGAAGACCATCTCGACCGACAAGTCTTACGGCGGTATCCAGGGCGTCTACGTCGATCGCTCCGAGGTCTGCGGCTGCGACATGACCTTTGCGGTGTTCGTGCCACCGCAGGCGGCCGAGGGCAAGCGCCCGGTCCTGTGGTATCTGTCCGGCCTGACCTGCACGCATGCCAATGTCATGGACAAGGGCGAGTATCGGCGGCTTGCCGCCGAGCTTGGGCTGATCGTCGTCTGCCCGGATACCAGCCCCCGCGGCGATCACGTTCCTGACGAGCCCGACAATTGGCAGTTCGGCAAGGGTGCCGGCTTTTACGTCGATGCCACCGAGCCGCCGTTTTCGGCCAATTATCGCATGTACAGCTACATCACCGGCGAACTGCCGCGCCTCCTTGCCGCGGAATTTCCCGCCGACATGGACCGCCAAGGAATCTTCGGTCATTCGATGGGCGGACATGGCGCGATCACCATCGCGCTCAAGAACCGGGACCGCTTCCGGAGCTGCTCGGCCTTCGCACCGATCAGCCATCCCTCGGTGTCCGGCTGGTCGAAGCCGGCATTCCGGAAATATCTCGGGCCTGATGAGAAGACCTGGCGGGCCTATGACGCCTGCTCGCTGATCGAAGACGGGCACCGGTTCTCGGAATTCTTCGTCGATCAGGGGACCGCGGATTCATTCCTGGAGGATGGGCTGCGGCCTAACGAACTCCGCCAAGCCTGCGAGGCGGCGGGTATCCCCCTCGAGCTCCGCATGCAGGAAGGCTACGGCCACTCCTACTTTTTCATTTCGACATTCATGGGAGACCATCTGCGCTGGCACGCGAAGAAGCTCGAAAAATGACTGCAGGGCTCGGCCGGGCATAACGCAAACGGCCAGGGAGGAAGGGAGAAAAGCAATGAGCAGCATAGCCATTCATCCGGCAGTGGATTCAGGCTTTCGAGCGACTGACGCTGCTTTCACAGGCGGGACGCTGGTGTGCAAATGCACGAGCAATCCCGTCAAGGTCAGGATCAAGGGCGATATCGCCCACAATCATGTCTGCGGCTGCACCAAGTGCTGGAAGCCGCAGGGAGCAGTCTTCTCGGTCGTGGCGGTCGCTCCGACCGAGAGCGTCGAAGTGCTCGAGAACGGCGACAAGCTCGCCGTCGTCGATCCCGCTGCTCTGATCCAGCGGCATGCCTGCAAGGAATGCGGCGTGCATATGTACGGGCCGGTCGAGCGCGAACATCCCTTCCAGGGGCTGTCCTTCGTCCATCCGGAGCGCTTCCAGGAAAGCGGCTGGGCAAAGCCCACTTTCGCGGCCTTCGTGTCGTCGATCATCGAAAGCGGCTTTGATCCCGCCAAGATGGAAGCCCTCCGGGCGCAGCTGAAGGCATCAGGTCTCGAGCCCTATGATTGCCTCTCGCCCGGCCTGATGGACTACATCGCGACCTGGACTGCCAAGAAAAGCGGCGCGCTCGCCGCTTGATCATCCGGGGAGCGCCCACGGGCGCTCCCCGACCCCGCCATCCCGCGTGATGGGCGCGCCGTCTTCCCGGCGCCAGGCGTCCAAGCCTGACGATCCACAGAATCCCCACACCTGTCAGGCTACCCGCCTGGATAAACTCCGCGAAGGCTGCCGCCGCGGCGCATTCGGCTGTGCGGTAATCCCGCAATTAGCAGCCCACCTTCGGCGAAACCCGCTCATCCCGATACCGGTCTCGGTATGGTTTTCCGACATTGTATATTCCCAGAATAATAATTGTGTACGTTATGTACACAAATATTGACTCGGTCCGAGTGGCGTGGCATTTTCGCGGGATAGGGCAACAATCGGCCGGAGATCGACGATGGCGAAGACACCCAAGAGCAATCTCTACGAAGATCTGAAACGTCAGATTCTGACGATGGAGCTGGACCCGGACGCCGATCTGGACGAGGCCAGCTTGAGCGAAAGATACGGGCTGTCGCGGACGCCGGTGCGGGACATATTCCGCCGTCTTGCCGGAGAGGGTTATATCGATATCCGCGAGAACAGGGGTGCGCGGGTCATCCCGATGAACCACTCCACGCTGCGGAATTTCTTCCTCGTTGCGCCGATGATCTATGCGGCGATCGGCCGTCTCGCCGTGCAGAATTTCAAGCCGGCGCAGCTGTCTGACCTGAAGCAGACCCAGGAGCGGTTTCGCGCCGCCAGCCAGAAGACGGACGCTCTGGCGATGGTGCTGGAGAACAACCGCTTTCACGAAATCTTCGGCGAGATGTCGGGCAACGTCTACATGCAGCCGAGCCTCGGCCGGCTGCTCATCGACCACGCGCGCATCGGTCACACGTTTTTCCGGCCGAGGAACGAGGACATGAGGCGGCGGCTTCAACTGGCCGTCGACCATCATGACGGCTTTATCGCCGCGCTCGGCGCTCACGACGAGGATGCCGTCGTCGATCTCGTTTTTGAACACTGGGAGTTGTCTCGCGAGAACATGGAGATGTTCATCGCACCGCAAGGCCTCAAGGCGGACGCCTTCGTGGGCGGTCCAGCCACGCACATATTGGAGAAGTCATCGTGAAGTTTGAGGGGATCTACACGCCGGCGGTAACGCCGCTCGATCAAAATGGTCAGATTGACCGGACCGGATTTGCAGCCGTGCTCGAGTCGCTGATCGAAGCGGGCGTCCACGGCATTATCGTCGGCGGCTCGACGGGGGAATATTACGCCCAGAGCAGCCAGGAGCGTTTCGAGCTCGGGGCCTATGCGAAAGAGGTCATCGGCACACGGCTGCCGCTCATCATCGGCACCGGCGCCGCGCGCACCGAGGATTCGGTCGAATACGCCAAAGCGGCAAAGGAAATCGGCGCGGATGCAATCCTGGTCTCGTCACCGCCCTATGCGCTGCCGACCGAACGCGAGAACGCGGTCCATGCCCTGACGGTCGATCGCGCCGCCAACCTGCCGATCATGCTCTACAACTATCCCGCCCGCATGGGCGTGGTGATGGGCGAGGAGTATTTCTCCCGCGTCGGCAAGTCGAAGAACGTGATCGCCATCAAGGAAAGCTCCGGCGACATGGGCAATCTTCATCGGCTCGCCCGGAAGTTTCCGCACATTGCGCTGTCCTGCGGCTGGGACGACCAGGCGCTCGAATTCTTCGCCTGGGGTGCGAAGAGCTGGGTCTGTGCCGGTTCCAACTTTCTGCCGCGCGAGCATGTCGCCCTTTATGAGGCCTGCGTCCTCGAGAAGAATTTCGACAAGGGCCGGGCGATCATGAGCGCGATGCTGCCGCTGATGGATTTCCTCGAATGCGGCAAGTTCGTCCAGTCGATCAAGCACGGATGCGAGATCATCGGCCTCAAGGCCGGTCCGGTGCGGGCGCCGCTGCGCGGACTGAACTCCGAAGAAAAAAGAACCCTTCAGACCGTCGTCGCCACATTGAAGCGCACGGTCGCCCAGATCACGTCGGGAGCCAACCATGCATGAACCTTTGACCGCAGCCGAATACAAGGCGATCGCCGTCGGTCTTCAACTTCCGACGAATGCATTCATCGATGGCGCATTTCGTCCGGCGAATTCCGGCAAGACCTTCACCTCCACCAATCCCGCGACGGGTGAGGCTTTGGCCGAAATCGCCGCCTGCGATTCCAGCGACGTCGATTTCGCCGTTGAGAAGGCGAAAGAGGCGTTCGAAGACGGGCGCTGGCGGCTCCGCTCGCCGGGTGAGCGCAAGGAAGTGCTGCTGAAGCTTGCCAAGCTCCTGGAGCGCAACCGGCACGAACTCGCCGTCATGGAAAGCCTCGACAGTGGCAAACCGATACGCGAATGCCAGACCGTCGACGTTCCCGATACCATTCATACGCTGCGCTGGCACGCCGAGCTGATCGACAAGCTCTACGACAACACGGCGCCTGTCGGCGCCAACGCGCTGACGATGATCGTGCGTGAGCCGATCGGCGTCGTCGGATGCGTGCTGCCGTGGAATTTCCCGCTGCTGATGCTCGCCTGGAAGATCGGCCCGGCGCTTGCCGCCGGCTGCTCGGTCATCGTCAAGCCGGCGCAGGAAACAACACTCACGACGCTGCGCGTCGCCGAACTCGCCCTTGAGGCCGGCATTCCGGCCGGCGTCTTCAACGTCGTCACTGGTTCGGGCCGCGAGGTCGGCGAACCGATCGGCCTGCACAATGATGTCGACATGGTGGCCTTCACCGGCTCGACGCCGACCGGCCGCCGCTTCCTGCGTTACGCCGCGGATTCGAACCTCAAGAAGGTGGTGCTCGAATGCGGCGGCAAGAACCCCGCCGTCGTTCTCGACGATGCCGAGGACCTCGACCTCGTCGCCGAGCAGGTCGTCAACGGCGCCTTCTGGAACATGGGCGAGAATTGCTCGGCCACGTCGCGTCTCATCGTCCATGCCAAGGTCAAGGATGAATTGATGAAGCGCATCGGCGCCTACATGCGCGAATGGAAGACGGGCGATCCGCTCGATCCCGAAAACCGCATCGGCGCGCTGGTCAGCAAGTCGCACTTCGAGAAGGTGAAATCCTTCCTCGACGATGCCAAGTCGGAGAAGCTCTCCGTCACCCAGGGCGGTGAAACCTATAACGGCATCTTCATCGAGCCGACGCTGGTCGAAGGTGTGACGCCGGCCAGCCGCCTGTTCCAGGAAGAGATCTTCGGGCCGATCCTGTCGGTCACGACGTTCAACACGCTCGCCGAGGCGACTGCTCTGGCCAACGACACCAATTACGGCCTGACGGCATCCGTCTATACGGGCAGCCTGCGCAATGCGATCCGGCTGACCCGCGATATCCGCGCCGGCCTGATCACCGTCAACTGCTTCGGCGAAGGCGACGCCACCACGCCGTTCGGCGGCTACAAGGAGTCCGGCTTCGGCGGCCGCGACAAGTCGGTCTTCGCCCACGACAATTACTGCGAGCTGAAGACCATCTGGATCGACATTTCGGAACGCTCCGTCGACGAGACGATCCGATGAGCCGCCATGTGATCAAGCACCTGCCGACCGATACCGGCGTTTCGGGATGGGAGGCGACCAGCGAACGCACCTTTCCCGTAGCGGCGCTTGAGCACGACATTACCGCCGACTGGCTGATCATCGGCGGCGGATTTGCCGGCCTTTCCGCGGCCCGCCGTCTCTCGCAATCGCGCCCTGGGGACAAGATCGTCGTCCTGGATGCGCGTGAGCTTGCCAAGGGGCCGGCCGGGCGGAATTCCGGCTTCATGATCGACGTGCCGCACAACCTGTCCTCCGGCGAGTATTCGGTGGCGGACGAGGCGGCGACCAAGGACGAGATCCGGCAGAACCGTCTGGCGATTTCCTTCGCAGCCGACGTGGCGGCCGAATACGGCCTGCCCCGGGAAACCTTCGATCCCTCGGGCAAGGTAAATGCCGCGGCCTCCGACCGGGGAATGGGGCTCAACGACAATTATAGGAAGTCGCTCGAAAAGATCGGCGAGGAGCATCGCGTTCTCGATGCGAACCAGATGCGGGAGATGACCGGCTCGCACTATTATCGCGGCGGCCTCTACACCCCGGGCGCGGTGATGATCCAGCCGGCCGATTATATCAGGGGCCTGGCGCGCGGGCTCCATTCGAAGGTTGCCATCCACGAGCACTCGCCGGTGCTGGAGCTTTCGCGTGAAGGCAGGAGCTGGAAGGCGAAGACCGCCCGCGGCTCCGTTTCCGCGCCCAAGGTCATTCTCGGTGTGAACGGTCATATTCAAAGCTTCGGCCATTTCCGTGGAAGGCTGATGCATATCTTCACCTATGCGTCGATGACGTCGGCCTTTTCACAGAACGAATTCGCAGGCACCGGTGTGGATCGCTGGGCGCTGCTGCCGGCCGACCCGATGGGCGCGACGGTACGCAAGATCACAAAGGACGGGCTTTCGCGGATCGTCGTCAGGACGAGGTTTACTTATGACCCGAGCCTGAAAGTGTCGGAAAAGCGCGTCGCCGGAATCGCCGCCGAACAGCGCCGGTCGTTCGATGCCCGTTTCCCGGGGATGGAGCGCCTGCCGATGGAATATAGCTGGGCGGGTGCGCTCTGCCTCAGCAGAAACCATGTGCCCGCATTCGGCGAGGTTGAAGAAGGGCTATTTTCCGCCTGCTGCGAAAACGGTCTCGGCACCGTCAAGAGCACGCTTGCCGGGATGATGGCCGCCGATCTCGCGACAGGAGCCGCCAGCCCGGAGCTCGACAAATTCAAAAACCAGCCGGAACCGAGGAGACTGCCCCCCGAGCCCATCGCTTGGCTGGGCATCAACTCCGTCATCCGCTTTCAGGAATTGCGTGCCGGTCGCGAGGGGTGATTTCGATCGCGCAAATTGAAGATCACCGCCTGCAGACTTCGATGGCGAAGGGACGACAGCTGGGGAGTAATAACAATGAAAACTTTGTGGAAGGCTTTCTGCGGGACCGCAGAGATGTTGTTCAATATCCGTCCTCCCTTTGCGCGTCCGACCATCATGCGGATCAACCTGAGACTAACGACGGCGTCTGGCATGGCCGTTGTCGCGGGCATTGCGGGTTCAGGCAGGCTCGAAGGAATGTTCTGCGGCGCGATCAGGACGGTCGATATCGCGACCTCAATCATGCAGCAATCGCCATCGTGCTATTGACCATGCTGACTGACCGAATATGGCAGAGCGCCGTTCACTTGGGGAATGGGAAGGAAGTCATGAGTAGTTTGGACTTGCAGTTTCCGCCCGGCGCAATCTTGATGCCGGCCGTCGACTGGCTCCACGTGGCAGGAGATGAACATGCGAGCTGAGCAGCATCGGGTGGTTGACGATGGCGCAAAGCAGGCAGCGCGACTTAAAGTTGGGTTCGTTCTGTCGCGTTCCTTCACGCTGTCGGCCTTTGCATTGTTCGTCGACACGCTCAGACTTGCCAGCGACGAACAGGATCGTTCTGGAAGGGTGCTCGCCGACTGGCAGGTGATCGGCAGCACGCGGCATCTGATTACCTCCAGCTGCGGTGTCCAGGTGGCGCCTACTTCGGATTTCGTCGACCCGTCAAGGTTCGATTATATCGTGGTCGTCGGCGGCCTGCTGACGGTCGAAAATCCCGTCGACCAGCAGACAATCACCTTCCTGAGGCAAGCGGATGCGAAGAAGGTGCCGCTTATCGGCGTGTGCACCGGTTCGTTCATCCTGGCGGCGGCGGGCCTGATGAAACGACACGAATCCTGCGTCAGCTGGCTGCATTACAAGGAGTTTCGGGAGCGCTTTCCGGAGCTTGCCGTCCGCTCCGACCGGCTCTTCAATCTCGATCGGCAGCGCGGATCCTGCGCCGGGGGCAGCAGCGCTGCCGACATGGCGGCATTGCTCGTCAGAAAATACATCAGCCGCGATGCCGAACGAAACGCGCTCGAAGTGCTTCAGATCGAGAAGGCCCGAACGCCATCGGATGTTCAGCCGCGGCGTCCGCTCTACGACGATTATGACGACGCCCGCGTCAAGGCGGCGATGATCACCATGGAGCAGTTCGTCGACGGCAGCATGCCGATCGAGAAGCTTGCCGCAATGGTCGGGCTCTCGAGGCGGCAGCTGGAGCGGATATTCATCGAAAAGACGGGCATGTCGCCTGCCAAGGCCTATAACCGCGTTCGCATGGAGCGGGCAAAATCGATCCTCGCCCAGTCGAAGGCGCCGCTCATCGAGATTGCGCTCGACGTCGGCTTCGAAAACGCCTCGCAGTTCACCAGAACCTTCAAGCGCACATTCGGGCAAACGCCCTCGCAGCATCGTGCGGCGGCCTTGAGAGCACACTGAAGCGTCAGCATCCTGGCAGTTCCCGTATCGACGATTGACGCGGTGTCGCTCAGCGTTCGATGAGGAGATCGCTGAGCGGCTTCGAGCAGCAGGGCAGGAAGAAGCCGGCGTCGATTTCCCTCTGGCGGATGCCGCCATTGTGGTTCATGTCGACCGCGCCTGACGTGAGCATCGACTTGCAGGTGCCGCAGACCCCATTGGCGCAGGAGGATGGTATCCTGACGCCCGCCTTCTTCGCGCAGGAGAGCACGCTCTGGTCGCCTGTTACCTCGATGCTGCGGGCCTGCTTGGAGAAGGTGACCTGAAAGACCTTGGCGGTCGCTTCCTGAATCGCGGGGATTTCAGGTTCGTCGATGACGGCAGCGTCGAAGCTTTCTTCGAGATAATGGGAGGCGGGAACGCCGAGTTCTGCGGCGATGCCGCGCGCTGCCGCCATGAACGGAGCGGGGCCGCAGCACATCACCGTGCGGTCGGCGATATCGGGAACCGCCAGTCTGAAATAATCCGCCGAAATGCGGCCGGTGAGGCCGGACCAGGAGGGTTCGCCGGCAACCGTTTCCGGCAGAAAATGCAGCCGCAGCCCTTTCAGCCTGCGGGCGATGCAGGCGAGTTCGTCGCGAAAGATCAGATCGAGCGGGGTGCGCGCCGCATGCATGAAGATGACGTCGGCAGGCTCGCAGCTGTCGGCGAGTTCACGCAGAATGGACATGACCGGCGTGATGCCGGAGCCGCCGGAGAGCAGCAGAAGTTTTGGCTTCGACGCCTCGGACCGGACGAAATGGCCGAGCGGGCCGTTCGCCTTGACCGACGCGCCCGGCACCAGCGTGTCGTGAAGCCAGTTGGAGATCTTGCCGCCCGGAACGCGCTTCACCGTTACCGAGAAAGCGTTCGTGCGATGCGGCGACGAGGAGATGCTGTAGCAGCGGCTTTCAGGCTCTCCGTTATGCTCCAGGTCGAACAGGAAATACTGGCCGGCCTTGAAGGCGAACCGCTTGCCGTCAGGGGAGGCGAAGGTGAAGGTCTTGACGTCATGGGTCTCCTGCTGGACGTCGAGGCAGACGAGCGCATCGTCTTCCTCGGGATTCCAGACGTCGTGACGGGCGGTTTTTGCGAGCGGCGCTTGCGGGTTCCTAGTATCCATGAGCGCGCATCCGGTCGATGTACCAGCTGGCGAACTTGTCGAGGTTCGTCTCGGAGAAGCGGGAATAGGGACCCGGCCGATAAGCGGGATCGAGCGCACCGGCATGGGAGCGGGCGACGAGGTCGGCGTCCTGGTCCGTCGTTGCGACCCAGACATCCGTCAGCTTGTCGAGGTCGTAATCCACCCCTTCGACGGCGTCCTTGTGGACCAGCCACTTGGTCCTGACCAGCGTCTTGCCGGCCGAAAGCGGGATGACGGTCGCCACGATGGCATGGTCGCCCATGAAGTGGTTCCAGCTGTTATGGCCCCAGAGATGGGTGTCGCCGAGATCCTTGCGGGTCATCTGCCCGAGGAGCTTGGAGGATGCGGCGGTGGCGTCATGCGTCTGGGATTCGCCGGCGCCTGATATGATCAGCCGCTGCGTGCGGAAGTTCGTGGCGCAGTCGGCGAGCTGCTCGATGGCGGCGGACGGGAAGCCATCGGCTTCCCATGCCTGGGTGCGCTCCTCGTAAAGCCGGAAATGCTCCTCGGCCTGTTCGCGATCCTCCGGGCTCAGCGTTTCGGGATCGAAGCCGAAGTCGAGGTCGACGAAGGAGACGCAGAGCTCTGGATGGTTGGCGGAGCAATGATAGCACTCGCGATTGTTCTCCATCGTCAGCTTCCAGTTGCCGTCCTCGATGACGTCGGTCTGGTGGGCGATCTTGGCATTGCGGATGTCGTAGGGCGCGAGACGCTCGACCATCGCCTGCTCGAGGCCGGCAATGTCCTCCGGCGGATTGTCGGACAGGCAGACATAGATCAGGCCGCCGATCGATTTGAAGGTAACCGGCTTCAGACCGTGACAGTCCTTGTCGAAATCCTTGCCCATATGCGGGGCATAGCTGAGCTCGCCCGTCAGCTCATAGGTCCAAGTATGATAGGGACAGACGAGCTTCGAGACGATCGTCTTGCCCGGGTTGAGAAGACGGGAACCGCGATGGCGGCAGACATTGTGCAGCACGCGGATTTCGCCGTCGTCGTCACGCAGCAGGATCAGGCTCGTCTTGCCGATGTCGACGACTGTGGCGTCGCCGGCCTCCGGAACATCGCAGTCGAGGCCGACGCAGATCCAGTGCTTGTGGAAGAAGACGTCGATATCCGCTTCGAACACGTCTTCTCTAACGTAGAGGCCGGCCGGCAACGAATGGCCTTCCGCGCGGGAGTCGAGAAGCGCCGAAATGGAAGAAGGAAGCCTGTTTAGCATGAGAACCTCTTATGTGAGAGTTTCCCTAGATTGCTCTTGCAGCGTCGGCCTTTCAACGGCATAAAAAATTAGCTTCGCATAAGTTTTTATCATGCGAATAGGAGTCTTGTGATGCAATTTCGAAGACGGCTCCCGTCGCTGACGGCGCTGGTGACGCTGGAAGCGGTGCTGCGCAGGAAGAGTTTCACCACGGCGGCGAGCGAACTCGGCGTTACCCAGGCAGCCGTCAGCCGGCAGATCGCCGCTTTGGAAGAGGAACTCGGCCAGCCGCTCTTCCTGCGCAAGCACCGGGCGATCGAGCCGACGGCGGCCTGCGTCAGCCTCGGCGCGACGCTGGCGAAGAGCTTTGCCGATATCGCGGAAAGCGTGGAGGCGATCCAGTCGCGCAGCCAGGACGTGGTGACGATCGGCGCGACCGTCGCCTTCTCCTCCTTCTGGCTGCTGCCGCGGCTTGCCGAGTTCCGCCGGGCCAATCCCGGCATTCTGGTGCGGGTGATATCCCAGGATAACCCGATCACTCTGGACGATGGAGAGATCGACGTTGCGATCCGATACGGCGTGCCGCCCTTCAGCGATGGCACTGTCATTGCCTCGCGCGGCGACGTCGTCTGCCCGGTCTGCTCTCCCGACCACCTCAGGCGCCGCGGAGATGGCCCGCTCGGCTCTGCCGACGAATTCATCGAAACGGATGTGCTCGATCGTTCCTGGTATGGCTGGGCGCAATGGGTGTCGCTGACCGGCGGCAATATCGAGATCAAGCCGTCGCTTCGATTCAACCATTACACGGAAAGCATCGCGGCGGCGCGTGCGGGGCAGGGGATCGCCTTGGGATGGCGCATGCTGATCGGCACTTTCCTCGATGATCGAACCCTGGTGCCGGCCGCGGAAACCGAGCTTGCCGCCGAAGGCCGCTACAACGTGATCGTGCCGATCAAGGCCAAGCGCAGCCATGCGGGCGATCTCGCCGCCGCCTGGCTGACGGCATCGCTGCACGGTTGATCAGAGACCAAGGCCGGGTGTCGCCGTCCGATGCACGCCCTTCGGGACGAAGGCGAACTGATCCGCCAGGTCGAGGAAGTCGGCCGCCAGGTGAATGACCGAGAGCCACATTTCCGTTCCCTGCAGGCTCGGCTCGCCGCCGTCGGCGAATGGGAAACCCCCGCCGTCCCGCCATCTGTCGAGTGCCCTGGATATCAAGCTGCGGGCGATCGCCTCGCCATCGGTCCGGCGGTAGTCGGTCTGCCGCCCGATCAGCAGGAGAGGATGGATCGTGTCGAGCAGGTTGCAGGCATTGTATTTCTCGGCAACGAAGCCTTTGTGGTTGCGATAATTCAGATGAACCGTCTCGATCGCGGCATGCGGATGCGGAAGCGGCATGCCGAACTGCGCGTAAGTGCCGCGCGTCAGGCGATAAAATCCATTCACCGGCTGGAGCCATCCCTCCAGCGCCGTCGGCTCACCCCAGAGGCCAGAGACGCTGTTGGCATTGCGGCTCAGCCACTCGAAGAGCGCCTGTCGCGGCCCTTTGATGCCGAAATACCTGGCGTTGAAATACATGGCGGTTCCGATGGCATCGACGACGCTACCGGC
Source organism: Rhizobium sophoriradicis (assembly GCF_025200795.1). Lineage (NCBI taxonomy): Bacteria > Pseudomonadati > Pseudomonadota > Alphaproteobacteria > Hyphomicrobiales > Rhizobiaceae > Rhizobium > Rhizobium sophoriradicis. Next base: position 472,388 of record NZ_CP104154.1, read on the forward strand.
GTGCCATGCCCGGCTCGACCAGGGCAGGGTGCTCAGCCATTGCTCCAGCTCTTCAGCCCCGAGTAGCACCGCCTGGATCGGTTGCCGTGGTCCGGAGCCGAGCAGTTCGAGCGCATAACCGACCGAAAGCACGTTGTAGAGCGCCTTCGGATCTTCTCTCAACGCCCAGTCCTGGACACGCGAATGCGCTTGCGGAAAGAGGCCGGTCTCCCGATCCTGGAGGCCTTGGAGACGCTCGACGGTTTGCGCCGGATCGAGCCCGGGCGGCAGCTGATCGAAGCCGGCGGCGATCTCGATGGCATCGCAGAGATGCCGGATCGCCGGCCGCCTGACGCCGTCCGCTTCCAGCGATTCATAGCCCTCAGGTGTCTTCCATTGCGCAAGGATATCAGGCCATTGCTCTCTCGCCTTCTGCCCAAGCCTGACCAGCCGATCCTCGATCTCTCCAATGGCGGATTTCCTCGCCGGTGCGCCCCGGCTCCGCAGCACCTTTGCCGGTACGCCGCCGGCAATCGCAAGCGCAGGAATATCTTGCGTGACGACCGCTCCGGCCGCAATGACGGCGCCGTTGCCGATCGTGACGCCATCGAGGATCACGCAATTGGCGCCGATCCAGACATCGTCGCCGATCACAATGCCGATGCTGACGACGCCCTGGCGATGGATGGGCCGATCGGGATCGTCGAAACCGTGATTGAAGCCGACGATCGACGCATGCGAGGCAATCCTGACCCCATTGCCGCACGTCACCTTGCCGGAAACGCAGGCATAGGGATTGATCGAGCAATCCTCACCGAGGATCACATCGCCCCGCACCAGCGCATGCCCGCCAATCCAGGACCGCTCGCCCATCGCCAGGCTCTCGGTGAAGATCGCAGCGTTTTCGGCGATATAGGAGGTCTCGGCCAATTCTGCGCCGCACGCTCGCTGTAGCGCTGCCTTGCGGGCGAGATGAGCGGGATGGTCGAGATCCGCCGCGATGTGCTCCCAGGGGAGATATTGCAGCCTGCGCGCTTCTCGTTGTACGTTCGCCGATGCTGGCGAGCTGCTGGTCTGGTCCATCTTTCCTCATTCTATATTTCGGCAGCAAAGCACCATAAACGCACATTGCCTCCATCGTAGAACGTTGTTAGGCCGGCGCAATTTCAATGTCCGCACGCCTATTTGAGAACCCAATCATGTCCTTGGCAAGTTACGAGTCCATATGAGTTTCATCATTATTACACTAGTCGTGCTCGCCATTTGCGTCCTGTTGTTCATCGCGGCCATAGCAATTGTCTTTCTTGGGCTGCGCCGTATCTGGCGACGGACACAACCCAACCAAGTCGTTTTAAGAAGCGTCATCATAGCTTGTGGTCTGGGCGCTGTCGCACTGCCATACGTTGCCATCAAAGTTAGCGAGCGAAACAACCTTCTCGCACGCGTTCCCGAACCCCTTGAAGTGGCTGAAATTGAATACCGCCTGGAAGAATCTTGGGGCCTCGGTTTCATGCCCGGAGACAACGAAACCGGTTTTGTTGTCTATCGGCTGACCAATGATAGTGCAGGCTGGGCGCGGAAACAGGGAAGTCGGCTAGGCGACATGCTTTCGGGAGAAAGTGGAACGTGGCATGAAACACCGGTCGACGACAGGAGCGACCAAGCCGCGATAAGCCAATGGCACCCCTACGACAGTGATCCGGAGATGATGGCAATGGAGCGTCTTCAGCGCCACCCTCCTACAATATTTGAATACCTGGAAAAGTACGGTTTCATAATCTCGATCGAAAAAGGTCGAGATCACGAAGCCGACCGGGCAATCCAGTCAAGTGGGTCGTTTTACTCCTACGGAAAGGGCGGCAGCGTCACGATCGTTGATCCGGCAAGGGGCAAGGTTTATTTCGCCTATGCTGGATGAGCATCGACGGCCTGCGCAATACTATACACGTAAGTCTGTCGCCCAGTATGGCCGCGTAGGTGGTCTGTATTGCTCATCGCGCTCGCGGTCTCCCAGGGATCACCTTCACGAAAGACTAGACCCGAATTTGTCCCAGCCTTCCTTGATCGTCTCCATCGCCACATTCGTCGAGGTGTTGGCAACATGGGGCAGCGTCGAGATGCGTTCGCCGAGAACGCGGCGGTAGCGGCCGATGTCGCGGGTGCGGATTTTGAGGAGATAGTCGAACCGGCCGGCGATCATATGGCACTCTTCGACTTCCCGGATCTTCTTGATCGCCTCATTGAAGCTTTTCAGCGCATCCTCGCGGGTGTCCGAGAGCTTCACCTCGACGAAGGCGATGTGGTCGAGCTGCATTTTCGATGGATTGAGGACGGCCTTGAAGCCCTCGATATAGCCGTCGCTGATCAGCCGCTTGAAGCGGATCTGGCACGGAGTCTTCGATAATCCGACCCGCGCGGCGAGATCGGTGATCGATAGCCTGCCGTCCTCGGCGAGCGCGGCGAGAATCTTTCTGTCGAATTGGTCTAATTCACTAAAGAAATCGGTTTCTACAGCCATCTGAACTCTCATGGGCAAATTAATAAGTTCATACAGCCTGAAAATGGCGAAAATCAAGTAAGATCGCGATTTGTGCCTGTGATAGGTTATGTGCCGGCAATGGAGGAACGGTCCAACCAGCCGGCAGCTTGCCGGGACCGCTGTCGGCGCCGAACGCAAAATGGGGGGTGACATGCACAAGAAAGAGACGGGTGAGGATCAAAAGCCGGATCTGCTCGTTCACTATCGACCACTGGCGATAAAAGCCGTGGCGGCGGCATTCACCCTTAAGCGCGACAAGCCCAATGCGCGTCCACTTCACGAGACGGAATATTCCGGCCCGATTTTCACGGACGATGCCACCTGGGATGATGAGCCCGGTGTTCCATTTATCCGTTAGACGAAACATTCACTGATCAGGGATTTCCCATGTTGAACGCAGCGATCGACCCCGCATCCTCCAAAGAACCTGCCGGCGGCGCGCCGTTCGCCGCTTTTGCGCCGCCGATCCGGCCGCAATCGGAACTTCGCCAGGCGATCACGGCAGCCTATCGCCGTCCGGAAACCGAATGCCTGCCGCCCCTCGTTGCGGCCGCGCGCGTTTCCGAGGCGAAACGCTATGACATCCGCAGCACCGCTCGCACGCTGATCGAAGCCTTGCGCGCCAAGCACAAGGGCACCGGCGTCGAAGGGCTCGTGCAGGAATATTCGCTCTCCAGCCAGGAAGGCGTGGCGCTGATGTGCCTTGCCGAAGCGCTGTTGCGCATTCCCGATACCGACACCCGCGACGCGCTGATCCGCGACAAGATCGCCGAGGGCAACTGGACCTCCCATATCGGCGGCGGCAAATCGATGTTCGTCAACGCCGCCACCTGGGGCCTCGTCGTCACCGGCAAGCTGACGTCCACGGTCAACGCCCGCAGCCTGTCGGCAGCGCTGACGCGGCTGATCGCGCGCGCCGGCGAGCCGGTCATCCGCCGCGGCGTCGATATGGCGATGCGCATGATGGGCGAGCAGTTCGTCACCGGTGAGACGATCGAGGAGGCGCTGAAGCGCGCCCGGCCGCTCGAAGCGCGTGGCTTCCGCTATTCCTACGACATGCTCGGCGAGGCCGCGACGACGGCCGCCGACGCCGAGCGTTATTTCAAGGATTATGAAAAGGCGATCCACGCCATCGGCAAGGCCTCGAACGGACGCGGCATCTATGACGGCCCGGGCATCTCGATCAAGCTTTCGGCGCTGCACCCCCGCTATGTCAGGGCGCAGGCCGGTCGCGTAATGGGAGAATTGCTGCCCAAGGTCAAGGCGCTCGCCGTTCTCGCCAAGACCTATGATATCGGCCTCAATATCGATGCCGAGGAGGCCGATCGGCTGGAGCTTTCGCTCGATCTGCTCGAGGAGCTCTGCTTCGCGCCGGAGCTTGCCGGATGGAACGGGCTTGGCTTCGTCGTGCAGGCCTATGGCAAGCGCTGCCCCTTCGTCCTCGATTACATTATCGATCTCGCCCGCCGGTCCGGGCGCCGGATGATGGTCCGTCTCGTCAAGGGCGCCTATTGGGATGCGGAAATCAAGCGCGCCCAACTGGATGGCCTCGAGGACTATCCCGTTTATACCCGCAAGATCTACACCGACGTCGCCTATATCGCCTGCGCGCGCAAGCTGCTCGGTGCGCCGGATGCGGTTTTCCCGCAGTTCGCGACCCACAATGCGCAGACGCTGGCGACGATCTATCATCTCGCCGGTCCCGATTTCGCGGTCGGCAAATACGAGTTCCAGTGCCTGCACGGCATGGGCGAGCCGCTCTATGACGAGGTCGTCGGCAAGGAAAAGCTCGACCGCCCCTGCCGCATCTATGCGCCAGTCGGAACCCATGAGACGTTGCTCGCTTATCTGGTGCGCCGCCTCCTGGAAAACGGCGCCAACTCCTCCTTCGTGCACCGCATCTCCGATCCGAACGTTTCGGTCGAGGCGCTGATCGCCGATCCCGCCGAGACCGTTGCGGCTATGCCCGTCGTCGGCGCTCCTCATGTGCAGATCGCTGCGCCGAAGGCGCTCTACGGCCATGCTCGCGCCAATTCGGACGGGCTCGATCTCTCGAACGAGGCGACGCTGACGGATCTGGCGCAGGCGCTCGCCTCCACGGCCGCGAACCCGTGGCATGCGCTTCCGATCCTCGCCGACGGTTCCACCGATGGGGTGACGTGCGACGTCCTTAATCCCGCCGATCACCGCGACGTCGTCGGCACGGTCACCGAGCTGAAGGTCGAAGAGGCCGCCCGCATCGTTGCGATGGCGGCCGACTATGCACCGCAATGGGCGGCCGTGCCGCCGGCCGAACGGGCGGCCTGCCTGGAGCGGGCGGCCGACATCATGCAGGCCCGCATCAAGACCCTGATGGGCATCGTCATGCGCGAGGCCGGCAAATCGGCGGCAAACGCCGTCGGCGAAGTGCGTGAGGCGATCGACTTCCTGCGCTATTACGCCGAACAGGCGCGCAAGACCCTCGGGCCGTCCCACGCGCCGCTTGGGCCCATCGTCTGCATCAGCCCGTGGAATTTCCCGCTGGCGATCTTCACCGGACAGGTGGCCGCCGCCCTCGTGGCCGGCAATCCCGTGCTGGCCAAGCCCGCCGGCATGACGCCGATCATCGCCTCGGAGAGCGTCAAGATTCTCCACGAGGCGGGCGTGCCGGTCGGCGCTCTGCAATTCGTGCCCGGCAGCGGCCGGCTCGGCGCCGGCATGGTCGGGGCTCCTGAAACCGCCGGCGTCATGTTTACCGGCTCGACCGAGGTCGCCCGCATGATCCAGGCGCAACTGGCCGAACGGCTGTCGCCGAGCGGCAAACCGATCCCGCTGATCGCCGAAACCGGCGGTCAGAACGGCATGATCGTCGATTCCTCGGCATTGGCCGAGCAGGTCGTCGCCGACGTCATTGCCTCTGCTTTCGACAGCGCCGGCCAGCGGTGCTCGGCTCTTCGGGTTCTGTGCCTTCAGGACGATATCGCCGACAGGACGCTTGCCATGTTGAAGGGCGCCTTCCGTGAACTGACGGTCGGCCGGACCGATCGCCTGAGCGTCGATGTCGGCCCCGTCATCAACGACGGCGCCAAGGCCGAGATCGACGAGCATATCGCGCAGATGCGCGGCTCCGGCTGCAAGGTGGAGCAGCTGGCGCTGCCCGCAAGTGCTGCGGCGGGCACCTTCGTTCCGCCGACGATCATCGAGATCAAGTCGCTGTCGGATCTGACCAAGGAGGTCTTCGGACCGGTCCTGCACGTTTACCGCTTCAAGAGAAACGGGCTCGACCGCCTGATCGACGACATCAATGCCTCGGGCTACGGCCTCACATTCGGACTTCACACGCGGCTTGACGAAACCATCGCGCATGTGACGAGCCGCATCAAGGCCGGCAACCTCTACGTCAACCGCAACATTATCGGCGCCGTCGTCGGCGTCCAGCCGTTCGGCGGCCGCGGCCTGTCGGGAACGGGTCCGAAGGCGGGCGGTCCGCTCTATATCGGCCGCCTGGTGCAGCGCGCGCCGGTGCCGCCGCAACAGGATTCGGTTCATACGGACCTTGCCCTTCGCGATTACATCGTCTGGCTCGACAAGAAGGGCCTGACGGGCGAAGGGGAGGCGGCGCGCGGTTATGCCGGCCGCTCGGCACTTGGGCTCGAACGCGAGCTCACCGGCCCGGTCGGCGAGCGCAATCTTTACGCGCTGCACCCGCGCGGCCGCATTCTGCTCGTGCCGCAGACGGAGAGCGGGCTCTATCGCCAGATCGCCGCAGCCCTTGCAACGGGCAATCATGTCGCGGTGGATGCCGGTTCCCTCTCGAAATCGGCGCTCGCCGATCTTCCGGCGGCGGTCGCAAGCCGCTTTTCCTGGACCTCGGACTGGGAAAAGGACGGACCTTTCTCGGGCGCGCTCGTCGAGGGCGATCGCGACAGGGTCCACGCGGTCAACAAAAGGATCGCGGCTTTGCCCGGTCCGCTTCTCCTGGTTCAGGCCGCCACGAGCGAAGAGCTTGCCGGCGATCCTGAGGCCTATTGCCTGAACTGGCTGTTGGAAGAGGTCTCGACCTCGATTAATACCGCCGCTGCCGGCGGCAATGCCAGCCTGATGGCGATCGGCTGAGTGAAGTTCGAGGGCGCGGACATGCTTCCTCAGTCTGTGCCCACTCCTCTTTCTTCATGCTCGGCCCTGTGCCGAGCATCTGCCTCCGCTGATAGGGCAGCAGATCCTGATGCCAAGGAAAGTGCGAGATTGTCGGGAGATCGGAGGGTGCGCTCGCGTGGCTCTCGAGCAAACTCGACACCATTGACCATATTTTTAAGAGTTACGATTATCGTCGCCCCATCATGTGTGACCTCGCCGGTCCGGGGCAGCGAATATACGCTGTCGCCGATGCGAGGGGTCGCGCCGGAGAAAGAGGCGATTTTCATGGGGCGGGGGCTTCCTTATGTCGTTGATTGATCGACTGTTGCAGCGTATGCGGATCGTGACGAAGGTCCTCTTCTTCGTGGTGCCTCTCGTCATCCTCATCGCCGGCATCGGCCTGTTCGGTTATTTCACGGCTGGTACGCTGAATGGCCAGATGACGCTGACGCGGCAGACGATCGATACGCTTTCCAGTTTCCAGCAGCTGCGCTCCTCGCTGACCGCCTTTACCGATCTTCCGGCCCCGGCCACGCGCGATCGGCTGGTGGCCAGCATTGCCGATCAGCAGAAGGGCGCGGCGACGCTCGATGCCATGTTGATCGATCCCGCCCAGAAACAGCAGATCGCCGCCGTGCGCGAACTCGGGGCTAAGATGCAGGGCGGCGCCGACGCGCTCTGGGCGGTGGCGCAGGAGCGTGCCAACACCGAACTGGCGATCGACGGGGCGGTAGCGCAACTTTTCAAGGAAAGCCAGACCGCCCGCAAGCAGCTCGACGTTCTTCAGGACCAGGCCAACGGCAAGGAGGCTTTCGTCCGGGCACTTCTTTTCGACGCCTCGGCCTACAAGAATCTCTCGGGACGCGTTGCGAAATTGCGCAAGGCGACCGCAGCCGCAGCCGACCCTCAGAAGCTTGGCCAAGCTATCGGCAACCTTCTGCCGCCGCTCGTCAAGGAAGTCGGCGAGAGCGAGGCGCTTGGCTCCGATAAGGCGAAAGGCCAGATCGCTCTGCTGAAGCCGCTTCTGGACAAGCTTGCCGCGATGGCGAAGGACAGCGCCAATCTGTCGCTCGACGCCTATGCTCCCGTCGACCAGGATCTGCAGCGTTTCGAAGAGCAGTTTGCAAAACTTGCTTCCGGGAATGCGGATACAGCGATCGAGCGTTTTGCCGGAATGGATGCGAGCATAGCAACGCTTCGCTCGATGGTGGCGATCGTCAATGCCGCTTTCAAATCGATCGACGATCTGCGACTGCACCTGAGCGAACTGAACAGGCGGGTCGATGCCGCCTCGCGGGATGCGGTTCTATTGGATCTGAAGGCCCTGCGCGAAAGCGCTGCAAAGCTGGAGCCCTTGAGCGGCAAGAACGCCGCTTTGAAGGATCTTGCCAAGAAGATCGAGCCTTCCCTTATCTTGATCGAAAAGGGTACCTCGGCACTGATATCGATCGCCGATCGGTGGCAGGGCAACAAGCAGGCGGCGACGGAGCTGGTTGCAGACGCAAGTCACACGCTCGAACAGTTCGTCAGCACGGCGCAGGAGAGCGGCAAGGAAATCAGCCAGCGCTCGGCCACAATGTCGCTCTCGGCGATGATTGCGGGCACGGTGCTTGCCATCATCGGCGGCCTGATGCTGATCGAGACGCTGCGCGGACCGATGAAGCGGATCACCCAGACGATGACGAGACTTGCTGCCGGCGATCTCAATGTTCCGATCGGCGACGGCAAGCGCGGCGATGAAATCGGCGATATGATCCGCTCCGTGACGGTCTTCCGTGACCAGGCGCTCGAAAAGACGAGGCTCGAAGAGGTCGCTGAAACGAACAGGGCGCGGGACGAACAGGAACAGGCCCGCCGCGCGGCCGAGCAGGCCCGCATCGAAGCCGAGCAGAGCGAGGCCCTGGACGCGCTGTCCGACATGCTCGGCAAACTCGCCGACGGCAACCTCGCTGCCGTGATGAGCGAGGAGCTGGCCGCCGATTATGTCGCGATGGCCAGGACCTACAACCAGGCGATCGATGCGTTGCGCCGCACACTCGCCGAGGTTCGCAACACCACCTATGAAATCGCCGAGGGCAGCACCAATCTTTCGGGTGCGGCCGACGATCTGGCGCGGCGCACGGAACAGCAGGCGGCCGCTCTCGAAGACAGTTCACGCGTGCTCGGCGAGCTGACCGCCAGCGTCCGCACGACTGCCGAAAACGCGCGCCAGACGTCGGTTTCCGTCGCAGAGGCGCACCGGCAGGCGGAGCATTCCGCGGCCGTCGTCGCCAAGGCCGTCGAGGCCATGGACGCCATCAACCGGTCGTCGGACAAGGTCACCAGCATCATCGGCGTGATCGACGAGATCGCCTTTCAGACCAACCTTCTCGCACTCAATGCCGGCGTCGAGGCGGCGCGCGCGGGAGAGGCAGGCAGGGGTTTTGCCGTTGTCGCGCAGGAAGTGCGCGAGCTGGCACAGCGCTGCGCCAAGGCCGCCCGCGAGATCAAGGATCTGATCTCCAACAGCGCGTCGCAGGTCGGCACCGGCGTTCGGCTCGTCGAAGAGACCGGCGAGGCGCTTTCGGCGATCATGGAACACTTCACCTCGATCAACGGGCTGGTGCAGGTCATTTCGACGGCCACGAGTACCCAGTACAAGGGGATCGACGAGGTCAACAACGCCGTTCGCGACATCGAGCATATTACCCAGCACAATGCCGCCATGGTCGAGGAAAATACCGCGGAAATTCACCGGCTCCGGCAGCAGGTGGAACTGCTGAACGAACGCATCTCCCGCTTCCAGACCGCCGACGGCCGCAAGGCTTCACAGGCCGCCGGCCAGCGGATCGCCCTGGCCTCCTGAGCGGCGTCTATGTCTTTCCGTTGGGGCGCGCCTTTAGAAATCGGCGACTTTGCCCCAGGCGGACGCCGCGAAGCGGCTGGGATGGTAGGGCCGCGGATCGACGATCGGCTCATCGCCGGTGACGATGTCGGCAATCAGATGACCGGCACCGGGTCCGATGCCGAAGCCATGACCGCTGAAGCCCGCAGCGAGGATGAAGCCGGGGAGGGTGGCGATCTCACCGATCCCAGGCACGCCGTCGGGCGTGCTGTCGATATAGCCCGCCCAGGCTGCACTGATACCGGTGCCCTTCAAGGCAGGCAGAAGCTTAAGCGCCCGCGCATGCGTCAGAGCAATGGTGGCCGCGTCGACTGCCGGGTCGAGGATGCGCATGCGCTCCATCGGCGTCCGGCTGTCGAGCCGCCAGCGCGCCAGGGATTCATGACCGGAACGAATCCCCTCCAACCCGCCGGGCGCGAGGCTCCGCCAGCGCCGGGCGAACATCGGCAGGAACTGCGGCGTGAAACGGAGCTGCTGCGCAGTGGGATCGACGCGACCGCGGCCGCTGATCGCCAAAGTGTAACCGCCATCGCCACGACGCGTCACGGAAACCGCCGATGTATGCAGCGCATCCGGCAGGCCGCTCGCACCTGGTGACACCGAGAGGATCGACGAGCGGATCGACGCTTGCGGAAATCGAATGCCAAGTTGCCGGCAGAAGGAGGAGGCCCAGGCCCCGCCAGCCAGGATTGCGACTTTTGTCCGGATCGTGCCGTGCTCGGTAACGACACCCGCAAGCCTGCCGCCTTCAATGTCGATGCCGCGCGCTGCGCAGGATTGATGCACTGTGCCGCCGAGCTTCAGGATCGCACGCGCGACGGCCGGCGCGGCATTGGCCGGATCGGCGATTCCGTCCGTTGGTGAAAACACCCCGCCCTTCCACGCGGCGCCGGTGGCACGCCCCCGTTCGGTTGCTTCCGCGCCGCTCAGCATATGAGTCGTGACGCCGACCGACCGGGCAAAATCGCGCCAGCTAGCCCAGCCGGATAGTTCCTCCTCACTGTTGCTAAGATAGAAAAGACCGCAGCGCCGGAAGCCGGTCTCCTCGCCGGTTTCGGTCGCGAATTGCTCCCACAGGTCGAGGCTCTTCGTCGACATCGGCAATTCCCGTGCGTCGCGGTTCTGCTGCCGGCACCAGCCCCAATTGCGGCTCGACTGTTCCGCCCCGATCCGGCCCTTCTCGATCAGGGCGACCTTCAATCCGCGCCGGACGAGATAATAGGCTGCGAAAACGCCGACGATGCCGCCGCCGATCACCACCGCATCGGCGGCAGAAGGTATCTCTGGTGTGGTGTCGACGCGCGTTAGCGGTGCGGGCATGGCATGGTCTCCGGTTCAGGGCTAGTCTAACGGATCCTAAGCCACGCCTTTGCCGGAGATCGACCGGCGGCAGCAGAAGATTCTGTCTTGCGGGGAGCCCGGCAGCCATTTGTGCTTCGCCATGTCCCGCAATCTGATCGACACCGCCTTGGTATATGTTAAGCTCGGTGTTGGAAAGCCGCAGCATAATCTGCTGCGTCATTGGCGATCTCAAGCACACGAAGGCGCGTGATGAAACTCGACCGGATCGACATAAAAATCCTCTACGAACTGCAGAAGAATGGCCGCGTCACCAATGTTGAACTGGCCGAGCTGGTCAACCTGTCGCCGAGCCCGTGCCTAATGCGGGTGAAGAAGCTGCAATCCGAAGGTTACATCGAAGGCTATTCGGCTCAGATCAATGTCAGCAAGCTCGGTCAGACGCTCACCGTGTTCACCGAGATTACGCTGAAGAACCATCGGCAGATCGACTTCGCCCGTTTCCTCGCGGTAATCGAGAAGGTCGATCAGGTGATCGAATGTCATCTGGTTTCCGGAGGCTATGATTATCTCTTGAAATTCGTCACCGCCGGCATCGACGAATACCAGACGATCATGGAACGGCTCACCGACATGGACGTCGGCATCGACAAATATTTCAGTTTCGTCGTCCTGAAGTCGCCGATCATCAAAGCCCACATGCCGCTGACCACGCTGTTTCCGCATTAAAGAGCGCGCATCGCTCGGAGATTTATGGCCCGCATGTTGTCTCCTCGGTGACAGCTGTCGCAGCAGCCGGCAGGTTTGGCTGGGTCGTGGATAGATTTCGAAATTATCGACTAAAGCGAGGCCTTCTTCGGCAACGCTGGCTTCCGCATTGCCTTAATCTCGGGTGACACCACGATCCACCCTAGAGGCAATAGGTGGTCCGTATTGCTCAACCTGGCCGCCGCCCCATCGCGCTCGGAAGCAGTCTACCCCCCGCCTCGTAGATTCAGAACCGCCTCCCAAGAAGGAAGATGACATGTCACTGTTGGTTACCATCGACACCGATCCGGATTTCACGCCGAAGGACGCGATCCCCGGACCGGAGCGGCTCATTTCAGGCAATCCCTTTTTCAAGACCTGGGCTCAGGATGCTTCTAAGGGAGAGAAGGTGTTAACCGGCGTCTGGGAAGCGACGCCTGGCGAGCATCATTCGATCAAGGGTACGACCTACGAATTCTGTCACATCATTTCGGGTCTCGTAGAAATCGAGGAGAAGGGCGGGGAGACGAAAACCTACCGTGCTGGTGACAGCTTCGTGATGAAGCCGGGTTTCGTCGGTGTTTGGCGCACGATCGAGACTGTCCGCAAAATCTATCTTTGTGTTTACGAGTGACCCGCAAAACTCAGGTGCGCCGACGACTGGCGCACCTTTGAACCGCCGTGATGGTGCGCCTCCTCAAAAGCCCAGGGCGATGATCTGCCCGCTCTTGTAATGTTGCGGGGCTCGCGAGCAGCTCCTCGTGCCCGCCTCAGAATGGCCCCCACTGCGGCCTGCGGACGCTCCATCAGGTTCTTGCCGGCGCCGCAAGATGAGCGCGACGACAATGCCCCGACGACAGCGGCAGGGGAGATCAGTGGTCCTGCGGACTATCGGCGGCCCTTTCGACGAATCCGGCGACGGCGATGATGGCTGCCTCCGTGTGCGGCAAAGCGGCGAGCTCGCCCAGCGTCACCGGTTTGATGGGTGGGCGCAGCCGATAGTAACCGAGCTCGCCGGGCGCTACGCCACGGCATTGCGCCAGCAGCTCAACCGCGGTCAGACCGCATAGACGGCCCTGGCATGGTCCCATTCCGCATCGGGTGAACGCCTTCATTTGGTTAGGGCCCGGCACGCCGAGCGCCGCAACTTCACGCAGCTTGCCAGCCGTAATTTCCTCACAGCGGCAGACGATGGTGCCGTCGTCTTCTGGCACACGACATGTTTTGGCGGGCCGGAACCGATGCTCTATGAAACTCCTGCCTCTGAGGGCGCGCGCGAGCTTTCGTGCGAGTTCGTTGCGGCGCTGTTCGTAGACACCCTGGCTAATTCGATGGAGATCGAGCGCCGCAGTCAGGCCCGCCAGCTCACCTTGGTGAGCCGAGGCAACCGCCCCGACAATTCCCGCCGCATCACCGGCGATCGAGACCCCCGGAACCGAACTTGCGCCGCAAATGTCAACGGCCGGGCGGAAGGCTGCCAGGCGCTCGTCCCAGACGTAGTCGCAGCCGGCCGCCAGCGCGAGATTGAGGTTTGGTGCGATCCCTTGGTGCAGAAGGAGCAGGTCGCCCGGAATGTCCCAGGACCTGTTGCCGCGAAGAACCCTTAGAGCGCTGAATTGTCCGGAACCAACCGCCTCGACCGCGGTCGCTCCGCGGATGACACGGGTTCGACGGTGAACCTCCCAGAGGAGCTTCAGGCCCTTGAGGGCATAGGGCGACGCGGCAAAGCCAAGCACGTGAGGCAGGGCAAAGCGCCAGTTCTCGACCGGCGTGGTATCGACGACCGCTATCACGGACACGCCTGCCCGGAGAAGCTGGCTTGCCAGCAAATACAGCAGGGGCCCGGTCCCGGCGAGAATGGTTCGCCCGGACGGCACGAGACCCGACGACTTCATCAGGATCTGCGCCGCCCCCGCCGTCATGACCCCGGGCATGGTCCACCCCGGGAATGGGAACGGACGCTCGAGCGCGCCGGTCGCGAGGATCACGCGATGGGCTGCGATCGGTCGAGCGATGCCTCCGAGCGAGATGCCGACCTCGAGCCCATGCGCGCCGTCGCCCGTTTCCTCGTCGGCAGGCCCGACGCTCCAGACCGTCGCCCGACGGGCATAGCTCAAGTCTGCCGCCTGAAACCGCTTTATCAGCGTTCGACCGGCAGCGTAGTCCGGCCCCATGCGCGCGAGATCGGCGTTCGAAGCCCGGTCGACCGCCCGATAGATCTGGCCACCGGGGGATTCGTTTTCGTCGGCCAGCAATACGGTGATGCCGTGGGCCGACGCTTCAACGGCTGCCGCGAGGCCGGAAGGCCCCGCGCCAACAATGATCAGGTCGTAGGCAGGTGCGAGATCAATGGCGGAGTGAATGTTCCGGATCATGCTTGCTGTCCTACCACGGCGGCGCCATCCTGCGTTTCGACCCGCATGCCCTCTTCCACGGTGATCAGGCAAGCCTGTCGGTTCGCTTGGCCGTCGATCTTGACGAGGCACTCGAAGCACACGCCCATCATGCAATAAGGAGCGCGGGCAGCGCCGGAAACCGGAGAGCGGCGCGTGATGCAATGTCCGGCAGCCAGCAGTGCAGCGGCGACGCTGTCACCGCTGCAGGCAGTGGTCCGCGTGCCGTTGAATGTGAAGGAGACAGAACTCTCCGTTCTGTCAGGCAGCCGCTGGAACACGGAACCTCCGGGAATGAAAGACGGAGAGATCTGCGCAGAGCTCGCCGGCCGAAATTTGCCGCGGCAGGACCAGCGCATGGTTCGCCGCCAGCGTCACGCCGGAATGGCAGGCGAATGCAAACGCACCTGGAAAACTCTCCGATTGCTCGTAAATGGGGTAGCCATCCGGCGTGACCACACGGAATGCCGCCCAGGTCCGCACCGACTTCACATCCCTCAGAAGTGGGAATGTGCGCACAGCGCGTTCGGCGAGGACCGCGGAAATCGGGCCGCGTGGCCGCTGGTGATCGATTGTCGCTTCCTTGCTCTCACCAATCAGTACTGAGCCCTCGTCTGTCTGCCGCAGGTAGCCGGTGGCATGGCTGAGGAAGGGCTTCAGCCGCTCGGTGACGATAATTTGGCCGCGGCTGGGCGAGAGTGGAACGTTCAGCCCAACCATCGGGGCGAGGGCGGTGTTACCGATCCCGGCCGCAAGCACGATCTTGCCGGAAGTCAGCCTCCACCCGTCCCCGGTCAATTCGAACACGCCGGCCCGATGGCGGATCGCCGTCGTCTTCCGATGCGGCAGATAATGAACGCCACGCTGCTGCAGCGCCTTGTGAAAGGCCGCGAACAGCCGCAGCGGGTTGACGTGTCCATCGAGAGGACTGAAAATCGCGCCTGCCACCGTCTCCCCGACCAGCGGCAAGCGGCGGCGTGTCTCCGCCTGATCGAGTATCTCATATTCGAGCGGCGGAGTACCTTCCGCCTCCATTCCCGGCTGGCTGGCGAGTTTCGCCATGGATGCGATCCCGCGCTCCAGCTCCGTTGGCGTGAGCCGAATTGAGAAACCGCCTGATTGGATGAAGCCAGTGTCGATGCCGGTTTCTCCCTTGAGCTCGGCTGCTAGCTGGTGCCAGTTCGCTGTGGAGGTTCGCGACCAACGGGAGTAGGCCGCGTTGCCGAGACCTTTGCTTGAGCTCCAGACGAGACCGAAATTTGCCCTGGCGGCCCTGTCTGCAACGTCGCCTTCATCAACGACAGCGACCCTCTGCCCGCACTTCGAGAGACCCCAGGCAATGGATACGCCTACGAGCCCGCCGCCGATGACGATTATGTCGTAATCCATTCCGCTAGCTGTCCCGAGGCACCCCATGGCTTTCTCCGGATTTGGCCTCACGATCAGATTGCGCCGACTTTGACCTTCGAACCGTCAAGAAGGCGCGACAGGCGGAAGGGGGTGGGGTCGACACAGGGTGTATCATTGGCAACCAGGTCGGCCGCCAGGCGGCCGATGCCCGGGCCAAGGCCGAACCCGTGGCCAGAGCAGCCCGCAGCCAAGTATAGACCTCTCACGCCATCGGCAGGTGAGATGACCGGCACTGCGTCCGGCGTGAAATCCACATAAGCTCCCCAGCTGTCGGCGATTTCGATCCCAGCCAGCGCGGGAAATTGTTCTTTGACCCGTTTCAAAATAGCGGCGGCCGTCTGACGGCTCGGAGACGGATCAAGCACGCGCGTCTTCTCGAAGGGCGACCTTCCACGCCCATCCCAACTCTCAAATGCTTCTGGACCTTTGAAAAAGGATTCGCCGATCCCGAATTGCACCGCCTTCAGACGCTTCATGAACATCGGCATGAACCAGCGGGCATAGCGAAGGCCCTGTGGTGTTATGTCCAGCGTCGCCCGGCCGCTGATCGCAAGTGTGTAGCTGCCATCCAACCGGCGGGTCAAAGCACACTCGGGCGTGTAGATCGCCTCGCCGAGATCGGCCGTAGGGCGCGTGCGAAGCGCGGTCTGACGCACGCTCGCCTGTGGAAAGAGAACGCCATGCTGACGGCAAAACATCGACGTCCAGGCACCGCCGGCGCAGAGAACGGCTTGGGTCCGGATCAGCCCCTTTTCTGTGATCACTCCGGCTACTGCTCCATTCGCCAGATCAAGACCTCGCGCAGCGCACTCTTGATGGACCGTCGCTCCAAGTTTGCGAGCGCCCTCAGCGATGGTCGGCGCGGCGATGGCGGGCTCGCCCTTGCCATCGTCAATGGAATGAACCCCGCCGAGCCATAGGCGACCATTTGCCGGGATTGCGGCAGCCGCTTCTGCGGCACCAAGCATCTTCGTATTGACGTTGAACTGGCGAGCCGTATCACGCCATGCTTCCCATTCCGCCAGTTGCTGCGGATTGTCAGTAGCGTAGAGCAAACCGCATCGACGGAAACCGACGTCTTCGCCAATTTTGGATTCAAACTCACCCCAGAGCCGCAGCGCGACACCCGAGAGCGGCAACTCCCGCTCATCCCGGTTCTGCTGGCGGCACCAACCCCAGTTGCGGCTCGACTGCTCGCAGCCGACCTGGCCTTTTTCGACCAGAGCGACCGAGAGTCCCCGCTCCGCTAGAAAGAAAGCCGCCGTTGCGCCAATGATGCCGCCGCCGATGACGACGACATCCGCCTTGGCGGGGAGTGCTTCATCGCTGTGTATTCGTTTGAGGAGTGGAGACATGGAGGCTGACCTGAACTGATTTGGAACCGACTTATACGGCACTGTTTCTGCCCCTCAGGCAGAAGTATCTGAGCCGATGACGGCTATTGTATTGAGTTGAAATGGCGGTGCGAGCTGCCCGCAAATTCGGTGGGCAGGGGCAGACTGCCTGGATCAAAGATTGGTGTCATGGCGCGTCCTCGAAGTGAACTCACCTGAAGCTACCGGAGGAAGGCGAGCAGCATGCATCGAATGAAAATGCACGGACGGCGGAATGTTCCGTGTTCGGCGGCATGACAGTCAAAACTTTGGCCGTTGAACTGGTAAATTGTAAAGCATCCTCTGACGACAGTGGTTTTGAATCGACTTCCGGTCGTAGCACGACAGACGCCGGGTTCAGGGCCACATCAACCCGACTGCTGCCGGCTCCAATTGATGAGCGCGCACAACCAAAATAGAGATCTAAGCCATGCCTACGGAAATTAATGATCGCCCTGCGCTTGCCATGATCCATACGGTTCCCGGGATCATCCCCTCATTTAACGAACTCGTCGGTCTCCATCTGCCCGGTTGGCGCGCGTTCAACATGTTAGATGAGAGCCTGCTGGGAAACACAATTCGTGAAGGCGCGTTGTCACCTCAAACTATGCGGCGGCTTGCGGGTCATATTTGGTCGGCGGTGGATGCAGGGGCTTCGGCGGTCCTCGTCACCTGTTCCTCACTCGGTCCGGCAGTGGATGCGGCAATGCCGCTCTGCCCCGCCCCACTCTTCCGAATAGATGATGGCATGGCGATTGAGGCGATCCGGCGCGGGAACCGAATTGGCGTCCTTGCAACTCTGGCTACGACAATGAACCCTACAACCCGGCTAATTGAACGCCATGCTCAAGGAATAGGTCATACTGTATCTGTGACCGGTCGTCTTTGTGATGGCGCCTTTGATAAGTTGCGAAGCGGTGACAGGGCAGCGCATGATGCAATGATACGTGAAGGCTTCGCTTCGCTCGTGGGCAGCGTCGACGTGGTTGTTCTTGCTCAAGCGTCAATGGCGAATGCTCTCAATGAAATGAGCGAGGCATCGATGCCGGTACTTACCAGCCCTGAGCTTGGTATCCTGCACATGGCCGCCGCGCTAAATGCGCGCTCCCGCATCCAGGAAAGGCTCTAGGCCAGCGGGTTCACCGGTTTTCCGCAGTTCGACCAGGCCGGCTTGGTACTGCGCGATCCTGATCGCAAAGCAGTGAACAAGACGGCCTCGCGCATCAGGCGGCGCGGCTTTGTAGAACAAGCCAGTCTACCGCGAGCCGCACCATCGGCCTGACCTCAGTGACGGCAATAGGCCCGCACGAGTTCCGGATCCTGCCTGAGCCCGTCGAGCCACGCCGGATCGAGCTTCGGCACGGACGAGAACAGCAGTTGCGAATAGGGATGCTGCGGCGTTTTCACTTTCGAGGGGGTGATTTCCTCGACTTTCCGGCCGCCATACATCACGACGATCTCGTCGCAGATCGCCTCCACCACCGAGAGGTCGTGGCTGATGAAGATGTAGGAGAGGCCGAGTTCGCGCTGCAATTCCTTGAGCAGGTCGATGACGGCGGCGGCGACAACGGTGTCGAGTGCCGAGGTGATCTCGTCGCAAAGGATCAGCTTCGGATCGGCGGCAAGCGCACGCGCGAAGTTGACGCGCTGCTTCTGTCCGCCCGAGAGTTCTCCCGGCCTGCGGTGGCGCAGACTGCGGGGAAGACGCACCATGTCGAGCAGCTGATCAATCCTGGTGTTTTGCGCCTGCCGATCCATGCGGTGGTAAAAAGCCAGCGGCCTGGCGAGGATGTCCTCGACGGATTTTGCCGGATTGAGGGCGGTGTCGGCATATTGGAAGACGATCTGCATTTCGCGCAGTTGATCACGTGAACGCTCGCGCGCATTGCGGGGCAGTTCCGTGCCGTCGAAGACGATCTTGCCGGCTGCGGCCGGCAGAATGCCGGCAATGGTGCGGGCGAGTGTCGATTTGCCGCAACCGGATTCGCCGATAATGCCGAGGTTGCGTCCTTTTTCCACTGTCAGGCTCACATGCTCGACCGCGCGTACGAAAGGGAGGCCGTCAGCCTGGCGCTGCCCATAACCCGCAACGACGTCCTCGATCTTCAGGAGCTGCGCCGTCGCACTCTCGGCAAGGCTTGCCGTGTCGCGCGGTCTCGGCTCGAACGCTGCGAGCAGCTGACGCGTATAAGGATGCTTCGCATTGTTGAGGATCTCTTCGGTGGTGCCGGTTTCCTGGGTCTCCCCCCCTTTCAACACCACGATTCGGTCGGCGATCTGTGCGACGACAGCAAGGTCGTGCGAGACATAGACGCCTGATATGCCGCCCTTCTTCATGACCGATTTGAAGGCGCGCAGCACTTCGATCTGGGTCGTCACGTCGAGCGCCGTCGTCGGCTCGTCGAAGATGACAAGAGTCGGGTTGCCGATCAGCGCCATGGCGGCAGCCAGACGCTGCAGCTGACCGCCGGAAACCTGGTGCGGATAGCGGCTGCCGATCGTTTCCGGTTCCGGCAGGGACAGCGCCCGGAAGAGTTCGATGGCCTTGGCACGCGCTTCTTCCGGCGACATCAGCTGATGAATACGCGTGATCTCGACCACCTGATCCATGATTGATGTGGCCGGGTTGAAAGCGGCAGCGGCCGATTGCGGCACGTAAGCAACCTGGGTGCCGCGTAGTTTGGCCCGCTGCTTTCCGCTCAGCGCGACCAAATCCTTGCCGGCGACCGATACAGTGCCGCCGGAGATGCGACAGCCTGGGCGGGTATGACCCATGAGGGTCAGCGCGATCGTGGTCTTGCCGGAGCCGCTCTCGCCGATCAGCGCGACGATCTCACCCTCGGCAATGTCGAGGGTGACATCTTTGATGATCTCGACACGTCGGCCGGAATCGGTAGTGGCTTCGACCCGGAGGTTACGAATTTCGACAAGATTGCTCATCACTCGCTCCGATCTCGGATTTTCTGCGGCAGATTGTCGATCAGCAGGTTCACGCTGATTGTGAGGCTTGCGATGGCAAGCGATGGAAACATGACGGCGGGAGCCCCGAATGGCAGGCCACCGATGTTTTCACGCACGAGCGCACCCCAGTCCGCATACGGTGGCTGCACGCCCAGTCCTAGGAAGGAAAGGCCGGAGAGCAGGAGAACGATGAAGACGAAGCGGAGCCCGAAATCGGCAAGTACGGGACCCATGATATTGGGCAGAATTTCCGAGCGGATCAGATAGAGGGTGCTTTCACCGCGGATGCGGGCGACAGTGATGAAGTCCATGGAATTGACGTTGACGGCGAGCGCCCGAGCGAAACGATAGGAGCCCGGAATATAAATTACCGAAAGCGTCAGGATCAGCACCGGGATCGACGATCCGACGGCTGCGACCACGACCAGGCCGAAGAGCTTGGACGGAATGGAATTCATGGCATCGAGAAAACGGGAGAGCAACGTGTCGAGCCAACCACCGGCGACCGCCGCTATCATGCCGAGTACGACGCCGCTGAAGCAGGCGATCGTCACCGCCGCAAGAGAGATGCCGACCGTGTAGCGCGCGCCCATCAGGATGCGCGAGAAGACATCGCGGCCGAGATAATCCGATCCCATCCAAAACTGCTGGGATATCGGCCCGAAATAGTCGTAATCGACGATTTCGCCCACTGGGTAGGGGATGAGCGTGTGCGCGAAGATCGCGATAAAGGCCCAGAACAGGATGACGGCAAGCCCCAGGAGCCCAACGAGATTGAAGCGGTAGCTGAGCCGGCGCGCCACGGCGGGCCGTTGTTCGATATGGGATGTCATCGCAGCCTCGGATTGGAAAGAATGGCAATGATATCGGCAAGGGTGATGAGGATGAGGTAGCCGACACAGAAGATCATAGCGCAGGTCTGAATGAGCGGCAGGTCGCGCGTGGCCACCGCATCCACCATCAGTTTGGCAATGCCCGGATAGTTGAAGATGGTCTCAACGATGATGACCCCGCCCAGCAGATAGGATAGCGAAAGCGCGATCGCGTTGACGATCGGACCAAGGGCGTTCGGCAATGCATGCTTCAGAACAATGCGACTGCGGGAGGCGCCTTTCAGCAACGCCATTTCGGCATAGGGCGTGTTCAGAGTTTCAACCACGGCAGCCCGCGTCATCCGGATCATCTGCGCCGATACGCCGAAGGTCAGTGTGATCACCGGCATCGCATAGACCCGCAGCAGATCGGTGAAGGTTTTCGCTTCATTCGTAAAGGAAATTGCCGGGAGCCACTGCAGATAGACCGCAAAGAACAGGACCGCCGATGTTGCAATCATGAATTCGGGCACGGAGATCACGCCAATCGTAAGCACCGTGACCGCCCGGTCATAGAGCGAGCCACGCATCATGGCGGCCGTGATGCCGAGCGTCAGCGCGATCGGAACCGCGAACAAGGCGGTTATGCCGGCGAGTTTCATAGAGTTTACGAAACGCCCTCCGATCAAGTCGGCGATCGGCATGTCGTTGGCGTAAGACGTGCCGAGGTCGCCGGACAGGAGCCCTGTCATCCAGTAGACGAAACGCAGGAACGCCGGCTCGTCGAGATGCATGGCCTTGCGTAGCCCCTCGACCGCCTCCGGGGTCGCGGCCTGCCCGAGCAGGATCGACGCCGTGTCACCGGGAAGCATCGTCGTTGCGAAGAACACCGCGAAGGAGACGATCAGAAGTGTGACAGCGGAGATGAACAGTCGACTGGCAATAAGAGACAGGACCGGATTCTTCATATGCAGGCCTCCCGTCGGCCGTTGGCTGACAGTACATTACGAAACAGGGGGACGAGCGGGGACTTATCGCCCCCGGCATGTGCCGATCAGCCTTCCAGCCAGATATATTCCGGGAAGGAGTAGCCCATCATTCCGCCGAGCGGGTTGGTCTCAAGTCCCTTGACCTTGGAGGAGACCGCATCGACGTTGGAGAGGTAAGCCGGAATGATGGTGCCGGCTTCTTCCGACACCATGACCTGCATCTCGTTGTAGATCTCGCGGCGCTTGGCCTGGTCGAGCGAGCCGCGCGCTTCGAGCAGCATCCGGTCGAATTTTTCCGACTTGTATTGGCTCTCGTTCCATGGCGCATCGGATGCATAGAGGAGCGAGAACAGGATGTCAGGTGTCGGCCGCGGATTGATATTGCCAAAATGGATCGGCGCCTTGAGCCAGTAGTTGTCCCAATATCCGTCGGACGGTACGCGCTGCACGTCGAACTTCATGCCGATTTCTGCGCCGGCGGCCTGGACGATCATGGCCATGTCGATCGCCGAATTCGCTGCATCGGACGCGATCACCGGGATCGACTGACCGAGAAGGCCGGCTTTCTCGAAGAGGAACTTTGCTTTTTCGGGATCGAACGATTTCGGTTTCAGGTCCCCATTATAATAGAAGTTCGACGGTGAGATCGGCTGATCGTTTCCGATCTCGGCGAGCCCGCGCAAGGCCGATTTTTGAATCTGCTCGCGATTGATCAGATATTTCATGCCCTCTACGAAGCCCTTTTTGTCGCCGGGCGCTGTGTCCAGGCGGATATTCAGGTTCGTGTAATTGCCGGCGGTCGTCTTATTGAGGAAGAATCCTTCCTTGCCATCCACGAGGCGCACAGAGCGCGGATTGATGGCGGCAGCGAGGTGGATGTCGCCCGAGAGCAATGCATTGACGCGGGCGTTGTCCTCAGCGATCGCGAAGAATTCGAACGAGTCAACGTTCGGATGGTTGGGCTTCCAATAATTCTTGTTCTTCAGGCCGACCGAGCGAACGCCGGGCTCGAAGACCTCGCGGACGAAAGCGCCGGTACCGTTGCCCTTGGAGAAGTCGGTCGTGCCGTCGGCGACGATCATGAAATGGTGCATGCCGAGGATCATCGGCAGGTCGGCATTCGCGGTTTCCAGCGTGATCTCAACCGTCAATTTGTCGACCGCCTTGAACCCGGTCATCTGCTTGGCGATCTTAGCGACCTTCGAGCCGACCGCCGGGTCGAGATGACGCTTCATCGAGAAGACGACGTCGTCGGCCGTAAGCGGTTTGCCGTCGTGGAAGGTGACGCCGCTGCGCAGCTTGATCGTCCAGACCTTTGCGTCCTTGGTTTCGACCGACTCGGCGAGCTCCATTCGCGGCGTGCCATCGGACTGAATATAGGTGAGGCGATTGTAGAATGCGCAGCAGCGCACATAGTCGGTCGAAAGCGAAGCTTTCGCCGGGTCGAGCGTGTCGGCCGTCGAGGACGACCAGCCGGCCGCCTTGAGGGCGCCGCCGGCAACGGGCGTGGCCGCGACCGCCTGCGAGGCGCGGCCGAGGATGAGGCCGCCCGCAGACATCGCGACGCCGCCGGCCAGCATCAGTTGCAGAAGTTCGCGCCGAGTCGCGCCGCGGCGGATGGCGGTTTCGATCATGGCGTCGTCGGCTCTGGTCCAATTGGTGATCTTGTCGTTCATCTCATTCCCCTTTTCTTTTGCGGCGGCTGCCTTGCGAGGCGAGTCCGCACCGGTTCATAGTCAGGCACGCGCGGCGGCCACGGCAGCGGAAAGGCCTGCCATGGACGTGAAATGATAGTCTGGTGTCGTGAATTCGGCCGGTTCGATCGTGCCGCCGTAACCCTTCTGGTCATGGCGCCGCTCGATCCAGCAATTGGTCAGCCCCAGCTTCCTGGAAATCCCGATATCGTGATACTGGCTTTGGGCGACGTGCAGGATGTCGTCCTTCGAATGGCCTTCCGAGGCGATGTAGCCGAAGACCTTCTCGAAGAATGCAGGATCGGGTTTTTCGGTCCCGGTATCGTCGGCGGTGAAGGCGGCATGGAAGGGATTGCCGAGCTCCTTCTCGAAGAAAGCAAAGGCCCAGCGGCGGGCATTGGTCATTGCAACGAGGCGGTAGTTTTTCGCCAGGCTTGCCAGTGCTGCGGCGCTGTCTGCGAAACCCTTCCAGCTCTTCGCCGAGTCCCGCAGCCGCTCGCCATAATTGCGATCGACGGGCAGGCCGAGCTTCGGTGAGATCGCCAGATAGACACGCACGAGGTCGTCGGGAAAGAGGTCGGCGTTGCCGGAATAGCGGGCCTCGCGATATAGGCTGAGGGCACGTTCGCCATCGATTTCATTTCCCGTTTCGGCCGCGATCTCGGCGAGACAGGCCTTGAGGCCGCCCTCGAAGTCGATGAGCGTGCCGACGACGTCGAAGGTCATATACTTGAATTCCAAAAGGCTCTTGCTCACGCGAATTCCCCAGTGTTCGGCTCCGATGGGAGCACGCTTCTCAAAGAAGAATATTCTGTTCCCGGCGGGATCTTTGTCCCGCTCTTGTGGAAGGCCCGCCTTTGCCGGGATCAAGGCCTTTGGTCGATTTCAGTTTGTCACCTGCACTGCGCCGGATTCTCCGAAATGACGCCATTGAGCGGCACAAAATTCCGAATCCGGCAGTTTCGCGGTATACTCAGGCGCGCAGCGCCCGGCGCACATCCGGGTCCTCAAGCGTCTCGTCCAGCGTGATGCGCGTGCGCTCGACGATCGCATCGATTTCCGTTTCGGTGCAGCATAGCGGCGGCGCATAACCGAGGACGCCGTTGGCGAAGGCGCGTATGACGAGGCCGTTCTCCCATGCACGATCGAAGATCCGGCGGGCGGGTTCAGCAGATGACGGCAGCGGCGTCTTGTTGCTTTTGTCGACCACCAGTTCGACGGCCGCGAGCATGCCGCGGCCACGGACATCGCCGACGAGCGGGTGATCTCTCAGCGATTGGAGGCCCCGCATCAGCCGCGCCCCGGCTCTGACGCCATTCTGGAGAAGGCCATTTTCGTAAAGCTTCAGGACTTCCAGGCCGACCGCGGCGCTGACGGGATGGGCCGAGTAGGTGTAGCCGTGACCGATAGCGGTGGCGCCGGCCCCCTCGGCAATCGTTTCATAGACGTGGTCGGCCATGAAGACGGCGCCCATCGGGACGTAGCCGGAGGTGAGGCCCTTGGCAGTCGTTATGAAATCCGGCACGACCTCTTCCTCGCTGCAGGCAAAAAGCGGCCCGGTGCGGCCAAAGCCGGTGATCACCTCATCCGCCACGAAAAGGATGTCGTGCTCGCGGCAGAATTCGCGCATTGCCTTCACCCAGCCTTTCGGCGGTACGAGGACGCCGCCCGAACCCTGGATCGGTTCGACGTAAAAGGCGGCGACCCGCTCCGGCCCGATCGCCTCGACCTTGCTTTTCAGCGCGGCGAGCGAGGCTTCGATGATCGCCTGTGGATCATCGCCGACGGGGTTGCGATAGGCGTAGTGAGACGGAATCTTATGCTGCCAGTCAAAGGGAAGGCCGAAGCCTGCATGGAAGGCAGGCAAGGCGGTCAGGCCCGCACCCGCCGTCGAGGAGCCGTGATATCCCTGTTCGACCGAGATGAACTGGTCGCGCTCAGGACGGCCTCGGGCATTCCAGTAGTAGCGGATGAACCGGATTGTGCTGTCTACTGCGTCGGAGCCGCCGAGGGTGAAGTAGACATGGTTGAGATCGCCTGGCGCCCGATCGGCGAGTTCTGAGGCAAGCCGGATCGCCGGCTCGGAGCCGAGGCCGAAATAGGCCGTTGCGTAGGGAAGCTCCTGCATCTGCCGGGCCGCTGCCTCGACAATGCTCTCGTGGCCGTAACCAGCATTGACGCACCAGAGGCCGGCGAAGCCGTCGATCAGCTGTTTGCCGGAAGCGTCGGTGACCGTTGCGCCCTTGGCCGAGGCCAGCACGCGCACGCCATGCTTCTCGTGGCTGCGGTAGGAGGCGACCGGATGGATGAGATGGGCGCGGTCGAGTTCGATGAGCGAGTTGGCGTACATGAGGTCTCCGATCAGCCGAGCGCCTGGCTGGCAAGCGCGAAGGTGGTGGCAGCAGGGGCGGCGGCG
Organism: Rhizobium sophoriradicis; assembly: GCF_025200795.1. Classification (NCBI taxonomy): domain Bacteria; kingdom Pseudomonadati; phylum Pseudomonadota; class Alphaproteobacteria; order Hyphomicrobiales; family Rhizobiaceae; genus Rhizobium; species Rhizobium sophoriradicis. Next base: position 498,000 of record NZ_CP104154.1, read on the forward strand.
TGGCCGACCCATGGCTTCCCGCAAGTCTGCCGGAGTGCCGGCGGGCAGATCGTCTGAAGGCCGTGGTTCAAGCAGTATCTTATGGCTTTGCGATCATGGGTCGCCGCATCTTATGCTGGCGGACCGACCCTCTCGCAAACCGCTTGCTGCGAGTGTGTTGCAGGCCTGAGTCTTGTCACTGCATCATCGCCAGCGCGGCAGTGAAGAAATCTTCGCCTCCGAAATTGCCTGATTTCAACGCTAGAAGCATATCGCCTTGCGCATTGCCGACCGTGCGCAGTACCGGCACGCCGGGAGCAATTTCGGGGCCGATCAGAAATGCCGGGATGGCGAGCTTGTCGACTGCGGCCCCCGAGGTCTCGCCGCCTGCGACCACGAGGCGCCGCACGCCTCTCTCCACCAGTTCGGCGGCGATGATCGATGTGGCGGTCTCGATCGCGTGGCCAGAGGCCTTCCGCCCATATTGCGATTGCAGCCGGGATACGGTTTCGGGTGCCGCGCTCGCGGCGACCACGACCGGGCCAGCAGAAATGCGGTCACCGGCCCAGGAAATCGCCGCGGCGATCTGATCCGGACCGGCGGCCAGCAGCCGCTCCGGATCAAGCCGCAGCACGGGCATGACTCGTTCAGCGACGTCGATCTGGCGCAGCGTCGCCTTCGAACAGCTGCCGGCAATGATCGCTGAAAGCCCGCCCACAGGGCGAATGACGTCTTCACCTGTCGCGCTGCCGGAGATCCGGCCGGAACGGACAAGCGCGCGGGCAAGGCCGAGGCCGAGGCCGGACGCCCCGGTGGATACCGGCGTTTCCAGCGCGATTTCGCCCAGCGTTTCCAGATCCCGTTCGAAAATCGCGTCGGCGATAGCCATGGTCGCGCCCGTCCTGGCAAGGGCATCGAGCTTCGCCTTGGCGGCGGCCGCTCCGGCGGCGATGGCTGGGAGATCGATCAGTCCGACGGTGCCGCGCGATTGCCGGGCGAGAACCCGCACGAGATTGGCGTCGTGCATTGGGTTCAGCGGGTGGTCCTTGAGCGGGCTTTCGTTCAGCGGTTGGCCGCCGACGAAGAGGTGGCCGAGATAGACGGTGCGCCCTGTTTCCGGAAAGGCCGGTGTAACCAGCACGCCGCCGCCGCCCGCCGCCTCGCTCAAAGCCTCGGTGACGGGGCCGATATTGCCGGCATCGGTGGAATCGAAGGTCGAGCAGATCTTGTAAAGCACATGGCCCGCGCCCTGCTGGCGCAGCCAGCGCTCAGCTTTGGTTGCAGCGTTCACGGCCTCCGAAGCCGGAACGGAGCGGATTTTCAGCGAAACGACCACAGCATCGATATCCGGCAGCGCGAGCGACGGATCGGGAATGCCGACCGTCTGCACCGTGCGCAGTCCGTTCTTCGTCAGCGTGTTGGCGAGATCGGACGCGCCCGTATAGTCGTCTGCGATCGATCCAAGCGATATAGCCATCGTCTAGCTCCTTGCGAAAGGTTTGAACCACCCAAGGCCGTCCAGCGTCTGGCCGCGCGGGATATATTCGCAGCCGATGAAGCCGTCATAACCCAGCCGGTCGATTTCGCCGAACAGGTAGGGATAGTTCAGCTCCTCCCCGTCCGGCTCGTTGCGTGACGGCACGCTGGCGATCTGGATGTGGCCGGTGATCGGCAGCAGCCGCCGCAATGCCATCGTGACGTCGCCATGGAGGATCTGACGGTGATAGATGTCGAACTGCAGCTTCAGATTCGGCAGGCCGCATTCGGCGATCAGCCGCTCGGCGATCGCGAAGTCGTTGAGGAAGTATCCCGGCATGTTGCGCCCATTGATCGGCTCCAGCAGGAGATCGATGCCTTTTTCCGCAAGCCGGCCGGCAGTGTAGGCGACGGAGCGCCGGTAGGAAGAGGCGGCCTCCTGATCATGAGGGTCGGCGATACCCGCCATCAGGTGCAATCGCCTGACGCCCGTCGCCGCCGCATATTCCAATGCCCGCTCGACATCCGCTTTGAGGTCGTCGAACCGTCCGGGAAGAGCCGCGATGCCGCGCTCGCCCGCACCCCAGTCGCCCGGCGGCAAATTGAACAAAGCTTGCCGCAGATTGTTGCGGGCAAGCCGTTCGGCGATGGCCTCCGGTGCGGCCCCGTAGGGGAAGAGGTATTCGACGGCGGAAAATCCCGCATCGGCTGCGGCGTCGAAGCGATCGAGGAAGTCCCATTCGTTGAACATCATCGTCAGGTTGGCGGCGAAAGCGGGCATATCGATATTCCTTATCGGCTCTGCGGTTCTTTGGCCGAGCCGGGCAATTGCGCGCCGGAAAGCTGCGCGTAGAGCCGGGCGAGCGAGGAATCGTCGTCACGGCCCATGCCGGCGCCGGCGGCCGCCAGGTACATCTGCAGGGCCGCTGCCGCGAGCGGTGCCGGATAACGCTCGGAACGGGCCATATCCTGGACGATGCCGAGATCCTTGACGAAGATCTCGATGCTGCTGAGCGGCGTATAATCTCCGGCCAGCACGTGGGGCACGCGATTTTCGAACATCCAGGAATTGCCGGCTGAGGCGGTGATGACTTGATAGACCTTGTCGAGGTCGAGGCCCTGCTTGGCGGCAAAGCTTATCGCCTCGCATGCGGCTGCAATGTGCACGCCGGCGAGAAGCTGGTTGATCATCTTGAACGCAGCGCCTGTGCCGGCGGCCTCGCCGAGCTCGTAGACCTTGCCGGCCATGGCATCGAGCGCGGGGCGGGCCGTATCGAAAGCTCGGCCGGAGCCGGAAGCCATGATCGTCAGCTCGCCAAGCGCGGCCTTGGCCGCGCCACCTGAAATCGGCGCGTCGAGATAGTGCAGGCCGAGGGCCTCCGTCCGCCCCGCCAGATCGCGCGCGATGGCTGGATCCATGGTCGCTGACGAGATGAAGACGGCGCCGGGCTTCATCGTATCCGCAGCGCCCTGCGGTCCGAACAGCACGGTCTCGGTCTGCTCGCCGTTGACCACCACGGAGACGACGATGTCGGCGTCCTTGGCGGCGTCGGCGGGGGTCGCCGCGCCCCGTCCGCCTTCGGCGGCGAAGCGGTCCACCGCTGCCGGGGTTATGTCATACCCAATGACGTCAAGACCTGCGCGCTTCATCGACCGGGCCATTCCCAGCCCCATGGAACCGAGCCCGATAACGGCGACGCTGACGGCAAGGCTTGAGTGTTCAGCAGACGGTGTCATGAGAATGTCCTTCAGGCTCATTTTGGCAGCGCTGCCATTCTTTTTAAATCAATCGTGGCGGATTGCCAACGGGAAATTGGCAGCGCTGCCAAAAATGACTTGCTTCTTGTCCGAAGTGGTGAAAAATGACAGTGGCAGCCTTGGCGCCCCAACAACTGGTGCGCGCCTCAAAGCCTCCTAGCGCCGGATCCGAAATTGACATGGAACTCAAACATCAGGCGACGGTCACCATTGCAGAAGTCGCGGAGGCGGCTGGAGTCGGGGAAAGCACGGTGTCGCGCGTTCTGCGCAACCATGGTTCGTTTTCAGGCAAGACGCGCGAGCGGGTGATGGCTGCCGTTGAACGGCTAGGCTATGTGCCGAATCGGATTGCCGGAACGCTCGCGTCCACCACCTCACGCCTTGTCGCCTTCGTCATTCCCTCGCTGTCCAACATCGTCTTTGCCGACGTTCTACGCGGTGCCAGCGCTGTTCTGGAGGAAAACCGCTATCAGGCGGTTTTTTCGGTGACCGACTATGATCCGGGCAAGGAGCAAGCACTCGCCGCCGCGATGCTAGCCTGGCGGCCTGCGGCGGTGATGCTAGCAGGATACGAGCATACTGACGGCACGGCGAAGATGCTGCGCGCCAGCGGATGCCGGGTCGTGGAACTGCTGGATCTGGACGGCGATGGCCTTGATATCGCGGTCGGCTTCTCGAACCGCGCGGCCGGACGCGAGAGCGCTGCCTTCCTGCTCGAGCGGGGTTATCGCCGGATCGGCTATGTCGGTCACGACCTGAAGCGTGACACCCGCGCCGGCAAGCGCTTTTCCAGTTTTTGCGAAACGCTCGATTCCGCCGGCGCCCCCCTGGTCGCCCAGGAAATTCTTGCCGGCTCATCCTCGGTGGAGAACGGCAGGTTGGCGCTGGAGCGACTGCTTGCACGGGCGACCGATCTCGATGCGGTCTATTTTTCCAACGACGACATGGCGCTCGGCGGTTATTTTCATTGTCTCGCCCAGGGGATCGCGATCCCGTCGCAGCTCGCCATTTTTGGCTATAACGGCCTCGATATCGGGCGGGCGATACCGCAGCCGCTGTCGACCATCCGGACGCCGCGCGTGGCGACGGGTGAGATAGCCGCGCAGTTGATCGTCGCCAACGCGCCGCCCCAGGCCGTCGATCTCGGCTTTGAACTGATCGAGGGGGCAACTGCCTGATATTGGAGGAAGTGTCATGTCCGACGCGCGCCAGCGTGAAGAAATCTGCCGATACGGCCGCTCGCTGTTCGAGCGCGGGCTGACGCCCGGTTCGTCGGGCAACATATCGTTGCGGCTGGAGGACGGCGGCTGGCTGGTCACGCCGACCAACGCCTCGCTCGGTTTTCTCGATCCGGCGCGTATTTCAAGGCTCGATGCCGAAGGCCGGCTGCTCTCCGGCGACAAGCCGACCAAGGAAATCCCGCTGCACTCAGCCCTCTACGATACGCGCGGCAGCGCTCGCGCCATCGTCCATCTTCATTCCACCCATGCGGTGGCGCTGACCATGCTGCCGGAGGTCGATCCGCGCTCCGCCTTGCCGCCGATGACACCATATTATCTGATGCGCGCCGGCGAAACGGCGCTGGTGCCCTATTATCGCCCCGGCGATCCGGCGGTGGCCGATGCGATCCGCGGGCTGGCCGGCAAATATTCGTCGGTGCTTCTGGCCAATCATGGACCCGTCGTTGCCGGTGACAGTCTGGAGGCGGCGGTCTTTGCAACCGAGGAACTGGAGGAAACGGCGAAGCTCTATCTGCTGCTGCGCAACCTCAATCCCCGCTTCCTCAGCCCGGATCAGGTGGCCGATCTCGTCAAGACGTTCGGCCTCGATCTTCCCTCGCATCATCACCACGACCACGATTGAACCCGTCCTCGCTTCGTGGACCGTCGAGCTTGGCGGCATGATCCGTCTGCAGGAGCGCGCAACCTTCTGCCAAACCCCGCTTTCGATACGATAGATTCTGCTTCCGATGCCGCCGATTCAGGCAAGCGATGGGCAAAGCGGTGCCTATGATGGTGAACACGTTCCCAGTTCCGATCGTTCGAGGATATGCAGATGACCACGTTCCGTCCGAAATACATCACCTTCGATTGCTACGGCACGCTGACCAACTTCCAGATGGCGGAAGCAGCGCGCGACCTTTACGGCGACCAACTCGACGAGCCGCGTATGGCGGAGTTCATCAAGAATTTCGCCGCCTATCGACTTGATGAGATCATGGGCGCCTGGAAGCCCTATGCCGAGGTGGTTCACAATTCGCTCGAGCGGACATGCAAGCGCAACGGCGTGACCTTTCGCGACGAAGCCGCGCAAATGGTCTACGAGCGTGTTCCGACCTGGGGGCCGCATCGCGACGTACCTGAGGGCCTTGCCAGGGTTGCCAAGGAAATTCCCTTGGTCATCCTGTCCAACGCCATGAACGCCCAGATCATGTCGAATGTCGAAAAGCTCGGGGCGCCCTTCCACGCGGTCTATACCGCTGAGCAGGCCAATGCTTACAAGCCGCGTTTCCAGGCTTTCGAATACATGTTCGACATGCTGGGCTGCGGGCCGGAGGACGTGCTGCATTGCTCGTCCTCCTTCCGCTACGATCTGATGTCGGCGCATGATCTCGGCATCAAGAACAAGGTCTGGGTCAATCGCGGCCATGAGCCGGCCAACCCCTATTACGGTTATGTCGAAATCCCGCATATTTCTGGCCTCCCAGGCGTCGTTGGGCTCTGACGGAGACAAGCGGATGCAGTTCCAATCCTACTGGCACGCCACGGCCCCTCCTTTTGCGGAGGCGGCCAAAGGTCCTGTCGAAGGACATTATGACGTGGCCGTCATCGGCGCCGGTTTCACCGGGCTCGCCGCGGCGCGCCAGCTCGCAAAGACTGGCGTCAAGGTCGTCGTGCTGGAAGCCGAACGCGTCGGCTGGGGAGCGTCGGGACGTAATGGCGGCCATCTAAACAACGGACTTGCGCATAGCTTCCTGGCCGCCAAAAGCGCACTGGGGACGGAGCGCGCCGTTGCCCTCTATCGGGCGTTCGACGATTCCATCGATATGATCGAAGCAATTATCGCCGAGGAGGGCATCGACTGCAGTTTCCGTCGCGCCGGAAAGCTGAAGCTTGCCTCCAAGCCGCAGCACTTCGAGGCCATTGCCCGCAATTTCGAAGCTGTGCACAGAGAAGTCGATCCGGACACGGCGCTTCTGACGGCAAATGAGCTGAAGAGCGAGGTCGGATCGCCTTTCCACGGCGCGATGCTCTCGAAGAAGAGCGCGATGATGCATATGGGCCGCTATGTCGTCGGACTTGCGACCGCAGCCGCCCGCCGCGGAGCCACCATCTTCGAACAGGCTGCGGTGACGGCTCACAGGCAGGGTAACGGCCGCCACAGCTTTGAGACCGCGCGGGGCACCGTCACCGCCGACCACGTGCTGGTTGCGACCGGCGCCTACACGCCGTCGCTCTTCGGCTATTTCCGCCGCCGGATCATTTCCGTCGGCAGCTTCCTGATCGCCACCCGTCCGCTGAGCGATGCCGAAATCGCCGCGACGATGCCGGGAAATCGGACCTGCGTCACGTCGATGAACATCGGCAACTATTTCCGGCTGTCGCCGGACAAGCGGCTGATCTTCGGCGGTCGCGCCCGCTTTTCCGCCACGTCGGATCAACGATCGGACGCAAAGAGCGGCGATATTCTGCGTGCCAGTCTCGCCGAGATCTTCCCGCAGCTCGCCGGTGTCGAAGTCGATTATTGCTGGGGCGGTCTCGTCGATATGACCAAGGACCGCTATCCGCGTGCCGGCTATCTCGACGGCGTGTGGTACGCCATGGGCTATTCCGGCCACGGCGCCCAGCTTTCCACCCACCTCGGCATGATCATGGCCGACGCCATCATGGGCAAGGCGGACCGCAATCCGGTAAAAGGGCTCGAATGGCCCGCCGTTCCCGGTCATTTCGGCAATCCGTGGTTCCTGCCGATGGTCGGGCTTTATTACAAGACGCTTGATCGCTTCAAGTAAGCGGCGCGCACGAGCGGTTCGATCTTTCCAGAACATAGATGGTGCAGGGGCGCCGGGATGAATTTCCGGCGCCCTTTGTTCTTGCGCGGGTCACGAAAGCCCGCCGATGTGGAAGCTCTTCATTTCCAGATATTCCTCGATGCCGCATTGCGCGCCCTCGCGACCGAGGCCGGATTGCTTGACGCCGCCGAACGGGGCGACCTCGGTGGAAATGGCGCCGGTGTTGAGGCCGATCATGCCGAATTCGAGCGCTTCGCCGACACGCCAGGAGCGTTTCAGGCTCTCGGTGTAAAAGTATGCGGCAAGGCCGAAGGGGGTGGCATTGGCGATGCGGATCGCCTCTTCCTCTGTGTCGAAGCGGAAGAGCGGCGCAACCGGTCCGAATGTCTCTTCGCTGGCGAGCTGCATGTCGGTCGTTGCACCGCCCAGCACCATCGGCGCCGCATATTGATCGCCGGCCGCTACCGAACCCGCCGTGGCGAGGATCTTAGCGCCCTTTTCCACCGCATCGTCCACATGGCGCTTGATTTTCTCGATCGCCGCCTTGTTGATCATCGGCCCGATATCCGTGCCGGCATCGGTACCAGCCCCGACCTTCATGGCCGCGACCCGCGCGCCAAGCTTGGCGGCAAAGGCCTCGTAGACGCCGGACTGGACGAGAAGGCGGTTGGCGCAAACGCAGGTCTGGCCGCCATTGCGGAATTTCGAGGCGATAGCGCCTTCCACGGCAAGATCGAGATCGGCATCGTCGAAAACGATGAGGGGCGCGTTGCCGCCGAGCTCAAGGCTGAGCCGCTTGACGCTGTCGGCCGCGCCGCGCATCAACAGCGAACCGACGCGGGTCGAGCCGGTGAAAGAAATCTTGCGGACGATCTGGTTGGCCATCAGTTCGTCGCCGATGCCGGCCGGCATGCCGGTGACGATATTGATCACGCCTTTGGGGATGCCGGCGCGCTCCGCCAGGACGCCCAGCGCCAACGCCGAAAATGGAGTCAAATCCGATGGCTTGATGACAACAGTGCAGCCGGCCGCGAGCGCCGGCCCCACCTTGCGGGTGATCATCGCATTAGGAAAATTCCACGGCGTGATGATCGCCGATACGCCGACGGGTTCCTTCAGGACGACGATGCGCCGATCTGCTGTCGGTGAGGGAATGGTCGTTCCGGCGATACGGCGGGCTTCCTCGGAGAACCATTTGATGAACGAAGCGCCGTAGCGGATTTCGCTGCGTGCTTCCGCCAGTGGCTTGCCCTGTTCCCTGGTGAGGATCAGCGCCAGATCCTCGATATTGTCGAGCATCAGATCGTGCCAGGCTTCCAGCAAGGCGGCGCGCTCGGCATGGGTCCTTTTCCGCCACGAGCCAAAGGCTCTTTCCGCCGCCGCGATTGCGGCCCGCGTATCGGCTCCGTCCATATCCGGCACCGTGCCCAGCACATGCTGCGTCGCCGGGTCGGTCACCTCGATCGTGTGGCCGGCTGCAGCCCCGCACCATTCACCGTCGATGAGCCCTTGCTGGCGAAGCAGGCTGCCATCCCTTAATCCGTTCATTTTATCCCCTTTCATCAGAACATTTCATTTCCACAAGTTCGGGCGCGCAGTTTTGCGCGGCATCCGCTAGTCGAGTGCTGAAAACACCGACGCCGTGATCGCGTCGGTTTTGTCCTTGCCGGGAATTGCGCCAATGCCGCGCGCTGTCGTCGCTTCGATGGCGGCCATCACCTTTTCGGCGGCAGCCGTTTCTCCGAGATGCTCCAGCATCATTGCGCCCGACCAGATGGCGGCGATCGGATTGGCGATCCCGAGATGAGCGATATCGGGCGCGGACCCGTGAACGGGTTCGAACATGGATGGCGCCGATCGATCAGGATTGATGTTGGCCGATGCCGCAAAGCCGAGTCCGCCCTGGATGGCGGCGCCGAGATCGGTCAGGATGTCGCCGAACAGGTTGGAGGCGACCACGACATCGAGGCTTTCGGGCGCCATGACCATGCGGGCGGCCATGGCGTCGATATGGTAGCTGGTCACCTCGACGTCAGGATATTCCGCAGCAAGCATCTGGGTAATCTCGTCCCAGAAGACCATCGAATATTTCTGCGCATTGGACTTTGTCACCGAGGCAAGCTTGCCGCGCCGCCGATGCGCCTGCTCGAAGGCGAAACGCAGAATGCGTTCGACGCCCTTGCGGGTGAAAATCGAGGTCTCCACGGCGACTTCGCTGTCGGTGCCCTGGTGGACGCGGCCGCCGGCTCCGGAATATTCCCCCTCGGTATTTTCACGAATACAGAGGATGTCGAAGCCCTCAGACCGCAGCGGCCCCTGCACGCCCGGTAGCAGCCGATGCGGGCGGATATTGGCATATTGCACGAAGGCCTTGCGGATCGGCAGCAGGAGGCCGTGCAGCGACACGGAATCCGGCACTTCACGAGGCCATCCGACGGCGCCAAGCAGGATCGCATCGGAGGATCTCAGCGTCTCGATGCCGTCGGCGGGCATCATGCTGCCGTTTTCCAGATAATAGTCGCAGGACCAGGGGTGGCGGATTGCCTCGAGAGAAAATCCGCTCGATCCGGCTGTCTTCTCGAGCACGGCCCAGGCCGCTTCGGTCACGTCACGGCCGATGCCGTCTCCGGGCAGAAGGGCGATCTTGTAGGTTTTCATCGCAGCTCCTTAAAGGCTGATGAGCACGCTCTTGCTCTTGCGGTTGGCGTGATAGGCTTCGCGGCCGAGATCCTTGCCGATGCCCGACTGTTTGTAGCCGCCGGTCGGCAGGATATGGTCGCGCGAGCGGCCGTAGCGGTTGACCCAGACGGTGCCGGCCTGCAGGCGGCGAGTGAGGCGGATCGCGCGCGAGAGATCGCGGGTGAAGAGGCCGGCGGCCAGCCCATAAGATGGATGGTCGGCCAGCCTCAGCGCCTCCTCCTCATCCTCGAAAGTCTGGATGGTCAGCACCGGTCCAAAGATTTCTTCCAGAACCGCGGGCGATGTTGCCGTCACACCTGACATCAGCGTCGGCGCGTAGAAATAACCTTCGCGGTCGAGCCGGCCGCCGCCCGTGAGGCATTCGGCACCGCCCTCGATCGCGGCGCGGATTATGCCATCCATGCGGGCGATCTGGCGTTCTGAGATGACGGGCGAATAGTCGGTCGTTTCCTCCCAGGTGGGACCGGGACGGATTGCCGCCAACCTCGCGAGAAGTGCGGCTGCGAGCGCTTCCGCCACCTTTGCCTCGACGATGAGGCGGGATCCGCAAACGCAGGCCTGGCCGGCATTGGACAAGATGCTGCCGGCGATGGCGCCTGCGGCGAGTTCGAGATCGGCATCGGCGAAGACCAGCTGCGGGCTCTTGCCGCCGAGTTCCAGCGTCATCGGCTTCACCCCGGTCCGGGCAATATTGGCCATGATCGCCGCGCCGGCCGCGGTCGAGCCGGTGAAGCTGACCTTGGAAATTCCCGGATGTCCGGTGATGGCGGTTCCGGTGGTCGGACCGTCGCCGAGGACGACGTTGACGAGGCCGGCGGGCAGGCCAGCCCGCACCGAAAGTTCGGCAAGGTAGAGCGTCGAAAATGGTGTCATCTCCGATGGCTTCAACACCACCGCATTGCCCGCCGCCAACGCCGGGGCAAGTTTCCACCCTGCCATCGACAATGGAAAATTCCACGGCGTGATCGCGCCGACGACGCCGTAGGGCTCCGTCACGATCATGCCGAAATTTTCGTCGTCGGTCGGGACGAGATCGCTGCCTTCCTTATCGGCGAATTCGGCGAAGAAGCGGATCTGCTCGGCGGTGACGGCGATATCGCCGGCGATGAGCTGGCCGACGGGGCGGGTCGAGGAGAGCGCTTCGAGCTTGGCGAGGGTCTCCGCCTCGGCTTCGATCAGGTCCGCCCAGCGCTGCAGCGTCTTGGTGCGCTCGCGCGGCCGCACGCCGCCCCAGTTGCTGCTGTTCAATGCTTTTCCCGCCGTCTCGACGGCGTGGTCGACAAGGGCCTCGTCGGCAAGCGGGCAGCCCGCATAGGCTTTGCCGTCGGACGGCCGATGCATGTCGATGACGGCTTCGGCCGGAACCAGCTGGCCGCCGATGAAATGTCCTACGGGCAAGGAAATCGTGTTTGGGTCGAAGCTGAGTGTCATCGCATGTCCTCGGAATGGGCTAACACAAGCCTAACCGGGGAAAGCGAGCAGCATGCATCGACCGGAGGTGCCGAGGCGGCGAAAAATTGCGTTTTCGCCGCCGCCTCCAGTCAATTCTACGGCGTCACGTGACGGTCACGTAAATCTTGCGCACCGTCTCGATCGTCTTCCAGACGCCGACGAAGCCAGGTTTCATCACGAAACTGTCGCCGGCCTTGTAGACCACCGGATCGCCGCCTTCGGGCGTGAGTTCGACCAGGCCGGAAAGGATATGGCAGAACTCGAACGTTTCGCCTTTGATCGAACGCGTCTCGCCGGGCGTTGCCTCCCATACGCCGGTATGAACCGTCTCTGCGCGGGCGACGTCCTGCGCCCAGGTCTTGAAGGTGGGACTGCCTGAGATCATGCGCTCGGCAAGGGGGGCGGACTCGCGCGGCGCCTGGGATGGGTTGGTGTCGATCGTCTTGAGCAGGGACATGGCTTTCCTTTCCGGGGTTTACGTTTGAACGGGATGAATCAGTAGCCGCGGCTGCGGTCGATGAGCCCGATCGGATCGAGGCCCGCCCGGTGCCGCTTGATATTGTCGATCACCGCCGCCGCGGCCGTTTCGGCTTGGGTGACGCTGGCAATGTGCGGCGTCAGCAGGATCTGCGGATGGTTCCAGAAGACGTGACCCGCAGGCAGGGGCTCCGGATCGGTGACATCGACGACGGCGCCGGAGAGATGCCCGGTATTGAGGGCATTGACGAGCGCCTGATGATCAAGCTGCGCGCCGCGGCCGACATGGACGAGCGCAGCGCCGGCCGGCAGCCTTGCGAAGAGCTCGGCATTCAGGAAGCCGCGCGTTTCCTCCGTCAGCGGCAGCAGGCAGACGAGAATGTCGGTGGTTGCAAGCAGGGTGTCGAGACCCTCGCTGCCGCTAAGGCAGCGCACGCCGCCGATCGCGCGTGGACTGCGGCTCCAGCCGGAAAGTGGGAAGCCGAAGGGTTGCAGACGTTCGAGCACTGCGCTTCCAAGCATGCCGAGCCCAAGCACGCCAATGCGGCGTTGTGCGGCCTGTACCGGTTTGATCGGCTGCCAGATCCCGCGCCGCTGCTGGTCGAGATAGGCCGGCAGGTCGCGATGGAGCGCAAGGACGGCGAGTGTCGCATATTCCTGCATCATCCTTACGATGCCTTCCTCGACCATCCGCACCACTTTGACCCGCGCAGGCACGGTATCGATGCGGAACTGGTCGATGCCGGCGCCGATCGAGAACAGGATTTCGAGATTGCGATAGCGCGCGAGATCCTCGGGTACGGTCCAGGTGATCAGGTAACGCACAGCCTCCGGTTCGACGGATGCCGGGTCCATGGAAAAGGCGATGTCGGGCAGTTCGCGTGCGAAGGCTTCGGCGAATATGGTCCCGCGCTTCGCGTCGGAATTGAAGAGAAAGGTCATTGCATCGGCTCCTTGATCTCAAGTCAGGCGGTGCAGCGGCGGGCGAGCGCTTCGACCATTGCCTGGCAGGCCAGGAGTTCGCTGCCGTGAATGAACTCGTCCGGCTTGTGGGCCCGGCCGATATCGCCCGGCCCGCAGATGATCGCATCGATGCCGGCGCGCTGGAAAAGGCCGGCTTCGGTGCCGTAGCTGACGGCGGAGAGCGGTTCGATGCCGGTCAGTTCGCCAAGCAGGTGCGCAAGCGGCGCATCGGCGGCAAGCGAAAGTGCCGGATAGGCGCTGAGTTCGCGCCATTCGACCTCGAAGCCGCGATGCGGCAGCGCCTCGGCCGCCGCGCGCAGCGGCGCCAGCAGAATGGCCGGATCGACGCCGGAAATGGCTCTCGCTTCGAACTCGGCCTCGCAGGTATCGGGGATGACGTTGACCGCCTGGCCGCCCTTCAACGTGCCGACCTGAAGAGATGAGTAGGGTGGCTCGAACACATCTTCGAATGGACCGTGTGTCAGCCGCACTGCTTCGGCATTGGCGCAAGCCAGGACGCTGCACATGGCGTGGATCGCGTTCAGTCCCTGGTCCGGGCGGGAGGAATGGCCGGACCGGCCCCTGACCGTCAGTCGGGCGGCGGCCTTGCCCTTGTGGGCGCGGATTGCCCGCATGTTGCTCGGCTCGCCGATGATCGCGCCAAGCGGAGGCCTACAGAGTTCCGGCAGGCGGGCGATCATGTGCGGGGCGCCGCGGCAGCCGGCCTCCTCATCGTAGGAAAAGGCGAGGTGGATGGGCCGGCGGAGCCGCATTGATGCGAGCGTCGGAACGGCAGCAAGAACGGCGGCCAGGAAGCCTTTCATATCGGTAGTGCCGCGGCCGTAGAAGCGATCCGCTTCGGCGCGCAGGCGGAAGGGATCGCTACTCCAGCCGGCCTCGGCGGCCGGAACCACGTCCATATGGCCGGAGAGAATATAACCCGGCACTTCGTTCGGACCGATTGTTGCAAACAGGTTCGAACGGTCACCCTCGGGGCCCAGAAGCTCTACGGCGGCGATGCCGTGACTTTGCAGATAGTGCCGGATCCAGGCGACGATCTCGCCGTTCGGTGTTCCGACGACGGAGGGGAAACCAACGAGCCTTTCCAGAATATCAGTTGCCTGCATGGGCGTCCTCACGGCGGGAAATATCGAGGCGATCGGGCTTTGCGGTCAATGGTGCCGTTGGGCCTATCGCGGCTGGTCAACGACTGTAGAGACCTGCCCTGGCTTTATTTGCCGAAAGTGCGCCGGATTTGGTCGATTGTTGTGTTTGCACGGGCTTCGTCAGTCAATTGTATCGCGCAATCCGTCCTAGTCTTGACGAGGAGTTTCCATGGGTAGCTTTCCCTGGGGCTTGCCCGGGTTGCCGCCGGATGTGGAACTGTCGCCAGGTGCCGCTTTACGGGCCGTGGAAGCCGATGATCTGACGGCGATCGCCGCTTTGGATCGAATGGCCTTCGGCAAGGATCGCACGCTGCTTCTTGCCGGCTCCTTAAAAATTCCAAGGGTGCTGCTGATCCGCGCCGGCCGGATCGCGGCCTTCTCTCTTCACGAGTCGAAAACCTATGCGCTCGTCAGCCAGGCGCTCGGGTGAATTAAGCGCCGGGACAGAGGGGCAGCGATGCCAGATCCTGAATGCGTTCGCACTCGGGTCTGAACGAGCGATATTGCCAGGAACCCTCAGCAGTCTCTCGCCGATATACGGTCTCGAGCCAGAACACCGTGTCGTCGATCGGCAGTACGGGATGCCACGCATACCACTGCGACCAGATCTTTCCATTGTCGTTGCCTATCATCGCCCTCTCTCCTAAGCGGTCTGCTCCGGCAAATATTCAGAAGAGGAGAATGATATTGCAAAATTATTCTTCTACGAAGATCCTTTTAGGATTAGTCAAAATCGTGCTCCACGACATGAATGAGCACGATCTGTTTGCGGGGGCTCTGCGAGCCGCATGATGGAACGAGAACGACTTTCCCAAAGGCGTCGTCGCCGTCCGCCTGTCGCCCGAGGCCGAGCGGATCCTCAGTTGATCGTGCGCAGCCCGAGATAAGCGCCCAGGCAGATGGCGGAAAGGCTGATGGTGAGCCTGGGTCTGGCGTCGTCGAACATTGCCGCCAGCGAAAGGCAGAGCATCAGGATGACCGATTTCGCCCAAAGATCCTGATCGGAGAGGGTGAAGGCGACTGCCGCCAGAAAGACCGCAGTTGCGACGATCGTGACGGGAGCGGATTTCTCGGCGAGATCGCCGCCAGAAAAATACGGCAGGAGAAAACGCCGCATGCTCAGGCCTGAAGCGACGCTTAGGAGAAGACAGGTGAAGACAAGGTGCAACATGGGTCGTCGACGATCGCTCTGCAGATAGCGTACAGATGCAAACGCCATGCCAGCCGCAATTGCCCGCCACAGAGGCGAGGCCGCGGCGTCTATGGCTATTTCAGCGGCGGCGCGATCCTTTTTTCGGCAGTCGCCGGCTTGTCCACGCGCTGAATAGCGCGCATGCAGCCCGGCAAGCCGGGATGACGAGGCGGAACTGTGCGACGCAGAAACCTGCTTGAGCGGATGCAATCATTTTTATATAGAGAATGATAAATCACCTAAATTCTGAAAAAGAGATTTTCTTTGGACCTTTCCTCGATCGAGATATTTCTCGCCGTCGCCAGCGACCGCAGCGTTACAAAGGCTGCCAAAGCCGTCGGGCGGGTGCCGTCGAACGTGACGACACGTATTCAGCAGTTGGAGGAAGACCTCGGCGCTTCCCTCTTCAGCCGTGACGGCAAGAAGATGACGTTGACGCGGGAGGGCGAGGCGTTTCTCACCTACGCCAACCGGCTTATGGCGCTTGCGCTGGAAGCGCGCCAAGCCGTGCGGCCTCTTGCCCCATCGGGAACATTGCGGGTCGGCACGATGGAGAGCACGGCGGCAAGCCGCCTGCCGGCTGCGCTGACGCAATTCAACCGGATGTGGCCTGATGTGTCACTGCATCTGACGATGGGCGCGTCGCGCGATCTCGCCCGCGATGTTCTGGCCGACGCACTGGACTGCGCCTTGATCGCCCGGCCGCCGAAGACGATGCGCGAGGATGACCTGGATTTCGATGCCGAACTCAAGGCGCTGGAGATGGAGACTGTCTTCGTCGAAGATCTGTTGATCGTGCTGCCGTCAGGACATCCCGCCATCAAATCCGCTGCCGACCTGCGTGTCGGAGCGCTCGCGGCTTTGGAGCCAGGCTGCACCTATCGCAGGATTGCCGAAAGCTGGGCGCGCAATTCGAGCGCTCTGCCGACGAGCGAGCTCGGCTCCTACCACGCGATCCTGGCGAGCGTTGCGACCGGCAATACCGCGGGTGTCATGCCGAAATCCGTGCTCGACCTCATGCACTGGCCGACCGCTGTCCAGACCCATCAGCTCGGCCCAGTCGAGACGCTGCTGGTTTACCGTAGGGATAACCGCCCCAGCGCCTTCAGCGCCTTCCACGAAGTCCTCAGCGCTAAAAAGGGCAGAGACATCCGGCTGGCGACAAACTAGTTTCTCTGTCTTCCCCTTCGCCCGCCAGACAATCCTCGCTTATAATTGGTCTTCGCATGCAATATCCCATTTCCCCGAAGGCGAGCGGTTTTCGCCGATTCCGCCTGTTTTCGCCCATCCTGGCGGGTGCGACTTTACGAGAACGGTTGATCGCCTGTTTCGGCGCGTTGCTGGGCATCGGTCTCACCGGCGTCATCAGCGGCTATCTGTTCGGCCAGGGACCGCATCTACCCTTGATCGTGGCGCCGATGGGCGCCTCGGCGGTGCTGCTTTTTGCGGTGCCGGCAAGCCCGCTGGCGCAGCCATGGTCGATTATCGGCGGCAATACCATTTCCGCCATGATGGGCATCATTGCCGCATTTTTCATTCGCGACCCGATCATCGCAACCGGCGTCGGAGTTTCACTGGCAATCGGCGCGATGTCGTTCACGCGCTCGCTCCATCCGCCGGGAGGGGCTGCGGCGCTGACCGCGGTGCTCGGCGGTCCGGTCGTTGCCGGCTGGGGCTTCCTCTTTCCCTTCGTGCCCGTCGCCTTGAACTCCTGCATTCTCGTTGCACTTGGCCTGCTGTTCCACAAGCTTTCCAGGCGGAATTATCCGCATGTCGTGCCCAAGCCGGCGGAGAATACCCATCAGACGGTCGACCCGCCATCTGCCGTGCGGGTGGGCTTTCGCGAGGAGGATGTCGACGCCGCCCTCGAAGCGCTCGATGAAACCTTCGATATCGATCGGGCAGATCTCGGCCGGCTGCTGCAGCAGGTCGAGCTGCAGGCGGCCATTCGCTCGAACGACAAGATCAGCTGTGCCGATATCATGTCGCGTGACGTCATTGCCATCGGCGACATGTCGGAACCGGATGCTGCCCGGCATCTTCTGCTGAAGCACAACATCCGCACCTTGCCGGTGAAGGATCCGGAGGGTCGCCTTATCGGCACCGTCGGCCTGCGGGAATTGTTTACGAGCGGCGATACAATTGCGCATGCAATCTCGAAGCCGGCGGTGGCGAGGCCATCGGATGCTGCTCTGTCGCTGCTGCCCGTTTTGACGGATGGGCGTACACATGCGGTCATCGTTGTCGATGATGACCACCGGATCCTCGGCCTGATATCGCAGACCGATCTGCTGAGCGCCGTCGCGCGGCTGCTGCCGAACGATAGCACCGCGATCGCGGCCGTGGCGTGAGTCACGAAGCGGCTCGGCTATCGCCGGCCGGTCTTTGCTTCACAGGCGACATGCCTTCGTCGTCAGCCCCGTGGAGCTGTCGTGTGTGACTGTGGGATTTCGGCCTTTTCCGACACTATCCCGGCGATGACTTCGAGCGGATGCGGCATCCGCCTGCCGTCGATTTCCTTCACCTGGGAGCGGCATGAATATCCTGTCGCCATGAGGATATCGGAGTCGCCAGCCGCGTCGAGCTCCGGCTTCCAGCTCAGCGCATAAAGGCGCTCCGCGAGCGGCCGGTTGCGGGCCTCGTGTCCGAAGGTGCCGGCCATGCCGCAGCAACCGGTTTGCGCCGCCTGAAGATCGACGCCGAGGCTGTCGAACACTTTTTGCCATTGTGCGACGGAGGCCGGCGCATTGGTGCGTTCGGTGCAATGGGCCATCAATCGGAAGCTACTGCCCTTGATGGCAGAAGGCGAAGCGGTCAGCCGGTCGAGGTTGGCGGCGAGCCATTCCTGTGGGAGCAGCACCGTCGCCTTCAGCAATCCCTTGTATTCGCTGCGGAAGGCGAGCGTCATGGACGGATCGAGTCCGACGAGTGCCACGCCCGTTTCATCCAGTCGCTGGAGGTAGCGCGCTGTCCGCTTGGCCGCAGCCTCGAAGCGTCCGAGATAGCCATGAACATGCAGGGCTTTGCCATTGACGTGGGACGCCGCAAGAAGCGGCGTCAGTCCCATTTTGCGGGCGAGCCCGATGGCCGCGAGGGCGACATCGGGATCGAAATAGGCGGTAAAGGTGTCGGCGACGAAAACCACGCTCCGCTGCCTCTCCTGCGGCGACAGGGCTTCGATCGAATGGGGCGTCGCAAGCGGTACGCCGAGGCGGGCGGCTTCCCTGGCGAGCGAGATTCGCGGCAGATGCGGCAGGGAGGTTAGTCCGGCGACACGCATCATCGTTCTGCCGGCGCGCGTGCCCACGACCAGGTTATAGGCAGGCCGAATGCGCCGGACGAACGGCAGGGTGGTTTCGATCGCGGCGACCAGCGGGTCCTTCAGCGGACGCAGATAGCGTCCATAATAGAGTTCCAGGAATTTCGAGCGGAAGGCTGGCACGCTGACCTTCACCGGACACTGCCCCGCGCAGGCCTTGCAGGCCAGACACGTGTCCATCGCCGCGCGCACCTCGTGGGAAAAGTCGTTCCGATTTGCCGGGTTCAGCGAATTGAAGGCGCGCCGCGCCAGGCTGGCGAGCGGAATGCTCCGCCGCAGGCGCATCGCCTCCTGGCGGGCATCGATGCCCTCCTCGGCAAGCAGCCTTAGCCATTCCCGCATTAGGGCGGCACGGCCTTTGGGCGAAAAGCGCCGGTCGCGCGTCGCCTTGTAGGAGGGGCACATCGGGCTCGTCTCGTCGAAATCGAAACAGGCGCCGTTGCCGTTGCAATAGGCGGCGTTGTCGAAGGCAGAGCGGATCTCGTTGCCGATGATGCGGTCGGTATCTCCCCGCAGCGGGACTTCGTCGATCTTCGTCAGCGCTCCCGTGGAAGGGGTTGCGATCTTGCCGGGATTGAGCCGATTTTCAGGATCGAAAGCCCTCTTGATTTCCTGCAGGCTGGGATAAAGATCGCCGAAAAACTCCGGCACATATTCCGAACGCACGCCCTTGCCATGTTCGCCCCAGAGCACTCCGCCATATTTGCGGGTCAGCGCCACCACGGCGTCGCTGACCTCTCGAATCAGCCGGACGTGATCAGCGCGGGTGAGGTCCAGTGCCGGCCGCACGTGCAGGACGCCGGCATCGACATGGCCGAACATGCCGTAGGAGAGACCGGCGCCATCGAGAAGCGCGCGGAACTCGCGAATATAGGCCGCCAAATTCTCCGGCGGCACGGCCGTATCCTCGACGAAAGCGACCGGCCTGACCGGCCCTTCCACATTACCGAGCAGGCCCACCGCGCGCTTGCGCATCGACCAGATCGCCTCGACATCGGCATGGCCCCGGGCGATCGTATAACCGGCATGGCGGGCATTCGCGCCCGTGTCGAGCGCGGCGGTCACCTCCGCAAGCTTGCGCTCGAGTTCGTCTTCATTATCGGCCAGCACTTCGGCGATGTTGATGCCATTGGTCGCAATGCTCGGATCGTCGGGAAAGAAGCGGGCAATGCCGGTCCAGACGATATCGCCTTTCGCGAGGCCGAGCACTTTCTCGTCGACCGTTTCCACCGAGGCGACCTTCAGCGCCACGAGATTGCGCGCGTCCTCCAGGGCGGTGTTGAAATCGCCGTAGCGGATGTTGATCAGCGCTGCATGGGCGGGGATCGGCAGAAGGTTGAGTTCTGCTTCGGCGATCATCGCCAGCGTTCCCTCCGAGCCGCTAAGAACGGCATTGAGGTCGAAGCGTCCGTCGTCACGCCTGATATGGGCGAGGTCGTAGCCGGTCATGTAGCGGTTAAGCTTCGGAAAGATCTCGGCGATCCGCTCGTGCTTCTCCCGCGCGATCCGTTCGACCGTCCTGTGGATATCGCCGACGCGGTCCTCGCGCGCGGCAACCCTCGCGTACGCCTCTGCGTCGATCGGGCGCGACCAAAAATCGGACCCGTCCATCAGGACGATACGCAATCCGAGGACGTGGTTGCTGGTCTTGCCGTAGAGGCATGAACCCTGGCCGCAGGCATCGGTGGAGATCATGCCGCCGATGGTGGCGCGGTTGGAGGTGGAAAGTTCGGGCGCGAAGAACAGGCCGTAGGGCTTCAGGGCTCGGTTCAGCTCATCCTTGACGACGCCCGCCTGGACACGCGCGATCCTTCGGACGGGATCGATATCGAGAATGGATTTCATATGGCGCGAACAGTCCACCACGACGCCGGATGTCAGGGATTGACCGTTTGTGCCGGTGCCGCCGCCGCGCGGCGCGATGCTGATCTCCTGGAAGGCCGGTCCCGACAGCACGGTCGCCACGACCTGCAGGTCTTCGACGCTCCTCGGAAAAAGAATGCCGCCCGGAGCGACTTGGTAGATGGAATTGTCGGTTGAAAATACGGTTCGGCTCGCCGCACCGGTCTCGATATCGCCGTCGAACCCCGCCTCGACGAGCCGCTGGAAAAACCCCGCGGCTGGAAGAGGGATGGAATCCCTCGATTGGAGGCGTGGAATCATTTCGAAACCTTCAGAATGCACTCGAGCCTTGTCACTAGCGCATCGGCTCTTAAATCGGAATCGATTTTCCGAAAGGCTATCCGAGGAAATCTCGATCCCGCGTCTGATGGGCAGGCGTCGCTGTGATGGCGATGCCCGATCATGAGTGAAGCTTCAAAGGATCGGAGCGAAATGATCGGCGATGACGTTGGATTGAAGACCGTGAGCTCTTGAATCACCGATAAGACGATGCCCGGATCGCGCTTGTCGACCGCGCCGAATGGTTTGTGCTGAGGCTAAGGAACGCTATGGCCGCCGCACCCGAGGAAGCTCTCGTCAGCGGCGGCCCATATAAATGACCTAAGCGTCTTGCTCTATGGGGTCACCCCGCAGCCGGCGCCTCCTGGCGCGTTTCGAAGAGCCCGCGGGCCGCCTCGACCATCGATTGCAGGTGGTTGGGGTCGCGTACGCCCTGCCGGTAGAGCTCGATGATGATGCTCGCCATTCGTTCGGCTTCGTCGCTGTCCCTTGCCACCCCGTAGTCGGTGCGGAGCTTGTCGAAGACTTGCTGGCAGGTTGCCAGATCGCGGGAGTCCAGCGGCACCTGCGATCGGTTTAGGATCGTTTGAACCATTTTCATTCCCTCGAAAAAGGCCCGCCCGGCAGAGCGTGCGGGCCTATCTGTCATCTGTCAGAAATCCATGCCGGCACCGGGGGGCAATGGCGGAGCGGCATCCTTCTTCGGCTTCTCGGCGACCATGGCTTCCGTCGTCACGAGAAGACCAGCGATGGAGGCCGCGTCCTGAAGGGCGGTGCGAACGACCTTGGCCGGATCGATGACGCCCTGCGCATAAAGGTCGCCATATTCGTCCGTCTGCGCGTTCCAGCCATAGGAGAACTCGCTTTTCTCGCGCAGCTTGCCGACGACCACCGAGCCCTCCGCACCGGCGTTCTCGGCGATCTGGCGAGCCGGCGCCTCGAGTGCGCGGCGAACGATCTCGACGCCGACGCGCTGGTCGGCATTGGCGGTCTGGACTTTTTCAAGCGCCTTGACGGTGCGCAGCAGCGCCACGCCGCCGCCCGGCAGGATGCCTTCCTCGACCGCCGCGCGGGTTGCGTGAAGTGCATCGTCGACGCGGTCCTTCTTTTCCTTCACTTCGACCTCCGTCGAGCCGCCGACGCGGATGACGGCAACGCCGCCGGCGAGCTTGGCAAGACGTTCCTGCAGCTTCTCGCGGTCGTAGTCAGAGGTGGTCTCTTCGATCTGCGCCTTGATCTGGGCAATCCGGCCTTCGATGTCGGACTTGGCGCCCGAACCGTCGACGATCGTGGTGTTCTCCTTCTCGACCGACACTTTCTTGGCGCGGCCGAGCATGTCGAGCGTGACCGATTCGAGCTTGATGCCGAGGTCTTCGGAGATGACAGTGCCGGCAGTGAGCACGGCGATGTCTTCGAGCATCGCCTTGCGGCGGTCGCCGAAGCCAGGGGCCTTGACGGCAGCGATCTTCAGGCCGCCGCGCAGCTTGTTGACGACGAGCGTTGCAAGCGCTTCGCCTTCCACGTCTTCGGCGATGATGAGAAGCGGCTTGCCGGACTGGACGACGGCTTCGAGGATCGGGAGCATCGACTGCAGGTTCGACAGTTTCTTCTCGTGGATCAGGATATAGGGATCCTCGAACTCGACCCGCATCTTGTCGGCATTGGTGACGAAATAGGGGCTGAGATAGCCGCGGTCGAACTGCATGCCTTCGACGACTTCGAGTTCGGTTTCGGCGGTCTTGGCTTCTTCAACCGTGATGACGCCGTCATTGCCGACCTTTTCCATCGCCTCCGCCAGGAAGCGGCCGATCTCGGAATCACCGTTGGCTGAAATAGTGCCGACCTGGGCAATTTCGGAATTGTTGGAGATACTACGGGCGTTGGCCTTCAGTTCCGCGACGATAGCGGTGACGGCGAGATCGATGCCGCGCTTCAGGTCCATCGGGTTCATGCCTGAGGTAACGGCCTTGGCGCCCTCCTTGACGATCGCCTGGGCGAGAACGGTCGCAGTCGTGGTACCGTCGCCGGCGATGTCGCTGGTCTTCGAAGCCACTTCGCGGACCATCTGAGCGCCCATGTTTTCGAACTTGTCTTCAAGTTCGATTTCCTTGGCGACGGAAACGCCGTCCTTGGTGATGCGCGGCGCGCCGAAGGATTTGTCGATCACGACGTTGCGGCCCTTCGGGCCAAGCGTTACCTTCACGGCGTTGGCCAGGATGTCGACGCCGCGCAGCAGCTTCTCACGGGCTTCGACGTTGAATTTGACTTCTTTAGCAGCCATGTCCTCACTCCTTCATAGGCAGCTAGCATTGACCACGTCCTGAGGGTCTCAGGCGGCCTGCTTTCCTTCGCTCTGGGCTTCGATGATACCCATCACGTCGCTCTCCTTCATGATCAGCAGGTCTTCGCCATTGATCTTGATCTCGGTGCCGGACCACTTGCCGAACAGGATGCGGTCGCCGACCTTGACGTCGAGCGGCTGGACCTGGCCAGCATCATCGCGCGCGCCGGGGCCGACGGCGATGACCTCGCCTTCCTGCGGCTTTTCCTTGGCGGTGTCGGGAATGATGATACCGCCCTTGGTCTTTTCCTCGGAATCGACGCGGCGGACGAGAATACGGTCATGAAGCGGTCGGAACGACATGTCTTCCTCCATCGACAAACAATGATGACGTTGTTCGCCAGACCGGACCTGATGACCAGTCCGGACGGGTGCAAGGTCGCGCGCCTTGCGCGATTGATCTGGTTCGATGGTTTTTCGATTTCAAGGGGCGACGCAGAAAAATTAGCACTCTCTGCCGGTGACTGCTAATGGCGCCGGGGAACCGAAGGCCGGCTCCTGCGTTCGGGCTAATGACGATGGTCGTCCCCTCGTCTGATAAGACGAGTTCAAAACTGTTCCGGCTTGAATCCGGATTTCGGCGTTCCTAGCTCTCAGGCGATCGAGGCTCGATGAGCTCGATCACCGTCCCACGTCTTTAGGAGTGAGTGACATGGAAGAGAAGACCAATATTATCAAAGACCTCAGTATCGAGGAACGCGAGGAAATCTTCGTCGATATCGCTCGTACGCTGGAGGATACGGCGCGCGAGGCCCTCGTCGAGGGCAATATGCACTTTGCTGTACTGTCGAACAACATGGCCGAAGCGATCCGCGTCAACGCCGACGAACTCGCCCGGGACGATCCCGAGAATGCCGAGCGCGTATTGCTCGAGGCGACGGCGATGATCTCGCAGTTCGAGGCTATGCACCCTTATCGCATGGTAAGCATGGCCGTTCACTGATTGCCCCTCTCAAACAATTGCCAGCGTGCGGAACTCTCACAGCTGGCGAAGGTTAATGGATCACAGCATCTAGAGGTGATCCATGACGACTCCCAAAACCAGCACGCCACCTGAAAGCGGAACCGACGACGCGCGTTCCTTCGACACTGAGCGAGCCGAAACCGATCGTCAAAGAGCGTCGGACGCAGCCCGGCGCAATGCGGATTCGACGTTGGATCGAGACAGCGGCGCTGAAACTCCGAGCCTGAAACTCGCGAGAGAGTATCTGAGCCTCGGGGGGCGCCGCCGGTCCAAGATCGACGACAACATCACCACTGTTCGTCAATGGGAGGAGGATCCGCCGGCGGCTGAACGCTTCTGGCAGGAGCGGGTGGAGACGCTTTCAAAGAATGAGCGCAAGCAGGTGGAGGATTTTCTTCCCACCATCAACACGCCTTAAGACACGGCGAACCAACCGCGAGGTCAGGTCGGAACTGGAGAAGATCATGGCCACAGACAAACACGAACAGATACGCCGGCGGGCCTACGAAATCTGGGAGGCCGAAGGCCGCCCTGAAGGGGCGGACCTGCGTCATTGGATGCAAGCCTGCGACGAGTTGGCTGGTGAGGACGAGGATGCGACGCTGCAGGACCTGCTCGATCAAGACGACAGGGACGACGCGGCGCTGCTTCAAGGCGCCGGGGAAAGCGGCGATCTCGACCGGCCAGGCCTCGGGTCTGGTCAAGATGCCGGGGAGACGGCGGATATCGAAATAACCACGGGGGAGAAGCCTTCCCGAGAAAAGATCAGAGAGACCGAAGGACCGTAATCGTCATGCAGCATCTCGACCACGCCATGCAAGTCGCTATGGACGCGCATGATGGCCAGACGGATAAAACCGGCCGCCCGTTTTTCGAGCACTGTCAGCGGGTTGCGCTTCTCGTGTCGGGCGACGAGGCGCGAACCGTCGCCTACCTTCACGACGTTGCAGAAAGAGGCAGCGGCTGGACGCTCGACAGGTTGAGAGAGGAAGGCTTCCCGCCGGCGATCATCTCTGCAGTGGATGCGTTGACCCGGCGGTCCGACGAGCCGGATGAGGAATTCGTCAGGCGTGCGGCAGCAAATCCGCTCGCTCTGCCCGTCAAGCGGGCCGACCTCGAAGACAATCTCCGACAGGCCGAACAGACCGGCAAAGACAAGGAAAAGTATCAACGCGGCCTCGATCTGGTGCGCGATATAGAGAACGGACGATAGGTGTTCCGTTCTGCGAACGCAGCGCAGGCTGTCGCAATTTATGGCGCGGCGAGCGAAACTCTTCCGAAGTTCAAGAACTAGCCGCCAGCCGCTAACCATTTCCTGACTATGAAGCAGGCCGCGGCGGCATGCCGACCAGCGGTAAGTCGCTTATTAACTCATACGACTTATGGTCGTGGCTACTTGGGCGAACGGGGGAATAGTCTTGTCCGACGAGCTGCACATGATCTCCGCAATGGGTGGTGCATTGACGGGCCTGCCCGGAATTGGCGATTGCCTTGATCAACACGGTATCGTGCTCGGCGTTCATCTTGATCGAGATGGATTTCATGAATGCGCCGCCAAGCGGCCGTTACCGGAGCTTATCCTGCTCGACGCTCTGTCGCCGGAGGGGGACGGTCTCGAAGACTGCCGGCGTCTCAAGGGAAACGTCGTAACGCGTGATATCCCTGTGATTATCCTGGTCTCGCCTCAGGACGAGCAGACCAAGATTGCGGGGTTTGCCGCCGGTGCGGTGGATTGTGTCTCCAACCTCGTGTCCGCCGCTGAGCTCGTCGCCCGCATTAAGCGACACATCGAGCTCGCCGCCGCGCAGGCGCGACTGCAGCGGCGCAACGAGCAACTCGAAACGGCGCTTGCCAGCATGGGACAGGGCGTCTGCCTGTTCGACGAAAGCGGTCGGCTGCTTCTTTCGAATAATCGCTATGCTGAGGTTTATGGACTCGATCCCGCCGTCATCCACCCTGGACAGTCGCTGGAAGACATCCTGAATCTCAGACTGGAGGTCGGCGCCGTTCCCGCCACCTCCACATCGGACTATCTCGCCTGGGCCGAAGCGACCAATATGGGCGATGTGCCCCAGGATTGGATCAAGGAACTGAAATCCGGCCGGATCATCCGCGGCTATCATCAGCGGACGCCGGAGGGCGGCTGGGTATCGACCCATGAGGATATCACAAAGGCCTGGTTTGCTGAAAAAGCCCTTGCAGAGGCGCACGCCCAGGCAGAACGCGCCGAGCAGGAGGCGCGGGCGGCGCATGCCCGGCTTCTGGCAGCTTTCGAAGTCGTCCCGGAAGGCCTCGTCCTGTTCGACGCAGAAGACCGCTTCGTCCTGTGGAACCGGCGATACGAACAGCTTTACGCCGAAAGCGGCGATATGCTCGCCAAGGGGATGCGCTTCGAAGACCGCCTGCGTGCAGGCCTCGAACGCGGCCAGTATCCGGAGGCGGTTGGGCGCGAAGACGAATGGCTTGAGGAGCGGCTGGCCCATCATGCCGCGCCCACCAGCAACCACGAGCAGCGCCTGCCCGGAAACCGGTGGATCCGGATCGAGGAACGCCGGATCTCCGAAGGCGGCAGCGTCGGCATCCGAGTCGATATCACCGATCTCAAGATGCAGGAGGCCTCGTTCAGGCTGCTGTTCGAAGGCAACCCGATGCCGATGTGGGTGTATGACCGCGAAACCCTGAAATTCCTCCATGTCAACCAGGCCGCCATCGATCACTATGGCTACCGTCTGGAGCAGTTTGTGACAATGACGCTGTGTGACATCCAGGTGCCGCAGGACGCCGCCCGGGCAACGGCGGCCGTCTTCGACGCCGAGGATCCGGCCGCCACGACCTGCTCGTCGCGCCACCTCAAGGCAGATGGCGGCGCCATTGAAGTCACCGTCTATTCCACCTGCTTGAACTACAAGGGCAAAGCGGCAGCGCTCATGGCCGTCGCCGACGTCACCGAGGCCAAGCGTGCCGAGAAGGCATTGCTGCAGCACCGCGACACGCTGGAAGAGATGGTGCGTTCCCGCACCGTCGAACTGGCGCGGCAGACGGAAGAACTCGAACGCATGCTCGAACAGGAAAAGCACATCAACGAGTTGCAGCGCCAGTTCGTCTCGATGGCGTCGCATGAGTTCCGTACCCCGCTGGCGGTAATCGACGGCGCGGCGCAGCGGCTCATTCGCCGCAAGGAGGCGGCGACACCGGAATTCCTTGCCGAAAAGACCGACCAGATCCGCAGCTCGGTTTCCCGTATGCTCGAACTGATGGAAAGCATTCTTGCCGCCGGGCGGTTGGATCATGGCCGGATCACCATCGTGCCCAAGCCGTGCTCAATTGCCGAAATCATCGAAACCTGCAGCGCGCGCCAGGAAAGCATCCGGCGGTCCCATCGCTTTCTGCTCGAACTCGACCGGATTCCTGAGACCATTTATGGCGATCGCCCCGCGCTCGATCAGGTCTTCAGCAACCTGTTCTCAAATGCCGTGAAATACGCGCCGGATTCCCCCAATGTTCACGTGACAGGGTGGCAGGACGGTGACAACGTCTGCATCACGGTGCGCGACGAGGGCATCGGCATTGATGCCGACGACCTACCGAAGATGTTCCAGCGTTACTTCCGCGCCAGAAGTTCCACAGGCATCGCCGGCACCGGCATCGGCCTCAATCTCGTCAAACAGATCATCGAGCTTCATGGCGGAACGATCGAGGTGACGAGCAGCCGCGGGAATGGCACGACGTTCACCCTCCGGCTTCCGATCGGCGCGGAGGTGTACGATGAGTTGCGTGCGGCGGGCTAAAGCGCGTCGAGATCGTTCATATTCGCTCCCGCGCTTCGCGTATACAAACCTAAAGCTTAAGGGCGAATGCCGGCACGCGCACGCCGTTTTTAAGGAAGTGCCGCTCCAGCTCGTCAATATCCGGACTAGCCGGCGGATTGCCCAGCGCCTCGGCCCAGTTCTCGCGGCTGGGCAGGGCCATCGCCGCGGTGACCAGCACGGTGGTTCCCGGGCCGAGTTCGCCGCGCAGCTGCGGCAGCAGGGTTTTGGCGTGGATAAGGTTGGTGTTGGGGATCGGGCTCATCGTGTGGCCGGCCCTCGGACGGGATGACAGATCCGCGATGGCGCTGACATCCGTTTGCCCGTACCAGACGGCCCGGCCTTCCGCCTGTTCGGATCGGTCGACATTAAAATCGGCGCGTTCGATCGCAAAGCCGCCTTCGATGGTGCTCAGCGCCCGCGGTGTGGTTATGCGGTGAATGCGGATGTGCCAGGGGTTTGCGGGAATGAGCCAAGTCTCGATGGCGACATCATTCCAGGGGCGCCAGCGCGAATAGAGCCGGTCGCCTGCTATCAGCGCTTCTTCGAGGGTTTCCCGCATGCGGAAATGAACGCCGTCGTCGGAAAGGCCGAGCATGCCGTCGAAGCTGGCGGCGACAAAGTTCCGGTCGTCGGCCTCGATGTTGAAGGCATAGCGGGTGGAGTAGGCGAATTTCGAATATTTCTCGTTTGCACCGCGCATCTTGTCGTGCTGCTGGCCGGAAGAGAGCACGACGACATTTCCCGGCGTGTGCATGGCGACCATGCCGGCCGGCTTCAAAGCCACCGGCTCCGAGAATTCCGGCTGCGGCGCCTCTTCGGCGGCCCAGAAGGGGTGATCGTAAGGAAGGGCGAGCGGCAGGAAGAATTTCAGCGCCCAATAAGGCGAGCCGGGAGAGTTATAGCTCTCGCTCATCAGAAGGTTCGGGTAGCCGTAGCCTATGGAGAGAATGCCATCGCGGTCGGCGATCGGCAGCGCCGACCACCAGCGGATATGGCGCATGTAGTAGCCCTTGATCTCCGCCCAGGGCAGCGCCTCGAGGCCGGCAAAGGCGAGCGCACCCCAGAAGCCGCCGGCGGCGAAGCGGTAGGTCTGGCTGCGGCCGAAGGCAAGGGCAGCGCCATCGGGGCCGAACCAGTGGCGGATATCCCGGGCGAAGATTTCGGCGCGATGGCGGAAGCGCTGCTTGCGCGCCTCGTCGCCGGGCGCCAGCACGGCATAGATCAGGCCGTAGAAATGCATGGCGAAGGGGATGTAGTGATCGACCCGCCTGACCGGTCCGTCGCGATACCAGCCCTCGCCGAGATCAAAAGCCTCGGCTTCGTCGAGATAGGTGACGGTTTTGCCGTGGTCGAACGCCACACCGACACGCTCCAGCCCGAGATCGATGAGGACGCGGAAGAATTTCCAGTTGTTGTCGATGAATTCCAGGTTCCGCGCGGCGACAAGATAGGCAGAGACCGTCTTCTTCTCGTTGTCAGCAAGCGGCTCCCAGATATGTTCGGGCACCAGTGCCAGCGAAAAGCCGACGGCGGCAAGCTCGACCAGCCGCTGATTGCGATCGGCGAGATCACCCCAATATTCGGGATGATCGGGATTGGTTCCGTTTGCCAGCCCGCGCCGATAGAGATCCCAATGCGGGAAATGGCCGCCGCCGGCGGCAAGGGGAACGATGCCCCAGAGCGGCCGCGCAAATCCTTCGAGATCGGCCGCAGCCTGGTCGAAGATCGCGCCGGCAGCACTAAGGCGCACGCGGGCGCCGCCTTCGGAGAAATAGGGCAGAAGCGGCTCGAAAAGGTTGATGACGGCCCTTGCCAGATCGTCGCGCGTCTTCAGGGGGTTGCCGGAAAGCGGGTTGGCCCTGCTGGGATCGTAGATCATTGTCTGCTCTGGTTTTTCTAAAACAGGATCGGCCGCGGGCCATGTGCTGGTCCGCGGCCGCCGGTATCTCGCGAGACTTACTTGATGGCCTTCACGCCTTCGGTCATTTCCTTCAGCCCGTCGTCGACGGAGGTATTGTCGGTCATGATCGCATCATGGGCGCGGTTGAGCACGACCTCTATCTTGGCGGCGTTCGGATTGACGGCCATTTCCAGATAGGCTTTGGCTGGTATCAGCGCTTCCTTGCTGGCTTCATCCTGCGGGAAGCCGGGCGTCGACGCGATCTTGGCGCTGACGTCGGCGGTCTTCAGCGCCGGGAAGGTGCCGGTCGAGGCGATGACGGCGGCGCCCTCGGGGCCGGTGACGAACTTGATGAAATCGAGCGCCGCTTCCTTGTGGGTGGAATTGGCGTTGACCGCCAGGCCCGAAATCTGCGCGGCGGTGGTGCCGGCCGGCACGCCATCGGGATGCGGGAACTTCACGATGCCCCAGTTCTTGCTCTTCGATTCACCCGATTTGACCTTGGCGATCTGGGTGCCGACGAACCAGGTGCCCATCGGTAGCATGCCGATCGTGCCGTTGAAGAAGAGCGCCGAATAATGCGTGTTCGAGGTCTTCAGGAAGGCATAGGAGGGGATGGCGCCATCCTTCTGCAGCGTGAGGGCCCGCTCGTACCAGGGCTTCAGGAAGGCATAGTCGCCATCGACCAGCGTGTGTTTCCCATCGAGGATGCCGGGCAGCTGGACGGTCGAGCGCCAAGTATGCAGCAGCGCGCCATAGGTCTTGTTGGTGCCCATGCCGCCCGCGAGCTTCTCGGCGGTTGCGTCGAACTGCGCCCAGGTCATGTCGTTGGTGGGGTAGGGCACGCCGGCTTTGTCAAAGATGTCCTTGTTGTAATAGACGATCCAGAAGTCGGAGCGGAACGGCAGGGAATAGATCTTGCCGTCGACGGTCAGCTCTTCGATCAGGCCGCCATAGGGTGCCGGATCGATCTTCTGATCCTTCACGAAGCCGCTGAGATCGGCGATATTGCCGGCGCGCACCAGATTGGTATAGCCCGGCACATCCTTGATGGTGACGATGTCGATATCCTTCGAGCCGCCGGTCAGCTGCGTCGAAATCATCTGCTGGTAATCCTGCGAGCCGAGATCCATCGGCTCGAACTTCACGTTCGGATGCTTGGCCTGATAGGCCTCGATCAGCGGCTTGTAATAGGCTGTCTTGTCCCAGTCCCACAAAGCCCATTTGAGCGTCACGGCGTCCTGAGCAAGCGCTGCGCCGGCCGTCGTCGCCGCCAGTGTGAAACCTGCCACGGCAAGTTTCACCGTCCTCCCAAAATTATCCAAATACATTCCCGTTTCTCCTTCCCTGGATCGTCTCTGGATCAGTTATTTTATGAAGTGTCGGTGCGGCCGCATTGCCTCTGGCAGGTCCAGAACCAACACCACTGCCCGATGGACGCCGAATGCGACGGCGAACATTCCGAATGAAAAATTGAAGGTCGCCGGCATGAACACGGAAACCGGATAGAAGAGGATGTGCACCAGCCACAGGGCAGCGTTGAAGGCGAGCGCGGCAAGCGCCGGCAGCGGGCGGGCGACGGAGGCGAGCGCGGCCAGGCGAAGGAGCCGCAGCGCCGGCAGGTCGCGCATGACCATCAGCACGACGAGATGGCAGGCGGTGACCGCAAGAAAGGCGGTGGCAACAAGCGCGACCGCCAGCGGTGCGGCGAGCATCAGGTTGTCACGCGCGCCGGCTGCATAGCTGAGGATTGCATAGATGCCGAGTGCGAGCACGCCCGTCAGCGCCAGACCCCAGGCGGTGGCCCGCCAGAAATAGCGCAGGAATGCTTCGGTGAAATCACGCAGCAGATAGGTGTTGCGATCTTCGACGAAGGCCACCGAGACCCGGGCCGTGGCGGCGAGTGCTGCCGGCAGCGTCACCACGAAGAGCGAGGCCAGGATGAACAGGATGTTGAGCTTGACCATCTCCCACCATTCGCGGGCGAGGATGTCGGCGAACAAGGCAAGGCCGGTCTTGACAGGCGCATCCTTCGGAATGCCCGGCCCCTCCTTTGTCCACATGTCCCGCAACCACTGCATGGCCGTTTCCCCAGGCGCTCAGTAGAGAATCGATCGTTCGGTTTCCTTGTCGAACAGCTGCGCATTGCTCATGTCGGCGACGAGCGTCGCCTCCTCGCCGATATCGGGCCGGAAGCGCGGCGATACGCGGGCGATGAGATTGCGCCCGCCGGCGACCATGTTCAGATGCACTTCCGAGCCCATCGGCTCGGCAAGCTCGACCACTGCCTTAACCGGCGCCAGATTTTCGGCCGGGATGTCGGCCGGCGGCAGTTCGTGGAAATTCTCCGGGCGGATGCCGAGCACCAGTTCGCGGCCCTCGTAAGGAGCGATCCTGCTCTTGTCGAAATGCTCAGGCAGCGGCAGCTCGCGGCCGTCGAAGATTGCGACATAGCGCTCGCCCCGGCGCTGAATGATCGAGGGCATCATGTTCATCTGCGGCGCGCCGATGAAGGCGGCGACGAACATGTTGACGGGGCGGTCGTAAAGGTTCTGCGGTGTGTCGACCTGCTGGATATGGCCGTCCTTCATGACGACGATGCGGTCGGCCATGGTCATGGCTTCCACCTGGTCGTGGGTGACGTAGATGAAGGTGGCGTTGAGGCGCTTGTGCAGCTTGGTGATTTCCGAGCGCATCGTGCCGCGCAGCTTGGCGTCGAGATTGGACAGCGGCTCGTCGAGCAGGAAGACGGCCGGGTTGCGCACCATGGCGCGGCCGAGCGCGACGCGCTGGCGCTGACCGCCCGAAAGCGCTTTCGGCTTGCGGTTCAGGAGATGGGTGATGTCGAGGATTTTGGCGGCGTCCTGCACCTGCTTGTCGATGAAATCGCGCGACACTTTGCGCAGCTGCAGACCGAAGGCCATGTTCTTGTAGACGGTCATATGCGGGTAGAGCGCATAGTTCTGGAAGACCATGGCGATATCCCGATCCTTGGAGGGGACGTCGTTCATGACATCGCCGCCGATCTTCAACTCTCCTCCCGAGATCTCCTCGAGGCCGGCGATCATCCTGAGCGTCGTCGATTTGCCGCAGCCGGAGGGGCCGACCAGGATGATGAATTCCTTGTCGGCAATTTCCAGATCGATATCGTGGACGACGGTGAGCGCGCCGTAGGTCTTGTTCAGGTCTTTGAGCGAAATGCTGGCCATCGGGTTCTCCTGACGTCACCAATAGGAAGACCAACTGCGCGAAAGGCGCGTCAAAGCTTCCATGTAATAATAATCTCCCCAGGAGACGCACTCATCGACGCCCTCGCCGCGGCAGGTGTTGAAGGGCGATTTCTTCGAATAGGTGGCGTGCAGCACCAGGCCGTTGGAGACGGTGGGATCCTTGACCGCATAATGATCGGCGAGGCTCTTCACCATGCGCCGCGCCAGCATGCGGTAGCGCTCGGCGGTATCGGCATCGATGAGATCGGCCATCTCAAGCAGGCCGCAGGCGGTGATCGAGGCGGACGAGCTGTCGCGCGGCTCGCCGTCGCCATCGGAAAAGACGAGATCCCAATAGGGCACCATGTCGGCCGGCAGCCGGTTGAGATAGAAGGCGAGCAGCCGGTCGAAGGTCTGGCGATATTCCTCGATCCGCTCATAGCGGTAGGAGATCGCCATGCCGGCGATGCCCCAGGCCTGCCCGCGCGCCCAGAAGCTGTCGTCCCGGTAGCCCTGCTTGGTGGCGCCGCGCACCGGCGCGCCGGTGACCGGGTCCATGTAGAAGGTGTGATAAGTGGAATCATCCGGCCGCACCGAATGGGCGAGCGTGGTGCGGGCGTGGGTGAGCGCGATCTCGCGGTATTTCGGGTCGCCCGTCTCGCTGCTAGCCCAGTAGAGGAGCGGCAGGTTCAAAAGGCAGTCGATGATGTAGCGGTATTCCTCCGCCTTGCCTTTATGGCCCCAGGCCTGGATGAACTGGCCGATCGGCTGGAAGCGCTCGATCAGTTGGTCGGCGGCCAGGATCGCGGCCCTGCGGCCGTCCGCGTCTCCGACGAGCTTCCAGGCAGCGATGCAGGAGGGCGAATAGAGAAAGCCCATATCGTGATGATCGGTTTCGATGCGGTTGACGATCCGATGCAGGAAGGACTGGACCTGGATCTGCGCGGCATGCCGGAACACCGGATCGCCGCTATGTTCGAAGGCGAGCCACATCTCGCCCGGCCAGAAACCGGCCGTCCATTGGTCGTTGGCAACGGCGGGATAGAAATTGTTGACGCTCGAATGGTTCTGCGCGGCGTAGGTGAATGTGGGAAGATTGCGCCTGACCTGCTCGACGGCAAGGTCGAGGGCGACCTTTACCTCTGCGTCGGTAATCGGCTGCGGGGCGACTGTTGAAACGGCATTCATGGCTTAACCCTTCAGTCCCGTCGAGGCGATGCCCTCGACAAAGAAGCGCTGCAGAGCGAGGAAGACGATAAGAACGGGTACGAGGGCGACGACGGAGGCCGCCATGATCAGCCCGTATTCGGCTGAATATTGCGAGATGAACATGCGCAGGCCGATCTGGACGGTCTTCAGCTCGGTCTTGGTGAGATAGATCATTGGCCCGAGGAAATCGTTCCAGGTGCTGACGAAGGTGAAGATCGTCAGCGTCGAGAGCGCGGGCTTGGAGAGCGGCAGCATGATGCGTGCCCAGATCTGATATTCGTTCATGCCGTCGATGCGCGCGGCCTCGCAGAGCTCTGTCGGGATCGACATGTAGAACTGCCGCATCAGGAAAACGCCGAAGGCGGTGAAGGCCTGCAGGCAGATCAGCGCCAGATGCGTGTTGTTGAGGCCGAACTCGCGCATCAGCAGAAATTGCGGCACCATATAAACCTGCCATGGCATGGCGATGGTGGCGATATAGCCGAGGAACAGCGTGTTCTTATAAGGGAAATTCAGCTTGGCGAAGGCGTAGGCGGCAAAGCTGGAGGTCAAGAGCTGCAGCAGCGTGACGATGATCGTCAGCTTCGAGGTGTTGTAGATGAAAAGGGCAAGCGGGATCTTCGTCCAGATATCGACGTAGTTCTGCCATTGCGGCTGCGACGGTATCCATTCGATCGGGAAGGCGAAAACGTCGCGGCTGAGCTTCAGCGATGCCGAGAGCATCCAGGCGAAGGGCATCAGCATTACCACCGTCACCGTGATGACAATGACATAGAGGAGGACCGTTTTGACGGTCACCTTGCGCCCGGCGATCCTCATGCCTCGTCCTCCCGCTGGCGGCGGAACTGGAAAATCGTGACCGCGAGCACAAGGAAGAACAGCACCAACGAAATCATGCTGGAATAGCCGAGATCCCAGGAAATGAAGGCCTCGTTATAGATGTGGTAGACGAGGACGAGCGTCGATGTGCCGGGGCCGCCCTGGGTGATCATGAAGATCTGATCGAACACCTTGAAGGACTGGATCGTCAGCATGACGGTGACGAAGAAGGTGGTCGGCCCGAGCTGCGGCACGGTGACATGGATGAACTTCTGCCAGGAATTGGCGCCGTCGAGATCGGCAGCCTCGTAGAGTTCGGAATTGATCCCCTGCAGGCCGGCCAGATAGATGACCATGTAATAGCCCATGTTCTTCCAGATGCCGAAGAGGATCACCGTCACCATCGCCCAGTGGCGGTCGGCCGCCCATCCCGGCATGTTCTTGGGGTCGAGGCCGAGCGTGTAGAGGATCATGTTCACCGGTCCCATCTCGGGATTGAAGATCATGTTCCAGACGACGGCGACGGCGACCAGCGAGGCGACATAGGGGAAGAACATTGCCGTGCGGAAGAAATTCCGCCCGGCGATCCTCTGGTTGAGGAGGACGGCGAGGCCGAGCGCGCAGAGCAGCGTCGCCGGCACCGAGGCGACCGTATAGATGATCGTGTTCCAGAAGGCGGCGACGAAGGCCTTGTCGTCGAACAGCCGCCAGAAATTATCCAGCCCGGCGAATGTGATCGCATTCGAGCCGTCCCAATGCATGAAGGCGAGTGCGAAGGCGAAGAGGATCGGGCCGAGCGTGAAGACGGCAAAACCGATGAAATTCGGCGCGATGAAGGAATAGGCGACCAGCGCGCTGCGGATCTTCCGCTGCCGCTTGGATAGAGCCGCGGCCTTCCGGCGTGGCGTTGCCGGGACGCCATCCCTAGCGATGACCGAATTCGATATGGACACCGATGCTTCCTCCTGGTCGGCATTCTGCAACTGGCGGCTTCTGGGCTTCTCTAGCCTAAAACGCAGAGCCGTTCGGGCGGATAGGTGCCGCCTGTTCTTCCTCCA
Organism: Rhizobium sophoriradicis; assembly: GCF_025200795.1. NCBI lineage: Bacteria > Pseudomonadati > Pseudomonadota > Alphaproteobacteria > Hyphomicrobiales > Rhizobiaceae > Rhizobium > Rhizobium sophoriradicis. The sequence continues at coordinate 533,984 of NZ_CP104154.1, forward strand.
GCCAAGGACATAGCACATCTCCGGTATTGGTCAAACAAGTTATGAATAGATCATACAAATTTTATGGCAAGCGCCAAAAACATATGATAGGTGGGGATGAAGGCCAGACGCCCGTCAATGTTTTTCCGGTGCGGGGAGGGATATGTTCAGCGAGATTTCAGGCGCGTTGCCGGACATCCTCGGCGATTTCACGCCGGGAGCCGTCTCCTCCGATCGCGAGAGATGGAAAGCGGTGCCGCAGGCCTTGCGGGATGTGGTCGTCCGCGACGCGGAAGCCACGCTTGCGCGAACATGGCCTCTGATCACCGCCTCGGATTACCGGGAATATACGGCCACGGGCAATCGCTCGCGCTTCGAGGAGCTTTATTTCACGCGGCGGCGGATGCTCAACGATCTGGTGCTGGGCGAACTTATCGAAGGCAACGGGCGGTTCCTGCCCGGGATCGTCGACGGCATCGTCCTGATCGCGGAAGAAAGCGGCTGGCAGCTGCCGGCGCACAATGCTTATGGGCGCGGCGGCCCGCGTCTGCCGCTGCCCGATACTTCACAACCGGTGATCGATCTCTTCGCCGCCGAAACGGCAGCCCTTCTGGCAACGATCGTCGCCTTGCTCGGCGATGCGCTCGACGGCATCAGCCGGGAGATTGCCGCGCGTGTGAACCGCGAGATTGAGGCCCGCATCCTGACGCCCTATCTCGGCCGGCATTTCTGGTGGATGGGCAGCGGCGACGAGCGGATGAACAACTGGACCGCCTGGATCACCCAGAACGTCCTGTTGGCCACCTTCTCGCTGAAGACCGATCAGCCGACGCGCCGCGCCGTTGCCGAAAAGGCGCTCGGCAGTCTCGATGCCTTCCTCAAGGACTACGCCGAGGACGGCGCCTGCGAGGAGGGCGTGGTCTATTACCGCCATGCCGCACTCTGCCTACACGGCGCGCTGACCGTGCTCGATCGTGTCGCGCCCGGCCTGTTCGACGGGATCTGGCGGCAGCCGAAGATCCGCAACATGGCCGAGTATATCGCCCACATGCATGTGGCCGGCCGCCATTATTTCAACTTCGCGGATTCCTCTGCCGTGGTCGAACCCTGCAGCGTGCGCGAATATCTGTTCGGCGAGGCGGTCGGCTCCGAAATGCTCGCGGCCTTCGCCGCAGCCGACCGGGCGGCGGCCGAGAGACCGCATCTGCCGGAGGAATGGAACCTCTGGTATCGCGTGCAGGAGCTGCTGACCGGCCCCGCAATTCCGAAGGTCGAGGCGAATCCTGTGTCCAAGCGGGATATCTTCTATCCCGGCATCGGCCTGTTCATCGCCCGCGACGGGCAGTTTTCGCTTGCCGTCAAGGGCGGCAACAATGGCGAAGGCCACAATCACAACGATGTCGGCAGCATGACGCTCTACAAGAACGGACGCCCGTTCCTGATCGATGTCGGCGTCGAGACCTATACCTCCAAGACCTTCTCGCTTGGGCGTTACGAGATCTGGACGATGCAGTCGGCCTATCACAACCTGCCGACTTTCTCCGGCATCATGCAGGCCGCCGGGGAAGCCTTCGGCGCCAGGGATGTAGAGGTCGAATTCGGCGAGGAGTGTGCGCGCATATCCCTCGATATTGCAGGCGCCTATCCAGAGGAAGCGCAACTGCGCAGCTATCGCCGCACAGTCTCCTTGCTGCGCGGGCGCCATGTCGAGATCGTCGACACCCAAGACGGCGACCGGCCGGCTGTCCTGTCGCTGATGACGTGCCTCGCGCCGACCGTCAACTCCGACAGAATAGATCTCGCCGATCTCGGCAACATTTTTGTCGAGGGCGCCGGCGAAATCGAAGTCGATGAGATCGAGGTCAATGACATCAGGCTGAGATCGGCCTGGCCCGAGCAGCTCTACCGGCTGCGTCTGCCGCTCGCCGGCAATCGCCTGAAATTGCAGATCAATTAGAGAGTTAGAGCATGATGTCCTCCGGAGGTCGAGCATGGAATTGACGCTGAAGATCGTGGATGCCGACGGGTTCGTGCGGGCAAGCGCCACCGGGCGGGACGAGACCTTTCTGGTCTATCGCCAGGATTATCGCGAGGGCGACTGTGTCGTCGTCGAAGCTTCCGAACCCGGGCATCTCTTTCTCGCCTTGGACAGCGCGATCCAGCCCGGTTTTGTCTACATTAGGGAAAGCGCCTACTCGCTCGCCGTGCCTTTCGACGATAAGCGCAAGTCCTATTCGCCGAATGCCTTCAAGGGGGACATCCACCGGCTTTCAGCGAGAAAGGCGCGGCCCGACGAACTCGCGCAGCGGCGCAATCTCGCTCTGAACCCCTGGGACGACCACGCCAATCGGGCGCTCTTCCCGCATGCGCGGGCCAATGTCGAGACCCGCGGCGAAGCGGTCTTTGCGGCGCGCAATGCGATCGACGGGGAAAAGGCCAACGATAATCACGGATTCTGGCCCTATACGAGTTGGGGCATCAATCGCGACCCCGAAGCGACGCTGACGGTGGAGTTCGGTAGGCCCGTCCGGATTGATGAGATCGTCTTCTACCTCAGGGCCGATTTCCCGCATGATTCCTGGTGGGAGCAGGCGAGCGTCACCTTCTCGAACGGCAAGACCCGCTCCTTTTCGTTGACAAAAACCGGCGCCGCGCAATGTTTTTCCATCGAGCCCTACATCGTCGAATGGGTGGAGCTGCACGGCTTGGTTAAGGCCGAGGACGGTTCGCCTTTTCCGGGGCTGACGCAGATCGAAATCTGGGGAGCAGAGGCGTTGGGCGCCGCAGCCGTCGCTGCCGAAGATCAGACCGGTCACGCCGCTCTTTCTGTTCCTCTATGAACCCAAGGCCGGCCTCGGCCGCGCTGCGCTCGGCGGGCTGTCGTACAGACGGTTCCACGCTCGGCGCAGCTGCCGGGCCGAGCCGAAGCCTGAGCGCATTGCCACAGCCTCCATATCCAGCCGTGAACCGGCGAGCATTTCGCGGGCAAGCGCCACGCGCATGCGGTTGACGAAATCCGTGACGCTCATGCCGGTCTGCTCGTTGAACAGCCGCGAGAGGTTCCGCGGACTGGCACCGCTGAGGTTCGCAAGCGAGGCGACCGACCAGTCGCGAGTGGGATCGGCGGCGACGGCATCCTGTGCACGATGAATGACCGGATGGATATGGTTACGGCCTTCGAGCCAGGGCGAAAGCTGCGGGTCCGAGCCGGCGCGCCTGAGATAGACGACGAGATATCGCGCCACCGCAAGCGCGCACGCATGTCCCGCCGCTTCGGCGACGATATACAGCATGAGATCAATGCCGGCGGTGATGCCGGCGCTCGTCAGGCGCTCTCCATCCTCAACATAGAGGCGGTTGTCCCGGATGCGCGCGGTAGGCGCGAGTCTGGCCAGGTCTTCCATGCAGCCGTGATGGGTGGTGCATTCGCGGCCATCGAGCATTCCGGCCTCGGCGGCGAGCAGGGCGCCGGAGCAGATCGAGACCAATCGAACTCCCGGACGGATGCCGCGCTTCAGCCATGCGACGATGGCGGCCTGCGCGGCGCGCTCCTGCCCGTCCCAGGGACGGTTGTTCTCCATCGGCGCGTCGGCGCTGCCCGCGATGACCACGAGCGCCCGATCGGGCAAGCGCTCCGGCAGGGTGGCGACGCCGGTGACGGAAAGGCCGATCGAGCTGCCGACCGTTGCCGAAGGGCCGATATAGGTGACGCTGAAGCGCACCGCCTGCTGTTCGAGATTGGCCTTGCGCAGCACTTCGATCGGACCGGCGACGTCGAGCAGCAGCACGCGCGGCGGCACGACGACGAAAACGGGAATCTCGAAGGGCTGCGCGACTTCCGTCATGCGGCGAGTTGCTCAGCGCGCCCCGCCAGCGCCTGTTCGACGGTTGAGATCCTTGCGAAACGGCCCGACAGGACCAGTTCCGTGCGGCCGCGTATTTCCCCGGCGCTCCAGGTGCGTCCCGCCGCGTCGGTCATCGGGAAAGTCAGCGTCGCTTCGCCGACATAATCGACCTGATAGCCGAGATCCGATGCGTGGCGGGTCGTGGTCTCGCAGCACTGTTCGGTGCGGATGCCCGAGACGATGATGCGACGGACGCCGTTCTCGGTCAGCCAGACGTCGAGACCGGAGCCGACGAGCGCGCTGTGACGGCTCTTTTTGAAGGTCACGTCGGGGGCGATCCTCAGCGGAGCGAGCGTCCTGACGAAGCCCCAGCTTTCCGAAAACGGCCCGCTTCCATCGACATGGAAGATCTGAACGACGGGTATCCCGCTTGCCGCCGCGCCATCGATCAGAGCCTGCTGGCGATCGATATAGGCGGATGCGAGGCTTTCATCCCAATAATCGCGCTGCCGGAAGGACTCCTGAGCGTCGATGACGAGAAGTATGGTTTCATGGCCGGACATTTCTTGCTCCGTGGATGTTGATCATGAAGCCATATTCGGTGATCCCTGGACAGAGGAAAATGCACGCGTCGGACAAATAGCGGACACTTCGCGCCAACTAAGGCGGAAGGCAGCCCGATGCCGCGAACGGTGGACGCGATCGAATGTTGCCGCCCTTCCATGCGCCCGCTTCCGCGAGCCCCTCCGCACGTGCTAAGGGGATTGGATGCGACTGCTTGTGGTGGAGGACAACAAGGAACTGGCGGCCTGGCTGGGCAAAGCCCTGCGGCAGGCGCAATATACGATCGACATTGCCTATGACGGCGAAGACGCGGAGCATCTGCTCAAGGTGGCGGAATATTCGGCGATGATCCTCGACCTTTCGCTGCCGAAGCTCGACGGATTGACGCTCCTGAAGCGGCTGAGACAATCAGGCAACAAGCTCCCGGTCATCATCCTGACCGCCAATGCGAGCCTCGACGGCCGCGTGGCCGGGCTCGACAGCGGCGCCGACGATTACCTCGCCAAGCCCTTCGAAATAGCCGAACTCGAAGCCAGGATCCGCGCGGTGGTGCGCCGCGGGCAGGACCGGGCCTCGTCGGAAATCACCGTCGGAAACCTGCGTTTTTCCGGCGGCACACGGCAGTTCTTCGTCGAGGGCGAGCCGCTGCAATTGACGCCGCGCGAATATGCGGTTCTCGAGCAGCTGGTTATGAAGCTCGGCAACACGGTCTCGAAGGCCGCCCTGTCGGAAAGCGTCTTCGGTTTCGATGACGAGGCGGATCCGAGCGCCATCGAAATCTATGTCCATAGGCTTCGAAAGAAGCTCGAGGCCAGCTCCGTGCAAATCGCGACGTTGCGCGGCCTCGGCTATCTCCTCAGACATGTTCAGTAGCGTCTACAGCAAAATCGGCGCCGCCTTCGGCCGGCTCAGCCAGAGCCTCAGGGTGCAGTTGCTTTTCCTGGTGCTGCTGACGCTATTCGGCGCGATCGGCTTCAATCTCTACGACAGCTTTTGGTCGGCCGACGCGACAGCGAGACTGGTGACGGACCGCACGCTTCTGGCCTCGGCCCGCGTCATTGCCGAGGCGGTGCGCGTCGACGAGGGCGGCAATGTCCAGGTCGATGTGCCGCCCGCAGCGCTCGAGATGTTCGATACGGGGTTCGGCGACCGCGTTTTTTACCAGGTGACCACCGTGTGGGGCAATCTGGTGAGCGGCTTTCCCGATTTGCCGCTGCCGGCCGCTCAGCGTGTCGGCGAGGACCACGCCTTCCATGGTGCCGATGTGCGCGTGCTGATGCTCGACCATCCCGTCGTCGGGCTTCCCAATGACGGCACGATTTCCGTGACCGTCGCGGTGACGCATAAGAGCCAATATGCGATGCGAAGGCAGCTCTGGCTGTCGGATTTTTCGAAGCAGTTCGTGCTGGTCTTCTTGGCGAGCCTGGTAACCATTCTTGGGCTGCAGCGCGGCCTTGCGCCGGCCCTCAGGCTGCGCGACGCGGTGCGAGAGCGCGGCCGCAACCGTTTTGATCCGCTGCCGCCGGAGATGGTTCAGAGCGAGCTGCGCCCACTCGTCCATGCGTTGAACGACCATATGCAGCGCGTCCAGAGCCAGATGGCGGCGCAGCGGCGGTTCGTATCGAATGCAGCGCATCAGCTCAGAACGCCGCTCGCGCTGATTTCGACGCAGGCGAGCGTGGCTGCCCGCGAAGGCGATGCGGTTCGCCGCGACGAGGCGCTGGTGGCGCTTCGCACGAGCACCCGGCAGATTTCGCGCCTCGCCGGCCAGCTCCTGACCTTGTCGCGGGCCGAGCCCGGCAGCCGGCGCCCGCGTGGCGACGTGACCGATCTCAGCAAGGCCGCCCGCGAGATATTGGAAGCGCATGCCGAAGAGGCGCTGAAGCGCAACATCGATGTCGGCCTGGAAGCGGACGGCCCCGTCATCGTCGAGGGCGACGGCACCATGCTGCGCGAAATGCTGGTCAACCTCATCGACAACGCGATCCGCTATAGCGGTGCAGATGGAAGGGTAACCGTCTCGGTCGGACAGGCGGACGGAAGTGCAGTCGTGACCGTGGAGGACAGTGGTCCGGGCATTCCCGAGAGTGAGCGCGACCATGTCTTTGAACGCTTCTACCGGATCATGGGAACCGAAAGCGAGGGAAGCGGCCTCGGGCTTGCGATCGTTCGCGAGGTCATCGAAGGCGCCGGAGGTTGGGTGTCGCTCGGCGATGCGGAAGGCGGCGGTCTCATTGTGACGGTGCGGCTGCCGCTTGCTTAGATCGGAGAGGTATCAAACGAAAGCCGGGCTTGTGTCGCGGCTGTCCGGTTCGAACCTCATGGCTGCCCCTCACCCTAACCCTCTTCCCGTAAACGGGGCGAGGGGACTTGCCCTGCGAGAGAGTGACAGGGAATGGAGAGGTCGCGGCATCTTCCCTTCTCCCCGCAGGCGGGGAGAAGGTGGCGGCAGCCGGATGAGGGGCAGGCGCCAGACGAAGCGGGCAGAGACGAGCCTTGCCATCAAAAAACGAAGACCGGGCTTCACGCCCGGCCTTCATTTCGATCTGCCTTGGGAGGAGGCCGATCCGATTACTGCGTATCGAGCTGCTGCTGCGGCCGCCAATTCGCCAGGCGGTTCTCGATCAGCGTCATGATGTATTCGGCAACGAGTGTCACGACCATGACGAGGAGGATTGCAGCGAACATGCCGGCCGCGTCGAAGGTGCCCTTGGCGATCGAGATCAACTGGCCGATGCCGAAGCGGGCGCCGACGAATTCGCCGACGATCGCGCCGATGATCGCAAAGCCGAAGGAGACGTGCAGGCTGGCGAAGATCCAGCTCATCGCCGAGGGAATGACCACGGTGCGGGTCACCTGCCAGTCAGAGGCGCCGAGGATGCGGGCATTGGCGATCATGTTGCGGTCGGCCTCGCGCACACCCTGGAAGGCGTTGGCAAAGACGACGAAGAACACCATGATGAAGGCGAGCGCCACCTTGGACGGCAGGCCGAGGCCCATGATCATGATGAAGATCGGCGCGAGAACGACGCGGGGGATCGAGTTGATCGCCTTGATGTAGACAGAGAAGATATCCGACAGGAACCGGTTGCGGCCGAGGCCGATGCCGACGAAGACGCCGGTGATCGAGCCGGCGAAGAAGCCGATCAGCGCCTCTTCCATCGTTACCCAGAGATTGTACCAGAGCGACCCCTCGGTGGTGCCTTCGGTTGCCCATTCGTAGAGACGCTCGAGAACGCCGCTCGGGCTCGAATAGAAGAACGGGTCGATCCATTGCAGGCGGGAGGAGAGCTCCCACATGCCGATCACGAAGACCAGAATGGCGATCTGCCAGAAGCGCACCAGCGTGTTGCGCCGGCGCATCGCCTTCAATGCGGTGGCTTCGATCTCGGCATCGGATGTGCCCGGACGGAAGAGAGCGGCCGAACCGGCCTCGAATGTGATGTTTGCCATGAGATCCTCCCTCAGGCCGCTTCGCTTGCGCGGCGGTAGCTGGTCTCGACCTCTTCGCGCAGGTCTTCCCAGATCGTCTTGCAGTAATCGATGAAGCTCTGCTCGTAGCGAATTTCCGAGACGATGCGCGGCCGGGGCAGATCGATGGTATAGACGGACTTGACCGTGGCCGGGCCGGCGGTCAGCACATAGACCTTGTCGGCAAGGGCGACTGCCTCTTCGAGGTCGTGGGTGACGAACACCACCGAGGCTTTGCGCTCCGCCCAGAGCTTCAGGAGTTCCTCGTGCATGACGGTGCGGGTCTGCACGTCGAGCGCCGAGAAGGGTTCATCCATCAGCAGGATTTCAGGTTCGTTGATGAAGGTCTGTGCCAGCGAGACGCGCTTGCGCATGCCGCCGGAGAGCTGATGGGGATAGTGGTGCAGGAATTTCGAAAGGCCGACGCGCGCCAGCCAGTCCCGGGCGCTCTTTTCCGCCTCTGTGTGTGATTTACCGCGAAACAGCGGCCCGGCCATGACGTTGTCGATGACATTCTTCCAGGGAAAGAGCGCGTCGGTCTGGAACGCGAAGCCGACACGCGGGTCGATGCCGGTGATCGGCCCGCCCATCAGCCGGACTTCGCCGGCGGAGGGGCGTGCGAGGCCCGTTACGAGATTGAGCGTCGTCGATTTGCCGCATCCTGTGGGGCCGACGACGGCGACGAACTCGCCGCGGGCGACCGTCATGTTGAAATCGCGCAGTGCGGTGAGCGACTTGCCGGTCGGCGAGACGAAGCGGCGGCTGACATTGATCAGCTCGATCGCCGGGATCTGAGTGTTGTCCTGTTGCATGGTGATACCTGAGGCGTGCTTGAGGGCGCGCACGCAATGCCCTGATCGAACGGAGGCCGCTCCCGCTTGGGAGCCGGGAGCGGCGCGACTGACTTACTTGACGTTCTTGACGAATTCCGTCGTGTAGGTCTTGGAAAGGTCGATCTGCTTGCCCTTGACGTTCTTGGAGAACTCCGACAGCACGGCAAGCACGGTCTTCGGACCATCTTCCGGCATGACGCCGTCGGGCGTGAACATGCCTTTGCTCTCTTCGAGAGCCTTGATATAGCCGTCCTTGTCGCCGACGTAGAAATCCTTCGGCATCTTGTCGGCAATTTCGGCGGCCGAATGCGTGTTGATGTATTTCAGCGTTTTGACGAAGGCGTTGGCGAGCTTCTGCGCCTCTTCCTTGTGTTCCTCGACCCAGGACGTTTCCATGTAGAGCGAGGCGGCCGGATAGGTGCCTCCGAGCGCCTGACGGGTCGCTTCAACCGTGCGCATGTCGACGAGAACGCTCGCTTCGCCGGTCTTGATCATGCGCGAGATCGTCGGCTCCGTCGTCATGCCGGCGTGGATCTGGTCCTGCTGCATGGCGGCGATGAAGGTGCCGCCGGCGCCGACCGGAATGGTGACGACGTCGCCGGGCTTCAGGCCGGCCTTCGAGGCCATGAAGAGGGTCAGGAAATTCGTGGACGAGCCGAGACCGGTGACGCCGAGGCTCTTGCCCTTGAAGTCGGCCGGCGACTTGATCTCCGGATGCTTGCTCGACACCATTTCGACTTCGCCCGGCGCCTGGCTGAACTGGACGATGGATTCGACGAACTTGCCCTTGGCCTGGAGATCCACACAGTGGTCGTAGAAGCCGACGACACCCTGGACGGCGCCTGCCAGCAGCTGGTTTTCGGCATCGACGCCGGCCGCTTCGTTCAGGAGCTCGACATCGAGACCCTCGTCCTTGAAGTAGCCGAGGGATTCGGCGAGCTTGGCGGGCAGATATATCTGCTTTTCATAGCCGCCGACCATGATGGTGATCTTGTCGGCCGCATGGGCGGCGCTGGTGGTCAGCGATGCCGCGGCCATGAGGGCGGAAAAAGCGACGGTGTGCAAAAGGCTGCGTGAAGAACGCATGGAAAACTCCTCCTAGTGGTTTACCCGCATCGTCGTCTCGCCACCTTTGACCCGTGTCTCCTCCACGATGCTGCCCTTTCCTATGACGCCGAAGCTTTCAACTAGCTTTCAGCCGCAGGCGGGTAGACAGCCCGTCCATGACGCATGGGGAATAGGGGCTGCGCAGCAGCCCTACAATAGACGTGATGACGCAATCGGCCAGCAGATTCGCCTGCTGCTGCCGGATGATGGCTTGGCCCCGTGATGCCCGAAGAGTTTGCGGCGCTTGCCGCCGCCCTCAGCTTGTAAAGCTGCGCAGATCCTTCAGCAGGTTGCGATATCGCGTTTGGCTGCCTACCAGATGCTCGCGCATGGCGTTGCGCGCCGCCTGATCGTCCCTATCGGAGATCGCGACGATAATCGCTTCATGTTCGCGATGGATGAGCTTGCGATAGGCGGTCTGCTCGGCGGTTCTGGTCTCCGGGACGAGCCTCGACTGCGGGATGATCGCCGAGCCCTGGGATTCCAGGAAGTGCTTGAACAGCGGATTGTTCGTCGCCTCGGCGATAGCGACGTGCAGTTCCAGGTCCGCCTCGCGGATGGATTTGTCCGTCTCGATGCAATGGAGGATTTTCCGGTGGCATTCGAAGATCGCCTCCTCCTGCGCCGGTGAACGGCGGAGCGCAGCAAGCCCCGCTGCCTCGATTTCGACGGGGGTGCGGATCTCGAGCACTTCGAGATCCGAAGCGACGCGGGCCTTGTCGACCTTCCGGCCCGACAGCGCCGGGTCGGGGCTGATCACGAAAATCCCGGCTCCCTGGCGCACCTCGACAAGCCCGTCGGATCGAAGCGCGGCGACGGCCTCGCGCACTACGGTTCGGCTGACGCTATGCGTTTCGGTGAGTTCATGCTCGCTCGGAAGCTTGTCGCCGGCGGCATACTGCCCGCTCAAAATGGCTTGCCGAAGGCTTTCGCCGACCCGTGAGACCAGCGACCCCGAGCCTCTGCCGCGATCCTTCCCCTGCATAGCCACGCCTTCACCCCGCATCGGCCTTGATCCGGATGCCGGCGGCATTCCGAAAATTATGATTCATCACACATGTATGACAAATTCTCCGATCTTTCAATGGCGAGCGGCAAGTCCTCACAACCTCCTGGTCGACTCCCCCCGCACGAATCTGGGGGTCAGGATGAAATCCCGCGGCGGCTCGGCGGCGGCTTCGGGACTTGAGATTCTTGCCAGCAGACGCTGCGCTGCCAGTTCGCCGAGCTTGTGCGCATCCTGCACCACCATGGTGATGCGCGGCGTGATGACGTTGCTCCAGGGCACGTCGTCGACCATCGCCAGCGATACGTCCTCTGGGCAGCGGAAGCCCATTTCCTGCATCACCTGCAGCGTCGCGAGCCCCATCATGTTGTTGGCGCCGATGATGGCGGTCGGCCGGTCGCGGCGGGTGAGCAGCCGCATCGCCTGCGTATGGCCGCCCGTCCTGGTATAGCCGCCCTCGGTGACCAGCGACGGATCGACATCGACGCCGGCGGCCGCCATCGTATCCATGAAGCCATTCAGGCGTTCATCGGCCGTGTGCAGGCCACTCGGACCGGAGATGAAGGCAATGCGCCGATGGCCGAGCTGCAGCAGGTGCTCGGTCAGGATGGTGGTCGTCAGCGGATTGTCGGAGCCGACGAAATCGCGCTCGGCACCTTCCACCTTCTGATCGAACATCACGATCGGCGTCTTGAAGTCGCGCAGGAACGCCGCGTATTCCGCGCCGTGGCCGTTTGTCGCCAGCGCAATGCCGGCGATCTTCTGGGCCTCCATCCGCTCCAGCAGCGCCCGTTCGAGATCAGCCCTGCCGGAGGAGTCGGCGATCAGGACGAAATAGCCACGGTCGAGCGCCTGATGCTCGATCTCGCGGCGGATATCGCCGAAGAACATGTTGCCGAGATTGGCCGACACGAAACCGATGAGCGAGCTGCGCCCGCGCGCCAGCGTCTGGGCCACCGGATCGATACGGTAGCCGGTGGATTTGATCGCCTGCTGGATGCGGTCGAGCGTCTCGGCGCCGACCCGTTTCGGGCTGTTGAGCGCGAGCGAGACGGTCGAGATCGAAACCCCCGCCAGGCGCGCGACATCTCGTATGGTCGTCATGTCTATCGAACCGGTTCTAAAGCTTTCTGTTTGTCAGATTTTAATGGCCTGCGCAACTGATCCCGCTCTTATGGTCCAACTTTTAGGTATTCGGCTGTATTTGGCGGTATCTCAATTTCAGCTTGACAGAGACAGTATCAAGAAAGATGATCAGTCACCGAACCGGTTCGATATGATGTCGAACCGGAAAAACAGGGAGGAGAAACCTGTGACGAGTTCGGAACGCCAGCCGGGCAAGCACGCCTGGTTCAGCCATGATCGCCTTGGCATGTTCATCCATTGGGGTCTTTATGCTCTGGGGGCGCGGCATGAGTGGTTGAAGAACCGCGAAGAGCTGAACGACGACCATTACCAGCGCTATTTCGAGAATTTCGATCCCGATCTCTACGATCCCAAGGCCTGGGCGCGCCGCGCCCGGCTTGCCGGCATGAAATATGTCGTGGTGACGACCAAACACCACGAAGGCTTCTGCCTCTGGGACAGCAAGGTCACCGATTACAAGGCGCCGAACACGCCCTGCGGCAAGGACCTGCTGACGCCGTTGGTCGAAGCGTTTCGGGCCGAGGGGCTGAAGATCGGCTTCTATTATTCGCTGCTCGACTGGCATCACCCCGATTTCCCGATCGACGTTCACCACCCCTTGCGCAACCACCCCGAGGCTGGCGCGCTGAATGCCGGTCGCAAGATCGCCAATTACGCCGCCTATATGCGCGAGCAGGTGCGCGAGCTTCTGACCGGCTTCGGCCGCATCGATATCATCTGGTTCGATTTCAGCTATCCCGGCCGCGAATATCGCGGCCTGCCAGGCAAGGGCCGCGCCGACTGGGAGAGCGAGCGGCTGCTCGAACTGGTGCGCGAGCTGCAGCCCGAAATCATCGTCAACAACCGCCTCGACCTGCCGCCGGGCAAGCTGCCCGACGTGACGACGCCGGAGCAGTATACGCCGCGGGTGGCGCCCGCCATCGCCAGTCAGGGTGTGCTTTGGGAAGCCTGCCACACCTTCAGCGGCTCATGGGGCTATCACCGCGACGAGGACAGCTGGAAGAGCCCGGAGCAGATCATCCAGCTACTGATCGATTCCGTCGCGCTCGGCGGCAACCTTCTGATGAATGTCGGCCCGACCGGTCGCGGTACCTTCGACGGGCGCGCCATCGCCGCGCTCGAGGTCTACCAGAACTGGATGGAGGTCAATGGGCGCTCGATCTACGGCGCCGGTCCCTCTGCATTTCCGGTGCCGGCCGGCTGCCGTTACACCCAGCGCGGCAACCGCCTCTATCTGCATGTCTACAACTGGCCTTACCGCCACATTCATATCGAGGGCCTCGCCGACAGGATCGCCTATGTGCAGTTCCTGCACGATGCCAGCGAAGTACGCTGGCTCAGCCACACCAGGGATGTGGACTCCAATATCGGCGTGATGGTGCCGGAGGGCATGATCACGCTCGAACTGCCGGTCCGGCGACCTGACGTTACCGTCCCGGTGATCGAGATCGTCCTCAAGGCGTGAACTCGGTCGCATCGCGTGTTCATTGCGTCATGGAGGGAGGAGAAACCCATGAAGGTTTTGAAGAAAACGCTTTTGCTTGCCGCAATCAGCGGCAGCCTCTTTGCCACAACAGCATCGGCCGAGCAGATCAACCTGACCTGGCAGATGTGGACCGGTTCCGAGGCCGATACCAAGGGCTGGCAGCACCTGGCCGACATGGTGACCGCCAAATACCCCGATATTAAAGTGACGCTGACGACGACCGGCTGGGTCGATTACTGGACGCGGCTGCCGGTGCTGGCGGCGTCAGGCCAGCTCGCCGACATCGTTTCCATGCAGTCGCTGCGCATGCCGAATTTCTATTCCTTGCTCGAACCGCTGAACGAACGGATCGAGGCGGATAAATTCGACATCGGCGCCTTTACGCCATCGATCATCGGCGGCATGTCGGTCGATAAGCAGCTTTATGGTCTACCCTATGACGTTGGTCCCTGGGTCGTCTATTATAACCAGGATGCGCTTGAAGCGGCAGGTATCCCGCTGCCGAAGCCGGGCTGGACGCTCGCCGAATTTACCGACGCCGCCAAGAAGCTGACGAAAGACGGCAAGTACGGCTTCGGGATCACTCCGCAGAACTATTCCGTCCTGGCGGCGGCTTGGGGTGATAAATATGTCAACGATGCCGGAGAGCTCGACCTTACCAATCCCAGCGCCATTGCCGCCGCCGAGAGAGTGATCGGCTTTCCCGCCAAGGATAAGATCGCGCCGCTGGTGCCGTCGAGCGCCGATGTCGGCACATTCATCCAGGGCCGGTTCAATTCGGGTAACGTCGCCATGTATGTCGACGGGCCCTGGTCGATCATCGGCATGAAGGACAAGGCCAAATTCAAGATCGGCCTCACGACCCTGCCGCGCGATGATGCCAAGGAACTGGCCGCGGTCACGGCCGGTTCCGGTTTCGGCATCGCCACGACGAGCAAGAACAAGGACGCGGCCTGGAAGGCGATCCAGGTGCTGACCAGTCCCGAGGCGCTGCAATATCTCGCCGAACAGGGCCGCGCGCTGCCGGCCCGCTCGGCCTCGCAATCCTCCTGGTACAAGGTGGCGGCCAAGGACATCACCAATGGCGGCGAGGCGCTCGATTATTCTTTGGCGCATTCGGTGCCCTATGTGATCACCAACAATTGGGCGGCGGTGGAAAACCTCTTCAACCAGTATTTCCCGCCGGCCTTCGGCGGCAGCGCCGACGCCAAGCAGACGATGGAGTCTATCCAGAGCCTCGCGCAGCAATAGAGCGCGGCGGCAGGAATTGCCGCGTATGGAGGAAGACATGTCGGACAGCGCCGTTGCCGAAATTACCCTGCAGACCGGTCAGCCACGGCGCTTCCTGAAGCCGGAGACGCAGACGGCCATGCTGTTCCTGCTGCCGAGTTTCCTCGGCTTCATGATCTTCATGGCGCTGCCAATCCTGGCGTCGCTGGCACTGTCCTTCACCAACTGGCAGCTGCTGACGACGCCGTCCTTCGTCGGCTTCCAGAATTATATCAAGCTCTTTACCGTCGATCCCGCTTTCTACACCATCCTCAGCAATACGCTGTTCTTCGCGGTGGAATATCTAGCGCTGAACATCATCGTCTCGCTGACGCTGGCGGTCTGGATATCGAGCCTCAAGCGCGGCAAAGCGATCTTCCGGGTGATTTTCTTCCTGCCGACCTTCACGCCGACGATCGCAGCCTCCGTGGTGTGGCTACTGATTTTCACCCCGGACGGGCTCGCCGACAGCGTCATCCGGTGGCTCGGCCTCGGCCTGCCGAATTTCCTGCTGAGTTCGAGCTGGGCGATGCAGGCGGTCGTGCTCGTCACGCTCTGGGCGAATGTCGGCTATAACGTCGTGATGTTCAACGCCGCGCTCGACCTGGTGCCGAAGCACTATCTCGAGGCGGCGATGATCGATGGGGCAGGGCCCTGGCGGCGCTTCTGGCGCATCCGCCTGCCGCTCATCTCGCCGACGGTCTTCTTCGCCACGGTGATGACGGCCATCACCTCTCTGCAGGTCTTCGACGAAATCTTCGCTATGACGCGCGGCGGTCCGGGCTCGGCGACGGCGACACTCGGCTTTGCCATCTACCAGAAGGGCTTCACCAATTTCCAGATGGGCTATGCCTCGGCGCTGGCCTGGGTGATGTTCGTCATGATCATGGGCCTCACCATCCTGCAGTTCCACATGCAGCGCAAATGGGTGCATTATGACGACTGAAGCGAGCTCACGACATCCGCATTCCGTCTCTGCGGGCCGGCGCCGCATCCTGCGGCGCATCGGCACTTTCTTCAGCTATGCCGGCCTATCGCTGGTCGCGCTGCTCTTCCTCTTTCCGTTCTTCTGGATGGTGTCGAACGCGGTGCGCTCGAATAACGAAGTGCTGACCGTGCCGGTGCGCATCCTGCCCGAGGAATATCAGTGGGGCAATTTCGTCGAGGCGCTGGTTTCGCTGCCCTTCGGCACCTTCCTGATGAATTCCTTCATCGTCGCGTGCGGTGTGACCGCAATCGTGATCGTGGTCTCCTGCCTGTCCGCCTATGCTTTCGCCCGCCTGCGGTTTCCCGGACGGGAAGGGCTGCTGCTCACCTATCTCAGCACACTGATGATCCCGCAGGTGATGTTGGTCATCCCGCTCTTCCTCGTCGTCAGCAAGTTCGGCTGGATCAACACCTATCATGGCATGATCCTGCCGGTCGCCTTCTCCTCCTTCGGTACCTTCCTGCTGCGGCAGTTTATTCTCGGCATTCCCAAGGATCTCGACGAGGCGGCGATGATGGACGGAGCGTCTCGCCTGCGCATCCTGGTTACCGTCATCGTGCCGCTTGCCATGCCAGCCATCGGCCTCTTGTCGCTCTTCACTTTCATCGCGCAGTGGAAGAGTTTTCTCTGGCCGCTGATCGCCACAAGCGGCCTCGACAAAGCCACGCTGCCGCTCGGCCTCACTCTGTTCCAGACGCAGCAGGGCACCTCCTGGAACTACATCATGGCCGGCGCGACAATATCGATGGTGCCGGGCGTCATTCTCGCGATCGTGCTGCAGCGGGTGATTTACAAGGGCATCACCGTCGGCTCCGGCTTCGGCGGGCGATGATACCTCGAAAACAAAGACGTGATGCCGTCGCAAGAATGCTTCAATCTAACCAGGAAAGGCTCTAACGCAACAAGAGAACGCCGCCGCCTCGAAAGGGCGGCGGTCGTGTCAGTGGCTTCCGGCTGTCGGAACGTGCGGCGTGCCCGTGATGCTTTTGCGGACATAGCGAACCGCGGTCCAGACGGCGAAGAACACGAGAGGGATGGCTCCGAGAACGGCGAGTTTCGTCACATGCGGATCGACACCCAGTGCGGAGATGCTCTCGAGGCATATCTTCGCCAGGCCAACGGTATAATAAGTGATGGCGATGACCGAGAAGCCTTCGACTGCCTGCTGGATATGCACCTGGATGCGCGCCCGCTCTTCCATCGATGTCAGCAGGGAGGCGTTCTGATCTTCGAGCTGAACCTGCACGGTGGTTCTGAGCAGATCTCCGGCCAGGCTGACGCGTTCGGCCAGTTCGTCGAGGCGCCGTTCCGCCGCATAGACCGAGCGGACAGCCGGTTGGAAGCGCCGGTCGATGAACGTACCCAGCCTTTGCCTTTGCTCGACCCGCTCTTCTCGAAGCTCCGACAGCCTGCTCGCCACGATCTCGGCATAGGCTTTCGTCGCGCCGAAGCGGTGGCGGGCGAGCGCCGAGAAGTTGAGCACATCAGAGGAGAGCCTCGTCACCTCCGACAGCAGCGCCTTGTCGACTTTGACGGCGCTCTGCATATGGACGATCAGGAGATCGAGGCGCTGGTCAAAGGCGGAGAGCTTCGACACGGTCTCGCGCGCCATCGGCAACGCCAGCAGCGCCATCATCCGATATGTCTCGATTTCCAGGAAACGCCGGACCATGCGGCCGGTGCGATAGGCGTTAAGATTGTGGTTGAAGAACAGGAACTCGAGGAAGCCGCTATCGGTCAGTCGAAAGTTCGAATGCACCTCGGCGTCGCCGCCGCCGACCCGCGAAGCGACATAGTCGAGCTTGGGTTTTTCCAGGGTGCGCCCGTCCTTTTCGTCACGCACCAGCACGCGCACGGCGGCTATGACCTTTCCGCCAATCCGGCTGCAGCAGGCTCGAAAGGCTTCCGGCGGGTTGCTGCCGGGTTCGGTCGATGCCGGCACGACGAAAGTGAGGGTGAGGAACTCGGTATGGGCTTCCCATTTCAGCCGGCCGTCGCCGACGCGGCCGATGCCGTGGTTGCCCTCGCCGGTCGTGGTCACATCTTCCAATCCCGGCAGCGAACCGGGCAGCGAAGGAGGGCCATTCTCGCCGACGATGGCGACGTGCCAGACATCGGTATCGCCATCGAAATAAAGCGACGGGCGCGCATGGAGCTCGTTGTGAAGTTCCCTTCGCAGCGGATGCTCGGAGCCGAGTGGCATGGAGATGCACCTCAATGGGCTGGACTGCCGCCGGTTTGCCGGCTTCAGTAAGTTGAGCCTGACGCCGGCGCGCCGCGCAGGCCGACACGCCTATAGCCGCTCGCGAAGTCCGTGTCACGACGCCAAAGAGCCATCCCTCCTATCCGCGCGAATCTGCCGCGGGCGGGTAGCTGATCGTCAGAGGCGGCCAAAAACGATCAGCCACGGCCTGTTGCGAGGCCGTGGCTGATGCAGCGCGCAATCTGTGGGAGACAGGCGCGGCCGGTTACTTGTTGGCGGCGAGCGCCACGTTGACCTTGTCGACGTCTGCGCTCATCGCCTTGAAGGTGTCTTCAAGGGAAAGTTCGCCGACGATCAGCTGGCTCATCCGCTGGACGATGAGCTGATAGATGGCGGAGGAGCCCTTGAGGCGTTCGAGGTCGCGGGCTGCCTTCGGCGCGCTGTTGCGGGCCGCGAGGAAGACGGCCATGGCGTCCTTGGCGTTCTTGCTCTCGAGCTTGTACTGCGGGTCCTTGATGTCGGCGCCGGTCAGGATGACGTAGTTTTCGGCGATTTCACGCTGGATCTTTTCAGAACCGAGGAACTCGATGAAGGCGGCGACAGCTTCAGGATGCTTGGTGCGCTTGAAGCCGACGATCGCGGTACCACCAGGCATCGCGTAGCAGCCGGCATCACCGCAGGGTGCGCTGATCGCCGTCCAGTCGAAGGCGTCGCCGATCTTCTTCTGGAACGGGTTGACCATCCAGTTGCCGGCGAGATAGGTCACGACATTGCCGTTGACGAACTCGTCACCCATGTTCTTGTACTGGGTTCCGCCGGCCGCACCCCACATTTCCTTCGGGAAAGAGCCGTCCTTCGTCCAGTTGTAGAGATCGGTGATGTAGCGCTTGGCGGCATCGTCGGGGAACGAGAACTTGCCGTCCTTGACGTAGTTGGAGCCGTAGGAGAAGGCCGCGCCGGAGAAGCGGTGGCCCGAGCGGTCCATCGTGAAGGGGATCTGGGCGCCGGTTGCCTTGGCGACACGTGCGGAAGCTTCGACGATGTCCTTCAGCGTGGCGGTCGGTTGCGGAAGCGGTTCCTTGGCCTGTTCGAACAGCGTCTTGTTGACGAAGGGCAGGTTGAAGGTTTGCGACGCGACATAGCCGTTGATCGAATTCGGATCATTGACGCCCGGGAAACGAAGCGTGTTCAGGCTGTCGCCGTGGAGCTTGGCGAAACCATCCGGGTCTTTCATCAGCGGCCGCATGTCGAGGTAATAGGGCGCCAGCTGCCAGTCGGTGATCTTGGCGACGTCGGGACCTTCGCCGATGGCAAGCTGCACCGGCAGCTGCTTGGCGACGGCATCGTAACCCGACGAGACGAAATTCACCTTGATGTCGGGATGCGCCGTCTCGAATTCCTTGCTCAGCGCTTCCATCCGCTCGACGTAAGCCTGGTCGTCGTCGGTGAAGAGAAAGGTGATCGTCTGGGTTTCGGCCATGGCCACGCTGGACCAGGCGAAAAAAACGGTGGCCAGCGCCAGTGCGAAAGCCCCTGAGAGATAGGTTTTCATTTTCATCCTCCCATGAAAACATTTTCATCAATCGCGGCAAAAGCCATCGATAAGTGAATTTCATATACTTGACATTCGTTCCGTCAAGCTATTTTCTAAGCGAATAGCGATGTTTTTGAGCAATTTTCAGAAATAACGCGTCAAAATCACCTAATGAAAATATTTTTATAGGATTGCGGAGGAGGCGATCTGTGAAAACGGAAAGCATCAAGCAGCCGGACGACTCGGCGCCAGCCTACAGCGTGGCCGAGGGGCAAACGATCACGGCATGGGCCGTTTCCGCCCTCATCGAGCGCTCTTTTCCCGGCGAGCCGGCCCCGGCCGAAGATCGCGTGAACTATCGTTTCATCAACGGTTTCGTCGATGTCGGCGACCTGCCGTGCCGCAAGGCCTTCTGGTCCAGCATGGTCGGGCGGGCGCTGGAGCCGGACACGTCCTGGCCGACCGAAAGCCTCTATCTTCCCGGTTCGAACCGGCGCGTCGAGTTTACCAGCTTCTGGCATGTGCCCACGCATGTGCGGCGATGGCTCAAGGGCACGTTCAGGACGGAAGCCCCGCGCGCACTCAAGCTCGCGCTGAAGACCTGCGGCGGCGTCCGCATCTGGGTCAACGGCGAAGAGGCTGTGCGTTTCGAGCCGTTCAACCGCAACACCGAGAACGCAACCGAGATAGTGCTGCGGCTCGAGGCCGGCGACAACGAAATTCTCGTCCATACCGAAGACCTGGCCGAACGCGACACCACTTGGTTCTTCGAGCTCGAAATGCTGGACAAGGAGCCGCTCTGCGTGCTGCTGCCGGTCGCGCTCGATCAGGACGAGGTGCGCGAGCTGGAAGCGCTTTCGCGTGGCGTGCGCCCGGCCCGCGACGTCTTCGTCAATCAGCCGCTGGAGATCATCTTCGACACGGCGCCCGAGCGCGACCTGCCGGTCGAACTCAAGGTCGTCGGCCATGGCCATGAGCGGCCGGTTCTCGCCCATTCGAAACTAACGCTGCGTGCCCATCAGGGCCGTCTGATCGCCGAGGATGTCTGCGGCATTGCGGACGGTTATCATGGCATCCACATGACGATCGGCTCCGGTCCTGGCTCCGTCACCCGCGTCATCGATGCCGCCTTCATGAGCAGCATCTCGCCATTGCCGGCAGAGGCGTCGCTTTCCGCCCGCAAGCGCCAGGCGCTGGAATATAGCGCCCGCTTCGGCGCCAACCGCGCCGGGCGCCTCATCGCGATGATGGAAACCGGCCATACCGACCAGGAAAGCTTCGACCGCATCGTCGATGCGACGCTCGCCTCGATCGATGCGCGGGAGGATTGCTCGGACTTCATCATGGTCCCGCTCTTGTGGCTTCTCGGCGCCTATGGCGACCGCATGCCCGAGGCGACGGTCGAGCGCATCCGCCGTTCCGTTCTCTCCTACCGCTACTGGGTCGACGAGCCCGGCAATGACGCGATGTGGTTCTGGAGCGAGAACCATGTGCTCTGCTTCCATACCAGCCAGCTGCTGGCGGGGCTTCTTCTCCCCGATGCGGTGTTCTCCGCCTCCGGACGGACGGGACGACAGCAAGCGGAACTTGCCGTCGAGCGGCTCGGGCACTGGTTCGACAGCGTCGAGGCGCATGGCCTGGCGGAGTGGAATTCGGCCGCCTATTACCCGATCGATTTCATCGGCCTGCTGGCGCTGGAGCGCTGGGCGGAGAGCGGGATTGCCGATCGCGCCCGCGGCCAGATCGATCTCATCTTCCGCATGATCGCCCTTCATACGCTGGCCGGTGTTCCGGCCGGCTCGCAGGGCCGCGCCTACGACAAGGAACTGCGCGCCGGCCCGCTGACCGAGCTTGCACCCTTCGCCCAGGTCGCTTTCGGCACCGGCTGGCTGAACAATGGGGTGGCGGCGCTGACGATGTTCTGCGCCGGCGGCTACGAGCCGCCGGCCGATCTCGCAGAGCTTGCAGCCCTTCCCAGGGGTAGAAGCGTCGAGGCACGCTACAGCCAGGGGCTGGAGAGCGGAAAGCTCGTGCTGTTCAAGAACGAGGCGGCGCAGCTTTCGACGGTGGTCGATCACAAGACCGGCCGGAAGGGTCACCAGCAGCACGTCCTCGACATCAGGCTGGCCGGCCATCCGATGGCGAGGTTGTGGGTCAACCATCCCGGCGAGGACGATCCCTGGGGCAATCAAAGACCGTCCTACTGGGCCGGTAACGGCATCCTGCCGCGGGTCGCCCAGCATCGCGATGTCGCCCTGCTGATCGAGGACACAAGCGACGCGCGGCATGCATGGACGCATGCCTATATCGGCCGCGACGGTCTCGACGATCTCATCGTCGAGGACAAATGGCTGATCGCCCGGTCGGGCCGGGGATTTTCCGCTCTTTGGGCCTCGAACGGCCTGGAACTGATTACCGAGGGGCCGACCGCCGGCCGCGAGGCGCGCTCCTATGGGTCGCTCTGCGGCTGGGCGGCCATCGTCGGATGCGGCAATGGCGACGCCTTCAAGGCCTTCCTCGAACGCCTGTGCCAGACGACGGTTGCCTTCGATCCTTCGCTTCGCCAGCTAAAGCTGACGCCGCCCGGCGGCCCGGCGCTCTCTCTTTCCTATGCCGACGGTCTTTCGATCGGCGGCAAGCCCCGGCCGTTCACGCATGATCAGCCGCACCCGATCCTCACCCACGACAGTGCGGCGTCCGGCGCCGGCACTGACGGACCCTTCTACTCCTGAAACATAGGTCTCCAGCATGAACACAGCATCTGTCGATAACGCCGCCCTCCTGACGACGATCGATCGCGTGGCAACGGCCTTCAGCCGGCTCAGAGGCATCAAGGAAGGTCTCGTCAGTGGAAGCGCCACCTCCGGGATCCAGTTCGACGAGTGGGACTGGGAAGTCGGCGTCGGCCTCTACGGATTCCTCCGGCGCGCGATTTCCACCAATGACCAGAAGGCGCTGCAGGAGCTCGTCGTCTGGTACAGCGGCCAGATCGAACGCGGGCTGCCGCCACGCCAGATCAACAGCACGGCGCCGATGCTGCCGCTGGCGATCCTCGTCGAGCATGTCGATCGTCCGGATTTCCGCGCCCTCGTCGAGGACTGGGCCGAATGGCTGATCAAGGAACTGCCGAAGACGGAGGAGGGCGGCTTCCAGCACGTCGTCAAGGAACGCCTCAACGACGGCGAGTTGTGGGACGACACGCTGTTCATGGCCTGCCTGTTCCTCGCGCGCGCCGGCGTGCTCTGCGAGCGCAACGACTGGATCGACGAGGCCGTCTATCAGTTCGTCATCCACACGCGCTATCTCTCCGATCCGGTCAGCGGGCTCTGGTATCACGGCTGGACCTTCAACGGCCGGCACAATTTCGCCAAAGCTTTCTGGGCGCGCGGCAATGCCTGGATCACCGTGGCCATCCCGGAACTCTTCGATCTCGTGCCGACCCTCGGCGAGAAGGACCGGCGCTTCCTGTCGAACGTTCTCGTCAGCCAGGTGCGCTCGCTGAAGGCATATCAGCGGCCGGACGGCATGTTCACGACCTTGCTGGACGACCCGTCCTCGCCGCTCGAAACCTCGGCCACGGCGGGAATCGCCTACGGCATTTTGCGCGCTATCGATGCCGGCATTCTCGGCGAGAGCGACAAGGTCCATGCCGAGCGCGCGCTGAAGGCCGTGCTGGCGCAGATCGACGAAGAGGGCGTCGTCAACGGCGTTTCGGACGGCACGCCGATGGGCCATGACCTCGATTTCTACAGGCGCATCCCGAACCTGCCGACGCCCTACGGTCAGGCACTGACCATGCTGCTGCTGACCGAAGTCCTTATCGAGAGCGGCCGACGCCAATGAGTGCCACCTCCCTCGTCGCGATTGAGGCGCTCGAAGGCGACAATACCGGCCGCGTGCAGGCGGCGATCGACGATCTCTCGGCTTCCGGCGGCGGACGCCTGGAGCTGCTGGCGGGCATCCACCTCTGCCGGGGGCTCCAGCTCCGTTCGGGCGTCGAACTGCATCTGACCGCCGGCGCAATCCTGCGTCCTGTTCCCGACTATGAGGCTTACGCGCATACGATTGTTTCGGTGATCGCCGAGAAGTCGGATCGCGGCATGATCGTCGCCAAGGGTGAGCGGCGGATCAGCCTGACGGGGCCGGGGCGCATCGAGGCCGGCTGCGAGAGCTTCATCATCGGTGACGACGAGACGGTGGGGACCTTCATTCCGGCGGAATTCCGCCCGCGCGTCGTCGTCTTCGAGAGCTGCGGCGAGGTCGAGATTAGCTCGCTGAATATCAGCCGTTCGCCGATGTGGACGCTGCACTTCGTCGACTGCACCGATGTCGCGGTCCGCAACGTCACCATCGAAAACGACCGTCGCCTTCCCAACACGGACGGCATCGTGCTCGATGCCTGCCGCGGCGCCGTCATCGAGGACTGCACGATATCGACGGCCGACGACGGCATATGCCTGAAGACCAGCATCGGCCCGCAGGGTGTCGCCATAGGGCGGTGCGAGAATATTCTTATCCGCCGCTGCTCCGTTCAGAGCCTCAGCTGCGCGCTGAAGATCGGCACGGAAACGCATGGCGACGTTAGCAATGTCGTCTTCGAGGATTGCAGCGTCTCATCCTCCAATAGGGCGCTCGGCATATTTTCGCGCGACGGCGGCCGGATCTCGAATGTGAGGTTTTCGCGGATTTCGGTAGAATGCCGCGAAACGCTCGACGGTTTCTGGGGCTCGGGGGAGGCGCTGACCGTCAATGTCGTCGACCGTGTCGCTAAACGTCCGGCAGGCGCCATCGAAAACCTCATTGTCGAGGACATTACCGGGCGCATGGAGGGGGCGATCACCGTCATCTCGACTTCGCCCGCCGGCATCCGCAATGTATCGCTGTCGCGCATCGGCATAGACCAGCGGCCCGGCGAACTCGGCACCGCGCAGTCTTACGACCTGCGCCCGACGAATGCCGATCTCGCGCCGAAGGCCGAGGGCGGCGGCCGCGCCAATGCCTGGACGCGCGGCGCGGACGGGCGGGTAATCGGCCTGCAGAACTATCCCGGCGGAATGCCCGCCGTCTACGCGGCTGATGTCACCGGGATCTTGATGAACGAGGTGCGGATCACAAGGCCGACACCGCTGCCGCAAGGCTGGAACGCAATCGACGTCGTCTTCGAAACGGCGGCACCCGATGGGAGTGGGGCATGGCAGAACTGAAACTTTCCACCGTTAACAAGTCGTATGGCTCCGTCAAAGTGCTGCATGACGTCGATCTCGATATCAAGGACGGCGAGTTCGTCGTCTTCGTCGGCCCATCGGGCTGCGGCAAGTCGACCCTGCTGCGCGTCATTGCCGGCCTCGAAGAGGTCACGTCGGGCGCAATTGCGATCGGCCGCCGCGATGTCAGCGCCCTTTCGCCGGCCGAGCGCAAGATCGCCATGGTCTTTCAGTCCTATGCGCTTTATCCGCATATGAGCGTGCGCAAGAATCTCGCTTTCGGCCTGGAGAATCTGAAGTTCAAGCGCGCTGAAATCGACGCTCGCATCGCCGAAGCCGCCAGGATGCTGGCGATCGAACCTTATCTCGACCGGCGCCCGAAGCAGCTTTCCGGCGGTCAGCGCCAGCGCGTGGCGATCGGCCGGGCGATCGTGCGCGAACCGGATATTTTCCTCTTCGACGAGCCGCTTTCCAATCTCGATGCGGCGCTGCGCGTCCAGACCCGGGCGGAGATCACTAAGCTCCACCGCGAGATCAAGACGACGATGATCTATGTGACGCACGACCAGGTCGAGGCGATGACGATGGCCGACAAGATCGTCGTGCTGCGCGCCGGCCGCGTCGAGCAGGTCGGTGCGCCGCTCGAACTCTTCGACCATCCGCGCAATCTCTTCGTAGCCGGTTTCCTCGGCTCACCGCGCATGAACATCGTCAAGGGCAAGGTCGCAGCCATCGGCGAGAGCGGCGTTGCCATTGATGTCGTCGGCGGCGGCAGGATCGTCAGCGATGTCGATCCCAAGGGCATCACGGTCGGCCAGGAGGTGCTTGCCGGCATAAGGCCCGCGCATTTCTCCCGTTCCGGCGAAAAGGGCCTGCCGTTCATCGTCCAGTATCACGAGGGACTCGGCACCGAGACCTATGTCTACGGCAATCTTGCCGGGCAGGAGGAGCAGATCATCATTCATGAAGCCGGCCATTTCGCGCCCATTCAGGGTGACCGGATCATGATCGATGCCGATCCGGCACGCGTTCATCTGTTCGAGCCCGAAAGCGGGCTGGCTTTTGCCCGCCGATCCGGACAGGGGAGGCGCTGACCATGGCTGCGGCTGCATTGCTCTCCCAGGCGGGCGACACGGCGATGAGGGTGGTTGAAGCTCCGATGAATGCGTTCGAACGCCTCTTCGGCCGCAAGCGCATGCCCTGGCTGTTCCTGGCGCCGAACCTCGTTCTGTTCGCCATCTTCACGTTTCTTCCGATCGCCATCGCGGTCGGTTACGCCTTCACCGGCGGCACCAATCTCTTCGTCTCGGAGCGGCCCTTCGTCGGCTTCGACAATTTCCGCGCCCTGCTGTCCTGCGGCAATTATCTGCAGCCGGGCACCTGCCAGGAATCGCTGTTCTGGACGGCGGTGTGGAACACGCTCTGGTTCGTCGCATTGAACGTCATCGCCACTTTGCTGGTGGCGCTGATCACGGCGCTGATCCTCAACAGGGCAATCTTTGCGCGCGGCTTCTTCCGAGCGATGTTCTTCTACCCCGTTCTCTTGTCGCCGGTCGTCATCGGCCTGATCTGGAAGTGGTTCCTCGACCGCAACGGACTGCTGAACGCTTTCTTTCAGATGATTGGCGTGCCTCCTGAAATTTTCCTGCTCGATGTCGGCTGGTCGCGCTTCTTCGTCGTCGTGGTCTCCGTCTGGTTCCATATGGGCTTTT
Source organism: Rhizobium sophoriradicis (assembly GCF_025200795.1). Taxonomy (NCBI): domain Bacteria; kingdom Pseudomonadati; phylum Pseudomonadota; class Alphaproteobacteria; order Hyphomicrobiales; family Rhizobiaceae; genus Rhizobium; species Rhizobium sophoriradicis. The sequence continues at coordinate 560,331 of NZ_CP104154.1, forward strand.
ACACGCTCATCCTGCTTGCCGGTCTCCAGGCGATCCCGAAGGAACTCTATGAGGCCGCCTCAATCGACGCCGCCTCGCCGCGCCGTATGCTGTTCAGGATCACGCTGCCGCTGCTTGCGCCGAACCTGCTCGTCGTATTCATCCTTCTGATGATCAAGTCAGTGCAGATCTTTGACGAAGCTTGGGTTCTGACGAATGGCGGCGGTCCTGGCACGGCCAACAGCTTCATCGTCCAATATATCTACCAGATGGCCTTCAGCAGCGATCTTCGCCTTTTCGGCCTTGCCTCGGCCGCTTCGGTTCTGATGGGGCTGGTGCTTCTGGTTCTCACCCTCATCCAGCTGCGCCTGGGCAAGCGAATGGAGTCTTGAGATGAACAGATCTTTGAATCCGATCAGCTTCATGACGCGCACGCGCCGGGCCGGACGCATCGACATCACCGACATCCTGTCGTGGGTCTGGTTGATCGGCGGCACGCTCGCCGTGCTCGTTCCGGTGCTCTGGGCCGGCCTCTCCTCGTTGAAGCCGGCGGCCGAAATCACCCGCTTTCCGCCGACGCTGCTGCCGCGCGCCGCCGTGGAGCAGACAGTGCCCGGCTTCGACAAGCCGCTCAGCCTTTGGCAAGTCACGATCGACGGCCAACCGCGTGAGATGGCGATGGTCCGGCGCATCGGGCTCAAGGCCCAGATGGTCGATCCGGCAAATCCGGGACAGCCGGTCAGCGTCGACGTCAAGGGGATCACGCCGGTGCAGCACATGACCGTTGCCACCGAAAACTACACCGATCCGCTGACGCGCTTCAACTTCCTGACCTTCCTCAAGAATTCGGTGTTCGTCACCGTCGTTGCGACGCTTCTGACGCTGATCGTCAACGCCATGGCTGCCTTTGCCCTGTCGAAATACAAATTTCGCGGCGACACAACGGTTTTCGTCATCATCATCTCGACGCTGATGATCCCGCTCGCCGTGGTCATGGTGCCTGCCTATCTCGTCATCGTCGGAGTGGGGCTTGCCGACAACCTCTGGGGCGTCATCCTGCCGACCATCGCTTCTCCCACAGCCGTCTTCCTGCTGCGGCAATATATGCTGACCATTCCGGACGAACTGATCGAAGCGGCGCGCGTCGATGCCGCGAGTGAATTCTGCATCTTCTGGCGCATCATCCTGCCGCTGACGGCGCCGGCTCTCGCGGTTCTCGCGATCTTCTCCGTGCTCTGGCGCTGGAACGATTTCCTCTGGCCGCTGATCGTCCTCAACAGCCGCGAGAATTTCACCCTGCAGGTGGGCCTCAACGCCTTCCAGGGCGAGTTCTCGGTGCAGTGGCACTATATCCTGGCCATGACCTTCCTCAGCCTGCTGCCCGTGACCGTGGTGTTCCTGTTCCTGCAGAAATACATCACGACCGGCATCGCCGGCACGGGGATGAAGTAGGCGAAGCTGGCGCACGGGCGTCGCAGCCGCAACGCTTGCCGGCGAGGCAGATCGCCTTCAGGCAGAATTCGACATCGGCACCATTGCGCGGGTAGAGCTATGGCCTCCCGCTTTCGACAGGAGCGATTCAGGCTCGATCGCCTGAGCCGCTTCAAATGTTGTGTGAGGCAATGCCCGCAACGGGTACCCTGCCGCGGGCGAAATATCACAAAACGGTTTCGAAGAGGGGGATCAAGGCCGCACCGATTGCGCCGGGGGCATCGATGATCTGCGCCACGGCAAGCCGCGGAACGTCGCGCAATGCGCCGTGCCGAGGCAGATTATTGAATTCGGTCCGTTCGATCAGCATTCTTGCGAGTGAATGCGGAAGCTCGCCGCCCAGCACGATCAAAGCCGGGTCGAAGATCGCGCAGATCGCATTGATGGCCCGATTGTGGGCCGGCGTGACACGGCCGACCCACTCCTCGACGCCGTCCCAATCCACCAGGTTTTCGTTCTTCAGGTCCTTCAGGGTCAGCCCCAGCCGCCCCTTGGTGCGAAGATGTTCGAGCAGTTGGTTGAGAGCGGGTCGATCGTCGTAATCCTGACGCCCGAAGAGAACGGAGAATTCCCCGGCGTTTCCGAAGCTGCCGCGGAATGGCATCCCCCCGCAAACTAGGCCGCCGCCATAGCCATGAAGATGGGCGATATAGGCGAAATCGGCGACGTCACGGCCGACGCCGAAGATCGCTTCCGCCAAGGCAGCGGTCCTGGCGACATTGTCAGCCCAGACCGGCAGACCAAGGCGCTCTCCAAGCAGGGGGGCAAGGTCGATCAGCGACCAATGGGCGAGCGGCAGCGGACAGTTGAATGCCGTCTCCAGCATGCGGTGGCCGGCGACTGCCAGGCCAACGCCGAGAACATCGCTTCGTCCGGCGCCGCGACGGGCAAGAATGTCTTCGACCGCCGCCTCTATTCGCTCCAGCTCCACGGAAAGTGAGGACCCAGCCTGCGGGATTTCCATATTCTCCAACGGCTCGCCGAAACCCATGAGGCAAAGGCCGATCGAACCCACGTTAATGGAGATGCCGAGCGTCAGACACCAGTCCCTTCGGAGCGTCAGTTCCGGACTCGGCGGTCCCGCGCGCCGATTTTCCGATTGGGAAAAGACGAGCATTCCCCGCTCATGAAGGCGTCCGACGATCCTATGCAGCGATTGCTGGGTCAGATCCAGCGGCTCGGTCAGATCGGAGCGCTCAATGCCGGGAGACTTCCAGATCAACCGCAAGAGGTCCCGTTCGTTGCGAGAAGCCACTCGTGCCGGTTGTGTGTCTCGCAAGAAATGTGCAGCGACATGGTTCAGAGGAACGTACTTCATTTTCCGATCATTTTGATTTACACTGTGAGTGTGAAGCAGGTGAAGGGGACGCTTTGCTTCTGCGGGGCAAGGAAGTCGTCCGTGGTTTCGCCGGTCATGCTTACCTCATCGAGATTGGTCATACCAGTCGAGATGACGAGTCATGTAGCAAGGGAAAAGAATCGAGTTGCATGGATTCATTGAGACCCGAGAATACGGTCCGCCTTGCAGAGCATGGGCGTTACGGTTTTGTGCCGACGCATGAAGGCACCAGCTTCGAATCGATGGTGCAGGCCTTTTCGGCAGGCTATGGGGTTTTCGGCGCCCAGCCGCTGAAAAACGAACGGAACTTTGCCTGGGCCGCGGATTTGAGAAGAACCGAGGCACTCACGACGGTTCATTCGGTCTATCAGAGCCCCTGGATAATCCGAACGCTTGACGAGAGCCCGCAACATCTCACCTTTTTCTTGCCGCACACCGGATCCTTTCGTGTGTCGATCGGCAGGAGAACGGTCGAAAGCGGCGCCGGTTACCTTCTTATGGCAAACAATCACGAGGCCGGCGATCGCGTCCTCCAGGGTGGCCCGCATCGCTCGGATGCTCTCTTCCTGGACTGGAAGGTCGTGAGGCAGGCGCTTACTTCGCTGGTGGAGACGCCGCTCTCCGAGTCGCTCGACCTGGAGCCCATTCTGGATCTCTCGACACAGGCCGGCCAACTCATCGGCAATCTGGTGCAGACGATTGTACAGGGTATGCGCGACGGTGGTCCGCTGCTGTCTTCACCCCTTGCGGCGGCAGCGATGAGCGAAACTCTCGCTCACCTGGTGATCCGATTCGCACGCCACCGTCTTTCCGATCGTCTCGAAAGGAAGAACGTGTCGCTGATCGCGCCTTGGCATGTCAGACGGGCCATCGAGTACATGCATGCCAATATCGCGGAACCTCTTACCATGACGATGGTCGCCGATGACGTCGGCGTTTCCCTTCGTGCGCTGCAAACGGGTTTCAAGGCCTTCCGGGGGACGTCGCCGGCAGGCTATCTCCGTACGATCCGGCTGCAGGCAGCCCGCGAGCAGTTGCGGGATCCGACGAATCAGCAATCTGTCCGCGAAATCTGCGCGATATGGGGGTTTGCTCATGCCGGCAGGTTCTCCATCGTCTATCGCAGCACTTTTGGCGAAAGCCCACGGGATACACGACTGCGGGCCGAGCGCTTGCGCTGATCTGAGCTTTGGAGTTCGAGCCCGACCTTACAGGCGGTTCAACCCGGCGGCGCTATGCTGCCGCGCAGGACGAGGTGGCATCCGAGTTCCAGGCGATGAGCCGGCCGCTGCGGATCGTTGGCGATCAGCCGCTGTTCGATGAGTGCGAGTGCCGCGGCGCCGAGCCTGTCCGTGGGGACGCTGATCGTCGAAAGCGGCGGGCGACTGAACTCGCCGGGGACGATGTCGTCGAAGCCGAGGACGGAAATCGCTTCGGGCACGCGGATGTCGCGATCGGCCAATGCCTTCAGGCAACCGAGGGCCAGATTGTCGGCCGCGCAGAAGACGGCGCTGGCGCCTTTCATCGTCGGATCGCGGTCGAGCAGCGCGTTGATGGCTGCCTCGCCGTGCCTGGGCTCATATCCCTCGGCCTCGACGATCATCTCCGCCGGCACCGGAAGCTGTGCCGCGAGAAAGGCATCGGAAAAGCCGTCATAACGGCGCTGGATGGTGGTGCGGCCCTTCCAGGTCAGGTGCAGGATGCGGCGATGCCCGAGCCCCAGCAGGTGCTCGATACCGAGCCGGGCGCCGAAGCGGTTTTCAGGGGTCACCGTATCGACCAGCATGGTCGGGTCCTCGCCATTGACGATGACGACGGGCATATCGGCGGAGGCGAGGCTGCGGATCAGTTCCGGCTGATCGTCGTTCAGGACCACGATGCCGTCGGCCCGCTCCGCCAGCGCGATCTGTCTGACCTGGGCACCGTCGATGCGCCGGCCGGTGCTGACGAAAGGCACGATCCGAATGCCGCGGCGTTCGCATTCCCTCCTGAGACCGTTGAGGATCGTCCAGCTCACCAGGTTGAGGTCGCTCTCCGGCGCAGCGTCATCAGGAATGGCGAGAAGCAGAACGTGCAGGGCAGCGATCGTCGCCTTTTTTCTCCGGCGGTCGAGGTAACCCAGACGTTTTGCCGAATCCAGAACCCTTTCGCGCACCTCGACCGTCAGCGGCGCGGTTCCGTTCAAGGCGTGCGAGGCCGTGCTCAGCGACACGTCGGCATCGCGCGCGACATCTTTAAGATTGACTTTGCGTTCCACTTTTTCCGTCACGAGTTCAGGTGGCGCCTTTGAAGGCACGAGCTAACTCGATGTTTTCACATAAAGACTTCAGAAAAGCTACGTGCCCCGCAGCTATTTTACTGCTTTCGGCGAAATCCGTCTGCATCGATCGATGAATGCAGGCGCCGGGAGCCATTGCCGATCAGTGAGGCTTGGCAAGCAGACCGTTGAACAGCAGGTCGAAATAGGTCCGCAGGAAGGCCTCCTTGTTGGGAGTGGGTACGCGACGGTCGTCGAATATCAGCCGCAGGACCGTCGTCGTCAGGATGGGCGCGACCACGATGTCGGAGAATTCCACCGGAATTGGGCGAAACTCGCCCGACGCCACGCCCTCCAGGATCAGGGCGTCGATCTTGGCGATGATCGGCGCAATGAACTGATCGTGGTGGCGATCGATCAGGTCGGGGAAACGCTGCCCCTCCGAGATGACCAGCCGCGTCAACTCTCGCGTCGCGCGGTCCTCTGGAATTTGTTCGTAGAAGAGGCCGAGAATGGAAATCAACCTGTCGGTAGCGCTGCCGCTGAGCCGATCGGCGATCGCGAGCAGTTCCTGAAACGGCACGGAGAAGTGGTTGATCATGGCTTCGAAGAGCTTTTCCTTGGTCCCGAAGTAGACATAGACCGTGCCCTTGGTGACGCCGACCCTGTCGGCGATGTCTTCGACGCGCGTGCCGGCGAAACCGCTTCTGACGAATTCCTCGAAAGCCGCATCCAGAATCTGGACGGGGCGCAGGGCCTTCTGCTCCGCGCGTGTGAGCTTCTTCTGAGCTGCCATTTCCTGTCTTCCCCGTCGTTTTCCTGCGACGCAAAGTTTCATTGACTAATCCGTCAGTCAATTATATAGGAGCTGCCGTTGAGAGCAAGAGGTCAATTATGAGAACCATTCTGATCGCGATCGTATGCGCCATCGGTCTCGGATCCTGCAGCGATGAGAGCGGGCCGGCTGAGCCGACCCCGCGGCAGGTCGGTGTCGTCGTCGCCAAGCCTGAGCCGCTGGTTCAGGGGGGCGCGATTACGGGAGAGGTGCGGGCGCGCGTCCAGACCGACCTGTCCTTCCGCGTCAGCGGCAAGATCATCGAACGGCTGGTCGAGGTCGGTCAGTCCGTAAAGGCGGGGCAGCTCCTCGCGCGCATTGATCCGGAACAGCAGAAGGCCGACCTGGATGTGGCGGCGGCCAATCTACAGTCGGCCGAGGCGCAGCAGACCCAGGCGCAGCTTGCATTCGACCGCCAGCAGAGCCTGTTTCGGACGCAGGTAACGACCCGCGCCGCGCTCGATCAGGCGCAGGAGGCGCTTCTGACGGCACAGGCATCGACGAAGTCGGCGCAGGCACTCTTCGAAACAGCTCAGGACACCTTGTCCTACACGGAGCTGAAAGCGGATGCCGACGGGGTGATCACCGCCCGCAATGCCGAGGTCGGACAGGTGGCGCAGGCCGCTCAGGTCGTCTTCACGCTTGCTCATGATGGCGATCGCGATGCCGTCTTCGAGGTGGTGGAAAGCGCGTTCTTGCGTCCGATCGAAGGCGACGGCACCGTAACTCTGTTGTCGGATCCGACCCAGAAGATCACGGCAAAGGTTCGCGAGATTTCGCCGACGATCGATTCCGCCACCGGCACCATCAAGGTCAAGGTGGCGATATCGAGCGATGCTCCCATTCCGCTGGGCGCTCCCGTCGTTGGACGATTCAATTACCTCCCACAGGACGTCATCCAGCTGCCCTGGTCGGCAATGACCTCGAAGGACGGCAAGCCGGCCGTCTGGATCATCGACCCCGCATCCTCCGTGGTTTCGGCCAGGACAATCGACGTCGCCGGCTACGAGACCGGCAGCTTCGTCGTGAAATCGGGCGTGTCGGCGGGAGATGTCGTGGTGACCGACGGCACCAAGTTCCTCAGGCCCGGCGAGATCGTGTCTTACGTCAAGGAAGCGTCCAAGTGAGTATTCGTCTAAAGATAGTCGCACTTATGCTGGGCACGGCCCTGGTGTCCTCCTGCGAGCCGAAGGCAGAAGAGAGGACGGACGCGCCTCGTCCGGTGCTGTCGACAACGGTCAGGCAGACGCCCGCCACGAGCCTCAGCCTGACCGGCACCATCGAACCGACGATTGAGACCGAACTCGGCTTTCGGATACTCGGGCGAATGATTGCCCGCAATGTCAATGTCGGCGATGTCGTCAAGAAGGGTGACGTCGTCGCCGCCATCGATCCGCTGGCGCTGGAGCTTGCCGTGCGCAGTGCCCAGTCCGATGTGGAAAACAGCGATGCCCAGCTTAGAAACGCGGTGACCACGGAGCAGCGGCAGCGCGCGCTGGTGGAATCACGCTCCGGCACGGAAGCCTCGCTCGAAGAGGCCGAGCAGGCAAGGCGGACGGCCGCGGCCGCCGTGGCCAAGGCGCAGGCCAATCTCGACAAGGCCAAGGAGCAACTGGGCTATGCACAGCTTCGGGCGGAATTCGATGGAGTTGTGACGGCGACTTCGGCCGAGGTAGGTCAGGTCGTATCGGCCGGCCAGACGGTGGTGACCATTGCCCGGCCGGACAAACGCGACGCCGTCGTCGACGTGCCGCAGGCAGCCGCGCAGAAACTGAAGATCGGCGCACCCTTCGAAGTGACGCTGCAACTCGATCCGACAATCCGCACCTCGGGGATCGTGCGTGAGATTGCGCCGGAGGCGGAGACCGCCACCCGCACGAGCAGGACCAAGATCGCGCTCACCGATCCACCTGAAGCCTTCAGGCTCGGCTCGGTCATCACCGCCTCTGCAACGATATCGGCGGAGCCCGAGATCGTGCTGCCTTCCTCGGCCATCCTTACCGGCAGCGACGGCCAGAGCGTCTGGATCGTCGACGTGCCCGGCAAGAAGGTGTCGCTGCGCCGCGTGAGGATCGCGGGCGAGGTCGTCGACGGCGGCACTGTCCGCGTCACCGAAGGGCTCGCACCCGGAGAACGGGTGGTCGTGGCCGGCGTGCATAAACTTCAAGATGGCCAGGCCATCAAGATCGACCAGGAGATCAGCCAGTGAAGTCCTTCAATCTTTCCGACTGGGCGCTCGAACACCGATCGCTCGTCTGGTACTTCATGATCGTTTTCATTCTCGCAGGCGCCTTCTCCTACCTGAACCTCGGCCGCGAGGAAGATCCGAACTTCACGATCAAGACGATGGTGATCACCGCTCAGTGGCCCGGCGCCTCCGCCGAGGAGGTGACGCGGCAAGTGACCGACAGGATCGAGAAGAAGCTGCAGGAACTTGAATCGCTCGACTATACCAAGAGCCAGACCGTCGCCGGTCAGACGACCGTCTTCGTCGAGCTTCTGCCAACGACCAAGGCGAGGGATGTCGCGCCGACCTGGCTGCGCATCCGCAACATGATCGCCGACATCAAGGGCGATTTTCCGAGCGGCGTCGTCGGTCCGTTCTTCAATGACCGTTTCGGCGATGTTTTCGGAAACATCTATGCCTTCACCAGCGACGGCCTGACCCAGCGGCAGCTTCGCGATCTTGTCGAAAACGCTCGCTCCGAGGTTCTGAAGGTGCCTGATGTCGGCAAGGTCGACGTGATCGGCGCGCAGGACGAGGCGATTTATCTCGAATTCTCCACCCGCCAGATCGCAGCGCTCGGAATCGACCAGCAGTCGGTCATCCAGACCCTGCAGGCCCAGAACGCCGTGACGCAGTCCGGCTTCGTCGATGCCGGGCCGGAGCGCATCGCCTTGCGGGTGAGCGGACAGTTCACATCCGAGGAAAGCCTGCGGTCGATCAACCTGCGCATCAACGACCGCTTCTTCCCGCTGACCGACGTCGCCACGATCACGCGCGGCTACGTCGATCCGCCATCGGCGCTGTTTCGCTTCAACGGTGAGCCGGCGATCGGCCTTGCCATCGGCATGAAGCAGGGCGCTAATCTTCTGGAATTCGGCGAGGGGCTCGATGCCGAGATGAAACAGGTCGTCGCCGATCTGCCGATCGGCGTCGATGTCCACCGTGTTTCCGACCAGCCGCATGTCGTCGACGAAGCTGTCTCAGGCTTTACTCGCGCGCTCTTCGAAGCGATCCTCATTGTACTCGTCATCAGCTTCATCAGCCTCGGTCTGCGCGCCGGCCTGGTGGTGGCGATTTCCATACCCCTCGTGCTCGCCATCACCTTCGTGGTGATGGAATATTCCGGCATCTCGCTGCAGCGCATCTCGCTCGGCGCACTCATCATCGCGCTCGGGCTGCTCGTCGACGACGCCATGATTGCCGTCGAGATGATGGTGGCCCGTCTGGAGGCGGGCGACGATCTGAAGAAAGCTGCCACATACGTCTATACCTCGACGGCTTTTCCGATGCTAACGGGAACGCTCGTCACCGTCGCCGGCTTCATACCTGTCGGTCTCAACAACAGCGCCGCCGGCGAATTCACCTTCACGCTTTTCGTCGTCATCGCGGTTTCTCTGGTTGTTTCCTGGATCGTGGCGGTGCTGTTCACGCCGCTTCTCGGCGTGACGATCCTGCCGAAGACCATGAAGTCGCATCACGAGAAGAAGGGGCGCTTCGCCGCCGTGTTCTCCTGGCTCCTGGGACTGGCGATGCGCTGGCGCTGGGTCACCATCGTGCTGACGGTCGGCGTCTTTGCCCTTTCGGTCGGCGGCATGGGGCTGGTGCAGCAGCAGTTCTTCCCGAACTCGGACAGAACCGAGCTCGTCATCGACTGGAATCTGCCGCACAACAGCTCGATTTCCGAGACCAACAGGCAGATGGCCAAGTTCGAAAAGGAGATGCTGGCCGGTAACAAGGATATCGATCACTGGACGACCTATGTCGGCCAGGGCGCGCCGCGCTTCATCCTCTCCTTCGACGTGCAGACGCCCGACGTGTCGTTCGGACAGACGGTGATCGTCACCAAGGGGCTTGAGGTGCGCGACAAGGTCCGGGCGGAGCTTCAGGACTACCTGACCAAGACCTTTCCCGGCACCGACGCATTCGTCAAGCTGCTCGACATCGGCCCGCCTGTGGGCAAGCCGGTTCAGTACCGTATCAGCGGCCCGGACATTCAGAAGGTGCGCGACATCTCACAGCAATTTGCCGGCGTTGTCGGTACCCACCCGCTTCTGTCGAACATGGTGCTGGATTGGAACGAACCCTCCCGCGTCGTGAAGGTCGATGTTCTGCAGGACAAGGCGCGTCAGCTCGGCGTCTCCTCCGAGGATATCGCAACCGCGCTTAACGGTATCGTCGAGGGTTCCACGGCAACGCAGATCCGCGATGACATCTACCTGGTCAACGTCGTTGGCCGGGCCAGGGCATCCGAGCGGGACTCCATCCAGACGCTTGAGAATCTGCAGCTCTCGACCTCCAACGGCAAGGTCGTGCCTCTCTCGGCGGTTGCGAATTTCCGCTACGAACTCGAGCAGCCGACGATCTGGCGTCGCGACCGGCAACCCACCATCACCCTCAAGGCGGCGGTGATCGGTTCGACGCAGCCGGCGACGATCGTCGACCAGCTGAAGCCCAAGGTGGAAGAGTTCCAGAAGAACCTTCCCGTGGGATACAAGGTGGAAGTGGGCGGCGCGGTCGAATCGAGCGCCGAAGCTCAGGGACCGATCGCCGCTGTGGCGCCGCTGATGCTGTTTACGATGGCGACGATCCTGATGATCCAGTTGCAGAGCTTCAGCCGCCTGTTCCTGGTGTTTGCGGTCGCGCCGACGGCGCTGATCGGCGTGGTTGCGGCACTGCTGCTAAGCAACGCGCCGATGGGCTTCGTCGCGATCCTCGGCATTTTGGCGCTGATCGGCATCCTGATCCGCAACTCGGTCATCCTGGTCGTGCAGATCGAGCATCTGCGCGCCGAAGGGGTCGCGGCGTGGCAGGCGGTGATCGAGGCGACCGAACACCGGATGCGGCCGATCATGCTGACGGCGGCGGCCGCTACCCTCGCCCTGATCCCGATCTCGCGCGAGATCTTCTGGGGGCCGATGGCCTACGCCATGATGGGCGGCATCGTCATCGGAACCGCGCTCACCCTGCTGTTCCTGCCGGCGCTCTACGTCGCCTGGTTCAGGATCCCGAGGGATGAAGGCGTTCGGGCGGATGCCGCGGCGGAAGCATGAGGACAGGCTTTGACAGCCACCTCATGCCGCCGCGGCTTGCAACACGGACCGAACGCAAGGCGTGGGTGGCGCAAGCAAAGCCATCCCACGCGGGAGCAGGGTGTGGGACCTCGACATGAGCGCACTGAAACGCGTCTTCGGCATAGAAGGGGAGGGGGCGATAGTGAAACGGCGTTTGAAATTGCTACCGAAAGCAGGCCCAGTGATCCTTGCGGCGATCGCGCTCACCATGCTTTCGGGTTGCGCCACAAGGCCGTCGCCGAATGTTCTTAAGCCGGTTCATCTGAATGAGGCGCTTCATTCCGAAGTCACCTCCGAACGGGTGAGCGTCCTGGCTGCGACCAACCGGAGCGCTGATGCCATCCTAGGCGGGTTCGGGAGCGCATGGTCCGAGACCCTTACCTATGAACAGTACGAATTTTCAGTTCCTCCCGGCCGGAAGGGCACGGTGATTAGCTATCCGACGTCAAGGCCTGATCCCGAACGGCAATTTGCCGTCACCGGGCGCAAGCAGCTTCCAAAGGATGCCTTCGTGCAGGAGGCAATCCGCTCCGTGCAATCCGACGGCACCATCGGCATCTTCGTGCACGGCTACAATTACAGTTATCAGGAAGCGCTGTTTCGCACCGCGCAGATCGCTGCGGACGCGAAAATTCCGGGTGCCCCGATCCTGTTTTCCTGGCCGTCGGCCGCAGCCGTCGCCGGATATGTCGCCGACCGCGACGCAGCGCTTTCCTCGCGTAGCGAACTCGGTTCGCTCGTCACCTCGCTCTCTGCTTCCGGCAAGGTGAAACGCATCATCCTGTTCGGACACAGCATGGGCGGGTTCCTGGTCATGGAAACCGTGCGGCAGCTCAAGCTGCAGCATCGCGACGATGTCATCAGCAAGCTGGCGGTGGTGCTCGCCGCCCCCGATATCGACGTCGACGTCTTCCGCTCGCAGCTTGCGGATATCGGGCGAATGCCGATCCCGATCTCACTTCTTGTTTCGAAGGACGACCGGGCGCTGGTTGCTTCGAGCTTCATTGCGGGAGAGAGGCCGCGGGTTGGACGCCTCGATATCGACGATCCCGTCATCGGGGAGGAAGCCTTGCGGGAAAGGCTTCGGGTCATCGACATCACGTCGATCCAGGCGTCGGACGGGCTGGGGCACGACCGCTACGCGTCGCTCGCCAAGTACGGCGCGCAGCTTGCCTCCTTCGAAAGCGGCAAGCGTGCATCCGCCGGCGATGTCGGCGCCTATGTCTTCGATGCGGCCGGCGCTGCCGTCGCAAGCCCGTTTCGCCTGGCCGGACGTTTCGTCGGCGCGCACTGACTGGCCCGGGCGCGCTCCGGAGGATCTGTACAATGCGGCCATCAGCATTGTGTACAATTTGACTATTAAATTGTCAGATGCCTAAATGAAGCGCAGACTTCCCCCCGTGGTCGAGTCGCCACAGGGGATATGGGAGGGCATTCATGAGCATTCGAGATCCGTCTCCCTCGTTGTATAACGAGGACCTTGCACCCGCCGCGGAGCGCAAATGGGGTGCATTCAGCATCTTCAACGTCTGGACGTCTGATGTCCACAGCCTGTGGGGCTATTACCTGGCGGCGAGCCTGTTCCTGCTGTGCGGCAGCTTCGTCAATTTCGTCATCGCCATCGGCATCGGCTCTCTGGTCATCTTCTTCCTGATGAGCCTGGTCGGCAATGCCGGCGTGCGCACCGGCGTACCCTTTCCGGTTCTGGCGCGAGCGTCCTTCGGCACCTTCGGCGCCAACGTTCCGGCACTCGTCCGTGCGGTGGTTGCCTGCTTCTGGTACGGGGCGCAGACGGCCGCGGCGTCCGGTGCGATCGTTGCCTTGCTGATCCGCAACGAGAGCCTGCTCGCCTTTCACCAGAACAGCCACATGCTTGGACATTCGACGCTGGAGCTCATTTGCTACGTCATCGTCTGGGCGCTGCAACTGCTGATCATCCAACGTGGCATGGAAACGGTCCGCAAGTTCCAGGATTGGGCCGGCCCTGCCGTCTGGATCATGATGCTGATCCTCGCGGTTTATCTGGTCGCCAAATCAGGCACCTTTTCCTTCGGTTCGGAGATCCCGCGCGACGTGCTGATCGAAAAGACCAAGGATGCCGGCGTGCCGGGCGAGCCCGGCTCGTTTGCGGCGCTTGCCGCTGTCGCCGCCACCTGGATCACCTATTTCGCTGCGCTCTACCTGAATTTCTGCGATTTCTCGCGTTACGCAACGAGCGAAAAGGCGCTGCGCAAGGGTAACCTCTGGGGCCTGCCGATCAATCTTCTGGCCTTCTGCCTCGTCGCAGGCGTCACGACCACAGCCGCCTTCACTGTCTACGGCGAGGTGCTGTTGCATCCGGAAATGATCTCGGCGAAATTTGATAGCTGGTTCCTGGCGCTGCTTGCCGCTTTGACCTTCGCAGTCGCCACGCTCGGCATCAACGTCGTGGCGAACTTCGTGTCGCCGGCCTTCGATTTCGCCAATGTCTTCCCGCGCCAGATCAACTTCAAACGCGGGGGATATATCGCCGCCCTGATCGCTCTCGTGCTTTATCCGTTTGCTCCCTGGGAAACGGGTGCGGCACATTTCGTCAACTTCATCGGTTCGACGATGGGTCCGATCTTCGGCATCATGATGGTCGACTATTATCTCATCCGGAAGAGCCAGCTGAACGTTGAAGCGCTCTACCGCGAGAATGGCGAGTTCCGCTTCCAGAACGGCTGGCACGGCAATGCCTTCATCGCATTCGCGGTCGGCGCGCTGTTCTCCTCGATCTTGCCGACCTTCACCTCGATCCTGCCAGATTGGTGGGGCACCTATGGCTGGTTCTTCGGCGTCGCCATCGGCGGAGCGATCTATTTCGTGCTGAGGATGGGCGCGCGGCGCAATCCGGCCTTCGCCGCATGACCAAATAAAAGGCGCCGGGCAAATGGCCGGGCGCCTTTTACCTCGGATTTCCTGCAGACGTTCGTTCAGCGGCGTGCGGCAACCGCATGGATGGCAGGGCGGCCGGCGGGTTGGGCCATGGATCTCGCCGTCGCGCGAAGGGTGGTGGATTGGCCGGAGGCCGTATCGTCTAGCCTGAACTGGGCGACAAGCTCGCGAAGCTTCTGGGCTTCCTGCGCAAGCGAGTCCGATGCCGCCGTCGACTGCTGCACCATCGTCGCGTTCTGTTGGGTGGTCTGATCCATCTGGTTGACCGCGACGTTGACTTCGCTGAGGCCGATCGACTGTTCTTTCGCAGACGTGGCAATCGAATCCATGTGCTGGTTGATCTGAGTGATGAAGCCGCCGATGGTCTTCAAAGCCTGACCGGTATCGCGCACCAGCTTCACGCCGCTCTCCACCTCTTTCGAGGAATTCTGGATCAGGCCCTTGATTTCCTTGGCAGCACTCGCGGAGCGCTGCGCGAGTTCGCGCACTTCCTGGGCGACGACGGCAAAGCCCTTGCCCGCTTCGCCGGCTCTCGCCGCTTCCACGCCGGCATTCAGGGCCAGAAGGTTGGTCTGGAATGCGATTTCGTCGATGACGCTGATAATGTTGGAAATCTGCTGCGACGAGGTCTCGATGCGTTCCATCGCTTCCTCTGCATGGGAGACGACTTCTGCGGAGATCCCGGCGCTGCGATTTGCTTCTGTGGCGACCGTGCGCGTCTCCTCGGTCCGCTTGCTGGAATTCGACACGTTGGCGGTGATCTGTTCCAGCGCGGCGGCCGTCTCCTCGAGCGAGGCTGCCTGCTGCTCCGTGCGCTTGGAAAGATCGCTGGCGCCGGAAGAAATTTCTCGCGTGCCTTCGTCGATCGTGCCGATGCTTTCGGAAATTGCTCTCAGCGTAGCGCCGAGCTGTGCTACCGACTGGTTGAAGTCGTGGCGCAGCGCCTCGAAATCGGGAGCGAAGGCCTCGTTGAGCTGGAAGGCGAGGTCGCCCGCGGCGAGCCGCTTCAAACCGGCGGCAAGACCCGAGGTGGCAATGCGCAGCCGCTCCGAAGCGTCTTCTTCCGCCTGCTTTTGGGCGGCAACGCGATCGGCCTCCGCCTTGTTACGGTTTTCTTCGGCGTCCAGCGCCAGCCGCTTGTTCGTAATCGCCGCTTGGCGGAAGATCTCTACTGCCGCAGCCATCGAGCCGACCTCATCGGCGCGGTCGGCAAAGGGAATTTCCGAGCCGGTGTCCCCCTCGGCTAGGCGCCGCATCGAGACGGTGATGCCGGCGATCGGGTTGGCGATGCTCTTCAGCACGAAGGCGACGGCGCCGAGAACGAGCAATCCCGCAAGTCCGATCGCGGCAAGAAGGTAGAATTCTATCGAGGCGAAGGTTTCCTTACTGAGTTCGGCAGCCTTGTTGCTGCCGCTGACATCAAGCTCGACGAGGCTCGACGTCGCTTCCTTGAGCTTGTCCGAATAGGAGCGCATCTCGCCGCCCAGATATTGCCCGGCTTCTTCGGTCTTGTTGGCGCGGGAAAGGGCGAGCAGCTGCGAACTGCTGGCGATGTAGCCCCCGACGCTCTCCTTGATCGTCTTGATCAGCTCGCGCTCATGGTCGGATGACGCCAGCTGAAGATAAGCGTCCACCGATTTGCCGACCGTATCCTCGGCGACATTGATGGCCTCTTCGCGTGTCTTCTTTTCCGCATCCGTCTGCGCGATGATGTGATCACGATAGGCGAGGCGCAAATTCGACATGGCGAGATTGATCGCCTGCGAAGCCTGCACGCTCGGCAGCCAATGGTTTGCAATTTCCTCGGTGGAGCCGTTCGTGTTTCGGAGACCATCGACCGCAAGATAGGCGACGAGACCGAAAAGAAGAGCTATGCCGCTGAAAATCAACAGCAAACTCGATTTAATGTTTGGACGACGCATTAAAAGTCCCCATCGAACGGTCCCGGCGTCATACCGGCTTGATGAGATCTCTTTGTAACGAAAAGAATTTAACGATGTGTTCCGAGAGGTAACAAGGCCGTTTACCAGTTTTCCGGAAACTTGCCGCGCCTTGCGTGTTCATGATCCCGCTCAGACAGGAAAATGCCTATCCATAATCGTCAGCGATGACAGGAGCCAGTCATGATGAAGCGCATATTTTCAGTCCTTCTTGCATTGATCCTTCCGGTGCAGACAGCCGTTTCTCAAACCCCTGACGAGGCGCAGGCCCGCAAAGCCCGGTCTATCGCCCAGCTTCAGTCCGAAGGCGTGCCGACCATCGATCATCTGCCGGCCGTCGAAACGGAGAGCGGCAGCACCCGGCGCGATAGGAAGGTTGTCGTTCAGCGCGCCATCGCGCTTGTAATCGTTGCCGTCAAAGGTGAGACCGGCGACCACGCCATGGGCCAGACGCTCATCCGGCAGTTCGACGCGGCACAATTTTTTACTCCGAAGGAACGGGCATTCATGGACGATCCCAACCCATCGGAGCAGGACCGGGTGAATTTCGCTTGGCGCTACGAGGGCGTCCACGTCATGTTATGGGCGCTCGGGATTGCGCCGGAGCTCGAACGTCCCGACCATATTTGCGATGTTCCGTTCATCGCAAACGCGCTCAGGGAGCTGGGGACGGATGGGCTGATGCGCCGCGCCAGGCTGCGCCCGCAGAAGGAGCTGCTCGACGCTGCCGACCTGATCTACCGCTATGATTGGGCTGTCGTGAACGCCCGGCTGAAGGGAGAGGAACCGCCCGCCGGATTGGACAAGGGCGTCGTTTACGAACGCCACTACGCCTTCAACTGGCTGATCGGCTACATGGATCAGGACTGGGACGATATCTCGACGGACACATGATGCCGTCCTGCGCCTGCGCGGCTTCCACCAAGGCGGATGCATGTTTAGTGAAATAGCATTATGATCGCCGCGATGCGGATCGGCGAGGAGGCTGGGATAGCGGTGCTATTCCTGGAAATGGAGGACGGCAGGATTTGGAACGGTTGAAGGATCCAGACAGTGTTTCGTCGCAGGCCGGCAACGGCTCTGACTCGCCGCGGCATGAGCGGCGGGGCGTGGTGGCTGCCGCCGTATACCAGCACGGGCAGCGCATTCGCGACATCAGAATAGAAGAAGCCGGCGAATGGCGCAGCCGGGAGAACGCCATCGTCTGGATCGGCCTGCATGAGCCGGACGAAGTGCTGCTGCACCAGGTGCAGGCCGAGTTCAATCTCCATCCGCTGGCGATCGAGGATGCGGCGCAGCCCCATCAGCGCCCGAAGCTGGAGATTTACGGGGACGCGATGTTCATCGTCGCCCGCACCGCCCATATGAAGGATGGCGAGATCATCTTCGGCGAAACGCATCTGTTCGTCGGCCGCGGCTATGTCGTTTCCGTTCGCCATGGAGAGTCCTCTTCCTATCTGGCAGTCAGGCAGCGATGCGAGGCGACGCCTGCCGCGCTTGCCCATGGCGAGAACTACATCCTTTATTCCATCCTCGATTTCATCGTCGACAACTACATGCCCGTCATCGAGGTCGTGCAGGAGGAGGTCGAGAAACTCGAAGATCTGGTGCTGCGCGAACAGCTGGGAAAGTCCGACATCGAACGGCTGTACCTCTTGCGTCGCAAGCTCTTGCGGCTGCGCAACGCCGTGGTGCCGCTGGTGGATGTCTGCCGGCGATACGAGCACATCGACCTTCCCGGCATGGATCCGACGCTGCAGTCGCTGTTTCGCGATGTGACGGATCACGTGCGTCGGGTCCAGGAGGATATCGACGCGTTGCGTGAGGTCCTCGCCTTCGCCTTCGAGGCGAGCGTGATGATCGGCCAGACGGAGCAGACGGCGATTGCCCGCAAACTCGCCGCCTGGGCGGCGATCCTCGCCGTCCCCACGGCGATCGCCGGCATTTACGGGATGAATTTCGACGATATGCCGGAACTGAAGTTCCAATACGGCTATTTCGTCGTGCTCGGCGTCATCGGTGTCCTTTGCCTCAGCCTTTTCACCTTCTTCCGCAGGCGGAAGTGGCTTTAAAGCATGTCGCGCAAAAGTGTGCAGCGGTTTTGCGGCAACGACATGCGAGAAGATAAAGAGCTAAAGCACAACGAGCGAATCTGAAAAATCACGACACGCTTTAGTCAGGACAGCGCTTTCAAAAGCCGATCCCGGTTCATGCCGACATAACCGATGTCGTTCAGATAGAGGCGTGCGTCTCCCGCCGAGACATCCTCGGCGAAGGCTTCGTCTCCGGCAGCCGCACTTGCCAGCATGAAGTCGACGAGAGCTTGAAGCCGCCTGCAGATCATCTCCGGAAGCAGGCGCCGTTCTTCCGCCGTCGCTCCATAGGCGGTGCAGAAGATTTCCGCCCGCCGCAACTGCTCGTCGAGACTGAATGCAACAGCCGGATTGGCGGGATCGGAGAGAGGCGCCCAGCGATAGACCGCATAGGCGAGATCCCACAGGCGCGGAGCGGGGTGGGCGGTGTCGAAGTCGATGATCCCGACAGCCTCGTGATCTACGGTGGCGACGTTATAAGGCGCAAAGTCAGCGTGGCAGACGATCTCCCGCGGCTCCTGCGGCGGCAGCATCCATGCTTTGATCTCGCCATCCGCTTCCAGAAAACCTTCAGAGGCCGAATGAAACCCGCGCAGAAGCCTCGCTGCCGATATCAGCATGCTCTCCGATCCGACAAAGGGATCGCTGAGGTCTTCGCAGACGCGCCCGGTGACGTAGCTGACGACTTCGTCGCCTTCGGCTGATATCGCGATGGGCTCCGGCGCTGCCCGGAAGCCTCTATTCCTGAGATGGCGCAAAAACCGATGCACCGTCGGCGTCCATGCGCCTGATGGTCTGATCACGCTATCGCCGTCGCGCCAGATCTGCCCGGTCCGTCCGCCCTCCAACTGTTTCACGTCATGGCCTCCCCTCGCCATGAGCCTCAATCGTGGCGCCCAGATTTGTCTCATGGCAGCTCCGGTAGAACGCCAAAGTCGCCGAGGGCATGTCCTGGGGAATGGCGACGAAGTCTTCCAGCCTGAACCCACTTGCGCTGCCGAGTTCCGGGTCCGCGAGCCGGCTCCCGCTCAAACGACCGACGCGATCGGCCAAAGTTTCGAAATAGGCCAGGTTTTCAGCGACCGTCGAAGGGGAGGACGTCCTGCCATGTGCAGGGATGACCAGCCTCGCATCAAGGTCACGGATACGCTCGAGCGAGGAGCGGATCAGGCGAAGATCATCTGCACTTCTGCTCCAGACCTCAGGAATGGGATATTCCACTGCGTCGACGGCGAGGCAGATGCGCAATTCGGGAATCCAGACGGCGATATGGTCGGGCGTGTGTCCCGGAGTATGGATGAGTTCGAGCGTCAGATTGCCGCCGTTCAGAACCATCGAGCCGGAGAAAGTGATGTCGGGGCCGATGATCTCCACATCGCGAAACCGCGATTCCTCGCTCGCCTTATCAGTCAGGACCTGCCGTGTCGCTGGGTCGCGCAGGCGGTCGAGGGCTGCGGCATGCGCGATGATGGGAGCACGCCCTGCAATGGCGGCATTTCCCCAGAAATGATCCCAATCCATATGCGAATTGACAACGACCAGTGGGCGCGCCTCGGGTCTTTGCTCAAGCAGATCCAGCGCTCTCCGGCACAGCTCGGGCGTGCCGAGCGTATCGATCATGACATTGAACCTTTTGGTCCTGACAAACACAGCATCCACTTCGTCTCCCGCCCGGACGATCACAATCCGCTCGTCGAGTCCGGGATAGGAGCTTAGTTCCACCTGTGGGTTCACGTCTGGTCGCCTTTGTAAAATCGCGAGAATTCGATTGATATCACAAATGTTACCTGCTTCCTCTACGGACGGGCAGGCTTCCGCTCCACCGCCACATGCACATCCCACCGCCTCATCATGCCATTCGGCACGGCGGCTGCGCATATCACGATTTCGCTGGGTGGAGCGACCAAGGCTTTTCGGGGTCCATTGCGTCCGCAGCGAGGACCAGCACTTTCGCATTAGGTTCCAACAAATCCCACTGCTCTTTGGCGTTTTCCTGCGAGATAAAGCGTCTGGCCTCCTCGCGGATTTCGAAGAGGCCGTGCTTGTCTGATGTCGAGCGATCGGTGTCGATGCTCCAGGAAGCGAGACATAGCACGCAAGCCGACTGCGATGTCCCATGCAGCCGTAAATTGACGGGTCGCGTGGAACAACCTCCGCCAAAGGAAGTTTGCCTGAAAAGCAAACTCGAGGCGGCGGCCGATGTTGTTATCTGCGAAGCAGGGTGCGGTGAGCACCCCACCCAGGATCTATTATGTCAATCCGCTACTTCTCCAGGGTATCGATGCATGGCGCGAGGTTTTCGACCATGCGGCCGATACGGGTTTCGACCATGTGCTGACGGCTCCCCTTTTCGACCGGGGCAAGCAATGCAGCGTCTTTTCCTCGCAAGACTTTGATCGCCTAGATCCTGAGCTGCAGCTCGGAAGCGCAGTCGCGGATGGAGTATCGCGGCTGGCGGAGGCTGCCGGCAAGAGTGGCGTCGGCTTGATGATGGATCTGATGCTCGATGGGAAGGCGCGTGACCCGCAAGCAGGTTTTCGTCCCGTTGATCCCCGGCGCTCGCCGCTCGATCCGGCGGAGCCAATGACCATGATGGGAGCGGAGCGGCAGTCGCAGCTTCTGGCGGAATGGACCGAACGGCTGCGGCGTCTGTCCGGCGCCGGTCCTTCCGGCTATCGGGTTCTCGGGATCGACCGGGCGGCGCCGGCCTTTTTCAAATCGCTGATCGCGGGTGTGCGCGAGAGGGCGGAAGCGCAATTCTTCGCCTGGACGCCCGGCACCGACTTTGCGGTGAGAAGCGCCATTGCCGGTGCGGGTTTCGATGGGTGTTTTTCATCGATGGCCTGGTGGGATCTCGACGAGAGGTGGTTCGTCGAGGAGCATCGTATCCAAGAGCCGCTCGGCTGGCAGGTTGCCTTTCCCGAGCCGCCCTTCGCCAGGCGTATTGCGCATGGAACCGAGAGCCGTGAAATTCTCGAGCGGCGCGCCGTCCGAGCGCTGCGGCTTGCCGCCTCGCTCGGCGGCGGCCTCATGATTCCCATGGGTTTCGAATATGGTGCGGCGACACCGCTTGATCCGACCCATGGCGATGGCTCGGGCCTGCGCAGGCTGCGTCATGATCTCGCCTTTGATATCTCATCCGAGATCCGGCTCGCCAACAGCGGGATCGGCAAGGCCGGCCAGGCGCGGGCTCCCTCGCTTCGCTTGATCCGCAATGCCAATGGGCCGGTTTCGGTGCTTGTTCAATCCGAGGCGCAGGATCTTCGCAGCGCGTCAGATGTGCGCTTCATCCTGCTCAACCGGGACCTCAGGCGAAGCGCGCCTGCGCCGGTGACGGCGCTTCGCGAGGCCGCCTCCGGTTTTCTTCCCGTCACTGCCGATGGCGCGACCCTTCGCCTGCGGGCAGGGGAGACCCGGGTGATAGAAGGCAAGGCGCCGGAGCCGATCACATCGAGGCCGGCCTTCGACGTCGAGCAGGCGACGGCGTCGCCGCGGCTTGCCATTGAAAACATCATGCCGCGGGTCGATGACGGGCGGTTTCCCGTCAAACGCATCGTCGGTGAGAGCGTCACCGTCGAGGCCGATATATTTGCCGACGGTCACGATCCGCTCGCAGCTGTCCTGCTCTGGCGGCCGCATGACGCCATGGCGGAGTGGAACGAGACGCCGATGCAACTGGTCGAGAACGACCGCTGGCGGGCCGAATTCCTGCTGGAGCGCATGGGCCGCTACGAATTCGCGGTCGAGGCTTGGAGGAACCCGTTCGCGGTCTTCCGTTGCGAGCTGACCAAGAAGAACGATGCGAGACTGGACCTGAAGCTGGAGCTCCAGGAGGGGCTGAACCTCGTTCGCGCCGCGCAGGCGCAAGCGCCGGCAGCGCTCGGCGCCGACTTGCAGGCTCTGATCGACAGTCTCGAAAACGCGTCCGATCGCGAGCGCACGACGATCCTGCTCGCTCCCGAGACATCCGAGCTGATGAACAGGGCCGACAGGCGGCCGTTCCGGCTTCGCTCAACGGCAAGCGCTGTCGATGCGGAACGTAAGGAAGCGGCCTTCGCCAGCTGGTACCAGATCTTCCCGCGTTCGCAGAGCGGCGATCCCAACCGGCACGGCACCTTCGACGATGTTATTCCGAGACTGCCTGACATCCGCGGCATGGGCTTCGACGTGCTCTACTTCCCGCCCATTCACCCGATCGGCTCGACCAACCGCAAGGGGCGCAACAACAGCCTGAAGGCCGCACCCGGCGATCCCGGAAGCCCCTATGCCATCGGCTCGGAAGAGGGCGGCCACGACGCCATCCATCCCGAGCTCGGCGATTTCGAGGATTTCGGCCGGCTGGTCGAGGAGGCGAGCCGGCACGGGCTGGAGATTGCGCTGGACCTCGCCATCCAGGCCTCGCCGGATCATCCCTGGTTGACGGAGCATCCCGGGTGGTTCGACTGGCGCCCCGACGGCACGATCAAATATGCCGAGAACCCACCGAAGAAATACGAGGATATCGTCAATGTCGATTTCTACACGAAAGACGCCTTGCCTTCCCTATGGGTGGAGCTGAGGGATATCGTCCAGCTCTGGGTCGACCAGGGCGTCAAGCTGTTTCGTGTCGACAATCCGCACACCAAGCCCTTTCCGTTCTGGGAATGGCTGATCGGCGATATCAGGGCGCGCCATCCCGATGTCGTCTTCCTGTCGGAAGCCTTCACCAAGCCGAAGGTGATGTACCGGCTGGCGAAGATCGGCTTCTCCCAGTCCTATACCTATTTCACCTGGCGCAACGCCAAGTGGGAGCTTGAGCAATATATGCGCGAGCTGACCGAGACGGCGCCGAAGGAATTCTTCCGGCCGCACTTCTTCGTCAACACCCACGACATCAACCCGGATTTTCTGCAGAACGCGCCGCGCCCGGCCTTCCTGATCCGCGCCGCACTCGCCGCTACTCTTTCCGGATTGTGGGGCGTCTACAACGGTTTCGAACTTTGCGAGGGGCGCCCCGACGCCAAGCGCAAGGAATATGCCGACAGCGAGAAATACGAAATCCGCGCCTGGGACTACGACCGGCCGGGCAACATCATTGCCGAAATCAGGATGCTCAACCGCATCCGCAACGAAAACATCGCGCTGCACTCGCATCTCGGGCTGACGCTGCTGAACGCCTGGAACGACAATATCCTGTTTTTCGAAAAGGCGAGCCGCGCGCGCGACAATGTTTTGCTGATCGCGATCAGCCTCGACCCCCATAATTTCCAGCAAAGCGACGTCGAGCTGCCGCTCTGGAAATGGTCACTCGGGGACAGCGGCGCGCTCGACGTCGAGGATCTGGTCGGCGGGCATCGTTTCAGGTGGAACGGCAAACGGCAGACTATCAGTCTCAATCCTCAGATTCTGCCCTTTGCGATCTGGCGCGTTCGCGCAGCGGAGGCATGAATGGACACGATGAACCCCGGCAACACCGAGCCGCTGCTCTGGTACAAGGATGCGATCATCTACCAGCTGCATATCAAGTCGTTCTACGACGCCAATGGTGATGGCGTCGGCGATTTTGCCGGTCTGCACGCCAAGCTCGATCATATCGCTGCGCTCGGCGTCAACGCCATCTGGCTGCTGCCCTTCTTTCCCTCGCCGCGCCGCGACGACGGCTATGACATCGCCGATTACGGCAATGTCAGCTCCGACTATGGGACACTGGAGGATTTCCGGGCCTTCGTCGACGCCGCCCACCAGCGCAATATCCGCGTCATCATCGAGCTCGTCATCAACCACACCTCCGACCAGCATCCCTGGTTCCAGCGCGCCCGCCAGGCTCCGGCGGGTTCACCCGAGCGGGATTTCTATGTCTGGTCGGATACCGATCAGAAATTTCCGGAAACGCGCATCATCTTCATCGACACCGAAAAATCGAATTGGACATGGGATGCGGTTGCCGGCGCCTATTACTGGCACCGCTTCTATTCCCACCAGCCGGACCTCAACTTCGACAGCCCGCTTGTCATGGAGGAACTGCTGAAGGTGATGCGCTTCTGGCTGGAGACCGGCATCGACGGTTTTCGTCTTGACGCCATCCCCTATCTCGTCGAGCGTGAGGGGACGATCAACGAAAACCTGCCGGAAACCCACGGGATCCTCAAGCGCATCCGCGCCGCCCTCGATGCTACGCATCCCGGCGTGATGCTGCTTGCCGAAGCCAACCAGTGGCCGGAGGACACACGCGAATATTTCGGCGACGGCGACGAATGCCACATGGCCTTCCACTTCCCGCTGATGCCGCGCATGTATATGGCGATCGCCAAGGAGGATCGGTTCCCGATCACCGATATCCTGCGCCAGACGCCTGAGATTCCGGAGAATTGCCAGTGGGCGATCTTCCTGCGCAATCACGACGAACTGACACTCGAAATGGTGACGGATGCGGAGCGCGACTATCTCTGGGAAACCTATGCCTCCGATAAGCGGGCCCGCATCAATCTCGGCATCAGGCGGCGCCTGGCGCCGCTGATGGAGCGCGACCGCCGCCGCATCGAGCTGATGAACGCGCTTCTTCTGTCGATGCCGGGGACGCCTGTCATCTATTACGGCGACGAGATCGGCATGGGCGACAATATCTATCTCGGTGACCGGGACGGGGTGCGGACGCCGATGCAATGGTCACCGGACCGCAACGGCGGCTTCTCCCGGACGGACCCGGCCCGCCTCGTCCTGCCGCTGATCGCCGATCCGCTTTACGGCTTCGAGGCGGTCAACGTCGAGGCGCAGAGCACGGATGCGCATTCGCTGCTCAACTGGACGCGCAAGATGCTGTCGCTGCGCGGCCGGCATCCCGCGTTCGGGCGCGGTTCGCTGCGCTTCCTCTCGCCCGAGAACCGCAAGATCCTCGCTTACCTCAGGGAATATGACGGCGAGACGCTGATGTGTGTCGCAAACCTCTCGCGGCTGCCCCAGGCGGTCGAGCTCGACCTTTCGGCCTTCGAAGGCCGCGTGCCGATCGAGCTGACCGGCATGTCGCCCTTTCCGCCGATCGGGCAGTTGACCTATCTCCTGACCTTGCCCCCCTACGGCTTCTTCTGGTTTCAGCTGGAGGCTGATGCCGATCCGCCGGCTTGGCGTACCGCGCCGCCCGAGCAGCTACCTGATTTCATGACGATGGTCCTGCGCCGCGGGCTGCTCGATCTCGTTGACGAACCTGCGCATGCCCGTGTCTTGAGCAGCGAAATTCTGCCGGTCTATCTCAAAAGACGGCGCTGGTTCGGAGCCAAGGATCAGCCGCTTCAGGCGGCGAGGCTGATCTCCGCAACGCCGATACCTTTCGCCGATGGCGTCGTTCTCGGCGAATTGGAAGCAGTGCTGCCGGATCATACCGAATCCTACCAGTTGCCGCTGACCGTCGCCTGGGACGATGCGCAGCCATCGGCGCTGACTCAGCAGCTTGCGCTCGGGCGTGTCCGGCAGGGCAGGCGGGTCGGATTCCTGACGGATGGATTTGCCGTGGAGCGGATGGCGCGCGGCATCCTGCGCGGGCTTGCCGACCGCTCGCGTACTACCGGGCGCACCGGCACCCTGGAATTCCTCGGCACGGAAAGGCTCGACCGCCTTCAGATCACCGATGACATGCCGGTCCACTGGCTTTCGGCCGAACAATCCAACAGTTCGCTCATCGTCGGCGACATTGCGATGATCAAACTGATCCGGCACATTTTCCCGGGCATCCATCCCGAGGTGGAGATGACGCGGTTTTTGACCCGCGCCGGCTACGACCACACCGCGCCGCTGCTCGGCGAAGTCGCGCACACGGATTCCAGCGGGCGCCGCTCGACCCTGATCATCGTCCAGGGTGCGATCCGCAACCAGGGCGACGCCTGGAACTGGATGCTGAACAATCTGCGGCGCGCAGCCGACGAACTCGTGCTGGCCGATCCGGCGGTAGAGCCCGGCGACGATGTCTTCCGGCCGCTGATCAGCTTCGTCGCCATGGTCGGCATGAGATTGGGCGAATTGCATGTGGTGCTCGCCGGCGAGAACGCGGATGCCGCGTTCAGCCCTGTTGTTGCCGGCGACGATGAGGTGGAGGCGATCAAGAAGGCCGTGGCGGGCGAGGTCGCTTTTGCCATGTCAAAGCTTGCCGAACGCGAGGAGAATGCCGATCCCGCCGTGGATCTCTTCGCCGCTCCGCTTCTCGAGCGCCGCTCCGAACTCGTCGAGCTTGGCGCGAGCCTTGCCGAAAGCGCCCGCGGCACGCTGATGACGCGGACGCATGGCGATTTCCATCTCGGCCAGATCCTGGTCAGCGAAGGCGATGCCGTCATCATCGACTTCGAAGGCGAGCCCGCGAAAAATCTCGCCGAGCGCCGGGCCAAGACGGTTCCCCTGCGCGATGTCGCCGGGCTTTTGCGCTCGCTCAGCTATCTCGTCGCCACCGCCCAGCTCGATAATGACGCGGTGACAGAACATGAGAACGAGGTCCGCCGCGATGCCATTGCCCGTTTCGGACGCAATGCCGAGGCGGCCTTCCTCGCGGCCTATTGGCAGGCCGTCTCCGCCTCGAAGGCGCTTGCCATGCCGGCCGAACAACGCAGGCGGGTGCTGGATGCCTTTCTTCTGGAAAAGGCCGCCTATGAAATCGCCTATGAAGCCCGCAACAGGCCGAAGTGGCTGCCGATCCCGCTCGCCGGCCTTACCGAAATCGTATCGCGCTTAGCGGGGGTCAATGCATGAATGTTGAACGCTCGGAACTTCTTTCAGGCATCGGACACGATGCGCTCTGGGCTCTGATCGAGGGGCGCCATGGCGATCCCTTCTCGATCCTTGGTCCGCACGAGGCCGGCGGCATGACCGTCGTGCGCGTCTATCTGCCCGGAGCAGAGGCGGTCGATCTCATCGAAGCATCAAGCGGCAGGGTGGTGACGCCTTTCAGCATCGCTCACCCGTCCGGCCTGTTTGCGGCTGCCACGGCTTCGAGAATGGGATACAGGCTGCGGATCCAATGGCCGGATGGTGAGCAGCTCACCGAAGATCCCTATAGCTTCGGTCTTCTGCTGGGAGAACTCGATCTTCATCTGATATCCGAAGGCACCCATTATAGTCTGAGCCGGACGCTCGGCGCGGTGGCAATGTCGGTCGACGGCGTCGCGGGCGTTCGTTTCGCCGTCTGGGCGCCGAATGCCCGCCGGGTCTCCGTCGTCGGCGATTTCAATGCCTGGGACGGCCGGCGAAACCCGATGCGGCTGAGGCAATCGGCCGGGGTATGGGAGCTATTCGTTCCCCGGCTGGCCCCCGGCGAAAGATATAAATTCGAGATCGTCGACGCGCATGGCAATTGCCTGCCGCAGAAGGCCGATCCGGTGGCGCGGGCAAGCGAGGCCGCCCCATCCACCGCCTCGATCGTTGCATCGTCGACGCCGTTCCGATGGACCGATGACGGTTGGATGAAAGGCCGCGACCGGCAAGCGAGGCTCGAAGGCGCGATCTCCGTATACGAGGTGCACGCCGGCTCCTGGCTTCGCGACCGGCAGGACGGCAACAGCTATCTCGATTGGGCCGAGCTCAGCCAGCGGCTTGTTCCCTATGTCCGCGACATGGGGTTTACCCATATCGAATTGCTGCCGATCATGGAGCATCCGTTCGGCGGCTCGTGGGGCTACCAGCCGCTCGGCCTATTCGCGCCGACCGGCCGCTATGGGACGCCGGAGGATTTCGCCTATTTCGTCGATCGCTGTCACGGCGCCGGCATTGGTGTCATCCTCGATTGGGTGCCGGCCCATTTTCCGACGGATGTCTGGGGTCTTGCCCGTTTCGACGGCAGCGCGCTCTACGAGCACGAGGATCCTCGCGAAGGCTTTCACCGCGACTGGAACACGCTGATCTACAATCTCGGCCGCAACGAGGTGAAAGGCTTCCTGATCGCCAGCGCGCTCGAATGGCTCGAGCGCTACCACGTCGACGGATTGCGCGTCGATGCCGTCGCCTCGATGCTTTATCGCGACTATAGCCGCAACGAGGGCGAATGGATTCCCAACCGGTATGGCGGGCGCGAGAACCTGGAGGCGGTGGAGTTCTTCAAGCACCTCAACAGTATCATTCACGAGCGTAGCCCGCACGCCATGACCATCGCCGAGGAATCGACGGCCTGGCCGGGTGTGACCAAACCGCCGGAGGAGGGCGGGCTCGGATTCGATATCAAATGGAACATGGGCTGGATGCACGACAGCCTGAGTTATATCGAGAAGGATCCCGTCTACCGGAGCTATCACCACGGCACGATGACCTTCGGCATGATCTATGCCTATTCCGAGCGTTTCATGCTGCCGATTTCCCATGACGAGGTGGTCTACGGGAAAGGCTCGCTGCTGACGAAGATGCCGGGAGACGAATGGCAGAAATTCGCCAATCTGCGCAGTTATCTCGCCTTCATGTGGGGCCATCCCGGCAAGAAGCTGTTGTTCATGGGAAGTGAAGTCGCCCAGCCGGGCGAATGGAACCACGACGCTTCGGTGAGCTGGGAGGTGCTGGACCGGCCGGCGCATGTCGGCATTCAGCGCCTGGTGAAGGATCTGAACGCGTTTTACGGCGATGAACCGGCATTGCAGTTTGGCGATTTTCATCCCGAGGGCTTCGAATGGGCGACAGCCGATGACGCCGTCAATTCCGTTCTGGGCATGCTCCGTTATGCCAAGGACCGCTCCTCATCCGTGCTTGTCCTATCGAATTTCACGCCGGTGCCGCGTTACGACTACAGGATCGGCGTTCCGCAGGACGGCCTGTGGATCGAGCGGATCACGACGGATGCGCGGGAATATGGCGGCTCCGGCCTTGTCAACGGTGCACTCTCGACCGAACCCATCCCCGCCCACGGACGACCGGTCTCTCTGTCGCTGACGCTGCCGCCGCTGGCGACGATCTTCCTCACGGGACCGTCGCCGTGATCGGGTTCACTCGACGTGGGGAGCCGGATGAATGAATGGCCAGGGGCTTGCTTCAGATCCTTTGTCGACGGGAACTTCTATGAGAACCGGCTCATCGAGGGATAGGGCTTTTTCGATCACGATTCTCAATTCGCTGGGGCTCGTCACCCTGTATGACCGGACACCGAAGCTCTTCGCAAGGGCGACAAAATCCGGATTGGTGAGATCGGACCCAAGGTAGCGGCCATTATAGGCCTGTTTCTGGTCGCGCAGGACGTTGCCATAGGCCGAATTGTTGAAGATGATGGCGATGACGGCGATCTTGTGCTGGACGGCGGTGGCAAGTTCCTGCACCCCGAACATGAAGCCGCCGTCGCCGGAAATCGAAATGACGGCTTTGTCAGGATTGGCTGTCTTCACGCCCAGCGCAGTGTTGAAGCCGAAGCCGAGATTGTCCTGATAGCCGCATGTCACATATTGGCGAGGACCGTAGACCGGGAACGCAAAGCGGGCGGTAAAGCCCATCTGGCTGACTTCCTCGACGAAGAAGCCGTCTCTTGGAAGAACCTCGCGAATGGCATCGAGATAGGCGAGCTGCGGCTGCACGCCTGAGAAACGAGATCTGGCTTTTTTATTAAGTTCGGCGAACTCGCTGGTGCGATCCTCGTGACGGCAACCTGCCAGCGCATCGATCAGCGCCTGCGTTCCGGCCTCGGCATCCGCGACGATGCCCACCTCGGGCTTGAGACGAACCATTTCGGTCGGATCGATATCGATGCGGATGATCTTGAGGCCCTTGGGAAGCCACTTCCATCGCATGAACTGCAATTCGAGCCGGCTGCCGATGCCGATCAAAACGTCGACCTTCTTCCAATATTCGTAGGCGGCGACGAAATTCAGATAGTGCGGGTGGTCGTCGGCGACGATGCCCTTGCCGGAGCGATGGGAGGTAACCGGCGCCTGCAGCAGTTCCGCAAGAGCGGCAATCTCGGCCCCGGCATCTGCCGCACCGCCACCGACCATGATCATCGGATTCCTGGCGCCTGATATCAGTGCAGCTGCGGCAGCGAGCTGATCGGGGTTGACGGCCGGATGAGGCGCGCTGGCGCCAATGGGGAGATTGACTTCGGGACCGGATTGTCCAAACACATCCCAAGGCGCTTCGATCGCCCCCGGACCCTGCCGGCCGGAGAGCATCTTGCAAACGACCCCTGATAAAACGGGGCCGGCTTCGGACTGGTGATTGATGCGCTCCGCCACTTTGGCAATTCCGCGCATTGTCGCGAGCTGATCCGGCAGCTCGTGCAGCTGGCCTCTGCCCTGGCCGATCAGATGGGACATGATGTTGCCGGTAATGCAAAGCACCGGGGCATTGGCGCCGTAAGCGGTGCACAGCGCCGCGCCGGAATTGAGGACGCCCGGGCCGGGGACAACGGTATAGGCGCCAATCCGGCCCGTGGATTTGGCATAGCCGTAGGCCATGTAGCCGGCGCCCTGTTCATGCCGGGTATGGATGAAGCGAAGCTTGTCGCCGGCGCCGTAAAGGGCGTCGTTGAAGTCATACATGTGGGCGCCCGGAATGCCGAAGACCGTGTCGACCCCATGGGCGACAAGCGAACGGGCGATCGCCTGGCCGGTCGTCTCTTTCCTGTTC
This sequence comes from Rhizobium sophoriradicis, assembly GCF_025200795.1. Classification (NCBI taxonomy): domain Bacteria; kingdom Pseudomonadati; phylum Pseudomonadota; class Alphaproteobacteria; order Hyphomicrobiales; family Rhizobiaceae; genus Rhizobium; species Rhizobium sophoriradicis. The sequence continues at coordinate 591,028 of NZ_CP104154.1, forward strand.
ATCTGGAAATCCAATGGCTTGGTTCGGTTATGTCACTATTGCTTCAAGCAACCTTCGGCTCGAAGTGCGGCAACGATGGCGCCGGCGTCGGCCGGCTGCATACCGGCAAGATTCATCCGCCCGGACTCGGCCATGTAGATGCCATGCCTGGCTCGGAGGACCGCCGCGATATCCTTCGACATGGCGAGATTGGAGAACAGACCACGCTGCCGGCGGATGAAAGCGAGATCGGGTGCTGCGTCGGCGAGTGAAGCCCGATTGCCGTTGACGCGCTCGCACATTTCATCGAGCTCGGCGCGCCACATTGCCGACATCTCGGCATTTTCGAGAATGGTCCTGACGATCGCCGCACCATGATCGGGCGGCATCGACCAGTTGACGCGGGCGAGGGCGGCCATATTGCTTTCAGCCTTTCCGAGCTCATTGCTGTTGCGGGCCATGACATAGAGCGCGCCGACGCGCTCGCGATAGAGACCGAAATTCTTGTCGCAGGAATAGGCGATCAGCGCCTCGTCGACGGTTTCGAGGATCATGCGTGTCGGCGCTGCATCCTGTTCAAGACCGTCGCCGAGCCCTTGATAAGCAAGATCGATGAACGGTACCAGCTTGTGCGCGACGAGGAGTTCGGCAATCCGCCGCCACTCTTCCATGGTGAAATCGATGCCGGTCGGGTTGTGGCAGCAGCCGTGAAGAAGCACGACATCGCCTGGGTTGGCGGAAGATAAAGCCTCGCTCACGCTTTCGAATTTCACCTGCTGCGAGGTGAGGTCGACGAAGGGATATTCCCTTACGGCCAGCCGCGCAGAACCGAAAATCGGGGCGTGGTTGGGCCAGCTCGGCGTGCCCAGCAAAACCTTCGCCGATGGCATTGCCGTCTGGATGAGTTCCGCGCCGAGACGCAGCGCGCCGCTGCCGCCCGGCGTCTGAATGCCGACAAGACGCTGCTCGAAGGCCGGCGATTGCCCGAAAATGATCGGCTGCAGCAGACGGACGAATTGCAGATCGCCTTCCGGGCCGAGATATTTCTTGCTGTCCTGCGTCTCCAGAAGAAATTGCTCCGCCGCCTTCACGGCCCGCATGACCGGTGTGCGGCCCATCGCGTCGCGATAGACGCCGACGCCGAGGTCAATCTTTCCGCTCCGCTCGTCGGCCTGAAAGGCTTTGATGAGGGCAAGCAGGCTGTCGGCCGGCCGGCTATTCAGTTCTTCAAACACAGGTACACCTCCGTTTTATCCTTTGGTTGGAGATTAACTGAAGTTGCACGGCGAAACTCTGCGATTGTCTGCCTGTTTCAGTGTGTCGGTGCAGACATTCTGCGTAAAATGGCTATACTATGCCGAAATTCCCCTCATCTCGGGTGAGTCATGCTTGATCAGTTCGATATCAAATTGCTCGCGGCGCTTCAGCAAAACAGCGAGATGACGCAGGGCGAGCTGTCGCAGAAGGTCAACCTGTCCGCCACCCAATGCGCACGCCGCTTGGAACGGCTGCGCAAGGAGCAATATATCCAGAGCGTCGTGGCCATTCTCAACCCCGCGAAACTGGGTTTCAGCGTCGTCGCCCATACGCTCGTCAGCCTCAGAGCGCATACCGAAGGTGGAAACGAGCGGCTCCATCGCTTCATCGAGACTGCGCCGGAGATATTGGAGTGCTATTCGCAGACGGGGGACGCCGATTTTCTGATGAAAGTCATGACGCGAGATCTCGACCATCTCAGCCAATTTCTCGAAAGGATGATCCGGGTCACCGACAATCTGGCCTCGGTCAAATCGAGCATCGTCCTGAAAACGATCAAAAAAACAACGGCTCTGCCGCTGCAGATCGTGACGTGACAGCGTCGCGCGGCTCCGGCCACCTCACCTGAGGTAGTGGATGTGCGGGCGCGAATGATAGGGGGAGGCCTCGACGCGGGCCTCGATGGAAAAGACGTCGCGCAACAGGCTTTCGCTCAGCACGTCCTCAGGCGCGCCGGAGGCGACGATCCTGCCGTGCTGCATGATGATCAGCTCGTCACAGAACATGGCGGCATGGTTGAGATCGTGCAGGGCGACGATGCTGGTGATCGGCAGGCCGGAGACGAGCCGCATCAGGCCGATCTGGTGCTGGATGTCGAGATGGTTGGTCGGTTCGTCGAGGATCAGCTCCTGCGGTGATTGGGCGAGCGCCCTGGCGATGTGGGTGCGCTGCTTTTCGCCGCCCGACAGGCTCTGCCAGCGATCGTCGCGCTTCTCCGCCATGCCGGCGCGGGTGAGCGCTGCCTCGACCGCTTCTTCGTCGGCCTTCGTCCAGCCCGAGAACATGGAGCGGTGCGGAAACCTTCCGAGTTTGACTACGTCGATGACCTTCAGATTGGCATTGGTCGTCGCATGCTGCTCGACAAAGGCAATGCGCCGGGCGATCGAACGGCGGCCGATCTTTCCAATATCGTTCCGGTCAAGCGTGACGCTGCCGGAATGCGGCCGCCGCAGGCCGGCGAGAAGCCGCAGCAACGAGGTTTTGCCGGAACCGTTCGGCCCCAGCAGGCCCAGCATCCTGCCCGGCTGCGCCTCCAGCGATACGCCGTCGACGATGGTCTTCCTACCAATTTTCCAGGTGAGGTTGTCGGCCTTGATGCTCATGATGCGCGCTGGAACCGATAGAGGATGATGGAGAAGAAGGGAACGCCGACGAGCGCGGTGACCACGCCGATCGGCAGGATTTGACCGGGAATGAGGGCGCGCGCGGCAATATCGGCGAACACCATGAAGATCGCTCCCGCTATCGCGCAGGCCGGCAGGAGGCGGATATGCAGCGGCCCGACGACGAATCGGGCGACATGCGGCACGACAAGGCCGACGAAACCGATCGAGCCGACCATGCTGACGATCGTCGCCGTCATCATCGCCGTCAGCGCAAAGAGCACCATGCGCGCACGGCCGACATTGACGCCGAGCGAGGAGGCTGCCTCGTCGCCGAAAGCGAAAGCGTCGAGCACGCGGGCGTAGAGCAGACAGGCGGCGAGGCCGAGGCCGACGACGATCGAGACCAGCGCGAACTCCGGCCAGCGCACGCCGCCGAAACTGCCGAGCAGCCAGAACATGACGTCGCGGGCCTGCTGCGCATTGGCCGAGGTCGTGACGATATAGGAGGTCGAGGCGTTGAAAAGCTGCGAAGCGGCGACACCGGCAAGGATGGTGCGGTCGGCGCCGCCACGCGTGCCGTTCGAGAGCAGCGCCACGAAGAAAAAGGCGGCGAATGCGCCGGCAAAGGCGCCTAGTGACAGCGACACCGCGCCGGAGCCGATGCCGAGAATGACGATTGCGACGGCCCCGGTGGAGGCGCCAGCCGAGATGCCGAGCACATAGGGTTCGGCAAGCGGATTGCGCAACAACGACTGCATGACGGCGCCCGACAGCGCCAGCCCCGCACCGCAGAAAGCGGCGACGAGCGCGCGGCTCAGACGATAATCCCAGATCACCGTCTCATGGATGCGGTTCAGTTCGACGGTGGTCCAGCCAAGCCGGTTGGTGACGGCCGAAAATGTAGTGGCGAGTGGGATCGGCAGGTCGCCGATCCCGACGCTGACGCCGATAGCGACAGCGATAAGGCAGAGGGAGGCCAGGAGCAGCGCGACGGCTGCTCCCAACTGCCGGAAGGGGCGGCCCGCTTCGGTCACTTCAGGAGACCGAGGGCCTTCAGCTGCTCGGCCACCTGCTCGGCGCCGTAGATCGTGCGGATAGTTGGGTTCATCGCCTGTCCGTCCATGACGACGAGCGCCTTGTTCTTGACCGCCGGGATTTGGCTGACGGCCGGATCGCTGTTCAGGAACTTGATCTTGGCTTCAGGCTTGTCGAGCTCCCAGCGGTTACGGTCGAGGCTGGCGACAACGATCACGTCGGGATTGGCGGAGATGATGCCCTCCCAGCCGACGGTCGGCCACTCCGCTTCCGCTGTTATCGCGTTATGTCCGCCGAGCAGGTCGGCGATGAAGCCGGAGGCGCCGTTCTTGCCGCCGACATAGGCATCGGCAGACGGGCTGGGGCTCGAAAACCAGAAGACGTAGGAAAGGTTCTTGCCGTCCTTGGAAACGCTGGAGCGGAGCTTCGCCTCACGCGCCTTGAAATCGGCGATCAGCGCCTGGCCGCGATCGGCGACGTTAAAGATCTGCGAGAGCTCGTCGATCTCCTTGTAGAGAAGATCCATGTTCCAGAGTTCGGCGCGGCTGCCGTACTGGTCCTTGACGTCCTTGGTGCTGAGGCAGGTGCTGGGCGAGAGATAGGTGGCGACGCCGACTTTGTCGAAATCATCGCGCTTGGCGATCTTGCTGTTTGGCCCGACCAGGCTCGGCAGCGCCACCGCGACGAAATCGGGGTTTTCGGCAAGCATCGATTCGAACGTCGGCATCTCGACGGTCAGGAGCTTCACCTTGGCATTGGCTTCGGCAAGCTGCGGCAGGACCTTGCTCGGCCAGAAGGCGGTGCCCACCATCTTGTCCTGAAGGCCGAGCAGCAGCAGGATTTCCGCGCTGTTCTGGCCGAGGCCGATGGCCCGCTCGGGCGCCTTCTTGAAGGTCACCTCAGCGCCGCAGTTTTCAAGCGTCAGCGGGTAGGTCGTCGAACCCGCCAGCGATGGGGTTGCGGCAAGGCCGATAAGGGCGGAGAGGCCGCAGGCGGCCAGAAGCGATTTGAGGTTGGTCACGAAGAAATCCCCGGTGCGTGAGTATATGCGGCCGCGGTATAGCCTCAGGAGAAGCAAGGAAACAAGACCGAATAAATCAACTTATCGCAAAATCGACAGCACCGATGCGGTGGGCACCCTTCATTCCGGAGACCGGCGGTGGTTCAGCGACGACTGCTGCTCAGCTCGCCTCTCTGGTTTCGATCTGCGCGGCCTTGCGCGTGGCATGGAGGAAGGCTCCAATGAAGGCGACAGCGAACAGGAGAACGATGGTCGGGGCCGGCGCGCTGTCGATAAAGAAGGACAGATAGACGCCGGCAAAAGCCGTGATCACCGCGATTGCGACCGACACAGCGAGCATCGTGCTGAAGCGGCGCGTCAGCAGATAGGCGATGGCGCCCGGTGCGATCAGCAGCGAGATGGCGAGAATGATCCCGACCGAGCGAAGCGCTGCCACGATCGTCAGCGAAATAAGGCAGAGCAGGCCGTAATGAAGGAGGTTCACCTTCAGCCCGACCGCTCTTGCCTGCGCCGGATCGAAGGCGTGCAGCAGCAGGTCACGCCATTTGACGGCGATGATGATGGCCGTCAGCGCCGCAATGGCTCCGGTCTCGACGATGTCGCGGAAGCCGATGCCGAGCATATCGCCGAAGAGGATGTGATCGAGATGTACCTCGGACTGGATCTTCACATAAAGGACCAGGCCGAACCCGAACATGCCCGAAAAGACGATGCCCATCACCGTGTCCTGCTTGATACGGCTGTTGTCTTTCAGGAAGCCGGTGGCAAGTGCGCAGACCATCCCCGCCGAAAAAGCGCCGACCGCTAGGGGGAAGCCGACGATATAGGCGATGACCACGCCTGGGAATACGGCATGGCTCATGGCGTCCCCCATGAGTGCCCAGCCCTTGAGCACAAGGAAGCAGGAGAGCAACGCAGTCGGGATGGCGATCAGCACCGAGATGATCAAGGCATTGATCATGAAATCGAACTGGAACGGCGCCAGCAGGACGGTGAGACCGCTCATGGGGATGCCTCCAGAGCTTGCGCGGCTCTGCGCCGGCTTGCCAGCATGCCGTGCTTGGGCGCCAGGAAGAAGGCGGCAAGAAAGATCAGCGTCTGGAGCACGATGATGATGCCGCCGGTCGCGCCGTCGAGGAAATAGCTGACATAGGCGCCGACGAAGCTGGTCGCTGCTCCGATCGCCACAGCGATGACAAGCAGCCGCGGGAAACGATCGGTCAGCAGGTAGGCTGTCGCGCCCGGCGTTACCACCATGCAGATGACCAGAAAGGCGCCGACGGTCTGGAGTGCGGCGACCGTCGAAGCCGACAGCAGCGTGAAGAACATGATCTTCAGCCGCGTCGGATTGATCCCGATCGAACGGGCGTGGGTCTCGTCGAAAAAGACGACCATCAGGTCCTTCCACTTCACCAACAGGATGGCGAGCGAAACAAAGCCGATAACGGCAAGCTGGAGCGTGTCCTCGGGCGTGATTGCAAGGATGTTGCCGAGGACGATCGTCTGGATGTTCACTGCGGTCGGTCTCAGCGACACCATGAACAGGCCAAGCCCGAAGAAGGAGGAGAAGATCAAGCCGATGATGGCGTCTTCCTTCAGCTTGGTGCGCTGGTTGAGGAAGAGCATCGCCGCGGCAGCCAGGCCGCCGGAGAAGAAGGCGCCGATCGAGAAGGGAAGTCCGATCATATAGGCGCCGGCGACCCCCGGCACGATGGAATGCGAGAGTGCGTCGCCGATCAGCGACCAGCCCTTAAGCATGAGGTAACAGGAGAGGAAGGCGCAGACACCGCCGACAAGAGCCGAGACCCACATGGCGTTCAGCATGTAGTCATAGGTGAAAGGTTCGAGAATGGCGGCCATCAGCCCTGCTCTCCGGTTTCGTCCGCCGGGACGGGCGTCGGCAGCTTGCCCTCCCGCAGAACCAGCGGCCGCTCGTCGTCGGTGAGGATGCCGACGGGATATGACTTGCCGCCGGAGCCATTCAAGACGAGATGGCGAAGTACGCCGCCGAAGGCTCTCTCGAGGTTTTCCTGGGTAAAGGTCTCGTCCGTCGGTCCATAGGCCAGGACCGTGCCCTTGATCAGCACCGTGCGGTCGCAGAATTCCGGCACGCTGCCGAGATTGTGGGTCGAGACCAGCATCACGCGACCTTCGTCGCGCAGCGAGCGCAGCAACTTGACGATGGCCTCTTCGGTCTTGACATCGACGCCGGTGAAGGGCTCGTCAAGCAGGATGACCCGGCCGTCCTGCGCCAGCGCACGAGCCAGGAAGACACGCTTCTTCTGGCCACCGGAAAGCTCGCCGATCTGGCGCTTGCGGAATTCGCTCATGTTGACGCGTGCGAGCGCCTTGGACACAGCGTCGTGGTCGGCCGCTTTCGGTATTCGCATCATCCCCATGTGGCCGTAGCGCCCCATCATGACGACGTCTTCGACCAGCACCGGAAAGTTCCAGTCGACCTCTTCCGATTGTGGCACGTAGGCGACGAGATTTTTCCTCAGCGCCTGTTTGACTGGCATGCCGAGCACCGAAATCTCGCCCCTGGCGAGACGCACGAAGCCCATGATCGCCTTGAAAAGCGTCGACTTGCCGGAACCGTTGACGCCGACGAGCGCGGTGACGGTGCCGGTGGGTGTTTGGAAGCTGGCGTCGCGCAGCGCCGTGTGGCCATTGCGATAGGTGACCGTGGCATCCCTTACGAAAATGCCTCCCCCCGCATCCAAGGATGCGGGGAGAACAGAGGAAGCAATCGCGTTCATTGCGACAGGCCTTCGGCAAGACCCTTGACGACAGTGTCGGAGGTGACGCGCAGCAGGTCGATATAGGTCGGCGTGGGACCGTCGGCTTCGCTTAAGGAGTCGACATAGAGCACGCCGCCATAACGGGCGCCGGTTTCGCGGGCGACCTGCCGGGCCGGCTTGTCCGATACGGTGCTCTCGCTGAACACCGCAGGGATCTTATTGGCCCTGACGGCATCGACGACCTTGCGAACCTGTTGCGGCGTGCCCTGCTGATCGGCATTGATCGGCCACAGATAGAGCTCCTTCAAGCCGAAGTCGCGAGCGAGGTAAGAGAAGGCCCCTTCGCTGGACACCAGCCAGCGCTTGTCCTCGGGAATGGTGCCGAGCTTCTCGCGGATCGGCGCGATGGTCGCCTCGATCTCCTTCTTGTAGGCCTCGGCGTTCGCCTTATAGACCTCGGCATTCTTCGGGTCGTATTTGACGAAGGCGTCGCGGATGTTGTCGACATAAATGATTGCGTTCTTCGGCGACATCCAGGCGTGCGGATTGGGTTTGCCGCTATAGGGACCTTCGCTGATGCCCATCGGCTCAACGCCGGTGGAGACCACGACGTCGGGAACATCTTTCAGGTTCTGGTAGAATTTCTGGAACCAAAGTTCGAGATTGAGCCCGTTCGACAAGAGGATCTGGGCGCCCTGCGCCCGTCGGATGTCACCGGGCGTCGGCTGATATTCGTGGATTTCAGCCCCTGGCTTGGTGATCGACTCCACGATCGCCGCGTCCCCGGCAACGTTCTTTGCCATGTCGGCAATGACGGTGAAGGTGGTCACCGCTTTGAACTTCTCCTGCGCGGCAGCACTGTCGGCCAACAGGCCGAGCGCGGCGACGGCTACCATCCCGGTTATGACTCTGCGTCTTAGGCAACTAAGCATGAATATTCCCTTCTTTGCTTCATCCATCCTCGCGAGCCCTCCCCGGCAATTAAGACTGCCTTGGTGTATTCGTAAGGCAGAAACAACGTTCGGCGCGACGGCCGGAAACGAATTTCCCGAGGAAATGCGACGCATATGCAGTTACTGCCGATGAGCCTCTTTTTATCTATTCTGCAATTGCGACTGAATTGCAACAAGGATTTTCGAAAAGAGGCGGCAGACTGTCATGTTAGCGACGATATGAAGCCAACTGACGGGACCATTAACGAGCTTCAAGAAATGCCCGGATCGCCTGCGAGAGTGCATCCGGATTTTCCTCGGCCACGTGGTGGCCGCTGTCTATCCCGAAACCCCGCACGTCCTCGGCCCAGTTTCGCCAGATGAGGATGGGATCGCCATAGATCTGTTGCAGGTCGTCGCGCAATGACCAGAGGCATAGCGTGGGGCACGTCACTTTTCTGCCGGCATCGCGGTCCTCCCGGTCATGGTGATGATCGATGCTGAGACTGGCGCGATAGTCTTCGATCATACCATGGACGACAGCCGGATCGTGAATGACGTCGATGAGATCGTCGTAAGCTTCCTCACCCATCAGCCCGGGCGAGAGCTTGTCGTACCATGCCGAGGGATCAGTTGAGATCGCTCGTTCAGGCTTTTTCGGCTGGGCGAAAAAGAACCAGTGGTACCAGTCCCGGGCAAATTTCCAGTCGGCGCGTTCGAGATGCTCGATAACAGGGAGGCCGTCGACGACGATGAGCTTGCGCACGCAGGCGGGATGATCAATCGCCATCCGGAACGCCGTCAGGCTTCCACGATCGTGGCCGACGACGAAGAAGCTTTCGTGCCCCAATCGCCTCATCAGCTCAATGAGTGCGTGAGCCTTGGCGCGCTTGGAGGAATTGCTGCTATCGGGAGTGTCAGGTGGCTGGTAGGAGCGGCCGAAGCCGGGAAGATCGGGACAAACGACCGTGAAGTGCGGTGACAGCAATTCCGCCGTCCTGCCCCAGGTCATATGCGTGCGGGGATGCCCGTGGAGGAGAAGAACGGCAGGCCCCGAGCCTCCGTGGCGGACCCGCAGCGAACCCGGGCCGATGTCGACCATGTCGAGGGCAAAGCCGTTAAACATCGTCAGGTCAGTTTTCCCACAGCCTTGGCGTAGTCCGAAAACGTGAAACGTTCGCCTCGCTTGTTTGCCTCATCCGCAAGCATCAGCACACGGATGGGAAATAGGATGGCGGCGCGGTTGGCATCGGACAACTCGTGGTCATCATCGTCCTCAACGGCCTTCCTCGCTTTCGCGAGCGCCGCATTGAGTTCCTGGTGGGTGAGCAGTTCTTTTTCCACGATTGCGTCGCAGATCGACGCCATCGCCATGATCAGGCCCTTGAGCTGCAGGTTGGCGGTATTCATGAGAACTCCAATGAAAGAGGCGTGCTCTAATCCGGTTCAACCGACCGGATCGTGTCGACCGAGACCGTACCCTCGACGATGCCACGTTTGACATCGCGCCTGTTCCGGTCGATCTCGATGACAGTATAGAGCTTGTCATCGCGGAAGGCACTGGCATTGGCCGTCGTCACATCCTCGGCGGGCGCCGCATCCACTTCCATGAAATCGAGTTCGCGCGCCGCGGCGACGATCCTGGCATCACCAGGCGTTCTGGCGGCCACGACGACGATGCCATGGCCGGGGGAATTGTCCCATCTTGGATCATCGGGGGCGGCAATCGGTTCCAGCCGGTAGATGTTGAGCAGTTCATCGCCGGCATCGGTGGAGGCTTCCGTCGCCGCATCCTGCATCTGCGCCTGGCTTTCGACCGATTTTCCAAAGGTGGTCGGGCTGGTGGCGTTGTTGATCTCTTCCTTGCCGGTCCTTGAGACGTTCGACATGTCGCTCTCCATTGTCAGGACCGAAACGACGGTCGGCGGAGAACGGTTCCAGCCTGCGCGAAAAACTGCAAAGCCGGCTGCCTGCATGGGCTTTGGGTTTATGCAGCTATTAAGTTCATTTTGAATGATAAATCATGATAAGCTCTACCGGGGATGGCCCATACCATTTTTCAAGTTGAGCACTAAATTACCAGTCGTCGAAGAGGGGGACTTTCGTGAGCAACCAAACCAGCGAATTCGCGCGTGACGACGCCGCGGCAGAGAGCCTCATTGGGCCCGACCACAAAACCATGGCGTTCGATGACGCCAGCGCGCTTCTGGAGGTCCTGGTCGCGGTCAGGCGCGGCGATTTCTCCGTGCGGATGCGCTCTGATCTCACCGGCGTCACCGGCAAGATCGCCGACGCCCTCAACGACATTATTGCCGCCAACCAGCGCATGGCCCAGCAGCTCGAACATGTCGGCCAGGTCGTCGGCCGCGCCGGACGAACGAGTACAAGGGTGCGCTTCGGCCTTTCCGATGGGTCCTGGTCCGAGATGGAAGGATCGATCAACGGCCTGATCGACGATCTCCTGTGGCCGACGACGGCGGTGACGCGCACGATCACCGCTGTTGCCAAGGGTGATCTGCTGCAGACCGTGCCGCTCGACGTCGACGGCCGGCCGCTCAAGGGCGAATTCCTGCGCTCGGCCGATATCGTCAACACGATGATCAAGCAGCTGAGCGTCTTCACTTCGGAGGTGACGCGTGTGGCCCGCGAGGTCGGCACGGACGGAAAACTCGGCGGCCAAGCGCAGGTGCCCGAGGTGACCGGCGTCTGGAAGGACCTGACCGAAAGCGTCAATTCGATGGCGTCGAACCTGACGGCGCAGGTGCGCAACATCGCCGAAGTGACGATCGCCGTTGCCAACGGCGACCTTTCCAAGAAGATCACCGTCGACGTGCGCGGCGAAATCCTGCAGCTGAAGGAAGCGATCAACACCATGGTCGACCAGCTGCGCTCGTTCGCTTCGGAAGTGACGCGCGTGGCCCGCGAGGTCGGCACCGAAGGCAAGCTCGGCGGCCAGGCGCTGGTGCCGGGTGTCGCCGGCACCTGGAAGGATCTGACCGATAGCGTCAATGCCATGTGCGGCAATCTGACGGCACAGGTGCGCAACATCGCCCAGGTGACAACGGCCGTGGCGCGCGGCGACCTGTCGCGCAAGATCACCGTCGACGTGTCGGGCGAAATCCTGGAGCTCAAGGAAACCATCAACACCATGGTCGATCAGCTCAACGGCTTCGCCGGCGAGGTGACGCGCGTGGCGCGCGAGGTCGGCACCGAGGGCCGGCTCGGCGGCCAGGCGCAGGTGCCGGGAGTCGCCGGCACCTGGAAGGACCTGACCGACAACGTCAATTCCATGGCCTCGAACCTGACGGCGCAGGTGCGCAACATCGCCGAGGTCTCGACCGCGATCGCCAATGGCGACCTGTCGAAGAAGATCACCGTTTCGGTGTCGGGCGAAATCCTCGAGCTGAAGGAAACCATCAATACGATGGTCGACCAGCTGAACGCCTTTGCCTCGGAAGTGACGCGCGTCGCCCGCGAAGTGGGCACGGAAGGCCGGCTCGGCGGCCAGGCCAATGTGCGCGGCGTCGCCGGCACCTGGAAGGACCTGACCGAAAACGTCAACTCGATGGCCGGTAACCTGACGGCGCAGGTGCGCAACATCGCCGAGGTTTCGACCGCCATCGCCAATGGCGACCTGTCGAAAAAGATCACCGTCCCGGTTTCGGGCGAAATCCTCGAGCTAAAGGAAACCATCAACACGATGGTCGACCAGCTGAACGGTTTTGCCGGCGAAGTCACGCGTGTGGCGCGCGAGGTCGGCACGGAAGGCCGGCTCGGCGGCCAGGCAAACGTGCGCGGTGTGGCCGGCACCTGGAAGGATCTGACCGACAGCGTCAATTCCATGGCCTCCAACCTCACCGGCCAGGTGCGTAACATTGCCGAAGTCGCGACAGCGGTTGCCCAGGGTGACCTGTCGAAGAAGATCACCGTTCCGGTTTCGGGCGAAATCCTTGAGCTGAAGGAAACGATCAACACGATGGTCGATCAGCTGAACGGCTTTGCCGGCGAGGTCACGCGCGTTGCGCGCGAGGTCGGCACGGAAGGCCGGCTGGGCGGTCAGGCCAATGTGCTCGGCGTCGCCGGCACCTGGAAGGACCTGACCGACAGCGTCAACTCGATGGCCGGCAATCTGACGGCGCAGGTGCGCAACATCGCCGAAGTCTCGACCGCCATCGCCAATGGCGACCTGTCGAAGAAGATCACGGTGTCGGTCTCGGGCGAAATCCTCGAGCTCAAGGAAACGCTGAACACCATGGTGGATCAGCTGAACCGCTTCGCCTCGGAAGTGACGCGTGTCGCCCGCGAAGTCGGCACCGAAGGCAAGCTCGGCGGCCAGGCGCAGGTGCCGGGTGTCGCAGGCACCTGGAAGGATCTGACCGAAAACGTCAATTCCATGGCCTCCAACCTCACCGGCCAGGTCCGCAACATTGCCGAAGTGACGACCGCCGTGGCGCGCGGCGACCTGTCGCGCAAGATCACCGTCGACGTTAAAGGGGAAATCCTCGAGCTGAAGAACACCATCAATACCATGGTGGATCAGCTCAATGCCTTCGCCGGTGAAGTGACGCGTGTGGCGCGCGAAGTCGGCACCGAAGGCAAGCTTGGCGGTCAGGCGCAGGTTTCCGGTGTGGCCGGCACGTGGAAAGATCTGACCGACAGCGTCAACTCGATGGCCGGCAACCTGACGGCACAGGTGCGCAATATCGCCGAGGTGGCGACCGCGATCGCCAATGGCGACCTGTCGCGCAAGATCACCGTCGACGTGCGCGGCGAAATCCTGCTGTTGAAGGACACGCTGAATACCATGGTCGATCAGCTTCGTTCCTTTGCCGGCGAAGTGACGCGTGTTGCCCGCGAAGTCGGCACCGACGGCCGCCTCGGCGGTCAGGCCGTCGTTCCCGGCGTTGCCGGCACCTGGAAGGACCTGACCGACAACGTCAATCTGCTCGCCGCCAATCTGACGACCCAGGTTCGCAACATCGCCGAAGTCACGACCGCCGTGGCGCGCGGCGATCTGTCGCGCAAGATCACCGTCGACGTGAAGGGCGAAATCCTCGAGCTGAAAAATACCATCAACACCATGGTGGATCAGTTGAACGCTTTCGCGGGCGAAGTGACGCGCGTCGCCCGCGAGGTCGGTACCGAGGGCAAGCTCGGCGGCCAGGCGCAGGTGCCGGGCGTCGCCGGCACCTGGAAGGACCTGACGGACACCGTCAACGTCATGGCCGCCAACCTGACCGAGCAGGTGCGCGGCATCGTCAAGGTAGTGACGGCGGTGGCGAACGGCGATCTCAAGCAGAACCTCACCGTCGCCTCCAAGGGCGAAGTCGCCGCACTTGCCGAAACCATCAACAACATGACCAACACGCTTGCCACTTTTGCCGATCAGGTGACCACGGTGGCGCGCGAGGTGGGCGTAGAAGGCCGCCTCGGCGGCCAGGCGAACGTGCCGGGCACGGCCGGCACCTGGAAGGATCTGACGGGCAACGTCAACCTGCTCGCCGCCAACCTGACGACACAGGTGCGCGCCATCGCCGAAGTGGCGACCGCCGTCACCAAGGGCGACCTGACACGCTCGATCAAGGTCGATGCGCGTGGCGAAGTGGCCGAGCTCAAAGACAACATCAACACGATGATCGACAATTTGCGGCTCACCACCGAGCGCAACACCGAGCAGGACTGGCTGAAGACGAACCTGGCGCGTTTCACCAACATGCTGCAGGGGCAGCGCGACCTGACGCTGGTCGGCAAGATGCTGCTGTCGGAGCTGGCGCCGCTGGTCGGCGCCCATCAGGGCGTCATCTATCAGGTGGATGCCGACGAGAGCCAACCCTTCCTGTCGCTGCTCTCGGTCTATGCGCAAGGGGGCGAGGCGGCGCATCCGCCGCGACTCGACCTTGGCCAGGGCCTGGTCGGCCAATGTGCGAGCGATGCCCGCCGCATCCTCGTCACCGATCTGCCCGATAATGTCGTACCGATCAGCTCCGGCGTGTTCACCACCCTGCCGAGAAGCGCAATCGTGCTGCCGGTGCATTTCGAGGGGCAGGTGAAGGCGGTGATCGAGCTCGCCTCCGCAGGCGATTTCACCGAGCTGCAGCTCTCTTTCCTCGACCAGTTGACGACATCGATCGGCATCGTTCTCAACTCCATCGAAGCGACCATGCAGACCGAAGGCCTGCTCAAGCAATCGCAGCAGCTCGCCGCCGAGCTGCAGACGCAGCAGCGCGAACTGCAGCAGACCAACGAACAGCTCGGGCAGAAGGCGCAGCAGCTCGAGGAACGCAACGTCGAAGTCGAGGCGAAGAACCAGGAGATCGAGCAGGCCCGGCGGGCGCTGGAAGAAAAGGCGGCGGAATTGGCGCTGACCTCGAAATACAAATCCGAATTCCTCGCCAACATGTCGCATGAGCTGCGCACGCCGCTGAACTCGATCCTGATCCTCGGCCAGCAGCTGGGAGAAAACCCCGATGGCAACCTGTCGGGCAAGCAGGTCGAGTTCGCCAAGACGATCCATGGCGCCGGCACCGATCTGCTGAACCTCATCAGCGATATTCTCGATCTTTCCAAGATCGAGTCCGGAACGGTCTCGGTCGATGCCGAGGAGATCTTCGTCAACAACCTGCTCGAAGTGATGGCGCGACCGTTTCGGCACGAAGCGGAAACGCGGAACCTGTCCTTCGAGGTCGAGGTCGGCGCCGATGTTACGAAGAGCATCATCACCGACTCCAAGCGGCTCCAGCAGATCCTCAAGAATCTGTTGTCGAACGCCTTCAAGTTCACCGCGCAGGGCGGCGTGACACTTCGCGTTGCATCGGCGACGAGCGGCTGGTCGTCGGATCATCCCTCGCTCCGGCACGCGCCATCGGTGATCGCCTTCGAGGTCGTCGATACCGGCATCGGTATTCCACCGGAAAAACAGCGTATCATCTTCGAGGCGTTTCAGCAGGCGGACGCCTCGACAAGCCGCAAATATGGCGGCACCGGCCTCGGGCTGGCGATCAGCCGCGAACTGGCAAACCTGCTCGGCGGCGAGATCCAGCTGCGCAGCACGCCGGGCGTCGGCAGTATCTTCGTGCTCTACCTGCCGCTGACCTATGTCGGCGCCGGTGCGGTTGCACCCAGGCCGGTTCCGCCGGCAAATGTCGTGGAATTCGCCGAGGCGGCGGCAAGCCGCCGCGCCGAAAAGCCCGCCGAGCACGTCGCAGACGACCGTCACCGGATAGAGGCCGGCGACTCGGTGCTGCTCGTCGTCGAGGACGACGCGCATTACGCCCGCGTCCTGGTCGATCTCGCCCGCGACAACGGGTTCAAGGTGCTGGTGGCGATGCGCGGCAGCGATGCGTTGACGCTCGCGCAGGATTACAAGCCATCGGCGATCTCGCTCGATATCTTCCTGCCTGATATGCTCGGCTGGACGGTGCTGAGCCAACTCAAGCAGAACCCGCAGACGCGGCATATTCCGGTGCAGATCATCAGTCTGGACGAGGATCGGCAGCATGGACTTACGCGCGGCGCTTTTGCCTTCATGAGCAAGCCGACGACGCCCGAAGGCCTCGGCAAGGCGCTGTCGCGCCTGAAGGCCTATGCCGAGCCGCGCCGCAAGCAGTTGCTGCTCGTGGAAGACGACGAGGCGGAGCGCTTGAGCGTCACTGCGCTTCTCGGACATGACGACATCGACATCACCAGCGTCGGCTCCGGATCCGAGGCGCTTGCCGCTTTGCGTCGCAATTCCGCCGACTGCGTGGTGCTCGATCTTTCTCTTCCCGACATGTCGGGCTTCGACGTGCTGGAGCAGATACGCGACGATGTCGAAATCGGCGAGGTGCCGGTGGTCGTCTTCACCGGCAGGGAGCTCTCTGCAGAGGAGGACGCGACGCTCCACAGCATGGCCCGCAGCGTCGTGGTCAAGGGTGTGGAGTCCCCCGAACGGCTTCTCGACGAGACGGCGTTGTTCCTGCACCGGGTCGTCGCCGATCTGCCGGCGGCAAAGCAGGCGACGTTGCGGGAACTGCATAGTTCGGACGAGGATCTCGTCGGCGAAACCGTGCTGCTCGTCGACGACGACGCCCGCAATATCTTCGCCCTCAGCAGCGTGCTGGAGCGCCGCGGCATGAGAGTTCTGACCGCGACGACCGGCAGCGAAGCCATTGACGTCATCAACAACGAACCCTCGGTTGCGATCGTGCTGATGGACATCATGATGCCCGGGATGGACGGTTACGAGACGATGCAGGTCATCCGCTCGGAGCCCCGCTTCCGGCGGTTGCCGATCCTGGCGCTGACGGCCAAGGCAATGAAGGGCGACAGGGAGAAATGCCTGGAGGCGGGAGCGTCGGATTACCTGGCGAAGCCCGTCAATACCGAGCAGCTGCTGTCGGCGCTGCGCATGTGGCTGCATCGCTGAGGATCCGGCCATGAACCGCGTCAACATCCTTCTCGTCGACGACCAGCCCGCGAAGCTCTTGAGCTACGAGGTCATTCTCGAAGAGCTCGAGGAAAACCTCATCAAGGCGCAATCGGCGCGCGAAGCCTTCGAGCACCTGTTGCGCACCGAAATCGCCGTCATCCTCGTCGACGTCTGCATGCCCGAGCAGGACGGATTCGAGCTCGTCAGCATGATCCGGCAGCATCCACGCTATCAGAATACGCCGATCATCTTCGTCTCCGCCGTCATGCTGGCCGAACCGGACCGGCTGCGCGGCTACGCGGTCGGCGCCGTCGACTACGTCTCCGTTCCGATCGTGCCCGAGGTGCTGAGGGCCAAGGTCAGGGTCTTTGCCGATCTTTACCGGAAAACGCGGGAACTCGAACGCCTGAATGCCGAGCTGGAGGCGAGGGTGCACCAGCGCACCGCCGAGCTCGAAACATCGGCAGCGCAGTTGCGTCAGCTGAATGAAGAACTCGAGCACCGAATCGACCAGCGGACGCGCGAGCGTGAGGAGGCGCTGGCGCAGCTCTTCGAAGCGCAGAAGCTCGACACGATCGGTCACCTCACAGGCGGCGTTGCGCACGACTTCAACAATCTTCTCATGGCGGTGCTCGGCAGTCTCAACCTGCTGAAGAAACGCCTGCCGGCGGATGAGCGCAGCGAACGCCTGGTGACCAACGCCATCCAGGCGGCCGAGCGCGGCACGGCGCTCACTCAGCGCCTGCTCGCCTTCGCCCGCCGTCAGGAGCTGAAGCCGCAGGCGGTCGACTTCCTCAGGCTGTTCGAAAACGTCGAGGATCTGCTCGCCAAGGCTGTGGGGCCGCGCGTCGAGATCCGAAAGTGCATCCCGGCGGATCTGGCGCCGCTGCTGGTGGACAGCAACCAGCTGGAGCTGGCCCTGCTCAACCTCTTCGTCAATGCGCGCGATGCGCTCGAAAGCGGCGGCGCGGTGACAGTCACCGCGACGGCGGAGGAGGCACGGCCGACCGGCCTTGCGGGCGGGAATTACATCAAGATATCGGTTTCGGACGATGGCGAGGGGATGGACGAGGCGACGGTCCTGCGTGCCGCCGAGCCATTTTTCACCACCAAGGGGATCGGCAAGGGCACCGGTCTCGGCCTGTCGATGGTGCACGGCCTGGCCGCGCAATCGGGCGGCTCGATCCAGATCTTCAGCACGAGAGGGAAGGGCACCACCGTCTCCCTCTGGCTGCCCGTCGCCGAGAGCTTCACCAGGGCGCAGCCGGCGGTCGTGACGGCGCCCGCGGAACCTGTGAATCCGGTGTCGCGATCGCTTGCCATTCTTGTCGTCGACGACGATGCGCTCGTCAGGACCGGAACCGTGGCGATGCTGGAGGACCTCGGACATCTCCCGCGCGAGGCTGCTTCCGCTTCCCAGGCCCTGGAATTCTTCGCCGGAGGAGAGGAGTGCGATCTTGTTATCACCGATCACGCCATGCCGGGCATGACCGGCGCCGAGCTCGCGCGTCACCTTCGTGCAGCCTTCCCCAACCTGCCCGTGATCCTCGCTTCCGGCTATGTCGAGCTTGCCGAGGACCAGGGGCTCGGCCGAATGCTCAGGATGACGAAGCCGTTCACGCAAGAGCAGCTTCAGGCGGCCATGGACGAAGCGCTCCGGGACAAGGTCGCGGCGGCGTGATCGACGAAGCGAGTGGCAGGCGGTTCACCTTGATAGGCGGGCAGCGTGCGATTGTGATAAGTTTAGGACCGCTGCTCTAGCTTTCCTCGCTTTCAAACCGCTGGCCGGCATAGAGGATACGGATGATAACAACCTCAGTGGGCTCGACAACGAACGCTACGCTTACCCGACGCTCAAAGCCCACTATGCGCAAGCCTGGGCGAACATCACGGAGGCTGCCCCGTTCAGGATACATCTCGAACCCACCCACGAAGGTCCTGATGCGGGCCACATATTCGCGGGCGACGGCGGCAGACGCGGATTTCCTACGAACGAAAGCATAGATACGCGCCACATCCAATTCCGCCTCATCGGTGAGGCGGATATGATAGCGCCTCATTAATCTTCTGCCCGATCAATCTCGTCCATGCGGGCTTCAAGGCGCTTCCAGGCCTCATCGAGGGGTTTGGCTTTAGTGGGATCGGCCTTATATGCGTCATAGGTTGCCGCAACTTCCGTTCGAAGCCAATGCTCGACAGCATTTTCGCGTTCTTGCAAAGCTCTCAGCCCTTCGCGAATAACTTCGCTTTCTGAGGCGTAATCACCGTTGGACACTCGTAGCTTAACCAGCTTCGCCATTTCCACGGGTAATGTAATGCTCATCTGCTGGGTCGATCGCATCGATTGCACTCCTATCTGTCTGCACCTCAATAACACGTGATGGGATGCAATCCTACTCCATCTCAGCCGATTTGCTTCTGACAATCGCAGCTTCTCACGTCTGCTTGCAGACGAAACTTTTTCCTCCTGCAAAAGTTACCCATATCCCGGCCAATCATCAAAGGCGCTCCCTTGACCAAAACGACGTTCGGCCCCGCCTTCAGCGAAGACGGCATTCTGTTCCGACTCTGGGCTCCGCTGCATGAAAGCATGTCATTGAGGATCGAAGGCGCGGACCCCCGTCCGATGCAGGCGGATGACGATGGCTGGCATCGCTGCATGGTCGCGGATGCCCGAGCCGGCACGCGCTACCGTTTCGTGCTGCCGGACGGTCTCGAAGTTCCCGATCCGGCCTCGCGCTTCCAGCCGCAGGATGTGTACGGCCCGAGCGAAGTGGTCGATCTTTCCGACTACCGCTGGAAGACCAATGCATGGACCGGCCGGCCTTGGGAAGAGATGGTCATCTACGAACTGCATATCGGCTGCTTCACAGGGCAGGGTACTTTCAGGGCTGCGATCGAGCGGCTTGACCATCTGCGTCAACTGGGGGTGACGGCGCTGCAGATCATGCCGCTCAGTGACTTTCCGGGCCGCTATAGCTGGGGCTATGATGGCGTGCTTCCCTATGCACCCGACAGCAGCTACGGCCGGCCGGAGGATCTCATGGCGCTTGTGGACGCCGCACACGAGCGTGGCATCTCGGTCTTCCTCGACGCGGTCTACAATCACTTCGGGCCGGACGGGAACTATATTCCGTCCTACGCGCCGCTCTTTACCGATCATCACAAGACACCCTGGGGCAACGGCATCAATTATGACGGCGACGGCTCCGAGATGGTCCGCGAATTCATCATCGAGAACGCCCTCTATTGGATCACCGAGTTCCGGCTCGACGGTTTTCGCTTCGATGCCGTCCATGCCATCAAGGACGACAGCAAGGAACATCTTCTTCATGCGCTCGCCCGTCGTGTCAGGGCAGCGGCCGGCGACAGGCAAGTTCATCTGATCGTCGAGAACGAGGAGAACGACAGCGACCTTCTGCAACGCGATGAGAGCGCCGAGCCGAGACTGTTCACGGCCCAGTGGAACGACGACTTGCACCATGTGCTGCATATCGCTGCGACCGGCGAGACCTTCGGCTATTATGCCGACTACGCCGGTGATGCCGATAAGCTCGGCCGCGCTCTGGCGGAAGGCTTTGTGTTCCAGGGCGAGCACATGCCTTATCGCGGCGCGAGCCGGGGCAGGCCGAGCGGCCACCTGCCGCCGACCGCCTTCGTGTCCTTCATCCAGAACCATGACCAGATCGGCAACCGGGCGCTCGGCGACCGCATCATGGCCGCGAGCCCGGCCGATGCCATCAAGGCCGTCACATCAATCTACCTGCTGGCGCCCGAGATCCCGATGCTGTTCATGGGCGAAGAATGGGGTGCCAAAGAGCCTTTTCCGTTTTTCTGCGATTTCGACGAGGATCTGAACGACAAAGTCCGCAAAGGCAGGCGCGAGGAACTGTCGCGCCTGCCGGGCTTCGATGCCGACGAGCTTCTCGACCCGACGGCGCCGTCGACGTTCGCTGCCGCAAAGCTCGACTGGTCGAAGCTCGCCTCCTCCGAGATCCTCGATTTCTACAGGACGCTTCTCGATCTGCGGCGCCGGCGGATTACTCCCTTGCTGAAAGCCGGTGTTGGAAATGCGTTCTATCATTCGGCTGGCACTGCGGTCGCGGTGGATTGGACGCTCGCCGGCAACCGACGCCTGCACCTCCGTGCCAATCTCGGCAACGAGAGGGCAAGGCTTGCCGATCAGGCGGCAGGCGGAGAGATGATCTTCCGGCTCGGAGACAACGACGACGACGAGCTGGCGCCCTGGGCAGTGATCTGGAGCCTTGGTGAAGCATCAGGGGCCATATGAAAGCGACTGAACCATGAAGCCCGCGGAGCTCGACAGGCTTGCCCAGTGGTACGGCATCAGCCCGACGAGGCCGAGCCCCGACGGTCGAGAGGTGTCGATCTCCAGAGAGACGAAGCGCAAGATATTGTCGGCGCTGAAGGTCGACCTGACGGCAGTCGTTGATCACGGGCGGGGCAAGGCGCGGCGGGAGCCGAAGCCGGCGGTGGAAAAAATCGCAATGTCATACCTGCCGGACTTTTTATCCGGCACGCGGATCTGGGGCATCAGCCTGCAGCTCTACGAACTTCGTTCGGCGCGCAACTGGGGCATAGGAGACTTCGAAGATCTGGTCGTTATGGCGGATCTGGCGGGATCGCTCGGCGCCGATTTCGTCGGCCTCAATCCGCTTCATGCGCCGTTCCTTGCCGATCCCGGCCGCTGCAGTCCCTATGAACCGTCGAGCCGCCAGCATCTCAACCCGCTCTATATCGCCGTTGACCGCCTCCCCGGTTTTATCCTGAGTCGAAAGCTCGAACGGAAGCTGGAGAGGCTTCGCCGGGCCGATCTCGTCGATTATGCGCAGGTGGCTGAGGTCAAGCTTCAGGCGCTGCGGGATCTCTGGCCGGGCTGGCGGGTACGGAGCGCAGTCGACAAGGCTTATGCTCCCGCGGATTTCGACGCCTTCGTGGCGCGAGGCGGCGACGGCCTGCGGCGGCACGCTCTGTTCGAATGCCTGTCGCTTTCGATGGTCGAGCGCGGCGCGGGCGCCGGCTGGCAGGCATGGCCCGCAGATTTTCAGCGTGCCGACAGCGAAGCCGTCGCAGAATTCGAGCGCGATCATGAAGATGATGTGCTATTCCATATGTGGCTGCAATGGCTCGCCCACCGGCAGATGATGCAGGCGGCGGAGCGGGCGCTGAAGGCCGGCATGCGGATCGGGCTCTATCTCGATCTTGCCGTTGGCGAGGCAGTCGACGGCTCCGCGACATGGAGCGAACCAGAGGTCTATATTTCCGAAGCCACCATCGGCAGTCCTCCAGATCCCTTCGCCGTCGACGGGCAGGACTGGCATCTTGCCGGCTATCTGCCTTCCAGGATCGCATCGGGGAAAACTTCTCCCTTTCGTCGTATGGTGAGTGCCGCCATGCGCTACGCTGGCGCGATCCGCATCGACCATGCCCCGGCGCTCCGGCGCCTCTTTCTGGTGCCGCTCGGCAGTAGCGCGGCGGGCGGCGGCTATGTGCGCTATCCCCAGGACCGGCTCCTGCAGATCCTTGCCGAGACGTCCGCCGAGCATCGATGCCTCGTCATCGGCGAAGCCTTGGGAATCATCCCTGAAGACCTGCCCGACGATCTGGCGGCGGCCAGAATTCTCTCCTATCGGATCCTCTCCTATGAACAGGACGAAGGCGGTTTTAAGCCGGCGGATGCCTATCCCGTTCTTGCCTTGGCATGCATCTCGACGCACGATCACCAGACCCTGGCCGGCTGGTGGCGCGGCTCCGACATTCAGGACCGGCGCGAGCACGGCATTGTCCCGACCGATCTCACCGAAAAACATCTCGAACACCGCAAGCGCGAGCGGACAAGCTTGAAGGCGGCACTCCGGGCCGCCGGTCTCGGTCTGCCGCAACGTCTTGACGCAAGGGCAAGTCGGGAGGCGCTGAGGGAACTAACCGTCAGCGCCTATCGCTTCATCGCCAGAAGCCCGTCACTCCTCGTCGCGGTTCGCCTTGCCGATCTCACAGACGAGAAAAGCCCGACCAACATTCCGGGCACCAGCGACAGCTATCCAAATTGGAAGCCGAAGCTGTCGATTTCGCTCGAGGACCTGATGTCGAGTCCGCTCGTCAAGCGTGTGACGGCGGCGATGCGCGAGGAAAGGCCGCAAAATCGTATGGCAAGGGAACGAATAGGAAGCCGGCGGATTCTCAATAGATAGAAAAAGGGATCGCCGAAATGAGTTCCAAGAAACAACTGGTCGAAGTCGCGGTGGATACCGAAGAAGGGCGTGTCCCTCTCGGCATCATGAACGCCAAGCAGGCGCTCGAGCTTCCCGATGATCTCGATGTTGAAGTATCGCATCCCGATCACGATCCGGGCAGCACCGACGTTTTCATCCAGAAGGACGAGTTGCGACGGCATCTCGACGAACGCTAGAGCCAGTTGGCCAGCGGCGGGTCGTCGCGTCATTTGCTCTCGATCCCGGAACCTCGGCCGATCTGCATTGTTTGATACGATGAATTAAGGAGAACGTCATGGCACATGCCGACCGGAAACATATCGGCGCTGGCGCAAAGGGAAAAGGTGATGGCAGCGGCGCCATGACCGACCTTAACGAAGAGCAGCTTCCCGAAAACAAGGTCCTGTCGAACCGCGATAAAACGCAACACTCTAAGGAGCGCGGTCTGGACGGCAAGACCATTCAGACCGAGCAATATATGGATCACAGTTCCAACCGAGACCCTGACTGAGGAGAGGCGCGATGAGCAGCAGGCTACCTCCAATTCCAGCGGGCAACGTCAGCAGCAAGGGTGCAGGCAAGCCGCTGAAGACCAAAGCAGAAGACGCCGCAATGGCAAGCGGCGGCGAAGACCCGGATAAGAAGGGTCAGCAGGGCAACAGCAAGATCAATACCAGCCATCAGGGCCATCAGCAGGATCGCTAGGAGGCATCGATGTCCACATCCAAGAAGAGCGCCGCGACCATCCGCCAGGGCGGCCCGGGGGCTTCGCATGAAAAT
Organism: Rhizobium sophoriradicis; assembly: GCF_025200795.1. Classification (NCBI taxonomy): domain Bacteria; kingdom Pseudomonadati; phylum Pseudomonadota; class Alphaproteobacteria; order Hyphomicrobiales; family Rhizobiaceae; genus Rhizobium; species Rhizobium sophoriradicis. The sequence goes on from NZ_CP104154.1 coordinate 614,798, forward strand.
GCCAAGGCTCCGCTCGACATTCCGAAGCCGGCGGCGGAGCCGGACAAGCGCACGCAAAGCAAGGTCTCCGGCGGTGGCGGCGAGCATGATCGCCATCATGGCCACGACCCGCAGCGGAAGTGAGGGGCAGACATAGCGGCGGAACCTGATCAGTCGAAAGATGGTCCGTCGTTTCACATGATCAACATGATGGAAAACAGACCATGACGACCGCATTCATCCTTGTTGCATTGGCTCTCATCGTTATCTACGCCGGCCCGACATTGCTGTTTATCTGCGTCGGTTATGCCGACTACATGATGGAGCGGCGCAGACACTTGTTGGCTTTGAAGCACGCGGTAAGGCGTCGCAGCGATAAGTTTTAGGCGTCCGACAACATCATTGCCGGCGCAAGCGCTAGGCAGACTGCGCGTGTCGCGACATGCGCTGTCAATCGATCATCAAAGCAGTTCTCGTGGAGGACCGCGAGGTCGGAACGTTGATGTGAGGAGATGTGAAAATGCCGCGGCGCAAGAGCAGTGAGACGACAAATCTGGAAACCAGCGGAGCCAAGATCGGCGAACCGGTGCCGAAAGCCATTATCGACGTCAACACCGCATCCGTCGGCATCCCCCGCCAGCCCGAAGAGGACCTGCGAGCAGAACTGAGCTCGCTGCGGAAACAGATTGGCATGCTCCAGCAGCAGGTCCTGGGCGCCGGGCGATTGGCGAAGGACCGCGCCGGAAAAGCGATCCATCAGACCAAAGCAGTGGTCAAACACCATCCGCTTTCAACGGTTTTGCTCGTGGCTGCTGTCGCGGGTGTGTTCGCCTTTGCCTCATATCACGTCTCCTCGCCGCGTCGTCGCGAGCCATCCGCCTTGCGAGATTTTAGAGACTTCTACGACAGGATGCGCGAGCGGATCTGACAAGATTTCAGGATTGTCAGCATCGCGATTTTGCCCGACGCTGCACTGATTGCCTGAATTGCGCAGCAACCCGACGTCTAAGTGGCTGTTCCAAAATAGTTTTCCTATCACGGATCGGCATGTCACGCCGATGTCACGCGACCGTGGAGGCAATATGTGCTTGATTGGGGCGTTCGGCGCTTCCGATATCCAGGCCGGGTGACCTGGAACTAGGAAAATGAGGGGCAGGGGCGCTATTATCGTTGGGGCATGGCGATGACTTTGGAGACCTCCGGGCAGATATCAGAGCCCGACGAATTCGTATTTCCGGTTCACACCCGGACGATCGCGCAGATACGCTATGATATTCTTGGGCAAGTCATGACGGTCGTCTATCATGACGGCCGCTCGCGCACCTCTACCGGCATACAGGGCCCGGCGATGTTGAGAATCCTCGCCCAGCGTCCACTGGAGCGCTCGCCGTTTCTGTTGCGAACGGTCATCTGATAAAGAAATCGGCGCATCCGCAGCTAAATCGTGCTCATGGTGCATCCATTTCCTGGGAACTGCGTTCATCCTCGATAGCCAGTCTATGGAGGGAAGACGATGACCTTTCCACGGCCGAAAGCCGAAGCTCCCGCTCAGCGCTTCGAAGAAGCGCGCGCTGCTGCACGCGACGCTTTGGAAAAACTGATTGCAGCCGCCAATGAAGCCGGATGGGGGACCGAGGAAATCTCGGTCGCATTCGTCGAGGCCGCACGGTTTTTGAGCGAAGCCAACAGAAAAGATCCCGATCCTGCCGACGATCCCATCATCAGCGACGTTCCAGGCAAGCGGGAGCAGATTGGACATGGCGAGCTTTTTGATTAGAGCAAATCCAGCAGAAGCTTGCAGCTTTTTCGGCAACGAAGGCATGGGCCCCGTAGCGGCCACGTCGGCGAGTGGGATCAATTTGAGCCATCGGGCGTTCTGCGGTGAGGAAACACGGGAGACGCATCATGTTCAAGAACGAATCCGGCACGGGCGCGGACGATAGGCTAGACGACGCCGGCATCCCGCTGGCAAACAGAGAAGAGGCGGACATCAATCCTGACCTCCTCAGACGCGAGGGTTTTGCGAGCGAGGCCGAATACCGCGCCTACCTCGCCACGCTTGGCCAAGAGATTCCGTTCGACGCCTATGTGGTGGAAACCGTCGAGATCTCCGAAGGGCATGTTCTGGAAGGCCGTCTGCGGGAGTTGCGGGAAGAGCTCGAAAACCTCCAGGCCCGTCTGCACGTGATCAGGCGACAGGCCGCGACCGTCTTGACCGAAAATGCCCGCTGGGCCGATGCCAGCGCCCATGCGCAACTCGGTGACCGGCCGTGGCTCAAGCTGGCCGGCGCGATGGCGGCGGCCTTCGTCGTTACCAGGGGTCTCCGGCGATTGCCTCTCGGGACTGTGGCGACTACGGCGCTGCCCCTGGCCGCCGCCGCGATCAACCGGAAGCTCGCCAGAAATTGATGTCCGAAGGCCAGAGCATGATGCCGAAAAGTGTGAGCGGTTTTCGGACGACATCATGCTCTAGGCTGAAAGAGCGCCATCTTCTCGCCGAAGTGTTTGTGCCATCTTACTGTCTGGAAGGGAGATGAACATGGCTGGACATGACGACCGCTATGTCGAGATCACGACGCGTCTTCGCTCGATGCGGTCGTTCTGCGACTTCCTCTCACAGGGTGGAACCGTCCGCGTCGCCTTGTCGGACGGTGGACCCTACAAGGACGTCACCGCCATTCTGCTGGAGCGGAATCGCCAGGAGGCGGAAGCGCTCGCCCGCACCCGCAGGCAGCTTTATCCCGACCTCGCAGACGAAGATGTGACGCCGCCACTCTACAGCCGTCACTGACCTTCCTCAAGCATCTGCCACGCTACGCCTGTCCGTTTCCTCCAGCTGGAACTGATCGATCAGTTGCAGAAGTGTCCTCAAGCAAAACTGATTTCGGCAAAGAGAGGGAGATGGTCCGAGGCGACCCTCGTCAGCCGATTTTGCAGGACAGTGGCTCTTTTGACGACTAGGTCGTCGGTGACGAAAATGTGGTCGAGGCGCATCAGCGGGTAGCGGGAGGGAAAGGTCGCTCTTGGTGCGGCCTTGCCTCCAAGCAGGGCGTCCTTCAATGACCGCGTGGCAAGCCGGTACGTCGCCGATGACGGAATGGCATTGAAATCGCCGCAGAGAATGCAGGGAAGAGGTTCGTCCTTGGTGCCGCGCAGCCAGCCCGAATTCAAGAGCGTCGTCATCTGCCGGATGCGGTCGCGCCCGCGAAGGCCGAGATGAGTGTTGACGACCAGCAGCTTCCTGTCGCCGACCAGGACTTCGACCGAAAGCGCGCCGCGCTGTTCGCCGATCGATGGCAGCGGACCGGCCTTGACCGCAGCGGTCGGCAGCGCCGTGATGATCGCATCGCCATATTGTTCTTCGGCAACCGATAGCGCCGGATGAAAATGAGCCTGCATCTTCAGCAGCGAGGCGATGAGGTGGGCCTGATCGACGCCGCCGGTCCGACGTCTCAGGACATCGACTTCCTGCAGGGCGATGATATCGGCTCCAGCCTCGGCAATGACCGACGCGATGCGGCCGGGGTCGAGCTTCCGGTCGTTGCCGATGCAGCTGTGCACGTTATAGGACAGGAGTTTGATCGATTTATCCGGCATAGACCCGCTCAAGCTGGTCTCCCCACAAGAGACAGGACTCGTACTCTGGTGGGGAACACAAAACTCTTTTGATCGTTCCAGATGATCGAGCCATGGCGCTCGCACTTCGAAAACGGACAATCGATGAGTCTGAAAAAGGTAATCTGGAAAGGACTGCTCGTTGCCGCCCTTTGTATCGCGGGCTTTCTTCTCTATCGGATCTTCCGCCAGTACAGCCTGGAGCAGGTCGTTCAATCGGTCCGCAGCATACCCTTTGCGACCTTTTGCACAGCACTTCTGTTTGCGGCGGCATCCTATCTGTGCCTGAGCTGTTTCGACTATCTGGCGATCCGCTCGCTCGGCAAATCCCTGCCTTACCGGAAGATCGTGCTCGCCTCCTTCATCAGCCTTTCGCTCGGCCACAATATCGGATTTGCGGGGCTGAGCAGCGGCGCCTTCCGCTATCGTTTCTATTCCCGCTGGGGCCTGAGGGCCGAGGACGTGGCGAAGATTATCCTGTTCTGCGGCGTCACCGTCGGCCTTGGCTTGATCACACTCGGTGGCCTTGCCCTGATCGTCAATCCCGGCGATGCCGCGCGTCTGCTGCGCATCGACCCAGCGAGCACTCGGCTATTCGGTCTGCTAGCGCTGGCCGTGCCGGTCGTCTATGCCGGGCTGGCGTTTTTTATCCGCCGCCGGCTGCGGCTCTGGCGCTGGTCGTTGCAGCTGCCGCGATTTTCGATCGCGGTCGCCCAGGTCGGTGTCGGGACGATCAATTTCATGCTGGTGTCCGCCTGCCTGCACCAGATGCTCACGGTCTTCGGCGACGTTGCCTTCTTCAGGTCGGTTACGGCCTACGTGCTCGCTAATTCCGCGATCCTGGCGACGCATGTCCCGGGCGGTCTCGGCGTACTCGAGGCGACCGTCTCCTATGCCGTGCCGCAGGAGGCATCGATCGGCGCGCTGATTGCATTCCGCTGCGCCTATTTCTTCATTCCGCTGGCGCTCGGCACCACGCTTCTCATCGTCAGCGAAGTGATCTTCCGGCGCCGGTTACGCGGGGCGGATCAGGAGACGGAAGAGCGCGCCGAGGCCCAGTCGATCTAGGAGCCCCAATGGCCGCGCCGGGTCGAAGAGCGCGGTGCCCCTGATCGGCGAAATACTGCCCGAGAGATCGACGGCAAATTCCCGCAAGCCCCGAGGCCCATCATTGAGCTTGTCGACTGCTTGGATGATCGAGCCGCTCTGCGCATAGGCTGCGGCAAAGGTCTCCGTGGTCGTTCCGAGATATTCGGCCAGCAGATGGTGGCGCAGTTCCGCGATTGCGCCGCGATGCTCGTCATTGCCGGCCTCGAGAAGCATGTCGCATTCCGAATCCAATCCCTCCGAACGGTTATTGAGATTGGAGGAGCCGATGCGGATCAGTTCGTCGTCGGCAATGATCAGCTTGGAATGGATGAGCACCTCCACCCCGTCGGCCTTCCTCGGCTCTGACGCCCCGGGCACTGGCGGCCCGGGCACGACGGGGAAATAGACCCTGAACCGGTCGGCACGATCGGCGCGCTTGAGGCGGCGGATGACGCGGTCGCGATTGCCGCCCATGAAGAGCTTTTCGATCAGGCCATGGGAAAGACGTGTGCAGATGACGACGATCTCGGGGCCATCTTCCTCCTGCAGCCGCGCGGCGAGGGCGTCAGCGACGCGGAAGGAGGCAAGATATTGCGCTTCGATGTAAAGCTGCCGCCGTGCCCGGGCGATGATATCGAGAGTCGAGGCGATGCCATCGCTGATTCCGGCGCGGAAAGTGGTCGCCGGCTCCGTCAGCACGAAGCTCACGGGGATCTGCTTCAGCGAAACGGCAACATCGCGCGGCCATGTGAAAGGGAAGCTCTCGGCAAGCGGTCCATGCTTTTCGCCGGTGGCCCTTTCCCAGCGCCGCCGTGCGATATCGCCGATCAGCCTGGCCGCGTCGCCGGTGACCATCGCCTGAACGTCATGCAGCGGATCGTAGGACACGCCTTCGGGGTCGCGTCGCAATGCCTCCCTTGCCCGGTGGCGTCTCGTATCCCACCGCCGCGATGTCAGGTCCATGCCGCCGATGAAGGCGACGGCGTCGTCGATACAGACGAGTTTCTGATGGTGGCAGCCGCGCACCGTGTTTTGAAGATCGAAGCGCAGATCGATCCCGGCATTCCTCGGGAAGTTTTTCTTGCGAAGCACCTGCAGAGATTTGTCCGAATAGATCGGCCCGAGCGCCCAGATGAGGATGCGTATTTCAAGTGCCGGATTTGCCGCCGCCAGGGCATGCAGTAGGTCTGCCAATGTTTCGTCGGATTTTTCGGGCTCCATCCGGATGTCCGGATTGAAATCCCACCCGACGATCCAGACACTGCGCCGCGCCTGCCGCAGCGTGCGCGCCAGCTCGGCGAAATACTGGTTGCCATTGATCAGGAAGGCCGCTTTTTCGGCGTAGCCTTCGAGTTCCTGTTTTTCACCGCCGCCTGGCTGTTGCGCTTTTGTTCTAAGCAGGTAGGGTTGATTGAGCATGGTTTCTAACGCGGTCATGGTTGCCTCGGCTTTTCGACTGAAAGCAAACGCCCGGGACTTTCCCGAGTTCCCGATCGTAGCCGGCGATGGAAAATGTAAGGAAAAGAAATGTCAAAGCGAGCAGGCAGCGCTGATCTTCCCCTCCACGGGGGACGTGTGCCGCATTGGCTCGGCGAACGGATGACACGGCTCGGCACGCTGATCGCCGAGGCGATCGTTCATCACTACGGCCGCGATGAGTTTCTGCGCCGGCTCGCTCACCCTTTCTGGTTCCAGTCCTTCGGTGCGGTCATGGGCATGGACTGGCATTCGTCCGGCATCACCACAAGCGTTCTCGGCGCCTTGAAGCGCGGGCTGAAACCGCGCGCCGGCGAACTCGGCCTGCATGTTTGCGGCGGACGCGGCCAGCACTCGCGTAAGACGCCGCAGGAGCTCGTGTCGATCGGCGAGCGCGTCGGCCTTAACGGGGAGGGGCTGGCGACGACCAGCCGTCTGATCGCCAAGGTCGACAGTGCCGCCCTTCAGGATGGGTTCGACCTTTATCTCCACGGCTTCATCGTCGCCGACGATGGTCATTGGGTGGTCGTACAGCAGGGCATGAATGGCGACCGGCGGCAGGCCCGGCGCTATCATTGGCTATCCGAAGGCTTGGAGAGTTTCCTCGACTCACCGCATGCGGCGATCGAGGGACGGAGCCAGGGCGAGATCGTCAATCTCGCCGACAGGCGCGCCGAGCGCTCGCGGCAAGGGCAGCTCGATCTGCTGGCGACCCTCGGTCCCGACAGGATCGTCCGCGAGGCGGCCGCGCTGCAACGCGCCGAGCAACCTGAGCCCGCGGTCGACGAACAGCCGATGCTGCCGCACCTGATCATGCCCGCCCATCACGATGTCCGCGAGAGCGATGTCAATATGCGTCGTCTGCATGGCAATCTCGCCGCGGCGGCCGATCGCGGGCCAGCTGATTTTCAGGAACTGCTGCTCGTTCCCGGTGTCGGCGCACGCACGGTGAAGGCGCTGGCGATGGTGGCGGAAGTCGTCCACGGTGCGCCCTGTCGTTTCTCCGACCCGGCGCGCTTCTCGATCGCCCATGGCGGCAAGGACCGCCACCCGTTCCCGGTCCCGCTCAAGGTTTACGACGAGACGATCGGCGTGATGAAATCGGCGGTGCTGAAGGGCAAGCTTGGACGGGAGGAGGAGTTGCAGGCGCTGAAGCGCCTGGATGAGCAATCCCGGCAGATGGAACGTTATGTGACCGGCCCCGACCTCAAGGAAATCATCGCAGGCGAGTTCCGTCAATCCGCCGATTTCGGCGGGCGCAGCGTCTTCGGCTGGGAAGCCCCGCTGGCGGGTAAAGACTGACGGTTAGTGCCCATCCGGCGGGACGGCTTCGGCCGGCACCGTCTCTTTCAAATTCTTCCGGTGGAAGATGAAGAGCCCGGCAAAGACGATGATGGCGGCGCCGATGACGATCTGCATGTCGGGAATATCGTTGAAGAAGATGTAGCCGAGCACGATCGCCCAGAGCAGCAGCGTATATTGCAACGGCGCCAGCAGCGATGCCGGTGCGAGCTTCAGCGAGCGGGTGATGAGCAGATGCGCGCAGGTGGCGACGATCCCAAGCAGCAGCATGCCCGACCAATCGACCGGTGTTGCCGGCTGCCAGTGGCCGATGCTTAGGCCGATGCCGGTGACAAGGGCGGCGACCGTCTGCCAGGTTACCAGCGTCGTGTCGCTGGTCGAGCGCAGATAGCGGCTCATGACCAGCGACAGGGCAAAGCAGAAGCTGCCCGCAAGGCCGAAGAAGGACGGAAGCGATAGCATCGCCGTCGACGGGCGCAGCGCAATGACGACGCCTGCGAAGCCGATCAGAACGGCGAGCCACCGGCGCCAGCCGATCTTTTCTCCGAGAAAGAAATGCGAGAGTGCCGCTATGTAGATCGGCCCCGCCATATAGAAGGTCATGACGTCTGCGAGCGGCAAATAGGCGACGGCGGCATAGAACAGGGCGACATCGCCGGTCGCCATGGCCACCCGCATGAACTGCAGGCCCTTCTGCTCGACGCGGAACAAGGCCCTCGGCCCTTGCCGTGCGATCATCGGTCCGAGCACGATGAAAGCGCCGAGCGAGCGGATCACCAGCACCTGGCCGACGGCAAAGCTGGACATCAACCACTTGCCCATTGCATCGTTCAGCGCAAACAGCAAATCGCCGAGCAGCATCAGTACGACGCCCGTCATGATCAGGTTTCCTGTATTGGCGACGGCCGTCTTGGTCTTCATTCCCGGATCCTCACAAAAATGGCCGCGCATGCGCGGCCGAATGCGGCTTCGGCCTTAACAAGGCCGATGTCAAGTGTTCACTTGTGTACAGACGGCGGTCGGCCGGCGTGGAAAGAGCATGCCAAGGCTGAACCGCTGGCGGTCATCGCCGAGCGAAGCGGTCGTTACTAGGATTGCAAGCCGTCTCTTGTCTGGAGGGGAGCTAACCCCTGCCATACATCCGGCTCGCCCGCAGCAGGCGTTGCGAATAGGGATGTTCGACCGCGCCTCTTCGCAAGGCCCCTATATCGACCTGTTCGACGATCTCGCCCGCTTCCATGATGGCGACGCGGCTGCACATGTGGGAGACGACGGCAAGATCGTGGCTGACGAGGAGATAGGTGAGGCCGCGCTCCCTGCGCAGGTCCTGCAGCAGATTGAGGATCTCGGCCTGGACCGACACATCGAGCGCCGACGTCGGCTCGTCAAGAAGCAGGACATCAGGGTTCAGCATCAGGGCACGGGCGATCGCCACGCGCTGCCGCTGCCCGCCGGAGAGCTGATGCGGAAACCGGTAGCTGAGCGCCGGGTCGAGGCCGACCGATCGCAGCACGGCGTTCGCATCGACGGAGTTTCGGTCCAAGCCCTGGTTGCGCAGCGGCTCCTGCAGTTGCGAGCGGATGGTCTTGCGCGGGTGAAGCGAGCCATAAGGGTCCTGGAACACCATCTGCACCCGCCGATAGAACGGCCGGCTGCGCTGGCGCTCCAGCGCCTCGCCGTTGAGGACGATGCGACCGTCATAATTGGCGTTGAGGCCGGAAAGCGCCCGGAGAACCGTGGACTTGCCGCAGCCGGATTCGCCGACCAAACCGAAGGCCGTGCCGTTCTCGATGGCGAGGTTCACATCCTTGACGACAGGCCGCTGGCCGTGCCCGAAGCGGATGGTGAGATTGTCGATCCGGATCATCGTGGCGCCTCCGCGAAGTCATTCAGCCACGCGGGATCGCGCTTCAGGATCGGCAGCCGGGCGGGCGGATCCTCGATCGTCGGCAGCGAGGCGAGCAGGCCCTGCGTATACGGGTGCCTCGCCTTGTCGAGATCGCGCGCCTCCAGCACTTCCACGACGCGGCCGGCATACATGATGAGGACGCGGTCGCAGAAATTGCGGATGAGGTTGAGGTCGTGGCTGATGAAGATCAGGCCGAGATTGCGGCGTGAAACGAGTTCGTCGAGCAGTGCCAGGATCTCGAGCCTTACAGTTACGTCAAGCGCGGAGGTCGGCTCGTCGGCGATCAGCACCTCTGGTTCGGCAATCAGCATCATGGCGATCATCACGCGCTGGCCCATCCCGCCGGATATTTCGTGCGGATAGAGGCGGGCAACGCGCTCGGGATCGCGGATCTGCACGGCTTCGAGCATGTCGAGCGCCTGGGCGTAGGTCTTTTTCGCGCTCACCTTGGGATGATGGAAGCGGTAGGTCTCGGCGATCTGTTCGCCGATCCGCATAACGGGATTGAGCGAATATTTCGGGTCCTGCAGGATGAGGCCGATCCGCCGCCCGCGGATCGTCATCATCGTCCGCTCATTCGCCTTGAGGAGATCCACATCTCGGAAGAGCATTCGCTCGGCGCTGACCTGTGCTGTTGGCGGCAGCAGTTTCATGATTGCCCGGCCGACTGTGGATTTGCCCGATCCGGATTCGCCGACGATGCCGAGCTTTTCCTGGCCGAGCGCAAAGCTCACGCCGCGCACCGCGCGCATGTGGCCGCCGCCATAGGCGATTTCGAGATTGCGGATGTCGATCAGGGGCTGCGTCATTCCGAACCTCTCGGGTCGAGTACGTCGCGCAGCGTATCGCCGACGAGATTGAAGGCGAGGCTGACGAGGGCGATGGCGATGCCGGGCGCGGCGATCACCCAGGGGCTATCGAGCATGAATTCGCGGCCGCTGGCGGCCATCGAACCCCATTCCGGCCATGGCGGCTGTGCGCCGAGGCCGAGAAAGCCGAGACCGGCAGCGGTGATGATGATGCCGGCCATGTTGAGCGTGACGCGCACGATCACCGAGGGAATGCACATCGGCAGGATGTGGCGTGTGATGATGGCGATCGACGTTGCGCCCTGCAGGCGCACGGCGGCGATATAATCGGCCTTGCGCAGGCTGAGCGTTTCGGCGCGCGCCAGTCGCGCGATTGGCGGCCAGGCCGTCAGCGAAATGGCGATGATCGCATTGGTGATGCCGGGCCCGAGAGCGGCGGCAAAGCCGAGCGCCAGCACCAGCCCGGGGAAGGAGAGGAAGATATCGGTGATGCGCATCAGGATTTCGTCGACGATTCCGCCGAAATAGCCCGAAAAGGTGCCGATCAGCAGGCCGAGCGGCGCGACGATGATCGTGACCAGCATGATGATGTAGAGCGTCGTGCGGGCGCCGTAGATCACCCGCGCAAAGACGTCGCGGCCGAAATTGTCGGTGCCGAGCCAATGTTCGGCGGAAGGCGGCGCAAGCCGCCCTGCCATGTCCTGAACGATCGGATCGTAGCTCGTCAGCAGGGGAGCGGCTATCGCCACGACGATCAGCAGCACGATGATGACGAGGCCAGCGAGCCCGAGCGGATGCAGGCTGAATTTCTGCCAGCCCTGATGGATCTGCTGCGCCGACGACTGGAACCAGCCCTGAGGCTCGGGCGCGTGCAGCCAGTTGCGAAAGCCGCCGGCATGGGTGGTCTCTGCGTCTTCGGTAGAGATCGTCATGGCGTCACCGTGTTCTCGGATCAAGGATGCGATAGAGGACGTCAGACAGGATGTTGATGGTCAGGAAGACGGCGCCGATCGTCAGCACCGAGCCCATCACGACGTTCATGTCGTTCATCTGCAGCCCGCGGGTGAGGTATTGGCCAAGCCCCGGCCAGCCGAAAACCGTCTCGATCAGCACCGCGCCTTCGAGCAGGCCGCCGAAGGTCAGCGCCAGGATCGTCAGGAGCTGCACGCGGATATTGCGGAAGGCATGGCGCCATACGACCTTGCGGGTGCCGAGCCCCTTTGCCCGGGCGGTGATGATATATTCCTGGCTGAGCTGTTCCAGCATGAAGCTTCGCGACATGCGGCTGATATAGGCGACGGAGTAATAGCCGAGGGTTGCCGCCGGCAAGATGATATGGCCGAGCGCATTGTGAAACACCTCCCATTGGCCCTCGATCGCCGCATCGATCAAGAGAAAACCGGTCATCGGCGTGACGAGGCCTTCGTAGAAGACGTCGACCCGGCCCGATGCGCCGACCAGCTTCAGCTTGGCGTAGAAGATGAAGAGCGCCATCAGGCCGGTCCAGAAGATCGGAATGGAATGGCCGGCAAGGGCGACGATGCGGGCGATATGGTCGATGCTCGTCCCACGCCGGACCGCAGCGGTGATGCCCAAGGGAATGCCGACGATCGCTCCGATGATCATGGCGATGATGGCAAGCTCGATGGTAGCCGGAAAGATCGTCATCAGATCGGTCAGGATCGGCTGGCCTGTCGTCGCCGACATGCCGAGGTCGCCGGTGGCGATCTTCCCGACATAGGAGAGGAACTGCATCCAGATCGGCTGCCCGAGGCCGAGCTCGTTATAGACGCGGTCGTAAACCTCCTTGCTGACCTCCGCTCCGGTGATAGCAAGCACCGGGTCGGCAGGCAGCAGGCGGCCCATCGAGAAGGTCAGGAAGAGCAGGCCGAGCAGCGTCGTGACGACGGCGACCACGCGTCCCGCCAGCCGCCGCAGCAGGCTCAGCAGCGGGTGCGGGGCCGCCTCGGCGAACCCGCTCCCTCCCGGCTGGCGGCCCTCCCGCTTCGATGTCAGATCGGCACTCGCCACGCGCTCTACTCCTTGGTCACATCATGCCAGCGCGTCGACCAGGTCGTATGCCCGTGATAATTCTTCACGTTGGCGCGCATGACATAGGGGTCGGTTCGCTGGAAGAAGATGACGAGCGGCGAAGCCATGCCGGCATAGATGCCGTCCATCTTCTTGAAGATGTCGGTGCGCTTTTCGGTGTCGCGCTCCCGCATCGACTGGTCGATGAGCGTGTTGAGCTCGTCCACCTTCATGCCCGTACGCCAGAGATAATAGCTGCCGAGGCGCGCCTCGTCGCTGTTGTCGGGGTTGAAGGCATATTGCGTGGCGACGGCAAAGGGATCGGGCAGGCGGGCGCCGGAATTGCCGAGCAGCACCTCGAACTTGCGCTCGCGGAAGGCGGGCGTGAACTCGCCGGGCACCAGATCGAGATCGAAACCGGCGGCGCGCGCACTCGCCTGCAGCGCTTCAGCGAAGGGCAGGGTTGGGGCTCCCGAGGGATTGAGCACCTTGTTCAGGCCGTTGGGATACCCTGCCTCCGCCAGCAGCGCCTTGGCCTTGGCGGGGTCGTAATCATAACGAACGGCCGCCTCCTCGGGCGCGCCGATCATCCCGCGCGGGACCATCGACTGCCAGGGAAAGCCGGTATAGCGCATGATGTTGCCGGAGATCGCCTTCCAGTCGAAGGCATGCTGGAATGCCTTGCGAACCTTCGGCTTCTGCAGATCGGGGTCTTTCTGGTTGAGGGCGATATAGTAGAACCCGAGCCCCGGGACGTTTTCGATCACCACGTCCTTGTTGGTGGCGAGCGCATCGAGGTCGCCGCTTGCCACATACTGACCGACATCGACGTCGCCGGCTTCGAGCTGGAGCCGGAGATTGCCGGACTCCGGGATGTGGCGGGCGACGACGCGCGCCATGGCCGGCTTGCCGCCCCAATATTTCGGCTGCGCATTGAAAATCGCCACATCGTTCGGACGCCATTGCGCCAGGCTGAACGGGCCGCTGCCGGCGGAATTGGCCGAAAGCCAGGCGCCGCCGAAATCGCCGTTCGCCTCATGCGACAGGACCGTTTTCTTGTCGACGATGCCGATCGACGAGCCGGCCAGCGAATAGAGCACGAGGTCGGTGTTGACGGCCTGCGGCAACTCGATCTCCAGCGTATGCTCATCCTTGGCGCGAACGAGCTTTTCGACGTTGTCTGAAGTAAAACCCCAGGGAGCGATATCGGTGGAGCCGACCTGGCCCATCTTGATGACGCGCTGGATCGACCAGGCCGCATCCTCGGCGGTCACCTTGTTGCCGCTCTGGAAGACCGCATCGTCGCGCAGGGTCAGCGTGATGATCTTGCCGTCGGCCGAAACCTCCCATTTCGTCGCAAGCATCGGCCTCAGCGTCTTGAGGTCGTCGGGCGAGAGTTGCACGAGGTTGTCGTAAAGATTCGAGATCAGCTCGGACACCGTGCGGGCGTTGTTCTGGGCCGGATCGAGCGTCCGGATACCGGTCAGATTCGTTCCGATGACCAGCATGTTGGGCGGCGATGCCGCCAGGCTCGACTGCGCCGCCATCAGGGCGCCGGTAACTGCGATCGTCGTTAATAGCTGTTTCAGCATCTCAAGACCTCCCAATCTCATGGCGCCATCCCGCGCCTGTTGCTTGCAGAAGATTTTCGAACTCAGCCGGCAGCCTTCACGGCCTGCCGGTCCGGTTGCGTTTGAATGTCGCCCTCGGCCTCCCAGCCTCGAAGCAGGCGATGCAGCTCCTGGCGATCATGCTGATCGAGTTGCGGCAATCCCGGCACACGCACCGGCCCTACATCGAGGCCGGAATAGGTGACGGCTTCCTTGACGACCGTCACGTTTGCGCCGTTGCGAAATTTGGTTCGCATCCGCTCGAAGGGTTCGAGCTTGCCGACGATTGCTCTTGCTGCGGCGAAATCGCCCCTCTCAAGTGCGTCGTGGACGGCGAGCGAAAGCTTCGGTGCGACGTTGACGAGGCCTGACGTGAAGCCGCGCGCGCCGGCTGCGGTGAAGGTCGGCGCCCAGCTTTCCGCCAGGCCGCAGACGAACAGCGCACCGTTCGGGTCGGCGGCGGGAATCGCGCGCGACAGCAGCATCAGATCGGTCGTGGCGAATTTTATGCCGGCAATATTACCGTGATTGGCAAGGCGGACGATTTCGGCGACGGTGAATCCCTCGGCCCTGACATAGGCGACGAGCGGCAGGGCCGACGCATCGGCGAGGTTGCAGAAATAATCGATCTGAGCCGAAGGAGCCGCGAAAGGATCGACGGGCTGATGCGACATGACGGCCGATGCGCCGATCGCCGCCGCATCCTTAGCCATGCCGATCGCTTCACGCAGCGAGCGGCCAACCGCCGCCGTCACCGGCGCGCGGCCGTCGACGCCTGCAACCGCCGCTTCGTGGACGATCCGGATCTCCTGCGGCGTCAGAGCATAGAATTCCCCGGTATTGCCGGCTGCGACGATGTTGTGAATGCCCGCCGCAGCCACCCGCGCATAAACCTTCGCCGTAATTCGGGGTTCAACTTCGCCCCCACCGTCATAAGCCGTGACTGGCACGCCCGACACGCCCGTAAGCGCCTTGCGCATGATCGCGATGCTCATTTTTCTACCCCGCTCGCTTTCCATCAAAATGACTGTTTGCCGAAGCGGAAAGGCGGCAGCCCCTCCGCATCCACGTCGAAGGCGATGACCGTGCCCGTCTCGAAACGGCCGGTCCGGTCGGTCGACAGGCTCGTGACGTAGACGGTGCTGAAATCAGGCCCTCCGAAACACGGCATTGTCGGTGCTGCGACCGGCAGAATGTAGATTTCGACGATCTCGCCTTCGGGAGATATTCTGTTGAGGCGGCCGGCGGAAACGCCGGCGCTCCAGTAAAACCCGTCGCGATCGGTCGTCGCGCCATCAGGCCGTCCCTGTTCTTCGGTGAAGCTGCGAAGGCGGCGTCCTTCGCCGAGTTCACCCGTCCTGGGATTGAAATCGAAGGCCTGCAGGAAACATTGCCGGCTGTCGGAGTGATACATGCGCCGGCCGTCCGGCGACCAGGCGAGGCCGTTGGAACTCGTTAGACCAGTTGCGACGGCGCGCGCGCTGCCGTCGGCTCCCACGCGAAAAAGCGCGGCGTCATTTACCTGTGGCTTGGCTTCGCTGATCGAGCCGACCCAGAAGTGTCCGTCCGGGCCGACCTTGCCGTCGTTGAGGCGGCCGTTGACGTGACGCCCGACCGGATCGCAAAGAAACTCGATATCGCCCGAGGCGGGATCGAAGAGGTGGACGCCCGTCTGAAGACCGACGACTATCCTGCTGTCACGGCAAAGCCCGAGGCAGCCGACCGCCGCCGGCATTGAGAAGCGGTCGACCGCGCCTTCCGGGGAAAGCCGCAGCACTGCCGGCGCTAGGATGTCGACAAGCCAGAGAGTACCAGTCTCCTCGTCCCATACGGGCGATTCACCGACCGTCAGTGGCTGCTGCAGCACCGAACGGATCTTCGGCTCAATGATGCGGGGCGCCGTCACGGTGCCGTCTCCAGGTCTTTGATGAGACCCTCGGCATCGCGCATGCGGATGTTGCCGTCATGGTTGAACTCGCAGAAACCGCCGCCCTGGAAGGCGCGGGCGACCCGTCCCTCGGCTCCGCCCTCGATATGGGCGTGATCGCGGGGCCGGTCCTGAGGCTGGTAGCCGAGCCGCTTTGCCAGATCGTTGTTCCACCATTTTTCGTCCGTATCCGATACGCCGTAGACCACAGTCGCGGCGACCGACGGATGGGTGAGCCCGATCTGCACCAGCTGCGCGAGATCCCGGGCACTTATCCAGATCGCGATCGAGCGTTCGCTGTTCGGATAGGTGCCGGCATTGCCGATGCGAATGGAAAGCGAACGGATGCCCGAAGTGTCGTAGTAGAGCCCCGCCACCAGCTCGCCCCAGCATTTGGACAATCCGTAGGGACTGTCCGGCCGCATCGGATCAAGAGGCGATATGACTTCGCCTCGCGGATAAAAGCCCGTCGCGTGGTTGCTCGAGGCGTAAACCATCCGCCCGACCTTGTTGATCCGGGCGGCCTCGTAGAGATTGTAGGTCCCGAGCACATTGGCCTGCAGAATGGCGTTCATGTCGACGCCGCTGGCGATGCCGGCAAGATGAACGACGCCATCGACCTCTCTGAGGGCCGCCGTCGCCTCGTCGAGCTGCGAGAGATCGGCGCGCACGAAATCTTCGTTTTCAGCCAGCTCGGCGGGCTCATGAATGTCGATCAGACGCAAGTGCTCTGCATGCTGGCGAAGGAACGGGCGAAGCAGCGCCCCGACGCGTCCGGCAGCACCTGTCACAGCAACCCGTCTCATCGTTCTTCCTTCCATCATCGCTCAAACCCCCTGGAACATGCGGGCGCGCGCATTCAGTATGTGTCTCTTCATCGCATCGTGGGCTTCGGCTTCCTGCCGCGCGAAGATCGCCTCCACGATCACCGCGTGCTCGTCCTGCACGCTGCGGATCTGCTCCGGCGTGCGCTTCAGGCTGAGGCTTCGCGTCACCGAATGGCCGATGGCGAAATGCGGCCGGAACCATTCGCGCACGGTGATGTGAAACTGGTTGCCTGTCGCTATGGCGATCGCGTCGTGGAGGGCTTGGTCCTCCTCGGCGCCGAGTTCGCCATTCTTCAGGCATTGCTCGATCGCAACGAGGGCCGCCGTGATCCGCTCCTTGTCGGCCGGCTGCCAGTTCCGCGCGGCCAGCTCCGCGGCCTCTGCCTCGAGCCCGGCGCGGAATTCGAAGAAGCGCTGCACGTCGGCGAGCGAGCCGACCGGAACCATTTTCAGCATCGACGAATCCGGCCGCTGCCGGACATAGGAGCCGGACCCCTTGCGCGAGACGATGAGGCCGTCGGTTCTGAGCCGCTCCAGCGCCTCGCGCACCACGGGCCTCGACGCGCCGAAATCGGTGGCGAGCTTCGTCTCCGACGGCAGCCGCTCATTTACCGGAAACTTGCCGTCCGCGATCATCCCTACGATCTTCTCGTAGATGATGTCGCTGAAGCGCGTTGCGCCTCTGTTGGAAACGGCATCGACTGCGAATGTCATTATCGTCCTTTTCTCTCCCGCCCCCGCGGCAATTTCAGCCGCCGCCTTCCTGGCCGGCGAGTAGAAGCCGAATGTGCCTGCTCGATCATGCGCCGGGATGGCGCCGTGCTGTCGCAGCCACGGTGTGGCTACTGGACAGCATCTGACAGATCAGCCGTTTTTTCTCCCCAAGGCCATCGTCTCAACGGCTTTGGCGCCAGGTTTGATGCTGCATCGCTACCGAATCTGTAATTATCTGTCAACTCTTGTAATTATCTGGGAACGTGTCTATGGTTTCCTCCCAGCGCCGAGGAGGGCGCGAAACGGCAGGTCGGGAGCCTGCCGTGCAAGCGGGGCAAGCCTGTTCCGGCATAAAAGGGGAGGAATCGATGCCCAATGAAATTCTGTCTCGCGGTGTCACCCGCCGCGCCGTTCTCGGCGGCATGGCCGGCGCTGCGGCACTGTCCATCGCCGGTCGCGCTTTTGCGGCGGGAGGTGAAGCGCCGGCGTTGGCGCAACTCGTCAAGGATGGAAAACTGCCGCCGCTCGCCGAGCGCCTGCCGAAAAAGCCGATGGTGGTGACGCCGTTCGAAAAGGTCGGCACCTATGGCGGTACGCTGCGGCGCGGCCTGCGCGGTTCATCGGATCACAACGGCATCCTGCGCATGGTCGGCAACCAGAGCCTCGTGCGCTGGAATCTGGAATTCACCGCCGTCCAGCCGAACCTGGCCGAACGCTGGGAGGTCAGCGACGACGCCACCCAGTTCACCTTCCATCTTATCGAAGGCGTGCGCTGGTCCGACGGCCATCCCTTCACGGCCGACGACATCGTTTTTGCGATCGAAGACTGCGTCAAGAATACCGAGCTCTACAGCGCCACGCCGGCGCAGCTTGCCGTCGCCGGCAAGCCGGTGACCGTCGAGAAGATCGACGATTACACGGTGAAGTTCACCTTTGCAGCGGCCAACGCGCTTTATCTGGAAAATCTTGCCACGCCGCTCGGCCAGCATCCGACCCTCTTCCCGAAGCATTACTGCAGCCAGTTCCTGCCGAAATATAATCCCAACCTCGAGGCCGATGTGAAGAAGGCGGGGGTCACCAGCTGGACGGAACTGTTCCGCAGCCGCTGCGGCGACATCGAAATTCCGACGCGCTGGGGCAATGTCGACAAGCCGACGCTCGATCCCTGGGTCGTCAAGGAGCCTTATGTCGGGGGTGCGACCCGCGTCGTCATGACCCGCAACCCCTATTTCTGGCAGGTCGATACCGCAGGCAACCAGCTTCCCTATATCGACGAGGTCAACTTCGGCATTTCGCAGGACGTCGAATCGCTGATGCTGAACGTCATCTCCGGCAAGATCGACATCCAGGAGCGCCACATCAGCGTGCTCGCCAACAAGCCGACGCTGTCGCAGAATATGGAGAAGGGCGACTACCGCCTGCTGACGCTCGTGCCGTCAGCCGCGCAACAGTGCCAGATCTACTTCAACATCACCCACAAAGATCCTGCCATGCGCAAGATGTTTGCCGACAAATCGTTCCGGCAAGCGCTGTCGATCGGCATCAATCGACCGGAACTGATCGACATCGTCTATTTCGGACAGAGCGAACCCTACCAGGCCGGGCCGCGTCCGACCCATCCCTGGTACAACGAGAAATATGCGCGCCAGTTCACCGAATATGACGCCGACAAGGCCGGCGCGATGCTCGATGAAGCCGGCTACAAGAAGGGCGGCGACGGTTTTCGCCTCCGGCCCGATGGCCAGAAGGTATTCTTCTCGATCGACGTCATTCCGACGCTCTATCCCGACCTCGTCGATGCGCTGGAACTGGTCAAGACGCATTGGGCCCAGATCGGTATCGACATGAAGGTCAACACGATCGAAAGGGCGCTCTATTACACCCGCGGCGACGACAATGCCCATGATGCGGCGGTGTGGCCGGGTCCTGGCGGTCTTGATCCGATGCTCGACCCGCGTGACTTTTTCGCCTTCCATCCGCAGGGCTCGCGCTACGCCATTCCTTGGACGCTCTGGTACACCTCCAACGGTGCGCGCGGCGAGGAACCGCCGGAAAGCCAGAAGAAGCGCATGAAGCTGTTCGACGAGGCGCGTTCGACGGCCGATCTCGACAAGCGCGGCGCGATCATGAAGCAGATCTTCGATATCGCGGCGGAGGAATTCGAGACCGTCGGCCTCTGCCTTGCCGTCGGCGGCTTCGGCATCATCCGCAACAATCTGCGCAATGTTCCCGAGAAGGAGCCGGACAGCTGGTCCTGGCCCAATCCGGGGCCGGCGATGCCGCAGCAATTCACCTTCACGAGCTGATTTTGATCGAGCGCCGTACCGACGGCACGGCGCTTTCTTTCGGTTCGTCCTCCGAGACGCCTTGCCGGCCGCGACAGCCGGCAAGGCCCGAAGGGCGGTGTTCAATGCAAGAGGCGCCTCATGCTGGTCTTTATCGCCAAACGTTTGCTATGGATGATTCCATCGCTCTTTGCCGTCAGCTTCCTGGCTTTCGTGCTGATCCAGCTGCCGCCGGGCGACTATGTCACCACCTATATCGCGACGCTGGCAGCCTCCAACGAGATCGTTGACCAAAACACGGCGGCGCAATTGCGTGAGCGCTTCGGCCTCGATGATCCGATGCTCATCCAATATTTCAAGTGGATGTGGGGCATCCTCTCGCGCGGCGATTTCGGCATCTCCTTCGAATGGCAGCAGCCGGTCTCCGACCTGATCTGGGAGCGCATGGCGCTGACCCTTGTCCTGGCTCTTTCGACCTTGATCGCCACCTGGGCGATCGCGCTGCCGATCGGCGTGTTTTCCGCCGTACGCAAATATTCGATCGGCGACTATTTCTTCACCGCCTTCACCTTTTTCGGTCTGGCCGTTCCCTCCTTCCTGCTGGCGCTGGTGCTGATGTATATCGCGGCGGTCGAATTCGGCCAGGATGTCGGCGGGCTGTTTTCGCCGCAATACGAGAACGCCCCCTGGAGCTTGGCCAAGATGGTCGATCTCTTCTCGCATCTCTGGCTTCCCGTCATCATTCTTGCCGTCTCTTCAACAGCGAGCCTCATCCGCGTCATGCGCGCCAACATGCTCGACGAACTGCCGAAGCCTTACGTGACGACGGCGCGGGCAAAGGGGCTCTCGGAGTTCCGGCTGCTGATGAAATACCCATTGATGATCGCGCTCAATCCGTTCATCTCGACGATTGCCTGGCTGCTGCCAAATCTCATCTCCGGCTCGGTCGTCGTCGCCATCGTCCTCAATCTGCCGACGGCAGCACCCCTGCTGCTGCAGGCGCTGATGGCTCAGGACATGTATCTGGCGGGCGCCTTCGTTCTGCTGATCTGCGCCCTGACGCTGATAGGCTCCCTGATCAGCGACATCCTGCTTGCGCTGGTCGATCCCCGCATCCGGTTGGAATAGGAGCCTGATATGGCCGACATCACCGTTACAAATCTGCAGCCGGACCGCGCCGCCGTCGCATCGCAGTGGCAGCTGATCTGGTGGGCTTTCCGCCGGCATCGGCTGGCCATGGTGGCGCTCGTCGTCACCGTGCTGATGTATATCGTTGCCCTGGTTCCCGGCTTCTTCGCCATCAACGATCCGAATCTGCAAAATGCGCGGGCGACCTTTCATCCGCCGCAGAAATTGCATCTGATCGATACCGAGAACGGGTTCTCCTTCGGCCCGCATTATTATCCGATGAAGCTGACCCGCGATCCGGAAACCCTGGCGGCCATCTTCAAGGAAGACACGACGAAGCGTGTCGACGTGCAGTTCTTCGGGCGCGGCT
This sequence comes from Rhizobium sophoriradicis, assembly GCF_025200795.1. Lineage (NCBI taxonomy): Bacteria > Pseudomonadati > Pseudomonadota > Alphaproteobacteria > Hyphomicrobiales > Rhizobiaceae > Rhizobium > Rhizobium sophoriradicis. Next base: position 635,869 of record NZ_CP104154.1, read on the forward strand.
ACGAATATTCGGTATTTGGCCTGTTCAATAGCAACATCCATCTGATCGCCTCACCCGACAAAACCACGCCGCTGCTCCTCTTCGGCGCCGACCGGCTAGGGCGCGATGTCTTCAGCCGGACGGTGCAAGGTTCGCAGGTCTCGCTGTCGATCGGCCTTGTCGGCGTCTTCCTGTCGTTGATGCTCGGCATCGTGATCGGCGGCATCTCAGGATATTATGGCGGCCGCATCGATTTCTTCATGCAGCGCGTGATCGATTTCGTGCTGTCTCTGCCGACGATCCCGATCTGGCTCGCCATGGCCGCGGCCCTGCCGCAGGATTGGCCGGCAACACTGCAATATATGATGATCACAATCATTCTGTCGCTGACCGGCTGGGCGCAGCTCGCCCGCGTCGTTCGCGGCCGGTTCCTGTCCTTACGCACCGAGGAATTCGTTGCCGCCGCGAGGCTCGACGGCGTGCGTGAAAGACGCATTATTTTTCGCCACATGCTGCCGAGCTTTGCCAGCCACATCATAGCATCGATCACGCTTGCGGTGCCGGCGATGATCCTTGCCGAAACCTCTCTCTCCTTCCTGGGGCTCGGGCTGCAGCCGCCGACCATCTCCTGGGGCGTGCTTCTGCGCGAAGCCCAGAACATTCGCTCGATCGCCACCGCACCCTGGCTGTTCATGCCCGGCTGCGCCGTCGTGGTCGCCGTGATGGCGCTCAACCTTCTCGGCGACGGCTTGCGCGATGCGGCCGATCCCTACAACAAATGAGGCCGGCATGACCGATATCGTTTCCATTGCCGGCAAGCCGCTGCTCCAGGTGAAAAACCTGACCGTCGAGTTCCCGCTGCGCACCGGCGTTTTTCGCGCCGTCAACGATCTTTCTTTCTCGATCGAACAGGGCAAGACGCTCTGTGTCGTCGGCGAAAGCGGATCCGGCAAGTCGGTCACGGCGCGTTCGATTCTGCAGATCGTCGATGCGCCCGGTCGCATTGCTGCCGGATCGATCGTGCTGAACGATCAGAACGGCGGCTCTACCGATTTGACCAGTCTCAATCCGCGCGGGCGCCAGATCCGGGCGATCCGCGGCCGGGACATCGCCATGATCTTTCAGGAGCCGATGTCGTCGCTGTCGCCGATCCACACGGTCGGCAACCAGATCGTCGAGGCGCTTCGTCTGCACACCAGGATGAGCAAGGCCGAGGCGCGCGCGGAAGCGATATCGCTGCTTAAACAGGTCGAAATTCCGTCACCGGAAAAAGCGCTGGATCGCTATGCTTTCCAATATTCCGGCGGCATGCGCCAGCGTGCGATGATCGCCATGGCGCTTGCCTGCAAACCGCAGCTTCTGATCGCCGACGAGCCGACCACGGCGCTCGACGTGACGACGCAGGCCGAGATCCTCGACCTGATCGCCCGGCTGCAGAAGGCCAAAGGCATGGCCGTTCTCTTCATCACGCATGATATGGGCGTCGTGGCGCAGATCGCCGACGACGTGCTCGTCATGCACAACGGTGTGGCGAAGGAATATGGACCGGTCGAGCAGATCTTTCATGCGCCGAAAGACGACTATACCCGCATGCTGATCGGCTCGGTGCTGAAGCTGGAGCAGAAGGCCGAAATCCGGTTGGCGCGCGCACCGCTCGACAGGACGGCGGCGCCGATCCTCGAACTGCGCAATCTATCGATGAATTTCGGTGATTTGAAAGCGCTGGACGATGTCTCCATTTCGCTTCTGCCGGGCGAAACGCTCGGCATTGTCGGCGAGAGCGGATCCGGCAAGACGACGATGGGCCGTTCGATCATGCGGCTGCTCGACCCGACTGCCGGCGAAATCCTCTACCGCCGCGCCGGCGGCGAGGTCATCGATCTGGCAACGGCAAAGGGCCCGACGTTGGCCGCTGCACGGCGCGAATTGCGCATGGTGTTTCAGGATCCGTTCGGCTCCCTCAACCCACGTATGACCGTTTCCCAGATCATCGGCGAGCCGTTGCTGGTCAATGGCGTTGCAAAGGGGCGGGCGCTGGACGAGCGCGTCTCTCATCTCATGGAGCAGGTCGGCCTCGATCCGAGGGCGCGCGAACGCTACCCGCACGCTTTCTCCGGCGGCCAGCGCCAGCGCATCGGCATTGCCCGCGCCATCACGCTCAACCCGCGTGTCATCGTCGCCGACGAGGCGACCTCGGCGCTCGATGTCTCTGTGCGCTCACAGGTGCTCGATCTGCTGATGCGCCTGCAGGATGAACTTGGTCTCGCCTATATCTTCATCAGCCATGACATCGGCGTCATCCGCTACATGTGCGATCGCGTCGGCGTCATGTACAAAGGCCAGCTCGTCGAAATCGGCGATGCGGAGAAGGTCTGCCGCACACCCGAGCACGCCTACACGCAGGCGCTGATATCGGCGATCCCACGCCCCGATCCACGTGACCGCGATCGTTCCGGGCGTTTCCGCTATGTCGCGCCGGATAATCTGAAGCCCGACAGTCTGAAGAATGGAAGTTCTCAGAGATGAAAATCGCCGGAATCCGCACGTTTCTCATGCATGTCGGCCAGCCCGATCCCTCGAACTGGGCTTCCGACCAACGGCTGGGCTGCGATATCGACGACGAATTCGTCGCCCGCTTCCCCAGCGGCGGCAATGTCTCGGTGCCGCAAGCCGCGGGCGCCTACAATCCTGGAACCGACAACGAACATGTCTACGTGCAGACGCGCGTGGCGCGCCGCAGCTATTTTAATCGCTAGAAGGACAGAATGATGAAGATCGACCGCATGCGGGTTTTCATGACCCGCGACAAGGACCGTCCGCGCGTGATCGTCGCGCTCGATACCGACGACGGGCTGACCGGCTGGGGCGAATGCTACAATCACGGCCCCGACAAGGCGCTGCCGCCGTTGCTCGATTATCTCTACGGATTTCTCTCCGGACAGGATCCGACGCGCGTGGAATATCTGGTCAACCTGCTGATCCAGCAAAGCCGCTTCCCGCCGGGCGCGCTCGGCCTTGCCGCGATCTCCGCGCTCGACCATTGCCTGTGGGATCTGGCGGCCAAGGCGGCGAACGTGCCGGTTTACAAGTTGCTCGGCGGCGAGGTGCGTGACCGCATCAAGGTCTATGCCGGGGTCTACACCGCGCCCGATGCGCCGGCCGCCCGCGACGAATTCGACCGCCTGAAGGAGGAATGGGGTTTCACCGCCTTCAAGCTCAGCCCCTGGCGGATCGATATGCACGCCCATCGCTGGGGCAATGTCGTGAAAGCGTCTGCTGATTATTTCCGTTCGCTTCGCGAGACGGTCAATGACGAGTACGAGATCGCCTTCGACGCGCATGCCAAGATTTTCGAGCCGATCGCTGCCCGCCAGCTCGGCAATGCGCTGGCGCCCTACGACCCGCTGTTTTTCGAGGAGCCGCTGCGCCCGGAGAATATCGAGGCCTGGGGTGATCTGAAACAGGGCCTCAACTGCACGCTTGCGACCGGCGAGTCGCTCTACAACAGGAACGAATTCCTGCGTCTGCTGCAGGTCAAGGGCGCCGATCTGATCCAGCCCGATATCTGCGTCGTCGGCGGTATCAGCGAAATGCGCCGTATCGCCACGCTTGCCGAAGCCTATTTCGTCGGTGTCGCTCCACACAACCCGATGGGGCCGCTGGCGACGGCGGTCAATGTGCATTTTTCGGCGGCCGCGCAGAATTTCCGCATCCTCGAATACCGGCTGCCGAAGGGCCAGGCCTATGTCTATGGCGGCCTCGATGTCGAGAAGCGCCAGGGAGAGACGCGCTACGTGGTCGACCCTTACCTGCCGAAGGATGGCTATCTCGAACTGCGGCCCGACCGGCCCGGCTGGGGCGTCGAAATGGACGAGAAGGCGATGGAGGAGGAAGGCTACATTCACTGGCAGCGGCGCGTGCCGAAGCGGCCGGACGGCTCCTACGCCTTCGCTTAAATAGGTCGCTGAAGAAAACCGGGAACTGGCCGCTGCCGCATCGCAGCGGCCAGTTCTTTTAAGCGCTACGCATCTTTCGGCAGCACCGAGCGAACCCTTGCGATGAAGACATGGAAGTCCTGCATGAACTTGCGAAGGAAGTCGGCGGTGGCCTCGTTCGTGACCTCGCCGTCATCGGTGATCAGCCCCGGTGTGAACTGGATGTAGGCTTCCGGGGCATTCATCTGGGGTGAGTTGCAGAAACTGAGCACGCTGCGCAAATTCTGCTGGGCGACTGCGGTGCCGATCGCGCCCGGCGAGGTGCCGATGACCGCTGACGGCTTGCGCGTGAACGAGTTGGTGCCGTAGGGGCGGCTTGCCCAGTCGATGGCGTTTTTCAGCCCGCCGGGTATGGATCGATTGTATTCGGGCGTGACGAACAACACGGCGTCGACTGCCGCGATTGCCGCCTTGAATGCCTTGCCGGCCGGAGGATAGTCGGCGTCATAGTCGTAGCTGTAGAGCGGCAGATCCTTGAAGGATATCTCCGACATTTCAAGTTCCGGCGGGGCGAGCCGCACCAGCGCCTTGGCGAGCTTGCGATTGATCGAGCCCTTGGCGAGGCTGCCGATGAGATAACCGACTTTATGTGTGGTCATGGCGTTCTCCAATATCGCGGATGATCAAGGACCTATCATACGCAGGACGCATGGAAGGGGTCTCTTGTTCCTTGAGCGCAGGTATTACTCATCGACGAAAGTGACCGTCTCGGCGAGGGGCGCGCGGCCCGTCCGGGCAAAACTGACTGCGGGATCCTCGTATCCGATCGACATGCCGCAGAAGAGGATGAGCCCGTCCGGCGGTGACAGGGCTTCCGCGACCGTCTCGCGAACCTGTGACCATGCCATCTGCGGACAACTGTGCAGTCCTTCGGCGCGCAGCAGCAGCATGACGGTCTGCAGATACATGCCGACATCGGCCCATTGGGGTGGACCAAGGTCACGGTCGATGTAGCAGAACAGGGCGGCGGGCGCGCCGAAGCAGTTCCAGTTGGCGATTGCTGCGCGCTGGCGGGCCTCCCAGTCCTCGCGGGCAATACCGAGCGCGCCGTAGCGCTCCTTGCCGAAGGCGGATCGGCGTTCCCCGTACGGGGGCTTGAGCGCGGCCGGGTACATCTCGTACTGCCGTTTGTCCCAGGGGTCGCCGTGGGCCACGCGCTCGATGGCTGACGTCTTGAGCTCGGCCAGCGACGCGCCGGTCATCACATAGGTGTTCCACGGCTGGATGTTCGATCCTGAGGGCGACCACGCCGCGGCGGACAGCACGCGCTCGAGTATCTCCCTCGCCACTGGCTTGTCTTTGAAACCGCGCACCGACCGTCGGCTTGTGACTGCCTCATAGACGTCCATGATCCCTCTCCTGACCGTTCCGTTGCTGATGGGTTCATTATCGCCGTTCGCCACGGAGACGTAACCACACCGTGGTCTAGGAGGCGTACATCAAACGTCCATCAGGGATCGATGCGTCAGAGGGGTATGTCGGTGAAGTGCCACAGGCCTCAGCTTGGTGCTGACGCTCAAGCCGCTGTCATCTCGTTCAAACCGCGTTCTCGTCGCTGCGGCGCCGATGCTGATTGGCTGCAAGGTCAGCCTCAGCAAAATTGGAGGCGAATCAGAAGCGGCAAGGGCAACGTGTGGTCATTTCGTCAGGTGCCCGGCTCGGAGGCGTTCTCCAGGGGCGCGACGGCGCGATCCGAAGATATCGGCGAGCGTATCGAGCATCGTCCTCGCCGCGCCGGATTGAAGGGAATAATAGATCGTCTGGGCAACCCTTCGCGTCTGCACGAGTCCGTGTTCTCGAAGAATTGCCAGATGCTGGGAAGTCGACGATTGGCTCAATCCCACTTCATCGGCGAGGACGGTCACCGACACTTCTCCCTCGGTCAACAGATGCAGGATGTGGAGTCGTTTGGCGTTCCCAATGGCCGACAAGAAGGTTGCTTCGGTGTCGAAGGCGTTGGTTTCAGGGGAAGGCGTGGCTGACGATCGATTGTTCAGGCGTGATCTCCTTATGGAATCAAAGCCGGGCATGAGGTCATATCCCTGAGCTTTAATTTAGAGATACCGCAAGGGTGCAAAGCCGAAACCCATTGCCGGCGCCGCGCCGTCTTTTTCAACGCGAATCGGATACGGCGCGCATTAAATGGACAGGCCGACCGCGTGCAAGGCCGGTATTCGTCGTCATTGGAAGGCGCCAGACAAAAGAGCTAACGCGAGCCGGCCTGACGCATTTGCGCCGGCAGCGTTTCCCAGGCCCGGATCAGTTCACCGATTGAGGCGGCCTCCATCTTGTGCATGACATTGCTGCGATGCAGCTTGACCGTCACCTCGCTAATGCCGAGATCGAACGCGATCTGTTTGTTGAGGCGTCCGCGTGCCACTTCGTGCAGAACTTCGCGCTCGCGCTGCGTCAACGTCTCCAGGCGTTTGACATTGCGTTTGGCAATTGCGGCTTCGGCCCGTCGTTCGGCATCCATCGCAATGGCCGCCGCGACGGCGTCGAGCAGCGTTTGATCGCGCACCGGTTTGGTGAGAAAATCCACAGCACCCGCCTTCATCGCCTGGACGGTCATCGGAATGTCGCCGTGGCCGGTCAGAAAAATGATCGGCTTGGAAATGCCGTTCTCGGCTAGATGGCTCTGCAGGTGAAGGCCGCTTGCCCCCGGCATGCGCACATCGAGGATCAGGCAGCCGGGATTTTCCAATATGTCGGCGTCAAGCAATTCTCGGGTCGAGGCAAAACTGACCGGCTGAAAGCCCGCCGACAGGATCAGCTCGGACAGGGCCTCGCGTACCGATGCGTCGTCATCGACGATAATGACGAGCGGCTGGTCCTCTTGATATCTGCACTGCAATGATAACGGCGCCGATCTCCGCAGCAACGGCTGGTCAACCCTCATGTTACCCTCCATCTCTCGATTGTTGTAAAGCATTGGCGATAGCCGTCAGCAGGGCCTGGGCATCGAAGGGCTTGCGGAAAAACCCGCCGGTGCCCTGCGCGCGGCCCTGATCGGCGATCTCGTGGCGGCCCGTGATCAGGAACACCGGCAGCTCCGGACGTGACTTCCTTACCAGGTCGCGAAGTTCGAAGCCGTCGATACCGGGCATTCCGATATCGGTGATGAGCACATCAAGGTCCGACAGCCCGCTGACGAGCAGCGAGCCCGCCGACGGGAAACCTCGGGCCACATAACCCGCCGATTCCAGAAGGTCGCCCATCGATTCAAGCAGTCTTGGATCGTCATCGACAACGGCGACGACATGTCTTGTCTCGTTCATATTCAATTCCCCCCCACCCGACGCGAGTGGGTAATCGGTATTTCAAGTTTCTCCGCGATCCGCACGAGATCGGCGAGCGACGCCGCCGCCATTTTCTGCATCACATTTCTTCTGTGGATCTGCAGCGTGACTTCGCTAATCCCGAGTTCGGCTGCCGCCTGCTTGTTGAGAAGACCGCTGACCACGAGCGGCAGCACTTCGCGCTCGCGCGGCGTCAGGTCGAGATAGTGCCGTTTCAGCGTGTCGAGCTCGGCGCGCTCGCCTCTCTTTTTTCGATCCTGGTCAATCGCCGCGTGGATCGCCGTCATGAGATCGGCATCGCTGAACGGTTTGGTCAGGAAATCTACGGCACCGCTTTTGATCGCACGCACGGAGGAGGGGATGTCGCCATGTCCGGTGATGAAGACGATCGGCGGATGATCGCCGTCGGCGATCTGTCTCTGCAGCTCGAGGCCATTGATATCGGGCAGTTCGATGTCGAGGATGAGGCAGGCCGGGAGATCCGGCTTGTCAGCCTTCACATAGTCGCAGGCCGACTCGAAAGCGACGGCGCGCATGCCATGCGAAGCCAGAAGCTCGCCGAGCGCCTCGCGGATTCGTTCATCGTCGTCGACGATGAAAACGATATGCTCGACGGCCGTCATGGCGCCGCCCCCGTTTCAATGGGCAATGTGAAGACCAACGTTGCTCCGCGCGGTTTGTTCTTTTCCGCCCATAATCTTCCGCCGTGCAGTTCGACGATCGACCGGCAGATGGCGAGGCCCATGCCCATCCCGGTTTCCTTGGTCGTGAAGAAGGGCTCGAAAATCCTCTCGGGGAACTCTATGCCTTGGCCGCGATCGCTGATCTCGGTTTGCAGGAGGTTGCCGACCTGGTGGGCGCGGATTCCGACAATCCTGTCGTCTGCAACGGCATCCATTGCCTCGATGCCGTTGCGGATAAGATTGATGAGAACCTGCTGGATCTGGATACGGTCGATCGCAATGAACGGCAGGTTGGCATCGACCGCGAGGTCGATGCGGGCGCGGCGACGCCACGCCTCGTCGGCCATGAGGTTGCGTGCTTCTTCGATGATGCCGGATAGCGTCGTCTGGATCTTCCTATCTGCGGACTGTTTGAACAGGGCGCGGATGCGGCTGACGACATCGGCGGCCGAGTTGGCGTCCCGGATGATGCGCTCGACCGTCCGCTGCGCCCGCTCCATATTCGGCGGCTCCGCCATCAGCCAGCGCTGGCAGGCATGCGAGTTTGCGACGACGGCGGCGAGCGGCTGGTTCACCTCGTGGGCGATCGAGGCCGAAAGCTCGGCAAGGCTCGCCACCTGACTCGCCCGTGCAAGGCCCTCTCGCGCCTGACGCAGATCTTCCTCCGCCCGAACTTCGCCGTCGATATCGAGGCAGATGACATTCCACTGGACGATGACGCCTTCGGCATTGCGCATCGGCGCAGCGCGTGTCTCGACCCAGCGATATTCGCCATCGAACCGCCGCAAACGATGCCGGCGCGCATAGGGCTCGCCGGTGCGCAATGAATGGGCATAGTCCAGTTTGACGCTCGCAACGTCGTCGGGATGAACGCCGGCGTCGAGCGTGCCGTCCAACCGGGTCTTTCCCTTGCCGTCCAGTTCTTCCAGCTTATAGCCGAGGAAGTCGCGGAGCTGAGGGTTGCGGTATACTGGTTCTCCGTCGGGAGCCGCGCAATCGATCATTGCCGGCAGGGTTTCGACGATCTGCCAGAGCGAACGCTCTCTCTCGCGCAGCTCCTCCTCGATGCGTAATTGATCGTCGATGTCATGCGTCAGGCCGTACCATTGAATGATCCGCCCGTTCTCGTCCCTCAGCGGCTCGGCGCTGCCTCTGACCCAGCGATAGACGCCATCGGCGCGCCGCAGGCGATATTGCTTGGAGAAGCGTTCGCCGGTGGCGAGGGAATGGTGGAGTGCTTCGGTAAGGCCGGCGGCATCGTCAGGATGGACGGCGGCCTCGATCAGGGCCGCAAGCCGGCTCACACCCGGCGTTTCCATATCGATGATATCGAGACCGAGAAAATCGATCAGGCGCTGGTTGAAGAAGGTCGGTGTGCCGTCCGGATCAAGCCGCCAGAGCAGGCTCGGAACCATGTCCACCAGTTGCGAGAGCTCGCGCTCGCGCTCGCGCAACGCTTCCTGCGCGCGCATCTCATCGTCGATATCGACTGAGATGACGTACCATTGCGTGATCGTGCCGTTCTGGTCCCGCAGCGGCTCGGCGCGACCGTCGACCCAGCGATAGGCTCCGTCGAAGCGGCGCATGCGGTATTTGATCGAGAAGGGATCGCCGCTGACGAGAGAGCGGTGAACCGTCTGAAGCAGCCTCGGCGCATCATCGGGATGAACGAGTGTATGGATGACGGCCGACAGACGGCTCACGCCCGGCTGATCCATGTCGCCGACGTCGAGGCCGAAGAAGTCGATCAAGCGCTTGTTGAAGAAGACAGGCTCGCCTGTCGGTGTCAGCCGTCTGATCTGGGCCGGGACCATGTCGACGAGTTGTGAGAGCTCGCGTTCCCGTTCGCGCAATGCCTCCACGCTTTGGCGCAGCGAAAGCACTGCCAGTTGATGCTGGCGGGATATGGCGGCGACAATGAGCGCCGAAAGCGCCGAGATGGCCAGAAAAAGCTGCAGCATGATCTGCTTGTGTTTCTGGGCCTCCGGATCGCCGGCGAATTGACTAGCGCCCGTTATCGTGAAGATTGCCGTTATCAGCGCCAGCAGCACGAGTGACACAGCCGCGCCCTTGAACTCGAAGCGGACCGCGGCCCACAGAAGCGGCGGCATGATGATATAGGCGAAAGGCAGGTAGCCGCTCAGCGAAAGAGCGGCAATGGCTAGAAATATCAGGCCGAGAACACAGGCTTCCATCCACTGTGTGGTCGAAAGCTGCGGTCTGCCCCGCCAGTTGTGGAGCACGACCAGCGCCAGCGGCGCCACGATGAGGACGCCGGTGGCATCGCCGATCCACCACAGAGGCCATGCCGTCACGAAGGATTGTGACAAGATGCTGAACCAGGCAAGCGTAGCACTTCCCACGGTCGCGCTGACGATCGGCGCAACCCCGGCGCCCAGCGCGACGAAAGTAAGCACTTCCTGCAGGCTTTCCAGCCGCACCGGCCGTGTCAGGACGCGGTTCACGAGCCAGGCGCCCACCAGCGCCTCCAGGGCGTTGCCGACATAAATCAGGAAGGCGGCGACTGGTGGGCTGTGAAACCACAGGACATTGCTGAACATCTCTGCCAGGCAGCCGCCCAGCACCCACCACGGCCAGCTGTATCCGGAGCTGAGAATAAGCGTTGCGATGAAAAGTCCGCTCGCCGGCCAGATGGAAATGCCGGTTCCAGGCACGATCGCAAGAGATTGAGCAAAGCCGCAGGCAAGCACATAAGCCGCAACAAAGAAGCCCAGATGCAAAAGCTTGGGACGGTGCGACCAGACGCTCATCATCAGCTGCTCCTGCCGGACGGAAATAACCGGGGGGTCGTCAGCATTTGCGATGGTTGTTTTTGATTTTGGGGCCGGCGAGCTCATGTTCGAACCGTAATCCTGCCGCACCACAACCGCAACTCATGGAAACCCATGCATTGCGCGGGGATGTAGCCGGATTTCGGAGTGAAGCAGGGGCCGCTTTATCCGATGGCGCACCCTATACCGGAGGCTGGCTCCCCTATGCCCATGGGCTAGGATGCAGGACCTCAGGCACGATGGAAGGTCTCTAACTTTCCGGTCATTGTCGCCCAACCGCGGGCATTGGGCAGAGATAGAGAGGGTGTCGATATGAAGATCATGGTGGCGGGAACAAGCGGCGTTGTCGGAACGCAACTCACGGTGAAGTTGCGCCGGGCGGGCCACGATGTCACCGCCGCATCCTTATCGCTTGGCGTCGATACGGTGACGGGCAGGGGCCTCGAAGCAGCGATGGCGGGAAACGAAGTCGTCATCGATGTCACCAATGCCGCATCATTCGGCGACAGTTCGGCGTTTGATTTCTTCAGGACATCGACGAAGAACCTGCTCGCCGCTGCGGCCTGTGCCAACGTCAGACATTATCTCGCGCTCTCCGTCGTCGGCACGCCTTACCTCGTCGAAAGCGATTATTTCCGCGCGAAAATGGTGCAGGAAAATCTCATCCGTGCGTCCGGCCGACCCCATACGATCCTCCGCTCGACGCAGTTCTACGAATTCATCAGTGGATTAATCGATATCGGTGCTGATGGCGACGTCCTTCGGTTGCCGCCGGCGGCTATGAGGCCGGTTGCGGCCGGTGACGTCGCCGCGTTTCTGATGGAACTGGCACCGGGAACTCCGGTCGGGGACATTGTCGAGATCGGCGGCCCGGAACAGTTCGGTATCGACGAAATCGCGCGGATATATCTCGCCGCAAACGAAGATCAACGGCCGGTGACGACCGATCCAGCTGTTTCCTATTTCGACGTCGAATTGACCGGCGATGTACTGCTTCCCGGTGCTGGCGCACGCACGGCGAGCCAGACCCTCTCCGACTGGCTCTTCCAATCGATGGCCGCCTAACGGCCGGCTTGAAATTTGCAGCGCGAGGTAATAGGCGGATCACGCACCGGTGTGCTAGCCTGATTTCTTCAGGGCGCAATTCCCTTCCGGCCGGGATGAAGACCTTTGTCGCAACGCTGCCCGACATGGCCAAGGAAGATATCCTGATCAAATATTATGGCGTCACGATAAACGGCCACGATATCCGCGTGGAGGAACGCTGCTGCGTCCAGCAGAAGAATGTCAGCATCAGCCAGATCGTCGTCGGCATCGCCAATGACGAGCGGCAGGCCTATCTGCAGCTCGTGCTCTTGAACCTCAAAGGCGACAGAAGCCAAAGCGCCGAGGCCGAGTTCGAGGCTCTCGTGCGTTCGGTGAAGCTTGACCCTTCGGACAAGGATTTCGATCTCGCTCCCGCGAGCGACGACGGCGGGCTTGATGGCGTCTTCACCCATCTCGATACCGGTGTCCGCCCGAATCTCTTCGGCGGCGTGGATTTCTATTCCGATAGCGAGATCACCATGTTCGATCCGAAGGGCCTGTTCAGCACGGAACTGCCGAAGGGCGGCCGCAGCATGACCAAGCACTGCACGGAAAACCCCTCCGACTGCGGCCTTTATAAACTCACCGGCGGTGGCTTCTTCTCCTCCGCCGGATCGATCGAAACGCGCAGCGTCACCTCTGCCTACGGCACGATCGAGATCGAGACGAAGCCATTTTCGAAAAAAGGCGACGACCTGGTGATCGACGAAGACGAGTATCGTGCGGTGCCGCCATTCGAGGATGGCGCCACGCTCGACGGCGAATGGGTCTACAACTTCGCTTCGAGCGGCATGACCGCGACCTCGTCGGGATCGGTCGCCTCCAGCAATACGCTGACGCTGCATAAAAACGGCACTTTCGAACGCAGCCGCTGGTCTGGCGTCTCAATGACGAACGAAATCGGCGAGTCGCGGACGGGTGTGACCGCGTCAGGCGATCGGCCCGGCTCCAGCGGACGCTATAGGCTTTCCGGCTATCGCCTCGATCTGACTGACGCGACCGGTAAGACGGAGAGCCTGAGCATTTTCGAGCCGGACAAGGGTTCGGATGGGCTTCTGGTGATCAACGGCAACAACTATCTGAAGGATGACGGGCAATAGTCGGCTCGGGCCTTTCCATTCCGCCCGCGGCCTCGCAAAAATTTCATGAATTTCATGTGCATAACCGATGGCATAGGCCTTGCTCTTCAGCCCCCGCGCGGATGCGAATCACCCGCCGAGCCGTCCGCGAATTTGCCAGATTCCGGAACCCGTTTGGTGTGCGTCGAGGCGTGGTTTGGTTAAGCATTTGTAATTCGGTCACGAATCGCGGCATATAGTAACTGCGCAACTGAAGCGCTTTCGTTCAAAATTGCGCAGTTACGTGGGAAAACAATC
>NZ_CP104155.1:0-472922 GCF_025200795.1 Rhizobium sophoriradicis
TTGGACAACATTAGCGTATCGACGACAGATGTGCGGATCGAGCGGCATGCGAACCAGCTTTCGCGGCAGTTGAAGCTGCTGCGTGACAAGCTGTTTCCGCCGCTTTCGCAGAAGACGCTGCGTACATTCTCCTCCGGCGAGGCCGCTCAGATGATCGGCGTTTCCGACGGCTATCTTCGCCAGCTCTCGCTGGATGGCAAGGGGCCGCAACCGGAACTTTCCCCGAATGGCAGGCGCTCCTATACGCTCGGCCAGATCAATGAATTGCGCCATTATATGGCGAAGCTGAAGCCGAAGGATGCGCTCGGCTATCTTCCCTGGCGGTGTCCCGGCGAGAAGCTGCAGACGGTCGCCGTCACCAATTTCAAGGGCGGTTCGGCCAAGACGACGACGACCCTCTATCTGGCGCAGTATCTGGCGCTGGCCGGTTACCGGGTGCTCGCCATCGATCTCGATCCGCAGGCCTCGCTCTCCTCCATGCTCGGCGTGCAGCCCGAATTCGATCTCTCCGACGGCGATACGCTCTATGGCGCAATTCGCTACGATGCAGCCCGCAAGCCGCTGAAGGATATCGTCCGCAAGACCTATTTCGACGGGCTCGATCTGGTGCCGGGCAATCTCGAGCTGATGGAGTTCGAGCATGAGACGCCGCGGGCGCTCAACGATCGCCAAAAGCCGGCCGAGCTGTTCTTCCGCCGGGTCGGCGTGGCAATTGCCGAGGTCGAGGCGGATTACGACGTGGTGGTGATCGATTGCCCGCCGCAGCTCGGCTATCTCACCCTCGGAGCCGTCTGCGCCGCCACATCGCTGCTCATCACCATCCATCCGCAGATGGTCGACGTCGCGTCCATGTCGCAGTTCCTGCTGATGACCTCGGATCTGCTCTCCGTCGTTCGCAAGGCCGGCGGCGACCTGCAGCACGACTTCATCAAATATGTCGTCACCCGCCACGAACCTTTCGATGCACCGCAGTCGCAGATCGTTGCGCTGTTGCGCAGCCTGTTCGGCGATGACGTGTTGACGGCAACCATTCTCAAGTCGACGGCGATTGCCGATGCCGGCCTGACCAAGCAGACGCTCTTCGAAATCGAGAAGGGGCAGGTGCGCCGCTCGACTTACGATCGGGCGTTGGAATCGGTCAATGCCGCCAACGGTGAGGTTCTCGCTGGTATCCACAAAGCCTGGGGCCGCACATGAGCAGACGCGATCGCCTCAAAGGTCTTTTCGACGATACGGCGCAGGAGTTGGCCGCGGCCAACTACGAAGAGACGTCTTCGCGTGGATCGGCCGGGCCGGTTCGGACCATGGCGCTGACCCTCGGCCGCATGGAGGAAGAGAGCAGGGCGATGCAGGAGGCTTTGCTCTCCGGCGAACGCATCGTCGAACTCGATCCCGATCTGATCGATTCCTCCTTCGTCCGTGACCGGCTTGCCGACCAGCCGCTCGATATGGAAGACGAGCTGGTGCAGTCGATTGCCGAGAACGGCCAGGAAGTGCCGGTTCTCGTTCGTCGCCATCCCGACAACGAGGCCCGTTACCAGATCGCTTATGGCCATCGCCGCCTGCAGGCCGTCAGGCTGCTTGGGCGCAAAGTGCAGGCGATCGTCCGCCAACTCGACGATACCGATGTCGTCATCGCGCAGGGTATCGAGAACTCGGCGCGCCGGAACCTTTCCTATATCGAACGCGCCGTCTTCGCCTTCAATCTCGAGCTCAAGGGGTTTGAGCGTCCTGTCATCATGAAGGCGCTGTCGACCGACAAGACGGAGTTGTCGAAGCTGTTGTCGGTCGCAAAAGCCATCCCGGCCGAGATCGTCCGCTCCGTGGGAGCTGCCCCCGGCATTGGGCGGCGTAAATGGATGGCGCTGGCCCAGGACTGGAACGGGATGACGGCGGCGCGGCTTGCGAAGCTTATCGCCTCGGAACAGTTCATGGCGGAAGAGAGCGACCGCCGTTTCGAGCTTTTGGTTGCCGAGCTCGCCCGGAAAGAGGCGAAGCCGGAGCCCACGGAATATGACTGGAAGCCGAAGAGCGGCGGCAAGATTGCCGGCCGAATCAGAAGCGCCGGCAATTCTTTCACGATCGCGTTGAAAACAGGCGATGCGCCGGATTTCGGCGCTTATATTTCACGCCGTCTCGATGAGCTTTACGAAGCCTATCGGGAAGGCAAGTTGCAAGCAGGAGAGTAGGCCGCAAAAGAAAAAAGCCTCCGAACGTTGCCGTCGCGGAAGCCTTTCTCATATCTGGACAATCTGAGAATCGCACTTCCTCGAATCACTGTCAAGCATCTTCGGCATCCTTTTGGGTGGTAAGATTTCTTTTGCCTCGAAAAAAAGGTGAGGGACATGGAGCCTCAATATGTATCGACGCCCTTTGGGCGGCGATCGATGACGCTTGGCATGCTGGCAAGCCAGGAAAGCGCCAGCAAGGTCGATCCGGACGCATCGGTTGACAAGTGGAAGATCTTTCGCTCGCTCTGCGAGGCAAAGGACATGATCGGCGTATCCGATCGTGCGCTTGCCGTTCTCAACGCGTTGTTGACCTTCTATCCGAAGAACGAGATTGCCGAGGCCAACGGCTTCGTGGTTTTTCCTTCGAATGAGCAGCTCTCGTTGCGCACGCATGGCATGGCCGGCACGACGCTGCGGCGGAATCTGGCGATGCTGGTGGAAGCCGGCCTGATCATCCGGCGCGATAGCCCGAACGGCAAACGGTTTGCCCGCCGCAACGGTGAGGGCGGGCTTGGCGAGGCCTTCGGCTTCAGCCTGGCGCCGCTTCTTGCCCGCGCCGGCGAGATCGAAGCGCAGGCGGCTCAGGTGATGGCCGATAGGCTCGAATGGAAGCGCCTGAGGGAGCGCCTGACGCTCTGCCGGCGTGACATCGCCAAGCTGATCGAGATCGCGCTGGAAGAGGAAATTGCGGGCGAATGGATCGAGATGCAGAAGCATTTCAATCTGCTGTCGGCCAGCCTGCCGCGCCGTCCGTCGGCTGCGGAGATGAGAAGCCTGCTGGCGGATCTCGAAGCGTTCCGCGAAATGATCATCAAGACGCTGGAATCGAAAACGAAAACAGAAAAAACAGACGCCAATGACAGCCAAAACGGTCGGCACATACATAATTCAAACCCACACCTAATATCTGAACTTGAACCAAGCTTCGAAACGAAGCAGGGCGCAAAGCCGGAGGAAGAACCGCGGGCGTGGCGGGAGCCGCCAAAATCCTTCCCGCTTGCCATGGTGTTGCAGGCCTGCCCCGAGATCGCCGCTTATGGGCCGGGCGGCGGGATCGGTAGCTGGCGGGATCTGATGGCCGCGGCCGTCATCGTCCGCTCGACGCTGGGCGTCAGCCCGAGCGCCTATCAACTGGCCTGCGATATCATGGGGCCGGAAAACGCCGCCACGGTGATCGCCTGCATTCTGGAACGAGGCGGCCATATCAACTCGGCCGGCGGCTATCTGCGCGACCTGACCCGACGGGCGGAACGCGGCGAATTCTCGCTCGGGCCGATGCTGATGGCGTTGATGCGGGCAAATGGTCCGCTGGCGAGGAGAACCGGGTGAGCGGGTGGCCAAAAAGCCTCGCGCCAGCTGCGAGGGTTAGAAGGAAATGCGGCCTGTCGATGAAACCCCTAACCGCTTTCTTCCCCCACCACTTTTATTGAAATACACCGTTAACCATGTCATAGTGACGGAAGAAAACATGTCTTTTGCTTCCATTTGTGAAAAACCGTAAAGCTTAACAATGCGCTACGATATAGACGGTGCGATGCTGCAAAACCTGCTTCCACCCCTTGCCGCCGCAGAGGACGGATTGGCACGGCTGGACGAGCGGGTGTTGCGCTCGCCGGTCGGCGAGGGATTTGCCGAACGCAGTCATTTCTTCGATGCCGCCGGTGCGCTCTGGGTCGCCGGCGAACTCGTGCATGTCGAGGATCTCGTTTTGCACGACGCGCATATGGATAGCCGCGCGCCGAGCCACGAACTGACGATCGCCCATTCGGTGCTGCGGACGCGTCGGCGCATCTGGACCGGGGAACCTTCCTGGGCGATCGGAGCGTCGGGCCTTGCAACGCTGACGGCAGCCATGGGGGAAGGGGAGGGGGCCGCGCTGGAAAGCAAAAGCCCGGCGATCGAGGTCGACACCGAGGAAGAGGGCGAGGATGAAGACGGGCCGCTCGCCGCCGAGATGGCGGAGATCGATGCGCTGCTTGCCCGCTCGCAGAAGCTCATCGATATCCATACGGGCAAGGCGCCGGCCAGCGAGGCGGTGGCCGCAATGTCCTCAGCCAAGCGCAACGACGACCCGCTCGGCCTGCTCGGCGACGAGGAATGGGACGAGGAACAGCGGCTTGCGGAGTGGCGAAACGTCTTGCCATTGGCCGACAGCCTGCCGCCGGTTCTCGGCGCCGTCATTCTGTTCGAGGCCTGGGACAGGATCGAGCCGCTACGGCGTCAGCATTGGCTCGGTGGTCTTCTGGTCGCAAGTTATCTACGCGCCCGCGGCAAGGTCGCCTCGCATCTCTTTTCCTTTTACGGCGGGCTGAAACTGGTGCGTCACGAGCGGCGTCGGGCACGTGACCGGGCCACCCGGCTGCAAGCCTTTCTGGAGGCGATGCATCTGGGTGCCGCGGCCGGTCTCAAGGAAATCGACCGGTTGTCGCTGGCACGCACGCAGATGGAGTTGCGCTATCGCGGCCGCCGTTCGAACAGCAGCCTGCCGGACCTTGCCGATTTCATCCTGTCGCGGCCGATGGTCTCGGCGGCGATGATCGCCCGCCATCTCAGGATTACGCCGCGCGGCGCGCTGAACCTCGTCAATGAAATCGGCATTCGCGAAATCACCGGCCGCGGCCGCTATCGTGCCTGGGGTATTATTTGAAAAGAAAACGGCCGGGCGTGAACCCGGCCGCTTCGTTTTGAGATGAGCACCCGATCTGCCATCCTGTCACAGACTGCAGACCGGGCGCTCTTGCGCTTCCATTGCCCCCGGAAGCGCGGTCCTATTCCCGCTCGCCCGTGAAGTTGAGCAGAAGCGTGAAGATGTTGACGAAGTTCAGGTAGAGTGAGAGCGCACCGAAGACGGCGAGCTTCTGGTTCGATTCCTGATCATAATTTTCCGAATACTGTTCCTTGATGTTCTGCGTGTCGTAGGCGGTGAGGCCGACGAAGACGACGATGCCGATCACCGAGATGGCGAACTGCAGCGCGCTCGAACCCAGGAAGATGTTGACGATGCTGGCGATGATGACGCCGAAGAGGCCCATCATTAGGAACGAGCCCATGCGCGACAGGTCGCGCTTGGTCACATAGCCGTATAGGCTGGTGGCGCCGAACATCGTGGCGGTGATGAAGAACGTGCGCGCGATGCTCATCCCGGTGAACACCAGGAAGACGGAGGCGAGCGACAGGCCCATCACGGCGCAGAAGGCCCAGAAGGTGATCTGCGCGGTGCTCGCCGACATCGTCTGGATGCGGAACGAGAAGAAGAAGACGAAGGCGAGCGGCGCCAGCATCACCACCCACTTCAGCGGCGAGCCGAAGATCGGCACGTAAAGCGCCGGCGTCGAACCGACGACGAAGGCGACGAGGCCGGTGATGACGAGGCCGAGAGCCATGTAATTGTAGACGCGCAGCATGTGCTGGCGCAGACCCTCGTCGAAGATAGCCTGGGAGCCGGCAACGGCGCCATAGCGGGGATTGATCGGGTTCATGCTGATCTCCTCGGTTAGAATTAATAGAGCGAGCGGGCGAGCCGTTCGGCCGCCTGATCGAGATTGAGACCGCTATCATCGGCGATAAGCGCATACGCGACTTCGCCGATCTGCCAATAGGCGGCTTCTGCTTTGTCAAGCGTGAGATGGCTGACCGGCTTGACCTCGAAAGCGCCCGGACGGACGGCGAAAAGCGACAGCCGCTTTCCATCCGACTGCTCGATCGCCATCTCGACGCTCGGGCCGAATTCGGACGGGAAGATCTGCACGTCGGCGATCTTCCAATCCGTAGGCAGTTCGGGCATCACGATTGCGGTGGCCGCGCGGATTTCGTCGGCGCTGTAAGTGGTCGGTGGCTGCGAAGGCATGGTTTCGCGCAGGACCGCGGTCTGATAGGCGCGGACGGCATCCTCGACATAGGCGGGCGCTGGAACGGAGGCCGCCACCTCGGTCGCCGAGAATGCACCGAAGGAATTGTGCGCCACCCAGCCGGCGGTCACCAGAATACCGACGGCGGCGATGCGCTGCATCGAATGGAAAATGCGGCCGTACGAAAGGCCGCGTTCCAGCCGGCGGGCGGCATCGCGGGTCTCGGGACGGCCGAAGGCTCTTTCGCCGGCAAGCGACAGGCGCAGTTCACCCTTCATGCTGAGATCGGCCATCACCTTGGCGGCAATCGCCGGATTCTCAGAAAGATAGGACTCCACCTGGATGCGGCGGGCGACATCGAGCTCGCCGTCCACATAGGCGTCGAGATCGGCATCGACGATCGGATCAACTGCTTTCATGGCCGTTCCCTCCGATTAATCTCAGTTGCGAAACGCGCGGCGTCTTCTCCTCGAATTCGCGCAGCTGTGTGCGGGCGCGGGAGATGCGCGACATCAACGTGCCGATCGGGATGCCGAGCGCATTGGCGGCTTCCTGATAGGAAAGATCTTCGATTGCCACGAGATGCAGCGCCTCGCGCTGTTCCTCCGGCAGATCGAAGAAGGCGTCTCGCACCTGCTGCAGACGCACGGCATGCTCCTGACCGGCGGGCAGGGACTGCTCGGCTTCGACAGCCGCTTCATCGTGGCGGCGCGTCAGCGACCGGTTCTGGCGAAGTCGATCGATATGGGCATTGTGCAGAATCGAAAGCAGCCAGGTACGCAGGTTGCCGCCGCTGCGGAAGCTTTTTCGCTTCTCGAAGGCGCGCACCAGCGCATCATGCACCAGGTCTTCTGCCTCGTCCGAATTGCGCACCAGCGCGCGCGCGTAACGCCTTAGCGCTGCGAGCTGTCCGATGACGTCAAAAGGACGGTCTTCGCGTTCCATGATTGAGTATACGCAAGCCCGCCGGATTTTATTCCCCGGCAGGGCAAAAAAATCAGCCGGACGGGACATCGCCGCCGAAGATTCGGGCAGGATACGATCAACGCCTCAAATCGGCGATTGTTTATGACAATTACATGACAGATTATTCACGCCGCTGATTGGAGGGGAAGATACAAAATGAAGGAAAAGAAGCGGGTCTACGAAGCTCTCGTGGACGGCGCCATGGAAGGGCTGACGGGTGAGGCGCTCTATGATTTCGTCAAGATGCGTTGTCCGAAGGCCACCAGCAAGAAGATCGTCCGGGCCTCGCTTCTCGCCCTGACCGATCCGCATCTCAAGGACCGCAATATTCTCGACGTGATCTACGCGCTGGCGATCAAGCACCGGCTCGACGACGGCGTACTCGATGACGGCGACGAGGATGATGCTGCAGAGCCGGCGCCGTTCTCTCACGCGCTCATCCAGGACACATCTCGACCTTCCTGAAATGCTCAGCGGCCATCTGAAAGCTCTTCGAGAATCGGACAGTCCGGCCGGTCATTGCCGTGGCAGGCATGCACGAGGTGCTCCAGCGTGCGGCGAAGTTCCGTCAGCTCACGGATCTTGCGGTCGATCTCCCCGAGTTTGCTCTCGGCGATATCCTTGACGTCGGCGCTCGCCCGACCTTTGTCCTCATAGAGCGCCAGCAATTGCCGGCATTCGTCGACCGAAAAGCCGAGACCGCGCGAGCGCTGCAGGAAACGCAGTTTGTGAACATCGCTCGCAGCGTAGTCGCGATAGCCGTTTCCGCCCCTTTCGGGACGGATCAGGCCGATATCCTCGTAATAGCGGATCGTCTTCGAAGGCAGGCCGGACCGCTCAGATGCCTCGCCGATATTCATCGTCATCTCCTATAATTTTGCAAAGCGCAGCCTCAGCGCATTGGCGATCACCGACACCGACGACAGGCTCATTGCCGCCGCTGCGATCATCGGCGACAGCAGCAGGCCGAAGACCGGATAGAGCACACCGGCGGCGACCGGGACGCCGAGGGCATTATAGCCGAAGGCGAAACCGAGATTCTGGCGGATATTGCGCATCGTCGCCGCCGCCAGCCGCCGCGCCCTGACGATGCCGTTGAGGTCGCCCTTGACCAATGTAATGCCGGCACTTTCCATCGCCACATCGGCGCCGGTGCCCATGGCGATGCCGACATCGGCAGTAGCAAGTGCCGGCGCATCGTTGACACCGTCGCCGGCCATGGCGATGACGGCGCCCTTCGCGCGCAGTTCCTCGATCAGCGCCTTCTTGCCTTCCGGCAACACGTCGGCGCGGACCTCGTCGATACCGAGGCTCTTCGCCACCGCCCTCGCCGTGCGCTCGTTGTCGCCGGTCGCCATGATGATCTTCAGCCCGCTTTCGTGCAGCGCCTTGATGGCGGCTGATGTCGTCGGCTTGATCCGGTCGGCGACGGCAACGAGGCCGGCAAGCTTGCCGTCGACCGTGACGAACATCACCGTCTTGCCATCGCCGCGCAGCGCTTCTGTCTTCTCCGACAACGCCGACGGATCGACGCCGAGATCGGCGAGCATTGCGGCATTGCCGAGCGCCACGCTCGTGGTGGCGGCAAGGCCCTTGACACCCTTGCCGGTCTTAGCCTCGAAGCCGGTGACCTCGACGAAGGTGGCACCGCGCTCTTCGGCGCCGGAAACGATCGCTTCGGCCAGCGGATGTTCGGAGCCGCGCTCCAGGCTTGCCGCCAGCGACAGCAGCCGGTTTTCTTCGATGCCGCCGAAGGCGACGATGTCGGTGAGAACAGGCTTGCCTTCGGTCAGCGTGCCTGTTTTGTCGACGATCAGCGTGTCGACCTTGGAAAAGCGTTCCAGCGCTTCGGCATCCTTGATCAGCACGCCTTCCTGAGCGCCGCGCCCGGTCGCGATCATGATCGACATCGGCGTCGCAAGACCGAGCGCGCAGGGGCAGGCGATGATCAGAACGGCGACGGCGGCCAGCAGCGCATTGGCCAGGCTCGGTTCCGGCCCGATCGCGGCCCAGACGATGAAGGCAAGGATGGCCGCGACGACGACGGCCGGCACGAAGACGGCCGACACCCGGTCGACTGCGCCTTGGATTGGCGCCCGCGAGCGTTGCGCCGCGGCGACCATGTCGATGATGCGCGACAGCACTGTGTCTGCGCCGACTTTCTCGGCCGACATGACGAGGGAGCCGTTCTTGTTGATCGTACCGCCGGTCAACCCGTCGCCCGTCGTCTTCTCGACCGGCAAGGGCTCGCCTGTAATCATCGATTCATCGACGGTCGACTGGCCCTCAAGGACGGACCCGTCCACCGGAATGCGTTCGCCGGGACGCACGCGCAGCCGGTCGCCGGCCTGGATGTCGTCCACCGGCACGTCGCTTTCGCTGCCGTCGGCATTGATGCGGCGCGCCGTCTTCGGCGCGAGATCAAGCAGGGCGCGGATCGCCGAGCCGGTGCGTTCGCGCGCCTTCAATTCCAGCACCTGGCCGACGAAGACGAGCGCGACGATGACGGCGGCCGCCTCGAAATAGACCGGCACGGCGGCGCCGTGGCCGCGAAAGCTCATCGGGAAGATCCCGGGCGCAAGCGTGGCGACGAGGCTGTAGAGATAGGCGGTGCCGACGCCGAGACCGATCAGCGTCCACATGTTCGGGCTGCGGTTGACGAGGGACGCCCAGGCGCGGCGGAAGAAGGGCAGGGCCGCCCACAGCACCACCGGCGTTGCCAGCAATAGCTCGATGTAGGTCGCCTGCGGTTCGCCGATCGCTTCGCGGAGCGGCAGGCCGAGCATCGGCCCCATGCCGAGCGCCAGCAGCGGCAGGGCAAGGATGGCGCTGACCCAGAGCCGTCTGGTGAAATCCACAAGTTCCGGGTTCGGGCCTTCGTCATCAGGAGGAATACCCGCCGGTTCCAGCGCCATGCCGCATTTCGGGCAGTCGCCGGGACGGTCGCTGACGACCTCAGGATGCATCGGGCAAGTATAGAGCGTGCCCTTCGGCGCCGGCTTTGCGGCCGGGCGGTTGCCGTCGCGATAGGCCGTGGGGTCGGCTTCGAACTTGGTCTTGCAGCCGGCCGAGCAGAAGTAGAATTTTTCGCCGTCGACCTTCAGAAAATGTTTTGCCGTCGAACGATCGACGGCCATGCCGCAGACAGGGTCCTTCGCTGTCAGGTAATCCTGCGGCGTCGCCGCGAATTTCGTCCGGCAGCTCTCGGAGCAGAAATGGTGGATGCGGCCAGCATGCGTAAGCGAGGGCTTGCCGGCCTCCGGATCGACGGTCATGCCGCAGACGGGATCACGAATGACCGTGTCGGCGGCTTTCTCCCGAGCATGGCTGCAATGGCTATGATCATTGCCATGGGTGTGACCGTGATGGTGGTCGTGTTTTTTGTTCATGCTTATCTCCTATGCCCCAAGGGCAGTTGGAGAGACTTATCGACCTTCCAGCAACTGGAAGGTCAAGTGCTAATTTCGGCGAGATTGATTTTTCGACGGCCGCCGCTCGCTTCCGGAGCGGGTGGGGGGCTTCACATAAAATGGCACAGATATACGCTAAGCGCTTTGGACATCGGAAATTCCGATCTTTTGGCGCAACGGCCGCAGCCCTCCGGCCGTCGCGGAGGCGCGATCCGAGAGCGCAGGCCCCTGTCAAACAAGATGTTTTGCCGACAGGCAGCTTTCCGACGAACTGCAGCGCGACCAATGTCCGGAAAGCCGTGGCGGACATTCGTGCTTTCGAGACTTCAGTTACCTTTAATGCGTGCCCGAAGCTTGAGGAGATAAGACCTGGCCTTCCAAGCGAATAGCGCAAAGCTGATGTTTACAGCCACTGCAACGGTGACAACGGTCGTAAGCGCCCACAGACTGCCGCTTAAGAAGCTGCCGATAGTCAGTAGCAAGACATCTGCGACGATCAGCACTCCCCATCCTGGTCCGGCGTTAATTTGACGTTGCAGGGACCGCAGCGACCCGCGCCGAGATTGCTGAAGCTCCATCGCCCGGGCTATAAACTTGTTGAGCGGATAATTGGCTTCCCGATCCTTGATCGAAAAGCACACCTCCAACTCGTACTGGACGTCATCCAGAAAAGCGCGGAACCTACGAAGCCCTCGAAAGCTGTCGTAGAGCGCACCCTTCCTTTTGGGATCGGCCAACAAGAAGTCGAGAAAGTGGTCTTCGTCGTAGGGTGCGCCCGGCGTCGCGCGGTGCTTCTCGAAAAGGCGAAGAATTTTAGTTCGGGCTTCAGTCATGCTTGCTTCCCCAACGTCCAACTCGTTGTTCAATGATAATCCTTGCAAAAACTCGTTGCGCCGATTTCCGCATGTTTGATTCTTACGCCAGTCCGAACGTCTCCTTTTTCACACACCCACACCGTTAGCGGATTCTGTCCGGACGCGGCAACCTTGCCGTCGAACCTGCGGCAGATTCCGACGGAGGATCGGACGCGTCGAAGGTGGCAAGCGGCTATTCCTGCTCCAATGTCAAACAGGTGTTTTTAGACACCCGCCATCCTTAGCGTATATCTTTGCCCATTTTATGTGACGGACCCGGGTGGCTTGGCGCCATCCTCAGGTCGGGCTGATCAGCCCGAGGGGCTGGCTTCCGAGCAAGGCGGCAACCGAGATGCTGCCGCCGGGCTCGATGGGTTTTCCGGTCAGCAGATCCGCCTTCAACCCGTGAAGAGGGGAGGGCACCGCGATCGCCGTGTCCTCCCAGAACTCCGGACCGGCAAAAAGCACGCGGGGATCGAGCCAGCCGAACATCATTCGGGGCACGGCGACGATTGCGAAATCGCCTTTATGCACCCGGGCAAAGGCGAGCAGATGGTCGCGGCGGCTGCCCGTCGCCTTCAACGGCAGATAATCGCCTTTCGAAAACAGAGCCGGGTGCCGCCGGCGCAGCTGCAGGCCAATGCTGACGATGCGCTGCTTCAACGCCGCCGCCTGTAGCTTGGCGATCGGTCCGGCTTCAGCAAGCCAGGCAGCCAGCTGTTCGTGGTCGACCGGTCGGCGATTGTCGGGATCGACGAGACTGAAATCGAAACCTTCCGCGCCCTGGTAAATGTCGGGAATGCCCGGCGCCGTCAGCTTGAGCAGTGTCTGCGACAGGCTGTTGACGTAGCCGGCCGCAATGAAGGGCTGCAGTACTCCTTCGAAATCTTCGAGAAAGGCGTCATTATCGGGCGACACCAGCGCCGCGGCATAACTCGTGACGGCCTCCTCATAAGCGTCATCCTGTTCCGTCCAGGCGGTGCGCAATTTCGCCTCGCGCACCGCCTTGACCGCGTAGTCGGTAAAGCGGGCGCGCAGCTCTTCCATCTGCCCTCTGTCGAAATCCTCCGGCCAGACGCCGGCAAGCGCCTGATAGAGCATCCATTCGGTATTCGGCTCCGGTGCCGCACCATCCGGCAGATCCTTCAGCCACGCCCGGTTCATCTCACGCCAACGCGCCACCGCCTGGGCAAAAACATCCGAGCCCTCGCTCAAGGCATAGAGCCTTGCGCGTGTATCCTCGCCGCGCTTGGTGTCGTGGGTCGCCGTTGCCGAAAGCCCATGCGGCTGCAGCCGCGCCCGTTCGGCCATGCGGCGGTGGAAGCCGTCCAGGCCCTCGGGCGGCTTGCCCGGTTCGCTGCCGACTTCGTTTGCGGCAAGCAGCCGGTTATAGCGGTAGAACAGCGTATCCTCGGTCGCCTTCGCCATGACCGGCCCGCTCAATTGCTGGAAGCGGATCCGGAATTCATGAGCCGCATCACCGTCGATCCTGCCTTCGAGAAGCTTCAGCACATGATCAAGCGCGCGCCGGTCGTCGAGCTCTGCCATGACGTGCGATGCGGTCGCGGCTAGGACAGCCGAATCCTGCCAGGATAGCGGACCGCCGTCGCCATAGGTGCGGTAGACGGGAAAGGCGATGAGCAGCGCGTTGATAGCGGTGGCGATCTCTGCTCTGTCGAGTTCGGGAAAGATGTCCGCGGCGATCGTTGTCAGGGTGCCGGTCTCCCCGGCGAAATTGCGCTCCACCATCTGTCGCCTGGCAAGCCGCCGACCCTCTTCGGGATCAGCCGTCTCGCCGGCGAGGCGGCGATAGGCATCATCCAATATGCGCAGTCCGCCGGCGTCGATGAAGAGTTCGCTCAGCGCGGCGATGAATTCATATCCTGTGGTGCCCGCGACCGGCCAGCTCTCCGGCAACACCTCGCTTGCTCCGAGGATCTTTTCCACCACGATATAGATATCGGCTCCGACCGCTCCCCGAAGCCTGTCGAGATAGGCCTTGGGTTCGGCGAGCCCGTCGACATGATCGATGCGCAGCCCCTGCACCTTGCCCTGGCGCACCAGCTCGAGCACCAGCCGATGCAGGTCGTCGAACACCGGGGGATCTTCGACGCGGGTGCCGACCAGTCCGGTCACTTCGAAAAAACGGCGATAGCTCAGATGCCGCGCCGCCTCCTTCCAATGCGTGAGGCGCCAATGCTGTTCCTCATGCAGGCTTCTGAGAAAGTCATGATCGGACGAAACGTCCTCGAGTTTTTGCCGGAGGATCGACCGATCGCCGCCTTCGAAGAGGATATCGCGCAGCGCGCGAGCAAAATCCGCCCCCGATGTGACGGCCGCCTCCGCCATTCGCATGGCGACTGGATCGTCGAGGCGGTTGGCGAGCGCACCGTAGCTGCTGGGGTTCAGCGGCAATAGGGTCTGGAAGTAAGCCAAGCCAAAGTTGCCGTGCGCCTCGTCGAGCACGAGACGCAATTCGCCTGCAGCCAGCGCCTCTTCGAAATTCTGGCCGAGCTGCGGCAGGGTCAGCGGCTCGCTCCAATCGATATCGAAGTGGCCGGCATAAGCGCTTTGCCGCCCGAACGTCAGGACGTCGCGCCACCAGCCGTTTTCCGGCGAGGCGGCCATATGGTTCGGGACGATGTCGAGGATGAGGCCCATGCCCGCCGCGGCCAGGCGTTCCGTCAGCCGGTCAAAGCCTGCCCGGCCGCCGAGCGCGGGGTCGATGTCGTTGGCGTCGGTGACGTCATAACCATGGGTCGAACCGCTGACGGCGGTGAAGATGGGTGAGGCGTAAAGGTGGCTGATACCGAGCGTCTTGAGATAGGGAATAAGAGCGCAGGCGCGATCGAAGGTCATGCCGTTGCGGAACTGTATCCGGTAGGTCGCTGTCGGAAGTGTCATGAGCCCGTCTGACGTTGGAGGGAGATTTCTTCCAACGGTTGCCTCCGGGCTTTGGTTCCTTCAGTCGATGAAAACGCCCACACTTGCGGCTCGTCCGGCTGAATCGATGACGGTCAGCTTCGAATAGCCGCCGCCATCGGGCTGCCATTGTTGGGTGCGCCGACGCGATAGGTCAGGCAGCGGCTTGCCGTTTGCAAGCCAGCGGAAGGGCGCGCGGCCGCCCTGCAGCTTCAGCATCAACGGCGATAGATCACCGCCTTTTGCGCCGAGATCGATATGGGCGCCTTCGGGCGGATAGACGATCTGCGGCGCGGGTTCGCGCCCGGAGGCGACGAGCAGGCCGCTGGCATTCAGCGCAAAACGCCGCTGGCTGATCGGAAGCTCCGATTGGGCGATGCGGATGGCCCCGGCGGGGGGCCGCGGCAAGGGTGTCGTCGCGATACCTGATTTGGCAAAAGCTTCGAACAGGATGGGTGCTGCGGTGCCATAGCCGGTCAGACCCGGCACGGCGCTGTTGTCGGGCCGGCCGACCCAGACGCCGAGCACATAGCGCCCGTCATAGCCGACCGACCAGGCGTCGCGGTAACCGTAGCTGGTGCCGGTCTTGTAGGCGATGCCGCGCTGCGGCGCGCCGGCGGGGGGAATGACGCCGGAGAGGATATCGGCGACGTTCCAGACCGCGACCGGCTCCAGCAGCGGTTCGCCGTCGAGCTTATCAGGTGTGCCGGTTATGCCGTCGCCGAGCCGTGCCGGCTGGCCGCGATCGGCGAGCGCCGTATAGAGCTGCACCAGATCCTTGAGCGTGATGCCGACGCCGCCAAGACCGATCGCAAGACCGGGCGTCTCGTTCGGCGGCAGAACCGGGCGCACCTCGGCACGGCGAAAGCGCACCATCAGCCGTGACGGGCCGACGGCGTCGAGCAGCTTGACGGCCGGCACGTTCAAGGAAAGCTGCAAGGCCTCGCGCACGGTGACGTCGCCCTGGTAGCTCATGTCGAAATTGCGCGGCCGGTAGCCGAAGAAATCGGCCGGCCGGTCTTCGATGATCGTCTCCTGAGAGACAAGGCCCTGTTCGAAGGCGAGCCCGTAGATGAAGGGCTTCAGCGTCGAACCGGGCGAGCGGTTGACGCGCGTCATATCGATCCAGCCGGAGCGGCTGGCGTCGAAATAATCGGCCGAGCCGACCTCGCCGACGATCGCGCCGGTCTGGGCATCGGCCATCACCATGGCGAGCGAAAGCTTCGGTCCGAGCTTCATGGCCGCCGCCCGGGCGACCGCTTCCAGCCCTTGTTGCACCTGCTTCTTCAAGGTCGTCCGATGCTTGAGGACATCAGGCTTCTTGCGAAGCGCGGCTTCCGCGACATGGGCGGCCAATGCCGGCAGCTGCATGCGCCGCATGGGGATCGCGACAGCTTCGGCCCGCTCCGCCTCGCCATCGCCGACGGCCTCGGCCACTGCGGCCCGCTCCAGCACGCGTTTGCGCGCCCCTTGCGCCGCCTGGAGATTGCGGTCCGGCCGGCGCCGTTCCGGCAATTGCGGCAGGGCGACGAGCAGGGCGGCTTCGGCGACGGTCAGGCGGCGCGGCTCCTTGCCGAAATAGGCGAGGCTTGCGGCGCGCACGCCCTCCAGATTGCCGCCATAGGGCGCATGCGTCAGATAGAGATCGAGGATCTCGTCCTTCGACAGCCGCCGTTCGATCTGCACGGCGCGGGCGAGCTGCAACAGTTTTGCCGCAAACGAACGTTCCGCGCGCGGCTCGATCAGCCGCGCCACCTGCATCGATAGCGTCGAGGCGCCGGAGACGATGCGGCCGTTGCGGACGAATTGCAAGCTGGCTCGCCCGAGGGCCCAGACGTCGACGCCGCCGTGATCGTAGAAACGCTGATCCTCGTAGGCAACAAGCATGCGCAGGAATTGCGGATCGACATCGGCGACCGTCGTTTTCAGCCGCCAGCGGCCTTCGGCCGTCGCGAAGGCGCGCAGCAGCTGCCCGTCGGCATCCAGCACTTCCGGGGAAACCATATCCGCCTTGTCGAGCGGCGGCGGAAAGGCCTTGTCGGCGGCGTCGAGCGCGAAGAGGGCCGCGCCGGCAAGAAGAATGCCGGCGGCGGACCCGATCGCAAACTTGTGCCATCGTCTCATTGTTGCGCCGCTACGACCTCCATCTTGCCGGTCGCCGTGCGGGCCGAAAACTCCGGCCGATACATATCCTCGACGCTTGCTGCCGGATGGTCGTAGGTGCCGGGGGTGACGGCGCGCACGACATAGGCGACGTTGAATTCGCGATTGTCGCCGGCCGCACGGTTGAAGGCGGCGACGAAGCGGTCGTAGCGGAATTCCGTATGGGCAGCGGAGATTTCGCCGATCCAGTCGAAATTCGTCATCTGGGCGCTGTCGACGAGGTTGGGATTGTCGATCTCGAAACCGGCGGGCAGAAGATCGGTGATGACAATGCGCGACGGCCAGTCGTTGGTCTCGCGCACATGGATGACGACGACGTAGCGTTCATTCTGCTTCGCCTCGGTGACATTCGCCTGCTCGCCGTCGAGCGTGTAATAGCTGCGCTCGATGAGGAAGCCATCGCCGCCGGCCGGCAGCGGCACGGTCGGGGCGGCAACGGTCGTAACGATGGCCGAGACCGCGTCTTTCGTCTGGTTGGTCAAGGTCAGCGGATGGTCGGCGAGTGCCTCGCCGGCCAGCCGGGCCATATAGGCGCCGGTGTGCGCCGCGCCATTGACGTCGATCTTCAGGCCGTCATCACCGCCCTGGATGGCGCGCGCGGCAAGCAGCATCCAGGTTTCTTCCTGGGTGCTCTTGTATTTGCTGCGACCCCATTCCTTGGCGACGGCCTTGGCAAGATCCGGGATGACAGGCGGAACCGGCCGGCTTTCGGCAGCAAGCGCCAGGATCGCCGCGCCGTCGCGCAGGATCGTGCCGTAATCGGTCCGCGACAGGTTCACGCGCGACACCATCGACTGCTGCGACATCTGCAGTGCGTCGACGAAGATGTTCTTCGAACGCTGGGCGTCGCCATAAAGCGCCAATGCGGCGGCGATATGCGCCTTGGCGAGCGGCGTCGGGAAGTCGTTGATCATCGTATCGGCGTAATAACGCAGATCGCTGATCGCGGCCTTCTTGTTGCGGGCCAGCACATAGACGGCATAGGCGATCTGGTCGCCCTGGCCCTTGATGTCGGTGGTGTAGGAGAGGGTATTCTGCAGGTTTTCGAGCGCCTGCACGAAGGCCCTTTCCGGCACGTCATATTTCATTTCGCGGGCTCGCGTCAGGAAATCGGTGACGTAGGAATCGAGCCAAACGTCGCCCGAATCCGGCCCCCAGAGGCCGAAGCTGCCGGCCGAGGCCTGGTAGGAGAGCACGCGGTAGATCGCGTCCTGCACGCGCTTGCGCACATCGTCGTCGTTTTCGATGCCGGCCTGCTTGGCCACTTCGGCGAAGTAGAGCAGCGGTAGCGCCCGGCTGGTGGTCTGCTCGGCGCAGCCGAAGGGATAGCGGTCGAGCGTCATCAAGAGCGCCGGAATGTCGAAGGCGGCCGAACGGGTGACGTTGACGCTGATTGCCGCGCCGGGCAGCACGCTGTCGGCCAGGAGGTTCTTGTCGACGGTGAGCTTGGCCCCCGGCTTCAGCGCCAGCACCCTGCGCTGGGTGATCGGCAGGGATGCCGGGCGTACCGGCACGTTGACGGTCTGGTCGAGCGACAGGCCGGAGGCGTCGGAGAGGTTGATCGAGACGCTGCCGGCGCCCGGCTGCTTGCCGATCAGCGAAAGCGTCAGCTCCGTCTTTGCGCCGGCCTCGAGGCGGATCGTCTGCGCGGCGGAGGTCTGCTCGATGCCGACCGCCTCATCGCCGGTCAGCTGCAGTTTGAAGTCGCCGGCCGGCGCATCGGTATTGGCAATGTCGAGGCGCAGATCGGCCTTGTCGCCGGGGGCCAGGAATTTCGGCAGGCTCGCGGTGACGACGACGGGATCACGGATGATGACATCCTTGACGCCGTGGCCGACACCGGTCTTCGACCATGCCACAGCCATGACGCGCGCCGTACCGTTGAATTGGGGGATATCGAAGGAGACGTTGGCCTTGCCTTCGGCGTCGAGCTTCACCGGGCCGGAGAAGAAGGCAACGAGCTTCTGCGTCGGCGGGCTTGCCTGCAACGCAATGGCGCCGCCGTCGCCGCCGGTCCTGAGCTTGCCGGTGGCACCCAGCGAACCGTCGATCAGCCGGCCATAGAGGTCGCGGATCTCAAGGCCGAGCTGGCGCTGGCCGAAATACCAGTCCTCCGGATTTGGCGGTTCGTAGCGCGTCAGGTTGAGAATGCCGACATCGACGGCGGCAACCGTGACATAGGCATCCTCATTGGCGCTCGCACCAGCCACCTGCAGGCCGATGTTCAACGGTCCGCGCGGCAGCATCTTTTCCGGTGTGTCGAGTTTGACCTGCAGAGCGCGCTGTGCGGGATCGACCTTCAGCCATTGGATGCCGATCGAGCGCATCGGCATGTGGCTGTCCTGGGCGTCGCCGGGACGGAAGAGGGTCGCGGTCACATAGGCGCCGGCGCCCCAGTCTGATGTGACGGGGATGTCGACCTCGCCGCCGCTCTCGCCGATCGTCGCATTCTGCACGGCGACGAGCTTTTCGGTTCCTGATGTCACCATCAACTCGCCGCCGTAGCGCGAGGTGACTTTCAGCTTGGCCGTCTCGCCGATCTTGTAGCTGTCCTTGTCGAGGGCGATTTCCAGCCCGTCCGGCGTTTCGGTCGAGGTCGAGGCGACGAACCAGCCGGCGTCGAATTCGACGCTCGAGGTCGGGCCGTCGGCATCCGGGCTTTCCACTTCGAGGCGATAACGGCCCCATGTTACCGGCACGGAGATCTTGCCGCCCTCCAGCGTCGCATCGACGCTGCCGTTGGAAATCTGCTCGGCGGTATAGACCGGCTCGTATTTCCACGCCGTTCCCTCGCGATACCATTGGTATTCGCGGTTGAGGCTGTAGAATTTCCAGCGCAGGTCCTTGCTCTCCTGCTTCTTGCCATCGGCGCTGACGCCGATCACCGTGAAGTTGGCGATCGAATTCTCGGGCAGTTCGTCGGAAAATTCCGGCTTGATGCCGATCGAAGCGCGCTCGTTCTTCACCGGAATGACAAGCGAGCGTTCGATGGCGCGTCCGCCCGCTTCCTGCATCCTGATGTAGACGGTGGCGTTGAGCAGCTGCGTCGTCGCCGGCAGCTCGCCGACGGTGAGATCGGTCGAAGCTTGCCCGTTCTCGTCGAGCTCCGGCAGACCGTCGATCGGCAGGCGCGAATCTTCGCTCGCCTCTTCGTCGGCGAGACCGAACAGAAAGCCCTTATAGGCGGCGTTCTCACGCGTCGGTTTGACGACGACATCGCCTTCAAGCGTCAGGCCGGCGGCCGGGGCGCCATAGAGATACTTGCCCGAAATGGTGACATTCGCCGGCGTATCCGGGCCGATTTCCTTGGCCTCGGTCTTGATCTCCATGTCGGTGCGATCGGGCACGAAATCATCGACGAGGAAACTCTTGCTGGCGATCGCACTGCCCTTGGGATCGGTATAGATGTTCATCGTCCAGGTGCCGCGCATGGCGTTTTCCTGGGTGGCGAAATCGATGGAATAACCGCCAAGGTTGCTGGTCTGGCTGACGATCCGCCGGTCTTCGACGCCGTCCGGGCGGCTGAAAATGAAGGTGAGCGGCAGGTTTTCGATGGCGTTGCCGTCGGTGTCGCGGGCAAGCGCCTGGGCATGCACCGTTTCGCCGGCCCGGTAGATGCCGCGTTCGGTGAAGGCCAGGACGTCGATTGCGCCGGGTGCGGCGCGACCGGTGACGCCGCGGTCGAAGAGGTCGAAGCCGGCCCGGGTCATATCGAGGAAGACATAGTCCGACGTGCCGTTCCTGGCGGCGATGACGGCGGGCGTCAGCGCCGCCGTGCCGCGGATCAGGCCGGCGGTGAAGGTGGCGCGGCCGTTTTCGTCTGTTGTCGCGGTGCCGAGCACTTCATTGTTCTTGGCAAGCAGCTGCAATTCGACGCCTGACATCGGCTTTGCCGAGGCAAGCGAGCGGGCGAAGACGTTGAGCCCGTCCGTGCCGGCATAGGTGGTGATGCCGATATCGGAGACGAGGAACCATTGCGTCGCCTGCGAATTCCACTCCTGCGCCGGGCCGTTCGGCGCCGTTGCCGTCATGACGTAGATGCCGGGCTTGCGCTCCGGCAGCGCCTCGTCGACCGGGAAGCTGGTGACGATGTCCTTGTTCAGCTCGTGGGCGATCTCGATCGAGCCCTGCCAGACGAGCTCGCCGCTCTGGTCCTGGATGTTCTGGGCGCTGTAGCCGTCGAGCTGGCTGAGGAACTGCGAGTTCGTCAACAGCGGCGCAATGGCGCGGTCGCCGATGCGGTAGAGTTTCAGATTGGCCGAGGTCATGTTGACCGAGACGATCGGGATGCCGCGGCGCGCCGTCGAGGGCAGCACGAAGCTGTCGCCGGTAAACCGCACCATCTGGCTGCGGTCCTTGATATAGACGTCGACGGTGACAGGTGCGTCGAGGGTCTCGTCGACGGACGACGGCAGCCCGGTGCGGAAGGCGATCTTGTAGGTCTCGCCATGCGTCAGTCCTTCGACGCAGATCTGCTTATCCTTGGTCTCGACCGCCTTCGGCGCCTCGCCGTTCAGCGTTACGAAAGGTGTGTAGTCGGTAGTCTTGACGAGCGCCTCGGAGAAGGTGGCGCAGGCGCGCGGCGTGGCGCTGTCGGCGTCGACCGTGTGTTCGGTGATGCGGAAGCCATGCGTCGCCTTCAGCTGCAGATAGGCCGCCTGCACATCGTCGGAGGCAACGAGCGCCAGGCTCGCCTTGTAGGCGTAGAGGGCCGGGCGGTAATTGGCGTTTCGGTCCAAGGCGTCGGCGAGCACGGCGAGCGCCTCGGCGCGCTTGGCCTTGGTGCGCGTCAGCTCGTAGCCGTTCAGCGCGTCGAGCACGGCCTGGCCGCTCGTGCCGGTCTGGGTGCTGCCGAGCGTAGCGGCGGCGCGGGCGGTTTCGAGCCAGAGATCGGCATCGTCGGGCGTGATCGACAGTGCGCCATGAAAGGCGATCAGCGCGTCGGTCAGATTGTTGGCGGTCATGTCGAGACGGGCGCCGGCCGTCAGGCTGTCGACGCTCTGGCCCTGCTGGGCGTCGGTTAGGGCAAGATTGTCCCTGAAGTCGTGGGCCTGCTGGATCAGGTCGTCGGCCAGGAAGGTCAGGCGCGGCGCCGCGCCGATATCCGGCTCCTTCTGGGCGGCGGTCTCAACGATCTTGCCGGCGATGGCGCCGGGGAAGGCGTTCATCGTCTTGAAATCGGATTTCAGGAAGCACCATTTCACCTTGGGATTGTAAGTGAAGGCCTTGCAGCTCTTGTCGCCGATGCAGGAGGTCTTGCACTGATCGAGCGAGACGTTCTGCTCGGTGCGAAGATCGAAGCCGA
The DNA here is from genome assembly GCF_025200795.1 of Rhizobium sophoriradicis. Taxonomy (NCBI): domain Bacteria; kingdom Pseudomonadati; phylum Pseudomonadota; class Alphaproteobacteria; order Hyphomicrobiales; family Rhizobiaceae; genus Rhizobium; species Rhizobium sophoriradicis. Next base: position 21,700 of record NZ_CP104155.1, read on the forward strand.
AGAAATCGGCGTCCTTGATCGTCTGGATGTCACGCTTGGTTTCCGCGGCGGCGGCTGGAAAACTGACGGCGATCATCGACAAAAATGCGATGCTAGCGAAAGCGAAGAACGAGCGCACGGACATAGGTTCCCCCCAAAGGATACAGGCGATGCTGGCTCTGACTGGCCGCACTCTCCTCACTCCTCACGAGATTGTCAACTCAACTTGAGGGTTGTTTCACCTTCGCACAGGGGCTTTCTTCGAGCTGTCACATCGGCGTGAGCAACCGCTTTGTGATTTGCCGCATTTGCAAGGGTGAGCAAGGATTTGGGCGACCCTTTGGAGGTAGCCCGATGTCCATCTCTTCCAACCGTCGGCGCCTCGCCACGTTCCTTGCCGTCGCGGCCGTTTTGCTCGGTGCGGATGTAGCCGCCGCTGCCGAAGAGGCGGTCGTGATCCCGCCGCCTGCTATCGACGAAGCCCCCGGCTCGGGCACGCAGACCGCCATTTTCGCCGGCGGCTGCTTCTGGGGCGTCCAGGGCGTCTTCCAGCATGTGAAGGGTGTCGAAAGCGCCGTCTCCGGTTATGCCGGCGGCACGGCCAAAACGGCGCAGTACGAAATCGTCAGCACCGGCTCGACAGGCCATGCCGAAGCCGTCGAGGTGAAGTTCGATCCGAAACAGGTCAGCTACGGCAGGTTGCTGCAGATTTTCTTCTCCGTGGCGCATAACCCGACGCAGCTGAACTTCCAGGGACCGGACCGGGGCACCCAATATCGCTCGGCGCTGTTCGTCCTCGATCCGCAGCAGCGCAAGGTCGCCGAGCGTTATATCGATCAGCTCGACAAGGCGCATGTCTTCCCGCGGCCGATCGTCACCAAAGTGTCTGAAACCACCGGCTTCTATCCTGCCGAAGCCTATCATCAGGATTTCCTGACGCTCAACCCGACCTATCCCTATATCGTCTATAATGACCTGCCGAAAATCGAGAACCTGAAGTCGCTGTTTCCCGCCGACTACCGCAGCCAGCCGGTCCTCGTCGGCAAGACCAGGGGCTGATTAACCGGTCAGGGCATGATGTCGATGGGTGTACGGTCGGGGACGCGAGCCCAGATATCGCGCATTTCCGCATTGGTGACGGCAATACAGCCATCGGTCCAATCCCAAAGGCGATGGGCTTCGCCAAGCAGGCCCCAGCCATTGGGCAGCCCGTGAATCATGATGTTGCCGCCAGGCGGAAAGCCGTTCACATTCGCCGCGCGCTGCTCTTCCGGCTTCGGATAGGAAATATGCAGGCTCAGATGCGCCATCGATTTCGGATTGCGCCAATCTATTTCGTAGCGCCCTTCAGGCGTCTTCTCGTCGCCTTCGCGTTGTTTGGGGCCTGCATCGGCAGCACTGCCCAGAGAAATTTGATAGGTCGCGATAGGAGCGTCGCCTTTAAGGAGAACCATGCGGCGTTCGGATTTATAAACGCGAATAAGATCGGCGCGCTGGTCCACCGGTGCGTCCGGAGGCGGCGAGCCTGAGCCGATCCTGGCCATCACCTTGGTATAGGCGAAAAGGCCAACGGCCACGATCGCCAGCACGACAACCTTGTTTCTCAAGCCGATCCTCAATCATCGAGCCAATGAATAATCATATCGTGTCATCGCGCCCTCAACCAGAGGTGCGCGCTCAAGATCGGCGATTGTTTTTTGCCTTGCCGGCGGCCTGTTAATAATTCATCAACGTTAACAATATCTTAAATCAGGAAAATCGCGTTTCACCGCGGAACATATCTCCAAGTTCCTCGTTTCGACAATGAGCTTCGGGCAGGCACAACTGCCGGAGCGGATCCTTCTTTCGAAGTATGTGCGTAACAAGGGGACGGTATCATGGCCACCAATGTCGTGCGGCGCTGGCAGCGAGATGATCTCATGAAACAGCGCGTCTTGATCGTCGAAGATGAATTCCTCATCGCACTCGATCTCGGCGCGACGGTGGAAGGCATGGGCATGCAGGTCGCCGGCTTGGCGAATGATCGCGAACAGGCGCTGCGGCTGGCGCCGTCGGCCGATATCGCCTTCGTCGACGTCAATCTTGCCGATGGCCCGACAGGTCCCGAGCTCGGCAGGCGGCTGGCGGAAGAGCATGGCATCGCCGTCGTGTTCATGACCGGCAATCCCGAGACCGTCGCCGATGGTGTGAAGGGCGCGGTCGGGGTCGTCCAGAAGCCGGTCATGCCTTCGGTTGTCGAACAGCTGGTGAAATATCTTGCCGCCCGCCGCGCCGGCATGTTCGCCGTCGTGCCGGCGCAGATGACGGTTTTTGCCTGATCAGCCGGATACGGCTGCCAGTTGCGGCTGAACGCCGGCCTTGTTCGCCGCCGGTCGGCCATAGGCCCTGAGAAAAGTACGAACGGCATTGCGGGCCGCCTTTTCCAGTTCCGCGTCGGTCGGTGTTCCCCCGAAAAGCGTCAACATCTGCAGGTCGGCATTGCCGAGCGCGACGAACTGCCGGGCGGCGACGTCGAAATCGTCGATGACGAGCGCTCCTTTTTGCGCCAGCCGCGCGAGAAGCGCAGAAAGCGCGGTGGTCAGCTTGCCGGGCCCTTGCTGGCGCCAGCTTTCGAAGAGATGCGGATATCGCTCTCCCTCCGTCTGCACCAGCTTGCGCAGGAATTTTCCGTCCTGGTTGCAGATGCAATTCTTGTTGAGGCGCACGACGAAGGCGGTCAGGTCGTCCTCCAGATTATCGGCGTCATCAGGGAAGGCCGACAAGACGGAGAAGAGCATGGCATTGGCGCGGTTCATCACGTCATCGACGACGGCGACGAACAGCGTTTCCTTCTCGCGATAGTGGTTGTAGATCGTCTGGCGGGAGACACAGGCGACCGCGGCGATCTCATCGATGCTGGCGGCGGCGAAACCCTGGCGGCAGAAGACGTCGGCGGCGGCATCGAGGATGGACATGCGCTTGGCGCATTGCCCGCGCTGGCTATGTCCCGTCATCCGGCCTGCCGGTGTCATGCGATCTTTCATGAGAGCGAAGATAAGACGTCTTGACGTTTTAGACAATGGCGTCTAGTTTTACATTAGTGTCCAAAATTATTGACACGCCTGCTTCCCAGCTGAAGATGTGAGCTCCCAACTTCGTCTTCGCGCGAACAATCATCATTGAACCCCTAAGAGCACTGCGGCGAAGCGACGATCCGGCGTCTTTGCTGCGCTTTTATGAAAGATCACCATTATGACGGCTTCCTTCTTCCGCATTGCCCTCATTCTCGGCCTTTTATCGGCCATCGGCCCCTTTGCCATCGACATGTATCTGCCTGCGCTGCCTTCGATCGGCCAGGATCTTCATGCCGACAATAACGTCACCCAGCTGACCCTTCTCGCCTTCTTCATCTCCTTTGCGCTCTCCCAGCTCGTCTACGGTCCGATCTCGGACATGTGGGGCCGCAAGCTGCCGCTCTATCTCGGCATCGGCCTTTTCGCGCTCGCCTCGATCGGCTGTGCGCTTGCGACGGATATCGAGACGCTGATCGCCTTCCGTTTCATCCAGGGCATCGGCGGTGCGGCCGGCATGGTCATTCCGCGCGCCATCGTCCGCGACATGCATACCGGCGTTCAGGCGGCGCGCCTGATGTCGCTGCTCATGCTGGTCTTCTCGATCTCGCCGATCCTGGCGCCGCTGACCGGCAGCGCCGTCATCGAGTTTTACGGCTGGCGCGGCGTGTTCTGGGCCGTGACAATGGCGGCCTTGATCGGCCTCGTCCTGCTCTCCACCCAGCTTGACGAGACCCGCCCGGCCACTGAGCGCAGCGGCAGCGGTCTCGGGAGCGCCATGGCCGCCTACCGGCTGCTGCTTTCCGACCGCAATTTCCTGACGCTGACCTTCATCGGCGGCCTCGGCATTTCGAGCTTCCTCGTCTATCTCGCCAACTCGCCCTTCGTGCTGATCCAGCATTACGGGCTGACGCCGACGCAATACAGCTTCGCCTTCTCGATCAACGCTGTGTCCTTCTTCGCGGTATCGCAGGCGACGGGCTGGCTCGGCGAGCGTTTCGGCCTGGTGCGCGTCATGCGGCTTGCCGTCAGCGCTTTCGCGCTGGCCATGATCGTCATGGCCATAGTGATGGCCTCAGGCTTCAACCAGCTGCCGGTTATGGCGACCTTCCTGTTCATCGGCTACGGCTTCCTCGGCCTCGTCATCCCGACGAGCGCGGTGCTTGCCCTTGAGGATCACGGCGCAATCGCCGGCACCGCCTCGTCGCTGATGGGCACGCTGCATTTCGTCATCGCCGCCGTCGCCATGGTGATCTCGAGCCTGTTCTTCGACGGCACCGCCGTTCCGATGGCCGCCGGCATCGCCGTCTGCGCCTTCTTGGCCTTCGTGCTAACCCAGGCAACGATCGGCCGCCGTGCCGCCGTCGCCGCTGCCGAATAGTCAAAGACCAGCCGCACCCGATCACCCGGGTGCGGCCACTAATCTGGGTTGTGGCATCGGAGAAAATACCTCGCTTAATTGAACATTGGCGGCCGGCGCTATCTACGTGCGCTGGATCAAGGATGAGTGCGGCAGCATGATCGCGCCGATGTTCTTCCTGGCTGCCTGCCTTGCGGCCGGCGCCCTGCTGGTCTTCTTCGTGACGCGTCAGCTGTCGAGCCGGGAAGCTGCGGCGGCACCGAGCCGGATTTGAGGCGCCTCTTCAGGACGTCAGCGTGAAGGCGTCGCTTTCGCCGGGAACCAGCTCCATCGGCCAGATCCTGTTGCGGGCGCCCTGCGGATAGTGCTCGGCATAGGCCGGCATGGTGGCGAGCAGGGTTTCGCCGAGCTGGGCGCCGAGATCGCGCAGCGACATGCGGAAGGAGGTCAGCGTCGGCTGCAGGAAATGCGTGCGCGACTCCTCGCGGAAGCCGACGACGGCGAGGTCGCGGCCGGGCAGGATGCCGGCCTCGGCCAGCCTGCGGTAAAGTCCGATCGCCATCAGCTCGTGGATCAGGATGATCGCCGTCGGCCGGTCTTCGATCATCAGCAGTTCGTGGCCGGCCTGATAGCCGCCCTGTTCGCTCGACTTGACCCGGATGACCAGCGCCGGGTCGAAGGCAAGGCCGTGGCGCTGCAGCGCCTGGCGGTAGCTGTCGAGGAAGATGTAGCCGAGATTGATGTCGGAGGAGGGGGCCGCCACCGCAATCCGCCGATGGCCCTTGGCGACGAGCCGGTCGACGCCGCGTGCCGCCACGCCTTCGAAATCGAGGTCCATCCAGGTATAGCTGCCGCCGGACGCGCTCCGGCCGAGCGCCACGAAGGGGATGCGGGCCTTTTCCAGAAGCTCGATGCGCCGGTCGGTGCGCCGTGTCGCCGAGATGATCAGCGCATCGACGAGGCGTCGCGCCACCATGCGCTTCAGATATTCGTGCGGATCCTCGTCGTCGGGGCAGGGCAGCATGACCAGATCGAGCTTGTGGCGGGAAAAGACGCTCTGCAGCCCGTCGGTGACGCCGAGGAAGAAGTCGTCGCTGTTTTCGACCGTCTCGCGGCTGACCTCGAGCATCAGCCCGATGACATTGGTCATGCCCTGGCGCAGGCTGCGGCCCGACTGGTTGGCGACGTAGCCAAGCTCTTCGGCGGCGGCGAGCACCCGCCGGCGCGTTTCCTCATTGACGTCGGGCTTGCCGTTCAGCGCGCGGGACACGGTTCCGATCGAAATGTCGAGATGCTCGGCGAGCTGGCGAATTCCCTTCATCTCTGGCGATCTTCCTCCCTTGCAGCGCCGCGCGTCATCGCCCTTCTTGCCACAGGACGGCGTCTGCGAAAAGCCGTGGGGGAAGAGGTTGCGGTCTGAAGCTCTGGCGGATGACGAGTTCGGGAATGACGCGTTCGTAAGCCGGCGGCGAATCCGGGTTTTCCAGCCGCCGTTCCAACAGCGCGACGGCGCGTTGCGCCATGATCAGCGGGTCCTGGCGGAAGGTGGTCAGCTGATAGCTCAGCCAGGCGGATTCCGGCACGTCGTCGAAGCCGATGACGGCGACATCCTCGGGGATGCGCAGCTGCGCTTCCCGGCGCAGGACATCCATCAGCCCGAAGGCGATCTGGTCATTGGCGCAGAAGACGGCGTCGGGCTTTGTTTTTTCCGCAAGCAGCGCGCGCCCGGCGGTGACACCGCCGTCATAATCGGAATCGCCGCCGCGGGCGAGGGTGACGGGTGCACCAAGCGTCTCCGCCGCCGAAAGGAAGGCGCTTTCGCGTTCGACGATCGCAGGCGTTCCCGTATTGGAGCCGATGACCGCCAGCCGCCGCCGGCCGCTGTCGTAAAACGCCGTCGCCGCCTTGCGTGAGGCTTCGGAGTTGCCGGCGCGCACGTGGTCGGCGCCGGGCTCCGACCGGCCGATGACGACGAGCGGCTGGCCGTTTCGCTGTGCGAGATCGAGGAAGCTTGCCGGCGGCGAACCGGAGAGAATGATGATGGCCTCGGCGCGGTGACCGATCAGCATCTTCTGGGCTGCGAGCAGTTCCTCTTCCGTCTGACCGGTGTCGATGAGGATCGGAATGCTGCCGCGCCGAATCAGCGATTTGGCAAGGGCTGCGGCGAGATGTGCGCGAAAGCCGACTTCCGGCCGGGTCGCGACGATGCCGACGAGGCGGCTCTGATTGGCGAGCACGCCGCGCGCGAGATCATTGACGTGGTAGCCGAGTTCGTCAGCCGCCCGCAGCACCTTTTCGCGCGTGGTCGGGGCGACGCTTGCGCCCGGCGTGAAGGTGCGCGAGACCGCCGAGCGTGAGACGCCCGCCAATTGCGCCACCTGCTCGGCGCTGACGAAGCGCATGCGTTCTTTTTTCGGCGCTTTGCCGGCATTCACGGGACCATCGTTCATCGGCCCTCAGCTATTGCGCGTCTCTGACAGGCAGATGACAGACGGCGGTGCGGCGGGCGGAATTTTTGCTGAGAAAAACCGAGGCTGCAGGATTTTGGGAGATGGCGGCTCGCCCCTCATCCGCCTGCCGGCACCTTCTCCCCGCTCGCGGGGCGAAGGGGTCAAGCTGCGAGCTTTCCGTTCCCCACAGACCTCTCACAGGGCACGTCCCCTCGCCCCGCTTTACGGGGAGAGGGTTAGGGTGAGGGGCAAATCGCAGTAAAGCGGCGATACATCGGATCAAAACCGCTGCAAAAACTTCAGGTCTACTCGCAGACCCGTACGGTTTCAGTATGATAGCCGCCGTCATAGCGGTTGCGGACGTCACGGTCCTCATACCAGCATCTCGGAGCCGGCTCGACATAACGAGGACCATCGACATAGCGCGGGCCTTCATCAACGTAACGCGGGCCGCCATTGGCGATTGCGCCGCCAATCAGGCCGCCGACGACACCTGCGGCTACGCCGCCGGCGATGATGCGGCCGGTATCGTCGTGATGACGGTCACGCGCGGCAGCAGGCTGAATGGCCGATCCAACAAGGGCCGTGGCGATCAACAGGCTGCAAATAATTCTCTTCATGACATTCTCCTCAGTGGCACTCGCCCCGGATAATACGGAAATACGGCAGCAAATCGTTTGTTCGTTCAAACTTTGCGACAGGCGTTAATGCACGTCAGGTCGCCGATTGCGTCGCCGTCGTCTCCTCCAGCACATCTTCGGGAATATCGTCGAAAGAGGCGTAGTTGAGGTTATAGAGCCTGGAATACAGTTTGCCGTTCTTCATCAGCTGGCGATGGTCGCCGCTTTCGATAATTTCGCCGTTCTGCAGCACGATGATGCGGTCGGCCTCGCGGATCGTTGCCAGGCGATGGGCGATGACCAGGCCGGTGCGGTTTTCCAAGAGCTTCACCAGTGCCTTCTGGATCAGCATCTCCGTATAGCTGTCGATATTGGCGGTCGCCTCGTCGAGCACCAGGATCTTGGCGTCCGCCACAAGCGCGCGGGCAAAGCTCAAAAGCTGGCGCTGGCCGAGCGACAGGTTGCCGCCGCGCTCCCCGAGAATGCTGTCGTAGCCATCGGGCAGGCGCATGATGAAATCATGGGCGCCGACGGCCTTCGCCGCCTCGATCACCTGTTCGCGCGTCGCCTCAAGCTTGTGGTAGCGGATGTTTTCGAAGACGGTGCCGGTGAACAGGAAAGGCTCCTGCAGCACCATGGCGATCTGCGCCCCGAGCGAATCCTGCGTCAGGTCACGCACGTCGTGGCCGCCGACCAGCACCTGGCCCTGCTGCACGTCGTAGAAGCGGTGGATCAGCGACATGCAGCTGGATTTTCCGGAGCCCGTCGGCCCGACCAGCGCCACGGTCTCCCCGGGATTGACCTTGAAGCTCACATGTTTCAGCACCGGATGCTTCGGATTGTAGCCGAAGAAGACATCCTTGAATTCCACCGAGCCGTCCATGTCGCGCGACAGGGTCTTGGCGTCGGGCGCGTCCTTGATGTCAACAGGCACGTCGAGCACTTCGGTCAGCCGCTGACCCGAGGCCATGGCGCGCTGCATCACCGAATATTGCAGGGTCAGCGACCGGATCGGGTCGAAGAAACGCTGGATGTAGAACAGGAAAGCCACGAGCACGCCGACGTCGAGCGCCTGGTTGAGAACGCGGGCGCCGCCGACGACGATAACGAGCGCCATTGCCACACCGGTCAGGCTGTCGACGATCGGCACCATCACTTGGGCATAACGCGCCGCCGTCAGATGCGTCCTGAGGTTGGCATGCGCCTTGTCGTCGTAGAGCGTGAAGTTGACCCCCTGCCTGTCCATGCTCTGGACGGCGCGCACGCCGTGGATGGCTTCGGCGAGCGCGCCGTTCGCCACCGAATTGGTCTCGTGCGCAGCCATGAAGGACTTGCGGGCGAGCGGCAGCCAGAACAGTCGGACGATGAACAGCACCGGCAGCACCGAAAGCGTCAGCAGGCCCAGCTTGAAATCGAGATAGAGCATCACGAAAACGATACCGAAGAGCAGCACGATGTCGCCGACCGAGAGCACCGAGGTTTCGAGGAATTCCTGCATCGAGTTGACGTCGCCCTGCAGGCGCGACATCAGCCGCCCCACTTCGGTCTTGTCCATGAAGGAGAGCGAGACGCGCTGGAGATGCGAGAACATCGCCTTGCGGATGTCGAACAGCACCTCTTCCGCGACATTGCCGACCAGCGTCTCCTGCGCGTTGCTCGCCGCATAATTGACAAGGATGGCGATGGCGAAGGCGGCGATCGCTGAGATCAGCGCCGAAGCATTGCCGCCCGGCGACATGCCGTGGTCGATGGCGTAACGGATGATCAGCGGGATCAGCAATTGCATCGTCGTGAAGGTCAGGACCGCAACGATCGCCCAGAGGACCTGGGTGCGGTAGGGATGGACGAAAGCCCAGATGCGCTTGACGATGTTGCCGTCGAAGGCCTTGCCGAACATCTCCTCCTCGACGCGGTGCGAACCGACCACCGCCCGCGGCGGCCGGCGGCCATCCTCGCGAACGTCGGGACGCTCGGTTTCCAGTTCCTCGGCCATCACATTCCTCCTGCGGCCTCACATCGGGTGGCCCGCACATCAATTGCTTGTCCACTTCTCCCCAGCGGGGAGAAGGTCCCCGAAGGGCGGATGAGGGGGCTACACGGCACGCCCTCATTTGCCCTTGGCTTCCGCTCAGCGCACTCGTCGCTATCGCTCCTCGCCCCCTCATCGCCTCGCTCTGCTCGGCACTTCCCCCCGATGGGGAGAAGAGGGGCGTTACGCACTCAGCACTTCATCGCCCGGCCGTACCTGCAGGTCGTAGAGCGCCTTGTACCGCCCGCCGAGCGCAAGCAGCGCCTGATGGGTGCCGCGCTCGACGATCCTTCCGTCTTCGACGAACAGGATCTGGTCGGCATGCATCAGTGAGCTCAGGCGATGGGCGACGATGATCGTCACGCGATCGGCGGCATAGCGGCGCATGGCGCTGCGGATGCGCTGTTCGGTGGCGGCATCGATCGCTGCCGTCGAATCGTCGAACACCATTACCGCCGGCTTCAGCATCAGGGCGCGGGCGATCGAAAGCCGCTGCCGCTGGCCGCCGGACAGCGACACGCCGCGCTCGCCGACGACGGTGCCGTAGCCGGTGGGCAGGCCGAGCACGTAATTGTGCAGCTGGGCGCTTTCGCTGGCGCGCTCGATACGGCTTTCCTTGGCCCAGGGGTCGCCATAAGCGATGTTGTTTTCGATCGTCGTCGTGAACAGGAAGGAATCCTGCTGCACGACGGCCACGGCGCGGCGCAGAGACTGCAAAGTCGCCTTGCGGATATCCTGGCCGTCGATGGTAATCCTGCCGCCGCTGACGTCGTAGAAGCGCGGAATCAGATGAGCGATGGTCGACTTGCCGCTGCCGGGGGGGCCGACGATGCCGATCGTCTGGCCGCGCCGGGCTTCGAAGGAGACATCGTGCAGCACGGTGCGCTTTTCCGAGCCGGGATAGGCGAAGCTGACATTCTCGAAGCGCAGCGCTCCGTCGGTCACAGCCAGTTCCCTGGCATCCGGCGCGTCCTTGATCGCGATGTCGAGGTCGAGCAGGTTGAAGAGCCGGGTGCCGCAGGTGGAGGCGCGGGCAAAGGCGTTGACCATCAGGCCGAGCTGGCGCACCGGCATCTGCAGGATGGTCATGAAGGTCAGGAACGAGGCGAGTGTGCCGACGGTGATCTCGCCCGACATCACCTTGCCGCCGCCGATCCAGAGCACCAGGCCCATTGCCGCGAAGAAGGAGAAGGTCATGGCGCTGGTATTGGTGACGCGGATGCCGACCCGCTGATGGGCGAGCGCCAGCGCGTTCTTCGAGGCTGCCTCGAATTTCGTCAGCTCGTGCTCCTGCGCGGCAAAGGCGCGCACGACGCGGATGCCGCCGAGATTCTCCTCCATGATGCGGGTCAGCACCGACAGTCGTTCCTGCAGGTCGAGCCAGGTGGCGCGCAGCTTGAGCTGCGTCACCGACGAGCGCCAGCCGACGAAGGGCACGAAGGAGAGCGCCAGAAGCCCGAGCACGACATCGGTCGACAGCAGCATATAGGCGCCGATTCCGATCAGGATCGTGAGCAGGATCATGCGCACCAGCGCGGTGGAAAAATACATGCGCACCCCTTCGAGATCGAGCATGCCGACGGTGATCAGATCGCCGGAATGGACCGTGTCGTGAAAGCTGAAGGAGAGACGCTGGATTTTTTCGTAGCAGGCCAGGCGCAGCTCGTAGCCCATGTGGTGGCCGACGGCTTCGCTGTAGTAGTTCTGCACCATGGTGAAGAGGCCGCGCAGCACGCTGGCGCCGAGCAGGAGCAGCGCCGTCGTCAGCAGCGCGTCCTGCGCCGCCTGGCCCGCCGTACCGCCGCCCATCGCCATCTGCGTGTGGTCGACGGCCTCGCCGAGAAGGCGGGGTATCATCAGCTGGAAGGTCGAGGCGACGAGCGTGGCGCCGATCGCAAAACCGGCCTGCCAGGGGTGGCGGAAGGCCATCACGGTGATGCGCACCAGTGTATAGAGGCCTCGGCCCCAGCCTGCCGCAGTTGCAAGCGCCATCGAAGCCGAAGGCTTCGTCGCGCGGGTTGACGCTTCGCTGCTCACGGTATTTTTTCCAATAGATGTGTGTTCGGACGCTGGCCCGAAAAGACGGCAAATCCATGAAGGGATTGATAGCACCGTCAGTTTTGCCGATTCCAATAGGCGGTTCAAGTAAAGAATTCACCAACTGGTTATTTTTGCGTGAGGCCGCCTCGCACATGCCCTGCGGGAACAATCGGCGCGCGGGTGGGTTGCAGGGCCGCATGATCTCCTATGGCAGGTCGCGGCCGTCGTCGGCCATGAGGACGGCGCCGATCAGGCGCTGAACGATGTCGGCCTCACCTCCCGGCCAATCGCCTATTGGGTTGGAGAGGCGATGGGCTCCACCAATTTCGTCGATCTCGCCAAGGTGCCGAAGCTCGGCACGAAAAGCAATATTCAGGCGAGTGCAGCTGAGATCGCGTTGCTCCGGAGTGCTAAAGTTTTCCCGTATATTCAATAGCTTGCCCCAAGAGACAACAAAACTCTTGCCAGGCGCGCCATTTGGCGCTTTCATACACGACAAGATTGATAGACTAATGGCGAGGGTGATTATTCCTCTCGTTCTGGGTTCGCCTGATCGAACCCCGATGCTGCGGCAGCTGTCGTGAATGGCCGCATGACCCTCATCAACGCGTGACCCGATGTTCATGCGTTGAAACCTCGATCGACCCCAGGGTGCTGATGAAGCCGCAAAGGAGTTGCGATGACGGTTCAGGGACTTTTTTCCGGAAGGGCCAATGCGGCGGCGCAGATATCAGTCGTCCCGCGCGTTGCAATCGTCGGGCGCGGCTTCTCCGGCATGATGACGGCCATCGCGCTGATGAAGACGGTGCGCACGCCCTTCCACCTGCAGCTGTTCGATCCGAATTCGTCGGTCAGCGGCGGCCAGGCGCTGGCCTCTGCCCGCGCCTCGACGATCCTCAATACCCGCGTGCGCGATCTCTCGGTCGCAGTCGGCGACAGCGATGATTTCAACGACTGGCTCTGTAGCAACGCCGCCTTCCGCGCTGCCGTGCCGGCTGCCATTCCGGGTTTCCGGCAGATCTTCGTGCCGAAGGAAATCTTCAGCGATTACGTCTACCAGCGCTTTTCCGAAGCGCTGGCGGCGCGCCGGGACATCACCGTTCAGGTCTGCAACGATCCTGTCGTGGCGATCCGCCGAAGCCACGGCAACCGCTTCCTGCTCGAAAGCGCCAATCCGGCCAATCCGCTGTTCGATACGGTGATCCTCGCCACCGGCTACGGCCTCAGCGATCCGCATGCTGAGGAGCCGGATGTTTCGCCGATCCGCGCCCAGCGCCTTGTCGCGCGGCCGCATGCCGTGCTGCTCGGCAGCGGCATCCGCGTCGTCGATCAATTGCTGCAGCTTCGCGATTCCGGCTATGCCGGCCAGGTGACGATCATTTCCCGGCACGGGTTTCTGCCGCAGAGCCATACACCGAATTCCGCCGATCCGGTGTTTCCGGCCGAAGCGCTGCCGGAGGGCCTGCCCGACATCATGCGCTTCATCCGCCGGGCCTGTCGCGAGGCGGAAGAGCAAGGGCGAAGCTGGCAATCAGTGATGAACGGCCTGAGGAAGCATGCCCGCTCGCTCTGGTGCTCTCTGCCGGCCCGCGACAAACATCAATTCAATCGGCATTTGCGAGCGATCTACGACAGCCATCGCAACCGCTTGCCGGAGGCCATGCACCTGCGACTGCAGCGCGAGCTTGCCAAAGGCCGTACCGTGCTGCGCCGCGGCCGGGCCGGCCGCCGGGGCCTGAGCGGCCTGTTTTTCACACCGGCGGGATCCTCTGCCGAAGAGGTCCTCCATGCCGAGCGGATCATCGATTGCCGCTGCCAGGCGCCGGATCTTTCCACGCCGCTGATGGAGAGCCTGTTTTCCTCAGGCCTCGCCATGCCGGACGAACTGTCGCTCGGGCTGGCGGTCACTGCGCGCGGCGAGCCCTTCCTAGAGGACGGTTCGACGGTTGTCGGGCTCTTTGCCGTCGGCCCGCTCGGCCTCGGCAGCCTGCCCGATATCGATCTGGTGCCCGAAATCGTCTCACAGGCCTATGCGGCGGCCGAACGGATCGGCGAGCGCTTCTATCCGCAGGTCAGGGCCGTCTGAAAAAGTGTGATCTTTTTGGAACCATCTCCGCCCCGCCGCGTTAACAGCGCTGGTGACCAAGAGGGGCAGATGGAAGTGTTGGATCGACATGATACGTCTCTTCAAGAAGAGGGACGGTTTCGTCTTCTGGTCGATGCCATCACCGACTACGCGATCTACATGCTGAGCCCCGAAGGCATCGTCACCAGCTGGAATACCGGCGCTCAGCGCTTCAAAGGCTACAAGCCTTCTGAAATCCTCGGCGAGCATTTTTCCCGGTTCTATGTCGAAGAGGACCGCGCAGCCGGAATTCCCGAGCGCGCGCTCGCCACGGCGATCGAGCAGGGACGGTTCGAGGGGGAGGGCTGGCGTCAGCGCAAGGACGGCAGCCGCTTCTGGGCGCATGTCGTCATCGATCCGATCCGCCGTCCCTCCGGCGAGCTCATCGGTTTTGCCAAGATCACCCGCGATCTGACCGAACGCCGGGCTGCCGAAAACGCGATCCGTCAGAGTGAGGAACAGTTCCGCCGGCTTGTCCAAGGCGTTTCGGACTACGCGATCTACATGCTCGATCCCGAAGGCAATGTCAGCAGCTGGAATTTCGGCGCCGAGCGGATCAAGGGCTATCGGCCGGAGGAAATCATCGGCCGGCATTTCTCGACCTTCTATACGCCCGAGGACCGCGCCGCTGGTCTGCCGGAGACCGCGCTCCGTGTCGCCCGCGCCGAAGGCCGGTTCGAACGGGAAGGCTGGCGCGTGCGCAAGGACGGCACCCGCTTCTGGGCCAGCATCGTCGTCGATGTCATCAAGGGCGATGACGGCGACGTGCTCGGTTTCGCGAAGATCACCCGCGATATTACCGAGAAGATGGAGACGCAGCGGGCGCTGGAGCAGGCGCGCGAAGAGCTTTTCCAATCGCAGAAGATGGAGGCGATCGGTCAGCTGACCGGCGGCATCGCCCATGATTTCAACAATCTGCTGATGGCCGTGCTCGGCAGCCTGGAGATCCTGAAGAAACGCATGCCGCAGGATCTCTCGCTGACATCGCTTGTTGATAATGCCATGCAGGGCGCCCAGCGGGGAGCGGCCCTGACCCAGCGCATGCTGGCCTTTTCCCGCCGGCAGGAACTGCATATGGAGCCGATCGACGTCTCCGGCCTGGTGCGTGGCATGATGGATATTCTGAGCCGTTCGCTCGGGCCTCTCACCACGATCGAGACCTCTTATCCCGTCCGGCTGCCGACTATCCTCACCGATCCGAACCAGCTGGAGATGGCGATCCTCAACCTTGTCGTCAACGCCCGTGACGCCATGCCGTCCGGCGGCCGCATCACGCTGCGCGCGTCCGAAGAATCGATCGCCGCCAGCAGGGGAGGGCTGTCGGCCGGCCGCTATATCAGGATCGCAGTGGTCGATGAAGGCGAAGGCATGGATGCAAAGACGCTGGAGCAGGCGGTCACGCCATTCTTCACCACCAAGGGTGTCGGCAAGGGCACAGGGCTCGGCCTTTCGATGGTGCAGGGTCTTGCCACCCAGTCCGGCGGCCGCCTCATCCTGAAGAGCAGCCCCGGCGAAGGTACAACGGCGGAATTGTGGTTCCCGGTCGTAACCATTGAGCAGAGGACAGAGGCGGCGGCCGAACTGCCGCAACGGCATGACGATGCACAGCGCCGGCTGCGCATCGTCGCCGTCGACGACGACGGCCTGGTCCTGATGAATACGACGCTGATGCTGGAGGATCTCGGCCACACGGTTTTCGAGGCGATGGCCGGTCCCGAGGCGCTCGCCATCCTGCGCAAGGAGCCGGTCGATCTGGTCATCTGCGATCACGCCATGCCGCGCATGACCGGGGCGCAGCTCGCCGAGGCAATCCGCAGCGAGTGGCCCGGCCTGCCGATCATCCTTGCCACCGGTTACGCCGATCTGCCCGACGGCGCCGGCGCCGCCAATCTGCCCCGGCTCGGCAAACCCTTCTCGCAGGCGCAGCTCGCCGATGCGATCAGCCGGATCGCTTCTCAATGACCGGAGCGGCTGGCGGTGCTGGGTTACCTGATGCACTCGGTCAGCGAAGATTCGCGAGCCTTGGCGTTACGCGCGAAGCTTCTCGTCACCATCATCCTGAATGACGGTGCGGCCGGTTTTCTCCCGGAGGTCGGCCGCCGGGGCTGAAGCTGCGCCGCCGAGGAGGCGCTTCTCGGTCTCTTGCAGGTCAAGGATCGCTTGTTCGATCCGCTCAGCCGGAGCCTGGCGCGAGACCAGACGCCACCGATGATGCTGCCAGAAGGTGACGAGCAGGCGCCGGCTCGGGACTTCTATCGTTTCATGCAGGAACCATGCTCCGCCGAGGGCAACGAACAGCGCTGCTGCGATCAGCGCCGGTTCAGGCAGCAGCGCTTCAAAACTCCGATGGACAAGGAACATGATGGGGACGTGGAAAAGATAGAGCGAGAAGCTGATCGTGCCCAAAAACCTGAGCGGTGCAGCTGCAAGGAAATGACCTGCGATGGGCGGTTGTCGCGCGACGAGTGCGACGATGGCGGCGGCGGCGGCCGCGCTTTGCAAGCCCCAAAATTCGGGCGAGAAATTCGGCAGGACATGCCTGTAGGTAAAGAACACCGCCAGAAGCAACAGCGTGAAAATTCCCATGAGGGCGGATGGCGTCCATCTTTCCAAATGAGAATGCATCCCACCGGCAAGTGCGCCGAAGAGAAAGTAGGGGAGCTTGGACAGGAGCATGATTCCGGGCCCCGGCAATTCGAGCAGGCCGTCTACGGCGACAACAATGGCGAAGCCTGCGATCAGGCCGCTATAGCGGTGCGGCCGGGCTAGGCAGAGCCACAGGATCGGGAACAGCAGATAGAACTGAATTTCGGGTGGGATAGACCAGAAAACGCCTCTCGAGCCGAGAAGAAGGACATGGCGCACAAAGTCCATACCGCCGGCGATCGGCTGAACGAAGTTCAGAGTCGGCATGCCGGACAGCATCGCCACGAGCAGGACGGCAACCAGATAGACCGGATAGATGCGGGCAAAGCGGCTCACCAGGAAATCCAGGACGTTTTCCCGGGTCACCGGCCGTGAACCGTAGAGATGGGCCATCAGGAAGCCGCTGAGGGCAAAGAACAAGCCGACGGCTTCGCTGCCCACAGTCACCAGATGCGAGGTCGTGCTTGGAAAGATAAGGCCGATATGGGCTTGCACGACCAGCAGCGCGGCAATGCCGCGCAGGCCATCGAGACTGGGGATGTAATCCGGCCGGCTCATGTGCAGCTTTTTTCTGTTCGGTTCCGGCAAGCAGTAGCCGACATCGCTTTAGAAGATATTAATCCGCCGCGCTGAAGCCACGGCGGCGCAACTGCTTGCCGGAACTCGTATTATTCGCGGCCGCCTCTTCCGATCTCGCCGCGCAGGATGAATACCAGCAGTGCCAGCGCCATCGCCGCCAGCGCGTACCAGGTGATCGCATAGACGAGATGGTTGTTGGGGAAATGGATGACCGTCAGGCCGCCGACGGGCAGACCGCCGGGATTGGCGGTCGCGTCGGCGTCGATGAAATAGGGCGCGACCGCACCGACGCCGCGCTTCTGTGCGATTGCCGCGACATCGCGCGAATACCAGCGGTCGGCGCCGACATCGTTGGATTGCAGCAGCGATCCCTCCGGCTCTGTCATCCGAATCAGCCCGGTGATTTCGACCGGTCCCGCCAGCTGGCCTTCGCGGCGGGTGGCCGGGTCGCGCCTGTCGGTCGGCACGAAACCGCGGTTGATGAGGATGGCGGTGCCGTCGGCAAGCATCAGCGGCGTCATTACCCAATAACCCGGTCCGAGCGCCGTCGAGGCATAGACCAGCGTCTCTTTGTCGTTGGCGAGCGTACCGGCGACGCTCACCCGGCGATATTCGTCATCGCCGGCATTGACCTTGTCCCAATCGGCCCGTGCCGGGGCTGGCACGGCTGTGGCATGCACACGCTGGTCGACGCGGACGATGAGATCGCGCTTCCAGGCGAGCCGCTGCACCTGCCAGGTGCCGAGGGCTGCGAGCGCTGCCGCAATGAGCGCCAGGCAGACGGCAAAGGCAACGCGTTTTACAGGCGAATGCCGTTTATCCGCTTTTTCGGGGGGAGCTTCGCTCATGGCGTGAATCGCTTCGGGCGGCGGTGCCGCCACCCTTTCGATGCCGTCACGGCATGTTCTTCATCATCTCGGGGCTCATCGGCATCATGTTGGTGTTGAGATGATGCATGACCCAGAGGGAGCCGGAGAGCGCGATGGCGACGATGATGATGGTGAAGATCAGCGCCATCATCGTCCAGCCGCCCTCGCTGCGGGGGTTCATGTGCAGGAAGAAGACCATATGGACGACGATCTGGATCGCCCCGATGGCCATCACCAGCACCGCCGTCACCGCCGGGCTTTCGAAGACGCCTGCCATGACCAGCCAGAAGGGAATGGCGGTCAGGATGACGGAGAGCGCGAAGCCCGTCATATAGCTGCGGAAGGTGCCGTGGCCGGCCTGGTGGCCGTGGCTGTGGCCGTGATGCGCCTCGTGGGCATCCTCATGTGCGGGTGCTTGCGAACTCATCCGAGAACTCCCAAGAGATAGACGAAGGAAAAGACGCCGATCCAGACGACGTCGAGGAAGTGCCAGAACATCGAGAGGCACATCAGTCGGCGGCGGTTGGCCTCGATCAAGCCGTGCATCGACACCTGCACCATCAGCGTGATCAGCCAGATGATGCCGAAGGTGACGTGCAGGCCGTGCGTTCCGACCAGCGTGAAGAAGGAGGAGAGGAAGGCGCTGCGCGTCGGCCCGGCGCCCTCGTGGATCAGGTGGATGAACTCGTAGAGCTCGAGCCCGATGAAGGCGGCGCCGAACAGGCCGGTGACCCCAAGCCAGAACAGCGTTTCCGCCTTGGCGTTCCGCTCCATCTGCAGCATGGCGAAGCCATAGGTGATCGAGGAGAGCAGCAGCATCGACGTGTTGAGGGCAACGATCGGCAGATCGAAGAGATCGGCCGGCGACGGCCCCGCGGCATAATTGCGGCCGAGCACGCCGTGCGTTGCAAACAGCACCGCGAAGATCAGGCAGTCGCTCATCAGATAGAGCCAGAAGCCGAGATTGGTGCTGTTCTCCGGATGATGATCTTCCGTCAGGTAGAATTCGGGCTTTTCGGCCGTATCGACAGTGTGATCGCTCATGGTCGTTACACCTGCTCGGCAAGCAGAGTGGTGCGCTTGCCTTCCGTTTCGATGACGTCTTCTGCGGGGATGTAGAAGTCGCGTTTGTAGTTGAACGTATGGCCGATCGCCACGACGATCAGGGCGACGAAGGAGACGACGACCAGCCACCACATGTACCAGATCAGGCCGAAGGCGAGTGCGACGCTGATGGCCGACAGGATCGCGCCGGTGCCGGTATTCTTCGGCATGTGGATCGGCTTGAAGCCGCCGAGCGGACGCTCGTAGCCGCGCCTCTTCATGTCGTACCAGCTGTCATGATCGTGGACGACGGGCGTGAAGGCGAAGTTGTAGTCCGGCGGCGGCGAAGCGGTCGACCATTCCAGCGTGCGGCCGTCCCAGGGATCGCCGCTGTCGTCGCGCAGTTCCTCGCGCTTCATGAAGCTGACGACGATCTGGATCAGGAAGGCGGCGAGGCCGAGCGCGATCAGGCCGACGCCGAAAGCGGCGATGATGAACCAGATCTGCAGCGACGGGTCCTCGAACTGGCTCATGCGGCGCGTGACGCCCATCAGGCCGAGCACATAGAGCGGCATGAAGGCGAACCAGAAGCCGATCTGCCAGAACCAGAAGCTCATCTTGCCCCAGAAGGGATCGAGCTTGAAGCCGAAGGCCTTCGGGAACCAGTAGTTCACGCCGGCGAACATGCCGAAGAGCACGCCGCCGATGATGACGTTGTGGAAATGAGCGATGAGGAAGAGCGAATTGTGCAGCACGAAATCGGCAGGAGGGACCGCAAGCATGACGCCCGTCATGCCGCCGATGACGAAGGTCACCATGAAGCCGACCGTCCACAGCATCGGCACCTCGTAGCGGATGCGGCCGCGATACATGGTGAAGAGCCAGTTGAAGATCTTCGCCCCTGTCGGGATCGAGATGATCATCGTGGTGATGCCGAAGAAGGAGTTGACGGATGCACCCGAGCCCATGGTGAAGAAGTGGTGCAGCCAGACGATGTAGGACAGGATCATGATCACGCAGGTGGCGTAGACCATCGAGGCGTAGCCGAAGAGGCGTTTGCCGGAGAAGGTGGCGACGACTTCGGAGAAGATGCCGAAGGCCGGCAGCACCAGGATGTAGACCTCCGGATGGCCCCAGATCCAGATGAGGTTGATGTACATCATCGGATTGCCGCCGAGGTCGTTGGTGAAGAAGTTCGTTCCGGCGTAGCGGTCGAGCGACAACAGCACGAGCGTTGCCGTCAGGATCGGGAAGGAGGCGACGATCAGCACGTTGGTGCAGAGTGCCGTCCAGGTGAAGACCGGCATCTTCATGAAGGTCATGCCCGGCGCGCGCATCTTGACGATGGTGGCGATCAGGTTGATGCCGGAGAGCGTCGTGCCGACACCGGCCACTTGCAGGCCCCAGATATAATAGTCGACGCCGACACCCGGACTGTAGGCGGCCCCCGACAGCGGCGGGTAGGCGAGCCAGCCGGTCTGGGCGAATTCACCGATGAACAGCGACAGCATGATGATGACCGCGCCGGCGGTGGTCATCCAGAAGGAGAAGTTGTTCAAGAAGGGGAAGGAGACGTCGCGCGCGCCGATCTGCAGCGGCACCACGAAGTTCATCAGGCCGGTGACGAAGGGCATCGCCACGAAGAAGATCATGATGACGCCGTGGGCGGTGAAGATCTGGTCGTAATGGTGCGGCGGCAGGTAACCTTCCGACCCGTTGAAGGCGATCGCCTGCTGGATGCGCATCAGGATCGCGTCGGAAAAGCCGCGCAACAGCATGATGACCGCCAGGATCACATACATGATGCCGATCTTCTTGTGATCGACGCTGCAGATCCAGTCGTGCCAGAGCGGCCCCCAGAATTTGAAATAGGTGATGGCGCCGAGCACGGCGAGACCGCCGATGACGACACCGATGAAGGTCACGACCAGGATCGGCTCGTGATAGGGGATGGCATCGAGGGTCAACCGGCCGAAGACGAACTTCAGGAGGTCAGGATTGGAAAACATGGAACAACCCGTTCATTATGTCTTGCGACGCAAAGCGCCAGGTTAATTGTTGTTGTTGAGCTGCGCCGGCGCCGGATCGGCGCCGTTGCCCGTGGCGGGCATGGAATGGCCGTCATGCTGCATGCCGGGCATGTCGGGCATGCCTGGCATGTCGTGTTGCATGCTGCTGCCCCCGGAATTGCGCGGCGGCTCGGCCCTTGCCGGAACGCCCGTCGCCGGCACGGTTGCGCCCGGCGCCACGACGCCTTCGTCGGCATGGCGGTTGTCGTATTGCAGCTTCTCTCGGTTCTCAGCACTTTCCTTGCCGGCGCCGCCCATCATGTCGATGTGCATCATCTCGTTCATGCACATTTTGCCGGGCGTGGCGCACATGTTGAGGATGGCGGTGTAAAGATCGGCGTCGGCGCCGGCATAATAACGCACCGGCTCCTTCTCGCTCGGCTTCTCGAGCTTCAGATAGGTGTCGCGGTTGAGCATCGTGCCCTGCTGCTTGACCTTGGCCACCCAGGCGTCGAAGCCTTCGCGGGTAAGGCCATGAAATTTGAAGCGCATGTGCGAGAAGCCGGCGCCGCTGTAATTGGCCGAGAAGCCCTCATACTCGCCTTCCTTGTTGATGACGGCGTGCAGCTTCGTCTCCATGCCGGGCATGGCGTAGATCTGCCCGGCGAGCGCCGGGATGTAGAAGGAGTTCATTACCGAGGAAGCGGTGATCTTGAAATTGATCGGCTGGTCCACCGGGGCGGCCATCTCGTTGACGGTAGCAATGCCGAGTTCGGGATAGAAGAACAGCCATTTCCAGTCGAGCGCCACGACTTCGACGGTCAGCGGCTTGGTATCGGCCGGTATGGCGCGCTCCGCATCGAGGCGGTCGAGCGGGCGGTAGGGATCGAGCTTGTGCGTGGAAATCCAGGTGACGGCGCCGAGCGCAATGATAATCGCCAGGGGTGCAGCCCAGATGACGATTTCGAGCCGGGTCGAATGGTGCCATTCCGGGTCGTAGGTCGCGGCCGTGTTGGAGCGGCGGTAGCGCCAGGCGAAGAGCAGCGTCAGGAAGATCACCGGAACGATGATCAGAAGCATCAGCACCGTCGAGACGACGATCAGATCGCGCTGTTGCGCGGCGATGTCGCCAGAGGGCGCCATGACCACCATGTTGCATCCTGCCAGGAAAAGCAGCGGCAAGACGGATAGAAGGCGGGAAAACTTCATGAGTTTTGGCACGTCTCTAAGCTCTTGTTGTTTCGTTTGGTCCGCGACTAAAGCACTGAACCGGATCGCGACATGAGGCGGAAGGTCGCAGTGCAGCAAACATGCCGCAATGCGGCAAAAATCATTGGGCGCTAGTACTTCGAAATCCTGATGAAATTAGAAGGATTTTAGGCGTGCGCATGTCTCAGGCCAATATATCCGCAACAGTCGGTCAGGCCAGCATTTGCAGGGGAAAATCACCGTCCGGATCACGCAAAATTTTCGGTCCCCGCTTCATTTGAGCCTTGATGATGAACTATTTCAGTCTTACGGACTTGATAAGCCTGCGGGTTTGATCAAGATCACGCTTAAGGCGCCTTGCCGGAAGCGCCTTAACGAGGAGGCGTTTATGGCAACAACATCGCATTACGGACCGTCGTCGTCATCGCTGGAACGCGACGCGCGGCGCATTCACGACGACAAGCCGGTGTCACCGGGCAGCATCGCCATCGGCGTGGTGATTGGCCGCATGTCGGAATTCTTCGATTTCTTCGTCTACGGCCTCGCCTCGGTCCTGGTCTTTCCGCAGCTCGTCTTTCCCTTCGCGCCCGACAGGCTGACCGGCACACTCTATTCCTTCGCCATCTTCTCGCTCGCTTTCCTTGCCCGCCCCGTCGGCTCCGTCGTCTTCATGACCATCGACCGGATGTATGGGCGCGGCACGAAGCTGACGATCGCGCTCTTCCTGCTCGGCGGCTCGACCGCCTCGATCGCCTTCCTCCCGGGTTACGAGGTGATCGGCGTCTGGTCGATCGCGCTCCTGGCGCTCTTCCGTCTCGGCCAGGGCTTTGCGCTCGGCGGCGCCTGGGACGGTCTGGCCTCGCTGCTGGCGCTCAACGCGCCGGCCAATCACCGCGGCTGGTATGCGATGATCCCGCAGCTCGGCGCGCCGATCGGCTTTGCCCTGGCAAGCACGCTGTTCGGTTATTTCGTTGCCAATCTTTCCAGCGAAGACTTTCTTTCCTGGGGCTGGCGTTATCCCTTCTTCGTCGCCTTCGCGATCAATGTCGTGGCCCTCTTTGCCCGGCTGCGCCTGGTGATGACCAAGGAATTCGGCACGCTGCTCGAACAGCACGAGCTGGAGGCAGCACCGATCCTCGAGGTGTTGCGCGTTCACGGCCGCGACATCCTGATCGGCGCCTTCGTGCCGCTCGCGAGCTTCGCCATGTTCCACCTCGTCACCATCTTCCCGCTCGGCTGGATGAGCCTTTACGGCAACCAGCCGATCGGCACCTTCATGGTGGTGCAGGTGGTCGGCGCTATGGTCGGCGTCGTCGCGATCATCGCCTCGGGCCTGATCGCCGACCGCATCGGCCGGCGCGCCCAGCTTGCCATCGGCGCCGTCATCATCGCCGTCTTCAGCTTTATCGGGCCGACCCTGATCGCATCCGGCAATAACGGCCACGACGCTTTCGTCATCATCGGCTTCGGCGTGCTCGGCCTGTCCTTCGGCCAGGCGACCGGTTCGATCTCCTCGCGTTTCGGCCGGGGCTATCGTTATACCGGCGCTGCCTTCACCTCGGACCTCGCCTGGCTGGTCGGCGCCGGCTTCGCACCGCTGGTGGCGCTCAGCCTCTCCAGCCGCTTCGGCCTGACCTTCGTCGGCTACTACCTGCTCTCCGGCGCCATCTGCACGCTGGCGGCACTGGCCTTCAGCAAGGCGCTGGAACAGCGCGAATAGGCGAAGCGTCGCGGCCCGCCCCTCATCCGCCTGCCGGCACCTTCTCCCCGTAAACGGGGCGAAGAGGATATGCCGCGACCTTTCCGTCCCTCGCCAACCTCTCGCAGGGCACGTCCCCTCTCCCCGTTTTTACGGGGACAGGGTGAGGGGCAGCCATCGGCAGGAATCTGCCCAATTCCAATTATTGACTGCATTGCAATTTATAATTAAATGCATATCCTTGTCGGCCGCAACGAGGATATGCCATGACCGCGGAAACCATCGATCATTCGACCCTTTCCCGTCTTGTCGAAGCCGGCGCCGTCGATGCCGCCCATGTCGTAGGCAAGACCGGCGGCTGGTCCGTCGTCATCCGCTACGGCAAGGCCGAGCGCCCGCTTGCCGCCCAGCGCAGCCGGCAGGTGCGCCTGTTCAAGCGCATGGATACCCTGGTGTCTTATCTCAAGGATGTCGGGATCTCGCAGTTCGATGTCGATGCGGCCGATTACATTTCCGAGACGGCACCGCGGCCGGATCGGGCCGCCGCTCTGCGTCGTACCCACGAGGCGGCGGAATACGACAAGTGGTTCCGCGAACAGGTCGAAGAAGCGATCCGGGAAGCCGATGATCCGAACGCGGTCTGGATCAGTGCGCAGGATGCCGAAGAGCGTATGGATAAGCTTCGGGCCGAACTGCTCGCGCAGCTGCACTCCGGAGATAGAGCTTGATTGTCAGATGGCTGGCTCAGGCTCTTGTGGACCGGGAAAGGCAGATCCGCCACATCTTTACCCAGAATCCAAACGCCGCGATCGCATTGGATGATGTTATCCGGCATCAGGCCAAAATGCTCGCCGATCACCCCGAAGCAGGACGCAGCGGTCGTCTCGAGGGAACACGGGAATTGGTCATTCCGCGCACCGCATTTCTGCTGATCTATCGCATCGACAGAAAGGCACAGAGGGTGGAAATATTGCGCCTTCTTCATGGCGCCCAGCAATGGCCGCCGAGACTCTGAAAAGCGTTTTTACTGCGCCATCTGCGGCTGCTTCGCCGCCCGCGCCGCGGTCAGTTCCGCGGTGGTGTGGTTCAGGCGGTCGGCGAGCACGCGCATGATTTCGACGGCCATTTCGGGGAAGTCGCTGAGCAGCTTCAGGAAGTGCTCCTTGCTGATGCGCAGCACTTCGAGCGGCGAGGTGGCGCGTACCGTTGCCGTGCGCGAGACGTCGCAGAGGATGGCGATTTCGCCGACGATGGAATTGAGCTCGACGTCGGCGACCTTGATCTCGCCGGCCGGCGAGGAGACGATGATATCGGCGCTGCCGGAGAGAATGACATAGGCGGCGTCGCCGACATCACCCTGATGGAAGAGATCCTGACCGGCCTTGTAAGTCATGCGGTCGGAGGTGAAGGCCAAAAGCTTGAGCTTTGCTGGCGCAATCCTTGAAAAGATCGGCACCCGTCGCAGCATTTCGACTTCGTCTCTCAACAGCATGAGCGTTTCAATCCCCTGGGCGCAGGGTTCTTCGAACCAGACGCCTTAAATTCCCGGCATTCCCTAGGGAACACCTACCATCGCCGCTCCCATAGAATATTACGATAACAGTTCCTTGAACATACCGTTTTTCTCGGAAAGTTCCGGATAGTTCCCTGCTTCGGCCAGGCCGCCGCGGTCGAAGAGCAGGATCCGGTCGAACATCTCGGCGAGCCGCGCATTGGAAAGCACCCAGACGATCGCCGGCCGCTCGCCTTCCTTGTGCAGGTCTTCGATGATGTTGCGGGTGATCTGGTCCTGGACGCGCTGATCGAGCGCCGACAGCGGCCGGTTGAAGATGAAATAGTCCGAACGCTTCAGCAGTGCGCGGGCCAGGTTCAGCTTCTGCCGCTGCACCATGGTCAGGCGTTTGCCGCCCGAGCCGACGTCGAATTCGAGCCCGATCGACAGCACATCGTCATAAAGGTCGAGGGCATCGAAGAGTTCGCCCATGATGGCACGGATGCGGTCGGAGGCGTCGGCTTGCTGATAGGCGATGCGGCCGAACAGCACATTGTCCATCAGGCTGGCCGACGGCGTGAAACGTTCGGCGTCGTAACGCTCGATCAGCTCGGCGAGATCGGCCGGAATATGGGCGTGGAACTGCTTGCGGGCGCTGACGATCTTGTCCATCAGCTCGTCGGTCAGCAAACCGAAGCGATGCCGCGGCTCGATATAGGCGAAGCTCAGGCGGATGATGGCCGAGCGTTCCTCGGGGGTGGCATCCTCGAATCGGCGGCTCTGCAGCTTCTGCAGCAGCGCCTGGTAGGTCGGAATATCGTCCGCCGTCATGAAGGTCAGCTGCTGGAAGAAAGGATGATCCGGCGGCAGGTCGTGGAAGAGTTCGACGGCGTTCTCGGCGATCTCGAGGCCCATGGCGTAGAGATCGGTGCTGAGGCCCGTCTCGCGAAAGAGCTGCTGGAAATAGGGATGGGCGGCCAGCCTGCGGTTGGTCATCAGCGGCCGCTTCATGGTGCCGAAGAGCAGGTTCTCGCCGACCGTCGCCTGGGCATTGTAGGTATCGAAATCGAAAGGCACGACGATCCCGTCGAGGCCCTCGTCACGCAACCGGTCCCTGAGCGAGGCACGCAGCGCCACGACATGGTCGCTGACGGCCACATGCACGTCGGTGTTGACGTTGGAGCGCAGCGCCAGATCGAGAATGTCCTGCGAGATCAGCACGGCGTCGAGCACCGGGCGGATCGCTTTCAACAGATCCTCCGGTCCGTTGGCGCCGGCCGCCTGGTAATCCACCCAGTCGCTGTTGAGGTCGAGCGTCGGGTTACCGGCCTTCACCGCCTCGGCCGAATGCCATTTATATTCGAGCGCTTCCTTCTCGTCGTAGACGGGATCGGTCATCGGCGCGTGCTTGAGGCCGTAGAGCAGATTGCTGGCGAGCGAGCCATGGAAGAAGAATGTGTCGGCCGAGGCATAGGAGATGCGCCGGCCGGTGATCGATTCCGGCAGATTCAGCAGGTCGCGCCCATCGATGGTGATGCGGCCGGAATCCGGCCAGATCATCCGGCCGAGCGCTTCGGCGAAGGCTTCCGCGCCGCTGCCGTTCGGGCCGACGATCGCCACCGTCTCATTCGGCTTGATTTCGACCGAGACGTGGTCGACGAGGCGGGCGCCGCTGTCATCGGAAAGGGTCAGGTTGGTGACGACGAGGGCGCTCGTCAGCGCCCCGACCGGGGCGGTGGCGAGTTCCTGGATCTGGCTGTCGATCAGCGGTTCGACGTTGAACTGTTCGTAGACCTGCTGGTATTTCACCTGCACGT
The DNA here is from genome assembly GCF_025200795.1 of Rhizobium sophoriradicis. NCBI lineage: Bacteria > Pseudomonadati > Pseudomonadota > Alphaproteobacteria > Hyphomicrobiales > Rhizobiaceae > Rhizobium > Rhizobium sophoriradicis. The sequence continues at coordinate 48,717 of NZ_CP104155.1, forward strand.
CCTGGCGCATCTGGTCCCAGTCGATCAGTTCCTTCAGCGGTCCGGGCAGATCCTTGTAGGCTGATATGACGGCGACGAGCTGGCCGATGTCGAGGCGGCCCTGCAGCGCCAGATAACCGCCGATCGCGTAAAACAGGAAAGGCGTGACCTGGGCGAGGAAGTTGTTGATGAACTTCACCAGGAATTTCCACTGGTAAAGGTCGTAGCGGATCGAGAAGATGCGGCCGAGCCGCCAGGCGATGTCGGCACGTTCGAGGTTGGAAGTGTCGTTGCCGTGGATCGTGCCGATGCCCTCGACGATTTCGCCGACGCGGCCGGAAAGCTCGCGCGCCGTCAGCTGCCGCTGGCGGCCGAGGTCCAACAGGCGTTTCCTCATGCGGGGAATGACGACCGCCTGGACGCCGACGATGCCGGCGGCGATCATGCCGAGCCAGAAATTCTGCACGATGATGAAGGCAAGCGCGGTGATCGCCTGGCCGCCGAGAAGGGCGGGCGAAACGAAGGCATCGCCGGTGAAGCCGCCCATCGGCTCCACCTCGTCCTTGATCATCGTGGCGATTTCGGCCGATTTCACCCGCTTGAAATGCGCAGGCGGGAAACGCAGGACCCGGTCGATCAACTCGAAGCGGATGCGCCGCAGCATGCGTTCGCCGAGCCGGCCCTTATAGGTGTTGATATAGAATTTGAAGAGGCCGTTCAGCACCACCAACGCCAGGAACACCAGGCTGAGAGCCATCAGCATCTGGAAACGATTGAGCTCTACGCCCTGGAAGAATTCGACATGGCCGATCAGCGGAATGTCGTAGGCGATATGCATGAATCTCTGAGTTGCGCCAGGCCCTTCGAAGCCGTCGCCCTGGATCGGTCCGTTGACGATCTGCTTCGGTAGGTCGAATGACAGGAAATAAGGCACCATCGAGGCGGCGACGACAGCCAGGATCCACAGCTGCTGCAGCCGCGTGTTCTTCCAGATGTAGCGGGCAAGGCTTTTTTCCATGGCTAACCGTTAGCTTGCTGGGAAATTCCGAAGGCGCGATCCGGGCGCCGGAACGGGAGAAATCCTTGAGAACGAACCATGCAGCCGGACCGCCGATATCGCAATGAAAACAAGGCGAAGCCACCGGCTGCAGAAAGGCCGATTCTCGCCGGACTTTTGCTTATATCACAGGAATTTTGAATTAGGCGAGCTATTCGCAATCATCGAGCGAATGATGCCGGCGGTTTTCTCCGCACCGTCGAGATCGAGCGATACCTGTTCCCGCCGAGGTGCTGCGAGCGCCTTTTCGACGGTCTGTTTCACAAGGGCAGAGGTCAGCCCGTTTTCCGGCAGGATGTCGGCGAGGCCAAGCGCCTGCAGCCGTTCGGCGCGCACCGTCTGCTCGGTCTCGCCGCCGGCGACGAAGGGGATGAGGATCGCCCGGCATTGACTGCGCAGGAGGTCGCCGACCGTATTGTAGCCGGCCTGTGAGATCGAGACCTTGGCGCCGCGCAGCAGCGAGGGAAAATCCTTGCGGAAGCGCACCAGTGTCACGTTTGGCGCCGCCTCCCGCGACAGCGCGGTGAAATCGGCCTCCGGCAGGTTAGGCCCCGCGATCAGCAGCCAGCGAAGATTGTCCGGCATGAGCGCTGCCGCCGCTTTCGCCGCGCCGATCAGTTCGGCGCCGACGGCGCCGCCGCCCGCCGAGGCGATGATATCGAATGTTTCGGTCGGTTCGGGCGCCGGCGGCGGGGTGACGAGCCCGGTATAACGTACCCTGTCGGCAATCTCTGCCGTCAACGGGAAGGTGTCCTCGAGCTTGACGAAGGCGGGATCGCCATGGACGAGCACGGCGTCGAAATGATCACTGACCAGGGCTGCGGTTTCCGCATCGCGGCCGGCCTTGCGGTTTTCCTGCAGGATGTCGCGTACCGAACTCAGCAGTTTTGGCCGCGGTTCGGCCGTTTCGACCGCCGCGAGCAGCGGCAGCAGTTCGAAGCGCATCTGCCGGCGGCCGAAGGGGAAGGCTTCGATGATGACGACATCGGGCCTTGCGGCATGAAAGGCCTCGAGCAGCAGGTCGCGGCGGGCATGGAGGAAGTCCTCGCCCACCGGCCGGCCATCGGCATCGGCAAGGCCGGAGAAGCCGGCATTGCTGGCGACGACCGCCGGCAGCGCCACGGTCTTGACGCCCTCGCCGGGAAAACCCGGCACCGGCAGGCCGCCGGTCACCACAGTGACGTCGAAACCGTCCTTGACGAGCGCATTGGCGATGCGGCTGGCGCGGGCGATATGGCCGATGCCGAGCAGGTGCTGGACGTAGAAGAAGATGCGTGGTGCAGTCATGACGCCTTCTGCCATTCGGCCTCGAACAGGCCGCTGAGCTGTCTGATGCTGGAGTGATAGTCGAAGTCGCCGCGCACTCGCCTTTCGGCGGCGTCGCCGAGGCGCCTGCGCAAGGCCGGGTCGCGGATTGCCGCCGTGAGGGCCCTCGCTAGCAGCGCCGGATCTTCCGGCGGCACGACGAGGCCGTTTTCGTCGTTTTCCAACAGTTCCGGCACGCCGGAGACTTCGGTCGAAACGCAGACGAGCCGCTGGCTCGAGGCTTCGACGAGCACGTTCGGCAGGCCGTCGCGATCGCCATTGGCGGCGATCCGGCAGGCCAGCGCGAAGAGGTCGGCGCGGCGGTAGTGATCGAGCACGTCTTCCTGCGCTAGGGCGCCCTTCCAGACGATGCGGTCGGACAGGCCGAGTTCGGCGGCCAGCGCCTTCAGCTTCGCCAGTGCCTCGCCGCCGCCGATATGCTCCATACGCCAGTGCAGATCGGCGGGCAGCAGGGCGAGTGCGCGCAGCAGCACGTCGTAACCCTTCTTTTCAACGGCGCGGCCGACGCTCAAGATGAGGGCCGGATCGTCGGGATCGCTGCCGGTGCGGTTCGAGCGCTCGCCGGCAAAATGGCCGAAGCGGGCGAGATCGAGACCGTGATAACTCAAGTGCACCGCATCCTTGCGGGATGTCAGCGTGCGCATGTGCTCGTAGCCCGCCCGGGTGCAGGTGACGGTCCAGCGGGCGCTGTTCAGTTTTTCGGTGAGCTCCCAGTCGGGCGACGTCCATATGTCCTTGGCATGCGCCGAACAGCTCCAGGGCGTGCCCGTCAGCATGCTCGCATATTCCGTCACCGAGGCCGGCGTGTGGATGAAATGGGCATGCAGCCACTCGCCTCCATCCGGCCATTCGCGCCCTAGCACCAGCGCCTGGCCGAGACGGCGGAAACGGTTGCGGGAGAGGTCGCGCTTGAGGTCGGCGAGGAAACGTATGATCAGCGCCTTGAAGCGGGGTCTGGAAAAGCCGGCGACCAGGCCTCTCAGCACGCGGATCGGCTCCTCATGCAGATATTCCGGCAGATAGACGACACGCGCCTTGATCTCGTCATGGACGGGATGGCGCTTCTTGTCGGTCGGCCGGCGCATCGAAATCAGCGTCAGGTCGAAGCCGGCCTTTTCCAGGCCGAGCAGCTCCTGGGCGATGAAGGTTTCCGAGAGGCGGGGATAGCCTTTCAGCACGACGAGAATCTTGCGGCGTGGCGGCAAGGCTTGGTCCTATTCCGCGCCGACGAGGGCGAGGTGGCTGGCGCGGCCGTCGATCCACCGGCCGACGGTCTGCGAGATGTGGTCGAGCCCTTCGAGATGCATATTACTGCCGCTCTTCGACGGGGGCAGGCGGGAGGGCAGGCGCTTCAGCGCCTCAGCCATGATGGTGGGATCGACCGATTGTTCCGGCAGCAGCATGTCGACGAGGCCGAGCTCGCTCGCCCGCTTGGCGCGCAGCAGCTGTTCCTGGCGCGGTTTGACGCGCGGCACGATGAGGGCCGGTTTGTCGAAGGAGAGGATCTCGCAATAGGTGTTGTAGCCGCCCATGGCGACGACACCGGTGGCGCCGTCGATCAGCTCTTCCATATGGTTATCGAACTCGATCACCTCGATATAGGGGATGGCATCGCCCTTCTGCACCAGTTTGGCGCGCTCGGCCGCCGGCATATAGGGCCCGAGCACGACGAGCGCCTTCTGCGTCAGCGTCGAATCGGCCTCATAGGCATTCATCACGTCGTGGACGAGATCGGAACCATCGCCGCCACCGCCTGTGGTCACGAGGAGGTAATTGTCCTTGCGGGCGTGGATCGAGGTTTTGCCCTTGGAGACACTGCGCTGCAGGAAGCCGACGAAATCCATCTTCCGGCGCAGGCTGGCCGGCACGTCGAGACCGATGAGCGGGTCGTAGAAATCGGGCGGGCCGTAGACCCAGACGCTGTCGTAATATTGGTCGATCTTCTGCATGATGCCGTTTCTTTTCCACTCGGCATCGAGCAGATGCGGCGCGTCCATCACCTCGCGCAGCCCGAGCACCAGCACGGTGCCGCGGGCCTTGAGATAGGCGAGCGTATCCTCGACCTCGCCCTTCAGTCCCATCGGCTCCTTGTCGACGATGAAAATATCGGGCTGGAAGGTCTCGGCGGTGTGGCGGATGCTCGATTCGCGCATCTTCAGCGTCTCGTGCAGGTCGATATGGCTGGCGAGCGAGGTATATTCGCCGTTGCGCAGCTTGATGACGCTCGGGATTTTCACGAAGTCGACGCGGGCGCGGTAGTCGAAGGCGCCGGCGATCGTCGCGCCCGAGATGATCAGGATATTGAGGCCGCGATAATCCTCGACCAACGCATGGGCGATGGCGCGACAGCGGCGCAGGTGGCCGAGGCCGAAGGTGTCGTGGCTGTACATGAGGATGCGAGCATCTTCGAGACGTCTGGCCATGGGTGTTCCCTCCGGGGTGAACAACATGCGTTAGTACCCCCACCGTCCGGAGGCCACGAGGCGGGGGCGGTGCCGTGCGGCGCCGCCGGGTTTCCTGCTATTTGTAGGGATCTGCCGCATCACGCAAGCCGTCTCCCAGAAAGTTGAACGCCAAAATGACAAGAACAACAGGAATGATCGGAAAGAGCAGCCAAGGATAGAAGGCGATGACGCTGACGCTTTTTGCCTCGGTCAGCAGAATGCCCCAACTGGTGATCGGCGGGCGAAGGCCGAGGCCGAGGAAGGAGAGCGCGGTCTCGCCGAGGATCATGCCGGGGATCGAAATCGTCGCGGAGGCGATGAGATGCGACATGAAGCCCGGCACCAGATGGCGGCCGATGATGCGCGGCGTGCTGGCGCCCATGAGCTGGGCTGCCTGGACGTAATCCTCCTCGCGCAGCGCCAGGAGTTTCGAGCGCACGGCACGCGCGAGCCCAGTCCAGTCGATGATGCCGAGGATCACGGTGATGCCGAAATAGATGACGATCGGGCTCCAGGTCACCGGCATGATGGCGGCGAGCGCCATCCACAGCGGCAGGCTCGGCAGCGATTGCAGCACCTCGATCAGGCGCTGGACGATGAGATCGAAGATGCCGCCCCAATAGCCGGCAAGACCGCCGATGACGATGCCGAGCACGAAGCTGATCGCGATGCCGATCAGGCCGATCGTCAGCGAGATCCGCGCGCCGTAGAGGATGCGCGAGAGCACGTCGCGGCCGAGCCGGTCGGTGCCGAGCAGGAACATCTGGCCGCCGATCGACGGGCAGACCAGATGAAAGTTCGAGGCGACGAGACCCCAGAATTTATAGGAATCGCCGCGGCAGAAAAAGCGGATCGGCTGCACGTCGTTCGGCCGGTCGGTATAGACACGGTGCAGCGTATCGAGATCGAGCGTCATGCTGCGGCCGTAGACGAAGGGGCCGACGAACTCTCCCTTGTCGAAGAAGTGGACGCGCTGCGGCGGCGCATGGATGAAATCGACGTTGCGGGTGTGCAGGCCGTAAGGCGCCAGGAACTCGACGATCAGGATCATCAGGTAGACGACGGCGAGAAAGATGCCGGAGATCAAGGCCAGCTTGTGCTGCTTGAACTTCCACCACATCAACTTCTTCTGCGAGGCGAGATGAATGCGCGATTGCGCCGCCGTCATGGTCTCGGTCGCGAGCGGGTCGAATGGCGCGGTCGAGACGTAATGCGGCAGCGGCGCACCGGGTGCGGGAAGGGGCGACATTATTTGGTGCTCCTGCCTTGCAGACGGATGCGGGGATCGAGGAAGCCGAGGGCGATATCGGAAATCAGCACGCCGATGACGTTGAGGAAGGCGAGGAACATCAGGAACGAGCCGGCAAGATACATGTCCTGGCTCTGCAGCGCCTTGATCAGCATCGGTCCGGTCGTTTCCAGCGACAGCACGATCGCGACGATCTCCGCACCCGAGATGATCGACGGCAGGATCGAGCCGATATCCGCGACGAAGAAGTTGAGCGCCATGCGCAGCGGATATTTGACCAGCGCCCGCATCGGATGAAGGCCCTTGGCGCGCGCCGTCGTCACATATTGCTTCTGCATCTCGTCGAGCAGGTTGGCGCGTAAGCGACGGATCATGCCGGCCGTACCCGCCGTGCCGACGATGATGACGGGAATCCACAGGTGGGAAAGGATCGAGCGCGCCTTCTCCCAGCTCATCGGAGCCGAGATATATTGCTGGTCCATCAGATGGCCGATCGAGATGCCGAACCAGATATTGGCGAAATACATCAGGATCAGCGCCAGCATGAAGTTCGGAATGGCGATGCCGAGCAGGCCGAGGAAGGTCAGCCCGTAATCACCCCAGCTGTACTGGTGCGTGGCCGAATAGATGCCGATCGGGAAGGCGATCAGCCAGGTGAGCAGGATCGTCGTGAAGGAGACGAGGATGGTCAGCCACAGGCGGTCGCCGACGACGTCGGACACCGGCAGCTGGTATTCGAAGGAATAGCCGAAATCGCCGTGCAGCATGCCGCCGACCCAGTAGAAATAGCGCACGATCTCCGGCTTGTCGAAGCCGTATTGCTGGCGCATCTCCTCGATTTCCTGGAGATTGGCGGTCTCGCCGGAAGCGCGCAGCTCGGCGATCTGACTCTCGAAGAAGTCGCCGGGCGGCAGTTCGATAATGGTGAAGACCAGCGCCGAAATGACGAAGAGCGTCGGTACCATGGCGGCGATGCGCCAGAGAATATATCTGAGCACGCCTCAGGCCTCCTTGTACCAGAATGCATCCGGCATGTAGATGCCGAGATAGGAGGTGGGGTCGAAGCCGTAGAGGGCTTTCTCCGGCAGGTTCTGCAGCTTGGCGGCGCGAAGGATCGGCTGCAGCGTGCTGTTGATCAGGCCGATCGAAAACACCTGCTGCGTATAGAGCGACAGCATCCTGTGCCAGATCGCCTGGCGCTCCTCGAACTTCGCCGTCGAGCCCCATTGTTTGAGCAGATCGATCAGTTCGGCCGCCTCCGGCAGGTCGGGCGCGACACCCTCCTGGCCGGCGGAGAGATAGTGCATGCCCCAGAGCGGCCACTGCAGCTGATCGTCGAGCGTCGGCGCCAGCCCCGAGGGCGACATGTCGGCCGTCGGCACGCCATTGTCGAGACCGTACCAGATCGACATCATGATCGTGCCGCTCATGGCGCGGTTGCGGAAGACGTCGCGCTGCGAAGTGCGGGTATAGAGCGCAAGGCCGATATTGGCCCAGTGATCGTGCACCAGCTCCAGCACGTCGGTATCGAGATTGCTTTCGCCGGCGGTCTCGACGGTAATCTCGGCGCGCCGTCCGTCCGGCAGCAGCCTGATGCCGTCGCCGCCGCGCCTGGTCAGACCGAGTTCGTCGAGCAGGCGGTTGGCCTCGTCGGGATCGAACTTGACGAAGGCGTCGGCATATTCCTGCTTGAACAGTGGGCTGTCTGGCAGCACGGTATCGGCGCTCGGCGTGCCCAGGCCGTAGAAGGCGACCATGTTGATCTCGTGCCGGTCGATCGCCAGCGACAGAGCCCGGCGCAGACGCACGTCGCGGAACAGGCCGCGCCAAACCTCGTCGGCGCAGTTGAGGTTCGGCAAGAGCGTGATGCGCGAGCCGCGCGCCACCTTCCAGAGATTGACCTTCACCGGAAAGCGCTTTTCGGCCTCCTTCAGGAAGGTGTAGTCGTTGAAATCGATGCCGGTCGCCTGCAGGTCGGCTTCGCCGGCACCCGCCTTGGCGGCGATAATCGACGAGGAGGAGACGTTGAGGACGAAACGGTCGAGATAGGGCAGCTGCCGGCCGGTCTCGTCGACCCGGTGGAAGAACGGGTTGCGCTCGAAGACGAACTGGTCGGCCGGCAGCGCCGTCGTGTTGCGCCAGGGATCGAGCGTCGGCAGGTTGGGATTTTCCGGCCGGTAGGAGCGCGCCATCTTGATGTGCAGATCCTGCCACTTCTTGACGCGGCTGGTCTTCATCATCTGTTCCATCTTCGCCTCGTCGGGCTGGAACTTCTTATGGAATTGCTTGAGGTAATGCCCCGGCCCGAAGATGACGAGCGGCTGGGGACCTGCCAGCGTCGGCAGGAACATCGGATTGGGTTTTTCCCACGTATAGCGCACCGTCAGCGGATCGAGCATTTCGAAGCGCGGCAGACTGCCGTGCGGGCGAAGCTCGAGCGCGCCGCCGCCCGGCGTCAGCTTGTCGTTCAGGATGACGTCTTCCCACCAGTAGCGGAAATCGTCGGCGGTGAACGGCGCCCCATCGGACCATTTATGGCCTTCGCGCAGCGTGAAGGTGAAGACCGTGTCGTCCTCCGCGCGGAAATCGGCGAGAATGTCAGGCTGGAACTGCAGGTGCTTGTCGTAGCCGACCAGGCGGGAATAGCCGTAGATCGTCATGAAGCGGATGTCGCGCTGGCTGCCGATGATGGTGCGCACCGTGCCGCCATAGGCGCCGGGTTCGAGCCCCATCTCCTTCAGGTTGACGATGCGCGGGCGCAGTGGAATACGCTCAGCCATACCAGGCAGGCTGCCTGCGGCCAGCCGCTCCTTGAGAAATTCCGGCTCGACTATCTGCTCGGCGCGAAGCACCGCCGGTGCGATCGCAGCCCCGACAAGGCCGCCGAGAAAGGTGCGACGCGTTACCATCAGCGCAACTCCTTGGCCGTAGCGCCCTTGCGGGCGCGCACCAGATGGCCGTCGCCGAGATCGGCATAGGCAAGCTCGGAAGCGTCGTCATGCTCGGCGGTGAAGGTTTTCCCCCAGTTCTGCTTGTCGGCGGCGCCGTTTTCGCGCAGCGCCTTGAAATCGAGCGGCCGGTCGAGATCGGGGAAGGGGACGGCGGCGAGCAGCGATTTCGTATAGGGATGCACCGGATCGCGCAGGATGATTTCGCGCGGCGCGATCTCGACGATGCGGCCCTTGCACATGACAGCGATGCGGTCGGCCATGTAATCGACGACGGCGAGGTTGTGCGAGATGAAGAGATAGGTCAGCCCCAGTTCCTTCTGCAGGTCCTTCAACAGGTTGAGGATCTGCGCCTGGACGGAGACATCAAGCGCCGAGACCGGCTCGTCGAGGATGACGAGTTTCGGCCCGAGGGCAAGCGCGCGGGCGATGCCGATGCGCTGGCGCTGGCCGCCGGAGAAGCTGTGCGGGTAACGGCTGAGGTAGCGCTTGTCGAGACCGATCGCCGCCATCAATCCTTCGACCTTGCGCTTGCGCTCGTCGCTGTCGCCGCGATCATGGATCTCGAGTGGTTCGCTTAGGATGTTGCGCACCGTCATGCGCGGCGAAAGCGAGGAAACCGGATCCTGGAACACCATCTGGATCTTGGTGCGCATGTCCTGCAGCTCGTCGCCTTTGACCGCGAGGACGTCGATGACCTCCTTGCCGTCGTTGAACACGACCGCGCCGCTGTCGGGTGTGACGGCGCGCATCAGGATCTTGCTGAGCGTCGTCTTGCCGCAGCCGGATTCGCCGACCAGGCCCAGACATTCGCCGCGGCGGATATCGAAGCTGACATCGTCGACGGCGCGCAGCACGGTGGCCTCGTGCTTGCCGAGAAAACTGCGCTTGCGCGTCTTGTAGGTCTTGCAGAGATTGCTGACGGACAACAGCGTGCCCGGCGTCTCCGCCTGCAGCGGCTTCTTCTTGCCGACGAGAGTCTCGAGATTGACCGGCACGTCGCGCAGCGCCTTCAGCCGCTCGCCGGGTTTCATGTCGAAATGCGGAACGGCGGCCATCAGCGCCTTGAGATAGGGGTGCTGCGGATTGCGGAAGATCGCCTCGACCGGCCCGGCTTCCATGATCTCGCCGTGATAGATCACGACCACCTCGTCGGCCATGTTGGCGACGATGCCGAGATCGTGGGTGATGAGCAGCATCGCCATGCCGAGCTTGGCCTGCAGGTCACGCAGCAATTCGAGGATCTGCGCTTGGATCGTCACGTCGAGCGCCGTCGTCGGCTCGTCGGCGATCAAGAGCGCCGGCTTGCAGATCAGCGCCATGGCGATCATTGCGCGCTGGCGCATGCCGCCGGACAATTCGAACGGATACATGTCGTAGGTGCGGTGCGGATTGGAAAAGCCGACGAGACCGAGCATTTCCTCGGTCTTCTCACGCGCCTCCTGCTTGTCGGCTTCGGTATGGATCAAGAGCGCTTCGCTGATCTGGTTGCCGACCGTGTGCAGCGGCGAGAGCGAAGTCATCGGCTCCTGGAAGATCGTCGCCATGCGTCGGCCGCGCAGGTCGCGCATTTCCTCGCTGTCGCGCGACAAGGAGAGGATATCGGTCGTGCTGCCGTCGAGCGGATCGGTGAAGAGGATGCTGCCCGATGCCTTGGCCGGATTGGGCAGGATGCCCATGATCGCCTGGCTGATCACCGATTTGCCCGAGCCGGATTCACCGACAAGAGCGGTGACCTTGCCCGGAAGGATGCGGAGATTGGCTTCCTTTACGACGCGCAGGGGGTCGCCGAAAACCGAGAACGAGATGTCGAGATTCTCAATACGCAACAAATCGGCAGCGGACGCCATACCAATGAAATTCCCCAGTCTTCTATGTTCCCGTTAAGGCAACACTATCGTACCGCAAACGGGGTGTCTAGCTGATGACAATCAAGGGGATATCGCCGCCTTTCGCCGCGGTCGTCCGGACGAAACACGCAGTTTTATCGGTGCCGGCCCGGCGTTTTACTGGATGAACTTCTCCATGCTGGTGCGCTTGACCTGTTTCTTCGCGTCCTGGTGCAGCAGAATGACCTGCTCGGCTTCGGAAAGTCCGTTCTGCACGGCCTCGCGGAAATGTTCGTCGACATGGATCTCCGGGGCCGGCGCGCGCGGCTGCAGCACCGTCACCTTTTGGCGGATGCCGCGCAGCTTCTCTTCGCCGAGCCGCGTCCATTCGCCGCCGCAATAACCGGCGAAGGCTTGGCTGGCGACGACCTCGCGGCCGTATTTCTTGGTCAGGATCTGCAGACGCTGCACCTCGTTGACCGCCGATCCGAAGGCGGAGAAGGTCAGGCGGTCCTTCAGGCCGACATTGCCGAACATGACGTTGCCGACATGCAGGCCGATGCCGTAGCCGATCTTGCTGAGACCCTTCTGCTCGCGTTCGCCGTTGAGCTCGGCGACCCGCGCCTGGGCCTGGTGAACGGCCGACAGCGCTGCCTCGCAGGCAATCTTCGACGGATCCTTGTGGCGCCCGCAGGGATAGACGGCCAGGAAGCCGTCGCCGAGGAAGCTCAATATTTCGCCGCCATTGCGGTTGAAAGGAGCGGCGATCGCGTCGAAGAACTGGTTCAGCGTGTCGATATAGGCCTGGCGGCCCTCTTTTTCGGCATACATGGTGGATTCACGCATGTCGCCCATGACGAGGGCGGCGCGGATCGTCTCGCCGTCGCCGCGGCGGATCTGGCCGTTCAGCACCCGCTTGCCGGCGTCGCCGCCGAGATAGGTGGTCAGCATATTGTTGGCGAGCTTGCCGAGCACCGCCATCTTGGCGGCGACCGCCAGATGGTTCTGCATTCGCAGCAGCGCATCGATCATGTCGTCAGAAAAGCCGTTATTGTGGTCGGTCGACCACGAGCCCATCATGCCCTGCACAGAGCCGTCGCTGAAGGGCTGCACGAAGGCGAGGTAGTCGGTGATCTTGTCCTTGCGCAGATCCTCGAAGATCGGGAATTCGGCCGGTCCGTCCTGCGACAGTCGGCGGCGGATGTGCTGCAGGTTGTTGTCGAGCAGGTAATAATAGGGGCTCTGCAGGAAGCGGTCCGGCTTCTGCCCGGCCGGCATGCGGAAGCCTTCGATGGTGACGCCGCTGGCGCGCCGCCAGGTGAAGCTCAGCGCATCGTAGAGCGGGTGCAGCATCGAAAAGGTCAGGTGCACGCGCGCGATCGGCAGGCCGGCGGAGGCCATCCTTTCGCAGAAGCCGCTGACGATGGTTTCGAGATCGTTGCCCGCCAGTGAAGAATTCGTCAGCCATTCGGCGACGCGGTCCAACAGGATGGAGGACACGCTGGATTCGATCGTGCTCATTCTCGGTATGATCCTCATAAAGCACGCCATCCCCAAGAGGCAAAAATCCCTCGGCCGGCACATTTACATGCACAGGTCACAAGGAAATCAGGATGTACGAGCGGTAATATTGTGTCAACGATCTGCCGAGAGCCCGGCAGCGGCGTCCCTCAGTTCCCCTAACGGGGGACCGGACGGGTGGTCCTTTCACGTGGTTCATTATCAAAAGTCAAAATAGGGATGCTGCATATGCGAAACAATGGGAGCGGGATTCTTTTGTGCTCCAAAGTTGCATCGGATAAGACCGGCTGGGACATTTCGGCCACAGCTGGCTAAGGATGTTGGAGCAGCCATGCCGACGATTGACGACTCAAGACCCCTCCCCAACCCTCCCCACAAGGGGGAGGGGGCTAACCCGCGGCGCCGTGCTGCCCGTTTTCGGCCTCAGAGTTCTCGGCGATGATTTTAAGTGGGATGATGCGGCTAGTTTAGCCCCTCCCCCTTGTGGGGAGGGGTTGGGGAGGGGTCTTGGTCGCCAACCGACGCTATTGCCGCCGGGGAGAAAAGGACCACGGGTTTAATTCGCCGCCATCATGCATTAGATCAGCTTCCTGAATTCCCCGTTTGAGAGACCCCGCCTTGGCCACCTCCACCTTCGATACGCTTTTGCAGAAGATCGAAACCCGCGCGGCGCGAGCCGGCGTCATTGGCCTCGGCTATGTCGGCCTGCCGTTGGCGATGGCGGTGGCGCGCAGCGGCTTTGCGGTCACCGGCTTCGACATCGATCCTTCCAAGATGGTGGCGCTCGAGGCCCGCCGCTCCTATATCGATGCCGTCAGCGATGCAGCCCTTGCCGCCGAGATCGATGCCGGACGCTTTCAGGCGACCACCGATTTCGCCGGGCTTGCCGCCTGCGACGTCATCATCATTTGCGTGCCGACGCCGCTCACCAAACATCGTGATCCCGACCTGTCCTTCGTCGAGGCGACCTCGCGCTCGATCGCCCAGCACTTGCGTCCCGGTCAGCTCGTCGTGCTGGAATCGACCACCTATCCCGGCACCACCGACGATATCGTCAAGGTCATTCTCGAAGGCACCGGGCTGAGATCCGGCGCGGATTTCTTCGTCGGCTTCTCGCCGGAGCGCGAGGATCCCGGCAACCAGCATTATCACACCGCCACCATCCCGAAGGTCGTCGCCGGCGACGGGCCCGAGGCGCTGTCCCTGATGAAGGCGTTCTATGGTGCGGCGGTATCGACGGTCGTGCCTGTTTCCTCGAATGCGACGGCGGAGGCGGTCAAGCTCACCGAAAACATCTTTCGTTCGGTCAACATCGCCCTGGTCAACGAATTGAAGACCGTCTATGCGGCGATGGGCATCGATGTCTGGGAAGTGATCGAGGCGGCCAAGACCAAGCCCTTCGGCTACATGCCCTTCTACCCCGGCTCCGGTCTCGGCGGCCATTGCATCCCGATCGACCCATTCTATCTCACCTGGAAATCGCGCGAATACGAGCTGCCGACCCGCTTCATCGAGCTTGCCGGCGAGATCAATTCGGCGATGCCGCGTTATGTCGTCGGCAAGCTCGCCGAAGCGCTCGACATCCGCGCCGGCAAGGCGCTGAGCCGCAGCCGGGTGCTGGTACTCGGGCTCGCCTACAAGAAGAACGTCGCCGATATCAGAGAAAGCCCGTCGCTGCGGCTGATCGAGATCATCGAGGAACGCGGCGGACGGGCCGACTATCACGACCCCTTCGTCGCCGAGATCCCGCCAACGCGCGAATACCAGGCGCTGAAGGGCCGCCGGTCGGTGGCGCTGATGCCGGACGCTGTCGCCGACTACGATGCGGTGCTGGTGGCGACCGACCATGACAGCGTGGATTATGCGGCGATCGCGAAAAGCGCGGCGCTGATCATCGACACCCGCAATGTCTTCAACCGGCTCGGCCTTTCGGCCGATCACGTCATCAAGGCGTGACGGCAACGCCGGAGAGCGCCTTGCCGGTCATCCGGCTGGCGGCCACCGCATAACCCCCGGACGCGCCATCGATGAAATGCATATGGTCGCGCGAAATCGGCGTCGGCACGAAGCAGGTCATCAGCGCCGAAGCCTGCCGATGCAGGCCATAGCGGGCGATGCCCTTTGCCCGCGCCGCTTCCAGCAGTGTCTCGATGCGTTTCAGGTGCTCGGCATCGACATCGACCGTCATCTTCAGCCCGTCGTCGAATTTGCGGAAATCGGAATTGCCGGCGACGTCGCCCTTGTAGCGGCGGGCATCGAAGCGGCCGAGCGGGATGTCAAGCTTGTAGCAGAGAACGGTGATGGCGAGCTGAAGGAAGATGATCAGCTTCTGCCGAAGGCGTTTGCCGGCCGGCGCCGTGGCCCTGGCCTCGCGGTTGATTCCCTTTAGCGAGAAGGCGAATTTCGGGCCGCCGGCCGGCACCGGGTGGCTGCCGCGGTTTTGCTCGGCGGTGATGGCGACGATGCCGTTGACGAGGTTGCGAAATTCTTCGCCCGGCCGGCCTTCGCCGGGCACGGCGATGATCGAGACGATCTCGCCATTCTCGGCCTCGATGGGACTCCAGCGGCAGGAGAGGCCGGTGAGATCGGGCCGCGTGCCCGGGGCGGCGCGCTCGACGCCGTAACGGCCCTGCTTCATCTGCCGTTCCGCCCAGCTGGTGCCGCCGCCCCAGAACATCGCATAGGTGACATAAGGGCTTGCCGAATAACGCGCGACACGCACGTCGAGACCCTCTGCGCGGGTATCGGCAACCGGCACGATGGCGATGCGCAGCATCAGACCGAGATCCTCCTCGACCCAGACCTGCACGGCGGCAAGCGCATCGCGCGCCGCCTTTTCCAGCGAACCCGGAAGCGCGATCAGCGCCCCGTCGCCGCCGAAGACGAAGGGATAGTCGCCCTTGCCGACGGCGTTCAACACCGCCGAAATGACGCTGGCGCCCGCCATGTTAACGTCCTTGTACCGGCCGCCGGCGATCGCCTGGGTCGAGCCGACAATATCGGCAAGCGCCAGCACCCAGCCATCGGGCAGCGGCCGGTAGTTGGCGGCATCGGTCACGCCCTCGAAGGCGCTGAAGAGCGGCACGGCGGCAAAGAAGTCTTCGTCGGTCACGGTTTCCATGTCATCGACCTTAGCACAGACCCATATTGCCACTGCAACGCCAATTCCCATTTACGGCAATCGACTTGGCAAGGTTTCAGTGTTAGCACGCGCTCACGATTTTCATGACGGATACGGATTTAGATGAGCCGCCTCGACAGCTTCATTCGCCGGTTGACGGCCCAGCGCGATATTTTGAACGCGATCACCGATCTCGTTGCAGAAATCGACGGCCCGGTGCTGGAATTCGGCCTCGGCAACGGCCGCACCTATGATCATCTGCGCGAGAATTTTCCCGGCCGCCGCATCATCGCCTTCGACTGGGAAGTCCGCTCCTATTCGGCCTCGACCCCGGAGCCGCAAGATATGGTGACCGGCAATATCCGCGACTCCGGCCAGGCCTTCCTCGGCAT
The DNA here is from genome assembly GCF_025200795.1 of Rhizobium sophoriradicis. NCBI lineage: Bacteria > Pseudomonadati > Pseudomonadota > Alphaproteobacteria > Hyphomicrobiales > Rhizobiaceae > Rhizobium > Rhizobium sophoriradicis. Next base: position 64,583 of record NZ_CP104155.1, read on the forward strand.
CGGCGCAGCGCTCGCCCATGCCGATATCGGCACCGGCCATGACGAGATCGACGCGGTGACGCTGACCTGGCTGCCGCAACTGATCGCCGGCGTGCTCGCTCATAACGGCGTCGCCGTCAGCGGCCTGCCGCTGGAGCATCCCGAGCTTGTGGCGCTGCCGCTGCCGGAGGGGATCAAAGAAGGGCGGTATTTTCTCTATCGCAGGACGTAAGCGATTGGGCGGGGACCGCGGCATCGGCCGCTGTCGCGATTTGCAGTGGCAGTTATTCCTCTTTGGAGGATTTAATCCCTCACGAGGCGCAGGAATAAGCCGCTGCCGAGCGGGCTTCCAGTTTTGCCTCGAACTCGTCCGCGATTTGCTTGAGAGTCACACTGCCCAGCCGCCTCAGCAGCAGCGCCTCGGCCTCCTGCATCGCATCTGCCAGCGCGCTATTGACGGCCTGCTCCACCAGACATTGCGGCTGGTCGCCGGCGGGGCCGATGGCGAAGAGGTGAGGCTCGCCAAGGGCGTTGTAGACGTCGAGCAGGGTGATCTCAGACAGGGGACGCGCCAAGGTCCAGCCGCCGCCGTGGCCCTTTTCGGAGCTGACATAACCCCGTTCACGAAGGCCGGCCATGGTGCGGCGGACGACGACGGGATTGGTGTTCAACATCTTTGATATCATTTCGGAGGTCGCCGAATGCTCGTGCCGATCCATGTGGATCAGCACGTGCAGCATGCGGGAAAGGCGGCTGTCGCTGCGCATTGTTCCATCCTGTAGAGCGAGCGAGTGATTATTGCAGACCATCTGTAACAACACAAGTGGCATGACGCTTGACTGGGCTATTTCATGTAACTTATATTGATTCATGAAATCAAACACCGGAGGAGTGACAGCATGTCTTACGAAGTCATCGTCATCGGCGGCAATTTTGCCGGCCTGTCGGCTGCCATGCAGCTTGCTCGGGCGCGGCGGCGGGTTCTGCTCGTCGATGCGGGCATGCCGCGAAACCGATTTTCGCAGGCCGCGCACGGTTTTCTCGGTCAGGACGGCCGGGCACCGGCGGCGATCATGGAGGAGGGGAAGAGACAGCTTTCGCTTTATCCGAACATCACGTTGCGCGACGGCAGGGTCGTCCACGCGCAGAAGCAGGATGACCAATTTATCGTCGGCATCGACGGCGGCGGCGAAGAACGCGCTGACCGACTCATTCTCGCAACCGGCGTCCGCGACACGCTGCCCGAGATTGCCGGCCTCGGAGACCGCTGGGGGCGCTCGGTGCTGCACTGCCCCTATTGCCATGGTTATGAGGTGAGTGGCGGCGAGCTTGGCGTCCTTGCAAACCATCCCCACTCGGCGCATTCGGCCGTGATGATCCCTGATTGGGGCGCGACCACCTTTTTCACCCAGGCGCAGTTCGAGCCTGACGACGAGCAGCTCGCGAAGCTGAGCGCCCGCGGCGTCCGCATCGAACGCAGCCCGATCGTCGAATTGCTGGGCGATAGTCCGAAACTCGAGGCAGTGCGCCTCGCCGATGGCCGCATCGCGCCGCTCGACGCCATCTTCGTCGCGCCGAAAACGGCGATGGCAAGCCCCATTGCCGAACAAGTCGGCTGCGCCTTCGACGACGGTATGTTCGGTCCGGTCATCCGCACCGGCGAAAACAAGGAGACCAGCGTCAAGGGCGTCTTCGCCGCCGGCGATGCCGCAAGCTCCATGCACAGCGGCACGCTTGCCTCGGCCGCGGGGGTGCTCGCCGGCGTGCATTGCCATCAGTCGCTGGTGATGCAGCCTGCCGGATAGGCGCCAAGATGTTGAGCAGAGGCTTCACGAGGGTGATGGGGCGTTTGCGAAAACGAATATCGCCAGTTTTCGCGATCAGACATTTAGCCGTCACTCTCCCCAATCAATTCCCATATATCCACCTTCTCCGCCCGGCCCTTCACCTGCGCCAGGCCGAGCGACCGAAACACGAAACGGTCGCCGACGGCGTTATGGATGGCGGCGCTGACCAGGATCGACGTACCGAATTCCTTGTTCAATCCCTCCAGGCGCGAGGCGACATTGATCGTATCGCCCATGGCCGTGTATTGCTGGCGCGAAATCGCCCCGAAACTGCCGACGACGGCCGGGCCTGTGTGCAGGCCAAATCGCGTGATGAGGACAGGACGGCCGTTCACTCTGTTCTCCTCGTTAAGGCCGTCGATTGCCGCCTTCATTGCGAACACGCAGCGGCAGCCGTTTTCGGCATGTCTGGCATCCGCAACGGGGGCGTTCCACATGACGAAAATGGAATCGCCGAGATATTGCACGACCGTCCCGCCGTGGCGCTCTGCGATGATGTTCAGCAGCTCGAAATAGGCCGATAGCGTATCGACGACGTTTTCCGGAGAATTGAGCTCGGATATGGTCGTGAAGTCCCTGATATCGGTGAACAGCACGGTCACATCCTGCCGTTTGGCTTTGACGACCGCTCGCCCCTCGGGGCTGATGATGCGCCGAACCACTTCACGCGGAACGTAGAGGGCAAACTGGCTGATGGCATGCCGGCTTGCCGAGAGCGCGCCGGCCAGTGTGTTGATCTCCGTTATCCAGGAATGCGAGACGGGCGTCTCGCCGAGATCGAGATCGCCGATCCGCCGCGCCTCGTCGGCGAGCCGATAGAGAGAGCGGCTGACCATGCGGGAAAGCACCACCGATGCGCCGACTCCGGCGATCAACAGAGCGCCAGCAATCAGGAGATTGCGCACGAGCAGCCGATGGGCTTCCTCCACGAGGTCTGCGAGCGGCGCGACGATCACGGCCGTGCTGTCCTTAAACAGGCCTGAGACACTGACAGGGGCGATTTGCGCCAGGTGGCTTTCGCCGTCGATATCGAGCCGCGCCAAGCCGCCGCTTGCGAAGGCGGGATCTCGCCTGAGCCTGGCCACGGCTTCCAGGCTCGTGTCGAAACTGTTTGCCGTCGCGGCGAAGGCGCCTGATGTTCTCGCCCATAATCCGATGACCCTGCTCATGATCTGGGCGTCGGAATGGGCGACGAGGTTGCCGCCGCCATCGATGATGTAGGCTCGCGCATGCGGAGAAATCCCCTGCGCATTCAGCAGGCGGCCGATCGTCTGCAGGTGAATGTTGATGCCGACGACCACCCTGCCATCATCCTTCATCGGCGCCGCGATCGTCAGCGTCGGTATATTGAGCGTTCCGGTCACATAAGGCCCGACGGAAACCGGCACACCGTCCTGGACGACGGATTGGTACCAGGGCCGTTGCCGCGGATCGAAGGATAGGTAGTCAATGTCCCGCTCGCCGATCGGTCTTGCCTGGCTATCGAGAAAGCGAAGCGTCGATATAATATTCGCGCCTTGTCTCTCCGCAATCGTTCTGATCGCGAAAGCCGTGCCATCGGGCGCCGCCAGCGCCTGACGCACATCCTTTCTGGCGGTGTTAATGACCTGCAGATAAGAACCATCGGGATAGCCGGTGTAAACGCTCGTCGCCTCGGGGACGTTTCGCAACACCTCGAGAAAGACTTCCTGCTTTGCCATAATATCCTGAGACGGCGGGGAAGTGAGCTGCGGCAGGGTCGATGCCAGCGCCACCGCCTCGGTGCCGCCGTGAAGCGCAGCTTTGTATCCCTCGATAAGCCGTAAGCTCATCTCGCGCATCTGCTGCGCGCCGGCGTTCACCGCAGCAGCGCTTCCCTGCCGGAATGCCAACCAGATGATTGGCATCGACGTGCAAAGCAGCGAAGCGACGACCAGGACGCCGAGATGCACTCTGAGCGGTTTGGACCAGCGCACGAGATTCCCCTCGAAATGCGGATACGTCTCAGCGCACCTATCGTCCCGATGCTCGTCCAGCTGTGCGAATGAGCGTTCCGAACGAAGCCAGCTAACCGCTTTTTTCGAGCTTGCACAAGGCGTTCAATACTCCTGCCGTCACGGTTAGCTTGACTGCGTCTTTGACTCACTACGTGAAACATGCATTTTTCTTGCAATCTTTACGTTTGAATTATAGCGCTTCCATCGGAGTACTATAAAGGTAAGCCAGTGTCGGATCTTGCGACGCTTGGACAAGTGGGAAACTGGGGAATTCAAATGGGATTTACTGAAGCTGTTCGGACAGTCTTGAAGCAAAAATACGCGACCTTTTCGGGCAGGGCGTCCAGGTCGGAATATTGGTGGTTCATGCTATTCTGCGTGCTGGCGCTGTTCCCACTTGCAATACTGGCCATTGTGCTCGCCTACGCCACCAGTGGTGGTGGCGCCCCATCGCCGGCTCATTATACCGTGGTCATCTGGTTGTTGTTCACAATCGCAGTTTTTTTGCCGTCCATATCCCTACAGGTCCGCCGCTTCCATGATCGCAACATTTCCGGTTGGTGGTATCTCGCGCTGTTCATCCTGAGCTTTATTCCCTATGCCGCTTTCGTCACATTCCCGGTAACGATTGTCATCTCCCTGCTTCCGGGCACGGAAGGTCCGAACAAGTTCGGTCCGGATCCGCTGCGTCCCGAGGCGCAAGCAGAGGTCTTTGCCTAGAGCATTGGTTTGCAATGATGCCGCACCCGAAGATGCGAGGGGCAGGCTTCAGTCACGGCAGCATGTCGATCGAGGCGGCGATCCGAGGCGAGGGCGTGGCGCTCGGCCGCAGCGCGCTGGTCGCCGAAGACCTGATCGCCGGCCGCCTTGTGGCGCTCTTTCCGCGAACGAAGATGGAGGTGGAATGGGGATACGACCTTGTCTACCGCATGGGCAATCAGGATCACCCGAAGGTGCGGGCCTTGCGGAACTGGATCGCCGACGAGGTGCGTGACTTCACCGCCGCCAATTTTTCGGATTGACCCGCTGTTGCCATGAGCTGCCGGCGCTGTGCCCAATGCCAGGCTCGCTGCGAACGGCCAAGGTAGGGCGTCTGGTTCGGCTAATAAAAGGGGGGGCCGCACGCTACGCGCCAACGACGATCAGCTACGGCAAAAACAGCACGTTGTACTGATCGATGACCGCCGGCAGATCCCGTACCTTCATCTCCTCCTCGCGGTCCTCGAAGAGGACGAGGCAATTCTCGTAGAAGCCGGCAAGCATCGAGATGAAGGCTTTCGTGCCCTTAGGCCCATAGAACAGCGGCGTGAACTCCATATGGAGCGGCACGCGGCGGGAAAGCAGCGGCTGCATCGAGCGGCAGGCGACCGGCTCGTAGCCCTCGATATCCATCCAGACGAGGCCGATGGCGGCCGGGTCGATCGAGAGGTCGGCCAGAATTTCGGATACCGGCTTCACTGGCACGCTGATCTTCGTGTCGGTCGGACTTTGGCGGATGGCGCTGCTCTTGCCGTGATTATTGCGGTTCAGGAAAAAGTCGATCTCGCCGTCGCGCTCGCCGGCGGCGCAATTGACGAGGCGGACCTTCTCCTCCAGCCGGTTCTGGCGGATGTTGAGCTCGAGCAAGGGGAAATTGCGCGGGTCTGGTTCGATGCTGACGATCTTGGCATAGGTGTTGCTCAAGGCGAAATAGACGGTCTGGGTGCCGATATTGCCGCCGATCTCGAGCAGCGTCGCATCCTTTCTGAGCAGGCCGCGCTCGCGCAGGATGACGATCAGCCGGTCCACGGCATCGCGCTCGAAATGGCCCTTCCGGAAGACCTTGCGGCCGATATAGTCGGCCGGTGAAAAGGTCATCAGGTGATCGCCGGCGTTGACCGTCATCGAGACGACGCGCGGGCCGATGTTCTCGATCAGCAGGCGGCGGCCGAAGCGGGTGTCGAAGAAGCGCGAGGCGGCGGCATTGCGCGCCTTGCGCAGACGGCGGCTCCAATATTTGGCGGTGAGCCAGGGCTTGCCGGGCATCAGTCTTTTCCTTCGAGCGGTTCTGCCGCTTTCTCTCTCGGAATCACATAGACTTTCAAGGGTAGGGCCCGGCCGCGCACGCTGATTTCACGACTTTCGATGCCGGAGAGGTTGGCGTCGGCAAGCTTCGCCACCGGCTCGGAGATGACGATCGCCGCCTCGAATTCCTTGGCGGCACTTTCCAGCCGGCTTGCGACGTTCACCGTATCGCCGATCGCCGTCATGCTGCGCACCCTTCCATATCCCATCGTGCCGACGACGGCCGGGCCGGTGTGGATGCCGATCGCGATGCGCAGCGGCAGCGTCAGTTCGTCGGCGAGTTCTGCGGCGAGTTTTTCGATCTCGGCGACAATCGCCGCGGCGGCGTTAAGCGCCTGGCGGCAGGCCTCTTCCGGTGCGGTGTTGAGGCCGAAGAGCGCCATGGCGCCGTCGCCGATGAACTTGTCAAGCCGTCCGCCCGCCTGCTCCACCGCCTTGCCGATGATGGCAAAATAGCGGTTCAACAGGAAAACGACGTCGAAGGGCAGGCGCGTTTCCGTCAGCGTGGTGAAATGGCGGATATCGACGAAGAGCACGACGATCTCGCGTTCGCGGCCGGGGCTGGTCTCCTGGCTGTTGGCGGGAAGGGCGGTTTCGACCGCTGGCACGAGCAGCGGCGCGACTGCGAGGTCGCGGTCGGGACGAAGCTGGCAGGCGAGACGCACATCCGGGCCGGCATTAATGCGCCTCAGTGTCGTCTGTTCCATCTTGTCGGCGGGCGGCAGGCTTTCGTAATCGCCGAGGATCTGCACCCGGCAGGTGGAGCACTGGCCCTTGCCGCCGCAGACGGAATAATGCGGCAGGCCGCCGAGCCGGCTTGCCTCCAGCACGGTGAAGCCGCGCGGCACGCGGATCACCTCGCCGCCCGGATAATGCACCGCCACCTGGTCGAGCCGCTCCTTCAGCCGGCGCCGGGCGCGGGCAGCGACGACAATCAGCAGCGAGGCTGAGAAGGCGCCGTAGAGGCTGGCGCGCACCGTTGCGACATCGGCGCGCACTTGCGGGTCGGAGAGAAAACGGGCGTTGAGGTTCACCTCGTAAGGATTGGTCGACAGCTGATAGGAAGGGTCGGCGAGCGTGCGGCCCATCTGGACGAAACCGAGCAGCGAGAGCACCGGCACGAGGATTGCCAGCGCCAAGAGCGGCGCGGAGACGTTTGCATACCATGCGCGGTAACGCAGCCAGAAATGAATGCCGATGCAGCCGTGGATCCACACCACGATGACGGCGACAGCCTGGCGCATGCCGGTCGCCGGCGACTTGATCCACTGCTGTTCGACGATCGTCTGGTAATCGTCGATATAACCGTAGAGTTCGTGGCCGATGCGTGTGCCGATGACGTGATCGATCAGAAGCAGCGGAATGAGCAGGCCGAGCAGGGTCTGGGCTGTTTCGCCTTTCGGCATCACCAGGCTGCGGCGCATGTAGATGGCGCGCAGCACCAGCGCCATATGGATCAGCACCGAGGAATAAAACACCGCGGTGCCGACGGGATTGCGCCAGATGACGATAAAAAGATGGCGAGCCTTATCAGCGGCGGAAAGCGAAATCAGCCCCAGCGCATGGTTCGACAAATGCAATAGGACGAAGGTGAAAATGACGAGGCCGGATCCAAGCCTCGCCCTTCTGATCGTCCGTTCCGAAAAAATCCCTGTGGCCGAGACCGTCGTCATTCATTCCCGTTCTTGTCGATGCAACCGCAGGCCCATAGAAATTGAGAAGGAGGCGGAATTGCTTCCATCGCGATCACATTCCATATGCTTATGCGCAAGTTTTCGGGAAATGGACAATAGCGGAGTTTCGCCAGCGGCCAGGCCGATTGGAAACAGTGTGTCTTTACGTGAGGAACGCGGATGCGGGTGGCTTTCTACGCGCCGATGAAATCGCCGAACCATCCGGTGCCGTCGGGCGATCGATTGATGGCGCGGCTGCTGATCCGGGCGCTGGAGCTGGCCGGGCACGAGGTCGAGGTCGTCTCCGAATTCCGCACCTATGCCGCAACCCCAGAGACGGCAGCCGCGCTCGCGCCCGCCATCCGCGCCGAAGGCGAGCGACTGCGGCTGAAATGGCAATCGGCGCCGCGCCCCGAGCTCTGGTTCTGTTACCACCCCTATTACAAATCGCCCGATCCCTTCGGGCCGGCGATCTCAGCCGAATTCGCCATTCCCTATGTCACCGCCGAGGCCTCCTACGCGGCAAAGCGGGACGGGACCGGCTGGGCGGCCCAGCAGCAGCGTGTGGGTGAGGCGGTCCTGCAGGCGGCAGTCAATATCTGCTTCACCGATCGCGACCGGGTAGGCCTTTCCGCCGCCTTTCCGGCGGCGCGGCTCGCCGGCCTGAAACCCTTCATCGATCCGGCGCTTTTCGAAGCGCTGCCACCCACGCCAGATCCGCGCCGGCTGGTGACAGTCGCAATGATGCGGGCGGGCGACAAGATGGAGAGTTACGCGATGCTTGCAAAAGCATTGCGCCTGATCGAAAGCCGGACGTGGAGCCTTTCGGTCATCGGAGACGGGCCGATGCGGCATGAGGTGCAGGTGCTGTTCGCCGGCCTTTCCGGCCGCATCGAATGGTTGGGGGCGCTTGGCGCAAGCGAAATTGCCAAAACCCTCGGGCGTGGCGGCATCTATGTCTGGCCGGGCTGCGGCGAGGCTTACGGCCTTGCCTATTTGGAGGCGCAGGCGGCCGGCCTGCCTGTGGTTGCGCAGGCAACGGCCGGCGTGCCCGCCGTCGTCGAGGCTGGTGCGACCGGTCTTTTGACGCCGGATGGAGACGTTGCCGCTTATGCCGCGGCGGTGGCCGCCCTGCTCGAGAACGGTGAGACGCGTGATGTGATGGGGCAGGCGGCACGGCGCTTCGTGCTCGAGGAGCGCTCGCTTGCGACGGCTGCGCGCGCCCTGGACGGAATTTTGCGTGAAAGCGCCGGAACAGGAGCAAGAGAATGAGCGAAGGCAAGAGCTGGGAGCCGCTGCGCCGCGAGCTTGACCGCTGGCAGGCCACCGGCCGCGTGGCGCGGTTCTGGCTGCGCGATGACGATGCCGTCGCGCCGACGCAGGATCTGGAAACGCTGCTGGCGCTGACCGGCACGCATGACATTCCGCTGACGCTTGCCGTCATTCCCGCTTTGACCGGCGAAGCACTGGCCGCGCGGCTGGCGGAGGAAGCGGCCGTCGCCGTCGCGGTGCATGGCTGGTCTCACACCAATCATGCCGGGCATGAGCGCAAGAAGCAGGAACTCGGCAGCGAGCGGCCGGCGGACGTGGTGCTCGGTGAATTGCGCGACGGCTTTCGGCTGCTGCAGCGGCTGCATCCCGCCCGCTTCGTGCCGGTGCTGGTGCCGCCATGGAACCGGATCGACGCGGCGCTCATCCCGGCATTGCCCGAAATCGGCTTTTCGGCGCTTTCGGTTTACGGGCGGGCAAAGCCGGGCGGCCGGGTGCGGCTTCTCAACACCCATGTCGACATCATCGACTGGCACGGCACGCGCGGCGGGCGCGGCGAAGAGGAGCTGGTGGCCGAGTTGGTGGCGGAACTCCGCGACCGTTTTGCCGGCAGCGACGAGCCGATCGGTCTTCTCACCCATCACCTGGTGCATGACGCCGCTGCCTGGGACTTCCTGTCGGCCCTGCTTGCTGCGACCGGTCGGCATCCCGCCGTCCGCTGGTCGCCGGCGCCGGCGCTTCTGGATGCATGATCAGCCGGCGTGAACGCGTCCGAGAAAGTCTCGCATGAGGGCTGCGACTTCATCGAGATGCGTCTCGAGCAGCCAATGCCCGCCGCCGAGGAGATGCAGTTCGGCATCGGGCAGATCACGCAGATAGGCTCGCGCCGACTTTTCCGGCATGTAGTGGTCGTTCGGTCCCCAGACGATCAGGGTCGGCGGCCTGTTTTCCCCAAGGTATTTCCGGTGCTCGGGAAACCAGGCGCGGTTCTCCCTCAATCCGGCGATCAGGTCGATCGCGATTTCCTTGCGCCGGGAGGTGATTAGCGACCAGTGCAGCTTCCACATGTCAGGCGGGATCGTATCGGCCAGAGGCGGCGGCAGATCGTTGAGAAACTCCTCCTTGAAGGTCTCCTCGCTGATTGCTTGGCCCAACGCCTTCCTCATCTCGGCGGGCGGAAGCGCCCAGGTCGCCTCAATGTCCTTATATTTTGGGCCGAGGGCATCTTCATAGGGGATATCGCCGTTCTGGATGATCAGCGCCGTGATCCGCCTGGGATTTCTGATTCCCAGCCGCGCGCCGATCGGCGAGCCGAAATCGTGGAGATAGATGGCGAAGCGGTCGGCATTCACGGCGCCGACAAATGCCTCCAGCCAGGCGGCATAGCCGTCGAAGCTGTAGTCGAAATCATCAGGCGTACCGCTGTAGCCCGCACCTGGGAAATCCGGAGCGATCAGGTGCCAGCGGTCGGCCAGGCGCGGCATGAGATTGCGGAATTCGTAAGACGAGCAGGGATAGCCATGCGGCAGCAACAGGACCGGCGCGTCCGGCCGACCGGCCTCGCGATAGAAGGTCTCGATGCCGGCAACGGTGATCCGGCGATGCCGGACGAGCGTAGCCGGGTTCACCTTCGGTCCTCCTCATGCTGCTCTGCGCCCTCCACCGGTCGCAGCCATGGTTCGCGGCGCTTGATCCAGAGTTCATAACGCGGCACGAGCGGTGTCGGGGCTTCGGACAGGATGCCGAGTTTGATTTCCGCCTCTTCCGCATCGGCGGAAAACAGCCGCGAGCCGCAGCCGGTGCAAAAACGCCGGCCCTGGAACTCGCCTGTTTCTCCGGAATATTCGAACTGGCCGGCCGGCCAGATTCCATAGAAGGTGAAGGCCGAGCCGCTCTCCTTCCTGCAATCGGTGCAATGACAAATGCCCACGCGCAACGGTTCGCCGCGAACAGAAAGCTGCACCTGCCCGCAAAGGCATTGTCCTGACAACACGGTCATGGTTGATCCCCGCTTCATCGATCTTGCGCTGCCGGGGAAACGGTCGGGCCAGGCAACTGTTCCGTCAGGAAAGCGCAAGCACACGGGCTGCGATAGGCCGAGGTGTCCCTACCTTGCCCTGGGGCGGAGAAAGGAGCGGTTCGGCAGTGGTCAGATCACCACGGTCTGATTGTCGCGCGCGGCAAAGGCGCCGGGGAAGGCGGCCTCGGCCTGCGCTTCCATCTGCGCCAGCTGTTCGTCCGTGCGGGAGGGGGCGTGATGGAATAGCGCGAAGCGTTTGGCACCGGCCATCTTCGCAAGCTCGGTGCCATGCTGCCAGGTCGAATGGCCGAAACCCTTGAAACGCTGCATCTCGTCTTCATTGTAGGTGCAGTCGTAGACGACGAGATCGGCGCCCTGCATCATTTCCAGCGAGACGGGATCATAGCTGCCGGGATTGTGCTCGATGTCGTAGATCAGAGCGATCGAACGGCCCTGCCATTCGATGCGATAGCCGATGGCGCCGCCCGGATGGTTGAGCGTGAAGGTTTTGATCTCGATCCCCTCGTGCGGGGTCAGAACCTGACCGGCATGGAAGTCGCGGAAGTTCATCGTCGCCTGACAGATGTCGGTCTTGACGGGGAACCAGGGCGGGCTGATGAACTGCTCGACCATTTCCCGTGTGCTCATCTTGCCGTCGAGATGGCCCGACCAGATGTTGACGTTGATCGAGGGATAGTAGATCGCCTTGAAGAAGGGCAGGCCGATGATGTGGTCGTAATGGCAGTGGCTGAAAAACAGATCGACGTCGCTGACGCCGTCGGCAAGCAACGACAGTCCCGCCTCGCGCAGACCGGAACCTGCGTCGAAAAGCATCCGATGTTTTCCGCAGCGAATTTCGATGCAGGAAGTGTTACCGCCGTAGCGGTCGAACTCGGGGCCCGATACGGGAATACTGCCGCGGACGCCCCAAAATTTTATCTGAAACAGTTCTGTCGTCATCGTTTTTCAAACCGGCCTTCCCGCATCGCCATCGTACTCATAGTTCATCCCGATGCGAAGCAGCAGAATTCCACGGGTTTGCCTGCGCCCCCTTTCATTCTCCTAACCGCTAGCGGAAGAAGAAGTATATTCTCCTAAGCAATCGGCTTTCGCGTCGGAAAGCAACCCAGTATGGCTGGTTTTCGGTAAATGGGCTGCCGGGGCGGGGCGTTTTCCGCAAGTCATGCCTATTAGATGGTTGCGCGCGATCGAAAAAACAATTGCCGCCTCTTGTGCCCTTGTCTCTGACGTTGCGACAGGCTCAGGCGCTTCCCAGACGCTTGATATTGCCGGCCAATTCTCCCGCCAGCCGCAGGCTGGCAGCCGTTGCCATGGTCATTTGCGGCAGCAGCAGCCATTCCAGCGTCCAGGCCGCACCGGAGCGTTCCTGTTCATGGACAAGGGACTGGTGGATGCCGGACAGCGCTGTGGCGTTGAAGCGGGCAAGCGAGACCAGGACTTCGGCGGCGACGGGATTCTGCTTGTGGGCCATGGCCGAGGAGGTGCCGCCGCCTGCCATTTCGATCTCATCACCGGCTTGGGCGAGCAGGGCGATATCCTGGCCGATCTTGCCGAGGCTGCCCGAGATCGAGGCAAACAGGCCGGCGAGATCGGCGATCACAAGGCGCGTGCTCTGCCATTGGCCGATGTCGGTGAGGCCGAGCTCCTGGGCGAGCGAGGCGCGCACGGCTGCGGCCTGCGGCCCAAGCTTGTCGAGGGTGCCGGCGGCGCCGCCGAACTGAACGGGGAAATTCTGCTCGGTCAGGCGGTCCCGATAGGTCGTCAGCGGCGCGCGCCAGGCAGCGAGACGGTCGGCGGCGGTGATCGCGATCGCCGCCTGCATGCGGGTATGCCCCATCAGCCGGTTGCCGCCGAACAGGCGCTCGAGTGCATCGAGGCCTTTGACGATGGCGGAAAGCCGGCCTGCAAACAGGAAGGCGATCGCCTTCAGCCGGATCATCAGACTGGTGTCGATGACATCCTGGCTGGTGGCACCGAAATGCAGGCTCTTGCCCGCTTCCTCGCCGACCGCGGCGCGCAGCTGCTTGATGAAATCAGGGACGACAACGCCATCGCGCGCCGTTGCCGCGCGAAGACTGGCGAGATCGGGAGAAAAGCCCGCGCAGGCTTCGGCGATCTTTCTTGCCGCTTCGCCGGGCAGGACGCCGTGTGCGGCTTCGGCTTTGGCGAGCGCGGCCTCGAAGGAAAGCATGGCGCGGAGATCGGCTTCAGCGGAGAAGTAAGGCGCGATTTCATCGTCGCCGACGAGGCCGGAGAGGAAGGGATGGTCGAAGGGCGATGCGGTCATGGTCTGCTCTTTGTGGCTGCGGCCCCCTCATCCGGCTGCCGCCACCTTCTCCCCGAGGGGAGAAGGGATTTGGGGCACTGTTCCCCTCTCCCCTCGGGGAGAGGGCAGGGTGAGGGGGCTACTTGCGCAAGACTTCGTGAAAAAGCAATTCGCGAGCCCCTCAAATATCCAAAAACACCGTTTCGTAAGGACCCTGCAAACGGATGTCGAAATGACACGTCGCACCGTCGCGGGTGGCGACCATCGTCGCGACGCGTTCGCGATGTTCGATGCGCGACAGCAGCGGATCGGCGGCGTTGGCCTCTGTCTCCTCGGGGAAATACATGCGCGTCTGCAGGCCGATATTGATGCCGCGGGCGACGATCCAGACGGTGATGTGCGGGGCTTGTCTGCGGCCGTCCTTGAAGGGGACGCGGCCGGGCTTGATGGTCTCGAAGCTGTAGACGCCGTCCTCGGCGCGGGTCGGGCAGCGGCCCCAGCCAGTGAAATTCGGATCGGCGGCGCCGCGCATTTCCGAGGGGCTGTTGTAGAGGCCGGCGCTGTCGGCCTGCCAGATCTCGACGACGGCGTCGCGCACGAGGGCGCCGGCGCCGTCGAAGATGCGGCCGGTGACGGTGATGCGTTCGCCGAGCGTCTTGTCGTTGACCATCGCCACGCCGAGATCGCTGTCGTAAACGCCGGTTATGTCGCAGAAATTCGGCGTCAGGCCGATATGGACATAGGGACCGGCCGTCTGCGACGGGGTTTCCTTGAGATAGCCGAGCTGCTGCATCAATTGCCCTCCAGCTTGTTTTCGAACATCGTCGAGCGGCGGCCGCGCAGCACGATATCGAATTTATAAGCACGTGAATCCATCGGGATCGTGTTGCCCCAGTCGAGCGGCGCGATCAACTGCTCGATCGCCGCCTTGTCCGGGATGGTGCCGACGATCGGACATTTCCAGATCATCGGATCGCCCTCGAAATACATCTGGGTGATCAGCCGCTGGGCAAAACCGTGGCCGAAGATCGAGAAATGGATATGGGCGGGACGCCAGTCGTTGACGCCGTTCGGCCAGGGATAGGCGCCGGGCCGCACCGTGCGGAAATGATAGCGGCCTTCCTCATCGGTGATGGCGCGGCCGCAGCCGCCGAAATTCGGGTCGATCGCCGCCAGATAGCTTTCCTTCTTGTGGCGATAGCGCCCGCCGGCATTGGCCTGCCAGAACTCGACGAGGGCGCCGGCCACCGGCTTTGCGCGCTCGTCGAGCACGCGGCCGTGGACGATAATGCGTTCGCCGATGGCGCTTTCGCCGGGCCGCGCATAATTCAGGATCAGGTCGTTGTCGAGCTCGCCGATCATCGAATGGCCGAAGACCGGACCTGTCGTTTCGGAGATCGTGCCGTCGAGCGACAGCAGGGCGCGCTGCGGCGCCCGCAGCACCGACGTCTTGTAGCCGGGCGTCAGCGCCGGCGCATGCCAGGCGCGGTCGCGGGCGAAGAAGGCGCCGGTCTCCGGCTTGCGATTGACCAATTCGGACATGTTTCCCCCTCAGGCCGCCTGCTCGGCGTCCATTTGTGCAAAGGTCTGCTTGGCGATCTTGATCGCATGGTTGGCGGCGGGAACGCCGGCATAGATCGCCACATGCAGGAGCGCCTCGCAGATATCCTCGCGGGTCGCTCCGGTATTGGCCGTGGCGCGCACATGCATAGCGACCTCGTCATCCTGGCCGAGCGCCGCCAGCAGCGCGATAGTGACGATCGAGCGCTCGCGCTTGGTCAGGACAGGGCGTGACCAGACATGGCCCCAGGCCGCTTCGGTGATCAGCTCCTGAAAGGGGCGGTCGAACTCGGTTGCCGTTGCGGCGGCACGGTCGACATGGGCGTCGCCGAGCACGGCGCGGCGGGTCGCCATGCCCTGCCGGTAGCGTTCGGAGGGAGTCTCGTTCATGGGCTGCTTTCTCCAGGCGAAATCGATGTGAGGAAGGCGAGGATGATCGCCGTCAGCGCTTCCGGCTGTTCGACGCAGGGAATGTGGGCGCAGTCCGCGATGACCTCGTAACGGGAGGCCGGGATCAGCTTGGCGGTTGCAAGCACGAGATCGGGCGGCGTCGAGCCGTCCTGGTCGCCGACGATGCAGATGGTCGGAACCGTGATCCTCTTCGCCGCCTCGGTGAAATCGGCATCGCGGATCGCTTCGCAGGCGGCGATATAACCTTCGACCGGCTGGCGCGTCAGCATGTTGCAATAGCCTGCATAGGCTGTGTTCTCGGGCCGGCGGAAGGCGGGTGTGAACCAGCGCTCCATGACGGCGTCGACGATGCTGCCGATGCCGTTTTTCTCGACCGCGGCGATGCGGGCATTCCAGCTCTCTGCCGTGCCGATCTTATGGGCGGTGTCGCTGAGGATAAGGGCGCGCACGAGATCCGGCCGGCGCTGATAGAGCGACTGGGCAATCAGGCCGCCGACGGAGAGGCCGCAGATGACGGCATCCTTCACCGACAGCAGATCGAGCAGGCCGGCAAGATCGGTCGCATGGTCCTCGATCGATGCGGGGAGCTGGCCGACATCGGACAGGCCGTGGCCGCGCTTGTCGTAGAGCAGGATGGCGACGTCGCCGGCGAGCCGCACCACGTCGCGCCAGATGCGGAAATCCGTTCCGAGCGAATTGATGAAGACGATCACCGGCCGGTCGGCGGGCGCGCCGATGACCTGATAATGGATCGTCACGTCGTTTATGCGGGCGAATTGCACTTCAATCTCCTCAATTCAGCGGGGGGCGGGCCCCTCATCCGGCTGCCGCCACCTTGCCTGGGTCGATCCACGCGTCTCGATCCGTCTTTCAGACCCCCGCCAGCGGGAGAAGGACATATGCCGCGCCGTCTCCCTCAACCTCGACGCTCCGTTTGGCACGTCCCCTCGCCCCGCCTACGGGGAGAGGGTTAGGGTGAGGGGCGTCCATTGGCGTTTCCGTTATGCGGCATCCACCAAGCCGCGCCATGGATCCTCGGGTCAAGCCCGTGGATGACGGAGAGTGGGGCGGCGTCTCGCCCAACTCGCCAGCCCTACAAAGCACACCGCGTTTCGGATGCTTCACTAGGCTGGCTTTCACTTCTCCCCTCATCCGGCTCTACGCCGCGAAAAGCTCGATCCGTCCCCCCGCCCTCCGTCATGCTCGGCCTTGAGCCGAGCATCCACACGACACCCACCAGCATTTGCGCCATGGATCCTCGGGTCAAGCCCGAGGATGACGGAGATTGGGTTTGGCCGCCCCTAATCCTAGCGTGCCGGAATCGAGCCCCGCGCGTCTCGACCCGTCCCTCGGCCCCGGCAGTGGGGGCGCGAGGGGCTATGCCGCACCGTCTCCCTCAATCTCGGCGCCGCGAATGTCTTTATCGCCTACCCACCCTCCGTCATGCTCGGCCTTGAGCCGAGCATCCACGCGGCATCCACCAAGCAGCCGTGGAATGGATCCTCGGCTCAAGGCCGAGCATGACGGAGGGCGGCGTTGGCTTTTGCCAAACTCGCCCCGCCGCACGGCGCCCATCCAACAGTATATACTCCTACTGATAAAACTGACCGGTTGATCCGGTTAAGTAAAATGATATTTTCTAGCTTTTCGATAACCAGGGAGTTATGCGAACAATGATCGACAGCCGCATCAAGTTTCGCCATCTGCAGACCTTTGTCGAGGTGGCGCGGCAGAGGAGCGTGATGAAGGCGGCCGAATTGCTGCATGTCAGCCAGCCGGCGGTGACTAAGACGATCCGCGAACTGGAGCAGGTGCTGGGTGTCGACGTCTTCGAGCGCGACGGCCGCGGCATCAAGATCACCCGCTACGGCGAGGTCTTTCTGCGGCATGCCGGGGCGGCGCTGACGGCGCTGCGCCAGGGTCTCGATTCCGTCTCGCAGGAACAGTTCGCCGATGCGCCGCCGATCCGCATCGGCGCCCTGCCGACGGTCTCGTCGCGCATCATGCCCCGGGCGATGGAACTCTTCCTCAGGGAGAAGACCTGGAGCCGGGTGAAGATCGTCACCGGCGAGAACGCGGTGCTTTTGGAAGAGCTTCGCGTCGGTGACCTCGACGTGGTCGTCGGCCGCCTGGCCGGCGCCGAAAAGATGGCCGGCTTTTCCTTCGAACATCTTTATTCCGAACAGGTGGTGTTTGCCGTGCGGGCTGGTCATCCGCTGCTTGACGGCCGCCAATCGCTGTTCTCAGCCTTCGCGGACTATACGGTGCTGATGCCGACGCGCGGATCGATCATCCGCCCGGTTGTCGAAAACTTCCTCATCGCCAACGGCGTTTCCAGCCTCCCGGACCAGATTGAGACAGTGTCGGATTCCTTCGGCCGCGCCTTCCTGCGCTCGAGCGACGCGATCTGGATCATTTCCAACGGCGTGGTGGCCGGCGACGTCGCCGACGGGCGGCTGGCGCTTCTGCCGGTCGATACCGGCGAGACCAAGGGGCCGGTTGGGCTGACGATGCGTGCTGATGCCGTGCCGTCGGCGCCGCAGTCGATCCTGATGCAGACGATCCGTGAGGCGGCGCGGGAGCTTTCCTGACCTCACCTCTTCAAATTCGCTTGCTGAATGCCCAGATTTGGACTAAATCTAGTTCGGGACAGGAGAACGTGATGCAGCAGGCGCGACGCAGGGAGCAAGAGCCGGAACGGCTGGAAACGGAGCGGTTTGCGCCGGCAAACCGACGGAGGCTGAGCCCGCCGGCCTTGCGGACCTTTTTGGCGATCGCCGATCTCTGGGGCTTTAGCGAAGAGCAGCGCCTGCTGGTGCTCGGCTATCCCTCCCGCTCGACCTATCATAGCTGGGCCAAGCAGGCGCGCGAACACGGGGCTTTCACGCTTGATGTCGATACGCTGACCCGCATTTCCGCTGTGTTCGGCATTCATCAGGCGCTTGGTGTGCTGTTTTCCGACGAACGCGCCGGCGTCGCCTGGCTGCGCACGCCGCACCAGGCGCCGGTGTTCGGCGGCCATCCGCCGCTGGATATCGTCACCAACGGAACCCAGGACGGGCTGATGACCGTGCGCCGGTTCCTCGATGGCGCCCGCGGCGGCCTCTACATGCCGCCGAACCGGCTTGACGAGGCCTTCACGCCGTATGAAGACGCGGACATCGTCTTCCGGTGAGCGAGCGTTTTGCCGAGGCGCCGCGGCCGTCCTATCGGCTGATCCCGTCGCAATTTCCGCCGATCGGTCTCTTCGATACGGTGGCGAGGGCGGCAGATCTCGAAGCCGTGATGGAGCTCGTCGGCTGGACCAATGATCGGCTCGTGACCGACCGCATCCGGCGGCTTCCCGAGACCGAATGGGTCTACGGCACGCCCAATGCCAGCATCGTCATGGCGGCCTTCCTGCATGTCACGCCCGGCGGCATGCGCTTCAACGGCCCCGATCTCGGCGCCTGGTATGCCGCCGACAACCTCAAGACTGCCGCCGCCGAGGTCGGCCATCATCTCCGGCGCGAGGCTGTCGCGCGCGGGGTGACGACGATGGCGCGCACTTATCGAAGCTACACCTCCACCCTGGTCGGCGACTATCTCGACATTCGCGGTGAACAGACGCTGCGGCCCGATGTCTATGACGGCGCAAGCTATGCGGCCTCGCAGCTGCTTGGAGAACAGGTGCGTTCGAGCGGCGGCGCCGGCATTCTCTATGACAGTGTCCGGCTGAGGGGCGGCGTCAACATCGCCGCGCACCGGCCGCGCAACATTCGCGACGTGGTCCAGGCCGATCATTTCGAAATCACCGTATCGGCCACTGATCGGCGCATCGATGTCCGCAAGCTCGCAAGCCGGCGACGACAGCCGAAAGCCTAAGCAGGCAACCGTTCGGCCCATGCCTTGGCCGCCTTGGCCATCGTGGCAAGGTGATCGGCAGTTGAGAAGCCGGAGATCTTCTTGCGCGGCTTAAGGTCATGGTCGCCGTCCTCGAGCCAGAGGATCTCGATCCGGTCGGAGAGATCGTAGCCCGGCACCTCGTCGCGCGTGCCGAATTCGTCGCGCGTGCCCTGGCAGATCAGCGCAGGCGTCGCCAGCCGCTTGAGATGGCCGGTGCGCAGCTTGCCCGGCTGGCCGGGCGGATGGAAGGGATAACCGAGGCAGAGGAGGCCGGCGATCTTTCCCTTATCATGGAGATCGTCGGCGACCATGCTGGCGACCCGGCCGCCCATCGACTTGCCGCCGATGATGAGGGGGCCTCTTGCGCCGAGCGCGGCAATCGCCGCCTCATATTCGGGATTGAGCGTTTCGGCGCGCGGCGGCGGCTTGCGGATTCCGCTGCGGCGGGCAGCCATATAGGCGAATTCAAACCTGATAACGCGGAAACCGACATCGGCAAGCGCTTCCGCCGCCGCCGTCATCGACGCCGAATCCATCGGCGCGCCGGCGCCGTGCGCAAGCAGGATCGTGAAGCGCGCATCCTCGGGGCCTTGCAGCAGAAACCTGTCAAGCATCGGCAATCCTCCATCCGCCATCGGAACCATGTCGATGGCCGTGACTTCTTCCTGGAAAGGAGATGACAATGTCGACGAATGACGAAAACGTAAAGCCGGAGCAGCGCCGTCCCAAGGATGTCGCCGCTGTTCCCGAGAAACCCGAGCCCGCCGACTCAGAATCGGTGGCGCCGCCAGCTGTGCAGCCGGCGGGAGAAGGGGACAAAAGCGAACGGCCGGTGGTCAACCCCGTCACCGGTGTCGCCTTTTAGGGGATCGCAAAATTATCGTGCAGACCGGCCCTTGAAACGGCGACGCAAAGGGCGCATATAGCAGCCCTGCCTGAAAAATGGATGCCCGGGGTATCGACGTCGTCGAACCCTTTGCTGTCCGACAGGATAAGGGCGCTCCCCGCAAGGGTCGAGCGCCCTTTTTGATTTCGGACGTTCTCGAGGCCTCGCTTCGAAGCTGGGCGATCTTGAGGAACTCCCACCAAAATCTATATAGCACTTCGGAATCCCGAAATTGGCTGTGGGACTGAGATCATTACATATTTTTGCGCCGCGGCGGGGCAAAAAAGCCCGCGCATTTCGGAATCCCGAAGCGGGGGGATTTCGGGATTCCGAAGTGGGACTTTTTCTTTAGGCGCTTTCTGCGCCGTGCTGTCGATTTTCGCATCCGCCGTTCGTCATCTTAACGATGTGCTGCAGGTCAGCACGTTCTCAGGCAATTGTAGGAGATATGAACATGAATAATCAGAATCTCGTACCCGCCGCCGTGCTTGCGGCAAAGAACGGCGTCCGGTTCCCCAACGAGAGCGCGGAATATCGCATCGCCCGCGATACGCTGCTCGCCGAAGAGATCGAATTGCGCCGCCACATCGAGCGCGTGGCGAGACAGCGCCGGGCGTTGCCGCCGGGCGGCGAGGTGAAGAAAGACTACCGCTTCGAAGGCAGCAATGGGCCGATAAGCTTCAGCGAGCTCTTCGCCGACAAGGACACGCTCGTCGTCTACAGTTACATGTACGGGCGTGAACGCGAGCGCCCGTGTCCGATGTGCACCTCGCTGCTGTCGGCCTGGGATGGTGAAGTGCCCGATATGCAGCAACGCGTGGCGCTTGCCGTCGTCGCCCGCTCGCCGATCGAAAGGCTGCTCGCTTTCAAGAAGGAGCGCGGTTGGCATCACCTGCCGCTCTATTCGGATATGACCGATGAATACAGCCGTGATTATCACGCGATCGGCAGGGATGGCAGCGATGGTGCCGCCTTCAACGTCTTCACGCGGCGCGACGGCACCCTCCGTCATTTCTGGAGCGAGGAGATGGGCGAGGTGACGGCCGATCCCAGCGAGGATCCGCGGGGCGCGCCCGATCTGATGCCGCTCTGGACCGTGCTCGATGCGACGCCAGAAGGCCGGGCGCCGGACTGGTATCCGAAGCTGTCCTATTGAGGCTGCAGGCCTTCAGCCGGTGGAGCGGTTTCTCGACGCCTCGGCCCATTCGAGGTTGGTGATCGACGCCTCCGGCAGCGGCGGCGGATCGATGTCGTAGACATAGCCCGCGAGCATATCGGCGGCGCGTTCCGCTGCCTTGATCTTCGCCTCGGTTTCCGCGACCGCCTTGCCGATCGCTTCGATGCGGGCGCGGAACATATGAGCGAGCACATCGCGGCCGGACTGTTTTTCGAGCCGCTCCAGATGCAGTCCGATGCGTGAGGCATGGCGTTCCAGCTCGCTCTTGCTGAAGCGCGCTTTCCGCAGCTCCTCCGAAAGGCTGTCCTGCATGACGGCGACGGGATCGAAGCTTCCCGGCGTGCGCTCATCGAGCACCGCATCGGTGACGAGCTTCTCGATCATGACAAGCGCCTGCAATTCGGCGGCGTCGGCGAATTCGACGTCGTAGCCGGTATCGTCGTAAACCTTGCGGCGGACCGGATCGAGGAGCAGCGCATAGGCCTTCTGCAGATTGTCGAAGGCTTGCGAATCGCCGCCCGAATCCGGGTGGGCGACCTTCGCAAGCTTGCGATAGGCTGCCTTCAGTTGCGCATCGTCCGCATCGCGTTCAACGCCGAGAATATCGTATGGATCCGTCACGCCTGCTCCCCTGCTGCCCCGGTCTCGCGGGCAGTCTAGGTCTTCTTCTGCATCAGAAAGGCGAAGTTTAGACCGAAAGCACGAATGACGTCCATGGCCCGACACGGAAATAGGCGATGCGAACGCCTGCATGATTCCGCGATTATCCAATATTTTCAAACGATTGCGTCAGGATCAGGGTGTAGCGATCGAGACGAGATAACATTTGGCATCGCCGTCGATTTCAAGCGAGCTTTCCGCTTGATTCTCGATCAGCAGCGCATCGCCGGTGGCAAGCGCGCCGGTCTCGTCGCCGTGGCGGAACGACAGGGTGCCGCGGTGGCAGAGCAACAGGCATGTCGGCGACATTAGCGGCACGGTCTTGCCGCCGGCGATTTCGATGCGGACCAGCCCATGGTCAATGCCGTCGCGGCGGGTCATGACATTGAGATCGGTGATTGCGCCGTCCTGGAGTTTTGCCGTGACCGGGATATCCGCCGGGAAGGCCAGCGGATCGCTCGCCACCGTCAGCAGCGCCGGCGCCATGCCTTCAATGTCCAGCACCATGCCGTTGCCGTCGAGGATCGCCAGCGTGCGGTCGATGCCGGGAAAGATCGAGAACGGCCCGTCGGCTGCGACGGTCGCCATGCTGACGCGCCAGTCGAAGCCGGCAAGACTGGCCTCTTCGGGCGAAACGGCGATCTCCACCGTTTCGCCGCCGCCGTTTTTCCACGGCATGCGCTTATGATCGGCCGCGCGCAGGATCCTCACGAGACTCAGTTCCCGAGAATGCCGGGCAGGCGCAGGCCCTTGTCCCTGGCGCAGTCGAGGGCGATGTCGTAGCCGGCATCGGCGTGACGCATGACGCCGGTCGCCGGATCGTTCCAGAGCACCCGCTCAAGGCGCTTGGCCGCATCATCGGTGCCATCGGCGCAGATGACGACGCCGGAGTGCTGGGAGAAGCCCATGCCGACGCCGCCGCCATGATGCAGCGATACCCAGGTGGCGCCCGAGGCGGTGTTGAGCAGGGCGTTCAACAGCGGCCAGTCGGAGACGGCGTCCGAGCCGTCCTTCATCGCTTCGGTTTCGCGGTTCGGCGAGGCCACGGAGCCCGAGTCGAGATGATCGCGGCCGATGACGATCGGGGCGGAGAGCTCGCCATTCCCAACCATTTCATTGAAGGCCAGAGCCAGGCGGTGGCGGTCGCCGAGGCCGACCCAGCAAATGCGCGCCGGCAGACCCTGGAAGGCGATGCGTTCTCTCGCCATGTCGAGCCAGTTGTGCAGGTGCTTGTTGTCGGGCAGCAGCTCCTTCACCTTGGCGTCGGTCTTGTAGATATCCTCGGGATTGCCCGACAAGGCAGCCCAGCGGAAGGGGCCAATGCCGCGGCAGAACAGCGGTCTTATATAGGCCGGCACGAAGCCGGGGAAGGCGAAGGCGTTTTCGAGGCCTTCTTCCTTGGCGACCTGGCGGATGTTGTTGCCGTAGTCGAGCGTCGGAATGCCGGCATCCCAGAAGGCGATCATCGCTTCGACATGCTCGCGCATCGATGCGCGCGCCGCCTTTTCGACAGCCTTTGGATCGCTCTCGCGCTTTGCCTTCCACTCGGCCATCGTCCAGCCCTTCGGCAGGTAGCCGTTGATCGGGTCGTGCGCCGAGGTCTGGTCGGTGACGATGTCGGGGCGGATGCCGCGGCGGACCATTTCGGGCAGGATTTCGGCGGCATTGCCGAGCAGGCCGACGGATTTGGCTTCACCTGATTTGGTCCAGCGGTCGATAATCTCGAGCGCTTCGTCGAGCGTCTCGGCCTTGGCGTCGAGATAGCGGGTGCGCAGGCGGAAATCGATCGAATCGGGATTACATTCGACGGCAAGGCAGCAAGCGCCGGCCATGACGGCGGCCAGTGGCTGGGCGCCGCCCATGCCGCCGAGGCCGCCGGTCAGGATCCATCTGCCCTTCAGATTGCCGCCGTAATGCTGGCGGCCGGCCTCGACGAAGGTCTCGTAGGTGCCCTGCACGATGCCCTGGGTGCCGATATAGATCCACGAGCCGGCCGTCATCTGGCCGTACATGGCAAGGCCCTTCTTATCCAGCTCGTTGAAATGATCCCAAGTCGCCCAGTGTGGCACGAGGTTGGAGTTGGCGATCAGCACGCGCGGCGCATCCTTGTGGGTGCGGAACACGCCGACCGGCTTGCCGGATTGGACGAGCAGGGTCTCTTCTTCCGTCAGCGTCTTCAGCGTCGCGACGATGCGGTCGAAATCTTCCCAGGTGCGGGCGGCGCGGCCGATGCCGCCGTAAACGACGAGTTCGTTCGGATTTTCGGCGACGTCGGGATCGAGATTGTTCATCAGCATGCGCAGCGGCGCTTCGGTCATCCAGCTCTTGGCATTGAGCTCGTTGCCGCGGGGTGCGCGGATTTCGCGGATATTATGGCGTGGATTGCTCATGGCGGTTCCCCTGTCGTTATCGTTTCAGGCCCGGCGCGATCTGCTCGATGCGCACCAGAATGTCTTTGAGATGGACGCGAAGCCTGTCCGACTTGGCGGTGTCGTAAGCGTAGGGCGGTGCCTCGGTCTCAAGATGGGTCGATTGCGCGAGCTCCATCTGGATCGCATGCACGCCGGTTTCCGGCCGGCCATAATGGCGGGTCGTCCAGCCGCCCTTGAAGCGGCCGTTGAGCACGCTGTCGTAACATTGCGCGGCTTCGACGACGGTGAGCGTCGCCTGCTCGATCGACCCGTCGCAGGTCCGGCCTATATCGGTGCCGATATTGAAATCCGGCAGCTTGCCTTCGAAGAGGAAGGGAATGTGCGAGCGGATCGAGTGGCAGTCGTAGAGGATGGCGACGCCATGGATTGCTCTGACTCGCTCGATCTCTGCGACAAGGGCGGCATGATAGGGCGCATGAAAATCCCTGAGCCGGGCGTCAACATCGGCTGCATCGGGCGCCTGCCCATCCTTCCAGATCGGCTTGCCGTCGAAGTCCGTTTCCGGAACGAGGCCGGTGGTGTTCTGGCCGGGATAGAGGCTGACGCCCTGGGGATCGCGATTGGCGTCGATCACATAGCGGTGGAAGGTGGCCCGTACGGTCGTCGCGTCGGGCAGCAGCCCGTCATAGAGCTCGTGGATGTGCCAGTCGGTATCGGCAAGGATCCGGCCGTTGTCGTTGAGGCGATCGTAAATCGCCGGCGGCACGTCGGTGCCGGTGTGGGGGAAGGCGAGGACGATGGGGGAGGTGCCTTGGTGGATTTCGAAGACGGGGGTGCTCATGGCAAAAACCCCTCCCCAACCCCTCCCCACAAGGGGGAGGGGCTAAGGCTAGCCTTACGCTCCGCGTTCAAGAACGACCGCTGCGAGGGCCGCAGGTTAAGCCCCTCCCCCTTGTGGGGAGGGGTTGGGGAGGGGTTTTTTTCGTTCACTATCATTTCAGCCCTCCAAAACCGGCAGAATGCCGGATGAAACCGAGGCGTTCAGCGCCCCCGTCGCCACCAACTCAGCCGCGGCGGCGAGATCGCCCGCCATGTAGCGGTCGTTATCGAGGCTCGGCACCTGGCTGCGGATCGCCGCGATCGCCTTCGAAAGCTCCGGGCTCGTTGCGAGCGGCGCGCGCAATTCGACGCCTTGCGCGGCGGTCAGCGCCTCGATGCCGATGATGCCGAACAGGTTTTCGGTCATCTGCAGAAGGCGGCGGGCGCCGTGGCAGGCCATCGAGACGTGGTCTTCCTGATTGGCCGAGGTCGGGGTCGAATCGACCGAGGCGGGGTGCGACATCTGTTTGTTCTCAGACATCAGCGCCGCCGAGGTGACCTCGGCAATCATCAGGCCGGAATTCAGGCCCGGCTTCTTGGCGAGGAAGGCCGGCAGGCCGTAGGAGAGCACCGGGTCGACCAGCAGCGCGATGCGGCGCTGCGAGATCGCGCCGATCTCGCAGACGGCAAGCGCGATCTGATCGGCGGCGAAGGCGACGGGTTCGGCATGGAAATTGCCGCCTGAAACGACCGAATTGTCCGACAGCACCAGCGGGTTGTCGGTCACCGCATTGGCCTCGATTTCCAGCGTGCGGGCAACCGAACGCAAGAGGTCGAGGCAGGCGCCGTCGACCTGCGGCTGGCAGCGGATGCAATAGGGATCCTGAACGCGCTCGTCGCCCTCGATATGGCTCTGGCGGATGACGGAGTTTTCGAGCAGGCCGCGGAGCGCGGCTGCGGTATCGATCTGGCCCTTATGGCCGCGCAGCGTATGGATATCGGCATGGAAGGGCGCCGAAGAGCCCATGGCCGCGTCGGTCGACATGGCGCCGGTGATCAACGCCGATTGCGCGGCGCGATGGGCGCGGAAGAGGCCGGCGAGCGCCAGCGCCGTCGAGGTCTGTGTGCCGTTGATCAGCGCCAGGCCTTCCTTTGCGGCGAGCACGATAGGTTTCAGCCCGGCCCTTTCAAGCGCTATGGCGCCGGGCAGGCGTTCGCCGGCGAAGAAGGCTTCGGCCTCGCCCATCATCACCGCCGCCATATGGGCAAGCGGCGCAAGATCGCCGGAGGCGCCGACCGAGCCCTTCTCCGGGATCAGCGGGATAACACCCTTATCCAGCATGGCTTCGATCAGCCGCACCAGTTCCAGCCGCACGCCCGAGGCGCCGCGGCCGAGCGAAACCAGCTTCAGCGCCATGATCAGCCGGACGATATTTTCCGGCAGCGGCGCACCGATACCGCAGCAATGCGACAGGATGAGATTGCGCTGCAGCGTGGCGACATCGGCGCTGTCGATCTTGATCGAGGCGAGTTTGCCGAAGCCGGTATTGATGCCGTAAACCGGCGCATTGCCGGCGGCGATCTCGGCAATGCGGCCGGCGGCCTTGGCGATGCCGGCATCGAAGGCGGGATCGAGCCTTGCCGGCGCGCCGGTCCAATAGATGATTTCCAGATCCTTGAGCGAGACGGAGCCCGGGTGGAGGGTGATGGTCATCGACCGTTCCTTTCGCCTTTGAAGATGCGCGCGTAAAGCGGATTGAAGCCGATGCGGTAGACGAGCTCGGCGAGGCTTTCGATATTCCAGACGGCGAGATCGGCGGATTTGCCGGCTTCGAGCGTTCCGGTCTCGCCGATGAGGCCGAGCGCGCGGGCGCCTTCGCGGGTGGCGCCGGCGATGCATTCCTCGACGGTCAGGCCGAAAAGCGTCGCCGACATGTTCATCGTCAGCAGCATCGAGGTCAGCGGCGAAGTGCCGGGATTGCAGTCGGTGGCGATGGCGATCGGCACACCGGCCCGGCGCAGCGCCTCCACCGGCGGTTTCTGTTTTTCATGGATGGCGTAGAAGGCACCGGGCAGCAGCACGGCGACGGTGCCGGCAGCGGCCATTGCGGCAACGCCGTCCTCGTCGAGATATTCCAGATGATCACAGGAAAGCGCGCCATAGGCGGCTGCCAGCCTGGCGCCGCCGAGATTGGAGAGCTGCTCGGCATGCAGCTTGACCGGCAGGCCGAGCGCCTTGGCCTTGTCGAAGACGCGGGCGATCTCGGCTGTCGAAAACGCGATGCCTTCGCAGAAGCCGTCGACGGCATCGGCAAGGCCGAGATTATACATGTCGTCGAGACCGGGCAGCACGACATCGTCGAGATAGTCGCCGTTGCGGCCCTTATAGTCGACAGGCGTCGCATGGGCGCCCAGATAGCTGGTGGCGACGCGGACCGGCCTGACATGGCCGAGCAGGCGGGCGCTCTGCAGCATCTTCACTTCGCCGCTGCGGTTGAGGCCATAGCCGGATTTGATCTCGATCGTGGTCACGCCTTCGGCCAGCAGCGTATCGAGCCGCGGCAGCGCCGTGGCGACGAGTTCTTCGACCGACAGCGCATTGGTCGCCTGAACCGAGGAGACGATGCCGCCGCCGGCGCGCGCAATCTCCTCATAGGTCGCGCCTTCCAGGCGCTTCTCGAACTCGCGGGCGCGATTGCCGCCGTGAACGATATGGGTGTGGCAGTCGACGAGGCCGGGCGTTACCCAGCGGCCTTCGAGATCGGCGATGTCGGAGCGTTCGATGGCTGATGCCGGCAGTTCGCTTTCGGCGCCGGCAAAGGCGATGCGGCCATTTTCGGTGAGCACGGCACCCTTTTCGACGATGCCGAGCCCCGGACTATCAGGCGCGAGCGTCGCCAGCCGGGCGTTGCGCCACAGCACCGGCCTAGTATCGGCGGATGGGGTTCCTTCAGAAAAATTGTTCCCGGTCATCAGCTTTGCGCCTTTCCTTATGTCGAAACATGTATATACATAATAACCAGGTGACAAGAGAAATTTTGCGCGCTCTTCTGGAAAAGAAAGATCGGCGGCGCGGCAGAAGGGGAAAAAGGCCATGACCATACTTCACGCAGGCACGGCGCTGACGCCGCAAGGCTGGCAGAAGGACGTGCGGCTGACGCTTGAAGCCGGGCGCATCGCCCGGGTCGAGGCCGGCGTTGCCTTTGCCCCCGGCGATGAGCGCCATGCTCTGATCGTTCCGGCCATGGGCAACCTGCACAGCCATGCCTTCCAGCGGGCGATGGCCGGTCTTGCGGAAGTGCGCGGCCCGGCCAACGACAGCTTCTGGAGCTGGCGTACGGTCATGTATAAGTTCGCTTTGGCGATGACACCGGAGCATGTCGAGGCGGTCGCGGCCAAGCTTTATGCCGAAATGCTGGAGGCAGGCTTTTCCCGCGTCGGCGAGTTCCACTATCTCCATCACGACAGGGATGGCGCAGCTTATGCCAATATCGCCGAGCTTGCAGAACGTATCGGCGCGGCATGCCAGGAGACCGGCATCGGCCTGACCCTGTTGCCGGTCTTCTACGCCCATTCCGGTTTCGGTGGCGCTCAGCCGATCGACGGCCAGCGGCGCTTCATCAATTCGCTCGAAAGCTTCGAAAGGCTGATGGAGGGATGCCGGGCGGCGACCGGCCGGCTCGATGGCGCCGAACTCGGGCTTGCGCCGCACAGCCTGCGCGCCGCAACGCCCGAGGAATTAGCGACGCTCGTGCCGATGGCGGGCGACGGCCCGATCCATATCCATGTCGCCGAGCAGGTGAAGGAGGTCGAGGACTGCGTCGCCTGGTCGGGAGCGCGGCCCGTGCAATGGCTGCTCGACCACATGCCGGTCGATCAGCGCTGGTGCCTGATCCATGCGACTCATATGACCGAGGACGAGACGCGGCGGATGGCGAAAAGCGGCGCGATCGCCGGCCTCTGCCCGATCACCGAAGCCAATCTCGGCGACGGCGCCTTTGCCGCGCCGCTTTTCCTCGAAGAGGGCGGGCGGTACGGCATTGGTTCGGATTCCAACGTGCGCATCTCGCTGCCGGAGGAACTGCGCCAGCTCGAATATTCGCAGCGTCTGGCGCTGCGCGCCCGCAACGTCATTGCCGCACCCGGCGGTTCGACGGCGCTTGCGCTGTTCAGCCAGGCGCTCGCCGGCGGCGGCGCGGCGCTCAAAGCCCCGGCCGGTCTCGCCGAGGGCCATCACGCCGATCTCGTTTCGCTCGATACGTCGGCGGTTCCCTATCTCTCCAATGACCAGATTCTCGATCACTGGCTGTTTGCCGGCGGGGTTTCCGTCGATTGCGTCTGGGCGCGCGGCCGCAAGCAGGTGGAAGGCGGCCGCCATCGCAAGCGCGAGGCCATCGACCGGCGGTTTCTCGCCGCGATGGGCGAATTGCTGGCCGGCTGAAAAAGCGCTTTTCATGAGCGGGGCATTCGGACTAGATCGGAAAACCAATCGGAACGTGGCGATGAATCAAAGCAGGGACCCCACCTTGCATCAGCGCATCCTGAGCGACATCGAGGGCCGTATCGTCTCGGGCGAATGGCCGCCGGGTCATCGCATTCCCTTCGAGGTCGATCTCGCCACCCAGTATGACGTCTCGCGGATGACGGTGAACAAGGTGCTGACCCAGCTCGCCAAGGCTGGCCTCATCGAGCGCCGCAAGAAATCCGGCAGCTTCGTCACCCAGCCGCAGGCGCAATCGGCCATTCTCGAAATCCACGACATCAAGGCCGAGGTGCAGTCTCTGAACCTGCCCTATTCCTATGCGGTTGCGAAGAAGGCGAGCCGCAAGGCCAAGGCGGAAGACAGCCGCCGGCTGGAACTGCCGGTGGCTTCCTCCGTCGTCGAGATCGTCTGCATCCACAATGCCGGCGCACGTCCCTTCTGCCTGGAAGAGCGGCTGATCAGTCTTGCAACCGTGCCGGAGGCCGCCGACGCCGATTTCCTGGCGGTGGCGCCGGGGCCGTGGCTGCTCAATCAGGTGCCGTGGAGCGCCGCCGAACACAGGATCCACGCCGTCCCCGCCAATGCCGAGGTGGCCGCCGCCCTCGACATCGCCCGCAACGCCGCCTGCCTGGTGGTGGAGCGCCGCACCTGGAGCGGCGCCGGCCCGGTGACCCATGTGCGCTTCACCTATCCCGGCGATCGTCACGCGCTGGTGGCGCGGTTCACGCCGGCGTCACAATAAGCAAGGTTCCATATACAAGATAGCGGGTGTTTTAGTCTTCGAACATCTTGCCGCTGCGCGCTTCGAGCCGGTAGCGATAGCCGGGATAGACGAGGCGGGCGGTCGAAACCACCTGTCTTGCCGACCATGTGCGCCGGCGGATCGTCAGGCAGGGCTCGCTCTTCAGAATGGTCAGGAGCTTGCATTCCCAGGCCTGCGGCATCGCCGCCTCGACGACGTGCTCGGAGCCGCTGAGCGGGGCGGCGGCCGTCAGATAGGCGTTCGGCGTCAGCGTCGTGAAATCCTGCTCGAGATATTCGGGAGCGGCCTCCGGATGGACGAACCGGTCCTCGATCTGCACCGGAACGCCGTTTTCGCTGTGGACGATCAGCGAGTGGAAAACGGCGGCGCCGATTGCCAGCTCCAAGGCGTCGGCAACCTCGGGAGAGGCGGTTTCCCGGGCGAGAATGACGACGGCAGCCTCATGGACATGGCCGCGTTCGGCGATTTCCTCGGCGATGTTGCGCACCTCGAACAGCGCCGAATAACCCTTGCGCTCGGCGACGAAGGAGCCGACGCCCTGGATGCGCACGAGTTCACCTTCATTGGCGAGTTCGCGCAGCGCCCGGTTGGCGGTCATCTTGCTGACGCCGAGCTCGACAACCAGCTCGTTTTCCGACGGCACGCGGTATTTCGGCGGCCATTCGCCGCTGTGGATGCGATCGAGGATCACCTGCTTGACGCCGGCATAGAGCGGCGTGCTGTCATTTCCCGCCAGGTCGCGCTTCATTTCGCCGGACCGCTTCATTGCCTATTCCTTATGCACGGATTCAATTTGCCACATAATCGACTTTCCTCTTGCATATCACAAATTTTTTCATATGGTACCATATACAACCTCCCAATTGGTCCTGGCAGATAAAATAGGACGGAAAGGGCAAGCCGGCGAAGATCGGCATGGCGCCGCAAGGTCTGTTTCAACTCCAGAGGAGAATTCATCAATGAAATTCAGCGCAATCCTGTTTTGCGGCGTCGCCGCTTTTTCCGCCTTTGCCGCCCCCGCCTTTGCCAAGGACTGGGCGAAGGCGACCATCACGCTTGAAGGCGCCTATGCGCCGTGGAATCTCACCAATGCCGACGGCACGCTCGGCGGCTTCGAGCCGGAGCTTGCCAAGGTGCTGTGCGAACGCGCCAAGATCGAATGCACGTTGGTCGCCTCCGATTGGGACGGCATGATCCCGGCGCTCAATGCCGGCAAGTTCGACGTCATCATGGATGCGCTGTCGATCACTGAAGAGCGCAAGCAGATCATCGATTTCACCATCCCCTATGCCGCGACGCCCGCTGCCTTCGCCACCGCCAAGGACAGCCCGCTGGCCAATGCCGCCGGCACCGGCGCCACGATCAAGATGACGCCCGGCCAGACCGGCGTGAAGGAGATCGACGCGCTGAAGGAACTCTTCAAGGGCAAGACGATCGGCATCCAGGCGGCGACCGTCTATGCCAAGTTCGTCTATGACAATTTCGGCGATATTGCCGAGATACGCGAATACAAGACCGGCGCCGACCGTGACCTCGACCTGCAGAATGGCCGCATCGACCTCGGCTTCGATGACGCCGTCTATTTCGCCAATGCCTTCCAGGCCGCCAACGGCGCGCTTGCCTTCACCGGTCCGGAAATCGCCGGTCCGATCTGGGGTGAGGGTGAAGGCCTCGGACTGCGCAAGGCCGATACGGACCTGCGTGATAAGCTCAACGTGGCGATCAAGTCGGCGCTTGCCGACGGCACGGTCAAGAACCTCTCGATGAAGTGGTTCAAGATGGACGTCAGCCCCCAGCAGTAAGCGTTTCGGCCCTTCGGCCGCAGACACGGGTCTCCGGCTTTATCGCCGGGGACTGCGTGTTATTGTCAATTCACAACACACTGCCTCGGACGGGGAACGGACGATATGGCAAGTTTGGAACTGCTTGGCTTCGGCTCGACGGGATGGGGCGCGCTGCTTATTTTCGCCGCCTTGATGACGCTTGCCGTCACCGCGACGGCGCTGGCGATCGGCGCGGTGTTGGGCGCGATCGTCGCGGGTGCGAAGCTCTCCGGCAATCCCCTCTTCGTAGCGCTTGGCAATGTCTATACGACCGTGTTTCGCGGCGTGCCGGAACTGCTGATCATCTATCTCATCTATTTCGGCGGCTCCTCGGCCGTCACCTCGATCGGCAAGGCGATGGGTTATGAGGGGTTTCTCGGTCTGCCCTCCTTTGCTGCCGGCGCGCTTGCCGTCGGCATCATCTCCGGCGCCTATCAGGCGGAGGTGTTCCGCGGCGCTTTCCTCGCCATTTCCAAGGGTGAGCTCGAAGCCGCTTCGGCGATCGGCATGCATCGCGGCATGCGCTTCCGTCGCATCATCATGCCCCAAGTGCTTCGCTTCGCCATTCCCGGCCTCGGCAATGTCTGGCAGCTCAGCCTCAAGGATTCCGCGCTGATCTCGGTCACCGGCCTTACCGAGCTGATGCGCACCAGCCAGGTGGCGGCGGGTTCGACCCGGCAATATTTTCTGTTCTTCATCGCCGGCGGCTGCCTCTACCTGATCCTCACCAGCCTTTCCGACCGCATCTTCAACGGTGCGGAGCGCCGCGCCAACCGCAGCATGCCGGCTTCCGCCATGGGCCAGGCGTAAGGAGGCGACGATGGATTTCACCTTTCTCGCCTCGACCATGGTAACGCTGCTGAAAGCCGTGCCGACGACGCTGATCCTGTTTTCCCTGTCGATCCTCTTCGGCGGCCTGCTGGCGCTCGTCATCGTCACGATGCGCGTCAGCGGCAACCGCTATCTGTCGGGTTTCGCCAAGGCCTATATCTTCGTCTTCCGCGGCTCGCCGCTGTTGATCCAGATGTTCCTGGTCTTCTACGGCCTCGGCCAGTTCGGCGTCATCCGCTATTCCTTCCTTTGGCCGTTCCTGCGCGAGCCGATGGTCTGCGCCGTGCTGTCGCTGGCGCTCTGCACCGCCGGCTACACGGCGGAGATCTTCCGCGGCGGCATTCGCGCCGTTTCGCCGAAGGAGATCGAGGCGGCGCGCTCGATCGGCATGTCCGGCTTCCTGATGGTGCGGCGCATCCTGGCGCCGATCGCCTTCCGCCACGCGTTGCCGGCCTATTCGACCGAGATCGTGCTGATGATGAAATCGACGGCGCTCGCCAGCCTCGTCACCGTCTGGGAGGTCACCGGTGTCGCCCAGCGGCTGATCTCGCAGACCTACCGGACGATGGAAGTCTTCCTCTGTGCGGCGATCATCTATCTCGTCTTGAACTTCATCATCCTGCAGGGCATGGCCCTGCTGGAATATTCGCTGTCCCGACACCGCCGCGCGGCGCCGCAGCCGCTGAAGGCGTAAGCGATTTGACCTGATTGGAGCAATCATGCCAGGCGTAACCCGACTTTCGGTTCGCAACATCCGCAAGAGCTTCGGCACGCACGAGGTGCTGCGCGGCATTTCCCTCGATGCTGAGGATGGCGACGTGATTTCGCTGCTCGGCGCCTCCGGCTCCGGCAAATCGACCTTTCTGCGCTGCATCAACCTGCTCGAAACCGCGAGCGACGGCGAGATCTGGGTCGATGGCGAGCACATCGAGATGGTTCACAAGAACGGCAAGACAAGGCCGGCGAGCCAGAAGCAGGTCGACCATATAAGATCCGAGCTCGGCATGGTGTTCCAGTCCTTCAATCTCTGGTCCCATATGACCATCCTGCAGAACGTCATTGAAGGCCCGATCCATGTGCTGAAGCGGCCGCGCGCCGACTGCATCGCCGAGGCCGAAGCGCTGCTCGAAAAGGTCGGAATCGCAGACAAACGTCACGCCTATCCCGCCCATCTCTCCGGCGGCCAGCAGCAGCGCGCCGCAATCGCCCGCGCGTTGGCGATGAAACCGAAGGTGATGCTTTTCGACGAACCGACCTCGGCGCTCGATCCGGAATTGGTCGGCGAGGTGCTGCGCGTCATGCGGGCACTCGCCGAGGAGGGCATGACCATGCTCGTCGTCACCCATGAGATGAGCTTTGCCCGCAACGTCTCGAACCGCGTCGTCTTCATGCGCGAGGGGCTGATCGAAAGCAGCGGCAAGCCGGACGAGATGTTCGGCAGCGGCGCCTCGCCGGCCTTCCGCCAGTTCATCGGCCATTTCGGAACAGGCCAATGACCGTCACCATCGATAGAGTGCTGACCTGGCGTGACATCGCGCGCGTCGGGGCAGGGGAGGCGCTTGCGCTGCCGCCGGCCGCCTGGGCGCGGGTCGAGCAGGCAAGCCGCATCGTCGAGCGTATCGTCGAGACCGGTGTGCGCGCCTATGGCGTCAATACCGGCGTCGGGGCGCTCGCCGATACGGTGGTCGACCGGGCCTCGCAGAGCCTGTTGTCGCGCAGCATCGTGCTCAGCCATGCCTGCGGCGTCGGGCCGCTGCTGGCCGGGCGCGACGTGCGCGCCATCATCGCCGCCCAGATCGCCAATTTCGCCCATGGCCATTCCGGCGTGCGGCGCGAGATCATCCAGCATCTCACAGCCTTGCTGGAGCACGACTGCATTCCCGACGTGCCGTCGAAAGGCTCGGCCGGTTATCTCACCCACAATGCCCATACGGCACTGGTGCTGATCGGCGAAGGCAGCGCCACGCTCACCGGCCGGCGCATGAGCGGCCGCGAGGCGCTGGCGGCGATCGGCCTTCAGCCGTTGGTGCTCGGCGCCAAGGAGGGCTTGAGCCTTGTCAACGGCACGGCCTGCGCCACCGGGCTCACCGCCGCAGCACTTTTCCGCGCCGAACGGCTGCTCGACTGGGCCGATGCCATCGCGGCGCTGACGCTGGAAGCGGCAGGCTGCCAGATCGCCGCCTTCGACGAGGCGGTGCTGGCACTGCGCCCGTCGGCCGGGATCGCGAGAGTCGGCGCCACACTGCGCGCCCGCCTCCAGGGCAGCGGCCTCGTCGCCGCCGCCTTCGGCCGCCGCACCCAGGATGCGCTTAGCCTTCGCTCGGTGCCGCATGCCCATGGCGCCGCCCGCGATGTCTTCGGAAATTCCGCCCGCATCGCCGATCAGGAACTTGCCTCGGTGACGGACAATCCCGCCGTCTCGGGTACGCCGGAGCAGCCGATCATCTTTTCAGAGGCGCATGCCGTGGCGCCGGCGCTCGGGCAGGCGGCCGATAGTCTCGCCATTGCGCTGGCGCAGATCGGCGCGATCAGCGAACGGCGCATGGACCGGCTCGTCAATCCGCTGGTCAGCGGCCTGCCGCCTTTTCTGGCGAGCGATGCCGGCAGCCATTCCGGCTTCATGATCGCCCAATATACCGCCGCCGCGCTCAGTAACGAGAACCGCCGCCTTGCCGCGCCCGCCGCCCTGGATGGCGGCCTGACCTCCGGCCTGCAGGAGGATTTCCTCGCCCATCCGACAGCCGCCGCCGGCAAGCTGCACGCCGTCATCGACAATGCCGAATATATCCTGGCGATCGAACTGATGGCGGCTGCCCAGGCCCATGATTTCCTGGCGGCGACGGCGCCGCGGGCGCCGGGCACGGATCTCGTCTATCAGGCGGTGCGGGAGTGCATCTCGCATTATGGCGACGAGCGGCCGCTGAACGGCGATATCGAGGCCGTGCGCAGCCTGATCCGCGAGACCGCGCCGCCGGCTATCTAGGCGAGGGCTGTCAGAAAGGTTTAC
This sequence comes from Rhizobium sophoriradicis, assembly GCF_025200795.1. Classification (NCBI taxonomy): domain Bacteria; kingdom Pseudomonadati; phylum Pseudomonadota; class Alphaproteobacteria; order Hyphomicrobiales; family Rhizobiaceae; genus Rhizobium; species Rhizobium sophoriradicis. The sequence goes on from NZ_CP104155.1 coordinate 100,375, forward strand.
TCGTTGCCGAATCCTGCTTGGCCGGTTCGCCGGCCTCGAGGCGCTTGAGGCACTGAGAGAACGTGGGATAGAGCTGATCCACGCGCGAGAGCGGCAGCGTCCAGTCGCCTTCGTCGCCGGCAAAGGTCAATTGCACGTCGGGGGTCCCGGCAAAGGTATTCTTGATGATCTTCTTCAGGCCGGCGCTTCCCTTGCTGCCCATCGGCCAGAGGCGAAGCGTGGTCTTGTCGAAGAATTCGGCGGCGACCACTTTCGTCACGTCGCGATCGGTCAGCGTCACCTCGGTCTTGGTGCCGGCGGGAATATCCCAGGTGTTTTTCGTCACCAGCCAGAAGGTCTCGGTGGCGCTCTGGCGGAATTCCATGGTTTTGCCGATCTCGCTGTTCCACAGCAGCCGGCAATAAGGATGCGGGCTTTCATTGGCAAAGCCGACCGACCATTGTCTCGCGCCGCCCATCCATTCGGTCTCTGCGAAGGCGGAGACCGGCGGCAGGACGGCTGCCGTCAGAACCATCGCGGTCAGAATTTTCATCGCCGAAACCTCTCCAGGACAATCGGCTCCAGCCATAGCATAGGAAGGTTGAGCTTTTGCTACCGGGATGCTCGCAAATGCTGCAAGGTCTTGAATTTGCGGCTCACCTTGCCGATCTGGCGAGTATCGGCGTGATCAGAAGGGAGTTCGACGGCAGGTATGAGCGAGGTTCAACGACGCGGATTTTTGGCGAGACTCAGCGCATATGAGCCGCTGACATTGATCACCATGGCTTCCATCGCCGGCGGGCTGTTCCTGCTGCAGCGGCTGACGAGCGAGGTTCTCGAGGGCGAGACATTCCGCTTCGACGAGGCTATCCTGCTGGCGTTGCGACGTGCGGACGATCTTGCGGTGCCGGTCGGCCCCGGCTGGCTGACGCATGCCTTCGACGATATTACCAGCCTCGGCGGTGTCACCGTTCTCTCGCTGCTGACGGTTCTCATCACCGTCTATCTCTTGCTCGATCGGCGCTGGCCGATCGCGCTCTTCATCTTTTCCTCGGTGCTGACAGGATGGCTGGCGAGCACGACGCTGAAGATCCTCATTGCGCGACCGCGCCCCGATATCGTCCCGCATCTCGTCGAAGTCAGCGACCTCAGCTTTCCCTCCGGTCACGCGATGGTCTCGGCGGTGACCTATCTGACGCTCGGCGCGCTGGTCGCACGCACGCAACGTTACCGCTCGACGCGGATTTTCGTGATGGCGGCAGGCGTTTTCCTCGCCGTCATCATCGGCCTGAGCCGGATCTATCTCGGCGTCCACTATCCCACCGACGTTTTCGCTGGATGGTGTGCGGGCGCGCTCTGGGCGCTCGGCTGCTGGCTGATCTCGAAACGCTTCATTCCGAGCCGCGCCCCCGATGATGCCGCTGAAGACGGAAATGGCGACAGGCTGTAGCGCTTCCACAGTCGGTCTGCGCGGTTGGCGGGCGAGCTCGAAGCTGCCTACCATCGGATAATGAGTATCTCGGCCGGAACCGATCTCGTTAAGCCATGACGGCATTGAAGGTTATGTTGCCGGCTTCTCCGGCCTTGGCATGAGGCCTTACGATAATTTCGACGTCCTGGCTGAAAGCTGTCAGGAAGCTCATGAGGCGTTCAACGGAGTATTCCCGGAAATGCCCCCGGAAGAGGCGGGACACTTCCGGCTGAGTGATACCCATAAAGCTTCCGGCCTTCGCCTGGTTGAGTTTGCGCTCTTTGACGAGGCGGTGCAGGGCCGCCACAATCTGCGCTTTCAAGAAGTGGTTTTCGGCGTCCGGTAGCCCCAGCTCCGCAAATATGTTGGGGTGGCCGGCATGAACCTCGACATGTTCGGTTTTCATTGCTTGCGCTCCTCATTTTGTTTGGCTGCATAGTGGGCTTCCGCGTCGCGGAAACGGTGCTTGATCAGCTCGATATCGCTCTGAGGGGTTTTGATGCCGCGCTTGGACTTCTTCTTGAAGCAGTGCAGCACATAAACGGCGGTATCGAAACGGACCGTATAAACAGCGCGGTAGGTATCGCTATCGTGGTCTTCGACCAGCTCCACTATACCATTGCCGAGGCCCTTGAGCATCTTTGCCGATGGAGGGTGTTGCCCCGTCTGTGCCAGAAACAGCTCAAAGCCAAAAGCTTCCTGCACTTTGGGCGGAAACTCTGCATAGTCTTTGCGGCTCGACGCTATCCAAAGAAGCGGTCGGGTAGGGCGGGGTAGAATTTCCATCTGACGCAATTATGAGTAAAGACTCATAACTTGTCAAGCTGGCAGCCAAGCGGCTCAATGTTTGTGGCGCCCCATCCCTGCGGCGCCACAAGTGCTTAAGCGCTTAGGTGCGCGGCTTCAGGTTTTCCGGGTCATAGATCGGCGTGTAGCCGACGCCGACGACTTCCACCGGATAGCTCTCGGCAAAGTACTCGACATTCAGCTTGCGTCCGACCTGGCAATAGGACCAGGGCAGGTAGGCGAGCGCAATGTTCTTGCCGACCGTCGGGCCGTAGGCGATCGAGGTTGTGTAGGAGCGGCGGCCGAGCTCGTCGACCAGGACCTCGCCGGTGGCGGGATCGACGACCGGCAGGTTGCCGAGCGGATAACGCTTGACGCCCGACTTGTCGGTATTCTCGGTCATCACAAGCGTGCAGAGCATGGCCGGCTGGTGTTCGCGCGCCTTGTATTCCAGATGTTTCGCCTTGCCGCGGAAATCGGCTTCCTTGACCTTCGGGCGGGCGAGATCGGCTTCGATCAGGTTGTACTGAGTCAGAAGGTCGGCGTTCTGCAGGCGCAGGCTCTTTTCCATGCGGCGCGAGTTTGCATAGGTTTCCACACCGAAGGCCATCACGCCGGTCGAGCGCAGCGCATCCCAGACGGCGAGGCCGTCTTCGTACTTCATGTGCAGTTCCCATCCCTGTTCGCCGACATAGGAGATGCGGAAGGCGGTGACGGTCTTGCCGGCGATTTCGATCGGCTTGATCGCTGCGAAGGCGAAGTTTTCCTGATCGAGACCGACCGGATCGGCAACCACCTTCTTCAGCGTCTCGCGCGCATTCGGTCCCCAGATGCCGATCGTCACGAATTTTTCCGAGACGTCGGTGATCGTCACATCAAGGCCGCGATCCTGGGCGACGCGCTTCATATAGTGCAGGTCGCGCGGGCCGGCATCGGCGCCGTTGACGAGACGGCAGCGGTCGGCCATGCGGAAGACGGTGAAGTCGGCGCGCACCATGCCTTCGTCGTCGAGGAAGTGGGTGTAAACGCCTTTGCCGATATTGGCATCGCCGCCGATCTTGGCAGCGCACAGCCATTCCATCAGCTCGACATGGTCAGGTCCTTCGATATCGACCATGTGGAAGTGGCTGAGATTGACGATGCCGCAATCCTCGCTCATCGCCAGATGCTCGGCATTCGACACGCGCCAGAAATGCCGGCTGTCCCATTCGTTCTCGCGAACGGGCACACGGTCGCCGTATTTTTCCAGCAGGTGCTCGTTGGCGGCGTAGCCGTGCGCACGCTCCCAGCCACCCAGCTCCATGAAGTAGCCGCCCAGCTCCTTTTCGCGCTCGTAGAAGGGCGAGCGCTTGGCATTGCGGCCGGATAGATAGGGTTCGCGGGTGTGGACAGCCGGGAAATAGATCTTCTGGGCGGCTTCGTAGCAGCGGCCTTCGATGAACTCTTCGGTCAGCTGATGCGGATAGAAGCGGGCGTAGTCGATGCTGTTGTGGTCGATTTCCGTGCGGCCATCGGTCATCCAGTCGGCGATCAGCTTGCCATAACCCGGGCCGTCCTTGACCCAGATGGCAACGCAGTACCAGAGACCGCGCACCTTCTGGCTCTCACCGCAGGATGCGCCACCGCCGGCGGAAACCTGCAGCAGGCCATTGAAGGAGTGACCTTCGTTATAACCGAGTTCGCCGAGGATCGGCGTCAGTTCCATGGCGCGCTCGAGCGGCTCGAGGATCTGTTCCATCTCGAGGTCACGCTGCGAGGGCGAAAGCCGTGCCTCGTGTTTTTCGAGAAGCTCGCGCGGATGGCACATGCGCGGATTGGTGGCTTCGTAATAGCCCCACTCGATCTGGCCGCCCTCGGTCGTCGCCGGGTCGCCGGTATCGCGCATATAGGCCGAGTTGCCCTGGTCGCGCAGCAGCGGGAAGCCGATTTCCTTGCCGGTGCCTTCGAACTCGTTATAGGGGCCGAAGAAGGTGAGCGGGTGGTCGACCGGCATGACCGGCAGGTCTTCGCCGACCATCTCGGCGATCAGGCGTCCCCAGAGGCCGGCGCAGACGATGACGTGGTCGGCCATGATCGTGCCGCGATGGGTGACGACGCCCTTGATGCGGCCGTTCTCGACGATCAGCGATTTGGCCGGCGTATTGCCGAACACCTGCAGCTTGCCGGCCTTTTCGGCGGCATCGACCAGCTTGCCCGCGACGGTCTGCGAGCGCGGGATGACGAGGCCGGCATCCGGATCGAACAGACCGCCCATCACCTGATCTTCCTCGATCAGCGGGAACTTTTCCTTGATCTCGGAAGGGCTGACATAATGGGCGCGCGTGCCGAAAGCACGGGCCGAGGACAGCTTGCGCTTGATTTCCTCCATCCAGGCATCGTCGCCGGTGCGCGCCACTTCCAGGCCGCCGATGCGGGCGTAGTGGCCCATCTTCTCGTAGAAATCGATCGAATATTGCGTGGTCCAGACCGACAGATAGTCGTGGCTGGTGGTGTAACAGAAGTCCGAGGCGTGGGCCGTCGAGCCGATATCGGTCGGTATGCCGGACTTGTCGATGCCGACGATATCGTCCCATCCGCGCTCGACGAGATGATGCGCGATGGAGGCGCCGACGATTCCGCCGAGCCCGATGATGACGACCTTTGCCTTTTCCGGAAATGCTGCCACGTGCTGTTCCTTCTACTTATGGCACGAATTAAAATAACCTAGCCGCGCTCGGTTTGCGCTTCACGCATGAGATCCAGGAGCCATGTCAGCCTGGTAAGCGTGTCACCGTTTACCGAAGCTGCAAAACCCCCAGGCCTCTTCGCATGGAAGCTGAGATGAGGGCATTATGCCTAAGGCTCATGATCGTCATTGGTCCTACGCCGCCGAGTAACGGCGCAATTGCGCTAGTCCGGATCGCCGCTGAAGCAAAGCGCTTCCTCGTCACGGCGCTGAAATCGCCTTGAGCCGGTCGATATCCACGAGCACGATGTCTTCCGAAACAGGTTCGCGATTGTGCAGGCGGAACCATTCGGCCGCTTCGCGCACGCGGTCGCCATGCGGCGATGGATAGGCGCCCAGTCCGAGGACCCATTCGCGCACGGTTTCGCGCTCCATCCGCCCGGCACGGTATCGGTCGCAGACGGTTTTCGCCGAGGCGACGAGATCATTGATGCTTTTCACGGGCTGTCCCTCAATGCACGGAAGGCTCTTCGTCTTCGAGAAGGGACCGGATGCCGTCGCGCGCCACCACCGCCAGGAATTCGTCGAAAGCCTCCCGGTCGGTCGCAAAGGGCTCGTCCCAGCGGATCAGGTCCTCCGACTGGGTGACGACTTCCATCGTCCAGTCCTCGTTGCTGCCGGCGGTTCGAAAGATATCGACGAGCACGGTGATGCCGTCATCGGTGAATTCTCCGGCCAGTTCGGAGTGCTCTAACTTCTGCTTCTTCGTCATTCAGCCGCCAGCGCCAGGAGGGGCGTCGTTTTTGAGATATTCTTCATATTGGACCGTCTCAGTCTCGTTCGTGTCTATAGAAGCCGATGCCGGTTTTGCCAAGCGAACGCCGGCGCCGCCGCCATTCTCCGGGATGAAAAGCACGCCGGCGTCTTCCAGGGCGCGCTTGATATGCCGCAGCGTTCGCTCGCCAGGGGAAAGCTTTCCGGCCTCGAAACCGGCAATCGTCGCCTTGGTAATCTTAGAGGCTGCGGACAGATCCTGCTTGGACCAGGCGATGAGAGCACGCGCGGCACGGCACTGGGCTGGAGACAGCATGAATATCCACCTGGCATTGAGACTCTGATCTGGCGCTGGGGCAGCACTATGAAGATGTGAACGCGCCCGCAGAAGGCAAGCCGATGAAATTGCTGCGACCTTCGATGTCTAGTCTTTTTGGGCGATGGGAGGGTTGATTGACTGCATATTATTGAAGCCTAATTTATAGCCCTTTTATCGGGCCCGGGAGGCAATAATGCGTGAGCCAGATATGCAGAAACTCGATGCGCTTGTCGGTCGTCTCGTCGGCGATGTCGGCGCTGCCATGTCAGGGGCCTTGGTCGTGCTCGGCGACAAGGTGGGGCTGTTCAAGGCGATGGCCGACGGGGAGCCGATGAGCGTTGAGCAGCTTGCCGCCAAAACCGGGGTGAAGGAGCGGTATCTCAGGGAATGGCTGAGCGCCCAGGCGGCCGCGGACTATATCGTTTACGATGAAAAGACCGATCGTTTCAGCCTGACGGCGGAACAGGCGATGGTTTTTGCCGAGGAAAACAGCCCGGCCTTCTTCGTCGGCGCCTTCGAAGTGGTGCAATCCATGTGGATGGACGAGCCGAAGGTCACCGAAGCCTTCCGCACCGGCAAGGGTCTCGGCTGGCACGAACACAGCACCTGCCTGTTCAGAGGAACCGAACGGTTTTTCCGGCCGGGCTACAACAGCCATCTCGTTAACGAATGGATACCGGCGCTGGCCGGCATGGACGAAAAACTCAAGGCCGGCGCCAATGTCGCCGATGTCGGCTGCGGTCACGGCGCCTCGACCATCCTGATGGCGCAGGCCTATCCCGCCTCGCATTTTACCGGCTTCGACTATCACGGCCCGTCGATCGAAAGAGCCAAGGCCGCCGCCAAAGAGGCCGGCGTCGCCGACCGCGTCACCTTCGAGCAGGGCAAGGCGGCGGAATTTTCCGGCCGCGACTATGATATGGTCGCGATGTTCGACTGCCTGCACGACATGGGCGATCCGGTCGGCGCCGGCCGGCACGTCAAGGAGACGCTGGCGCCGAACGGCACCTGGCTGATCGTCGAGCCCTTTGCCCATGACCACCTGAAGGATAATCTCAACCCGGTGGGCCGCGTCTATTACGGCGCCTCGACGATGATCTGCACCCCGGCATCGCTCTCCCAGGAGGTCGGGCTCGGGCTCGGCGCCCAGGCGGGGGAAATGAAGCTGCGCAAGGTGGCGCTCGACGCCGGCTTCACGCATTTCCGCCGCGCGACCGAAACGCCGTTCAACATGGTGTTCGAAGTCCGGGCCTGAGAACCAGCCGCGCGGCGGCCGGCGTTATTTCGGCCGGCCGATGCTGGCATACATGCCGGTCGTGCGGAATTCGGTGGGGTTGGTGCCGTAGACGCGGCGGAAGACTTTTGAGAAATAATTGGCGTCCTCGAAGCCGCACATGATGGCGACTTCCTTGACCGGCAGGAGGTCCGCCTTGGTCAGCAGCTTGACGGCGCGCTGCAGCCGCTGCTGCAGCACGTATTCGGCCGGCGGCACACCTTCGCTTTCGGCGAAGCTGCGGGAGAAATGGGCGCGGCTGAGGCCGACGATGGCGGCGAGTTCATTGACCGGCAGCGGCTTGTCGAGATTGGCGTTGATATGGTCGATCACCGGCTGCATCAGGCTGAGCTCGGCGGCAAAGGCCGGCGAATTGAAGACGTCGTCATAGAGCGCCATCGCCGCTTCATAGGCGATCGCCGAGGCCGCACCCGGTGAGGCCGCGCCCTTGACGAGGCGCAGGCTGCAATCGGCGAGATGATCGATGGTCGAAGGCTGCAGCTTCAAGACCGGGCCGGCGGTGGACAGCACCAGCTGGTGGATGCGCAGGGTTTCCTCGCCATTCATCGAGATCCAGAAATACTCCCAGCGCTCACCCTTCTCCAGCCAGTAGCGGTGATTGTGTGGCACGAGCACCAAGAGCGTGTCGCCACCCTGGAGGCGATAATTGCGATTGAGGTAGCGCAGCCGGCCGCTGCCGCTGATCGTGTGCTGCAGCACGGTAAAGGGCGTCTGGCCGCGCCGCCGGCCGTCCCAGTCATAGGTTTCGTTCTCCCGCACTTCATAGCCGGCGCTGGTCGGCATGGCGTGCAGACGCTGGCGGCCGCGGGGCAGCGACACCGTCCTCATCGACTGTCCGTTGGCGATCAAATCCTGCAGCACAAAATTACCCCTGAAAGCATAATCCTTCTCTGGTCGGCCTGCCGGATTCGGGCATAATCGCGCTCGACAAGAAGAGGAGACGACGGCCGATCAAAGCGGCCGGGAGGAAAACAGGCAGATTTTACGGCATTTTCAACCACATGCGCCGGCATGCGGCCTGAACCTCCACAACCGTCTTTTCTCTAGCATTCCATTGGGTCGAGGTGAAGATCATGAGTTTCAAAATCGCTATCATCGGTGCGGGCAGCGTCGGTTTCACCAAGAAGCTGTTCACCGACATATTGTGCGTGCCGGAGTTCCGCGACGTCGAATTCGCGCTGACCGATCTCAGCGAACACAATCTCGAAATGATCAAGGCGATCCTCGACCGCATCGTCGAGTCGAACAAGCTGCCGACCAAGGTGACGGCGACGACCGACCGGCGCCAGGCGCTGGAAGGGGCGCGCTATATCATCAGCTGCGTGCGCGTCGGCGGGCTCGAGGCCTATGCCGATGATATCAGAATTCCGCTGAAATACGGCATCGACCAATGCGTCGGCGATACGATCTGCGCCGGCGGCATTCTCTACGGCCAGCGCAACATCCCCGTCATCCTCGACTTCTGCAAGGATATAAGAGAAGTCGCCGAGCCGGGTGCGAAATTCCTCAACTATGCCAATCCGATGGCGATGAACACCTGGGCGGCGATCGAATACGGCAAGGTCGACACCGTCGGCCTCTGCCACGGCGTCCAGCACGGCGCCGAACAGATCGCCGAGGTGCTCGGCGCCAAATCGCTCAGCGAACTCGATTATGTCTGCTCCGGCATCAACCACCAGACCTGGTTCATTGATCTGCGCCTCAACGGCCGCAAGATCGGCAAGGACGAGCTCATCGCCGCCTTCGAAGCGCATCCGGTTTATTCGCAGCAGGAGAAACTGCGCATCGACGTGCTGAAGCGTTTCGGCGTCTATTCGACGGAAAGCAACGGCCACCTTTCGGAATACCTGCCCTGGTACCGCAAGCGGCCGGAGGAAATCACCCGCTGGATCGACATGTCCGACTGGATCCACGGCGAGACCGGCGGCTATCTCCGCCACTCGACCGAAACGCGCAACTGGTTCGAGACCGAATTCCCGCAGTTCCTGGAATCCGCCTCCAAGCCGATCGATCCGGCCAAGCGCTCCAACGAACATGCGAGCCATATTCTGGAAGGGCTGGAGACGAACCGGGTCTATCGCGGCCATTTCAACGTCAAGAACAATGGCGTCATCACCAACCTGCCGGCCGATGCGATCATCGAATCGCCCGGTTTCGTCGATCGCTTCGGTATCAACATGGTCTCCGGCGTCACCCTGCCGGAAGCCTGTGCCGCCACCTGCATCGCCTCGATCAACGTCCAGCGCATGTCGGTGCATGCGGCGATCTCCGGTGACATCGATCTGTTGAAGCTCGCCGTGCTGCACGATCCGCTGGTCGGCGCCGTCTCGACGCCCGAGGAGGTCTGGCAGATGGTCGACGAGATGGTCGTTGCCCAGGCCCGCTGGCTGCCGCAATATGCCGATGCCGTGCCGGCCGCCAAGGAGCGGCTGTCGAAATCCAAGGTGCAGACCCGCGACTGGGCCGGGGCCGCACGCCGCAACGTCCGCTCGATCGAAGAGCTGCGTGCGGAAAAGGCGGCGCTGAAACAGGCCGGCTGATTTTCGTGAAGGATGGTCGTCATGGGTTTCCGGGAGGGTAATCCATGACATCAGCCCGCTTTCACGCCGTTCGAGGAGAAAGGAGCCCGGTGACGCCCGCGCTCCGGAACAAGAGGGAGAAACGATGATGAATTTCCGCAAAGCAGGCATTCTGGCAGGACTGGCGCTCGGCGTCTCGGTCTTGGCGCTGCATGCCCATGCTTCCGAACCGACCGTGCCGCCGGTGCCGCCGGAATTTCCGGCCGAAGGCAAGATCAACTATGTCGCGCGCGACTCCATTCTGGAGTTCAAGGCGCTGCCCGAATATCACGAGCCCGACTGGGTGACGAAGAATTTCGTCTCCGCCGGCAAGCTGCCGCCGGTCAAGGACCGGCTGCCGAAGGAGCCGCTGGTCTTCAAGACGGGCAACATGCCCGACGGCACCGGCGTCTACGGCGATACGATGCGCCACGTCATCGGCGGCCGGCCGGAAGGCTGGAACTACGGCGCCGGCCAGACGCAGGGCTGGGGCGGCATCGATATCGGCCTGTCCGAATGCCTGACGCGCACCGCGCCGCTGTTCCAGGTCAAAGCCCAGGACACCGAGCCGCTGCCGAACCTGGCCAAGAGCTGGGAGTGGTCCGAAGACGGTCACAAGCTCACCATGCACCTGGTCGAAGGCGCCAAGTGGTCGGACGGCGTGCCCTTCACCGCCGACGACATCATGTTCTACTGGGAGGACGAAGTCATCGATCCGAACGTCTCGCCGCTCGGCGGCGGCGCCTCGCCGGAGGCCTTCGGCGTCGGCACGACGCTGAAAAAGATCGACGACTACACCGTCGAATGGACCTTCAAGGAGGCCTTCCCGAAACAATATCTCTACACGATGGCCTACCCGAACTTCTGCCCGGGTCCGTCGCATATCCTGAAGCCCCAGCATCCTAGATATTCGAAGAACACCTACGACCAGTTCAAGAACGCCTTCCCGCCGGAATACATGAACATGCCGGTGATGGGCGCCTGGGTGCCGGTGGAATACCGCTCCGACGACATCATCGTGCTCCGCCGCAACCCCTATTACTGGAAGGTCGACGAGAAGGGCAACCAGCTGCCTTATCTCAACGAGCTGCACTACAAGCTCTCGACCTGGGCCGACCGCGACGTGCAGGCGGTGGCGGGCTCCGCCGACTTCTCGAACCTCGAGCAGCCGGAAAACTTCGTCGCCTCGCTGAAGCGCGCCGCCGAGAAGACCGCGCCGGCCCGCCTGGCCTTCGGGCCGCGCCTGATCGGCTATAACCTCAGGATGAACTTCTCCGCCAATGGCTGGGGCAACCCGGATGAGCGCGGCCAGGCGATCCGCGAGCTCAACCGCAACGAGGACTTCCGCAAGGCCGTCACCATGGCGCTCGACCGCAAGGCGATCGGCGACTCGCTGGTCAAGGGGCCGTTCACGGCGATCTATCCCGGCGGGCTTTCCTCCGGCACCAGCTTCTACGACCGCAACTCCACCGTCTATTATCCCTTCGATCTCAAGGGCGCCAAGGCCGAGCTCGCTAAGGCCGGCCTCAAGGATACCGACGGCGACGGCATCGTGAACTTCCCGGCCGGCACGGCGGGCGGCAAGAATGTCGAAATCGTCATGCTGGTCAACAATCAGTACACGACCGACAAGAGCCTCGCCGAAGGTGTGGTCGGCCAGATGGAGAAGCTCGGGCTGAAGATCGTCCTCAATGCGCTCGACGGCGCCAAGCGTGACGATGCGCATTATGCCGGCCGCTTCGACTGGCTGATCCAGCGCAACACCACGGAACTGTCGTCGGTGGTGCAGAATACCGAGCAGCTTGCCCCGGTCGGCCCGCGCACCAGCTGGCAGCATCGCGCCGGCAAGGATGATCAGCTCGATCTGATGCCCTTCGAAAAGGAACTGGTCGACGTCGTCAATAAGTTTACGACGAGCCAGAACAATGACGAGCGCGTCAATCTGATGAAGCAGTATCAGAAGATCTCGACCGAGCACGTCAACACCGTCGGACTGACGGAATATCCGGGCGCGCTCATCATCAACAAGCGCTTCTCGAACGTCCCCCAGGGCACACCGATCTTCATGTTCAACTGGGCTGAAGATTCGGTGATCCGCGAACGCCTGTGGGTGGCCGCCGACAAGCAGGGCAAATACGAGCTGTTCCCCGAGCAGCTGCCCGGCAAGCCCGGCGACAAGGGTCCGATCAACTGATGCATTGGCATCAGGAATGAAAGAGCCGAAGCGCGTCGCAGGTGATGCGACGCGCGGGAAAAAGTTCCCTCCCAGCTGAAGCGAGAGTCAGGCCGCGCGTGGCGCGCGGCCTGATATGACCAACAAGCCGGCCGCGCCGACAAGGAGCGACTGGCAGCAAGGAGAAGCGGACCGTCCGATGTTACGATTCCTGCTCGTGCGCATAGCCTCCGCGATCCCCGTTCTGTTCATCCTGAGCGTGGTGACCTTCGCGATCATCCAGGCTCCGCCCGGTGACTATGCCGATTACATAAGATCGCAGCTGATCAACCAGGGCGGCGCCTCCTACGCCCAGGCCGAAGCGCAGGCGCAGGCCTACCGGGTCGAGCACGGCCTCGACAAGCCGATGGTTGTGCAATACGTCAACTGGATCGGCGGCATCGTCACCCGCGGCGATTTCGGCTACAGCATGTTCTACAACAAACCGGTTGCCGACGTCGTCGGCGAGCGCCTTCCGCGCACCCTGCTTCTGGCGCTCGTCTGCCACATCTTCGCCTCGGTGCTCGGCATCGGTTTCGGCATCTGGGCGGCGACGCGCCAGTACAGCTGGATCGACAGCCTGCTTTCGGGAATTTCCTTCCTCGGCATGACGGTGCCGCGCTTCCTGATGGCGCTGATCATCGTCTATCTCCTGGTCTTCCAGTTCAACGTCTCCGAGATCGGCAGCTTTTTCTCGCCGCAATATGGCGGCGCGCCCTGGTCCTGGGCGAAATTCGTCGATCTCGTCCGCCATGTCTGGCCGGTTGTGGCGATCGCCACCTTCGGCGGGCTTGCCTACAATATGCGCGTCATGCGCGGTAATCTGCTCGACACGCTGAATGCCCAATATGTCGAAACCGCCAAAGCCAAAGGTCTTACGGGCGGGGCGGTGGTGATGCGCCACGCCGTCCCGAACGCGCTGCATCCGCTTGTCATGTATCAGGGCGTCGTGCTGCCCTACATGCTGACCGGTGAGATCGAAACCGCGATCATCTTCGCGCTGCCGACCGTCGGGCCGGCGATCGTCGGCTCGATGGCGGTCGGCGACGTCTATGTCACCGCGACCTTCATGATGGTGCTGTCGGCAACGCTGATCGTCGGCAATATCATCGCCGACATGCTGCTCGCCTTGCTCGATCCACGCGTCCGCCAATTCGGAGGAGCCTGAGATGCTTGCTTTCGACTCTTCCGACACGCCTCCGACAACCGAGCGCGCGATCAAGAAGCCTCCACACGGCAATGAGAGCTATCTGGCGCTCGTCTGGCGCCGGCTGCGGCGCTCCTGGACCGGCATGGCCGGGCTGGTGCTCGTCGGGCTCCTGATCCTGATGGCGGTCTTTGCCGATTTCTTCGCGCCGATGGATCCGAAGGCAACCGATGTCGGCTTCGCGCCGCCGCAGGTGATGAGCTTCCACGACAAGGACGGCAATTTCGTCTTCCAGCCCCGCGTCTATGCGCTGTCGGATTCCGAGGAGCTCGACCCGGTCACCTTCCAGCCGATCGTCGGCATGGATTACGACAATCCGCGCCTGCTCGGCTTCTTCGTCAAGGGCGCCGAATACAAGCTGTTCGGCCTCATTCCGGCCGACCGCCACTTCTTCGGCTCGACCGACGGCCAGCCCGTGCATTTCCTCGGCACCGACAAGTTCGGCCGCGATGTGCTGTCGCGCGCCATCATCGGCTCGCGCATCTCGCTGATGATCGCGCTGACCGTCGTCTTCATCGTCACCCTGATCGGCACGACCGTCGGCATGGTGTCGGGCTATTTCGGCGGCACCTTCGATATCTGGTTGCAGCGCTTCGTCGAGCTGGTGCTCGCCTTCCCGCAGCTGCCGCTCTATCTGGCGCTGACCTCGCTGATCCCGGTGACGGCGCCGACCAATGTCTTCCTCGGTTTCGTGATCGTCGTGATGTCGGCGCTCGGCTGGGCGCAGATGTCACGCGAGGTGCGCGGCAAGACCCTGGCGCTCGCCCGCATCGATTACGTCAGGGCGGCGATGGCCGTCGGCGCCACCGACCGGCGCATCATCATGCAGCATATTTTCCCGAACGTGATGAGCCACGTCATCGTCGCGGTGACGCTGGCCATACCGAGCGTCGTGCTCCTGGAATCCTTCCTCGGTTTCTTAGGCTTTGCCGTCAAGCCGCCGCTGATCTCCTGGGGGTTGATGCTGCAGGATACGGCGACCTATTCGGTCATCGGCTCCTATCCCTGGATTCTCGCTCCCGTCGGCTTCGTGCTCGTCACCGTCTTCGCCTTCAATGCGCTCGGCGACGGACTGCGCGATGCTGTCGACCCCTATTGAGGTGATCGATATGGCTCTTTCCCTGGTCAATTCCTTCGCCCCGCCCGTCCGCCACGACCATGACGGCCGCTCGGAAACGCCGATCATCGACGCCCGCAACGTGGCGGTGAATTTCAAGGTTGAGGACGGCATGGTCGAAGCCGTCAAGGACGTGTCCTTCCAGCTCTATCGCGGCGAGACGATCGCCATCGTCGGCGAATCCGGCTCCGGCAAATCGGTGACGGCGCGCACGGTGATGGGGCTCTTGTCGAAACGTGCCGTCGTCTCCGACAAATCGACTGTTTCCTATGACGGCAGCAATATTCTGAAATTCTCCGAGCGGGCCCGCCGCAAGCTGCGCGGCGACCGCATCTCGATGATCTTCCAGGAGCCGATGAGCTCGCTGAACCCGATCTATACGATCGGCAGCCAGATCGTCGAGGCGATCCGCGTGCATCGGCGCATGAGCCGCAGGGATGCGCAAAAGCGGGCGCTGGAACTGCTGGAACATGTGCAGATCCCCGATCCCGCCGCTCGGCTCATGCAATATCCACATCAGCTTTCCGGCGGTCAGCGCCAGCGTGTAATGATCGCCATGGCGCTCGCCAACGATCCCGATGTGTTGATCGCCGACGAGCCGACGACGGCGCTCGACGTCACCGTGCAGGCGCAGATCCTCAACCTGATCCGCAACCTGCAGAAAGAGTTGGGGATGGCGGTCATCCTCATCACCCACGACCTGACGGTGGTGCGGCAGTTCTCCGACTACGTCTATGTCATGCAGCATGGCGAAGTGCGCGAGCACAATGTCACCGAAGCGCTGTTTGCCAATCCGCAGCACGCCTATACCAAACACCTGCTCGCCTCCGAACCGCGCGGCCAGGCCAATCCGCTGCCGGAGGGATCCGATATCATCCTCGACGCCAAGGGTGTCCGCGTCGGCTTCATGATGCGCCACGGCACTTTCCTGAAGCCGGAGATGCGCGAACTCGTCGCCGTCGACAGCTTGAGCCTGACGCTGCGCCGCCACGAGACGCTCGGTCTCGTCGGCGAATCCGGCTCCGGCAAGACGACCTTCGGCCAGGCGATCCTGCGGCTCAACACGCCGCAGGCCGGCGAAATCCATTTCGATCGCCAGCCGATCCACGGCCTCTCTCGCGCCGAGATGCGCCCCTTCCGCGCCCGCATGCAGATCGTCTTTCAAGATCCGTTCTCATCGCTCAACCCGCGCATGACGATCGGCCAGATCATCGAGGAAGGCCTCGTCGTCAACCGGCTCGGCGCCACCAGGGCCGAGCGGCAGGACCGGGTGCGCGAGGCGCTTGTTGCCGCCGGCATGCCCGGCAATATCCTCTCGCGTTTCCCGCATGAATTTTCCGGCGGCCAGCGCCAGCGCATCGCCATTGCTCGCGCCATCGCGCTGGAGCCGGAATTCATCCTGCTCGACGAACCGACATCGGCCCTCGACCTCTCCGTCCAGGCGCAGATCATCGAACTCCTGCGCAAGCTGCAGGACGAGCGGGGCCTCAGCTACCTCTTCATCTCCCACGATCTCAAGGTTGTGAGGGCGCTCTGCCACCGCGTCATCGTCATGCAGCATGGCAAGATCGTCGAGGAAGGTCCCGTCAACGAAGTTCTCACCCATCCCAAGACCGCCTACACCGAACGGCTCGTCAAGGCCGCTTTCGAGGTAGCATGATTATCGAATGCCGGAGGCACTAATGGCAGCAAATCCCAAAATCACCTTCATCGGAGCAGGCTCCACCGTCTTCATGAAGAACATCATCGGCGACGTGTTGCAGCGTCCGGCGCTCTCGGGCGCAACGATCGCCCTTATGGACCTCAATCCGCAGCGGTTGGAAGAAAGCGCCATCGTCGTCAACAAGCTGATCTCGACGCTCGGCGTCAAGGCCAAGGCCGAGACCTATTCCGACCAGCGCAAGGCGCTGGCCGGCGCCGATTTCGTCGTCGTCGCCTTCCAGATCGGCGGCTATGAGCCCTGCACCGTCACCGATTTCGAGGTGCCGAAGAAATACGGCCTGCGCCAGACGATCGCCGATACGCTCGGCGTCGGCGGCATCATGCGGGGCTTGCGCACCGTGCCGCATCTCTGGAAGGTCTGCGAGGATATGCTCGCCGTCTGCCCGCAGGCGATCATGCTGCAATATGTCAACCCGATGGCGATCAACACCTGGGCGATCGCCGAGAAGTACCCGACCATTCGCCAGGTCGGCCTCTGCCACTCGGTGCAGGGCACGGCGATGGAGCTCGCCCACGATCTCGACATTCCCTACGAGGAAATCCGCTACCGCGCCGCCGGCATCAACCACATGGCCTTCTATCTCAAATTCGAGCATCGCCAGGCCGACGGCTCCTACCGCAACCTCTATCCCGATCTGCTGCGCGCCTATCGCGAGGGCAGGGCGCCGAAGCCCGGCTGGAACCCGCGCTGCCCGAACAAGGTGCGCTATGAGATGCTGACGCGCCTCGGCTATTTCGTCACCGAAAGCTCGGAGCATTTCGCCGAATACACGCCCTATTTCATCAAGGAGGGCCGCGAGGACCTGATCGAGAAATTCGGTATTCCGCTCGATGAATATCCGAAGCGCTGCATCGAGCAGATCGAGCGCTGGAAGGGCCAGGCGGAGGCCTATCGCAGCGCCGACAAGATCGAGGTTCAGCCGTCGAAGGAATATGCCTCCTCGATCATCAACTCGGTCTGGACCGGCGAACCCTCGGTGATCTACGGCAACGTCCGCAACAATGGCTGCATCACCTCGCTGCCGGAAAATTGCGCCGCCGAAGTGCCCTGCCTCGTCGACGCCTCCGGCATCCAGCCGACCTTCATCGGCGACCTGCCGCCGCAGCTGACCGCGCTGATCCGCACCAATATCAACGTGCAGGAGCTGACGGTGCAGGCGCTGATGACCGAAAATCGCGAGCACATCTACCACGCCGCGATGATGGATCCGCACACATCAGCCGAACTCGACCTCGACCAGATCTGGTCGCTGGTCGACGACCTGCTCGCCACCCACGGCGACTGGCTGCCGGAATGGGCCCGCACCTCCAAGAAAGTCCAGGCCGCCTGACCGCCTCTCCCTGGTCGGGCATCAAGGAGCCCCGCGGTGGCAACAACCGCGGGGCTTTTGCGACTGGAACCACGGCTATGCAATCGGCGGCGTGCTTGTGGTGTCGCCATTGTCCGACTTCGAAGTAGTCGTCCGACCAAAGCGCTCTGCCACTGCGCGCCCACTTGCCGGTCATCGAAGACGCAGAGGATTTCCGCGTCATGCAAGGAGTCGTCGCGCTTGCCTGGACCAGGCATTGATCGGCGCGGCTTCGTCCACAACGTGCAATAGAGCGGCGTCGCTACGCAGGCGGCAGCCGACCGACAGGAGGCCGAACTTAGACTATCTGCTGCAAGGCGCGCGGCGCGAAATCGCGCACGCCAGTTCATCTATTCGCTAGCCGTTGCTGATCTCCGGTGCACGTAGAGCTCGTGCAAGTACACCGGGTGTTTCACTGGCGTTTGCGAACCGCAGGTGCTTGCTCCGCCCCGCATAGATACTCACCAGCAGGAATGCGAGCAGCGAAAGTATCGGGTAGCCATAGCTCCTCCAAAAACCAGAGCAGGTATTCAGAATTCTGTCGGTACGTCACGGCTGCAGCGGATCCTATCAGTGATTCGGAAAGATCCGTTCACATCTATTCGCAAAAGGTCTGGCCATTAAACTTAAAGCACTTCCCTGATGGTGTGGGTGTTCTGACGCTTCCATTGCCGCGGAGCGACTTCGGCGGCTCGGATTGAGAGACGATGCGCGTCTTGCGCTTTACGGGATTTTGCGGTCCGACTTGGCCTTGCGGCATTGTCGACTTCTGTTTCACGGATGGCGCTGCTGGTTCGGGCCCAGCAGGTTCCGAACCGTTTGCCCCGGACGCAATCGGCCTGTCCACGACGATCGGTGGTCTTTCACCTTGGTTTGACTCGTGCAGCTTGGCAAGTGAGGGGCCGATCACCATGTCACCGCCCCCTGCTGGCGGAATGAATCCATATGAAGGGTTGAGTGGGAAATCCTTGGTAAATTGTGGGCTATGACGGGTCACATAGGAGATCACATCTGATCCAGTAACGTAACCATCATCATTTCGACTTCCTTCGTCGAATGCGCCAACAAGCAACGCGCTAAATACGCCCGTTGGAACCTCCTGCTGCTCGTTGCCAGCAGTCAAGAACTGCCGGACGTGCTTCTTGACGTTTTCACCGAAGATATAGCCCATCGCATTCGGTGGCGGTGGCAAACCGAGCGTGGACAAAATCCCGCCGGCATTACACGCTTCAAGCGCAAAGAAGGCATGTTTGATGGTCATCGCGGACGCAAGCTCAGTCAGCCGCGAAATCGGAATTGCGGATCTGTAAAATTCTTGAGGATTACTGCTGGGATCGCCAGCGTCCACGGGAACCAAGAAAGTCCGTGTCCCCGCATCGTCATCGGATGTCCCTAGTGAGGTACCATGACCGAAGTAGTAAAATAAAAGGCGAGTTTGCTTCCGATACCCTATGTTCGATAATATTTCACTCAGCAGGAGTTGGAACTGTTGTCCCTTCAAGTCGCGCCAGATCATCACGTGATAACCGCGAGCTTCAAGTGCTTTCCTCAAAATGGAAGCGCTCCGCTCTCCCTGTGCAACAATTGGTGACCAGCCGTTTGAATATTGCCCTTGGATGATGAGGACAGCATAGCTTTCATCGTATATCGTCCTGGCAACACCATTCTGATCCTTGATGATCATCGCGGTGGAGCCGTTTCCCGGGGTTCGATATTGAGGCGGGACGCTCCAAGCCATTTCGAAATTTTGGGCCCATGCAGTAGAGCTGCAGACACCCAGAAGCAGGACAATCCGCAGAACGACGAGGCTCAGGGGATGGAGTTCATCCATCTCGTAAGCCTACCGTTGTACGAATCGAAACAAGTTCTAGTTCGTTCTCGATGTTGAGCGATTTTACGTTGAAGGTATGCAGGCCGTCCCTATTAAACTGGTTCCCACCCAACACGTCTACATGGTGCGGCTGACGGGGAGTCGCGCGGTCGAAAAACGCGACGTGTCCGTGGGCAGGATCCGATCTATTCGTGAAGACCGCAATGTCGCCCCGTCTCGCCGCAGTTGGTGGCCATCTATCCCTCTTGTTCCACACTTCTGTGCCCCAGCCCACATTTTTGACGAACGATTGTGACGCAGCGCTATTCGTCCCCGGTATCGCTGGTGAAGCATTCTGAAGACACCAGTTCACAAAGGCTGAGCACCAAGGCGTTTTGTCCCCGGCAGGCTGAGTTCTTGTAGAAACAAAGAATAGAACGATCAGAGGGTTCGCAAGAGTGGGACGCGCAGGATTTGGCTCAGGCCACGCGATCTGAAACTTGGGGGGAAGCGACGTGACGAAATATCTGGCGATGTCATATGGACGCAGACCCTTTCGTGCTTCATCAAGTTGATCATGTGCTTCCTTCCAAAGCGGTGAGGATGCAGGCGGAATGATCCGACCCAGCGTAATCGGATTTGTGTCGCCGATTGCATCCTTGAGCAAAGACTCCCAGCTGTCATCTGCCCTGGCGGAAACAGTCGCCATTAAGGCCAATGCCGATTGCAAGAGAAAAGTTCGACGCGTACGCATGAATATCCCCCCATGTAAAGATGAGTGCAGCTGAGCCGTCTCGCGAAAGCTGCCAACTACAACCAGTGCGAATAGTTAGGTAAGCATACCCTATTTAGTCGGCAATTTGAATATGATAATATAGGCTGGAACTGGTCGGTTTAGCTTGGTGCCTGATACCGCAATACCGGCCTTTTCCATTGCTTGTCGTCAGCATTAAGGGTCGGCACTATAGTCTCTGATGGAGAAAAAGACTTCTTGGCGCCTGAAGAGATCTACCCAGCAAAAAAGGCAGGAGGTATCTATGCGGCTGATATCTATTGCAAGCGCTCTCCTTGCTTTAACTATGCCCGTCAAGGCCGCTGGTCAAAGTGATCTACAATCGCAACTGAAAGGCCACTCGATTGTGTTGCAGTACACGGAAGTGGTTCATGGGAGACGTAGGACGGGGAGGATTGTGTGGAAACAGGAAATTTATATTTCATCACGGGGACGACTCTTCGTCCGTGTTAATGCGGAGGGTAAAGGGCGAACAGCAAGGCATGAAATAACGCCTGGCTCCGATAATTCTGGTGGGGCAACGCCTTTCAGATGGACTCAGAACGGATTGGCAAGGGGATGGCGCGATCGCCGAGGCCGCATGGTGCGTCAGACGATCGAAGTATCAAGGTCGGGCACGAGCTTTACCTGCAGGGCCACCATCACACGGTCTGCGTTCGCGTCCGGAGCCGATCACCACATTTGCACGGTCTCCGTCGGGAATCCGCTCGGAGGAAAATGAGCGACCATCGCGGCACGCGCCAGAGGCAGCAGCGCCCTGAACAAGGTGCGTTACGAGATGCTGACGCGGCTCGGCTATTTCGTCACCGAAAGCTCGGAGCATTTCGCCGAATACACGCCCTATTTCATCAAGGAAGGCCGCGAGGACCTGATCGAGAAATTCGGCATTCCGCTCGATGAATATCCGAAGCGCTGTATCGAGCAGATCGAGCGCTGGAAGGGCCAGGCGGAGGCCTATCGCACCGCCGACAAGATCGAGGTTCAGCCGTCGAAGGAATATGCCTCCTCGATCATCAACTCGGTCTGGACCGTAAGCGTCCGGCGAACGCATTTTCGGGTGTCGAGAGATGGAATCTATAGGCCGCGTTTCATCTCATCGGCCATGATGCGGTCGATTATTTCGGGATCGCACTGTGTGTCGATGAGGAACTCGCGGATACCGCCGTCCCACGTCCTGATGTCGGCGAGTAGGCTTTGAAGTTCTTCGATGCCATTCTCGGTCAGACCCTTCGTGCCGTCTTCACTGCCATCGCCGACGTAAACCAGTTCGCCTTCGGAGATGTTGTCCGAGTTTGCGGTCACTTCTTCGATCAGTTCGAGGTTTTCGCCGATCATGCCGGCGACTTGGCTGAGTGTGTAGATGAACCTCGAGCGCGCCATCAGGCGGCCTCGCATCGAGCTTTTGCCGGCGTCCAGTTCCAAGGCAGGAGGTCTTCAATTCGGTCTTCGGGGTGATCCTGGATCCGGGTCAGGACATCCGTCAGATAGACCTCTGGATTATGGCCTTGCAGTTTGACCGTCTCGATGATGGTGAGGATGTTGGCGATGCGCTCGCCGCCCTTGTCCGAGCCGGCAAACAGCCAGTTCTTCCTTCCAATTCCAAGCGGACGCATGGCTCGTTCAGCGATGTTGTTGTCGATTTCGACACGGCCATCGTCGATGTAGACGCTTAAGGCTGCCCATCGCGACAGGGCATATCGCATCGCCTCGGCCAGCCTCTGCTTCTGAGGCAAAGTCGAGAGTGTCGCCTCGATCCAGGCCTTGAGTTCGTCCAGAACAGGCCGAGCATGGTGTTGGCGCAGGGTGCGCCGCTCGTCAGCCGACATGCCTCGGATACGGTTCTCGATATCGTAGAGAGCGCCGATGCGTGACAGCGCTTCCTCAGCGATCGGAGACGGCTTGAGCTTTATCACATCATGGAACTTGCGGCGCACATGCGCCATGCAGGCGGCTTCAATGATCTGGTTGCCATAGAGCTTCTTGTAACCCCCGTAGCCGTCGGCATGCATGACGCCGCTGAAGCTTGCCAGGTGATCAGCCGGATGTGCGCCCCTGCGGTCGGGGCTGTAGTAATAGGCAATGGCTGCGGGAGTGGCGGATTGATAGCCACTGCCGTCAAAGATGTAGACCCAGACCCTGCCGGTTTTTGTCTTGCCCCGCCCGGGGTCGAGAACATCGACCGGGGTATCGTCCGTATGTATTCGGTCGAGTGCGGCGATATGGGCCCTGATTAACAGGACAAGTGGTGTCAGCAATGCAGATACCCGGCCGACCCAGTCGGCCATTACGGATCGGGAGATGTCTATCCCCAACCGGTCGTACATCTCTGACAGGCGGTAAAGGGGAATGTGATCGTCGAATTTGGCGATCATGATGTGGGCGAGCAGCCCCGGCCCGGGTTTGCCGCGCTCGATCGGCAAGGTCGGCATCTCGCCAGCCACTGTCGTATCGCATTCCCTGCAGATCATGCGCTTCTCGACATGCCGGACAATCTTGACCGACGCCGGCACGTGCTCCAGCACCTGGACCACTCTGTCGGCCGCCTTCAGGAACGAAGTGCCACCGCAGGTCGGGCAATTGCAGGGAGCTGCATAGACCAGTTCTTCGGTGGTGAGATCATCGGGTAGAGGCTTGCGCTTCGGCTTCTCGGATGCGTCGTCCAACTCCGGCAGAGGCGGTTTCCCGGAGCGCTGTTCAGCCTCGGCCCGGGAGGCCTCGATCTCCTCCAACATCAGCTCGAATTGCTCGATCTTCCTGTCGATCTTTTCCGAAGACGCGCCATGTTGCCGATGTCGGAGAAGCTCCAGTTGCGCGCGAAGAAGCCCGATTATGGAGTCTCGCTTGATGACCTCGGCTTCCTGGCTCTCAAGTTTTGCCGCCTGTTCCGCGACGAGTGCGCGCAAAGTATTGAGCTCGTCCTGACTGTCCAGCGGCGCTGTTTCCATATCCGCGAAACTAGCCGATTTGCCTCTGACGCACCAGCGTTAAGCTTCCCATGCCCCTGCAAAATATAGCTTTTATCCCGTTCGGCCGGGAGCGGAAGTCCACGCCGGGCGTCGCCAATCGATCCCCTCAACGAGCATCGAAAGCTGCGCCTGCGTCAGGTGCGCTACACCCTCTTTCGCCGTCGGCCAGGGAAAGTATCCGCGCTCCAAAATCTTGTAGAACAGACAGAACCCCTGGCCATCCCACCAAAGAAGCTTGATCCGGTCCGCGCGTTTTCCGCGAAAGCCGAAGATTGCGCCCGAGCCCGGTGCCTCCCTCACGACCGTCTCGACCAGCGCGGACAGACCATCAATGCCACGCCGCATATCGGTCACTCCGCAGGCCAGATAGACCCTCACATTCCCCGATGGGCCGATCATACCG
Source organism: Rhizobium sophoriradicis (assembly GCF_025200795.1). Classification (NCBI taxonomy): domain Bacteria; kingdom Pseudomonadati; phylum Pseudomonadota; class Alphaproteobacteria; order Hyphomicrobiales; family Rhizobiaceae; genus Rhizobium; species Rhizobium sophoriradicis. The sequence continues at coordinate 123,800 of NZ_CP104155.1, forward strand.
CCTCCACGCAAGCGACGAGCGGGCCAAGCAGCTTCAACTCAACGTCAACCGCAACCTTCAAGCTCCGACCGTTTCGAAGCAAGATCTCAACGATCGTCGGCCTTGTTGATGCGGTAGACGGCTGGCTTACGCCAACCTCCTCCGTGATTTCCACCGGGAGGAACACCGTCGGCCGATCGGCATAGTTGAATGATTGCCGCCACAAGCGGATCTGGCCCGGATGAATGTCGTGCCGGCGCGCCACATCGCCAATGCGAGCACCGGGCTCATCAGCTTCCGCAAGTATCCTCAGCTTCGCCTCGTCCGACCAACGCCGTCTGCGCTCGGTACCGGACATGATCTCTATGCGAGCCATGAAACCTCTTCGTTCTGGTATTAATGTCAGCACTAATGCTGGTTCTAATGCCAGAACATCGCCTGATTTGGCCGATCAGCAAAAACAGCTCACCGTACGCTCACTCTGGACCGGCGAACCCTCGGTGATCTACGGCAACGTCCGCAACAATGGCTGCATCACCTCGCTGCCGGAAAATTGCGCCGCCGAAGTGCCCTGCCTCGTCGACGCCTCCGGCATCCAGCCGACCTTCATCGGCGACCTGCCGCCGCAGCTGACCGCGCTGATCCGCACCAATATCAACGTGCAGGAGCTGACGGTGCAGGCGCTGATGACCGAAAATCGCGAGCACATCTACCACGCCGCGATGATGGATCCGCACACATCAGCCGAACTCGACCTCGACCAGATCTGGTCGCTGGTCGACGACCTGCTCGCCACCCACGGCGACTGGCTGCCGGAATGGGCCCGCACCTCCAAGAAAGTCCAGGCCGCCTGACCGCCTCTCCCTGGTCGGGCATCAAGGAGCCCCGCGGTGTGGCAACGACCGCGGGGCTTTTGTATGGGGAAGCCTGTCGGCATGCATTTGTCGGAAATGCTAAATCCCGGATCCATCGAGCTGCTCGTCGTCATCGCCTTCCCAAGGCGAAGGCATCGAGGTGCGATTGGCCGAGGGCATAGGCATCCAACACTTCAACTCCGGCTCGGCATATTCGATGATGTGCCCGGGGGAGGAATCCGAGGCGCGCCAGCCTTCCCCAGCGAATTGATCGCCATGCGACCAATAGGCAAGGTCAACTTCCGCCGGCCCCTGCTCGGACGCCCGGATCGTCACCAGGATCCGACTGCCGTCTCTCGGTGCGGTTGCCATATTGCGCCAGCGGTCTGGGTCGTCCATTGATTTTTCCTCCCTGCCTTGATGCTGGTGCGAGTGTTGCCTCGTCATCGAGGGCGGTCAACTCAAACTTTGCGGGAGCCATTTTTGGGCGGAGAAACGGACTTCCACTCTTAGGAACATCCCGTCGATCGGCGTCGGCACCGCGGTCGCGAAACCCGGCTGCTTGCCATCACGTAGGCACTGATCGCGGCTGCTGAGATTGGCATGAAAGAGCACGACCGGCTTCACCGGTTCCCGCAAACAACCAACTGATCAAAAAGCGGACAGCCGTTCATGCAATTTTTCTTGTGCGAGCAGCCGCCGCACCTGTCGGATGCGAAATAGCGTCTGAATGAACGAACGTTCTCTGAATCGCGCCATATATCGAGAAGGGAATTACGCTCGTCCAGCTGGTCGCCCTTGGCCAATCCACTTTGAAATGAACATGGATAGACTTTCATGTCCTCGGACACATAAAGCGAAAACCGACCAGCATCGCATGCATCAACCAAGCTCCTACTGGCGGCCGTTCTCGCGAACACACCACTTACACAACATGCATCGAAACCCACCCTCAATTTCGTATGAGGTGAGGTTGCCAGCTTGAAAAACTCATCAACCCGCGAACTATTTCGAAGTAGGCGCTTTTCGAAGATTTTGCGACCAGAAGGCTTGTAGTTTAGGAAAACCAGGGCGTTAATCCTCTTCAGAAATTCCGGCGGCTCCCGGAGCCAGTCGATTGCAGTGTCGACGCTTTCCGCATCAATGATGAAGTGGACGTTCGTCTTGATCTTCCGATCGGCCAGAATACGCAGTGTCTCCGCTGTCTCGCGATACGGTGGGTACGCCGACACCGCAACCGCGCCGCAGTTTCGCTGCGTCGCTCTCAGTATTGACTCGTTGAGGCCTCGTCCGTTGGTCGTGTAGTTCGGCACAATGCCCTTGGACCATGTATAATCGAGAATTTCCTCAAAATCCGGATGCTGATTAGGATTTCCGCCACCGAGCGCTACCTGGAACGTGCCCATTGCGGCGGCCTCATCAATGACCCTCTTATAGTCCCTGAGAGACATATGTGAGCCATGCTTGGTCGATGATTTATAACAGAAAACGCATCCTTTGTCGCACCAGTTCGTGATCGATATATCCATCAGCTCTGGGCCATTTGGCGACCAGAATGGCTCAGGTTTTCCCTGATCCGGTACCCGAGCGAAAAACCCAGTCCGGGCGTTGGAGAATGTCGTATACCCGAGACTCTTATAGCGGTTAATCCGAAGTGCTTTTTCACCAGTAGTTGTCGTAGGCATTCAGATAAAAACCTTCCGATTCGATCTCAAAAATCTCCATGCAGAGAACGCTTTCTGCCAGGCACTCCTCACTACTTAGCTTTCCGGTCGTGACAGTTTTCCCTTGTTTTAAGGCGTGACGCATCCTCTCGAGGACCTCTGGCGTGAAATCGTGCCGTCCCGTGAGGGCATCGACCTCTTCGACGGAACCAAGCGTCGTCCCGGATTCAATACTCGATCTCAGTTGCCGAAACATGTCTTCAAATAATGGAGCAACAGGGCTATCTTTCGCGACGCCCGCAGCCTCAAGGAAATCGCCTTTCGAAAGCATCTCCTTTGCAATGTATACGAACGATGTTGAGGAACTGTTCGAGACGAAGTCCATCTTAATTTTCATGAGCAGTCTCCAGCTTCCGCACGCACTCCATTACCTTATCAAACACGTTATCATCGTAATGCCGGCTGATCAGCTGCATCGACGATTTGAACTTCAGTATATGCTGCTTTTCGAGCTCTTCGAGATCAAGATAAATCTCGTGCGCGCATTCCAAATAGATCTGAAAAGAAGGATACTCGACACAGTAATACCGTGTGTACTGGTCTCTAAGATCGATTGAGCTGACGAAGATGCCGTCATAAATACCGCTAAAAAGCTGTGCACCCAAACCGCCGGGTTTTATTCCCAAGCCAGCTAGAAAATCAGAGCGCCTCGGAATGGTGTTCACCGGAAGGACTTCTTCCTCATCCATCAGATTCGCTCCTTTCCGTCGTAGCAATCTCTGACAACAATCGCCTGACTAAGTTGCTTTGCGATTCCCTGCGATCTCCAAAGCCCCTTGCAGCTTGGCTTCCCTTTTCCCGGTGTTAAATAAAATGGATACCCTTTGCCGCTCGTACCACCCCGCCAACGATGACGCGTGAAGAAGGAAGACCAACCATTCCGGCGAATAATCTCCCAGAATGTCGTCCAACCCCAAATCGCAGACGTTTTCAACAAAACCGTTTAGCCGCTTCTCCCAGCTGCGCGAGGGGAAATCGTGGGGTCGTGAAAATAAAGTTTCGACGGCCCGTCGATGAGCTTGGCTGTCTAGGCTATTCAAATGCTCAATAAGGATTCTGATATTGAGCAGTTCATCCAGATATTGACGATTTAGCAGGAAGACGGCAGCACGTCGGAAACGCGCTACTTCGGAAACATCCATAAGGATAACTTTTAGCCTCGACACGTCCTCGTTGTTCTGAATACCGGGCGGTAAGAGGTGGACATTCAGAGCGAAATGCTCGACGAAATCCTCAGCTTGTTCGCACGCCTGAAGCGCTTCTCGGTGCTTTGTTTTACGGGCTTGCAGATAGACATACTTGTAAGCGCCCTCGAATACCGGACTGCCTTTCAGACCTGTCAGGGTCTCACTTAGCGATCCCGCAGTTCCCTCAGAAGTTCCGACAAGGCTGTAAGCAATGATGAAATCCCTGAGTTCGTCATAGGTGAACGATATGACGAGATCTCCGAGACTGGACAGGCCTTTGCCGGCGATTTCTTGTCTGAGGATGATGTCATCGGCCACTAAGCGTTGGACGGATATCCCTTTCATCGTCTTCGAAATTTCTGACGGATAGCGTGGAGTATTGCTTTGCTGCCAACATCGATGAGGCGATCTTGAGCAAAGTCGGAAGGGCTTTTCCCTGGAGCCGCTCGGGGAAGGATTCGATCTTCTTAAGCAAAAAATCTTCGAATAAATCACCCTTATAGATGTCCGATAGGTGCCCGACATCGAGCCCCTCGTGACGCTCACAAAATATTCGCAATAGTAGTAGGTCGTTCTGAAGAAACTCCCTCGCGGGCCGCGCGAATTTGCCGGCAACATGAAAATGTTTAAGGTAGGATCGAAGAAGGCGCCCTTTACTGAGGTCCGACATTTCCGATCGGAGGTCTGTTACTCTGCGGATTTTGTCACTGAATGGTTCGTTTAAGATCGATGAATACTTTTCGTCGAAAAATTCGCTTCTGCACGTGATGACTATTTTAATGAGCTCGTATTGGCAGGCAGCGTTACAGAAATCTTTGAGTTCATCGTTGAACTCCTCGAGCGCATTCACCTCATTAATGCCATCAATGACGATAATGAACGGCTTTTTGCTCTCCAGCGCCACGCTGTTGAACAGGTCAAAGTACTGGTGAATGCGAGAGTATTGTGGGATATAGCGATTGTTGGATATAAACCCGATTAGCCGTTGGCGTGCGGGATAGGTATTCAATTCTCGAGCTGGAATGAAGATGCTCGGTATTTCGAACGCCTTGAACTGATTATCAACAAGATCACAGACGAAATTGGTTTTACCTTGGCCCGCCATGCTCGTGACCAGAAAAATCTTATTTTGAATTAGCTTAAGCTGCGAGCGGGCATCTTCAAGCTCAAGTATGACGCCTGTGCATGTCACCTCAAGTTTATGTCGCGCGAGTGACCAATTTGCGCTGTCTTCATTGGAGGGTCTGTATTTTCCTCCATAGTCTGCTGAGCGCCACGACATTGGACCGATCTTCTGCAGCTCGTTGCCTATCGCTCCTTCGATGGCATCTATCCACTCTCGCAGTTCTGGGATAGTTCGGGGGCTCGCAGTCAACAATCCATTGTCGAATTCCAGGCCCAGTTCGGGTTCTCGCGCTAGCCTCAGAAGTGAATTCAAATGAGTATAATTGAGACGTTTTAATCCATCTTGAACCTTCCTGTAGAAGAATATTGGGTTTGAGAAGAGTCTCGTCTCCTCTTTTGTGGCGTGTGTCTCCACAAATATTGAAGGAATATACTTCTTTGATTTTTTCTCTACTTCGATTTTCGCGGTGGAGTATTCAAGGAATTTGTCCAGCTGATCGCGAAACTGCAGGTGTTCGTCTCGCTTGCGGAACTCTGCTGACAGATAAAACTCGATACGCTCTAACTTGGCTGTCTCGAGTCCCTGCAAATGCTTAAGGATATCTGTGATATCGAGGATATTTTCCAACACACTAAACGACACCGGAAGTGCCGCAATTGCCTCGTTCAATGTTTTGGCGGTATAGCTCGATTGTTTCTCAGTGATCGTCAGTACGAAAACGCGATCGAAGATCCTTTCTAATTGGTGCTCGCGGAATTTCTGAAGGGTCTTAACAACCTTATCACTCGAGGCGTCCGTCGTGATCTGAAACGAAATCCTCGAGGTTTGACAACCGAGATCTATCGAGGGGAAATTTTGCTGGATCTCGTTTTGATTCTGTAGGTTCGGGGCGTCAAAAAGAACTTTGAGGACCGGGACAAGGAAGTCTTCGGTGACAGAGTTGATATCAAAGCGGCCGATAGCGTTCAAAGCCCTAATTTCGTGGGTTAAACGCCCCAAGTACTTCGCGCTGCTGTTTAAATAATCATCCCGATTCATGTTGCGCTCGATCGCTTCAATCTAGGCAGTTTATCATTGCTACCCAAAGGCGATTTGCATCTCAAGCGATGGTCGCACTCGTCACCAGATATAATCAGGTGCCATGTGAGGGTTGAATGACGCCAAGGAGCAATGGCAACTTGCTGCTTTTGAAATCCCAGTTCGCCAGAGGTATAAACCACTCGGGCGCCGGTTCCCCGTCGAGTTGGGTGACCTGGTCCCCTTCGACCGTCTGGTTGGCATAAAAACTGCTGAAAATCCGACTTGCCATTCCGATGGCTTCCCAACCCTGATGCGTCGGCTCCACCGGGTTTGCGACGAATTCGACGCCAGCAATCCGATCACCCTCCATGAGCGCAATTGGCCCCTTCACCTCCCACTCGCCATAAAACAGCAAGACCTGGGCAAGCTTGCGATCTTTCGGATCGGTGAGCTCAACGTTACGGCTGTAGATCTTTGCCGCCGCGATCATGAAGTTAGCCAAACCCTCGTCGCTGACGGACCGAGGCATGTCGGTCGCCGCGGCGAGCACGAGGCGCAACGGCGGCTTGGTCATGATAAGTTTCTCGCCGAGCCGTTCAAATTCGCTGGCGAGCATCGCCTCCTGCATCGAGATGCGCAGGCCTCCGCTGCTGGTCCGAAAGCGCTCCGGCGAGATCACCGACCAGAACCTCCACGCCGACCAGTAGATCGCGAACTTTAGCGGTGTGCCGACGGCATCTGCATAGGCCAGCATCGACTTGAGGTACTTCCGCGACATCCGCAGTTCCTGCTTGAAGGGGTCCGTACTCCGCACGTTCTTGACTTCCACAAGCCATTGCCCGCCGTCATGAAGGACGATGCGGAAATCCGGCGCTCGCAAGGTCTCAGCGGCGTGAACGCGACCGACGTCCTCGGCCTTCAGGAGCTTGAATTGCCCAAGGCTTAGCACCGTCGCCTCGAACAGGCGCTCGGCTCTTGAGCCGTGTATCAGCGTCGGATCGGCCAACGCTTCCCGCAAATGCGGTGCGGCGTCTGCCATGAAGTGATCGACCAGTGCGGGATCGTTGAGCTTGATGTCGTTCTTGCGTGCAAAGGACGCCACCGCCGCCAGTAGGTCGAAGGCTTTCTTAGGCGATTCAGGTAGCTGCCCTTCGCTCACGGTCCACCTTTGGCAAACGGATCAATTTCAGGGGCATTCATGTAGGCCCGAAGCTCGCAAGCGCGTGGGTGACGCGGGCAAGAGAGGACGCGACCAATGCGTCCACCCATTAACATGGCTGTCTGGGCAAAAGCGTTGGTCGCAAACAGACTGCGATGCCTGCGCTTACTTAGTCGGTGAGCCGCCATACTGCGCATAGGCGTCCAGCATCATTTGCGTATAGTCACAGGTGCTCGAGGCTATCTCGCCCAGCCTCGGCCAGGCGAAAGGTATGGTCGACCAACTCGATAAACGTTCAACCTCGAGACCTAGTAGCTTCGCTACGGCCAAAGCCTGAACGGGATCCTTGCCCTCTGGCCACAAATCCTCTTCAATAATAATCCAGACCCCATTCTCGTCATCGACACTGATCTCAGCCTGAAGAGCGCCCAGCTTCTCGCTGATGTTGGTAGCGTCATCAAGCAAGGCGCTGCGGATGAGGAGAATGATCTTCTCTTCGGTCAGGTCGAGCTTGGGCCTGCTATCGACAATCCGGAAATCGAGTTCGTCTCTATCCGTGGAACCGTCAGTTTTTACCGGCAGGAAGGACTCGCCCTTATCATCAGACCAGAACGCCGTGTCAAAGATGTCGAGAGGCGATGCCCCGCACGCTGGACAATGCCAGAGGTTTTGGGCGATCTGAGCGCTGGTGATCTTTCCATCGCAATGTAGACAGAACCACACGTCAGACTCACCGCGGCACAGTGGGTGGCGAACCATGCCGCTCTGGTCAGGTTTTGTAGACCGACGGGGCCAATCGGCAGAGATCTCCGCGCGAACCTGAACAGCCCGATCTCTAGCCAGTTCGAGTGCTTTCTGTAAGAATTCCGGTTCAAGCGCTGGGCATTCACGCTCCTGGTTGGTAAAAGTCTCGACGATTGGGATCGCGCCAGGATTCTCAGGTATCCTGATGCTCCATCCCTCTCCCGCTATTATTACCTCGTGGAGAATCTCTTGAAGACGGTATGTATGGTCCCCAATCATGCCCCGCTCGGCCTGTTCGAGATGTGCGAAGCGCCGGGCCATCGCTTCAGGATCACCGTCCCGGAAGATTGCCGCCGGAAGGGCGCGCGTGACGAAGGCTTCGATGCTCGCCATTTGTACGGAATCGGCTAGCCACCCCTTCTTGCTGACGGAGATGAGTTTGTTCCAGTTAGGGAAACCCAGTTCCCCTGCGACCAAGTCAAGAGCCTGATGCTGCGCGATCCTATTGGCCCGAGCGTATCGTTTGGCTAGAAGCTTAAGTCTGCTAAGTTCTTTTGTTTCGGTCATATCCATATCCTGAAATGATCCGACCATGTGCCCGCTAATGGCCAGACCATGCCTAATGGCACGGAGTGACACTTCAGAATTGAAACGCTGACATAGCTTTGCGTGGCGGGCACACCGGCCCGCGTGTAGGGCCACGCTTTGTATGCCAAGCATCGCGATCTCGGTCAAGCCGATCCGTATTTAACCACAGCGATTTCGAACAGTACGCCGGCGGCGTGCGTTGCCCGCCAGGTCAAAGCGTTGAAAAACTGAACACCTCTGGCGCCTTGCAGCGGTTCAGGGCATCCTATGATGGCTGAAAATGTGTTTTGGCAGTTGGAGGAATGCCGATGCGCTGCTTTACCGTGCTTGGACCTTCGCAGACCGGAAAATCGACAGTCGTGGAAAAGCTCGGCTCGCTGGAGGGGACGCCGAGAAAATCCAGTTCCCCTTATGGATTGAACCTCACAGAGTTCACCTTCGGAAACGAGGCGTGGTGTGCACTGGATGCGCCAGGACCCAACGAAGCGTTGGCGCATGCGCAGCACGCGCTTCTTGCCAGCGATGCCTGCATATTGTGCGTTTCATCGGCACCCGAGGAGGCTGTGCTCGCCGCGCCCTATCTCAGGATAATCGAAGCCTCGGGGACGCCTTGCATCCTCTTCGTCAACCGGATGGACGAACCGAGAGGGCGGTTGAGGGATGTGATCGCCGCGCTTCAAGACTACGCCGGCCACACGCTTTTGCTTCGCCAGATCCCGATCCGCGAGGGGGACAGAATCGTTGGCAGTTGCGATCTGATTTCGGAACGGGCGTGGCGCTACCGGGAAGGCCAGCCTTCGGCGCTGATCGCAATCCCGGAAAGCACTGCCGAACGCGAGCACGAAGCGCGCACCGAGCTCCTGGAACACCTGTCCGAATTTGATGACTGGCTTCTCGAGGAACTGATCGAGGACCGCGAGCCATCCAGCGACGCGCTCTATGCCATTTCATCACGGGTTCTCAGGGAAAACAGAATTATCCCGGTCCTGATCGGTGCTGCAAGTCACGGCAACGGCATGATGAGGCTGATGAAGGCACTGCGCCACGAGGCGCCGCCGGTCGGGATTCTCAGGCAGCGTCTCGCTCATGCGGGAACTGTCGATGAAGGCAAGCTGGTGGCCGTGAGCTTCCATGCCTATCATCGCCAGAATGTCGGCAAGACGGTGCTCGTGCGCGCACTTGGCGAGGGACTGCGGCAAGGCGCATCATTGGGCGGCTCCAGCCTCGGCGCCGTGCAAAATCTCGCAAACGGGCGGTCCAATTCGGCGGTTCTGCCGGCGCCGGGGGATGTCTTCGCGACGGTCAAGTCCGACCACCTGCCCGTCCCTTCGCTGTTGGCCTCCGGCGCGGTGGTCGCCCCGCCTGAGTGGACGGAACCACCGACGCCGATGCTTGAAAGGATCCTGGTTCCGGGCAGCGAGCGCGATGAAAACAAACTTTCCGAAACGCTGGCGAAACTTTCCGAGACGGATCGCGGCCTGAAAGTCTTGCAGGAGGAAGGCACGGGCGCTCAACTCGTCCGCGCCCAAGGGCCGGTGCATCTGCGGGATCTCTGCCGAACGCTGTCGGAAGTCTTTCACATCTCGGTGACTGAGCGAACGCCCAGCCCGATCTACCGCGAGACGATCGCCAAACCATCGGAGGTTCATTACCGCCATCGCAAACAGACCGGCGGCGCCGGGCAATTCGCGGATGTGAAGTTGAACATTCACCCCAACGAGCGCGGCCAGGGCTTCACCTTTGGCGAAACCGTCAAGGGCGGCGCCGTTCCGCGCAATTACTTCCCCGCCGTCGAAGCGGGTGCGCGCGAAGCGATGGAGAAAGGACCGCTAGGCTTCGAAGTCATCGATGTCGGCGTAACGCTGTTGGATGGTCAGCACCATGCCGTCGACAGTTCGGAACACGCCTTCCGGACTGCGTCGAGAATGGGGGTGCGACAGGCGCTTTCCGAAGGATCGCCCGTCCTGATGCAGCCGGTCTTCCGCACGGAGTTTCACATCCCGTCGGTCTATTCCGGCAGCCTTGTCCAGATCGTCGCCGCTCTCAACGGTCAGGTTCTCGGCTTCGACCGTGATGAAACCGCCAAGGGATGGGACATCTTCCGGGCGCTCGTTCCGGGCGGCGCGCTTGAAGATCTGGCGCGATCGCTGCGCTCGGCGACGCAGGGCATTGGTTATTTTTCCAAGACCTTCGATCACTTCGAGGAACTATACGGCAAGGAAGCGGACGCCATTGTGAGGGCAAAGGAGAAAGCAGGCACCGCACACTGAAATGTTCGCGGCACTTCAAGGCGCCCAAGCACGGTCGGATCGAACCGAGCTCAATGGGGCGGCCGCAGCATCGGCACGAGCGTCGGCGATGACCCGGCCTGGATCGCGCCGAGCGGTTCGAAACCGTAGCGCCGGTAGAACGGAATGTTGCGCGGGTTCGAGGATTCCAAATAGGCTGGCGCGTGATCGCGATCGCATCTTGCGAGTGCGTACACCATCAAGGCGTCGCCGTGACCTTCGCCTTGATGCGCCGGGTCGACGCCGATCAGGGGCAGGTACCAATGTGGTTCCTTCGGATGGTACGTGGCCATCTGCTCGAATATGACCGTGGTTTCGGGGGCGAGAGAGGGCGCAACGGTGCTTTCGAGCACCGCACCAAGTCCTTCCTCGTCAGAATGCACCCCGGGCGGTAACCACAGCGCCGTCCCGGCATAACCGTCGGTGCAAAAGGCGCTTCCGTTGGAGAAGGCGCTGCTCCCGAACGCCCGGATCATTCGCGGCATGGCCGCAAGGTACTGGTGTGTATTGGGCCAGGTCCATCGCGCCATAGGATCGGCTGCAAACGCCAGCAAGACCGTTTCGACCGCAAGATCTTCCTCGGCCGCGGCCATCAATCTCACTGTTGGGCTCACACTGGCCTCCTAACTCAGGTGGTCCGACAAGCGGCTACACCCGTTCTCAGCCACGCATCGTAACCCAGATGGCGTGGGAGCGACACCGGTTGCTGCCGGCTCAGCGGTTCCGGCTTCGCTTCGGTCCATTCTGGCCTTCGACAGGAGCGAAAGGAAGTTGTGGAATGCCTGTTCAAGCTCAATTCGAAACGGATGGCGGCTCTCACTGCCGACGGCCCCGAATATCGCGAGGATCCAATTCGAGGATCGATCTCGGCCCAAACCTACATCAGCAAGCTCGTCGCGGCTCATCGCGACGCGTCCTGATGGTCGAGCAAGTTCGGAAAATCTACCGTCTCAACGTGGTAGTCCAGCACCTCTTGGAACATATCGGCCGCGACGCGGACCCTTCAAAAGGAAGGAACTCTCATCGAATTGGCAAGTTTCACCATCAGCGCCCTCAGTCCCGGCTGAGACGCTTCGGTGACCGCAGCGTCAAGCGGGAACCAGGCCTTCTTGCGGATCGTTTTCTCCGGATACTCGTCCGAAATACCCGTCACCTCGAGAAGGTGAACGGCGACATGGTAGCGATGCGGGGTGCTGTCCTTCCGGTAGGTAAAAGAGCCAAATACCGCTCTGTCGACACTGCCGATGACGCCTGCTTCTTCGAACGACTCGCGGCTCGCGGTGAGGTCGCTGCTCTCGCCGGCGGCGAGATGTCCTTTCGGCACGCCCCACCTGCCGTTCCGACGGCTCCCGACCATGAGCACTTCAAGTCGTCCGTCGTCGGCTCTGCGATAACAGATCGCGCCCGCCTGCGCAATTTCGCGGGCGAGATCGCCGCTCGGGGACTTATTGTCGTTTGCGAGCACAGCCGTTTTAGATTTCTTTCTATTTCATCAGGTCGCAGTAACACCGTACTATGACAGTCAGATCCGCGTTGGAAGTCCGTCGTCAAGCAGGAGGAGTTCATCATGTCGTCAGAAACCGAAATCAAACTTGATCTGTCACATGAAGCCTTCGATGCCTTGATTGGTTCCGATCTCCTGGGCAAACCCGCTGAGGTTGTCCAGCAAAGCTCTGTTTACTTCGATGCCGCCGACCGCAGGCTTTGGAACAATGGCTACACCCTTCGCATACGGAAGGTAGAGACCGCGAGAACGCAAACGGTAAAGGCTACTGGCCCCAGTCGTGCACTTTTTGCCAGATCGGAATGGGAGACCCCCGTCGAAAACGACGAACCCGTCCTCGACCACACAAGCCCGCTTTTGGCAGAGTTTGGTGGCGAGCTGAAGCTTGTACCTCTCTTCGACGCGGTCTGCGAAAGACGGCTCTGGAAGGTGGAAGAAAATGGTTCTCGGATCGAGGTCGCCGTCGATGCCGGACAAGCTGTTTCAGGGGACCGGCTCTCTCCTTTCCTCGAAGCTGAGATCGAGCTGAAGGACGGCAGCTCCAACGACTTGTTCGTGTTCGCCAGAAAAATCGACGCAGTCGCCGAGTTCAGGATCGGCGTCCGGTCGAAGGCGGAGCGAGGCTTCGGCCTAATCGAGGCGCAGAAGACCGCGTTCAAGTCGGAGCGTGTGGATCTCGATCGGAATATGGATGCCGCCGTGGCCTTTCGAGCCATCTCGCTTTCGTGTTTCCGCCAGTTCCGATTGAATGAAGAGGTTCTCCTTCATCGGCGCAACCCGGAGGCGCTTCATCAAGCGCGGGTGGCGCTGCGTCGTCTCCGTTCGGCTTTTTCGCTGTTCAAGCCAATCATTCCCGGAAACGAGCCGCTGCGGCTGAAGGATGAGCTGCGCTGGCTAGCAGTCGTCCTCGGCGAGGCGCGCAACGTCGACGTCCTTCTGACGAAAGCGACGGACCCTGATCTCGTGTTCAAGCTGAAGTCGGCTCGGGAAAGTGTTTACCGCGGCGCTATCGATGCTCTGAATTCTTCGCGGTCTCGGACCTTGATGCTCGACCTGTTCGATTGGCTGGAGTGCGGCGACTACCTTCCTAGCAACGGCGCGGCGTCAGTGGCGATTCCCAGCGCTCGGGGCTTTGCAGAACGTGTATTGGACAAGCAGCGGAAGCGGCTGAAGAGGGACGGCGGCTCCTTGGCGACGCTTGACGACGACCACAGACACGAGGTTCGCAAGGATGCGAAGAGATTCAGATACGCCGCAGAGTTCTTCGCCTCACTCTTCGACGACGCGCGGGGCGTCCGTCGGCATAAGAAATTTCTTGCGGCCATGGAAGCGCTTCAGGACGATCTGGGCGCATTGAACGACCTGGCAACTGGCCTGGAGGTTCTGGACAAGCACGGTCTGTCCGGACATCCGGCGAAAGATTCGGTCATTTCCCATGCGGACAAGGAAGCCCTGATCGAACGAGCGCAAGCATCTCTCGATGACGTTCTCGACAGCAAGCGTTTCTGGAGATAGCAGCATGGATCTTCGATAGCTCGCGCGCCCCAAGAACGCTTTAAGGTGAGTGATTACTGGGCTTAATCCTTAAGGCGGTCCATATTGCGAGACCAAGGGAAAGAAATCACCGGTTTCTGCGCAACGGGCGTATGTTCGCTTGGTGCTTCCAGTTCAGCAGATCCGGCATCGCGCAGTGCCTCGCGAAGAGCCTGACCTTGCGGATGATCGCCGAAGTGCTCCAGAAAGCTCGAAATCGGCCATCTCGTCTCAGTGCCGCCGGAGGCGTCGTTGGCGCGATGGATCACGATATGCTGGTCCGCAGTTCCGTTATGTCCGAGATACCATTTGTCTCCGTTTGTGCTCGCTGCAAATTCCTTTCGTGCTTCTCGCATTTCAGCCTCCTCTGATGGTGCCCATTATTGTGCCGTTTCCCGGCGCACTGTTGCCGATTTATGGTTTCGGCAAGTGCAGCAACGGGCTTGAGTGAACGGCTTGGTCGCTCTGCCGGGCTACCCCGATGATATAAAGCAGCAGGTTCATCTGCCGGGGGCATTCCGACGCCGTGTCACTGAGTTGCAGGCAGTTCATGGCACGGAGCGTCGATGACTTTCCTGCGCCGCCGATGCTTGCGCGAGGGCGATGAGTGTCTGTTCAGGCGCCGGGGGCGCCTTAACCACAACAGCTGAACGGATCCCCTGGATCGACTTGCGATTTTTTTCGAACTCCGCGGATGATTTCGAGGACAGTGGTGTTTTTCCAAAGTGCCGGCTGAGTTCGATGGAAAGGGCGGCAGGCGAGGTCATTCCATCATTATAAAGATTGAACAGCAATTTGACGGCGATGTTGTAATATTTCGGATCTGCGAGGCTACTTGTGGAATCGTATCCGGCGTCGTCGAGGACGCCTTGCAATACAGCCAGGTCAGAGGTCCGCACAGATATGTGGAGATTGGAAGACATGCTGTCCTCCTTCAATTTGGGGCGAAGGCAACAACCGACCTCCACGCAGTAGCGCCCTGAGAAACAGCTACTGAAGACCTACCATGCGCCTAATCAACACGGCTGGCAAACTGTATATTCCGGGGGGCAGCAAAAAGCGGTCAGGCCTGTGAGTGTTCGCGCCTCCGCCATTCCCGCCCGAGCCACCCATCACTGTGCATTGCGCCTGAATATGCACGCACCACTTCTGCAAAGCGGGCGAGGGCGAGGTTCTTCTAGGAAAGATTAAGAACGAACTAAAGGAAAATGCAGCCACTGTTTGACATGAGGTGCTGTCGAGGCGGATCATCCTTCATTGGATCAAAGCTCGTGCATCAGCTTCGCTATACTCTTGCGGTCGAAAGGTATGTCGCGACCGTGAGCGCGGATGCGTAGAACTATCTCGAGCGGGATAGGGGACAATGCCTTCAGGTAATCGACAGCATCTCGCATGGTCGGGAAGGTCTTTTCCTCAGTGAAGAATTCATCCCGAACGAATGTAACGGTGGTTTCACTCTCACCGTATATAGCGAAGGTTTCTTTGGCGCTGAAGTTTTCGCTCATCTCATCTGCTCCGATTGCAAGCAAACCATCCGGCTGCAGCACCGGCGGTAGCGCCCACAGCAATCCCGAGTGGAATGTTCCCGAGAATGGCGGCACCAAGAACCACTCCTAGTCCCACGCCTATCCCGGTACCTGGTGCCATTTGTCCCTGCGGTTTGTTGGCCGCGCTCGCTCGCGGCCGGGCGCCGCCGCAATGTCATCTATGGCTGCCCCGGCGCGAAAAAAGCCGGACGCGCCGCCGCCACGATTGCCACGGTGATGAAATAGCTAGCCCGGGTTTCATGCCTTTCGCGGCTGTTTGCTCTGTGTTGCTCATGCGGAGAACAACATCGATGAAGTATAGAAGTTCCAGCCGAGTATCGCGGTGGAGACGGGAGGGCGTTTTGCCTCGGCCGCGATCGCAGGGAAGCGATCGGTCCAATCGTGGCGCCGCGCGTGAACACGGACGTCGGACGGCTCGATGTGGACAGCCAGGCGAGAGCCGTCCCATTTCAATACCCGTGACCTACAGAGACCGAATTGTCTCGACGAGCCGCTGCAAATCTGTTGGCTTGCCGAGATTCAAAGCATCGGCAAAGAGGAATGCCGATGCCAATCCCGTTTTGTCATACGCTGTGGCGAGGACATACGGCACTTTGAGCGTCTTTAGATGAAGTGCTACAGGTACAACATTCTCGCGGCCCAGATTGAAATCTAAAACCGCTGCATCGGGCCGTTCACTGTTGATCAAATCAATCGCCTCCGTAACTGTTGCCGCTGGCCCAAGCACCAGAAATCCTCCTGCCTCGAGTGCGTCTTGTAGTTGGTGTGCAATAAAAAATTCGTCCTCGACGACCAGCACGGAGTGGATGCGTTCTGCCATTTCCCTCACATCGTTGTTTTGCCCACGGCACGACTCAAAGTTTTGCGCCCACTCTAACTTGTCAGATCGGCCTCAGTTCCTTACTTGTTGTCTCCGAGCATCTCGTGGCTCTCGTTCATTGGCTTTAATCCCGGCGACTTGGCGCATCAGGAATTGATTTAAAAGTATTGGGGGCCACCGTCGCCAAGTCATTCATCGCGGTATAGTGACCGAATGGGTAGCGATGAGACGCCGGCCGAGATGGCCTTAAGGCACGTACTCGAGGGCGAGAAGCACATCGCTGACCAGATCGCTTTGATTGAGCGGTTGCGCCTCATGGGTTTACCGACCGAAGACGCTGCGGATTTATTGGAACGCTTCCACCTGTTGCAGGCCCAGCACGAGGAGCATCTGCGCAGGATCTCAGACGAGTGCGAGCTCGGGCTCCGGGACAAACAAGGCCATCTCCTCCCACCGGCGGCAGCGATGAGGCGCTGAGGGTGCTCGTTGCCCAGCGTTGCGGTATCAAGCTGGCGTTGATTGCGAAGGGCCGCCTAAAAGAGTTACTGGCCCAAAAGGGATTGCGTGTGATGTTCAGCGGCGCGGTGGACAAGACGCCATCGCACCGGCCGCTCGTTAATATCTCTCGAGACGAATTGCGAAAAGATCGGGAAGAAGCTGCGGAAGGAGGGCTTGCCGGGACATAATGGTTGGTGCGATTGATCTTAGACCCATCGCTTGCTCAATTCCCAACACACCTGAAAGGTGGGTGCTGGATTTCGAGCATGGCTTGAAATGGATCGGCGTCGCCTTATCTCAGAATAAGCTTATCCGGAGAATGGTTGTCGCCACTTCTCGGTCATCTTTCGGACAGCACCCTCTTAAGGAGTGCACCATGTCCCATAAAATGCCTTTGGAAGATATGAGCAGGGAACGCCGCGAGGCGGTCATACGCGCCCTGGCTTCAAAGCTCCAGTCTTCGGCCGAAATCGCCAAGGTTCAGCAATATCCTAACTGGCCTCAGTTGGAGGAATTGGCGGCAACGCTGTTTCGAGATTCCTCGGATCTTGCCCGAGCTGAACCGGAAACCGCGAGAACCTCTGTCATGGAAGGCATCCGGTTGCTAGGTCAGTTCCAGATGAGCCAAATCGCAATAAAACCGCGCATAGCTCATTGACTCAACGACGCGATCTATTCCGTGGAACTTCTGGGACATCAGGGGTGGTTTAGGGCAAGGGTGTAATGCACCGTCGACATCGTTCCCGACATTCACATATACCACTTTGCCCTGCGAGCATTGCGGGCGTTTTTTCTTTGACCCAGTCCCAAGATTCGGAGCGATCTTTGGGGTCGACCCTCGGAAGTTGGGAGCGCGTCAGCCCGGTTCCTATCCGCAAACTCAGGCGTTGAGGGGGTTCGATAACAAAAATCAGGAGGAAAATATGGTCGACTTAAGAGACCGAGAAAAGGGAATGGAAGATCAATACTTTCGGGACGCAGAGAGGGTCCTCAAGCTCAAATCGCGTTGCGACAAGCTTTTAGCGAAGTGGGTCGCAGGACTCATTGATCGAGATGACTTTGTAGCTTATGCCGATGAGATCACTGATGCCCGCTTCAAAGGTGGGGACCCTGGCGTTCTCTCGAAAGCGCTATCTGATCTTCAAGCGGCAGGTCGCAATCTCAGCGAGCAGGACGTCGCAACAAAGATGCGCGAATTTATGTTCGAGGCCACTGAACAGCTTTGAGCACAACTGGTCAAATGGCAGCATTATTGCTGTGAAGAAGCAGCGGGTGCAGGCGTCGGATTGCTGTCCGTCGGAGCCGTCGGTTTCACTGGTGCCGGTGCTGGCTCAGAAGCGGTGGTGGAAATAGTCGTCTGCGGGTCAGTATCCGGCGCGTCTAGCTACTCGGTGATTGCGAACCCAGCCGCGGCGACGAGCGCGATCATGGCCTCGCTAAATCGCCTCGCGGCGTCATCAATTTTTCTTGTCCGCAGGCGGGTGCACAGCTCGTGTGGCGCCTCCTTCGTTCTCCCATGATGCCAAAGCCTCAGGGTCGGCATGCAGCTTCCGCCGTCTCGAAGAGGGGTAGGCGGGCGTCAGGATCGTCGCCGCCCTGATGCGTCTTATCACCATCGCCTCTTCGTGATGGTCGCCATTTTCTGAAGCCGCGAGATCTGTCGTCGCGTCGTCCGCTCGCTTGAGGACGGACCGCAGCCGCCAATTCTCGTCGCGTTTCGCAGCAGTTCCAGTTGTGATGATTACTACCATAACCATCCTCTCAAAATTAAACTAATGATGACGGCGAAGCTCGCCAGGATGGAAGCCCTGAATAAGAAGTCACCGTAAGCCACGATATGAGAAGAGCGCTTGAAGGTGGAAGACATCTTGTCCTCCTTTGATTGGGGCGAAGGGAGCCACCCCTTGATCGGCAGCGCCCGTTTCATTGGCTGCCGATATGCGAATATGCGCCTCCATTGCGCTTTATCCAAGGCAAAAGCGACGAACGCTGTGCCAGGCGCCCTATAATGTTCCGTCCTGGGGCCACTCGGTCACGGGGCGAGAGGGGCGGGCTCTGTCTCGGCTCGTTCGGCGACGGCAAACCAAGCCGGCGGCCGCGATGATACGGGAGCCGCGAAATGAATCCCACTGTCGCCGCCTGCGTGCTATAGTCTCTCATGACCTATTCCCTGCAGGACTTGGAAGTCGCGCGCCGGCGAGTGATCAAGGACCGGCAGATGATTTGCGCTCAGCAGAGCCTGATCGACGGAATGCGGGCGCGAGGCGAACCCTCGGGGCTGGCCAGCGAAAGGCTGGTCAAATTGACAGAGGATTTGCGCAGCCATTGCTTCCATCAGGATCTGATTCAGGCGTCGATCCGATTGGAGCCAGCCGCCGCCCACGGGGGGCGGTCGGCGGGTCTAGTCCTCGTTCACTCGCCGGCTTTTTCGTCAGGCTCCTCGGCACGCCTCTCGGCTTCCCGGGTGGCGATCTTCCTGCTGTGATCGGTCTGCGCCTGCTCGAGTTCTCCCATCGTAGGAAGATCCCGGACAGCCAGACTCTTATCATCGGCCTCAGTGCTTCGGCGCTTTGTGAACCGATGCCGCAAGTTCTTTGCTTCACGCAGTTCCTCAACTGCGCGCGCTTCCTCGGCCGGCACGGCGAGGTCCGTGCGTGCGGCGACGGCATAGGCGATCAATTCCTTCGCGGAGGGATTGCCGTCCGGTCGCTTTGCGTTAGAGCGTTTCAGGTTTTCACGGAAGCATATCCGGCATTGGCGAAGTAGTTGCTGCATTCGCTGGGCTCGATGGTTGTGACGAGGTGTCCGATGTGGCGCCAGGTGTCATCGATGGTTCGCTTCTGAGCCAGGCGCATCCAGTGCTTGATTTTGGCGAAAGCCTGTTCGATCGGGTTAAGGTCGGGGGAGTATGGCGGCAGGTACCAGAGCCGAGCACCAGCGTTGCGGATCATCTGACGGATGGCGACCGACTTGTGGGAGCCGAGATTATCCATCACGACGATATCGCCGGGTTTGAGCACCGGTACGAGTTGCTGTTCGACATAAGCACGAAAGCACTCACCGTTGATCGGTCCATCGAAGACACAAGGCGCGGTGAGCCGATCGCAGCGCAACGCGCCGAGGAAAGTCAGGGTGCGCCAATGTCCGTGCGGGGCGAAGCTGCGCAGCCGTTTGCCCTTCGGCCCCCAGCCTCGAAGCGGCGCCATGTTGGTCTTGATCCAGGTTTCATCGATGAAGACCAGCCGGCTTGGATCAAGGCCAGCCTGCCAGGATCGCCAGCGCTGTCGCCGTCGCGCGACGTCAGCGCGCGCCTGCTCAAGGGCGAACAGTGTTTTTTTTGAACCGTAGTCCCTCGCGCCGCAGAAACTGCCATACGGTGTCGTGGGATACCTTCACCCCTCGCGCGGCCAGTTCTTCCTTCAACCTGTTCAGTGACACATGCGGCGTCTGGTTGATCCGCTCGGCGATAAACGCTCGGTACGGCTCAAGAACCCGCTTGCGGTGGCCGCCCATCTTCCCAGGCGCGACAGATCCGCTCGAACGGTAGCGCTGAGACCACTTCACCGCTGAAGACACGGCAATACCGAACCGCACCGCCACCGACCGGCAGCTCTCGCCGGCTTCGATTGCATCAACAACACGCTTGCGAAGATCATTTGAAAGAGGTCGAGTCATCCGATGCTGGCCTCCACTCCAGCCAGCATCTTGAATCACAAAACAGCCAAAAACGGAATCCCTTCCGATTCAACTAAATCCAGATACGCTCTAGCGCCGAAGTCGTGGCGGTCACTGGCGGTAAGGAGCTTGGCGTTGTTATGTCTCGACATTTGAATGCCTCTTTTTTCATGAAGTCATGAGCCTGCCGTTCGCGCGGGACGCGCTTTCGTGGCCGGCCTCCTGCTTGTCGAGCAGGCTGGGGAAGGTTGTGTATATATTCTGCAAATTCCGATCTTTGGACTTGCTGGATTATGTATTTCAGGAAAATAACGCAATAAAAAGGCGAAGACGGCTTTATTCTGCGGCTAGTTTAATTTAATTTTATCCAGGATAATATTTTATATTTGACCAGTAAATCTGAATAAAACCTTCAATTTAGGATTTCGGCCCAGTTGTGACGCAATTGGGGCGTAGAAGTCTCCTATCGTCGTTTGGCCCTGTGGCTCTCGTCCGTGTCAGAGACCTGAGGACTATCATCTCTCCGAATTCCGATCGCCATGCCAATGCCCGGAAGGAAGTATTCAGCGGGTCTTGGCTAACCGCCTTCAACTGGAGCCTTTCACCATGTCCGACATATCATCCACACGCACGACGGACACCATCGTCCACTTCTCCGCCCCTTTCGCGCTTCCCGATCTTGTTGGCGAGATGCATCCGGCAGGCGACTACAAGATCGAGCAGGATGAGGAGCCGATCGAAGGCCTGTCGTGGCTTGCCTACCGCCGCGTCGCGACCTACATTCATCTGCCGTCGATTGCAGAGGGGAACCGCTTGAGCAGGATCGTCCGGATCGAGCCGATGGCCCTCGCTGATCTCTTGGCAGCTGCGAACGCGACGCCGGACGGACTTGCCTCATAATTCCGGCGACAGTTCATTGTGAACCTTGCGCACGCCGTTGGTTCTCAGTGTAATCTCCTCAGCCCGTGACACCTCCGCTTTCAAATGCACCCATCCGGCCAGCGTGATGTCGCGGCCGCGCGCGGTGACGAAGATATAGCTGGGGTCGAGATCGCCGGCATGGGCGAGCGCGCTGTAGACGGCCGATTCAAGATCGCCCTGGTCGGGACAGCGGGTCGCCACGCGGCCCGCGACACTGAGATGTTTTCTGTCGACTGACATGGGTTCGTCTCCTGCACGGCATTGCCGGGTGTAAAAGTCTACCGGCGGATATGCTGCGCCGTCAGGGTGTATCGGTCTTTGCCGCCGCGGCCGTAGGCATGGGTGGCGGCTTCCAGAATGATCTCGCGCGCCATGTCGAAGGCTCTCAGGCACTCGTCCTCGGAGCGGCCGGGCTGGCTCGCGGTCCGCAAGGCGTTAGCTTCGACTAAAAACCGCACCTCGAACATGCCGTCATAACCGGAGAAGCGGACCGCATTCCGGCTCTCATCAAAACTACGGCTTTTATTGGGAAAGGTCAGTGTCACGCATTCTCTCCCGGAGGGTCAGTAATGCCCAATCCATTCGGACTGTAGCAAGAACATGCTGTTGGGGACGGAGTAGCCGGTCTCGCCTAAGACGCGGCAGGGCTGGTCAAACTGCCGGTGTGCTACGGATGCAGAAACACCATCATCCTCCTGCGGGGCGCCTGAATTCCGCAAACGGCTGCAGCTTCGCAGTTCCGCTCCTATAGAAATATGGGGCGCGGCATTCGAATTGCAATGTAGGCCGGGTGGCTAGCCGTCTGCGCTTGAGGCGGTGACTATGGTTCCCGCTATTAAGCGCGCTTACCTAAGCTTAATTCTGTAGGAATCGCTGAAGGCGATGATCTCCTCGGGCTTGGCCGTCGCCGACATGCTGCAGATGATTGCATCGAACTTGCCGGCGATAAGCCTCGGGATCTGACGCTCTGCGTCTGCAGGTCCGTCCCAGGCGTTCAGTCGTTGCTTTCCGAAAGGCAAAAAAGTGCAGGCTGATATCATCAGCCATTTTGAGAGCGAGGGAGGCGCCGGACAGTGGACTTCGGCTGATCTTTAATCGCTCATGCAGGCACCACTGCGAAGCTGGTACGGACGATTGCAGTCCCAGCCGTTGCCCGCCGAGTTAAGATGTGCGTTTTCGGGAAGCTTGACCTGCAGGCATTGATTGCTCCTCGTCTGGAAGCCTCGGTCGCATTTCCATTTTTGCCCGTAGGGCGTGTCGACGAAGATGGCATTCTCCGGAACCTGGACGGCGACACACGCCTGATCCTTCTTTTCAAAGCCTCTATCGCACCTCCACTCATTTCCGCCGGTTGTCAGATAGGCGTGGGCGGGGAGTTCGAGCTTGAGGCATGCTTGTTGTGTCGCGCGATAACCTCTTTCGCATTCCCAGCCGGATCCTGTGGTGGTATCGGACAGGAATGCTTTCTCCGGGACCTTAATAAGGTCGCAACCCACATTGGTTTGACGGTATCCACGCAGGCATCTCCAGCGGTCGCCGGAAGATGGGTCGAGATATGCATTGGTCGGAATTTGGACGGCGAGGCACCGATCCCCCTTCTCGAGAAAGCCGTAATGGCAATCCCAGCCATTGCCAAAGGAGGAGTTCGTCAGGAACGCGTTGTCGGGAAGCTGCACCTCGAAGCAGGTGTCATCCTGCCTTCGAAAACCACCGTTGCATGTCCAGCCGGAGCCGTAGCGGCTTGCCTGAGCATTTTCAGGCACCGGCCTTGCGGTCTGGCCGAACGCCGAGGAGCTGAGTCCCGATGCAGTTTGCAGGAGGACGGTCATCGTGAGGGCCAGCGCTCTGTAATATGATTGGCGCATGAGTTGTCTCCAAAGGCCTGCATCTGCGATCTCCAGATCCGAGATACAACGCTGATGGTTAAAGAGGGAAGACAGATACGGTGCGAAGCTACCAGAGCCTTACTTTTTCTCGGGAGCTTTCTCAGGAAAAATGGGCGTCGGACGTATCTCACGACCGACAAGTGACGAGCCATGAAGCTGCCGTCTCTTGCGAACCATCGGAAAGGCCCGATGGACTTCCCGATTGCATGGATTGTGCCTGCTTTCGCCGTTGGCGTTCAGGAGCATTTTCTGAAAATAAAGCAGGAAGCAGGCATGTGAGGATCGGGACGTCATCGCGTCCTCCTCTTGTCGGGGCTAGGGCGCGCGCATGTCCCTCAGGCGGCAGCGCCCTGACCAGTTGCCGCCGACATCGCACTCTGGGCTTCATTTCCGCCTTTGGCAAGCAAGGTTTGCTATTCATGTGGTGCCTTGAAAGAGGCTGATCAAACCCTTACATAAACTGCACGTTTTCAGCCGTTCGGCTACCTGATCCTCCCGGCTGCGTCGGTTGCTTGGCAAACCCTGATTTTGCGAACGTTGCGAATTTCGCCATACTGGCTGGAGCGGTTTGTTTCGGATGTGTTCGTCCGGCAGGATTCCTCAGCAGATAAGTTCTCCGGAGGCGAGAGATACGCCAAGATGCAGCAGCGTCTGCTGAACGGTTGGCCTGACTTCTTTTTTTCGTTGATGCCGCAGACAGGACGGTGATGATCAACTGTCCTCGACAATCGCTCCAATCGTGAGGATCAGTTATGACCGTTTTCGACTATAGTGCCGGCGCGGGGCTTTACCCGTGCAAGACAATCAAGAGAAAAAGCAGCCTCGCTTACAAAAGGTTCGATTCCGTCGCCGAAGCTCTTCGCTTTGCGATCGAGGACATGCCGGCCTCTCTCCTTCGCGGATCCGTGCTCGAAGTCGAGGAGGCGCGCTTCGATGGTTTGCAGATGCGCAAACTCTATGAAGCCGAGGCATATCCGCTGACGCGCCGGAAGTCGTGAGGCGGTGGTGCCAATCCGACTGTTTGGCCGCTGTCTCTGGATCCTTCGAGCGCAGCAGAGGGACCGTAGGCGACAATTTCCGATATTTCTACCAGTGCCAGGCTAACTGCGAAAACAATCACGCCGACACCGCCCAGACCAGAGGCTTGAAGCTCGCCAAAGGAAGGCGACCTGTTTCCACGGGACGCGAATAAATGGACGCATTGCGATGCCTCCATCATCGATGCCAGAGCGACCGATTCGGGGAGCGGCCGCAAAAGGTCAAGTTTATGACGTCGGCGACCTTAGACTCATTGTTGGAGCGCGGACTGCTGCGCAGTCTCGATTCGGACGGGGGGACACAAGGAGCAGCACGGTATCACCATGGCCGGTAAGATGTGGCTGCCTCCCGGCCGAATACTAAAATGGCTCCCCAGACGCATCCCGTTTGCCAGCTGCTTGCCAAAATACCATAATTGCGCCACCTAAATCACCCATCGACAAAGCAGCATAAGAATCGGATCCACGCTGAATGCGCATAGCCTACGTTTTTCTTGGTGCATTTCTTGCAATTGCGCCGTCCGCATATGCTGAAGTTGCACCGCCGCCTGTTTTGAAGCCGCTGGAGCGGCAGGCGGATGCGGCTTTGTTGAGCGCGCAGTTTCTGTCGCGCTACAGCTACAAGCCGGGGGCACTCGATGACGCCTTGTCGGCGCGGGTGATGGATGGCTTCATCAAGTCGCTGGATCCGGACCGCATGCTGTTCCTGCAGGCCGATATCGACAAGTTCATGGCGGACCGCAGCAAGATCGACGATGCGATCGAGCGGAAGGATCTGAAGATCCCGTTTGCGATCTTCAATGCCTATGAGCAGCGCGTTGCCGATCGCATGACTTATGCGCGCAGCCTGCTGAAGCAGGGTTTCGATTTCAGCGTTAGGGAAGAGTATGCGGTGCTGCGCGAGAAGGCGCCGTGGCCGCAGTCGGAAGCCGAGAGCAATGAGCTTTGGCGCAAGCGCGTCAAGAGCGACTGGCTGCGGCTGAAGCTCGGCGGCAAGACCGATGCCGCCATTCGCGAAACGCTCGACAAGCGTTATGAAAACACGCTCGAACGCTCCTACAAGTTCAAGAGCGACGATGTTTTCCAGTCGTTCATGGATGCCTATTCGAACGCGGTCGATCCGCACACGGATTATTTCGGCGCGGCCGCCTCGGCCGATTTCAATGTCTCGATGAAGCTTTCGCTGTTCGGCATCGGCGCGGTGCTGCAGGAGCGCGACGATTACACGACGATCCGTGAGCTCGTGCCCGGCGGGCCGGCGCAGCTCTCCGGCAAGCTTGCCGTCGGCGACCGCATCACCGGCGTCGGCCAGGGCAAGGACGGGCCGATCAAGGAAGTGGTGGGCACGCGCCTCGACGAGGTCGTGCAGATGATCCGCGGCAAGAAGGGCACCGTCGTGCGCCTGGATATCCTGCCGGCCGATGCCGGCGCCGATGCCACGCATCGCGTCGTCAGCCTGGTGCGCGACAAGATCAGCCTCGACAAGCAGGCCGCCAGGAAGACGGTGCTGTCGGTCAAGGTGGGCGACGCCACGCGCAAGATCGGCATCATCACCCTGCCGGTCTTCTATGAGGATTTCGACGCCAAGAACAAAGGCGACAAGGATTATAAGAGCGCCAGCCGCGACGTCGCCAAACTTCTCGAAGAGCTGAGCCAGGAGAATGTCGACGGCGTTCTCCTCGATCTGCGCAACAATGGCGGCGGCTCGCTCGACGAGGCGATCGATCTCACCGGCCTCTTCATCGGCAAGGGCCCGGTCGTCCAGCAGCGCGCCAGCAACGGCAAGATCGCGGTGAAGAGCGCGGATTTTTCAGCCCCCGCCTGGACGGGCCCGATGGGGGTCCTGATCAACCGCGGCTCGGCCTCGGCGTCGGAAATCTTTGCCGCGGCCATCCAGGATTACGGGCGCGGCGTCATCATCGGCGAACCGAGCTTCGGCAAGGGCACGGTGCAGACGGTCGTCGATCTCGACGAGGTGGTTCACAACAGCAAGCCGGAGCTCGGCGAGCTGAAGGTGACGATCTCCCAGTTCTTCCGGGTCAATGGCGGCACGACGCAGCTGCGCGGCGTCACCCCCGATATCAGCCTGCCTGGGCTCTCTGATCCCAGCAACTTCGGCGAGACGAGTTATGACAATGCCCTGCCCTGGGCTGAGATCAAGCCGGCGAAATATACGCCGGAAGGCGATATCACCGCCTTGCTGCCGGCTCTGCAAAGCCGCCATGAGGCGCGGGTCAAGAGCGATCCGGATTTCCAGCGGCTGATCGAGGATATTGCCGAGCTGAAGGCGCAGCGCGAAAAAGGCGTCGTGTCGCTGAACGAAGCCGAACGGCGCAAGGAGGCGGCGGCCCGCGAGAAGCGGTTCAAGGACCGGGCCGAGGCGAGCGACGGCGAGGATCCCACAGGCGATGATGGCCTGCAGTCGGACGAGCGCAGCCTGAGCGCCGATATCGCCATGGAAAACGCCCGCAAGAAGGCCAAGGACGTCCTGCTCGACGAGGCGGCCGCCATTGTTGGCGACGAGGCGGATTTGCAGCAGGGCGGCGTCAACGCAGCGACGACACAATCGGGAAAGACCAAGGGAAACTAGGGGCCTGCGCCGCGCGAACGAGGGGTAGCGTAACGGCGATATCTTGACGGTGCTTGTAAAGATGGTGTCGTTACGCTATCTGTAAAGCTCCAGACAGGAGTTTCCCGTGCCCGCCTCGTCTACAAACAAAAATTCAGAGGCAAGCGTGCCGCTGAATATGCGCATCAAGCCCGCGACCCGCAATTTGATCGACCGCGCCGCCGAGCTGCTTGGCAAGACACGCACGGATTTCATGCTGGAGGCTTCGGAGCGGCGCGCCGAGGAGGTGTTGCTCGACCGGACCGTATTCACGGTCAGCCCCGAGATCTATGCCGAATATCTTGCCCGCCTTGATGCGCCGGCTGAGCCCAATGAGCGTCTGAAACGGACCATGTCCATCAAAGCGCCATGGGATGAAGCGTGACTTTCAGCCCGCCGGCGCCGTTGGCCGATCATCACGAGCTGGCCGAATTCAGTTCCGGCGTGGCTGAACTGGATGAGTGGCTGCGTCGCCGCGCCCGCGCCAATCAGGCAGGCGGCGCGTCGCGCACCTTCGTCGTCTGCCGGGGAAACCGGGTCATCGCCTATTACGCGCTCGCCTCCGGGGCGGTGCGGCAGCCGGAAGCGCCTGGCCGTTTTCGGCGGAACATGCCCGATCCGGTTCCGGTTGCGGTGCTCGGCCGCCTCGCCATCGATCAATCCCACCAGGGGCGCGGCATCGGCAGGGCATTGGTGCGCGATGCGGGTTTGCGCCTGCTCAACGCCGCAGAAATCCTCGGAATCCGCGGTCTGCTGGTGCATGCGATTTCCGACGACGCGCGAGCCTTCTATGAGGCGGTCGGCCTCCTGCCCTCGCCATCCGATCCCATGATTCTGATGGTTGGGCTGCATGATCTCAATGGCGCGCTGCGCTGAAGCCGGTCGCGGCGCTATTTGTTGACGTTTCCGTAATCACGGGTGGCGCCTTCGCTTGCCGCAACCGGCCCTTTCCTCGTAAGATTTCTGCGCCATGTCATGCCAGGACAACCAGACAGGGTACGGTATGGACGCGCGTGTCGAACAGCTTCTCAACCTTTCCGCACAAACCGAAACGCTGATTGCGGTCTATGACGGCGATGATCGGCTGCAATATGCCAACAGCGCCTTTCGTTCGGCCTATTTCATCGAGCCGGATGAGACGCCGCTCTGGCCGGATCTCATGCGGCGCAATTTCGAGCTGAACCGGGGCACGGTCCTTCGGACCGATGATTTCGAGGCGTGGCTGCGCTCGACCCAGTCGCGCCGCGGAAAGATCGGCTATCGCGCCTTCGAGACCGATCTCACCGACGGCCGCTGGCTGTGGATGACCGAGGCCGTGCAGAGTAACGGCTGGATGCTGTGCATCGCCAGCGACATCACCCGGTTGAGAGCGCAGGGCAGGACAGTCCGGCAGGATCGCGATCAGGCGATCAAGGCGTCCTACACCGACGAACTCACCGGGGTCGCCAACCGCCGCTTCGTCATGGCCCGCGTCGACGACATGCTGGCCGCCGCCCGGACCGGCGGCAGCGGCTGCCTCGCCGTCTTCGACATCGACAATTTCAAGCGCATCAACGATCGGCTCGGCCACCACGCCGGCGACCTCGTCCTGCGCGATTTCGCCCATCGCATTCATCAGAATGTTCGGCGCAACGACTGTTTC
Organism: Rhizobium sophoriradicis; assembly: GCF_025200795.1. Classification (NCBI taxonomy): domain Bacteria; kingdom Pseudomonadati; phylum Pseudomonadota; class Alphaproteobacteria; order Hyphomicrobiales; family Rhizobiaceae; genus Rhizobium; species Rhizobium sophoriradicis. The sequence goes on from NZ_CP104155.1 coordinate 152,140, forward strand.
GGCCGGGTCGGCGACGAGGAATTCCTGCTCGTCATGCCGGCAACCGGCCCGGAAGACGCCTTGGTCATGGTCGAGCGCATGCTGACGGTGATCCGCTTCTCGCGGCCACTCGTTGACTCGCCTGACTTCAGCTACACCTGCTCCGCCGGCATCGCCGCCTGTCTCCCGTCGGACAGCGTCTCGGATCTCTATCGGCGCGCCGACGAGGCGCTCTATGCCGCCAAGATGAGCGGCCGCGATAGGGTGCGCGCGGCGTAGTGTGTCGGGGTATAACGCTCTACTCCCCCGGCTTGTTGCCCGCGTTTTTCTGCTCTAAAGCCTTGATCCTTGCGTCAAGGTGGTCGAGATCGCTTTGCATCGGGACCTTTTTTTGGGATTTAGGGAACGTGATTTTTCCGGTGTCATCGAGATCCGCTGGAATTTTGTAGTCGGAAGGCACAGGAGTGACACCTGCTACCGTGTCATAGATGATAACGCCACCTACGCCTTTTTTCTGGCCAATCCATACCTCGAGGGTAGCGGACGAGTTTACCGGGAGGTTTTCGATTTTGTTACCCGTTTTGGTGTCCTCGCAGGGAGTATTGCTAAGCCAATCTTTCACCGTGATCGCTGCGTAGGTATTCGCAAAGTAAACGCCAACTCTATATGCCATAATTGCCCTCCCGTTGCTGTAGAATCGGAGCTAGTCGTTATTGAGGCGACCATTGCGATGCGCCATCCTTAGGGTAATGGCGTAGGAACTAGGAGATCTCTTACCAGGCAACTGCGAATCCAGAATGAGGCTCCTTGCGTCGCCAAAGGCCGTTGAGATTTCGAGGATTTGTTCAGATGCGGTGATCCGCCACATTTTGTAACCCGCAACTTTGTCGAAGCCGCACCCCGCTGCCTCCTCGGCAATCGGACCTGTAATAATAAAAATGCGAGTTGAATCCAGTCTGTAGCAGTGGCCGTCGAAAGCGTAGCCATAAGCAAGCACTGTGTAGGCGGTCACTATTCCGGCATCCAGCTTTATTTGCAGGTCTCCTTCATCTACGAGCCCGACGTCCAGATGGGCGACGCCGTTGGCGTCGTTCAAATCTATGCCGTAGAGTATGATCTCATCCGCGATATAGCGGGGTCCAGGCGGTGCTGGAATGCCGTCGTCTGTCATCGATGCCTCCCGTTGGTTAAAGAATGCCGCGCCACCTCATGCAATAGTCAAGCTGGTCGAGATAGGAGATCCCGCGCCCGCGGCTCGCCGCCTCGAGGAAGGCCAGGGCCGCCGCTTCAAAGGTCAGGCTGTTGGGGTCGAGGTATTTCCAGGAGAGAATGAGCGCTTCGCCGATGATGTCGCGCGCCTCCTGCAGCGCGGCTTTGGCGGCAAAATGCATCAGCTCGTAGGATGCTCTGTCGCCGCGCAGTCCTTCTTCCATCAGGGCCGGCGCCATCTGCTGGCGCAGGTCGCTGAACTGCCTCGGATCGATAGTAGACAGTCCGCGCTCGAACAGCAGCGACTGATGGACCTCGATGAGGCAGTCGAAGAGGCCGGCTGCAAAGGGTTTCGACCGGTCGTGCACTTCCTGGCTGACATCGCCGATGCGAAGCGAATTGTTGAGTGATCTGACCTGCTTCTCGTCACTGAGCTCGGCAAATTTGTCGAGTTCGTTGTGCAGCAGCAGATTGCCGCCGGTGCGGCGCAGCAGCCGGTCGAGCGCCGTGTCGAAGTGCAGCAGTCCGAGCAGCGAGATGAAATCGGCGATGGTTTCATGATAGGCAAAGAAATCGCAGCTCGATCCGTCGCTTTCGAGGATGCCGAGTTCGCTGAGCAGAATGAGGTGACCCATTTCGTGGGCGACCGCATCGAAATTCAGCGCGAAATAGGATGCCCGGCCGTGCTCCTCGCTTTCGCCGAGTTCGAGAAAGCCGAAGCCGGATTGGGCATTTTGCCAATGCGGGATGCAGGGAACGATTTCCAGCCGTTCCAGCGTCGGCTGGAAGAACCAGACGATCGAGCGGCCGAGATAGCTCTCGCAGATGTCGAGGACGCGGCGGGTGCAGGCATAGCTATGGGTCGCAAGGAAGCCCGGTGCGCCCGGCCCGATGTGATCAAAATGGCCGTCGGGGCCGGGCTCGGCCGGCGGCTGCAGCAGGCCGGGATAGGGTGGAATATAAGGCGCGGCATAGGGCGATTTTGCCTCGAGCGGATTTGCCACATAGATGCGGGCGTCGGACGGCCCCGCAAGGATCGGCCCTGCCGAAGGTCCGATCCACACCACTTCGGGTTTTTCGTAGCCGGGAATGAAGGATGGCTGGGGAAAGACAAGGAAACGTGTCCCAAGCGGCCGCTCTGCAGCTGCCCCTTGTCCTGCGCCCTCGTTATGCGTGATGGCATCCAATGCTGCCCCCACCGCTCGTTGCCCAACGTCAAGCGATCGTCGACTATACCAGTACTACGTGCCTTTCGACAAGACGGTACCGAGCATGTTGTAGTATTCCATGTCGTTGGCGAATGATTCCGTAAGTTCAAACTCGCGATGAATGGGTTTATTCGGACTGCTGATATTTTGCTTGGCCAGATATGTGAGCAGATTTACCGCATCGGTCCTTTTCTGGTTTGCAGCCCCAATTTTCAGCCAAGCCTTTAGTGCTTGAAGCGCGCCGGCCGGGGCATGGTTGTTTTCGGCCGCCGTCAGAAGCCTGGCGAATGATCGTTCGCTGAAGTGAAGCGCGCGCGCCAGCGTTTCGAGATCGCATCGCAGGCGTCTGTCGATGACGCCGGCGCGTTCGGCTCCTTTGAGCGTCAGCCTGATGTCGATGAGGGCGTCGCCCAATGCGCGTGATCCGAGTGCGGCGGGCGCCATCGGCACCGTCACGTCGGCATCGTCGGCGAGCGGGTGCCTCCCGTACCAGCGGTAGATCAGTCCATGGCCGATCATGCCCTCAGGCGCGAGTTCGGCCGCCCGCAGCGCGCCGATGCTGGCGGCGCCGTAGATGCGCACGCCGCGGGTCATCGCCCAGAGGATTTCCTGGTGGCGGACCGCCGGAAGCTCTCCGAAGACGCCGTCGATCAGCACGATCGCCGCGGGCGTATATTCGGCCACGGCCCGCACGACATCCGCGCAGCCGACGGGAGGACGATAGACCGCATCCAGATAGGTCCGGGCTTGCGTCTCGGAGAGGGTCGGGCCGAGAAAAACCACGATGTCATCGCGCAAGATCGGCCTCCGGATTGGTTTCCAGCGGCGGCGCAACGACGCGTACGACGTGAAGTGGGACGCGATCATCGGAATGAAGAACGACAAGAGCGGCCGCATGCGCGCCCGCCAGCTTCAGCGCCTCGATGACCGGCCGTAGGGACCGGTCGCCGGCGTCGGAACCGGGGGCATAGGAGCGGCCGCCTTTTGCGAGTTGTTCGCGCCACGCGGCCAGTTCGCTCACGTCGGCATGGCCGTAAAGCTCCGTCCTGATATCGTCGCGCGCCGCAGAGATGACGCCGAGGCGGGACTGGCAGGCTTCCAGCAATGCGCTTGTCAGCGCCGTATCATGGCTGAAATCGCAGCCGAAGCCTTCCGCCGGCAAAGGCGCAAAGGGGGCTTGGCTCGCATCTTCCATGACGTGACACCAATAGACCGGCAACGCGTGCGGCGCCGGGATCTGCCAGATTCCGACGACAAAACCTGTTTGGGCGAGCCGCTGCATGATGTAGCCGGCGCTTCCCGATTGCACCGACCGGCTATCGATCTGGAAGCGGTCGAAGAAATGCGGCGTCTTCATCGCCGTGCAGCGCGCCTGCCGTTCCAGAATTTCCAGGCAGGCATGCAGGACGGCGCCTTGCAGGCTCGTGCCGGCGGCGAGGCCCGTCGTGTCGCGGGCGATCCAATGGGGATGCGGCGACGGGACGAGATAGGCGGTATCGACGAGGGCAAGCGGAACCGCCATTTGCCCCCCCGAAAGGAGATCGAGCCCGTCAATCCAGGAGAGAATCTCCTCGTCGCGGCCGATGCCGAGATGCGACCAGTCTCCCCGGGAGTTCATGTCGCGCAGGCTTGCCATGAAGGTACGCTCCGGCTCAATCCGCTCCGAGGCCCAGCCTTCCAGCGACTCCATCAGGCCCGAGATCGCCGCCAGGGGAAAGGTCAGCCCCTTGCCCTGGCTGACGGTGACGGAGCGTGAGCGCGGCCGCACGACCTGGACGACCGGGACGCCGATCCGGTCGAGCCCGGTGATCGAACCAAGCCGGGTGATGCCGTATTCCGCTTTGCGCGCGAGGATATGCTGCACCGTCTGCCCGGGATCGGGAGGCGAGGGGGGCTCGGTATCAGCGAGGATATCGGCGATGTTATCGAGCATCCCTATGTCCATCGCATCCCTCTATCTCGAGCCAAGCAGTCCATCCAGGCTGCTCTTTGCCCTTTCGGCCAGCCAGGCGGCCTTTTGTCCCTCGGCAATCTGGATCGCGCGCGTGAGGTCTCTTCTGATTGATGACGGCGCACCGTTGAGATCGCCCTTCAGTTTGGCGCTGAGGCGATAGAGTTCGCCGAGCCAGAACCACTGGCCGCTGCTGCGCCCGACATTGATGGCATTCTGGACGATTGCCAGCGCTTCGGCAGGCTTGCCGAGCCGCTGCAGCACCTGCGCATGCATGTCGCTGTGCATGGAAAAATTATCGTCGGTGCCCAATTGCTGCTGCAGCAGCAGACCGGCCTCGAAGCGCGCCTCGCCGCGTCCCGCGTGTGAGCTCATCAGCTCAGCCCAGCCGCAATACATATTGGCTCGCGCCTGGCTTGCCGCCAGCCCGTGCCGCTCGGCGAGCGACAGCATCCGTTCGCCCAGCGCGTGGACCTCGGCATATCGGCTCTGGCAGCGGGCAAGCACCATGGCGTAGTAGAGCGCATGCACCATGCTCCCGGCGTGATCGGTCGCCGTCCCCCATTCCAGGCATTCTCGGATCGCATCCTCGCTGGCGCCGGTTTCGTTGAGCAGCAGGTAGGAGAGGGCGCTCTCGCCCAGCCCGCAGACCTTTGCGTCATGTCCGCCGAAGAAGGCGCGATTGCGCACCGCGCTGTCGGCCTCGTAAAGATCGAGGCCCTTGGCGACACAATCGAGACAGAAGGCGTGCTCGCCGGCATGGAAGCTCGTCGCCCAGCCGCAATGATAGGACTGCAGCCTCGTCTCCCGATCCTCGACCGCCTGCATGTCGCCGACGACAACCCGCGCGCGCGACTGCTGCGTCAGAATATTCGGCGCCGTGAACCACCATCCCCAATAGACCGGGAAGTGTTTCATCCGAACGGCCGGCGGCTGTTTCTTCAGGAGCTGCATGGCGCGGGAATAGACCCGGCGGGCGCTCTGCGAACCCTCGCCCTCGAGGGCTGCCGCCACGACGCCTCGCAGTTCGAACAGGCTCAAGGCGAGCTCGGTGCGGTCGGGATGGCGCCGCGACAGGCTGTCGATCTCCCGCCCGCAGAGCTCCAGCGAGACATTTGCCTCGCGCATGGCGGAGCGAAGCACGCAGGCTTCCGCCGCCGCCAGGGCAAATCGGGCGGCTGCATCATGCAGGCCCGCCTCGGCACATTGCCAGGCGGCGATCGCTGACGGCAGGCTCGGCTTCGCCTCGCCGATCAGGCGATCGGCGATCCGCCTGTGGATGCGACGCCGGTCGCTCCTCAATAGGCTGCCATAGGCCGCCTCCTGCGCCAGCACGTGCCGGAATTGAAAGGAGCCATGCGTGACGGAAGAGGGCTCGATGATGCCCTGAGCGAGAAGCCGCTCGATGTCGGTCTCGACCTTCTGGCGGCTCACGCCCTCGAGAAGGTAGGTTAGCAGCGAAATGCTGAATTCGCGGCCGATGACGCTGGCAAATTGCGCCGCCCGCCGCGCCGAACCGGTCGCTGCCAGTCGGGCGGACAGCAGATCATTGAGCGAGGAGACGCCGCCTTCCCGCAGCAGCCCTTTCCACTCGGACAGCGACTTGCCGAGCGGCTGCCGTTCACGCAGGAAATTGGTCAGCTCTTCGGCGTAAAGCGGCATGCCATCGCATTGATCGAGAACGAAATCCGACAGGCCGGGCGGGGGATGCTCGCGCCAGATCGAGGCGACGAGATCGCGAACAGCAGCAGCGGTCAGGCCCGACAGCTCGATCTCGGTTGCGAGCGCGAGGGATCGTCTGATCCGCGATGTCTGCACGATGAGCAGCGGCAGCCCGACCGCCAGCGCCCCCAGCCGGTCGATCAGCTCCAGCGTCATGTCGTCGGCCCAGTGCACATCCTCGAAAATGAGCAGCGTCGGAACGTCGGGCGCTTTGCATGTCAGCACGCCGGCGGCCGCTTCGATGACCTTGCGCCGGAAGGCGCGCCCGGCCAGATCGGAGACACGAATATTGCGCGACGGCGCCGCAGATTGGTCGGCGGTGAATGCGAGGATCGTCTCGACCGCGGCTGCGTCCACCTCTCGGCCGGATGCCTGAAGCGCCCGCATGAAGGCGCTGATGTTGCCATCCTTCAGAACCGAAGCGTCGCCGACGAGCCGCTCGAGAAACGAAACGAACGGATGCAGCGGCTGGCTCTCCAGCCGCCTGCCGCACTGAAAGACCACGGCCTCATGCTGGGTTGCCTGCAGATTTCGAGCGAATTCGCCGACCAGCCGGGATTTGCCGATACCCGCCTCGCCGACCACGGCGATCAGGCTGCCCTTGCTCTCGAGCGCCGAATTCCAGGCGCTCGCAAGAGCGGCAAGCTCTCTTTCCCTGCCGCGAATAGGCCGGTCCGGCTCCGCAGATGGCGCCGGTTCCCCGGCCGCAGGATCACGCTCCTGCGGGCGCCAGAGCCCGATCGGCTCGACAAAGCCTTTCAGCCTCGCCTCCCGCAACAGGGCGTAATCAAATTTGTGCCGTGTCAGCTGAACGGTGGAATCGGCGACAAGCACTGAATTGGGCTCGGCCTCGGCTTGCAGGCGCGCCGCCAGAACCGGCGCCGCGCCGACGATCTCGTCACCTTCTGTCGAGAAGACGACAAGGCCGGTGGCAACGCCGATCCTCAGCCGGAAGGGCGTGCGCGCCTTGCCCTTGGCCCCGGCCGCCGCGATGCGCAGCAGCTCCAGCGAGGCCCGCACCGCGCTTTCGGCGGCATCTTCGGATTGCTCGGGATAGCCGAAGAAGCAGCATCCGCCATCGCCGAGCCGCTGATGAAGAAATCCGCCGTGTTTCCGGATGATCGTTTCGGCGCTCTGATGTAACGCCGAAACCGATCGGAAGAATTTCTCCGGTTCGCTGCGCAGCAAAAGCTCCGTCGAACCGACAATGTCATAGAATAGGGCCGTGACCTGTCGCCGCTCACCTGTAAACCGAATTCGTGCGTCGAGGGTTTTCATAGCGGGGCGCCCAACACCACTGAAGCCGTGTTCAGGACATCCGATTTAATGCCTGCATGCAAGCTTTTCGTGCGGTGATGCTAATATATTCTGCTATTCGCTTGCGGTTCAGGCAGTCTCCGCCATGACAGTACGTCCGCCTGTTCCGCGGGCCATTGCTATCCCGCCAAGCAGATTGCGAAGGTCGGCCGCGATTTTGTTGGCGACGACGCCGAGCGCCAGGCCACCTGATATTGCCAGCAGATGAAAGAGGGGAACCGGCAGCACGGCCGCTGTCTGCGGCATCAGCTGGTCTCGCGCGTCGCCAGCATCTCCTCGTGGAGGCCGGCATAGTCGATCTTGCCGGAGGCAAGCCTCGGGAGCTCTCGTCGCACACTGACGGCGACCAGGCTCGCCGGAAGATGGCTCGCCTCGACGAGCATTCCGAGCGCCCGATCGGCGGAAGCGGCATCTGTCACATAGGCCTGCAGACCGTGATCGTCACCGACAACGGCAGTCGCGATTCCCTCCTCGGCCAGAACCTGTTCCATGATGTCGAAGCCGATCCGGAGCCCGGCGACCTTGGCGAAACGGCTCTTGCGGCCAACAATCCGGAAGAAACCGTCCTCGTCGCGCATGGCGATATCGCCGGTCTTCAATGCCGCGACCTCGGCGCCGCGCTGAAGATCGGCGCGCTCGGCGCCGTAGCCCATCATCACGTTCGGGCCGGCATAGACGAGCTCTCCGGCAACGTCAGGTCGGTCGAGCGGATGCCCGTCATCGCCGACGAGGCTGAGGCTGCCGCCGGGAATGGCGATGCCGATCCGCTCCTCATTGTCGGCCAGGCTTTCCGGCGGCACGAAGGCGATGCGGGCGGCCGCCTCGGTCTGGCCGTACATGACGAAGAAGCGGCCGCCGTTTGCGCGCATATGGTCGCGGTAGAGGCGGATAAGTTCGGGCGCCAGCCGCCCGCCGGCCACTGTCATGAAGCGCAGCGCCTTCAGCTCGTGGCTTCGGAAGCGCGTCCTTTCCATCAGCTCATAGGAATAGGGCACGCCCGAAAGATTGGTGCAGCCGCTTTCGTCGAGCAGTCTTGCAAAATCCTCGCTCACCACGGAGACGCCTGGAATGAAGATGCTGCCGCCGGCAACGAGGTGGGAATGGAGGACGGAGAGGCCGTAGGAATAGTGAAGCGGCAGGACGAGCGCGGTTCTGTCGGCAGGGGAGAGTTCGAGATAACCGGCAATCGCGCGCGCATTGGCGTCAAGATTGGCATAGGAAAGACGCACGGCTTTCGCGAGCCCGGAACTGCCTGAGGTCATCAGCAGCAATGCGAGATCCGGATGCAGCGGCGCGTCGCGTTGCCCGGGCCGGCTTTCCCGGACGAGCCGCCAGCGGCCGCCGGCGGGGCGGTAGGTGAAATCAGGCCGAAAGGCAGCCAGAAACTCTTGCCACAGCCTGTCATCGCAGGGCGGCAGCATCGCCACTGCATGGCCGGCGCGCAGCGCGCCGAGATAGGCGACGATCACATGTTCCGAAACGTCAGCCGAAATCGCCACAAGCCGCTTATCCCCGCGTCCCAGCCGCTCGGCAAAACGCAGCGTCCGGGCATTGACGTCGCCGTAGGAGAGCGTCCGTCCGTCGGCGAAGATAAGGGCCGGGCGCTGATCGGCGCGAGCGATTTCAGGAAACAGGTCGGCGGGGGTCATGCTCGCGCTTCGAATGGCAGAAACTGGCCGAAGCGCGTATAATCCCTGATAATCGCAGTCAAGTAATTTACGGCTACATAGCCCATGGGGCCTTTTGGCTCCCCGAGGCGGATTCCCGACCGGCGCTACTTGCCTATGCTGGCAAGCAATTCGTCGAGCTGCTCCAATTGCTCCGGCAATGCGACCGCCGAGCCCTGCAGCGCTTCCTCAAGCGCCTCCTTGGACGGATAGACTTCGTGGAAGGTCAGGAGTGTCCTCCCGCTCTGGTCCTCGAAGGTCACCGTCGTGATCGCGCCCTCTTCACCTTCGTCGTTGGTCCAGACGATGCGCTGGTTCGGCACCACCTCGAGATACTTGCCATAGAAGGCCATGGTGTCCGAACCGCCGGCGCCGAATTCCAGCCGATATTTGCCGCCGGTGCGGACGTCCATCTCGCACGATACGAGCGAAATGCCGGGCACCGATTTCGGCACCCACCAGCGCTGGAACAGCTCGGGCTGGCTCCACGCCCTGTAAACCGTGCCCGGCGGCGCATCGAATGTCCTGGTTACCAGGAGTTCGCGATCCCCTCTGCGCTCGACCGATGTGCGGTACTGCGCGCCACCTGCACCGTTAACCTGCTCAGTCATGGCTTCCCTCCTGTTGCATCTCGCTGATGATTTCGTCCAATGCTTCGAAGCGGGCCTCGAAGAGCTTGCGATGCGCCTCGATCCACTCGGCCTCCGCCTTGAGGCCGCGTTTCCCGAGCTTGCAGGTTCTCACCCGCCCGACCTTCTGCGTGACGACGAGCCCCGCCCGCTCGAGAACCTGGACGTGCTTCTTCATGCCGGTCAGCGTCATCTGGAACGTGTCCGCGAGACTGGTGATCGACGCGTCCCCCCGCCCAAGCTGATCGATGATCCCGCGGCGGGTCGCATCGGACAGCGCCGCAAACGAGAGATCGAGGGGAGGACTTACATACTGAACCATCTGGTTCAGTATGTATCCTGTTCGCGCGGGAAACGCAAGCGTTTCGAGCCGTCTGCGGTGATCATTTGAGGCCGCCATGGGCCAGCCCTGCCACGAGATAGCGCTGCAGGAAGAGCGCCACCAGATAGACCGGTGCGATGCCGGCGAGCGAGGCGGCTGCCATTTGGCCGAAATTGACCAGCCGATCCCCCTGGAAAAGCGAGATGCCGACAGGAAGCGTGCGCGTCTCATCGGAAAAGGTGAAGGCGGAGGCAAACAGGAACTCGTTATAGGCGAGGACCGAGACGATGATCAGCGTCGCCACGATGCCCGGTACAATGATCGGTACGACGATATGGACGAGGATCCGAAGAGGGCCGGCTCCGTCGAGTGCCGCCGCCTGTTCGATCTCCAGCGGCATGCGCCGGATAAACGGCGTGAGAAGCCAGAAGGCGACGGGGATATTGGCAAAGCCGTAGAGCGTCACCAGGCCGGCATGGGTGTTGAGGAGCCCGGTTGCCTTGAGAAGATAGAACAGCGGAATGAGAGCCACGATCGGCGGCGCCATGTAGCTCGACAGAGTGAGATCACCCAGCCACTTGCCGCCGATGCCGAGCCGCAGCACGGCGTAGGCGGCCGGCAGGGTAAGCAGCAAAGTCATGGCACTGGCGAGCAGCGAGACGGCAACGGAGTTGGCGATGAACCCTGAGAGATGGGCGGCCTCGAAAGCGGCCGGCCAATTGTCGAGCGTCGGGCTCGTCGGCAGGAAACGGCCGCTCAGCACGTCGTCCTTGGTCTTGAAGGACACCGACACGAGATAGGCGATCGGCAGGGTGAAGAAGACGAAGATCGGTGCGATCGCGGCAATGAGCGGGATATCGGAACGCCTGATCTTCATGCGTCTTTCCTCTCGAGATGCTGGTGGATGCGGATGACCGGCCAGAGCACTGCGCCAATCACCAGACTGTAGATCAGGGTCTCGGCAGCGGCGCGGGCGACATCGAACTGTTCCAATGCGCGGCGATAGATGGAGAAGCCGGTCGTCGTGGTGGCAAAGCCCGGACCGCCGAACGTCAGGACATAGACGAGGTCGAAGACCTTGAAGGAGAGGATGAGCTTCAGGAGATAGATCGAGGAGAGCGGCGCCGCCACGAGCGGAAGCGTGATGTGCCAGAAGCGTTGCAGAGGTGACGCTCCATCGATGATCGAAGCCTCGTGGACGCCTTCGGGAATGGTCGAAAGGGCGGCGAAGCTGAGGATGACGACGAAGGGCGTCCATTGCCAGACATCGGCGACCGCGATGGCGAACCAGGCAAAGACCGGATCGCCGAGGAAGCTCACGGGTGCGTCGACAATGCCAAAGTTCAGGAGGAGACCGTTCAGGAGCCCTCCGGCCGGCGCGAGGATCAACTTCCATGCGACTCCGACCATCACCGGCGGCGTCATCAGCGGCAGCAGGATCAGGCTTACCAGGAACCGTCCGGCCTTCAGGAGCCGGGTGAAGAGCAAGGCGATCAGGAAGCCGACAACCAGTTGGATGCTCGCCGTGACGAAAGCATAGGCGATGCTCTTAGTCACAGAGGTCACAAACAGCGGATCCTGGAGGACCTCCCGCACATGCTGCAATCCGACAAAGCTGCGGAAGGGTTTGCCGAGCGTGCTCTTGCTGAGCGCAAGGGCCACCAGGAAGAGTGTGGGGTAGACCAGGGTCGCGGCGAGCCCGAGCAGGATCGGAGAGATCCACAGCCAGCGGACGAGCCGGTGTGCCGAAATGCCGTGATCGGCCGTCGCTGAGGCGGCCCGTCGTCGAGCGAGGGGAAAATCGATCGCAGTCATGTCATCGCGCCTGTGGTCTTCATTGTTCTTCTCTCGAAAGGCGTGCCCCGCTCTGCCGCGAGGCACGCCTTCGGGTCCCATAGTCCACGTCGGCCAAGTGGGCCGGGGCTCAATAATCAGCCATTGGCTTCAATGATGTTCGTCCAGGCCTTATGGGCATCGGCGATCGCCTGTTCGGCACTCTTGGTCCCGGCAAGGGCCAGCGCGAGTTCATCGGTCAGCGCGTTTTCCAGCTTTGGGGCATAGACGGCGGTCGGCCAGGCGAGGCTGTTTTCCAGTGCACCGTCTGCCAGCAGCGGCTGGACGAGCGGCTGAAAGGCCTTGAACTTCTCCGAGTTGAGGCCGGAGTGACGGTCGGGATCGATGCCGGAGCCGGTCAGCGTGAGCAGCTGTTCGTGGTAGTCCCTGCTGGTCGCGAGCTTGATCAGTTCCCAGGCGACGTCCTTGTTCTTCGAGCCGCTGGTGATTGCGAAGCCGAAGCCGGCGTTGAAGGCAAGACGCGGCGTCTTGTTGGCTCCGCCGACGGGAATACGGGTGACGCCCCACTTGTCCACGATCTTCGAGCCCTTGGGATCCTGGGCATAACCGCCGAGGTCGGTCCAGAAGTCGATCTGGGCGGCCCTGCCGCTGAGGAAGGCGGGCAGACCTTCCTCGAAGCGCGTCTCGAGCGGCGTCGGCAATGAATGCGGTGCGGATGCGAGCAGCGACTTCAGCGCTTCCACGGCTTCGGTGCTGTCGAGGGCCGAGGTGCCGTCTGCCTTCAGGAAGTTGCCGCCGAAACCGGTGAGGCGGTTGGCATAGGTCGACAGGATGATGACAGGGATCTTCGCGCCGAGGACCGCAGCACCGTAGATCCCGTTCCTGGATTCCGCCTCGGTGATGACCTTGGCGTTTTCGGTGTATTCGTCCCAGGTCGTTGGCGGCTTGAGACCGTAACGATCGAACAGTTCCTTGTTGTAGAACAGAAGGTGGCTGTCGCCATCATAAGGCAGGCCATAGCGACGGCCGTCATGCAGCGTGTACTGGTCATAGATCGTCTGGATGAAGTCGTCAGGCTGGATTTCCGCCTTGTCTTTCTCGATCAGGTCGGTCACGTCCTCGATCACGCCGTCCTCGGCGAGCTGGCCCTTGTAGGTATAGAAATAGTCGATGACGTCGAATTCTCCGGCCCCGGACTGAAAGTCGAGGGTCGCCTTGACACTGACCTGGTCGTAGGGAACGGCGGTCACGTTGACCTTCGCACCCGTCAGCTTTTCGAAATCCTCGGCGATCTTCTTGCCCGTGACGACATGCGGCTGAATGATCAGGAGATTGAGGGTGCGGCCGGCGAACCGATTGTCCGCGGCCAGGGCGGAGGAGAAGACGCCCGATGAGAGAAGAGGGAGCGCTCCTGATGCCAGCATGGTCTTCAAGACCGTGCGGCGGCGATAGGCTTGGTCGATGATGGGGTTGGACATGAATTGATCCTCGGTTGCGACGGCGCCGGCCGCAGGAATGACCACGGAGCAATATTCCGTGTGGCAGCTGCGCCGGCCGTGTTGAGATCATTCGACAGATAACTCCTGCCGTTAACCAACAGGAATTTAAAGTACACAAAATTTATAGAATTTATTTCCAAGTTCGTCGACGTCTCACTTAAGAAATCGGGTCGAGCGGAAAGGCATGATCGGACGCGGTCGGATAAGGCCGGTCAGGCGTGATAACCGAGGCCCAGAGCCGCCCATCAACAAAGTCAGAAAAAATTTCCACGAAATAGTCCATAAAAAACATATAATAACTGTCAAATGGATGCCGTATCGGGATGCTTCAGGAACCACGCCTGAAATCCGGATGGGACCGAGGAATGACCAAGCAGATACATTTCAACGCCTTCGACATGAACTGCGTTGGCCACCAGTCGCCCGGCCTTTGGGCGCATCCCCGCGACAAATCCTGGAAATACAAGGATCTGGACTACTGGCAAGATCTTGCCAGGACGCTCGAAAGCGGGGTCTTCGACGGCATCTTCGTCGCCGACGTGATCGGCTACTACGATGTTTACAAGGGCAACAATTACCACGCCATCCACCAGGCGGCGCAGATTCCGGTCAATGATCCGATCCAGCTCGCGGCCCCGATTGCGCTCGCCACCGAACACCTCGGCATCGGCATCACCGCCTCGATCTCGTTTGAGCACCCCTATCCCTTCGCACGGCGTCTTGCCACCGCCGACCACCTGACAAAGGGGCGCGTCGGCTGGAATATCGTGACCTCCTATCTGGAGAGCGGCGCCAAGAACATCGGGCAAGGCGGATTGCGTGCGCATGACAACCGCTACGAAGTGGCGAGCGAATATCTGGAGGTCATCTACAAGCTCCTTGAGGGATCCTGGGAAGACGGTGCCGTGCTACGCGACCGCGAGAAACGCATCTTCACCGATCCCTCGAAAGTGCACGAGATCGGCCACAAGGGCCGCTTCTTCGAAGTGCCGGGCTACGCCCTGACCGAGCCGTCGCCGCAGCGCACCCCGGTGCTCTACCAGGCCGGCGCTTCCGGGCCGGGCAAGCAATTCGCGGCGGAGCATGCGGAATGCGTCTTCGTCGCGGCGCAGACCAGAACGATCCTGAAGAACTATGTGCTCGATGTCCGGCTGCGGGCGGCGGCCGTCGGGCGCGATGCGTCGAAGTTCCGCATCTACAATCTGATGACGGTCATCGTGGACGAGACCGACGAGAAGGCGCGCGCCAAATTCCGCGACTATCTCGATTACGTTTCCTATGACGGCTCGCTGGTCTTCATGTCCGGCTGGACCGGCGTCGACTTTTCCCGCTACGCACCGGATGATCTCGTGCGCAAGGTCGAGACCAACGCTATCCATTCGGCGATCGAGAGCCTTTCGGAAGGCGATCCGAACAAGCGCTGGACGATCAGGGAGCTGGCCGAATGGGGCGGTGTCGGCGGCATGGGGCCGGTGGTCGTGGGATCGCCCTCCACCGTCGCCGACGAGCTCCAGGCCTGGGTCGAGGAGACCGACGTTGACGGCTTCAACCTTGCCTATGCCGTAACACCCGAGAGTTTCGAGGATATCGTCGGCTATCTGGTGCCGGAACTGCAGAAGCGCGGCGTCTATCCGACCGGTTATCGCGCCGGCACGCTGCGGGAGAAGCTGTTCGGCGAAGGGCCTTATCTGCCCAAGGCGCATCCGGCCGACCGTTACCGCGACATCGAAGCTTTCAAACGCAACCAGGCAATTACGCTGGCCAATGCCAGCTGAAAATTCCAGTTCAACCCGACGAGGTTTTCCCATGGGAAGCATCACCGACACCACGATCGATTACAGCGTCCACCCGCGCGTCAATTCCACCGATCCCTTCACGCCCCGTCCGCGCCCGGTTACGCCGGCGCATGTGATCGGGAGCGACGAGGAGGCGATCCAGATCGCCGAGACGCTGGCCGCGAGCTTCAAGGTCGGGGCGGCCCTGCGTGACCGTGAGGGGCTGCTGCCGGTCGCCGAGCTCGACGCCTATTCGCAGAGCGGTCTCTGGAGCATCAACGTGCCGAAAGCCTATGGTGGTCCGGAAGTCTCCTATGCCACGCTCGCCAAGGTGATCGCCATCATCGCTGCAGCCGATCCGGCCATCGCGCAGATCACCCAGAACCATCTGGCGATCGTCGCGACCGTCGATCTCGACGGCACGGAAGAGCAGAAGAAACTGTTCTCCGGCTGGGCGCTCGAAGGGATCCGATACGGCAACGCTTTTTCCGAACTGAAGAGCAAGACCGTCGCCGATTTCGAGACCAAGGTCGTTCATGACGGCGACGACGTGGTCGTCGACGGAGAGAAATTTTATACGACTGGCGCGCTCCTTGCCCATATCGTGCCGATCGTCGGTGTCGATGAGACCGGCCAGGGCTATCTCGTCTTTGCCGACCGCGATGCCCCGGGTCTCACCGTCACCAACAACTGGTCGAGCTTCGGCCAGCGCACCACCGCGTCGGGTTCGGTCAAGATCGAAAACGTGCGCGTGCCGAAGGCGCGGGCGCTGAAGGTCACCTCTTTCGACCATCCGACGGTCGGCGGCCCCGTCTCGCAGATCATCCAGTCGGCGATCGATGTCGGCATCGCCCGGGGCACGATCGACGATACGATCGAGTTCGTCAGTAGATATAGCCGCCCCTGGATCGACAGCGGCAAGGCGACGGCCGGCGAAGACCTCTTCACCATCGCCCAGATCGGCGACCTGAAGATCAAGCTGCATGCGGCCGAAGCGTTGCTCGAGATCGCCGGTCACGCCATCGACGTCGCGCGCGCCAATCCGACGCTGGAGGCGGTCTCGGAAGCGACGATCAAGACAGGCGAATCCAAGGTTCTGACGACGGAGATTGCGATCCTGTCGACGAACAAGCTGTTCGAACTTGCAGGAACGCGCTCGACCCTCGCCGAGCACGGGCTCGATCGCCACTGGCGCAATGCACGCGTCCATACGCTGCATGATCCCGTGCGCTGGAAGTACTACCATGTCGGCAATTATTATCTGAACGGCGTCCATCCGCCGCGTCACGCCTGGAACTGAGCCCAGATGAGCACGAATGATCGCAAGCTGCACCGGGAGGCCGCGCTCACCGCCGGCCGTCCTGCGCCGCACATTGCCGCGCGTCGGAGCTTGGCCCATGTCGTCCGGGATGATGCCGAGGCCATCCGGATCGCCAAGGACCTTGCGCTGGAATTCGCGGTCGGTGCCGCCCAGCGGGACCGCGAACGACGCCTTCCGCTCGCCGAGATCGACCGCTTCTCGCAGAGCGGTCTCTGGGCGATCAGCATCCCGAAAGAATATGGCGGCGCCGGCGTCTCGGCGGTGACGCTGGCCGAGGTCACAGCCATCATCTCGGCTGCGGATTCATCGATCGGGCAGATCCCGCAAAACCATTTCTACATGGTGGAGGCGCTGCGACTGGCCGGCGGCGAGGAGCAGAAGCAGCACTATTTCCGGCGCGTGCTGGAAGGTGACCGTCTTGGCAACGCCTTCACGGAGATCGGCACGAAGACCCCGGTCGACTTCAAGACGCATTTCGCCGAGCGCGACGGGAAGCTCTATCTGAACGGTCAGAAGTTTTATGCGACCGGCTCACTCTTCGCCCATATCGTCGTCGCCGTGGCGAAGGGACCGAACGGCCGTGTCCATTTGGTCTTCATCGACCGGGCGACGCCGGGGCTCGACTTCGTCGACGACTGGTCGTCCTTCGGCCAGCGTTCGACGGGCAGCGGGACCGTGACCTTCGATGACGTCGAGGTGACGCCGTTCCAGATCGTCGACCATGATGGAAGCTTCGAAGAGCCGACGCCGATGGGTCCTTTCGCGCAGATCATCCATGCCGCCATGCAGGTCGGCATCGCGCGCGGGGCGCTCGCGGAAACGATTTCCTATGTTCGTGCCCATGCGCGGCCATTTTTTGAACTGACGATCGAGCACGGTTATGAGGATCCGCACACCATACACGGCGTCGGCGATGTGGCGATCAGAGTGCATGCGGCCGATGCGCTGCTCGCAAGGGCCGGCCGGATCGTCGACCGCGCCACCACAGAACCGACGGCGTCGAACGTAGCCGAGGCATCCATCGCTGTCGCGGAGGTTAAGGCGCTCGGGACGGAAGTGGCCCAGCTTGCCGCCACCAAGCTTATCGAGTTCGGTGGCGCGCGTTCGACGCTCGAAAGCTATGGGCTCGACCGCTTCTGGCGCAATGCCCGGACGCATTCGCTGCATGATCCGGTGCGCTGGAAATACCACCATATCGGAAACTTCTATCTGAACGGCATCCTGCCCCCGCGGCATGGCGCCCTCTGATTTCGGAACTCACAATCTCGCGGCTATCTGCGACGGCTCCCGCGTTTCGACAGGAATGGAATAATGGCAATCGACAAGCCTCTCGACTTTCTCTGGTTCATCCCTTCCTCTGGTGATGGTGCGTATCTGGGGTCGGACGATCTCAGCCGCCCGGCCGATCCCGGCTATTTCCGCGAGATCGCGAAGGCTGCCGACCGGCTGGGATATTCCGGCGTGCTTATCCCAACGGGGGCGGCGTGCGAGGAATCCTTCATTCTGGCTGCGGATCTGGCCGCCCATACCGAGCGGCTGAAATTCCTGGTGGCCATTCGGCCGGGCACGGCATCGCCGGCCTATTATGCCCGCCTCGCCGCGACGCTCGACCGCGTTTCCAACGGCCGGCTGCTGATTAATATCGTGGTCGGCGGCAGTGCCCAGGAGCTCGCCGGTGACGGCATTTTCCTGCCGCATGACGAACGCTACGATCATGCCGGCGAGTTCTTCCAGGTGTTCAACTCGCTGGTCGAGACCGGTAAGGCCAATCTCGACGGCAAGTATATCAAGGCCATCGATGCGAGACTTGGCCTGCCGCCCGTACAGGAACCACGCCCTCCGCTCTATTTCGGCGGATCGTCCGACGCTGCGATCGCCTTTTCCGGCGGCATCACCGACAAGTACCTGACCTGGGGCGAACCGCCGGCGCAAGTGGCAGAGAAGATTGCCAAGGTCCGCAAGGCCGCCGCGGCGCAGGGCAAGTACGTCACCTTCGGCATCCGTCTCCACTTCATCGTTCG
The DNA here is from genome assembly GCF_025200795.1 of Rhizobium sophoriradicis. Classification (NCBI taxonomy): domain Bacteria; kingdom Pseudomonadati; phylum Pseudomonadota; class Alphaproteobacteria; order Hyphomicrobiales; family Rhizobiaceae; genus Rhizobium; species Rhizobium sophoriradicis. The sequence goes on from NZ_CP104155.1 coordinate 170,554, forward strand.
CGAGACCGATGAAGAGGCCTGGGCCGCGGCTGACCGGCTGATTTCCAAGCTTTCCGACGAAACGATTGCCGCAGCGCAGGAGGTGTTCGCCAAGAGCTCGGATTCGGTCGGCCAGGCGCGCATGGTCGCCCTGCATCAGGGGCGCCGCGACAAGCTCGAAGTCTCTCCCAATCTCTGGGCGGGGATTGGTCTCGTCCGCACGGGCGCGGGAACCGCGCTGGTCGGATCTCCGAAGACGATCGCGGAACGTCTCCGTGAATATCAGGAGCTCGGGATCGATACCGTCATCGCCTCCGGCTATCCGCATCTGGAAGAAGCCTACCGGGTTTCCGAGTTGCTCTTTCCCGAAATCGGCCTGCCGGGCCCCCACGGGCAGATCCGCTCCTCTTTCGGCGAACGCCGGGTCTTTGGGGGAGGCGGACATGGCGGGAACGTGAAGATCGCATCCGCCTCCTGAGGAATTACAACGAACGCCTCCAGTCTCAAAGGACTGGGGGCGGCGGCGCTACGCTGCATGTTCCACGGCGCCCTACACCGCCACGCCGAAATCCGCCGCCAGCACCGCATCCTCAGCGCCCGCGAATACGGACGCTGCGGACTATCCAGCACCGTCCGCGCCTAGCCGCGCCCGACGATTTCGCTCTTGCGCATGATGACGATATTGTCGGTGACGTAATAGGCCGTCGCGAGATCTGCGTGAGCCCTCTGTCAGTTGACCGCAGCGCGTCGACGATCTGCTGGGTGACATCGTCCTGAACCGCGAATATGTCGGTCAGGTCGCGATCGAACCGCTCCGCCCAGAGATGGCCGCCGGTGGTCGCGTCGATGAGCTGCGCGGTGATGCGGAGCCTGTTCCCCGATTTGCGCACGCTGCCCTCAAGCACATGCCGCCGCCGAGCTTGGTGCCGACCTCCTGAACATGGACGTTCTTGCCCTTGAAAGTGAACGACGAATTGCGGGCGATGACGAAGAGCTGCGACAGCTTCGACAGCGCCGATGTCTTCCGAGATGCCGTCGGCGAAATAGTCCTGTTCGGCATCGCCGCTCATATTGACGAAGGGCAGCACGGCGATCGACAGCTTCGGCGATGCTGCCGCCGCGGGTTGGCCCAGATGGATACCGATCCGGAACTCGATGCGACGGTCCTGCGGCACGCCGGCAACGACTTGGTATTCCTTCCCTACACGTCGAAATTTGTCGGCAGGACAATCATGTCCCGGATCGTGACGTTGCGCGGGCGGGTCAGCATGAAGATGATGGCATCGGAGACCTCTGAGGGCTCGATCAAACTCCCATTGGCTTTTGCTTTCTCAAGATTTTCCGCGGGCCAATCGGCAAGCAGAGCGGAAATAACCGGGCCGGGCGACACCTGGCTGACCCTGATGCCGTGGTTTTTCAACTGCCGGCGCATGATCTGGACGAAACTGGTAATCGCCCATTTGGAGCTGGAATAGACCGGCTCCCACTGGATCGGCGCATGGCCGGCTACGGAGCAGGTGACCAAAATGTCCCCGGTCCCCCGCTCGATCATATGCGGAGCGATGTCGCGGACGTTCTTCATGACGGCGTTCACGTTGAGATTCAGCATCCGATCGATTGCCGCGGTATCGGTATCGATAAGATCCCCGCCAATGTAGGATCCTGCATTGCAGTGCAGGATGTCGAGGTGATCGACCTTTGCCAGGATTTCCGGCACCATGGCCGCACAACTTTCAGCGTCCAGAAGATCGGTGACCTGCATGGCGACGGCGTCGCCGAACTCGGCAGCGTAGGTTTCCAGCGCCTGTCTGTTGTAGTCGACCATCACGACCTTGGCGCCGGCATCGATCAGGGCACGGGTCGTCGCCAGGCCGATACCGGAAGCTGCGCCGGTTACCGCAGCGATCTTTCCTTCGAGTGGTTTAGTCATTGTCTTGTCTCGCCTTTTGATTTTCAGACAGCAAGGAAGCCGCCGTCGACTGGCAGGACTGCGCCGGTGATCATCGGGGCGTCCTCTGAAATAAGCAGTGCGATCGAGCGCGCGACATCGTCGACCTCTGCAAAACGCGCCATCGGGTGGCGAACGATCATCGGGTTACGTTTGGAAGGCTCGGACCAGGCCTTGGCGGCAAGCTCCGTCATGGTCACCGTAGGCGCCACTGCATTGACCCGGATTCCATAGGCGCCGAGTTCCCTGGCCATGACACGTGTCGCGCCTTCCAGTCCCGCCTTCGAAGCGGCGTAAGCCATGTGATCCACGAAACCCCGATGTCCGGCGATCGAGGTCACATTCACGATCGTGCCGCCGCCTCCGTTTGCAATGCGAGCCCGCGCGAACTCCTGCGCACAAATCAGCGCGGCCCGCAGGTTGATGCCGAGGACCTGCTCATAGCCCTCCTCGGTCATATCGATGACGCTTTCAAGCACGTTGGTTCCCGCGCAGTTGATCAGCGCGTCTGCCAGCCCCGCCTTCTTCATGGCGGCGCGTGCTGCTGCATTGTCGGCGAGATCGACTGAGACCACCGTCGCGCCGAACTGTGCCGCAAGATCATCCAGATCGGCCTGCGTACGCGACAAGGCGACTATTCGTGCGCCACGGTGGGCGAGCAGTTCGACGCAGGCGCGACCGATGCCCTTGCCGGCACCGGTGATGATTACCGTTTTTCCTGTAAAGTCGGACATGGTTGATCCTTCCGATGCCTGTTGCTCAGAACGGGAGTCTTTGCTCGGTTTTTCTGTCGAACACATGAGCCGCGGCAGGATCGACGTCGAGCCGTATCCGGTCGCCCGGCTTCAGCGCGTGTCGCTCGCGAAAGGCGCACAAGACCCGCTTGCCTGCCAATTGGACTGCCAGCAGAATTTCGGCCCCCGTCGGCTCGATCAACTCGACAGTTGCCGGTACGCCCGCATCGCCGTTCGACAATATCCACTGGTCAGGACGGACCCCGTATATCACCTCCTGGCCGTTGGTTGCCCGCGTGCCTTGTGGAAGGGGAAGAGCCGACCCATCGGCGAGCCGCGCTGAGTTCAAAGAGAGATCGATTGTGGCCGGCAGCATGTTCATCGCCGGCGATCCGATGAAGCCGGCGACGAAGGTATTTGCCGGCCTGTCGTAAAGCTCCAGTGGCGCACCGATCTGCTCCACCTTGCCGTCGCGAAGCACGACAATGCGGTCCGCCATTGTCATGGCTTCAATCTGGTCATGCGTGACATAGACGGAAGTAGCGCCGAGGCGCTGGTGAAGAGCCTTGATCTCCGAACGCATATCCACGCGCAACGCGGCGTCCAGGTTTGACAGCGGCTCGTCGAAAAAGAACGCCTTTGGGCGGCGAACCATCGCGCGCCCCATGGCAACACGCTGCCGCTGGCCTCCGGAGAGCGCCTTCGGATATCGGTCGAGATAGGGCGTAAGCCGCAACATCTCGGCAGCCTTGTCGACCTTGGCGTTGCGATCGGCAAGATTCTCGCCGCGCAATTTCAGTGCGAAGGCCATGTTCTCCCGAACGGTCATGTGCGGATAAAGCGCGTAGTTCTGGAACACCATCGCCACGTCCCGATCCTTGGCGGCGATGTTGTCGATGCGATTTCCGCCAAGCTTGATCGTGCCGCCGGTGATCTCCTCGAGGCCGGCAAGCGACCGCAGCAGCGTGGATTTGCCGCAACCGGAGGGACCGACCAGCACGACGAACTCACCGTCGGCTATATCGAAAGAGATGTTGCGCAGTGCGTGATAGGAGCCGTAATGCTTGTCGACCTTGTCGAGTTCGATCGTCGCCATGTGTCAATCCTTGATCAGTTGTGGTCGGGGCGGGTCTGCCGGCAGCGTCACCACGAGGTATCCTGCATCGGCGACGACGATGCTGCCGGTCATCAGGCTGGCAGCATCGGAGGCCGGGAACAGCACGACCGACGCAATTTCCTCGACGTCGCCCATGCGCTTCATCGGCTTCATGTGCATCCAGTCCTTGTCCCGCAGGCATAGCCGATGTTGCGCCCCGCGCCGGTGACGACCGCCACTCTTCCACTGAGATCCAACTTCCGCAGGAACATGCTACTTCCCAAGCTCGATCTGGATCTTCACGGAGGACGGCTTCGGTCGCACGGCGTAATCGAACGCTTCGACGGAATCCTCGAAGGCGTAGGTATCGGTGATCAGCGCATCGACATTGATCTGGTTCGATCCCAAGAGCGCGACGATGCGCGGGTAGACATGGGCGTAGCGGAACACGTGTTCGATGCGCAGTTCCTTGGTCTGGGCGATGACGACATCGAGCGGGACCGGCTTCACGGGCATGCCGACAAGGACGATGGCGCCGCCGGGGCAACCATGGTGCGCCGTGTCTGCGATCACTTCGGCCGCGCCGGAACATTCGAAGACGACATCGACGCCCCAGCCGTCGGTTTCGCGGGCTATGACACTCTTCAGGTCCTGCGAACGGACGTTGACGGTCATGATGGCAGGGCCGAGCCTGCGCGCCACGGCAAGCTTTTCGTCGACGACGTCGGTCACGATAACTCTGGCGCAGCCAGCCGACAGCGCCGCGATCGCCGTCACCATGCCGATCGGCCCGGCACCCGTGACCAGCGCGATCGCACCGGGCGTCAGCCTCGCCTTGGAGACTGCGTGAAACCCTACGGCCAGCGGCTCGACCATCGCGCCAGCGGCGTAGGAAACGTTGTCCGGAAGCTTGAAGGTAAAGGCCGCCGGGTGGACCACGCTCGGTCTCAGCACGCCATGCACCGGCGGCGTCGCCCAGAAGCGCACCGCGGGATCGAGGTTGTAGAGACCCAGCCGCGACGCACGACTTTGAGGGTCGGGAATGCCGGGCTCCATGCAAACGCGGTCGCCCACTTTCAGGTTCTGGACCGCGCTGCCGACCTCTTCGATGATGCCGGCCGCTTCGTGGCCGAGGATCATCGGCTCGCGCACGACGAAAGGGCCGATCGCGCCGTGCGTGTAATAGTGAACGTCCGATCCGCAGACGCCAACGGTCTTGATGGCAATGCGCACGTCGGTGGGACCGAGCGCCTCCTTCGGGTCCAGGTCGCGAATGCGCAGTTCGTCTTTGCGTTCGAGGACGAGTGATCTCATGTCTTCAGCCCTTTCGGATAATGAATACGGCCAGCGCCAGGCAGAGCACCGTCGCCACCCATAGGGGCAACACGCCCTCGAGGAAGCGCATCCATAGAAGATGCACCAGGATCAGGATCACGACCGAGATGAAGCCCCTGTCGAAGCCGTTGGTTCGGATCGGCAGGAATCCGTCGCGTTGGGTTTTCTGGGGTTGAACGCCAGCCATCATCTTACCCTTTCAATGCGCCGAACGTGAGGCCGGTCACGATGTGTTTCTGGACGAAGCCGAGCACGATCAGGGCCGGGAGCGTGGTCAGGAACGCCATCGCCGCCATCTCGCCCCAGTTCGTTCCGGTGACGGAGACATATTCAGCGAGCGCTGTCGTCACGGTTCTGGCGTTAGCCGACGACGTTAGGGTCGCTGCGAACAGGTACTCGTTCCAGGCGAAAATCCAGGTCAGGATGAAGGTGACGGCCAATCCCGGCCGCGCCAGCGGCAGGATGACGTTGGACAGCACCTGGCCGGTTGTCGCACCATCGACCCGCGCCGCTTCGTCAAGCTCCAGCGGAATCCCGTCGAGCATGCCCTTCAACAGCCAGACGGCGAAGGGCAGGTTGAAGACGCAATAGAGCAGGATCAGGCCAATCTTCGTGTCGAACAGCATGAAATCGCCGAACACGAACCACTTGGTGAACAGCAGGAAGAGCGGCAGCAGAAACACGGCTGGCGGCGCCATGCGGTTGGTGATCAGCCAGAAAAACACGTTGTCGCCGCCGCCGATTTTGTAACGCGACAGCCCGAACGCCGCGAGCAGGCCGAGCGCGCACACCAGCGCTGCGTTCGATGTCGCCACGATCAGCGAATTCCAGAGATACTGCAGGAAGGTGGAGCTGTTCAGCACCGCCAGGAAATTGTTCCAGTAAAGATCGTCGATGAGGAACGATTTCGAATAAAGCTTCACGCGGGGGCGCATGGAAACGACCAGCATCCACCAGACCGGAAGCAGCGTCAGAATGGTCAGGCATATCCAAAGGACGAAGGAGGCTATACCGAAGCGTTTCATTGTGCGCCTCCCTTGCGGCCGGTCATGGCGACGAACAGTAGCCAGCTCAGAACGATCGTGACGTAAAGCGTCAGCAGCGACATGGCCGCACCGTAGCCGTAATCGGTCTTCGGAAAGACGTTGATCCAGATATGAAGGCCGATGAACCGGGTGGCCTCGGCCGGACCACCCTTGGTCAGCATCCAGATTTCGTCGACCGAGCGCAATGCGTCCATCAGCCGGATGAAGACGGTCGTCAGCAGCACCGGCTTCAACATCGGAACGATCACGTACCAGAAAATCTGCAGCTTGTTGCCGCCGTCGATCTGCGCCTGTTCGAGCGGTTCTTTCGGCAAGGCGGTCAGTCCCGCCATGAGCGACAGCGTGACGAACGGCGTCCAGTGCCACAGGTCCATGATGATCGCCGTGGCGAAGGCGTGATAGGCATTGGTCGAGATGTTGTAGTCGATGCCGAACCACAGTTTCAGGTAATAGGGCACGATGCCCAAGCCCGGAACGCAAAGCAGCCGCCAGGTTGCGCCGACTGCAATGGGCGCGACAACGATCGGCAGTGTGTGGATCGTGCGAAAGAACTGCCGGCCCCACAGGCGGTCTGCCATCAGCGCGCGGGCCAGGACGTAGCCCAACAACAGTTCGCTCACGACGACGAAGAATGCGAAGACCAGGGTGCGCGCCAGCGAGTTCAGGAATGTCGCGTCAAAAACGAGGCTGCGATAATTCTGGAGGCCTGCCCAGCGCAGGGTGGGGTCGACTGCGTTGGTGTTCCAGTCGAAGAAGCCGACATAGAGAATGTAGATGAAGGGAACGAACCCGACAACGAACAGGATTAGCGTGGCTGGTGTTAGAAACAGCCATCCGATGTTGGATTGTCTCATCCTGCGCTCCGTCAGATCGTCCTTGACACTTGTTCGCCCGACTGCCTGCATCCCCGCAAACCGCAGTCAGGAAAGGGGCGGCCACCTTGCCGAAGGCGGCCGCCAACCGCTTGGGAGGTGCGGTCTTTACTTGCGGTAGCCGAGCTTCACGAGTTCAGCTTCGGCTGCGGTGGCGGCCTGGTCCAGCGCATCGTCCGGCTTGATCTCACCGACGATCGCTTTGTAGATGAACGGCGCGACGACCTGCAGAACTTGCGCGTGGAACGGGAACGGCGGAGCTCCGGCGAACAGCTTTCCGTCATCACGCATCAGCGTGTAATAGCCGTTCATCTTCTTGTCCTGATCGACGATCTTGGGATCGTCGTAGGTCGCGTTCATGACGATGCGGGAGCCGGCCAGCGCCCAGTCGGTCTGCACTGAAGCCTGACCGATATACTGCAGGAACAGCAGCGACGCGTCCTTGTTCTTGGACGAATGCGGGATGCCGAACGCGCCACCATCGTAATAGCCGATATATCCTTTGCCGGATTCGGCTGCTTCCATGACACCCGCCTCGACCGGGGGCAATGACACGCCCACCTTGCCGACGACAGTCGATTTGCTTTCGTCGGTAGCGATCCAGGCAGCGTTTTCACCGTAGACGAGGCCTTGGGCTGCGCGGCCGGCGGCAAATGTCCCGGCAACCTCGTCCCAGGTGGACGATGTCGATTCCGGCGGCGCGTATTTCAGCAGGCCGACCCAGTAGTTGAGCGCCTTCTTCGCGGCGGCGGAGTTCATCTGGCCGCCGTTGGCTTCGGTGGCCGCGAAGGTCTTGCCATCGATGCCCCAGTTGTACACGCCGAACGTCGGCGCGACCGACTCGAAGAATTCGTAGAAGGCGGCGGGGTGGCTGGACGAGGCCTGTACGGTGGTTCCCCAGAGTTCCTTGTCTGCGCCGTATTCGGTGAAGAACTTGGCGATCTGGGTATACTCTTCATGCGTCGTCGCGGGCTTCAGATCCGCACCGGTGGAATCCTTGTAGGCTTTCTGGATCGCCGGATCATCGAAAAGATCCTTGCGGTAGAGGTAAGGCTTGATGAATGCTTCCATGGGGACGCCCATGACATTGCCCGACTTCGGATCCTTGAAATAGTTCAGGAAAGTGGTGAAATTCTCCGGCTTGAAGTCCGGCGAAGCGATCTTCGCATTATCGGCGAGCGACTTGGTGATATCGACCAGGAAGTTGCGGGCCAGATACGTGTATACGATGTCCTGCTCGATATAGACGAAGTCATAGATGCCGGTATTGGCCTCCATGTCCTTGATCGCCTTGTCGTACATCTGGTCCCAGGACGTGGCCTCGAATTCGACCTTGATGCCGGTCTCTTCGGTGAACTTGGGACCGAGCACCTGCTCGACATATTTCGACGCTGGGGTCGATTCCGAGATGCCCCGGATGGTCGCGCCCTGATAGGGCTGGGCGGCAGTTTTCCACCAGGAATCCTGAGCAAGAGCGGTCGAGCTCCAAAGGCCAAGCGAAATGAAGCCGACGCCCACGGCTTTGACGAAACTGTTCATTGTTCTCCTCCATTTGGATCGCAAAATCGGTCCGGTTGTGCGTGCTAAACTCTCCTCCGACACGCTCAACGGACCACAATAGTTGTAGAAAGAACGGGTGGACACAAGCGCGGCCGTTGCGCAATACTGATACTCTCATGCGCGAAATGCCGAATATAGTCATGAATTTTTGTGTGCATTGCACAATCGAATATTGATTGGCAGCGCAACGAGCATGGCGGAGAAGCACTGGAGGATGTCCGCAATGTCAGTTATTTCGCCGACGGTCGCGAGATTTGAATATGTCTTGACCGGCGCAGACGAGTCGTTCCTATGGCGCCGCGACGACTATCCATGGGAACGCAACGTCTGGAATTTCCACCCGGAGGTGGAGATCCATTACATTCCCAATGGCAGCGGCGTCCTGCTTGCAGGCGATCACGTCGGCGCATTCACGCCGGGTCATATTTCCGTCATCGGCAGCAACCTGCCGCACGACTGGGTGACGCCGCTCGGACCGAATGAGCGCATTCCAGGACGTGACATCGTCATCCAGTTTGCGCCGGCCAAGCTGGAGCAGGCTTCGGCCTTCCTGCCGGAACTGGCGGGCCTGCGTGACTTTCTCACCCGCGCAAAGCGGGGGCTCTCCTTCAAGGGCAGGGCGCGGGAACAGGCGGAAGCGCTGATACTCGACATGGAGTTCCAGACCGGCTCGGTGCGGCTTTCGACCTTCCTGTCATTGCTCTCGCTGCTGCGCGACACTGACGAGTTCGATACGCTGTCTTCGGAGGCTTATGTGCCGGACCTGAGCTATGGTTCGCTGGAAGCCCTGCAACAGGTCTTCGCATATCTCTTTGCCAATCTGTCGGAGGACATTCGGTTGCCTGATATGGCGCGCATGGTCGGCATGAGTGACAGCGCTTTCTCGCGATTCTTCAAGAAAAACAGCGGCCACAGCTTCACCGACCACGTCAACAAGCTTCGAATCTGGAAGGCGGGTCAGCTATTGACCGATACCTCTATGCCGATAACGGACATCTGCTTCGAGGTGGGCTATCGCAATCTGTCAAATTTCAACCGGGTGTTTCTCCGCCACCATAACCTAACACCGACGAAATACCGGAAACTGTCCACCAACCGCAGAACCGTTCCGTTACCTCAGGCAGCGACAGACCATGTGCCTGTGCAGTGAGTCTAGCGATCAGAAGGAGGGAAGATGTCTTCTCTCCTGCGACTGCATTATGCCCTGACAAACTAAGATCGTGATTTCTTTGTCGTCGTGCGAGAAATTAATCGGAAGAACATGCGTGGTTGTGGTAACACCTCATGTTGTGCTGAGTGGGGAGTAGAACGTGCGTATCGAATTTGTTGAAATAGCAAACTTCCGAAAATTACTTTCGACAAGGGTAGGCTTATCGCCCGAGAAAACCGTATTCGTTGGAGCAAATAATAGCGGAAAGACGTCAGCGATTACTGCGTTACGTTATTTTCTCGTAGACCGTGAGCGCTCCAGTTTCTGCTTTAACGACTTCACGCTTTCGCATTGGCCGACAATCAACACGATGGGCGTAACTTGGGAAGCCGCGAATATTGAAAACCAGGCCCTTCCGGCCCCGGAATGGGATTCAATATTGCCATTCGTCGACGTTTGGCTTCACGTCGCCGAGGACGAAGTGCACTATGTCCAAAAGATTCTTCCTACTCTCGATTGGGATGGTGGATTGCTCGGCGTGCGAATGCGCCTGGAGCCGAAGGATGCCGCGCAACTGCAGCGGGAATATGTGAATGCGCGCGCCCAAGCGTTGGCGCTGCAGGCTGCCGGCGCCACTTTGGCCGCAGAGCAAGGTATGGCCGCTACTGACTTTCAGGTTGCCATTTGGCCTCAGAACCTTGTCGAATTCCTGCAGCGTCGGTTGACGGCTTTCTTCACGGTTAGGGCATATGTGCTCGACCCCGCCGCGTGCGTCGATCCGGAGCATGGTAAAGCTCAGCCGCAGGCCCTCAATGGAAGCGAGCCGATAGATGGCGACCCGTTTCGCGGACTCATTCGTATAGACGAGATTAGTGCCCAGCGTGGCTTCGGCGTGGCAGGTGAAGACAACAACGAAGATGCCGCCGTTATCATCACCGGATCGCGGAAGCTGTCAGTCCAGCTTCGTCAATACTATACTCGCCATCTTGATCCCTACGAAAATCCGGACGCGCAAGACCTCCTTGCGCTTAAGGCGATTGAGGAGGCCCAGAAAGCCTTCAACTTGCGGCTTAGTGACGGCTTCAAGAGCCCGCTACAGGAGATGCACAAGCTTGGTTATCCGGGTGTCACGGATCCGAAACTGAACATTTCGACACGGCTGCGCCCTGTTGAGGGGCTGAACCACGACGCGGCCGTGCAGTTTGTCGTGCCAATTCATGACGGCGAAGCTGCTACTGACCTGTATCTACCGGAAGATTCCAACGGATTGGGCTACCAGAACCTCATCTCCATGGTCTTCCGTCTCATGGCCTTCCGCGACAGTTGGATGCGGGTTGGCAAGGCGAAGCACAAGGCTTCCGACGACACGATCATCCCACCCCTGCATTTGGTGCTGATCGAAGAGCCCGAGGTGCATCTTCACACACAGGTTCAGCAGGTTTTCATCCGCCAGGCGCACAAGATTTTGCGCAACCACCACGACCTTGGCACGGGCCAGAATTTTGTGACGCAGATGGTGGTCAGCACTCACTCCAGCCACATTGCCCACGAGTGCGAGTTTGACTCCCTACGGTATTTTCGCCGCCTGCCGGGCGGCGACAAAGCGATCCCAACCTCTTGTGTTGTCAACTTGGAAAACGCGTTTGGCGCCGATCCGGACACCAAGCGATTCGTGACGCGCTACCTGCGCGTCACTCACTGCGATCTGTTCTTTGCCGACGCGGCGGTCCTGATTGAGGGGCCGGCGGAACGCATTCTCGTGCCCAATTTTGTGAATTACCATACGGAGTTTGAGAAACTCTCGGAAAGCTATATCACTTGGCTTGAGATCGGCGGCAGCCATGCCCACAAGCTGCGCAGCTTGATCGAGAAGATCGGGCTCACCGCACTGGTTATCACCGACATCGATTCCTGCAATGCAGCGGGTGCCAGTGCGCCGCCGGCGCGGGGAGTTGGCTTTACAACCCGCAACCCAACCCTGCGGACATGGTGGCCCATCATTAATGATCTGGATTCACTGCTCGACAAGCCCGAGGATGAAAAGGTGAAAACCTACGGAGACGAGAATTTTTCGGTGCGAGTGGCCTACCAGTCGCCCATCCAGGCGACGTTTAAAGGGGAAACCGCCGAGGCCCTTTCCTACACACTTGAAGACGCCATAGTGATGGCGAACCTCGATCTATTCGAAACTTTGCCGGGAACCGGACTCATTGCCAAGTTTCGCACCGCCATCGCTGATAGCGCAAATCTGAATGCCCTGAGCGATGCGCTCAAGACCGCGCTCGAAGGCGGCGGTAAAGCCGAGTTCGCGTTAGACCTGCTGGAAATTGAAGACCCTCGTTCGCTGACGCCGCCGGCGTATATCAAGGACGGTCTGCTCTGGCTGGCTGGCCAGCTTGAGCAAAAGCAGGTCGAACTTGGCCTAGCCAAGATCGCAGAAAATGACGACGCGCCGCCGGTCGTAGCCTCAGAGGAAGCCGCGGCGTGAACAACCTTGCAACGGCAACATCAAACGTCACGCTCGACGACCACGTTGAAGACGAGCTGGCTGAGTTCCTAAGCTTGGAGAAGCCAACCAGCTTCTTCCTCTTTGCTGGTGCCGGCTCAGGCAAAACGCGCTCGCTGGTGAATGCGCTGAACTATTTGGCGAAGACATATCGGGATGTTCTCCGCCTACGCGGTAGGCAGGTCGCCGTCATCACCTACACCAATGCCGCCTGCGACGAGATCACCCGCCGGACCGAATACGATTCGCTGTTCGTCGTGCGCACCATCCACAGCTTCGCCTGGTTACAAATTCAGGGATTTAATACCGATATCCGCGCCTGGCTGAAAAACAACCTACAGCACGAGATCGCCGACCTTCAGGCCGAAGAGGCGAAGGGCCGAGCGGGCACAAAGGCATCGGCGGCCCGTCAAGCTCAGATCGACTCCAAGCAGCGCCGGTTGGATCGACTCGCTGAGATCAGAACCTTCACCTACAACCCTACTGGCGACAACCGCGAGCGTCACGCGCTGAACCACAGCGAAGTCATTAAGATATTCTCGACCTTCCTATTCACGAAGCCGCTTATGCAGCGCATGTTTGTCGAGAAGTTCCCGTTCCTTTTGATCGACGAGAGTCAGGACACAAGTCGCGCTCTAATCGACGCTCTGTTCGTGGTACAGAACGCATATGCTGACCGCTTTTGTCTCGGCCTGATCGGTGACACTATGCAGCGCATCTATCCAGATGGCAAAGATCGGATCGAAAGCGAGATACCAGAGAGCTGGGCGACGCCGGTGAAGAAGCTAAATCACCGCTGCCCGCAGCGCATTGTGCGGCTTATCAATCAAATTCGCGGCGGCGCTGATGACCACAAACAGGAGCCGCGCGACGACCGGCCAGAAGGATGGGTGCGGCTATTCGTGTTTCCCATCGATGCAGCGGACAAGCCCGCCCTGGAACAATCAGTCCGCGACTATATGATGGGGCTGACCGGCGATCGGGACTGGTCGGACGCTAGCAAATGCAAGATTCTGACCCTTGAGCATCACATGGCAGCCCGGCGGATGGGCTTCCTGCAGATGTTTGAGGCACTGGCTTCCGTGGACGATTATCGAACCGGCTTCCTCGACGGCAGCTTCGCGCCGGCCAGGTTCTTTACGCACTATGTTCTGCCGCTCGTCACGGCACAGCAGAAGGGGGACAAGTTCGCGGCGACGAAGTTGGTGCGTGAAAGCTCCCCACTGCTTAGCAAGGAGAACTTGAAGGCCAACGACAGGCCAATTGCGCAGCTCCGCACCGCCCAGGCCGCCGTCAACAGTCTGATGACTCTTTGGGCTAGCGGCGAACCCACTTGCGCCGCTGTCGCCGAAAATATCGCGCAAACCAATCTCTTTGCGATCCCTGATAGCCTTAAAGCCGCGTTAGCCGCTAAGCTGGCCACCCCGGCCGAAAAACCCGGTGACGAAGAGGCCGATCCCGTCAGCGATCAAATCGCGGCTCTTGTTGCCTTCCTCGACTGCTCGTTTTCAGAGATTGCGCCGTATGCTGCCTATGTTGCGCACCAAGCACCATTCGACACGCATCAGGGGGTTAAAGGTTTAGAATTTGAGCGCGTCATGGTTCTCATGGACGACGGGGAGGCTAGGGGCTTTCTGTTTGGCTACGACAAACTGCTAGGTGCCAAAGCGCCGACGGCCGCCGACATCAAGAACGCCCAAGGCGGTAAGGAAACCTCCATCGACCGAACACGACGCTTATTTTATGTGACCTGCAGTCGCGCTCGATCCAGTTTGGCTCTTGTCGCGTATTCGCCTGATCCGGCTGCAGTTCGTGCGCATGTCATCGCAAACGCATGGTTCGACGCAGACGAAGTTTTGTCGGAAATCCCAAACTACCCTGATGGATGACGTTTGCATGAGCTTGGCTGGAGGCGTTCGGCAATGGTTGATCTACGCTTACCCATGGATCACTGCTTTCGCGAGAGCGAAATCTGCCTCTGAAAGTACGAAAAATGCGCTGATATAGCCTTTAAAGTGCTCTTGGAATGTGGTCGCGCTGCGCCTATAAAGCTTTTTTGGTGCGGCGCCAGCCCTGCCATCGCGGCATCATGCAGGCATAGACTTGGTTGTCCGGTTCATCGTTCTCGGCAAGCATGGACGAAATTCGAACCGCAACTGTAAGATGTCACCCGAGCGTTAGTCCGCTTTTCGGCCTCGCTCTCCAGAACTTCCAAGCCATGCCAGGCCTATGTCGTCCACCGCCGCCTACACCACCTCACCAAACTCCGCCGCCAACACCGCATCCTTTAGCGCCCGCGAATACGCATGCTGCGGATCATCCAACACCGCCCGCGCCCGTCCGCGCTCGACGATTTCGCCTTTGCGCATGATGATAATATTGTCGCTGACATAATAAGCCGTCGCGAGATCATGCGTGATGTAGATGATCGAAAGCCCCAGCTCGTTTTTCAGGCGGCCGAAGAGGTTGACGATGGCCATGCGCAGCGACGCGTCGACCATGGAGACCGGTTCGTCGGCCACCAGCAGGCGCGGCTCGGGGATCAGTGCGCGGGCGATGGCGACGCGCTGCAGCTGGCCGCCGGAGAGTTCGTGGGGAAAGCGGCCCTTCACCTCTTCGAGGGTGAGGCCGACATGATGGAGCGCGGCGTCGGCCATCTTCTCCACCTCGCGCCGGTCGGGGCGGTTGCCCGAGGCGGAGAAATTGCGGGCGGTCTCGAAGAGGTAGCGGTCGACCCGCTTCAGCGGGTTGAAGGCCTCGAACGGGTTCTGCAGAACCGGCTGGACTTCCTTCATGAAGGCCGTGCGTTCGGCTCTGTTGTGGATCGCGACGGTCTTGCCGGCAAATTGCAGCTCGCCTTCCGTCGGTTCGGCCTGGCCGAGGATCATCGCCGCCACCGTCGATTTGCCGGAGCCGGATTCGCCGACGATCGAGAGGATCTCCGGCTCGTCGCCGAGCTCGAAGCTGACATCCTTGACCGCGGTGATCAGCCGCCGGCCGAGCATGCCGCCCTGGCGGTAGATTTTCGTCACATGCGAGAGGCTAAGCAGAGTCACACCTGATCCCCCGTAACCGCAAAACACGCCACCCGCCGCTCGGGCGCAACGGTGACCATGGGCGGAACTTTCTGTGAGCAAATCTCCATGCGCTTCGGGCAGCGCGGGTGAAAGCGGCAGCCCTCCGGCGGCATGGCGAGGTTCGGCGGCCTTCCCTCCAGCGAGGGCCGGGTGGTGGGGTCGCCGATCTTCGGCAGGCTGCCGACGAGGTGCTGCGTATAGGGGTGGAGCGGCGCGCTGAAGAGCTTCGGCGTCGGCGCCTCCTCGACAAGCCGCCCGGCATAGACGATGCCGATGCGGTCGGAGACCGTCGCATGCACGCCCATGTCATGGGTGACGAACAGGAAGGATGAGCCCATCTCGCGCTGGATGTCGCGGATCATCGTCAGCACGTCGCGCTGCACGATCACGTCGAGCGCGGTCGTCGGCTCGTCGGCGATGATGAATTCCGGCGTCAGGATGGTGGCGAGCGCAATGGTCATGCGCTGGCGCATGCCGCCGGAGAGTTCGTGCGGATAGGCGTCGAGCAGCTGCGGGTCGAGCTTCAGCCGCTGCAGGTGGGCGGCGACCTTTTCGAAAAAGATGCCCTTGCTGACCGTCATGTGGCGGAAGGCGAAATCGGTGAAGGAGTGGCGGATCCGGCGCACCGGATTGAGCACGTTCATCGAGCCCTGCATGATATAGGAGAGATGGCGCCAGCGCAGCGCCATGCGCTCCTCCGGCGTCATCGCATAGAGATCCTGGGTGCCGCCGCCGAAGTGAAATTTGACATTGCCGGAGACGACCCGAAGCGGCGGCCGGATGGCGCCGGCAATGGTCTTGATCAGCGTCGTCTTGCCGCTGCTCGATTCGCCGGCCACGCCATAGACCTCGCCGCGGCCGATCGTCAGGCTGATGTCGTCGACGGCCCGCACTTCGCGATCGACGCCGAAGAGGAAGGCGCGGTAATAGGCTTTCAGGTTCTGGATTTCGACCAAATTCTCCATGCTAACTTCCCATCCGGTTGAGCCGGCTGCGCGGATCATTGTATTCGTTCATCGACATGGAGAGCAGGAAGAGCGCCAGGAAGAGGATGACGATGACGGCGACGGGGGCGGCCACCCACCACCATATGCCCGATATCAGCGCCGAATGCGCATTGGCCCAATAGATCATCATGCCCATGGTCGGCGTCTCGATATCGGTGAAGCCGAGCACCGAAAGGGTGATCTCCATGCCGATCGACCAGATCATGTTGTTCATCGTCGTGGCAAAGACGATCGGCAGCACATAGGGCAGGTGCTCCTCAACGAGGATCTTGCGCATGGTCATGCCGGAATAGACGCTCTGGGTGGTAAACGGCCTGGTCTTCAGGCCGAGCGCCACCGAGCGGATCAGCCGCGCATCATAGGACCAGCCGAGCGAGGCCATGATGACGATCAGCGCCATCCAGGTCATGTTGTCCTTCAGCACGAAATAGAAAAGGATCAGCAGCGGAAATTGCGGGATGACCATGACGCTGTCGTTGATCGCCATCAGCACCCGGTCGACCGCCCCGCCGGCATAACCGGCGACGAGGCCGACGACCAGCGAGATGATCCGCGAGAGAAAGGCGACGCCGATGCCGAAATAGAGCGTGTTGCGCAGCCCGGTCGTCAGCTGCCAGAACACATCCTGGCCGCGCGATGTGGTGCCCAGCCAATATTCGCCATCCGGCGGCGTATCGGGCGGCAGCAGATAGATGTCGGTCGCGCCGTAGGGCGAGAAATAGGACAGGATCACCAGGCCGACGATGACGGCGAAGAGCAGCAGGCCACAGAGGAATTCCATGTTGTGGCGCGAGAGGTCACGGATGATGGTAAACATGGCTATTCCACCTTGATGCGCGGATCGATCAGCGGGCTCAGCACGTCGATGATGAAGACCGCGGCGGCGACGCCGACGATCGAGAGCGCGCTGAGGCCGAGCACCAGGCTGTAGTCGCCGGCATGCACCGCTTCGATCAGCAGATTGCCGATGCCGGGATAGCCGAAGACGATTTCTGTGATGACGGTGCCGTTGAAAATCGCGCCGAGCGACATGGCAAGCCCGGTGAATTGCGGCACCATGGCGTTGCGGGCGATGTAGGAGCGCAGGATCTTGCCCTTCGGCACGCCGCCGAGCTCGGCGAAGACGACATAATCGTCGGTGATGATGTTGGAAACCAGCGCCCGCATGCCGATCAGCCAGCTGCCGGCGCCGACCAGGATCAGCGACAGGGCCGGCAGGATGGAGTGTTTGAGGATATCGAGGACGAGCGCGAAGGAGAGGTCCAGATTGGCGTTCATCTCGTAGCCGCCATTGATCGGCAGCACCGGCCAGATGAAGCCGAAGACGATGAGCAGCACGAAGGCGAGGATATAATAGGGGATGGGCAGCAGCGCGATGAAGACGAGGCTGACGGCCTTCAGCACCATGTCCTTGCGGTAATAGCCGGCAAGCGCGCCGATCGCGTTGCCGAGCACGAAGGTGATCAGCGTCGACACCGTCATCAGCCCGATCGTCCAGGGGAGCGACCGCAGGATGATTGTCGAAACAGGGGTCGGAAAGGCCGAGAGCGAGGGGCCGAGATCGCCGGTCGCAAGCCGCAGCCAGAAATTCAGATATTGCTGCCAGATCGAACCCTGCATTCCGTATAGTTCACGCAGCGACTGGCGCATCAGCTCGATCGCGTTCGGATCGGACTGACCCATCTGCGTGATGGCGCCTATGCTTTCTTCGACCGGATCGATCGGGGTCAGGTGGGTGACGAAGAAGGTGATCGTCACGCCGAGAAAGACGACGAGCAGGAACTGACCAAACCGCTTCAGCACAAAGATCAGATAGGGCGTCATAAGGCGGAGCTTCCTCTCTGGTTCCTTTCTTGAAAGGATCGACGAGCATGGCAGCTGGGGCGCATGCCCGCCGATGAGGGGGCCGGCGCGATGGCTTCCGCGCCGGCGTTGGGAGGGTTATTGCGATTGAGCCGGCTTCAGCTTGACCATCATCAACCTGGAGTTCGCCCAGTTCGGCACCGGATCCGTATAGGGGTCCTTGATGGTGGGATAACCGGTCCAATAGGTCGTATCCATCGAGGTGAAGACGTTATAGGACATCAGCGGGATCGTCGGCATTTCGCGGGCGACGAGCTTCAGATAATCCTTGCCGAGCTCGATGCCCTTCGGATCGTCGGCGCTGATGCCGCGGATGCTCTCGATGATCTTGTCGAGCTCCGGATTGGACCAGCGCTGCCAGTTGCGCGGCGGCTGAACGTCACCCTTCTTCGCCACGAACTGCGAGTGCCAGCTGTCGAGGAAGAAGGATAGGTCGGGATCGCCGCCCCAGGTTTCGACGCTCCAGGCGATCGCCACCTGGAAATCGCCGGGCTGCAGCGCCGTCTGCCACAGTTTCGCGGCCGGCACGGCTTTGGCGTCGATGCCGAAGGCCGCCCATTGCTGCGCAATCAGCGTGCCGGCGCGGGTGAAGACGGAGCGCGTGTCGCCTTCGACCGTCATCCGGATCTTGAAGGGCTGTCCATCAGGGGTCAGCCATTTGCCGCCGGATTTCTTGAAGCCTGCCTTCTCCAGAAGTTCGCCGGCCGCTTTCGGATCCGGTTTCCACCAGCCGTAGCCGAAGGCACCGCTGATCGCTTCCGGATCTGTCGGGATCTGGTCCTTGAACTTCGGCTGCTTGCGCAGGAGATCGGCGATCTGCTGCCCGACCGTCGGGTCATAGGGCTTGATCTTGCTCTTGCCGGTATCGATCTCGAAATTCTTCAGCCAATCCTGCATCGGCGCCTGATAGTCTTTCATCGTGGCCGCCGTCGGCGGCACGCCGAGTGCCGAAAGCGTCGCCGCCCCGCGATAGCTCGCCATGTCGACGGCCTTGATGTCGATCAGGAGCGCCAGCGCCCAGCGCACGTCGGCATTGTCGAACGGCGCTTCCTGGGTGTTGAAGATGACGGCCGGCAGCGTCGGATCCGGATGGGCGAAGGGGAAGCCCGGGAACCAGGTTTCGATGGTCTTCGACTTCTCCTTGAGGGTGAACATGCCCTCCGGCGTGTTGTCGTGAATGATATCGAGATTGTGCTCGAGCTGGGCGATCGTGCGCTTATCCGGCGGGCCGGGATCGGTGTAGGTCACATATTTCGGAGCGGGCTCGCCGAAGCGGGCAAGCGAGGTCCGCTGCCAGTCATCGCGCTTCTCCCAGGTATACCATTTGCCCTGCGGGTCATAAGCCTTCAGCTTGTAGGCGCCGAGCGAGACGGGGTTGGCGAAATCATAGCGAAGCGGATCCTCCACCTTCTCGAACACATGCTTGGGCATGATCCAGGCGCCGTTCCAGCGCACGGTGAAGATGGAATGGAAGCGCGAATTCGGCTTCTTCAGCTTGAACACGACGGTCTGGGGATCGGTCGCCTCGACGCTTGCCACCTGCACCGAGAAGGCCGCACTCCAGACCATGCCGGGATGGTCCATCTGCGTCTTGACGGTGTAGACCACGTCGTCGGCCGTGAATTCCACGCCGTCGCTCCAGAAGAGCCCCTTGCGCAGTTTCACGGTCATTTCGGTGAAGTCGGCATTATATTGCGGCTTGTCGGCGGCAAGCGAATTGTCCCAGGCCGCGCCGCCAAGCCCCTGTTCGGGGTCGATATACCAGAGCGTATCCATGGTCAGCTGCTGCAGGCCGGTCGAAACCCCGCCGCCGCCATTGACCCAGATGTTGAACCAGCCGGGATTCTTGATCGTCCCTTCCGGATTTTCAACGATAAGTGTCTCCTTGCGCGGCAAGGAGGTGTATTCCTGAGCTCCGGCCACCGCGGTCAGGCCGAGCGTGGCCAGCACGAAGCCGAATGCAAACCTCTTCCACTTTTGCATGAACTCCTCCCTTGAAAGCGACGATGCGGCGGCCGCGAAGGCACGCATGGGCAAGTCGCGGTTGTCGGTTCGCAGAAGCCGGGCTTGCGAGCCCTTGAGCTTCGGCGAACCATCCCTCCGGCCACCTGCCTCCTCGCAGGGAACCGAACACTCTCGGCTGGGCCGATTGCCCGGCGGCGGCTGTCACACCGACAGCCGGATCACATTATAGGACAGCGGCTTCAGCGGCGCCCGCACCCGTCCGTCCTCGATCCCAGCGCTCTCGACCCTGGCGGGCACGACCGTCTCCGGCCGCCGCGCGGTGTTGACAGCCTCGAGATCGCCATGGGTCATTTCCACCTGCTCGATCAGCCGGGCCGCACCAAAACCTTCCAGCCGCACGTCGAGCTCGAGTGCCGTATCCGGATGGCGGTTGACGGCAAAGAAGGTCAGCGTCCTGCCATCCTCGGAATGGACGGCCGAGACGTCGAGATAGGGAACCTCGTTCTCCTCGTCGCTGTCATAGGTCGGGCCGTCGACGACGAGCTGCAGCGCCGCGCCGCGGCCATAGCGGGAGGCGTAATAGAAGGGATAATAGATCGTCTGGCGCCAGGCCGCACCGCCGTCCTCGGTCATGATCGGGGCAATGACGTTGACGAGCTGGGCGATGCAGGCGATGCGCACCCGGTCGGAGCGGCGGATGAAAGTGTTGAGGATGCCGCCGACCTGCAGCACGTCCTCGAAATTATAGATATCTTCGAGCAGATGCGGCGCATCCGGCCACTCGTCGCGCGCCAGGATCTCCTTGTCCTGCTGGTTGGAATGATACCAGACGTTCCATTCGTCGAAGGAAATGCCGATCGTCTTCTTCGAGCGCTTCTTCGCCTTGATGTAGTCGATCACCCCGCCGATCGTAGTGATGTAGCGGTCGAGCTTCGTCGCCCGGGCGAGATAGTTCAGCGTGTTCTTTTCGCGGTTGGCGAAATACATATGCAGCGAGATGTAATCGGCGCTGTCATAGCACTGCTCGAGAACCTCGGCCTCCCACTGCGGATAGGTCTTCATGTCGGAATTGGAGGAGCCGCAGACGACGAGTTCGAGCGACTTGTCGAAGCCGCGCATCGCCTTCGCCGTCTCGTCGGCGAGCCGGCCATATTCATAGGCCGATTTGTGGCCGACCTGCCAGGGCCCGTCCATCTCGTTGCCGAGGCACCACAGTTTCACGTCGTGCGGGTTGGACCAGCCGTGCTTGCGGCGCAGGTCCGACCAGTAGGTGCCGCCGGGATGATTGCAATATTCGAGGAAATTGCGGGCGGCATCGAGGCCGCGCGAGCCGAGATTGACCGCCAGCATCGGCTTGGTATTGGCCTTCTTGCACCAGTCAACGAATTCGTTGACGCCGATTTGGTTGGCTTCGCGGGTGCGCCAGGCAAGATCGAGGCGAACCGGGCGCTCCGAACGCGGGCCGACGCCGTCTTCCCAATTATAGGCCGAGACGAAATTGCCGCCGGGATAACGGCAGTAGGGCGTGTCGAGCTCGCGCACCAGCTCGATCACGTCACGGCGAAAGCCGTCCTCATCGGCTGTCGGGTGTCCGGGCTCATAGATGCCGCCGTAGATCGCCCTGCCGAGATGCTCGAGAAACGAGCTGTAGAGCCTGGCGTCAATGGTCGAGATGCGAAAATCGCGGTGGGCAACGACACTCGTCTTCAACGGATCCTCCCGTTTATGTATCAGGAATTTTGTTTTCTTGCCTCCAACTTGATATCAGGAATGTCGTTCTGTCAACCGACTCGCGTCTTTAATCATACTATTGTTATTTTTGGAAAAAATTATTTTATTTCAATATGTTGTCTTCGATTAGCTGTCTCGAAATTCGAAAAGAAACGCCATTTTTAAATCAGTATTTCCGATATTGATTTTGTCACACATGCAGCCGCATGATGATGTCGCGGCCGTGATTTCCGAAGCCGCGGCCGAAAATATTCACGCCGCCGGTATGGCCGGCATTTTCCGCGATGCCGACACGCAGGCGGATGGAGGAATGCTGTCCGAGCGCGAGATCGCCGAGCGTGACATTCGATGCGGCGACGCCGTCGATGAAGGTGCCACGCGTTGATATGCGCCAGGTCTTCATCGTCCCATATTGCGAGCCTTCGAGCTTCCACCAGGCCGGCGTGAAAGTGCCGCGCTTGTCGCCGTAGTCGCCAGGCGACGTCCAGGTCCCGATCGCCATGCCATTGACCCAGAGCGTGATGTCGGACGGCCAGTCCGGATTGGTGCCGGGGACCTCGGACGACAGCTCCAGCGAAAATTCAATGGCGCGGATATCCTTGTTCAACACCTTGGCATTGTTGGGAAATTTATACTCGACATAGCCTCTTCCGAACCAGACGAGCCCGGCCTGCATGCGTTGCGGATCGAGGAAATAGTCGGGCACGTCGAGGGGGCCGATGACGCTCTCGCTGGAGCAGAGACCGCATGGAGCGTGCACGTCGCAGCTCGTATAGAGCCCCACCGGCATCTCGACTTCGATAATATTGTTGGCTCGCTGCGCCGCACTTTCCTCGAAACTGATCAGGATTTCGCTATAGGTCGCCGAGCAGATCTTCTGGTTCCCCTTCCGCGCCTTCGCCAGCCGGGAATCGACAAGCCCGGCATCCTCCAAAATCTGGATGCCGGTCGCGACCGTGGATTGGGGCAGGGAAAGCGCCTGGGCGATATCGTTGATGTTCATCGGCCCTTTGGCGCAGAGCAGCTTCAGAATTTCGATCCGCGCCGGGGCAGAAAGTGCGCGGATGGCCTCGCTATTTTCCCCCGCGGCAATCGTTAAAAACGAACGTTCCATCATTCCCCCAAGAATTCTCGGAGGAATGATGTATATCCAAAATTATGATACATCAAGTGGGAACGCCCGGCGCCGACGGTGATAACTTGTGTGGTTTAGAATTGCGACGAGCAGGGGTTAGCGGTTTTCCCACGGATTGATGATTTGCAAGCCAATTCCCTCGAAATCGGACACGTTGCGCGTTGCGAGCGAAGCGCCGCGCGAGATGGCGATGGCTGCGATCTGTGCATCGAACTGGCTGATCGGCCTGCCAGCCTTGCGGCGATCGGTGGCAATGATGGCGTAGACGTCTGCCGCTTCACGATCGAATGGCAGGACGCGGCCGCTCATATCCTCGTTGAATATTGGCAGGATTGCCGTTTCGAGATCACTCCGGCGCCGACCGTGAGGAAGGAGGCGCAAGCCATACAGAATTTCCGCTTCGGTAATCGCGGTCGTGAATACCGATGATGCATGTTGTACGCCCAGCCATTTGCTCACAGCCGCATTCGGTGCGGGTGTGAGCAGTTCCGAAATGACGTTGGTATCGAGAATGATCACGCGTCAAAGTCCGGCGCGTCCCGGATCGGCTGCCGGGGTGGAATTTCGAGCTCAATTCCGCCGACCGATTGCAAGCGGGCGCGAATAGTATCGGCGAGATTGCGCGCTGCCGGCTCGGTGGTCGCAAGTGCCGTACGCAGAATATCGCGTGCTTCGTCTTCCATTGAACGGCCATGCGTCGCGGCGCGGACGCGCAGCCGCTGCTTCAATCCCTCATCGAGATTGCGGATCGTCATGCTGGCCATCATTGCCTCCATTCATCAATGACAGCATATAAATCATTGATTGCATGTTCTCAAGCAAAGGCCGCCAGATGCGTTTCCAGGCTCAGTCTGTCAGGCCCACAGAAAGGGCAGTTCGCCGGCCGGGTCAATGCCCACTCACTTTGGGCTGCAGATCGGCATCGGTCAGCGTCCCCAGAAAGGCGACGATGTCGTCGATTTCGGGGTCGGTGAGTGCAGGCGTGTCGCCCGGTTTCCGGCCGAAGGGCGGGTCCTGGTTGAGGTTGGCCCAATAGGCCTGCGGCAGGTCGTCATACTTACGCACCGAGCCGCCGGCATTTTTGGGATACCAGCGGCCGGGGTCACTGTCGCGGGTGGCGTAGAAGGAGACGACGTCGCGCAGTGTGTGAAAATAGCCGTTGTGGAAGAAGCTCTTCTTCAGCGCGACATTGCGCAGCGTCGGCGTGCGGAACAGGCCGCAATATTCGCTGTGTCCGGTAAGATCGGTACGCTGCGGGCCGCAGAGGCCGAGATCGTAATAGCTGGGGTCTGTATTGGCCGGGATCGCCATGTTGCGAGGGACGGCGAGGCCGAGAAAGCCGAAGTCGGAAAATTGCGGCGGCTCGCCGTCATTGGCGGGTTCGCTTAAGTGACAGCTCGAACAGTTGCCCTTTGCGGGATCCTCGAACAGCTGGCGGCCGTGCAGTTCCTGCGCGCTCAACGTCGTCTTGCCGGCGAGAAAGGCGTCGTAGCGGCTGGAATAGGGATAGAAGTCCGGGCCGCTTTGCTCGAAGGTGGCGAGCGCCTCGGCGGTGGCGTCGAAAGTGTCATCGGGATTGTCGAACACCGTTTCGCCGAACGCCGCCCTGATGTCGCCGGCGTAGGGCGCCTTGCGCAGCTTGGCCGCCACATCGGCGGCATCCTTGTTGCCCATCTCGAAGGGGGAGAGCAGCGGGATCTTCGCCTGGTCGGCGCCGTGATCGACCCGGCCGTCCCAGGTCAGCCCGCCGGTCGGGCCGTTGTCGACGCTTTCGTCGCCCTCGTCCTCGGAATCGTAAAAGTGCTCGCTGAAGGACGGCACCGCCTGCAGATAACGCAGCGCCGGCACGGCGCGCAGCCCGGGCTGCTTCATACCCTTGCCGCCCGTTTGAACCGGCGCGGCCGATGCCGGGCCGAAGGCGTGCGCCGGGTCGTGGCAGGAGGAGCATGCCTGCGACCCTGAGGCCGACACCGACGGGTCGAAGAACATCTTGCGGCCGAGCGCGGCCAGCTTTTCGGCCCGGGCAAAGGCTTCGGCGCGCGACATCGGGCCGGGATGCACACCGGCCGCCGCGCTGCTTTGCCGCAGCGGCAGAATGGCCAGACAGAGTGCTGCCGCACCGATGCCGATCGCCAGACCGGGGCGCAGGAGCCTGAACGTCTTTGTCGTCATGATAGGAATTCCAATAGCTTAGCACTGGTTCCCACTATGATCGAACCTCGTTGCAACAAATTGATGACGGAGCCTCTCCTGCGACATCGCGGCAAGCCCGACGTCACAAAGTTGATAGACGGCGGGACTAGCGTCGATGCGCCCGAGCGGTCTCCGCTCCCTCTAGCCAACGCCCCCTAGCCATGAGGCCATAGCCGTGAAAAGACTGAAGCTCCTCAAATCAATCTGTCTCGCCGGATCGGCGATCGTGCCGCTCGCCATGGCGACGGCGGCGCTTGCGGCGCCTGCCGGTTACGACAAGATCGACAATATCGTCGTCATCTATGCCGAAAACCGCAGCTTCGATAATCTCTATGGCGGCTTCCCCGGCGCCGATGGTCTTACCAATGCCAGCGCCGAGCAGGCCCGCCAGCTCGATCGCGACGGCAAGCCGCTCGCCGAATTGCCGCCGGCCTGGGGCGGGCTGACCGCCAAGGGCGTAACGCCTGCCATCACCGAGGCGCAATCGGCCCATCTCGCAAATGCCGCTTTCGCGATCGACGATCCCCAGGGTTTCGCGCAGGCACCGTCGGTGATCACCCGCGATCTCTGGCACCGCTTCTATCAGGAGCAGATGCAGATCGACGGCGGCAAAAACGACAAGTTCGTCGCCTGGGCCGATTCTGGCAGCCTCGTCATGGGCCATTATGACGGCACGATCCTGCCGATGTGGCAGGTGGCGAAGAAATACGTGCTTGCCGACAACTTCTTTCAGGGCGCCTTCGGCGGCTCGTTCCTCAACCACTTCGCGCTGGTCTGCGCCTGCGCGCCCTATTATCCCGACGCCGACAAGAGCCCGGCCAAGCCTGTGATCGCCAAGGTCGATGACGATGGCTTTTCCTTGACCGTTGCGGAAAATGCTCCCAAATCGGCGCTCGACGGCGCCCCGAAATTCGTTTCCGACGGCACGCTGACGCCGGACTTCTACGCCGTCAACACCATGCAGCCGCCCTACCAGCCGAGCGCCAATCCGCCGGCCAAGGACGGTGACCCGGCCTATGCCGATCCGGCGGCGGCGACAACGCTGCCGCCGCAGCATGCGGTGACCATCGGCGACCTACTGTCGCAGAAAGGCGTCAGCTGGGCCTGGTATAGCGGCGCCTGGCAGACGGCGCTTGAGGGCAAAAACGCCACGCCGGTGCCGAACTTCCAGTTCCACCACCAGCCCTTCAACTATTTCGCCAATTTCGCCCCCGGCACGCCGGCACGCGCCGAGCATCTGAAGGATGGCGGCCTTGCCGGTGAGGCTTTCCTCCGCGACATCGACGCAGGCAAGCTGCCGGCGGTTTCCTTCTACAAGCCGCAGGGCAACCTCAACGAACATGGCGGTTATGCCGATGTCTCGAGCGGTGACCAGCATCTTGCCGATATCGTCTCCCATCTGGAGAAGAGCCGCAATGGGGCCATATGCTCGTCATCGTCACCTATGACGAGAATGGCGGCTTCTGGGATCACGTCGCGCCGCCGAAGGCCGATCGCTGGGGGCCGGGCAACCGCATTCCGGCCTTCATCATCTCGCCCTTCGCCAAGGGCGGCACGGTCGATCATACCCAGTACGACACGACCTCGATCATCCGCCTGATCACCGCCCGCTACGATCTGCCGGTGCTGCCTGGCATCGTCGCCCGCGACGAGGCGCTGCGCGAGAACGGCCGGCCGCCGATGGGCGACCTCACGGCCGCGCTCGACCTGACGCATTAACGGCCGCGAGCGGCGCCGGCGCTAACCGGGGCCGCATCCTCGCCCGCGCCGTCATCGGTGCAACAGCGGCCGCAATGCGGCCTGCGTTTCCTGCAGCAGCTTGAGATAGCGCTCCTTCATCTCGGCGGCCGGGACAACGGCGGCGGGCGCGCCGATATTGATCGCCGCGACGGTTTCGCCGCGATCGTTTTCAACGGGAACGGCGATCGAGCAGAGACCGATTTCCAGCTCCTGATCGATGATGGCGTAACCTTCGGCGCGGACGCGGCGGAACTCGGCGATGAGCTCCTCTGGGTCGGTCTTGGTCTTCGCAGTGTTCTGCTTCAATTCGCTGCGGGCGAGAACGGCGCGGGCCTCGCGTTCGGAAAGGGCTGCCAGCAGCACCCGGCCCATCGAGGCGCAATAGGCCGGCAGGCGGCTGCCCGGGGTGAGATTGATCGACATGACCCGGCGCTGCGAGGCCCGGGCGATATAGACGATTTCGATGCCGTCGAGCACCGAGGCCGAGGCGCTCTGGCCGGCGCGTTCCGAGAGATGATCGAGATGCGGCTGCAACAGCGCCGGCAGTGGCGTCGCCGAGAGATAGGCATGGCCGAGCCGAAGGATCTTCGGTGTCAGAGTGAAGAACTTGCCATCATAATCGGCATATCCGAGTTCGGCGAGCGTCAGCAGCGAACGGCGCACAGTAGCCCGATCGAGCTCAGTCAGCTTCGACGCCTCGGCGATCGACAGCCGCTGCCGCGTCTCGCCGAAGGCTTCGATGACTTTCAGGCCGCGGGCAAAGCCGCTGACAAAATCCGTTTCGCGCATCCAATCTCCAATCCATCCTTGCATTCTGTGCGATATATGAACAAATGTCAAATAGCGCACAAATGTTCTTGCGATATGCCCCAGCTGCGCTTTATCTCTGAGCAAGAGGATCGGACAGGCAGGTGCCTGGGCGATCGAGCCAAGGAGATCCGGCATGGACAAGACAGTCGGGAGCACGGCGCAGGCCGTCTCCGAGATCGGTGACGGCGCGACCGTCATGATCGGTGGGTTCGGCGGCTCGGGCGCCCCGATCGAACTGATCCATGCCCTGATCGACAAGGGCTCCAAGAACCTTACCGTCATCAACAACAATGCCGGGAACGGCCGCATCGGCATCGCGGCGATGATCGATGCCGGTATGGTCAGGAAGATGATCTGCTCGTTCCCGCGTTCGTCGGATCCGCGCGCTTTCACCGACAAATATCTGGCGGGCGAAATCGAGCTCGAGCTGGTGCCGCAGGGGACGCTGGCCGAGCGCATCCGCGCTGGCGGGGCCGGCATTCCGGCTTTTTACACGCCGACGGCCTATGGCACCGAACTGGCGGAGGGCAAGGTCATCGCCGAATTCGACGGCCGTCATTACGTGCAGGAACGCTGGCTGAAGGCGGATTTCGCGATCGTCAAAGGTGAGATCGGTGACGTCCACGGCAACCTCACCTACAAAAAGGCCGGCCGCAACTTCAATCCGCTGATGTGCATGGCGGCGCAAAAGACCATCGCCCAGGTCTCGTCGATCGTGCCGGCCGGCGGCATCGATCCCGAGCATGTGGTGACCCCCGGCATCTTCGTCGACCGCGTCGTCGCCGTTGCCAATCCGCAGCAGGAAGAAGAGCTCATTCGAGCCGGAGTGGCCTACGTATGACCGTCGATACCAGAGAAGACATCAAGCTTTCCAACGCGCAGATCGCCTGGCGCGCCGCCCAGGATATCGCCGACGGCGCCTATGTGAACCTCGGCATCGGCTTTCCCGAAATGGTCGCCCGCTATCAGCCGCCCGGCCGCCAGGCGATCTTTCATACCGAAAACGGCATCCTGAATTTCGGCGAGCCGCCGGCCGAGGGCGAGGAAGACTGGGATCTGATCAACGCCGGCAAGAAGGCGGTGACGCTGAAGCCGGGTGCTGCCTTCTTCCATCACGCCGACAGCTTCGCCATGGTGCGCGGCGGCCATCTCGACGTTGCCATCCTCGGCGCCTATCAGGTTGCCGAGAACGGCGACCTCGCCAACTGGCGGGTGGGCAGCAAGGGCGTGCCTGCTGTCGGCGGCGCCATGGATCTGGTGCACGGCGCCAAGCAGGTCTGCGTCATCACCGAGCACGTCACCAAGACGGGCGAGCCGAAGCTGGTGGAAAAGTGCAGCTTCCCGCTGACCGGTGTCGCCTGCATCACCCGCGTCTACACCAGCCACGCCGTCATCGACATCGTGGACGGACGTTTCGTCCTGCGTGAGAAGCTGGCTGCGATGTCTGAGGAGGAATTGCAGGCGATGACCGGCGCGCGGCTGAATATCGAGGGGCCGGTTGCCGACCTCATTGTTCCGAAGCTCTGAAGGGAAAGCCATGACCGAAGCTTTTATCTGCGACTATGTCAGAACGCCGATCGGCCGTTTCGCCGGCGCGCTTTCGCAGGTGCGCGCCGATGATCTCGGCGCCGTCCCGCTGAAGGCGCTGATGGAGCGCAACGGCGCGGTCGACTGGGAAGCCGTCGACGACGTGATTTTCGGCTGCGCCAACCAGGCGGGCGAGGACAACCGCAATGTGGCGCGCATGTCGGCGCTGCTCGCTGGTCTGCCGATTGCCGTTCCGGGCACGACGATCAACCGGCTCTGCGGCTCCGGCATGGATGCGGTGATCACTGCGGCCCGCGCCATCCGCGCCGGCGAGGCGGAGCTGATGATAGCTGGCGGGGTTGAAAGCATGTCACGGGCGCCCTTCGTCATGCCGAAGGCCGAGACGGCCTTTTCCCGGGCCGCCGAGATCCACGACACCACGATCGGCTGGCGTTTCGTCAACCCGCTGATGAAGAAGCAGTATGGCGTCGATTCCATGCCGGAGACCGGCGAGAACGTCGCCGAGGACTATCATGTCAGCCGCGAGGACCAGGATGCCTTTGCCGTACGCAGCCAGGCAAAGGCAGCGGCGGCGCAGGCAAGCGGAAGGCTGGCGAAGGAGATTACTCCGGTGACCATCCCGCAACGCAAAGGCGATCCGGTTGTCGTCGACAAGGATGAGCATCCGCGCGCGACGACGATGGAAGCGCTGGCGAAACTTGCCACACCTTTCAAGAGGGAAGGCGGCACGGTGACGGCAGGCAATGCCTCCGGCGTCAATGACGGCGCGGCCGCACTGATCGTCGCTTCGGAAGCGGCGGCGCGAAAATACGGCCTGACGCCGATCGCCCGCATCCTCGGCGGAGCCTCCGCCGCCGTTCCGCCACGGGTGATGGGCGTCGGGCCGATTCCCGCCTCGCGCAAGCTGATGGCACGGCTTGGCATGGACCAGGAGCAGTTCGACGTCATCGAGCTCAATGAAGCCTTTGCCAGCCAGGGCCTGGCGGTGCTGCGCGCGCTCGGCATTGCCGATGACGACGAGCGGGTCAACCGCAATGGCGGCGCCATCGCGCTCGGCCATCCCTTGGGCATGTCAGGCGCCCGCATCACCGGCACGGCGGCGCTCGAGCTTCAAGAGACCGGCGGTCGATATTCGCTGTCGACCATGTGCATTGGCGTCGGGCAAGGGATCGCGATCGCGCTTGAAAGGGTTTGAGCGCGCCGTTGCGCGCCGCGGCCAGCTTCGATAGAAACCTGGCATGCTTATCCGACCTGCAAATAGCGACGACCGAAGTGCCATCTGGAGGATCATCGGCCCGACGATCCGTGCCGGCGAGACCTATGCGCTCGACCGCGATCTCTCGGAAGCCGATGCGCTCGCCTACTGGATGGGGCCGGACCGCGAGACCTTCGTCGCGGAAGAGGGCGGCGCCATCCTCGGCACCTATTACATCAAGGCCAATCAGGCCGGCGGCGGGCGCCATGTCTGCAATTGCGGCTATATGACCGATCCCGCAGCCGGCGGCCGTGGCGTCGCCCGCCGCATGCATGAGCATTCACTGGAGCATGCCCGCGAAAGGGGATTCAGGGCCATGCAATTCAATTTCGTCATCAGCAGCAATCGCCGCGCCGTTGAGCTCTGGCAATCGCTCGGCTTCGAGATCGTCGGCCGGCTTCCCGGCGTCTTCCTCCATCCCACGCAAGGTTATGTCGACGCACTGGTGATGTTTCGAACTCTGTAGGACCGTACGGAAAAAAGATCTGAGGGCGCTGTCGAAAACGCAGCGGTTCAAACGTCATTGATCGTAGGCGAGATGCGGCCGACCGCATTCCTCGCGATCACTCTGTCGGCAGGGAGGTTTGAAGCCATGGGTTTTTCCTATCGTTGGGTCATCGTCGCCGTCGGCGCTTTGATGTCCTGCGTGGCAATCGGCGCGATGTTCTCGCTGGCGATTTTCCAGGAGCCGATCGCGAGCGCCACCGGCTGGTCGCATGTCGGCATTGCCAGCGCGATGACGCTGAACTTCATCGTCATGGGTTTCGGCGGCTTCCTCTGGGGTGCAGCCAGCGACCGCTTTGGTCCGCGGATCGTGGTGATGATCGGATCCGTGCTGCTCGGTCTGGCGCTGGTACTGGCGAGCCGCGCCGAGACGCTCACGCAGTTCCAGCTGACCTACGGCATGCTCGTCGGATTGGCCGCCAGCGCCTTTTTCGCGCCGATGATCGCGGCGACGACCGCCTGGTTCGACGTCAATCGCGGGCTTGCCGTGTCCCTCGTTTCCGCCGGCATGGGCGTCGCGCCGATGACGATCTCGCCTTTCGCGCGCTGGCTGATTTCCGCCTATGAATGGCGGCCCGCGATGTTGATCATCGGCGTTGCGACCTGGGTGCTGCTGGTGCCGGCCGCGCTGCTGGTCAGGCAGCGCCCGCCTGCCGAAACCGTCGATGCCGGCACCGAGTTCGCCGCGGAGGGCGCCCGGCCGCAGCTGTCGAAAGTCTTCCGGTCGCCGCAGTTTATCGTGCTCGGCCTGACCTTCTTTGCCTGCTGCGCGGCGCATTCCGGGCCGATCTTCCACATGGTGAACTATGCGACGATCTGCGGCGTCGCCCCGATGGCAGCCGTCAGCATTTACAGCGTCGAAGGCCTGGCGGGGCTGGGCGGCCGGCTGCTCTATGGCAGCCTTGCCGACCGGATCGGCGTGAAGCCGGTGCTGGTCGCCGGCTTGCTGGTGCAGGCGGCGGCACTCGCGACCTACCTCTTCGTCAGCCAACTCGGCGAATTCTACGCACTCGCCATCATTTTCGGCAGTGCCTATGGCGGCGTGATGCCGCTCTATGCGGTCCTGGCGCGGGAATATTTCGGCCAGCGCATCATCGGCACCGTGCTGGGTGCGGCGACGATGCTCTCCAGCCTCGGCATGGCCTTTGGCCCCCTGATCGGCGGCTGGATCTTCGACACTTTCGCCAATTATTCCTGGCTGTTCATCGGCTCCGCCATGGTCGGGCTGGGTGCGGCGGCGGTAGCGCTGGCGTTCCCGCCGCTGGCTCGCGATAAGCCGCAGCCGGCGTTCGGAGTGTCTTCGTGAGTTGGCGAATCCTGGGAGCATAGGTCGCCCGAGGATCGATCATTAGGAGAAATCCGACACGAAGCCTTGCATCGTCGTGTTCAGCCGCCCGAGGATCGTCAGCAGGATCTGCTGCTTGCGGGCGCGCCGGGCGGCCGCGGACGTCATGTCGACGTCGAAGATCGCCGAGAACGTTGCGCGGTTTGAAACGTTGAAGAAGCAGAGGCCGCTCAGCGTCATATGGATTTCCATCGGCGTAACGACCTGATGGAAAAGTTCCTTCTGATATCCGAGACGCAGGCATTGATCGATGCGTTGCAGAATCGGCCGGTGCAGTTCGCCGACCAGCGAAGAGGCCGTCAGGTACTTTGCTTCGTTGAGATTTTCACTGACGATCAATTTGACATATGTGGGATGATCGAAGTGAAAATCGAAGCAGAAGTCCACGAGGTTCTTCAGCGACTGGCGGGGATCGTCCTCCCCGAGATTGACCTTCGCCTCGGCGACGCGGATGCGCGCATAGGCATTTTCGAGCACGGCGACATAGAGCTTCGCCTTCGAATTGAAATAGTAATAGATCATTCGCTTGCTGCGACGGGTCTTCTGCGCGATGCTGTCGATCGTCGTGCCGGCGAAACCGCGCCGGGCGAACTGGTCCTCCGCCGCCTCGAGAATATCGGCGCGGGTCTGATCGGGATCGTTGGAGCGCTGCTGCCGCTGATATTTTTGCGTCGCTTGCGACTTGGCGGATTTACCCCCACTTTCAGCCATGGTTCCTCACTGACCAGCCAAATGTAATCGCCCTTATCGCGACCTTTGGCCCGCTTTGCAAGTATGGTCGTCCCCGAACATTCCGAAAACTCTCCTCCGATCCAATTCCTTTGAGTGCTGGATTCTCCTGCAGCATGTTTCGCAATTTTGAACCAGTTCGAACATTTTAGGAGTGACAAAACTATCGCTGCCGGTCCAAAAAAATGTACAAAACAAAACTCAAAATTAGCAAGAAACGCGCATAAATCCCTGAATTAAATTGGATTATAGGGCAAATCAGTTAACCTGGCCGAGGAGTTGACAGATATTCGATCATCTGACTATCTTTGTACCAAGATGAACATTTGGACGCAAACGCCTGGGATGGAGAAGGCGCTTGCGGCTCGGGAGGGGCTCACGGTGAGCTATCAATTCGACTTCAGCGTCATTTTCGACGCGTGGCCTCGGCTTCTCTATGGATGCTGGCTGACGCTTGCGATCTCGACCAAGGCAATGGCGATGGGCTTTGCCATCGGCCTTCTCTGTGTTGCCCTGCGCCGGACCGGGTTCGGGCCGTTTGTCTGGCTCGTGAAAGGTTTCATCGAGATCATCCGCAATACCCCCTTTCCGGTTCAGGCCTTTTTCATCTATCTCGGCCTGCCGTCGATCGGCGTCAGACTGGCGCCCGATACGGCCGCTGTCGTGGCACTCGGTCTTAACGGCGGCGCTTATGCCGCCGAGATCATCCGCGGCGGGGTGGAATCGATCCACCAGGGCCAGGTCGAGGCAGGCCGCGCGCTCGGCCTGAACGGTTTCCAGGTGTTCCGCTACATCATCCTGCGGCCGGCGTTGCGCGTCAGCTTTCCCGCACTCGCAAGCCAGTTCATCCTGTTGATGCTGACCTCCAGCGTGATCGCCTCGATATCGGCAATGGAGCTGGCCAGCATTGGTCAGGAGCTGGAATCGACGACCTTTCGCAGCTTCGAGGTCTATCTGACCCTGACCGGACTTTACCTCGGAATGTCCGCCATGCTGACGGGCCTCTTCGCCGCAATCCAGCGCGGCCTTCTCTCCTATCCGACACGGTGACGGCAATGGTTCAGACACTCGGCCTCAACCAGATCATCATCCTGCTCGAAGCTTTCCGCTGGACGATCCTGCTCGCAGCAATCGCCTTTGTCTGCGGCGCCGGCGGCGGGCTCTGCATCGCCCTGATCCGCACCGCGCCGTTGCAGGCGCTGAGAGGCGCTGCGGCAGCCTTCATCATCGTCTTTCAGGGCACGCCGCTGCTGATGCAGCTCTTTGTGATTTATTACGGCCTGCCGCTGATCGGCATCACGGTCAATGCCTGGATCGCGGTGGCCGCCGGCCTGACGCTGCATGCGAGCGCCTATCTCGGCGAAATCTGGCGCAGCACCATCATGGCGCTGCCGAAGGGGCAGGACGAGGCGGCCAGGGCGCTCGGGCTCGGATACCGGAGCCGTATTGTCTACGTCATCCTGCCGCAGGCGCTGCGGATTTCGCTGCCGAGCACCGTCGGCTTCCTGGTGCAACTGGTCAAGGGCACGTCGCTTGCCGCCATCATCGGCTTCACCGAGCTGACGCGCGCGGGCCAGATCGTATCCAACGCCACCTATCAACCGCTTATCGTCTTCGGCCTCGTCGGTGCGCTTTACTTCGCGCTGTGCTGGCCGCTGTCGCACTTCAGTTTCCAGCTGGAAAAACGCTTTGCGAGCGCCCGCTAACGCGCGCAGGGGAATCACGCCAAAGGGCAAGGAGGAAGCCTAATGATCAAGAATACCAATATGTTGAGGAAAGCCTGGGGGGCTGTGGGGGCAATCGGCCTTGGCCTCTTCGTCGCATTCGGCGCCGGCCAGGCCGATGCGCAGAGCTTTGCGGAGCTGAAGGCGAACGGCAAGATCGTGATCGGCATTCAGGGCGAGAATCCGCCATGGGGGTTCGTCGACGAAAGCAATCAGAGCGCCGGCTTCGATGCCGATTTCGCCAAGCTTCTCGGCGAGGAGATCGGGGTACCGGTCGAGTTCAACCGCGTTGCCGTCGCCAACCGAATCCCGACCTTGATGACCAACAAGGTCGATGCGCTGATTGCCGTGATGGGCATGTATCCCGACCGCGCCAAGGTGGTGCAGTTCACCAAGCCCTATTCGGCGATCGACATCATACTGCTCGCCAAGCCGGAGACAAACATCAAGGCGCCGGAGGACCTCAAGGGCCTGCGGATTGCCGTTGCCCGCTCCTCGGCACAGGATACGCAGGTGACCAAGAATGCTCCGCAAGGGGCGACGATCCAGCGCTTCGATGACGATGCCACCGCCATCCAGGCCTTTCTTTCCGGTCAGGTCGACGCACTCGGTGCCAACAATACCTACTTCCTCAGCATCGCCAAGATCGCGCCCGACTTCAAATTCGAAAAGAAACTGCAGTTCAACCGGCAATATAACGGCATTTCCGTGCGCCCGGGCCAAAAGCAGTTCGTCGAAGAGTTGAACGCCTTCATCGACAAGGTTCGCGCCGACGGTCGGCTGGAGAAGATCTACCAGAAATGGCTTGGCCAGGACACGCCCGACTTCCCGGATTCGCTGCCTGACATCCCGTTCGCCGTTCAATAACCAAGCAGATGAGGAAGACGCCGTGAATACGATGGCGAAAATTACGGACAATGCCACTGCCGATCCAATGATCGTCATGGAAGCCGTGGACAAGTATTACGGCGCCTTCCATGCTCTGAAGAGCATCAACCTGACGGTGAGGCAGGGCGAGAAGGTCGTTCTCTGCGGTCCGTCCGGCTCAGGGAAATCCACACTTATCCGCTGCATCAACTATCTCGAGAACTTTGCCGGCGGCCGGGTTGTCGTCGATGGCATCGAGTTGAAATCCGGCGCCTCGATCGACGCCATCCGGCGTGAGGTCGGAATGGTCTTCCAGCAGTTCAATCTCTTCCCGCACATGACGGTTCTGAGGAACTGCATGCTTGCGCCGATGAAGGTGCGTGGGATGAAGGCGACGCAGGCGGAAGAGGTCGCGCGCGCCTATCTCAAGCGTGTGCGCATCTCCGATCAGATGCATAAATATCCGGCGCAGCTTTCCGGCGGCCAGCAGCAGCGCGTGGCGATTGCCCGCGCGCTCTGCATGGATCCCAAGGTGATGCTCTTCGACGAGCCGACCTCCGCCCTCGATCCCGAAATGGTCAAGGAGGTGCTCGACACCATGGTCTCGCTCGCCGGCGAAGGGCGAACGATGATCTGCGTGACCCACGAAATGGGCTTTGCACGCGCTGTTGCCGATCGCGTGATCTTCATGGCGAACGGCGAAATCATCGAGGAGGCGCCGCCCGAGGAATTCTTCACCGCACCCCGGAACGAGCGCACTCGCGCCTTTCTCGGACAGATTCTCGGGCACTGAGCGGGACAAGACCTTTGCTTCGACGGCGACACGCCGCTCGAAATATCTCGGATGAGCGGTTGGCAGACAGTCGCCTCGCGCGTGCCCGCAGACTTCATGTGACTGAAACGGAATGGTTGAAAGCATGGCAAATATTTCCATCGGCGTCATCGGTGCGGGCCTGATCGGCCGCAAGCACATCAAGAAGGCCATCGAGCATCCCGATTTCGAGCTGGCCGGCATCGCCGACCTCGATCGCGATGCCGTCTCGGCTCAATATCCCGGCATCGCGGTCTTCGGGGATTACAGATCATTGCTCGACCAGGCGCGGCCGCAGGCAGTCATCATTGCTTCGCCCAATCAGAGCCATGCGTCGATCGGCATAGAATGCGCACGTCTCGGGATCGATATGCTGATCGAAAAGCCGGTCACAGATACGCTCGAAAGTGCTGCCGATCTGCTTCTGGAGGTGCGCGCAAACAAGGTCCGGACACTTGTCGGCCACCACCGCCGCCATCACGATCAGGTCAAGACGCTGAGGCGCCTGCTCGGGGACGGATTGATCGGCAATCTTGTCGGGGTCTCCGCCATCTGGGCGGCCTACAAGCCGGATGATTATTTCCGTGTCGCGCCGTGGCGCACCCAGTCGGGCGGCGGTCCGATCCTGATCAACCTCATCCACGAGATCGATTTCCTGCGCTACACCGCCGGCGAGATTCGAGGCGTCAGCGCCATCTCCTCAAGCCGCCAGCGGCAATTTCCCGTGGAGGATACGGCCGGCGCCCTGCTCGAATTCGACGCAGGCTGCATCGGTACCGTCTTTGCGAGCGACAGTGCTGTTTCGCCCTGGACGACCGAACAGGGCGTCGGTGAAGCGGTCGAATTTCCGTTCAGCGGAGAAAGCAGCTACCGCTTCGTCGGCAGTCGCGGTTCGCTGGAATTCCCGAGCCTGGTCCATTGGGCGCAGGCGGATGGCGGCCAGAACTGGAACAGGCCGATCCAGTCGCAGCGCCTTTTTGCAAGCTCCATCGATCCTTACCGCGCCCAGCTCGACCATTTCCGCGATGTCGTCCTCGGCAAGGCGGAATCCTTGCTCACCGTCGAGGATGGCGCGCGAACGCTGATCGCGACGCTTGCCGTGGCCGAGGCTGCCGCATCGGGAAGGAGGATCGATCTCGATGATCGTTACGAGGCGCTCGCCGCCGGGAAATACCCACCGGCCTCCCAAGATACGAATCCAAGGAAAGCATCCTGACATGAAACCGATCTTCGTTCTCAATGGGTCCAACCTCAATCTGCTCGGCCAGCGGGAGCCGCATATTTACGGCAGGACGACGCTCGCCGATATCGAAACCATGTGTCATGGGAGCCCTGCAGGGCGAAAGCATGGGGTCGTCTTCCGGCAGTCCAATCACGAGGGCGAATTGATCGACTGGATCCATGAGGCCCGCCACGCCGCCGACGCCATCGTCATCAATGCCGGCGCCTATACCCACACATCGCTCGCGATCCATGATGCGCTGAAGACCTTCGAGGGCCCGATCATCGAGCTGCACATCACCAACGTGCATCGGCGCGAGAGTTTTCGCCATCACTCCTACATTTCCTTTGCGGCGACCGGTGTGATCTGCGGCCTCGGGCCGGATGGCTATGAGCTCGCACTCGAGGCGGCCGCGCGGCTCGTCGCCAAGACGATGACGACTTGACGCGTATCGGAAGGACCACGCCGATGAAGACATCGATAGCGACCGTTTCGCTGAGCGGCGACCTCAGCGACAAGCTGGAGGCGATCGCCAAAGCAGGCTTCGACGGGGTGGAGATTTTCGAGAATGATTTGCTGATCTTCGACGAGAGCCCGAAGGAGGTCGGCCGCATGGTGCGGGATCTGGGCATGGAGATCACGCTGTTTCAGCCGTTCCGCGACTTCGAAGGCATGCCGGAGCCGTTGCGCAGCCGTACCTTCGACCGGGCGGAGCGCAAGTTCGACCTGATGCAGGAGATGGGCACCGACCTCGTGCTGGTCTGCTCGAACGTCTCGCCGGCCGCACTCGGCGGCCTCGACCGGGCGGCGGCGGATTTTCACGAACTCGGCGAGCGCGCCGCCAGGCGCGGCCTGCGCGTCGGTTATGAGGCGCTTGCCTGGGGCCGTCACATCCATGATCACCGCGACGCCTGGGAGATCGTCCGGCGGGCCGATCATCCGAATATCGGCCTGATCCTCGACAGCTTTCATACGCTGTCGCGCAAGATCGACGTCAACTCGATCCGCTCGATCCCGAAGGAGAAGATCTTCATCATCCAGCTCGCCGATGCGCCGCTGATCGACATGGATCTGCTCTACTGGAGCCGGCACTTCCGCAACATGCCGGGTGAAGGTGACCTGCCGGTGCTCGACTTCATGAAGGCGGTCGCCGCCACCGGCTATGACGGCTATCTGTCGCTGGAGATCTTCAACGACCAGTTCCGCGGCGGATCCGCCAATGCGATCGCGGTCGATGGCCGCCGCTCGCTGATCTATCTCGGCGATCAGGTCAAGCGCCAGCAGCCGGAGAGCGCCCTGCCGGTGCCGGTGATGCCGCCGCGCGCCAAGGTCGAGGGCATCGCCTTCATCGAGTTCACCGCCGACGAGGACGAGGCGGCGGCGCTCGAGGCGCTGTTTTCAAGCCTCGGTTTCCGCAAGGCGGCCAGACACAAGAGCAAGCAGGTGACGGTCTTTCGCCAGGGCGCGATCAATCTCGTCGTCAACACCGAACGCAAGGGTTTTGCCAGCGCCTCCTATGCCGTGCACGGCACCTCGGCCTATGCCGCCGGGCTGATGGTCGACGATGCCAAGGCGGCGCTGCAGCGCGCCGTCGCACTCGGGGCCGAACGCTTCGAGCAATCGCTCGATGCCGGCGAAATCGAGATGCCGGCGGTGCGTGGCGTTGGTGGCGGTGTCCTCTATTTCCTCGACCGACAGAGCGAGCTTGCCCGCATCTGGGAGATCGAATTCGATGCGATCGACGACGATGCCGCTCCGCAGCCGGCCGGGCTGCAGTCGATCGACCATATGGCGCAGACGATGAAGTACGAGGAACTGCTGACCTGGCTGCTCTTCTACACCTCGCTCGTCGAGGCCGAGAAGACGCCGATGGTCGATATCGTCGATCCCTCCGGCATCGTCCGCAGCCAGGTGGTGGAGAATGTAGAAGGCTCGCTGCGCATCACCATGAACGGCGCGGAAAACCGCAACACGCTCGCCGGCCGCTTCATCGCCGAAACCTTCGGCTCCGGCATCCAGCATCTCGCCTTCAGGACCGACGACATCTTCGCGACCGCCGCCGCCCTTGTCGCGAACGGCTTCGTGTCGCTTTCGATCTCGCCGAACTATTATGACGATCTCGAAGCCCGCTTCGGCCTCGAGGCCGAATTCGCCGAACGCCTCAAGGCCAACAACATCCTCTATGACCGCGACGAGGCCGGTGAATATTTCCAGCTCTACAGCCCGACCTATGGAGAGGGACTGTTCTTCGAGATCGTCGAGCGGCGCGGTTACCGCGGTTATGGCGCTGCGAACGCCATCTTCAGGATTGCCGCGCTGAGGAAACATTTGCGGCCGCCGGGACTGCCGGCGATCGCGAAGGTTCGCCGTGACTTGCACCCCTGAATTTCCCACCGGCAGTGCATGCCGTTGTCGGTCGGACCTCTCATGCAATTCTCGCCTTTTCGTGCGTTGCTCTTCGCCGATTTCGGCTGATAGACTTCCCGTGCCTGTTTCATCACCTATGTCCTTGGTTTCTCGGGAGGCTTCATAGCCATGACAGAACTTGCTCAATTGCTCGCATCGATCAAACTGCCGGATCTATCTGGGAAAGCCCTGCTGATCACCGGCGCCTCGACCGGCATCGGTGCGGCGCTCGCCCGCGCCTTTGCGGCACAAGGCGCCAAGGTCGGCGTGCATTACAACGCCAGCCGTGAACCGGCGGAGACGCTCGCCGAGGAGATCCGGGCGGTGGGCGGTACTGTGCATCTGATCCAGGGCGACGTATCGCGGGAAGGCGAGACGGAGCGGGTCGTCGAGGAGACGGCGAAGACCTTCGGCCATCTCGACGGGTTGATCAACAATGCCGGCGGCATGCTGGGGCGCAAGCCGACTTCGGAATATACCGATGCGCATTATGCCGCTGTCATGGATCTCAACGCCCGCTCGGTGCTGGCTGCGACGCGTGCGGCCCATCCCTGGCTGAAAAAGCAGGGCGGCTTCATCATCAACACCACCTCGATCGCGGCGCGCAACGGCGGCGGCAATGGGGCGATCCTCTATGCGGCGTCGAAGGGTTTCGTCTCGACGATCACCCGCGGCCATGCCAAGGAATTCGTCGCCGACCGGATCCGTGTCAACGCCGTGGCGCCGGGCGTCATCGCGACACCTTTCCACGAGCGTTATACCAATGACGAGCAGATGGAGCTGCAGCGCAAGTCGATCCCGATGGGTTTCGTCGGCACCTCCGAGGATTGCGTCGGCGCCTATCTGTTTCTCGCCTCGCCGACGCTGTCCGGCTACATCACCGGCCAGATCATCGAGGTCAATGGCGGCCAGCTGATGCCCTAGCCATACTCTCCGGAGGGGCCTCTTTCCTTTTGCCCCGCCGGAGGGAACTTTCGAACCGCCGTCACGTTTCCCGCTTGGCCATATTTTCAAGCGGGGCACCATGAGCTTTTCATTTTCGGAACTCGACTTCCTCAAACCGGAGCTCGGGGCGGAATATATTGGTTCAGGCACCCACTTCGCCGTCTTCTCAGCCCATGCGGAACAGATCGAGCTTTGCCTCTTCTCCCCCGACGGAAAGAACGAGATCGCGCGGCTGCCGCTGCCCAAACGCGAGGGCGATATCTGGTCGGGCTATATTGCCGGCCTCGGCCCCGGCACCGTCTACGGTTATCGCGCCCACGGGCCCTACGACCCGCAGGCCGGCCATCGCTTCAATCCGAACAAGCTGCTGATCGATCCCTATGCCAAGCAGGTAACGGGGGACCTGAAATGGGACGACGCGCTGTTCGGCTACCGGATCGGCGAGGACGATCTTTCCTTCGATGAGCGCGACAGCGCACCCTTCATGGTCAAAAGCGTGGTGCAGGATCCTGATTTCGACTGGGCGGGTGAAGAGGCGATCCGCCGCCCCTGGCCCGACACCATCATCTACGAGGCGCATGTGCGCGGCCTGACGATGACGCATCCGAAGGTGCCCGACCGGTTGCGCGGCACCTTTCTCGGCATGTGCAGCGATCCGATCGTCGACCATCTCGTTAAGCTCGGCATTTCGGCAATCGAGCTCTTGCCGATCCAGTACTTCCTCGACGATCGTTATCTGCTGGAAAAGAAGCTGAGGAACTACTGGGGTTACCAGACGCTCGGCTTTTTTGCGCCGCAGACGCGTTATCTCTCCAGTGACAGGATCACCGAAATCAAAACCATGGTGAAGCGGTTCCATGCCGCCGGCATCGAGGTCATCATGGATGTGGTCTACAACCACACAGCCGAGGGCAGCGAGAAGGGGCCGACGCTGTCCTTCCGCGGGCTCGACAATGCGAGCTACTACATCCTCTCTCCCGACGACCCGCGCCATACCTTCGACACGACGGGCACCGGCAATACGTTGAACGTTGCCAATCCCATGGTGATGCGCATGGTGCTCGATAGCCTGCGCTATTGGGTGGGCGTCATGCACATCGACGGCTTCCGCTTCGATCTCGCCAGCACGCTCGGCCGTCAGGATTTGGAGTTCGATCGACAGGGTCTGTTCTTCGGCGCTATCCGTCAGGATCCAATCCTGTCGGGCGTCAAGCTGATCGCCGAGCCCTGGGATATCGGCGAAGGCGGGTATCAGGTCGGCGGGTTCCCGCACCCTTTTCGCGAATGGAACGACAAGTTCCGCGACGACGTGCGCCGGTTCTGGAAAGGCGACGGCGGCATGGTGTCGGAACTGGCGGCGCGCATCACCGGCTCGGCGCTGCAATTCAACCATTCGGACCGGGGGGCAACCTCCTCGATCAATCTTCTGTCAGCCCACGACGGCTTCACCCTGATGGACACCGTCTCCTTCGACGGCAAGCATAACGAGGCGAACGGCGAGGACGGCCGGGACGGCCATTCGGACAATCATTCCGACAATATGGGTGTGGAGGGCGCCACCGATAATCCCGATATCAATGCGGCCCGGGCACGCCGTCGCCGCAACATGATGGCGACGCTGATGCTGTCCCAGGGCGTGCCGATGATCCTGGCCGGCGACGAGCTCGGTAACAGCCAGGGCGGCAACAACAACGCCTATTGCCAGGACAACGAGATCGGCTGGACGGGTTGGGACGGGCTCGAGGATCCCTTTCTCGATTTCTGCCGGCAGGCTGTCGCCTTCCGCAAAGCCCATCCCGTGCTCCGGCAGGAGCGGTTCCTGACCGGAGATACGAGTGAGGATGGGCGCATCGAAATCGCCTGGTACAAGCCGGACGGTGGTTTCATGGATGATGTGGCCTGGAACGACGACGGATTGCAGGTGCTCGGCGTCTACCTCTCGAAAAGCGCGCATGCGCCGGATACCGAGACGATGGACGATCTTTTCCTCGTCTTCAACGCTGGCGGTGATTGCCAAGTGCATCTGCCGGAGGTGAACGGGTTGACTGAGTGGTCACGGGTTCTCGACACCGGCGCGGAGACCGGGGCCTTCGACGTGCACAATCAGGACAATCCGGTCATGGTCTACACCCAGAGCCTGGCTGTCTTTGCGCCGAAAGGCCAGACCCAGCCTCCAGAGGGGGCGAGCAAAGCCCAGCGCCGCCGGTGGTTCCAGTTCGGCCGTCGCGGCAAATAGCAGGTCGTCAACAGCATGAATGCCGAAGTCATCACCGAACTTGGCCTCATCTATGTCAGCGATACCGAACCGGGCATCCGCAGACGAAGGAAAGGCAAGGGCTTCAGCTATGTCATGCCGGACGGTACGACGCTTTCCGATGAGTTGCAGCGGGCGCGCATCGGCGCGCTCGGCCTGCCGCCGGCCTATGAGAATGTCTGGATCTGTCTCTACGAGAACGGCCACCTCCAGGCGACCGGCATCGATGCGCGCGGGCGCAAGCAATATCGCTATCACAAGGACTGGCAATCCTTCCGCAGCGCCGGAAAATTCCACCAGCTGATCGAATTCGGCCGGGCATTGCCGAAGATCCGCCGCACCGTGCTGCGCCATCTCGACACCGGTACGGAAGATGTCAACGGCGTGCTGGCGGCACTGACGACGCTGCTCGACGAGGCGCATCTGCGGGTCGGCAACCAGGCTTATGTCAGGGAGAACGGCACCTATGGTGCAACGACGCTATTGAAGCGGCACCTGAAGATCGTCGACGGGCGGATCGAGCTGAAATTCCGCGCCAAGGGCGGCAAGCG
Source organism: Rhizobium sophoriradicis (assembly GCF_025200795.1). Classification (NCBI taxonomy): domain Bacteria; kingdom Pseudomonadati; phylum Pseudomonadota; class Alphaproteobacteria; order Hyphomicrobiales; family Rhizobiaceae; genus Rhizobium; species Rhizobium sophoriradicis. The sequence continues at coordinate 214,462 of NZ_CP104155.1, forward strand.
CGTCCAGCGCAGCCTCAAGCATCCCAGGCTGCAGAAGATCCTGGAAGAGATCGCCGACCTGCCCGGCCGTCAGCTTTTCGTCTGGAAGGATGAAAGCGGCGCGCTGAAACCGGTCGATTCCGGCCGGCTGAATGCCTATCTGACCGAGATATCGGGCATTCCGATTTCCGCTAAGACATTCCGCACTTGGGCCGGATCGTTGGCGGCCTTCGGTGCGGCCCGCGAAAAAATTGTCGCCGGTGGCCGGCCGACGGTGAAGGACATGTCGGAGGCTGCGGCCGAAGCGCTGCACAATACGCCGGCAATCTCACGCTCGAGCTATATCCATCCGGCAATCATCGCGCTTGCCGGCAATGACCATCCTTTGATCGAGGGTGGCAACGAGCCGCTGCGGGGCTTGCGGGCGGAAGAAAACAGGCTACTTGATTTCCTGACACGCGAGATCGAGGAATGAACCCCGCAAACCCGCCGGCATCGGACGTATCCCTGACCCATCCCGACCGGCTTTACTGGCCGGACGAGGGCGTGACTAAGCGGAATCTGTCGGAATATTACGCCGCCGTCTGGCCCTTCATGGCGCCCTATCTCGTCAATCGGCCGCTGGCACTTTTGCGCCTGCCGGCTGGAATAAAAAGCCACCAGCGGTTTTTCCAGAAACATGGCTGGAAAGGCATGAATCCCCATATCGAGGAGATCGCCGATCCACAGGACGCGGACGGCGAGAAACTGCTGCGCATTTCCGGTTTCGACGGGCTTGTCGCCCTTGTGCAATCGACGGCGCTTGAAATTCACCCCTGGGGCACGACGACCGACCATTGGGAAACACCCGATATGATCATCATGGATCTCGACCCCGGCGAGGACGTGGTCTGGAGCGCGGTGATATCGGCGGCACTTGACGTGAAGGCGCGGCTGGAAGCCCGAGGCCTTGCAGCCTTCGTCAAGACATCAGGCGGCAAGGGGCTGCATGTGGTAACACCGCTTGCGCCGAAGGCCGGCTGGGCCGAGGTCAAGGATTTCGCCCATTCGCTTGCCGAAAGCATGTCGGCCGATGCGCCGGAGAAATATCTCGCAACGGCGACGAAGGCAAAACGCGGCGGGCATATCTATATCGATTATCTCCGCAACGGCCGCGGCAGCACGGCGGTCGCACCCTATTCGACCAGGGCGCGGCCGGGTGCCCCGGTGTCGATGCCGCTCGATTGGTCCGATCTGAAGGAACTCAGCGGTCCGGCCGCCTTCACCCTCGCCAATGTGCCGCAGCGGCTGGAGACCCGGCCGCGCGATCCCTGGGGCGATTTCTTCGATGCGGCCGTGCCGCTGCAATGAATGGCCCGCTCATTCCGCGCTGTCGAGCTCGGGATAATGCCTGAAAATTCCCTCCTCATTGAAGGGCAGGCGGCGAGGGGAGGCAAGATAGCGGGCGATGTTCGGTCGCTTTGCCACCGCGGCATGCAGGGTCAGAAGGGTGGGGTAATCGGCCTTGCGTTTGGCCATGGCCTTCGGGAAGGCATAGGTCAGGCCCTCTATCACCTGGAAAAGCGAAAGGTCGACATAGGTCAGCGCGTCGCCGACGACGTAGCCGGAACCATCAGGGTTTTGCCGCAGCACACGCTCGAAATAGCCAAGGTACTTCGGGATGCGCTGGCCGATAAAGGCTGCCGAGCGGGCCTTCGCCTCCTGCTTCTGCTCTTCGTAATATCGTGACATGTCGATCGGGTGATGCGTGTCGTGCACCTCGGCGATGAAATCGGTAATGGTGAGCTGCAGGCCGTTGGCGACATGACGAAGGCCCTCATTCCCGGGGGCAAGCCCCAGTCTCGGGCCGAGATAAAACAGGATGTTGGCGACATGCGGGATAATCAGATCGCCATCCTTCAGGAAGGGCGGCGCGAAGGGAATATGCGCTTCGCTTTCGCTTTGCATGATGTCGAACATGGCGCCGCTGCCGCGGCCCGGCTCACGGGTGATGTCGACGTAATCGGCGGCGGATTCCTCCAGCGCAAGACGGACGAATTCACCGCGACCCTGAATGCCGTCCCAATAATAAAGCTCATAGGCCATCTCAGCTTAATCCTTCGGTTTACGACCGAAGTCTTTTCGCAGCTCGTCCTTGGCCTTTTCAAGGGTGCCGCGCCGTTTTTTCGATGTAGAAGGTCAGCATCGACATGGCCGCGCGGAAGGGGCTGGACTTGCGGCGCTCACTCTCCTCGGCCGAATGCTTGACCGAGCGGGCGATCTTCTTCGGATCGTCCGATTTGAACACGCCTTCCTTCAGGTCCATCGCGTTGCTGTTTTCGGTGACGCTCTGCGACCATTTCTTCTTCGATTTGGCCATGTCGAAATCCCTTTGCGGCTGCAGCCGGCGGCAGGGCCGCCGCGCCCATCGTCAGTGGTGGCTGTGGTGTTCGTTGCGCTTGCGTGTCGCAGCCGCCTTCTTGGCCGAGGCGGACCGTTCCTCTTTCGAGCGGGCTGCCGATGCAGCGCCGCCGGCGCGGCCGCCCTTCTCGGAGGATTCATGCGTGTCCTTCTTGCCGCGGCCGGACCCGGACTTGTTGCCGCCGCCGCTTTCCTTGTTGACCGTCGCCCAGGCACGCCGTTCGGCTTCCTTCTCGGAAACGCCGCGATCCTCATAGCTTTCCTCGATATGCTCGGCCTTGCGCTTCTGCTTGTCGGTATAGTCGGATTTGTCTCCTCGCGGCATCTTCGCCTCCCTGTTTTTGCAAAGCGATGCAGTGCGTTTGTGAGAAGAATCCAACCGGCGCGGAGTGCAAAAGTTCCCTGAGGGCAGGCTCCGGATTTCGGAACAAAAGCCGTTTTTGCCCGGTTTCGAAGGGAAAGCCTGCATAAGCCATATATAGCAAGGAGCCGAGAACATGGAAAAACACCTCGTCCAAGCCGACGGAAACGGCGTAATCGAGGTGAACGGCCAGGTATCGCCGGTCACCTATACCGTCAGCCTCAAGGAAGGGAAGGCACAATCCTACGAGGTCGACATCCGCCTGATGGCGCCGCGCGACTGGCTGCTGCAGAGGGGGTTCAACCGTGATGCCGTGCTGGTCAGCCAGAGCGGCGCGCGCATTCCCGTTTATCACGATGGTGCAAACCATCACAATGGTACCAACCAGGATGGTGCCAACCATCACGATGAAGGCAGCCGCCATGACGGTGGCCGCCTCGATTCCGCCACCGCGATTTCGATCGAATTGACGGCGCGCGACGACAGCTGCACCAGCGAGGCTGATGTGCTGGGCAAATATCCGGAGTTCGACGGCTTCAGGGCCGCTGCTGCAGGGCGGTTTTGACCGCCCGCTCAAGCGCGGCGCTGTTGAAGGGTTTCGTCAGCAGCACCGAGCCGGAGAGACGATTGGCGACAGGCAGGTCGCTGTCGCCCGTGGCAAAGACCAGCCCGACCGAGGGAAGAGCCTCCCGAGCCCTGGCGGCAAAGGCCGATCCCGGCATGCCGGGTAGCCCGAGATCGACGACGACGATGTCGACGACGGTATGGCCAAGGATATCCGCCCCCGCTTCGCCGCTTTCGGCCTCAATGACGTCATAGCCGAGATCTTGCAGGATCTCGGCGGTATCCATGCGGATGAAGGCATCGTCTTCTACGAGCAGCAGCTTCAGCTTTCCGGCAGTCTCGGCATGTCTTGGATCAGCGGGTTTTGAATTGGGCCGAGCTGCATCGGCTGCCGCTCGGCCGGCTTGCGGCCGGGTGGCGAGCACGTGGCGGATCTTGCGGGCCAGCTCCTCGCGCGTATAGGGCTTGGAGAGCAGTTCCAGCCCGGGATCGAGCCTGCCGCCATGGACGATCGAGTCTTCCGTATAGCCGGATGTGTAGAGCACGGCGATATCGGGCAGACGCGCGCGCGCCATACGCGCAAGCTCCGGGCTCTTCAACGGTCCGGGCATGACGACATCGGTAAAGAGCAGGTCGATATGGGCGCCACTCTCGACAACGGTCAGCGCGCTTTGCGCATCCTTTGCCTTTAAGACGTAATAGCCGAGATCCGAGAGCATCTCGACGACGGTGGTGCGAACGCCCTCGTCATCCTCGGCGACAAGGATGGTTTCGGTCCCGCCGGTTGCCGGCACGGTGTCGGCGGCGGTGACGCGATCCTCGCTGCGGAACGAGCGGGCGAGGTAGAGCTTGATGGTCGTGCCCTGGCCGGCCTGGCTGTAAATCTTTACATGGCCGCCCGACTGCTTGACGAAGCCGTAGACCATCGACAGGCCGAGACCGGTGCCCTTGCCTTCCGGTTTCGTCGAGAAGAAGGGCTCGAAGGCCTGCTCCTTTACCGCCTCAGTCATGCCGGAGCCGGTATCGGTGACGGCCAGCACGACATATTGGCCGGCCTTCACTTCAGGAAGGGTGCGGCTGTAGGAATCGTCGAGGAAGGCGTTACCGACCTCGATCGTCAACCTGCCGGCGCCATCCATCGCGTCGCGCGAGTTGATCGCCAGGTTGAGCAGGGCGTTCTCGATCTGGACCGGATCGGCAAAGGTGTTCCAAAGGCCGCCGGAGACGACGGTCTCGACCTCGATCTCCTCGCCGAGCGCGCGACGCAGCATATCGTCCATGCCGGTGACGAGGCGGCCGATATTGATCACCTTCGGTTCCAGAGGCTGGCGGCGGCCGAAGGCGAGCAGCTGGCTGGCCAGCCGCGAACCGCGTTCGACGGCGACAAGCGCATTGGCAATGCGCTCCTTGGCCCGGCCGTTTTCCGCTACGTCCTTGCCGAGAAGCTGCAGATTGCCCGAGATCACCTGCAGCAGATTGTTGAAGTCATGGGCGACGCCGCCGGTGAGCTTGCCGATCGATTCCATCTTCTGCGCTTGCTGAAGCGCCGCTTCGGCCTGCTGGCGTTCGGCGATCTCAGCCGCGACGCGGACCTCGAGCATTTCATTGAGTTTGCGCAATTGATCTTCCATGTCGCGGCGCTGGTCGATTTCGACCTTGGCGGCACGGAAGAGCCGGATATTGTCGATCGCGACGGCCGATTGGCCGGCGAGGCTGACAAGGCTCGCCTCGGCGGCCTGCGAAAAACGCCCGGGTTCGGCGTGGCCGAAGAACAGGCCGCCGATGACGCTGCCGCCGCGCGATTTCACCGGCACGGCAAGATAGCTCCTGACCGGCAGATGCCCCTTCGGCATGCCAAAATGCGGCGCGCTCTGCCCGTAGCGCGGGTCGAGCAGGATATCGTCGGAGCGCACGATACCTTCGCCGTCGAAGGTCGGCGAGAAGACCTTGGTGTTGCGCGGCATCGGGAACTTTTCGAAATTCTTCCGGTCGACGCCGGAGAGTGCGTAGAGCATGTAGCTGCCGCCCCCGCCATCATCGACATTGTAGAAGAACGCCCCGAATTCGGCGCCGGTGAGCGTCACGCCGGCATCGACGACAATCTGTGTCAGGCGTTCGACGTCCGGCTCGACGGTGATCGCCGCACCCGCCCGATTGACGACGGCAAGCGCCTCCGACTTGGCGCGCAGCTCTTCAAGCGCCAGCTTCTCGCCGCGCTTGGCCGCCACCTGGTCGGTGACGTCGAGGGTCGCGCAGAGGATGCCGGCGATGGTGCCGTCATCATCGCGCAGCGGCGTATAGGAAAAGGTGAACCATGTGTCCTCGGTGCGGCCATCGCGGCGCATCGGAATGCGCAGCTCTTCGAAGAGCTGCGGGCTGCCGCTGAGCGTGCTGGCAACGATCGGCGAGAATTGCTCCCAGATATCCGCCCAGACTTCGCGGAAGGGTCTCCCGAGTGCGGCGGGATGCCGCTCGGGGAACACAGGCACGTAGGCGTCATTGTAGAGGAAGGAGAGATCCGGACCCCAGGCGACGAATTTCGGCTGGCGCGAATTCAATACCATTTCGGCGATATGTTTGAGAGACGCAGGCCAGCTTTCAGCCGGTCCGAGACCGACGGCTTCAAAGGCCGGATGCCGCAGCAATTCGCCGATTTCGCCGCCGCCTCTCGGCCAGCCCTTGCCGAAGCTTCGCATCCAAAACGCTTTCTTGTCGCCCGCCGCGCCGGTGTGGCGGCAGCAATTGAAAGTCCTGCAGCCGCCTTCGCACTTCTAAAAGAGGTGCGGCTGCAGGGGTCCAGCTCGTCCAACCGTCAAGATAGCGGTTTGCGAAGGCAGGGAAAGGGGAGTGTCGAAATATCATTAACCGCTGCGAGTTCAATCTTTTGCAAGGTGACGCGGGCCGTCCCCGAGCGGTTATTTTCGGTAGAATTTTTGCGACGCCGCGAGGGCGCGGCCAATGTCGAAGGAGGGCAGTTGCATCGGACTGCGGGGGTCGCGGAAAACCAGTCCGACGAGCTTGTCGACGATAAGGATCAATCCAAGCGCCAGACCGAGATAGAGCAGCGCGGCGACGAGCAGGAGCGACATCTCCATACCTCACCCGACCACGGTGAGGGCGCGGCCGCAGGCTGCGAAAAAGACAAAGGAGAGAATCCCGGCCACGCCGTCGTTCATGGCGTTTTCCCCGGTTTCGCCATCAACAGTCTCGGTCTGGTTTTGCTCCCGGCGATCGGGCGAGGGATCAACTTTTTTGGGAAGCCTCAAAGCTTGCAGCGTCATCCGGCTTCTATTCACCCCCGCATGGAAAAGCCCACCTCTGAACTTCCATAAAACACAACTAATTCAGGCGTATGACAAAGAAAACCCGAAGGGCGTCGCAACGACGCCCCCTTTCATCGATGTGATCGGTATTCCTGTGTTCAGGATGCCGTCTTGCGGCTCGCAGTCCGCTTGGGCGCCGGCGTGACGACGCCGTTCGTCTTGGCGCCTGTTGCGGCAAGCTTCGTGGTCGTCACGGTGCGCTTGGCCTTGGGCTTGGCCTCTTTGCCATTGGAAGAGGCAGCAGAGCCTTCGAGCGCTTCGCGTTCGTGGCGTGCCTGTTCCCAATGAATGGAATCTCGCCCTGTCGGATAGCCCTCTTCTTCCCAGAGGGCGTATGCACGTTTTTTGATCCACTCTTCCCGAGTTTCTGCCATCGCTGATCTCCAGTCACATAATGCCGTCGTTCGAACGCGATACTGCCTGGATGGTTCCAGACGAGGGCCGCTGTTTCAAGCGAAATCGGCCTGCAACCGTAAATATTTCGCGTTGCAGCATATCAGGGTTGAGAATCCGCGTTCATCGCAGCTGAAATTTCGTCGCCTTGTGCAGATCTGATACGAACGCCTCGCGCTGTCGGTGCCTCTCCGTTTCGTTACGGATGCGCAGGAGAAAGGAAGGATGGATGGTGACGAGAACGGGCGGATGGTTCCTCGGCTGCAGGATATGGCCGCGCTCCGGCGTCAGTTTTGCCTTCGGTCCAAGCAGCGCGTAAAGCGCGCTCGCGCCCAGCGCCACGACGAGCTTCGGCTGCAGGATGTTGAGTTCGGCGCCGAGCCACCAGGCGCAACGCCGGATCTCGCCGGCATTGGGTTTGGCATGCAGGCGCCGTTTGCCGCGCGGTGTGAACTTGAAGTGCTTGACCGCATTGGTGACGTAGCAGCGCTCGCGATTGAGACCGGCTTCTTCAAGACAGTGGTCGAGGAGATGGCCGGCCGGGCCGACAAACGGCCTGCCGGCGATATCTTCCCGGTCACCCGGTTGTTCCCCGACAAGAACGATCTCGGCCTTGTCAGGACCTTCGCCGAAGACGGTCTGGGTGGCATTCCTGTAGAGATCGCAGCGAGTGCAGCCTTCGGCCTGATGGCGGAGCTCGGCAATGCTGTCCGCATCGGCGACTTCGAGCGTCAAGGCCGGGCCGACGTTTGCGGCGATGTTCATGATCGCGATCCTCATCTCCTGGGGATCAATTGCTCGCAACGGGGATTGTTCCCCGGCCGCCGAGCCGCCGCCGGCGGCCGAAGAATGGCGGCGGGCGAAAAATTTCGCGCCATAGGAGAGAGCAGGCGCAATTGAACGCCGCCGTTTCGCGGTTATATTGGCCTGCGATGTTCTATCTCCTGTCGACCTACTGGCCGCATATCCTCTTTGTCGTTTCGATCGCCATGGGAGCCGCGGCGGCGATCCATGCCGCCATGACCAAGGAGGAGGTGCGCGCCGCGATCGGCTGGGTCGGTGTCATCATCCTGTCTCCGATCGTCGGCGCGCTGCTCTATGCAATTGCCGGCATCAACCGCATCCGCCGCAAATCGCTGAGCATTCGCCGCGATGCCCTGCTGCTTGCGCCCGGTGTCGACGAGCTGGAAACGTTTGACGCCGAGGCCGAGACGGTGATCAGCCAGTTCGGCCGCCGTTTTGCGGCGCTGCAGACGCTGGGCGACCGGGTGACCCGCAACCCGCTGACCTCGGGCAATGCGATCGACATGCTGGAGACCGGCGATGAGGCCTATGCGGCGATGAAATCAGCCGTCGACGGGGCGAGCCGCAGCATCCTGCTCGAAACCTATATTTTCGACCGCGACGCCATCGGGCTGCGCATCGCCGACGCGCTGATTGCGGCGGTCAAGCGCGGCGTGGCGGTGCGGGTGCTGATCGATGCCGTTGGGGCACGCTATTCAGTGCCGAGCATTCTCGGCTATCTCAAGGATGGCGGCGTCACCGTCGCCGTCTTCAACGGCAACGTCATCATGGGCTTGCGGCTGCCCTATGCCAATCTGCGCACCCACCGCAAGATCCTGATCGTCGACGGCCGTATTGCGCTGACGGGCGGGATGAATATCAGGGCGGGCTTCAGCGAGGAGGCAACGGGCGAGAGCTTCGCCCATGATACGCATTTCAGCGTCACCGGCCCTGTCGTCGCCGACCTCTTCGACCTTGCCGCCGAAGACTGGCGCTTCACCACTGGGGAGTTGTTGAACGGCGAAGCCTGGCGCATCGAACCGCCGCAGCGCAACCCCGGCGATCCCATCCTGATGCGCGTCGTCGCTTCCGGGCCGGATCGCAGCGTCGAAACCAACCACAAGATGCTGATGGGGGCTTTTTCCATCGCGCGTCAATCGATCCGCATCATGTCGCCCTATTTCCTGCCGGACCGCGAACTGATCAGTGCCCTGGTAACGGCGGCGCGTCGCGGCGTCGAAGTCGATATCATCGTGCCTGACGTCAATAACCTCATGCTGGTCGACCGGGCGATGACGGCGCAATTCGATCAGATCCTCAAGAACTACTGCCGCATCTGGCGCTCGACCGGCAGCTTCAGCCATTCAAAATTGCTGACGATCGACGGCACCTGGGCCTATGTCGGCTCTTCCAATCTCGACCCGCGCTCGCTCAGGCTGAATTTCGAGGTCGATCTCGAGGTGTTGAACGAGGGCTTTGCCGCCGAGATCGACGAGCATATCGAGGAAACCCTGAAAGGGGCGACGCTGGTGACGCTCGAGGGGTTGCGCGCGCGACCCTTCCCGGTGCGACTCATCGAGAAGGTGCTATGGCTCGGTTCGCCCTATCTCTGACGGATTTTTTGCGTTCTAACGTGGCAAGTTCGGCTCGGCCGACTATACTGCGGAATGAGTAGCCCTTTGATCAACGGAACAAATGCGCCGCCCGATGCACGCCAGGAAAGACAGTCTTCCCGCCAGTATTCTCGCCTCGATCAGGAGCAGGAAAAAGCGGCTTGATCCGGCCTATACCGAGACACGGCCGCGCAGCGCGGGAACGCTGATCGCCTCCTACAATGTTCACAAATGCGTCGGCACCGACCGCCGCTTCGATCCCGAACGCACCAGCCGGGTGATTCACGAAATCGGTGCCGATGTCATCGCGCTGCAGGAGGCCGACACGCGTTTTGGCGAGCGCACGGGTATTCTCGACCTCGGCCGGCTGGAGCGGGAGACGGGACTGATCCCGGTGCCGGTCGCCGGCATGGCCAAGGCGCATGGGTGGCACGGCAATGTCGTGCTCTTCAAGAAAGGGCTGGTGCACGACGTGCACCAAGTCAAGCTGCCGGGGCTGGAGCCGCGCGGCGCCCTCGTCGCCGAGATCGAGCTCGAAACGGGTGGGGTGCTGCGCATCATCGCCGCGCATTTCGGCCTGCTGCGCCACAACAGAGCCCAGCAGGCCCACACACTGGTCGAGCTGATCAAGGACAGGCACGAAATGCCGACCATCCTGCTCGGCGACCTCAACGAATGGCGGCTCGGCGACCGCTCCTCGCTCAACACCTTCCAATCCGCCTTCGGAGAGCTGCCGCCCGCAGTCCCCAGCTTTCCCGCCGGCTTGCCGCTGCTCGCCCTCGACCGCATCATCGCCAACCGCAAGGGGATCATCACCGAGGTGGAAGCGCATGACACGCCGCTGGCGCGCATCGCCTCGGACCATTTGCCGATCAAGGCGCTGGTGGATCTGAAGCCGGTGGCCGGTTAGAAAAACCTGTCGCGTCCGCGGTGTCTATTCGGATGAAGGGGCAGCCGCACGGGACGGAGCGCGGTTGTTGATCGGTGGAGGCATTTTTTCGGCCGCGTGAGACGGGGTGTGAACGTCGGGGCATATCGCTTATTTCCGGCCAAAAAAACTGACGAGTCCGCGAAACCGCTGAGCCCATAGCAACGGATCGGTCATTTCAGGCGAGGATGGCGCGACCAGCCGGTCCAGGCGCGGCAGGAGAAAGGCAGCCCAATCGTCGAGATCGGTTTTGCTGAAGTACGGCAGCCAGACGTCGAAGGGGCCATCCCATTGTCTGGGGTTTGCCTTCGCCAGATCGCCGAGTTTCACCGATACGGTTTGGCCGTGGTCGCCGACGACGTCTACGTCCGGATCGGGATCCGGCCTGGGAAGGCGCGCGAAGATGCGCTCTTCCACAGCTTTGCCAGCGGCTCGATCCGCGTCGTTCAGGTGACGTAATATCCGGGTGTCGCTGGCGGCGCCGGAGCCCTCGGTCATGTTGATGGTAAATTTGGCGCCGATCAGGCTGTTCGAATATTGGGATACCTGTAACGAGAAAACCCTTCTGCCACGGACAAAACTGCACCTGCCGGCCGCTTGCGATTCCCAGCCGAGTTCCTGAAATCGCGAGGCCAGCAGCGACCGCATATGCCGGTGAAAGTCCTTGCTTTCCACATAGTCGCGCATGTTCTGTCCGGGGCCATTTCTCGCGCCGGAGCATCTCATGGCACGCTGAAAGGCACAAGCGAAGCCAGCCATGCGGAAACTTGAGCGCGCGAATCTGAACTCTTGTTGAGGCGGGGGCTTCGAGGCGGACTGGCTCGCCCTCTGCAGGTCAACCCTTGCCGGGGCGGACTTCCATGAACACGTAACTTTCGCCGGCCCCAGAGGGGATCGCATGGACGTCATATGACGCCTGCGGGTCCTCGCCCATTCCCAATGAGCCGGGCGGCATGCCCGGCACCGCCAGCCCGCTTAGCGGCGGCCGCTCCCGCAACAGTCGCTGCAGGGCCGCGAGCGGCACGTGTCCCTCGAGGTAGTATTTCTCGACAACGGCGGTGTGGCAGCCCTCCAAATCGGCGGGCACAGCCAGGCGCGCCTTGACCGCTGCGAGGTCGTCGGTGTCGCGGGCGTCGACAGAAAAGCCTGCCGCCGCCATCGCCTTCGACCATTCATGGCAGCAGCCGCAGTTCGGATCCTTGTAGACCGTCATCTTCGCCGGGCCGGCGCTGGCCCGTCTGCCGGGGAGCGCGAGCACGGACGCCGCCATCGCGATAAAGCTTCTTCTGTGCATGGCCTCCACTCCTTGAAGTGCTGCCGCCCGGCTGGGTCCGGGCGGCAGCCGCACATTATTTTACTTCGGTGACGGTCAGCTTGCCATTCACGCGTTCGGCAACGAAATCGATGTTCGATCCTTCCTTCAGCTTTTCGAGCAGAGCCGGGTCTTCGACGCGGAAGACCATCGTCATCGCGGGCATGTCGAGGTTCTTCAGGTCTTCATGCTTGATGGTGACCTTCTTCGCCTTGGCATCTACCTTGTTGACGACGCCCTTGGTGAAATCCTGGGCGAAAGCCCCGAGGGCCCCGCTGGCGGAGAGCAGGGCGGCGACACCGATTTTGATCATTGCAGTTTTCATCTTCGTGGCTCCTTGGTTTCGATTACTTTCCGGCGACACTGACGTCGCCGTGCATCCCGGCTTCGTAGTGGCCGGGAATCAGGCAGGCGAACTTGAATTCACCGTCCGTGGTGAACTTCCAGACGATCTCGCCCGACTGGCCGGCCGGAAGGCGGATCGAATTGGCGTCGGCATGTTCCATTTCCGGGAACTTCTCCATGACCTTCTTGTGCTCGAGGATCTTGTCCTCCTGGTCGAGCACGAATTCATGGTCGATGGTTCCGGCGTTCTTGATCTCGATCTTGACCGTCTGCCCCTTGCGGACTTTGAAGGCCGCGGGCGTGAACAACATCTTCCCGTCATCGGTTTCCTTCATCGTGACGCGGATCGTCTGGGTCGCCTTTGCCTTGTCGCCTGGTTCTCCGGCCGCCATTTTTTCACCGTGGCCGCCTGCATGGTTCCCGGAGGCGAGGGCGGGCGTTGCGAAGGCCGCGAGCGCGGCTGCGATTAGGAGTTTCTTCATTTTCGGTTCCTTTGCAGTTGGGAGGTATGGGCCGTCATCCTTTGACGGGCTTCGGGGTGATTTGCGTTTTCGCGTCATTGGCCTTGGTCGCGTCCGGCAGGTCGCCGGTCCACTCCCAGGCTTGCGTTCCGGGCGGGTTTTCGTACCAGCCCGGATCGGCGTAATCGTCCGCCGAGATGCCCTCGCGGACCTTCACGACCGAGAACATGCCGCCCATTTCGATGGGGCCGTACTTGCCCCAGCCGGTCATCATCGGAACAGTGTTCTCGGGGATGGGCATTTCCATTACGCCCATGTCGGCCATGCCCTTGGTGCCCATTGGCATGTATTCCGGCTGCAACTTCCTGATCTTCTCGGCGACCTTCGACTTGTCAGCGCCAATGAAGGTCGGGATGTCGTGACCCATGGCGTTCATCGTGTGATGCGACTTGTGGCAGTGGATCGCCCAGTCGCCGAGGTACTTGGCGTCGAACTCATAGGCCCGCATCGCACCGACCGGGATGTCGATGCTGACCTCCGGCCAGCGTGCTTCCGGGCGCACCCATCCGCCATCCGTGCATGTCACCTCGAAGTCGTAGCCATGCATGTGGACGGGATGGTTGGTCATCGTCAGATTGCCGACGCGGACCCGCACCCTGTCGTTCTTCGAGACGACCAGCGGGCTGATGCCCGGAAACACGCGGCTGTTCCAGCACCACATGTTGAAGTCGGTCATCTCCATGACGCGCGGCACGTAGGAGCCCGGGTCAATGTCGTAGGCGTTGAGCAGGAAGACGAAGTCGCGGTCGACGGGCATGAACGTCGGATCCTTCGGATGGACAACGAAGAAACCCATCATGCCCATCGCCATCTGCACCATTTCGTCGGAATGCGGGTGGTACATGAAGGTGCCTGATTTCACGAGGTCGAACTCGTAGACGTAAGTCTTCCCAACCGGGATGTGCGGCTGCGTGAGGCCGCCGACGCCATCCATGCCGGACGGCAAGATCATGCCGTGCCAGTGGATCGTCGTGTGCTCCGGCAGCTTGTTCGTCACAAATATGCGGACGCGGTCGCCTTCGACGGCCTCGATCGTCGGTCCCGGCGATTGGCCATTGTAGCCCCAGAGATAGGCCGTCATGCCCTCGGCCGTCTCGCGTTCGACCGGCTCGGCGACGAGATGGAACTCCTTGACGCCGTTGTTCATCCGGTGGGGCAGGGTCCAGCCGTTGAGGGTGACCACCGGCTGATAGTCCGGTCCCGAGGTCGGATGGAGCGGCGGCTGCATGTCCGCCGAGTCCATTGTCGGCGCGTCGGGCAGGCCCATGGCCGACGTCTTGGTCCAGGCGCCCGCCGCCAGCAGGGCAGCGCTGGCACCGAACAGTTGTCGTCTGTTGAACATGGTGAGTTCCTTTCTCAATGGCCGCCGCCACCGCCGCCTTCGGGGGCAGCGGCGACTTCGGTCTCTGCCGATGCGGTCGTCGCGCCGCCGCCATAGATCGCTGGCGCGAGATTGGCTTCGGCGAGCCAGAAGTCGCGCTTTGCGTTGACGGAGAGCAGGATGGAGTTGATCTTGTCGCGCGTGTCGGTCAGCAGCTCGAAAGTGTTCGAGATCATGCCGTTGTAGGTCAGCAGGGATTCCTCCTCGACCTTGGTGCGCAGCGGCACGACGCTGTTGCGGTAGTGCCGGGCGATGTCGTAGTTCGAGCGATAGGCCTCGTAGGCGGACCTCGCCTCCGAGCGGACGTTGACGGCCTTTTCTGCAAGCAGGTTCGCGGCCCGCATGTAGGCCAGCTCGGCCTTGCGCATCCGGGCCTTGCCGGTGTCGAAGATCGGAATGGCGAATTCCAGTTCGACCTGGGCTGTCGTTTCCGTCTTCTTCTCGTCGTCCTCAATTTCCCGTTCCGTTTCAAAGCCGGTCAGGATTTCGAGGTCGGTGACATAGCGTGTCGCCTCGGTGAGGCCGTACGATCTGGCGGTGGCTTCGAGTTCGAGCTTCGCGACCTGAAGGTCGATGCGGTTCTTAAGAGCCTCGGCCTCGATAGTGTCCCGTTTGACAATGGATTTCGGTAGCGGCGGCAGGCCGTTCGGAACCTGGTAATCAAGGTCCGAGCCCCACAGGCCCATGAGCCGGGTCAGCTCCTCCTTGGCAAGCCGCGCCGCCAGGCGCGCCTTCGCCGTCTCTCCGGCAAGTTCGGCGACGAAGACGTGCTCGCGGGCCTGGGCGCCCTTGGCCATCGCGCCTGTCTCGCCCAGCTTCTCCGCGAGCTCCGAAGCGGCGTCTGCCGCAGCCTGGGCTCGCTGAAGCTGGCCGACATTCTCCCAGGCCGCCACCGCACCGATCCAGGCACGCCGCGCGTCGGCGGCGACCTGCAGCGTTCTCACGGCCGCTGTCAACTGCGCCTGGCGGAAGCGGGTGTCGGCGATCGCGATATCCCGGTTTCTCGTCGCGAGCGCCAGGACGTTCGTCGTGATCATCCCCTCGATGGTCTTGACGGCCTCAAGTTCCGGGGTGCCTATTCCCGTCGTGCCGATGGAAACGGTCGGGTTGATGAACATTGTCGCTTGCCAGGCGTCGGCGGCGCTGTCGCCGAGATCGGCGTAGGCGGCCTGCAGGCCCTTGTTGTTCAAGAGGGCGATCTGGACCGCCGTCTCGACGCCGAGCGGCTTCTTTTGCGCGAGCAGGCTTTTGACCTGCACAGCCGCCGAGCGGGCCTGGCTCTGGTTTTGTATCCAGACCGTCTGCTTCGTGGTCACAATCGCCGTCTTGTCGGCAACGGAAGCAAAACCAGCTTGCTCGCTTGAATATTCGGCGCCTGTGACGCAGCCGCTCAGGATCAGCGGGAACGTCAGCACCGTGACGAATTTTCCGAGGCCGATCATGAGGCCTCTCCCTTTTCAGGAGACTGCAGATCGTTCTGTCTGCGCCATGGCTTTGGATCGACCGGCTGCCTGGCGACGTAGCCCGAGACCGGCGACCGGTATGCGACCGGGCGGGGAGACGGCTCTTCGATCGCGGCGGGAAAAGCCACCACGTCGGGAGGAAGCGTGGATGCGCAGCCGCCGACAACAAGCGGCAGCCCCACCACGAAAAGCGAGGGTTTCATTATGAATTTTCCGAATAAGAGATGGCCTACGGCACCCGCCTAGGTTCAGGCTGGCGACCGACATGGACCCGATCACGCGGGTGCGTCTCTAATCAGATATTCGGGGGACGATGGAGAGCCGGCAGTTCGCCGAGGGTCGTACGATCGTCGGCGAACTGCCGGATCGAGGTCACGACGGGTCCGCCGACGTCGGGGCCTTCGCAGATGATGCCAAAGCCGCCGCAGAAGTCCTTGCAGCATTCCTGCTTGACGAGCTTCGACGCGCCATCGCCATCATGAGACATGTCGCCATGCGAATGATCATGATCGGCCACCGCCGCCATGTCGTGACCTTCATGGGAAGGCATCACGTTCGTGGACACGACTTTGATCTCGGGAAACGAGGAGCCATGCATCGCCGCGTTGGCGTTCGACAGCGAGTACCCCGCCAGTGATACGATGATCACCAGCCGCATCATCACGAGCAATCTGCTCAACGTGATCCGGTACATCTTGCCCATGCTCCTCGGACTACATGCAAAGCTGTCCGATTTCAACTGCGACTCTTGTGTCATTGATGTTCGCGGCCTTTATGTGGCGATCATCAGGTGGTGCACAAGCTGGGCCTTCCAACGGTGGCAAGGTCAATAGGAGCCGTTCTTTTTTGATGATGATTGATCTTGCATCCTACACGGGCCTGTTCACTGCCGCCTTCGGTGCGGCGACGATACTGCCGATGCAGTCGGAGCCCGTGCTGGTCGGCCTTCTTCTCACGGGCAAGTTCCCAGTCCTGGTCCTGCTCGCCGTCGCCAGCGTCGGAAACACGCTTGGAAGCATCGTCAACTGGTTTCTCGGGCGCGGCATCGAACGGTTCCGGGGTCGGCGCTGGTTTCCAGTGGGCGAGAAAGCGTTGGAACGTTCGTCCCGCTGGTACAGGAAATACGGCAAGTGGACGCTGCTGCTTTCCTGGATGCCGGTGTTTGGAGACGCTCTCACGGTTGTCGCCGGCGTGCTCAAGGAGCCGCTGCTAGCCTTCACGATCCTGGTATTCGTCGCGAAAACGGGACGCTACGTCGTGCTGACACTAGCGACTCTACAGATTGCCAGCTGACTCCCGGCGCGGCAGCAGCATCCGGTCTGGCTCGACGTCGGATTGCCGCTGTCATGTTGAGTTCGATCCCGATATCTTCGATAATCAGTGGACGATATTCGTAGCTTTCCAGGGTGCCTTGGTTCGAGCTCTTTGATGGAGCCAACAAGCGTCGATAGGAGCGGTGATGCAGAGCCATGCGCGGCAGCGAGAGGATGCGGCGAAAACGCCGGCCACCGTCGCATTCATAGATATCGCCGGATTCAGCGCGATTGCGGATGTTTATGGTGACGCGGCCGCGCTCGATGTGCTTGAGGTGTTCGAGAACATGGTGCGCGACGCCTTGAGTGGCTATGCGCCTCCGATCAAATGGATCGGAGACGAGGCAATGCTCTCGTTTCCCGAGCCGGAAACTGCGATTCAGGTACTCGGAACGCTGTTGCAGGCATGCCGCAAAGAACCGCGTCTCCCGCTCACTCGGGCAGGCCTGAACCATGGGCCTGTCATTTGCAGAGCAGGCGATCTCTTTGGATCGACTGTCAATATCGCAGCGCGAATCGCTGCGCTCGCTTCGCCGGGTCAGTTGCTTGCCACCCGACCCATTGCTGAGGCGGCCGCCGCCCGACGCATCCTGGTGCGCGATCTCGGAATGGTGGCGCTTAGATCGGTAGCCGATGAAGTCCCTCTCTTCGAGATCGAGCTCGCTCCGTCGGCTGACCCGGCCTGGATCGATCCGGTGTGCAAGATGCATGCACCCTATTCATCCTACAGGCGCGCCGCCCCCGATGGGCCGTGGTTTTGTTCGCCGCAGTGTGAAGGAGCGTATCGACGTTCACCGCAGACCTATGAGTTGCCGCGGTGACGCCTAGGCCTTCGGCGGTGGACCTGTTTTGCCTGGTGCTCCGCCGCCCCGGGCTTCCAACCAATGGGAAGGTCAAGCCCGGTCCCGCACAAACGAACGGCGCCGTTTCGACAGTTCCCGATAGAGCGCTTCCGGCGATACTCCGATATCCTCCGCCAGCGCCCTCCATTCGCCCTTCGACGGCAGCACGCCGTCGTTCCATGCAAGCCAGGATTCGAGACGAGCGGCAACGGTCTTCAGATTGGCGATTTCCGCGCGCTTGCGTGTCTGCTGGAGTTGGTGGGAAAGATAGGAGGCCCAGTCATCGGCGAAGTCCGGGTTGCTGCGAAGCGCACGTCTGATCAAGGGAATTGGAACCGAGGTCGCCTCGACCTCGGTGACGGCGACGGCGTCACAATGATAGACGCTGGAGAAGACCGAGGCTTCCGCGAGGATCAGTCCTGACGAAGCACGCTGCAGCACCGCGACGTTGCCGTCGGGCTGATACCGAACAAGATGGACGATGCCGGACTCCACGAGATACAGGCTTCCGACCTCGTCGCCCTGATTGAAGACGTGCTGGCCCGCTCCGAATGTTCTTCTTCCGGTCGAGAGGCTGCGAATGTGATCCATGAGAGTGGCAGACATGATTTGGATCATGTTCTACGGTGCGACGGCAAGCAATAGTGACGGTCCATCGTCAACCGGAACACTCTTGATGAAGTCCCTGCTTCTCAGCTTTACCTTCGCCATTCTCACGACTCAGGCGCTGGCCGACGGGCAGCACCACGCCACTTCCCGATACGCTGAGGAGGCGGGAAGGGAGATCAAGTCGTTATCGGAGGCGGATGTCGACGAACTGACCAGAGGTGGCGGCTGGGGTTTGGCGAAGCCGGCCGAACTCAACGGCTATCCGGGTCCTTCACACGTGCTGGAAATGAAAAATCAAATCGGCCTCACCGACGACCAGCTCCAGAAGGTGCAGCAGGTTTTCGACCTGATGCAGGCCCGAGCGTCTGCGGAAGGCAGGATCTTCGTCGACGCCGAGCGGAAACTCGATGCCGCGTTCAGAAGCAGGACCATTTCGGAAACGGCACTTGGAGAACTTGTCGCCAAGGCTGAGGCGAGCCGGTCGCGGCTGAGGTTCATCCACCTCGCGGCGCATCTGGAGGTGACACAGGTTCTCGACCCCGGCCAGATCGCGATCTATGACGAGCACCGCGGATATTCGAAATGACAGCGAGATCAAGTTGAGTTGACTGCGCGCATGACCGGCTGAGTCGTTCCAGCAGAGCGGTGGGTCTCCCCCGCCTTCCGGCCCGCGATGCCAGCCGGCGTCACTCTAACCATCTAGGAGAGTGTGAAGCACGAGACAGCGAATATCTCGCCGCACTTGAGGGACAGATCGCGCTTGTCCCAATTCGCGTCTCCATGATCTATGGATGTTCCAGGACTTGCACTGGAACCCGCCGGCGAGCATGAAAGCTGACATGAGCGAAATCGCAGTACGACTGGAAAATGTTACCCGCCGCTTTGGCATCACTCCAGCCGTGCGCGATCTTTCTCTTCATATTCGGCGCGGAGACGCGGTTTCGCTCGTGGGCCATTCCGGTTGCGGCAAGTCTACGCTCCTGCGCATGATTGCCGGTGTCGAGATACCGGAATCCGGTCGCATCTTCCTGGAAGGTCGCGAGGTTGCAAGTTCGGCCACTTTCGTCGAACCGGAGGCGCGTGGCGTCGGCTTCGTCTTCCAGGACTATGCTCTCTTTCCGCATCTGACTGTACGGGACAATATCCTCTTTGGGCTCAAGCGACATCCGAAGGGCGAAGCTGCCGCGCTGGCAGAGGAGATGATCAGCAAGGTTGGAATCGAACATCTGACGCATCGCTATCCGCACACCCTTTCCGGGGGTGAGCAGCAGCGTGTGGCGCTTGCCCGCGCCCTGGCCCCCCGGCCGAGCATCGTCCTGATGGACGAGCCCTTTTCCAATCTGGATCAGGGTCTGCGCGGGAAGATACGCAGCGACACCTTGAACCTGTTGAGGGCTCTTGGCACGACAGTGATCATCGTGACGCATGATCCCCAGGAAGCACTTTCCGTCGGCGACCAGGTGGTCCTGATGCGGGCAGGTGAAATCGTCCAGTCCGGCTCCGCCTATGATCTGCACGACCGTCCGACGAATGCCTATGCGGCAGAGTTTTTTTGCGCGTCCAGCAAAGTTCCCGGCGTTTACCGTGGCGGGTGGATCGAGACGGCGATCGGTAACTTCGCCTATAGGCTCGATCGTCCGCCGGCAAGCTCCGTGACCGTCTATATCCGGCCGCATGCCATTGCGCTGTCACCGGGCTCGGGAATCCCCGCTCGTATCGAAAACCGCGTTTTGCACGGTGAATTCGAGCAGATCACGTTGAAGGTCGATGGCCTCGGGGTGCCGCTTAAGGCGAGAGCATTGGAGCGGCTGCCCGCTGACGCCGAGAATATTCAGATCTCAATCCTCCCCGAGCGGCTTCTGGCTTTTTGACAGCTCACCTGCGAGCGCATTCTGCTGACCTAATCAAGTTTCCGTGATATCCGGCCTCAAGCTCCAGGGAAAACTTGACTTTCAGGGTCATGAACTGCTGCAAGCAATGCGCATTCATTCGCGGAGGGACACATAATGAATTCGCGCTCTATCCTTACATCCATGCTGCTTGCTGCTTCGGCGCTGATGTCGCCCGGCATCGCTGCCGCCGCAGAAATCAACCTTTACACGACGAGAGAACCGGCTCTGATCGCACCTCTTCTGGAGGCGTTCACCAAATCGACCGGTACGAAGGTCAATACCATTTTCCTGAAGGATGGCCTCGCAGAGCGTGTCGCCTCCGAGGGTGCCAGCTCGCCAGCCGACATCCTGATGGCCGTCGATGCCGGCAACCTCGTCGATCTGGTCGATAAAGGCGTAACGCAACCGGTCGAATCAGCTGTTCTGAAATCGGCTATCCCGGAGCAGCTGCGCGATGCCAAGGGCAACTGGTTTGCACTTTCGATGCGCGCCCGCGTGCTCTACGCGGCCAAGGATCTTGACATCAGTACATTCAACTACGAGGAGCTTGCCGATCCCAAATGGAAGGGCAAGATCTGCATACGCTCGGGCCAACACCCCTATAATACGGCACTGTTTGCTGACTACATCGCCCACTACGGCGCGGCAGAAACCGAGAAATGGCTGAAGGGCGTCAAGGACAACCTCGGCCGTAAGGCAGCCGGCGGCGATCGCGATGCGGCCAAGGATATCCTCGGGGGTATTTGCGATATCGGTATCGCCAACTCCTATTATGTTGGCCTGATGCGATCCGGCAAGGGTGGTGAAGAGCAGGTCAAATGGGGCGACGCCATTAAGGTCGTTCTGCCGACCTTCAAGAACGGCGGGACGCAAGTGAATATCAGCGGTGCGGCAATCGCCAAGCATTCACCGAACAAGGCTGAAGCCGTCAAACTTCTCGAATATCTCGTCTCTGACGAAGCGCAGAAGATCTATGCCGAAGCCAACTACGAATATCCTGTGAAGGCGGGCGTCGCTGCCGATCCGATCATCGCATCCTTTGGCGAACTGAAGATAGACAGCAAGCCCTTGTCCGAGATCGTCAGCCATCGCAAGCAGGCGAGCGAACTCGTGGACAAGGTCGGCTTCGACAACTAAAGAACAAGGAAGGCGCCGATCAAAGGCGCCTTCCTTCCCGAGAATGGATCGAGTGATGTTTCCCAGCCAGGCGCCCGCCCGCTCTGCAAAGCGCCCTGGCAGCGCATGGCTGGCAATTGCCGCTACGATCGCCCTCATTGCCATTCTGCCGATCGGGGGATTGCTTTTCGAAGCCTCGAAGGGCTCGGCGGGTCTTTGGGGGCATCTTTTCTCGACCGTCCTTCCCGTCGCGCTTGTCGACACCGTCATCCTCCTTGCCGGCGTCGGGGTCATCACTGCTGTGGTCGGCACGACGACGGCATGGCTGGTGACGGCCTATGATTTTCCCGGCAGGCGTGCTCTGGAATGGATGCTGCTTCTGCCGCTTGCCGTTCCGACCTACATCGTCGCCTATGCCTATCTGGATATACTGCATCCGATCGGTCCGGTGCAGGATGCCGTGCGCTGGCTGCTCGGCTACGAGAGCCCGCGCCAGTTTCGCCTTCCGGACGTCCGTTCCATGGCCGGCTGCATCCTGCTTCTCGGAATCGTGCTCTATCCCTATGTCTACATCCCAACCCGCGCGATGTTCCTCACCCAATCCGGTAATCTCGTCGATGCGGCCCGCACGCTGGGCACATCTCGCCGCGCGGTCTTCTGGCAGATCGCCCTGCCGCTCGCCCGCCCGGCCGTTGCCGTGGGTATCAGCCTTGCTCTGATGGAAACCTTGAACGATATCGGCGCCGCCGAGTTCCTCGGTGTCCGGACGATCACCGTTTCCATCTACACGACCTGGATCACCCGCTCCGATTTGTCGGGAGCGGCGCAGATCGCCCTTGCCCTTCTTCTCATCGTCGTCGCGATTGTTGCGGTGGAGCGATGGGCGCGACGCAAGCAGCGCTACTCGATCGATGTACGCCGGATGCGGCGTTTCCAACCGCGGCGGGTGTCCTTGCCAAAAGGCATACTGCTGTTTCTCGGCGGTCTTCTGCCGGTCATCCTCGGCTTCGCCGCGCCCGCGCTCTATCTCCTGATCGAAGCGGCAAAACGCTATCGCTTCGCCGGCATATCCCCCCGCATCATCGATGAGGCCGTGAATACGCTGGTTATCGCTACTTTGGCGACAACGGCGACCGTCATCCTTGGGCTTCTCGCTGCCTACGCGACCCGCCTGCGCCCGGGACAGCCGTCCTCCTGGCTCCTGCGCTGTTCGACAATGGGTTACGCTGCTCCCGGGACCGTGGTCGCCATCGGCGTGCTAACCGTCCTTGCCGGGTTCGATCAGTTTATCGATCGCGCCGCGCTTTCCCTGTTTGGCGTGTCAACTGGCCTGCTCCTTATGGGATCGGGCGCTGCCGTCATATATGCGCTTATCGTGCGGTTTCTGGCCATCTCCGCCGGCGGCATAGAAGCCGGTCTCTCGCGCATTTCCCTGTCGCTTGATCATGCTTCGCGTTCGCTGGGGCAATCGACCGCAGGCACGCTGCGATACGTGCATTTGCCGCTCTCGAAGGCGGCAATCTCGGCTGCCGCCCTGCTGGTCTTCGTCGATTGTGTGAAAGAGTTGCCGGCGACGCTCCTCCTGCGGCCTCTCAATGTCGAGACTTTTGCAACCCATCTTTATGGCGAGGCTGCGAGAGGCACTTACGAAGAGGCCTCGATTGCCGCGCTCGCCATTGTGCTGATCGGCATTCTGCCGGCCATTCTGCTGTCGCGGATCGGACGTATCCGCTAGCCGGCCAACCACGACCTTCAGGCAAAGCTCAGTCAGAACGACGGTCAGGGCGGCGGAAGATCGCTTCCGAGATTGATGAGACGTGCGCGATTTCCAGAAATCGACGACTTGACGACTCCCGCCGTTTGCGAAATGCTAAGATGTCAGACCAATTTCACGACTGCCTAGAAGAAAATGGGGAACCATGAAGGCAAATCGTAGCGACAGGCCGGTGATCCGGCCGCTTCCCGTCATGGATCGGGCGCGGCAGGTGACCGATGCCTTGGCGGATTATGTCGAAGAAGCGCGGCTGCAGGCGGGGGACCGGCTGCCGGCCGAGCGCGAGTTGATGGCCGCACTTGCCGTCGGGCGTTCGACCATTCGCGAGGCGATCCGCCATTTCCAGGCGCTCGGCGTCATCGAGACGCGCAAGGGCAGCGGCACCTATCTGTTGAAGCCCGTTTCCAGGGCGACGATCCACATGCCGCTGTCTTTCGATGCGGCGCACCTGCGCGACGCTCTGCTGCAGACGCTGCAGGTTCGCCGTGGCATCGAATGCGAGGCGGGCATGGTCGCGGCGCGGCGGCGCACGGCCAAGGACCTCATCGTCATCGAGGAAAAACTCAACGCGATGGAGCGGGTGCACCTGGAGAAGGGCACCTCGGGACCGGAGGATCTGGCCTTCCATCTCGCCGTCTACGACGCCACTCACAATCCGCTGTTTCGCCAGCTGCTCGAGCAGATGCGCGAAACCTTCGAGCGCTTCTGGGAACATCCCTTCGACCGGCAGGATTTCGCCCGCCGGTCCTTTCCCTTTCACCGCACCCTTTTTAACGCCATTGCCGCCGGGGATGCCGAGGCGGCGCGGGCGGAAACATTGAAAATTCTCGACATCGTCGAAGAAGACATCAAGGAAATGTCCAAATGAGCAGTGGCGCAGACCCGTTCGATCTTGCCTCCCTCATCACAGCCCACGACGACGGCAATTTCGCCGACGCCGTCGTGCCGCCGATTTTCCAGACCTCGCTTTTCACCTTTTGCGATTATGACGAGATGATTACCGTCTATCGCGGCGAGAAGGTGCGGCCGACCTATACGCGCGGGCTGAACCCGACGGTGCGCGCTTTCGAGGAGATGCTGGCCAAGCTCGAGGGCGCGGAGGATGCGCTGGGTTTTGCGAGCGGCATGGCGGCGATCTCATCGGCGGTTTTGAGCTTCGTCGAGCCGGGCGATCGCATCGTCGCCGTCAAACACGTTTATCCCGATGCCTTCCGCCTGTTCGGCACCATCCTGAAGCGGATGAAGATCGAAGTGACCTATGTCGACGGGCGCGACGAGGAGGCGGTCGCCGCGGCGTTGCCCGGTGCCAAACTCCTCTACCTCGAAAGCCCGACGAGCTGGGTGATGGAGGCGCATGACGTCGGTGCGCTCGCAGCCCTTGCCAGGCGGCACGGCGTCCTCTCGATGATCGACAACAGCTGGGCAAGCCCGTTTTTCCAGCGGCCGCTGACGCTCGGCGTCGATCTCGTCATCCATTCGGCCTCGAAATATCTCGGTGGCCACAGCGATGTGGTGGCGGGCGTGGTCGCCGGTTCGAAGGAAATGATCGCCCGCATCAAGGCCGAGGCCTATCCCTATCTCGGCGGCAAGCTTTCGCCCTTCGACGCCTGGCTGCTGATCCGCGGCCTGCGCACGCTGCCGCTGCGCATGAAGGCGCATGAGGCCTCGGCGCTGGAAATCGCTAAACGCCTGCAGCGGCTTGAGGTGGTGGAGACGGTTTGCCATCCCGGCCTCGCCAACCGTCTGCCCGCCGGGCTCAAAGGCACCTCGGGCCTGTTTTCCTTCATCTTCCGCGAGGGCGTCGACATCCGCGCCTTCGCCGACCATCTCAAGCTCTTCAAATTGGGAGTAAGCTGGGGTGGGCATGAAAGCCTGATCGTACCGGGCGAGGTGGTGCTGCAGCAGAAGGCACAGCCGAATTCCGCGCAAACCTTCGGCATCCATGCGCGATCCGTACGCCTCCATGTCGGCCTCGAAGGAACCGAGGCGCTGTGGAGAGACATCGAGGAGGCGCTCGCCGCCGCCTCGCAATCCTGAAACCCGAGAGAAACCGAAAAGGGGGAACTGAGCATGAAAAAACTAATAATCTCGACGCTCTTCGCTTCGATGATGGCGGGCACGGCCTTTGCCGATAACACGCTGAAGCTCGTCGAAGTCATCACCAGCCCGGAGCGCACCGAAACGCTGAAATCGATTGTCGGCAAGTTCGAGGCCGCCAACCCCGGCACCAAGGTCGACATCATCTCGCTGCCCTGGAACGAAGCTTTCCAGAAGTTCGCCACCATGGTGTCGGCCGGCGACGTGCCCGATGTGATGGAGATGCCGGACACCTGGCTGTCGCTCTATGCCAATAACGGCATGCTCGAAAGCCTCGAGCCCTATCTCGAAAAGTGGGAGCACACCAAGGAGCTGACGCCGCGCGCCCTCGAACTCGGCCGCGACGTCAAGAACACCGCCTATATGCTGCCTTACGGCTTCTATTTGAGGGCGATGTTCTACAACAAGAAACTGCTTTCGGAAGCCGGTGTCGCCGCACCGCCGAAGACGCTGGACGAATTCACTGCCGCTTCGGAAAAGGTCTCGAAGCTGCCGGGCAAATATGGCTACTGCATGCGCGGCGGGCCGGGCGGCCTCAACGGCTGGATGATCTTTGCCGCCACGATGGCCGGCTCGAACAAGTACTTTAACGAGGACGGCACCTCAACGATGAACAGCCCCGGCTGGTCCAAGGGCATCGAATGGATGGTCGACCTCTACAAGAAAGGTTATGCGCCGAAGGACAGCGTCAACTGGGGCTTCAATGAAGTCGTCGCCGGCTTCTATTCCGGCACCTGCGCCTTCCTCGACCAGGATCCGGATGCGCTGATCGCCATCGCCGAGCGCATGAAGAAGGAGGATTTCGGCGTAGCGCCGCTGCCGAAGGGACCCGACGGCAAGTCCTTCCCGACCATCGGTTACGGCGGCTGGTCGATGTTTTCGACCAGCGCCAACAAGGATCTCTCCTGGAAGCTGATCGCCACCCTCGAGGGGCCGGAAGGCAATCTCGAATGGAACAAGCGCATCGGCGCCCTGCCGGCCTATACGTCGGCCGAGAAGGATCCCTTCTACGCCGGTGACCAGTTCAAGGGCTGGTTCGAGGAACTGGCGGACCCGAACACGGTGCCGACAGTGATGCCGACCTATCTCGAGGAATTCGCCTTCTTCAAGGATTCGCTGGCGATCAAGACCTCGCAGCAGGCCTTGCTCGGCGACATCTCGGCCAAGGATCTGGCCGACCAATGGGCGGACTATCTGACAAAGGCGCAGCAGAAGTTTCTGAGCAAGAAGTAAAAGATAGGGGGCTTTGCGATTGAAGCCCCCTCGTCCGCCTGCCGGCACCTTCTCCCCGCTGGGGAGAAGAGACTCGTGGCGGCGCCGCATTCCCCTTCTCCCCAGCGGGGAGAAGGTGGCCCGTAGGGTCGGATGAGGGGGCTCCGGTCTCTCCATTCAGAAACATCACGATTCCGAACCGGTAAGACGATGGAAACTGCAATCCGATGACCATTTCCGCCGATATGCTCGACATGCGTCGCGACCGCAGGCCATGGCTGCGCCGGCTTGCCGATGCTTCGGAGCCCTATCTCTACAGCGCCCCGTCACTGATCCTCATCATCGCGGTCATGCTGGTGCCGCTGACATTGGGCCTTTCCTACGCCTTCCGCGACATCCAGCTGCTCAATCCTTTCTCCGGCGGTTTCGTCGGGCTCGAGCACTTCCGCGAGCTTTCTACGGATGCCGCCTTCTACGGAGCGCTGAGGAACACGCTCTGGTGGACCGGTGCTTCCGTCGTCCTGCAGTTCGTCTTCGGCCTCATCCTGGCGCTGCTGCTCGATAAGCCGTTTAAGGGCCGGGCGATCGCCCAGGCGCTGGTCTTCCTGCCCTGGGCTGTGCCGTCCTTTCTCGCCGGCCTCAACTGGGCTTGGCTGTTCAATCCCGTCATCGGGCCGATTCCGCACTGGCTTTTTGCGCTCGGGCTGATGCATGAGCCGGGCAATATCCTTTCCGACCCCAACTATGCGATGTGGGGGCCGATCGTTGCCAATGTCTGGTGGGGCATTCCCTTCTTCGCCATCACGCTGCTGGCCGCCCTTCAGGCGATCCCGCGCGACCTTTACGAGGCGGCGTCGATCGACGGCGCCGGCTGGTTCCAGCGTTTCCGCTCGATCACCCTGCCGTTTCTGGCGCCGACCATCGCCATCACCGTGCTCCTGCGCACCGTCTGGATCTCCAATTTCGCCGATCTGATCGTCGTCATGACCAATGGCGGGCCGGCAGACCGCACGCAGATCGTCGCCAGCTATATCTTCACAACGGCGTTCAAGCGGCTCGATTTCGGTTATGCCTCGGCGATCGCACTGGTGCTGCTGGCACTGCTCTTGACCTATTCGATGCTGATCATCCTGCTGCGGCAGACACTGCTGAACAAGGATTGAGCCGATGAGACGATCCGCCGTTCCCACCATCGCGCACCGCCTGGCGATCCTCTGCTACATCGCCTTCGCGCTCTTTCCGCTGTTCTGGCTGCTGAAGGTCTCGGTCACGCCGAATGACCTGCTTTATAGCGAAGGCGTGCGCATGTGGCCGTCGCGCACGAGCTGGGATCACTATGCCTTCGTGCTGCAGCACAGCGCCTTTCCGACCTTCTTCAAGAACAGCCTGATCGTCTCGGCCTCGACGGCGGTAACGGTGACGGTCTGCGCCTCGCTCTCCGGCTATGCCCTGTCGCGCTTCAATTTCCGGGCGAAATACTGGATCGTCGCCTTGATGCTGCTCACCCAGATGTTCCCGCTAGTGATGCTAGTCGCGCCGATCTTCAAGATTCTGTCGCCCTTACATCTGACCAACAGCCTGACCGGCCTCGTCATCGTCTACACCGCCTTCAACGTGCCTTTCGCCACCTTCCTGATGCAGTCCTTCTTCGACGGAATCCCCAAGGATTTGGAAGAGGCGGCGATGATCGACGGGGCGACGCAATTCACCGCCTTCCGGCAGATCATATTGCCGCTGACGCTGCCTGGCATCGCCGCCACCCTCGGCTTCGTCTTCACCGCCGCCTGGAGCGAGCTGCTCTTCGCGCTGATGCTGATCAACGGCAATGATGCAGCGACCTTTCCGGTCGGGCTTCTCACCTTCGTCTCGAAGTTCTCGGTGGATTTCGGGCAGATGATGGCGGCGGGCGTCATGGCGCTCATTCCGGCCGGCCTCTTTTTCCTGCTCATCCAGCGTTATCTCGTCCAGGGTCTGACGGCCGGCGCGGTCAAGGGTTAAACAAATGGCATCGATCGATATCCAGAATATCCGCAAAGCCTATGGCCATGTGCAGGTGCTGCACGGCGTCGACCTCGAAATCCGGGACGGCGAATTCGTCGTGCTGGTTGGCCCCTCCGGCTGCGGCAAGTCCACGCTCTTGCGCATGATTGCCGGGCTGGAGGATGTCACATCGGGTGAAATCCGTATTGCCGGCGCCAGAGTAAACGAGCGGCATCCGAAAGACCGCGACATCGCCATGGTCTTCCAGTCCTATGCGCTCTATCCGCATATGAATGTCGCCGGTAATATGAGCTACAGCCTGAGGCTGCGGAAGACGGCCAAGGAGAAGATCGCCAGTGCCGTCTCCGCAGCCGCCGCCAAGCTCGGCCTCGATCCGCTGCTCGAACGCAGGCCGAAGGCGCTTTCCGGCGGCCAGCGCCAGCGCGTCGCCATGGGCCGCGCCATTGTGCGCCAGCCGAAGGCATTTCTGTTCGACGAGCCGCTGTCCAACCTCGATGCGCGGCTGCGCGAACAGATGCGGGCCGAAATCAAGAAACTGCACAGCGAGCTGAAGGCGACCTCGATCTATGTCACCCATGACCAGATCGAGGCGATGACGCTGGCGGACCGGATCGTCGCCATGCATGGCGGGGTCGTCCAGCAGGTCGGCAGCCCGTTGGAACTCTATGACCGCCCCGCCAATCTCTTCGTCGCCGGCTTCATCGGTTCGCCGGGGATGAATTTTCTCGACGCCACCTATGAAGCAGGTGGTGTGAGGCTGAAGGACGGCACGGTCGTGCCGCTTGCAAAGCCGCTGCCGCTGGCGGATGGTGCCAAGGTGACGCTCGGCATCAGGCCGGAGCATGTGCCGATGACGAATGACGGCGCGGGGCTTGCCACCGACGTCGAGCTCGTCGAACCTACCGGCTTCGGCATTATCCTGCACCTTGCCCTGCACGGCCTGCCGTTCAAGATCTTCACATTGGACCGCGAGGCGCTGAAGGCAGGCCCGACGGTCAACGTGGCTTTTCCGCCCCAGTACCTGCATGTGTTCGATGCCGAAGGAAAGCGTGTCGGCTGAACGGTCAATCCTCACCCGCTGCGGGCGGAAAAATCTTTTGCCGCGTCGCCCGTGCGGGCTATACCACTGGGGTGATCTCGCTGGATTGGATTGATATGACCGACACTGTTCTCGACCGCTTTCTCCGTTACGTCGTGATCGACACCCAATCCGATCCCGCCTCGTCGACGCAGCCGACCACCGAAAAGCAGAAAGATCTCGGCCGGCTCCTGGTCGATGAACTTTTGAAGATCGGCCTTGCGGACGCGCATCTGGACGAACACGGTTATGTCTATGCGACCATTCCTGGAAATAGCGACAAGCCGGTGCCGGTCATCTGTTTCTGCTCGCATATGGATACGGCGCCCGATTTCACAGGCGCCAAAGTCAAGCCGCAGATCGTCCGGAACTATGCCGGCGGCGATATCGAACTGTCAGGCGATCCAAGCCGGGTGATCCGCGTCGCCGAGCATCCCGAGCTCAACAATCAGATCGGCAACGACATCGTCACCACTGACGGCACGACATTGCTCGGCGCCGACGACAAGGCCGGGCTGGCGGAAATCATGACCGCGGCCCAGATCCTCGTCGACAATCCCGATATCCGGCACGGGACGATCAAGATCCTGTTCACGCCCGACGAGGAGGTCGGCCGCGGCGTCAACAAGGTCGATTTGAAGAAACTCGGCGCCGACTTCGCCTATACGATGGACGGCGAGACGGCCGGCCATATCGAGGACGAGACCTTTTCGGCCGACGGCGTCGAGATCGGCATCTCAGGCGTGGCGATCCATCCGGGCTTCGCCAAGGACCGCATGGAAAACGCCATCAAGATCGCCGGCGCCATCATCGATAGGCTGCCGAAGGACGTGGCACCGGAGACCACCGAGGGAAAGCAGGGCTTCATTCATCCGGTCGGCGTGACCGGCTCGATGGAAAAGGCGTCGCTGAGCTTTATCATCCGCGATTTTACCGAGGAGGGGCTGATTGAAAAGGAGGCCATGCTCGAAGCCATCGTCAAGGAGGTCATGGCTGCCTATCCCGGCTCGAGCTTTCATTTTGAGGTGACGGAGCAGTATCGCAACATGAAGGTGGTGCTCGACGGTCACCCGGAGATCGTCGAAAACGCGCTTGAAGCCGTGCGCCGGGCCGGCATGACGCCGGTGCTCGGCAGCATCCGCGGCGGCACGGATGGCTCGCGCCTCTCCTTCATGGGCCTGCCGTGCCCGAACATCTTCGCCGGCGGCCATGCCTTCCATTCGCCGCTCGAATGGGTGAGCCGCCAGGATATGGAAAAGGCCGTCAAAACGATGGTGGAACTGGCGAAGGTCTGGGAAGAGCGCGCTTAAGGCGCTCTTTCACGGAGACATTGGAATGGCGGGTTAGCCGCCGTTCGCCGCAACGCTTCCGCGCAACATAACGCTGTCATAGGCGGGGCGGGGCGTGGGAATGGCGACCGGCATTCCCGGCTCAGGCACGATCGAGGTTTCCGGCTGGGTCACCGGCGCCGTTATCCGCATCGGTGCCGTGCTCGCCGTAGCCATGGGATCAGGCGCCGGCAGAGGAACGGGGACGGCCGAGGGGATCAGCGCCTCGAATTGCGGCGGCAGCATGCTTTCGCCGGGGACGTAATTCATCGCCACTTCGTAGGAGGGCAGCGGCGGCGGCGTTTCGAGCATGCCGTTGGAGTCGCGCTTCTCGTAGAAGGCGTTGCCGCCGGCGACCGTCACATAATGCATGTTGTCGTAGGGGAATTTCAGCCCGTCGGTGTGGAAGAACATCGCATCCTTCACCGCCGGATGGCGCGCGCCCTTCAGCAGGATCGCATCGGCCGCGGTGGCAAGCTCAGGTTCAGCCTGCGGCTTGACCTCGCGGGTCATGACGCCGGGCGCAAACTGCCGCTCCTGGGCGACGACACCACAGATCGATTGAGGATAGGCGCCGGACGTCAGCCTGTTCATGACGACGGTGCCGACGGCGAGATAGCCGTCTTCATCGGAATGCCGCGATTCGAAATACATCGCCCGCTTCAGGCAATCGCGATCTTTTGCCGTATAATTGAAAGCGACTTTCGTCGGTTGAACCTTGGTCTTGGCCGCCGTCGTCGCCGGCTTCGGTGTTGTGGTGCAGCCCGCGGCTGCCAGTCCTACGAATAAAATCCCGATCAGGGATTTTCCAAAGGAAATCTCCGCCCTCAACGCCAAGTGCCTCCTATGGGATTAGTCCAGCCCTTTATGATTAACGCGAAAAAACTTTTACTCGTCATATGACTGAAATACAAACAACCAGAGATAACAAATACCAAAATCGACTCTCGCCAAAA
Source organism: Rhizobium sophoriradicis (assembly GCF_025200795.1). NCBI lineage: Bacteria > Pseudomonadati > Pseudomonadota > Alphaproteobacteria > Hyphomicrobiales > Rhizobiaceae > Rhizobium > Rhizobium sophoriradicis. Next base: position 246,046 of record NZ_CP104155.1, read on the forward strand.
GCGATCTCGGCGGCGAGTCTCCGATTGACTGCTGCATAATTCCGAAAATTTAACGAATTATGCAGCAGCGCAAACTGCGGCAGCCCCCTTTTCCCCTGATCCGTCAGCTGCGAAACAGCTTCCAGCGGGTCGGCTTGAACGCCACCCGGTGGCGATCGAGCCGGTCGGCCTCGCTCGGCGGCAGCTCGATTTCGATGTGCGGGCGGTCGTTGCCGATATCGAGTTCGATATGGCGCGTGCCGGCCACGCGGCGGCTGGAGACCGGTTGCCCGACAATGCAGTTTTCCGCCGATTCGCAGAGCCTGACGTCATGCGGGCGGAAGTAGAGCTGCGCAGGCCCATCGGGCTCACCCTCGGCATTGAGGCCGAGCGAGCGGCCTTCGAAGCGGATGTCGCCGTCTGCGATTTCGACCTGCAGGCAATTCGACTGGCCGATGAAGCCGAAGACGAAGGGCGAGTTAGGGTTGTCGTAGACCTCGTCAGGCGTGCCGACCTGTTCGATCGCGCCCTGGCTCATGACGACGACGCGGTCGGCAAGCTCCAGCGCCTCGTCCTGGTCGTGCGTGACGAAGACGGTCGTGTGGCCGGTGCGGTCGTGGATTTCGCGCAGCCATTTGCGCAGGTCCTTGCGCACCTGAGCGTCGAGCGCGCCGAAGGGTTCATCAAGCAGCAGCACGTTCGGCTCGACGGCCATGGCGCGGGCGAGCGCCACGCGCTGGCGTTGGCCGCCGGAAAGCTGCGCGGGATAACGTGTTTCAAGGCCGGAAAGCTGCACGAGGTCGAGCAGCTCCAACGCCCGCCGGCGGATGTCGGCCTTGGCAGGACGCCGTGCGCCTTTTCTGACCCTCAACCCGAAGGAGACGTTGTCGAGCACCGTCATGTAGCGGAACAGAGCATAGTGCTGGAAGACGAAGCCGATATTGCGCTGCTGCACTGATTTCTTCGAGGCGTCCTCGTCGCCGAAGAAGATCTGCCCCTCCGTGGGGCTTTCCAGGCCGGCGATCAGGCGCAGCAATGTCGTCTTGCCGGAACCCGAAGGACCGAGCAGGGCGATCAGCTCGCCGGAGCGGATGCCGAGCGAGACATCGTGCAGTGCCGGAAATCGCTCGAATTCCTTGCGAATGTTTTGAACGCGTACTTCCATTGCAAATCCTTCAGTGCCGCCGGCTGGCGGAAATTTCCGCGCTGTACCGCATTTCCAGCAGCGTCTTCAAAACAAGAGTCACGAGCGCGAGCAAGGCCAAAAGCGTGGCCACGGCAAAAGCGCCGGTGAAATTATATTCGTTATAGAGAATCTCGACCTGCAGCGGCATGGTGTTGGTCTGGCCGCGAATATGGCCCGAGACCACCGAAACGGCGCCGAACTCGCCCATGGCGCGGGCGTTGCACAGCAGCACGCCGTAGAGCAAGCCCCATTTGATGTTCGGCAGCGTCACATGCCAGAAGGTCTGCCAGCCGCTGGCGCCGAGCGAAAGGGCTGCCTCCTCGTCGGCCGTTCCCTGTTCCTGCATCAGCGGGATCAGTTCGCGGGCGACGAAGGGGAAGGTGACGAACATCGTCGCGAGGATCAGTCCGGGCACGGCGAACAGGATCTTGATGTCGTTGGCGCTGAGCCACTGGCCAAGCCAGGTGTTGGCGCCGAACAGAAGCACGAAGACCAGGCCTGAGATGACGGGGGAGACGGAGAAGGGCAGGTCGATCAGCGTCGTGAGAAACGCCTTGCCCTTGAACTCGAATTTGGCGATCGCCCAGGCGGCGGCGATCCCGAAGACGAGGTTGAGCGGCACGCTGACGCCGGCGACGATCAGCGTCAGCCGGATCGCCGAAAAGGTTTCGGCATCCTGCAGCGCTTCGATGAAGGGGCCGGCTCCCTTGCGGAAGGCCTCGACGAAGACGGCGGCAAGCGGCAGCAGCAGGATCAGCAGCAGGAAGACCAGCGAAAGGGTGATCAGGCTGTAGCGCGCGATCCGGTGTTCAGTCGTCACCGATCGCAGCTTGACGGATTGTCCGGTCGTATCAAGCGCCATAGCCGTACCTCCGCCTGCTCCAGCTCTGGATGAGGTTGATGACCAGCAGCATGGCGAAGGAGAGGATCAGCATGATCGCTGCAATGCCGGTCGCCGCCGCGTAATTATATTCTTCGAGTTTGATGATGATCAGCAGCGGCGCGATCTCCGATTTGAACGGCAGGTTGCCGGCGATGAAGATGACCGAACCATATTCGCCGACGCCGCGGGCAAAGGCGAGCGCGAAACCGGTGAGCACGGCCGGCGCCAGCCCCGGCAGCAGGACGCGGAAAATCGTCTGGAAGCGGTTGGCGCCGAGCGTCGCGGCGGCCTCCTCGACCTCCTTGTCGATTTCCTCCATCACCGGCTGCACGGTGCGCACGACGAAGGGCAGGCCGACGAAGATCAGCGCCACGACGATGCCGGCCGGCGTGAAGGCGATCTTGATACCGAGCGGCGTCAGGAATTGGCCAACCCAGCCGTTCGGCGCATAGAGCGTCGTCAGCGCGATGCCGGCAACCGCGGTCGGCAGTGCGAAGGGCAAGTCGACCATCGCATCGATGACGCGCTTGCCGGGGAAGCGGTAGCGCACCAGCACCCAGGCGAGGATGATGCCGAAGACGGCATTGACGATCGCGGCGATGAAGGCGCTGCCGAAGCTGATGCGCAGCGCATTCAGCGTGCGCGGATCGAGCGCGATCGACCAGAATTTCTCCCAGCCGAGCGCGCTCGACCGGACGGCAAGGCCGGAGAGCGGAATGAGGATCAGAAGGGTGAGCCAGGTCAAGCTAAGGCCGAGCGCCATTCCGAAACCCGGAATAACGCTCGGCCGCCTGAACCGCCACCGCGTGGGGCTATGTGCTTTCATGAAGTCTATTATTGGGCCGGCTTGTAGATTTGGTCAAATACGCCGCCGTCACCGAAGAATTTCGGCTGCGCTTCCTTCCAGCCGCCGAAATCGTCGATGGTGGCAAGCGTCAGCTTCGGAAAGCGGGCAATGTCGGCCGGATCGGCAGCTTCGGGCTTGATCGGCCGGTAATAATGCTTGGCGGCGATCTTCTGGCCTTCGTCCGAATAGAGATAGTTGAGATAGGCTTCGGCGACCTTGCGCGTGCCCTTCTTGTCTACATTGCCGTCGACGATCGCGACCGGCGGGTCGGCGCGGATCGAGAATGACGGCGTCACGATCTCGAACTGGTCGGGGCCGAGTTCTTCGAGCGAAAGATAGGCTTCGTTTTCCCAGGCGAGCAGCACGTCGCCGAGGCCGCGCTGAACGAAGGTGGTCGTGGCGCCGCGGGCACCGGTATCGAGGACCGGAACATGCTGCAGCAGTTTCGTCACATAGTCTTGCGCCTTGGCGTCGTCGCCGCCATTGGCCTGCTTGGCCCATGCCCAGGCGGCGAGGAAGTTCCAGCGAGCACCGCCCGAGGTCTTCGGGTTCGGCGTGATCACCTGCACGTCGTCCTTGACCAGGTCGGCCCAATCCTTGATGCCCTTCGGGTTGCCCTTGCGAACCAGGAAGACGATCGTCGAGGTATAGGGCGTCGAGTTGTTCGGGAACTTGGTTTTCCAGTCGGCGGGGATCTTGCCGGTCGCCTTAGCGATCGCATCGATATCGCCCTCGAGCGCCAGCGTGACGACGTCGGCGTCGAGGCCGTCGATCACCGAACGGGCCTGGGCGCCGGAACCGCCGTGCGAGGCCTTGATCGTCACGGTTTCCCCATTGTCCTTCTGCCACTTGGCGGCAAAGGCGGCATTGAAATCCTTGTACAATTCGCGGGTCGGATCATAGGAAACGTTAAGCAGCGCCTGATCTGCGAAAACGGGAGCAATGCTCCCGACCACGAAGCTGCCTGCCATGACCGCGGCCGCGAGAAGCCGGGTGAACCGTTTTGTCTGCATTGGGACCCTCCTGTTTGTGCCTTAACTCTATCAAGTCAGTCGTATAATGAAACGAAATGTCTTTCAGATTTGGTGGGTCTGTTAGAATGTCATTCCATTTACAGGCCGATTTGGAAATGGACCCGCCGAAGTTGGCCGCGGCCAATCGTTCGCTCGCCCCCATCCCGCCGCAGAACCGTGTTTTTTCTGCCACAGTTCCTCCACAAGCGATGGCGGCAGTGCTGATTTCTGCCTGGATTTTGCCGCGATGACACTTGCGGATTCCTATATGGCGGCGGTGCGGTCGTATTTGCGGCCGCTACGTGGGGGCATCCCTTGAAATGCGCCTCGCATTCCAAACCTGTTAGGGCCACTTAAAATGAATATCAGAACTATCCTTTTTGCCTCCGTTGCCGCCCTTGCCGCGGCCTCCGGAGCACACGCAGCCGACGCCATCGTGGCGGCGGAACCCGAGCCTGTGGAATATGTTCGCGTTTGCGACGCCTACGGCACCGGCTATTTTTATATTCCGGGAACGGAAACATGCCTTACGATCGGCGGTTACATCCGTACCGAAGTGCGCTTCGGTGACCAGATCTCCGGCGATTCCGATGTAAACTTCTGGACGCGCGGTCAGGTCACCTTCCAGGCCAAGAACGACACCGAGTTCGGCACGCTGACCGGCGTCATGACGCTGCGTTACAATGCCGACAACGCCTCCGATCAGGAAGCGCTGCTGGATGAAGGCTATATCGACATTGCCGGCTTCCGCGCTGGTAAACTCTACAGCTGGTGGGATGACGACATGAGCGGCGAGACCGATACGCTCGCCAGCAACGAGACGACCCACAACTCGATCCGTTATCAGTACGAGGCTGGCGCTTTCGCGGCCGGCATTTCGGTCGACGAACTGGAAGAAGACTACGCCACCAAGCCGGGCGAAGGCCCGAACAACTTCGGTGTCGCAGGCCAGGTCTCCTACAAGGCCGGCGCCGTCAGCGCTTACCTGCTTGCCGGTTATGACACCGACACCAGTGAAGTTGCTGTCCGCGGTATCGTCTATGCCGACATCGGCCCGGGCACCCTCGGCATCGCCGGCATCTGGGCAAGCGGCGCCAACTACTACTACGAAGAGTCCGAATGGACGATCGCAGCCGAATACGCTCTGAAGATCAACGACAAGTGGTCGGTCACCCCCGGCTTCCAGTACTTCGAAAACATCGCTCTCGAAGCTGACGGCAATGGCTTCACCGGCGGCAGCGCCTACACGACCGGTGTCACCATCGACTACCAGATCGTCGAAGACCTGCGTTCGAAGCTCAGCGTGCAATATCACGATGAGGACGAAGGCGACGACGAAGTGTTCGGCTTCCTGCGCTTCCAGCGCGATTTCTAAGATCGTCTCGTTGCAGACGAGCGGGCGCGGCCTTCGGGCCGCGCCTTTTTCATACCCTGGAATCGGCGATGAAGTCGGAATAGAATTCGTCGGCCGTCCTTGCCTTGCGCATGGCGGCGAGCACGCCGTCCGATTGCAGCCGCCGCGCGATGGCCGACAGCACGTTCAGATATTCGCCACGGTTGTTCTCCCCGAAAAGCAGCACGACGGCGATGTCGGCCGGGATATCGTCGATCGCCTCGAAATCCAGCGGCCGGGAGAAGCGGAGGAGCAGACCGCGCGGGCTGCTCATGCCGTCGATCGTCGCATGCGGAATGGCGATGCCGTTGCCGATCCCGGTGGAGCCGAGCTTTTCACGGGTTTCGAGCGCCTTCAGAATGATCTGCGCGTCGACGAAAAAGGCCATGGCTGCCTTGTCCGCGATGGTCTGCAGCGCCCGCCATTTCGTCGGAGCCGACACGCCGATGAAAGTGTGTTCCGGCCGGATGATGTTGGGAAGGTTCATGTCATTCTCGATATAGTCGACTCGAAGGTCGTCAATGGGAAGGGCAGGGATGTCAGTCCGGTTCTCTGAGCCGGTAGCCGACGCCGGTCTCGGTGGTTATATAGTGCGGCTGATCCGGAATTTTCTCGACCTTTTGCCGCAGCTGCCTGATGTAAACGCGCAGATATTGCACGTCAGCCGCCGGCCCCCATACCTGCTTCAATAGAAACTGGTGTGTCAGCACCTTGCCCGCATGCTGGGCGAGCACGCGCAGGATGTCGTATTCCTTCGGCGACAGTTTTAGTTCCACACCGTCGACCTTAACGATGCGCTTGACGAGATCGATCGACAGCGCGCCGGTCTGGAAGATCGCCTTTTCCCCCTGTTGCTGCAGCCGGTGGCGAAGCGCCACGCGGATGCGGGCACCGAGCTCGTTGATGCCGAAAGGCTTGGTGACGTAATCGTCGGCGCCGCTTTCCAGCGCCTTGACGATGCCGGCTTCGTCGGTGCGGCTGGATAGGATGACAACAGGCATCGCAAGCCCTGCGTCGCGCCACTCCTGCAGGAGGTCATGGCCTGATGTGTCGGGCAGGCCAAGATCGAGCACGACGAGGTCGGGCATGTCGCCCGTGACCGACCGGCGGGCGCTTTCGGCGTTCGGCGCCTCCTGCACCTCGTAACCCTGCGCGGTCAGGCCGACGCGGAGCAGCTTGCGGATCGGCGGCTCGTCGTCGACGACGAGAATTTTGACGGCTGAACCGGTCATTTGAGTTCATCCAGTTTCGGAATGTCGGTGGGTTTCGGCAGGCGGATGGTGAAGACGGCGCCCGGCCGGCCCCGTCGGTTGCCGGCCGTGATCGTGCCGCCCATCGCCTCGATGAAGCCGCGGCAGATGGACAGGCCAAGCCCGGTGCCGGCGCGCACCCGGTCGCCCTTGCGCACCCGGTAGAAGGTATCGAAGATGCGGTCAAGGTCGGCCGGCGGGATGCCGGGGCCCTCGTCCGAAACCTGCACAACGACATTGTCGGCATCGGCCCAGCCTTCGATCTGGATCACCGATCCCTCGGGGGCGTATTTGGCGGCATTGTCGAGCAGGTTGAAGATCACCTGCTCGAACAGCACCGGATCAACCCGCACCATCGGCAGCTCGGCGGGGATGCTCATCTCGGTCTTGTGGTGCTCGAGGATCTTTGCGGCGCGGGCGAGCGCCGTGCCGACGATATCGCCGGCATAGTGCGGCGCAGAGTTCGGCTCCATCGCGCCGGATTCGATCTTGGTCATGTCGAGCAGATTGGCGATGAAGCGGTTGAGGCGCTCGGATTCGTCGACGACGGTGGACAGCAGGTCGCTGCGATCCTCCTCCGGCATCGAGGCGAAATAGTCGCGCAGCGTGCCGGCGGCGCCGAGGATGGCGGCGAGCGGCGTTTTCAGGTCGTGCGAGATCGAGGTGAGCAGGGCCGAACGCAGCCGGTCGGCCTCGGCCGCAAGCCTTGCCCGGTCGACATCGCCGACGAGCTGGACGCGTTCGATGGCAAGGGCGGCCTGGTCGGCCAGCGCGTCGAGCAGCCGCTGCTGCTCGGGCGTCAGCAGCGGCCCGTCACGGCGATCGCTGTCGAGGCCGATGACGCCGACGGCGGCGCGCCCGGTTCTGAGCGGCACGTAGAGTCGCCTGGCGCCGGGCAGGGTATCGGCGCCGCGGCCGGCGGCGTGATTGTGCTCCCAGGCCCACCGGGCGGCGGCGATGTCGGCGTCGTCGAGCGTGTCATCGGGCGGATAACCGGCCTTGACGGCAATGCTGCCTTCCTCGGGCAGCAGCAGCACGACGCGGACCTTCAGCATCGAGGCGAGCTGGAAGGCGGTCGCCCAGAGCACGTCGTCGAGCGTGCCGGTGCCGGCAAGCTTCTTCGAAAACAGATAGAGGTCTTCGGTCGTGCGCGCCCGCTGCCGGGCGGCCGCCGCCTGGCGCTGCACGGTCGCGGTCAGATTGCTGGCGATGATGGCGACGCCCAGGAAGAAGAAGAAGGCGAGCACGCTTTCCGGGTCGCTGATCGTCAGCGTGTAGCGCGGCGGCAGGAAGAAGAAGTTGAAGGACAGCGCGCCGAGGATGCAGCTGTAAAGCGCCGGCCGCAGCCCATGCAGCACGGCGGAGGTCAGCACTGCCATCAGAAAGACCAGCGCGAGGTTGCGCACGTCAAGTACCTGGTCGAGCACGATGCTGACGCCGAGCGCGATGGCGACATAGATGGTCGCCAGCAGATAGGCTTTGATATCCAGCTGCGGCGCGGTGGCGGCGGCCTTGATGCCGCGCGCGGTGGTGCCGTCCTTCTCGTTGCCCGATATGACGTGGACGCTGATCTCGCCGGTCTTGCGGATCAGATCGTCGGTGATCGAGCGGGCCCACCAGTCACGCCATGTCGGCTTCTTCGGGGCGCCGATGACGATGTGGGTGACGTTGTTGGCGGTGGCATGGCGGACGAGTTCTTCGGCCACCTCGCGGCCGGGAATGGTGATCGCCTCGCCGCCGAGCTGTTCGGCAAGCCGCAGTGTCGAGGCGATCGTATCGCGCTCGGCTTCGCTGAGGTTGATCGAGCGGCTGGTCTCGATATAGACGGCCGCCCAGGGCGCGCGCAGGCGCGAGGCCATGCGGGCGGCGTAGCGCACCAGCGAGGCCGAGCGCGGGTGGTGATCGACCGAGACGAGGACGCGTTCGCCCGCCGCCCAGGGGCCGGAGATGGCGTGAGCCTGCATATGGGTCAGCAGCTGGTCGTCGACGCGCTGGGCGGTCTTGCGCAGTGCCAGCTCCCTGAGCGCCGTCAGGTTGCCCGGCGTGAAATAATTGGTCAGCGCCCGTTCGGCGGTGCGAGGCATATAGACCTTGCCGTCATGCAGCCGCTTGATCAGATCGTCCGGCGTCAGATCGATGATCTCGACATCGTCGGCCAGGTCGATGATCGAATCCGGCACCGTCTCGCGCACGCGGATGCGGGTGATCTGCGAGACGACGTCGTTGAGGCTTTCGACATGCTGGATGTTCAGTGTCGTATAGACGTCGATGCCGCGATCGAGCAATTCCTTGACGTCGAGGTAGCGTTTCGGATGGCGGCTGCCCTCGGCATTGGTGTGGGCGAGCTCGTCGACCAGAACGAGATCGGGCCGGCGGGCGAGGATGCCGTCGAGATCCATTTCCTCGAGCGCCCGGCCCTTGTAGTCGACTTCGACGCGGGGGATGATCTCGAAACCGGCGACCAGCGCCTCCGTCTCCTTGCGGCCGTGGGTTTCGACGACGCCGATGACGACATCGAGCCCGTCGGCGATCTTGGCGCGGCCGGAGATCAGCATTTCATAGGTCTTGCCGACGCCGGGAGCAGCGCCGAGAAAGATCTTCAGACGACCGCGCGTCTCCGCCCGGGCCTTTTCGAGGAGCGCATCGGGCGAGGGCCTGCCGGCCTGGTCGCGGTTGTCGTCTGGCATGCGTGTTTCTTTCTGCAGATGCCTGTGCTTGGATAAGCGCTAAGCTTCCCGATCCCTCATCACGTCAGGGGTCGGCATAGGCTGGTTTTTCCAGAACCGGGCACTGAGCCGTGAATAGTTCCTTGTGCCCACCCGCCCTCCGTCATGCTCGGGCTTAACCAGGTCAAGCCCGAGGATGACGGAGAGGGGGTTGGCTTTTGCGCCAAACCCGCCCCGGCCTGCAAAGCATGCCGCGTCTCGGATGCTTCTTCAGGCCGGCTTCATCTCTCCTCTCCAGCCGGCTCTACGCCGCGAATAGCTCGGTCCGTCCCCCACCCTCCGTCATGCTCGGGCTTGACCCAGGGCTTGACCCGAGCATCCATACCGCATCGGTCAGCAGCCACGGGCATGGATCCTCGGGTCAAGCCCGAGGATGACGGAGAGCGGGGTTGGCCTCGTCGCCAAACCCGCACCCACCTTGCCAAACTCACTCAGTCATAGAAGCATCAAGCCTCTGGTTCAACGCCAGAACATTGACGGTGGGTTCGCCGAGAAGGCCGAGCTCGCGGTGGTGAACGGCGCCGTCGACCAGCGCCTTCACTTTGGCCTCGTCAAGGCTCCGCGCCTTGGCGACACGGGCCACCTGGAAGTAGGCGGCCTCCGGCGAAATATCGGGATCGAGGCCGCTGCCCGAAGCGGTGACGAGATCGGCCGGCACCTCGGCGGTCGGGTTTTCCGCCTTGGCCGCCTCATAGTCGCCCTTGACCCGGTCGATCAGTTTCTGGCTGGTCGGGCCGAGGTTGGAACCGCCGGAGGCGGCGGCATTGTAGCCGTCGCCGGCAGCCGAGGGTCGGCCGTGGAAATATTTGTCGCTGGTAAAGGCCTGGCCGATCAGCGTCGAGCCGATCACCTGGCCGTTTTTCTCGACGAGGCTGCCGTTCGCCTGGGTGGGGAACAGGGCCTGGGCCGCGCCGGTCATGGCGAGCGGATAGAGAAGGCCGGTGATCACGGTGGTGGCGACGATCATGACGACGGCGGGGCGCAATTCTTTCAACATTGTTCTGCTCCTTGGAGAGTTCAGGCGGAGACCGGTTCCGGTTAGAAACCGGATCTTCCGCTAAGCGAGGCCGAGGGCTGCGACGGCCAAGTCGATCGCCTTGATGCCGACGAAGGGGACGAGGATGCCGCCGAGGCCGTAGATCAGCAGGTTGCGCGACAGCAGCGCGCCGGCACCGATCGGGCGGTAGCGCACGCCCTTCAAGGACAACGGGATCAGCGCGATGATGATCAACGCGTTGAAGATGATCGCCGAGAGGATGGCGCTTTGCGGCGTCGACAGTCCCATGACGTTGAGCACGCCGAGCTGCGGATAGAAGGTCAGGAACATCGCCGGGATGATGGCGAAGTATTTGGCGATGTCGTTGGCGATCGAAAATGTCGTCAGCGCGCCGCGCGTCATCAGAAGCTGTTTGCCGATCTCGACGATCTCGATGAGCTTGGTCGGATCGCTGTCGAGATCGACCATATTGCCGGCCTCGCGGGCGGCAACCGTGCCGGTGTTCATGGCGACTCCGACATCGGCCTGGGCAAGTGCCGGGGCATCGTTGGTGCCGTCGCCGCACATGGCGACCAGCTTGCCGTTGGCCTGTTCCTCCCGCATCAGCGCCAGTTTCATCTCCGGCGTCGCCTGGGCGAGGAAATCGTCGACGCCGGCCTCGGCGGCGATGGCGGCCGCCGTCAGCGGGTTGTCGCCTGTGATCATCACGGTGCGGATGCCCATGCGGCGCAGCTCCGTGAAGCGTTCGCGGATGCCGCCCTTGACGATATCCTTCAACTGGATGATGCCGAGCAGCCGGCCGTCGCGGGCAACGGCGAGCGGCGTGCCGCCCGATTTGGCGACCTCGTCGGCGATCGCCTGCAACTCGCGGACGACCTCGCCGCCATTCTTCGAGGGCGCATCACCGGCGACATAGGCGAGCACGGTGTCGACCGCACCCTTGCGGATCGAGGCGCCTTCGAGATCGACGCCGCTCATGCGGGTCTGGGCGGTGAAAGGCACGAAGGTCGCCTTGAGGCTCGCCATGTCGCGGCCGCGGATCGCATATTTCTCCTTGGCAAGCACGACGATGGAGCGTCCCTCCGGCGTTTCGTCGGCAAGCGAGGCAAGCTGGGCGGCGTCGGCGAGGTCCTGTTCGGATACGCCGCGCACCGGGCGGAAGCTCGTCGCCTGGCGATTGCCGAGCGTGATCGTGCCGGTTTTGTCGAGCAGCAGCGTGTCGACGTCGCCGGCGGCCTCGACTGCGCGGCCGGACATGGCGAGCACGTTGAAGCGGACGAGGCGGTCCATGCCGGCAATGCCGATCGCCGACAGCAGCGCGCCGATCGTCGTCGGAATCAGGGTGACGAAGAGGGCGACGAGCACGATGATCGGGATCGAGCCGCCGGCATAGATGGCAAAGCTCGGGATCGTCGCGGTAGCGAGCACGAAGATCAGCGTCATGCCGGCAAGCAGGATGTTGAGCGCGATCTCGTTCGGTGTCTTCTGGCGCTGAGCGCCTTCGACCAGCGAAATCATCCGGTCGAGGAAGGTCGAGCCGGCGGCAGCGGTGATGCGCACGCGGATCCAGTCGGACAGTACCTGCGTGCCGCCGGTCACGGCCGAACGGTCGCCGCCGGATTCGCGGATGACGGGCGCGGATTCGCCGGTGATTGCCGCTTCGTTGACGGAGGCGACACCTTCGATGACCTCGCCGTCGGACGGAATGATGTCGCCGGCTTCGACGAGCACGATATCGCCGACCTTGAGGCTGGTGCCCGGCACCATGCGGTAGTCGCTGCCATTATTGCCGGTCAAGAGCTTGGCCTGGGTTTCGGTGCGCGCCTTGCGCAGCGAATCGGCCTGCGCCTTGCCGCGGCCTTCGGCGACAGCTTCGGCGAAATTGGCAAACAGCACGGTGAACCAGAGCCAGAGATTGATCTGGAAGGAGAAGCCGAGATTGCCGTTGCCGGCGGCGAGGTCGCGCAGGAAAAGCACGGTGGTCAGTACCGAAACCGTGGCCACCACGAACATGACCGGGTTTCTGGCGAGTGCGCGCGGGTCGAGCTTTTTGAAGGCGGCGCCGGCGGCCGGAATGAGGATACGAGAATCGACGATGCTCGCGGATGTTGCCTGGCTCATAAGAGACTCCAGCTTGAAACGAGGATGGCGAAGGACCACGGCGATGCAGGGTCGGGCATCGCCTCAGAAGGTTTGTCCGGCAATCGCGACCAGGTGTTCGACGACAGGGCCGAGCGCCAGCGCCGGAAAGAAGGTCAGGCCGCCGACGATCAGGATCGTGCCGACGAGCAGGCCGACGAAGAGCGGACCGTCTGTCGGGAAAGTGCCTGCCGAGGCTGGCACCGTCTTCTTGGCCATTAGCGAGCCGGCAATGGCGAGCGCCGGGATGATGACCAGGAAGCGGCCGGCGAGCATGCCGATGCCGAGCGTCACATTGTACCAGGGCGTATTGCCCGTCAGGCCACCGAAAGCCGAGCCGTTATTGGCCGCAGCCGAGGTATAGGCATAGAGGATTTCGGAGAAGCCGTGCGGGCCGGCAGTGCCGATCGAGGCGACGGCGGAAGGCAGCACCGTGGCGATCGCGGTGAAGACCAGCATGGCGAGCGGCAGGCAGAGAATGGCGAGGACGGCCATCTTCATTTCCTTCGCCTCGATCTTCTTGCCGAGATATTCCGGCGTGCGGCCAACCATCAGGCCGGCGACAAAGACGGCGACGATGATGAACAGCAGGATGCCGTAGAAGCCGGCGCCGACACCGCCGACGATGATTTCGCCGAGCTGCATGTTGATCAGCGGAATGAGGCCGCCGAGCGCGGTAAAGCTGCCAAGCATCGCGTTGACCGCGCCGCAGGAGGCGGCCGTGGTGATGACGGCAAACAGCGACGACAGGGCGACGCCGAAGCGAACCTCCTTGCCCTCCATATTGCCGCCCTGAATGCCGAAGGCATGCATCAGCGGATTGCCGGCGGCTTCCGCCCAATAGGTGACGATGACGCCGGCGAGGAACAGCACGCCCATCGTGGCAAGGATCGCCCAGCCCTGGCGCTGGTTGCCGACCATGCGGCCGAAGACATTGGTCAGCGCCGCGCCGATGGCGAAGATCGAGACCATCTGGATGAGGTTGGAGATCGCGTCCGGGTTTTCGAACGGATGGGCGGAATTGGCGTTGAAGAAGCCGCCGCCATTGGTGCCGAGCATCTTGATCGCAAGCTGCGAGGCGACGGGGCCGACGGCGATCGTCTGCTGCGCGCCTTCGAGCGTCATCGCATTGACGTAAGGCCCAAGCGTCTGCGGCACGCCGAGATAGACGTAGACCAGCGTCAGCACGATTGAGATCGGCAGCAGCACATAGAAGGTTGCCCTTGAAATATCGACCCAGAAATTGCCGATGGCCTTGCCTGAAGCGCGCGAGAAGACGCGGATGAAGGCGAGCGCGATGGCGATCCCCGTCGCTGCGGAGACGAAGTTCTGGACGGTGAAGCCGGCCATCTGGGTGAGATAGGACATGGTGCTTTCGCCGCCGTAATTCTGCCAGTTCGTGTTGGTGACGAAGCTGACGGCGGTGTTGAAGGAAAGCTCCGGCGGGATGGCCGCCATGCCGGCCGGATTATAGGGCAGGCCGGCCTGCAGCCGCTGCAGCGCGTAAAGGACGATGACACCGAGAAGATTGAACATCAGCATGGCGAAGGCATAGGAGGTCCAATGCTGCTCCTCGCCTTTGCTGGTGCCGGCGGCGCGGTAAAGCCCCCGTTCGATGGGAACGAGGACTGGCGACAGAAACGTACGCTCGCCGCTGAAGACACGCGTCATATAGCCGCCGAGCGGTTTGACGAGCGCAAGAACGATCCCGCAAAAGAGCAGGATCTGAAGCCATCCGTTGAGGGTCATGGAGGTAGACTTTCAATACCCGGCTGCTGCTCGGCCGCGAATGCGCGACCTCGGAAGCGCCGGTTCTTTTCAGAAGCGTTCTGGGCGAAGCAGAGCGTAGGTGAGGTAGACGGTAAGAAACACGGTCACGGCACCGCTCAAGACGTAGTCGAGGGTCATCGTCGTTTCTCCGGTCACAGCCTGTCACAGGCTCTGGTGTAGGCAAAGCACAGCGCGAAGAATAGGATCGCGGTGCCGAGCAGAATGATATCCATCATGATCGTGACTCCTGTTGCTTTCTTGGAGTCAGACAAGACAAAGGGCGCCATCCCGGGGAAGGGCCGCCTTTCATGCTTTCTGGCGTGGAGATGATCGTTGGATCTCTCGGGCATGAATATGGAGCCGGAGGGCATAAAGGTTCGAGACGGCCGAACGGCCATCAATATAAAAATCTTATAAATGCTTTTCGGCGAGCGGGCTAAGGATCGACCCGAAACTGGTATTGGCCTTCGGCGCTGCGGCCGTCCATCGATAGGACGCGCCAGTCGAGCGTATAGAGGCCGGGCGCCATGGCAGGATCGAGAGGGATCTTGAAGATCGATCCCTCGGGGCCGGAGAGAAACGGCTTGCCGGTGGGAAGCGCCGTACCCTCGGCATCGAGCAGCACGGCCGTCGAACGGGCAAGATCGACCGGGCCGGTGAAGGTGAGCTCGAGGTTGGCCGGCGCCAGCATTTCTTCCTGCTGCTGCGGCGGAAGCGCGGCTTGTTCCAAGGCGGCAGACGCTTCACTTGCGGTGAAGAGAAGGGAGGCGAACAGACAGAATGACGCGATCGACTTCATGATGGTCTTCCTTATCGTGTCGATCCGCATGTGCCCGGACCCGTCATGCTCCCGGGACGTCATGCCGACGCTTCGATAATAACGCTGCGGCGGATGATTTCGATCCTTAGATTTTGCGATAATGCGCCCCGACCAGTCTTCGAACCTGAATCTTTCGGATTATAGAAAATGGGCATTTAATCACATGTTGAGCAAAAGCTTGCATGGCGCGATTGAATTGCCGCCTTTAACGGTCTTATAGTCCGTGTCGACGGCACCCGCTGAATCGCGGGGGCAAAAGGGAAGGAAACCGATCATGACCAAAGTCCGTGCGCTGGTGCTGGAGCGCCAGCATGAACTTGCGCTTCGCGATATCGATCTGCCGCTGGAGACAGGACCGGGGCAGGTCAAGATCAAGATTCATACCGTCGGCGTTTGCGGCTCGGACGTGCATTATTATACCCACGGCAAGATCGGTCCCTTCGTCGTAAACGCGCCGATGGTGCTCGGCCATGAGGCGGCCGGCACGGTGGTCGAGGTCGGGGCTGGCGTCACGCATCTGAAAGCCGGCGACCGCGTCTGCATGGAGCCCGGCATTCCCGATCCGAATTCCAAGGCAAGCCGGCTCGGCCTGTATAATATCGATCCCGCCGTCAGTTTCTGGGCGACACCGCCGGTGCATGGCGTGCTGACGCCGGAGGTCGTGCATCCCGCCAATTATACGTTCAAGCTGCCCGACAATGTCAGCTTTGCGGAAGGCGCCATGGTCGAGCCCTTCGCCGTCGGCATGCAGGCGGCTGGTAAGGCAAAGATCGCGCCCGGCGATACCGCCATCGTCCTCGGCGCCGGGCCGATCGGCACGATGGTGGCGATCGCCGCCCTTGCCGGCGGCTGCGCCCGGGCGATCGTCGCCGATCTCGCCCAGCCGAAGCTCGATATTGCCGCGCAGTACCAGGGTGTTATCCCGATCAATATCCGCGAGAAGAACCTGATCGAGGAAGTCGCCCGCTTGACCGACGGCTGGGGTGCGGATGTTGTTTTCGAATGCTCCGGTTCGCCGAAGGCTTGGGAGACGATCATGGCGCTGCCGCGCCCGGGCGGCGTCATCGTCGCCGTCGGCCTGCCGGTCAACTCGATCGGTTTCGACGTCTCGACGGCAACGACCAAGGAGATCCGCATCGAAACGGTGTTCCGTTACGCCCATCAATATGAGCGCGCGATCGCGCTGCTCGGCTCGGGGCGCGTCGACCTGAAGCCGCTGATATCAGAGACCTTCACATTCGAGGATTCGATCAAGGCCTTCGATCGCGCCGTCGAGGCCCCGCCGAGCGACGTGAAGCTGCAGATCGTGATGGAGTAGGGCGCCGCCGCACCACTTCTATAAGTGCCTGGCACTCGGTTTCATCTTGCGGAAGACAAGGGCGGCGGCTGCGACAACAGCCGCGGCTCCGACCGCGATCAGCAGATGGCGGTGAAGGGGGAGGTGGCCCAAAGTCTGCTGGATTCCGTGCCCGAAGAGATAACCGAGCGTGGTGAAAAGCTGTCCCCAGACCAGTGCGGCTACCGCATTCAGGACGACGAATTTCCCGGTCGATATCCCAGTCGTGCCGATGACGACGGGGCTGATCGTCCGCAAACCGACCAGGAAACGAAAGGCAAGGATGAAGCCTGTGGGATATGTTTCGAGAAGCCGGGTGACGCGGGCAAGCGCCGGTCTTTCCATCAGCCGGCGGACGAAGCTCCATCGGGCGGCGTAACGGCCGGCGAAGAACCAGAACTGATCGCCGGCGAAGGATCCTGCCACGGCCGCGGATGCCGCCGCCCAATAGCTCAGCAGCCCGCGATGGGCAACCACGCCGCCGAGGAAGGCGGCCGTCTCGCCTTCAATGGCCGCACCTAGGAAGATCGCCAGCAGGCCGTAATTCTCGATCAGCAGTTCGATAGACATGACGGCTCGCTCTCACCTTCCCGAAGCGTCAGGTCACGATCAAACGGGCTTCAAATCGCCAAGCAGCGTCGGGATCAGCTCCGATACCGTCGGATGGATCGGCACCGACCATTTCAGCGCTGGATAGGTGGTTCCGGCATTCATCGCGTCGATCAGGCCGTGGATCACCTCGTCGCCCTCGATGCCCAATATCGCCGCGCCGAGAATCTCCTTGGTTTCGGCGTCGGCAATCACCTTCATGAAGCCCTTGGTCTCGCCGCGCTCGTTGGCACGGCCGACGCGGCTCATCGGCCGGGTCGAGACCATGATCCTGCGCCCCGACTCGCGCGC
This sequence comes from Rhizobium sophoriradicis, assembly GCF_025200795.1. Taxonomy (NCBI): domain Bacteria; kingdom Pseudomonadati; phylum Pseudomonadota; class Alphaproteobacteria; order Hyphomicrobiales; family Rhizobiaceae; genus Rhizobium; species Rhizobium sophoriradicis. Next base: position 263,285 of record NZ_CP104155.1, read on the forward strand.
CTGCTTCTCCGTCATGCCGACGCGGCCGAGCGGCGGGTCGATGTAGAGCGCATAGGCGGGGATGCGGTTCGAGACCTTGCGGTCGTCGCCGTCCAGCAGATTGGCGGCGGCGATCTCGAAATCGTTGTAGGACGTGTGGGTGAAGGCGCCGCGGCCGTTGCAGTCGCCGAGCGCAAAGATGCCCTCGACATTGGTGGCGAGCTTGTCGTCGACCGTGATGTAACCGCGCTTGTCGGTGACGACGCCGGCGGCATCGAGGTCGAGATCGTCGGTATTCGGCTTGCGGCCGGTGGCGATCAGCACGTGACTTGCATCGATCTTCGCCGAGCCGGCGGTGACGCTCACGCCATTGCCGTTTCTAGCGAAGGCAATGTTGCCAGCATCGGTATGGACGTCGATGCCTTCTGAACGCAGGATCTCGGCGATAGCATCGGATATGTCCTCGTCCTCGCGCGAAGCAAGCTTCGGGCCGTGCTCGATGACGCTGACTTCGGCGCCGAAGCGGCGATACATCTGCGCGAATTCCAGCCCGATATAGCTGCCGCCGATAACGGCCAAATGCCGCGGCAGCGTGTCGAGACGAATGATCGAGGTGCTGGTGAGGTAGTCGATGTCATCGATGCCAGGCAGCTTGGGAATGACGGGCCGGGCTCCGACATTGAGGAAGATGCGCGGCGCGCTGAGGGACTCGCCGTTGACGCTGACGGTCTTCGGACCCTCGAAGCGGGCATGACCATAGATCACGCTCATGCCGTCCATCCCGGCAAACCAGCCGATCAGGCCGTTGCGGGCATTCATCGTCACCGTTTCGGCGCGGGCTCTGACCACTTTCATGTCGATGTCAATATCGCCCCCGATATTGACGCCGTAGGCGGCGGCGCTTCTGGTGACATGGGCGGCGCGGGCGCTGGCGACCAGCGTCTTCGTCGGCATGCAGCCTGTATTGACGCAGGTGCCGCCGAGGAATTTGCGCTCGATCAGCGCCACCTTCATGCCCTTTTCGACCATGCGGGCGGCAAGAAATGGACCGGCCTGGCCGGCGCCGATGACGATGGCGTCGAAGCTTTTCATGACAAGGTCCCCACGATCAGCGCCGCACCGATGACGGCGACGGCATCCTCGATGAGGGCGGCCGGCAGGTCCCTGCCGAAGGACGCGGCAAGTCTGGCCCGGACGGCGGCGCCACCATAGGTCCCGATGACGGCGCCGATCACGCCGGCGATCAGCCCGCCGAAGAGCAGACTGCTGACTGCGCCGATTGTCGCGCCGACAAGCGCCCCGGAGGCGATACGGGCGGCGAACTGCATGGGCACCTTGCGCGATGGCGTTGACGGCAGCTGGTCGGCGACCAGTTCAACGATGGCGAGAAGCGTGAAGATCCACGGGGTCCAGCGGTAACCCATGAAGGCAAGCGGCGTCTGCGAGACGTCGAGCCAGCCGAGCGCCGCGCCCCAGGCGACGGCGGCCGGCGCCGTCATGGTGCGAAGGCCCGAGATGACACCGATCAGCAATGCAAGCAGCAGAAACATGCGCGATCCCCTCATTGCCGGCGTCGTGCCGCGAGAGGGAAGGTTGCACATTGTCAGGCGTGTGGCAATTCGCCAAGCCGAACCGACGGTTTAGTTCGCAAAGGCGGCGATGCCGGTGATCGCCCGGCCGATGATCAGCGCGTGAATGTCGTGCGTGCCCTCATAGGTGTTGACCACTTCGAGGTTGACGAGGTGGCGGGCGATGCCGAATTCGTCGGAGATGCCGTTGCCGCCGAGCATATCGCGGGCCGCCCGTGCAATCTCGAGCGCCTTGCCGCAGCTGTTGCGCTTGAGGATCGAGGTCAGCTCCACCGGCGGATGGCCTTCCTCCTTCATGCGGCCGAGCCGCAGGCAGCCCTGCAGGCCGAGCGAGATCTCCGCCGCCATGTCGGCGAGCTTCTTCTGGATGAGCTGGTTGGCGGCGAGCGGCCGGCCGAACTGCTTGCGCTCGAGCGTATATTGCCGTGCCCTGGCATAACAATCTTCGGCAGCCCCGAGCGCGCCCCAGGCAATGCCGAAACGGGCCGAGTTGAGGCAGGTGAACGGTCCCTTGAGGCAGGTGACGCCGGGCAGCAGGTTTTCCTCCGGTACGAAGACTGCGTCCATCACTACTTCGCCGGTGATCGAGGCGCGCAGGCCGACCTTGCCGTGGATGGCCGGCGCCGAAAGCCCCTTCCAGCCCTTTTCGAGGATGAAGCCGCGGATGAGGCCGTCTTCGGTCTTGGCCCAGACGACGAAGACATCGGCGATCGGCGCATTCGAGATCCAGGTCTTCGAGCCGGTGAGGCTGTAGCCGCCGTCGACCTTCCTGGCGCGTGTCGCCATCGAGCCGGGATCGGAGCCGTGATCGGGTTCGGTCAGGCCGAAACAGCCGATCAATTCGCCGGCGGCCAGTTTCGGCAGGTATTTCAGCTTCTGTGCCTCGGACCCGAAGGTGTCGATCGGCACCATCACCAGCGAGGACTGCACGCTCATCATCGAACGGTAACCGCTGTCGACCCGCTCGATCTCGCGGGCGATCAGGCCATAGGCGGTGTAACCGAGGCCGGCGCCGCCATATTCGGGAGAAATCGTCGGCCCGAGCAGACCGAGTTCGCCCATTTCGCGGAAGATTGCCGGATCGGTCTTTTCGCTGCGGAAGGCCTCGAGAACACGCGGCGCGAGCTTTTGCTGCGCATAGGCATGGGCGGTATCCTGCACCATGCGCTCCTCATTGGTGAGCTGCTCCAGCAGGCGGAACGGGTCGGCCCAGTCGAAAACCTCGCGCGTATGCTGCATGTCGGGATCTCCTCACCCACTAATCACGCTTGCTCGCTCAAGGTCGCATAGACCCGCCGGCCGACCGCGTCAACAGAAGGCGGCCCTATCGAAAAGACAGGGCTGGCCATCTTTTCAAAAGCGCCGGCATGCTCCACTTTGCCCGCGTTCGATTCTGGAATGAGGAGGCGGAAATGTCGTCAAGCGATCTGTTCGTATCGGCCGAAGGCGCCGAATGGGTCAATCCCGAGCCCGGCGTAACCAGGCGCATCATGACCTATCTGCCGGAGATGATGATGGTGGAAGTCGCCTTCGAAAGCGGCGCCGTCGGTGCGGCCCATTCGCATCCACACATCCAGGCGAGTTATGTCGCCGAGGGCAGTTTCGAAGTGACGATCGACGGGCGGACTGAGGTGCTGCGGCAGGGCGGCAGTTTCATCGTGCCCCCCAATCTCGTCCATGGCGTCAAAGCGCTGGAAAAAGGCCGGCTGATCGATACGTTCACGCCGCACCGGGCCGAGTTCCTCAAATAGTCACGTTTCGGCGTCCGACCGCGCGGGTCCGGCTGGTGTGACATAGGGCGGCACGAAGCGTGCATCCTCGCCGCGCACCGCCGTGCGCAGGAAGTCGATGACGGCGCGTACCCGCGGCGCCTGTTTCAGGTCGCGATGGCAGGTGATCCAGTATTGGCGCTTGAGGTCGATCTCCGCGGGAAGCACGCGCACCAGCTCGGGGTAGCGGCTGGCGAAGAAATAGGGAAGGATGCAGAGGCCGAGGCCGTTTCGGGTGGCGGTCAGCTGCGCGAAGATGCTGGAACTCTGGAACTGCGGCTTGATGCGCGGATGCACATCGCTGAGGTAATCGAGACCCGGCGCGAAAATCATCTCCTCGATATAGCTGACGAAGGGATGCTCAAGCAGGTCGTCGCGGCAGGTGATATCAGGCGCCTTGGCCAGATAGTCGCGCGAGCCGTAGATCTGCAGGTGATAGTCGGTCAGTTTTTCGGCGAAATAGGGCCCGCCCTTCGGCTCGTCGAGCACGACGGAAAGATCGGCCTCCTTGCGTGACAGCGACATGATCTGCTGGATCGTCACCAGCTCGAGCGACAGATGCGGATGCTGGGCGGCAAACCGGTGCAGCACGGTGGCGAAGAAGAAATTGGCAAAACCCTCCGGCGCGCTCAGGCGCACCAGGCCGCGCTGCGCCATCGAACCGTCGGCAAGATCGGCGCGCAGCCGCTCGGTCTCCTGCTCCATCTTCTCGGCCGTCTCGACAAAACGTGTGCCCATGGCGGTCAGTACGTAACCGCGCGGATTGCGTTCGAACAGCTTGACCTTGAGGGTGAATTCCAGCCGGTCGATGCGCCGCGAGACGGTGGCATGGCTGGAGCGCAGCTGGCGGGCCGCCGTCGACAGCTGCCCCGTGCGGGCGACGGCTAGAAAAAACTGAAGATCGTCCCAAGTAAACTGCGGTGGATTGTTCATTACGATCCCCTCTGTTCAAAAACGAACAGATACTGTTTGGAATTAGTTGTAAACCACCCGTTGCTTCAGCACGCAATTTCCTTGATCGTAAGGTGAGGGTCCGCCGTTCTGAGGAGTGCGGTTGGCCAAATCTGAACAGATCCGCAATCTGGCCAATCTCTGGGAGGAGATAATATGCGTAAGAATCTCATTGCATCAGTTGCATTTCTGCTGGCGAGCAGCACGGCGGTGCTCGCGCAGAGCGCGACCGACGGCAAGGTCAAGATCGGCATTCTGAACGACCAGTCGGGTGTCTATGCCGACTTCGGCGGCAAATCTTCCGTCGAAGCCGCCAAGATGGCGGTCGAGGATTTCGGCGGCAAAGTCCTTGGTGTGCCGGTCGAGATCGTCGATGCCGACCACCAGAACAAACCGGATATTGCCTCCAATATCGCCCGCCAGTGGTATGACACCGAGCAGGTGGATGCGATCATGGAACTGACGACGTCTTCCGTGGCGCTCGCCGTGCAGGCGATCGGCAAGGAAAAGAAGAAGATCGATATCGTCACCGGTGCGGCGACGACCGATCTTACCGGCAAGGCTTGCTCGCCCTACGGCTTCCACTGGGCCTACGATACGCATGCGCTCGCCGTCGGCACCGGCGGCGCGCTCGTCAAGCAGGGCGGCGACAGTTGGTTCTTCCTGACCGCCGACTACGCCTTCGGTTATTCGCTGGAGCAGCAGACCAGCGACTATGTCAAGGCGAGCGGCGGCACGGTCGTCGGCGCCGTGCGCCATCCGCTGTCGAGCCAGGACTTCTCGTCCTTCCTGCTGCAGGCGCAATCGTCCGGCGCCAAGGTGATCGGCCTTGCCAATGCCGGCCTCGATACCTCGAACGCCATCAAGCAGGCGGCCGAATTCGGCATCACCCAGGGCGGCCAGCATCTGGCGGCGCTGCTCTTTACGCTCGCCGAAGTCCATGGCCTCGGCCTCGAGGCGGCGCAGGGCCTGACGCTGACCGAAGGTTTTTACTGGAACCGCGACGACGAAAGCCGCGCCTTCGCCAAGAAGTTCTTCGCCCGCACCGGCAAGATGCCGAACATGGTCCACACCGGCACCTATTCGGCAGTGACGCAATATCTGAAGGCGGTGCAGAAGGCCGGCACCGACGAGACGGAGGCCGTTGCCAAGCTCTTGCATGAAATGCCGGTTGACGACGTCTTCGGTCGTGGCGGCACGGTCGGCGCCAATGGCCGCATGATCCACGACATGTATCTGCTGCAGGTCAAGAAGCCTTCCGAAAGCAAGGAGCCGTGGGATTACTTCAACGTGCTTGCCACCATTCCCGGTAAGGAGGCCTATATCGATCCCGCCAAGAGCGGCTGCGATCTGGTGAAGTGAGCGAAATGGCGGTTTCCGCGATTGAAACGCAGGAAAAGCCGCGGGTGGTACTATCCGCCCGCGGCCTGCGCCGCGATTTCGGCGGCTTCACGGCCGTCAAGGACGTCGATCTCGACGTGCATGACGCCAGCGTGCATGCGCTGATCGGCCCGAACGGCGCCGGCAAGACCACGGTCTTCAACCTGCTGACGAAGTTCCTGCAGCCGACGGCGGGCACCATCACGCTGATGGGCACCGACATCACGTATACGCCACCCGATAAGGTGGCGCGCATGGGGCTGGTGCGCTCCTTCCAGATCTCGGCGGTTTTTCCGCATCTGTCCGTTCTCGACAATGTGCGGGTGGCGTTGCAGCGGCCGAACAATCTCTCCACCCAGTTCTGGCGGCCGCTCTCGGCGCTCGACCGGCTGAACGAGCGCGCCGAGCAGCTGCTCGCCAGCGTCGGGCTTTCCAAGGAGCGCGATCATATCGCCGCCGATCTTTCCTATGGCCGCAAGCGGGTGCTGGAGATCGCCACGACGCTGGCGCTCGATCCGAAGGTGCTGCTGCTCGACGAGCCGATGGCCGGCATGGGGCTGGAGGATGTCGGCGTCGTCTCGGCGATCATCCGCGACGTCGCCCGCGACCGGGCGGTGTTGATGGTCGAGCACAATCTCTCCGTCGTCGCCAATATCTGCCAGCATGTCACGGTGCTGCAGCGCGGCGAGATTCTCGCCGAGGGCGATTATGCCACCGTCAGTCAGGACGAACGCGTGCGGGTCGCCTATATGGGCACGGAGGAGCATTGATGGCCGATCTCCTCGAGGTCCAGGGACTGAACGCCTGGTATGGCGAAAGCCACATCCTGCACGGCGTCGATATGCGGCTGGCCGAAGGCGAGACGATCACCATTCTCGGCCGCAATGGCGTCGGCAAGACGACCACGCTGCGCACAATCACCGGCATCGTGCGCGCCCGCAAGGGCAAGATCAGCTTTGCCGGCAGCGACATGATGCAGGTGCCGCTGCACAAGACGGCGCATCGCGGCATCGGCTTCGTGCCGGAGGAGCGCGGCATCTTCTCGACGCTCACCGTCTCGGAAAACCTGCTGCTGCCGCCTGTCGTGGCCAAGGGCGGCATGACGCTCGACGAAATTTACGAGCTCTTTCCCAATCTCTACGAGCGCCGCGGCAGCCCCGGCACCAAGCTTTCCGGCGGCGAGCAGCAGATGCTGGCGATCGCCCGAATCCTGCGCACCGGTGTCCGGCTGCTCATTCTCGACGAACCGACGGAGGGGCTTGCCCCTGTTATCGTCCAGCGCATCGGCGAGGTGCTGCAGACGCTGAAAGGACGCGGCATGACGATCCTGCTCGTCGAGCAGAATTTCCGCTTCGCCAGCCGTATTGCCGATCGCTTCTATCTGATGGATCATGGGCAGATGGTGTCGGAATTCCCGGTCGGCGAACTGCCGCAGCGCATGGATACGCTGCACAAGGTTCTGGGAGTATGACCAGATGACGATGATCTTCGGCATTCCCCTGCAGGCGCTGCTCGGCCAGCTCTTGATCGGCCTGATCAACGGCTCCTTCTATGCGCTGCTCAGCCTCGGCCTCGCCATCATTTTCGGCCTGCTGCGGGTGATCAACTTTGCCCATGGCGCGCAATATATGCTCGGCGCCTTCGTCGCCTATCTGCTGCTCACCTATGCCGGCATCGGCTACTGGCCGTCGCTGATCCTGGCGCCCGTTATCGTCGGTCTTGCCGGTGCGATCATTGAGCGGCTGTTCCTGCGCCGGCTCTACGATCTCGATCCGCTCTACGGCCTGCTCTTCACCTTCGGGCTGGCGCTCGCCGTGGAAGGCACCTTCCGCTATCTCTACGGCTCGTCCGGCCAGCCTTATGCGACCCCGGCGGCGCTCGCCGGCGGGGCCAATCTCGGCTTCATGTTCCTGCCGATCTATCGTGGCTGGGTGGTCGTGGTCTCGCTGGTCGTCTGCCTCGGCACATGGCTGCTGATCGAGAAGACCAAGCTTGGAGCCTATCTCAGGGCCGCCACCGAAAACGCCGTGCTGGTGCAGGTCTTCGGCGTCAACGTGCCGGTGTTGCTGACCTTTACCTACGCGCTCGGCGCCGGTCTTGCCGCCTTTGCCGGTGTGCTGGCCGCACCGATCTACCAGGTCTCGCCGCTGATGGGCTCTAACATGATCATCGTCGTCTTCGCCGTCGTCGTGGTCGGCGGCATGGGGTCGATCATGGGCGCGATCGTGACCGGTTATGTGCTCGGCGTCGCCGAGGGCCTGACCAAGGTCTTCTATCCCGAGGCCTCCAACACCGTGATCTTCGTCATCATGGCGATCGTCCTTCTCATCAGGCCCGCGGGCCTCTTCGGCCGGGATGCTTGACATGGCTGACATCACCGAAACCATCCGAACGGAAAAAAGCCGGACCGCCCTTTCGGTGCAGGCGGGCTTCCTGCTTGCCGGGCTGCTGTTCCTGCTGCTGGCGCCCTTCTTCTTCTATCCGATCTTCCTGATGAAGCTGCTCTGCTTCGCGCTTTTCGCCTGCGCCTTCAATCTGCTGCTCGGCTATACCGGCCTGCTGTCCTTCGGCCACGCCACCTTCTTCGGGGGTGCGGCCTATTTCACCGCCTATACGGTGAAGTCATGGGCCCTGCCGCCGGAACTTGGCATCCTGATCGGCGTCGTCGGTGCGGCGTTTCTCGGGCTGGTCATGGGCTTCTTCGCCATCCGCCGTCAGGGCATCTATTTCGCGATGATCACGCTGGCCCTGTCGCAGATGTTCTTTTTCTTCTGCCTGCAGGCGGAGTTCACAGAAGGCGAGGACGGCATCCAGTCGGTGCCGCGCGGCCATCTCTTCGGCTTCATCGACCTGAGCAACTCGACCAACATGTATTATTTCGTGCTGGCCGTCTTCCTCGTCGGCATCCTGATCATCTGGCGTTTCATCAATTCGCCCTTCGGCATGATCCTGAAATCGATCCGCGAGAACGAGAACCGCGCCATTTCGCTCGGCTATTCGGTGGCGCGTTACAAGCTCGGCGCCTTCGTCATGTCGGCAGCTCTCGCCGGGCTGGCGGGCGCGATGAAATCGCTCGTCTTCCAGTTCGCGACCCTGACCGACGTCGCCTGGCAGATGTCGGGCGAGGTGATCCTGATGACGCTGCTCGGCGGCATCGGCACGCTGGTCGGGCCGCTCTTCGGCGCGGGGCTCGTCGTGGCGCTGCAAAATTACCTCGCCACGTCGGAGTTCCCGGTGACGATCATCACCGGCGTCGTCTTCATGATCTGCGTGCTGATCTTCCGCCGCGGCATCATCGGCGAATTCTACGCTTCGCGGCTGGGGCGAAAACTGGGCTTCGTCTATCGCCGCTGAACGGGCGGACCTCTCTTTCCCAGGGACGATTTCCTTCCCGGCAAAGAGATTGGCGGCGGCAATGCGACTCTCCCTCTCCCCGTCCCGCGGGGAGAGGGAGGCAGGGGCATCTGGGACTTCGTGCAGGGCACATGGATCGTTACGACTACATCATCATCGGGGCGGGCAGCGCCGGCTGTGTGCTTGCCAACCGGCTTTCCGCCGACGGCCGGAGCCGGGTGCTGCTCCTCGAAGCCGGCGGTAGCGACAATTACCACTGGATCCATATTCCGGTCGGTTATCTCTACTGCATCAACAATCCGCGCACCGACTGGTGCTTCACCACGGCGCCGGAAGCCGGGTTGAACGGCCGGGCGCTGAGCTACCCCCGCGGCAAGGTGCTCGGCGGCTGCTCGTCGATCAACGGCATGATCTACATGCGCGGCCAGGCCCGCGACTATGACCTCTGGCGGCAGATGGGCTGCACCGGCTGGGGCTGGGACGATGTCCTGCCCTTCTTCTTGAAATCCGAGGATTTTTATCGCGGCGCCGACGACATGCATGGCACCGGCGGCGAATGGCGCATCGAGAAAGCGCGTGTGCGCTGGGCGGTGCTCGATGCCTTCCAACAGGCCGCGAAGGAAGCGGGAATTCCGGAGACGACGGATTTCAACCGCGGCAGCAATGAAGGCTCCGGCTATTTCGACGTCAACCAGCGTTCCGGCATTCGCTGGAACACCTCGAAAGCCTTCCTGCGCCCGGCGATGAGGCGTGCCAACCTGACCGTCCTGACCAAGGCGCAGGTCCGCCGGCTGCTGGTGGAGGAGGGCGCCGTCATCGGCGTCGAATTCCAGCACGATGGCGTGGCAAAACGCGCTTACGCGGCCAGAGAAACCGTGCTCTCGGCCGGCTCGATCGGCTCACCGCATATCCTGGAACTCTCCGGCATCGGCAAGGGCGAGGTGCTGCGGCAAGCGGGCATCGATGTCGTGACCGAGGTCAAGAGTGTCGGCGAAAACCTGCAGGACCATCTGCAACTGCGTCTGGCCTATAAGGTGACCGGTGTTCCGACGCTGAACGAGAGGGCGACGAAGCTGATCGGCAAGGCGGCGATCGGGCTGGAATATCTCGTCCGCCGCTCCGGGCCGATGGCGATGGCGCCGAGCCAGCTCGGCATCTTCACGCGTTCAGGACCGGATCGGGAAACGCCCGACCTGCAATATCACGTGCAGCCGGTTTCGCTCGAAAAATTCGGCGATCCCGTCCATCCTTTCCCGGCGATAACTGCGAGCGTCTGCAATCTGAGGCCGGAAAGCCGGGGCTCGGTGCATCTGTCGAGCCCGGATTTTGCCGCGCAGCCGACGATCAGCCCGAAATACCTCTCGACGCAGCGCGACCGTGACGTAGCTGTCCGTTCGATACGGTTGACGCGCAAGATCGTCTCGCAGCCTTCCTTTGCCCGTTTCAAGCCCGAGGAGTTCAAGCCGGGACCTGACTATCAGACGGAGGCCGATCTGGAGCGGGCGGCTGGCGATATAGGCACGACGATCTTCCATCCCGTCGGCACCTGCCGCATGGGCGCCGACAGGGAGAGCGTCGTCGATCCCCGGCTAAAATTCAGGGCGCTCGGCAAGCTCAGGATCGCCGACGCCTCAGTGATGCCGTCGATCACCTCGGGCAACACCAATTCGCCGACGATCATGATCGCCGAAAAGGCGGCGGCGATGATCCTCGAAGACAATCGATAGGAGAAGACCATGGCAAGGATCGCATTCATCGGGCTTGGCAATATGGGCGGGCCGATGGCGGCCAATCTCGTCAAGAAGGGTCACGAGGTCCTCGGTTTCGATCTGGCGGCCTCGGTGCTGAAGGCTGCCGAGAAAAGCGGCGTCAAGCCGGCGAGCCATGCCAGCCAAGCGGTCAAGGACGCGGAGACCGTCATCACAATGCTGCCGCAGGGCAAACACGTGCTGACGGCCTGGACCGACATACTCCAGTCAACGGCGCAGGGGACGCTTGTAATCGATTGTTCAACCATCGATGTCGACAGCAGCCGCAAGGCGCATGAAATGGCCAAGGCCGCAGGCTGCCTGTCGCTCGACGCACCGGTCTCCGGCGGCACCGGCGGGGCGAGCGCCGGCACGCTGACTTTCATGGTAGGCGGCTCGGACGAGGCTTTCGCCAGGGCGAAACCGATCCTCGAGGCCATGGGCAAGAAGATCGTCCATTGCGGCGAGGCCGGCGCCGGCCAAGCGGCGAAGATCTGCAACAACATGATATTAGGCATCTCGATGGTCGGCGTATGCGAAGCCTTCGTGCTTGCCGAAAAACTCGGTCTCTCGCATCAGGCGCTGTTCGACGTCGCCTCGACGTCATCCGGCCAGTGCTGGTCGATCAATACCTATTGCCCGGTGCCGGGACCGGTGCCGACCTCGCCCGCCAATAACGGCTACAAACCGGGTTTTGCCGCAGCGCTGATGCTGAAGGATCTCAAGCTGTCGCAGGAGGCGGCACTGGCAAGCGGCGCCTCGACGCCGATGGGTGCGGAGGCGGCGCAGCTCTACGGGCTGTTCGAGAAGCAGGGCAATGGCGGACGGGATTTTTCCGCGATTATCGAGATGTTCCGCGAGCGGAAGTAAGCAACGTTCGACACCTGCCGATGTTTGTTGTGCTGGCAGACCTTCGCCTCCCTCACCCTGTGGCCTCAGGCTGCTCATTGTTGCTGGAGGATGCGGTGTGGATGCTCGGCTCAAGGCCGAGCAGGACGGAGGGCGGGGCTGTGGATTCCAGGCTCAAGGCCTGGAATGACGGAGGGTGAGGTTGCGTTGCGCCAAACTCGCTGTCGGCGTAGCGGATGACGCCTCCCGGTGCCGGGTCGAAGCCGGCGCTATAACGGGCACCGAAAGCACCGCCCGCCGCCCGAAACCGTGGCGGCTCGTTTGGCGGTAACACGCCCCCACCTCCGTCATTCCAGGCCTTGAGCCTGGAATCCAGCCACGGCGCGTCGGCGCGGTGAATGAACCCAAAAGGCCTCGCAGGGAGTCTCCCGCGCTAAGGACTTGGGCGCGCTAGAGATTCCTGTGATGAGCACAGGAGGGAGAATGGAACGACGTTCTGGAGGACCTACTTTCGCGACAGCAGCCAGATGAGATAGGGGCCGCCGATCAGCGCGGCGAAGAGGCCGACCGGCACCTGGTAGGGATAGATGACGACCCGCGACAGCCAGTCCGCGGCTGTCAATACGCCGGCGCCGAAGATGAGGCTCGCGGCAAGCTGGTGGCCCGGCGCGCGGAAGCCGGCAAGGCGGGCAAGATGCGGGGCGATGAGGCCGGTGAGGCTGAGCGGGCCGACGAGGAACGAGGCGATCGCCGTCATCAGCGCGGCGAGGATGGCGAGCACCAGCCGGCTTGCCCCGACAGGAAGGCCGACAGCGCGACCGAGGCCGGCTCCGAGCGGCAGGATCGTCAGCCAGCGGCTGAGGAAAGGCAGGGGTGCGGTCAGCACGACGAGCGAGATGACGGCCATCCAGGCTTCGAAGGTCCCGGCGCGGTTGGTCGAACCGGATAGCCAGGTGAGCAGGATATAGCCGCGCATATCGCCCTGGGCGAGCACCATGGTCACGATCGCCATGGCAAAGGCGCCGATACCGACGCCGGCAAGCAGCATGCGCTCGGGAGAAAATTGCGCGCGGGCGGAAATGGCGATCATGGCGAGGAAAGCGGCCAATGCGCCGAGCGCCATCGCCAGCAGCATGATGACGGGCGATGGGAAACCGAAAAGGAAGAGCGCAATGGTGAGACCCGCCCCGGCGCCGCCACTGACGCCAAGCACCTCGGGGCTGGCGATGGGATTGGCCGTCATGCGCTGCATGATGAAGCCTGCGGCCGCCAGCATGGCGCCGGCACCGGCGGCCACGATCGTCCGCGGCAGCCGGAACGGCAAGAGGTCGCTCAAGAGCGCGCCGGTCGCGACATGCCAGCCGTCTTCGGCCGGACCGAGGGTCAGGACGCCGGCGAAAAGCAGGGCGAGGGCCACGATAAGCAAGGCAATCGCCTGGAGCGGCTTCGTCAGCCGCTTCAACCTCCCGGCCGGGTGGGCGGCAATGGTCGAAACGGAATGCACGCGCGTCAGAAGGAAGAGAAGCAACGGGCCGCCGAGCAGGGCGGTGGCCGCTCCGGTTGGGGCGAGGTCGGTAAAACCGGGGCCGAGGATCTGGATGAGGCAATCGGTCAGGAAGAGCAGGCCGGCGCCGGTCAGCGGCGCTGCCACCATCAGCCGGCTGGAGCTGCGCGTGCCGACAAGTCTTGCGATCGCGGGTGCGGCGAGGCCGAGAAAACCGATGATGCCGACCTCTGAGGTCACCGAGGCGGCGAGCCAGACGGCAAGCGCGACGATCGCCAGGCGAGTCGAATGCAGGGCGAGGCCGAGGCTCCTGGCGCCGCTGTCGTCGAGCGCCAGGATACGCAGCGGCCGCACCAGCAGCAAAGCGGCGGCAAAGCCGACGATGTGTCGGGGGCCGAGCGACAGCACGCCGTTCCAATCCTGCTGGCTGAGCGCACCGGCGCCCCAGATATAGATCGACATGGCATATTCGCCGCGCGAAAGAATGAGCGTGACGCTGAGCGCCGAGGCGATCAGGCTGACGATCATGCCGGAAAGCGCCACCGTCACTGGGTCGAGCCCGCGCCGCCAGCTCAGAGCCAGCACGATGGCGACGGCCGCGATGCCGCCGCCAAAGGCGATCATCTCGCGCGGTAAACCGATGAGCAGAGGCGAGACGCTCATGGCCGCCGTCATCGCCAGTTCCGCGCCGGCGGCGATGCCGAGCGTCGAGGCGTCGGCGATCGGATTGCGTAGCACACGCTGCAGCAATGCGCCGGAAAGGCCGAGTGCGGCGCCGGCGATCAGGGCCAGCGCGGCGCGGGGCATGATGCCGTGCCAGAACAGTATCCCATTCAGCGCGGCTGCATCGGCAGCGCCGTGCGGGACCTCAGGGCGCGTCACGATGAGGAGCGCGAAGGCGACAATGCAGAGCGTGGCGAAGATGATGCCGATGACAGGCGCGCCCGCGCGTCGTGCGGGCCTGGCGCGGCTAACCATTCCATGCATGGGCGAGCCCCTCCGCCAACAGGTCGGCAAAGCGGCCGGCGGCCGGCAGCGCGCCATAGGGATTGATCGAGCCGAGCATCAGCACGCGCTTTTCGCGCACGGCCGGCAAGGCATTCCAGAAGCCGCTGCTGGAGAGCGCAGTGAGAGCATCGGCCGGATGCGGCGGGATCATGACGATCCAGGCGTCGGGCATCGATGCCAATGTCTCGATGCCGATGGGGGCCGCCGCTGAGTAGCTGGTCGCACCCTGCCAGGCATTGGTCAGGCCGACGCGTTTCAGCACTTCGCCGAACATGCTGTCGGCGCCGAAGACGCGGAAATGCCTGGCGTCGCCGAGATTGATCGGGATGACCGGCCGCCCGTCGCCGGCGGCAAAGAGAGATCGGTGGCGGTCGAGCCGGGCTGAAAGCGCCTCGGTCAACTGCCTGGCGGCGGGAAGCTGCAGGCGCTCGCCGAGCGCAAGCGTTACCTGCTCGGCCAGCGCGAAGGGGCTTTCGCCGGGCTTGTAGATCGCATGGCTTTCCACCGGCGCAATCAGGCGCATGCGCTCGTCGGCCCAGGCATAGAAGTTCGAATTGAAGATCAGCTCCGGTCGTGCAAACCGCAGCACTTCGAAATTCGGCGTGCCGCGCAGGCCGAGATCGGCCACCGCCGCCGGCACGTCAGGTTTGACGGCGACCTCGCGGAACTGCCGCAATTCGGTTGCCGCAACGACGTTGGCGCCGATGGCCAGCAGTGTTTCGAGCAGCGCCCAGTCGAGCGTGGCGACGCGCACGCCCTCCGCCGCCCGCACCAGCGCGGGGGCGGAGAGCGAGGCCGCCGCACCGGTCAGAAATTGCCTGCGGGAGAAGTAAGCCAGAAAGGCCATGCCTATAACAGATAGCTCACCGGTTCGTTGCGAACCGGATGCGGAAAGACGCCCATTCCGACGCCGAAAATCGACTGCAGCGTCTCGGTCTGCATGATCTCGGCGGGCGTGCCTTCGGCGGTGATCCGGCCGCGGTTGAGCGCGATGATCGCATCGCAATAGCGCGCGGCCAGATTGATGTCGTGCAGCACGACGATGACGGTCAGCCCGCGTTCGTGGCTGAGTTCCTTGACCAGCGAGAGGACGCTAGCCTGGTGGGCGAGGTCGAGCGCCGATGTCGGCTCGTCGAGCAGCAGGCAGCGGGCGTCCTGGGCGAGCATCATGGCGATCCAGGCACGCTGGCGCTCGCCGCCGGACATATTGGCCGCGAGACGATCGGCGAAATCCTCGAGTTCGGTGCGGATGATCGCCTCCTCAACCATCTTGCGATCCGTCGCCGTGAAGCGTCCGAGCGTGCCATGCCAGGGAAAGCGGCCGAGGGCTATGAGTTCTCGCACGGTCATCCCGTCGGTTGCGGGCGTGAATTGTGGCATGTAGGCGACGTGCCGGGCAAATTCGCGAGCACCCCAGTCCGTCGCCGGTCTGCCGTCGAAGGCGATGACTCCGGATTTGGGGGCTATCTGGCGGGCGATGATCTTCAGCAGCGTGCTCTTGCCAGAACCGTTCGGGCCAACCAATCCGTAGATGCGGCCGCGCCCGAGAGTCAGGTCAATGCCGGACAGAATGGTTTTCGGCCCGATAGCATAGTCGATTCCCGACAGGGCAAGGAAAGGCGAAGGCATGGTCTGCTCCAGGTTCGGCGCTGCAAATGGATTCGGGAGGGCATGTCCTCCCTCTCCCCGCAGGTTCCTGCAAAACTAAACTCAGATTGTCAACTTACCACTTTCTGCTGAGCTTGAAGGTGACGGTGCGGGCATCGCCATAACCGCAGACGGTCAGGCCACCGCAACCCTTGACATATTCCTTGTCGAAGAGGTTCGTCACGTTGAGCGAGGCACCCCAGTCTTCCCTGTCATAGCGGATCGCGGCATCGACGAGGGTTGCGGACGGCACCTTCTCGGTATTGGCCTCATCGGCCCAGGACCAGCCTTGATGGCGCACGCCGGCGCCGAAGCTCATGCCTTCGAAGGCACCCGTCGTCAGCGTATGGTCGAGCCAGAGCGAGGCGGTCACCTTCGGGACGATATAAGGTGAATTGCCGACGAGCGCCGGGTTGGCCTCGTTCTCGGTCACTTCCATATCAGTATAGGCAAGCGAAGCGAGAAGCTTCCAGTTCTCGTTGATGTTGACCTTGCCTTCCAGTTCGGCGCCGCGCGAGACGACTTCGCCGAGCTGGCTCTGGGCGAAGGTGACCGGATTAGTGACGGTGTTGTTGCGCTTGGTAATGTGGAAGACCGAGGCGGTCAGCGAGCCGTCGATGAAGCTCGGCTCATATTTGATGCCGCCTTCGAACTGCTCGCCTTCCTCCGGCTTCAGGGCGCCGGATACGCCGGTGCCGATCAGCGGGTTGAAGAAGGTCGCGGCGCTGACATAGGGCGTCAGGCCGTTGTCGAATTCATAGGCGAGACCGATGCGACCGCTGACGGCGCTGTCGTTGGTGCTGAAGGTCGTGCCGATCCTGGCATCCTGGTCGATGTCGACATAATCGTAGCGGCCGTTCAGCGTCAGCAGCCAGCCATCACCGAAATGGATGCGGTCCTGGGCATAGACGCCGATCTGGTTCTTGGTGACGATGCCGTCGGCATAGACGAAATTGGTGCCTTGCGTCGTGCCGTAGACGGGATCGGTGGCGCTGATCGGATTGGAGCCGCAGCAGGCCTGCCAATTGTCGAGACGGTAATAGCTGTAATCAAGCCCGACGAGAAGATTGTGCGTGGCGCCGCCCATTTCGGTCTCGCCTTCGAGCCGGTTGTCGATCGAGAAAGTGTCGACGCCGGAGCGCCCCTCGAAGCCGATGCGCGCCAGCTGATAGTCCGGACCTGTCGGAACGCCGCCGACCCAACCGTTCAGGTAGGGACCGATTTCATGCTTGTCGAGCCGGCCGTAGCGGAGATTCTGGGAGAACTTGATGCCGTTGTCGAACTCATGCTCGAATTCGACCCCGATCATCTTCTGAACATAGCTGCCGTCGTCGATGTCGGGCTCGCCATAAAAGGCGTCGCGGTCGATTTTGCCGAACGGCGCGTCCTCGACGGTGCCGACATAGGGAAAGAAGCCGTTGCCGGTATGCACCTGATCGAGGCCGGCGAGGCTGCCCCAGACCGTCAGGCTGGTGGCGTCATCCGGCGAGATCGTTAGCTGCGGCATGATGAAGCCGCGGAAGTCCTCGGAAAAATCCGAATAATTGTCGCCGCCCGCAACCTTGCCGGTGATGCGGTAGCTCACCGCTCCGCTGGCGCCGATCTTGTCGGAGACATCGAAGCCGGTGAAGGCGTTGCCGTTGCTGTTAATGCCGATCTCCGTATAGAAGAGCGGCTCGTCGAGTGGGCGCTTGCGGACGAGATTGACGATGCCGCCGGGATTGGCGCCGCCGTAAAGCACCGAAGCCGGCCCCTTCAGCACCTCGACACGCTCCAGCATGAAGGGATCGAGCTGGAAGCCGCCGAAGCCGTAGCTGAACAGCGTCAGATTGTCGAAGAAGACGCCGGTCTGGCCGGCGTCGAAGCCGCGGATGTAGAACCAGTCGGTATCGGCGTCATTGCCAAAGGGCTGCGAGGTGACACCCGGCGTATAGAGCAACGCCTCGTCGATCTTGTTGGTGATGCCGCGATTGTCCATTTCCTCAGTGCCGACGACGGAGACGGACTGCGGGATTTCATTGAGCGGCGTATCGCTCTTCGAGCCGGCGGAGGAATTCTTGGCGACATAGCCTTTGACGGGACTGGTCGCGGTGTCGCCGCCGCCCTGGATGACGATCGGTTCGAGCGTCGTCGACGTCGCCTCCTGTGCCGCGGCGGAGCCCGCCATCAGGCCGGCGATCGCAACGCCCGCCAGCAGATTTATCTTTAAACTGAGACCCCTGGTCTGCCCGCGCATGTCTTCTATACCCCACTCGTGCCGCGACGCTGGCGCGGCGAAGCCTTAATAAGGTGAGCGTTTAACTCAGTTTTAACGGCTCGGCTTGTCCGGATCGGGGAAATTTGAACGTTTTTGGGCAATTCTCCGCCTGGCAAACAATTGCCGGAGGGCCGTTGCAATTAGGCAAGCTGGGCCTTTTTCCAGCTGGCCGGCGTACTGCCGACATGCTTGCGGAAGACGCGGGTGAAATGCGCCTGGTCGGCAAAGCCAGTTTCGGCGGCGATCGCGGTCAAGGCATATTCGCTCTCGACCAGCAACCGCTTGGCCCTGTCTAGCCGGGCATTGGTCTGCCACTGATGCGGCGCGATGCCGGTCGAAGCCTTGAAGGCATGGCTGAAATGCGATTGCGACAAGCCCGTCAGGCCGGCGAGTTCCTCGAGGCGGATGTTGCGCAGGCAGTTTTCCTCGATGAAATCGGTGGCGCGGCGAAGCTGCCAGGAGGCGAGCTTGCTGCGTTTGCGCGGCACCGCCTTGGAAAGCTTCAGCACGTCGATGATCAGCGCCAGGGCGAGGCCGTCGCCATAGAGATCGTGCAGCGGCTCCGGATTTAGGCATTCGGCCGCGACCAGCTGCGCCAGCGCCAGCACCCGATCATCGGAGAAGAGAAGCTGCGGGCTTCCGAGACGACGCGGGTCGATATCCTCCATCAGCCGGCGGCTGATCGTGTCGGCTTCGAAATGGACGTCGAGGTGGCGCACCGAATGCACGCCGGTGAGATCGGCCCAGACTTCCATGCCGGCCGGCACATAGGAGATCGGCCGCTTTTCCGCATCCTGAACGGCGCCCTCGGCCTTCGGCGACAGCTTGATGCGTGAATTGCCCGGTCCCCGTTTGTCGAGCATGATGAACAGCCGCGGATCCCGCGAGACATAATAGCCGCCGGCATAAGCGGCGCATTCGACGTCCCAGACATCGGCGATGATGCCGTTCCATTGGCGGCGATGCACGCCGCCAATGACAGAGAAGCCCTGGATCTTGTTCTGCATCCGCGGTTGAAACGTCATTTCCATTTCCGCCCCCGGCCATGCGCCGGGAGTAAACCTTCAATTTATACTCAAGTTTATTACAGCAGGCGGAACCGGATGACAATCACCGAATGCGGTCCGGATCCGCGAATGGAAAGCAGCGATCGATCAGGGCTTCGACACCGCGAAACGGAGCTGGCTGTCGCCGAGGAGGATATCGATCTCGCCCGGCTCCGTCAGTTCGATCGCGCCGCTCAACGTGCCCGTGGTGATCAACGCGCCGGCCTTCAGCGATGTCTCCGGGCGCAAGCCGTCATTGGCGTAATTGACAAGCCAGGTAAGAACGTCGCCCTTCGGATGCTGGGCCGGACCGTCATAGATCGTGCGGCCGGCATGAGTGACCTTGAGCGGCGTGCCGGCGGCGGCATCGACAACGCTTATGTCGAGCTTCGGGCCAAGCACATAGCCGCTGTTGCCGAGCCGGTCTGATGTAAACAGCAAAAAGGAGATGCTGCCGCTTTCCCTGACCGCGCTGACCATCAGTTCGGCGCCGAGATGGGCAGCGGAGATCGCCTCGACCACTTCTGCGCGGCTATAGGCAGCGCCGGTGCGGATCGGCAGATCCTGGCCGAGACGCACGGCGATCTCAGTCTCGAATTTCATGCCCGGATACCAGGGAATATCAGCACCCGAGGCGGCCTCGGCATAGGGATGCAGCGGAGCGGTGACCGCCTGACCCTGCGGCGAGACCGTCACCTTCCAGGCATTGCTGGAAATGCCGTCGGCCGCAGTCAGGGAATTCTGCGCCTCCATCGCCTGATGCAGATCGGCCGGCAGCGTGAAAGTGCCGGTTTCCTCCTGTCGGCCGGCCTGGCGCAGGCTGTGCAGTCTGGCCGCAAGGGCGCGTGGATCGAATGCCTGTGTCATGCTGTCTCCTCGAGCTGATTTTCGAGGTGGCACACTAACGGCAGGGCAGCATTGAACAAGTGGGTCTCGGGCCGAAGTTGGAAATGCTCTTATTCCATCGCCGCGTACCAGCGATCGCGATAGGCGGCGAGGCCCGCGATATCGGACGGCGGAACATGCGTTTCGGCGCCGGCTACCGGCCGGATGCCGGTGAGAAGGGCGGCACCCTGACTGGTACCGGTCGAGCCGGGAAGCGCCACGACGTCGCGGCCGGCAAGGGCGGCAATCAGCTTCAGATAGGTCTCGTTGAGCGCAAAAGGCCCTTCGACGATGATGGGGCCCTTGGCGCCGATCAGCCCGAGGCAGGCATCGGTCATCAAAGCGAGATAGAGGCAGGCAGCGGCATGCCGCTCCTCGCGGCTCGCCTCTTCAGCACCAATCCAGCGGCTGGTCTTTCCAGGAAAAGGTCCAGAACCGGGGGCGATGTTGGGCAGCAGCATCACGCCCTTTTCGATGATAGGGCCGATCGCCGCCTGGGCGGCCTTTTCATCGACAGGACCGATCTCGGCCGAGAGAATTTCGAATTCCCGCCCGCCCATGAAACGCGAGGAGGGGACGGCCCGGCCATAGGCATCGACATTGGCGAGCGCATCGCGTTTGGCATCGAGACGATCGAGATCGCCGCCGACGCCGAAATTGATGACCCAGGTGCCGGTGGAGACGACGGCGAAAGGGGCCTCCCGATGGACCAGATGCGGCAGCAGCGAGGCATTGGAATCG
This sequence comes from Rhizobium sophoriradicis, assembly GCF_025200795.1. NCBI lineage: Bacteria > Pseudomonadati > Pseudomonadota > Alphaproteobacteria > Hyphomicrobiales > Rhizobiaceae > Rhizobium > Rhizobium sophoriradicis. Next base: position 283,992 of record NZ_CP104155.1, read on the forward strand.
TGTATGCCGCAATAGACCGGCACGGGGGCTGCGAGCCCAAGCTCTGCGGCAATCTCCGGCAGCACCGGGCCGAGCGCATCGAAGGCAGAGCGGATCGGCGCCATCAGCGCGCGGATGCCGAGCCTGTCGACGAGCGAGGAATAGTCGCTGGTCTTCGGGTTCCAGAGGTCGGTATGGCAGCCGAGCGAGGTCAGCTCGTTGGCGGCAACACCCGTCAGGCGCGCCGTCCAATATTGCGCATAGGTGAGAATCGTCGCGACCTTGGCGAATTCCTCGGGGAAAGCGCTCCTCTGGTAGTGCAACTGCGCCCCGACGTTGAGACCCATCGCGAGGCGCGGCGAAAAGGTTTCGTCGAAGTGGGGGCGCAAGGCCGTATAGGCATCGCGGATTTCTTGCGGATATTCGTGTTCGTAGTCGATCACAGGCATGGCGAGCGTGCCGTCCCGATCGAGCAGTGCGGCTGCGGCGCCATGGGTGGTGATCGAAATGGCGTCGAAGCCTGGTTCGCGCGCCAGCTTCTTCAGCGCATCGAGCGCGAAGGACCAGAGAGCCTCAATGTCGTAATGCGGGTAGGGGCCGGTATTGATCGTTACGTTCGGCCGTTTCAAGACGGCGATCTCGGCGCCTGTGCCGCTTTCGAGCACGACGACCTTGGCATTGGTCTTGCCGATGTCGATAACCGCGATGCGGCGATAGGAAGTGGCGGTCATGGCATATGGAAGAGGGTGACGAGGTCGCTCTGGACGGGCGAATTATCCGGATTTGTCGCCATGATATCGGCCATGTGCGCCCACCATTTCTTCATGACGGGATGGTCCGGAAGGCTTGCCATGGTGTGGTCCTTCGGCCGCGTCAAGACACCGAACAGCGTGTTGGTGTCGCGGTCGAGATGGATGGAGTAGTCGCTGGCGCCTGATTTATGGAGGAGATCGACCAGTTCCGGCCAGATCTCGTCATGGCGCTTGCGATATTCGGCTTCCATGCCGGGATTGAGCTGCATCTTGAAGGCGTGTTTTTCTGATGTCATCGGGAGCTCATGATCTTGATGCGGCGGGCGATGATCGGGATGGCGATGGTGATGATGAGGAGAAGGCCGATGAAGATCGACATGACGATGCCGGGCACATTCAACAGGCCGAGGCCGAAGGTGACGAGGCCCATGACGAAGGCGGCGATGACGACGCCGCCGATCCTGCCGGAGCCGCCGAGGATCGAGATGCCGCCGAGCACGACCATGGTGACGACCTCGAGTTCCCAGCCCTGGGCGATCGAAGGCCGGGTCGAGCCGAGGCGCGAGGTCAGGCAGACGGCGGCGACACCGCTCATGATGCCGGTCAGCAGGAAGAGGATGAATTTGACGCGCTCGACGGGGATGCCGGAGAAGCGGGCAGCGAAATCATTATTGCCGATCGCATAGACCTGCCGGCCGAAATTCGTCGCATGCAGCAGGATGGCGAAGAGGATCGCCACGACGATGAAGAGCACGAATTCGAAGGAGAACACCCAGACGACATAACCCTGGCCGAAATAGGCGAAATCGGCGGGGTATTTGCCATAGGCCTGGTCGCCGAGCACGATATAGGAAATGCCGCGGAAAAGGCTCATCGTGCCGATGGTGACGACGATCGACGGCAGTTTCAGCACCGAGACGAGCAAACCGTTGAAGATGCCGCAGGCAAGGCCGGTGCCGATGCCGATCAGCACAAGGCCGGGCGTGCCGATGCCGGCTTGAGCTGCCGCTCCCATCGCCGTCGAGGCGAGCGCGATGATCGCGGCAACCGAGAGATCGATCTCGCCTGAGATGACGAGCAGCGCCATGGCGAAGGCAATCATCGCCTTTTCGGTGAAGTTGAAGGTCGCGTCCGAGAGGTTCCAGGCATCGAGGAAATAGGGCGACGCCAGCGAATTGAAAATGAAGATCAGGACGGCGACGCCAAAGAGCAGCACTTCCCAGCTTGCGATGATGCGGCGGAAAGGTGTGCCGAGGCGGTCGGGGATGATGCGCTTTTCGGACGGCATGGAAACGGCGCTCATGCTGCGGCCTCCGTTGTCGTATCGGCTGCGGCGCGGTCGCGCAGGATGATGCGGCCGCGGTTGCGCTCGCGTCGGGCGTTGAAGGCGACGGCGAGGATGATGACGGTGCCTGATATCGCCATCTGCGTGAAGGGTGAAATACCGATGACCGGCAGAGCATTCTTGATGACGCCGAGGAAGAGCGCGCCGAGCACCGTGCCGGCGACCGAGCCGACGCCGCCGGCAATCGAAATGCCACCAATGACGCAGGCGGCAACGCTGTCGAGTTCGAAACCGTTGGCGATATCGACATAGGCGACAGCATAACGCGACACCCAGAGATAGCTGGCAAGACCCGCCAAGGCACCCGAGAGGACGAAGGCAAGGAATTTCGTCCGGCCGGTATCGATGCCGGCATAGACCGCCGCGGTCGGATTGCCGCCGGTCGCATAGGCCGAGCGGCCGAATTGGCTGTAGCGCAGCAGCATGTACATCAGCGCGACGATAATGATCGCGACCCAACTCAGCACCGGCAGGCCGAGGATCGGCGTACGGGGAACGGCGAGGAAGGTCGGCGTCATCTGATGCGCGTTGACCCAGGCTCCGCCAGAGAGCACGAAGGCCATGCCGCGATAGATGGTGAGCGTGCCGAGCGTCACGACGATCGGCGGGATCTCAAGACGCCAGACGAGGAAGCCGTTGATCGTGCCGAGTGCCGCGCCGATGACGATCGCTGTGAGGATGAGCACGACGAGCGGCAGGCCCGGATATGCGGCATTCATCATCGCGATCGCCATGCCTGTGAAGGCGAGATTGGCGGCGACCGACAGGTCGATCGATTTCGTCAGGATCACCGTCATCTGCGCCAGCGCCAGGATGATCAGGATGGAGGTATCGTTGAAGATGCCGGCGAGATTGTCCGGCGTTGCGAAATCGGCTGCCCGCGTCGAGAAGATCGCGATCATCACGACGATGATGAGGAACAGCAGGGTTTCGCGTTTTCTGATCAGTCTTGCCATGCTTCTACCTCATGCATTGCCGGTGGCGGCGCGCACCAGCGCTTCCGGCGACAGTTCGGCGCGTTCGAAAATTCCGGCCGAGAGGCCTTCCTTCATGACGAGGACACGGTCGGACATGCCGATGATCTCCGGCAGTTCGGACGAGACCATGATGATCGACAGGCCTTCGGCGGCGAGTTCGCTGATGAAGCCGTGCACGGCCGCTTTCGAGCCGATGTCGATACCCTTGGTCGGCTCGTCGAGGATGATGACCTTCGGCGCCGTCGCCAGCCATTTGCCGATGACGACCTTCTGCTGATTGCCGCCCGACAGCGTGCCGACCGGCACGGAAAGCGCGGCAGCGCGCAGATCCAGCCGCTCGGCATATTTGCGGGCCAGCGCGAATTCGTTCGCAGCCCGGAGGAAGCCGCGGCGCGAGGTGCGGGCGAGCGACGGCAGCGTCATGTTCTGGAAGATCGGCATCGGCAGCGCCAGGCCATGGCGGCCGCGCTCTTCCGGCACATAGACGATGCCGGCGCGGATCGCGTCCTGCGGCGAATGGATGGTGACCTCGCGGCCTTCGAGCATCATCGTGCCGGAAAGCGGCTTGGTGATACCGAAGAGCGATTGCGACAGTTCCGAGCGGCCGGCGCCGATCAGACCGTACACGCCGAGAATCTCGCCCTTGCGCAGGGTGAAGGAAATGTCGCGGAATTCGGTGCGGTGGCTGTAGTTGCGGATCTCCAGCACCGGGCCACCGATGGCAACATCGATCTTCGGAAAGACGTTCTCGACGTCGCGGCCGACCATCATCCGGACGATCTCGTCCTGCGGCGTGTCCTTGAGCCGCCCCTGGCCGACGGCGCGACCGTCGCGGAAGACGACGAAATCGTCGGCGATCTCATAAAGCTCGTCGAACTTGTGGCTGATGAAGAGGATCGCCTTGCCCTGGTCCTTCAGGCCCCGGACGATGCGGAACAGATCGTCGATCTCCTTGCGGGAAAGGGCGGCGGTCGGTTCGTCCATGATGACGATGCGGGCCTCGATCGACAGCGCGCGGGCAATCGCCACCAGGTGACGCTGCGCGATCGAGAGGTCTTTCAGCCGGATGGTCGGATCGATATTGCTTTCGAGCGCGGTCAGCAGCGTCTTCGAGCGGCTGTTCATCGCCTGCCAGTCGATGGTGCGCAGGCGCGTGCGCGGCGCATGGCCGAGGAAGATGTTTTCGGCAACCGTCAGCTCGTCGAAAAGCACTGTTTCCTGATGGATGGCGGTGACCCCGGCATCGATCGCAGCCTGGGCGCTGGCAAAACTCGTCGGCCGGCCGTCGACCAGGATCTCGCCTTCGTTCGGCCGGTAGATGCCGGTCAGGATCTTGACGAGCGTCGATTTGCCGGCGCCGTTTTCGCCGATCAGTGCGGTCACTGTGCCGGGATGAAGCGCGATGCTGACATTGTCGAGCGCCTTCACCCCAGGAAAGATCTGGGAGATGCCGCGCATTTCCAGGATCGCGGGCGCATCGCCGGTTTTGCTGTCCGTGACGGGTTGTTGAAAGGCAGCGTTCATCAGATTTCTACCAGTGTCAAAAGGGAAATCCCGGCGGCATCGAGCCGCCGGGTTCTACGCGTCGGCTCCGGATCAGAAGACCTTGGAGAACTGGTCGATGTTCGAAGCATTGTAGACGAAGGGATCGGCCATGGCGGCTTCGCCGTTGTCGCCGACCTTGATCTTGCCCATGCGGCCGGCATTGATCTCGCTGCCCGGCTTGCCGTCGGTCTCGCCCTTGACGAGGCGATAGGCGATCTGGGTGGCGGAGTAGCCGAGGTCGATCGGATTCCAGATGGCGAATTCCTTGGTCGCGCCCGACTTGATGGCGCCGGCCATTTCGGACGGCAGGCCGAGGCCGGTGACGTAGACCTTGCCGACGAGGCCCTTGTCTTCGACGACCTTGGAGGCGGCGAGAACGCCGACCGTCGTCGGAGCGACGATGACCTTGACGTTCGGGTTCGACTTCAGGAGGCCTTCGGCTTCACGATAGGATTTGTCCGAGAGGTCGTCGCCGTAAACCGTGGTGACGAGGTTGAGGCCCGGGAAATCCTTGAGCTGCTTCTTCATCTGGTCAATCCAGATGTTCTGGTTGGTCGAGGTAGTCGTGGCCGACAGAATGGCGAAGTCGCCCTTGCCGCCTTCCAGATGATTCTTGGCGAGCGTCAGGCACATCTTGCCGATCAGCTCGTTGGACGAAGGATTGAGCTGCAGGATGCGACCTTCCGGGGCGACGCCGGAATCCCAGGAGATGACCTTGATGCCGCGCTGGGTAGCCTTCTTCAATGCCGGAACGAGCGCGTCCGGATCGTTGGCCGAGACGGCGATGGCATCGACGCCCTGGGCGATCAACGAGTTGATGACTTCGATCTGGCCTTCGGCCGTCGTCGAGGTCGGGCCGGTATAGATCACCTCGACGCCGCCGAGTTCCTTGGCGGCTTCCTGGGCGCCCTTGTTGGCGGCGTCGAAGAAGCCGTTGCCGAGCGACTTGACGACGAGGCCGATCTTGATGTCCGCGGCGGTTGCCGTGCCGGCCATCATGGCGACGGCGAGCGCTGCGCCGAGCGCAAGTGTCTTTGCGAGTTTCATGTTACTTCCTCCCATTAAGATTAGACTTCCCACCTCGGCGGCGCCTCATGCGACCGACGAGGAATCCTCCCTCACAGCCTGGGTCACCGGGCTTGCGACAACGAGCCGGACGCCGGCATTCTCGACCATGCGCGCCGCCTCTTCCGAAATCCCGTCATCGGTGATGACCACGGAAACGCGGTCGAGCGCGCAGAGAATGAGGCTCGACCGGCGATTGAACTTGCTCGAATCGACCATGACGACGAGTTCGTCGGCCTGATGCATCAGCTTCTGCTCGCTCTGGATGATGAGGGCATCCGCCTCCATGATGCCGAGCGGGCCGACGCCCTGGGCGCCGATGAACATGCGCCGCGCATAAAAATTGCGGATCGCGTCATTGTCGAAAGGCGACAGGATCAGGCTCTGCTCGCGATAGATCGCGCCGCCCGGCACCGTCACCGTGTTTTTGGAATGCTTCACCAGATGTTCGGCGATGGCGAAAGAGTTGGTCATGACCTGCAGGCGATGGCCGGCCATATAATGCACCATCTGGAAGGTCGTCGTGCCGCCATTGATGATGATGGCGTCGCCGGCTTCGCAGAGATCGACGGCGGCGCGTGCAATTGCGCGCTTTTTATCGATGTTGACTGATTCTGAAACCCGGAAGGGTCGGCCGGCAAGATTGCCGAGCTGCGGCGGGTGCACGGCTTCCGCACCACCGCGGACCCGGCGGATCTTGCCCTGCACATGAAGAGCCGCAATATCGCGCCGGATGGTCGCTTCGGAAGCTTCCGTAAGCTCGGAGATGTCCTGGATCGTAACGACGGACTTTTCCTGAACGGCGCTTAAGATGATGCGATGGCGTTCGCGTTCGTGCATTGGGCTCCTCCTCTTGTCATATTTATTTCGTATCCGTTAAAGACTGTCAATCACAAACGATCATAAATTTTCATATTGCGATGCAGCATAATCGATTTTGATCGTTTTCGATTGACAAGCGCACTTTTGATGCGCGATACCGTGAGCGAAAGGGCGTGCTGATTGCGGCCCCCGACAAGCCTGATATGGGAGGATGATATGGCGGCGAACGTCCGGCTTCTGGAAAACCGGTGGGATGATGGTTACGCGGCGGGCCTCGACGAGCCCGGCAAGCTGCTCTATCGCTCCAATCTGCTCGGCGCCGACAAGCGCATCACCAATTACGGCGGCGGCAACACCTCGGCGAAGGTGATGGAAACCGATCCGCTTGATGGCGGCAAGGTCAAGGTGCTCTGGGTCAAGGGCTCGGGCGGCGACGTCGGCACGATCAAGCTCGATGGTTTCGCCACGCTCTACCAGGACAAGCTGGAATCGCTGAAATCCATCTATAAGGGTGTCGAGGACGAAGACCGCATGGTCGGCTTCCTGCCGCATTGCACCTTCAACCTCAACGGCCGCGCCGCCTCGATCGACACGCCGCTGCACGGTTTCGTGCCTTTCACCCATGTCGATCACATGCATCCCGATGCGATCATCGCCATTGCCGCCTCGAAGAATTCGAAAGAATTGACGCAGCAGATCTTCGGCAACGAGATCGGCTGGCTGCCCTGGCGCCGTCCGGGCTTCCAGCTCGGCCTCGATCTCGAAGCCTTCGTCAAGGCCAACCCGAACGCCAAAGGCGTCGTGCTCGAAAGCCACGGCCTCTTCACCTGGGCGAATGATGCCAAGGCCTGCTACGAGCTGACGCTCGAGATCATCAACAAGGCGATCGTCTGGTTTGCCGAAAAGACCGAAGGCAAGACGATTTTCGGCGGCGCGGTTTCCGAGAGCCTGCCAGTTGCCGAACGCCGCGCCATTGCCGCCCGGCTGATGCCGGAGATTCGCGGCCGCATCGGCAAGCAGGAGCGCAAGCTCGGTCATTTCGACGATCAGGAGGCCGTGCTCGAATTCGTCAATTCCAGGGATCTGCGTCCGCTCGGCGCGCTAGGCACCAGCTGCCCGGATCATTTCCTGCGCACCAAGATCCGCCCGCTGATCGTCGATTTCGATCCCGCCAAGCCGGATGTCGACGCGATCATTGCCGGTCTCGACCAGGCGCTGGAAGATTACCGCGCCGACTACGCCCGCTATTACAACGACTGCAAGCATGACAATTCGCCCGCCATGCGCGACGCCAATCCGGTGATTTTCCTCGTTCCCGGCGTCGGCATGCTGTCCTTTGCCCGCGACAAGGCGACATCACGCATCGCCAGCGAATTCTACGTCAACGCCATCAACGTCATGCGCGGCGCCTCGACGGTCTCTGAATATCAGGGCCTGCCGGAGCAGGAAGCCTTCGATATCGAATACTGGCTGCTCGAAGAGGCGAAGCTGCAGCGCATGCCGAAGCCGAAGAGCCTGGCCGGCCGGGTGGCCTTCGTCACCGGCGGCGCCGGCGGCATCGGCCGGGCGACGGCCGCGCGCCTCGTCGGCGAGGGCGCCTGCGTGGTGCTCGCCGATATCGATCAGGCGGCGCTCGAATCGACCGAGGCCGATTTCGTGAAGAAATATGGCGCCGATGCCGTGCGTAGCGTGAAGCTCGACGTTACCAAGGAAGACGCGGTTATCGCCTCCTTCGCCGAGTCCTGCGTCGAATTCGGCGGCATCGATATTCTCATTTCGAATGCCGGTATCGCCTCCTCGGCGCCGATCGAAACGACCGAGCTGTCAACGTGGAACCGCAACATCGACATTCTGGCGACCGGTTACTTCCTCGTCTCGCGTGAGGCCTTCCGGCTGTTCCGCCGGCAGGCGCTCGGCGGCAACGTCGTCTTCATTGCCTCGAAGAACGGGCTTGCCGCTTCGCCGAATGCGTCCGCCTATTGCACGGCGAAGGCCGCCGAGATCCATCTCGCCCGCTGCCTGGCGCTGGAAGGCGCGGATGCCGGCATCCGCGTCAACACCGTCAATCCGGATGCGGTCCTGCGCGGCTCCAAGATCTGGAGCGGCGAATGGCGCGAACAGCGTGCGGCTTCCTCGAAGATCGAAGTGGACGACCTGGAGGAGCATTACCGCAAGCGTTCCATGCTGAAGCTCAACGTGTTCCCGGAAGACATCGCCGAAGCGGTTTACTTCCTGGCATCCGATCTCTCGGCCAAGTCGACCGGCAACATCATCAACGTCGATGCCGGCAACGTGCAGAGTTTTACGCGCTAACTATTTTCGGAGGATCACCCATATTGCGTGGATGATCCCCGGCACATAGCCGCAAAGCGTCAGCAATATGTTGAGCCAGAAATGCAGGCCGATCCCGACCTGCAGGAATACGCCAAGGGGCGGCAGGATGATCGCAAGAAGAATGCGGACGATGTCCATCGTAGCTCCTGAGTTTTGAAGACATACAAGCGTTAGAACGCAAACCACGGTTCGGTGGTTCGCGACGTGGGAGGAAACAATGGCTGAATTCAGGATTGCGCCGGATCTGGTGGCGAGCGAAAATGAAAAGCGGGTGGCGGCACTGAAAGCTGATTACGGCGCATTGGGTGCGACGCTTGATCGGCGCGGCGTCGATATCGAAGCAATCACCCGCAAGGTTGCGGAATTTTTCGTCGCCGTTCCGTCCTGGGGTGTCGGCACCGGCGGCACGCGCTTTGCCCGTTTTCCCGGAACCGGCGAGCCGCGCGGCATCTTCGACAAGCTCGACGATTGCGCCGTCATCAACCAGCTGACGCAGGCGACGCCGAATGTCTCGCTGCATATTCCCTGGGACAAGGCGGATGCCAGGGAATTGAAGGCCAAGGGCGATGCGCTCGGCCTCGGCTTCGACGCAATGAATTCGAACACTTTTTCCGATGCGCCGGGACAGGCCCATTCCTACAAATACGGTTCGCTCAGCCATACGGATGCGGCAACGCGGGCGCAGGCGGTCGAGCACAATCTCGAATGCATCGAGATCGGCAAGGCGATCGGCTCGAAGGCGCTGACGGTGTGGATCGGCGACGGCTCGAACTTTCCCGGCCAGAGCAATTTTACAAGGGCGTTCGAGCGTTACCTCGCCTCGATGGCTGACATTTACAAGGCGCTGCCCGACGATTGGAAGCTCTTCACCGAGCACAAGATGTACGAGCCGGCCTTCTATTCGACGATCGTGCAGGACTGGGGCACCAACTACCTGATCGCCCAGACGCTCGGCCCGAAGGCCCATTGCCTCGTCGATCTCGGCCATCATGCACCGAACACCAATATCGAGATGATCGTCGCCCGGCTGATCCAGTTCGGCAAGCTCGGCGGCTTCCACTTCAACGATTCGAAATATGGTGATGACGATCTCGACGCCGGCGCGATCGATCCCTACCGGCTGTTCCTCGTCTTCAACGAGCTGGTCGATGCCGAGCAGCGTGGCGTCAACGACTTCAACCCGGCCCATATGATCGACCAGTCGCACAATGTCACCGATCCGATCGAGAGCCTGATCAACAGCGCCAACGAAATCCGCCGCGCCTATGCGCAGGCGCTGATCGTCGACCGCAAGGCGCTCGAGGGTTACCAGCAGGACAATGACGCGCTGATGGCGTCGGAAACGCTGAAGCGCGCCTATCGCGCCGATGTCGAGCCGATCCTCGCCGAAGCCCGGCGCCGGGCCGGCGGCGCGATCGACCCGATCGCCGCCTACCGCGCCAGCGGCTACCGCAACAAGGTGGCGGCCGAGCGCCCGGCTTCCGTTGCCGGCGGCGGCGGTATCATCTGAATTGCAAAGCTGAAAATAAAAGGATGACCGGCAGCGCGGATGACGCGCTGCCGGTCATTGCCGTTTACGGCTTCCAGGCGCCGGCGATCTGGCGGGTGGCGATGTTCAGCCGGTTCCAGACATTGATGTTGGCGATGGCGACGACGAGGGCTGCGAGGCTTCTGCCGTCGTAATGCCGGGTCGCTTCGTCCCAGATATCGTCCGGCACCGGGTCGGCGCGGTCGCTGGTGCGGGTCACGGCCTCGGTTAGCGCGAGGGCTGCCCGTTCGGCATCGCTGAAATAAGGCGTGTCGCGCCAGGCGCTGACGGCGAAGAGCCTTTCATCGGTCTCGCCGAGCTTCTTGGCGATGCGCGGATGCCCGTCGATGCAGACGCTGCAGCCGTTGATCTGGCTGGCGCGCAGATTGACGAGTTCGAGCAGCTTCGGTGAAAGGCCGGCCTCCGCCGGCACTTTGCCGAGCGCCGTCAGCGCCTGCATGGCCGCGGGAAGGACGAGGGCGGGATTTCCCATTCTCTCCTGCATGATATGTCTCCTTGATGCGTTTGCGGGTCGACCGATCCGCCGGCACTGTCACATCGGCCGGTTTCCATTCGTCATAGGTTTGACGGAACGCAGCGAAGGAATGTGACGGATGAACGAAAAAATATGGCTGGCTGATGAATTTGAGGCGAACCGGGCACATTTGCGCGCCGCCGCCTATCGCATGCTCGGCTCCCGCAGTGAGGCGGAGGACGCCGTTCAGGAGGCCTGGCTGCGGTTGAGCCGGGCCGATACGAGCGATGTCGGAAATCTCGGCGGTTGGCTGACGACGGTCGTGGCGCGTATCTGCCTCGACATCCTGCGGGCGCGCAAAAGCCGGCGCGAGGAGCCGCTGGATATGCCCGCTCATGCCGGGCTGGCCGATCCTGAGAAGGATCCGGAACGCGAGGCAGCCTTCGCCGATTCCGTCGGCCTGGCACTGCTCGTCGTGCTGCAGACGCTGGCGCCCGCCGAACGTGTCGCTTTCGTGCTGCACGACATGTTCGATCTGCCGTTCGATGAGATTGCGCCGATCATCGGCCGCTCATCCGCTGCCGCCCGACAGCTCGCAAGCCGCGCGCGCCGAAGGGTGCAGGGCGTGGACGAGGCGCCGGAGGTCGATTTTGCCCGCAAGCGGACGATCGCCGAGGCCTTTCTTGCCGCTTCCCGCAACAGCGATCTGGAGGCGTTGCTTGCTGTGCTCGCGCCCGACGTCGTCTTCCGGCCCGATGCGACGGCGGCCCGATATGGCATTGGCGAAATGCGCGGCGCGGCCGACGTGGCCCAGGCCTTCAAGGGCCGGGCACAGGCGGCGCAGATCGCCGTCGTGGACGGCGAAGTTGGATTTGTCGTTGATATTGGCGGTCAGATTCGCGTCGCGGTGACGCTGGCGATCGGCGATGACAGGATTGTTGCGATCGACGCGGTTGCCGATCCGGATCATCTGCAACGGATCAACTATTCGATCCTTCGGGACTGAAAGCGCGCTGATGTTGGAACCAGACCGGCTCGCTTCGGGGCGCCTCTGCGTTTGCGCCGTGGCGAGTCGGGTCATTTTCTGTGACAGATTCCTTGACAGCCATGAGCTTGGCCTTATTCTATTATACGGCCTCATATGTCATAATTACGGAATTGCTCAGGTGTGATTGTATGAGCCGCCATCTCTAGTTTCCCTCACTCTCCATAGCGACTTGGACGGATGGGCAGGGAGCGATTCCCAGACTTCGGAAGGAATACATATATGTCCGGCGACCAGATGAAGAAGCCGCTTCTCCTTACCAATGTCAAACCGGTCGCTTTCGGTGGGGGTACAGGCGAGAGGGTGATCGACATCCTCGTTGATGGCGAGGGCAGGATCGCTGAGATCGGGTCGTCGCTCGCGGTTTCCCAGGATGTGACGCGCATCGATGGCAAGGGTGCCTTCATCTCGCCAGGCTGGATCGACCTGCATGTGCATATCTGGCATGGCGGCACCGACATTTCGATCCGCCCCTCTGAATGCGGTCTCGAGCGCGGCGTGACGACGCTTGTCGATGCCGGGTCGGCCGGCGAGGCGAATTTCCACGGTTTCCGTGAATATATCATCGAGCTCTCGCGCGAGCGCATCAAGGCGTTTCTGAACCTCGGCTCGATTGGTCTTGTCGCCTGCAACCGCGTCGCTGAACTAAGGGACATCAGAGATATCGATCTCGACCGCATCCTCGAAGTCTATGCCGAAAACAGCGAGCATATCGTCGGCATTAAGGTGCGCGCCAGCCACGTCATCACCGGTTCCTGGGGTGTGACCCCGGTCAAACTCGGCAAGAAGATCGCCAAGATCCTCAAAGTGCCGATGATGGTGCATGTCGGCGAGCCGCCGGCGCTTTATGATGAAGTGCTCGAAATCCTCGGCCCCGGCGACGTCGTCACCCACTGCTTCAACGGCAAGGCCGGGTCGAGCATTATGGAGGACGAGGATCTCTTCAATCTCGCCGGGCGCTGCGCTTCGGAGGGCATCCGCCTCGACATCGGCCATGGCGGCGCCTCCTTCTCTTTCAAGGTGGCGGAAGCAGCGATCGCCCGCGGCCTGCTGCCCTTCTCGATCTCGACCGACCTGCACGGCCATTCGATGAATTTTCCGGTCTGGGACCTGGCGACGACGATGTCGAAGCTGCTCAGCGTCGGCATGCCCTTCGACAAGGTGGTTGACGCCGTCACCCATGCGCCGGCATCGGTCATCAAGCTGTCGATGGAGAACCTGCTTTCGGTCGGCGCGCAGGCGGAATTCACCATTTTCGACCTGGTCGATTCCGACCTCGAAGCGACGGATTCCAACGGCGATCTCTCGGTCTTGAACAAGCTGTTCGAGCCGCGCTATGCGGTGATGGGCGCCGAGGCCGTCACCGCCAGCCGCTACCTGCCGCGAGCGCGCAAGCTCGTGCGGCATAGCCATGGTTATTCCTACCGTTAGGATATACGGCGCCGGATTGATCAGAAATCCGTCCGAAAGGCGTGAGGTGCTTGGTGGTTCCAGGGATTTACGACAGTAAGTCCCGCGGCTTCAAAGGGGCTGACGTCGCGTGTTGCGACCATAAACCCCTTCGAAGCGGCGATGGCGGCGATATATCCGTCCGGAGTTGGAAATCCTTTGCCGCCCGCACGAGCCCCTGACGGCAAGATCGGCATAGTGTCGGGCCGCTTCCGCGTCGAATGACAACACGCGATCCTGAAACAGTTCGAGTATACCGCCGAGTGTTTCGGTTAGAGCCGTCTTGCGCCGACCGTCCGGCAGCGCGCCGATGCCAAACAGCAACTCGGCCAACGTCACACTCGACAAATACAAGGTTTCAGCGACCTGCTCGTTCAGCCATGACCGCACAGCCGAATGAGGGGTTGGTTTCATCGCCTCGGAAAGAACGTTCGTATCCAGAACGATCATTCAAACCTCAATGGCTCCGCCGGCGCCTTGTTGCGTAGCTGGTCGAGCCCTTCGAAATCATCATTGGACAGCCCTGACTGTCGACCGATTTCCGCCAACGCATCCCCCATGCGCATACGCTGCTCGGGTTTCACCGCATTTTCCAGGATGTCACGGACCTCCGCCTCGGTGCTGCGGCCGTGTATCGCCGCCCGCAGACGCAATGCGCGATGCACCTCATCGGGCACATTTCGAACTGTCAGAATGGCCATATTCAAACTCCGAATACGCTGTCAATGACAGCAATATAGCCATTATGCAGTCATGTCGCAATCAGGAGGCGCTAGCGGTTGCGCCAGCCCATCAGTTTTTCGATCTGCTCCGCCGAATTGCGCACATGCGCGGTATAGTGGTTCTCGTCGGAGAAGGCTTTCTGCTCCGGCAGCACGATGGAGATGGTGGCGACGCACTGGCCGTCGCGGTCGCAGATCGGCGAGGCGATGCAGGCGACCGCATAATCGGATTCCCCCGCCTGGATCGACAGGCGCGCCTCAAAGGCCTTGGCGGCGGCTTCCGATAGCGTGCTTGGATCGATCTCGGCGCGGCCGGTCGGCGACGAGCGGGCGCAGCGCTTGAACAGCTCGATGCGCTCCTGCTCCGGCAGATGGCCGACGAGCAGGCGGCCGGATGCTGTCCAGTTCAACGGCACCCGGGTGCCGACGCGGGATGCCACCTGGAAGTGGCTCGGGCCATCGGCCATGGCAAGCACCAGCATATAATCGCCGTCGCGGCCGCAGACCTGCACGGTTTCGCCGGCCTGGCGGCAGAGATCATGCATCTCGTGGGTGGCGATGCTCATGAAATCAAGCGACCGGGCATAGGCGAGGCCATAGTGATAAAGCCGCGCACCGAGCCAGATCGAACCATCAGCCTGACGTGTCAGCATGTTCTTCTCGACCAGATCGTCGACGATGACGTAAACGGTCGAAAGCGGCGCCTTCACCGCCTTGGCGATGGCATAGACGCCGGCCGGCGATCCCGTCTCATAGAGATGATCGATCACCTGAAGCGCCCGGTCGATGCCGCTGACGCGCGCGCGGCGCGCACCCTTGCCGGCGGCTTCGTCGGCATGGCCCTCATCTTCGGAGTAAACTGCGGGTGATGTCTTTCCGTCCAATTCATGCACCTCGTTAACACTGCGATCATGTTACATTACTATGGCATAGCGGTCGCTGTGGCAAATCGCAACATCTTGTAGGTTGATCGTGCGGGCGGGTGCGCCAGCGATGGAAGCCCTGGGGAAACTCATGGATTATTCTTCAGCCACCGCCATCCCCGCAGCCCACTGATCATAAGAAGACTCGTCAGCACTTGCATCAGCGACATTGTTAGAAATGCCGCAGTCATTTCAGGTTCGTATCCGTTTCGCACGAATATCCAAGCCCACAAACCCTACCCAAGGCATGCAGCAAAACCATCGCAACCGAGAATGGCAACAACCCCAGCTTGCCGCTGCGTATGCGCAGGCCCGTCAAGATTAACAAAGCTCCGACGAGGATTTCGATGCCAGAGCGCAAATCAAAAATTTGGGATTCTAAATAGGGGCTCAGAACATAGGAAATGCCCAGCAGAAAAGTGGGTAACCCGGCCATTCTGGTCACATAAATAGCGCTCTCTCTGTCCCTGACACGTGGCCATAAGCCATGAGGCTGCACTGATCCGTCAGTTGTCATTTCGGTGTCTCATTGGGCAATGCGTGTAATGCCTCGCCATTACAACCATGCTTGAGGTCTGTCGAGGAGGATTCTGAATTCGGGCGCGATGGCGCTCGAAATCGGACGCCGTCCCGATGGCGACGAGAACTGATGTCTCGACGTGAGGTCATTTGAATCCGAAAACGATGCAGTCGTAATCCCGCTTGGAACAACAAGCCGCAGCCTGAGTTTGACCCCGAACCCAGGAGGTCATGATGACGAATTATCCGACACCGCCTTTCCCGTCCCAGAAACAGCCCATGCCCGGTTTTACCGCACAGATGGATCCCGTTCCCGATCATGGCGAGAAAAGCTATCGCGGTTCCGACCGGTTGAAGGGTAAGCGGGCGATCATCACCGGCGGCGATAGCGGCATCGGCCGGGCGGTGGCGATCGCCTATGCCAGGGAGGGCGCCGACTTGGTGATTTCCTACCTGGACGAGGATGAGGATGCCGACGAGACGAAGCGGCTCGTCGAACAGGCCGGACGCAAGGCCGTGCTCGTCAGCGGCGATATCCAGGATCCGGCTCATTGCCGGCAGATCGTCGACACGGCGGTCAAGGAGCTCGGCGGTATCGACATTCTCGTCAACAATGCCGCGCATCAGGCAAGCTTCAAGAGCATCGACGAGATCAGCGACGAGGAGTGGGAACTGACCTTCAAGGTCAACATCCACGCGATGTTCTACCTGACCAAGGCTGCCGTCCCCCATATGAAGCCCGGCAGCGCCATCATCAATACGGCCTCGATCAACTCCGACAGTCCGAATCCGACATTGCTCGCCTATGCGACGACCAAGGGGGCGATCCAGAATTTCACCGCCGGCCTCGCCCAGCTGCTGGCCGAGAAAGGCATTCGCGCCAACGCCGGCCGGGGCCGATCTGGACGCCGCTCATTCCCTCAACGCTTCCTGAGGAAAGCGTCAGCAATTTCGGCAAGCAGGTGCCGATGAAACGGCCGGGCCAGCCGGCCGAGCTCGCAACAGCCTACGTGATGCTGGCCGATCCTTTGTCCAGCTATGTCTCCGGCACGACAATCGCGGTCACCGGCGGCAAGCCGATCCTTTGATGCCGGTTACCCGGAACTGGCGGTTCGGGTTCAAACACGTGCATGAAAGGACGAACTGAAGCGTGTCCTTCTGACCTGATGCGACCCGCTTCAGCGCGGCCTGCCGTAACCGCCGCCGGTCGGCGTCGTGACGATCACGGCGTCGCCGGCGGCGAGCATTGCCTGATCGCAGCCTGCGAGCCCTTCGCTGGTGCCGTCTGCGCGACGGATCTCGGTTTTCCCCAACTGCCCGTCTTCCCCGCCGAACAGGCCGAACGGCCGGATCGTTCGATGCGAGGAGAGAATGCTGCAATCCATCATTTCCAGAAAGCGAATGGTACGCTCGGTGCCGCCGCCGGAACTATACTGCCCCTTGCCGCCTGAGCCGCGGCGGATGTGGAAATCTTCCAGCACGACAGGAAACCGAAATTCCAGCACTTCAGGGTCGGTCAGCCGCGAATTGGTCATGTGCGTGTGCACGCCGTCGGCGCCGTCGAAGCCCGTACCGTCATTGAGCCGGCCGGCGGGGCCGCCGGCGCAGATTGTCTCGTAATATTGGTAGGTTGCGTTGCCGAATGTCAGGTTGTTCATCGAACCCTGGGCTGCCGCGAGCGTGCCGAGTGCTCCGAATAGGGCATTGGTCACATGCTGGCTGGTCTCGACATTGCCGGCAACGACGGCGGCCGGATAGGCCGGGCGCAGCATCGAACCATCCGGCACGATGATCCTGATCGGCCGCAGGCAGCCGGCATTCATCGGGATCGGCTGCTCGACCATGACACGGAAGACATAGAGCACGGCAGCGCGGGTCACCGGTTCCGGCGCATTGAAATTGGTCGGCTGCTGCGCGCTCGTGCCGGTGAAATCGACGGTCGCCTCACGCGCCAGCCGGTCGACGGTGATCTTCACCTTGATGACGGCGCCCTGATCGGTGGGATAGGTGAATTCGCTGTCGCTCAAGCGGGCGATCACCCGGCGAACGCTCTCCTCGGCATTGTCCTGCACATGGCCCATATAGGCTTCGACGACGTCGAGCCCGAAATGAGCGACCATTTTGCGCAATTCCCAAACGCCCTTTTCATTGGCGGCGATCTGCGCCTTCACGTCGGCGAGGTTCTGGGCGGGGTTGCGGGCGGGATAAGGATGATCCTTCAGCATCGCCGCGAATTCAGCTTCGCGAAAACGACCTTCTTCGACCAGCAGGAAATTGTCGATCAGCACGCCTTCCTCGTCGACCTTCGTTGCCCGCGGCGTCATCGAGCCCGGCGCCTTGCCGCCGATATCGGCATGATGGCCGCGCGAGGCGACGTAAAAGAGAATGGTCTCTCCGGTATGGTCGAAAACAGGTGTGACGACGGTGATGTCGGGCAGGTGCGTGCCGCCATTATAGGGAGCGTTGAGCGCGAAGACGTCGCCCGGGCGGATGCGGCCCTCGTTGAGGCGGATGATGGTTTCGACCGAACGGTCCATGGAGCCGAGATGCACCGGCATGTGCGGCGCATTCGCGACAAGGGCGCCGGTGCGGTCGAAGACGGCGCAGGAGAAATCGAGCCGTTCCTTGATGTTGACCGAATGGGCCGTGTTCTGCAGCGTCACGCCCATCTGTTCGGCGATCGCCATGAAGAGGTTGTTGAAGACTTCGAGCATGACGGGGTCGGCATTCGTGCCGATGGCGGCATTGCGTGCCAGCGCGATTTCGCGGGTGAGGACGATATGGTCGTGGCCGGTGAGCCTTGCCTGCCAGCCGGGTTCGACGACGATCGTCTGATGCGGTTCGATGACGAGCGCGGGGCCCTTGATGATGGCGCCAGGCTTCAGTGCACCGCGTTCGAAAATACCGGCCTCATGCCATGCACCGCCGGAAAAGATGCGGGTCGTGCGCAGCGCTCGCGGTACGAAGGCTTCCGCCCGTGTCACCGTTTCCTCGATGTTGGCGCCGCCCCCAATGCCCTCGACTTCGATGGAGTCGACGACAACAGGACGGTCTTCGAAGATAAAGCCGAACTGCTTCTTGTGGGCGATGGCGAAGACTTGCACCATCTCTTCCTGTGGCCCGAAGGCGACCGGCAGGGCGGTGTCGGTGCCCTTGTATTGCAGGTGCAGGCGGGTGACGATCTCCATATCGGCAGCCTCGACGCCCTGCAGCGCCAACTCCTCGCGGACATCTTTCTCCAGTTCAGCCCTGATGCCGCCAATCGTCGCCAGCGCCTCGGCAATCTCCGTCAGCACTGCGCGCTGGCGCGTGGCGCGTATATCGGCAAGCCCCATGCCATAGGCCGAGAGGATGCCGGAAAACGGATGGATCAACACGGTTTTCATGCCGAGGCTGTCGGCGACGAGGCAGGCATGCTGGCCGCCGGCGCCGCCGAAGCAGGTGAGCGCATAGCCGGAAACGTCATAGCCGCGCTGGACGGAGATCTTCTTGATGGCATTGGCCATGTTCTCGACGGCGATGGCGAGGAAGCCGTCGGCTACGTCTTCCGCCGTGAGCCCACCGCCGATCGTCTCTGCCATCTCGGCAAAGGCGGCGCGCACCGCCTCGGCATCCAGCGGCTGGTCCTGCTCCGGCCCGAAAATCGCAGGGAAGAATTCCGGCAGCAGCTTGCCGGTCATGATGTTGGCGTCGGTGACGGCAAGCGGGCCGCCACGGCGATAGGATTTCGGGCCGGGCGTGGCGCCGGCCGATTCCGGGCCGACTCGGAAGCGCGAACCGTCATAACTCAGGATCGAGCCGCCGCCGGCAGCGACGGTGTGGATCTTCATCATCGGCGCGCGCATCCGCACGCCGGCCACTTCAGTCTCGAAGGCGCGTTCCAATTCACCGTCGTAATGCGAAACGTCGGTCGAGGTGCCGCCCATATCGAAGCCGATCATCCTGTTGAAACCGGCAATGCGTGAGACCTCGACCGCGCCGACGACCCCGCCAGCAGGACCCGAGAGGATCGCGTCCTTGCCCTGGAAGAGATGCGCGTCGGTCAGCCCGCCGGAGGACTGCATGAACATCAATTTCGGGCCTTGTCCCTCGACAGCGCCGAGCTCGGCTGCGACCTGATCGACATAGCGCCTCAGAACCGGAGACAGATAGGCATCGACGACGGCGGTATCACCGCGGCCGACGAGCTTGATCAGCGGTGAAACCACATGCGAGGGCGAGATCTGGGTGAAGCCGATCGCGCGCGCGATGGCGGCGGCCCGCTGCTCGTGCTCGGGGTAGCGATAGGCGTGCATGAAGACGATGGCGACGGCGCGCAGCCCTTGGGAATAGGCAGCTTCCAGCGCTTGCCGCAAATTTTCCTCGTCGAGCGGGCGTTCCACGGTGCCGTCGGCCAGCACGCGCTCGTCGGCCTCGATGACATCGGCATAGAGCAGTTCCGGCTTGACGATCTTCTTGGCGAAGATATCGGCGCGGGCCTGGTAGCCGATCTCCAGCGCGTCGCGAAAACCCTTGGTCGTCACCAGGAGGGTCGGGTCGCCCTTGCGCTCCAGCAGCGCATTGGTGGCGACCGTCGTTCCCATCTTCACCGCGCCGATGAGCTTGGAAGGGACCGGATCATCGGCTTTGAGGCCGAGCAACTCGCGAATGCCGTGCACCGCCGGGTCGCGATAGGCTTCCGGATTTTCCGAGAGCAGCTTGTGGGCAATGAGTGAGCCGTCCGGGCGCCGGGCGACGATATCGGTGAACGTGCCGCCGCGATCGATCCAGAAATCCCACTGTCCGCCCATCGTCCGGCCTCCTGTTGAACTGAAAATTTATTGACGATTTATCGATAAAATGTCAACGTTTCTCGTCTTGGATCGCGGAGGTGTTGATAATGGCGGAAGGGCGTGGACGACAGGAGATCGGGCCGATCGTCTCCTCCGCACATCTGGCCGATGGCGCGCTTCCTGTACTCTCGGAGCTGGAATTCGGCCTGATCCTCGCGAGCAATGCCTTCGACCGCTGGATGGTGCGCTGCATGACAGCGGCGGGCGAACCGGGCTGCGCCGCAATCGACGTGCTGGTGCTGCATTCGGTGGCTCACCGGCAGCGGCCGAAGCGGCTCGGCGACCTTTGCAGCGTGCTCGGCGTCGAGGATGCGCATGTGGTGATTTATGCGATCAAGAAACTGGAAAAGCGCGGTCTGGTGAAAAGCACGCGGGCGGGCAAGGAAAAGTTGATTACCGCCACCGACAAAGGCCTTGAAACCTGCCTGAAATATCGCGCCGTGCGCGAAGCGCTGCTAGTGGATTCGGTCAGAGGGCTTGGGCTCGATCCGGCGGCGACATCGGCAGTGGCGGCGACCCTCAGGGCTCTTTCCGGCCATTATGATCAAGCAGCAAGGGCCGCCGCCTCTTTATGACGACAGCCCTTGTCGGGGGCAGGGAGAGATCCCCCGGTATTCAGAAAGTTGTTTCAGCCGAAGCAGGGCATCGCCGGCAGGTTGGCGCGGCTTGCGAGTGCTCCGATCATTTTGCCGACCGGCGTCGGGCGCGGTTCGCGTTTGCCGGCAGCCGTCTCCAGGAGTTGCTTGAAATCTTCAAGTCTCACGCCGTCGGCGCGCAATACCATGGCGATCAGGGGGTCGCGAAGGGCTTCGGATATCGTCAGGTCGTCTCTGGTCTTTCTCATGGCTTGTCCTCCTTTCGTGGGCGGTCGCCCGTGTTCCACTTTGCGCCGCCAAGCTCTCGGCATTGACTTTGGCGGTCTGTGGTGTTACCGGTAAGTAACAATGCAGTTGTTACCGATCGGTCACATTGATGTCAAGGACTTCGTCCGCAAAAAAATCAGAAACTTCGAGTGAAATCTCCGCCGCCGTTCCAGAAGATCGCATCCCTCCGCGGGAGCGCATCGTCTCGACCGCCTCGGAGCTTTTCCGCGAACACGGCATTCGCGGCATCGGCGTCGATGCCATCGCCGATGCGGCATCGACCAACAAGATGACGCTTTACCGGCATTTCGGCTCGAAGGACGAGCTCGTCTGCGAGACGCTGCGCCGCGCGTCCGAAAAGGCGGATGCCATCTGGCGGGATCTGGAGGCGGCCCATCCCGGCGATCCCAGCGCCCAGCTGGACGTCTGGGTCGAGATGCGGGCGCAGTGTCTGAACGGCGAGCCCGCCGGCTGCGATCTCGCCAATGCCGCCATCGAACTCAAGGGCGAGGGCCATCCCGCCCACGAGATGATCGAGCGGCACAAGGCTGAACAGCGCGATCGCCTGGCTGCGCTCTGTTCGGCAGCCGGTGCGCGCGAACCTCAACTTCTTGCCGATACGCTGACGCTGCTGCTCGAAGGCGCGCGAGTCAGCCGCCAGGCGATGGGTGCCGCCAGCTGTTGCGGTCATTTCGCCAAGGCCTGCAGGGCGGCGATCGCCTCTTTCACCTGACCTCCGGGGAACCTTACCGCCTCCATGCCGTTTTTCCATCACCGGAAGGCGATGTGGAGGCAGAGATGAACTACGTCTATCTCAAGCGCCTATATGCCAGACGCGCCGAGCTCGAAGCCAAGCTGGAGCTTCACGATGCGCGCTATTGTTTCGGCGAGGAAGAGGTCGATGACGGCACTGACAGCGATCTGCGTCAGCGATTGAGCGAGGTCTCCGACGAGATCGCCGCCCTGGAGAACAGAGCGGCTACTGCCTGGCGCTGAGGATTTCCATCGTCCGCTCGTCGAATTGTCCCTCATAGAAACGCTCGATCGCCCGGTGGAAAGGCGAGCCGTGATCGCTGATCGCGGCAAACAGCGTCATCGATGAGCGCAGCTTGAAGTCATCGGGCGAGCCGAGGATGTCATGCGCCGATCGGCCGTCGACCGATAAAATCGCCTCGACGCAGCGCAGCAGCCGGCTTGAAAGAATGGGGTGGGCGAGATAGGCAGCGGCTTCCTCGGCCGAACGGATCGCATATTTCTCCGCCATCGCCGACGTGCCGAGACCTGATATCTGCGGGAAGATGAACCACATCCAGTGGGACGTCTTGCGCCCGGCTTTGAGCTCGGAGAGCGCCTGTTGGTAGATGCCGTTCTGGGCTTCGACGAAGCGGTCGAGGTTAAAGTCGATATCACCGGCCATGGTTCTTTTCCCTTTTCCTGCTGTCTTGCAGCCTGGGCCAAGGGGTTCCATGCCCGGCGAAGCTTTCAGCCCGGCGAAGTAGCTGGGCTGTCAGCAGACCCTTTCAGCGTAGGGGCTGCTGTCGCGGCAATGGCCGTAAGGCGGATGATGCGGCGTGTTATCGCCGGCTGGGGCGGCAATCGCCGATGTCGTCATCGGATCGGTATTGCCGGAAGAATATGCGGCAAAACCCGCAAAGCTCAAGACAAGCAATGCGCCGACAACGACAACGCGCTCAAAACCCGACAGTTTCTGGGCACTGACATGTTCCGCATAATCGCGCTCGCCGGCGCCGGCCGTTTCGTCCTCTTTCACGTGGACGGTCACCATATCTTGGTGACGGTTTAAAGTTTCACAATCTGTCATCTAATTACTCCTGCAACACATGCAGAGTCGCGTCCCGAGAGTAAACTCACACCCTCGCGCCGCATCCTACTCCAAATGCGAGCATCATGTGTGTCTTCAATCGCGGCAATTGAAGGGGCGATCTGCAAACGCAGTGTTCAAAAAATCGAACTAATCGATGCAAAATATCGTGAAGCTCTGGCTCGTCGAAATGATCCGCGGTAATCCGGAGGGATATTTCCTCTGGATGGTCCCATGAGCAAATCCTTCGGCGCCATGACGGTCGCCCAGCTTTCCGTCCTCATTCAAGGCGGCGCAGCCGATCCGGTCGATGTGGCAGAGGCCGTCTTCGACGCCATCGCGAATTACGCCGACAAGGCTGTGTTCACCACACTGCTTGAAGACCGGGCGATGGAAGAGGCGCGCGCGTCTTCCGGACGGCTGCGGCAAGGGCGCTCGCTCGGACTGCTGGACGGTATTCCGATCGCCTGGAAAGATCTTTTCGACATCGAAGGGGTGACGACGACGGCAGGCTCTGTTGTCCTGGCAGGGGATGCGCCGGCCGAGCGGGATGCGGCCGTCGTCGATTTGCTGGGGAATGCCGGCATGATCGCCATCGGCCGCACCAATATGAGCGAGTTCGCCTTCTCCGGCCTCGGCATCAATCCGCATTACGGCACACCGGTCAATCCGCGCAGTTCCGACCGCCCGCGCATCCCCGGCGGCTCCTCCTCCGGCGCCGGTGTGGCCGTCGCCGCTGGATTGGTCCCGGTCGCGATGGGCACGGATACCGGCGGGTCGGTGCGCATTCCCGCCGCCCTCAACGGCATCGTCGGCTACAAGGCGACACGCGGCCGCCATGCGATGGACGGTGTCTATCCGCTGGCGAAAAGCCTGGATTCGTTGGGACCGCTCTGCCGCACCGTCAAGGATGCGGTCTGGATCGATGCGGCGATGCGCGGCCTGACGGCGCCCGCTGTCGCTGAGCGGCGCTTGCAGGGGCAGGAATTGCTCGTGCCTGAAAACATCGTCTTCGATGGGGCCGAACCGGGTGTCGTCGTCGCCTTCGAAGCGGCCCTGGAGCGCCTTCAAAGGGCAGGTGTTCGGGTTTTGCGCATCACCATCCCCGCTTTCGACGCAATCATCGATCTGCTGACGACGTACGGCCCGCTGGTGACTGCGGAAGCCTATGCCCTTCATCAGGAGCGGCTGTCAGGTCCGGAAGCGGACCGCATGGATCATCGCGTCGTCCTGCGCACCCGCTTGGGAGCGAGGACGACGGCGCCGCATTACATGTCGATTCTCGAGGCTCGTCGCCGGCTGATCGCCGATGTCGACCGCCTGGTCGGCGACCGACTGATCGCCTTTCCGACCGTCGCCCATGTGGCGCCGCCGATCGCGCCGCTGGAACAGGATGACGAGCTCTTTTTTGCCACGAACAACAAGACGTTGCGCAATACGATGTTCGGCAATTTCCTCGACTGGTGCGGCGTCTCCGTCCCCTGCGGCACGGGCGAGGCCGGCATGCCGGTCGGCCTGTTGTTGTCGGCAACAGCGCGCCGCGACGAGGCGCTGCTCGGGGCGGCTCTTGCCGCCGAGTCGATCATCCGCGGCGATTTCGCCTGATCGACAATTGAACCGACAGGCGTTTATTGCCATTGATGGCAACAGGAGATCCTGGGAGGACGGCAGATGCAGCTTTTGCAAAACGGACGCTTCGCGGTTTCGACATGGTCGCTGCATCGTTTGCTCGGTGCCGTCCATGCCTATAGCCCGGATCCCGACAAAAGCGCGGCGCCGAAGGAACCCTACGGTCCCGGCGGCGCGGCACTGATCGACGTGCCGGCGATGCTGGCGGCGCGCGACATCAACCGGCTGGAGATCTGCTCCTTCCATCTGCCGAGCCTCGATCCCGCCTATCTTAGCGAACTCAGCGACGCGATGACGGCGTCGAACGTGCTATTCCAGACACTGCTCGTCGAGGACGGCGATCCCAGCCATGCCGGGACGGCCGAGCGCGACATCGGCTGGATCGCGGAGTGGATCGGCATCGCGGCGGCCCTTGGGGCGCAGAGAATGCGTGTCATCGCCGGCAAGCAGAAGCCGACTGAGGAAAACCTTGACCGTGCGGCCCGCCAGCTCAACTGGCTGGCCGAGAAGGCGGAAGGCAGCGGCGTGCGTATCGTCGTCGAGAACTGGTTCGACCTCTTACCGTCGCCGGTCGAAATGAACTGGCTGCTCGACCGGCTGGATGGCAAGGTCGGGCTCAACGGCGACCTCGGCAACTGGTCGGCACCTGCGAAATATGCCGGTCTGGCCGATATCATGCGCCGGGCGGAAATCTGCCACGCCAAGGCCGATTATAATGCCGGCGGTCTCGATGCAGACGATTACCGCATGTGCCTGGAGATGTGCGAAAGGGCCGGTTATGCCGGCCCCTTCACGTTGATCTACGATTCGACCTTCTTCGCTGACGAATGGGACGGCATCCTGCTGCAAAAGACCTTCATCGAGGATTTTCTGCGCGACGCGCCGGCGCGCCGAACGGCTTGAACCGGAGCGTTCCCGTTATTCTTGGCGCGGGAACCGCTGGCTTTCCTCCAGCACGTTCAGATCCATGTGGTTGCGCATATAGCGCTCCGATGCTTTCTGCAGCGGCTGATAATCCCATGGGTAATAGGCGCCGTTGCGCAGCGCCGCGTAGACCACCCAGCGGCGGGCCTGGCTTTCGCGCACGGCCGCGTCGAAAGCGGCAAGGTTCCAGCGCCGGCTCGCCTGCTCGACAAGCTCTGCCAGAATTTCGGCATGGGCCAGGTCGGCTGCCAGATTTTCGCGCTCTTGCGGATCTGCCTCGAGATCGAACAGCATCGGCGGGTCCTTTTCGCAGAGCGAGAGCTTGTATCGGCCGTCCCTGATGCAGACGAGCGGCGCCTCGGAGCCTTCGGCGGCATATTCCATCGGTACCGGGCCGCGGCTGCCGGTGCCCTTCGCAAGGCTTGCGAGATCCTGGCCTTCAGTCCACGGCTTCAGCGACGCGATATCGATGCCGGCCAGACCGGCAAGCGTCGGCGTCACATCGAGGGTAGAGACGGGCTGGTCGATGCGCTTCGGCGTCCAGCCGGGGGCTGCGATCATCAGCGGCACGCGGGACGATCCTTCGAAGAAGTTCATCTTGAACCAGAGGCCGCGATCGCCAAGCATGTCGCCATGGTCGGACACGAAAAGGATGATGGTGTTCTCGGCCATACGGCTGCGTTCCAGCACACCGAGAAGCTCGCCGATCTTGTCGTCGACATAGGAGATATTGGCGAAATAGCCGCGTCTTGCCCGCCTGATCTGCTCTTGGCTGATGTCGAACGCATCGTGGTCGCAGGCTTTCATCAGGCGCTGAGAATGAGGATCCTGCCGCTCGAAGGGGATTGCCGCGACCGCCGGGTCGAGGGCCGGGCAGTCCTCATAGAGATCCCAGAATTTGCGGCGCGCGACATAAGGATCGTGCGGATGGGTGAAGCTGACGGTCAGGCACCAGGGGCGCTCGTCATGGCCGCGCGAGAGATCGTAAAGCTTGCGCGTGGCGTGATATGCGACTTCGTCGTCATATTCCATCTGATTGGTGATCTCGGCGACGCCGGCGCCGGTCACCGAACCGAGGTTGTGATACCACCAGTCGATGCGCTCGCCGGGCTTGGTGTAATCGGGCGTCCAGCCGAAATCGGCTGGATAGATATCCGTCGTCAGGCGTTCTTCGAAACCGTGAAGCTGGTCGGGGCCGACGAAGTGCATCTTGCCCGACAGCGCCGTCTGGTATCCGGCCGCGCGCAGATGGTGGGCATAGGTCGGGATATCGGAGGCAAATTCCGCCGCATTGTCATAGACGCGCGTCCGGCTCGGCAATTGCCCGGACATGAAGGAGGCTCGCGCCGGCGCGCAGAGCGGGCTTGCCGTATAGGTATTGGCGAAACGCACGGAGCGGCCGGCCAGTGATTTCAGGTGCGGCGCGTGAAGAAAATCGGCGGGACCATCGTGAAAGAAGGTTCCATTCAGTTGATCCACCATCAGGATGAGGATGTTCGGGCGCCCCATGTCAATTCCCTTTGCTATTTGAAGATTTTATTGAAGCGCCTATTGTGAGAGCTGTAAAGACAGCTTTTTTCGATGGCCACCCAAAGGTATTTTTATGTCAGATCACCCACCTGAGCTCGGATGGATGCGCCTCTTCGTCGAAGTTGCACGGCTCGGGAGTTTTTCGGCGGCTGCAACGCTTCTCGGGCTGACCCAGCCTGCTGTGAGCTACCAGATCCGCCGGCTGGAGCAGCAGTTCGGCGTCAACCTGCTTCGCCGCCAGCATCGCGGCGTCAAACTGACCGCGGAAGGCGAGCGCCTTCTCGCGGTCGCTGCCAAGGCGGTCGGCGACATCGATGCGCTCGCCCGCAGTTTCCGTGTCGAAGCCGAGAGGCCGGTCGTCAGGCTCAGGACCGACTATGCTTTCTCGGCGCTTTGGCTGATTCCCCGCATGGATGGCTTTCGACGTCTGCATCCGGAAACGGACATACAGATCGTCGCGACGCAGAGGCTTGCGGCCGGATTTCGCGACGAAGCCGATGTCGCGGTCGTTTTCGGTACGCGGACGGAGTTCGAAGCCGTCGGCACCCTTCTGTTGCCGGAGAGGGTCGTGCCCGTCTGCACGCGGGGATTCCTCGATCGCAACGGACCCTTCGACGATCCAGGGCAATTGGCCGGGGCGAGGCTCATCCATCTCGACGCACCGCTGCCATCGCCCTGGTTCGACTGGCGCACGTATTTTGCCGAATTCTCCATCCTGCGCGGCGCCCATGCCGGCCGCGGTGATATCAGCTTCAATACTTATTCATTGGTCGTTCAGTCCGCGCTGAGCGAGCAGGGCGTGGCGCTCGGCTGGATGGGGCTCGTCGACACACTGCTTTCGGCAGGCATGCTGCTGGAAGCCGGCCCGTCGCTGGAGGCTCGAGACCGCGGTTACTGGCTGGTGCCTCCGCGATCTCCAAACGTCCACAGCGAAAGGCTCAGCACATGGCTGTCGGATGAGGTGAAGAAGAATGATTAGCGACGGTTGCATTTCTCCTCGGAAGAAGCCTTGTCATTGGCGATGGCGATCGACATTGTGGGCCGAATCCCTAGCGGAGGTGACTAAAGCATGCGAACCATCGGATATGTCGTCGGCCTGCTTATGGTCGTATTCGGGCTGATCTGGATCGGGCAGGGAAGCGGCTATTTTCCCTATCCGGCATCGAGTTTCATGATTGCCCAAAAGATCTGGATGCTCTGGGGCGCCATTCTGGCGGCGGCAGGCATCGTCGTGATGGTCAGCATCTCGCGGCTTCGCCGCAGAGGATGAATTGGCCGCTTGGCGGCAACCGGCCGCTGACGGCCTGTCGAATGAGGAGAATGGCATGAGCGCAGCTGAAATCGACGGTTTTGCCGACCGCATCAGGAAGCACCAGGCCGGTATGATCTCGGCCTGGGTCGGTATCCCCGACGCCATGCTCGTCAACCATCTGGCGCAGGAAGCTTTCGACGCCGTCGTCTTGGATATGCAGCACGGCATGTGGGACATGCAGTCGGCGGCAAATGCCGTTGCTCAGGCGCGTCTTGCCGGCAAGCCGGCCATCGCGCGCATTCCGGTCGGCGATTTTGCCTCCGCATCGCGGCTGCTTGATGCCGGGGCCTCCGGTGTCATTGCGCCGATGATCAATTCGGCCGAGGATGCACGAGCCCTGGTCAGGACGACGAAATATCCGCCGCTCGGCGAGCGCAGCTGGGGACCGTCCCTGGCGCTGAATCATAGCGGTCTGGCGGCGGACGCCTATCTGAAGACTGCCAACGAGCTCACCGTCGCTATCGCCATGATCGAGACCCGCGCGGCGCTCGACGCGATCGACGGCATTCTTGGTGTAACCGGCATCGACGGTATTTTTGTCGGCCCGGCCGACCTTTCGATCGCTCTGTCGAACGGCGATCAGGTGGCGCCGAATGCGGCCGAGATCGACAGCGCCATGCAGCACGCGGTTGCGCGCTGCCGCGCCCATGGCAAATTCGCCTGCGCCTATGCCGGCGATGGCGAGCGGGCCGGCGAACTGCTGAAGTTCGGCTTTGATCTGGTCACCGCCGGCGCCGAGACCATACAGCTGCGCGCCGGTGCCCGCCGCGCCATCAATGCCGCCCGCAGGATCGCTTCGGGCAGCTGATCTTCGTCAGCGGGCCGGCTTGATCGCCAGCCAGATGACGTGGCGGGCGCCGCCGCGTTTGCCGTTGGCGCGGGTGTTGACCGCTTCGACGGAAAAGCCGCTGTCCTTGAGGCGGCGGGTGAAATCCGTATCGGGGCCGGACGACCAGACGGCGAGCACGCCGCCGGAGCGAAGCGCGTCGCGGGCGGCGCGCAGCCCGGCGAAATCGTAGAGCCGGTCGTTGGATTTGCGGGTCAACCCGTCCGGGCCGTTGTCGACATCGAGCAGGATCGCGTCATAAGCGTTCTTGCCGGCGCGGATTGCCTCGCCGACATCCCCCTGATGGATGCCGACGCGGGGATCGTCGAGGCAGCCCTTGAACACCTCGGCCATCGGCCCGCGCGCCCAGGCGACGACGGCTGGCACCAGTTCGGCGACGGTGACACCGGCATCTTCGGGAAGGACGGCAAGAGCGGCGCGCAGGGTGAAACCCATGCCGAGCCCGCCGATCAGCACCTTCGGCTTCGGATGCGTCTTGATCCGCTCCCAGGAAAGCGTGGCAAGAGCTTCTTCCGAGCCGCTGAGACGGCTGTTCATCAGCTCGTTGGCGCCGAGCATGATCGAGAACTCGCCGCCGCGCTGCTTCAGGCGCAACTCGCCGCCTTCGCCGGGAATGGTCGCGGAATCGAGTTGGATCCAGGGCAGCATGACAGTTTCGCCTTCAAATGAAGAAAGGCTCCCCTAGCACAGGCAGATGAGCGAAACCAGCAAACCGGCGTCAGACCATCCGCATAAAATGACACGGCTCCACCTCGGCGACAGCGTCCTGCGGTGCGGCCGAACGGCGGCGGATATCCTCGACCTCGTCGGGCCTCAGGCGCGCCTTCGGATCGTCGAAACGGACGTCGGGATCGGGCACGGCCGAGAGCAGCAGCCTGGTATAGGGATGCAGCGGATTGTCGATCACTCGGGCGGTGCTGCCCCATTCGACGATCTGGCCGGCATACATCACGGCGATGTCCTCGGCGACATAACGGGCGGTGGCGATATCATGGGTGATGTAGAGCAGGCCGAGATTCATCTCCCGCTTCATCTCGTTCAACAGGTTGAGCACGCCGAGGCGCACGGAGACATCGAGCATCGAGGTCGGTTCGTCCGCCACGATCACTTCCGGTTTGACGGCAAGGGCGCGGGCGATGTTGACGCGTTGGCGCTGGCCCCCGGAGAGTTCATGCGGATATTTCGGCGCGACGAGATCGGGATCGAGCCTGACGCGCTCCAGCAGTTCGCGGATCGTCGCGTCGATTTCAATCCCCTTGATATCGGGGCGATGCAGTTTCAGCGGCCGACGGAGATGGTGCGCGATGGTATGGGCGGGGTTCAGCGAAGCGAAGGGATCCTGGAAGATCATCTGCACGGAGCGGCGGTAGCGGGCGATTTCAGCGGAATTCGCCGTCTCGACCGGCCGGCCCTTGTAGAGGATGCGGCCCGATCTCGGCAGATATTCGCGCATCGCCATGCGGGCGCAGGTGGTCTTGCCGCTGCCGGATTCGCCGACGAGCGCCAGCGCCCGGCCAGCGCGCAGCGAAAACGAGATGGAGCGGGCAGCATAAACGACAGATGCACCGTGGCCGAAGGTCTTTGTCACCGTGTCGAGCGCAAGGATGGCTTCGCTCATAGCAACACGCCTCCATGCAGCGAGGGGAAGGAAGCCCACAGCTTCTTCGTGTATGCGTGCCGCGGCGTTCGGTAGATCGCTTCGGCTGTGTTTTGTTCCACCAATCTGCCGGACAGCATGATGCCGATGCGGTCGCAGAACTGCACCATCAGCCCGAGATCGTGGGTGATGAAGAGGACGGAGAAGCCGAAGCTGCGGCGCAGCTCGTTGATGCGCTGCAGGATTTCACGCTGGACGACGACGTCGAGCGCCGTCGTCGGCTCGTCCATGATGACGAGCTTCGGGTCGAGCGCCATGCAGATGGCGATGACGATGCGCTGGCGCATGCCGCCGGAAAACTGATGCGGATAATCGCGCATGCGATCCGGCGCGATGTCCACGAGCGTCAGCATCTCGGCGGTGCGCTCGCGGGCTTGCGCACGGCTCATGCCTTTATGGGTCCGCAACACGTCATAAAATTGCGCCTCGATGCGCAGCACCGGGTTCAGCGAATTCATGGCGCTCTGGAATACCATGGCGACTTCGCGCCAGCGGAAGGCGGCAAGCGCCTGCCGGTCGAGGCTGAGCACGTCGCGGCCGTCGAGCAGGATGCGGCTCTCCTTGCGGATCAGCGCCGGCGGCCTGTGCAGGCGGCTGATGGCGAAGGCGATGGTGCTCTTGCCGCAGCCGGATTCGCCGGCAAGGCCGAAGACCTCGCCGGGCGCCACATCGAAGCTGACATCGTCGACGGCGCGAAAATCCTTCTCCTCGCCGATATAGTCGATCGAGAGCTTTCTCACCGAGAGCAGCGGCTGCGTCACAGGCGGCCCTCCCCGGAACGGACGAGCAGCGACCAGCGCTTCAGATGATTGCCGGTACGCAGCCTTGGATTGGCGATCTCGTCGACGGCGAAGTTCAGGAGTGACATTCCGATGCCGAGGAAGGCGAGCGCGAAGCAGGGGGTGAGAATATCCCACCAGGCGCCGACCGAAAGCGCCGAGGCCTTCTGAGCATTGTAGAGCATCGTGCCCCAGGAGATCGCGCGGGGATCGCCGAGGCCGAGAAATTCCAGCGTCGCCTCGGTGATGATAGCGAAGATGACGCTGCCGATGAAATTGATGCCGACGATCGATATCACATTGGGGAAGATCTCGAATGTCATGATGCGCCATTGCGGCTCGCCCATCATCTCGGCCGATTTGACGAAATCCTTGTGTTTGACGGAAAGCGTCTCGGCGCGTGTGACGCGGGCGCCCCAGGCCCAGGAGGTGGCGCCGAGGATGAGCGCAATGACCAGCGGGCTCGCTTGGCCGATGAATGCGGCGAGCACGAGCAGCAGCGGCAGGTTGGGAACGACCAGCACCATATTTGTGAAGAAGCTGATGATCTCGTCGGTCTTGCCGCCGCGATAGCCCGCGATGATGCCGAGCGCGGTGCCGACGAGGGTGATCAGCAGACCGGCGCCGAAGCCGACGGCGAGCGAGGTGCGGGCGCCGTAGAGCAGGCGGGCGAAGACATCCTGGCCGATGCGGGTCGTGCCGAGCAGATGATCGAGCGTTGGCGCCTGGTGCGGCCGCCCGGTGCGGGCGGCGGGATCGTATTGGGACAGCAGCGGCGCTGCGATCGCAACGATGACGATGAAAGCGATGATGACGAGGCCGGTGAGCGCCTTGCGGTTTCGAAGCAGGGTCTTCATCTCACGCTCCCTTCAGCCGCGGGTCGAGCATGACATAGCTGACGTCGACGATGAAATTGGCGATCAGCATGGTCGCGGTCATGATCAGCAGCTGGCCCTGGATGACGGGGTAATCGCGGGCGAGGATCGCCTGGTAGAGAATATTGCCGAGGCCGGGATAATTATAGACGACCTCCGTCACCAGCGAGCCGCCGAGGATGGTGCCGATGGCGATGGCAAGGCTGGAAACGGTCGGCAGCAGGGCGTTGCGCGCCGCATACCAGAGCATCACATGGCGGTCGGACAGGCCTTTGGCGCGGGCCATGACGATATAGTCCTCGCCGAGCAGGTTGATCATGTTGTTGCGCATGGTGACGGTGAAGCCGCCGATCAGCACGGTGCAGAGCGTCACCATCGGCAGGATGCCATGATAGGCGACGCTGCCGATATATTGCAGGCTGAAGGCCGGATCGAGCGAGGGATCGGCCGCATAGCCGTTTGGGAACCAGCCGAGCGTGAAGCCGAAGATGAACAGCACGATCAGCGAGGTGACGACGGCCGGCACCGAGGTCGCAAAAATCGCGCCGACGGAGACGATGACATCGAATCTGCTGCCACGCCGCCAGGCGGCGAGGATGCCGAGCAAGGTGCCAAGCGCGAAGCTGATGAGCGTTGCGGTTCCCATCAGTCCGACGGTCCAGACGAGCGCATGGCCGAGCACCGAGGTGACCGGCAGCGGGAAATATTTGATCGAGCGGCCGAGATCGCCGGTGAAGATGCTGCCGAGATAGGTGAGATATTGCTGCCAGAGCGGCCCGTCGACGAAGCCGAAGGTGAGCTTCAGCGCCTGCAGGCTTTCCGGCGGCAGTTCAGTGCCGGCGCTCGCAAACATGATCTGCACGGGATCGCCCGGCATCAGCCGGGGCAGGAAGAAATTGATCGTCGCTGCCGCGATGAAGGCCGCCATATAGAAGACGAGACGGCGAAGCAGGAAAGCCATGGAAACTCCGTCGTGGCGGGAGCGGCGTTGAAAGCACCGCTCCCGGGATCAATGCCTTACTTGACCGGCTCGAGAGCGAGCAGGTTCAACAGGCGTGCCGGATTGGTGCGCGAAATCGACGGATTGACGAAGGGGTTTTCCTTGGTCGACCAGCCGGTGAAGCGCTTGGTGTTGTACTGGTACCAGTTCGGATTGTTGAACACCGGAATGACAGGCATGTTTTCGGCGACGATGCGCTGCGCCTTGTTCATCGCGTCCTTCTGCTTGGCGAGGTCGGCGGTATGGGTGAATTCGACGACGAGCTTCTCGACATCGGGATTGAACCAGCGCTGGGCGGTGAAGCGGGTCTTGCCCTTGTCCGAGGCGCTGAAGGCGCGCTTGTAGGGATAATAGGGCGAGGCCGAGGCCGGCAGGCTGTTGATCGCCGCATCGAAGCTGCCGTTGATGAGGTTGCCTGTCCAGACGGCTTCCTCCGGCGTTTCGATCTTGGCGTCGATGCCGACCGCCTGCATGCCTTCGACGGCGATGTTGACGGTGTCGACCCAGTCCGTCCAGGAATTCGGAACGATGATCGAGAAGGAGATCTTCGTACCGTCGGGATTGTCGCGGAAGCCGTCGCCGTCCTTGTCCTTGTAGCCGGCTTCGTCGAGCAGCGCCTTGGCGGCGTCGGCGTCATACGTCGCGAACTTGCCGAAATCGGCCTTGACCGACGGATCCGCCCAGCTTTTGTAAAGCTCGCCCATCAGGCCGGGATCTTCGTTCAGCGTCGGATAGCCGTAGCCGGCGACGTCGATCATCGTCTTGCGGTCGAGCGCCATGCCGAGCGCACGGCGAAACTTCACATCGTTGAAGGCCTTCTTGTTGTTCTCGTTCGCGGTTTCCAGGTTGAACAGGAAGGCGACCATGCTGCTCGGCGAATACCAGTAGTGGAAATGTTCCGGATCCTTGGAGACATAGACATTATCAATATCGGGGATGAAGGAGACGCCCCAATCGAGCGTGCCGTCGGCCGTTGCCGTCAGGATCTGGTTGTTGTCGGCAAGCTGCGGGAAACGGATGCAATCGACCTTCAGGTGCTCATTGTCCCAGTAGTTGGGATTGCGGCACTGATCGTAGGTCTGACCGGTGAAACGCGGCACCTCGGTCAGCGGGCCGCTGCCGACCGGGTTTTCGTTGGCGAAGGTGACCGGGTCGGCGACATCCTTCCAGACATGTTCGGGGACGATCGGCAGCTGCGAGATCTGCTCGGCGGCGAGCGAGCTCGGATTGGCGAGCGTGAAACGCACCGTCTGGCCGTCGACGGCCTGGACGTCGGTGACGAAGGTCCAGATGCTGACGAAGTCGAGCGCCGGGAATTTCTTCAGGTAATCATAGGTGAACTTGACGTCGGCTGAGGTCAGCGGCTTGCCATCAGACCATTTCAGGTCGGGGCGCAGCTTGAATTCGATGCTCTTCAGGTCGTCAGAAAGTTTGAAGCTTTCGGCCAGGCGATAGACCGGCTTGTTGCTGTCGAAGCGGTTGAAAATAACCAGCGGCTCGTAGATGAAATCGAGCGTCGACTGGCGCGCCGATGTCTGGTTGAACGGGTTGAAGTTGCGAACCCAGGTCGTCGCCGGTTCGATATTGGCCGTCAGGATCGTCTGCGCCATGGCAGAGCCGGAAAGCAGCGACAGCGCGGCGGCGATAAGAAGATATTTTTTCATGTTTTATTCCCCTTCTTTTATACGGTGAGAGTTGGCGCGCCAGTCAGGAGACCAGCGCGCTTGCAAATATGTCTTCGACTTCGGCATGGGCGGCCCGATAGTCGATCTTGAGATTGCCGAGACGGGCCTTGCCGGCGGCGATCCGCTGCAGTGCGGCGGCGGTCAACGGGCGCGCCGCCTTGGCGGCTGCTTCGCTTTCCCTGACGTCGCCATGGCTGTGGAGCGCGATGTCGAAGCCGGCGTCGAGCACCTGTTTGACGCGTTCCGGCAGGGTGCCGGAGAGCGACTGCATGAAGATGCAGTCGGAGATCAGCACGCCCTCGTAACCCAAGTCCTTGCGGATCACGTCGTGCATGATCGGCGAGACGGACGCCGGCAATTCCCTGTCATAGGCCGAGTAGACGACATGGGCGACCATCGCCCAGGGTGTGTCATTCAGCGCGATGAAGGGCTTGAAATCGGTGGCAGCGAGCGTCTCGCGGCTGGCGTCGACGACCGGACGCTCCTTGTGGGAATCGAGCGTCGCCCGGCCATGGCCGGGAATGTGTTTCATCACAGGCATGTTGCCGGTCTCGAGCAGGCCGTCGACCACCTCGCGGCCGAGGGCGGCGATGACATCGGGATCGGGGCCAAAGGAGCGGGCACCGATGACCGCGCTCGTCGTCTCGAAGACGAGGTCGAGAACGGGTGAGCAGCCGCTGGAAAGACCGAGTTCCGTCATCATCGCCCCCATGGCCTGGGAGGAAAGGCGTAATGCCTTTTTGCCGAGCTGGAAATCGCGGCGCGCCAGTTCGGCGAACTGGCCGAAGCTGCGGAACAGCGGCCAGGGACCGGCATCAAGGTGCTGGACGCGGCCGCCCTCCTGGTCGGTGAAGACGGGGGCGTCGTCGCGGCCGACCGCTTCACGGAAGCGTTCGATCAGCCGCTTGGTCTGCTCCGGCTCGCGCTGATTGCGCCGGCCGACGAAGAGGCCGAGCGGATTGGTCTCGCGAAACAGCGTAAATTCATCATCCGAAAGAACCGGATTGGGAAGGCCGACGAAAAGGGCGAGCGGGGTCGAGGACAAGTCTATAGCTCCGGTATCAGATGATCATTTCGGCGTGCTTTCAGCATGCCTTCGTAGATGCCCTTGTCGGGGGCCGGGATGGTAATTGCGCCTGCGGTCCTGGCGTAAAATTCGACCGGGCCGGCATCGCCGATAAAGGCATAGGCATGGCCGAGCGCTTTCATGGTCTGAAGGCAGGCGGAAAACAGCGCGAGCCCGATGCCCTTGCCGCGCGCTTGCGGGTCAACGCCGGTCGGTCCGAAGAAGCCGCGTGCCGTCGTGTCGTAGCAGGCAAATCCGAGCAGTTCTCGACCTTCGACGGCGATCAGGCAGGCGACGGGCTGGCGGGAGAAGGCGACCGAGACCTCGCTTGCCCAGTTCTCGCTGAACCGTTCGCGAACCCAGTTGACGACGAGATGCAGTTCCGGGGGGAGGGCCGGGCGGCTGGCGACGCCGACGTTGTCGGCTCGCTGTTTCAGCTCGGCAAGCTTCGCGGAATACAGGCTCACAAGCAGGTCTGGCACCCGACATTCCTCCTGTAATTCCGTAGTTACGGAATATATATCCCTCTTATGTCATAGACTTGGCCATCTCGCCGGGCTTGTCAACAGGGTTTTTCAATCGTCGCCAGTGATGCAGCGCTTTGGCGCGGCACAGGCGAAAACGGCCCGGGGAGACCGGGCCGTTCGATGAGAGCTGTTCGTCGATTTGAGCGCTTATGCGCCATCTTTCCAGAGTGCATGAAAATGCTGTACCGGACCGTGGCCTGAGCCGACGGTAAGGTTTCCGGCCGCCGCGACCGCGCCGGCCAGGTAATCCTTGGCGATGGCGACCGCCTCTCGCGCCGAGGTGCCCTTGGCGAGCTCGGCCGCCAGCGCGCTCGAAAGCGTGCATCCGGTGCCGTGGGTGTTCTTGGTCGGCACGCGCTGGGCTTCGAACCAGTGCAGGCCATCGGCGGCGGCCAGCACGTCGGGGCTGTCGTCGCTATCGAGATGGCCGCCTTTGACCAGGACGGCGGACGGGCCGAGGGCGCGCAGCCGTTCGGCCTGCGCCGCCATGTCAGCCCGGTTCGTCGCGACCGGCTGGTGCAGCAAGGCGGCGGCCTCCGGCAGGTTCGGGGTCAGCAGCGTGGCAAGCGGCAGCAGCCGGAGGGTCAGCACGTCGACCGCTTCGGGTGCGAGCAGCGCGGCACCGCCTTTGGCGATCATGACGGGATCGAGGACGACAGGAATGCCGTGTCCGTTGTCTGTTGCTGCGGCCAGAGCTTTAGAAAGTGCGGCGGCGACGGCCTCGGCGATCTCGGCATTGGCGATCATGCCGATCTTGACCGCATCGACGCGCACATCGGCAAAGACGGCATCGATCTGGTCGGCGACGAATGGAGGCGGCACCAGATGCACGCCGGTGACCCCTTGGGTGTTCTGCGCCGTCAGTGCGGTCAGCACCGCCATGCCGTAGACGCCGCGCGCGGAAAAGGCCTTGAGATCGGCCTGGATGCCGGCGCCGCCGGAGGGATCGGAGCCGGCGATGGAAAGAACGTTGCGGATCATGCCGGAACCTTTCGAATTTCTGCAGCGATGCGGCGGGTGGCGGCTTCCGGATCCGGCGTGCCGCAGACGGCTGAGACGACGGCAAGCCCCTTGGCGCCGGCGGCAAAGACATCGGCCACATGCTCCGCCTTCAACCCGCCGATGGCGACGGACGGCACCGGCGAGACCTGCACCAGCCTGGCAAGACCGTCAAAGCCGATCGGCTGCTTGTGGTCGGCCTTGGTCGGCGTCGCAAATACCGGGCCGACGCCGGTATAATCGACGAGATCGGGATCGACGGCGGCCGCGAGCGCCTCGGTCTCGACCGAGAGGCCGAGGATCATGTCGGGGCCGATCATTTCCCGCGCAGTGCGCGCATCCATGTCCTCCTGGCCGATATGCAACCCGTCGGCGCCGATGGCGATCGCCGCCTCGACATCGTCATTGACGATGAGGCGGGTGCCGGTGCCATCGAGCGCCTGTTTCAAGGCGCGGCCGGTCTCGATCATCCCCAGCGTGCCGGCTCTTTTGTCGCGCAGCTGCACGATCGTCGCGCCGCCGGCAACGGCAAGCCGGGCGGTCTCGACCATGCCGATCGGGGCGCAGAGATCCGGATCGAGCACGAGATAGAGCGAAAGGTCGAAAGCCTTCATGCAATCGATACCCTGGCTCTCGCATCCAGCGCTTCGCCGTCGAGCGCGGCCAGCGCATCGAGGAAGCGCCAGGCGAACGAGCCGGGGCCGGCCGCCCCGAGTGCGGCATCTTCGCCGGCGACGGCAAAGGTTGCGAGTGCTGCGACCGTCGCCCCGAACAGATCCTCTGGCACTGTGGCGGCGAAGGCGCCAACGAGGCAGGTGAGCGAGCAGCCGAGCGCGGTGACCTGCGGCATCAGCACCGATCCGCCCTTGATGCGCACCGCCCTGGCGCCATCGGTCACGAAATCAACGACGCCGGTGACGGCGACGATGGCCTGCTGCCGCTCCGCGAGCCGACGAGCCGAATCCTCCGCCTGCTCGACCGGATCGCGGCTGTCGACGCCCTGGCCGCGGCTCTCCCCGCCGGCAAGCGCGATGATCTCGGAAGCATTGCCGCGGATGATCGTGGGCTTCAGCGCCAGCAGATCGGTGACCGCTTGGCGGCGAAAGGCGGTCGCATAATGCGCCACCGGATCGAGCACCCAGGGTTTGCCTGATGAGGCTGCCGCCTTGGCCGCCGCCTGCATGCCGTCGAGCCATTGCGTCGACAGCGTGCCGATATTGACGGTCAGCGCGCTCGCGATGCCGGCGAATTCGCCGGCTTCCTCAGCCGCATGCACCATGGCGGGCGAAGCGCCTGAGGCAAGCAGGACATTGGCCGCGACGTTCATGGCGACATAATTGGTGATGCAGTGGACGAGCGGCGGCTTTTCGCGCATCGCCTCCAGCATGGCTCCCGAGGTGGTCTTGCTCTGCATGGCGCCCCTTTCAGGCGGGGCAGGCGCGGGGCGCGTCGACGGCGATGCCCCGAGCGACTCCCTCCGCCGGCATTATCCGGTTCAGGTTCGAAGGGTTCTTCTCAGCCCGCCTGTCGACGAACGCCCCTGTCTCTCATCCCGCTCTTTTTCGCAGAGAACGACGCGGCTGTCATCCCGAAAATAGCGTTCCGCCTGCCTTCCGACAAATCTGGTTGAACGCATCACAGCGTTCCTCAACTTAAATCATGCAGATCCGTCGTAATTGCCGGCCCGATCGAAAACTCCGAAAAACGCACCGTCAACCCGCTTCGCTCCGGCGTGCACGCGGTCGGCCCAACCTCGTATCGGCCGGCAGCGGGGAAGGGCGCTAACCGCAGTAGCGGCCAGCGGCTGCCGTCGCGGGAGGCCTGGATACGCAGGGCGCCGCCTGCGAGGGTGACGCGGATGCGGAAATCTTTGAGTTCCTTGAAAGGCTGCGACACCGACCAGTCGGACCTGCCGTCGGTGACGACGGTGCTCAGGAAGGCCTCGCCGTCGGTGAATTCGACGCCTGTCTTGACCCAGCGTTTTTCGTCGAGGCGCACCATCAGGCCGGCCTGGTCGTAAAGGGTGCGGAACTCGCCTTGTACGCGGATCTGCGCGGTGAAGCTCTCGGTCGTCGGGAAGGCGAGGAAGTGGCCGCTGTCGCGGGTGAAGCCGTAATAGGTTTCCCGCCAGAAATCGGTCTTTTCGCCTGTTGTCAGCGTCAGGCCGGTTGCGTCGGCGTGCCAGCTTTCCGGTTCGTTCCGCCATTTTCCGTCGTTGAAATCGATGCTCATTCCATCCTCGCTCTATTGAAGCCGTGGCGCTGCCGATTCTTCACGCTCGCATAATGCGCGAGCTTCGGGCAGGCGGCTAGCCGCACACGCGGTTCGGTGCTGTTTGCCGCTGCGACCTCGTCTCACGACATAATCCACGGCTTCCGCTTGACACGATCATTTCATCTCTTATTCTGTTACAAAAACATGAATTACATAATTGTGGAACTTAACCGGGAGCTCTCATATGAAAACGCTTGTCGCATTCCTGCTCGGCACTGCGCTCGTCGCCCTGCCTTCGACCTTGCTTGCTGAGGAAAAGGGCGGCGTCATCAATGTCGCGACGATCGGCGAGCCGCCGACGCTCGATCCGATGTCGTCGACGGCCGATCTCGTCGGCATCGTCACGCAGCATATTTTCGAAACGCTCTACACCTTCGACAAGAGCTGGAACGTGACGCCGCTTCTGGCCGAAAGCCTGCCCGAGATCAGCGCCGACGGCAAAACCTATACGATCAAGCTCAGGGCCGGCATCAAGTTCCACGACAATAGCGACATGACGTCCGAGGATGTCGTCGCCTCGCTGAACCGCTGGATGAAGATCGCCTCGCGCGGCAAGCAGGTGGCGGGCTTCATCGACAAGATCGCGGCTGCCGATCCGGCGACCGTGACCATCACGCTGAAGCAGCCCTATGCGCCGCTGACCTCGCTGCTCGCCTTCAACAATTCGGCGGCGATCATCATCCCGTCGGAAAAGCAGGACGAGCCGATGAAGGAGTTCATCGGCACCGGCCCCTATATGCTGAAGGAGCGCAAGGCCGACCAATATATCCAGCTCGTCCGCTTCGACGGATACGTCTCGCGCGAAGGCGACAGCAATGGTTATGGCGGCGCCCGCCGTCAGTATCTCGACGAAATCCGCTTCGTGCCGGTGCCGGATCCGAATACCCGCGTCGAGGCCGCCGTTTCCGGCCAGTACGATTATGTCGATTCGATCCCGGTCGAATCCTACGACAAGCTGAAGGCCTCGACCGCCTCGCAGCCGGTCATGCTCAAGCCCTTCGGTTATCCAGTTTTCGTCTTCAACACGAAGGAAGGTGTTGCCGGGAATGTCGAGGTTCGCAAGGCGATCCGCCAGGCGCTCAGCATGGAAGACATGCTGGCCGCCGCCTTCGGCAGCACGGATTTCTATGCGCTCGACGGCGCCATCTATCCGAAGACCTTTTCCTGGTCGACCGATGCCGGCGCCGAAGGCGCCTACAATGTCGCCGATCCGGAAGGGGCGGCGGCTGCCGCCAAGAAGGCCGGATACAATGGCGAGCCGATCCGCATCCTGACCAGCCGCCAGTACGAATTCCATTACAAGATGGCGCAGGTCGCCGCCGAATATCTGAAGCTTGCCGGCTTCACCGTCGATATGCAGGTGGTGGATTGGGCGACGCTGACGCAGCGCCGTACCGATCCGAAGCTCTGGGATATCTACATCACCCACAGCCCGTTCCTGCCGGAGCCGGCGCTGATCGGCTCGCTCTCGACCAGCTCGCCCGGCTGGTGGGATACGCCGGCCCGCAAGGCCGCCGTCGATGCCTTCACCTCCGAAGTCGATCCGAAGAAGCGTGTCGCACTCTGGGCCGATGTCCAGAAGGCCGTTTATGCCGATGCGCCCTTCATGAAGATCGGCGATTTCAACGCGGTTTCGGCGAAATCGGTCAAGCTCGAAGGCGTCGATCCGGCTCCGTGGCCGTATTTCTGGAACGCTTCGATCAAGAAGTGATGGAGTGATTTCGGTGGCCGCCAGTTGCTCCCTCATTCCTGTGGTTGTCACAGGAATCCAGCCACGGCGCTTCTGCGCCGTGATTGACCCTTATCCGATCAAAGAGTCTTTCGCGCCCAAGGACTTGGGCGCGCTGGATTCCTGTGACAAGCACAGGAATGAGGGAAGGTGGATGCTGCGCGAACCAAGCCGAGGAGCAAAGTTCGGATGATCCGCTACATCCTCCAGCGCCTGTTCGGCATGATCGTCGTGATGTTTCTCGTCGTCACGATCGTCTTCGTCATCGTGCGGGTGACGCCGGGGGATCCGGCCGCGGTCATGCTCGGGCCGGATGCGACGCCGCAGGATATTGCCGATCTGAGAAGCAGGCTCGGCCTCGATCAGTCGCTCGGCCTGCAATATGTCTATTATATCGGCCAGCTGCTGAAGGGCGATCTCGGCCAGTCGATCTTCCTCAACATGCCGGTCACGTCGGCTCTGCTCGACCGCGCCGAGCCGACCTTTTTCCTGACGCTGTTTTCCCTTGCCATCGCCAGCATCATTGCGCTGCCGATCGGTATCTATGCCGCCTATCGGCGCGGCTCCTTCGTCGACCAGGCGGCAACGACGCTGGCCATGTTTGCCGCCAGCATTCCAAGCTTCTGGCTTGGTCTCATCCTGATGCAGTTCTTCGCCGTCAGGCTCAATCTCTTCCCTGTTTCGGGCTATGGCGGCCCCGGCTCGACCTTTGCCGACCGCATGTATCATCTGACACTGCCGGCCTTTGCGCTCGGTATCGTCTCTTCGGCGCTGATCCTGCGCTTCACCCGCGCCTCGATGCTCGATGTGCTCGGCGATGATTATATCCGTACGGCCCGCGCCAAGGGGCTGATCGAGCGCAAGGTCATCCTCAAGCACGCGCTGAAGAACGCGTTGATCCCGATCCTGACGGTGCTCGGCCTGACGGCGGCCGTATTGATGTCCGGCGCCGTCGTCACCGAGACCGTCTTCGGTCTGCCGGGCGTCGGCAATCTCGTCGTCTCGGCGGTGCTGCGCCGCGACTATCCCGTCATCCAGGGGGCGCTGCTCGTCATCGCCGCCCTCTACGTGCTGATCAATTTTGCGATCGACATGCTCTATCTGCTGGTCGATCCGAGGGTGCGCTACTGATGGCCGATATTGCAATCAAGCCCGCCGAGAGCGAGGGCAGCAAATTCCTCCGCCGCCTGCTGAAGCGCAAGACGGTGGCCTTCGGTCTGCTGATCCTGGCGATCTTCGTGCTGCTGGCGGTCTTTGCGCCTGTCGTCGCGCCCTATTCGCCCTCCAAGCTTTCGATCGTCAACCGGTTGAAGCCGCCGGGCGGCACCTTCTTCTTCGGCACCGACGAGTTCGGCCGCGACGTCTTCTCGCGCACGATCTTTGCCGGCCGCCTGTCGCTGCTCGTTGGTGCGGCGGTCGTCAGCCTGTCGGCGGTGATCGGCGTGACGCTCGGCCTGCTTGCCGGCTTTTTCCAGAAGCTCGACACGCCGATTGCCCGGCTGATCGACGCGATGATGGCGTTCCCGGATATTCTGCTGGCGATCGCCCTTGTCGCCGCCCTCGGCCCGTCATTGACGACGGTCATCATCGCGCTGTCGATCGTTTATTCCCCGCGTCTTGCCCGCATCGTCCGCGCGTCGACGCTGGTTATTCGCGAGCTGCCCTATGTCGAGGCAGCCAAGGCGCTCGGCATTTCCACCTTCCACATCATGACCCGGCATGTGCTGCGCAATCTGCTGTCGCCGATCCTGGTGCAGGCCACCTTCCTCTTCGCCAGCGCGATGCTGGCCGAAGCCGGCCTCTCCTTCCTCGGCCTCGGCGTCAGCCCGGAGATCCCGACCTGGGGAACAATGATCGCCGCCGGCCGGCAATATATCGGCCAGGC
Organism: Rhizobium sophoriradicis; assembly: GCF_025200795.1. Lineage (NCBI taxonomy): Bacteria > Pseudomonadati > Pseudomonadota > Alphaproteobacteria > Hyphomicrobiales > Rhizobiaceae > Rhizobium > Rhizobium sophoriradicis. Next base: position 327,707 of record NZ_CP104155.1, read on the forward strand.
CGACTGGATGACGCTGTTTCCCGGTGTCGCCATCATCCTCTCGGTGCTGTCGTTGCAGATGGTCGGCGATGGCCTGAGGGACATGCTCGATCCAAGACTTCGCAAGGACCTTTAATCCGCCGACCTAAATCGGCCAATCCAAAACCAAATTCGCCAATCCAAATTCGCATGACAGGAGTTTGCGTGAATCAATTTCCCAACGCCGCCGGCAAGGTCGAGAACTCGCCTTACCAACGGTTAGCCGCCCTCGGCATCAAGCTGCCGCCGCCGCCGCCGCCGATCGCCAATTTCGTGACGCATGTGGTGGAGGGCAATATGCTCTACCTCTCCGGCCAGGGGCCGCGCGAGGCCGACGGCTTTCTGCATGCGGGCAAGGTCGGCGGCGGCGTCGGTGTCGAGGAGGCCTATCGGCATGCGCGGTTGACCGGCATCAACCTGCTCGCCGTCATGCAGGAGGCGCTCGGCGATCTCTCCCGCGTCAAACGGGTGGTCAAGCTGCTCGGCATGGTCAATGCCGTGCCTGAGTTCGAAGATCATCCGAGCGTCATCAACGGCTGCTCGGATCTGCTGATCGCGGTCTTCGGCGCGGCCGGCGAACATGCCCGCTCGGCCGTCGGTTTCGGCTCGCTGCCCGGCAACATCACCGTCGAGATCGAGGCGATCGTCGCCTTGAATGGCTGACGAGAGCTTGCATATTTGGAGCAACGTCCACCCATGGCCCGTTCCTCGCCCCAGACTTCCGGAGACCTTCATGCCCAATGATATCAGACCTTCGCTCGGCCTTCGCCCCGTCATCAACGTATCCGGCACGATGACCAGCCTCGGCGCCTCGATCGTCGTGCCGGAGGCGATCGAAGCGATGGCATCGATCCTGCCACATTTCGTCGAGATCAACGACCTGCAGCGCAAGGCAAGCAGCGTCATCGCCCGGCTGACCGGCGGCGAAGCCGGCTTCGTCACCGCCTCCTGCTCTGCCGGCATCTCGCTGGCGGTCGCAGGCGCCATCACCGGCGACAATCTGCTGGCGATCGAGAAGCTGCCGGATGTGGTGCCTGAGAAGAACGAGGTACTGGTGCAGATGGGCCATGTGGTGAGCTACGGCGCCCCGGTCGATCAGGCGATCCGGCTTGGTGGCGGCAAGGTGGTGCTTGTCGGGCAGGCGACCTCGACCCATCGTTTCCACATGGAAAAGGCCATAAGCGAGAAGACCGCCGCCGCCGTCTATGTCGTCTCCCACCATGTCGTCGATTACGGCCTTTTGAACCTGAAGGAATTCGTCGAGATCGCCCATGCCAGGGGCGTGCCTGTGATCGTCGATGCGGCCTCGGAATATGATCTGAGAATTTTCCTGGAGCAGGGGGCCGATATCGCGCTCTATTCCGGCCATAAATTCCTCGGCGGCCCGACCTCGGGCATCGTTGCGGGCCGCAAGGAACTGGTGCGCCATGCCTTCCTGCAGAATATGGGCGTCGGCCGCGGCATGAAGGTCGGCAAGGAGAGCATCTTCGGCGTCATGGCGGCGCTCGAGGCCTGGGAGCGCCGCGACCATGCCGGCATCCGCGAACGCGAGACCGGCTATCTCAATCTGTGGAAACGCACGCTCGACGGCCGCCCCGGCGTCATCGCATTGATCGAGCCCGACCCGACCAACAATCCGCTCGACCGGTTGCGCCTGATCGTCGATCCCGAACAGGCGCATATCACCGCCTGGGATCTCGCCGATGCGCTGGCCAAGGGCAGCCCGCCGATCATTGTCCGGGATCACGAGGTGGAGCATCGCTATTTCTATCTCGACCCCTGCAACATGCATCCGGGCCAGGAGGTCATCGTCGCAAACCGCCTGGTCGAGGAACTCGACAAGGCGCGCGCTTCCAACGAGATCATCGCAACCCCGATCGAAAACCGCAGCCGGCACCGCTTCGACGGCTTGCTGCGCTGGCCGGACTGATCCGCCGTTCTCATTCGCCGCAAGAGGAGCCGACATGGGCAGCGTCCAAGCACAATCGATCGAGACCGCCATCCCCGTTCTTTCCGTCGAGGGGCTGACGACGTCCTTTCTGGTCGACGGCGCCTGGAAGCCTGTGGTGCGCGACGTTTCCTTCACCGTGGCGCCCGGCGAAACCGTGGCGATCGTCGGCGAATCCGGTTCGGGCAAGAGCGTCACGTCGCTGTCGATCATGCGGCTGCTGGAGGCGGAGGTGAGCCGCATCGAGGGCCGCGTCATGCTCGGCGGGCGCGACCTGCTGGCCTTGCCGGAACAGGCCATGCGGCAGGTGCGCGGCAACGAGGTGGCGATGATCTTCCAGGAGCCGATGACCTCGCTCAATCCGCTCTTCACCATCGGCGATCAGATTTCCGAAGCGCTGCTCTGCCATTCCGATATCAGCAGGGCGGACGCCAGGGCCGAGACGATCAGGCTCTTGGAAAAGGTCCGTATCCCCTCTGCCGCCTCGCGCTTCGACGAATATCCGCATCGTTTCTCCGGCGGCATGCGCCAGCGGGTGATGATCGCGATGGCGCTCGCCAGCCGGCCGAAACTCCTGATCGCCGACGAGCCGACGACGGCGCTCGACGTGACGATCCAGGGTCAGATCCTCGATCTCATCAAGATGCTGCAGGAAGAGGAGGGGAGCTCCGTACTCTTCATCACCCACGACATGGGCGTCGTCGCCGAGATCGCCGACAGGACGGTGGTGATGTATCGCGGCGAACAGGTCGAGAGCGGCCCCACCGCCGATATTTTTCACCGCGGCAAACATCCTTACACCAGGGCGCTGCTGTCGGCCGTGCCGGTGCTCGGTTCGATGCAGGGCCGGCAGCGGCCGCTGCGCTTTCCCGTGGTCAATACGACGACGGGGAAATCGAACATACCGGCAGAGGCCGCCGATACCGTCGCCGCGAGGCCGGTGCTTGAGGTCAAGAACCTCACCAAGCGCTTCGACATTCATTCCGGCCTGTTCGGCCGGCTGACCAGCCGGGTGCATGCGGTCGAAAACGTCTCCTTCGATCTTCATGCCGGCGAAACCCTGTCGCTCGTCGGTGAATCCGGCTGCGGCAAATCGACGACGGGCCGCGCCATCATGCGCCTCATCGAGCCGCAGGCGGGTTCCGTTCTCGTCGAGGGCAGGGAGGTGCTCGGCCTCGACAGGAAGGATTTGCGCGAGATGCGCAAATCCGTGCAGATGATCTTCCAGGATCCGTTCGCCAGCCTCAATCCGCGCATGAAGGTGGGCGCCGCGATCGCCGAGCCCTATCTCGAGCACAGGATGGGCAATTCGAAACAGGCGAGGGACGTTGTCGCCGACCTGCTGGTCAAGGTCGGCCTCTCCCCCGAGATGGCGTCGCGTTACCCGCATGAATTTTCCGGCGGCCAGCGCCAGCGCATCTGCATCGCCCGGGCGCTCGCCCTGCAGCCGAAGGTCATCGTCGCCGACGAAAGCGTGTCGGCGCTCGATGTTTCGATCAAGGCACAGGTCATCAATCTGATGCTGGACCTGCAGCAGAGCCTCAACCTCGCCTTCCTGTTCATTTCGCACGACATGGCGGTCGTCGAGCGCGTCAGCCACCGCGTGGCGGTGATGTATCTCGGCGAGATCGTCGAGATCGGCCCGCGCGCCGCCGTCTTCGAAAATCCGCAGCACTCCTATACGAAGAAACTCATCGCCGCCGTGCCGGTGCCGGATCCGGATCGGCGCCACGAAAAACGCATGGTGGCGAATGACGAAATCAAGAGCCCGATGCGTGGCGTGGACTATAATCCTCCAAGCGCCACCTATCGCGAGGTGGGGCCGGGGCATCTGGTCATGGACGGACGCTAGGCCCAAGCCCGGCTGACCATTGGCAGTTGCCTAACCGGTCCGTGGCGCATAAAGCAGATGCAGAAACAAATGCTTGGAAGTGCGGCCCGATGAACAAGACAGATTATTTTTCGAAGCTCGGCGGTTTGCCGCCGCAGACCCACCTGCTTTCCGGCAGGGCCGTCTTCACCACGGCTTACGCGGTCATCCCGCGCGGCGTCATGAGCGATATCGTCACCAGCCTCCTGCCGCATTGGGAGGGAACGCGGGCATGGGTTCTCTCCCGTCCTCTCTCCGGCTTCTCCGAAACCTTCTCGCAATATGTGATGGAGGTTCAGCCGGGCGGCGGAAGCGACCGGCCGGAGCCGGACAAGCGGGCCGAAGCGGTGCTCTTCGTCGTCGAGGGCGGCATGACGGTGGAGCTCGAAGGTGTCAGCCATACGCTGCGCGCCGGCTCCTTCGTCTATATTCCCGCCGGTTCGGCCTGGCGTCTGAAGAACGACGGCTCGGCCCCAGCGATCTTCCACTGGGTCAGAAAGGCCTTTCAGGAGGTCGAGGGGCTGGAGCCGCCGCCGGCGATCGTCACCCATGAGGACGACCATCCGATCCGCGCCATGCCCGATACCGACGGCCGTTGGGGCACGACCCGCTTCATCGACCCCGCCGATGTGCGCTACGACATGCACGTCAATATCGTCACGCTGGAGCCGGGCGCGGTGATCCCCTTCATGGAAACCCATGTGATGGAGCACGGGCTCTATGTGCTTGAGGGCAAGGCGGTCTATCGCCTCAACCAGGACTGGGTCGAGGTCGAGGCCGGCGATTTCATGTGGTTGCGCGCCTTCTGCCCGCAGGCCTGCTACGCCGGCGGCCCCGGCCGCTTCCGCTACCTCCTCTACAAGGATGTCAACCGGCATATGAAGCTCTGGTAGCATCGGTGCCGTTCGCTCTGGGAGCGAATGGGACTACTCCCGGGCCTCTTTTCGCTGATCCGTGAGAGGGAGAGGCATATCAAATCGGCCGTCAGTAGAGAGACGGTCGCTGTTGCACCCAATCATCGCGCGGCCATGATACGATGGATTCCGTAACGTTTGACCAGCGTCGGTTTGGCCCTGAGCCCAAAGCGAAGGAAGAACCGGCAGCCGGTCAAGCGAGCGGATAGAATTCGCCCGCGATCCGAGTCGAGCTCCAGACAGCGGCGACGTTCAGTCATGCCGATCTGTCAAACTCGCGCGTGCCGACAGGAAGCTGTTCTTTTCCACGAAAAGTAACTCACCAAGTGTCTGTTCAGGCGCCGGTGGGCGACTTGACTATAACGGCTGAACGGACCCCCTGTATCAGTTTGCGATTTTTTCGAACTCCGCGGATGATTTCGAGGGCAGTGGTGTTTTTCCGAAGTGCCGGCTGAGTTCGATAGAAAGGGCGGCGGGCGAGGTCATTCCGTCGCGATAAAGCTTGAACAGCAGTCTGACGGCGATGTTGTAATGTTTCGGATCTGCGAGGCTACTTGTGGAATCGTATCCGGCGTCGTCGAGGACGCCTTGGAATACAGTCAGGTCAGAGCTCCGCACGGAGATGTTGAGATTGGAAGACATGCTGTCCTTCTTCAATTTGGGGCGAAGGGACAACCGACCTCCACGCAGCAGCGCCCGGAGAAACAGCTACTGAAGACCCATCGTGGGCCAAATCTGCTGGAAAACTAAATATTCGGATGAGCAGGAAGCGGTCTGTCTTGTGCGTTCGAATGTGGCTCGAGCATTTCAAAAACCAGACGCTTCGTTGCCTCTGCCGTCGCCGCCCATAAGCGTCGCCGTCAGGTTTTTCGAAGCGTTCCAGGCCTGCAGAACGGAGCGCGTTTTTGATCCACATCCTGAACTGCCTTGCCAGACGCCCACCTGTGATCGTTAAACCTGCATATGTGCCCGTGATGGTTTTAATTTTTTTCTTTGTTGCCGATCGAACACAGGCATTTTGCCCGTTCTAGTTTAAGGAGGTGGAAAAGATTTGGAGATAATGAATGCAGGAACTTCATTCCGCCTTTGCTTCGTGCACCTCCCGTTTGTCGATCTGCGCTGCCGTATTCATCGGAGGCTCATTCCTGGCGCCGGCGATGGCGTTTGCCGATTGCGTCACCTTTGGGGGTGTCATCAGCTGCGACACGACTGCTCCCAATCCTTATACAACCACGGTCGGCGCCGGCAATTCTGCTGCTGGAGACAACATCACCGTGAATGTTGGAGCCGGTGCGCAGATTGCAGTCGGCGACATGAATGGTATCAGCCTGCGCAACGGCGCGGTGATCACCATTTCCGGTGGGGGCCTTGTTAGCGCGACGGCAGTCTCCACCCTTGGCAATTACAACACGGGTGGGAACGCCATTGAGGTCAACAACAATGGTACGGTGACGATTGAGCAGGGGGGCAGCTACTTGCCCTCGGGTCGCAGAACAGTGCGGAAGCCGTAAATTTCCAGGGCACCGGCAATGTGCTTACCAACAATGGCCTAATCGATGCGAACAATGCTGTCGCTATCTGGTCGCAGAACACGTCCGGCCTGAACACGGTCATCAACAATGAAACCGGAATTATCGAAGCGGGCAACGGAACAACCAGCACCGTCATCGGTGGATCGGGCGCCGGAGCGCTCGACTTCACCAACAAAGGCATAATTCGAGGCAGTATCAATCTAGCCAATGGCAATGATATCTTGCGTCTCTATACCGGATCGAGTGTCACTGGCAATTTTACCGGCGGCGGCGGGACTGATGCGATCTTCCTCAGCGGCGATGGGCAATCGTCCATGGCCGGCAACTTCACCGGGTTTGAAAGCCTCGTTAAAAACGATCTCGGAAGGTGGACGCTGACAGGTACCATTACCGGCGTCACCGTCGCTACGGTTCAGAACGGCACGCTTGTCCTGACGGGGACGAACAGCAACTATACCGGGCAGGTTATCATCGATCCTGCCGGCATATTGGAAGCGCGTGCGCAGGCTCTCCCGACGCAGCTTGTTCCCGCAAACAATATCGCCAACATCACCAATAACGGCCTTGTCCGGTTTACTCAGCCCGATAATGGCACCTATGTCGGTCAGATCGTCGGAACCGGTGCCGTCGAAAAGACCGGAGCGGGCACCCTTACGCTCGATCCCTCGGTCGCGGCGGGCAATACCTATTCCGGAGGAACCTTTATCAATGGCGGCGTTGTCGCGGTCGGCGCCGACAATGCGCTGGGTGCTTCGACGGGCGGTGTCAGTTTCAATGGCGGCACCTTGCAACTCAACAGCAGTTTCGACTTATCGGCCAGTCGCGCAGTGACTTTGAATGTCGGGGGCGGCACGATTAATACACAGGCCTTCGATTCGACCTTGGCACAGGGTATAACCGGGCCCGGCGGACTTACGAAGACGGGATCAGGGTCTCTGGTCCTGACGGGCAACAGCGATTATGCTGGTGGTACCGTGATCTCAGCAGGCACCCTCCAGCTTGGAAACGGCGGAACGAGCGGCTCGATCTCTGGCAATGTGTTGAACAACAGTCTCCTCGCGTTCAACCGCTCGGACGCTTTTTTAGTGCCCGGGATTATTTCCGGTTCGGGTGCCGTGGAACAGAACGGTTCGGGCACCACGGTCCTCGCCGGCAACAATACCTACACTGGCGGAACCACCATCAACGCCGGGACACTGCAGCTCGGCAATGGCGGCACGTCGGGCTCTATTGTCGGAGATGTTGCCAACGACGGTTCACTTGCATTCAATCGCTCGGACAGCATGAATTTCGACGGCGTGATATCCGGCTTGGGTAACGTCAGGCAGATCGGCGGAGGAACGACAATTCTGACCGCACAGAATACGTATTCAGGTGCAACGACGGTCGAGGCTGGAACGCTCGCGGCTGGGACCACGAACGCCTTTAGCTCCACTTCGTCGACTTCTGTGCTTGCTGGCGGGACCCTCGATGCGGCCGGATTCGATCAGACCCTTAGCGTGCTCACCAATGCCGGATCGGTCATTGTGGGAGGCGCCCCGGGAGCAACACTGACTGTCAGCGGTAACTACGTGGGCGCGGGTGGCACTTTACGATTGAATACGGCGCTGGGCGATGACGCGTCAACGACCGACCGGCTTGTCGTTGCGGGTAACACGTCAGGATTGACGACGCTTGTCGTGAACAATGTTGGCGGCAAGGGAGCGCTGACTGTGGAAGGGATACGGGTGATCGATGTTGCTGGCTCTTCCGCCGGCAGCTTTGCCCTTGACGGAGACTATCTCTTTCAGGGCGAAGAAGCCGTTGTCGGCGGCGCCTATGCCTACCGCCTATACAAGAATGGCATCGCAACGCCAAACGATGGTGATTGGTATCTGCGTTCCGCTTTAGGCGATGCGGCTGACGCCGCATCATCGCCGCTCTACCAACCCGGTGTTCCCGTTTATGAGGCCTACGCGCAGACATTGCTAGGCCTGAACGGGCTGCCAACGCTGCAACAGCGTCTTGGGAACCGCTATTGGTCAGGAGCTGGCAACGGAACGCTGTCCCAGGGTGACGGCCCTGGAACGATCGAGCCGGCCCCGCAGCCGTCTGAGGGCGGACCGACCCTCGTCGAGGAAGGCGGCGTGTGGGCACGCGTCGAAGGCGCACATCAAAGCTTTGACCCGAGAACGTCAACGAGTTCCGCTGATTACGATTTGGATACATGGAAGTTCCAAGGCGGCTTGGATAAGCAGCTTTACGAAAGCGGCAGCGGCACACTCATGGGAGGCATCACGGCTCAGTACGGCAAAGCGTCCGCAGATGTGTCCTCCGTCTTCGGCGATGGCACGGTCAATACCGACGGCTATGGCGTTGGCGCTACGCTGACCTGGTATGGCCAGAATGGTTTCTATCTTGACGGGCAGGCGCAGGCGACATGGTATGATAGTGACCTGTCTTCCGACTTCCTGGGTGGGCTCTCGAGAGGGAATGGCGGTTTCGGCTACGCCTTCAGCTTGGAAACCGGTGAAAGATTTGCGTTGAACCAGAGCTGGACGCTTACCCCGCAAGCTCAGCTCGCATATTCCAATGTCGATTTTGATAACTTCACGGATCCCTTCGGTGCCAATGTTTCTCTCGGGAGAGGCGAAAGCCTGAAGGGCCGTCTTGGACTTTCGGCGGATTATGAAAATACTTGGGAGGGCGCTTCAGGAACGACGACCCGCGCGCTTCTTTATGGCATTGCCAATCTTTATTACGAGTTCCTTGACGGGACGGAGGTTGGCGTATCAGGCGTGGGCTTTGCCAACGAGAGCGACCGCACCTGGGGTGGTATCGGCGCGGGCGGCAGCTATAACTGGAATGACGACAAATATTCCCTGTATGGCGAGGTTTCCATCAACACCAGCCTGTCCAACTTCGCGGACAGCTACAGCCTCACTGGGACTGCCGGGTTCCGGGTGAAGTTCTAAGGACATGTCCCGACGGAACTGTGAACCTGACGGCCACGGATCTATGGTGAAACCGCCCATCGGTGGTTAAGCCCCAGCGTTTTTTGTCCACAGGTTCATTCGCCGTTGAGCGCAACATTCGATGATGGTGAGAGGAGAGGCGTGGCGGGGAAACGTGGAACAGATTGGCGTGGGGTCGGCAGCATCAAGCTTTGCAAGCGCTGCTTTAAGGCGTTCGATCGTCGCCGGATTGGTCATGAAATCCTCCCTCGTCCCGGACCATGAGCCCGTCGCACATAGCCGCTCTTCTCGCTGTTGGTCTTCACCACTGGACTTGACTGTTGCTCCTGGCGCTCCTTGATAAAGCCAGAACGTCGCTGAGCCGCTTGTTCTCGGTGATCGCCGTCGCTGGGGCACCACCCGCTTCAACGACCCTGCGGATGTGCGCTTCGACATGCACGTCAATATCGTCATGCTGGAGCCGGGCGCGGTGATCCCCTTCATGGAAACCCATGTCATGGAGCATGGCCTCTATGTGGTGGAAGGCAAGGCCGTCTATCGCCTCAACTAGGACTGGGTGGAGGTCGAGGCCGGCGATTTCATGTGGGTGCGCGCCTTCTGCCCGCAGGCCTGCTACGCCGGTGGCCCCGGCCGCTTCCGTTACCTCCTCTACAAGGATGTCAACATATGAAGCTCTGGTAGGCAATATCGCACACCTGTCCGGTTGCTTGACAGCTCTTTCGAATGCCCGCATCGTCCCTCGATGCAGGATATGGATTCATGGCTGTCGGAGAAGAAAGAGATAAGCCGGAGAAACGCTGCCCAAGCGGTCTTCGAAGATGTCCGCACGGCCATTATCGATCGGAAACTGGCTCTCGGCACCCGTCTTCCCTCGGAGGTGCAGCTCGCCGAACGCTACGGCATCAGCCGGGCCATCGTGCGTGAGGCGCTTCGCTCGCTGCAGACGCTGGGGTTCACGCAAACCAGGACGGGGCGGGGCACTTTCGTCGTTTCGGAGAGCCCGGCGCGGCAGCTCGGCGGCGGCGCCTATTCCGCCCGCGATCTCATGGAGGCGCGCCCCTGCATCGAGATCCCGGCTGCCGGATGGGCCGCACTGCGGCGCTCGCACGCACAGCTGGCGTCGCTCTCATCCTTGTGCGACCGGATGGACGACGAGGAGGACGTCCAGACATGGGTGCGGATGGACGCGGAGTTTCATGGCGAAATCGCCGAAGCCTCGGGAAATGCGATCTTCCGGAAAGTCGTCGCCGATGTCCGCGGGGCACTTTCGACGCAGTCGGAACTGGTGGAGCATGTTCGCGGCCGGCGCAAAGCCTCCAACGCCGAGCACCGCCGGATTCTGGAGGCGATCGCCGCAGGCAGCGAGGCGGATGCGCGCGCCGCCATGGCGGAACACCTGCTGGAGGTAAAACGGTCCATCATCGGGATTGCCGATGAAAAGCGATCCGCGCTGAAGGTATGATTTCAATTTGCATCCGGAGATCCGGCTGCGCTGCCGATCGAATGCAAAGCGATGAACGATCTAGAAAACTGGCTATCCGACTCCGCGATCCTCAGCCGAAAAAGTGCCTCGGAACTGGTCTTCGAGGAGTTGCGCAATCTCATTCTTTCCGGCCGCTTTGCCGCCGGCTCCAAGCTGCCGTCGGAAGCGAAGCTCGCCGCAAAATACGGCGTGAGCCGCCCGATCGTGCGGGAAGCGCTACGCTCGCTGCAGATTTTGGGACTGACGGAGACGCGGACCGGGAGCGGAACCTATGTGCTCGCCGCCGCCGGCGACGGAGATATCCGTTACGGTGATTATTCGGCGCGGGATCTGATGGAGGCGCGCGCCTTCGTCGAGGTATCGGCTGCCGGCTGGGCGGCGCTACGCCGAACTGACGATGAGCTGTCCCGGTTGCTTCAGCTGTGCGACCGGATGGAGCAGGAAGAAGATACCGGGGCCTGGGTGCGCCTCGATTCGGATTTTCACGGGCTGATCGCCGAGGCATCGAAGAATGCCGTCTTCCGCGACATTGTCGATGACGTCCGCGAGGCGATGGCGCAGCAATCCGGCCTGCTGACTGCGTTTGGCCCACGGCGTGAGGAATCGAACGAAGAGCATCGCGCCATCGTCGAAGCCATCCGCAAAGGCGCGGAGGCCGAGGCCGAGGCGGCGCTGGAAATTCATCTCAAGAAGGTCGAGGCGGCGGTCAGCCGCATCATCGGCGCCGAGCCGCGCTAAGTCTGTCGCGCCTTGAACGAAAGCGTAAAGAAGCGACGTCATCCAGCCGCCAAAGACTGGCTTTCCACAGGCGGTGGATATGCATCCTGAGATAGCAGCAGGAAAATCCTTGACTGAAGGGTAGTTTTCCTTTTAATCGCCAAACCTGTCAGACCGCATAGCAGATTAACATCTTTATGGCATCTCGCGGAGGAGCGGCCTGGAGGTTGCCGACCGCGGATAGGGAGGAGAAGTGACAGTCATGCAATCCAACAGAAGCTCTGATGGCCAGGTCTTTGTCGAGGAGGAGCTCGGTTATCAAAAGGCGCTGAAGCCGCGGCAGATCCAGATGATCGCCATCGGCGGCGCCATCGGCACGGGGCTGTTTCTCGGCGCCGGCGGCCGGCTTGCCGCTGCCGGTCCAGCACTTGTGCTGGTCTATGCCTTGTGCGGCTTTTTCGCCTTCCTCGTTCTAAGAGCCCTCGGCGAACTGATCGTCCATCGCCCGACCTCGGGCTCGTTCGTCTCCTATGCCCGGGAATTTTACGGCGAAAAGCTCGCCTTCGCAGTCGGCTGGATGTATTGGCTGACCTGGGCGATGACGGCGGTCGCCGACGTCACTGCGGTCGCCCTCTACATGAATTTCTTCAAGGCCTATGTCCCGTGGATCGCCATGATCGACCAGTGGGTGTTCGCGTTCGCGGCGCTAGTCCTCGTCCTCTCGATGAACCTTCTGTCGGTGAAGGTCTTCGGCGAACTGGAGTTCTGGTTCAGCCTCGTCAAGGTCCTCGCCCTCCTCATCTTCCTGGTCGTCGGCGTTTACTTTGTCGTCACCGGCACGCCAATCGACGGCCATGTTCCGGGCGTGAACACGATCACCGATTTCGGCGGCATGTTCCCGAACAGCGTCCTGCCGGCGCTGGTGGTGATACAGGGCGTGGTTTTCGCCTATGCCTCGATCGAGCTGATCGGCACGGCCGCCGGTGAAACCGAAAATGCCCGCAAGGTCATGCCGCGGGCGATCCGCACGGTCGTTGTGCGCCTGGTGGTCTTCTATGTCGGCTCGGTCCTGCTGCTGTCGCTGCTGCTGCCCTACACCGCCTATAAGGGCGGCGAGAGCCCGTTCGTCACCTTCTTCGGCAAGATCGGCATCCAGGGTGCCGACGTCGTCATGAACCTCGTCGTGCTGACCGCCGTCCTGTCGTCGCTCAACGCCGGCCTCTATTCGACGGGCCGCATCCTGCATTCCATGGCCGTTTCCGGCTCGGCGCCGGCGGCGCTGGCGAAGATGAACCGCTCCGGCGTGCCCTATGTCGGCATTGCGGTGACGGCTGTCGTGACCGCCTTCGGCGTCGTCCTGAACGCCGTCGTTCCGGCAGAAGCCTTCGAGATCGGCCTGAATGTCGCCGCCCTCGGCATCATCGCGGCATGGGGCGTGATCGTGCTCTGCCAGCTCAAGCTGTGGCAGCTGTCGCGGCAAGGCAAGCTGGCACGGCCTGAATTCCGGATGTTCGGCGCGCCCTATACCGGCCTGCTGACCCTGGGCTTCCTCGCCGTCGTCGTGATCCTGATGGCTCTCGACTATCCGGTTGGAACCTACACGGTCGCTTCTCTGGCCCTGATCATTCCGGCGCTGGTGGTCGGCTGGCTCTTGATGCGTGAGCGCATCCACATGCTCGCCGCCGAACAGGGCGAGGATCGCGGCGGTTTCGATCTCGCCTGATACACCCAAGCTTTCTCCGGCGGCGCAGTCGCCGCCGGGGTGCGGCATGAATGGAGAGAGACATGAGTGAGGATTTCGTCGTCACCGATCGTGGCGGGATCGTCGAGAACAGGCACCGCGTCCACGCGGCGGTCGTCGATGCCAAGGGCAGGCTGCTCTACACGCTCGGAAATCCGGCGCGCCTGACGCTTGCCCGCTCCGCCGCCAAGCCGGCCCAGGCGCTTGCCATCCTGGAGACGGAGGGTGTCGAGCGTTTCGGCTTCGATGATGCGGATATTGCGCTGATGTGCGCGTCCCACAGCAGCGAAGAGCGGCATATCGCGCGCACGCGAACCATGCTGTCGAAGATCAAGGCCGAGGAGGCCGACCTTCGCTGCGGCGGCCATCCTTCGCTGTCGGAAACGGTCAACCGCGTCTGGATCAAGCAGGACTTTATCCCGACGGCAGTCTGCAGCAATTGTTCGGGCAAGCACGTCGGCATGCTTGCCGGCGCCCGGGCGATCGGAGCCGGCATGGAAGGCTACCACCTGCCGGATCATCCGATGCAGGGGAGGGTCAAGCGCACCGTCGCCGAACTCTGCGATCTGGATGCCGGGGACGTCGAATGGGGAACCGACGGATGCAATCTCCCGACCCCCGCTTTTCCCCTGGATCGCCTGGCGCGCATCTATGCCAAGCTTGCCTCGGCAGCAGATGGGAGCGATGCGGGTGAGGGGCAGTCGACGCGCGGCGCGGCGCTCGCCCACATCTTCCAGGCAATGGCGCGTCATCCTGACATGGTCGCGGGCGAGGGGCGCTACTGCACGGTGCTGATGCGCGCATTCGACGGCGCCCTCGTCGGCAAGCTCGGGGCCGATGCCAGCTATGCGATCGGCGTGCGGGCTTCGGGCGCAACCAAGCAATTGGGAGCGGACGGTGCGCTCGGCATCTCGGTCAAGATCGAGGACGGCAATCTTGAAATCCTTTACGCCGTCGTAACGGAGCTCCTCGAGCGGCTCGGCATCGGTTCGCCTGAGATCCGCAGCCGGCTCGCGCCGTTCCATCATCCCCGGCGCGTGAACACGATGGGTGTTACGACAGGCGCCGTGTCTTTTCCGTTCAAGCTGCGCGGATCGAAGCCGGACGGCGACGATCCTCGCCTTGCCGCCGTGGCACCATGACGTCTTCGGACGCGGCTATTCTGCCGCGTCTCCAGCCATTGTCTTCTTCAGCCTGCCGTCGCATTACATCCAACAGCGCCCCACTCGAAAGTTACTGCCATGACAACATCCGAAATGACGACTATCCGCGTTGAGCACGACCTGATCGGCGATCGCGACGTACCGGCCTCGGCCTATTACGGCGTGCATACGCTGCGCGCGGTCGAGAATTTTCCGATTACCGGCCAGACGCTGAAGGAATCGGCGGATCTGATCGCATCCCTGGCGGCGATCAAGCAGGCGGCGGCTCAGGCCAATTTTAGCCTCGGCCTGCTGGATCAGGAGCGGGCCGACGCCATCATCGCTGCCTGCATCGAAATCCGCGACGGGGCGCTGCACGACCATTTCGTCGTCGATCTGATCCAGGGCGGTGCGGGAACCTCGACCAACATGAACGCCAATGAGGTGATTGCCAACAGGGCCCTGGAAATCATGGGGCATCGCCGCGGCGACTACCAGCACCTGCATCCGAACGAGCACGTCAACCTCTCGCAATCCACTAATGACGTCTATCCGACGGCGCTGAAGCTCGCCGCATGGATCGGCGTTCATCGTCTGGTCGACGCCATGGCGATCCTGCGCCGCTCGTTCGAGGCCAAGGCGGTGGAGTTCGCCGACGTCCTGAAGATGGGCCGCACGCAGCTGCAGGACGCCGTGCCGATGACCCTCGGCCAGGAGTTCGGAACCTATGCGCTGATGCTGGAGGAGGACGAGGCGCGGCTTTCCGAAGCGGTCTCGCTGATCCGCGAGATCAATCTCGGCGCGACTGCGATCGGCACCGGCATCACCGCCCATCCTCGCTATGCGGCGCTGGTGCGCGAGCGCCTGTCCGAAATCGTCGGCGTCGATCTGGTGACGTCACCTGATCTGGTGGAGGCGACGCAGGATTGCGGCTCCTTCGTGCAGCTTTCGGGCGTTCTCAAGCGTGTGGCGGTCAAGCTTTCCAAGACCTGCAACGATCTGCGGCTGCTGTCCTCGGGGCCGCGCGCCGGCTTCAACGAGATCAATCTGCCGGCGCGCCAGGCCGGCTCCTCGATCATGCCCGGCAAGGTCAATCCTGTTATCCCGGAGGTCGTCAACCAGGTCGCCTTCGAAGTGATCGGCAATGACGTGACGATCACCATGGCGGCGGAGGCCGGCCAGTTGCAGCTGAACGCCTTCGAGCCGGTGATCTTCTACAGCCTCTATCGCAGCCTGAGCCATCTGACCAATGCCTGCCTGACGCTCGAGGCGAATTGCATTCGAGGCATTACCGCCAACCGCGAAAGGCTGCGGCACATGGTCGAGCAATCGATCGGCATCGTGACGGCATTGAACCCCTATATCGGCTATCGCAACGCCACCGAGGTTGCGCTGGAAGCGCATCATTCGGGACGAGGGGTCTACGAAATCCTTCTCGAACGCGGCCTGATGCAGAAGGAGCATCTCGATGCGGTGCTGCGCCCGGAAACGCTGACCCGGCCGAGCGAGAAGCTGTCCTTCTCGTAAGGCATGCGGCGCATTTTGCTTCCGGGCGACACTCATATGTGCGCGATCACGCCGCCTTTGCTTGCGGCTTGGCAGCCTTGACGTGGGTTACGCTGCGGCGGCCGTCGATGCTGACGGGAACGTCACCATCGACGGTGGCGCGGCGCACGACCCGGTGCTGGTCGCCATAATCGTTGACGGCATAGTGCTGGGTGGCGCGATTGTCCCAGATCGCCACGTCGCCGGCTCTCCAGCGCCAGCGCACGGTATTTTCCGGAGCGGTGACGTAGGACTGGAACACTTCGTAGAGTTTTACGGAGTCGCTCTTCGACAGGCCGACAAGGCGCTGAACGAAGTTGCCGAGCAACAGCGATCTTTCGCCGGTTTCCGGATGGACACGCACGACCGGATGCTCGGTCTCGTAGATGGTCGAGGTGAAAACCTCCTCGAAATGCTTCTTCTCCTCGGCGGTGGCGCGAGGGCGCACGGCAGCATAGTCATAGGCATTGCTGTGAATGGCCCATAAATTGTCCGCCAGCAGTTTCAGCGGCGCCGGCAGGCTTTCATATGCGGCATGGGTGTTGGACCAGATCGTGTCGCCGCCGGCCGCCGGAATGACGACGCCGCGAAGCACGGAGAATTTGGGATAGGCGTCGACGAAGGTGACGTCGGTGTGCCACTGGTCGGCTCTGCCGCCGCCGCGGCTGGAATCGAGATTGAGGATGGAAGCGGTGCCAGACACCGGCCCCTGGGTTGGATGCGGCACGAGATCGCCGAGGCGGCGCGCGAAAGCTTCCTGTTCGGAATCGTCAAGATGTCCCTGATCGCGGAAGAAGATGACCTTGTGCTTCAGCAGAAGCTGGTTGATGGCTGCCACCGTTGCATCCGAAAGCTCTCCGCCAAGGCGGATACCCTTGATTTCGGCACCAACACGGCCGGTCAGCGGGACGATATCGGACTCGGGAATGATCTGATTGACGAGAACCGGATTGCTCATGGAAATCTCCTGTTGATTTGGAAGAAGTCGGCAGGTCACATGCACCCAAGGATGCATCCATTGGGCGTTCAAAATCTCAGCGCTGAAGTCGACAGGGCTATGGAACCGCATAATCTACAAAATCTGTAGACAATAATTTCTAATTTTGCCTATTTTCGTGAAACAGCCGCTTCGATTTCCTCGCCTGGCGGGAGGCTGGCGGCCATTGCCGTTTCTCCGTATCTTCCGCCGGCGGCGCGGGATCGCCGAGCAACATCATGTTTGAGGCCGTAGGTCGGCGCCCGGAAAGGAACTTTCGATGGCAACAGTGAAACTTCTGTCGGATCAAGAGGCCGCAGCCATTCCGGCCGTGCAAGCCGTGTTCGACGACATCAGGGCGACACGCAAGACCGATTTCATCAACAATTTCTGGCGTGCCCTGGCAAACGACCCCGCAAACCTCAAGCGCGTATGGGAGACGCTCAAATCGGTCATGACGGTCGAAGGCGCCATCGATCCGTTGACGCGCGAGATGATCTACATAGCGGTATCGACGGCCAATGCCTGCCAGTACTGCATTCAATCCCACACCGCAGCCGCCCGAGCGCGGGGGATGAGCGATGCCCAGCATGGCGAACTCCTAACGATCATCGGGCTTGCCGCGCAGACAAACCATCTGGCTCTCGCCATGCAGGTTCCGCCCGATCCGGAATTCGAGGTGCGATAGGAACAACGGACGATTCGCATCAAGGCGTGCGACTGCTCGCCGCCAGGCGTACTTCCACCCGCGGCGAACGAAAGCGAAGATGGGGAACTCGGTTGTATCACTCTGCAGGTTGCCTGAGCGGGAGCGGCGCCACTGCTCGGTCTCCAGTGAGACTCTGCTGCCCCATGCCTACGATCAGTACTGCAGACAAGCTGGCTGCGACCGAAACCCAAAAACCATTGCTCGGGCCGTAAGTGTCGACCACCCAGCCGGAGACGAAGGCGCCGAGCGCCATGCCGATCCCAATGCCGGTCATAACCCAGGTCACACCTTCCGTCAGCATCGATTCCGGCACGCGGCGCTCGATGAGCCCGAAGGCGGTGATGAAGACGGGTGAGATGGCGATGCCGCTCACGAAGACTGCGAAGGCGAGGAACCAGACAGAACTGCTGGCGACAAGAAGTGGTAGAGCGGTGAGCGCAAGCACGCCGACAGCGATTAGCAGTTGGCGCTGGAGGGCCAGCTTGGGGTTTATTGCTCCGATTATGAGGCCAACCATGAAAGAGCCAATGGCATAAACGCCGATGACGAGGCTGGCAGCTTCAGGCCGTCCGAGCTCTTTGGTAATTGCAACAGCGCTGACCTCAGCCGTGGCGAAGGTAGAGCCGACAAAGACCAACGCGAGCGTGATAATCTGGACCGGGCGCAACCAGATTGCCGACCGATGGTTGGTGCCCATGTCGACCGGGCGCACTTTCGGTTCTGTTGACCGCTGCACGAGAAAGGCAAAACTGCCGAGCGCCATGAAGAGAGTACTCACGATCATGCCCGCCTCCGGAAACAGCGAGACGGCCAGGCCGACAGAAAGCGACGCGCCAGCGATATAGACAAGTTCGTCCGCAGCGGATTCAAAGGCGAAGGCTGTATTAAGCTCAGGTCTGTCGCGAAAGATCTCTGTCCAGCGGGCACGCAGCATTGCTGGAATACTGGGCATTGTTGCAGCAAAGAGTGCCGAGAGGAACAGCGTCCACGAAGGCCAATCCTGGTTTGCGGCCGCGATCAGCGTCCCGAATGCTAGCACCGAGATGACGGTGGTGGGGATCAGGACGGCCCGTTGGCCCAGCTGATCCACCTGCCGCGAAATCTGCGGGGAGATCACGGCGTTGGTCAGCGCAAAGGTCGCGGAGACAGCGCCGGCGAGCCAATATTCTCCATGAGTCTGAGAAAGCATGGCGACGATACCGATCGGCGCCATCGCTATTGGAAGGCGGGCGAAGAAACCTGCAGCGGAAAAGCTTTTGGTGCCGGGCGCGCGGAAAATTTCTACATATGGATTATGCATCGGCGTGTTCCGTGTTAGAGCTAACGCCACGTGCATACGTGACGTATGCAAATGTGTAATCAAATGCACGGCGTATGTCAATTAACATACGGTGCGTATGAGAATTGGTGATGGAGGACCTATGCGCAGGTCACGTAATGAAATGATTGCTGAGACTCGGGCTAAGCTCTTGGCTGCAGGCCGAAGAGCATTTGGTGCCTCTGGTTACGCCGAAGCTTCGATGGACGACTTTACAGGTGAAGCCGGACTGACGCGCGGCGCTCTTTATCATCACTTCGGCGACAAGAAGGGACTGTTCGCGGCGGTTGTAGCCGAGATCGACAGCGAGATGACGGCCCGACTGTGCGAGATCTCTTCTATGGCATCGACGCGCTGGCAGGGCTTCGTGGATGAGAATATTGGTTACGTCCTAATGGCGCTGGAGCCGGAACTTCAGCGCATCATGTTTCGTGATGGGCCGGCCGTCCTCGGTGATCCATCGCAGTGGCCGAATGCAAACGGCTGCATCGCCGCGGTTGCCCAAAGTCTCGAGATCTTGAAACAAGAAGGGGTCATCGTCGACATCGACCCTGAAGCCGGTGCTCGCCTGATCAACGCCGCGAGCAGCAGTGCGGCGCAATGGATCGCTAATGCCGAAAATCCGGATGCCATCGCGAAGCGGGCTGTAGAGAGTTTTCGAACCTTTTTGGAAGGCCTGCGCGCCAATAAGTTTGACTAAGCTGACGCTGTCGAATCGTTGGTGCACGGCAACGAACCCGCTATCGCCCGTTCGCTGGCATTGATCACCAAGTCATCTTTCGAAGCGAAGTTTCGATAAAAAACGCCATGGGTCAGTCGGCGTTTCTCATAATGTCGGCGAGGTCGATCCCTTCGAACTACACTCGCGCAGCAGGCGCGCCGCCGTCTCGATGACCGGCTGGCGATTTTACTCCATCTTGTCTCGCGTCACCTTCATTTCTGCTCACTTCATCGTTGGCAGGAACGACCTGCGATGTACCTTGTGGCCATCAAGACGTTCGCACGTCCGCAAACCAGACAGAAATCCGCTTGACATTTTCGATTACGGGTATCATCTAATATTAATGATTATGATCGTAATCTTTACGCCCTGTTTTTCCTCGAAGCCTGACGGCCACAAATTTCCATCTGGTGAGAACGCCCGGACCATGGGCTTCCAATGAAAGTCGCCTCAGGGTCGTCGCCTGAAGGCTGCACCAACCGCGTCATCATCCAAACAGGAGAAAACTATGAGCACGCGCGACATCGTCATTGGCTATCCGGTTCGCACCGCGATCGGCACCTATAATGGCACGCTGAAAGGTATTCCGGCCACTGAACTTGGCGCGATCGTCGTTCAGGAAACCTTGCGGCGCGCCGGCCTCGAAGCAGCCGAGGTTGGCACGATGGTCATGGGAAATGTCATCCAGGCAGGCAACCGAATGAACCCAGCGCGCCAGGCCGCAATCGGCGGCGGACTACCCGTCGAGGTGCCCGCGATGACCGTCAATCGGGTCTGCGGTTCAGGCGCGCAGGCGATCCTGACCGCTGCGCTGGAGATTGTTGCGGGCGACAGCGACGTGGCCATTGCCGGCGGAATGGAGAACATGGATCGCGCGCCCTATCTGATGGATGGGGGCCGCTGGGGCTATCGCATGGGCCCCGCCCAGATCCTCGACAGCATGTTGACCGACGGACTCAACGATGCCTTTTCCGGACAGCATTCGGGCTGGCACACCGAGGATCTCGTCGAGAAGATGCAGATCACGCGCGCCGATCAGGACGCCTTCGCTGCCCGGTCGCAGCAGAATTTCACCGCCGCGCGAGATGCTGGCCTGTTCGCCGGCGAGATCGTCGCGGTCGAGGTGAAAGGCCGCAAGGGTGCGGAAAGCTTCGCAACCGATGAGGCGCCACGCCCCGACACGACGGTCGAGTCGCTTGCCCGCTTGCGTCCGGCCTTTCGGCCCGAGGGTACGATCACCGCCGGCAACGCGCCGGGGCTGAACAGCGCCGCTGCGGCGATGATCGTCGCCGAGCGCGGCTTCGCCGAGGCAAAAGGCATCAAGCCGATCGGCCGGATAGCGGGCTATGGTGTCGCCGGCGTGGAGCCGGGCATGTTTGGGTTGGGTCCCGTTCCTGCGGTGCGTCAAGCATTGGCAAGAGCGCGCTGGAGCCTTTCCGACATCGAGCGCATCGAGATCAACGAAGCCTTCGCCGCCGTGCCGATCGCAGTCGCCCGTGAGCTCGGGCTGCCCGAGGATATCATAAATGTCGAGGGCGGCGCCATCGCCCATGGCCATCCAATCGGCGCAACCGGTGCCATCCTCGTCACGCGGCTCCTACATGCGATGAAGCGGGAAGGTCTGCGCCGCGGAGTCGTCACGCTCTGCATCGGGGGAGGCCAGGGCATCGCGCTCGCGCTCGAGACGTTATAGTCATTTCGAACCGGAAAGACACATTGCCCCCGGCAGCAGAGTTCGTCGCCTGGCGGCTGGGGGCTGCAACGATTATCAACTTTGCGGTATGCAACTTTAAATTGTCAAAGTGGCGTAATCTGTCTTATGGAACTAGAACGCGTTAAGCAAACGCAGCTGCATAACGCATTGAAAAATATTCGACAATATTGGTGCGTCTCCGCATCAACGCGCGAGCGTCAGCCAATCGCCGATGGTTGTCCCGAAACGTCGCATGGAACGTGTCGCGGGGATGGCCGGGTGCTCGGTTGCTATGGTCTTTCGGACCTCGCGCGGGCTGAGGCCGAATTCATGGCTGAAGGCGCGCGTGAAATTGGCTGCAACGTCGAAGCCGGCGGCCTCGGCAATCTCCGAGATCGGCCTGATGTCGGTTGGGTTGGTAAGGTCCGCATAGGCCTGCAGCAATCGACGTTTGCGAATGTAGTTGAAGACGCCCCCGCTTGTTTCGAACAATTGGTAGAGCCGCGTCCGCGAGATGCCCAGTGCACGGCACATGACGTCAGGCGTCAAACTATCTGAATGGAGATTGAGGTGAATATAGCGATGCGCCCGCTCCATCAGCCCCATATTGCTCTGTTCCTGACCGCGATCCAAACTTGTGGACGAGGCAGCGCATGCAACGACCATATCGCCGATCGTTCGTATGATCCGCGGCACCTCCTCCACCGTCAAATTGCTGAGGTTCGCTTCCAGGCCGTTGATGTAGCTGACGAGCAATTCGGCCAGGCTGCCGGAAAGGGCGATGTTGTTGGCGTTCTGCAGAAGAGAGGCATCACGGGTCAACAGTTCATAGGGCAGGAAGACGAGCACCGCGGCTGAATCGGTCATGCGCCCGCGGTAGGGATAACCAAGAGACCTGAAAAATATCTCACCCGGGCCGGTCTCTGTTACATGCCGATTGGCCTCGGTCCAGGCCCGGCCGCTGCGCAGTACGCCGACGTTCCAATGATCGATCGGGCTCGATCGCAGCATGGCCTGATCGCGAATATAGCTGCAGGCCTGCGTGCGCTGCTGGACGATGAGAATTTCGCCGAGATGCCAGCCGGTCTGTTCCGCAAGAAAACCGTCGTCCTCCGATTTTCCGTCCGGCAGATGAACGTCGACTAGCGGCGCCATGTGTGAGCGCCAGGACTGGAACTGTTCTTTCGGCGGCAGGTCTTGCGTCGAAAATCGCAAGGGCACCAGTGCAGGCGGAACGTCCGCCCGATGTTCTTTCTGCGGGGACGGTTCACGCGGCCAGCGTCGACGCTCCAGGTGGGCCGGCCATTCCTGTCCGGCAGCGGGCTTATCTCCAGACTCCGTAGCCATCCACTCCTCCACCACGTGCATAAGCTACTTATCATATTCCCTAACGAGCAGAAATGGACGGACCGATAATTTTCAGGATGCGGCGATAACGACAATTGCCTCCTGCTCCTGTATTTAAATAAGCAATGGTTAGTTCCGAAAGACGTTCGGAATTCCAAAATTCTCACTTGCCGGTGCGATGTAGTTTCAGAGCACTGTCACCGTGAAATGACGCTAATCAAAACAAAATATGCAAGCAGAGGAGGATAGCCGTGAACTATCGGGACCATAATCGTGCGCGCTTTGCGCGAGCATCGTCAGGCGCCAGAAAACTCCCACCGGCAATCGTGCGGGTTCCCCTGCTCACCTTCATGCGAGACGCTGCTGAGGCCGGCATCGGCCAATGAGAGCGCGCGAAGGGTTGCGCGCAGCCGAGGTCATCTGTGTCAATGCGTAATGACCCGGCGTGCGCAACCCTAACCATATCCACCCACTGGTGAATTCTGTAACGCTGCCCTTTCCATGGCAGAACGGAGGCTAAGATGACCACTGCATGTGATGAGAAACAAATCGAATTGAAGCCGATTTCGAACTGCAGACGAGAAGTCGAAGTCGCGATGGTGGAAATGCTCGTCAGCTTGCAGAAACGTGGATGGTCGGCTGCGGAATTGGCATTGGAGCTTGCAGATGCCTCCGAAGATCTCGTCATGCTGATCGCGACCAAGAAGCTTCGACCGCATTAATGCACGTCGCCCGGAAGTGAGGGGCGGTTCCGGGCTAACTAATGCGCATCGCATAAAGCAAGTTTCATGCGATGCGCATTAGAAAAGATCGTGGAATTATGCTGTTTCTGTCTCGATGAGAATGGCAGCAGTGTCGCGCCGCGCGGTGATTTCCATCACCCCATCCCGTCGGTCGCGGCGCCGCCGATGGCTTAACCATGTTTCCCTGCGCCGCATCGATGCGGTGCCAGACCTACCGTCGGCGGCGTTTCATCCGGAGCTGAACCGTTTCTGCCGCAGCTTTACGACCATCACTTGTCTATAATTTTCGATGCGCTAAATTACAAGAATGAGTTGCATCCGTTTGTGCCGGCTCGATGGGGACGGATGGCTGCAAAGCGATACCTTCGGATGCCAACATGATCTGGAACCATCGCATCACGCGCATCGTTGTCGGCCTGCTGTTGCTGACACTCGTGGCGGTCGTCTCATTGCCGACGATTACCGGCTTTACCAGCCTTGATGGCACGGTGAATGCGCGGTTTGCTGTCGTTAATGCCCCAATCGACGGCACGATTGCGGAAGAACCCCTCAAGGCCGGCAGCCCGGTCAAAGCGGGACAAGCCCTCGCAGAAATCAGAAATACGCGTGTCAATCGCGCAATCCTCGCTTCGCTCGAGGCAGATCGCAACACGGCGCTTGACCGCGTCGCCGCCCTTAAAAAGGAACGGGAGGAACTCACCGCCCTACGCGAGGAATTGTCTGCCAGATTGGAAGTCTACAAGCAGACCACCATTGCCAATCTCGAACGCGAAGTCGAAATTCTCAGGAAAAAAGTCGAAGTGTCGCAAGCCCAGGATCTGGTCGCGCAGGTCGACCTGAGCCGCCGGGTGCAGCTCGAGTCTAAGGGCATTCTGACGCAGAGGCTGGTTGATGCCGCGCGGGCAGCCGGGGCTGCGACCGGCGGCGAGGTCGAAATCAGCAACCTGACTGTCGATCAATTGGAACAGAGGCTCGATGCGGTTCGCCAGGGTATCTTTGTCTTCGGCGACGGACAGAATGACGTGCCCTATTCGCGGCAGCGCGAGGATGAGGTTGTCGTCCGCATCAACGACTTGAACTCGCGCATAGCGGAAAATGAGACACGAGCGACCGAAGTTCAAAAACAGCTGGTCAAAGAGGCAGACCGTGTCAACAGCCTTGAATCCGCAACGGCAACCGCGCCGTTCGATGGCGTTGTCTGGACCAGGAGTATCGTCAGCGGTTCGAACGTCGTGCTGAACGACGAGCTGATGCGCCTCCTCGATTGTCGAGAGCTGTTTGTGGATATCCTTGTTCCCGAGGTCAATTACGACGAGATCTACCCGGGACTTGTTGCGCAGGTGCGCTTGTTCGGCCGCAGCGATATCTTCAAGGGCACGGTCATTTCGGTCAGAGGCAATTCGGCTTCGGTCGAGGCCGATTCCTTTGCCGCCAGTTTGCCGCCGTCGACTCAACGCAATGCCCGCATTCGGGTCCGCCTCGATCCATCCTTCATGAATAACGACTTTGCCAACTCCTGCCAGGTAGGGCGCACAGTGCAGGTACGGTTTTCCAAACGCGGCATCAACCTGTCCAACTGGGTCAAAAGCCTGTGGTTCAGTATCTTGTAGCGCTGGTTCCGACCTTTGTCGTTTTGGCCTTCTTTTTCCTGGGGCCGTTCAATTGGTCGCGCGATCACAGCTGGACACGCGCGGTGACCTGCGCGTTCGTCGCAGCATTCGCATTGCGATACATGTTCTGGCGCTTGACGGAGACAGTGCTTCCCTATCCCAGTGACGGTCCGAGCATCTACTGGGTCTGGATCCTCTTCATCGTCGAGGTTCTGGCCTGCTTCGAAGTCATCCTTTTTCTTATATTGATGAGCCGCTATGTCGACCGGAGCGCCGAAGCGGACAGGCTCGGCCGTGTTTTCTTCGCGCGCGACAAGCGTGAGCTGCCGACCGTCGATGTTTTCATTCCCACCTATAACGAGCCGCTCGACGTGCTCGAGCGAACCATCATCGGTGCCCGCTCGCTGGATTATCCTGCCGACAAACTGAATGTGT
Source organism: Rhizobium sophoriradicis (assembly GCF_025200795.1). Lineage (NCBI taxonomy): Bacteria > Pseudomonadati > Pseudomonadota > Alphaproteobacteria > Hyphomicrobiales > Rhizobiaceae > Rhizobium > Rhizobium sophoriradicis. The sequence goes on from NZ_CP104155.1 coordinate 353,123, forward strand.
ATGTGCTTGACGATCAACGCCGCGACTGGCTGAAGGCCTATTGCGAGGAAAAGAACGTCATCCACGTCACGCGCGGCGACAACAGCCATGCCAAAGCAGGCAATATGAACAATGGGCTAAAGGTCAGCTCGGGCGAGTTTATTGCGATCTTCGACGCCGATTTTGTTCCCTATCGACATTTCCTTCGCCGGACGCTGCCCTTCTTTTCCGATGAAAGCATCGGCATCGTTCAGACACCTCAACATTTCTTCAATGTCGATCCGGTGCAATCAAACCTCGGCCTGGAGAATATCTGGCCGGACGAGCAGCGCTTGTTCTTCGACGAGATCGCGCCCAGCCGAGACGCCTGGGACGTCAGTTTCTGCTGCGGGTCATGCTCGATCGCCCGCCGCAAGGCGATCGACGCAATAGGCGGATTTCCGACGGAGTCGATCACGGAAGACCTGCTGACCACTCTTTCGATGCTCAACAAGGGCTACAAGACCCGCTATCTGAACGAGCGGCTATCGATGGGACTGGCCGCCGAAAACCTGACCGGCTATTTTGTGCAGCGCGAACGGTGGTGTCAGGGGGGTATTCAAACCCTCTACCTGTACAACGGCCCTCTGCGCGGCCCGGGATTGACGCTCTTTCAACGGATCATGTTCCTGCCGGCATCATGGCTGGTGCAGTATCTGGTCCGCTTCACGATCTTGCTCGTCCCCATCGTCTATCTCTGGTTCGGCCTGCTCCCGCTCTATTTCACCGATATAGCCGATTATGTCTCGCATCAGGTGCCGCTGCTGGCGGCGTATTTTCTGCTTATGCTGTGGATCACGCCGACACGCTATCTGCCGGTGGTTTCCAGCGCCGTCGGGACCTTTGCGACATTCCGCATGTTGCCGACCGTGGTCTCCAGCCTGGTGAGACCGTTTGGCAAGCCGTTCAGGGTGACGCCAAAGGGCAGTGGCAACGAGGCGAACCAGTTTGACCGCTACAGCTTCGCCTGGATCGCAAGCATAATGACGATCACCGTCCTCGGTCTGCTGCTCAACATCGTACCGGAAACGTCGCATGTACAAGGCCAGTTTTCGCCGGTTGCGGCCTGCTGGTCAGGGATCAATATCCTCGTCCTGCTCATCGCGTCGCTCATCTGCTTCGAGAAACCCCGGCGGCTGTTTCATGCGTTCAAGCTCGATGAACCCGCTGTCGTAGACGATGTCCCCGGCCAAATCGTCAGCCTGGCACTGGACAAGGCGGTCGTTGCAGTCCCCAGCATGGCCAGATTTCAATCCAAATCGGTGACGCTGAAATTCGCCGGCTTCGCCCCGATCCAAGCAGAGCTGCGACAGGTCACCCAACGACGGAGTAGCATCAGTCGCAGCGGCGACAAGCAAGCCTATTACCTGCACCTCTATTTCGAACTCAGCGGCGCAGCGCGCGACAGCATGATTATCAAACTCTACACCGGCCGATATTCGCGGGACATTCGCGACATCGACAAGGTTGCCGTCTCCATCAATCTGCTGTTGCGGTCATTCGGGCGAACGCGCACGTTGTAGCGCGGCTCATGAGAGCGTTCGTGCCGTCTTTACTCAGCGCGTAGACGCCTGGCCACATTCATAAGCGTGCTATCGCCGCTCCTTACGCCCAATAGGGAAAGCGAACCGTTTCCCGCGCAATTGGCAATTGGAAAGGCCAACTGTGGGCAGCCGCTGAGGCCCGAGAGACACAGAAGCTTGATACAGGCGGAACGAAATGCGGCAAGACTTTCCGGTTCGGCATCGCGATTTGGCGGGCTCATGGCCAAGGTCGGAAGAGCGAGGACGAGATTTGCGCCGAGCAATCGGTCGATCTCTTGGGAAAAGTGCTTGGCAATCGCACGCGCCTCGCGCACTTGCCCGTCGTCGAGGCGAGATCCTGACAAAAGCCGCGCGGCAATGTCGGGCGCAATGGCCTCCGGAGCCTGCTCGACGAGCGTTTTATTGCTTTCCCAGGCCTCGCTTTGGAGGATGATGGTGAACGCCAAAGCAAGATCCGCGAGGCTGAACGAGGAGATCGCACCTGTCCTGCGGATAGGCATGGCCGCCGATCGGAGACTGGCGACCATTTTGTCGGCGACGCTGCTGTCGATGGTTTCGAAGATATCCTCGGCAATGACAATAGATTGGGGTTGGTCATTTGCCGCTGGCGTGCCGACGGCGCTCATGACCTCGGACATTGCTTCCAGGCTTCTCGTCACGAAGCCCGGCGCATCGAAGCTTGGCGCCAGCGGACGCAATGCCCTGTCGTCGAGGCTTCCATGGGTCGGCCGCCAGCCGATGAGGCCATTGACGGCGGCAGGCAGCCGGATGGAGCCGGATGTGTCGGTTCCAAGGCCGATATCCGCAAGGTCAGCGGCGACCGCGACGGCTGAGCCCGACGACGATCCGCCGGGAATGAGGGTGGGATCGCGTGGATTGATCGGCATCCCGAAATGGATGTTGCCGCCGATCAGCGAATAGGCAAGCTCGTCCGTTTTGGTTTTGCCGACGAAACAGGCGCCGGCATCGAGAAGTTTCTGGACCAGGGGCGCCGTCAATGGCTTGATGCCGGAGGCGGCGAGCACCGCGGCACTACCGGCCGCGGTCGGATATCCGGCAACATCGAAAAGGTCCTTGACCGCCAGGCGCAAGTGGGAAAGCGGACCGGTTGCCGCGTGCCCGACATCTGCATCCGGATAGGGCATGAATGCATTCCACCGATCCTGCATTTGCCCCGGCTCCCTAAATCTTCAGATGCTGCAGCACACGAGCGCGGCTCTCTGGACGATTGAGGTTTTCGTCTTCGATTGCCCCGAGTTTGAGAATCGCCCAGCGGTCCGCCACCGAAAGGGCGAAATCCAGGTTCTGTTCGACCAGCAGGATGGTCGTGCCGCGTTTCTCGCGGTCGTCCCTCAACGCCTTGGCGATGTTCTGGACGACGGAGGGCTGCAGGCCTTCGGAGATTTCGTCGATCAGCAGCAGCTTTGGCTGCAGCATCAGCGCCCGGGCGAGGATCAGCATCTTCTGCTCCCCGCCCGAAAGCGTGCCGGCCTTCTGCGCCAGCCGGTCCTTCAGGAACGGGAAATAGCCGTAGACCCGCTCCAGGGCGGGTGCCAGATCCCGATCGCCTTTAAGCGCCAGGCGCAGATTGTCGCGGATCGAGAGATCCTGGAACAGCGGCAGTTCCTGAGGGGCATAGCCAATGCCGGAAGCGATCAGCTCGGCGGGCTTTCTGTCGGTGATAGGGGCACCATCGACCTCGATCTTGCCTTTGCCGACACGCAAGAAGCCGAGGATCGTCTTCAGCAGCGTGGTTTTGCCCATGCCGTTTTTCCCCATGAGGGTGAAGATCTCGCCGGGCCGGATGGCGAGCGACACGCCGTTGACGACATCGACCGCGCCATATCCGCTCGATACGCCGCTGAGCTTGAGTTTGAACGCCTCAGCCATGAGCGCCTCCTGCGTAGATGGTGCGAACCGTTTCGGAATTGACCACGTCATTCACCGTGCCGTCGAGAACGAGCTTGCCCTGGTGAAGGACCACGATGCGGCTCGATATTTCGCGCACGAAATCCAGATCGTGTTCGACCAGGATGGCGGCGAAACCCATCTGGTCCGTCAGCTTTTTGAGTATGGTGCCGATGGTCATGCGCTCGGTCTTGGTAAGACCCGCGGTCGGCTCGTCGAGAAGAATGATGCGTGGCTCCAGAGCGACGACCATCGCCAGTTCGAGAGCCTGCCTTTGACCATGCGACAGCAGCGAGACCGGCTTTTCCAGCATATCGGCCATGCCGGTCAGCGTCAGGATTTCGGCCGCCGCTGCCGGCAGCATGATCTCGGCAGCCGATCGCATCGGGTTGGGTCTCTCGCGGCTGAGACGCGCCATCTTCAGGCATTCGCCGACGGTCATGCTGTCGAAGATGCTGGCGACCTGGAATTTGCGGCCGACGCCGAGCGCGACGATCCGTTCGGGTGCACAACCGGCGATATTCGTGCCGATGATATCCACTTGACCTTCGATCTGCTCGGTACCGTCCGACAGACAACGCATCAGCGTGGTCTTGCCGGCTCCGTTCGGGCCGACCAGGCTGACCAGTTCTCCAGCGCCGATCTCAAGGTCGATGCCCTTGAGGACGGAGAGGCTGCCATAGGACTTGCCGAGACCGCGGATCGACAGAAGGCTGTTGCCTGCCGAGGCAGCCTCCTTGGCGACGATGCGAGTGGGTAAGGACGTCAGTGAGCTGCTGGAGTTTGCGGACTGCAGGAAACGCGTCACAAGCGAGGCTAGGCCGCCCGGCAAAAGGATGATCATGATGACGAAGAGCGCACCGACGATCAATTGCCAGAGGAAGGGCAGATCGCCCGAAAGACTGGCGCTCAGATAATCGATGCCGATTGCACCGAACAAGGGCCCGATAATCGTTCCCCGGCCACCGAGCGCCGTCCAGACGACGAGTTCGGTTCCGAAAACGAAACCGGTATTCTCTGGCGCGACGACACCGGACGCGTTGGCATAAAGGAAGCCCGCCAAGCCGCATACGCCGGCGAGAACGCCGGTCAGGACGATTTTTAAGCGGGCCGGGTTCATGCCGAGATAGGCGACGCGGGCTTCATTGTCGCGGATGGCGATGAGCAGACGGCCGGCGTCCGAGCGGACAAAGACGATGGCAAGAGCGGCCAGCACCAGCAGGCAGGCGCCCGCCAGGCGGAAATAGCCGGGAAGCCCGAGCGGGAGGGTTTCGTAACCGACAAGGCCGCTCGACGAACCGGTCCAGGTGCCGCCGGAAAAGACGAGTTGGGTGACGACGATCGGCACCACCAGCGAGATCACGGTGGCATAGAGCGGTGTCGATCCGTGATAGAACGACAGCCAGCCGACGGCGAGGCCAAGCAGGAGCGGAACGAAGATGGCGGCGGCAAGAGCGACGATGAAAAGGCCAGGGCTTGCGCCGACATGCGTGAGAACCATGGCCGTGGCATAGGCGCCGACGCCGAAAAATGCCGCCTGCCCGAAGGTGAGAACGCCTGTATAGCCCCAGAGCAAGTCGACGGTGATCGCCAGCATGGCGTAAATCATCGAACGCGTCAGCACGTTGAGGCCGAAGCGGCCGAGAAACATCGGTCCGAAGACGATCAGCAGGAGAGCTGCGAGCGCCAACGCCAGAAGCAGGACAAGCCGGAGTTTCGATCGATTAGGCACGGGCAAATCCTTTCGGACGTATGCGCAGTGTGACGGCGCAGAGGACGGCCACGGTGATGCCGCCGAGAATCGGACTGAGATAGATGCTGACGAGCACCTGAGCGGCCCCGAAGATGAGGCAGGCGGCGGCAAGCGCGGCAAAGGAAGAGCCTGCGACCATCACCAGCATGAAGGCGCCGGTCAGCCAGGCGACGCCCATATTGGGATCGACGCTGGTCAGCGGCGCGAGCAGCACGCCGGCAAGGGCCGCAAGGCCAGTGCCGATCATGAAGGTCGCGAGCCGCACTTTTTCGGTATCGATACCGAGTCCGCGCGCCAGCGTTTCGTTCATGATGACTGCCCGGGCTGAAAGACCAAGCCTTGTGCCATCGAGCAGCAAGGTGAAGCCGAGACCCAGGGCGAGCGCCGCGACGATGGCGAAAAGACGATAGGACGAGTAGCCGGTGCCGAGGAGATCGAAGGTGCCGGGCAAGAGCGCCGGCGTGAACTGCACGTCACGGCCAAACCAGAGCGTGATCAGCTGGCCGATGACGATGCCAAGGCCCCAGGTTGCAAGAATGGCATCGAGCGGGCGGCGATAGAGCGGCCGTACGATGAACCGTTCGGCAACACCGCCGAGGATCGCTCCGACCAGGAAGGCGAAGGGAATGGCAAGCCAAGGATTGAGGCCGAACCCGCTGACCACGACAGCGCAGTAAGCCCCGATCGTCAGCCATGCGCCATGCGCGAAATTGATGATCTTCAGCACGCCGAAGATCGCGAGCAGCCCGGCGGCAACGATGAAGAGAATGGCCGCAGTGCTGACGATATCGAGAAAGAGCGTCATTTCTAGAACTCCGATGCTGGAGGCGGGGCGCCTGCCCCGCCACGCTGGTTTCAGAGATTCGGGCACTGATCGCCGGGATCGACGTCCTTGAAGCTATCGACGACCGCTACGCTGCCGTCGTCCCTCACCTGCCCAAGATACATAGTCAGCGGCGCATGGTGCTGCTTGTTCATCGAGATCTTGCCGCGCGGACCGGTGAAGGAGACGTCGGGAAGGGCTTTGAGCACGTCCGCCGTATCGGTGCTGCCGGCCTTCTCGACGGCTGCCTTGTAAAGGTAGATCGCCTCATATTGCGGCACGGAAAGGTCGTTCGGCGTGCGCAGTTCCTTGCCGAACTTCTTTTCCATGGCCGAGAGAAAGGCCTTGTTCTCGGGGCTATCGATGCCGGTGACGTAGGATGCGGAGAGAAAGATGTCCTTGGCATCCGCGCCCATGCTCTTGGCGGTGCCTTCGTCGACCGCGAGATTGCCGTAAGGCAGGGTGACGCCAGATGAGCGCAGCTGCTTGGTCAAGGTCACGTTCGGTGCGCCGCCGGCCGTTGAGGTGATGATGGCATCGGCGCCGGAGGAGCGGACCTTGGAAATGATGGCCGTCCAGTCGCTGCCGTCCATCGGCAGATATTCTTCGCCGACGACCGCTCCGCCGGCTTTTTCGATATAGGCCTTGGCGAAGGTCAGCATGCCGCGCCCGAAGGCATAATCCGATCCGATCAGGAAGAACTTCTTTGCACCCTGTTTGCCGATGAAATTGTCGACGACAGGCGGCACCTGCTGTTCTGGAACCCAGGCATCGACGAAAAGATTGGCGTTGCAGGATTTGCCTTCGTAGAACGACGTGTAGATGTATGGCACGTCACCCTTGGAAACGATCGGCAGGCCGGCATTGCGCGCAGCGCTCGTCTCCATGGAAATGATGACGTTGACCTCCTTCTGGAAAACCAGGGAATCGAAGGCCTTTTGCGCGCCGGCAGCACCTGACGCGTCGTCGGCGATCTCGAGTTCCAATGGCCGCCTGAGAACGCCGCCTTTGGCATTGATTTCTTCAACGGCGAGTTCCGCAGCCTGGACGACGGACGGCGCAACCACGCTGTTTGCGCCCGATAGCCCGACCGGCACGCCGATCTTGATTGGATCCTCGGCGAAAGCTGCCGTGGCGAATGCCGCGGATGCCAGTGTCAGGATGATGGTTTTCATTTGCATTTTGTTCCCCTTTCTTGAGTGGGTCGATGTTACCCGTAGACATCGGCTCGGCGATCGCCGAGCAGATGGTTGAAGCTGTTGAGCGTGCGGGTCTCCGTCACGCTCGACAGATCGATTTGCGCAAGGAGGATTTCCTCGCGATCGGCACTGGCCGGACCGGATATCGGCCAGCCTTGCGGGCCGACGATAAGGCTGCGGCCAATGAAGGACTGGCCGCGCTCGACGCCGATCCGGTCGGCGCAGGCGATGTAAAGACCATTGGTATGGGCGGCCGCCTTGTGCAGGATATTCGCCATCGGTTCGGCCGCACTTTCCGCACTCGCCATCGGCACCCAGTTGGTGGGCACGCAGACCAGTTCCGCGCCGGCCAGCGCCAACTCGCGAAATGTTTCCGGAAACCAGCCATCGTAGCAGATGGCGATGCCGATGCGGCCGAAGGGCAGGTCGAATACCGGCAGCCCAAGATCACCTTTTTCGAAGAGACGGTTTTCGTTGTTCCACAGATGGAGCTTGCGGTATTTGCCGATATATCCCTCGGGACCGCAGAGGAGAGCGCTGTTGTAAAACCGGTCGCCATCCTGCTCGGCAATGCCGCTGACGAGGTAAAGGCCAAGCTCCTCGGCAAGGCGGCGGAGCGTCTCGGCACTCGGGCCGCCGGGCACCGGGCCGGCCAATGCGGCAACCTCTTCGCTGTCACGGAAGCTGTAGCCGCTATCGGCGAGTTCCGGCAGAACGACGATCTCCGCGCCCTTGGCCTTCGCCGCTCTCGCCAACCGCTCTATGGCCGCAAGATTATGGCCGCGATCACCGACGATCGGTTCGAACTGGACGGTTGCGACGGTTACCGTCCGCGCGGTTGAGGTCTTGACGCTCAATCTAGTCTCCAAACGCAAAAAACCTCTGGCACGGAATTCAATCCGTGGACCAGAGGCTACATAGCCATGATGTGAATGCGGCAGCCCTGCCGCTGAGCAAACCCGCTCGTTATCTTTAGGCTTGCACGAAAGAATGTAACCGTCAAGCCGCTTTAGCAGGCATTTTCGAAGCGTTCAAATGCTGCTACTTAAGGCTGATTTTTTGCACCGATGGAAAGTCCGAGGCTTTTCATCGTGTCTTGCGCGGCAATGATGGATTCGGCGATCGTCGCCATCGGAACGCGCTTCGACGTCGCCTGATCGCGCAAGAGCTTGTAGGCCGCCTCCTCGTCGAGACCGTTCATGGCCCGCAGCGCTGAAACCGCTTTTTCCACAAGCCGACGGCTTTTCAACGTTTCCTCAAGTTTTTGCACCTTGCCGGCGAGGCGTTTTTCGTAGCTTTGGCGATAGCGTGCAAGCGCAAATTGCGTCAGGATGCCGAGTGGCCGCAGCGGTTTGCTGATCACGCCGTGAGCGTTGAGATCGATGATGGCCTGGAGGGCGGTCGGGCTCTCATATGTCACGATGGCGATGATTGCCGTCTGCTGGAGGTCGATGATCTCAAGCGCGTGCTCGACATGCACATCCTCGATATGCAGGAAGACGGTGTCTATGTCGGGAGGCAAGGATGGCGGAAGCGGCCAGGTCGCCCGGACCTCGCAGCCAAGGCGCTTGAGGTGAGCGATCAGCACGTTGCCGTCCTCGTCGCGCGGATGGACGACCAGAACGCGTGCGCGCCGCAGATCCTGAACGATCCTGCTCGGTCCTGCCATCTCAGGCCTCCAACCAAACGTCTTCGAACCGCGACGCCGTCAGATACGGATCCGGCCGGACGGGGCCGGGCGCCTGCCAGGCAATGTCGAAAAGCCCGTCGGCCCGCGCCACGCCGATGCGGGGATGCAGCCAGAGATGACGGGTATCGGTGTCGAAGTTGATCCGGCCCTCTGGAGCAAGAAAGTCTTCCAGGAGAATTTCTTCGGAAATCCGATGGGTATCGAGCGAGCCGGCCCGGGCAAGCGCACGGGCGAAGAGGTGAACTTGAGCATAGGCCGGCTGCGACCAGACGCTCGTGGTGAACTCCTGGCCGAAACGGGCTTTGAATGCGCTTACGAAGCGCTCATTCGCCTCGTTCTCGACCGTCTGGAAATACGTCGCCGAAAGAATATGACCGGTGCAAGCGTCGGCGCCGATCTCACGAATCTCGCTCTCGGCCATGGTCAGGCTGGCGATCGGAACCTTCTTGCGATCGATTCCGGCTTCGGCATACATGCGGTAAAAGCGCTGCGCAGGCCTGCCGACGATCGTCGAGAAAATGGCGTCGGGCTGAAGACGGACGATATCGGAAATAACCGAACGCAAGGTTTGTTCGTCGGCATGAAGAGGAAGGTATCGCTCGCTGACGACTTCGCCGCCCTTTGCTTCTACCACATCGCGCATCACCCGATTGGATTCGCGCGGATAAATATAATCCGCGCCGACGAAGAGGATCCGGCGTCCATGGTGGCGGAGAAGGTATTCTGCGAGCGCGAAAGTATTCTGATTGAGGGTGGCGCCGGTATACACCACATTCTCCGAATATTCGAAACCTTCATACATCGACGGATAAAACAGCAGTCCATTGTGCCGCTCGACGATCGGCAGCACGGCCTTCCGGCTGGCCGACATCGAGCCACCGAAAATGATGTTGACGTCATCGTCCGCCAGCAGGCGCCGTGCCAGATTGCGATAAGCGGTTTGGTCCCCGCCTGGATCATAGGCGATCGGGACAATGGGCTTGCCAAGCACGCCCCCGGCCGCATTGACTTCCTCGATCGCAAGCGCAGTGCCAAGAAAGTGCTCGGTTTCCGTGACTTCGCTAATTCCGCTTCTGGAAAACAGCACTCCCACCCGCCATTCGGAGCTTGTCATCTTTGCCTTTTCCGACATGTTGGAGGTTCGAAAGCGGTGAATGCCTCAGTTCCACGCCTTCGACTTCCATACCCTTAGTGCTTTTTAATGGGATGCTGCAAGCGGGTACCACGCAGGTTGCTGTTCCAATGGACGGAGACGGGACGACATCGGAATCCGGCCCGGAAATCGCGGTACAAATTTTGCTGAGTGCAACCCAACGAATGTCGGAAACCATCGACCCCTATCTATGGCCGGTCCCCATTCTCATACACCTGCATCAAATCCGATATAGGCGAGCGGCGTTATGATGAAAAAGGGCAAGCTGCTCGTCGCCGGTATAGTTCGCCGTGATCACCTTGAAAGCGTCCATGATCTTGTCGTAGCTGCCGAACAGCTTGTCGACCGGGAAGTTCGAAGCGAACATGCACCTCTCGACACCGAACGTTGCAAGCGCCTCCTCCACATAGGGTCTGATGCTTTCGACCGTCCAGGTCCAGTCGCCCATTCCGAGGCCTGAGATTTTGCAGGCCACATTGGGTGCCTGCGCAAGCATGCGCATCCCACTTCGCCACCCCTCGAAATGGCTTGGGCCGTCAACCTGCATGCCTGTGTGGTTCAGGATGATCTGCACGTCGGGAAAATCGCGGGCGAGATCGAGAAATTCTTCCATCTGCCAGTAGTAGAGCTGAAGGTCGAAACTGAGATCCCGTCGGGCAAGTTCCTTGAAGCCCCTGCGCCATTCCGGCGTGCGGCTAACGCCAGCTTCGGTAAGATAGGTCTTGGCGGGATCCTGGTGATAGTTCATCGACTGCCGGATGCCGCGGAAGTTCGCGTACGACATGTGCTCGTCGAGCAGATCGGCGACGTCGGGCTTGCGGAGGTCCGCATATCCGACGATGCCGTGAGGAAAACCATGCTTGTCGGCCACGCCCTGCAGCCACCGCGTCTCACCGGCCGGATCCTCAGGATCGTATCCAACGTCAAGATGGACTGCCTTTACGAGGTTCTGATTTTTGGCGTCGGCCAGAAAGTCGTCGATGAGGTAGGTCTTGTTGATGGCGGTATAGTCGCCGAAGGCAGACGGTTTCACGCCGTCCGACAGCCACGGATAATAGTTGTTGTCGAGATCCCACAGATGAAAATGCGGATCGATGATCGGGAGGTCTTTCATGCCTGCGGCCCTTCAAGAGATTGCCGAAAAGGACGCCGGCCAGAACAGCCGGCGTCCGAACCACCTTAGTTGGCGGGCGGGAACACCCGTGCGATGACGGCCTTCGCTTCCGGCGCGTCGACCTTATCGGCCGTCACCAGCGGCATCACGAGAGCGAGGTCTTTCTTGACCGGCGCACCGGAAAGCGCGTTGAACACCTGCTGAGTCCCGTCGATTCCTTGTCCGACCGCCTCCTGGAAGAAGATGCCCTGGATCGCGTTCGACTTCAGCAGCGAGATCGTCGTCGGGCTGCCGTCTGCAACCGCAATGCCGACCTTGCCGGTAAGACCGCGGGTTTGAAGCACTTTCGCGGCACCTGTCCCGGCCTCATCATACATGCCGTAAATGGCCTTGATATCAGGATGGGCGGTGAGCATGTCATTGGCCTGCGTGACCGCCTCGTTGACGGTAAGCCCCCTGGTCTCCAGCATCTGCGCCAGATCGCAGCCGCTCGCCTTGAACGCCTCTTCCGCCCCCTTCAGATATTTCTGGGCATTCTCGCGATCCTGCGGCAATGAGAGCATGCCGACCTGGTTGCCGCCGCGGTCCTTGGCAAGCTTGCAGACGAATTCGCCCTGCGCCTTGCCGGTCTCGTAATTGTTTGCCGTAACTGACGACGTGTAGTCGGTCTGGCCGGGCTGCGGGCCGATGCCGGCGAACGCGATGGGGATGTTCTGCGATTTCAAATAGGCGAGGAGCGGCGGCGTGCTCGTCGAGCTCACGGGGCCGATCACGATCGCATCGACGCCCTTGGTCACGGCGGTGCGGGCATTATCCATCTGCTTGGCCGGCGAATTTTCCGACGTGTACTCGACATAGTCCATGCCGAGTTCCTTGGCCTTCTCCTTCACGCCGTAGCCGACCCACTGCCAGTAGGAGATGTCAAGCGACGGCGCCAGGTACGCCACGGTCTTCTTTTCCTCAGCTTGGGCGGCAGCCGAAAGTGAAAGGGCCACCATTGCAATGCCGGCAATCAACCTCACTGCGTGTTTCGTGCTTTTCATTTTCATTCCTCCTCCAAAGACCGGCTTTGCCGGGTTGATGTCAAACGGCCCCCCGCCGCGACTTGCTGAAGCGGTCGATGAGGACCGCGATGAGAATGGCGGCGCCGGTGACCGACCCCTGCCAGAAGCTGTTGATGCCGATGAGATTGACGCCGTTCTGGATGACGGTGATCATCAGAGCCCCCAGTACCGCGCCGACCGCGGTGCCCGTGCCGCCGAGCAGGCTTGCACCGCCGATTACGACCGCCGCTATGGCCTGGAGCATCAGGCTTGATCCCGCCGTGGATTCCGCGTTGAGAATGTAGGAGATCGTCAGGAGGCCGGAGAACGACGCGAGCAACGAAGACGCGACATAGGCCATGAATTTCGTGCGCTTGACCGGGATGCCGAGCAGATAGGCTGCCGTCGAACTGCTGCCGACGGCATAGAACCAGCGGCCCGCCACCATCTTCTTCAGGAACAGCTCGATCGCGATCAGGAGGATCACGCAGAAGAGGATGTAATTTGGAACGCCCGGTATCAGGCTGCCGCTGTTGAGGAGCCAGAAGTCCGGATCGCCAATCGGCATCGAGCGCCCGTTGGTAACGATGAAAGCGAGCGAGCCGGCAACGGCAAAGGTGATGAGGGTTACGACGAACGGCGCCAGGCCGGCGATCGTGACGAGGAAGCCGTTGATCGATCCGAAAACAAGTCCGACGACGAGACCGATCAGGCTTGCCGAGATTCCGCCAAATCCATTTGCCATCGCCTGCGCGGTCACCATGCCGGTCAAGGAGAAGACCGAGCCGACGGATAGGTCGATACCGCCGGTGATAACGACGAGCAGGACGCCCAGCGACATGATGATAAGAGGCGCACCGGCCTGCGTGATATTGGCGAAGTTGCCCCAGGTGAGCGCCTGGGGAACCTGCGAGCCGACCGCAAGGGCCAGCAGCACGATGGCCAGAGCGATCGCAATCTCGGTCCTGTAGGCGCTAAAAAGGCTTTCTCTCTGTCTGATTTGTTTTGCCGGCGCCTTAGTCGGCGCGATGTGTGCCCTGGTCCCAGTCATGCGGCCATTCCAGTCAAGGTAACAAGTTTCTCTTCACTGAAGTCATCGCGGTCCAGCACGCCGGCACACCGTCCCTCGGTGTCGAAGGCAATGACGCGGTCGCAGACTTCCAGCAGTTCGACATTTTCGGTGGACCACCAGATGATCACTGTCCCGGACGCGGCCATCTGTCTGATGAGTTGATAGATCTCACGCTTGGTTCCGATATCGACGCCTCTGGTCGGCTCCTCGAGGACCAGCAGCCGGGAGGGCACGCCCAGCCAGCGGGCAAGCAGCAGCTTCTGCTGGGTGCCACCGCTCAGCGTGCTCGGCAGATCCCAGACGGAACCGGCCTTCACCTTCAAGGCCTTCAGCAGATCGAGGCATTCGCCCCCTTCAGAGCCGCCGGCGAGGAGCGCGCCTCTGGTCACACGGCGAGACGCCATCACGTTATCGATGATCGGAAGACTGTGGAGGACGCCCTTGTGTGCCCGATCGCCGGTCACATATCCCGCTCCCAGGCGGGCGGCTTTGCGCGGCGATCGGAGCTGGTCCGGCCATCCCGCACGCGCAACCGTCCATCGCTTCTTCCGGGCGGCGCCTGTCAGCGCTTCGATCAGTGCCGCCGGTCCAGCCGGTGCGCCGGCCACGCCGAGCACGGTGCCCGGCAGCAGTTCCAGTCTGAAACCTGCCTCCTCGATGGCAATAGTGTCCGTCGCAGCGGAGGCGTCCGACCGGTAGTCGGGCCGCGGCGCCCGTTGCGGTGCATGAGAGGCTGCCACCTGCCCCATCCTTTCGATGATGCCGGCGTCCGTCAGCTCTTCCATCGGCTGGCGGTCGACCACTGTGCGGCCGTCGCGGATGATCGTGCAGACATTGGCGATCTGCCTGATCTCCTTCATTCGGTGCGAGACGAACACGACCGACAGACCGGTATCCCGGGTCAGCCGCCTCAGGACCGCAAACAGCCTTTCCGTCTCAAGAGTTGTGAGATTGGCAGTCGGCTCGTCGAGGAGGATTAATTCCGCACCCGAAGATAGAGCCCGGGCAATTTCGACCATCTGACCTTCGTGGAGGCTCAGGCTGCCCACCAGCCGGTATAGAGACTTGCCGGCGAAATCCTGGTCGATCATCCTCAGCGCATCGTAGGCCTGTCCCGCTGCGGCCGCACGCCGAAACAAGCCCGCACCTCTCCTTTGATGCGGCAGGGCAATGTTTTCGGCGACGGTCAAATGCGGCAGGAGCGCAAGTTCCTGGTGCACGACCGCGACCTTCGCCCTGCCTTCGGCCTCGCTCCGTTCGCTGCCCTCGCTGTCGAAGAAGCGGATCTCTCCCTCGTTGCGCGCGGCCGCGCCCGTGATGATCTTGATCATCGTCGACTTGCCGGCCCCGTTGCCGCCAAGCAACGCATGAACCTCCCCTCGCGCAACGGAGAAGTCGACGCCTTTGAGGACCGGGGTCGCACCGTAGGACTTTGTAAGTCCTCGGACGGTGATGACGTTCTTGGACGTTTCGCTCATCGGACGCTCCTCAGTAGATCGTCAGCGCCGGCACGAAGCTGACCGCCAGGAGGAGGAGCATGGCCATGCCGAAAAACGGCCAGAGCTCGTTGGTCGTGGTGCCAAGCGGCGCCTTTGCGATCGACGACGAGATGAACAGGGTCGTGCCGATCGGCGGCGTGTAGAGCCCGATCCCGAGGTTGATCACCATCATCAGGCCAAGCTGGACCCGGTCAAGACCGA
This sequence comes from Rhizobium sophoriradicis, assembly GCF_025200795.1. Lineage (NCBI taxonomy): Bacteria > Pseudomonadati > Pseudomonadota > Alphaproteobacteria > Hyphomicrobiales > Rhizobiaceae > Rhizobium > Rhizobium sophoriradicis. Next base: position 368,140 of record NZ_CP104155.1, read on the forward strand.
TGGAATCGGCCAGAGGAACGAAGATCGGTCCGAGCAGGAGGATTGCCGGCGGCATGTCGAGCGGCATGCCGACTACCAGCATGATCAGGTTCATCATGAGAATGATGACGATCGGGCTGGAAATGTGCGTCGAGACCCATTCGGCCATGTGCTGCGGAGCCTGATCGAATGTCAGCACCCAGCCGACCGCCGCGCTGCCCATGATCACGAGCATGACGACGCCCGTCGCGACGCCCGCCTCCACCATGTTTTCGCAGAAGCGTTTCCAGGTCAGGTCACGGTAGAAGAGGATGCTGAGCAGCAGCGAGTAAACGACCGACAGCACCGAGACCTCTGTCGGCGTCGCCAGGCCGGAACGCAGACAGACGATGATCAGGATCGGCAGCAGGATTGCCGGGAAACTTTGCACTGCCAGCCGCGCCAGCTCGCGCTTGCGGACCTTCACGGCCTCAATGGCATACCCTCGCCTTACTGACACGTACCAGCAGACGAACACGAAGCTCGCCGCCATGATCAGCCCCGGAACAATGCCGGAGATGAACAGGTCGCCAACGCTGACGCCGCTGATCAAAGCGTAGAGGATCATCGGGATCGAAGGCGGGATGAGAACGTCGATGACAGCGGAGGTCGCGTTGTTGGCGGCGCAGAGCGCCGGCGGGTACCCATGCTTCTTCTGCCAGGGGATGAGGACGGAGCCGAGCGCACTCGCATTCGCCACGGCCGAACCGGATACACCGCCGAACACGACCGAGGATACGACCGTGGTCGAAAGCGGTCCGCCCCGCCACCGCTGCATCGCGCGAGAGGCGAGTTCCAGCAGCTGACGCCCCAGTTCACCGCCAAGCATCAGCGTGCCGGCAAGCATGAAGAACGGGAGCGCAAGCATCGGGAAAGACTGGGTCTGGTCGTAGACCTGCTGGGCGACGACAGAGAGCGGAACGTAACCGTTGAACAGGACTCCAAGTCCCGCTGCAATGATCAGCCCATAGCCGACGGGGACGGCGAGGACCATGAGGATGCAGAAGGAAATAATCATGACGAGTGTCATAGCGCGATCTCCTCGGGCTTGATCTCGAGGCGGTGATCCCAGCCCAAGCGAAGAACGCGGACGGTCGCGGCGATGGTGACGATGGACACCAGCACCGCGCCGATCGACAGCGAGTAATAGCCGATGCTGTTCGGAAGCTGCAGAACGGGGCTGTGTTCTGCCCCGGCGATCTCGGCCACCACGGTCGCCTGATATGCCAGCACCAGAAATGCGGCGACGCTGATCGCGTTCGCCACGATCAGCGCCGTCGTTCGAGCACTGCCGTCGAGCTTTTCGTAGAGCCATTCGACGGCCATATGCCCGCCCGCATGGGCCGCAATGATGATTCCGGCGATGATGAACCATGGAAACATCAGCATCGGCAGCTCCTGGGCGAACGACAGTCCCCCGCTCGCCGAAACGTATCGAGCCACGACGTTCGCCGTGGTGACCACCGTCAGCGCGATGCCGCTGACGATGATGACCAAACGGGCGAATAAGACGATGATACCGGCGACCAGATCGACGGCTGAATAAAACCTGCTCATGGGGCCTCCGGATCGTGAGAGGAGCCTCAGCCCCTCGCAGCCGCTTCCACCTGGGTGACAAAATCGCCGAAAGGCTTCTTCTTCCAGGTGTCCGCGACGGACGCGGTTGCCTTGACGAAAGCGTCGTGGTCGACGTCCACCACCTCGACGGCGGAGTTCTTCTTGAAGTTCTCGAGCACTTCAGCGGCCTTCTCGCTCGAGAGCTTCCGCTGCAGAGCACCCGCCTCCTTTGCCGCGGCCTTGACCGCCTCTAAATCAGACCCCAAGCGGGCCTGCGCGATCTTCGACATCAGGAACGGAGTGGATTCCCATTTGTGAGCCGTCAGGCTGATATACTTGTTGACCTCGTGAAGCTTCGAACTCTCGATATTGGCGAGTGGATTCTCCTGCCCGTCCACGACGCCCTGCTGCAGGGCGATGTAGAGCTCGCCGAAGGCGATCTGTTCGGTGCCCGCTCCAAGCGCCTGGAAAATGTCAATCGTCATGGGATCGGCCGGCGTCCTGATTTTCATGCCCGCCAGGTCGGCAGGCGAAGTCACTTTGCGCTTCGAGTTCGTCAGGTGGCGGATGCCGTTGTCCCACCAGTCCAGGGGAACGACGCCCACCGCCTCGAACCGCTTATTGAGTTCGGTCCCGACCGGGCCATTGAGCACGGCCATCGCCTTGTCGGTGTTTTCAAACAGGAAGGGTAGGCCGAGCGCGCTGAGCTCCGGTACGATCGCGGATGTGGCGCCCTGGCTGTTGGCCGTGAAATCCAGCGCGCCTGTCCTGAGACTGGTGAGCATCGCGGAGTCGCTGCCAAGCGTCTCGGCGCCTGCGACGTTGATCTGGATACGACCTTCGGTCTTCTCTTTGACGAGTTCCGCGAACTTATCCGCGGCCACGGTTCTGGGATTGCCGGGAGCGGCGCCATGGCCGAGCGTCAGGGTCGTGGCGGCAGCGCTGGCGGATCGGCTTGAAAGCACGATTGCCGGGGCCGCAAGCGCAGCAGTGGCGGTCGCCAGGAAAAATCTTCTGTTCATCTGCAAGCTCATTTCATCCTCCATCACAAGCTTGTTTAAACGGCCGGCGTCTCCTCAACCGGCCAACGTCGTCAGGTCGAGAGCCAGGCCTTGACCGCCTCCGTCACCTTGAGGGTCGACAGGCCGTATTGGTCATGGAGCGTTGGCAAGGCGCCCGCCTCCAGGAACTGGTCGGGTAGGCCGATCTGGCGGAAGGCCGGCGGTGCGACGCCGGCACGCAACAGCGTGCCGGCGACTGCCTCTCCAAGGCCGCCAATGAGAGTGTGGTTCTCCGCCACGACCACCAGCCGCCCACCTTTGCGGCACTCGGCGACGATCGTCGCCTCATCGAGCGGCTTTATGGTCGGGACGTGCAGGACGGCAGCGTCGACTCCGTCGTTTCGAAGCTGTTTGGCAGCCTCGAGCGCGCGCATCGTCATCAGGCCCGACGAGATGATGAGAGTGTCCTTGCCATCACGAAGGAGCTTGGCCTTGCCGAGTTCGAATTTGTAGCCGTATTCCTCCAGAACCAGCGGAACGTTGCCGCGTAGCAGGCGCATGTAGACCGGCCCTTTATGGGCGGCGATCGCCGGAACCGCTTGCTCGATCTCGCTCGCGTCGCACGGATCGACGATCGTCAGGTTCGGCATGCCGCGGAACATTGCGAGATCTTCCGTGGCCTGGTGGCTCGGCCCATATCCCGTCGTCAGGCCCGGAAGGGCGCAGACGATCTTCACATCAAGCATCTCCTCGGCAATTGCCAGGCAGATGAAGTCGTAGGCCCGCCGGGAGGCGAAGACGGCATATGTCGTCACCCAAGGCTGAAAGCCTTCGCGCGCCATGCCCGCCGCCGACATCATCAGCAGCTGTTCCGCCATCCCCATCTGGTAGAAGCGGTCGGGATGGGCAGCACGGAACACATGAAGGTCGGTGTATTTCGCAAGGTCGGCGGACATGCCGACAATACGCTCATCCTTCCGCGCCAGGGCGGCAAGCGCGTTGCCGAAGGGTGCCGGTCTGGTCCGCTGATCGGGACCGGCGATCGATGCGATCATCGCCGACGTCGTCAGGCGGGGCTTGTCAATGCCGCTTTCAAGATGGGCAGGCCGGATGTACTTCGAGCGCCTCATGCTTCCACTCCCGCATCGATGATCCTGAGGGCCTCGGCCCATTCGTGGGGTTCGACGCGCAGGAAGTGGTTTCGATCGCGCGCCTCGAGGAAGGGCACCCCCTTCGCCATCTTCGTGTCGCATATGATGATGCGAGGCTTGGGCTCGGCGTGGTGACGAGCGGCGTCGAACGCCTTTACGAGCGCATCGATATCGTTGCCGTCGACCCGCTGGACGAACCAGCCGAAGGCTTCGAATTTGGGGCCAAGCGGTTCGAAATTGAGCACGCCGATCGAGGGGCCGTCGGCCTGCATCTGATTGACGTCGACGATGCCGATCAGGTTGTCGAGCTTGTAGGAGCCCCCCGACATCGCGGCCTCCCAGGTCGAACCTTCATCGAGTTCGCCGTCGGAAAACAGATTATAAACAAAGGAAGAGGACTTCTTCCGCTTCAGCGCCAAGGCCATGCCGACCGCGATCCCAAGTCCGTGTCCGAGCGATCCGCCGGTGATTTCCATGCCAGGCGTGTAGGCGGCCATGCCGGACATCGGCAGCCGGCTGTCATCCGTGCCGTAGGTCTCCAACTCGTCCTCGGGAATGATCTTGGCTTCGATCAGAGCTGCGTAAAGCGCGATCGCATAGTGGCCGATCGACAACAGGAACCTGTCGCGGCCTTCCCATTCCGGATCTTCCGGCCGGTAGTTCGTGGCGTGGAAGTAGGATACGGCAAGGACGTCGGCGACGCCGAGCGCCTGGGCGATGTAACCCTGCCCCTGCACTTCCCCCATGCGCAGTGCGTGACGGCGGATGCGCCGGGCGCGCTCTGTCAGGCTGATATTGTGGCCGATCTGGCTCATGTCGGTGTCTCTCCAGATGGACCTCAGTGGATCAGCATGCCGCCGTTGACGTCGATGACCGCGCCGGTTACGTAGGCCGACAGATCCGAGGCGAGGAACAGGTAGATATTCGCGACGTCGGCGGCCTCTCCGAGCCGGCTCAGAGGGATGCCCTTGATGATGTCGGCGCGCATCTCATCGGTGAGCTTGCCACCGGTGATATCTGTCTGGATGAGGCCGGGCGTGACGGAGTTGACGCGAATGCCGGCTGGACCGAATTCGCGAGCCATCGCTTTGGCGAGGCCGAGCACACCTGCCTTGGCTGCGGAGTAATGTGGCCCGCCGAAGATGCCGCCGCCACGCTGTGCCGAGACAGAGGACATGCAGGCAATCGATCCGCCACCATTCTCGCGCATGTAGGGGATGAAGGCTTGGCTTAGGAAGAGTACGCCGGTCATGTTGACCGCCACGATCCGCTGCCAGTCGGCTTCGGTGATATCGAGCGTGCCGACCGGCTGAGTGATGCCGGCATTGTTGATGAGCGCATTTACCGAACCGAACGAAGCGATCACCTTGGATGCGGCATCGGCGCAGGACGCCTTGTCGGCGACGTCGCAGCGCAGGCCGACATGGTTGCCGGACTTGACGCTCGGCAGCGCCGCGGCGGCGTCCTCAGCGGCGTCGGCATCGATATCGAGGACGGCGACGCGGGCGCCATGCTCGGCGAAAAGCTGCGCCGTTGCACGGCCGATGCCGCGCCTGCTCGCCGCGCCCGAAATGACCGCGGTCTTCCCATTCAGTAGCATGTGATCTCCTCCCGATGCGTCCCGAGCATCTGGCAAATCTTCGACAAGTCAGTTGGCTTGCGGGATCGAAACTGATCGAGTTGACGCCGTTCGACAAACGCGAAGTTTACAACGGTGGGTGAATCTGGTTCACTAATCCGATGTTACAGATGGCCTCACTTTCTGCGGTCCGCATCTTTGAAGCCGCAGCGAGGCTGGCGTCTTTCCGCGCTGCAGCCGAGGAGCTGCACCTGTCGCCCAGCGCCGTAAGTCACGCCATTGCAAAGCTCGAGCGTGACCTTGGCATCTCGCTCTTCGAGCGAAGCACGCGAAAGGTCACCTTGACTCTGGCGGGGCAGACGCTCCTCTCCCATGCCTCCAACGCCTTTGAAGAGCTTCGTCGCGGTGTTGAGATGATTTCATCCAACAAGACCCACCTGCTGCGGGTTCACTGCGCGCCGAGCTACGCAGCGCAGGTGCTCTCGGCACGTCTTCCAGACTTCCTGGGCAAAAACGAGGGGGTTGAGGTCCGGGTGGCGGCAAGCACAAACTACGCGCGTTTCGTGGACGGCCTCTTCGATGTCGACATCGTTTACGGCGAACCATCGAACAGAGAAGATTTGATCGTCGTGCCGCTTGGAGAAGAGATCATTTCTCCGCTGTGTTCTCCAAAGATGGCTGAACGACTGAAAAACCCGCGCGACCTGGCGCGTCTTCCCCTCATCCGCAGCGACCTGAAAAGGATTCAGTGGATCGACTGGTTCGAACTCAACAATCTCGGCCCCCCGCCGCTGCCCGCCATGAGCTTCGATAGAAGCTTTCTGGCAGTCGACGCCGCGGCGAACGGGCTGGGGGTGGCGTTAGAGTCCAACACTCTGGCAAGGCGCGAGCTGGACAGCGGGCGTCTGGTCCGCCCGTTCAGCAACAGCCGCGACAACCGCTACATCGGCCATTACCTCGCCTATCCAAAAGCCGGCAGCCAGCGGCGGCTGTCAAAGGTGTTCGCCGATTGGTTAACGTCGCAGACCTTTTGAGAAAAATATTTGTTCGTCCCTAAAGAGGCTGAGCGTCAAACCATCTCTCTGGGGAATCAATTGCGGCCGGCGGCGATCAGGGCGTGAGCGGCATCGCGGAGCAAACCCGTCGCCTCGCCGGGTTCGAAGACCTGCATGCTGACAAATGCGCCGTTGATCAGCACCGCGAGTTGCCCGGCAAGCCGGTCGGGCGCAGCAACCGCCAGTCTCCCGGCGATGGCCTTAAGGCGCCGCCGCATTTCGCGCATATGGGCCTCGGCGACCTTGCGGGCGGGGTGACCGGCTTCCGGAAATTCGGCAGCGGTGTTGATCTGCGGGCAGCCTCGGTAATTGTCCCGTCCGACCCTTTCGCCGATCCATTCGAAATGGGCGTCGAGTTCGGCCAAAGCGTCATCCGCATGCCGCTCGGTTACTCGGTCCCAGGTGCTCCAGAAATCCAGGTCCTCGCGCTTGAGAAAGGCGGCAATCAAATCGTCCTTTGTGCCGAAATGGCGGTAGAGACTAGTTTTGGCGACCCCAGATTTTTCCACCACCAAATCGACGCCGACGGCGCGGACGCCGCGCCGGTAGAAGAGTTCCGATGCCGTCTCGAGAATTCTGTCCCGGACCTCGTTCACGGCTGGGGCAGGTGCGTTCGCTGTGCTTTTCGTCATTCGCTTATCTCCAATTCAGCCACACTAGCAGAAAACTGGTTGACACGCTACAGAGCTGTATTGTTTTGTAAGCAACAGACAGATCTGTAGCGCAGGAGAGAACAATGACCATGCATCAAGCCGCCATCATCAGAACACCCCAGGCCGCCGTCGCGGTTTTCGGCGCGAACGGCCATACCGGCCGGTTTGTCGTCACCGAACTGATGCGGCGCGGGTTGAAACCGATTGCGATCGGTCGGACTGCCGGGCGATTGGCGGAAGCGGGTTTTCCGGAACGTGGCGTCGAATGCCGCGAAGCAGCCATAGAGGATGACGCGGCGCTCGACAGGGCACTCGCCGAAGCGGCGGCGGTGATCAACTGCGCCGGCCCGTTCATCGAGACGGCTGACGCGGTCGTGCGTGCCGCGTTGCGCGCCGGCATCCACTATCTCGATATAACGGCTGAACAGCCGAGTGTTCAGGCCACGTTCGACCGGCATGGGGCTGCGGCCGGAAAAGCAGGCGTAGCCCTCATCCCGGCCATGGGATTTTACGGCGGTCTTGCCGATCTGCTGGTGGCAGCCCTGATGGACGAATGGCAGGATGCAGACACTGTCGAAATCCGGGTCGCGCTCGACAGCTGGCTGCCCACGAAAGGCACGCGCGTAACCGGCGAGAAGAACAGGACACAGCGCCTCGCCGTCAGCGGCGGAGAGCTTCGGCCCGTCCAACAGCCACCGGCGGAGAAGGCGGCCGTTTTGCCGGCGCCATTCGGCCGGCAAACATTCGTCGAGCTGCCATTTTCGGAAGTACCGCTCATCGCCCGCCACGTCCGCATCAGGGAGCTGCACACCTTTCTCAGCACGACAGCCCTGCGGGATGTTCGCGATCCGTCAACGCCCCCGCCCCAGGCCATCGATGAAACCGGGCGTTCGGCGCAGCGCTTCGCCGTCGAAGTGATCATCACGCAAGGCGACCTGCGTCGCCGGCTTCTCGCCCAGGGACAGGACATCTATGCGGTCACGGCGCCGATCATCTGCGAAGCGGTCCAGCGCATCCTGTCGGGCGACATCCGCGACACCGGTGCAAAGCCACCGGCTGCCATTTTTGATGCTGGGAGTTTCCTGCAGGCGCTCGGCTCGAATCTGCTGGTTGAGACATCGGAAACCTGAGGTTTCCGCATAATCGGGGGCGTTGCTTCACAAATCCTGAGCTTTCCGCGAGAGATCGCTCAAAAGCGGGTGGCGCGCTCAGGCCGCAAAAAATACTTCCGTCCCGCCTGATATTGCGGGACCTCAGAAGCAGAGACAGGTAGATCTGCCGCCATGACCGGAGCCGCCACTCCTAACGAGCTTACTGGCCAGATTGTTCGTCCAGAGTGGAAAGCGCGTCCTGCAGCCTCAGCGCAGCCAGTGCCTTCGTTGCCTCATCAGGGGACCATCCGGCCTCCAGCGCTGCTGAGAGAACGAGCGATTCCGTTTGAAGTTCGAGCTTCTCATACAGCGGTTCAATGGCCTCGCGTGCGGTGACGACGTGCTGGTCGGGCGGCGTGATGGGTGTCGCAGCAACCGTGGGCATAATGCTCCTCCTTTTGAACGCTAAGGTTCGAAACCCAATTGCAGGCATGCTTGTTCCGCTTACATCGCATTTTTAGCCGTATCACGGCTGACGGAAACTGTTGCGAAACTCTGGACGGTCGCAACGTCGTCCGCCTCGGCGTCTCTGGGGCGCAGCGAAAATCTTCGCTCGATGTGAACGAAACTACAGGCTACCGCACAATTGGCGAAAGCGGAAGCGACTTGCGGTAATCATTGAACAAGGGCGCAGCTATGAAGAACGCCGCCATAGCTGGCGAAATCTCCGCCATTTCAGAAATGCGCGAATGAAGATGGCCGGCGGTATCTTCCTGTGGTCGCCGACGGTCCCCTGCCTGGCGATCGGCGCGTTCGGGTCGAGCAGAAAGGCGACCAGGATGCTTGCGCTCTTCGCCTCTGCTTCGATCTTCCCGTCGGACAAACGAAGCCCCTGCTCGCCTTCGGTAAAGCTCTGTCCGTCGGCGATGACGGCGCCGCTGAAGACGTAGAAGTAGAGATCCCGCCCTTGCCTCCCCGGGAATTCCACCCGTGCGCCCGCGTCCAACCGGATGTCGAAGATGTCGACGGCGCTACGGACATAAAAGGCGGCGCCCTCTCCTTCCGGGCCGACCAGATGTCGCCACACATTTGCCGTGGCCGCGGGGATCGGGCCGTATTGAATGTTCGGCGAAAGATCGGCGGCGCGGGGACGAACGAGGATCTGCAGCATGCGCAGCGGCGGGTCGGTGACCAGCGTCTCCTCGGAGTGCCAGAAGCCTGTTCCGGCATTCATCACCATCAGATGATCGCCGTCGACCACCAGCCGGCCGGTGGCCTTGTCGTCTTGACGCATGACGCCATCGGGGACCCAGGAGACGATCTCGTCGTCGCGATGCTCATGCATGGCGATCAGGCGGCCGGGGGCAAGGATGGATTCGACGACCATGGCGAGAGGGCCATGGCCGTGATCGCTCGGTTTCGGCTTTAACCATCCCGGCATGTTGACATGCGCGACGAAGCCTCCCGCATCCCGCACCACGAATGTCCGTTTGCCCTTAAGCAGCATCGCGTCCTCCATGCCTGCAAGGCTGTGACGACACCTACTCTCCGCTGGGAAGATGCGTGAGAACGCCTGCTGCCATCAATCGAACAGGTGCGCCGCGGGGGCCAACAGGCAGGTGGTGGCAATCGTCTTGCTGACGATGCCGATGAATGGCCTTAGTGGCAATCTGAAAACATCCGCCGTAATCGATTCGCTGACGGGATCTCCCATGACCATCGACGCCGCCCGAACTCCGCATCCGATCTATTTTGCCGGCGCTTTCGCCACGGGCGGGCTCCTCACCTTCATGGTGCACCTCAACGGCGAGCTGGCACGCTATGGCAATCCGCTGTTTTCCTCCTGGACCGCGCACGGCACCGGCATCGTCGCCGCCGTCATTCTTCTCCTGCTGGTCCACCGGCGGCGCAGGCCAAAGCTGCAACAGAGCCTGCGCGCGCCTATATGGGCCTATTTCGGCGGCATTTCCGGCGCGGCAACCGTCATGCTGACTTCGATGACGGTCAACTCGCCTCTCGGGCTGTCCGGCACCCTGGCGCTCGGGCTCGCAGGCCAGGTCGTCTTCAGCGTCGCGGCCGACAGCTGGGGACTGTTCGGCCTGCCCAAGCGCCATCCCGATAGACGCGACATTGCTGCGCTCGGCCTCGTCGTTGCGGGGGCGGCACTGATCATCTTGTTCGGGCGAGGTGCGGCGTGACGCTCTTCATTCTGCTTGCTTGCCTCGGCGGCGTGCTCGTCGGCCTCAGCCGTCAGCTCAATGGACGATTGAGCATCTCGACGACGCCGCTGATCGCTTCCTTCTGGAATCACGCCGTCGGCTTTGCCGTCCTCACCGGGCTTGGGCTCTTCGTCGGTGGCCTGCTTCCTGCCGGTGCTGCCGAGGCGCCCTGGTATGCCTATCTCGGCGGTCCGCTCGGCGTTGTCTTCGTGGCGGCCGGCAGCTGGGCGATTGCGCGGATCGGCGCCGTCAATTCGGCTCTGCTGATCATCGGCGGGCAAATGGTGACGGGGGTGATGTTCGATTATATCAGCGCCGTGCCCGGGTCCTTCTGGGCGAATGCCGGCGGAATTCTTCTCATCATCGGCGGAATGATGGTCAGCCGGGGACGGCGCAAGGTCGACCGCCCGCAGTAGCTGGACGCGACATTTTGCCGGGCTGGTGCAGCCCGGCGGGGATGTCTTCTCCCCGCCGCGTCAGATCGCTGTTTTATCAGGCAAGGTATTTGGTGAACCAGTCGACCGTTCGCTGCCAGGCGAGCTTGGCGGCCGCTTCGTCGTAGCGCGGCGTGGTATCATTGTGGAAGCCGTGATTGACGTCGGGGTAGATATGGGCCTCGTAGGTTTTTCCGGCTGATTTCAGCGCCGCTTCATAGGCCGGCCAGCCTTCGTTGATGCCCTTGTCCAGCCCGGCATAGTGAAGAAGCAGCGGCGCCTTGATCTTCGGCACGTCCTCGGCGCGCGGCTGCCTGCCGTAGAACGGCACGGCGGCGGCAAGCTCGGGATAGGCGACCGCCGCAGCGTTGGCGACACCGCCGCCATAGCAGAAACCGACGATGCCGACCTTGCCGGTGGTGAGATCATTCTTCATCAGAAACTCGACCGCCGCGAAGAAGTCGTTCATCAGCTTTTCCGGATCGACCTTCTGCTGAAGCTCGCGCCCCTTTTCGTCATTGCCGGGGTAGCCGCCGACCGAGGTGAGGCCGTCGGGCGCCAGCGCAATGAAGCCGGCCTTCGCCACCCGCCGCGCCACATCCTCGATATAGGGGTTCAGGCCCCGGTTCTCGTGCACGACCACCACGGCGGCGACTTTGCCGGTGGCGTTTTTGGGGCGGACGAGATAGCCGCGGACATCGCCGTTTCCTTTCGGCGAGGGATAGGTGATGTATTCGGCTGATATATCCGGATCGGTCGCTTCGACCTGGGTCGCCAGCGCATAATTCGGGCTCAGCGACGCCAGAATAGCGGCCGCGGTCACGCCGCCGACGGCGAATTTGCCGGCCCGGTCGAGAAACTCGCGCTTGGTGATCTTCCCGTGCGCGTAATAATCGTAGAGTTCGAGCAGTTCCTGTGGGAAATCCTTGGCTGTCATGCGGGTCATGATGGCTCCTCCTGGACGCGGGTTCTCACAGCATCCTACACAGGTAAGCTCCCGGCTCGTTTCAACATTTCGCGAGTTTCGCGTGAGCTTGCCGGCACAATTGCCGTCAGTTGCAATCATGCCCTTTCTTCTGCGCCTGGGCTCCTACGATGCACCTGTTCCCATTCGGCGCCTCCGCATCCCTGCCGTTGACCGCGCTGATCGAAAGCCGGCTGCCGATTATGAAAATCAATTTCATGCTCGCGGCGTGATGCCCGTTTTCTATTGACGCCTCCGGATTTTTGTCCCAACTTAAAGAAAATAAATTACTTAATCGGGAACCTGATCGGCATGAAAGTGGGAATCATCGGGCTCGGATTCCGGCTCGGCTATCTCGGCTATGTCTTCAAAGCGATCGATAGCAGCTTCGACATCGTCGGCTATGTTGATCCGGATCCCGCCGGCCTTCCCGGTTTGACGGAAAAGGGCATTTCGGCCGGCAAGGCCTATGCTTCGCCGGAAGAGCTCATTGCCTCCGAAAAGCTCGATCTGCTGATGATCGGCTCTCCCAATCATATGCATCTCGATCATATCAGGCTCGGGCTTCAAGCCGGCCTCAAGGTCTTCTGCGAAAAGCCGATCGTCACGACAATCGCCGAAAGCATCGAGCTTGCCCATCTGATGGCGAAGTTCGGCCATGAGCGGTTGATGGTCGGCCTGGTGCTGCGTTATTCCCCGCTTTATAAGGACCTGCGCGCCATCCAGGCCGAGGGCAAGCTCGGCCAGATCGTCTCGATCGAGGCTTCCGAACATATCGAGCCCTATCACGGCGCCTTCTTCATGCGCGACTGGCGCCGCTATGAGCGCTATTCCGGCAGCTTCATGCTGGAAAAATGCTGCCACGACCTCGACCTTTATAATGGTGTCGTCGGCGCAAGGCCGGAGCGGGTCGCCAGTTTCGGCGGCCGCAAGAGCTTCATTCCGGCCAATGACCCGGCCCGCGAAGGCATCAACGACCTCGAGCTTTTCCATCGCAAGCCGAGCGGCTGGATGGGATCGGACAAGGTCTTCGACAGCGATGCCGATATCATCGATTACCAGGTGGCGATCGTCGAATATGAAAATGGCGTCGGCATGAACTTCCACACCAATCTCAACGTGCCCGACCAGTTCCGCCGCTTCGCCATCATGGGCTCGCGCGGCATGGCCGAAGGCGATTTCGTCCGCGGCTATCTCGACGTGCACGAGCAGTTGACCGGCAACAAGATCGTCGAAAACACATATGCCGCCACCGAGCTCTCGCAGCATTACGGCGCCGACGAGCAGATGGCAAGCGACCTCTTGGAAAGCGTGCGCACCGGGCTCGAGCTGCCCGTGTCCACGCTGAACGCGCTCGAAGCCGGCATCTTGGCGCTGGCGATGGACGAAGCGAGGATGAAGAAATCGGTCGTCGACCTGCGTCCCATCTGGGACCGCTTCGACGAAGCCCTTCACGCCAGAGCGGCTTGAGGACGGCGGCAAGATGAGTGTCCAAAGAAGCGCCTTCATCTTCGCCTGGATCCTCCTCCTTCCGGCCGTTCTCTATGTTCTCGCCATCGTCGCCTATCCCCTCGTCGATACGTTCATTCTCTCCTTCACCGACGCGTCGCTGCGAAAGACCACCAATTGGGTCGGCTGGGTCAATTACGAGAAGATCTTCAACGCCACATTTGCCGAGGTCATCCTCCGCACCTTCATCTGGACCTTCTTCTCGGTCGCCCTGAAAATGGTGATCGGCACCTTCGGCGCCTGCATGCTGAACGCCGCCGTGCCCGGCCGCTCGCTGTTCCGGCTGCTGACCATGCCGCCATGGATCGTGCCGATGGCGATCGGCATCTTCATGTGGGGCTGGATGTATAACGGCCAGTTCGGGATGATCTCGGGCCTGTTGCAGCGTTTCGGCCTGGTCGACGGTCCGGTCGCCTTCCTTGCCTATGGCAACACCGCCTTCTGGGCGACCATCGTCACCGATGTCTGGATCGGCGTGCCGCTGGTGACGATCTATTTCCTGGCGGCGATCCAGTCGATCCCGAAAGACCTCTACGAGGCCGCCTGGACCGACGGCGCCGGCCGCTGGTATCGCTTCCGCCGCATCACCCTGCCGCTGATGGTTCCCGCCATCATCACCATGTCGATGCTGTCTTTGATCGCAACCTTCAACTCCTTCGATATTATCTGGATCCTGACGCAGGGCGGCCCGAGCGGCGAAACGACGACGATGATCATCGATACCTACCACACCGCGATCGGCTCGAAGAAGTACGGTGAGGGTGCGGCGCGCGCGGTGCTGATCTGCATCTTCCTGTCGCTCTTCTGCTTCGCCTATTTCCGCGTCACCCGCCACCTCAACCCGGAGAAGCGCGCATGAGCAGTGCTGCCATGATCGACCGTTACCGCTGGTGGGAGATCGTCCTGATCTATTGCGGCATCGCGCTGTTCCTGTTCTTCGTGCTGGCGCCTTTCTTCGAAGGCTTCATGGTGTCGCTGAAGCCGCTTAGCCAGCTCTTCTCCTCGCCCTACCGCTTCTGGCCGGAGAACGGCTCGTTCGAAGCCTACCGGACGATGTGGATCAGCGTGCCGGGCTTCGGGCGCTATATCTTCAATTCGTTCTTCATCTCGACCATCGTCACGCTGATCGTGCTCTGCCTCGTCATCCCGGCCGCCTATGCCTTCGCCAAGTTCGAATTCAAGGGCATGGGGATCCTGCTCGGCGCCTTCCTGACGGTGAACATGTTCTCCGGCGCCGTGCTGTTGATCCCGCTCTTCCGGCTGATGCGCAGCATGGGCGTGCTCAACACCTATCTCGCCATGATCGTGCCGGGTGTCGCCTTCCTCATTCCGTCGGCGATCTGGCTGCTGCGCACCTACATGATCCGTATCCCGCAGGAACTCAACGAAGCCGCCTATATGGATGGCGCCAGCCACTTCTACACGCTTCGCCGCGTCATCCTGCCCATTGCGATGCCGGGGATTATCGTCGTCGCCATCACCACCTTCATCGGCGCTTACGCCCAGCAATTCATCTTCGCGCTGACCTTCAACTCGAAGACCGAATACATGCCCTTGCCGGTGGGGCTCTTTGCTTACTTCGGCAAGCAGGAGGTCATCTGGAACGAACTGATGGCGGCTTCCTTTGTCGGCATCGCGCCGGCGATGGTCGTCATCTTCTTCCTTCAGCGTTACCTCGTCGGCGGGCTGACCGCCGGTGCGGTGAAACAATAAGAGCAAAAACGAGTGAACAGCTAACAACCAAGATGGGAGTCACGACGTGAGTATAACAATCAAGACAGGCCTTATGGCCCTCGCCTTGCTCGGTTCGACGGCACTGACCGCAGTCACTGCTGAGGCAGCCGACAAGGAAATCAGCTGGATCTATTGCGGCGACACGATCGACCCGGTCCACACCAAATACATCAAGCAATGGGAAGAAAAGAACGCCGGCTGGAAGATCGCGCCCGAAGTCGTCGGCTGGGCGCAGTGCCAGGACAAGGCAACGACGCTTGCCGCCGCCGGCACCCCGGTCGCGATGGCCTATGTCGGCTCGCGCACGCTGAAGGAGTTCGCCCAGAACGACCTCATCGTCCCCGTGCCGATGACCGAAGACGAGAAGAAGGCCTATTATCCCCATATCGTCGACACGGTGACCTTCGAGGGCAACCAGTGGGGCGTTCCGATCGCCTTCTCCACCAAGGCGCTCTACTGGAACAAGGACCTCTTCAAGCAGGCCGGGCTCGATCCCGAGAAGCCGCCGAAGACCTGGGCCGAAGAAATCGAGATGGCAAAGACCATCAAGGAAAAGACCGGCATTCCCGGCTTCGGCCTCGTCGCCAAGACCTTCGACAACACGATGCACCAGTTCATGCATTGGGTTTACACCAACAATGGCAGTGTGATCGATGCCGACGGCAAGGTGACGCTCGACAGCCCTGAGGTTCTCGCCGCGCTGAAGGCCTACAAGGACATCGTCCCCTACTCCGAAGAAGGCCCGACGGCCTATGAGCAGAACGAAGTCCGCGCCATCTTCCTCGACGGCAAGGTCGCGATGATCCAGGCCGGCTCCGGCGCGGCCGACCGCCTGAAGAAGACGCAGATCAGCTGGGGTATCACCACCCTGCCGCTCGGCCCCAACGCCAAGGGCCCGGGCACGCTTCTGATCACCGACAGCCTGGCGATCTTCAAGGGTTCGGGCGTCGAGGACAAGGCGATCGAGTTCGCCAAGTTCATCACCTCGCCGGATGTTCAGTCGGAGTACGAATTGCAGGGCGGCGCCGGCCTCACCCCGCTGCGTCCCTCGGCAAAGGTCGACGAGTTCGTCGCCAAGGATCCCTATTGGAAGCCGCTCATCGAGGGCATCAGCTATGGTGGTCCCGAGCCGCTCTTCACCGACTATAAGGGCTTCCAGAACTCGATGATCGAGATGATCCAGTCGGTTGTGACAGGCAAGGCCGAACCGGAAGCCGCGCTCAAGAAAGCTGCCGGCGAAATCGAAGCCTTCAAGTAAGCCCCGCTGAAGCTCCCTGGGGTCGCGGCATAAGCCGCGGCCCCTCCAACTATCGAATGTGCGACGAAGACCGCCGGCGGAGACAGATTTTTGGGACAGCTCCTTCTCAACAACGTTCAGAAATTCTACGGCGACTACGAAGTCCTGAAGGGCGTGCAGCTCGAGGTGAAGAACGGCGAGTTCGTCGTCTTCGTCGGCCCGTCCGGCTGCGGCAAATCCACCCTGCTGCGGATGATCGCCGGCCTTGATGCGACGACAGCGGGCGACATCGTCATCAATGGCGTCAGGGTCAACGACCTGCCGCCGGTCAAGCGCGGCATCGCCATGGTGTTCCAGTCCTACGCGCTCTATCCGCACATGACGGTGTTCGAGAACATCGCCTTCCCGCTGCGCGTCGAGAAGATGGAAGAGGCAAAGCTCAAGGCCAAGGTGGAAAACGCCGCGCGCATCCTGCACCTCGACCAACGGCTGCAGCAGAAGCCCGGCATGCTCTCCGGCGGCCAGCGCCAGCGCGTCGCGATCGGCCGCGCCATCGTGCGCGAACCGAAGATCTTCCTGTTCGACGAGCCGCTCTCCAATCTCGACGCGGCGCTGCGCGCCGACATGCGCATCGAGCTCGCCAAGCTGCACCGCCAGCTGAAGGCGACGATGATCTATGTGACGCACGACCAGGTCGAAGCCATGACCATGGCCGACCGCATCGTCGTGCTCGACGCCGGCAATATCTCCCAGACCGGCGCGCCGCTGGAGCTTTACCACAAGCCCGCCAACCAGTTCGTCGCCGGCTTCATCGGCAATCCGAAGATGAATTTCCTGCCCGTCACCTGCAAGGGCGTCAGCGCCGCCGGCGTCGAAGTCGATTATCTCGGCCAGACCGCCGTTCTGCCGGTGACGCCGCGCGACGGCATGGCCGGCAAGACCCTGACGCTCGGCATCCGGCCGGAGCATATCCAGCTGAACGGCGGCGACATCGTCTTCACCGTCACCCCGACCGTCATCGAACGCCTCGGCGCCAATACGGTCGCCTATGCCTCACTCAACGGCGAGGCCGAAAATTTCTGCGCCATGCTACCCGGCAGCGTCGGCATCCGCCCCGATGCGCCGGTTGCGACCGGCATCAATGCTGCCGACTGCCATCTCTTCGACGAGGCGGGCATTGCCTTCGAGCGGCGCGTGGAGCTCACGGAGATCGATATGAATGTGATCAATCCGACGGCGGCATGAACTGGCTCTGCTCGAGGCATCCCGTAGATCATCGCTGCTGCCTATCGCGGACATTTGCGAGGATGGCTGCAATGCTCTCTCATCTCGGCCGTTGATTAGCCCGACCTCGATCCAGACATCCTCCACCCAATGCGGCCCATGAATGGGATTTCCGGGAGTACGCAGCCAACGGCCGCCTAAGGAGAAATCACAACAAGAGCGCTGGAAATTCCCTCGCCTTCCCGGCGGTAACTGTGCGGAACGCTTGAGTCAAAATAGATGGCGTCGCCGGCATCCAGCGCCGTCTCCTTGCCGTCCACATTGACGACAAGCCGACCGCTGAGCACGTAGATGAACTCAGCACTGCCATGTTGATGCGGCTCCGAGGGTGGCGAATCGATCGGGAACTCGGCGTAGAACGCCTCCATGCGGCGGTCAGCAGCGGGATAGTCCAGGCTTTCGAAGAAAAAGGCAGGGCGCTTTTCGCCCGGCGGGCTTGGAAGTTTGAGACGCTGCTCCTTTCGAACGACCGCGATGAGCGGCTCCTCCTTGTCGGCTTTGAAGAAGTGATCGAGGCCGACCCCAAAAACCATGGCGATGCGAAGCAGCGTCGGCAACGTAGGAAACATCTGCCCGCGCTCGATCTTCGAAAGCATCGCAGGCGAGAGCCCTGTATGCCCCGCCAGTTGCACCAGCCCCAGCTTCTTTCTCAGGCGCAGTGCTTTGATACGAGGGCCGATCGCGTAGCGCTGAAGCTCGTTGGAGAGCGTGTCGGAAAGCACGTCGTAAACTCCTTTTCGTTTCGGGAAACTAACACGGCGGCAATTTTCACCACAAGAAAATTGTGTTTGTCCTCACGAAAATTTGAGTGGCAATAAAACCGATGTTCTCCAAATGAAAATGGTGAGGTGCAATGGGCACCCGTCATCGAGAGGAGAATGACATGAAAATGAAGAGCCTTTTGTTCGCTGCAGCGATGGTGTTCGGCAGCAGCTTCAGCGCAGTCGCCGCGGAGAAGGATGTTGTCAATACTGCCGTGGAGGCAGGTAAATTCAAGACGTTGGCGACCGCGCTCGAAGCGGCAGGCCTGGTCACCACTCTCAAAGGAGCAGGTCCGTTCACGGTCTTTGCTCCGACCGATGAAGCCTTCGCCAAGTTGCCGGCCGGTACCGTCGAAAGCCTGTTGAAGCCGGAGAACAAGCAAAAGCTCACCGAGATACTCACTTACCATGTGGTCGCGGGGAAGGTCATGGCTAAGGACGTGGCCGGTATCGATGAAGCGAAGTCGGTCAATGGCAAAATGATCGACATCGACGTCGATGGCTCCACAGTCAAGGTCAATGACGCCGCCGTCACCTCTGCCGACATTGCTGCCTCGAACGGCGTCATCCATGTCATCGACAAGGTGATCATGCCGCCGGAAGGCTGACCGCGTCCTCGATCTGGAGAACAACCATGAAGATCATCAACATTGTCACGCTCACCCTCCTAGTCGTAGGCGGGCTGAACTGGGGTCTGGTCGGGCTATTTGGCTTTGACCTTGTGGCCGCCATCTTCGGGGCTGGCTCGGCTCTCGCCCGGATTGTTTACATCCTGGTGGGGCTATCGGCGGCCTGGCAGGTCATACCCCTGTCTTCTGCAATGGGCTCCGGCGAGTTTGCCGCTCGCCAGAACCGATAGGATGTTCGGAGGGACCCGCTTACAGCGTGGGCGGTTCCCTCCATTTTTTGGCGGATGGACATGCATTCCCTCCTTGTGCTGGTCGCCTTCCAGGTCGCGAGCTTTGCCGCGGCGGCTACCGGTGTGATGTTCCGGCCAGGCGACTGGTACAAGCAGCTCGACAAGCCGGATTGGCGCCCGCCGGATTGGCTGTTCGCCCCGGTCTGGACGGTTCTTTATGCATCGATCGGATTGTCGGGCTGGCTCCTATGGCGAGAGGCAGGCGTTACTGGCGCAGCACTCCCGCTCGGCGTCTATGCAGTCCAACTTCTGCTCAATGCTGCGTGGTCGCCGCTCTTTTTTGGACTTCACCGACCCGGGCTAGCCGCGGCGGAGATCATGCTGCTTTGGGGTGCGATTCTGGCGACAATCATCCTGTTTTACCCGGCGAATGCGGCGGCTGCCTTGTTGCTTGTTCCTTACCTTATGTGGGTGAGTTTTGCAGCGGCACTGAACCTCTCGATCTGGCGGCGCAACCGCTCGAAACCACTATCGGAGGGCGCCCGATGAAGGTGCGGTGGCTCGTCGTGAATGATCGGATGCAGCAAGGCTACCGATACGCTCTCGCTGCACCAATCGGCAGCAAGTTTCATCCCGATTTCCGGCCGGAGCTGACACCCGCCGAGATGCTTGCGCTTGGCGTGTTCGGCGGCAAGTACATGACGGATTGTCGCGGCGAATTCCCGGAAAGTTGGTTTGCAGAGGCCCGTCTGTCGTCGCTGCGAAAAGATCCGTCGCTGAATTGCTTCGGGGTCGACGCCAGCCAACCGCTCAGCGTCTGGCGGGCCAAGGGATGGATACACGCTGACGATCCGCGTGGCTGGTTCCAGTGGTACTGCCGCTATTACCAAGGTCGCCGCATGCCCGGCGAGGACGAGCGGCAGATCGCCCGTTGGAAAGCCATTCGCCGCCATGTCGCTCAGCTTCGCCGAGCCTGCGAGCCTGGAGATTGCTGGTGCCGGCCGCGTCAGCGCCAGGCTCTGATGCATTGGGCATATGACAGCCGCTCGATTTAATAATCCATTTGCTGCTGCAGGGCATCGCCAGCGACGCGTGCAACTGACCGATATGGACGAGATCAACCCGGCGGCGGTCCGAACGGTTCGTTCGGCGCCGGCGGATCGGCCTGGCCGAATTGACTCGCGTGGCGCTTCCACGGCCAGGACGCCGCCGGCTGCGGACTTCGGTCGTATGGCTGCATTGCGCCGCTCGATCAGTTCTCTACGACGTCGACGCGACGGGTGCTCTAGTACGCCATCTGCGCGCGTAGGCGCGGCACGATCCAGTCGAGGAAGCAGCGCACCTTCTGCGACAGGGGATCGGCTGGTCCATGCAAAACGTTCACCGGCAGCGGTTCCGGCGCGAACTCCGTCAGTAATTCCTGCAGAGCGCCGGAGCGCAGCTGATCGGAAATCTGGTAAGATAGGACGCGGATAA
Source organism: Rhizobium sophoriradicis (assembly GCF_025200795.1). Classification (NCBI taxonomy): domain Bacteria; kingdom Pseudomonadati; phylum Pseudomonadota; class Alphaproteobacteria; order Hyphomicrobiales; family Rhizobiaceae; genus Rhizobium; species Rhizobium sophoriradicis. The sequence goes on from NZ_CP104155.1 coordinate 388,722, forward strand.
TGCCGATTCCTGCGAGTGCAGCCTGAACGGCCGCCTCCGTCGTGTTGACAGCGAGTTTGGGGCGCGGCTCGATGCTGAAGGCTGGACCGTCCCGGCGATAGCGCCATTCGGGCGCGGTCGCAAAGCCCTGGAAGCTGATGCCGTCATGTCCGACTAGCTCTTCCGGCTGACGCGGGACGCCTCGGCGCGCGAGATAGTCGGGGCTGGCGCAGATCACCCGGCGGACACTGCCGACGCGCGTTGCGATCAGTGCACTGTCCGTCAGGTGGCCAATTCTAAGAGCCACGTCAACCTGCTCGTCCGCCAGATTGATCTGCCGATCAACCAGCGTCAGGCGCAGATTGATATTGGGTTGCTCCTTCAAGAATTCCAGCGCGATTGGCAGCAGATGACGTTCGCCGAAAGCAACAGGTGCGGTCACATGGAGCCCACCACGCAGCGCGCCATGGTCGCCGCTCGCCTGCCGCTCCGCCGCATCCAGCTCATCAAGGATACGCCGCGAGGCGGCGACGAAGGCGCGCCCCTCCTCGGTCAGCGAGAGGCCCCGGCGAGTGCGCAGCACCAAGGGCACGCCGAGATGCCTTTCAAGATCGGCGACCTTACGGCTGACCGTGGCAAGCGGTGCATGCAGTCGCCGCGCCCCGGCAGAAAGGCTGCCAGCGTCGACCACCGCGAGCAGCACCGTCATCGCGTCAAAACGGTCCATCCAAATCCTTCCGCAATCTGGGAGGAAAGTTCCCAAAATGGCAGGATACCCTACTGTTTGTGGATGTCATAGCTTCACCTTCGTTCAAGGGCGCTGCCCGGTTCCCCATATTCCAAATGATCAGGAAGGACGTCATGCCCAAACTTTCGCGTCGTGCCTTTGCAAGCGCTCTCCCTCTCGGCCTCCTCGGGGGAAGCCTCCTCGGCGGAGGAATGATTGAAGGCTCGTCTGCGCTTGCCGCGACACTGGATACCGGTAAAGCGCCGGTCAGTGTTACGCCGCTCGCGCAGATCCGCATCGGTCGTTTCACGGTAACGGCGTTGACGGATGGGTATGCGGATATGCCCTACAATTATTTTCCCGGGCGCACCGCGGCGGAGGTTGAACAGGCGGCAGTCGCACAGTTCACCGCTCGCGCCAGCGGAGTGCGGTTCCTCTTTAATCAGTATCTCGTCGAGGATGGCGAACGCCGCATCCTCATCGACGCCGGTGCGGCAGGCTCGATCGGGCAAACCGGCCGATTGCCGCAGGCGCTCGCCGCGCTCGGCTTGCAGCCCGGCCAGATCGACGCGGTAATCGTGACGCATATGCATCAGGACCACATGGGCGGGCTGGTTCTCGGAGGCAAGAACAACTATCCCAACGCGGAACTCTATATAGATCGGCGCGACGTCGCCCATTGGACCGATCCGGCCAAGCGCAGCGGCGCGCCCGATTATCTGCAGACCAGTTTCGAGATGGCCGACGAGGTCGTGCGCCTCTACCCAAGACTTCAGACGATTGACGGAGAGCGAGAAATCGTGCCGGGCGTCTCGATCGTCGACCTGACCGGCCATACACCCGGCCATATCGGCGTGCGGGTCGAGGATGGCGGACAGAGCCTCATCATGGTTTCGGATATGATCTTTCCCGTCGTTCATCCTGGGGCGACCGATGTGTTCTTCCTGTTCGAGCAGGATCCTGCCGCGGCCAAGTCGATGCGCGACCGGTTCTTTCCTCGCGCCGCTTCGGAAGGCGCCCTCATCGCCGCCACGCACATGCCCTTCCCAGGGCTCGGCCGTGTCGTCGCCGACCGTGGGCAGATGCGCTGGCAGGTCGCGGACTGGGGTTTGCAGAACTGAGGTCCGCTCCGGCGGTGGTCTCGGCAACGAAGGCTTAGACGGCGGTAGCCGATTGCGGCTTCGAAGCCGCCCCCTCGGATGTCTGCACGCACCAGCGGCCGCCGCCGGTAGCGATTCGACAAGCACCGCGTGCGGCTTGTTGCCGGAGAAATGCGCCGACGGATCCCGTCGCGCGATTGGCGCGGCGCGACTGTTGAACTGCGGTCAGGCGGGCACGGGCGCATTCGCCAAGATGAGTTTGCTTTCGCGCAGTTCATTCCAGAAAGACTTGGGAATGCTGACCTTCATCGGCTGGATATTCGCTTCCACCTGGCCCGGTGGCGGAGACGATCGAGGGTGCGGCGGCAAACTGCAGGGCGGCGGTGCGGATGTCGATGCCATGACGCCTCGCGACTTCGGCGAGGCGCGCACGTTTTTCGACCACGCCAGCAGGCAGGTTCTCGCTGAAGTGATAGCGGTTGCGACCACCGAGAAATCCACCGTTCAAGGGAGTCCCGACGGTGACCGTGATGCCCTTGCTCGCCAGAGCGGGAACGTCTCGGTTAACGCTTCCTCGTGATCGAGGATGCTGTATTGGCAGGCAAGAAGGACAATATCGGGCGTCGCTGGTTGCTGCCATCACCGCTGCTTCCGGAGGATACAGGACGACCGGCGTCGTGCGTGCGCTGGAGTGGCTCAAAGCCAATTACACCAGGCCCTTGCGGGTCGAGAAGCTTGCAGAGCTTGCCGGAATGGCGACCTCTACCTTCCACCATAATTTTCGAAACCTGACAGGGGACAAGCCCGCTTCAGTACAAAAAGACCCTGCGTCTTTATGCAGCCCGCAATGTCATGTTGACCGACCGCATGGACGCCAACAGCGCCGCAATCCGGGTAGGCTATGAGAGCGTTCAACAGTTCAGCCGCGAATATTCCAGGCTGTTCGGCGCCCCGCCGAGGCGCGATGTCAAGAGGCTTCGCCGAAATTGATTGCCTGCATCCAAGTTTGGTGGAGAACGCCGTTCAAGCGCGCTCAGTTGGTCAATGCGGCATCGATCTGTTTGCGCATCTGGCGGATATCGCGGGCGGGCGGCGCGCCGAACTGTCGGAGGTATTCGCGGCTGAATTGGGATGCGCTCTCATAGCCGACCGCGAAGGCGACGGCCGAGGCGTTATAATCGCCTCCGAGCAGCAGCCGGCGGGCCTCCTGCAGGCGAAGTTGCTTCTGGTATTGCAGCGGGCTGAAGCCGGTGATCGCCGAAAAGTGCCGGTGCAGGCTCGCTCGGCTCATGCCGCTCGCCTCGCACACGGCATCAATCCGCAATGGCTGGTCGTGATTGTCCCTGATCCATGCAATGGCGCGGCGGATGCGGGTCAGCGGCCCCTCGGGCTGCGCGATCTGGCGGAGAAGGCGCCCCTGCGGGCCTTGCAGGAGACGATATAACAATTCCCGCTCAACCATCGGCGCGAGAACCGGGATGTCGGCGGGCCTGTCCAGCAGCGAAAGCAACCGGAGCAGCGCATCACGAAGCTCGACCGTCATCGGATTGATCGACAGACCGAGCTGCTCGCCGTCGCTCTCCCGCTTGGGCGGCATGGCAGCGGCCAGTTCTGCCAGCAAGGCGGGATCGAGTGTCAATGAGACGGCGACATAAGGGCGATGCTGGCCGGCGTCCAACACCTGCCCCATCAGCGGCAGATCGAGGGCGCTCACCAGATATTGCGAACTGTCGTAGCTCAGAAGGCTGTCGTTGAAGGCGACGCGTTTGGAACCCTGAAGAATGAAGCAAACCATCGACCGATAAAGGCAGGGCGTCTCACCGGTCGGGCGATCGCCGACCAGCAGCTCGACGCGCGGGATCGGCGTGAGCAGCGTATCAGGCTTGGCGTGGCGCAAGGCGATCTCAAGATGCTGTTCGAAGACTTCGGTCATTCCGGGACTATGTCAGTAGCTTTGGCATCGAGCAAGCCGGTTGAGACAATTGGGCAAGATGTTGATCCGATCAGGCGGGTTTGGGTGACGGCTTGTCGCTACCTTTGAGAAGCAGGCGGCGCTCATCGTGAGCGGCCGTTCGCCGAACAATCTCTCTCGAAGGCAGAACATGACCAACAGAATCGCTCTCATCACCGGCGCCAGCCGCGGTCTCGGCCGCGCCATGGCGCTCCACCTCGCCGACCGTGGTGTCGGCATCATCGGCACCTACCGCACCGGCGCCGCCGAAGCCGATGCGTTGAAGAATGAAATCGAAGCAAAGGGCGGCAAGGCCGCCATGATCCCGCTTGATGTGACCGACACGTCGGGCTTTCCGCTTTTTACCGAAGCAGTGGCCACGGCGCTGGACGGCACCTTTGGCCGCCAGCAGTTCGACTATCTCGTCAACAACGCCGGCATCGGCGTATTCGCCAATTTCGGGGAGACGACGGAAGAACAGTTCGACGCTCTGGTGGCGACACATCTGCGCGGTCCGATCTTCCTCACCCAGAAGCTTTTGCCGCTGATCCAGGACGGCGGCCGTATCCTCAATGTCTCTTCCGGCTTCGTCCGATTCACCCTGCCCGGCTACAGCGTCTATGCGGCAATGAAGGCGGCGACCGAGGTCCTCACGCGCTTCATGGCCGTCGAACTGGGTGAGCGCAGGATCCGGGTGAATGTCATCGCTCCCGGCGCGATCGCCACCGATTTTGGCGGCGGCGCGGTGCGCGATAACGAGGCTGTCAACGCTTTCGTCGCCCAGGGTATCGCGCTCGGCCGGGTCGGTCTGCCGGACGATATCGGCAGCGCTGTCGCCGCAATCCTCTCCGACGACATGGGCTGGGCGAACGGCACCTGCTTCGATATTTCGGGTGGCCAGATGCTGTAACTGCGGCCATGGCTGCGCAAGGAGTGCGTGGAGCGTTCATCGTACCGAGGCTTATTGCCTCGGTACACTGAATTCACGGCGAACCGCAATCCATCAAGCAAGCGTTAGGAATTTGAAAGGTCGAAACGTTTGACGTGATCAATGAAAGCCCGCAGGTTGGGATGAACCTGGGAGCGCTGCGGATAATAGAGATAGACTCCCGAGCTGGTCCCGGTGAACCGGCCGAGGATCACTTCGAGCTTGCCGCTCCTCAGCTTGTCGCTGATCGCCTCTTCGGGACTATACACCACGCCCAGGCCCGCGACAGCCGCGTCGATTGCCTGTAGCACATCATTCAAGATCAGCGGCCCCTTCACCTGGACCTCGAACTCCTTTCCGTCGCTCTCGAATTCCCACCGGTCGTAGACGCGGCTGCCGGCACCCGCACAGATGCACGGATGCCCCAGCAGCTCTTTCGGATGCTCCGGGCGCCCATGTTCCGCGAAGTAGGAGGGTGCGCCGGCAACAACCCAGCGAACGGGACCGAAGAGTTTAACGGCCACCACGTCTTTTGCCAGGATGTCGGAGACGCGGATCCCGGCATCGAAGCCCCTCTCGAAGATGTTGGTGGCAGCGTTTTCGAAGAAGATTTCCACCGTCACATCGGGGTACTTCTTGATGAAGCTCGCGACCGCGGGCTTGAGGAAATTCGGGTAAACCGTCTGCGGGACATTCAACCGTAAACGACCTGCGGGTTTGTCGGCGGCATTTCCCGCGTCGCTCATCGCGGCCAGGATCGTTTCCAGCGCCGGCCCTGCCTGTTGCAGCAACTTCTCCCCGGCTTCCGTCAGGCTCGTCGCTCGCGTGGTTCTTGTCAGCAGGGTGACGCCCAGACGCGCCTCCAACTGCCGGATGGTCTTGCTGATGGCCGGCGGAGAGATCCTCAGCGCTTCGGCTGCCGCCGAGAAATTCCGCTTCTCGGCGACAAGGGCGAAGGCCAGCAGACCATCGAGCTGATCCTTATCCATTATGAACTCCTGGTTAATGACGCATCAACCAGACTGCCATTTTTGGAAATTTTAGACCAGCGTAATCTCCCGCCAGTTCTCGGAGGCGTAGCGGCTCAGGCGCTGCGCCGAGGCATGTTGCAACCCTACCGGAGGTGCAGACCCATGAAACAGCACACTGACCACGGACTTGAAGCCGATGCTCCCGCAATGCCGGACCGTCGGAAATTATTTGCCGCAGGCCTCGGCATTGCCGCAGTCTCTATGCTGCCGCTGACCGCCGCCAGAGCCCAATCGGCGGCGACGGCAGCCGCTGCAACAGCGGCAAAACCAGCAGGCGTGCAGCGCCGCAAACTCGGTTCACTGGAAGTTTCCGCCCTCGGCATGGGTTGCCAGAACTTTGCCGGCATGTACGGCCCGCCCACCAACAGGCAGGAAGCGGTCCGGATCATCCGCGCGGCTTACGAGCGGGGCGTGACGTTCTTCGACGTCGCAGAAGTCTATGGACCGTTCCTGGGCGAGGAAATTACCGGCGAAGCACTGTCGCCGATCCGTGATCAAGTCGTTATCGCCACCAAGTTCGGGTTTGACATCACGCCGGAAGGTCAGGAGCTGCAGCTCAGCACCAGCCTTGGTGGCCCCATGAACGTGACCCGCGCCTTTCTGCCGGCCATGCGCAAGCAGCGCTCGGGCAAGATCATTTCCATCTCTTCATCAGCCGGGCTCATGGGCTTCGAGTTTAGCTCCGCCTACTCGGCTTCCAAATTTGCCCTTGAGGGCTGGATGGACGCTCTGCACGCCGAAGTCAGCCCGTTCGGCATCCAGACGATGATCGTCAATCCCGGCTTTTTCCGAACGGAACTGCTCACTGAGGCATCCACCAATTATGCGGCGCCGACGATCGAAGATTATGCCGAACGCCGAAGCCAGCAGACTGCGTTCTATAAAGGACAGAATGGCAAGCAGGGCGGCGATCCCACCAAGCTCGCACGTGCCCTGATCACGCTCTCGGCCCAGGACCAACTCCCACAACGTTTCATCGCGGGTGCTGACGCCATCCAGGTTGCTGAGCAGAGGATAGCCTTCCTGCAGCAGCAAATCGAGACCTACCGCCAGCTGTCGAACTCGCTCGCAATCGGCGAATACAGCAACGGCTAAACCGTCAATCAAACAACCGCAACGGCGTTCGGCACCGCCGGAGCCGCCCCTACCAGACGAGGCCGCGGGCCGCGACCTCCTCGACGCGGGTCACCACGCCGCCGCGATGAAACACCATCGTGTCGAACAGGTTGGAAACCACGCAGGTGTGGTTCGGGATGATGAAGAGCTTTTCGCCGATCTGCGGCCGAGGGCCGGAGCAGGTTGAGAGATCGATGACGCCGTGTTCTTCCGAGAGGCTGGTGATCCGCGCCTGGGGATAGCCGACGATCAGGCCGTAATCGCTGAAGCCCTGGAGGTCCGAGGTCAGCGCCTTCGAGCCGGCGTCGATGACGGCGCGGTCGGCGGTCGGGCGGGAGACGACGGTGGCGAGCACATGCATGGCGCAATCGTCCTCGGTGCAATGGCCCATGCGCACCATCTGGCGGTCGTTATAGATATAGGTGCCGGCGCGGTGTTCGGTGGCGGATTTCACGAGATGCGCCTCGAACAGGCTCGGCGTTCCGCCATTGCTGACGATCGGGCAGGCAATGCCGTCCGATTGCAGGCGCTGCAGCGTCTCGACGATGAAGGCCTCGACGGCGGCGGCCGATTGCGGCTTCGGATAGGTGACGATGCCGCCGAAGGTGAGGCCGTCGGCAGCGGTGATGCGCCTGGCGAGCGAGGCCGCCTCATCCGGCGTCTGCACGCCGCAGCGGCCGCCGCCGGTGTCGCATTCGACCAGCACGGTCAGCGGCTTGTGGCCGGAAAAATGGGCGGCGAGCTCGTCGACCGTCACTTCGCTGTCGGCGACGACCTTGAGGGCTGAAATGCGCGCGTTCAGCCGGGCGAGGCGCTCGAGTTTCTGCTGTCCGAGGATGTTGAATGTGATGAGGATGTCGTTGAAGCCGGCTTCGGCGAAGACTTCCGCTTCGGTGACCTTCTGGCAGTTGATGCCCTTGGCACCGGCGGCGACCTGGGCGACGGCGAGCGCCGGGATCTTGTGCGTCTTGATATGCGGGCGGAAGTTCAGCCCGTACTCGTCCATATAGGATTGGACGCGGGCGATATTGGCGGCCAGCCGGTCTTCGTCGATCACGGGGCGCGGCGTCGAGAGATCGGCGATCCGGTCCCCTGCCCTGGCGACGACGGCAAAGCTGCGATCAGGCATTCAGGCGGCTCCGCGTTTTAACCCATGTGGATCGGCCACGATCGGCCAAATCGTCTTCGGCGCCCGCCGGTACGGCGTCGTCGCCGGATTATTGGGATAGGGCGTTCCGGCGGAGCAGTAAAGGATTTCCGCGGCGATCTTCGAAAAGGAGGCGAAGAAATGATTGGTGGATTTGATCACCAGGATCTTCTGCTTGGTCGGGTCGATGCCCATCACCGAAAACAGGCTCGGATCGAAGCTCTGGGCGCGCGTCGAATTGAGGATGATGTCGATGCCATCGAGAACGATATGGGCGGCATCGCCGAAGGGCGCCAGGCTCTCGCCGAACTGCATCTCGGCATTCCTCACCAGCCTGACGACCTTGACCGTGCCGTCGATCGGATTGCCGGTGCCGGGCGCCGATTTGGCGCCGAAGCGCAGCGGAATATCCGCCCCCTCGCCCGCCGCAAAACAGATCTGCACCGCCATCGGATCCCAGATGGTGCCGATTGCGGCACTCCTGACGCCGCGGGCCATCAGCTCGCCGAGGATGACGGTCGCATCACCCGCTGTGCCGCCGCCGGGATTGTCCCAGACATCGGCGATGACGACGGGCCATGCGGTGGCGGCGATGGCGCGCGAGACGGCTTGCCTCTCGTCGATCTGCGGCACCATGAAGGTGCCGCGCTTGGAAAAGAGTTCGAGGCCGAGCTCGCGCGCTAGGGCGGCGCCCTTTTCCGGCCTGTTGTCGGAGACGACGAGCAGCTTCGTTCCCATTTCGGGAACATCGCCGACCATGAAACCGTGGATCACCGAGATCGACAGGATCTCGGGATCGTCCTTTTCGATCCGCATGATCTTGTCGACGAAGGAGCGCATCGGCTCGCGCGAGGTCGGGAAGACGTCGATCATGCGGCAGTCGAACACTGACATGACAGGCTTGACCCGGCCTTCCAGCGTGTCGACGGCGATGCGCCAGAGATCCTCGGCGCGGTCGACGAAATCGGTATGCGGAAATTCCTTGAAATAGACGGCGAAATCGAGCGCCGCGACGCGCTTGGCGGTGAGATGGCTGTGCGGATCGAGTTCGGCGCAGATGAGGATATCGGGGCCGACGATGTCGCGCATGCGGGAGAGAAGGTCGCCTTCCGTATCCTCGTAGCCGGCCGCCACCATGGCCCCGTGCAGGCCCATGACGACGGCATCGACTGGCATGGCCGCGCGGAGCTGGCCGAGGATTTCGTCGCGCAGCTCCTCATAGGTCGTCCGGTTGACGAGACCCGCGGGATCGGCCCAGGTGGCGGTGCCCTCGATCAGCTCCCAGCCCTTTTCTCTGGCGACGCGCCGGCCGACGGTGATCGGCGCGGTGCAGAGCGTCGGTGTATCAGGATGCTGGCCGGGCGGGGCATAAAGCGAGGCTTCGAATGCGCGGCGATCCACGCAGATCGGGGAGAAGGTGTTGGTCTCGGTCGCCAGTGCTGCCGTGAATATGCGCAAGAAAGTGGCCTTCGTGTTGTCGGCCCCGCTTCACCCCATCGGGTTCGGCAGGTAGCCGGTGAAACCTGAGATCTTCCAGCGTCCCTGCTGCAGCCGGCAATAATAGAGCGTCTGCCATTGCAGGACATCGCGGGTGCCGTCGGCCTTGGTGATGCCGCCGTCGAATTTCTTGCGGACAAGCGCTGTCTCGCCTTCGATCTCGATATCTTCGAGCGTCGTCGTGGTGAAGATCGCCGTGCGCGGATCTTCGGCGAAGCTCTGCCCGGCGAAATCTCTCGCCTGCCTCAGCCACTCCTCGCGATAGGCCGAAAGCGAGGGAAAGGCGAGCCGCCATTTATCGGGGTTCACCTCCTTGCGGCCGTCGATGCCGATGAAGCCCTCTTCGACGAAATCATCCTCGACCATCGACCAGTCGGCGGAAAGAAAAGCATCGATATCGCGCGAAACGAGCATTTCCCAGATCGCCTGCCGGGCGCCGTCGGATGGGAAGGGGTTCTGAAAAGGATCGCGCATGTGTGCCCCGGATTGAAATTCTTTTCATAAATCGCGTTTTTCACTGGTCAAATTCTGCTTTCTATGGTCATTTGTCAACGTATCAAGAAAATAATTTGCAAGGACTTCAGCATGCCCATCAAGCGCTATGGCACGGTTCAAACGGGCGCCGGCGGCAAGACGCTGCCATTCGCGCGTGCGGTCGAAGCCGATGGATGGCTCTATGTTTCCGGGCAGGTTGCGATGGAAGACGGCGAAATCATCGACGGCAATATCATCGCCCAGACCCACAAGACGATCGCCAATGTGCTGGCGATTCTCGATGAGGCCGGCTACGGCGTCGAGCATGTCGTGCGGGTCGGCGTCTGGCTCGACGATCCGCGCGACTTCTGGACCTTCAACAAGATCTATCAGGAGTATTTCGGCGAGCATCCGCCGGCACGCGCCTGTGTGCAATCGTCGATGATGGTCGATTGCAAGGTTGAGATCGACTGCGTGGCCTATAAGAAGAAGGACGCATAGGAAAAATCGGTGGGAGTCGGTTTGGATATCTTTTCGACATTGCAGGAAGATAAGAGCCGGCTTTCTCCTTCGGAGAACCGCATCGCGGAGATCATCGTCAACGATTTCGAGTTCGCGGTGAACGCCTCGATCATCGAGCTCGCCGAACGGGCCGAGGTTTCGCCGCCGACGGTCACCCGCTTCTGCCGGCGGCTCGGCTGCGAGAGCTTTTCCGATTTCAAGGTGCAGCTCGCCCGCACCGCCCATATCGGCGTGCGCTATCTGAAGCCGGAATCGAAAAGCACCGAGCCGGCCGATGTCGCCCAGGATATCATTACCAAGGCGCAGAACGCGCTGTTTCTGCTGCACCGCTCGCTCGATCTGGCGGCGATCGAAGCGGCGGTTTCCCATATCGCCAAGGCCGAGATGATCTATGCCTTCGGCTCGGGCGGCAATTCGTCGATGATCGCCGACGAGCTGCAGAACCGGCTCTTCCGTCTCGGGCTGCGCATCACCGCCAGTTCCGATCACAGCATGCAGCTGATGATGGCGGCCGCGGCCCGGCCGGGCGACGTATTGATCGGCTCGTCCTTCTCCGGGCGCAATCTGGAGCTGGTGCGCGCCTTCGAGCTTGCCCGCGGCGCCAAGGTGAAGACGATCGCGCTCACCCAGACGGCAAGCCCGGTTGCCAAGGCCGCCGAAATCGTCGTGCCGATCGACCTTCCCGAAGGCAACAACATCTACCGTCCGACCTCGACGCGCATTGCCTACATCGCCACGGTCGATATTCTTTCGAGCCTGGTCGCCTACGCCGTCCAGCCAAAGGCGACGACCACGCTTCGGCGCATCAAGCAGCAGCTCGTCATCCACCGCGACGGCGACGACCGGCAATTGCTTGGAGATTGAACCCATGAGCGGGAGCGACGGACAATGACCCAATCGGCAGCCATCGTCACAGGGGCGGCGGGCGATATCGGTGCGGCGATCGCCGTCCGGCTTGCCGATGATCATGACGTCGTGCTGCTCGCCGACATCGATGCCGCGGCTGCGGCCGCCGTCGCCTCGAGGCTCGGGCCGGAGGATCGCTTCGTCGCCGTCGGCTGCGATGTGACCAGCGAGAGGAGCATATCAGAACTGGCAAAACGCGCGGCTGATATCGGCGTGGTGCGAACCCTCGTCAACAATGCCGGTGCGGCCCGCGCCACCAGCCTGCACGACACGACGCCGGAGATCTGGCGGGCGGACAATGCGCTCAATCTCGAAGCCGCCTTCCTGTGTTTCCGCGCCTTCGAGCCGATGCTGAAGGTCTCCAAAGGCTCCGTCGTCAACATCGCCTCGGTCAACGGCATGAACGTTTTCGGCCACCCGGCCTATAGCGCCGCCAAGGCCGGGCTTCTGCATTTCACCCGGCTTGTCGCTGTGGAATACGGCAAGTTCGGCATCCGCTCCAATGCCGTCGCCCCCGGCACGGTGAAGACGCAGGCCTGGGAGGCGCGCGTCGCCGCCAATCCGAATGTCTTCGAGGAGGCGCGCCGCTGGTATCCGCTGCAGCGCGTCGTCGATCCCCGAGATGTCGCCAATGCCGTGGGCTTCCTTGCCGGCCCGCTCGCCGCCGCCATCACAGGGGTCTGCCTGCCCGTCGATTGCGGGCTGACGGCAGGCCAGGCCGAACTGGCGCGGACCTTCTCCCAATCGGAGCATTATTGATATCAGGCGCTCCGATCTGAGCCGACAAGACAGCATAATTTGACCTTTTGGACTGCCCGCCGTGGCCGCGCCTGCCGATTTTCCTGACGATTGATGATCTGATGAGCCGCCTCTTCCCTGAAGTCTTCCGCAATCCGGCGATCCGCGCCAGCATGATCGCCATTTTCACCTTCGGCATGGCGGGGGCGATGACGGCGCCCTATCGTTCGATCGTCGGCATCCGCGAGCTGGGGTTGAGCGACGGGCTCTATTCGTTCCTGAGCTTCGCCTCGGCGGCGGTGAATGTGGTGATCAGCGTCCTGCTCGGCAATCTCGCCGACCGGCTCGGCGAATACCGTTCGGCGATGATCGGCACCTGTCTCTTCGGCATCGTCGGCTACGGCATGGTCTATACGTTTCCGAGCGCGGCCACCTTCGCCGTCAGCGCGCTGCTGCCGATGCCGATCTACGGGGCGCTGAACTCGCTGCTGTTTGCCAATGCGCGCGCGGCGATGCAGGGCATGAGCCGGAACGACGTGGTGACGGCCAATTCAGGCGTGCGGGCGATGATCTCGCTCTCCTGGGTGCTGATCCCCGGCATGACGGGCCTTGTGCTTTCGGGTGCATCGAGCATGCTGCCGGCCTATCTCTTCGCCGCCATCGCGTGCGTTCTATGCCAGGGCATCATCCTCTTCGCTTTGCCGAAGCGGGTCGGAACGGAAATGGCGGCCGTTCACCATCTCACCTATCTCGGTGCGCTCAGGCAGGTGGTATCGCCGCGGATTTCGGCGCACATCGCAGGTGTGGCGCTGATCACCAGCACGCTGCATCTGAACGACGCCCTGCTGCCGCTGATCGCCACCGGCGCGGCGCATGGCCGGCTCAGCGATGTCGGCATCCTCGTCGGCATCGTCGCGCTTCTGGAGGTCGTCTTCATCATCGTCTGGTCGCGGATCGCGCGGAAGACCGGGCAGATGACGGCGCTTGCCGCCGGCACCATCATCTACGCGCTGTTCCTCAGCCTGCTCGGCTTTGCCTCCGCGCCATGGCACCTCTATGCACTGACCCTGATCGCCGGCATCGGTGCTGCGGCGATCATCAGCATTCCGATCACCTATCTGCAGGATCTCATTGCCGATCGGCCGGGGCTCGGCAGCGCCCTGATCTCCGTCAATATTTTTGCGAGCGCGGGGATCGGCGCTCTGGTCTTCGCCGCCGGCACTTGGGCTACCGGTTATTCCGGAACGGCCGTTCTCAGCGCCGTCACCGGATTGTCGGGGATCGCCCTCCTCGGCCTGCTGCAGCGCCGCCCTGCCGTTGCCCCTGCTGACACCGAGGTTCAATAGGCCGAAGGAAGAATGTGGCTTTCATCCCTACCCGTCTTGTGACAAGGGTGGTGAGGCATATCCTCTGAAGGCGACATGAAGGCGATCTCCGGCACGAATCTCGAGCAGGCCAAGTCTCACAATCGGCGGGTGGTGATCGAGTTGATCCGCACGCATGGCTCCCTGTCGCGGGCGGCAATCGCCCGGATGACGGCGCTGACGCCGCAGACGGTGTCGAACATTGTCGAGGAGCTGGAGAGGTCGCATCTGCTTGTCGCCGCCGAGGCGCAGAAGCTGGCGCGCGGCCAGCCGATCATTCCTTATTCCATCAATCCGGCCGGCGCCTATTCGATCGGCCTCGAACTTGGCCGCCAGCGGGCGAGCGGCGTGCTGACCGATCTTGCCGGCGCCGTCTGTGCGCGCGTCGAACGCCAGATCGAACACCCCGATCCGCAGCGGGCGATGCCGGTCCTCCAGTCGATCGTCGAGCATCTCAAACAGGCCTCCGCCTTCGATCAGGAGCGGCTGCTCGGCGTCGGCATCGCTCTGCCCGGCCGCTATGCCGAGGGCGGCACCACCTCCCTCAGCCCGCAGAGCCTGCCCGGCTGGCAGGGGTTTCCCGTCGGCCACGAGCTGAAACAGCGGCTCAACGTGCCGGTGCTGGTCGAGAACGATGCGACGGCGGCTGCGATCGGCGAGCGGCTTCACGGCGTCGCCCGCGGCCTCGCCAGCTTCGTCTACCTGTTTCTGGCCGGCGGCGGCGGCATCGGCGCCGGCATGCTCCTCGACGGCCACCTCTACAAGGGCAGCCGCAACAATGCCGGCGAGATCGGCCATATCATCGTCGAGCCGAACGGCAGACTCTGCAGCTGCGGCAAACGCGGCTGCCTCGATCGTTACATCTCGCCGTCGGTCGCCTACGAATTCATGGGCATCGCCGATGCAGGGGGGCTCTCGCCCGACGATCTCGACGCGCGGATCGACAGGGGAAACGAAGGTCTAAACGCCTGGCTCGACCAGGCCGTCCAGCCGCTGCGGCAGACCGTCGATTTCCTGGAACTCGCCTTCGATCCTGAGACCATCGTGCTCGGCGGCAGTCTGCCGGCCTCGCTGATGCGCCGGCTTGCCGAACGGCTGGAGCCGCTGCACGACCCAATCGACCCCGGCCGGCAGCGGACGGTGCCGCGCGTGATGATCGGCATGACCGGCCAGGACACCGCCATCCTCGGCGCCGCCGCCCTGCCGATCTTTTCCGAAACCAATCCACGCTTCGACGTGCTGCAGAAGCCGGTCGGCTAAAAAGGTTGGCCGATATCTTGACGATTTCCCGTTAGCTTAGAGAGTAGGTCAACGGCCACGGGATATGCCCCTCACCCTCACCCTCTCCCCGTTATGACGGGGAGAGGGGACGTGCCCTGCGAGACGTTGGCGAGGGACGGAGGGGTTGCGGCATCTTCCCTTCTCCCCGCGGGCGGGGAGAAGGTGGCGGCAGCCGGATGAGGGGCAGCCCTCTTGAGCGGGCGCGCAAAGATGATCACGTTCCCGAGAAGCGTCAGCGCCAGGCCGATCAGGCCGAGACCGCTCCAGTGGTAGCCCTCGAAGACCGTCGACAGCGACAGGGCGACGATCGGGAACAGCACAGTCGCATAGGCAGCCCGTGAGGAGCCGATGCGCGACACCAGCATGAGGTAGGTGGTGAAACCGATCACCGATCCGATGGCCGAGAGATAGAGCAGCGCGGCAAGATAGGTGATGCCTGATGGCGCCACGATCGGCGTCTGCGTCACGGCAATCAGCACGAGGAGGACGATCGTGCCATAGGTCATGCCCCAGGCATTGGCGGTCAGCGGTGAGATGCCGGCCGCGCTGTTGCGGCGCGATGCCATGTTGCCGAGCGAGAAGAACAGCGTGCCGAGCGCTGCGAGCCCGATCCCTTTCAACGTGCCCATATCGAAATCGACGACGACCTCCTCTCCGAACAGCAGGAGAAGGCCGGTGGCGCCGAGCGCCGCGGCGAGCAGCGTGCGGCCGGTAATGCGGTCGCCGAAGAAGAGGCGCGCATTGACGGCATTGTAGATCGTCGCGAGCGAGAAGATCACCGAGATCAGCCCTGAAGGAATAAAGCCGGCGGCGTTGTAGAAACAGATGAAATTGAGGCTGAACAGGCAGAGCGCCTGCGCCAGGATGAAGGGTTGATCGCGCAAGGCAGGGAGCTTCAGCCTCCGCATGGCGGCCAGGATGACAACGAGGATCACGGCTGCCAGCGCAAATCGGTAAAAGACCGAAACCAGGACCGGCACGGGACCGACCTGCATTGCAATGGCGATCCAGGTCGTCCCCCATATGAGAACGGTCGCGATGAAAAGAACGGCATTTGCCATGGAGTCATCCTCGTTTTCTCCACGAATAGGCGAAGCATGCGCGGGTCTCTTGCAGATTCTTGCTGTGAAATCGGTTTGCCCGGACTTCACGCTCGCCATATCAGGCGTCGCCCCGTATTGTTCCGAACGCGTGGCCAGCTGTGGGAAAGAATTGGTGAAAGATAGCCGTCTCTCGGTTTTCAGGTTTTTGTCCGCCTCTCCCAAGGCGCGGATGTCACAATCGATCGATCTCGGTTTCGGGCGATCGGCTGCCATCTGGAGCAATGCGCATGACTGGATGCGCTATGAGCGGCCGGACGGTCACACGTTCAGCCTTTATCTCAGCGGCGGCGCCGGAACGCGTCGGCTGGATGGCGGCCCCGACGTGCGCGGCCGTCCGGGTGTGCTGTGCATCATGCCGCAGGGGCACTCGTCCGAATGGGAGATCACCGACTTCTTCGAATTCGTCCATCTGTATGTTCCCGACGATCAGATGCGCCGGATGTTTGCCGAGACGTTTGACCGCGATGCGCGGCTCATGGCTTTTCCCGAAGTGACCTTCGACGATGCACCTGCCCTGGCGCTGAGGCTTCGGCAGATGACGGAAGCGATGTTGGCGGGCGGTCATCTGCTGGCCGAAGAAGCGATGACGCAGGCGATCCACGACCTCTTCGTCGATCCGCGCTATGGAGGCATGCGTGCCCGCGCGATCAGCGGCGGGCTCGCGCCGCATGTGCGGCGCCGAACTCTGGATCATATCGAGGCCCATCTCGGCGAGACGATCCGCTTGCAGGATCTGGCTGATATCGGGCAGCTCAGCGCCTTTCATTTTCAGCGGATGTTCCGGGCAAGCTTTGGCGTGTCGCCGCATGGCTGGGTGGCGCACCGTCGTGTCGAGCGCGCCAAATCGATGTTATCAGGCATGGAGCCGATCGCGCAGATCGCTTCGGCCTGCGGCTTCAGCAGCCAGAGCCACCTGACGCGGGCCTTCAAGCTGGGCACTGGCGTCACACCCTCTGCCTACCGGCAGCGGCAGTGAAGGCCGGCGCTAAAGCGTGTCGCGATCTTTCAGATTCGCTTGTCACGCTTTAGGTCTTTGCTTTTACGCATGTCTTTATCGCAAAACCGCTGCACACTTTTGCGAGACATGCCTTACGACTGTTGCAGCCCGTAAAGCAGCGGCATCAGCCCTGCGAGCGCCTTGAAGCGCTCCCAGGATTTGGCCGGCGGCTTCGTCCAGCCGGTTTCGGCAAGCCCCGAGATACGCGGGAAGACGAGGCGGTCGAAGACGGCGCGGTCGGTCATCGGTTCCGACCATATGCAGGCCTGGATGCCGAGCAGCTGCTGTTTCTGCGCCGCCGTCCAGCCGCCCACCGGATCGAACTTATAGATCTTTTCCGCGTCCGAATTCCCCGCCCAGCTGGCGCCCGGCTCGTCCCAATCGGGCCTCAGCGCCATGTCGAGGTAGTAGACCTGGCCGGGGCAGACGACCATCTGATAGCCGCGTTCGGCGAGTTCGGCCGAGACCTCGACATTGCGCCAGCTGCAGAGATAGCTCTTCTCCTTGTCGATGACATCGCCGTGTGCCGCTTCTTCCCAGCCGCCGGTGATGCAGCCCTTGCTTGCCAGGAAACGCTGCACGCGCTCCAGGAACTCCGCCTGCAGGATCGCTGCGCCCGAACCGTGAATATCGTCGGCGCCATGGGTATTGGTCACGACATTCAGTCGCTTGGCATGCGCATCGGCGACCGCGTCGCCGGCGACGGCGCGCAGGCGATCGAGTGCTGCCGGCGAACCGGACCACGCCCCGAGCGGCACCTCGTCGGCGCCGAGATGGATGACCTTGAACGGGAAGAGCTCGATCAGTTCGGAAAGGATGGTCTCGACGATCTCGTAGGTCTGCTCGCGGGCCGGATTGATGCAATTGTCGGGAAAGCCCTGGACCGAGTAGTAGCTGCCTTTCTCGGCCGGATCGCGCAGCTCCGGGATCGCCTGCTGCATGGCGTAGCAATGGCCGGGCATATCGATCTCGGGCACGATCTCGATGCCGAAGCTCTTCGCATGGGCGACGATCTCTCGGATGACGGATTTGGTGTAGTAGCCGCCGGTTCGGGCCGGGCTCGACCCCAGCAGCGGCGGCACGGCAAGACCGTGGCCGCGCCAGGCGCCGATCTCGGTCAGGGCGGGATAGGCGTCGATCTCGACGCGCCAGGCCTCGTCGTCGGAAAGGTGCCAGTGGAAGCGGTTGAGCTTGTTCCAGGCAAGCACCGCCAGCAGCTTCTTGACCTCGGCGGCGCCGTAAAACTGGCGGGCGACATCGAGATGCAGGCCGCGCCAGCCCATCGCCGGCTCGTCGACGATCTCGCCGGCTCCAGGAAACTGGAAGACGCCGGGATGCAGCCTGGCGCCGCGCCAGATTTGGCCGAGTGTCACCAGACCATAGAGGAAGCCGGTGCGGCTGCTCGCCTCGACCGTCAGGGTCTCGTCGTCGAAGCTCAGCCGATAGGCTTCGGGGCCGAAGCCGGCGGCATCCTTCAGCATGACCGGGACCGCGCCTTCCGCCGCGCTTCGGACAATGCCCTCGACGGCGAAGAGATGGTCGACCAGCGTCGTGAAGCTTTGCGCCGCCGCCTCCCCTTCGCCGCTCTGCGCCAGCGGGGCAAAGCCGGCCGGCAGCGGCCGGCGCGAGGCGACCGCGACGTGGTTCGGCCAGGGGATGACCGAAATCTGAACGGGCGCGTTGGCGGGAACGGGATAGATCTCGGCGCCGCGCTTCAGCGCTGCATTGCTGACCGATGAGCGCGTCGGCTCGACACCCAGCACGATGGTGCTGCCATCCGAAAGCGCCAGATAGGCGCTAGTCGCGCCGTCCGTCCAGTGTCGGAACTGCCAGCTCAGCGCATAGACGGAGATCGTCCAGGTCTCGCCGGCGCCGAGCACGAAACCGGCCGGCGGCTGGAATTCGGTGAAATTCGAAAGCCGTTGCGAAACGGTCGCGCCTTCGACGCGCCCGGCGGGATCGACACGGCCCGGGCCGCTGACGCAGAGGGAAAAACTCGAAAGCGGTTCGCTGCCGAGGTTCTTGAGGCGCAGGACGTAGGAAAATTCCTTGCCGTCGGCAGGCGGGTTCCAGAGGGTTTCAAGCCGCAGGGTATTCGGTCGCGGTGTCGACATCATCACTCTTCCTTGAGGGGAAAACCAGGTTTTCGAGCGTTCCGGCACAGCGCCGGGATCGGCATGGCGTTGAAGTCAATCAAATTGATTTAATATTGATAGTCGGTTTTTCGCCGGGGCGTCAATCGCCGATGCGGAATTTCTGCGGCCGACCCCAGGGCCAATGCCGGCCGCCGATCGCGGATAATCCTTTTGGCCGAGGTGCATTTCGGGAAAAAATTTCGGCTGGCCGCCGTGCGTTAACCATTAAGGTACCTTTAAGTACAATAATTGATCCAACGATGGCGAATTGACCGCCCCATACGGGTCGATAAGCATGAGGCTGCTCGCCACGGCCCGGATGTTCCCGGGATGCAACCCATCCAACTTCCGAACCAGGCGAATTTCCAATGACGAGCATCAATACGAACAATTCCGCGATGGCTGCCCTCCAGACGCTGCGCAGCATCAACTCTAACCTCGAATCGACCCAGAACAGCGTTTCGACCGGTTATCGCGTCGACACCGCATCCGACAATGCTGCCTACTGGTCCATCGCCACCACGATGCGCTCCGATAACAAGGCCCTTTCGGCCGTCTCCGACGCGCTTGGCCTCGGTGCGGCAAAGGTCGATACCGCTTACACGGCAATGGAAAGCGCCATCGACGTCGTCGACGAGATCAAAGCCAAGCTGGTGGCGGCGACCGAAGACGGTGTCGACAAATCAAAGGTCCAGGAAGAAATCAGCCAGCTGCAGGAGCAGCTGATGAGCATTGCCCAGTCGGCATCCTTCTCGGGCGAGAACTGGGTCGCCGGCGAGAGCGGCACGAAAAGCGTTGTCTCGTCCTTCGTTCGCGACGGCTCCGGCGCCGTGTCCGTCAAGATGACGGAATATGCATTGGACACCAGCTCCGCCGGCAATGTGCTGTTCGGCATGAGCAGCGGGTCGATCGAAACCTCCTCGGGTATTCTCGGAACGGCGGATGCAAACGGCGATTCCGTCTACTCGCTCGACATTACCGACTTTACCACCGGTCAGATCCAGTCGGCGCTGTCGACCATCGAATCGGCGCTGTCGGCGATGACCTCGGCCGGTGCGCAATTGGGTTCGATCTCGACGCGCATCGACCTGCAGGAAGACTTCGTCAGTGCGCTTTCGGATTCGATCGACTCCGGCGTCGGCCGCCTGGTCGATGCCGACATGGAGGAGGAATCGAGCAAGCTGTCGGCCTTGCAGACACAGCAGCAGCTGGCGATCCAGTCGCTGTCGATTGCGAATTCGTCGTCCCAGAACATCATGTCGCTGTTCCGCGGCTAATCCTGGTCGATGCAAAGGGAGCCCGGCGCATAGAACGCCCGGACCACATTCGCTGATCGAACCCCGAGCCTGGCCTTCCGGCCAGGCTCGGTCGCATTTCGGCATGGAGCCGCCATTTCACGATCCCTTGTCGATCTGCCGATCACCGGTAAGATTTCTCTCACTCTTTTTGCGCCATCCTCTGATTCCCCTCTGGCACTCATCGACGAGATCTCCATGGCCCCCAACCGGACGCGCAGCTTGCAAATGCCACGACGCGAAGAGCTTGGCCTCTTTGCGATCAGCAACGGTTCCGGGCTGTCGATATCGGCGCTGCCGAACGGGACGCTGTTTGCCATCGACTATGCCGACGAGAAGGGGGCTGTGCAGATCAACCAGATCCAGGGCTCGCCGCTGTCAGGCGGCATTGGCCGCCTTTACCTGCGCGTCGGCGGTGCCCGCCCCGATGTCGTCGAGATCGTCGGCCCCCGTGCCGATGGCAGTTTCGCCTATGATGCGACGAGCTTCTCCTGGAGCGGCAAGACAGGCGATATTGCCTACGACGTCCGCCTCGCGCTTCACCCCTCCGAAACGGCATGGTTCTGGCGCGCCTCGATCCGGCATCTGAAAGAGGGAACTCTGCCGGCGGATGTGGTGCTGATCCAGGATGTCGGCCTCGGCGATCGCGGCTTTCTGATGAACAGCGAGTCCTATGCCTCGCAATATGTCGATCATCACATTGCTGATCACCCGGCCATTGGCTTCGTGGTGATGAACCGGCAAAATCTCAAACAATCCGGCGGCCGCAATCCGTGGCTGGCGCAAGGCTGCCTCGACGGGGCTGTCGCCTATGCCACCGATGCGATCCAGCTCGTGCAGGCAAAAGATCGGCTCGAGGACCTGCTGGTCGGCCCTTTCGGCACCCGGCTGCCCAGCGAACGGCGGCAGCAGGAGACCGCCTGCCCCGCCGTTCAATCGAGATCGCTGTCGGTCACACCGGATGGCGCGACGGCGAGTTTCTTTGCCCTGTTCGCCGCCGATCATCCCGATGCATCGAGCGACGCCGACCTTTCGCGGCTCGACGGCATCGCGCTGCCGGACGAGACGGCCGCTCATCTGGAGGCGGCGGCACCGGTTCGCAGCCTGCTCCAGGACGCTCCCTTGCTGGAAGTCGAGACACTCGACAAAAAGGCCATCACCCGGCTCTATCCCGAGCGAAGCCTGGAAGAGCGCGGCCACGGAAAACTGCTTTCGTTTTTCGTGCCGGACGGTGCTCTTAACCGCCATGTCGTGCTGCGGGACAAGGAACTTGTCATCGCGCGCCGCCACGGCGCGATCGTCCGAAGCGGCCAGAACATACTGCTTGACGATGCCACGCTCGCCGCCACCTGCTGGATGCAGGGGATATTCGCCGCGCAGCTGACGATCGGCAACACGTCCTTCCACAAGCTCTTTTCAGTCTCGCGTGATCCCTACAATCTGACGCGCGCCAGCGGACTGCGCATCATGGCCGATCTCGGCGCCGGCTGGCAGCTTCTGGCGGTGCCGTCGGCCTTCGAGATGGGTTTGAGCGACTGCCGCTGGATCTATCAATGCCCGGAGCAGACGATCATCGTGACGGCCGTCGCCTCCGGCGAGGATGCGGCGATGCAATGGAGCCTCTCCGTCGAGGGCAAGCCGTGCCGTTTCCTGGTCTTCGGTCATGTTGTGCTCGGCGAGCGCGAATATGACGCGGGCGGGCAGATTGATTTCGATCCCGCGCGCAAACGCATCTCCTTCCGGCCCGACCCGGCCTGGCTCTGGGGCGAGCGTTACCCCGATGCCGTCTATTGGCTGGTAAGTTCGACGCCCGACGCCATCGAGGAGATCGGCGGCGACGAGCTGCTCTATGCCGATGGCCTTGCACGCAACGGCGCTTTCGTGGCGCTACGCTCCCGGCCGACGCAGGCCCTCTCCTTCGCCGTCGTCGGCTCGATGACCGATGCTGAAGACGCCGAGCGGCTGGCGCAGCGTTATGAGGCCGGGATCAGCGAGGAAGCCATGCTCGCGCCGGCATCGACATTCTGGCGCAAGGCCGTGCGCGGCATGCGGATCGACAGCGCGTCGCCCGATCTTGCCGCCCAGGCGACCCTCCTGCCCTGGCTGGCGCATGACGCCATCGTGCATCTGAGCGTGCCGCATGGGCTGGAGCAATATACGGGTGCGGCCTGGGGCACGCGCGACGCCTGCCAGGGGCCGATCGAATTCCTGCTCGCCTATGAGCATGACCGCGAAGCCAGGCAAGTGCTGAAAACCGTCTTCAGCGAACAGTACCTTGAAAAAGGCGACTGGCCGCAATGGTTCATGCTGGAGCCCTACGCCAACATCCGGGCGGGCGACTGTCACGGCGACATCATCGTCTGGCCGTTGAAGGCGCTCTGCGACTATATCGAAGCGACCGGCGATCTCGCCATTCTCGATGAGAAGGTGTCCTGGCGCGATGAAAAGACCATGCAGAAGGCGCCGGAAGCCGACACCATCGCCGTCCATGTCGAAAAGCTGCTCGATACCGTCCGCGAACGCTTCATCCCCGGAACCCATCTGATCCGTTATGGCGAGGGCGATTGGAACGATTCGCTGCAGCCGGCCGATCCGCATCTGCGCGACTGGATGGTCAGCAGCTGGACCGTCGCCCTGCTCTACGAGCAGATCGTCCGCTATTCCGCGATCCGCCGCCGCCTCGGTCACAAGGGCAAGGCCAAGGCGCTGAGCAAGATCGCAACGGCGATGCGCCGGGATTTCAATCGCCATCTCGTGCGGGACGGCGTCGTTGCCGGCTACGGCATCTTCGATCCCGCCCATGACAGCGTCGAATTGCTGCTGCATCCGAGCGACACGCGCACCGGCCTCTCCTTCTCGCTGATCGCGATGACGCAGGCGATGCTCGGCAAGCTGTTCACGCCGGCACAGAGGCGCCATCACATGCAGCTGATCGAGGAGCATCTGCTTTTCCCCGACGGCGTGCGGCTGATGGAAAAGCCCGCGACCTACGCCGGCGGGCCTGAAACGCTGTTCCGCCGGGCCGAATCTTCCTCTTTCTTCGGCCGCGAGATCGGGCTGATGTATGTGCATGCGCATCTGCGTTATTGCGAAACGCTTGCCCTGGACGCTGCGGCCGACGCGCTCTGGGAGGCGATCGCCGTCGTCAATCCGGTCGCCGTCACGAAGGCCTTGCCGCAAGCATCGCTGCGCCAGCGCAATACCTATTTCAGCAGCAGCGACGCGGCCTTCCCTGACCGCTATCAGGCGGCGGATGATTGGGCGCGCGTCAAGGCCGGCAAGATCGCCGTCGACGGCGGATGGCGCATCTATTCGAGCGGGCCGGGCCTCTACACCAGGAGCTTCGTCGAAAATATCCTCGGTTTCAAACGGCGCTTCGGCCGGCGCCGGCGCAAACCGCTTCTGCCGGCGGCGCACGCCACCCTCGATCTGAGGACGGATCATGCCGCCTGGCGGCGGTTGATGAAGCCGAAGCCGCAGATGTGAATTCAGGATAAGTTGGTCGCGTCGCGCAGCTCTTCGAAGCGCGCCGCACTCTTCGACAAGTGGCTGCGGATCGCGCGGCGCGCGGCCGCTTCGTTGCCGTCGCGGATCGCCGCGAAGATGGCGTGGTGTTCCCGGCGCATGCGGGCGGCGTGGCGCTTGCGCTCGAAAGCCGTCATCTTGTCGAGGCGCGCCCATTGGCGCGGCACCATAATATCGCCGAACGTGTCGAAGAGGCGGCTGTAGTAGGAATTCTGCGTCGCGACCAGGATCGACCGGTGGAAGGCGTAATCCTCCTGCGCGCCGTATCCGCCCTTTTCCAGCGCCTTGTCGAGGGCATCGAGGCGGTCCTGCATGCGTTCGACGTCCTCCGGCGTGCGCCGTAGCGCGGCAAGACCGGCGGCTTCATATTCGACCCCCATGCGCAGTTCCAGCACCCGCAGAACCTCGTCGATCGACTGCAGGTCGTTGGGGATGATCGAGAAGGATCGCGGGTTGGGATCGTTCGAAACGAAAGCGCCGAGGCCCTGATGCGTGGTGATCAGGCCTTTGGCGCGCAGCGTGGCGAGCGCCTCGCGCACGATTGTCCGGCTGACGCCGGTCGCCGCCATGATCGCCTGTTCGGTCGGCAGGCGCTGGCCTGGTTTCAGGTCGCCGGATTCGATCTGCGCCATCAGCGTATCGGCAAGGCCGCTGCGCAGGTTCGGCTGGCGAATGGTCGTGAAGAGCGCGTTGTCCTTGTCCGTCATCCTGGCTCGATCCTGCCGTCGATCATTTGCTTTTGCTAACGCATGGCGGCTGGAAAGGCAAAAGGACGTGCGCCACAGCAGCACCCGGTCACTGGGTGGCGCGGATCACCGCGCCAGCCAGCCGCCATCGACGGGCAGCACCGTCCCATGCACATAGTCGGATGCCGACGATGCCAGGAAGACGGCCGCACCGCCGAGTTCATCGGGCTTCCCCCAGCGCCCGGCCGGAATGCGGGCGAGGATGGCGGCATTGCGATCCGGATCCTCGCGCAGCGCCGTCGTATTGTTGGTGACGAAGTAACCCGGCGCGATGGCGTTGACGTTGACGCCCTTGCCGGCCCATTCGCAGGCAAGCAGCTTGGTCAGGCCGGCAAGGCCGCTTTTCGAGGCGGTATAGGAGGGGATGCGGATGCCGCCCTGGAAGGACAGCAGCGAGGCGATGTTGATGATCTTGCCCCTGCCCTTGTCGATCATGTGGCGGCCGGCCGCCTGCGACAGGAAGAAGGCCGTCTTCAGGTTGACGTCGATCACCGCGTCCCAGTCTTCTTCGGTGAAATCGAGCGCATCGGCGCGGCGGATGATGCCGGCATTGTTGACGAGGATGTCGAGGCCGCCGAAGGTCTGGATGGCTTCAGTGACGACCCCCTTGACCGGTTCGATCGTGCCGAGATCGGCCTTGATGACGTGGAAGCGGCTGCCCGCTTCCTTCACCAATGCCTCGGTTTCGTCCATCGAGGAGCGCCCGACGGCGACGATCGAGGCGCCGGCCGCGGCGAGCGCCGCCGCGATGGCCTGGCCGATCCCGGTATTGGCGCCGGTGACCACGGCCGTCTTGCCGGAAAGATCGAAGGGATTGGCCACGGCGCTCACCTCAGATCCGCAATGGCGATATGGTCCATGTCGGTGAAGCTCTTATTGTCGCCGGCCATCGCCCAGATGAAGCTGTAGTTCTTGGTGCCGGCGCCGGAATGGATCGACCAGGGCGGCGAGATGACCGCCTGCTCGTTGGCGACGAGCATATGCCGGGTCTGCTGCGGCTCGCCCATGAAGTGGAAGACGCGCTGCTCGGCTTCGAGATCGAAATAGAGATAGGCCTCCATGCGCCGGTCATGCGTATGGGCCGGCATGGTGTTCCAGACGCTGCCCGGCTCGATCATGGTGAAGCCGAGGGTGAGCTGGCAGGACTGGCAAACCTCCGGGTGGATGAACTGGTAGATCGACCGCTTGTTGGCCGTCGCGGCTTCGCCCGGCGTCAGGTGACGGGCCTTTTCGCGGGTGAGCAGCACGGTCGGATGCGTCTGATGGGCCGGCGTCGAGACCAGATAGAACTTGGCCGGGTTGGCGGCATCCGCGCTCTCGAACCGGATGTCCTTGGCGCCCTTGCCGGCATAGAGGCAATCATATTTGGCAAGGTCGTAGCTGGTGCCGTCGACGATGATGCGGCCGGCGCCGCCGATGTTGAGCGCGCCGAGCTCACGCTCGGCAAGGAAGGTTTCCTGTCCGATCGCCGTCGGCGCCGTCAGCGCCAGTCCATCGGCGAGCGGCGTCGCTCCGCCGATGACCATGCGGTCGTAATGCGAATAGGTCAGCCGGATCTCGCCGCCTTCGAAGATGGTTTCCACCAGAAAGTGACGCCGCAGCGTTTCGGTGTCGTAACCGCGCACGGCCTCGGGGTGGGAGGCGTGCCTCACGTCGATCTGCATGTCAATTTTCCTTCAGCTTCATTGTCGTCAGGCGGCACCGCCATTGCGGAAAGCTGGTCATATCAGACGGTTTTCCGCTGCGGTGGTATCCGTCTGGTTACATAGTTGTACGACAAGTTCGGTGTCAACAGCTTTGTCCGCGCTTGGCCGAGCAGAGGCGGGCCACAAGAGCATTCAAGCACAGGTGAGAACAGACAGGAGAAATTGCTTGGCCGGTTCGGTGGCCAAAACGAAAAAGCCTGCCGCGGGAGGAGGTGCGGCAGGCTTTTCGAAAAGAACCGAACGACAGCTGGGAGGAGGAGTGCTGTCGTTCCCGCAGGCGACCCTGGGAGGAGGACGGGCGCCTGCATATCGAAGGGATGCGGGAGGAGATGCATCGCTTCGATGGAAATAATCATACTTATTTTGTGCCCAGTTGATAGGCATTTCTTTGCAATGCAGCCATGCATTATGCGAAATGCTCATGGCTACAGGCACCGCAAAAGCTAAGCGCCCGCTCGGGAGAAGCAGGCGCTGGGCAAGGCTCGAAGTTGGTCGTCTGTCAGGCCGTTATCGGCCGATGGCTGCACGAGCGATAGTGCGGATTTCGCCGCGGCCGATGCCGAGGTCGTCCAGTTCGCGCGTGGTCATACGGCCCAGTTCAGCGACCGTCTGACGGTACTTGCGCCAATTGTTGAAAGAGCGTGCTACGTTCATGATGATCCCCTTTCCGTGGGCTTTCGAAGCCTAGCTGCCAGTCCTTGGCGCTTCGTTCGCTTCGATGAGCCGTATATAATATGGGACCGGCGGTTGTTGCAGCGCCAATGCAACACTGCACCTATGCAACGCCTGCATGGGTTGTCGCGTCAGATGGGCTCAGGATCTGTAGCGGTCGAAGGCAGTCAGCCGCACCGTCGGCGGATCCGCCTCTCTCCATCTGTAGATTTCCGAGCGCAGATAGGAAAGCTCGTCGCCGAGATCGTCTTCGCCGACTTCGATCCACCAGGACTTCGGACGGCCGTCACTTCCGTCAGACCAGCGATAGCCCCTCGCCTTCAGATGGTCCTTCATTTCGAACGGGCTGTGTTCGGCGAAGATACGAATGCGCGAGCGCTGGCTCGTCCGGTAGAGTTCGGCAAAGGGGCTTTCACCCTCACCTTGCTGTCGGTCGAGGATTTCCAGGAGCGCGTGGCAATCGTCCACCGCGCGATGGCCCTCATGGAAATAACCAGCCTGGCCGACGAGGTAACCGAGCTTGGTGCCCTCGAAGCCGCGCGCGCTCCAGTCGATTTCAGACACCGAACATGCCCAGGCCTTGCCGGTGAAGAGCGGCGAGAAGGCCTCGCAGAACGGCCGGTCGAAACCGGCATTGTGGGCGATGATCAGATCGGCGGGTTCGATCAGATCGCTGAGCGACCTGATGTCGATCACTTGTCCTTCGACCATCGCATCAGTGATCCCCGTCAGCCGGGTGACCTCGGGCGGGATCGGCCGCGACGGCTGCTGCAGGCCGCCATAGATGCCGACGATATCGCCGACGGTGCCGTCGTCGTCGAAGGTAAAGGCGACGGCGCCGATCTCGATGATCTCGTCGCTGCGATGGTTGAGGCCCGTCGTCTCCGTGTCGAGAACGACGCCGAGCCGCGAAAATTCCGGCCGCCTGACCGAGGCAATCGGCCGGGCGGTCAGTTTCCTGAGGATGCGATAGTTGCCGCTCTCTTCAAGTGCGCGCGCCATGTCTTCATCGGAACGGGCGGCCGGCTGCGACGGTGGCCGGCGCGACGGAGCGCGCGCCTTGGTGACCACCGGCGACGGCCTGGAAAACATGTCGAGTTGCGAATCTCTCTGCACGCTCATCGGACCTGTATGTCACGTGGACGCGGTTTAATCCATCGCGCGGGGCGCTATCCCCAGCCCTTGTCTTTTATCGGGATGAAAGTTTAGCTGAGCGCGAGGATCCAAAGGAGAAGACATGTCCGGTGACAATGGCAAAGGCGCCGACGTAGACGTCGTCATCATCGGCGGTGGCGCTGCCGGCATTGCCGCCGCTCGGCGCTTGCAGGCCATCCGTCTGGATCTTTCGATTCTCCTGCTGGAAGCCGGCGACCGCCTCGGCGGCAGGGCCTGGACGGTCCGGCTGCCGGGAGCAGCCGACGTCGCGCTCGATCTCGGCTGCGGCTGGCTGCACGGGGCGCGGACCAATGCCTGGACTGATATTGCCGAGGAGGTCGGCTTGACGGTCGACCGCACACCGGCGCCCTGGAGCGGCGGACGGCGGCTGCAGCAGAACGACGCGGAGACCCAGGCCGCGCAGGAGGCGATCGGCGCCTTTTTCGAACGGCTCGACAGCCATGAAGGCGATGATGCCGATCTGGCGGCTGTGCTCGAGCCCGGAAATGAATGGAACGGCCAGATCCGGGCAATCGGCACTTACATCACCGGCGCCGAACTGGAACGGTCTTCGGTCGTCGACTACAACCGATATGACCCAGGCCCTGGTCCCGACTGGCGGGTGCGCCAGGGCTACGGAACCTTGATCTCGGTCTATGGCAGGCCGGTTCCGGCAAGGCTCGGCGTCGAGGTCAGCCGTATCGATCATCGCCATGCCGGCCGGATTGGCATCGAGACGAACCAAGGGGTGCTGAGCGCCCGTGCCGTGCTGGTGACCGTTTCGACAAATATGCTTGCGGCCGAAAAGATCGCCTTCGACCCGCCCTTGCCTGAAAAAACGCAGGCCGCCGCCCGTTTGCCGCTCGGCCTCGCCGACAAGCTCTTCCTCGGACTTGCGCATCCGGAGGCGCTGCCGCCTGACACCCATATGCTCGGCTCCATCAGCCGCGGTGCAACCGGCACCTATCAGCTCCGGCCACTCGGCGCTCCTGTTGTCGAAGCCTATTTTGGCGGTGACCTCGCCCACGATCTGGAGCGAGAGGGCGGCGAGGCTGCCTTTTCCTTCGCCGCCGATGAGCTGGCGGGGCAATTCGGCGCTGATATCCGCAAGGAATTGTCGCTGGCGGCTATCTCGGCCTGGGCCGCTGCACCCCATATCGGCGGCTCCTATTCCTATGCCGAGCCCGGCGCCTCCGATCTGCGTGCTGTGCTCGCAGCACCGCATGACGAGCGGATATTTTTTGCCGGCGAAGCCTGTTCGCGCTCGCGTTACTCGACGGCGCACGGCGCCTACGACACCGGTGTCGCCGCAGCCGATCGGATCGCCGCCTCGTTCTCGAGAAAAGCATGACCAATCCCAACTGCGCGGCAGGCGGGAATATGTTTTCCCACTTGTTGCACGGGCGGGATTGGTTATGCTGCGCCTGCCCCTGCGCCAGATGAGCCCAGGGCGCCAGACGTCATCCGGCGGCAGCGGCCGCCTCAAGCTCGATATTGTCATTAGATTGCGGAAGCCCCGGCTTCTACCCCGACGATTTTTTCGCGTCGGCTGCGGGTATCCGCATGAGGAGGAAGAAATGGATTATCGCAAGCTCGGTCCCAGCGGGGCCGTCGTCACCGCCTATTGCCTGGGCACCATGACCTTCGGCGCGGAGGCCGACGAAGCGGCTTCGCACAAGCTGCTCGACGATTATTTCGCCTGGGGCGGTAATTTCATCGATACCGCCGATGTCTACAGCGCCGGCAAGTCGGAAGAGATCATCGGCCGCTGGCTGAAGGCGCGCCCGACCGAGGCCCGCCAGGCGATCGTCGCCACCAAGGGCCGGTTTCCGATGGGCAACGGCCCCAACGATATCGGCTTGTCGCGCCGGCATCTCGGCCAGGCGCTCGACGATTCTCTGCGCCGGCTCGGCCTCGAGCAGATCGACCTCTACCAGATGCATGCCTGGGACGCGTTGACGCCGATCGAAGAGACGTTGCGTTTCCTCGACGATGCGGTTTCGTCAGGCAAGATCGGCTATTACGGCTTTTCCAACTATGTCGGCTGGCATATCGCCAAGGCATCGGAGATCGCCAAGGCGCGCGGTTATACGCGGCCGGTGACGCTGCAGCCGCAATATAATCTGCTGGTGCGCGACATCGAGCTCGAAATCGTCGCGGCTTGCCAGGATGCCGGCATGGGTCTGTTGCCGTGGTCGCCGCTCGGCGGCGGCTGGCTGACCGGCAAATATAAGCGCGACGAGATGCCGACCGGCGCCACCCGCCTCGGCGAAAACCCCAATCGCGGCGGCGAATCCTATGCGCCGCGCAATGCCCAGGAGCGCACCTGGGCGATCATCGGCGCTGTGGAGGAGATCGCCCGGGCGCGCGACGTGAGCATGGCGCAGGTAGCGCTCGCCTGGACGACGGCGCAGCCAGCCGTCACCTCGGTCATTCTCGGCGCCCGCACCCCCGAGCAGCTCGCCGACAATCTCGGCGCCATGAAGCTCGAGCTTTCCAAGGAAGAGATGACCAGGCTCAACGAGGTCAGCGCTCCGCAGCCTCTGGATTACCCCTATGGCAAGGGCGGTATTGCCCAGCGCCACCGCAAGATCGAGGGCGGTCGCTGAGCCTTTCGGCCGGACAGATCGACGCAAAAAGCCGCCATGTTTTCATGGCGGCTCAACCTAGGCTTTTTCGGCATGCCCGGGTTTGACCCACGGCTGTCAGGTTCGTACGGGGCTGTACCGGCGACTGCCCCTCACCCTAGCCCTCTCCCCGTAAACGGGGCGAGGGGACGTGCCACGCGAGAGGCTGGAGAGAGACGGAGATCGCGACTTGTCCCCTTCTCCCCGTTTACGGGGAGAAGGGGGCGGCAGCCGGATGAGGGGCTGCCCTCAGCGATCTCCTGGCGCCAGATGGCCGTCAATACCAGCGTCGTTACCTTCAAGCCGCCTGTACGGCCGCGTTCAGCGGGATTTCGACGTCGATCTCGAGGGTCGAGACATATTCGTTGCGGTCGATCGTCACCTGCACCTTGTCGTGGTCGAGTTCGACGTGCTTGGCGATGACAGCTAGGATTTCCTCGCGCAGCAGGGTGACCAGGTCCGATCCTGCCGAGGCGCGCTCGTGGGCGAGAAGCACCTGCAGGCGTTCACGGGCGGCGGGCGCGGTTCTTTGTTTGTTGAAGAGACGGAAAATATTCATGCCGCCCTCCGTCCGAAAAGCTTGCCGAAAATATTGCGCTTTTCCTCGGGGATGGCCATCGGCAGGGTCTCGCCGGCAAGCCGGCGGGCGGCATCGAAATAGGCCATGGCGGCCGGGCTGCGGCTTTCGGCCAGTGTGACCGGCGCACCGACGTTGGAGGCACGCAGCACATCCATGCTTTCCGGAACGATGCCGAGCAGCGGGATGGACAGGATTTCCAGCACGTCGTCGACCTTCAGCATGTCGCCGCGCTCGGCGCGGTTGGCGTCGTAGCGGGTGAGCAGCAGGTGCTTTTCCATCCGCTCGCCGCGTTCGGCCTTGGCGGTCTTGGCATCGAGCAAGCCGATGATGCGGTCGGAATCGCGCACCGAGGAAACTTCCGGGTTGGTGACGACGACGGCGACATCGGCATGGCGCATGGCAAGTGTCGCGCCGCGTTCGATGCCGGCGGGGCTGTCGCAGATAATCCAGTCGAAATAGCGCTTCAGATCGTTGATGACGCGCTCGACGCCCTCGGCCGTCAGATTGTCCTTGTCGCGCGTCTGCGAGGCCGGCAGCAGGAACAGCGTTTCCAGCCGCTTGTCGCGGATCAGCGCCTGGGTGAGCTTGGCGTCGCCCTGGATGACGTTGATGAGGTCGTAGACGACCCGGCGTTCGGCGCCCATCACTAGGTCGAGATTGCGCAAGCCGACGTCGAAGTCGACGACGACGACCTTTTCATTGCGTTGCGCCAGCGCCGCTCCCAATGCGGCCGTCGAGGTCGTCTTTCCGACCCCGCCCTTGCCTGACGTGACGACGATCACTTTCCCCATGTCTCTCTCCTTTGCCGTGCCGCAGTAATTCAAAGTGTTGCGCCGCGTCCTTTGCGCGTCTTTTGAAGACGCGCGGACCGTAGTCAGATCAGTTTTTCCGCCATGATCGCATCGTCTTCGAGCCAGAGCTGGACAGCCTGTCCGCGAAGATTGGGCGCCATGTCTTCCGCCATTTTGTAGATGCCGTCGATTGCCACCAGTTCGGCCTCGAGCTTGCGGCAGAAGATCCGCGCCGAGGCGTTGCCGATCGATCCCGCCATGGCGCGGCCGCGCAGCGCCCCGTAGATATGCACCGAGCCGCCGGCGATGACCTCGGCCCCTGAGGCGACCGACCCGACGATGGTGACGTCGCCTTCCGGAAAGATCACCGATTGCCCGGAGCGCACCGGCTCGCGAATGACGATGGATTGCGTCGTTGCCGGGCGGATCTCGGGAGCTGCCGGCTTGCTCGACGATTCGACAGGCTCACTCGTCTGAACCTCGATGTCGGAAGCGGAGCGGCCGCCTTTGAGCGCCGGCGGCATGCCGGAGCCGAGAAGGGACGGCCGAGCGCCTTCGATGCCCATGATGCTGACGTTGCGCTTGGCAAGCTCGGCAATGAGCTCCTTCAGCTGCGGCTTGTCGATTTGCAGGTCCGTCAGGTCGAGCACGACAGGGCGTCCGAGGAAGAACCCGGCCGAACGCGCGGCCAGATCGTCGAGCCTCGCCAGCCAATCATCGAAAGGAAGGTCCGGAGAGAGCATGACCGCCAGGAAAGAGCGGCCCTTGATGCGGATAGAGCGAGCGTCTGTTAGCACTTTGGTCATCTGTGTGAAGAAATCGTTGACCATGTCTACCGCCGACATGGTTAACAAAAAGTTAACGCGGCCTCGATATTCCCTAACGTGACGGGGCCGCATTCCGTTGATGAATTTATCTAACTGATTGAATAAGATAACATTTATGCAAAGAATGAATAATCCTCATATATGATCGGAATGAAGATCTGTTGCCGACGATCTCATCGACGGCATGACCGAGATTCTTGCCGCCGCGTTAACCTCTCGGCGACTCACCCCATGCGTTCGGAGGCGTAGCTTCCGGGGCTGGCCGGGAAGACGACGGTGCGGTTGCCGTTGATGAAGGTGCGGTGGTGGATATGGGCGTGGATGGCGCGGGCCAGCACCTGGCTTTCAACGTCGCGGCCGATCGAGACATAGTCGTCGGCGCTCTGGGCATGGGTGATGCGCGCCGTGTCCTGCTCGATGATCGGGCCTTCGTCGAGATCGGCGGTGACGTAGTGGGCGGTTGCGCCGATCAGCTTGACGCCGCGCTCATAAGCCTGCTTGTAGGGGTTGGCGCCCTTGAAGGACGGCAGGAAGGAATGGTGGATGTTGATGATCCTGCCCGACATCTGCTTGCAGAGCTGGTCGGAGAGGACCTGCATGTAGCGGGCGAGCACGATCAGTTCGGTGCCGGTCTGGTTGACGAGCTCGACGAGCTGGGCTTCGGCCTGCGGCTTGTTTTCCTTGGTCACCTTGATGTGGTGGAAGGGGATGTCGTGATTGACGACGACCTTCTGGTAATCGAAATGATTGGAGACGACGCCGACGATGTCGATCGGCAGCGCCCCGATCTTCCAGCGGTAGAGCAGGTCGTTGAGACAATGGCCGAAGCGCGACACCATCAGCAGCACCTTCATGCGGCTTTCGCTGTCGTGGAACTCGTAGTCCATTTCGAAAGGTGCGGCGACGGCGGCAAAATCGGTGCTGATCGCCGAGCCGGACAGCCCCTCTTCCGAAATGAAGCTGACGCGCATGAAGAACTTGCCGGTATCGAGATCGTCGAACTGTGAGCTGTCGATGATGTTGCAGCCCTTCTCCGCCAGATAGCTGGAAATCGCCGCAACGATGCCACGCGTCGATTTGCAGGAGACGGTGAGTACGACGTTTTTCATGGCTGTCTCTTTCTTGGCCGGATCAGCTGCCTGGGGATGCGATCACGCCGAAGCTTGTCAGCCCCGGCGTGTCGGTGGTCATTGATGCATGTCGCCGGTACGTGTGCAGCGGTTCCCGGATGACCATGCACAAAAGCAAAGAGCTTTAGGAAATCGGTCGCCCTTCAGATGTCGAGCGTGCTGTCGCGTTCCCACTGGGTAAAATGTGAGCAATAGGCGTTCCATTCGCGATGTTTAAGCTTTAGGTAGGCGGCGGAAAATTCCGATCCGATCGCCGCCTTCAGGCCCTCGTCGGCATCATAGGCGCGCAGCGCGTCGAGCAGGTTGAGCGGCAGCCGCGGCGCGTCCTTCACCAGATGCCCCTCGGCATACATGTCGATATCGTGGTGCGGACCGGGATCTGCCCGGCTGCGGATGCCGTCGAGGCCGGCGGCGATGATGATCGCCTGCAGGAGATACGGGTTGACTGCCCCGTCCGGCAGGCGCAGTTCGAAGCGCCCCGGCCCGGGCACGCGCACCATGTGGGTGCGGTTGTTGCCGGTCCAGGTCACCGTGTTCGGCGACCAGGTGGCGCCCGATGTCGTACGCGGCGCATTGATGCGCTTGTAGGAATTGACCGTCGGATTGGTGATGGCGGCAAGCGCCGAGGCATGTTTCATGATGCCGCCGAGGAAGGTCTTGCCCTGCGCGGAGAGACCGAACGCCATTTCCTTGTCGGCGAAGGCGTTGACCTTGCCGTCGATGTCCCAGACCGAAATATGGGCATGGCAGCCGTTTCCGGTCAGGCCCTTGAAGGGCTTCGGCATGAAGGTGGCGCGAAGCCCGTGCTTCTCGGCGACCGACTTGACCATGAACTTGAAGAAGGAGTGCCTGTCCGCCGTCTTCAGAACGTCGTCATATTCCCAGTTCATCTCGAACTGGCCGTTCGCATCCTCGTGGTCGTTCTGATAGGGCTTCCAGCCGAGTTCGAGCATGTAATCGCAAATTTCGGCGATGACGTCATAGCGGCGCATCACGGCCTGCTGATCGTAGCAGGGCTTTTCGGCGGTATCGAACTGGTCTGAAATCACCGAGCCATCAGGGGAAATCAGAAAGAATTCGGGTTCGACACCGGTTTTCACCCGGAGCCCCTCTTCCGCAGCCTCGGCGACCAGCTTTTTCAGCACGACGCGTGGCGCCTGCTCGACAGGCCGGTCGTCCATGACGCAGTCGGCTGCGACCCATGCGACGTCTTTCTTCCAGGGCAGCTGGATGACGGAGGAGGCGTCGGGAACGGCAAAAAGGTCGGGATGGGCGGGCGTCAGATCGAGCCAGGTGGCGAAGCCGGCAAAGCCTGCGCCATCCTTCTGCATATCGGCGATGGCTTCGGCCGGGACCAGCTTGGCGCGTTGGCCGCCGAACAGGTCCGTATAGCTGATCATGAAATATTTGATGCCTCTCTCGGAGGCGTATTGCGAGAGGTCCAGTGTCACGTTTGTCCCCTTATGTTGATCTTAGACACTTGATGAAGAAGCCGGCCGCGTCCTCCCAAACGCGCCCGGCCGGGCATTCTTAAAAGCCGGTCTTGCCGGGGATCCAGTTGGTGCCGGCGAGCGGCACCTGCGCCATGGCCGACGCCTCGATCGTCAGTGCGACGAGGTCTTCCGGCTCCAGGTTGTGCAGGTGGTTCTTGCCGCAGGCGCGCGCGATCGTCTGGGCCTCCAGCGTCATGACCTTGAGGTAGTTGGCAAGGCGGCGGCCGGCCGCAACCGGGTCGAGGCGTTTTGCCAGCTCCGGGTCCTGGGTGGTGATGCCGGCCGGATCCTTGCCTTCATGCCAATCGTCATAGGCGCCGGCCGTCGTGCCGAGCTTCTGATATTCCTCTTCCCAGTGCGGATCGTTGTCGCCGATGGCGACGAGTGCGGCCGTGCCGATCGCCACCGCATCGGCGCCGAGCGCCAGCGCCTTGGCGACGTCGGCGCCTGAGCGGATGCCGCCGGAAACGATGAGCTGCACCTTCCGATGCATGCCGAGCTCCTGCAGCGCCTGAACAGCCGGGCGAATGCAGGCAAGCGTCGGCATGCCGACATTCTCGATGAAGACGTCCTGTGTCGCCGCCGTGCCGCCCTGCATGCCGTCGAGCACGACGACGTCGGCACCGGCCTTCACGGCAAGGGCGGTGTCGTAATAGGGGCGCGCGCCGCCGATCTTGACGTAGATCGGCTTTTCCCAATCGGTGATCTCGCGCAGCTCCATGATCTTGATTTCCAGATCGTCGGGGCCGGTCCAATCCGGATGGCGGCAGGCCGAGCGCTGGTCGATGCCCTTCGGCAGATTGCGCATATTGGCGACGCGGTCGGAGATTTTCTGGCCGAGCAGCATGCCGCCGCCGCCGGGCTTGGCCCCCTGGCCGACCACGACTTCGATCGCGTCGGCGCGGCGCAGATCCCTCGGATTCATGCCGTAGCGCGAGGGCAGATACTGGTAGACCAGCGTCTGCGAATGGCCGCGCTCCTCATCGGTCATGCCGCCGTCGCCCGTTGTGGTCGAGGTGCCTGCGATCGTCGCGCCGCGGCCGAGCGCTTCCTTGGCATTGCCGGACAGCGCGCCGAAGCTCATGCCGGCAATGGTGATCGGCGTCTTCAGCGTGATCGGATTCTTGGCGAAACGCGAGCCGAGCACCACCGTCGTGTCGCATTTCTCGCGATAGCCTTCGAGCGGGTAGCGCGAGATCGAGGCGCCGAGAAACAAGAGATCGTCGAAATGCGGAACCTTGCGCTTGGTGCCGGCACCGCGGATGTCATAGATGCCGGTCGCCGCCGCGCGGCGGATTTCGGCGAGCGTATAGTCGTCGAAAGTCGCGGACTTGCGGGGCGGGGTATAGGGGTTGTGATAGCTCATGGATGTCCCTCGCCTCAATACGCGTCGGCGTTGTCGATGTTGAAATTGTAGAGCTTGCGGGCCGAGCCGTAGCGCTTGAACTCCTCGGGCCTGACGCCGGTGACGCCCGCGCGCTCGAGCAGCTCGGCAAGCTTGTCCAGATGCTCCCGCCGCATCTCTTTCTCGATGCAGTCGGCGCCCAGGCTCTTGACCTCGCCGCGGACGAAAAGCTTGGCTTCGTAGAGCGAATCCCCCAGCGCATCGCCGGCGTCGCCGAGCACGACGAGATGGCCGGACTGGCCCATGAAGGCCGACATGTGGCCGATGCTGCCATGCACGACGATGTCGATGCCCTTCATCGAAATGCCGCAGCGCGAGGCCGCATTGCCCTTGATGACGAGCAGGCCGCCTTGGCCGGTGGCGCCGGCATATTGGCTGGCGTCGCCTTCGATGACGACGGTGCCGGACATCATGTTTTCGGCAACGCCCGGACCGGCGGACCCATGAACCGTGACCCTGCCGCCGTCATTCATGCCGGCGCAGTAATAACCGACCGATCCCCGGACGGCGACCGTGACGGAGCTGTCGATACCGACGGCGACGGCATGGCTGCCGCGCGGGTTGATGACCTCGAATTCAGTATCGTTGGCGCCTTGGGAAAGGGCGTGCAGCGCGCTGTTCAGTTCGCGAAGAGGGGTGTTGGAAAGATCGAATGTCGGCATTGGTTCCTCGTTGATCTTGGAGGCGGGTTCAGCGGCTCCTTGCTTTCAGGTGCCCCTCAGGCAGCCTTGTCGTGATCCCAGAAATAAACGGTCGCCGGCTCCGGCTCCCAGACACGGGCATTCTCGATGCCGGGAAGATTGACCAGCGCGCGGTATTCCGAGCCGAAGGCGACATATTGCTCAGTCTCGGCCATGACGGCGGGCTTGCAGGCGATCGGATCGCGCACCACGCCGAAGCCGGACTTGGTGCCGACGACGAAGGTGAAGAAGCCGTCGAGATCGTCGAGTGCACCGGTCAGCGCCTGGCCGAGATCCTTGCCCTTGGCCATCTCGGCCGTCAGATAGGCGGCGGCGACTTCGGAATCGTTCTGCGTTTCGAAAGTCATGCCTTCGCGGATCAGTTCGCGGCGCAGATTGTTGTGGTTGGACAGCGAGCCGTTGTGCACGAGGCACTGGTCGGCGCCGGTCGAGAACGGATGGGCGCCGAGCGTGGTGACGGCGGATTCCGTCGCCATGCGGGTATGGCCGATGCCGTGGGTGCCGCTCATCGCACGCACGCCGAAGCGCGCCACGACGTCTTTGGGAAGACCGATTTCCTTGTAGATTTCGACGCTCTCGCCCGATCCCATCAGGCGGACCGCCGGGCGGATCTCTGCAAGCGCCTTGCGCACGGCGCCAAGCTTGGAGGCATCAAGCTCGATCACCGCATGCGTGCTCTTGACCGAGACCTCGGCCCTGATGCCGGACTTCTCCAGGTCGCCGGCGAGGCCTTCGAAATCGACGCCAGGGTTGGCGGACTGGATGGTAATCTTCGCCCTACCCTCGGCAGAACCGCCATAGATCGCGATGCCGGCCGAGTCCGGTCCGCGATCCGTCATGGTGATCAGCATATCCGAGAGCAGATTCCCCAGCTGGGGTTCAAGGCTCTTGTCCTTGAGGAACAGTCCAACAATGCCGCACATAGCCTGTGCCTCCGTTCATGTTGCGAAAGGAGTAACAGCTCTGTTTGCGGTCTTCAACTGGGAGGAATAAATTTTTCTTTTAAGGCAACATCAGCCTCTGGTGACTTGTTGGGGATAGCTGATGATCGAGAGATACCGGCTCGGCAGTTTCACCAGCTGCTCCGGCCCATGCGGCGCGTCGGCGTCGAAGAACAGGCTGTCGCCCGGCTGCATCTGGAAAAGCTGGTCGCCGTGGCGATAGACCACCTCGCCTTCGAGCATGTAGAGAAACTCCATGCCCTCGTGCTGGAAGGTCGGGAAGATA
This sequence comes from Rhizobium sophoriradicis, assembly GCF_025200795.1. Classification (NCBI taxonomy): domain Bacteria; kingdom Pseudomonadati; phylum Pseudomonadota; class Alphaproteobacteria; order Hyphomicrobiales; family Rhizobiaceae; genus Rhizobium; species Rhizobium sophoriradicis. The sequence goes on from NZ_CP104155.1 coordinate 427,598, forward strand.
TCGGAATCAGCCGTCAGCGTGATGAGGTAAGGCTCGACGATGACGCCGCTCGAATTGTTGTCGATATGGCCGAGCAGATTATACTGGTGGCCGGCGCGCGTGCCGCGCCGTTCGAGCTCGACGCCCTCTCCCGCCTTGACGAAGACGGCATTGCGCGGTTCCTCGTAGCGTCTGAAGAAAGCGGTCAGCGGCACGCCGAGCGCCCGCGACAGCGATTGCAGCGTCGTCAGCGATGGCGAGATGTTGCCGTTCTCGATCTTCGACAGCATGCCGAGCGAAATGCCGGTGGCGGCCGCGAGATCGGTGACGGTGATGCCGAGTTTCTTGCGGTAGGCGCGCACCTCATGGCCGATCGCCATTTCAAGGTTGTTTTCCTTCGGTTCCCGAACGGCGTGCGGGTCCTGGGAAAAGGCCGCGCGTGCGCCATGTTCCGCTTGCTCTGCCGTTTCACGCTTGGTTTTCATGAATGTCCCGCCGCCTGGTTTTTCCCGATGGCAACCTATCGCCCTGGTGAAACTTCCTCAACCGTGGAGAAAGCTAATCCCGCCTCGCCTGCCGCGGCGCAATGCCATAGAGGGCGCGAAACATCCGGGAAAAGTGGCTCAGACTGGAAAAGCCGGTGGCAACCGCGATTTCCGAGACGGAAAGCGGGCTCTGTTTCAGCAGGCGATGGGCATGCTGCAGCCTGATCCGATGGTACTGATCGAGGAAGGTGATCCCGAGATGGGCCGCAAACAGCCGGTCGAGATGACGGGCGGAAACACCGGCGATGCGCGCCATGGCGGCGCGGTCGAGCGGCATCTCGATCGTCTCCTCCATCCGTTCGAGAACGCTGAGCAGGCCGGGATGATGGACGCCGTAACGTTCGGCCAGCGAGGCGCGCTGGGGTGCGGCGGGTTCGTTGACCTCGGTGTGAAGATACCAATCGCTGACGCGGCGGGCGAAATCCGGCCCCATGCGCTCGGCGATCAGCACATGCATCATGTCGAGCGGCGCAATACCGCCGCCACAGGTGATGCGGTTGCCGTGGATCATGAAGCGCGCCTGGCGCGGCGAAAGATCCGGGAAGGCTTCGAGAAGCGCGGCCGCATGTTCCCAATGGATGGTGAAGTCGCGGCCGGTCAATAGTCCGGCGGCGGCCATCAGATAGGGACCGCCCGAAATGCCGCCGATCCTCACACCTTCGCGCGCCAGCTGCCGCAGGCAGGCAAGCACGCCGGGATAACGCCAGTTGCGCGGCGAGCCGCCGGCGCAGACGAAGGCCATGTCGAGATCGGAGCCCCTGACGGGAAGAGGTTCGGCCGGCACAGGCACGCCTGAGGAGGAGGGCACAGGCGCGCCATCCGGCGAGAAAATCGACAGGCGATAGATTTCGCGGCCGGCCAGAAGATTTGCCGCCCTGAGCGGCTCTGTCGCCGAGGCATAGGACATCAGCGCGAATCCTGGGATCAGGATGAAGCCGATCTCCTGGACGTTTCTGCTATCGGACGAGGGCATATCTCTTTTCTAATCATTCATGTCCTTATTCCGCAAGTCGTGCGTCATCTTTCTGGCATCATGCGGATGTTTCATTCGGATTGACCCATGCGCTATTCCGCTCTTTCGATTTTCCTCAACGGCCTTCGCGGCAATAAAAGCTGGGCGCCCGCCTGGCGTGACCCCGCGCCGAAGCCGCATTATGATGTCGTCATCGTCGGCGGCGGCGGTCATGGCCTTGCCACCGCCTATTATCTCGCCAAGGAATTCGGCTTCACCAGTGTCGCCGTGCTCGAAAAGGGCTATGTCGGCTCCGGCAATATCGGCAGGAACACGACGATCATCCGGTCGAACTACCTGCTTGCCGGCAACAATCCCTTCTACGAGCTGTCGATGAAGCTTTGGGAAGGGCTGGAGCAGGACTTCAACTTCAACGCCATGGTCTCGCAGCGCGGCGTGCTCAACCTCTTCCATTCCGATGCGCAGCGCGACGCCTATACGCGCCGCGGCAACGCCATGCGGCTGCACGGCGTCGATGCCGAGCTTCTCGACCGGCAGGCGGTGCGCAGGAAATTGCCCTTCCTCGATTTCGACAATGCGCGTTTCCCCATCATGGGGGGCCTGTTCCATCCGCGCGGCGGCACGGTGCGCCACGATGCGGTCGCCTGGGGTTATGCGCGCGGCGCAGACAGCCGCGGCGTCGACATCATCACCCAGTGCGAAGTGACCGGCATCCGCACAGAAAACGGTGAGGTGACCGGCGTCGAGACCAGTAGGGGCTTCATCGGCTGCGGCAAACTGGCGCTGGCGGCGGCCGGCAATTCCACCACGGTCGCCGAAATGGCCGGTCTTCGCCTGCCGATCGAAAGCCACGTGCTGCAGGCCTTCGTTTCCGAAGGGCTGAAACCCTTCATCGACAACGTCGTCACCTTCGGCGCCGGGCATTTTTATGTGTCCCAGTCGGACAAGGGCGGCCTCGTCTTCGGCGGCGATATCGACGGTTATAATTCCTATGCCCAGCGCGGCAATCTGGCGACCGTCGAACATGTCGCGGAAGCCGGCGTGGCGATGATCCCTTCGCTGTCGCGGGTACGTTTTCTGCGCTCCTGGGGTGGGGTCATGGATATGAGCATGGACGGCTCGCCGATTATCGACCGCACCCATATCGACAATCTCTATCTCAACGCCGGCTGGTGTTACGGCGGCTTCAAGGCGACACCCGCTTCCGGCTACTGCTACGCCCATCTGATCGCCCGAAACACGCCGCATCAGACCGCCCGCGCCTTCCGGCTCGACCGTTTTAACCGCGGCTATCCGATCGACGAAAAGGGCGTCGGCGCCCAGCCCAATCTGCACTGAGGACATTTGACGATGGCGAGCCTGATTCCCTGTCCCCATTGCGGCGCCCGGCCCAAGGAGGAATTCTCGATCCGCGGCGATGCGAGCCTTGTCAGGCCGGCGCCGGACGCCGGCGCGGATGCCTGGTTCGACTATGTCTATCTGCGCGACAATCCGCGCGGCCGGCACAGCGAATATTGGCACCATTCCTCCGGATGCCGCCGCTGGCTGATCGTCGAGCGCGATACCGTCACCCATGCGGTCCATGGCGTCAGGGATGCCGCCCTTGCAAAGCTCGGTGGAGACCCGGCATGACGAGCTTCCGTCTTTCCTCGGGTGGGCGCATCGACCGCGCCACGACCCTCGGCTTCAGCTTCGACGGCAGGGCGCTGGAAGGCCATCCGGGCGATACGCTCGCCTCGGCGCTGCTTGCCAACGGTGTCCAGCTCGTCGGCCGCAGCTTCAAATATCACCGCCCGCGCGGCATCCTGACGGCGGGTGCCGCCGAACCGAACGCGCTGGTGACGACAGGCAGCGGCGGGCGCACCGAACCGAATACACGCGCGACGATGATCGAGCTTTACGAGGGACTGACGGCCAGGAGCCAGAACCGCTGGCCGTCGCTTGGCTTCGATGTCGGCGCGGTCAACGGCCTGCTCTCGCCCTTCCTCAGCGCCGGTTTCTACTACAAGACCTTCATGTGGCCGGCAGCGCTGTGGGAAAAGCTCTACGAACCGGTGATCCGCAAGGCGGCGGGCCTCGGCAGAGCCTCCTACGAGGGCGGTCCCGATATTTATGAGAAATGCTGGGCGCATTGCGATCTGTTGGTGATCGGCGCCGGCCCTGCCGGCCTTGCCGCGGCACTGACCGCCGGCCGCGCCGGGGCCCGCGTCATTCTCGCCGACGAAGGCCCCGAGCTCGGCGGCAGTCTGCTGTCCGAGAGCGGCCCGATCGAGGGCAAGCCGGCGGACGCGGTTCTTGCCGAACTGCTGAGCGCACTCGAGGGGCTGGAAAATGTGCGCCGCCTGCCGCGCATGACCGTCTTCGGCTGGTACGACGACAATGTTTTCGGTGCCGTCGAGCGTGTGCAGAAGCATGTGGCGCTGCCCGATCCGGACCGCCCGGTCGAACGCTTGTGGCGCATCGTCGCCCGCCAGGCGATCCTGGCGACGGGCGCCGAGGAACGGCCACTGGTCTTCGGCGGTAACGACATCCCCGGCGTGATGATGGCGGGCGCCATGCGCAGCTATCTCAACTGGCAGGCGGTGGCGCCTGGTAAAAGCACTGTCATCTTCACCACCAACGATGCCGGTTACCGCACCGCCGCCGATTTGGAAGCGGCCGGCCTTGCCGTTGCGGCGATCGTCGACAGCCGCGCCGATGCCGGCAAGGGCTGGCAGGGCCGCGCCGAGGTGCTGAAGGGCGCCCGGGTGATCGATGCCGAAGGCGGCAAGCGCCTGCGCGGTGTCAGCGTCGAAACCGCCGGCGGCATTCGTCGCATCGAAGCTGATGCCCTTGCCATGTCGGGCGGCTGGAGCCCGATTATCCATCTTGCCTGCCATCGCGGCGGCAAGCCGCAATGGTCGGACGAAGCTTCGGCGTTTCTGGCGCCGGCCGGACAGGACGGCCTTGCCGTTGCCGGTTCGGCCGCCGGCCTTGAGGAAATCGCGACCTGCCTCGGCGATGGAGCCGCAAAGGCGGCCGCTGCCCTGGAGGCGATCGGTTTCGCAGCCGCGGAACCGGCCTTTGCTGCTGCGCCGGAAGCGGTTCGAGGCTCAAAGCCGCTCTGGTCCGTCAAGGGCTCGAAGGGCAAGGCTTTCGTCGATTATCAGAACGACGTGCATCTCAAGGATCTCGGCCTCGCCGTGCGCGAAGGCTACGGCCATGTCGAGCTCGCCAAGCGTTACACGACATCAGGCATGGCGACCGACCAGGGCAAGCTTTCCAACATCAACGCCATCGGCATTCTGGCCGAGGCGCGCGGCGTGTCGCCCGCCGAAGTGGGAACAACGACCTTCCGGCCTTTCTATACGCCGGTCTCCTTCGGCGCTCTGACCGGGGCATCGCGCGGCAAGGATTTCCAGCCGTCGCGCAAATCGCCGCTGCATGGCTGGGCCGAAAAGAACGGGGCGGTCTTCGTCGAAACCGGCCTCTGGTATCGCTCCTCCTGGTACCCGCGCGCCGGTGAGGCGACGTGGCGCGAAACCGTCGACCGCGAGGTGCTGAACATCCGCAAGAATGCCGGCCTCTGCGACGTCTCGACCCTCGGCAAGATCGAAATCTTCGGCAAGGACGCCGGCACTTTCCTCGACCGGGTCTATTGCAACGGCTTTGCCAAGCTTGCGGTCGGCAAGGCGCGTTACGGCATCATGCTGCGCGAGGACGGTTTCATCTATGACGACGGCACCACCAGCCGCTTCAGCGACGAGCATTTCTTCATGACGACGACGACCGCGCTTGCCGCCGGAGTGCTGACCCATCTCGAATTCTGCGCCCAGGCGCTGTGGCCGGAGCTCGACGTCTGCTTCGCCTCCTCGACCGATCAATGGGCGCAGATGGCCGTTGCCGGGCCGAAATCCCGCGCCGTCCTCTCCGAGATCGTCGACGAGGACATCTCCGATGCCGCCTTCCCCGTCATGAGCGCCCGCAAGATTTCGCTATTCGCAGGCCGTCTCGAAGGCCGGCTTTTCCGCATCTCCTTCTCCGGCGAACTCGCCTACGAGCTGGCCGTGCCGGCCGGCTACGGCGAGAGCGTTGCCGACGCCATCATGGCGGCCGGGGAAAAACACGGCATCTGCGCCTATGGCGCCGAAGCGCTCGGCGTCCTGCGCATCGAAAAGGGCCACGTCACCCATGCCGAGATCAACGGCACGGTCACCCCAGGCGATCTCAGTTTCGGCCGCATGGTGTCATCGACCAAGCCGGATTTCATCGGCAAGGCGATGCTTGCCCGCGACGGCCTGCAGGACCCCGAGCGGCCGCGCCTCGTCGGCGTCAAGCCGCTCAACCCGGCCAGCGGCTTCCGCACCGGATCGCATATCCTTGCCGAAGGTGCTTCGGCAACGCTCGAAAACGATCAGGGCTACGTCACCTCAAGCGCCTTTTCGCCGACGCTCGGCCATAAGATCGGTCTGGCGCTCGTCCGGCGCGGGCCGGAGCGCATCGGCGAGAAGGTGACGGTCTGGAACGGCCTGCACAATGAATTCACCGATGCGGTGCTCTGCCATCCCGTCTTTGTCGATCCTGAAAACGAGAAGCTCCATGCCTGATCTTCCCCAGCACAGACCGGTTCTGGCCGGTGCTAGATACAGCGGCATGGCAGCGGCCGGTCTCCGGCTGGAAGCCTTGCCGGAAGGCCATCTGCTGCACGTGCTCGGCACGATAGAGCCGGCCGCACTGGCCGCCGAACTGGTCAAAGCCGGCTTTACCAACAGTTCGATCCGCAAGGCCGGCTTCCGCCAATGGTTCGTCGCCGGCGACGAGCCGCTTATCCCCTCCGGCCTCGAAGGCCTGACGGCAGCAATCGCCGGAAAAGCCTTCGTCATGGACCAGAGCCACGGGCGTGTCCGCATCGGCGTTTCCGGCCGATCCTCGCGGCTGTTGCTGTCAAAGGGCACCGCCGTCGATCTGGATCCTACCGTCTTCCCGGAAGGCCAGTCGGCGATGACGATGGTCGGCCATATCTCCGTACAGATCGTCCGCACCGGCGATGACAGCTTCGAACTGACGGTTCTGCGCAGCTTCGGCGAAAGCCTGTGGGACGAGCTCACCCATATGGCGGAGAGCGCCGAAAAGGATAGCGCGTAAAGGCTATCCCTGCCGTTAGCCGCCAAGGGTTTGCCCCATCAGCGAAAGCGACGATTGGCGTTCACGTCCGGCACATAGCCTTTAACCCGGTGTCTTGATGTCCTCGAATCTGAGACTGAAGCGCGCGAGATATTTACTCAGGCGATCGGCGTCGTTGCTGCTCTTTTTCTCCGTTCGCGAGATCGCGAACAAGGCTCTGCCCGCAGCACTTGCCGTGGCATATTGACGGCAGGTATGAAGAACGGTGGCAAGCTGGGCTGCGTCAAAGCGATCGAGGCGAGCAGCAGCTTCTGCACCCAACACGTCTTCGATGATAAGATCCACCCTACCGTCATCACTCGAACTGCGCCAAAACGCATTCAGCCGTCGGACTTCATCATCGACGACGTCGGTCGTGATGCGCCCATGCGGCGCGAGGGTCGCCATGCGGGTCACCGACGCCGACAGGTCGCGAAAGTTGGCACTCCAGGCAGCTTGCGGGCCGGTTGCGAAACTAAGATAGCGTTCGCGTGCTTCCTTGTTGAACGTAACATTTTCGCCTTCTCGTTCCAGATAACGCCTGAGCTCGAAGTCGAGATTGGGCTCTATGTCCTCCTTGCGCTCGCGCAGGGCCGGAAGCTGGAAAGTCCAGAGGTTCAGGCGGGCGTAGAGATCTTCGCGAAACCTGCCTTTGCGGACGTCCTCGCCAAGATCGCGATTGGTGCCGGCAAGCAGCTGGAAGTCTGCGGACGCCTCCCGATCAGCGCCTACGGGCAGGAACTTCTTTTCCTCGATCGCGCGCAGGCACATGGCCTGTTCGTCAAGGCCGAGTTCGCCAATCTCGTCGAGGAACAGCACGCCTTTGTCGGCGGATTTGAGCAAGCCGGCACGCTCGCCGGCAGCGCCGGTAAAGGCGCCTTTCACATGGCCGAAGAGGGTGGACATGGCCTGGTCGCCGCGCAGGGTCGCGCAGTTGACCTCGATGAACGGACCGCTGACCTTACGCTGGCTCTTCTTCAGCTCGTAGATCCTGCGGGCGAGTTGCGACTTGCCGGCACCGGTCGGCCCGGTCAGGAGGACGGGCGCGGTCGAGCGGATCACCACCCTTTCGATCTCGTCGATCATTCTGTTGAAGGCGGCGCTGCGGGTCGAGATCCCCGATTTGAGAAAGGAAGCGGCGTCTTCGCGCTCGGAGGCGAAGCGCTTGGCGATCTCGTCATAGCGGGACAGGTCGAGGTCGATGATCCGATGCGTGCCGGCGAAATCCTGCTCCGGCTCGCGGTCGCGCGGCGGCGAGAGCTGCAGCAGCTGGCCGGGAATGATGCGGGCTTCGGTCAGCAGGAACCAGCAGATTTGCGCGACATGGGTGCCGGTGGTGATGTTGACGAGATAGTCTTCCGTTTCGGGGTCGAAGTTGTAGTTGCGGGCAAAGTCCCGAAGGTGCGTGTAGACCTCCGAGAAATCCCAGGGATCTCGGAAGTTGATGATATTGCTCCGCACTTCCGTTGCCGGAGCCACGGTTTCGATGTCGGCAACGATGCGGTGACAGAGAGCTTGCGAGTGGTTGTCGAGGATCAGCTCCAACCGGTCAATGAACAGGCCCGGCTGCTGGCAGAGAGCGACATTGGGCCGCCAGCGGCTCCAGCGATTTTCCCATTTCCCTGCGTCCAGGGTGGCGACACGGCGCTTCATGACTTATCCAAAATTATAAAGCTATATAGTTTGCGATAGAATAATCGGGATTTGGATTTTTGCAATTCATGATTGTGCATAAGGGCCATGAAAAAATTAATATTTAAAAACAAATAGATAAAATAAAAAACAAGTGGGATGTGTTCTCTTCTCCAAACTGGCACGCGTCTTGAAAGGTATCTGGCACGAACCACACAAGAGGGGCTGTCATGGTCAACAAGGCAATCTTCAAAACCTACCTCGGGAAACTGCTCCCGGGAACGGATACAAAAAATCATGAAGCGGCCCCGGCCTACCAGCTGACGCCGCGCGAGGCGCTGGCGCAATATGCCGTCACCGGCACCTTCAACGGCACCTTCTATGCTGATGGAGCTGAGCAGCTTGACGCGGTAAAGACGCTTGCCCTTCAGGTCGAGCCGGAATTTCTCGCCAAGCTGGCTGTTTACGCCGCCGAAAAGGGTCACATGAAGGACATGCCGGTGACGCTGCTCGCCATGCTCTCCGGCCTTCAGAGCGATGTCTTCGCCCGCGCATTCCCGCGCGTGGTGAAGAGCGGCAAGATGCTGCGCGGCTTCGTGCAGGTCATGCGCTCTGGCGCCACGGGTCGCAAGTCGCTCGGCACACGCCCGAAGAAGGTCGTGCAGGCGTGGCTCGAACGGGCCAGCACCGAGCAGATCCTGCGTGCGATGGTTGGAAACGATCCTTCGCTCGCCGACGTCATCCGCATGGTGCATCCGAAGCCGGCTACGGAGGAGCGCAAGGCGCTCTATGCCTGGGCGATCGGCAAGCCGCACGACTACGCGGCACTGCCTGAGCTCGTCAAGGCATTGGAAGCGTTCCGGCGTGACCAGACGGCGCCGGTGCCTGAGGTCCCGTTCCAGATGCTGACCTCGCTGCCGCTGACGCGGGAGCATTGGGTCGAGATCGCCCGCAAGGGTGGCTGGCAGATGGTGCGGCAGAACCTCAACACCTTTGCACGCAACGGCGTGTTCGAGGTCGAGGGTTTTGCCGAGGCGCTGGCGGCGCGGCTTGCCGATCCGGAGGAAATCCGCAAGGCAAAGGCCTTCCCCTATCAGTTGATGATGGCGTGGAAGATGGTCGATGGCCAGGTTCCGGATGTCGTGCGGGATGCGCTTCAGGACGCGATGGATATTGCCATCGCCAATGTGCCGTCCCTGATGGGCAATGTGGTGCTCTGCCCCGACGTGTCGGGTTCCATGGGCTCGCCCGTGACCGGTTACCGGAAGGGCGCGACGTCCTCGGTTCGTTGCATCGACGTCGCCGGTCTGATGACCGCGGCGTTCCTGCAGCGCAACCCGAAGGCGCGGGTGCTGCCGTTCGAGAATGACGTGGTGCGCGTCAGCCTCAACAAGCGGGATTCGGTGATGACCAATGCCGGTAAGCTGGCGAAAATCGGTGGCGGCGGAACCAACTGCTCCGCACCGCTGAAGGTGCTAGCAAACGAGAGGGCCAAGGTCGATCTCGTGGTGTTCATCTCGGACAATGAGTCCTGGGTGGATGCGCGCGGGAGCGGAAAGCCGACGGCAGTGATGACGGAATGGGCCAGGATCAAGCGGGTCAACCCGGCTGCAAAGCTGGTCTGCCTCGACATCCAGCCTCACGCCACGACCCAGGCGCCGACGCGGGAAGACGTGCTCAACATCGGGGGCTTCTCTGATGCCGTCTATGGGGTGATCACGGCTTTCGCGGCGAACAGCAAAGGAGCGGATGGCTGGGTAAAAGCCATCGAAGCAATCGAGCTCTAACGGGCTCACGGGAAGCAATATCCTCGCGCCGCCGTGACCGGCGCGGGGAGCGTGACGAATGCCGGATGAAACTACAGGCTGTTACCCTCCAGGTCGCGGGTTCGAATCCCGTCGGGTTCTCCAGTTCATGGACCCGTAGCTCAGCGGATAGAGCAGGACGTTTCACCACACCTCGTCGTCACGGACATATGGAATGACATGGCGAATGCATGGGGAACTACATCTGTGTCGCGAGTTCGATTCTCGCCAGGGCCTGGTCCTGTAGCTCAGTTGGTAGAGCAAGCTGTTCCCCGGACACTTGTCGCCATGACGAAGATTGCAGCGGCGAATGCCGGACGGAACTACAGCCTCCAAAGTTGGGTGGTCTGGCAGGTTCGACTCCTCCTGGGCATACGCTCTCTGGCACGAGCGGGGCCATCCGGTTTCGTCCACCCTCGTCGCCGCTGCATGGCCTGCACTAACCCGTTTCACGGGGACGGAATAACTCGGCGAATGCCGGCAGGACTACAGGTAGAGCGGCCCGTCGGATTTCCGGCGGGCAGGTCGGATGTTCAAATCATCCCGTGTTTCCGAAGGGGAGCACGTAGCTCAGTAAACCGTCCTGCCAAATCTCGTCGCCGGGACGATGGTAAGGCCCTGGGCGAATGCCGCCGGTGATTACAGGGGCCGCATCGCGCCATGATCATGGAATGCGTGCGGTGAGATAGATCTCCGGCAATGCTCGTCGCTCAGGCGGTGTGAAGAAAAGCAACTGAACAAGAAGGACTGCAGACGCAGAAAAGACAATGATAGCGGTAATGAGCGGACAGGATTTGATCAATGCCGGCATGAGCCAGGGGAAGTGGTTTCGCCCGGCTCTCGACGCGGCCAACGCGGTTTTGAGCCAGGGTGGCTCGGCGACCGATGCGCTGGAGGCGGCAAGGGCCTTCCAGCCCGGGCCGACGCTTGCCTTGAGGACTGACAACGATATCGAGATCTATTCCAACATCCGCGCCGAGAATGCCTTTGAGCAAGACAATGTCGAGAAGGTCAATGCGACGATGCGGGCGCTGGTGCGGACACCGGTTGTCCGTTCCGCGGCGATCATGCCGGACGCTTGTCCGGCGGGTCCGGTCGGAACGATCCCGGTCGGGGGCGTGGTGGCATCCGAAGCAATTCATCCCGGCATGCATTCGGCCGATATCTGCTGCTCCATGGCGATCTCGATCTTTCCTGGCGTGGATCCGAAGTCGCTTCTGGACGCTGTGCACGCCGTGACGCATTTCGGTCCCGGCGGTCGTCCGCGCGGCGCGCAGATCAAGCCTTCCGAAGCGACGCTTTCGGCCTTCCATCAGAATCCTTTTTTGCGCGACGGTGCGCTGAGCGCTGGTATCGAGCATTTCGCCACCCAGGGTGACGGCAATCATTTCGCCTATGTCGGAACGATGAAGTCGACCGGCGAAACCGCGCTTGTGACCCACCACGGATCGCGAGCACCGGGGGCGCGGCTCTACGACAAGGGCATGAAGGTCGCCAACCAGTTTCGGGAGCGCATTTCACCCGAGACGCATCGGGAAAATGCATGGATTCCGGCGGATACCGAGGAAGGTGACTCTTACTGGTCGGCGCTGCAGACGATCCGCCAGTGGACGAAAGAGAACCACTATGTCCTTCACGACATGGCGGCGGAAAAACTCTCGGCCAAGGTCGCGGACCGCTTCTGGAACGAGCATAATTTCGTCTTCCGGAAGTCGGACGGGCTGTTCTATCACGGAAAGGGGGCCACGCCTGCCTTCGACAACTGGGCGCATGACGCGACCGATCTGACCATCATTCCACTCAATATGGCGGAACCGATCCTGATCGTTCGCGGCTCGAACGCTGCCCATGGCCTCGGCTTCTCGCCGCATGGCGCTGGCCGCAACTTTTCGCGCAGCGCACATATGAGGCAGCTGTCTGCGGAGTATGGGGCGGATTCGCGAGGTCTGAGCCCGAACAACATCGCGGCTATTCTGGAGAAGGAGACAAGCGGTCTCGACGCGCGGTTCTTCTCCGGTTTCGCCGATGTGTCGGAACTGCCGAGTGCCTACAAGAGCGCCGCGAACGTGCGCGCGCAGATCGAGCACTACGGTCTCGCCGAAGTGGTCGACGAGGTGATCCCCTACGGGAGCATCATGGCCGGCGACTGGCAGCAGAATGCGCCCTGGCGCAAAAAGCGCCGGTAAACACCGGGGAAGGCAACCAGGCTTGCCTTCCCTCAAATGCAGGCTCAGGCATAAGACGCAGCACGAGCTTCCCGAGATCCAGTCGGATTGCGACGTGACCTTCCTTGCACTGCGTCCTTTTCGCCGATCGATAGGCGTGGCGCTTGTGCCAAGGCCGTGATTAGCTGGTTATCCGAGGCGCGCTGACGATCTTCAGGAATAAGGCCTTCATTGCCGCTTCAATGCCTTCGGTTGGACTAACTGCGAAATAGAACCCGGGGGTTGCGCACTCTTCCATTTTTGCGGCAATTTTCGTCTCGAACGGCTTGACCCAATCCTTATAAAAACCGTTGTCGGGCAAGGGTAGATATGTCGTATAGAGGACGGCGACTTTGATGCCGCGATCTTTGAGTTTCTTGCAATAAGTGGTGTCAATCGGTTCGATACATCGTCCGCCGTTTGCTCCCTTCGGGCTGGTGCAGCCGGACGGCTTATAGCTATCGGCAACACCGTCGGCGACAAAAAACACGATCTTCTGGCGATCGGCATTGCTCGTGCCCTTGCCGATGTTGCCCGTGATTTCCCCTTCTATACCTTTCAACGCTTCGTCAAAGCTCGTCTGCTGGTCGTTGTAGTAGTTCTGATAGGGAATGCTCATCAGATTTATCGTGTTCGTCGCGACTGCCACGGCGCCAAGATCGTAATCCAGGCCGGAGACCTTAAAGAGCTTCGCGGCTTTGGCGTCCTGAGCAGTCTTGCCGAATGTGTATGCGGCGACCCGGAATTGGCTCGGCATGGACTGCGTGTCCTTTGCCTTGGCCATCAAAGCTTTAACGGCAGCGGCTACAACATCGATGCGGATGGTTACCCCATTATTGCGCGCGACATTGTAGTAGCTATTCTTATCCTCTACGCCCTTTTCAGAAACGATATGGCATGCAAACGCGCAGTTTTTATCTTTGCCGCCATCGTGGCCCTGAGCTGTCGCTTTTTTCATGGCGGTTATGTCATCTGCGGTGGCTCCAACGCCCATTGATGGCGTATTGTCCAACAGCATGAAGAAATCCATGTAAGACGGGGTCTCGTATTGCGCTGTTGCCGTTCCGGAAACATCGAGTTGATGAAATCCCATCACCTGCATGAATGTCGTGGACATCGTTGCGCTGAAAGATACGGTCGAGCTGAGAGTGCTGCCCTGTTTTTGAACGCTGATGTTGACGGAAACGGGCACTTCGGCCTGATTTTTCGACATCTGCGAAAAGAAGATCTTCTGGGCTTCGGATGTTCCGAGCGTGAGTGAGCCATCGCCTGACATCGTGGCTGCTTGCTTTGCCGCGTCTGAAGTCTGTGAGATGGATCCCACGGCTGCCGCGTCCGCCGCGGCATAGAGTTCGGTCCGAAGCGAAAGGGCTCTGCCGAAATCTATGGCTGTGCCCGCCGCACCCAGTAGGGGTACGACAAGGAGCGCCGTCATAATTCCGAAGTTGCCGGATCGGTCAAAAACGAAACGATGCAACATGCGAAGGCTGCCTTCCCGGTGTCCGTAGGTAGTGGCCGGTTCCCAACCAGGTGGCCACAACGATGACAAGTAGCAGCGGAACATCAACCAAAGGCAAAGACGTATGGTTGTGTTCTCGTTAAAGCTGGATAATTCGCTAACGGAGGAAGGTCTGTCACAGGCCGGTGAGCAGCACAGCCTGGGCACGCTCACCAGTTGCTGAACTAAGGGAAATGAGTTGTTTGGAGACGTGCCGCTCCAGCGGGGGCGTCTCCCCCTGCAAATCCCTGTCAGCTTGCCGGATTGCGCGCCGTGACGATCCACGCAGCGCCGTCGATCATCACCGACTGCTCGCCGGGGCGATCCGCGAAGGCGGCACGAACCGCGGCCGAGGCGCGGGCGCGGATGTCGTCTGGCTGATCAGCGAGCGCGCGCGACAGCGGGCCGACCTCGAGTGTCATCTTCACCGCGTCGTCGATCGCCGCGTCCCGCGTCCCGCCCTCGCCGAACGGGATGGAAGCATCGAAGGGCGCGATAGCGATATCGGTGAAGCCAGCCGCCGTCAGGATACGCGCCACCCGCCCCCGGTCGCCAAACGAGAACGGGCCGGGCACTTCGGGATCGGGTGGCGCCATCGGCGGGAGGATGCCCTTGATCGCGCCCATCGGCAAGCGCACCCAATCGTTCTCGGCCATGCCGCGCCAGCAGACGAAAGCGACCCGCCCGCCCGGCTTGAGCGCACGGCGCATATGCGCGAACGCCCCTGTCGGATCGTCAAAGAACATCACTCCGAAGCGCGAGAACAGGATGTCGAACGCGCCCTCGGGCAACTCGGTGCTGCTGGCGTCGGCCACCTGGAACAGGGCCGGCGTATCCTGCGGCGCTAGCGCGCGTGCTCTATCGATCAGCCGTTCGGATATGTCCACGCCCAGCACATGCCCTCCCGCGCCGACGCGGGTGGCCAGGTCAAGGCTAGACGCCCCTGCACCGCAGCCGACGTCCAGCACGCGTTCGCCCATGGCGGGCGCGGCGGCTTCGATCGCGGCATGGCCGAACACTGCCATCATGGCATCGAGCCGGGCCTGATAAGCGACCCAGCGCTCCCCGCTTTGGCCTTTCCAGTCGGCTACCTGATAAACATTTTTCTTTGCCATGCCATATCCTGTTCTGATCGGTTCTTAACTGGGCTATCCGCCCGCATGGTCGCTGCCACCGTGCGCGGCGATGAACATGGCGACGGCCGACCGGCAATAGGATTCGATTTCGTTGTCGTCCTCTGCTCGCGCCTCATTGAAGCGTGCGATGATCAGGAGATCGGATCCTTTGAAAAGCGCGGCAAACAAGCGGGCGGACTGGCGAGGATCGGGCACGTTCAGAACCGCCTTCGCGTGCAACTGACACAACAGGGCCTCTATCTGGGCGATGACATGGGCGGGGCCGGCTTCGTAATGGAGCTTGCTTAACGACTTTTGATTCGTCTTGTCGGCCATGACCATGGCTTCGACACTGCGGACGTCCGGGCTCAACAGCGTGCGAAGCAGGGATGTTCCCACCGCCATGAGCTGATCTTCGGCCGAACCGCCGACGCCTTCAAAAAGGGCTTGTGGTGCAAACTGATGGCAGCGGGCGGCGACGGCCGCGCTGAACAGCGCCTCCTTGTTCTCGAAGTGCCGATAGATGCTGAGCTTGGATATCTTCGCTCGCTGGGTGACCTTGTCCAATGTCGTCGCTTGAAAACCCAATTCCACAAAGAGTTCGTATGCTGCGTCGACTATCGTTTGGCCAAGCGCCTCGTTGGCTGGCCGGCCGCGCCGGCCTCGACTATTTTCGGTCACGGCCATTAAGATCCTTGACAGTATCGTTATTCATGCTTTACGATACCACGCAGTATCGGAAATATGCAAGCCAAAGAATGAATTTAAAACACGAGGGTGCCATGCAACGACGAACACTGCTGAAGCTGGCCGTGCTTACCGCCATCGGCCTCCCCCCGTGCCCAGGCCCCCGCTACCCCAACCTCCTCTATCCGCAACACGGAGCCCCTCACCATGGATGACGTCATCATCATCGGCGGCAGCTTTGCCGGTCTCGCCGCCGCCCTGCAGCTCGGCCGTGCCCGCCGCAAGGTCACCGTTCTCGACACCGGCCTGCCGCGCAATCGCTTCGCTGGCCACTCGCATGGTCTGCTCGGCCACGATCACAAGCCACCGCTGGACATCCTGGCCGAGGCGCGGCAGCAGCTGACGCGTTATCCCACGATAAGGCTGATCAATGCCCGGGCCGACAGCATCTCCGGCACTATCGATAATTTCTCCGTCCTTACTGGCGACGGCGAGAGCCTTGGCGCGCGACGCCTGATCCTGAGCTATGGCGTTGTTGATCAGATGCCTGCTGTTCCGGGCTTTGCGGAAAGCTGGGGCACATCCATTGTGCCCTGCCCCTATTGCGATGGCTTTGAAGTCGCTGGCCAGCATTGGGGCCTCGTCTGGTCCGGCCCGCAGTCGATGAATCAGGTCAGGCTGTTCCACGACTGGACCGACAGGTTGACGGTCTTCGCCGATGGTCACGACATTGCACCCGATATCCGGGCCGATCTGGCGGGCCGCCACGTACCTGTCGTTGATGGCCGGATCACCGAGATCGCCCGTCATGGAGCCCATAACGCCATCGTCAAGCGCGATACCGGCCCCGATGTCGCGGTCGACATCCTGTTCGCGCATCCGCGCAACAAGCCGTCCGCAAGCCTGCATGAATCGCTGGGCCTCGCCACGGTCGATACGCCCCTCGGCATCATCCTCAAGGTTGACGAGCGCCGTCAAACCAGCATGCCCGGCATCTACGCCGCCGGCGACCTCGCCAACCCCCTCACGCCGCCATCGGTCACCCTGGCATCGTCGCATGGCGCGATGGCGGGCATCTTCGCGCAGCAGTCGATGCTGGTTTGAGAGCAGAATTTGCGTTCTCCGGTCCCAATTAGCCAACCCGAGCGGCGGCGCTCCAATCTAAAGCAAGAAGGGAAGTGATCCTCATGAATACGACCAGTCCTGGGATGAGCGTCAAACTTTATGGGACGGCAGGTAGTCCCAACGTGCGGGGGGCGATGCTTGGCCTCGCCGAGAAAGGTGTGGAATACGAGTTCGTCAGCTTGATGCCGCCGGCATGGAAAACGCCGGAGCATCTTGCGCGGAATCCGTTCGGCAAGGTTCCGGTGCTTGAGCATGATGGCTTCGAAGTCTTCGAAACCCAGGCCATCTTGCGCTATCTGGACCAGACGTTTCCTGGTCCGGCGCTCCAGCCGACGAACGCGCGCGAAGGGGCGCGTATGAATCAGATCATCGGCATTATCGACTGCTACCTGGGGCCATCCTGGGGCGGTATTGGGTTCGAGCGAGTGGTCGCGCCAACCTTCCTCGGCCAGCCGACCAACATGGAACGGGTCAACGCGGCCGTGCCCATGGCACGTAGCTGCGCTGAGGCGCTTGAGCCTCTGATTGCGGCACCCTACCTCACCGGCGAAACCTTTAGTCTGGCCGACATCCGCCTCATGCCGCATTTCGACCGGCTGCGTATAACGCCAGAGGGCGACGCGATCCTCGATGGCAAGAACAAGCTCGTCCAGTGGTTCGCCCATGTGAGCGGACGCCCGAGCGCCAAACAAGTCCTGCGGTAGTAATTCGAGGCGTTGTTTCTGGGGCCGCCGTTTTGAGAGCACAGATTGGAGATGAGCATGGCCGTCGAACCGGACAGCGCGGGTGTGCGCTTCCCACCGCCCTTTATCTATCTGGGAGCGCTGCTGTTGGGGCTGGCGGCGGAGCAGTTCGTCACCCTGCGCTCTTTCGGCATCGACTGGCGATTGCTGGTCGCGGCGGGCGCGCTGCTGTTCGTTGCCGGCGCGGCGATGATGCTTGCGGCGGCGGGGCTGTTCCGGCGGCTGGGCACCAACATTCCGCCGTCGCAGCCAGCGACCCTCATCGCAACGACAGGTCCGTATCGGTGGACCCGCAATCCCATGTATCTCGGCATGGCGCTTATCTATGCCGGTCTTGCGATCGGCTTCGACGGGCCGATCGCCTTCGCCTTGCTCCCGTTGGTGCTGATCGTGATCCAGACGCAGGTGATCGCCCGCGAGGAGCGCTATCTCGAAGCGAAGTTCGGCGACGACTACCGCCGCTACAAGGCCGAGGTTCGCCGCTGGCTCTGACTATTCCGCCGCTGCCGCTGCGGGGCCTTCTGATAAACCAGCACCGGCTTCCTTGCCGCTAGCGTTTCGTCGAGCATCGCCGGGGCGCGTGGACTGAACCGCTTCACGGTGATCTCTGGCGCGGACGAGCGCGCCGCCGGCGCGGGTTCCTCAGCCTTGAAACATATAGCTGCTGATCGAAGCCGGTTTCATCTCGATGGAGAAGCCCGGCAGGGTGGGCGGCATATAGGCGGCGTTCTCGATCCGGCAGGGGTCGAGGAAGTGTTCGTGCAGGTGATCGACATACTCGATGACGCGGCCGTCCTTGGTGCCTGACACCGCGACGTAATCGATCATCGACAGGTGCTGCACATATTCGCAGAGGCCGACGCCGCCGGCATGCGGCCAGACCGGCAGGCCGAACTTGGCGGCGATCAGCAGCACCGACAGGACCTCGTTCAGCCCGCCCATGCGGCAGGAATCGATCTGGACGATGTCGATCGCGCCCTCGGCGATGAACTGCTTGAACATGATGCGGTTCTGGCACATCTCGCCGGTCGCGACCTTCACCGGCGCGATCGCCTGGCGGATCTTGCGGTGGCCGGCGACGTCATCGGGGCTGGTGGGCTCCTCGATGAAGAAAGGCTTGGCGAAAGCAAGCGCCCTGACCCAGTCGATCGCCTGGCCGACATCCCAGACCTGGTTGGCGTCGATCATCAGGTAGCGGTCGGGGCCGATCACCTCGCGGGCGATCCTCAAGCGGCGGATATCGTCATCCAGATCGCGGCCGACCTTCATCTTGATATGGTTGAAGCCGGCGTCGATCGCCTCCCGGCAGAGACGACGCAGTTTCTCGTCTTCATAACCGAGCCACCCGGCCGAGGTCGTGTAGCAGGCATAGCCCTCCTTTTCGAGGAGAGCGATGCGTTCGGCCTTGCCGGCTTCTGCCTTCTTGAGAATAGCGATCGCTTCATCGCGCGTCAGGACGTCGGTGAGGTAGCGGTAATCGACGATATCGGCGACTTCTTCCGGCGACATTTCGGCGACCAGCCGCCAGACGGGTTTACCCGCCTGCTTGGCGAGCAGATCCCAGACGGCGTTGACGACGGCGCCGGTCGCCAGATGAATGGCGCCCTTTTCCGGGCCGATCCAGCGCAGCTGGCTGTCGCTGGTCAGATGCCGCCAGAATTTGCCGGGATGGGCGAGCACCTCACTGAGCTCGGTGCCGACGACGAGGTGGCGCATCGCTTCGATCGCCATGCAGCAAATGTCGTTGCCGCGGCCGATGGTGAAGGTCAGGCCATGGCCGGCAAGATCAGGCGCATCCGTGTCGAGAATGACATAGGCGGCCGAATAGTCCGGATCGGGATTCATCGCGTCGGATCCATCCAGGCTTTGCGACGTGGGAAAGCGGAGATCGAAGACGCGAAGGTCGGTGATGCGGGTCATGTTGTTCCTCCCAATTGTGATAGCCGGATCGGCCGGCAGCCTGCCGGCGCCTCATCGGCTCAAGCGCGTTGCGATCTTTCCGATTCGCTTCTCGCGCTTTAGGTCTTTGTTTTACCTATGCCGTCGTCGCAAACCGCTGCACAGTTTTGCGCGACATGCGCCGGGTCAGATCGTCCAGCCGCCGTCAATGGCGATCGCCTGGCCCGAAGTATAGGTAGCGCCGGCGAGATAGACGGCGAGATCGGCGATCTCCTCCGGCGAACCGAGCCGGCCCATCGGCTGGCGGGCGATGAAGGCGGCGCGGGCCGCATCGTAGTCGCCGCCGGCGCGCATGCGGTCCTGCAGCGACGGGCTTTCCACCGTGCCGGGGCAGATGGCGTTGCAGCGGATGCCTTCGGCGACATAATCGGCGGCGACGGATTTGGTCAGGCCGATGACGGCGGCCTTGGTGACGCCATAGGCGAAGCGGTTCGGCACGCCCTTGATGCTGGAAGCGACGGAGGCCATGTTGATGATCGCCCCGTCCTTGCGCTCCAGCATGCCGGGCAGCACGGCCCGGATCGTGCGGATCATCGC
Organism: Rhizobium sophoriradicis; assembly: GCF_025200795.1. Taxonomy (NCBI): domain Bacteria; kingdom Pseudomonadati; phylum Pseudomonadota; class Alphaproteobacteria; order Hyphomicrobiales; family Rhizobiaceae; genus Rhizobium; species Rhizobium sophoriradicis. The sequence goes on from NZ_CP104155.1 coordinate 447,542, forward strand.
CTTGACGTTGAGATCGAGGGCAAATTCGAAATCGGAATCCTTCATCTCCAGGATCGAGCCCGCATGGACGAAGCCGGCGCAGTTGAACAGCACGTCAACAGCGCCGATCTCGGCGACGAGGGCCTTGACCGCATCGTCGTCGAGCACGTTGAGTTTATGGGTGGATACCCCGGTTTCCGCCGCAAGCGTCGCCAGCGCCTCGGTGTTGATGTCGGTGGCGTGGACCTTGGCGCCGGTCGCGGCAAAGGCTGCCGCCGTCGCCCGGCCAATGCCCTGGCCGGCGGCGGTGATGAGAACGGTTTTGCCGGAAAGTCTGTTTGTCATGTCACGGGCCTTTTCTGGAATTGTCTACGCGGGACGGTACATGCGGTCATATCTTGGCGAAGGCCGGGCTGAGATGGAATAGCTTGTCCATCAGCGCCTGCCATTTTCCTTCTTTGCGCGTTGCGGCCCGCCTGAGGCAAGGCGCGATGCCAGCCTCCTGTCGTTCCCGCTGATCCGCTGTCTTCAACAGTGATTTGTCTGTTTATAGACAAACAGACGATTGACCAAGGGTCAAGCGCGAAGTTTTGCTTTTCCGGCCGCGGTTCTGCGTATATGCAGAATACTATTCACAGGAGGATGGAATGGAGCCCGACGAGTCAGACCGCTACCGCGCTCCTGCCCTCGACAAGGGCCTCGACATCCTGGAACTGCTTGCCGGCGTCGACAGCGGCCTTACTCAGGCGGAAATCGCCAAGCGGCTCGACCGCAGCCCCAACGAATTCTACCGCATGCTCGACCGGCTGGTCCGTCGCGGCTACGTCACCCGGCTGGACGGCGATCGCTATTCGCTGACGCTCAAGCTTTTCGGGCTTGCGCAACTGCATGCGCCGGTGCGCCGGCTCGCCTCCTACGCCACGCCGCTGATGCGCGATCTCGCCCAACGCGCGCGTCAGGCCAATCACCTCGCCGTCTTCGATCGCGGCGCCGCCGTTGTCATCGCCCAGCAGGAAGCGCCGGATTATTGGGGATTTTCGATCCGCATCGGCGCCCATATTAGCCTCTTCGACACCGGTTCCGGGCATGTGCTGCTCGCCTTCCGCAGTAACGAGGAGCGGGAGATGATGATATCGGAACATGTGCGCAATCGCGCCGATATCGAGCTCGGCGGCGAATTCTACGATCGCCTCGATCAGATCCGCGAGCGCGGCTACGAGATGATGGCGAGCGCCCAGACATCCGGCGTCTACAATCTGTCGGCGCCGGTGCTCGGACCGGATCGGCGCTGCATCGCCGCGCTGACCTGTCCGTTCATAGCGCTCGTCAATGCGCCGTCGGCGCCCGACATCACCCAGACGATCATGCTGGTGCAAAAGACCGCCGCCGAACTCTCGCAGCTTGCCGGCGCCGACGTCACCATCCCGGCCTGAGCTGACGAATTTCTATTTGAACAATCCATTCACTGGGGATAGCTTGCCGCAAGCCAGCCTTGGAGGAAAACGTGCTTATCGACACCCATCTGCATGTCATCGATCGCTCGGCGCTCCCCTACCCCTGGCTCTCCGGCGTGCCAGCTCTCGACCAGGATTTTCTTTACGAGACCTATGCAGCCGAAGCGCGCCGCTGCGGCATTACCACGGCGCTGCATATGGAAGTCGATGTCGATCCGGCCGCCATCCAGGCCGAGACCGACCACATCGCCGCTATCGCCCAAAAGCCCGGCAGCCTGATTGCCGGCGCCATCGTCTCCTGCCGGCCGGAGGATAATGGCTTTGCCGCCTATCTCGAGCGGCAGAGGGCCAATCCCTTCGTCAAGGGCTTCCGCCGCGTGCTGCATGTCGTACCCGACGACGTCTCGGAAGGCGCGCTGTTTCGCGAAAACATCAGGCGCATCGGCGGCAGTGGCCTGACCTTCGACCTCTGCACATTGTCGCATCAAGCTGGCCGCGTCGCTGCTCTCGTCGATCTCGCGCCGGATGTGCAATTCGTCCTCGACCATTGCGGCGTGCCCGATATCCGCTCGGATGCCTTCCAGCCGTGGAAGGCGGGCATATCGGAGATCGCCCGGCGGCCGAACGTCATCTGCAAGGTCTCCGGCGTCGTCGCCTATGCCGATGCCGAGACATGGACGGCGCAGACGCTGCGGCCCTATATCGAACATGTCATCGCAAGTTTCGGCTGGGACCGTATCGTCTGGGGCAGCGATTGGCCGGTGTGCACGCTTGGCGGCGGCCTTTCCACCTGGGTTGCAGCGACCCATGCCGTGCTCTCCGGCAGCAGCGAGGCGGAGCGCTCCAAGCTGCTCTTCGCCAATGCCCAGCGCCTCTGGTCGTTGTAACATTTCGTTTACGCCGTTTCCGGTTGCTTTGCTTGGGGAGTTCGCCGCAAACTTGCGTGCACCATGTTCAGCACCCTGAAATCGGATGATGTACCCCCCAAAAGTGCTACTTTGGCATGCTTTTTGCTGCTGCTAATATGAAGCGACGCAATGTTTCGGTTTGGGACACCTACTGCCGGACAATTGCTAGCTTTGCGTAACTCAGGTAAAAGTTGTCAGACACGGATATGGCGAATAACCTCATCTCCGTGTCCTCAGGAGGGAAAACAAAATGAAAGAAGAACCGCACGCAGTGGATGTTCATGTCGGGAAGACCATCCGCATACAGCGTCTGCTGCGGAAAGTTTCGCAGACGGAATTGGGCGATCGCGTCGGCGTGACATTCCAGCAGATCCAAAAATACGAAAAAGGCTCCAACCGCGTTTCCGCCAGCATGCTGGTTGAAATCGCCGGCGCGCTGAAGGTCGACGTCAGGACGTTCTTCGACGACCTGTCCACTCCTGATACTGCCAACGACAACCCCGCTCCCAGCGAGGAATTCGTTATTTCGCGCGAGGGCGTCCTTCTCAACGCGGCGTTCTTCTCGATCAAGAACGAAGCGCTTCGCAAGAAGATCCTGAAGCTTGTCCAGGCAATCGCCCACACCGAACAGATGGACGGTGAAGCGGCCGAATAGGCCGGATCCCTTCACGCGATCCGAACGGACGCATGAAGGTCAATGGCGATCGATCAGGATCAGATTATCGCTGGCGTCCTTCATTGCGATCTTGGCCTTGCTGCCGAGCAGTTTCTCGAGGTTGACGTCTAGCTCCCTGTCCGGATCTATGCCGTCCCAATCGATGACGACCTGCAGCAGCGCCATGTTCGTCAGGTGCATCAGATTACGCAGCTGAAGCTTTTCAGCCTCCTCCTTGGCTGCCGACAGCAGCCGGAAGATCCTTGCGTATTCACTGCCTGTACCTTCGTTATGTTGTTCAAACATTGTCCCGCCCCTTTGGCCGTGGAGGCCTCAGATTCCATCACCACTGCATCTTTTCGCCGTGACCGTTATACAAGCGTTACAGGAGTCGCATTGCGCGTGACTTCGGCGTGCAAAAGCTCCCAGTGAGAGGTCGCGGCAAAGTGCCAGTCACGGTTGACAGGCAGGAATTCGTCACGGCGCAGCCATTCCAGCACCAGTCGCGCGTCGTCCCGCTTGCGTTCGACCCGGTTCTTGCGCAGGGCGGCGAGCAGATAGTCGCGGCGCGCCTTGCGGAAATGGCACTCGTCCACCACCCTCGCATAGGTGCGCTCGGAGAAATGCAGGAAACGACCGGAGAGCAGCAGTTTCTTGCGCTCGCCCGACGAAATCTCTCCGCCGGCATGAAGCGCGTTGATCGTCGGTTCGAAATCGACCCAGGGCACCGAAAGCGGCAGCCAGCCGAGCGCCTGCGGCGCATGCACCAGTGCAACGGCCTCGTCGTCGAGCAGCCGCCCGGACTGGTAATCTTCGAAGATCGAGCCGAGCCCGACCATGCCGAAAGGCGCGCACTCGGCCGCCCGCAATGCGCCCATGCTGGCGCCGCCGGCAACGGCGACATCCTGTTCGAGCGCGTAGAGAATCTCCTTGTGCCAGACCGACGGCAGCTCACCGAAATAGCCGTCGACCAGGCCGATCGCGGTGGCCCCGTCTTCCACCGCCTTGAGAATGTCGCCGCAGGCGGCAGGCGGTCGGAAATCGATGCAGGGGGACATGTTTCTCGCTGCGGCAAGACCGCCACCAAGGCTCGGACCGACGAATAGAACCTTCATGATTGGGCTCCTCTCATGGTGTTGACGGCGCGCATGCCGAGCTGGATGTACTGACCTGATATATCGACCTCCAGGCCGGGTACGATCACCCTGACGACTGAGACAGGCAGAGCCTGATAATGCGGGAACGGCACGACGACGATCTGCTCGACCCCGGTCGCCGTCAGCCGGTCGGCAATATGGCCGATGGTCTCCTGAATGGTTGCGGGACGGTGATGGCCGGGCTGGAAGGCGCGCATTCGGCTATTGCCCTCGCAGAGTTCGACCACCTGCTGCATCGCCGCACTCTTGTCGAGCCGCTGATAGATGCGCGGCGAGAAATCATCGCGGCTGCCGGCGATCGCCGTCAGCCGGCTCTGCGCCGCCTCCGTGATGGCGCGCAGTGCGGCGCGCACGGGATCGGGGTGGCAGCCGCAGCCGCCGCAGACATGGGTCCAGCGTGCATCGACGCGGTCGGACAGATTGCCCGGCATGATGACGGCCAGAAACGCCGGAACGCCGATATCCGTGGTCATGTCGAGCAGCAGCAGCCGCATGCCGGCGCGCGTGATCCGGTCGGTCATGACATCGATGATCGCATCGCCGAAGGAGGCGGGGTCGATGCGGCTCTCCTTGAGGCGCTGCGGCGATTTCAGCTGCGTCAAGGCCCAGGCGTCGCGCTCCACCAGCTCGCAAAGCCCGTGCAGGACCGCTTCGGACGGCGTGTTGCCGGAGGCCAGCCCGTCGCTCGACTGCTCGAAGCCTGACGGACGCTCGCCGCGATGGTCAAGGCCGACGAGCCACCAGGGAACGAAGACGCTGCTGCCGGAGAGGATGTCGAGGCCGGAGCACCAGGGGATGGGGCCGCCGCCGATGTCATCGGGTGCGCAACGCGCAACATTGTCGAGATCGATCATGGCGGCGCCTTCCGCCCGCATGCTCTCGACGGTCGCCTGTGTCAGGTCGGCTGGGGCAATTTCCGCGATCCGCGTCTCGATCGCCTCCATGGCGGCCGATGCCATGGCGGCATCATTGTCGATGCCTTTGCCCTGGAAGACCGAAAGCGTATGGCTGTTCGGCCTCGTCGCGAAGGCGACGGGGATGTTCAGCACGTCGAGGGCGGTCAGCAGGCCGACGCGCGTAATGCCGAATTCGCGCAGATGTGGCCTGACGGCGGCCAATGTCTGCGCCGGCGTGACCGCACGGTCATGATAGTCGCTGACGCCGGCCGATGATCGTTCGAGGTCATCGGCTAGCGTTTCAAGGTCGGCGAAGGCGGACATACCTATTTGTTCCTCAGCGGAACTTCAGGGCGTGTGTCAGATTTTCCAGCGCATTCGCAGTGATGTTGAGTTCGTCCTGCTTCATCGCTGCCTTGGCTGCAGCGGAGAAACGCGGCTGGGAGGGGATTGCGGCATTGGTTTCAACAGTGGCTTTCATTTTCCATCTCCAATGACATAGGGCAGCCGGGCTGCCGTTAATCATTGGAGGGGAACACCACCTGCGTCATTTAAGCGTTACAGGCTTCGTTAAAAGGCCATTAATCAGGGAAGTCCGGCCAGCTGCAGGCCATGGATCAGCGTTTCGGTGTACCGAGGATCGCGATCGGGCACGAAATGGCGGATGTCTTCGCTGCGGAAATCCGGGAAATTTTCCAGAACGACGCCGGCATAAGTGCCGGCCTTTTTCACGTCACCCGCCATAGCATGGGCGGCGGCGAGCAGTCGGGCGGTAGCCTGCTTGGACTTCACCGGCTCAAGCGCTTCGATCGTCTGCTGGTATTCTCCGCGATCGAAATGAATGCCGCCGCGATTCCAGTAGTAATAATCGGGGGGCAAGGGATTAAGCTTGAAAGCGGCCTTGTTCAGATCCAGCGCTTTGTCAAAGTCACCGTAGTGGCAGAGCGCATCGGCATAATCGGCGAGGATATCGGCATCGTTTGGATTGAGATCCTGGGCCTGCTGGAAATATTCCAGGCTTTCGTCGAAACGGCGGCGGTACAGCGCCACGAAGCCGAGCTCGCGGAAGGCGCGGCCGCTGTTCGGGTCGGACTGCTGGGCGAGCCGCGCGGCACCATTGGCCTCGTCGAGCAGATCGGTGTCCTGCATGCCGCGGATCAGCCATTCCATGCCGAGCGCGCGCGACACGCCGGCATGAGCGGCCGAGAAGTGTTCATAACGATTGAGCGAGGATTTGAACCATTTGCGCGCCTGGCGCAGATGCTGCAGATCGGTCTGGGCGATCAGCCGCTTGCCTTCGAGATAGAGACGGTAGGTCCGACGGCGGCGCGTCGCCGATCGGCATCGCCAGTTCGTGGCGCTCGATGGTGTCGGCGAGCGTGGAAACGATCCGCCGTGTCAGATGCGCGAAGGATTCGCTGATCTTCTGCATGACCAGCGGCAGTTCCAGCGCCCAGATAACCTCCGACGTCGTCGTCCGCGTCAGCCGGCAGGTTGCGTAGACATCCTCGTCGCGGCCCTGGATGGTGACGTAGACCGCATAATCGAAGCTGAGATCGAGCGGGCCGGGGACGGCGCGCGCCGGATCGACCGAGCGGCTGAGGATCTCAAGGCTCGTATGGGCTGCGATCACCTTGAAACCGCGCTGCTGGCTGAGGCCGATGGTGACATCCTCGAGAAGAGCCCTGCCGACGCGCTCCATCAGCGGATCGGTAAAAATACTTTCGGGCGGCAGGATGATGATCCGCGGCTGGCCGAGCGCATCGGCCAAGCCACCGAGCGCGGAAGGGCGCTCGGCCGCGGCTGCCTGTGCTGCCGGAACCAGGCCAAGCTCGCGGGCGAGCGCGGTTGTGCTTTCCTCCGGCTCGGTGTCGAAGTCGTCCTTCAGCTGGCTCTTGCATTTCAGATAGGCCTGACGGGCCGCGGCCGGATCGTTCATCCTGACATAGAGGCGCATAAGAGCGCGATAGGCCGTCTCGCTGGCAGGGTCGAGTTCCAACAGGCGCCTGGCAAGCGCGACCTGCTCGTCATCCGACCTGTCTTGCGATGTTTCGATCAGCCGGGCCAGATGGGCCGAGCGCCATTCGTCGATGCGCTGGCGTTCAAAGGTCAGCCAGTCCTCGGCGCCTTGCGTCGGCGATTTGGCGCCTTCCAGCAGTTCGCCGTTCAGCATATTGCTGTCTTCGGGGGCGAGCGGCCCTTTCTGTTTCAGGATATGAACATCGACCTCCCAGCCATCCGCAAGCCCGATATGGGTTCGGGTCGCGGCAAGCAGCGGCGGAAGGTCGGCGGGGATACTCTGCTCAATGCGCGACAGCAGCTGGCGCAGGCTGCCGGCTCGTTTTTCCGGCAGTTCCGATTGCCAGAGCTGTCGCCTGACGGTTTCGCGGTCGAGTTCGAGATTGGCTTCGGCGGCGAGCATGGCGAGGAGAAAATAAGACTTCTCCGGCAAGGGGAGTTCCCTCCCCGCTGCCAGCAGCCTCGGTCTCCCGAGCAGGCACAGCCTGTTCTTCGACATCTGTCCGGATGTCCGTTGCATCCCCGGTTCTCACCCCTGAAAGCCATGGCGCGCAAACGTAGCGGTCGCGTGAACATGTTAGAGCTATACGAGCGCCGCGCATAGCGGTTTTTGCTATAAAGAGAAGAAGTTTCAGCGAATATTTGCATTTTCGCGTATCGCTCGCCGGAAAGATGCTTCGCCAACACTTGCCGAATGAGGTGCTGTGGGCGTTCTGCGGCGACGAATTGTTTGAGCCGTCGCCGGCCTTCATAGCCGGCAGAGTAGAACAGGATGATTTTAGGCCGGATCGGCCTAAAATATAAATCCTGTTCTAAAGCAAATAGTTAGAGAACATGCGCAGCCCGATCCGGACTTTTTTCGGTCGCGGCCGATTCAACGAAATCGAGGCCGATGTCCAGGACCGGGGCGCTATGCGTCAGCCAGCCGACGGAAATGAGGTCGACACCGGAGGCCGCGATTGCCGCGGCCGTTGCCGGGGTTACCCGGCCGGATGCCTCGGTGATCGCCCGGCCGGCGACGACGGCGACGGCTTCGCGCAGCTGATCCGGCGTCATATTGTCGAGCAGGACGGCATCGACGCCTGTTTCCATCGCTTCATGCAGCTGATCGAGCCTGTCCACTTCGACCTCGACCTTCACCAGATGGCCGACGCCGGCCCGGGCCCGGCGGATCGCCTCGGCCACGCCGCCGGCGATCGCCACGTGATTGTCCTTGATCAGCACCGCGTCATAAAGGGCGAAACGGTGGTTCATGCCGCCGCCAGCCCGCACCGCATATTTTTCCAACGCCCTCAGCCCCGGCGTCGTCTTGCGCGTGCAGGCGACGGAAGTCTTGCTGCCGCTGATGGCGGCGGCGATCTCGGCCGTCACGGTGGCGATGCCGGAGAGATGGCCGAGGAAATTCAGCGCGGTGCGCTCGGCGGTGAGCAGGCCGCGCGACGGCCCTTCGATGGTGGCGATCACGTCGCCTGGTTTGACCGCGTCGCCGTCCTCGACATGGCGTCGCAGGACGATCTCGGGATCGACGAGCGCGAAAGCGAGCTCGGCCGCGTCGAGACCGGCGATCACGCCCGGCTGACGGGCGGCCATCACCACTGTCGAGCGGTGCTCGCGGGGGATGACCGCTGCCGAGGTGATGTCGCCGGCAAGGCCGAGATCCTCGAGCAATGCCGCCCGCACCAGTGGCTCGACGATCAGGCGCGGAAGGGGAACGAGTCTCATCTCAAGCACTCCTGGCAAGGGCATAGGGCGGTGTTGCGCGGGCGATTTCCAACGCTTGGGAAAGGCGCATCCGTCGGCGCTGCGCATCGGCGAGCGTCAGCGGAAAATCGGTGCGGGCATGGGCGCCGCGCGATTCCATCCGCAGGCCGGCAAAGACGGCGATCAACAGCGCGACGATGGCCGGATCGGCGGCAGGGCCGTCACTTTCGGCAAGCGGCAGCAGGGCGGCGGTCGCGTTCTGCACGGCACCCCCATTGCGCAGCACGCCGAGATGGCGCGAGACGATCGGCCGGACGAGCGATGCGTCGGCCGAAACCGGCAGTCTTTCGGATTGGAAGGGACTGCCGGTGCGTGCCGGCATGCCCGCTATGTCGCGTGCCGCCCGCATGCCCATCACCGCCGCCTCCAACAGTGAATTGCTGGCCAGCCGGTTTGCGCCGTGCAGGCCGGTCGAGGCTGCCTCCCCGGCAACCCAGAGGCCGGGAACCGAGCTGCGGCCGTTGGCATCGGTCGCGACGCCGCCCATGTGGTAGTGAACGGCCGGGCGCACCGGAATAAGGTCTTTCGCCGGATCGATTCCGGCTTCGCCGCAAAGGGCCGCGATGACGGGGAAGCGTATGGCGAACCGGCTGCCGAGCGCCTCGCGGGCATCGAGGAAGACCCTGCCGCCGCGGGCGATCTCGGCGCTGATGGCGCGCGCCACGACATCGCGCGGCGCAAGCTCGGCGCCCGGGATGCGGGCCATGAACCGTTCGCCGCGTTCGTTGACGAGCAGGGCCCCCTCGCCGCGCACTGCCTCGCTGACCAGCGCTAAGGGTCTGCGGCGTGAATCGAGCGCGGTCGGATGGAACTGGACGAATTCCATGTCGGCAAGGTCAGCACCTGCCCGTGCTGCGAGCGCAATGCCCTGGCCGTAATTGCCGATCGGATTGGTGGTCGCATCATAAAGGCCGCCGATGCCGCCGGTGGTGAGCACCACCTTGCCGGTCGGCAGGATGGCGGCTCCACCCGCGGTCGCGCAGAGCAGGCCGGCGACCTCGTCGCCGTCCATCAGAATCCGCCGCGCTTCGAAGCCTTCGAGCACGGATATGGCGGGCGTCTGCGCCACGGCCCGCACCAAGGCGGCGATGATTGCCGCACCCGAGCCGTCGCCTTCGGCATGGACGATGCGGCGGCGGTTATGGGCCGCCTCCAGTCCGAGCGAGAATTCTCCCGCCGCATTGCGGTCGAAGCGCACGCCGGCCCGTTCCAGTGCTGCAATTGCCGACGGGGCATCGGCGATGATGCCGGCCGCGGCGGTCCGATCGCAGAGCCCGTCGCCGGCCGCAAGCGTATCGGCCAGATGCAGCGCCGCGCTGTCGTCGGCGCCGATGGCGGCGGCAATGCCGCCCTGCGCCCAGGCGCTCGAGGTCTGTGTGCCGAGGGCGGCGCGGGTGACGATGACGGAGGGCTCCGGCGCCAGCGTCAGTGCGGTCATCAGCCCGGCCAGGCCGCTGCCGACGATGACGGTGCGCCCGGCAAGATGATCGAGACGTTCGCTCATATCGCCAGCATCCTTTCGACGGCGCGCCGCGCCGCTGCGGCGATTGCCGGATCGACCGTCACTTCATGGCGGTTTTCCTCAAGCGCGGCGCGGATATTGGCGAGCGTGATGCGTTTCATATGCGAGCAGAGATTGCAGGGGCGGATGAACTCGACGTCGGGATGGTGCACGGCGACGTTGTCACTCATCGAGCATTCTGTCAGCAACACCACGCGGGCCGGCTTCTGCTTGCCGACATATTCGGACATCACGGCGGTGGAGCCGGCGAAATCGGCCTCGGCCACCACGTCGGGCGGGCATTCCGGATGGGCGAGTACCGTCACGCCAGGATGGTTTTCGCGCAGCTGGCGGACATCGTCGGCGGTGAAAAGTTCGTGCACTTCGCAATGGCCGTGCCAGGCGATGATCTCGACATCGGTCTCGCGGGCGACATTGCGCGCCAGATATTCGTCCGGGATCATCAGCACTTTCGGCACGCCGAGCGATTCCACCACCTGTTTGGCATTGCCGGAGGTGCAGCAGATATCGGAGGCGGCCTTCACCGCGGCCGAGGTGTTGACATAGGTGACGACGGGCACGCCGGGATGGGCCTGGCGCAAAAGCGCGATATCCTCCGGCGTGATCGAATCCGCCAGCGAGCAGCCGGCGCCGAGATCCGGGATCAGCACGGTTTTCTCAGGGTTCAACAGCTTGGCGGTCTCTGCCATGAAATGCACGCCGGCGAGCACGATCACGTCGGCATCGACCTCGATCGCCTTGCGGGCGAGGGCCAGACTGTCGCCGACGATATCGGCCACGCCGTGAAAGATTTCCGGCGTCTGGTAATTGTGGGCGAGGATGACGGCGTTGCGGCGGCGCTTGAGTTCGAGGATGGCGTCGACGTCATTTTCGAACATCATCCATTCGGCTTTGGGAATGACGCGGCTGACGCGCTCATAGAGCGAAGATGCGGAAACAGGATGATTCATGGCCGGCTCCTAATTATGCTCTATCTGAGCATATCATAGGCAAAGAGATATTCTCGTTGTGAGCATATGTCAATTGCGAGAGAGCGGTAATTTCGTTCCGGCGAGTGCCCGTTCCTCGAGCACGGTGTGGCGGAAGCGGAAAAGCTTGGCCGGCCGGCCGCCGGTTTCGCTTTCGGTGCCGCCGGTCTCCTCGACCAGTTCCTGCTGTTCGATCAAACGGCGGAAATTCTGCTTGTGCAATGTCAGCCCGGCGAGTGCCTCGATGGTGCGTTGCAGCCGCAAGAGCGTGAAACTCTCCGGCATCAGCTCGAAGACGACGGGGCGGTATTTGATCTTGGCGCGCAGCCTGGCGATGCCGGTCGCGAGAATCCGGCGGTGATCGGCAAACATTGCACGGCCGAGATTGGCCTCGGCTGCACATCCGGCTTCGGCCACGAGCCCGGCCTCATAGAGCAGTTCGTAGCGTTGCAGCGCCAGATCCTCGTTCCAGCCGCCGTCAAGCCCGAAGGTGAAATCGGCGCGGCGATGGCGGTGATCACGCCGGGCCGGATCGGCATCCGCCCAGCTCTTCAGACGCGTTATGATCTCGCCGAGCACGGCCGGCCGGCCCTGTCGGTGGTCTTCCCAGGGGAAATAGTCGTACCAGCCATGCCATCCCGGCCGGCCGGCCCCCGCCTGCTCGTTGACAAGACCGAGATAGCTGATCGAGATCGTCCGCCCGCCGGGAATATCGTTGTTCCGGTCGCGGTCGGCGAAGGTGTAGAGCTGCTCGAGGTAGCCGACCGGGTGTTCCGTCTGTTCCTGCACCCATTCGCGCAGGCCCGATTGCAGCGTGCGATGTCCCATTTCGAAGGGGCCCGACGGCAGCGCATTGCCGGAACGGATGGTCATCACACGCGGCTCGTCCCCCGTCACCGCCACGAGCACCGCAATCAATTCCGCATGCGCAAAGCCGATCGTCACAGGGGACCGAATGCTCCGTTCCAAATGAATCGAACGGACCATTCCTGACATAGGCCGGAGCGGAAGCCAATGGCGTGGCGATGAGGTGCGCGAACTGCACACATCATCAAGATGCCGAGGACAGAGCTATTTCCGCGTCTCGTTCTCCAGGCGATCGAGGAAGGCTCTTAACTCGCTTTCCTCGATGCCGACGAGATGGCGCTTTTCCGGGTAGGCGCCGGACCTGACGTCATCGGCGAATTCGGTGAAGGCGGCGATGCGCTCGCGCTGCAGCCGGTCATATTCGGCGCCGAAGTTGCGGTAGACCTTGGCATGGCGCGGGTAGTGGTCGCGGTTGGCGCCGAGAACGTCGTCGGCGAAGAGATATTGGGCGTCGCAGCCGCTACCGGCTCCCATCGAGATCATCAGCATCGAGGTGTTGCTGCTGATGGCGGCCGCTACATCCCCTGGCACGACTTCGATTTCGGCGGCGAAGGCGCCGGCTTCTTCCAGCGCCTTGGTCTGCCGCCAGATTTCGGCCGCGCTCGCCGCCGTCTTGCCGACGGCGCGGAAGCCGCCGGTCCAAGTCGCCTTGGACGGGATCAGCCCGAGATGGCCGCAGACAGGAATGCCTTCGTCGCGCAGCCGCCGGATCGTCTGCAGGCTGGCGGCGCAATAGACGGCATCACCGCCCGCTCTCAGAGCCGCAAAGGCAGCGCGCAGATAGTCTTCCGCCGAGACATGGTCGCCATATTCGAGCCCGGGTATGGCAAAGGGCGTGGGCGCGATCTCGCGGAAAACCGGGCCGAGCAGCGAAGGCGGCACCGAGACGATGTCGATCCCTGCCTTTTCGGCCGCTTCCGCCTCCTCCAGCGAGGTGACACGCAGCATGGTAAGCTGCCGCTTGCCCTTTTCCGCCAGCAGGTCGGCGACGGTCGCGCGCTTATGTTTCTTCATCGTCAATTCCTTTGAATATATCGGGCGGCTCAGGCGGCCAGGAGAGATTTCAGTTTGACGTCATTGGCTCGCAGCGCCGCGGGGTCCGGATGGGCACGTGCTGCGATCAGCATTTCGGCGAGACGGATATCGCGCGCCACCGCATTGCCCGGGCCGATGCCGCTGGCGGCGATCAGCCGTCCGTCGGCGTCGAGATGGAAAAGAATGAAAGCGCCGGCGCCGAGGTCGCGACGCTGATGCGTGGCCGCCCCTTCGGCAAGGCCAGATATCTGCAGCGTCATGTCGTATTGATCCGACCAGAACCACGGCACGGATGTAACGGCTTCGTTGAGGCCGAGCATGTTGGCCGCGGCCAATGTGCCCTGTTCCTGGGCGTTGCGCCAGGATTCGAGCCGCACCCGCCGGCCGCCATAGATCGGCAGCGGAAAGGAGCAGCAGTCGCCGGCGGCAAAGACATCCGGCGCCGAGGTCCTGAGATAGCTGTCGACGGCAATGCCGTTTTCGATCGTCAGCCCCGCCCTATCGGCGATCTCGACATTCGGCCGCGCGCCGATGCCGACGAGAGCAAGATCGGCTTCGATCACCTCGCCGCTCGACAATCGGATGCGGGCTTTCCCGCCTTCCGCCGTCAGCGCCTCGATGGAGACGCCGCAGCGGATATCGACGCCTTCGGCGCGGTGGCGCTCGGTGAGCAGATGAGCGATCTCCTCCGGCACGCCGCGCTTCAGCACGCGTTCCAGCCCCTCGATGACCGTGACTTCAGCGCCGAGCAGGCGCGCCGTCGCCGCAAGTTCCAGACCGATGAAGCCGCCCCCGATGATGGCGATATGCTTCCCCGGCCGCATGGTCTCGCGCAGCGCCGCCGCATCATGATGCGTCCTCAGCGAACGGATATGGGCGCTGTCTTCCGGTGCGCCGGGGAACGAACGCGCGGCGGCACCGATTGCCAGCAGAAGCTTGTCATAGGAAAACGTCGTCCCATCGGAAAGGGTGACGGTCCTGGATGCCGTGTCGAAATGCCTGGCTTCCAGGCCGGTCAGCAGCCGGATGCCGCTCTCGGCGTATTTTTTCGCCGCAGCGATGAATTTCGGATTGCTCGCATCGGCGATGCCGGCCTTTGAAAGCGGCGGCCGCTCGTAGGGATGAAGGGGTTCGGCGCCGATAAGCGTTATGTCGCCGTCAAAGCCTTTTTCCCGCAGCGCGAAGGCGGCGCGGGTCCCGCATTCGCCGGCACCCAGTATCACGAAATGAGCCACAACAGCCTCCGTCAGAGCGAAATGAAGACGATGTCGCCTTCGACCTTGACCGGGTAGGTCTTGAGATTGACGCAGACCGGGGCGCCCTTGGCCTCGCCGGTCCTATAGTTGAAGCGGCCGTTATGTTTCGGACATTCGATGATCTCATCCATGACGAGCCCGTCGGCGAGGTGGATATGTTCGTGCGTGCAGAGCCCGTCGGTCGCGAAGAACTCGTCGTCGGGGCTGCGGTAGACCGCAAAGGTGCGCCCGCCATGATCGAAGCGGATGACATCCTCCTCATCGATCTCGTCCTTGCCGCAGACTTCAATCCAGTTTCCGCTCATCTTTCTCCTCCTGATTTTCGATTACTGCGCCGCCGGAGCGAGTTCGTTGTGGAATTCCTCGCGATAGGGCCGCGCGGTGGCCGGCAGTTCGCGCCTCAGGAAATAATCCTCGTTGCGCAGCTGGCGCAGGAATGCCGGGATCATCTCGCGATAGCCCGACCAGATCGATGGGTTCGGAGCCGGCAGGTCGTGCTTGATCATCGCGTGCAGCTTCGGCAGCGCGTGGTAAGGCACCATCGGGAACATGTGATGTTCGACGTGGTAGTTCATGTTCCAATAGATGAAGCGGCTGATCGGGTTCATATAGACCGTGCGGCTGTTCAGCCGATGGTCGATCACATTGTCGGCGAGTCCGCCATGCTGCAGCAGTCCCGTCAGCACGTGATGCCAGGCGCCGTAGAGACGCGGCAGGCCGATCAGCATCAGCGGCAGGATCGAACCCATGGCGATCGCGGCGGCGAACGTGGCGACATAGATCGCCAGCCAGATGCGGGCGATGCGGATCGCCTTCGGCTGCTCCATCTCCGGAATGAAGGTCTTTTCCGCCGCGCCGATGATGCCGGCGGCATTGCGCAGCATGTCGATCATCGCATGCCAGACATCGAGGATGCCGAAGAAATTAAGGACCAGCCGCAAGAGGTCCGGCGGGCGCATGACGGCGATCTCGGGATCGCGGCCGACGATGACGGTATCGGTGTGATGGCGCGCATGGCTCCAGCGCCAGGTCACCGGATTGCGCGTGATCATGAAGCAGGCGATCTGGTAGACGGCATCGTTCATCCAGCGCGTCTTGAAGGCGGTGCCGTGGCCGCATTCGTGCCAGCGGCTGTCGGAGGCCGAGCCGTAAAGCACGCCATAGGCGAGGAAGAAGGGCAGAGCGATCCACGAGCCCGAGAAATAGACGCCGAGCCCGGCCAGGACCAGCATGCTGCCGAGCCAGATGACCGTGTCACGGATACCAGGCGCATCGGAGCGCTGCATCAGCGCCTTCATCTCCTTGCGCGGAATATCGGTGTGGTACCATTGCGCTGCCGCCAGGCCCGTCTCGACGGCGGTGCGGCCGCTTTCGCCGAGCAGGTCGTAGTCACGCTTCTTGGTCTCGGTCGTCATACTCCGCCTCCCTAATGTTGCCGGGAGGATAGGTTGACTTTGGACGAGGCTCAATGCAGGCTTGATGTAATCTATCAAAAGCCATCAATAGTGGCTAGCATCCATGAGCGAATCCATCAGGAACACCATGCGCCGCCCCACCATCTCCGACCTTGCCCGCGCCTCGGGCGTCAGCGTTGCCACCGTCGACCGTGTTCTCAACGCCCGCCATCGCGTGCGGGAGGAAACAGCCAGGCGCGTCTATGATGCGGCGCAGGAGATCGGCTACCACGCCGTCGGCCTTATCCGGCAGCGCGTCTTCGAGGATCTGCCGCAATATAGGCTGGCTTTCCTGCTGCAGAAACCGACGCAGGCCTTCTACCAGAGCTTCGCCCGTGAAATCGAGGCGGCGGCACGCGCCGTCACCACGGCCCGCCTTCAGATCCAGATCGAGTACCCCTCATCGGCGACCCCCGCCGCCATCGTCGAAAAGATCAAGCTGCTAGGCGCCCGCAACCAGGCAGTCGCCGTCGTGGGCCCGGACTATCCGGCTGTGACGACGGCGGTGGAAGAGTTGAAGGACCGCGGCATTCCCGTGTTCTCGCTGCTTTCCGATCTCGCCACGGGCGTGCGTGACGCTTATGTCGGCGTCAACAACCGCAAGGTCGGTCGCACGGCCGCCTGGACGATCGCGCGCACCGCCCTCAAGCCAGGCAAAGTCGCCTGTTTCGTCGGCAGCCACCGCTTCCACGGCCACGAGTTGCGGGAGATCGGCTTTCGCTCCTATTTTCGTGAGAATGCCCCGCAATTCGATGTCATTGATACGCTGATCAACCTCGAAACCGCCGAAATCACCCATGAGGCAACCCTGACGCTGCTGCAGAAGCATCCAGATCTCGTCGGCCTTTACGTCTGTGGCGGCGGCATGGAAGGGGCGATTACTGCATTTCGCGAAGAAGGCGTCGGCGGCCGCGTCGTGCTTGTCGTCAACGAACTGACGCCGGAGAGCAAGGCCGGTCTTGCTGACGATATCGTCACCATGGTTGTGGCGACGCCCCTGCCGGCCCTCTGCAAAGAGCTCTTATCGCTGATGCTGGGTGCGATCGAACGTGGTGAGGCCGTCGTTCCCGGCCAATCCTTCCTGCCTTTCGATATCTATGTCTCCGAGAATATCTGAAGGATGATGGAATTCTATCATCGCGGCTGACATTCTTTCAGCAATGAGGGCGGGCGGCGGCGATGCCCGATGGATTGCCGCAGGAATTCCGATAGAGATTCGCAGGCCCATTCACGAGGAACTGCTCCGCTGATGTCGCGGAGATGAGGAGGATATATCCGTCATGACTTCGATCCGCTTTGCGCTCAACCATATGGCCGCGCCGTCGCTCGCAATCGATGATTTCTTCGCGCTGACAAAGTCGCTCGGCATCCGAGAGGTCGAGATCCGCAACGACCTTTCCGGCAACGCGATTCTCGACGGCACCAAACCCGAAGCGATCAAGCAGGCCGCCGAGAGCCACGGGCTGACGATCATCTCGATCAACGCCCTGCAGCGCTTCAACGAGTGGAATGAAACCCGCGCCAGGGAGGCGCAGGAACTGATCGATTATGCCAGCGCCTGCGGCGCCAAGGCGCTCGTCTTCGTTCCGAAGAACGACGGCACCGGCTGCGCCGATGGCGAGCGGCAGGCCAACCTGCGCCAGTCCTTGACGGCGCTGAAGCCGATGCTCGATAGAGCCGGCATTATCGGCCTCGTCGAGCCGCTAGGTTTCGAGATATGCTCGCTGCGCTCGAAGACCGAGGCGGCCGAGGCAATCAAGGAGCTCGGCGCGCAATCGACCTTCAAGCTCGTCCACGACACCTTCCACCATCACCTTGCCGGCGAAGCCGCGACCTTCCCGGAGCTTGCCGGCCTCGTGCACATTTCCGGCGTCAGTGACACCGCTGTTTCCGTTGCCGATATGCGCGATTCCCACCGCGTGCTCGTCGACGGCGACGACCGGCTCGACAATGCCGGGCAGATCAAGGCGCTGCTGCAGGCGGGCTACAAGGGTCCGTTCTCCTTCGAGCCCTTCGCAGCCGAAGTTCATGCCGTCAAGGACCCGGCCGGCGCGCTTCGCGCCAGCATGGATTATCTCACCGCACGGGTTTGAGACTGAAAGCCACGCGACGCTGTCATGAAGCGTCGCCCCCATCGTCGATACGGTCGGCCGCTGGCGAGCGGCCGACCCTATCACTCTATTCGCGGCCCCTGAACCGGCGCTGATAGGCGGGGTCGTAGAGCGAGCTCTCGCGAAACTCCTCTGCCGCAAGCGATGGGCCGACGAAGATGATCGCCGTGCGTTCGATCGGCTCGGCCGCAACCCTTGCCTCGATATCGCGGAGTATTCCCCGCAGCACGCGCTCGTCCGGCCAGGAGGCCTTGACCACGATCGCGACCGGGCAGTCGGCGCCGTAGAGCGGCGTCAATTCCTCCACCACCTGTTTCAGCGCATGGATGGCCAGATGGATCGCCAGCGTGGCGCCCGTCGCGCCGAATTTCTCCAGCGTCTCGTCGTTCGGCATCGGCGAAGCGCGGCCGGAAACGCGGGTGAGCACCAGGCTCTGGGCCATGGCCGGGATCGTCAGCTCGCGCCCGAGCGCCGAGGCAGCGGCGGCAAAGGCCGGCACACCCGGCGTCATCGTATAGGCGATGCCGTGCTTTTGCAGCCGGCGCACCTGCTCGGCGACCGCGCTCCAGACCGAGAGGTCGCCGGAATGCAGCCGTGCGACATCCTGGCCGGCTGCAGCGGCGCTGAGATATTCCGCCTCGATCTCATCGAGCGACATCGGCGCGGTATCGACGATACGCGCATCCCCCCGGCAATATTGCAGCAATTCGGGAGAGACGATCGAACCGGCATAGAGACAGACCGGGCACCGGGCGATGAGATCGCGGCCACGCACTGTGATCAGATCCGCAGCCCCGGGCCCCGCGCCGATGAAATGCACCGTCATTCCGTCATCCTTTCGTCCAACGCCACTGCGTCACCGGCATGGCCGGCCGCCAGCCGCTCATGCCGCCGATGACGCCGGCGCGCGCTATTTCGATGCGCGTCAGCGAGCCGCCGCGCTTTGCATGTTCGCAAAGCAGCACGGCTTCCATTTCCAACGTCACGGCATTGGCGACGAGCCGCCCTCCCCGCTTCAGCGCCGCAATCGCGGCATCGACGATGCCAGCCTCGCTGCCGCCGCCGCCGAGGAAGATCGCATCCGGTTCGGGCAGGCCCATAAGCGCGCCGGGTGCCGCGCCCTCGACGACGGCGAGATGCGGCACACCGAAGGCGGATGCGTTGCGGGCGATCCGCGCCGCCCGCTCCGGCGATTGCTCGATGGCAATCGTCTTCAGCGACGGATCGGCAAGCATCCATTCGATGCCGATCGATCCCGAGCCGGCGCCGATATCCCAGAGCAGTTGACCGTGCCGCGGCGCGAGCGCCGACAGCGTCATCGCCCGGATTTCGCGTTTGGTGATCTGTCCGTCATGCTCGAACAGTTCGTCCTCGAGCCCGGCGACGAAAGGCAGAATGCGCGCCCCCTCCCCTGCCGCGACATGGAGGGCGCAGACATTGAGGGGATCGATGTTCGCAAGATCGAAATCCGCCGCGATCGCGCTTCTGCGCCGTTCCCGCGAGCCGCCCAGAGCCTCCAGAACGGTAAGCTGCGACTGACCGAAGCCATCGGCGGCAAGCAGGTTTGCCAGCTCGCGAGGCCCGTTCTCGTCCGACGTCAGCGCGATGATGCGCCGTCCAGGGTGCAGATGCGGCCGCATCAGTTCGATCGGCCTGCCATGCAGCGAAATCGCCGCGACGTCCTGCAGCGGCCAGCCAAGGCGCGAGGCGGCAAGGCTGAAGGCCGAAGGCGCCGGGATGGTGCGCATCTCGTCCGCCGCCACGTGGCGGGAAAGCGTTGCGCCGACGCCATAAAGGAACGGATCGCCGGAGGCGAGCACGACGACGGGGGTGCCGCGTCTTTGCATGACGGCGTCGACCGAGCGCTCGAACGGGCTCTGCCAGGAAAACCTTTCGCCCGTGACCAGCGACGCGGCCAGCGCATGGTGCCGTGCGCCGCCGAAGACGGCCGGCGCGCTGGCGATCAGCCGCCTTGCCTCCTCGCCGAGGCCTTCTGGACCATCTTCACCGATGCCGATAATAGTCAGCCAGGGCTGATTGCCGGGAGGAGAGAGATCAGACATGGGACGACCTCGCATTCTGATCCTCGGCGGCACGAGCGAGGCGCGCTTGCTGGCCGAAGCGCTCGCGGCGCGTGATGATTGCGACGTTCTTCTGTCGTTGGCAGGTCGTACCGAAAAACCGGCTGCGCAGCCGGTTCCGGTCCGCATCGGCGGCTTTGGCGGCGCCGCGGCGCTCGCCGATTTCCTGAAGGGGGGCGGATATGAGCTGCTGATCGACGCCACGCATCCCTTCGCCGAGCGCATCACCGCCAATGCCGCTCATGCTGCCGAGGCCACCGGCATAAGCGCGATCGCTCTCAGTCGTCCCGAATGGCGGCGTCTGCCGGGCGATCATTGGCGGGAGGTGCGGAGCATTCCGGCGGCCATCGAGGCGCTTGGCCCCTTCCCCCGCCACGTCTTCCTGGCAACGGGCCGGCAGGGTGCGCATCATGCGGAAGCGGCAGCGCAGCATCACTATCTCGTCCGCAGCGTCGACCCCGTCGAGCCGCCGCTTGCGCTTGCGAATGTCGATTATATTCTCGATCGCGGTCCGTTCACGCTGGAAGGCGAATTGGCTCTGCTGAGGCAGCATCTTATCGATGTCATCATTGCCAAGAACAGCGGCGGCGCCGCCACCTATGCGAAGATCGAGGCGGCCCGCCTGCTCGGCATCGAGGTGATGATGGTCACGCGTGCGCAGGCGTCCATGGTCAAGACGGTCGAAACGGTCGAGGCGGCGCTGGCGGCGATCGATCACCTCTTTCCCTCCGCGATGAAACGCGGGGTATAGACGAGATCCGGCTTGTCAGACCGCGTGACGATCCGCGTTTCGGCCGAGCCGATGATGATGCAGGTCGCCATGTCGGCCATCGAGGCATCCGCCTGGGATAGAGGCTGCACGGCGATACGTTCGTCCGGCCGCCCGGCCGCCCGCCCGAAAATGACCGGTGTCGTTGCGGGCAGATGCGCCCGCAGCAGCTTGAAGGCCTCGCCGAGCTGCCAGGGCCGGGCCCGGCTGATCGGATTATAAAGGGCGATGACGAACCCAGCCCTGGCCGCCAGTTCAAGGCGGTTTTCTATTATATTCCAAGGCTTTAGATTGTCGGACAGCGAGATGGCGCAGAAATCGTGGCCAAGCGGTGCCCCCGCCTTTGCCGCCACCGCCAGCATCGCCGTGATGCCGGGCAGGATGGTGAGATCGACCGCGCGCCAGGCGGCCGGTCCATTCTCGATCGCCTCGCAAACGGCTGTAGCCATGGCGAAGACACCGGGATCGCCACCGGAGACGACGCAGACCTTGGCGCCATCCGCCGCCATCGAAAGTGCCGCCCCTGCCCTGTCGAGCTCTTCGCGGTTGTCCGAGGCATGGCGCAGCTGATCGTGGCGGAGCTGCAGCCTGTCGAGATAGGGTCCGTAACCGAAGAAATCCGTTGCTGCGTCGACGGCGGCCAACGCTTCGGGCGTCATCTGTTCGGGATTACCGGGGCCGGTGCCGATCACGAAAAGCGCGCCGCTCATCGGCGGCCCTCCCAGCCCGGCACCAGGACGAGCGAAAAATACGGCGCATCGCCGTCGGCCCTGTCGGCAAGCTTTGCCATGGCTGCATTCGCCATGGTGCCGCGTTCGACATAGACGGCTTCGCCGAGTCGTCCGGCAGTTTCCAGCGCCCGGCGGATTTTCGGCAGATTGCGGCCGACCTTCATGATGACGGCGGCTTGCGTATCGGCCAGGCGGCGCGTCAGCTCGGCCTCGGCCATAGTACCGGGCAGTACGGAAAGCACGTCATCCCCCTGGACGATCGGCATGCCGGCCAAGGACCAGCAGCCCGACATGGCGCTGATGCCGGGGATCACTTCGGTCGGGTAGCGCTGGGAAAGTCTGACATGCAGGTGCATGTAGGAGCCGTAGAAGAGCGGATCGCCCTCGCTGAGCACGGCGACGGTCCGCCCGGCATCGAGATGGCCGGCGATTGCCTCGGCGGACCGATCATAGAACTGAGTGATCAGGCTCCGGTAACGCTCGTCGTTCTTGTCGATCTCGGTGGTGACGGGATAATAGAGCGGCAGCAGCGTTACGCCGGATTTCAGCAGCGGCTCGACGATCGCCTTGCCGTTGCCGCCCCTGCCCTGTTTGGCGAAATAGGCGATCACGTCGGCATCTTCGATGGCCCGGACGGCTTTAAGGGTCAGGAGCTCCGGGTCGCCGGGACCCGTGCCGACGCCGATCAGGCGGCCTTGTTTTGTCATAGGCCCGGCCTCGCCAGCGCATTGATGGCGGCCGCCGTCATGGCGCTGCCGCCGAGCCGGCCGCGCACGATGGCAAAGGGGACGCCATAGGAATTTTCCGCCAGCGCATCTTTCGATTCCGCCGCGCCGACGAAACCAACCGGCATGCCGAGGATAGCAGCGGGTTTCGGGGCGCCATCGCGCAGCAGTTCGAGCAGGTGGAACAGCGCCGTCGGCGCATTGCCGATCGCGACGATGCTTCCGCCGAGCCGGTCGAGCCACAGATGCATGGCGGCGGCCGAGCGCGTATTGCCGGTCTTAACCGCAAGCTCCGGCGTGGCGGGATCGCGCAGCGTGCAGATCACCTCATTCAGCGCCGGCAGCCGCGCCCGCGTAACGCCCTGAGCGACCATTTCCGCGTCGCAAAAGATCGGCGCCCCACCTTTCAGCGCCGCGCGCGCCGCGCTGACGACATCGGCGGAAAACACAAAATGCTCCGCCGCTTCGACCAGCCCGCAGGCATGGATCATGCGCACGGCGATGTCGGCTTGATCTTCGGTGAAGCGCGAAAGATCGGCCTCGGCGCGGATGATCGCAAAGGAACGTTCATAGATCGCGTCGCCGCTGCGGATATAATCGTAGTCTGGCATTGCTATTCCTGTCGCAGCGCCTTCGAAACGCCGGTTGCGCCAAGCCGTGTAAGGCAGGCGGCAGCCGATTCGCCAGCGCCTCTGTTGTCTTCAATGGACCGGGCGAGCCTCTCTATAGCGAAATCGATCCGACCGCCAGCGATCCGTTCATCCGGCCGATCGATTGCCAACCCGTTGAGGATCAGATCGTAACCTTCAGCCGTGCCGGTCAGCGTCAGCGCCGGGCGCGCATGCGCGCAGCCCTTGGCACAGCCGGAGAGATGCAGCGTCAGCGAGCCGTCGAAGAGGGCGGGCGCCGCGGCCAGGATGCGGCGTGCCAGCGTTCTTGTCTCGTAAAAGGCGGAGCCGCAGGCACCGGCGCCGGCGCAGGCGGCGATCTGCTCGGCTTTCTCGCCGGGTTGCGCGCTGAAGCCATATCTGGCGGCCGCAGCCTCGATCGCCGGCACTCTCTCTGCCGGCAAGCCGAGGAAGAAGAAACCGCGACCCGGCGCCAGCCGGATGGCCGCTGCGCTTGCGGCGGCGGCGAGATCGAGCAGGGCGGTCAGATCGGACGCCCTCGTCTGCCCGAATTCCGGTCGCACGCCGAGCACGGCCTTGCCGTCCGCCAGCCTATGCACACCCGATAGCGGCATCCTTGTCGTGCAGGGCTGAATGGGTCGGATGGCGGCCATGGCGGGAAAATGGGTTCGCAGCAGCATCGGATCGATATCCCGTGCCCGCCTGCCCTGCCCGAGCATTACCAGCAGGCTCAGGATTTCGCCGACGGCTGAGACGGCCGCTTCCGCAGGACCGACTGCGACCGGGGTTGCGGTCGCACCATCGCCATTGATGGCGACCAGCCAATGCGACTGCGATAGTGCGACGACACGGATATCGGCGGAAAGCGCCGATAAGCCGAACACCCCACTGCCGTCGATGACGATCGACAGTTTCGGCGCAAGCCCCGGCGAGGCAAGCAGATCCTGAAGCTTGCTGCGCAAAGCCAGTTCCATTGCAGCCGGATCGCTCACCTCTTCCGGGTCGATGCCGTGCAGCGGCGAGATCTCGATTGCCGGCCCGTCCGGCACCGTGATGCCGGCGGCGTCGATATCGGCGGCGAGCTTTCCCACCGTCTCGGCCCGCAGCCCGCGGATCTGCAGATTGCCGCGCGCGGTGATCTCGAGAATGCCGTTTCCATGCGCCGCAGCCGAATGGGCAAGGGCGGAGAATTGCGAGAGCGTCAACGCGCCGCCGGCCGGCCGCAGCCGCACGAGCAGGCCGTCGCCGGTCCGCATCGGCGCGGCAAGGGCGGGGCAGGTGCCGCGCGCGCGCTGCTTCGCCGCCGCGCGGTCATGACCGTCGGTCGCCTGTCCCTTGTCGATCGCCTTGGCGGTCTCTATGCCCATTCTCAATCCTCGGTCCGTTTCTTACATGATCGCGGCGTGCGCGGCAAAACATGGTGGAAACGCTCGACCGGCTATTCCTCAAAATCCCGGCCCTTGCGCAGGAGATAGATGTCCATGATCCAGCCATGCCGCTGCCGGGCCTCGCTCCTGAGTGTCAGGATATCGGCCGCGACATCGCCGAGCCGTCCTGACCGGACGATCTCGTCCTTGGTACCGAGATAAGCGCCCCAGAAAATCTCAGCATTGGGGTCGTCGATCTTGGCAAAAGCCTGTTCGCCGTCGAGCATGACGACCGTCGAGGGCGCCTGGAGCCCCTTCCGCGCCAGCCGGCGCCCCGTGGTAATTTCGATCGGCCTGCCGACGAGATTGACCGGGATCTTGTGGCTGGCCGCCAGGACCTGGATGCTGGTGATGCCGGGAACGACACTGTAATCGAAATCCACGTCGACTTGCTGCCGCACCCGCTCGACGATGCGGATCGTGCTGTCATAGAGACTGGGATCCCCCCAGACCAGAAAGGCGCCGCTGCCATGCTCGGGCAGGCCGGCGATCAGCTTTCCATAGATATGGGCGATCTCGCCATGCCAGGTGTCGACGCTTTGCGCGTAGCTTCTGTCGGCCGTCTGTCTCTGCGGCACTGCGAATTCTGAAATCCTGATCCCCGGCCGTGTGATATATCGCTCGCAGATCTCGCGGCGGACTTCGGCAAGCTCTTCCTTGGCGGCGCCCTTGAGCGGCAGGAAGATCACGTCGGCGGCGTTCATCGCGTTGATTGCCTGTATGGTGACGTGCTCCGGGTTGCCCGTGCCGATACCGATGATATGGATGTGCTTCACGCCGATACTCCCATGATTCCTGGCGGTCTTGCCGAAAAAGCCGGATCGCCGCAAGGGCAGGGCAGGGAGTTGGCCGCGGCCAACTGGGCCGACGATGAGGCCCTGGCCCCTATTGTTGCCGCAAATCCCGAATCGTGTCACTTTCAATACGCTTTTTGACGCTATGTTGACAGAAAAGCGCATCGAAAAGGATTGGGTGTT
>NZ_CP104156.1:0-398709 GCF_025200795.1 Rhizobium sophoriradicis
ATGGCGAAAACCGCAGCAAACACAGCGCCGGTCGTCGAAGGGTTGACCGCATTGATGGAGCGTCATGCTGACGCTCTCTCCAGCCAACTTCAAGCAC
The DNA here is from genome assembly GCF_025200795.1 of Rhizobium sophoriradicis. NCBI lineage: Bacteria > Pseudomonadati > Pseudomonadota > Alphaproteobacteria > Hyphomicrobiales > Rhizobiaceae > Rhizobium > Rhizobium sophoriradicis. The sequence continues at coordinate 98 of NZ_CP104156.1, forward strand.
ATCATCTCAAGGTCTTCCCGCCGACGTCCGAAAAGGGCATTCGATCCTTTGCACCGTCAGAAGCCTCAAAATTGCTTGGCATCGGTGAGTCTTATCTTAGACAAACTGCTTCGGAAATGCCTGAACTGCACGTTAGTATGAGCCCTGGCGGTCGACGCACGTTCACGATCGAAGATATTCATTCAATCCGTAAGCACCTGGACCTGATTGGCCGCGGGAACCGGCGCTACCTGCCCCATCGTCGCACGGGGGAGCAGCTTCAAGTCGTCTCGGTGATGAATTTCAAAGGCGGCTCGGGCAAGACGACGACAGCCGCGCATCTGGCACAGTACCTGGCAATGCGTGGCTACCGGATTCTCGCGATTGATCTTGATCCCCAAGCAAGCCTTTCCGCACTCTTCGGCAGTCAGCCAGAAACTGACGTTGGTCCGAACGAAACACTCTATGGCGCCATCCGGTATGATGACGAGCAGGTCCCAATCGAGCAGGTTGTCCGAGGAACGTACATCCCGGATCTTCATCTAATTCCTGGCAATCTTGAACTGATGGAGTTTGAGCACGATACCCCGCGCGCGCTTATGAACCGGAAGGAAGGTGACACGCTTTTTTACGGTCGGATCAGTCAGGTCATCGAAGACATCGCGGACAACTACGATGTCGTCGTTATCGATTGCCCTCCCCAACTTGGCTATCTCACGCTTTCAGCTCTGACCGCCGCAACCTCGATCCTCGTCACCGTCCATCCCCAGATGTTGGATGTAATGTCGATGAACCAGTTTCTGGCGATGACCTCGAATCTCCTTCGGGAAATCGAGAACGCAGGCGCCCAGTTCAAGTTCAATTGGATGCGCTACCTCGTCACTCGTTTTGAACCGAGCGATGGCCCGCAGAACCAGATGGTGGGCTATCTGCGTTCGATCTTCGGCGAAAATGTCCTCAATTTTCCGATGCTCAAGACGACCGCCGTTTCGGACGCTGGCCTGACGAATCAAACCCTCTTTGAGGTTGAGCGCGGACAGTTCACGCGCTCGACCTATGATCGGGCCTTAGAGGCGATGAACGCCGTCAACGACGAGATCGAAACTCTAATCAAAAAAGCATGGGGTAGAACCACATGAGTCGGAAGCACCTCCTTGACGTCACCACGGACGCGCCCGACAGCTCATCAGCTGCTGAACACAGAGCGGCAAAGACTCGCTCCATGCCGCTTCTCGGCGTGACCAGAAAAGAACGAGATCCAGCGACGAAGCTGACTGCAAACATCGGTAACGCGTTGCGCGAGCAAAATGATCGTCTTGGTCGTGCCGAGGAGATCGAGCGGCGTCTCGCCGAAGGTCAGGCCGTGGTTGAACTGAACGCGTCGTCAATCGAGCCGTCCTTCGTTCAGGATCGCATGCAAGGTGATATCGAAGGACTTCTTGCATCCATCCGCGAGCAAGGACAGCAGGTCCCAATCCTTGTGAGACCTCATCCCGTTAAACCCGCGCACTACCAAGTTGCCTTTGGACACCGCCGGCTGCGCGCCGTTTCGGAGCTAGGACTGCCGGTCAAGGCGGTTGTTCGAGACTTGACGGACGAGCAGTTGGTTGTCGCACAGGGTCAGGAAAACAATGAGCGCGAAGACCTCACCTTCATCGAAAAGGCACGTTTCGCACACAAGCTAAACAAGCAGTTTCCACGAGAAATCGTCATCGCGGCTATGTCAATCGATAAAAGCAACTTGTCGAAGATGCTCCTGCTTGTTGACGCCCTCCCCTCTGAATTGATCGATGCCATCGGCGCCGCTCCAGGCGTTGGACGCCCAAGTTGGCAGCAATTGGCAGAGCTGGTTGAGAAAGCATCGCCTCCGGCAGGCGCTGCGAAATATGCTGCCTCGGAGGAGGTGCAGGCGCTGCCGTCGTCGGAACGGTTCAAGGCAGTGATCGACCATCTGAAACCGCGTCGGACTGCGCGCGGGTTGCCAGACGTCCTGTCGACCCCCGATGGCGACAGGCTTGCGCAGGTCACGCAGAGCAAGAGCAAGCTAGAAATTACCATTGACAGGAAAGCCACGCCGGATTTCGCGGCTTTCGTACTCGAGCATTTGCCGGCGCTTTACCAGGAGCATCGCGCAAAGCATCAACGGAAACAGGGAGTGTAACCCGCAAAAGAAAAGAGCTCCCTCAACGTCGCCGTCGTGGAAGCCCTTCTGTCTCTGTAGCAAGAACAGAATCGCATTTCCTCGAATCCTCGTCAAGAGTCTTTGGCGCCGTTTTGGTGAGCGAATTTCCTTTGCCTGCTGAAAGGTGAGAGACAATGCAGTCGGGGAATGTAGCGACGCCGTTCGGGCGGCGGCCAATGACGCTTGCGCTCGTGCGGCGCCAGGCGGCAATGGAAATCAAGCATGGAAAAGCTGCCGATAAGTGGAAAGTGTTGAGAGACGCTTCCGCCGCGATGGAACTGCTCAAGATCCAGTCGAACAGTCTGGCTGTTCTTGACGCACTTTTGAGTTTTTATCCTGACAATGAGTTGCGTCAGGATGCACAATTGATTGTCTTCCCCTCGAATGCCCAACTGGCGCTTCGGGCGCATGCAATGGCGGGCGCAACGTTGCGGCGGCATATTGCCATTCTGGTGGAGTCGGGGTTGATCGTCCGTAAGGATAGCGCCAATGGCAAGCGCTTCGCCCGCAAGGGCGACGATGGCCAGATCGAGAATGCTTTTGGCTTCGACCTGTCGCCCCTCCTGGCGCGATCGGAAGAGTTGGCGATGTTGGCGCAAAGAGTGGCGGCCGAGAGAGCCTCGCTCAGGAAAGCCAAAGAGAGCCTTACAATTTGCCGGCGGGATGTTCGCAAACTTATTACTGCTGCAATGGTCGAGGGCGCCGACGGCGATTGGAAGACGACCGAGGACATCTACATTGCGCTCGCGAGCAGAATTCCGCGCGTTCCGACCCTTGAAGGGGTCACTAGCGTTCTCAATGAAATGGAGATGCTCCGTGAGGAAGTGCTTAATCGTTTGGAAAACCTCGAGAATGCTGAAAAAATTAGCACCAATGCTGCTCATATCGAGCAGCACATACAGAATTCAAAACCCGAATCCGTAAATGAATCTGAACCACGCTCCGAAAAGGAGCAGGGGGCAAAGGCGAGCTTGAGCCTTCAGCCGAAGAATGAATCGCAAAGGGCGTTCCCCTTGGGATTGGTGCTCAAGGCGTGCCCGATGATCAGCGACTATGCACCGCGCGGCGTGGGAAGCTGGCGAGATCTGATGTCTGCCGCTGTGGTGGTTCGATCTATGCTGGGGGTAAGCCCTTCCGCCTACCAGGATGCCTGCGAGGCGCTAGGACCGGAGAATGCTGCGGTGGCAATTGCGTGCATCCTGGAAAGGGCTAACTTCATCAACTCTCCTGGAGGCTATCTGCGGGATCTAACGCGCCGAAGTGAGCGCGGTGAATTCTCGCTTGGCCCGATGATAATGGCGTTGTTGAAGGCCAATGGGCAAGGCGGTTTGAGGGCTGGGTAAGTGCGGCTGATCGTTATTCCTGCCGTTGAGGATTTCGGTTGTGGTCAGCTGACCACCAAGCTAACCTCTTGGAAAACACCAACTTTCAAAGGCGGCTTGTCGCAGGCATTGTGCCGGTTACCGTCTGGCTCCCGAGCCAAATGACGCCTCTTAGGGGAACAGTAGACCGTGATCTCAATACGAACGCGCCCAAGGTCGCGCACGAACAAGACCAGGAGCGAAGTCTTCGCACGAAATGGCAGCCGCCTTTCATCAATTCATTGGCACCGGCGCGGCAAATCGCAAGGCGGCCGGCTGTGCCGGCTAATCGCGAGTGGGCGATGGCGCCGCATGGATAGGACGCAATAGGAACAACTACCTGCTGCCATCCGCAGCGCCGGAATCTACGGGGCTGATTCGCGGCGGCACTTCCACAACACTGGGAGAATTCATCAACCGCTATCTTGGGCGAGGTGACGCAATGAGCCACTCGACCCTATGGTCTTTTGACCAGGCAAGAATGGCATTCGAGGTGAGTTTGGTGCCGTTGTCGGAGAGATCATTGCGAGTTTCGAGCGAGGCGACGACCGGAGATCGAGGTGTCCGGGGATCGCCGCGAGGCATTCTCGCGTCGCGTCATCGACGATGTTGAGCACGCGAAACCCCCTTCCGTAAGCGAACTTGCAGGCACGCGCGCACCGATCCTGGCCAACGCGAAGGCTCTGCCCGCTGGTCGCTGGATTTTGTTCGTGACCAAAAGCAAATGATCCAGTGGAACATTTCTCCACCGAACGACTGAGGCATATACCTATCTCGCAAGGCCCAGCCATCGGCACAGTATTTGAGTCCGTTGAAGAAGGTGATGGGTCCAGGCGGCTTGGAGGAGGCATAGCCGTTCCAGCCGCCGAGTTTGGCGATGATCCAAGCGGCCCAGGCGAGCGAAGCTTTGGGATGGGGATTGGATTGCAGCTTGGTCTTGCCCTTGAAGCGGCTTTCGAGGGCGGCGAGCGTGTTGATCTCGTGGGGACTGACTGCCAGGCTTGCCGGGTGAGGATCGCCGCCACTGCGGTCCTGCACGAGTTGGAGGACGATTGCCGCGGCCTTGGCGGCGATGGCGACGAGCTTTTCCAGCCGCGGCGCTAACTGCAATTGGCTGTCTTCGATCTTGAAGCCCTGCGTCTTCATCACCCGGAAGAACTGCTCGATCATCCAGCGCTGCTTGTACCAAGCGACGATCTGCCAGGCGTCAGTCGCACTGGAGAGCGCATGGGTGGTCAAGAGCAGCCAATGCAAGGGCTCGACACCGTCGGGTGCGTCCGGTTCGACGACCTCGACCCAACTGAGCCTAACCCCGTCGGGCAGCCCTTCTTCGCGCAGGTTTTGCGGTCGCCTGATCGTCGCCTGGCCGAAGCGCAGGCACAACGTTGCCTGCCGCGCCGGACGGTCGGCGCGCTCGCGGAGCTCGATCGTTTGGGTGTCGCAGAACCGAACTGTCTCTACGACATCACGCAGTTTAGAGCCGCCGATGAGTGCATGGTCATGCATGACGCGCGACAAAAGATCGAAGCGTTGGTCGGGCAGGCGCGCCCACATCATAAAGAAGTCGCCCTATTGCGCGACCTCGCGACCGGCGACCGGCGACCGGCGACCGGCGGCTTCGGCGGGGGGGGGAGCGCCGTTGGGGTCGACCGCATCTACGGGCTCTATCGCGAAGAAGGACTTTCCGTTCGCAAGCAGAAAAGCCGGGGCGGCACTGTCGGCACGCGTGGCCCGATCCTGGTCGAAGCGAAGGCCAATGCCCGAAGCTCGCTGAATCTCGTTCACGACCAGTTCGCTTGCGGAAGGCGGTTTCGCGTGCTCAACTTCGTCGAAGACGTGACCCGCGAATGCCTGGCGGCGATCCCGTGCACCTCGATCTTGCGTCGTCGCGTCGCTCGCGAACTGTCGGTCCTCATCGAACGGCGCGGCAAACCGGGGATGATCGTCTCCGACAACGGCACGGAATTCACCTCGAATGCCATCCTTGCCAGGTCGAAGGATCATAGTGTCGAGTCGCACGGCATCACGCCGGGAAGCCGATGCAAAACGCTAATGTCGAGAGCTTCAACGGCCGGATGCGGGACGAGATGGTCAACCAAAGCCTGTTCCTCGGCTGCGATTATGCCCGAAGCGCCATTGCTGGGCCGACGATTACAACCACTTCCGGCCGCACTCATCGCTCGGACCAGACCCGGGCACGTGATGCAGATACCATTGCCGCAACCGGCTCCAACGCTGCGCGAGATGAAAGCTTCGCGTTTCCGCCACTTGGCGTACTCGGAGCGCGCAGGCTCTAGTTGTGAGCTTTCGGGAGGTTGTCCATTCAAAGCGGATTTAGGAGACTGGAGCTATCACACCTCGAGTCGGAAGGATCGCCGCGAATGAACATTCATAAGAATGCCCGACTGACGCCGTTGCGCCGGGAACAAATGGCGCTTGCTGTTATCGAAGGGCATCTGACCCAGGCTCAGGCAGCACAGGCCTATGGCGTCGCGGCCAAGATCGTCGCCCGTTGGGTCGAGCGTTTCAAGGCCGGTGGTCGAGAGGCGATGCTCGATCGTTCCTCCCGACCTCATGCCATGCCCCGGCAGACCAGTCAGGCGCTGGCGGAGCGCATCATCACGCTTCGCCGCCAGCGCCTGACTGGCAAGCACATCGCGATCGAAACCGGTGTATCTGCAGCGACGGTGAGCCGGGTTCTCAAGCGCGCAGGCCACTCCCGCCTCAAGGATATCGAGCCGGCCGAGCCTGTGCGTCGTTATGAACGCCAGGCTCCCGGCGAGATGATTCATATCGACATCAAGAAGCTCGGCCGGTTTCATGAGGTCGGCCACCGCATCACCGGCGATCGCACTCGCCAGAGTTCGCGCAGAGGCAAGAGTTGGGGCGCCGGTTGGGAATGCGTTCATGTGGCCATCGACGATGCCTCTCGCATCGCTTTCTCACAGATATTGCCGGACGAGACGAAAGAAAGCGCCGTGGCCTTCTTGAAGGCGGCATTGGCCTATTATGCCAGCCTCGGGATCGCGGTCGAGCGCGTCATGACCGACAATGGTCCCTGCTACACATCAAAGCCATTCGGCCAAGCTTGTCGCGACAACGGCCTCAAGCACGTTCGCACCAGACCATATACGCCTAAAACCAACGGAAAGGCCGAACGCTTCATCCAGACCGCCCTCAGAGAGTGGGCCTACGCCGTCGCCTATCCCAACTCGGACATGCGCGCCGCCGAACTGCCACGATGGCTTCATCGCTACAATTGGCACAGGCCTCACGGAAGTCTAAACTCAAAACCACCAATCACTAGGCTCGCTCTTACCCAGGACAACCTGTTGAGGCTCCACATCTAGTCGCTGCCGGAGAGGATTGAGTGCTAGGTCAGCGGGTCCACTGATCGAGGTTTTTCGCCAGACTCTGCTGTCGTGGGCCAGCAAGTCTTTTGGGGTGGGACGCACTGCCAACAGCTGCTTTTCCGGTGGTCAGCTGACCACAGCTACAACACTCTGAAAAGAAACGACATTTTCGGGCGCTACTATGGACGGCGCATGACCCGCTCCTCGCGCCACCTCTCACAAGATCGGTTGTGTAGAGATAGGTACCGTCCTGTCGCCGCCATGGGTCGCGGGGTCTTGGCGGTCATTTTTGATCGTACATGACGTTCTAAGGGCATTGGTCATGGTTGCCCGGGTAGAATGGCCGACAGCCCTTCTATGCGGCTGGTGTAGTAAGGTCAGTTGATGCACGGAGCCGATTGAGCGGCTTCGTGTTCGAACGAACAATCGCGGTGTTTGTCACGACTGAAAGGAGACATTGCTTTGTAATCTTAACGGCGGTCTCCGCAGGATGCTTCAGGACGAAGACCTCCCAGGCTTCGAGGACAGTCGAAATTTGCTGGTCGTAAAACGAATGTTTGCAGATCTTCGGCCGTAATCATTCTTGTAGGAAATATAGCTGGCGGCGCGGACAAATGGCTCAATCAAATTGTCGAGCATCCTTGAAAGAACGCCGAAACGCGGACGGATTGTAAAAGAAACAAATACTGTCTGACTGAGTTCCGGCTCGCGCCCGAATTCGTCGTGCAGCCGAGACGGCTTTTTGGTAGCGAGGGGAGCGGCTGTCCTCTGCTTTTACCCGCGCCGCCGAGGGTCATGGCCCGCGCGCCTCTGCGGATCATAATCACCGCGGCTGAAGCCTTCAGCACGTTCCGGGGGAGGGGGCGAGCAGGCGGAGGAAGCCGGCTCCGCGGCGAGGATGTAGGCGCTGAGCTGAAACCGCGGAGCGATAGCGACTAGCGGTCCTGGCGCTACAGATCCCCAAAGGCCGGACCTGACGGCTATGCAGTCGAATAGCGACAAGAAAAGACTCTCTGCCATCGGGCGTCGGATGAACCATGCCCTCAACGGCGAATGAGGCCAAATCGGTGGGCTTCGTCCAGCAGGACCCGCACCGAGGACGGTTGCCAGTTCTTGCCGCTGCGCACAGGCCGTTCTCCCATCTGGTCCAGTTGCGCGGCAATGTCGCGCAGCGACAGGTTGGGATCGGCAATGGCAATTGCCGCCACCAGCTTCATCAGATAGTCTTCGGGAGCCCGGCGAGGGGATCGAGCAAGGAGTTCCTTCTCCGCGAGCTTTTCGCGTACCATGCGATGAACAGCGCGACGAAGGCGTTCGACGGTCCAGTCGTGGCCACGGCGATTGAGAACCCGCACGACATTGTCCCAACTGTGCTGCGGCCGGAGTTGACGCACCATCGGCAGCCACGTCTGCGCCGATGCAATGAGTTCATCGAGATAGAGCTTCTCCCGTGCCTGCGAGATTGCCTTGATCGCCTCCGGCCGTCGTTCTCGCAGACCGGGATTTCCAGGAAGCTTGCCGCGTGCCTTCGCCGCCTTAATGCCGGCTTTGGTACGCTCAGCGATTAGCGCCCGCTCGAGCTGCGCGACGGCGCCGAGGACCTGAAGGGAAAACATGCCCTGCGGGGTCGACGTATCGATTGGATCGCGGATCGACCGGAAATGCACGCCGCGGGCCTCGAGGTCCTCGATCACCGACAAGAGATGACTGACGGATCGGGCCAGTCGATCGAGGCGCACGACAATGAGGACGTCGCCGGCGCTAAGTTCAGCGAGTAATCGCGTCAGCACCGGTCGAGCCCGCGATGCTCCGGAACCATGCTCCTGATGGATCCGATCGCAGCCGGCTGCACGCAGCTCGTCCAACTGGGCATCGTGGACCTGTTCATCCGTCGACACCCGGGCATAACCGATCAGCCGCTTGGGAGATTGTTGGTTGTCAAATGTTTGTGGCTTTGCCATCGCGCTTGTAACGGCCCTGTCTCGAAGTAGTTTGTACAGATAAGGCATGCGTTAGAAATCGAACAGTTGCAAGCGTGTATTAGCCATTGAATAGCGGCCCGTCAGACTCAAAATGCTACCGCGGACGAGCAACGGAGCGTCCGCGGTGGCAAATGCGCGTCAGCGGGCTTCCAGGGCGGAAATGCTGGAAAAACAGCGGCTTTGGTGATGGCTGCGGGCGGAGAAGCCTGCTGAAGGGCGCCGGCGCTCAATTCCGGAAATGAGGACCGGCCATGTGTGCCGACGGCGGCCGTCGAATTTTGCGATTGAGAGTCCGGTCATCCCGGGCGAAATTGCCCTAAATGCCCGGATTTCCGGGCGAATCCGCCGATCCAGGACGACCGACATCGCTGATTTGCGGCGTTATAGCAATCGCTTCCGATAAGCAGTACTTATCGGAAGTGATGCCTCGCGCAAACCACCGTCAGGGGCAACGGAAGCTAAAGGCATTTTCGCTTCTAAAACAGAAAAGAACAGCGCTAATTCATATGGTTAACGGGATGGAAACATCACGTGCTCCATCAAGTTGGCAGTAACGGACGCGGAAAATGAGACCGTAGACAATTGAGGGCAGGCCGAACCTGCCTGCGCCTCGGCGGCAAGCTCGGTCGTACCGCGCGAGCCCGTCTGTAAGCAGAGCCCGGCCGATCGCCCGTTCCGGCCTAAGCCGCTTCCCAGACCTGGTTCAGGATTTTTGCGGCGAGCGCCGCCTTGTCCTGCGGCAGGAACCGCCCATAGTGCTGCTGCACCACATCGGGGGTATCCTGGATCGCATAACTCGCCTGCTCGTAGGAGCCTGTCTGCTTGAGGATATGCGTCGCCAGAATATCCCGGACATTGTGCGGACCGTGCGGCAGCAGGCCCTTGATGGCGCCGCGACCGGTATAGGGATTGTAGATTCCATATCGTTGGATGACGGTTCGCCAAGCTTAGTAGAATGTCGCGGAGTCGTATGCGGCTTCGGTACTGGTCGTCTTCACCGTCTTCACGAACAGGGTGCCGGGGTCCTTTGCACCGGCGAGCAACACACCGCGGTGCCGTTCGATGTACGCGTCCAGGTATTTGTAAAGGTCGAGCAGGTCGGGCAGGATCAAGCGGAAAGGTTTCTGGCCGAAGAAGGACGAGCCGGAATTCTTGAAGGCGACGGACGGGATGAGCACTTCCCAGCCACGCTCGCGATCGCTCCAGCGCAGCTCCCCGCATTTCATGTCTTCCAACCGGCGTTCCGCCGTTGGAAAATGACCGCGCGGGCAGACGCGAAGCTGGCGGAGGTTCTTCTGCCGCAGCCCTAGATGCAACCCAAGCCGAAGCATCAGGAAGGAGCGGACGGCTTCCGCCGCCGGCCGCGGATAGTGGTCCTCGTCCGGCATGCGCTTCAGGATCTCGTCGGTGATCTTGCGATATTCCGCCAGCGGACTGTCTGCCTCCAGGATCACCATGATCGGCTCGAAAGGATCGCGATGAACGCGCATGACCCGCTGAACTTCCTTGGAGCGATTGGCAGCATGCCGATGAAACGCATCGCAGGCGCCATGCCAGTCACGCGAAGCGAATTCGATCTCCTCTGGGGCGATCAGGCCTTCGATGGATCTGACATTCCTCAGAAGCTCCGGATGCTGCCGGATCCAGCCGACCTCGGCACGGGTGAGGGCTTGTGCGACCATCAGCATGTCTTCTTCCCACTTGGTCTAGAAGCCGCGCCGCTGCTCGCGCCATTGCAGATACCAGTCCCAGACACCCGGGAAAATCAGCAAGCCGAAGGTCAATTGGCTGAGCGGGACGCCGCGGCCTTTGACGATGCCGGCGGGTGAGGCGGCGAGCGCCCCGAACATCAGCCCGAGATGCTCGATCTTTTGCGATGCCGTTTCCTCGCCCCACACGCCATTGCGCGGGAAGCCGATCGCCGTCAGCGTCGAGGTCTTGAAGCGGATCAGGTCCGCCATCTCCATCGCTAGGCGCGGTGGAGCATCGACCACGCCGGAAAGAAGGTCCGGGTCCTCGAAGGATTCCTCCGCGCTGCGATTGTCGCCGATGGTCAGAGCTGCCGATCGCGGAGACAGCGATCCACCGCCATAGGTGATGCCGGGAAAGCGGATGGCATAGCGTTGCTTGCTGGCCGCCGCCTGGTATCGGCGATAATCGGTGGAGCCGGAGATGATGACCCGTCGCACCCAGTCGAGGATCTCCTCGCGCTCGGAAAACGGCAGGCTGCCAAAATCGTCCGGCAGATGCCAGGCCAGTCGCCGCCGCTCGGCAGGACTGATATCGCCAAGGTCATGACCGTTGAGCGAACGCGCCTGATGCGGAAGCTTGGCCTTGAAATATCCCGGCGTCAGTCGATAGCGCCGCTCGATGCGGGCGAGGATATCGAAGCTGGCAATGGACCTCGGCGCGCGTTCACCCTGGATCCAAGACAACAAGGTCTTGTGGTCGAAGCTCTCGCCGAGACGAATGATCGCGCGATAGAGTTGCCAGTAACTGTCGCCGAAGCGGCGCATCTGGTAGATGAGCGCGTCCTGAAAGCTCTGGGGATCGTCCGCCGCTTCGAACAGCGGTTCGGGAAACTCCTGGACCGGTTTCGGCTGCGGACCTCGCGGCGCAGAGGCGGATTGGGCCGGAGTGTTGTCGCTGCCCATCCGTTGGGGCTTGCGGGTCGCGGATGCCACTGGTGCTGGCGCGCGACGAACGGGTTTGGGCGATTTGGTTTTCGACTTTGACGGTCGAACGTCTTCCGCCGCCGGCGGCATGCGGAGCCATCGAAGGATGGCGTCGAGGCCTGGACGTAGGTGGTGTTTCAGCTCCGCTGTCATCTCGTCTTCGACCCCGCAGGTTTCACCGATTTTCGTCCAGTCGATGCGGCCGTTCAGCAAAGGCGGTGATTTGCGGTAGATAATCAGGCTGATGAGGTATGGTCGGATATTTTCCAGGACCCGTTTCGATGCGATCGGCGCAATGCGCAGCTCGCAGAAATCTGAGATCTTTCGTTGAAAATGACGTGAGGAAACATCTTGTTTTGGCATGCTCGCATTCCATAGCTATCGGCCCAATGCCGAGGGCGAGCGGAAATAAAAGCTGTCCTTTAAAAAACAATGTATCCACCGGCGGCCCATTCTCAATGAGCGCGGCCGGATAGCGCTGGCACGCACCATGGCGGCGCGGAAGATGCAGGGGCGCCGGAACGTCCTAGATGCTGCGGAGTTGGTTGAGCTCGTCATGGCACAGACGCTTGAGGTGACGTCGCATGCGCGCGGCGGATTGTGGGAACCTGGGATTGAGGGAGGTGACGGAGAGGGGAGGTTTCGGGCGTGGGGCGTGATGTAGCCTCCGAAAAATATCGCGATTGATTTCGCCTTCCGTCGGTTCATTTTCTGCGTTGTTGATTGTTGCATTGAATCCTAGATCCGCAGCACTGTGCGGCCGCGTGGTATAAGAAAGTGCGTCTGATGTCAGAGAATCTAGAAAAAATTGACTTGTCTGAAAATCAACTCTTGGCTTCGATTTTCGGAAATTTAGAGTGGGGCAACGCTGACGTCTTCGCGCTTAGCTCGCTTGGCGAACCTGATGGTCTCGGCGAGATTGCTGGCTACTTGAGCATGCTGGACGGCAAGCGCAGAGTCCGAGATATCTATCTGATTCTTCCGCCGCTTGGCGAGCGGGATCGTGACACTGTCGGGTCCCAAGTGCGTGCGGGTATCCGCCGTGCCCATTACACCATGGCCCGCGATGAAAGAGCGACCAGTATTGCCGATTCCAGGTTCGAAAATCTCAAGTCTATTGAAACCTCCAGCTTCAGCGGCGAAAACCTGATCTCTGTCATTTCGGTTGCACGCGAGTATGACGTCGTCATCATCGCTGATGCGAACGAATATCGATTTGCCGGTGTCTCAGTTCCGCTCGAGACCGTACTCGACGAGGACCGGTGGGCGCCTCATCTGGCCCATTTGATGCTGGCAGCTGAGAGAGTGGCTCGCGCCCACGGCAGCTATATCCTCTTGGTCACGAGAACAGGTCTGCCAGCCAGGCAGCCTAATATCGATCGGCTCCGCGATGCAGGAGATGTTGGGCTACTTGAGCTCCGTGTGTCCGTCGCAATGGGCGCAGAAGAGGTCGTGGCTTTCGTTGAACACCTGATCGATCTCGTTGACCGCGATCGCGCCGGCGCTGCGCTGTCCCTCATAGAAAACGAGGTCCGGCTGTCTAAAGACCAGAGATGGGCACTTGAGATCGACATTTTCTCGCGAGCAGGTCTAAGACCGCGCGTTCAACAACTCCTTCAGGAAGACCTACCAGATACGGCATCACTTCCGGCAACCGTCCTGCTTCGTCTCGCTGAAATTGCTGCCGAAGCCGATCGTGACGATTTATCTGTCTGGCTGCTGGATCAAAGTCTGCCTGATCTGCAATCCCAATCTCATCTCGAAACTGCTTTGAGCGTTGCGCGGAGGATCGAGCGGCGACCTTTGGTCGAACGGGTGATGATTGTTCTCACCAATCTGCATCCGGAGTCCGTTGTTCTTCGCCGACAGCGCGGATTTGACGCCGTAACAGAGGGAAAGTATGAGCAGGCCTCCGAAATATTTGAAGGGCTGCCGACCCCAAAAGACCGTGATCGAGCCCAATTCTATCGGGCACTCAATGGCCGAATCGAGTGCGGTGCGCTGAAGCAGCCGGAGGCGCTGATCGAAAATCTGATCAACCAGTTCCCCGACTACAGCAATGCTATCCGTCTGCAGGTCATCAGGTCACTGGAGCGCACCGATAGGCGTCTGGACGCGATCGCGTTGCTGCTCGACACGGACTTCTCGACAGAGGCCACCTGGCTGACGCTTGCATCAAATCTAATTGAGCAGACGATCCTGGCCGGCGAACTTGATACCGTTAAAGGAACTATTCCCCAACTGGTGGATGTTTCGCTTCGATATCTCGCGTCTCATCCGACTGACGGACGCGTCCGCACATCCATTGTCGACCTTCTTGATGCATCACACCTCGCAACGTTGGGGCCTGCGATCCTTTTGCGCTCAGTTCTTGAGCGAGCCGGCCGGCCGGTCACGGTCCGCGAGCGAACCACGGTCCAACCGCGGTCCGGATTGAAAGATATTGAATCTTTGCCAGCGGTCTCGCGCAGAGTCTTAGATGCGCTGGCAGCAAAAGGGGAGGGAGTGATCGTCATCGCGAAGCACACCGTGTCCAGAAAGGAACTTGGAGCTGATCCGGATCAAGTCCTCGCGGCAATCCTTGAATTCATCAATTTTTTCGAACCTGGACGGCGGGAGAGCGTCGATACGCAGGTGCTGCACAATCTGGTAATCGTTGCGGCTGCTGTTGCACCGCTAGCCACCGCAAGCGATGAGGATTTGACGGTTTTGCGGGGAGTGGCGATCAAGCTGGCAGTCTGCGGCCAATCGCAGGCGGCTCGCGATCTGGCTGAACAGGCGCTTGCACTTGCTGGCGATAGCCCACCGCGTCGTCGGCAGGCCCTCTTCTCCTTCGCCGATATTTATGCGCGTCTGGGCATGACGAGAGAATCCCTACTGGCGCTTGCCGCCGGCATGGAAGCAAGTGACAGCGTCACTTGGGACGAAATTTGGTACGAGCTCAATCTTCTGTTCAGATTACTCCGTGATCTGGGTCTGGCCGATCGAGCTATCGACCTCATACCTCGCTGCCGCGAAGCGTTGGCGGCGATGGGATTGGAAGATGTCTTCGGTCACCGCCTCGACACGTTCGAGCTTCAGGCGAAGGATCAGATGCGCCGGAAAAATGCAGCTCCGGCCGAGGGCTTAGAGACTTTATTGGCCGATGCAACCAAAAATGCTCGAGAGGCCCTCAATGCCAATGACGAGCTGCTCCCTGTTACCGTCTTCTTGCGACAGCTTATGAACGAGGCGCGAGCAATTGGGTTACCCGGGCATTCAGAAACGCAGTTGGTTTTCGACAAACTTGTCGAAAAACTCCCCATACCCCACAAACCCATAGCCCTGGCGATTAGTGATAATCCGACACTGGAAGATGTCGTTGCCGTGGCGGGCGGCGTTACTGCTTCCCAATATGCCGACGATACCAGTTATGACCTGCGCTTGGTCAGAGCAATCGCGAAGAAGCTTGCCCGGTCTTCCATAGATAGCCAGGACCTGGAAGGCTTCGTTTTCGCTGCGGAAGCCTTGAGCGATCAAGGTCTGCAGGTGTGGGGAAGGAATGGTGAGCTGGTACAGCCCACTCGATTGCTTCATTCCAGTGGCGATCCTCTTACGGTCGCATCCGATCTCGCCCAATGTTTGCCGATCGTGTGCCTGGCAAGGGACGAGGCAGGTCTGATGTATGGGAGGCTTGGTGGGGAGGGCGAATGCAGACTGGATGCTGTACCGACCAGAGTGTTCGAGACAATGGCCTTTAAACAGTGGCGGGAGATCTTCCCCTATGGCTATCGAGAGCTTGGTGATGATGCGTTTCGCGAATCAACGGCGTCTCTCGGCTTGGTCGAGCTGCCGAAACGAGCGCTTTTCATCGCTGGCGAACTCACTCTTTTGCCGCCGAACGTCATGAGCCTAGAAGGTGATCTCGTCGGTTTGAACAGCGCAGTCGCGACCGCACCGTCGCTTGGATGGTTGCGTGCTTCGATCGACGCGGATCGTCAAGGAGATGGTAGTGCCGCTGCCTGGATACCTGTCGCCTCGGACCTCTCCGACACCGAAACCCTTTCGCTGTTGCGAGATGACATCGTGGATGTTCTTACCGACGCCAGCGTGCCTCTGTTCACGGAACCCAAACCCCCGAGTAGTTTTTCCAGAGCAGATCTTGCGATCCTTGGAGCGCATGGAGGGCTCTCGCATGAAAACCAGTATTTCCGATCGGTGAGCGATGATCGTCATCAACCAGCCGACATTAAACAGCTGGTGGACCTTCTTCATAATAGCCGCGTGGCGATTCTATTTGTTTGTTCCGGCGGGCGCCACGATTTTCATCCGGAAAGCGGCGGCGCCGTGGGTCTGGCGCGGCGCCTGCTAGGACATGGACTAAGCGCGGTCGTTGCACCATCTTGGCCATTGGAATTTCTTGCTGTTCGCCCTTGGCTGAAAGCCTTTCTTCCAGCTTGGAACAGCGGATCACCGTTGATCGATTCATGTCATGTGGCGAACCAAGAGGTTGCCCGCGTGTCCAGCTACAGTCTCAAGCGCTCACTGGCAATGACGCTTTATGGCAATCCCCTTGTCACGATCGACGGCTGCGCCTGGAGTTGACTGCGGGAAGTCGATCGTCTCAGGACATCCAGTAAGACGATCTGTTAAGGAAGACCTGAATGTGGATTGGTCCTAAAGGGTTTAAAGTCACTGTAGGGGAAAGAACTCAACGGCAAACCTCATTGATCGCGCTTGCCAAGCTGTTGCTGTTCCAATTGACCATGATATTGGCCTGTTGCTCGAGCTCAACAGGCGTGCGCTGTTGATTGCGACGGCGTATGCCAATGATTGGCTTGGGGTACATGAACGCGTTCAAAGCGAGGTCGATTTCCGTCTGGATCCAGAACCGTTCGTTGACGTACATTCCCGCAGGAACGATCACGCAACTAGCTTGGCGAATCTGCTCCTTCAGCTTCCCCTTGAGGACTGAAATGCGAACGGCTTCATTGGGTGCTACTATCGGCTCGTTTCTGGGAACGCTGTAATCGCGGTAGGAAAACCAAGGAATATTCTGCGATGCCGTATCAAGTAACCGAATGACACCTTCGTAGCGTTCGCTGTAACTCCAAGCGTGGCTAATAAAAACATCGTATGTCATGTAATTTCAAATCCATTGTGGAAGCACCTGCGTTCTTCGTACACAGGCGGTGCAGTCGCCTACCAGTGGGATTCGATGAAATCCCCGGCTATTGTTTGTGATAACTGTTTAGCCCTGCAAAAAAGTCGGGTCGGCATGTATAATACGTTGCTGCATTATCCAATGCGGACCGAGGCTCAATCGTCACCGGGCTACGGGCACCGAATAGCGGTTTGCGATCTTCACATTTTGACAATTTTTAGCTTAGTTGCTGGCCGGTGACGGTTGAACCAAGTTGATCAACGACTTGTAGTCCTTCATCCTTCTCTGCCGCTAATCTGACAAGCCTTTTCCAGCCTGTCTCCAAAGACTATGCGTGTTGTTGCCTAGCCACCCATTGCGTATGTTCCCTAGAGAAGGCCTGCTCGGCCTCTACGACGAATTGTGAGAAATCGCCCTCAGTTTTCATCTCGGGGATCTTACCTCGAATGATGCCAATTTCATGTGCGGTCAACGTATACGAGGAAGCAAGTTCATTGAATTTCTTGACTTGCATCCAGCCTAGGATTGAGGAGGCGACCACGATTACTGGCTCTATTGGCCAAAATACGAAGGTTGGTTGGGTGATCCTCATTAGACTCAACACAATCGCAACCGCATATGCGATTACGCTCGCCACGACCCAGAGCCTGCTGGCTTTCTTGTTTGCGCCGGCCTTTTTCGCATACCATTTCCGTTGCTCAAGAATCCGATGTGTATCGTAGAACCGAATTCGATCTTCTAAGGGTAGGGCCCTCACATCTTCCATTGATGTCGTAATCTGGTCGGCGGCCGCCTGATCAGGAGGCATCCGATCGCCAATAAGCCTGTTTGCCGACAATATTTCGGCGAGGTACGTCCGGAATTCCGACCGGCGCATAGCAAGGTTATCGGCATCGCCAAATGGTTCGCCTCGCATGCAATATTTCCAAGACGACGTCTTGATAGATTCCGCGAGCGCACGCCCGCGGTACCAGCCTTGCTCCGGTTTCAGCAGGCTCCGCGTGATCATAAGCACCAACAAAGCAATCAAAATGAGCGCTGGGATAATGAAGTACAGCGAAGTCGTATAGAAATTCATAGAAGAAATGGTCGCTAGGAGCAGGAGGCCGTACTCAGCTTTAACCAGCCATAGAAAGAAGCTTTGCGAGCTCGCCGACATCACGTTAGCGGTCCTATAGAGAGCCGGATATTCGAACTGCGTAGTCGTCATGATGTTATCGGTCCAATCGCTCTGTCGGCTAGCGGCGTTCACAACGCAGCCTTTGCACATCTTCCAGTATCCACCACCAGTCTGTTGCCCACAGCAAGCAGGACAACAGAAGGATGAGATGTCTCAGACAGTCTTGTCCTTCGCCACTGAACGGAGTTCAGTGATGACGGCCAAAATCCAGGCTCGTTCTTCTGAATCGTTAGGTAAGGCATCCGCCAGCAGCTGAATGTTGTCGGCGGTGGTTTCCGGCTCCCATGGTTCGCGTACCCTTGGTATCAGATCGGCGAGGTGTTCTTCACTCAGCACTCTATCGTGGCTTAGCACGCCAAGTTCGAGGAGTGTCGCATAGTCCCAGTAGTCAGGCGTGCCGGTGGCTATCTTCCTCCTCACCGCGTATTCGACGACCGATCGCAGCTCGGAAATTCGTTTGTCGTTCGGATCGAACACATGGATCAACGTCAACGCGTTGATACCCGGATAAGCATCTCGCCAGTCAGCTTCAAATCCCCTGCTGTACGCTTCGATCGCCTGTTTCAGGAACCCTTTAGCTTTGGTCGGCTTTTTTTCGTTGCTGGCCGTCCGCCACCGGTCCTTGTAGACGCGACCTAAAATGCCATAGGTCTCACTACTTGCGCCACGTTGTTCTATAAGATCGAGCAGGACTTCTTCGGCTTTCTCACTGTTTCCTGCACGGTTTAGTGCGAACGCAAATTGCTCCCTTATCAGGATCGTATTTTGCAGCGGCGCATCAATTTTATCGAAGATTCGTACCATGTCAGGCCATGCTTTGGCGCCACGGTAGGAAAGGAACAAATCCACGATGACGCCGGCCTCTTCGTCATCGAGCGCGCCCAAGGTGAGTTCTACCTCATAAATTGCATCTCTGCCGAGCTTCCTAGCTTCGCTCAATTTGTTCTTCAGTTCAGCGGTGTAGGCAACTTGACTGCGAAAAACGTCGGTCTTTTCATGGGCGAGGTCAGGATATCCATCCAATAACTGATAGAGAGGGCTGTCTTTCTCCAGGTTTTTCCTAGCGGCTTTTATCTTGTCGACCAGGGTCTTGACGGATGCCCCTGTGTTCGCGGGTCCGCCTCTGCTACCGATCGGGTATGGCATTGCTCGCAGCGGCGCCACGTCGAATGGCAACCGACCCTGCCCCTCCGCGTAAAGGAGTACAGTGGTTCGCGGTTTCGCAGCATGCCGAACGCCGAGTTCGTAGAACACATTGGCGTTCGCCGTCGTCAGATCCGCCACCGCGAAGTCGCAGAGAACAAGCCGCTCAAACATTGGCTTATGGATAATGCCCCCTGCCTGCTCCTCATCAGCTCTGATCGGCTCCAGCCCAGCTTGTTCCACTGCTGGTTTGATAAGATCGCGATAGACCGCATCGAAATCGATCGGCTTCTCGCCGCCGGCAGATTTTTTTCCGAAAGGCATCAGCACAAAACACAATGGCTTATGGACCACTCCTAGAACTCCCCCTCGCGATCAGGCTACCTCACTCCGGTGGCCAGGAAACTTCCCCTGATTGAAATCGGAACTGCGGTTCTGAAATGCTGCTGTTCATCTATTGGCTATATGGCAAACTTCAACTACGAAATGCAATCTGACATTGAGAATAAGGAAGGTCGACTGCCATGTTCGTCGCCGGCGGACTTTATCGCGAAGTCTGTGAGACGCCATCCTGGAACCGAGAGTTCGGATCTGGGGTCAGAGCGGCGGCCGCCATCAGCAAGCTGTCACCAGGCACGAAATTTCACACCTATCGTTCGTGCCCAGGTGGCGAGGCTATGGGGTATCTAAAAGGACTTGGCGTCGATGTCGTCTGCGAGCAGCGCCCGACCGACATCGTGTTTGCATATTTCCATCCGTTATCAAACCCACTGATCCGGCCAGCTGTCGACCACGCTAGCACGCCGTTGGCCGTGACTGGCGATTGCGTTTTGAGGTTTGGTTTCCTGGAAGGTTCTGCAATCGTGAACGCCGAAAGGGCAGTCTACGACCCACAAGGATCGGGTACTGTCGAGCCATTCGAGGCCAACGGGTCGAAGGCGGGTGAGCTAGCGATCGTGCTCAATGAAGAAGAGCTTTTGCGATACAGCGGCAGCTCAGATATGAAAGCTGCCTGTGACACCCTACTCAATCAACGCCGAGCTGGCGTGATCGTCGTCAAGTGCGGCGTTCGAGGGGCACTTGTTGTAGAACGGGAGCGCACCAGCAACATTCCACCCTACCATTCGGAACGTGTTTTTAAAATTGGTACAGGCGACGTCTTTAGTGCAGTTTTTGCACATACCTGGGCGGAGCAACACATGCCGGCAGTCAAGTCCGCTGAAATCGCCTCGAAGGCCGTATCGTTCTATTGCGACGCCGATGAGGTGCCCTTGCCACCTTTGACCACAATATCGAGGTTTCCTCTCACTGGTACTTCACCAGCTTGTGTGGCTTTGCGAGGCTCCGTGGAGACACTTGGAAGGCGTTATTCTCTCGAAGAAGCAAGATATTGCCTTCAATCGCTTGGAATGGCAGTAGAGGCGGTCGACTTAGGTGATATGCCAATCGCACGACATGATGGCCCAAGAACCTTGCTGATCTTAGCGGATGGGCTCAATCCCCAAGCAGTTCAAGAAATGATCTCCACCCCCCCTAGGGCGCATCGAATTGTTGTGTTGGACGAGGAAAAGCGCCTTACACCCTGGGAGGGTATCGTATTTAAAGATGATTTCATCACAGCCTTGTATGTAGCCGCATGGCCTGTCGAAGCGCAATGATATGCTTTCACATTGCGCCCATGTATTGCAATGGTACCTTTCAGCGAGTCGGGGGGAACGCTCGTAATGGCGGATGTTTATGTCATCCACTCCAGCAAAGATAACGATAAGACACATAGAATGGTCAAGTTATTGGAAGCGCAGTGGGACGTCTGGTGGGATTACAATCTAGTCGGCGACTATTCGGAAGTTATCGAGCGCGAAATCGCTAAGGCAAAATGTGCGGTCGTTATCTGGTCGAAAGACGCCAGCGATAGCAAACCGGTACGCGAGGAAGTTCGTCTCGCCGAAAGACATCAAGTTCCTATAATTCCGATCCATCTGGATACGGTTGAAATGATGTACCCATTTGCCGGCCGGAGCGGTGTTAATTTTATCTCGTGGGACGATTCAGCCGCTCATTCGTGCTTTGAACAGTTAGTTGCAAAAATTTCAAACGTAGTCCCGCAAAAAAAGTCGGTCAGGCAACTGGTTCCTTCTCCGCAAATATCACTCACGTGGCCGAGTCTTCTTTTGTCCGTCTCGTCCCATGAGACGCAACTGGTGCCCTTCGATGCCGTCAAAGCACTCAGGTTGTTCGGCGCGTCAGCAATTCTGGTGTCAGCATACGATCTGCTTCCCTCTCGGCGCCCCAAGGGAATAATCCAGGAATTAAGACAAATTCAGGAGGATGGCGGATTTATCCTGATTGACTCGGGCAACTACGAGGCAACTCGGCGGGGGGACGACAGTTGGACAGCCTCGAAATTCGCAGAAGCAATGAAAGACGTTCCCCATGACTGGGCGTATTGCTTTGATGTCATGACGCCAAGGGTTGAGCCCGATAGGGCGATAGAAAGCGTAGTCAGGGCTGTGAAACGGGATCGTACTGCGGCCACGGCAAAAATATTGCCAATCGTCCACGCGCCAAAAGAGACCTTGAGTGGGTACAACGTCAAAGACCTACCGTACATTGTCAAAGAAGTTGCTGCCACACTCTCTGCTCCTCTTATTGCGGTAGCGGAAAGGGAGCTAGGGTCAGGCCTGATCGACCGAGCGAAGACGGTGAAGCGTATAAGGCGAGAGCTTGATAAGCTACCTTATTATCAACCCTTGCATGTGCTTGGAACCGGGAACCCTTGGAGTATTGCGCTTTTGGCCGCCGCAGGCGCGAACAGCTTCGACGGCCTCGAGTGGTGTCGAATGGTTGTTGATCAACAGACTCATCGATTGCATCACTTCCAGCATTTTGATTTCTTCAAATATCAGATGAGTTTTTCGGACTCGCAGGTGACTTTGGACGCGATCGATGATCCGAAGATCGAATACGCGGGTAAAGTAGCCCTGCACAATCTCGATTATTACCGCCAGTTTGAGGTGAGACTGGCAAATGCGATGAAGTATAAGCAAATGGAAAATATGCTGACGGACATGATTGGTCCGGCTAGCGTCCAGCAGATCAGGAACGCTATTCCGGATATCTTTCAATGAATTCGCTTCGCGACCGCCTCGAGCGTGCAGTCGTCTCGATATATTCCGACGTCGAGGAGAGGGCCCTATCGGTTCCCGCAACGTTCGAGGAACGTGTTCTTTGGAAGGAGTTTGCATGTTGCGTTCTTAGTAGCCAGGTGCCCTATCCCCTGTCGGTTGCAGCGGCCGAGGCTATCGACCGCGAAAGCGTTCTCCACATCGAGGCGCTGGAGGACACCGAGGATCGGCTTGTCTCTATTTTAAGGGCACCCCTCATCGTAGATGGAGCATTCAGACGCTACCGGTTTCCTGCTTCGCGGGGACGCCAACTTGCAGCCGCGCGGGTCACCGTAACGCGGCAAGCCGGCACCCTAGGAAACTTGCTCGAGATACATCAGGACCCTGCCAAGTTGAGATCGTGGCTCGTCGAAAACACCCTTGGTATGGGACCGAAGCAAGCCAGCATGTTTCTACGCAATTGCGGGGTCAGCTATGACCTCGCCGTACTTGACCGGCATGTGCTCGAATATATGGCAGAGATGGGTCTCTGCTCAGCCGCTCAAAGCTCGATTTCGAAGATGTCTGAGTACCGCAGGCGGGAAGATACCTTGCGTTCCTATGCCAGCAGCCTCGGCGCAGCCGTAGGTCTGATGGATTGGGCCATATGGATCGTGATGCGAATGTTCAAACAAAAGTCGGTTACTGAGGAACTTCTAATATGAGCGTAGTTACATTGGTGTCCGGCGGTCTCGATTCCACTTTGGTAGCCTATTTGGCGATCGAAGAAGGACTGAAGGTTCATCCCCTGTTCGTCAATTATGGCCAACGAGCGATTGATCGCGAGCTCGCCGCTTGTAAAAACAGTATGATGAAGTTGGGAATCCTGGACGAGCTCGAAATAGCCGACCTCTCGGGATACGGAAGGTTGATCCGCTCCGGACTGACTGACCCCAACAAGCACATCGTTGAAGACGCGTTCACGCCCGGTCGCAATATGCTGTTTTTGCTGACGGCAGCGGCGCACGCTCACCAAGTCAATGCCGACGCGGTGTCGATTGGTCTACTTCACGAAGAAACAAGTCTATTTCCCGATCAAACGTCTGGTTTCTTGCAAGACGCCGAAGCTCTAATCACTCGCATCATGGGCCGCTCAATCAAGGTGCTTGCGCCGTTAGCGGCCTTCCACAAAGATGAAGTGATACAACTCGCAAAAGCTAAAGGTGTAGGCGGCACATACTCGTGCCATCTCGGCTTAGAGGAACCTTGTGGCGAATGTATTGCATGCAATGAATTTAAGGTCGGGGAGGCTTGAATGGGAGGCGGAAGCAGCGGAAGTTGGAGTCGGTTAGGCGACATCCGTTCCCTTGAAGAAAAGGCAAAAGCGGCCCTCCAAGGTGGAAAGCGTAACGTCTTTATCAGCTTCGCGACCGAGGATATCAACGAGGTGAATCTGCTTCGAGCTCATGCGAAGAACGAAAACAGCGATATCGAATTCAATGATCACTCGGTCCGCGAACCTTACGACAGTGAGAGAGCAGCTTATATCAAGCAGAAGATCACCGAACGGATCAATCGCTCCTCGGTAACGGTGGTCTACTTGTCGGAGAGCACTGCGCAGAGCCAATGGGTGCAATGGGAGGTCGAGAAGAGCATCAGTCTCGGCAAGAGGGTCATCGCTGTGCACCCGCAAGGCAAGGCTCCCACAGTTAATCCACAGTGGATAAAGGAAAACCAGATCAAAGTTGTCCCTTGGAACAAGCTGTCCGACGAGCTCAGATAGCTGCTTTTTAGTTTCGGGGAAGCACTACGTCCTGACCGGTGCCTGGCAAGCTGATCCATTAGGAAAATCTTGCAAGGCGGTGCCGCGAGCGCACAGTTAGATCGACACTATGCTCGCGAATACGAGAGGCAACGAATTCTGTGGTTCGGGGGTGACATGGGCAGAATGAAAGAACTCATGATCGAGTATCGCAATCAAGAAGCGGACTTCATGGAACTTGCCGAACAAATTCTCAAATCTAATGGCTATCAATGGCTCGGCGGCAGAGACCCTGAAAATTACGATCCTGCCGACCAGGTCCCCTACGACTGGAAGATGCGTGGCCCCGACGGCAATGTTACATTGGTTGATGTCAAAATTTATCGGTCGAACCAACTTGATCAAACTCTCGTTTGGAATGGCTTGCAGCAACTTTCGATTGCTGCCTCCTACGAGAATATCCAGCATGTTGCGATCGTGACAAATATCGAACTGTCGCCCGACGTAGTCAGGAGCGGCATGTATGGGCAATACCATTTTGACTTGCTCGATTTCCGTATGCTCAGGGATATGGCGCACTCGGAAGAAGAACTCGATCAACTATATCAAGCCGCTGCCGAATTTCGCGACGAAACCTGGGCCACGCAGCCATTTCGCCCGACACCACCGAAGGACAGCTTCGATGCCGATGAGGCAAAACGGAAATTAAGGGAGTGCCCCGTTGGCGATGGCCCAAAATACGAGCAAGCTTGCGAATATGCCATACGCGGCGTTTTCGCAAATGATTTCAATCCGTGGTCCAGCAAGCAGCACAAGATTGCGGACGGTTTTCATCGGCTAGACTTGCTAGGGCACATCAATTCGCAACAGGACTTCTGGAAAGGTCTTCGATACGATTTTCGAACCCGTTATGTTGTATTCGAGTTTAAGAACTACGCCGAAAGGATCACTCAAAAGGAAATATACACGACAGAAAAATATCTATTTGCCGGCGCATTGCGAATGATTGCAATAATAATTGCGCGGAATGGTGAAGATGCCGGTGCAAAAGCAGCCCGTGAAGGCGCTTTGCGTGAACACGGTAAACTTATTATACTTCTTACAGGCGATGAACTGATCAATATCATTGGCGCGTTCAGGGCAGGTGACGACGTTCATGGTTTGTTACTAAACAACCTACATAACATGCTTAGTGTAATAGGTCGTTAAACAAATAATTCAACTCAAGTGCTTCTCCTGGCCCTGGATTTCGAAGGCGCGAAAAACGCGCAGGGATTGTCCTATGGCCAACTGAGAGAAACGCGTGGCCAAAGCTACACGAGTTGTTCCAGCCTTTCTCGAGGGTTCGGAAAGTTTCGATTTGGAAAGGAGGCTGGAGCGATCACTTCGCCGGTGCGCAACATTTCGAGGGGAGCAACTGAACGCCTGTGCGTGAGGCGTGAGGCCAGTTGCCTTATATATAATACTTGAACGGCAGCTTCGGTTCGCCGGTCCGTGGTGCCGCGAGGATCACGTCGCCCACCGCGTCGGCGAAACGTATCGTCACCGGCAATCGATCGTTATGCAGGCAAGAATTGAAATTGATCTTGGTCAGGCCCATCACGTCCCCGAGAACCGTTTCAAGTTCGCAATCTCCGCGGTGAATGCGGACTTCTATCGGATTCGGCGTCTCTGGCCCTTGGTAGGTATCAAGGCGCGGGGCGAATCCCGACGTCCAGAGGAACGCGCGGCGTTCGTGCAATATCAAGGCCGTTCCGCGGATGACCGGATATCGACCGGGCCGGTATAGCTTCATGCGGTCTTTCGCATCGGAAATCTGCACTCCTACGACATTGGTCCCCGGAGCAGCGGCCTTGAAGCCTTTCCATTCCGGGTCCGCGAACGAGGACTTGGCATGAATGAACAGCTCAGCGGGCGGCTGTCCATCATGCATTTGTTGATATTCGCCGATAACCATCTCAACTAAACTGCTTGCCGCGTCCTCGCTCAGATGAAATTGCTTGGATTCGGAATGAAACCATGGGCCGAGCGCACCGCGAAATACGACGCCTTCACCGCTCGAAAGAAACATCTGGGCGGCGCAACAGGCGAAGCGATCATCGGAACTATTGTCCTGTCGCTTATAGGCGAGGCCGACATAGCAAACGCCGGGTCTGACGTCGGCCAACTGCCATGGTCGTCCACCATCCTTGTAATAGGCGCCGGTCAATATTTTCCAGGCGATCGTTGCAGGGTCCTCCAATCGTCGCAGTGGCTTGCCGATTTTGTTCAGGAAATCGTTAGGCGCCAATGTGGTTTCCCTAACGATCTGAGTGACGATACGGTCTCTGAGCAGACGTGCCTTCAACTGGCGCCTGAAATGGGTGGCATATTGATAGATCTCCGCCGCTTCCAGATCTTCGGGGAAGAACGTCGGCTCCAAGTAAGCGTCCGGCGAACGCATTTTCGGGTGTCGAGAGATGGAATCTATAGGCCGCGTTTCATCTCATCGGCCATGATGCGGTCGATTATTTCGGGATCGCACTGTGTGTCGATGAGGAACTCGCGGATACCGCCGTCCCACGTCCTGATGTCGGCGAGTAGGCTTTGAAGTTCTTCGATGCCATTCTCGGTCAGACCCTTCGTGCCGTCTTCACTGCCATCGCCGACGTAAACCAGTTCGCCTTCGGAGATGTTGTCCGAGTTTGCGGTCACTTCTTCGATCAGTTCGAGGTTTTCGCCGATCATGCCGGCGACTTGGCTGAGTGTGTAGATGAACCTCGAGCGCGCCATCAGGCGGCCTCGCATCGAGCTTTTGCCGGCGTCCAGTTCCAAGGCAGGAGGTCTTCAATTCGGTCTTCGGGGTGATCCTGGATCCGGGTCAGGACATCCGTCAGATAGACCTCTGGATTATGGCCTTGCAGTTTGACCGTCTCGATGATGGTGAGGATGTTGGCGATGCGCTCGCCGCCCTTGTCCGAGCCGGCAAACAGCCAGTTCTTCCTTCCAATTCCAAGCGGACGCATGGCTCGTTCAGCGATGTTGTTGTCGATTTCGACACGGCCATCGTCGATGTAGACGCTTAAGGCTGCCCATCGCGACAGGGCATATCGCATCGCCTCGGCCAGCCTCTGCTTCTGAGGCAAAGTCGAGAGTGTCGCCTCGATCCAGGCCTTGAGTTCGTCCAGAACAGGCCGAGCATGGTGTTGGCGCAGGGTGCGCCGCTCGTCAGCCGACATGCCTCGGATACGGTTCTCGATATCGTAGAGAGCGCCGATGCGTGACAGCGCTTCCTCAGCGATCGGAGACGGCTTGAGCTTTATCACATCATGGAACTTGCGGCGCACATGCGCCATGCAGGCGGCTTCAATGATCTGGTTGCCATAGAGCTTCTTGTAACCCCCGTAGCCGTCGGCATGCATGACGCCGCTGAAGCTTGCCAGGTGATCAGCCGGATGTGCGCCCCTGCGGTCGGGGCTGTAGTAATAGGCAATGGCTGCGGGAGTGGCGGATTGATAGCCACTGCCGTCAAAGATGTAGACCCAGACCCTGCCGGTTTTTGTCTTGCCCCGCCCGGGGTCGAGAACATCGACCGGGGTATCGTCCGTATGTATTCGGTCGAGTGCGGCGATATGGGCCCTGATTAACAGGACAAGTGGTGTCAGCAATGCAGATACCCGGCCGACCCAGTCGGCCATTACGGATCGGGAGATGTCTATCCCCAACCGGTCGTACATCTCTGACAGGCGGTAAAGGGGAATGTGATCGTCGAATTTGGCGATCATGATGTGGGCGAGCAGCCCCGGCCCGGGTTTGCCGCGCTCGATCGGCAAGGTCGGCATCTCGCCAGCCACTGTCGTATCGCATTCCCTGCAGATCATGCGCTTCTCGACATGCCGGACAATCTTGACCGACGCCGGCACGTGCTCCAGCACCTGGACCACTCTGTCGGCCGCCTTCAGGAACGAAGTGCCACCGCAGGTCGGGCAATTGCAGGGAGCTGCATAGACCAGTTCTTCGGTGGTGAGATCATCGGGTAGAGGCTTGCGCTTCGGCTTCTCGGATGCGTCGTCCAACTCCGGCAGAGGCGGTTTCCCGGAGCGCTGTTCAGCCTCGGCCCGGGAGGCCTCGATCTCCTCCAACATCAGCTCGAATTGCTCGATCTTCCTGTCGATCTTTTCCGAAGACGCGCCATGTTGCCGATGTCGGAGAAGCTCCAGTTGCGCGCGAAGAAGCCCGATTATGGAGTCTCGCTTGATGACCTCGGCTTCCTGGCTCTCAAGTTTTGCCGCCTGTTCCGCGACGAGTGCGCGCAAAGTATTGAGCTCGTCCTGACTGTCCAGCGGCGCTGTTTCCATATCCGCGAAACTAGCCGATTTGCCTCTGACGCACCAGCGTTAAGCTTCCCATGCCCCTGCAAAATATAGCTTTTATCCCGTTCGGCCGGGAGCGGAAGTCCACGCCGGGCGTCGCCAATCGATCCCCTCAACGAGCATCGAAAGCTGCGCCTGCGTCAGGTGCGCTACACCCTCTTTCGCCGTCGGCCAGGGAAAGTATCCGCGCTCCAAAATCTTGTAGAACAGACAGAACCCCTGGCCATCCCACCAAAGAAGCTTGATCCGGTCCGCGCGTTTTCCGCGAAAGCCGAAGATTGCGCCCGAGCCCGGTGCCTCCCTCACGACCGTCTCGACCAGCGCGGACAGACCATCAATGCCACGCCGCATATCGGTCACTCCGCAGGCCAGATAGACCCTCACATTCCCCGATGGGCCGATCATACCGCCTCCACGCAAGCGACGAGCGGGCCAAGCAGCTTCAACTCAACGTCAACCGCAACCTTCAAGCTCCGACCGTTTCGAAGCAAGATCTCAACGATCGTCGGCCTTGTTGATGCGGTAGACGGCTGGCTTACGCCAACCTCCTCCGTGATTTCCACCGGGAGGAACACCGTCGGCCGATCGGCATAGTTGAATGATTGCCGCCACAAGCGGATCTGGCCCGGATGAATGTCGTGCCGGCGCGCCACATCGCCAATGCGAGCACCGGGCTCATCAGCTTCCGCAAGTATCCTCAGCTTCGCCTCGTCCGACCAACGCCGTCTGCGCTCGGTACCGGACATGATCTCTATGCGAGCCATGAAACCTCTTCGTTCTGGTATTAATGTCAGCACTAATGCTGGTTCTAATGCCAGAACATCGCCTGATTTGGCCGATCAGCAAAAACAGCTCACCGTACGCTCACGGCTCCAACATCAAGTCCCTGGCAGCAGACTTGGACAGTTTCACCGAACCGCGGATGCGGTCCGCCTTGGGGACGCTTGATTGGGGTCGCCCGAGCTTGTAGATTTCCTCAGGAATAACCACGAACCAGAAATTCGGAGGTGCCTCCAAGCGATCGGCGGCCGCCACCAGTGGGTCGACATACAGATCCACGGTGCTTTTGATCGCCTCGTTCCTGTTCTCCAGGCGAAGAGCCCGCGAGACAGCCGCGGGGTCGATGCTATCGATGATGTGCCGTGGCTTGTCTGGCCAAGCACTGGCGAAGGCGGCACCATAACCCGGAAACGGCACATGCTGCGGGTCGTCATTGGCGGCGTCTATGACATTGCCGACCGAGCCCATCCACTGCCGGAAGCGAGCGACTCCCGCGGGAGTGCCGATCACGCCGAAATTGATGGGTGCTCGCCCTCCGTCGCCTGGACCGAACAGAAATAGTCCGTCCCGTGGATAGACCATGCGCTGGCCGTAGCGAAACTCGAGCATCGGCTCGAGAACATGAATTGCTCTCAACCTGTCACTCCTCATCTCCGGGTATATCGAAGTCATTCTCGTCATCGAACCCGGCTTCGTCGTCCGAGCTTGCGAGAATGTCGCCCGTTTCCTCGTCCTCGTGCTCCTCGGCAGCGGTGGCCTCCGCCTCCAGCCCGAAAGATACGTCGAACTGGACCGGAGGTACTTCGAGCGCCATGAAAGCATCGCCGCCCATGTCGATGGACAACTCGGTCGCGTCACCGACGAGCCATCCCAGGTAAGCGAGCATCAGATCCCGCCACCGATCATTGCGCCAAGATTTGCACATGGTTCGCCGCATCGTGTGCATGCGCTTGGCGTCACCGACCGTAGACCGACCATCCACCGTAAAGATCACGTGGCCGGAGAGGCGAAAGTGACGGAATGGGGCGGTAGCTGGCCATGCGCTGACTCCATAATGCCAGAACACGTTGCGCGCCTTGGACTGCCCGACGAGTTGCCGGCGCCCGGATAGGCCGTCTTTCCAGGAAAAGGCTTTCTGCTCCACGCCGGCCGCATTCTTGTCAGGCCACCACATGTACCGGCCACTCGCCATTTCCGTGGCCTGTAATCCGGCCTGTCCCAGCCGGCGATCGAAACCTTGTCTCATGAGATCGACGACATGGCGTCGCGCATCATTGGCGTCGATACGATAGCCAGGAGCGCCCCTCGTAAGAAACTCTTCCGTTTCGACTATCCCGGCGATGCTCATCGGGAGACTGTCGCCGAAGTGTTCATGCAGTGCCGGTGGGGAGGCGAAGGTAAGAAAACCGCGCCCCAAGGGCACCACCGGCAATGGGCAGCTCTTTATGGCGCGGTCCTTCGCACCGATCGAGATCCCGCCGGCAAAGTCATAAATCCGCAGGTCCCGCGGCAAGGCTTTCACACGTAGCCAGTTCGATATAAGCTTTTCGCCCGTTTCTACCACGCTCTGTCCGTCCCGCAGGGAGATCTCGCGCCAGATTCGAGAGCGCTCTGAAGCGCCTCGACGGGGTATACCCGCGCCTTCCAAGGTTTCGATCAAGTCACGCAAGCCTTGGGCCCAGCCACCCATGAAGTCGACGCGCTGGGCATGGACCATCTGGAATGAGGACTCGTATTCGGCCGTTCGCAAAGGAATGACGAAGCTGTCATCCTTGATACCCTTACCGGTCGTCAGGGCGATACTGATTTCGTTTCGTACGCCTTGCTTGGCTATACTGACCGGGTTCGAAACGACTAGAACTTTGCCGGCTCGGTGGCGGATCGCGTCTTCAAGGACCACTTCCCAGTTATCTCCGCCTTTTAGGCGGAAGATATCAGCCCAAACGTCATAGCCCATGGCGTCAAGCCGATTGCCCAGCCAGAGCGTAAACGCGTTGTCCTCCGGTGTTGCATGACTAATGAAGATGCTCTCTCGGACAGCATCCGAAGCCACACTAGAATTTGCGATTACAGAATCAGCATTTGTCACTGACACGTCCCCGATTCTGTCAGAACTGAGTGAGAACATATAGAGAAACAATGATGCTGGCAGTCAAGGCCGGGACCGGTGCTGCACAGGGGCAAAGTATTGGCCAGCAACAAAACAATTGGTCATCCGCATTTAGTTAGCAAAAAACCGTAGGAATTTGATGGCTGCATTCTGGTCGCCGACATCAAAAATCCGACAGGCCGCCACCTCGGCCTCATCGAGCCGATGTCGGCGATTGGGGAATCTGAACCGGAAGGCCCTTCTAACAACGGGGTCGCTGGTTCTGATCCCTTCAAGACCTTCATTTGACGATGAAACGGTTTATCCGCTGATGTTGCGTGCAACTAATCTCCTGAATAGCGTAAACCGCGCATCCTTCGACTTCGGCCGTAGAAGTTGGCTAAGGTTACCAATCTTCCGAGCCCCCCAACATCAGCCCTGCTTCGGTGATGAACGGGCAGGGCCGATTACGCCTGTCGGAGAAATCGGATGCGACAAGCAAAACTTTTTTTGCACGAGTGATGCCCACATAGAACAGTCGCCGCGCTTCATCGTACTGCTCTTGGGTGGTGCTCGAAAAATGAGGAAGGTGGCCGTAGTTCATGCTGATCAATGCGACCGCATCGAATTCGCGACCCTTAGAGTTGTGCATCGTAATCAACTTGAGAGCTTTTTCCGGGTTGGCAAACAGCCCCATGTCAGAAATAGCGAGGTTTTCAAGGTCCACGCGATTTGCCCGCATGTCCCGAACCATCTCATCCGCTGACGCTTCAAGGAGCGCTGTCGGCGGGGCCGGGACCCAGCCGTCAGTATACAGCTGCTCCGCGATTTCAGCCGCGATTTGATAAAGCCAAGCCTTTCCACCAGGATGAGCCGTCGCGCAAGCTCGTGCGCGATAGATCAATGCCAGTGCGGTCCGACGTCCCGCATAGCTGAAGACGTCAAACCGCGTCGCGCCCGTGATGTCGCCTATAAGCCTGAAGAGCGCTTTCTCAACGCCTGGAAGGCCGAGAAAATGCTCCGACTCGGCACAGGCCCCAAGTTGTTCGGCCAAGCCGGCGAGCAGGCGTCGTCGTCTATATGGCCTCGCACCCGGCCCGAAAACAGGGATATCAAACTCCCTTAACGCACGCGCTACGGGTATGAGGTGCGTCCACCACGGCGCGA
This sequence comes from Rhizobium sophoriradicis, assembly GCF_025200795.1. NCBI lineage: Bacteria > Pseudomonadati > Pseudomonadota > Alphaproteobacteria > Hyphomicrobiales > Rhizobiaceae > Rhizobium > Rhizobium sophoriradicis. Next base: position 32,350 of record NZ_CP104156.1, read on the forward strand.
GAACGGCCGCGTTTCCGAGCTCGATACCTTCGTCCTGCAGCATAGGCAGAAAATGCTCGGTGATTGCGTTGAGGGGTTGGGAGACATGAACGTAGGTAACCTTGGCATCAAAATCCTTCGCTTTTCCTTCCGAATGCATGCGAGGATTGGTCGCGATCAAGGTGTGCGCTGTATTGACGACGCCGGGCGCGGACCGAAAATTTGCAGTCAGCGAATAGTCTAGCTCGGCGCCAATCTCGGTCGCAAATTCTTGCGCCAAATCGGGGCGGGCACCGGCAAAGCTCATGATTGACTGGTTGTGGTCGCCGACCATAAAGAATTTCGTGGTCAGGTGGCGGTGCAGCTCGCGAAAAATCGCCAGCTGAACGTCGGTAGTGTCTTGAAACTCGTCGACCAAGAGCCATTCAAAGCGTGCCGCGATTCCTCTGGCAACAAATGGATGTTCGCGCAGAATACGGAGCGAGTAAAAAAGGATCATCGCGAAATCAAGAAAGCCGCGCGCGCGGACGAATTCCCAGTACAAAATGGCGGAATCGCGCGTCACGATACCATGCTCAAAACCGTCACCTGCCGGCTCGCCATGGACGTCGACTCGCAGAGATTCGTAATCGTCGAAGGTTCTTGCCATGGTGGCGCGACCGAAGTGGTCCTCTACCGCCTCTACGATTTGCTCGAAATCCGCGATTTCCCGTGTCAAAACCTTGAAAGTTGGCGGCAACTCAGCAACGAGCCAGCTGTAAGGCCTCAGAATGTGTTGAAGGCAGAACGAGTGGATCGTTGAAACATCGCACTTTTCAGTGCTCGTGTTCGTTCCGTAGACCCGCAGGCGCGATTCAATCTCATCCACGGCCGCATTTGTGTAGGTTATGCAACCGATAAATCGGGGGGATTTCTCGACGGTATCGGCAAGCCCAAGAAGCTTTGCGAGGATCACGCGGGTCTTGCCGCTGCCGGGGCAGGCGGCAAGCAGCAGGTGTTTTTCCACCTCGACGGCCGACTGCTGCTCCTCGGTCAGCGAGATCATTCTGAGAGCCATTCAAACGCTTGTTGGATGTATTCAGGGAGCTCGTTCGCATGATCGGCAAAACGTGCGGCGACCTGAGCGTAGCGCGCCTTGCCAAATCTCTTGGCGGTGTTCAGCACGGCTCCCCCGAGTTCCACCCGGAGCTTGACTTCATCATCGAGCTGCAGAGATCCCGAACATAGTTTGGCATAGCCGGAGGACAAGGCCTCATGAATTTTCGGTGCACCCAATGCCTCTGCGGCCGCGATGTGCATTGGCAAAAGGCCCTTGGTTGTAAGCTCGCGTTCGAAGGTCGTTGCTCCAAGAAAGACTTGAACAAAATCGTTCTCGAGCGCCATCAGGTCGGGGGCAGAGTCGTCCGGGTTGAAATCAAGCGCGGTAGCATCTGATGGAATGAGATCTGCGTCCGCCACGATCGCGCATTTCTTTTCCAAGGAGCCGTGCGCGAAAAGTTTGGCATAGACGTCGAAGTGAACACCGTGGATCGGAGTCAATGAAATGCCGACACGCTCCAGCTTTACCTTGTGCACACTTTCGATGAGAGCGGGTATCAAGAATAGCTCGGCGGCCCCTTCGACCAGCATGACCTTCCTCGCGTAGAGAAGGCTGCTTTTCGTCGAGTCTAGATAGCGCTCTAGGTCGGAAATTTCGCCGGACGTCAATTTCGCATTCAAGGCGAGATTGCCAGCCGCGATGCTGGCATCGCCTCGTTTTGTGAGCGATACGATTGTCTTGAGGGGAACCTGCGACGTCACATGGGTGCTGTGGCTCGTGAGAACCGTCTGAACGCCGATCGAGTTTAGTGCAGAGATGAGAGAATATTGAAGCTGGGGATGCAGGTGAGCCTCGGGTTCCTCGATAAGGATGAGCTGTCCTGAAGAGTTTCCGCCGGCAATGCGCCGTTTGAGATATTCGATGAGGATCGAGATATAAAGGATGTTGTTCATCCCCAAGCCGTTACGGCCTGGTTCGAACTCCTGGAGAGACGTATCCGACAGGATAAGTTTGAGATTGCGCAGGATGGCCCGAAACGTGGCCGCCGAGAGCCCTAGCTTTGCACCCATCTCGAAAGCTGGACCCGAGACGTCTTTGAAGCGCGAATCGATCGCCTGAGCTACATCGGAAATGGTTTTCGATTTCGCGATCAGATTGTTTGCTTCATCCAGGATCTGGATCAGCTCCTCCTGCTCTTCCTTTGGAATCTCGAAGGACTCGATCAGCTTGATCAATGGCGATTGACGTGGATTGCGCAAATCGCCCTCGACGTCTCGAAGGGCCGGCAGATGGATAACAAGGAACGACTGAAGATCGGCAAATCGCACTGCTTCCCCAACGCCATCTTCGTTCCACTCGAGGTCGAGGAGATCGATCGCCGGGTTTCCTCCTCCGCGGATCTCCCAGGCGTAATCGTCCAGCGTCAAGCTACCGGATTGGATAGCACCGCTCGCGAGTTGCTCGCGAACCCCAGGCTTGGGTCGGAATCGGTAAAAGATCCTCGCGCGGTCGGTGCCCGTCTTCCACGTGCTGACTAGATGTGAGCTTTCGGGAGGTTGTCCATTCAAAGCGGATTTAGGAGACTGGAGCTATCACACCTCGAGTCGGAAGGATCGCCGCGAATGAACATTCATAAGAATGCCCGACTGACGCCGTTGCGCCGGGAACAAATGGCGCTTGCTGTTATCGAAGGGCATCTGACCCAGGCTCAGGCAGCACAGGCCTATGGCGTCGCGGCCAAGATCGTCGCCCGTTGGGTCGAGCGTTTCAAGGCCGGTGGTCGAGAGGCGATGCTCGATCGTTCCTCCCGACCTCATGCCATGCCCCGGCAGACCAGTCAGGCGCTGGCGGAGCGCATCATCACGCTTCGCCGCCAGCGCCTGACTGGCAAGCACATCGCGATCGAAACCGGTGTATCTGCAGCGACGGTGAGCCGGGTTCTCAAGCGCGCAGGCCACTCCCGCCTCAAGGATATCGAGCCGGCCGAGCCTGTGCGTCGTTATGAACGCCAGGCTCCCGGCGAGATGATTCATATCGACATCAAGAAGCTCGGCCGGTTTCATGAGGTCGGCCACCGCATCACCGGCGATCGCACTCGCCAGAGTTCGCGCAGAGGCAAGAGTTGGGGCGCCGGTTGGGAATGCGTTCATGTGGCCATCGACGATGCCTCTCGCATCGCTTTCTCACAGATATTGCCGGACGAGACGAAAGAAAGCGCCGTGGCCTTCTTGAAGGCGGCATTGGCCTATTATGCCAGCCTCGGGATCGCGGTCGAGCGCGTCATGACCGACAATGGTCCCTGCTACACATCAAAGCCATTCGGCCAAGCTTGTCGCGACAACGGCCTCAAGCACGTTCGCACCAGACCATATACGCCTAAAACCAACGGAAAGGCCGAACGCTTCATCCAGACCGCCCTCAGAGAGTGGGCCTACGCCGTCGCCTATCCCAACTCGGACATGCGCGCCGCCGAACTGCCACGATGGCTTCATCGCTACAATTGGCACAGGCCTCACGGAAGTCTAAACTCAAAACCACCAATCACTAGGCTCGCTCTTACCCAGGACAACCTGTTGAGGCTCCACAACTAGAGCCTCTTCATTCACAATTCCCTCGAAACCTGTCAATTCGACCCCAATTAGGACCTGTGTGGGTATCGAGATATCCACATTGGCGTTGATGTCTTCTCGGAGAAGCGAGCGCAAAGTCGACGGAAGCGAAATATCAAGGCAGATCTGAATGGCCCGCAGAATTGCGGTTTTTCCGGTATTGTTCTCACCTATGATACAGCAGAGATCGTTTTCGACATTGACGTCAAGGCGTTGAAACGTCCGAAAATTCTTAATAACGATCCTTGCTACGCGCACGAGAAGTCCTGTTCCGCCGACTCAGTCCAGCAATTGATTTACCCGCGAAAAGTGTACACCGAGAAGAGCTGGTGCGCGATGCCGCTTTGCTGTAAAACGAAGCTCACATAGTGGCGCTGTTCCAGCGAGCGCGTCACACAATCCCGACGCTTTAAGCTGGTTTACAGCCCGAACCGTTTTCGCATTTCCCCCGCCTTCGCCCACTCGTCGCCGGGCATCCGGTCGATCAGTTCCTTCATTACCCTAGAAAACGCGGCCTTAAGCGTTTCTTCGGTCAGAACCTTGGCGAGATCTGTCGGAAGCAGCGGGCCCATGTCAGTGAAGAAGCCCGGATTGACGAGTTTCTGGAACATGCGCTGCTGCGCCTCGGCTCTGGAAATCGCTACCTCTCCTTTCTCAAGGTAGAGCAGAAAACACTCGACGATCCTGGCCGAGTTCAGCCCCTCGAACACTCTGAGCGCGTAGTCAAGGTCGAACAGATCGCGGCCCTTGTTGCGTTGAAGCAAGGCACGCAGCTTGGTCGCCAGCATTTCTTCCCGAGAGAAGGTCGGGATTGCAGCCGTTCCGGTGAACCACGGATTTTTGACGCCAAACGGAATCTCGATGGGTGGATCGTAAGCTTCACGCTCGCGTGTGTTGATTTCGATCTTGAGTTTTATCGGACCGGGAGAAGCCTTGTCTTCTGCTTCGACAGCGTATTTAAGTTTGGGCGCAACCGGGCTTTGATCGAAACGCGGCTTGCCTAGCCACGAATCGAGAACGTCCTGCAGATGCTCCAGTAACGGTCGGATAGGGCCGGCAGTCGTCCTCACAAGGTCGATGTCTTCCGAATAGCGCAGCGGCTTGGGGAAGTGCAGCTTGTTGAGCGCAGTGCCGCCGCGGAAGCGCAGTTCGTCACGCAGGAACGGATCGGAGAAGATGGCGACAATCGCGCGGCTGATTATGAGATCCTGCTCGACTTGCCGTTGACTTGCCCACGGCACCACACCATTCCAGGCGGTGATGTAGTCCTGCGGTATCATTCGTCGATCTCCGGCGGTCGGCGAACGATCACACGCCAGTGCTCATCGCGTTCGGATGGCGGCGGCGACAGATCTGGATCTCCGGCCTGCTTGGGGTCGAGTTCGACCCATGGCAACGGCCCACGCGGAGATAGCGCTGCAAACATCGCTTCCGCTATCTGCGAGTGCCCCAGCCTCCCAAGTAGATGCCCGAGGCGTTGTGCGACCGCTTTCTCGAGAGCACGCGACAGGGAGGCAAGCTTTTTGGGTTGCAACTGTCCGGCAAGTTCGGAAAGCACCGTAGCAATATTGTCCAGACCAGCCCCGGAATGCGGATAGCGTACCAGGTCGAACGCCGTCAGTTCCGGCGAGGATAACTTCATATATCCCGAAGGCGTCTTGCGGTCTTCGATTCCTGCCGATACCGCTCCCATATCCTTGCGGTATGAAAACACGATCCGCGTTCGCCCAGCCTCAATATCGGGCAGGAGTTTGTTCGTGACGACCTGAAATTCCATGGAGGCCTGGTGGGAGGCGCCATAGGCGGCCGCGGCCGTCAGCAACCCCACATAGTAGGGCCGTTTTTCGTGGCGCATCAGGGCGTCGATATACCACTCCGGCGGCGGCGCTCCCATGACTGCGTGCTGAGGCGGCACAACCACATAAAAGCCGCGCCGGGGTCGGATAAGCTGGCCGCGCCGCTGCAAACGCTCGGCGGCGTCAAGGAATGCGCCCCGGCTGATGCCGATCTCCTGCTGGGCTTCATCCGCAGAAAAAACTCCCCGGCCCGCAGCAAGTAGCCCAGAAGCGTAGGAAGACAGTGTGGGTCGTTCGATTTGTATCATATCTCATTATCCGCTTTTAGCGCGGAAAACTCAATATGATGCCGCAACTGAATCATTCTCGGAAATCCGCCCTTATTGCGGAAAATGCAATATGACTCACTAGCGTAGTTGCCACCAATGCCAGCCGCGGGGTAGATGACCGCCGCCATTTTCTCGAATTTTCTCACCATTCAGATGCTCAGTTAGGCCAGAAGTAGCCATTCTAATAGGCCTGCCAACCGTGGCGATTAATCAGTCTTGAACAAGCAAACCAATCAGTCCGTGCTTGGCTCTCGATCGGCAATCCTGAAACGCGAGTTATTGTCCCGCTTATAAAAATTAGCACAAATAAATGCTGCTGGAACGACAGGGTCGGCGGTCCGAATCCGTTCAAGGCGGCCGTCTTGGAACTGCTGAGCCGTCGATTAGACTCCCGTCCAGGCGTGAGAGCTCACCGCTGCGATAGATCTGCCATCGTCGCGTCCATTAAATTCCGGAGCAAGGTGCTTCGGACCTACAACGTAGAGCACTGCGGTCTAGCCTCCCAACCAATAAGCTTCTTAGGCAAGGAGGTGGCGTCGCGCAATTGTGCGGCGCGTTCGGTTGCGCACTCAAATCGGAGGCCAGGGAACTCGCGTCCCCTGCGCTGGTTTGTCGGGACGAAACGAATGGAGGTCCTTAATGGACAAGGTCATCGACGTCGATTTCCACGTCACCTGGCAATCGCCCGTCTTCGTCCGGATCGGCGACGGCATGCGGGAACGTATTGACGGGCCGGACGCGGCATTGGCGGCGCTTCTCCATCGCTGGCCCTCGACCAGTCAAGCGGGATACGCCGTCGCCAAGCGCCGCTGCGTCGACGCGATCGCGAAGCGCGGCAGCCCGGAGCTTGCCCGCGAGGCTTTCGTGGAAGCGGCAGTCTCGGCTAGGGTGCTGGGATGATAGGATTGGAGCGGCGGCCCGCACGAAGCTTACCACTGTCCGCCGGCCTGCTCTTGGGCCTCGGACTCGGAGGCTTCTTCGACGGCATTGTTCTTCACCAGCTTTTGCAGTGGCATCATATGCTCAGTTCCTGGTACCCGATCACATCGATCGAGAACCTTGAACTGAACACCTTCTGGGACGGCGTCTTCCATTCTGGTACCTACGTCTTCGTGCTCGCCGGTCTCTTCATCCTTTGGCGGTCCGGTCGCCTCGGCCATTTCCGCTGGTCGACGGCCGACCTCGTCGCGACAATGCTCATCGGCTTCGGAGCATTCAACCTGATCGAAGGCATTGTCGATCATCAGGTTCTCGGCCTCCACCACGTCAACGAAACCGCTCCTCGCGGAGAGTTGCTCTTCTGGGACATCGGCTTCCTTGCCTGGGGTGGGGCGATGGTCGCCATCGGCGTAATGATCATGAGGCGACGACATGTCTGAGGTGCTTCGTGAACTCCGCACGGCAATAATCTGGGCCGCGTTCGGTCTTGGTCTTGTCTTCGCGACCCGACCGGTGTGGTCGTTTCTTCTCTTCGGCCCAAACCTCACGCTTGAGCACCTACTCTCATTGCGGTGCTTTGGCCTGCCGACATGAGGCGCCGGTCGAGCGCGCGACCTATCCCTAGCGATCTACGGAGCTCATCCATGACTGCGTATCCTGACCGAAATGGCCTTGATGCCGTACACCGTGCCTCCCGCCATGTCGTCATCGTCATCGTCGGCGGCGGTTTCGGCGGCCTGGCCTGTGCCATGGAACTGGGCAACGCCCCAGATAATGATGTCACGGTCGTTGACCGCCGCAATCACAACCTCTTCCAGCCGCTGCTGTATCAGGTGGCGACCGCCGCCCTGTCGCCGGCGGACATTGCCGAACCGATTCGCAAAACGCTTGCCAGGTTCAAGAACATCAACATGATCATGGCAGAGGTCGTCGGATTGACCCGCGGTTGCACAAGGTGTCACTTTCTGATGGCGACCCGCTTTCCTACGACAAGCTCGTCATCGCCACCGGCTCCGATTACAACTATTTCGGCCATGATGAATGGCGGCAGTTCGCGCCCGGGCTAAAAAGCATTCATGAGGCGCGGCATATCCGTCATCGGCTGCTTCTGGCCTTCGAAAAAGCAGAGCGAGCGAAGAGCGAGCCAGAGAAACAGGCATTGCTCACCAGCATTGTCATCGGCGGTGGACCAACGGGCGTCGAAATGGCCGGCGCCATCTCCGAACTCGGTCGCTTCATGATCAGCCGCGACTTTCGGAACCTCCAGCCCTACAATCTGAAAGTGATACTCGTGGAGGCGGGACCACGGATACTCGCCGCCTTTCCCGAACATCTTTCTGCATACGCCAAGTCCTATCTCGAGAATATCGGCGTCGAGGTCCGCACGGGCAGGCGGGTGATGGATATTCGCGAGGATGGGGCCGAGATCGAAGGTGAGTTCGTCCCCGCCGGATCGATCATATGGGGCGCGGGCGTCAAGGCGTCCCCCGCCCATTCATGGCTCGGGATACCCGGACTGGCGGGTGGCCGGATCCCTGTCGATGATCATCTTCGTGTCCTGGGGTTCGACGACATCTACGCCATTGGAGACACATCTGCGCTCACCGGGGCGGACGGGAAGCTCCTGCCAGGTCTAGCGCAGGTCGCCAAGCAGCAAGGCACATATCTCGGAAAAAGCCTGCGAATGGGCAAAGCCGTTTCAGGTTTCAAATTCAAGAATCGCGGTAATACGGCGGTGATCGGTCGGAATGCCGCCGTCTTCGACTTTGGAAAATGGACGTTGAAAGGCAGGGCGGCCTGGCTGCTTTGGGCGCTTGTCCATGTCTACCTCCTGATCAACTTCGAGAAGCGCCTTCTTGTCGCCATCCAGTGGGTAGGGCGGTACCTCACGCGGCAACGCGGCGCGCGGATCATCGATGAGACGGCTGAGGGAGCCGATGACGGTCCCGGCGCGGAGCCTCATCACATCGACGATAACCACGACGATTGTCACATCGCTGATGTTGATCGGAGTTTACGGCCATCGAACAGAACGCACAGTCGTCGAGGCTATTAGCCTCAGAGGTGCCTTGTAGACTTTACGCTCAATCGTTTCTCACGCCGACAACCTAAGTCCAATTGTCTGCATCACACAGCCTAGAACGTTCACCCATAGCAAGAGTCGAACCAGCCCTATCGTCATAACAACCCATCAATAAATGACTATACAGATATCGTGCCGGTTGTATCCACAGACGGACTGCTGCCAATCGAACCTACCCAGCCACGGCTGAGCCACTGAAGTTCCACAAATACCTCTTACGCCACCGACAGATCAAGCCGCCTGAGTGGCCCTCTCGGATGCTTACTTCTGTTCTTCCATCTCTTCATCGACAATCGAGCTGACGAGGGCAACGACCCGGCTGCGCACACGCGGGGAAAGGAGCAAAACGTCGTCTATCAGACGCCGTCCCTCCGCCGTGGAAATGTAGGCAATCTTCTCATCGATCTCTGTTATGATTTGCTGGCCCTGAGTGGTTTCGGGATCTGGAAGGCCTTCGAAAAACCTCGAAACAGGGATCTTGAGGCAATTGGCAAGCTCGTAGAGCATCGAAGCGCTGACGCGGTTCTTGCCGCTTTCATATTTTTGTACCTGCTGCAAACTGACCCCGATGCCGGCGCCGAGATCCCCTAGGGATACATTCGACTGCATTCGGCGGATACGGATTTGCTGTCCGACATGCCGATCAACTGGATGCACCAACTCGCGCGCTAAATTCGACTGTTCGGCTTGCGCAGGCCTCGAAGTCCGGACCTGTGCTGCTGCATAGCGCTTCATGGTGGACACCCCGATGGAGAGTTTCACGCGGTGCGCCCCCGCTGAAAACTCGCTAAACCCACTGATCGGGGAGTTGGAAACCGTACAAGACGGTCCTGTGGCCTTTAGTTCCGAGGAACCTGGACATACGCCACAGGCTCCTCGACCGAAGGTCAAGGAGTGTGGTGTCGAATCGGCCGACACCAACCGCTTGTAGGGGTTTCCACACCCCAAGGCAGCGCGTACTGCCTCGCTGCGAAACCTAGTTGAAATCCGCCCGCCGCGCAACCGAATGCTTCACAAGATTCAATGGCTTCGCTCTTCCAACGCTGCACGAAGAGCCTCGGCGCTTTTGAATACGCCAAGTGGCGCTGTGTGAGCCGCGGCCGAACGAATGGCGTCAGCCGCAGGCTAACGATCTGTTCTGGGTCCGTACGCAATGGCCGGAAGGGTCGTCGGAACCTTTTTGCTGCGGGGTGATCTGGTTGAAGTCGGCGTATTTCACCTTAGGCGCCACCTCCGCTTGTTAGGATGGATGGCGAAGTTTCCCATCAGCTGTCCAGGAAACTCGCTCTCGGCGACCAGGGTCGGCTCGACCCAGACAATAGCCGCACTTCAGGAATAGGGCAGGGGCGGCTGCTTTCGCTTCCAGCGCAGCTTGTCCAGCATCTTCCGCAATCGGATGGCCTCGGCTTCCTTGAAGCCCGTTGATGCAGACCGACCGAACCTCGACGCTGTGTGCTCTCGCATCACACAATCTGTGCCGGCGCATAAAAACCCATCGGCTGTGGAATTGATGAGCGCGGCGCAGAAGGCGTCAGGGTAATGGCCTCGCCGCTCTGGGCGGCTGCTCGGCGGGACGATATCCGACAAGCGAACGCCGCCGACGCCATCGCCGGTCATATCGCCGGGCTTCTTGTCTCCGGCGAAGGTGTAAAGCGGCTTACTTTCCCATTTCTCAATGGCTTCGTCGGAAATCCGCGGGTTATGGGCATCGATGATTGGAGCTGGCGGCATTCCTCGCGGTACGGGACGATCATGGTCGATCTCCGCCCCACTTCTGCCCAAGGGGTCGCAACGATCTTGGCTTCCATATTTGAAGATACAACACTGTGCCGGCCCAGCGACATTTCCTTATCAGCTTCGTCACCACGCCGATTGTGGTGCCGAGGAAGATCGCATAATGGATCGAAGGGAACTGGCCCGGCAGGCGAGCAAAGAAAGACAAGGTTGACAGGCGCATTGCTTCTTCGATTGAGGGTTCGGCAGTTCATGCGTGACGACGGTGGTGCCGATCGATCGGGCCTTCGCCCGTGCGCGCTGGCAACGCCGGCGCTCTGGATGCGCTACATAGACCGCGTCGGGGTTGGCGGAAAATCTTTTAAGACTCCGGCGATGCACAACAAGGAAGCTCGCCGATAAGTTGCCCACGTGCAACTTTTGAATCAGTACGGTTTGACTTCGTTCAGGGCCAATGTAGCCTCACCCGTCTCATCCCCCATTCGACTGGCCACGAATTCTGCTCCTGGAAAGGTGAGGTGGACATTTGAGCGTGGCTATAGACGGGCAGTCCGGTAATCGTTATTTCGGATATACCACCCCATCACCAAATCATCCCGTGAATCTTCAAGGCCTTTTATATTGAAAAAAGTGCAACGCAGTTTTGCCGTCGAGTACAAAAGCGGCAGACGAAAACTCGATACTAGGTCGAACTCGATCTGGGGCAACGTGGACCTAAAGTCCGTCGCTCGCGACCTAGACGAAGAGGCAATGCCGTTTCTGTCGGATAGCTCTCAGAGTGGCAAATCCGACAGCGAAATTTCTCTACCAAAACCAGATCAGGCTGAGTCGTTGTTGACACCGCCTCTTGAGCCGTCGACAACTGCATCAGATGCACAGGAGATAAGCATGGCCGACGAGACTGATACTGCAACCAGTGCCGATGTGCCGGCCGTTGTCGAAACGCCAATTACGCCGAAGAAACAGCGCAAACCCAGGGCCAAGAAAGCCGCGGCACTCGAAACCGCGTCAGCTGACACTACGGCAGAGCCAGCAGCTGCTCTGGCCGGCGCCGGTGGTGTGAAGAGGAGAGGGCGCAAGACAAAGGTGATCGAAGCTGCGGCGAGCGCCAAACGCGCACCTGTGCGCCGTGCTCCGAAGGCGGTGCAGACAGCCTCGGCCGCGCCGACGACAGCGATCGATGAAATGGCGGACCTCCTGCAGTTAGAAGAGGAAAATCAGCGGCTGCGCAAGCTTCTGGCTGAAAAACTTCGCGCTGAAAATGCCGATCTGCGCAAACGGCTCAAGCTCGATTGATATAAGCAGCCGGTCAATCGCCGGCCGCATTTCTGTGCTTGTCGAGACATACATTTTGGCGGCGGCGGATGCTGTTGCCGGAATAAAGACTTACTGCCTGCTTGCGGGATAAAACGCGAGGTCGGATAGATGGCGTCTCCCTGGAAATTTCTTGCCCGACTGGTCTCACCGGGACGCGAACAAAAGCGAAAAAACGGCTCGACCGAGAAGGTTTCGCCGGAGGCGTTGCCTAGTTCTGGTCCGACTGAAACGCCTGCCGAGGACAGCCTGAATAGCGATGGTCGGCCGGCAGGCGCGGAGCTACCTCGTCACGGTCAACCCGGTGCAATTTCCCTCAAGCCTGTGCATTCCGAAGAAGCCGAAAGCGATGTCCACGACAAGGTCGACGGCGAAGTTGCCGAAATCGTGGAGGTCGCTGATCCCGCTATATCAGGTGGTACTGGTTTCGACGTCACCGCTGCGAATGATGCCGCTAGGCTCAAGCGAATTGCCGAGTCGCACCGCGCGAGCAAAGGAGCCGCAGCAAGGAAGCGGTGGCGATTGCAAACGATCCCCAATTTATCCAAACTGCAAACGGGATGAGCCTCGATGACGAGATCAGGATGCTCAGGGATCAGCTGGCCAGAAAGCTAACGTTGCAAAACGCGCAGTTGAGAAAAATGCTGGAGCGGTTTGAACGATGAGCGTGACGCGCTGCCTGCCTTTTAAGCTTGTTGCAGGTGTCCTTTCAAGGCGATAGAGGCGGCATCCTATCTTGCGACCTATCCTCACGACCGTTATACTGTTTTTGAAAAACAGTATAACCCTGGAGTCGAGCTATGAAGTCCATCGACCTCATGTATCAGACGATGCTCGCTGAGCTCGGTCAGCGCTCGCTCGACGCCGCTTGGACGGCCGATTTCCCTCCGGAGGGTCGGTTCACCCCGGCAAACATCAAGGGGCGCAAGTACTGGTATTTCGACATCCCGGATGGACATGGTGGTACGAAACGTCGTTACGTCGGTTCCGCTGATGATCCGGTTATCGCACAGCGCGTAGCTGATCATAAGCGGGACAAGGACGATCTACGCGCTCGCAGGCGCTTGGTAAATACCCTGACCCGCGAAGGCGGGATGATCGCCCCTGACGCCATGTCGGGCGATATCGTCGAGGCTCTTGCCGATGGCGGTCTCTTTCGGCTCCGGGGTATTCTCATAGGCACGGTGGCCTTTCAGTGCTATTCAGGACTGCTCGGTGTCCGTCTTCCCATGGCTGCGATCCTGACCGGCGATGCTGACATCGCCCAGGACTATGCCATCAGTCGGGAGGTCGAAGATAGTCTGCCTCCGATCCTTGAGTTGCTGCAGGGCGTCGACGCCAGCTTTCGTCCAGTTCCACATCGATCGGGAGCCGCGGTCTCGTCAGCGTTTCAGAATGCCGACGGCTACAGGGTTGAGTTCCTGACGTCGAACCGTGGTTCGGATGACTACATCGATCAGCCGGCGAAGATGCCCGCTCTTGGTGGCGCCAGCGCGGATCCACTGCGCTTTCTCGACTTCCTCATAAGGGAACCCGTCAGGACAATGCTGCTCCACCGAAGCGGTGTTCCGGTCGTCGTCCCTGATCCGTCCCGGTATGCCGTCCACAAGCTAATAGTCGCCAGCCGCCGAAACACGGACGGGCAGGGGCCGGCGAAGCGTGAGAAGGACATCCGACAAGCTGCGCTGCTCTTCGAAGCGCTGCAGCAGACAAGGCGATCTACCGACTTGGCGCTCGTCTACAACGAAGCATGGAGGCGCGGGCCTACATGGCGAGAAGGTATTCGAACCGGGGCGGGAATGCTGCCAGCACAAGATGCCGAGCGGCTCAACACGGTCCTGACCGAGGGCGGAAAAAGAAACGGCGAAGAAATTGAACTTCCGTTTGGAGAATAGGCCGTCTTTCAAGGCTAAGCAGTTGATTTGATTCGAAGTCGTGAAGACAATGATGCGAGCGCTTCTCGATGTTCGACGGCAGTGTACTGCTTCCGGCGACGAGGCCCTAGGGACGGCCGTTCGTGGCCGCCTGGAAACCGAGTTCGAAATAAGGTTCCCCATCGTCAATGCGACCGTCTCCGACGGGGCAGTGACCCTGAGGGGAGAGGTCGAGACGGAGCTGGAATGCTCGGCGGCCAGGGTGGCGGCGGAAAGCATCCGCGGCGTCGGCGGCGTGGTAAACAACATCACCCTGGCTACCGCATGGTGAGCTCTCTCAAACTATGAAATCGTCCCTGGAGTTTCCGTCATGTTTGTCAGGGTCATCGCAGACGCCGTCGCGTCGAGGTTTCTCCTCGTCATCCTGATCCTCATGGTGGGGACGGTCGTGAGCGTCCTACTGGTGAGGCCATCCGACGACTCCCGAACCGGGCGCGTCGAGCGCTCTCTCTGACCCGTGAGTGCGCGATGAACATCTGGCCCTCCAGGATTTAATTGTCCGGCCGCGTCCCGCAAATGGCGCGACGGATTCGATGCTCTCCGAACTATTCGGCTTCATCTGGCTGATGGGAAGGCGTCATCAGGCGTTGGTCGCAGGGCTGTCCCTGGCTCTTTTCGTTATCGGCGCGGCGCCTCTCGAACTCCAGCGCCGGATCGTCAATGAGGCGACCGAGCAAGCGTCATACCGGTCTCTTCTCTTTCTCGTCTCCCTCTATCTCGCGGTCGCAGTGTTGAAGGGCGCGATAAATTCACCTCCAACCTCTAAAGAAGCTGGGTGGGCGAAAAAAGCACGCTTTGGCTCGGGGCGCGCGTTCTGCATCGGGCCGAGACGCCGCCATCGGAATCCACGCTCGAGGGGGTTGAGCTGTCGATCGTCTTTGCGGAAGCGGAACCGGTGGGCAGTTTCGTTGGGACCAGCATCTCCGAGCCGCTACTCCAGATCGGCATCCTTGTCACCGTGGGCGGTTATCTGATCTATCTCCAGCCGCTGATGAGGATGGCCGTCGCAGCCACCTTCGCCCCGCAGATTGCGTTCGTCCCGATGTTAGGCTGCTCACCTGGCTTTTGGAGATGCCGCTCATACCCATGGCCTTGACCAAGTCGTCGACAGAACGAGTCGAGATTCCCTGGATATACGCTTCCTGGATAACGGCCGTCAGAGCTTTCTCTGCCATGCGGCGCGGTTCAAGGAAGCTCGGAAAGTAGCTGCCTTTGCGCAGCTTCGGAATGCGAAGCTCGACGGTGCCAGCCCGCGTCTCCCGATGTCACGGTAGCCATTGCGTTGTGCGAGCCGCATCGAGTTCTTCACACCGAAGTCTGCACCCGTAGCCGAGCCTACTTCCAGCTCCATCAGCCGCTCGGCAGCAAGACCGATCATCTCACGCAACAAATCTGCATCGGCACTCTTCTCAACAAGGGAGCGCACGTTCATCATGTCATTGGTCCTCGGTGATCTTTCCGTCAGGTTGGTCTTGAACAACCCGACCCTAGCGGAAAAACACTGATGGCCGCCCGCAAAGCCGATCACCCGCTACAGCGCAACGAGAAGCGCGCGGGCGCTCGGCTTTACTCCCTACCGTCACCTACGCCACGTACTGGGACACGATCCGATAGAACGGCCACCTTTTCCCGCGTGCAAGTGGCCATATGGGGGTGGCGTAATAACCAGGCATACGCGAGGTCGGTATGGCAGGTTTGATCTCTCCTTCCAGGTCGCTCGCGTTATAGATCGCGACGACGCCGGGCACCGAGAACGCATCGCCGACATCGATGTTCAGGATTCGGGCATGTGGCTGGTCGGAGCGTCGCAATGCGATATGCAACATACCGCGGCGCCATGTCATCGACATACTGACCAACACCCGTCAGCAGACGTGGATCTTCGGTGCGCTTGTCCCGCTTGCCGACAAGTTTGGGCCGCAGCTCGACGGAATGGTCCTGCTGGCTCATTCGTAGAACTCCACACCCTTTCGCAACTCTTGCCATTGCGCGTCGTCGTGGCCGAAAATGATAGAAGCTCCCCGCTCCCGAAGAGCTTTCAGGCGAGCGAGTGCCTCTGCGGCGAGTTCGATGTTCCAAGTATTTCTCGGAGCGATACCGGTGTCGACGCTCGCCTGGAGCGGGGCAGCATCTGAAGCGAGTATAAATGAACCATCTTTTTCCAGCTCGACACGGGCGACGGTCATTCCGGGGGTATGACCCGGCATGGGCAGCAAGACGATGCGCCCGTCGCCAAAGACGTCATGCTCGGCATTGAAGGTCTGGAAACCCTGGGGCTGGTCCCATTCTCCTCGAAGATAGCCTTGATTTTCTGCACCGCTTGCCGTGGCGGCCTGCGCCTCCGCTTCGTGGCAGAGGATCGTTGCGCGCCGAAAGTACGCGTTGCAGCCGCAATGATCGGGATGCAGATGTGAACAGATCACAACATCTATGTCCTCGGGATCGAGAGCAAGAGTCTTCAACTGATGAACGACCGTCCGCTCTGGCGAAAAGATCGGGGTCATAACCTTGCTTAACCCACCCCATCGCGCGCCTGGATCGATGGCGGCCTCTGGATTGCATCCGCTATCGAACAGCGCGTTGCCTTGGGGATGGCGCATCAGGGTGGCGTGAACCGGCAATTCAATCGCTTCTTCCTTCAGCGCCCCAGGGACGTAGATGGACCGGCGCATACGAAGGCGGCCGGCCTCGAGAAAATGCATCTTCATCTTAAAGGTCCTCTCTTGCTAGCCAGTTCGCGGACGGCGTTGACGATGTTTTCATAGCCCGTACAACGACAGATGTTTCCTGAGAGCGCTTCCCTGATCTTATCATCGGTTTCCAGCGGATGGTGGCGAAGAAGGTCGATGATCGCCAACGATGAAACTGGGCCTACAAATTCGCATTGCAGGCCATGATGCTGGCGGAACGCTTCTTGGATTCGTCCGAGTATCGACGCTTCCCTGGCCATGGTTTCGATTTCGCTTCCGTCTGCCTGCACTGCAAGCATCAGACAGGAGCGTGCGCTCCTTCCATCGAGAATGACGGTGCAGGCACCGCAAACGCCATGTTCGCACCCGACATGGGTTCCGGTCAGGCAAAGGATCCTGGCGCAGGAAGTGGCTCAGCAGCGTTCGTGCTTCGATCGTGCGCGTCATATACGCTTCGTTGACGCTGACGGTGATCGTCTTCTCACTCATCTTGCTTGAAGCCTTTCGTGGTTCGCGCGGCTCCAGGCGGCGCGACGGGCCCGTTTGGCAAGGACGCCTGAGAGATGCCTGCGGTAATCTGCAGAGGCATGGATATCCGTGTTGGGCGTGAGGATTCCAGCCAGGCGATCCGCCACCGTATCGAGAGCCGGCTCGGAAACATCCGTCCCCTCGATGATGCCCTCGATCTCTTCAAGCCGCAGCGGGGTTTCACCAACGCCCATCATGCCAACGCGAACGTCAGACGCCCTGCCATCTACACAATGCAGCGTCGTCGCAAAGCAAGCGAGTGCGAAGTCCCCGTGGCGTTTTGCAAACTCCTCAAATCCCCATCCGGCATCCGGTCTCATCGCGTCGAGCTCGACGCGAATTACAAACTCGTCCGGTTCCAACGAGTTGACCAGCGATCCGACAAAAAAATCGGCTGCAGGTATTTCGCGTCTGCCGCGCTGAGAGGAGGCGATGACCGTCCCACCGAGGAACCGTGTCATCATCGGCATCTCGGTCGCTGGATCCGCATGCGCGACGCTGCCGCCGAAGGTGCCGCGGTTGCGCACGGTCATATGGGTGACGTGATGCATCGCCTCATGCACGATCGGCAAGTGTTGGCGGATGATCGGGTCTGTCGCGGTCAAGTGATGGCGTACCGTCGGCGCCGATTCTCACCCGATCTCCGTGCAGTTCGATCCGATCTCCATGAACCGACGTTACTACGCGCGGCGCCCAAAATCCCGCGGCCCTGCTCGGATGGATACGATCTCTCTGAGCAGTTCGAGGTTCTCGCCGGTCATGGTGGCCACGTCTTCGATCGTGCAGATATGCATCGAACGAGCCATCAGGCGGCCTTTTGCGCAGTGGAGACCGTCGGAAGCATATTCCACGGCAACAGGTCTTCAAGCCTATCTACCGGTTAATCTTTGATCTGGGTTAGGACGTCCGTGAGGTAGCTCTCGGGGTTGCGGCCATGCAGTTTGTCCGTTCCAATGATGGTCAAGATATTAGCGTTGCGCTATCCCGTTCGTAATTTGCATCGTGTAAGTCTTCACTCCTGATGCTCGTTCTCGGGCCGCGCCACGCAACGCGCGGCCCGTCTTTCGGTTTTCTCAACCCGGGAAATTGCTACTCGGATTGATTGATTATTACGAGTTTATATGCAACCTTCGGTACGATCGCCGACGGTCGGCGCACATCAGGAGGAAAAACCATGATCCGTACTAATGCAGTTGCAGCACTTGTGTTTGCTGTAGCAACCTCAGCTCTTGCTTTCGATGCAAGCAACTTCAAGGATTTTTCAAGCATCGCATCGGCTTCCAGCAGTTGGCAGAACCAGTCCGGCTCGACGATGATCATTCAAGTCGACTCGTTCGGAAATGTCTCCGGCCAATATGTAAACAGAGCCCAGGGCACCGGATGCCAGAACTCGCCCTATCCGCTAACAGGAAGGGTAAACGGGACGTTCATCGCATTTTCGGTCGGCTGGAACAATTCGACGGAGAACTGCAATTCCGCAACCGGATGGACCGGCTACGCACAGGTCAACGGCAACAACACTGAGATAGTCACGAGCTGGAACCTCGCTTACGAAGGCGGCTCCGGTCCGGCCATTGAGCAAGGACAAGACACTTTCCAGTACGTGCCGACGACTGAGAACAAAAGCCTCTTGAAGGATTAATCTCCTCTGCCCTGCCGGCGCTGGCCCGTCAGAGATTGTGGAGCAAGAATTCATCGAATATGGCCAAAGGCTTAGACGAAGCTGCTTTCCCTGCCGAATAAAAGCGCCGCGTGCTCGTCCGCGCGGCGCAAATCCTTATTTGATGAGTTCAATGCGGCCAAAACGGCAAGCTTTCCGGACAAAAGTAAGCATCCGAGGATGCGCCGCCTTGGGGCAAACGCGGCGATCTGATCAAGGTCGTTTGGCACGATGGCCAGGGGGCCTGCCTGTTCACGAAAAAATTGGAGCGAGGAAGGTTTATCTAGCGTGACGGCCAGGGCGCTTGTCTGTTCACGAAGAAGCTGGAGCGCGGCCGCTTCATCTGGCCGTCAGCCGCTGACGGCACGGTGGTGATCACACCGGCGCAGCTCGGTTATCTGCTCGAAGGTCTACAGAAATATCCCTGCTTGTGAGTCTGACGAATCATCACCGGACAAGATCGAGGTGCTGGATCCGAGCCATCCGTTATTTGGACGCTCCTTTAATGTGATGCGTGAGGTGGGACGTAGAGGCGGCAACTTCGCGCCGTCGTATGAGGTTGAACATCGTGGTGGATCGACCTTGCTGATACCCGTGTCTGCGACACAGGGATATGTCGAAGCCTGAAATACTGACGCGCGAAGGACACCATTCGCCCAATTGTGAGGAGAAGGTTTTGCCAATCACTGTGCAACGCCTCCGCCTTGCAGCGGGCATCTAGGTAAAGGCACAGCGCAACAGATGGACACACGAACCTAGTTTGCTCAGCGCCGTACAACTTGCCGCCAGGCTCGATATTCCCGTCAATTGGATTTACGTTCAAATCAGGCGGAAGCGCCTGCTCATCGACCAGCAATCAACCGGAGCATATTTGTTCCAAAATTCCCCAGCGGTCGTCAACGCGGTTCGCGACCTTCGCAACCGTACCATTCATCAACTCGATCTGAGAATCATTCAGCCTCACCAGGAGGGGCATCAACATGCGTTGTCGCTGGAGGGAATTGACTGGCGCGCACGGCAGGAAACCTGGCGCCCCAGCCGGGTTTGACTCAATTTTTGCATTGAGATTGTTGAGAAATCTGATTCAATGTCGTTATGACATTGCCGCCGCTTACCCTGCCATCGGACCTTGCCAGCGCTCATCCGGCGCTGCTGGCCGAACGTGCTGCGCGGCTGCAAGCTGAGGCGGACGCGGCCAACGCGAAGGCGCGGCTGTCGAGCATTGAGGCGCTCAACGTGCATTTGCAGTTGCTGATCGGCAAGCTGGAGCGCGAGAAGCACGGGCCGCGCCGCGAGCGCACGCAGCGGCTGATCGATCAGTTGGAATTTGCAGCTCGAAGAGCTCGTGGCGTAGGCCGCCGAGGACGAACTGAGCGTCCAAGAGGCCGCGGCCAGAACGCAGTCCGTGCGCGCCTTCGCCCGCAAGCGTCCAGTGCGCAAGGCGTCGCCCAAAGACGTCGAGCGCGCACGCATCGTCATCGAAGCGCCGACGGCATGTGCCTGCTGTGGCGGCTCGCGGCTGTCGAAGCTGGGCGAGGATGTGACGGAAACGCTGGAGGATATCCCGCGCCGATTCAAGGTGATCGAGACGGTGCGCGAGAAATTTACCTGCCGCGATTGCGAGGCGATCAGTCAGGCTCCCGCACCGTTCCATGCGACGCCCGCGCGGCTTCATCGGCCCTCAGTTGCTGGCGACGATCGTGTTCGACAAGTTCGGGCAGCACATCCCGCTGAACCGCCAGAGCACGCGGTTCAAATGTGAGGCATCGGTCCGTCGACCCAGACCCTGGCCGGTGAATGTTGATCCGAATGTCTTCGAGCTGCGGCAAATGCTGGAGCATCACTGTCGCACGGCATACCAGGAGGCAACGTAGCCGGCTGCGGCGACCCCATGCGAATGCGGGACGTCGCGGACGATGCTACCGACAATGGCGTCCCTTTGATCGACGCCATTCGGCCAGTTCGGCACGATGTAGCCGCGATAGCTGTAGATCCAGGTCTCGCCGGCCACATCGCCCTTTCCAGTGAATTGCAGCTCGACAGGGTCTCCCGGACGCACCGTACCGGTCAATTCCAGCGACCACCCGGGCCCACCAATGGTTCCGCCGACCTTGCGCCGAGCCAACTCGGTCAGCACCAGCGTTCCCTGGCCAAATTCCAGTGCATTGAAATCAACCGATAAATCGGGATTGTTGATCAGGCTGCGATAACTCCAAGTGCCAGTGAAGCTCATAGTTCCTCCCAATGGCGATCGACGCCCTAATGATGGCCGGAAACGGTGCCACCCTGGCCGTCCGGCAGGGTGATCCTGATGTTCTGCATCATGCCCTGGTCCTCATGATCGAGGATGTGGCAATGCAGAACGAACTCGCCGATATAGCGCTGGTAGTGCGTCCGCACGGTGATCGTGTAGCGCGCCGACGGATCGGTGCCGGGATTCTTGATCCACAGCGTGTCCTTCCAGACATTTTTCAAGCCTGGATATTGCGGATCGCCGTCGTCATCGGCGCCAAGCGCGCTGACATCGTTGCCGGCCGCATCGACAATTTTGATGATCTGAAACGGATTGACATGGATATGGAATGGGTGGCTGACGAAATCCGAGCGGAGCGTCCATTCGTCGACTCCGCTCAGCGGCAACGTCCGGTCGATGCGGTTGGGATCATAAGGTTTGCCGTCAACCTCGAAGAAGGTGGCACCCGGCTGTTTCACATCGATGTTAAACACCAGTTGCTGCTCGCCGGTGACCTCGCCCGCGTCGATGTCCGGATGGGGAATAAAGCTTGAGAGCGACATCTCGTTCTTGAGGTCATCGATAACCTTGCCGGCGACATTCTGTGACATCGTGCGCTCAGCCGCCGAAATCAGCCAATCCTGCAGATAGGTGCCGATCTCGCCATTGACGGCATGGCCGCCTACTGCAGTGACTATGCCGAGAAGCCGTCGGCTTGGAGCCTCCTGGTTGACGCTGGCCGCTGCCGGTGCGGCGCCATCGATGATGCAGTAGTCACCCGCTCCTGGCAACACCACCAGCGCGTCAACGCGGTAGCCCGGTTGCAGGATCGCTTGCTGCCGCATCTGCACCTGCGCCATTGTCAGCCCGTCCTGGGCCACCACCCCATACGGAATAGTATCCTTGCCGCAATTCTGATCGATCCATCTGTCGGTGTCCGCTGCCGCAAGCGTGCGGAACGCGGTCGTCCCGGTCTTGCGCCGGATTTCGAAATTGATGGTGTCGCGAACCCCGGCGTGTATCATCCGCCACCGCTCGACCGAGCCAGCCTCCGCTAATGCCAACTGACCAAGCACCTGGCCGTTGACGCTGGTGAAGCGGCCCGAAGCCGGCCAACTGCCAGGTCCGAACTGATCGTAGCTTTCGATGCCGCCCACCTGTCCTGGCTGGCAATCATAAGTGATGTCGCCATTGTTATCGGTGCAAGCATATTGAATCTGCTGTAGCACCAAAACCCGTTCGGCGATATCGGAGCCGCCCGGCTGCTTCAATAGGCGGTCGATATCGCCAGTCTCGGTCGGTGTCGGCATGCGATCGCCACGGATGATCAACGCCCCGGACATGCCACTCGACACCTGCAATGCGGTTGATCCGTGTAGGTGTGGGTGATACCAGAAGGTGCCGGCGGGATGCTCAACGGCGATGTTGTATTCATATTGGAACGAAACGCCGGGACGGATTGAGATCAGCACATTATCGCCATTGCCAGACGGATTTACCCAGAGACCGTGCGAATGCAGGTTGGTACCGTTGAAGCAATGGGGGGTATTGGCACTGCCACCGCCGATGCCGCAGGTGGAATCCTGAGGGAACAGGTTGTGAAGCGTTACCCGCACCGTCTGACCGGGCCGTAGATCGATGGTCGGTCCAACCAATGGCGTGTCGGCACCGGATAAGCCGGTCTGGCGGGCGTCTTGATAGCCGCGCAGTTTAACGTGGTCGTAGCGCGCCGTGGCCGGATTGTAGATCTGTCGGTCGAGATAGGTAGCGTTCATATCGAGCAGAACCTCGCCCGGAAATGTCTCCCGGCTTTGTTCGAAGGTTTTCAGCATCCCCTGGGATTTTGTGATAGGTTGCAGCATATAGGCCAGGGGGTTAGTCACGGCCCTGGCCTCTTGAGCGACTGCGAATAGCGCATGGGTGACCGAAAAAACGCTCGCCATACCGAAGATCGCAATTTTGTCAGACACAGACAAACAACCCTCCCAAACCTCTGCCCGGAGTTTTGTTCTCCCCGGGTCGAACCGCATCCACAAAGTTCTACTGCGTCACCATGCGTTCACCTGCAATTCGACTTTGACTCGCGCGCTTTCTCGGGAGAAGACAGCTGCCGCCGCGCGACGAGAAAGTTTCAAGACTCATGCCACTCTGGCCGGATCGAGCCTCAGAAGGAATCTTGTGCCTATGCTTCAAGGACTTCCACGAGAGCGCGGTAGGAAGTCGGGCGGAACAGCACCATGGCGCGCACCTGACAAACCTGACAGCAGGTGTAGTAGGCCCGACATTTTTGTGGGGAGCATCGTTACGTGCGGCAATACGCGTCTCACCTTGTTTGTTTGTCGAGCTGCACTCGAGCAACGCCTTGACGCTCATATCGCGGTCACCGCCGCGGGCATTAATGTCGGCGTCACATACCGTTCATCACACCGCCTAATCGGAGAGACACCACGGGCAGACTACGCCAGTTCTTCCGGCTCTCTGCGCTGCGCGATGATCTCGAAACAAGGTTGCTTGCTCAGGAGTATCGCGCCCTGCTCCTCGACGATCATTTCGACGACGGCAGGAGGGAGCCCTTCCACAATCTTCTCCTATGGACGTCTCTTATGGACGTCCAACGCGATATCTCAGATGCACGGAGCCGAGGCCAGCGGCTTCGGCGCTGATAAACGTGAGCCTCGCCCTGCCGGCAAGCCCATCCTCGCCGCCCTCGAATATGGCCGGTGTATTCGACTTGCCTCCGATCGCAGGGAAGATGACCAGGCTGACCTCGTCAACAAGACCCGCCTTCAAGAAATGGCCATTGGTTTGCGCCCCGCCTTCCAGCATCAAGCGCTTCACACCGAACTCGGTTCCAAGAAGGTCAAGCGCGTTTTTCAGATCGACGCCATCTTTCTCCGAGACGATATAGGAAACGCCAGCCTGGGTGAGGCCCGCCAGGTAAGCATCATCCACGTCAGATCCTGTCAGGACCACAAGGTGAGCTCCCTCAATGTCGCTCTTGTCCCAGCGTAGCCGACCGTCCTTATCCACGATGACAGCGAACTCGCCGGCGTCCGGGTTGGCGATATGGATCGGTCGCGCGGCTGTGCCGGTTGCTTGATAGGGGCGGTCGACGGCGTCCGCGAACTCTTCTCCCGTCGCTCTTCCCGAAAGCCAGGCGTCGGCACCGATCTTCTCATGCAGGCCGTCATAGATCTTCACGAGCTCATCGACCGAATGGCCGGTTGCCTCGGCCCAATCATTGACGATCAATCGGCCATCCAGCGGCGACATCATGTGACAGATTACATAGGGTCTGGGCATTGGATTACTCTCCTCTACAAACATTCCACCGTCAGTGACCTGACTTCAACCAGGCTGCGAATTTATCCATCCAGTCGGGGTGCCAGCGTGAAAGCGCCGGCCGGTTCAGGATCATGTCGTCGGCCGCCCAGCGGATCCTTCTGGCATCGATCGCAGACGTAACCGCGTTATCCGGACAGATGATGTAAAAATTCTCGTCGAGCAGACGGACCAGGAAGTATTCCACCAGTTGCTCTGCGGTCCATGCCTCATCGGGTTTCGCAATGCCCTGCGGCTTGAGTGCGATGTTCATGGGTGTCCACGTGTAGCCAGGGACGAGGAGATGAGCCGAAACACGACCTCCCGTCTCCTTCAGAAGCTCGTGCGACAGCTGTTCGGTCAGGACTTTGACAGCTGCCTTTGCCACCGAATATGCGGCGTTACCTGGAGGAGTCGTAATACCTTCCTTGGAGCCGAGGTTGACAACGGCCGACTGGCGACCGGCTTCGATCATGTAGGGCACGAAGACGTGTTGCGCGGCCAGAACACCTCCGAAGTTTACATCGATCTGGCGTCGCCACTTTGCAGGATTGTCCCAAGGGCCGGCTCCTTGCGTTATGCCCGCGTTGTTTACTAGGACGGCCACGTCGCCAAACCGCGAAATCGTTTCGTCCCGCAACCTGGTCAGTGCCGACAAATCTGATACGTCGCCGCTCACGATCAGGATGTCCGTGTCGAGTGTCGAAGTAACATCCTCAAGTGCGTCGGCGTCGAGATCCAGCAGCGCGAGCTTCATGCCGCGGGCCGCGAGAGCCCTCGCGATTGCCAAGCCGATGCCCTTCGCAGCTCCCGTGATGACCGCAACGCGGCCAGGAGCAACGACGCTGTTCATTCTCTCGCTCATTTTTTGTCTTTCCCGTCATTGGACCGTCACCGCTGGAAGGTGTGCCGGACAAGCCGTCGCCGTGGAATTTTTCTCCGAGAAGCGTGCCGGCCGATGGCACCAGCGCAGAGAAGTCCATCAACGCTACTCGGGCGCTTGGGTCGTCGGATCATATCCGCGGGCTGCGAACGACCGTTCGATCGCACTATAAGAATAGGGTAGCGCGACGGCTACTTGAAGTGAGCGGGATCGCACGCACCGATGAGCCGTGTTCACTCAAGGGCCTTCGTGACGTAGGGAATGCCTGGCCAGTTCGACCGCGGACGGGACCAAAAAGGTAACGCACTCCTGGTCCCTGCCAGATCGGTGGATGATTTTCACTCGCCGCCCCGATCAATTTTGCTCATGTAACCAATCGGCTCCACGGGCATTTGGTCACCAGCGCCTCGAGACGATCGTGGTGCTGACCAAACCAAAGGAGTGAAATCATGACAGGGAATAAACCACTCGCAATGATCACGGGCGGCTCATCTGGAATAGGCTTCGAGCTTGCCAAACAATTCGCCAAGAATGGATTCGATGTCGCCATTTCAGGCTCAAGCGACAAGGTGAACGAGGCCGCCGATGCGCTACGAAGCCTTGATGCCGAAGCATATCCGTTCAAAGCGGATGCCTCGACGTACGATGGCGTCGAGAGGTTCTGGACCTTTACGCAGGGGCTGGGGCGCCCCTTGGAAGCCGCGGCTCTGAACGTCGGTATCGGTATTGGCGGCGCCTTTGTCGATAACGATCTCGAGGATGAGCTTCGCCTGCTTGCGATCAATGTAACCGGGACCGTCCATATGGCCAAACGCGTCGTCCAACATATGGTCAAGAACGGCCGCGGCAGGATTCTCATCACCTCCTCGGTTTCGGCGACCCTGCCCACGCCATACGAAACCGTTTACGGCCCGTCGAAGGCATTCGGTTACATGTTCGCGGAATCTCTGCGCGAGGAGTTGCGCTCGACCGGGGTCACGGTGACGGCACTCCTTCCGGGCGCCACCAACAGCGACTTCCACGCGAACGCTGGAATGGGCGGTACGAAGCTCGGTGGCCAACAAAAAAACGACAAGACGCTCGTCGCCAAGCAGGGCTTCGAGGCCCTCATGAACGGCATCGACCATATCGTCGGCGGAGATCAGAAAACCAAGCGGCAGGTGTTGGAAAACCGGACGACCCCCGAGCCCGTCAAAGCCGCGCGGCAAGCCGAATTGACCCAACCGCAGTGAAGGAGCACGTCATGTCACATCTGAAAAACAAGGTCGCCATCGTCACAGGGGCTTCCTCGGGCATTGGAGCGGCGACCGCCAGAGGATTGGCGGAAAAAGGTGCGCGCGTCGTCCTTGCCGGCCGCAATGAGGAACGCCTCAGTCAGATCGTCGAAGACATCACCGGTTCGGGAGGTATTGCCAGCTACAAGGTTGCTGATGCCACGGATTTTGAGAGTACCAAGGCCCTCGTCGCGTTCGCCACAACGACGTACGGCCCGGTCGATATAGTGGTCAACAATGCCGGCCTCATGCTCTTTTCCTATTGGAAGGATGCCGCCGTCGGCGATTGGAACAAGATGATCGATACCAACCTGCGTGGCTATCTGCATGCGATCGCCGCGGTGCTGCCGTCGATGTTGGAGCGCCGGTCCGGCCGCATCCTGAATATGAGCTCTATCGCCGGCGTTCATGTCGGCGAGGCGGCAGGGGTTTACGGAGCCACGAAGTTCTTCATACGCGGTATTACCGAAAGCCTCAGGAAGGAGGTGGGCGTGGGTAGCGGGATCCAAGTGTCTATGATCAGCCCTGGCGTGATCGATACCGGCTGGGCCGACAAGGTTCATGACGAGACGGGCAGAAAGATCGCCGGAGAGCTCAACAAGCAGGGTATTCCGCCGTCGTCGGTGGCTGAAGCCGTGGTCTATGCACTAGACCAGCCCCCGGAGATCACGATCAACGACATTTCGTCCATCCAACCCGGCAGGACTGGTAGCCCGCGTTTTCGAGAGCTCAGAACTAGAACCTCCGGGACTGTTAGACCGCCTCGCGGAACCAACCGGTGCCGTCTCTCGTGGCTGTGGACACGAAGATCTTCATTGCATGACGATCTAATCCCGGACGTTTTCGTTTTTCAGCGACCGGCCATCTCCGCCGTCCTTCGCAGGATCCAACATGGATCACTAGGTCAAATTTTTGACTGCTTCCTCGGCCATCACATACCAAATACAGGGCCAGTTAAATAAGGATTGAAGGTGCCGGCCGGCCTGAAGCAAGGTCGGCGCCGGCAAGGGCGATCTTTTTCAGTACAAGTGCGAGTATCCATAACTCATGGTATCAACGCGGGCCGATCTGGCCGACCTTGAAACTTTCGTCGCGATCGCGCGTGCGGGGGGGTTCCGAAAGGCCGCCGCGCTTCGCGGCGTTTCCGGGTCTGCCCTCAGCCACTCGATCAGGGGTTTGGAGGCCCGTCTGGGCGTCCGTCTGTTTCATCGGACAAGCAGGAGCATCAGTCTCACCGCCGCCGGCGAAGTGCTGCTTGCCGAACTGGAGCCCCGTTTCCTCGGCATTCAAGCTGCGATGGATCTCCTAGACAGTTTCAGGAGCGGGCCTACGGGCAGAGTGAGAGTGACCACCCTGCGTGACGCCGCCGAGCTGCTGATCGCTCCTCGACTGCACAGTTTTCGCAAGAGCTACCCAGATGTCGAGGTCGAAGTCAGCGTCGAGGATCGCTTCATCGATATGGTCGCCGAAGGTTTTGACGCGGGCATCCGTTATGGGGGAACGGTTCCCGAGGGGATGATCGCGTCGCGTCTGACATCCGAACTCGAATGGATCGTAGTCGGTTCTCCGGCCTATCTCAACGAACGAGGGCGGCCCGCGCGGCCGGAAGATCTCTTGACGCACGAGTGCATCCGGATCCGAACCGGTACGGATCACCTCTGCAAATGGGAACTTGGCGACGGCGATCGCATGGTTTCTCTCGACGTTCCGGGACTTCTCACGCTCGGAGATTCGGAACTATCTATCCGCATGGCGGAGGAGGGAGGCGGTCTCTTTTATTGCCTGCAGGCCCGGGTCGAGGACAAACTTGCGGCCGGTTCACTCGAAGTCGTGCTGCCGGACTGGACCTCTACCGGGCCGGGTTTTCATGCATACTACGTTTCGCATCGACAGGTGCCGTCCGCTCTCCGGACGTTTCTCGACTACCTTAAGGCGCCGGTTGCGGGCGATTGAAGTGACGGCCAGACGAGACAGCTTCACCAGGCAGGAGAATCGCATATGGATGGTAAGGAGTTGTTTTGTTGAGGCAAATCGACTCAAGAACTCTCCGATAATTTGGAGGTACGGATGAATCGATTTGCCACCTGTTTTAAAGATCTGCCCGACCCTCGGGGCGCAACACACGTCATCCGCTGATGTCGATCCTGTTCATTGCCATTGCCGCGATCGTTTGCGGCGCCGAAAGCTGCGCCGACATGGCCGATCCGGCGTTTCCAAAAAGAAGTGGCTCAAGACGATCGTGCCGCTGCCCTATGGCATCGCCGGCCATGGCACCTTCTCCACCGTTTTCCGCTGCCTCAATCAGGTTGCCTTCGAAGCCGCTTTACCGAAGCCTTTGCAAAGGGCATGGAAGGCGTGGTGGCGGTCGACGGCAAGGCGGTACGAGGCGACGCCGCTGCCCCTCGTCAAGGTCTGGGCTGCCGGTTGCGGCCTGGTCATCGGCCAACAGACCGCGCCGGGCCGCAACGAGGTCCAAGGGGCGCTCGATGCGCTTGCGCTTTTGTCGCTGGAAGGTGCCATCGTCACCGCCGATGCCCTGCATTGCCGCGCCGATACCGCTCATGCCATCCTTTCCGCCGGCGGCGACTATGCCCTGGCGTTGAAGGCCAATCAGCCCGGCCTCCTGGCACAGACGATTGCTCGTCTGGACGACGTCGAGCCACTCGGCGTCCAGACCGCCGCCGAGAATGACCATGACCGCTGCGAAAGACGCCGTGCCTGCATCGTCGCCGTCAATGACATCGACTTCCCCGGCCTGCAGGCCATCGGCTCCGTCGAGGCCACAAGCCGTCATGCCGATGGCCGTCTGACCAGCCATGTCCGCTACTTCCTGCTCTCCACCGTCATGTCGGCTGCCGCCCTGATCGAGGTAACCAGAACTCATTGGCAGATCGAAAACAAACTGCACTGGGTGCTCGACGTCCAGTTCCGCGAGGATGCCGCCAGAAACCGTAAGGATCACGGACCGGCAAACATTGCTCTGTTACGAAAGATTGCCCTCAACCTCATCCGGGCCCATCCAGATAAGGCCTCCATTCGTCGAAAGATCAAGAAGGCAGGGTGGGACGATCAGTTCCTCATCTCTATCATCGCTCATATGCGATAGCCCTGCTTCACCAGGGGAATTTGAGTGCCGGCAGAAAGCGGTCGCTCGCAGCCAGAAAAATAATTGGCAGCAAGATCGCCTGGCATCCTTTAACATGCCGAAAGCGGAAAAAAATACGTGACAGCCTCCGATCCCTCTCTGAGCCGAGGCCATCCATGATGGTAGAGAATCCGCAAGTCTTCGGCTGTCTGACACGACCAGCCGGTACGAATGCGGTACTGCCACGGCTCTCCTCCAGGCGCCCGTTTTTGATCTCTCGATATCTAAATTTGTGCAGACGAGCAGGCAAAGCTATAACGGCAGGATCAACGAATACTGGTAGCTCTCAGACAATCTGGATCGATATCAACCGGGAATGCCTGCATATGTAGGGAGGATTCAAGCACGGCGTGAGGGCGATGCAGACGGACGAGGCGGAGACGTCACGGAAACCCGAGAGCACCTGCATCACCTCGCTCGAGGTTTCCAGGCGGCCTTGTAGGAGACCCGCGGCGTAGTGCCCCGAAAACCCCACCGCGCAAATGCTGATTATGAAAGACAGTACGAAAATGATTACTCTGTAGCCGGAAACGGGACAACAGCCTGTCCATTGTGGTCGATCCTTGTCCATAGGCGGTGAAGAAACTTCATCAATCGGGATCCGCCTCCGAGGGAAGCATCGAATCATCAATGACGACACGAAAGCTGCGCGACCGAGGTTGTCTGTCAACAGATTGTCTGATAAAGCTTGCTAAGGTTCGAACTGTCTCACAAACTTGCGGAGGAATAACTCCGTAACAGAACCGGCGCTGCCGCAGCCGGCACAACTTTCACTGCTGAAATCGATTGCCGCGATGTTCCTTGTTTTCAATGGAAAGCGGTGACCGCATCTCGGCTATGTGAAGGCTTCGAACATGTCGTCGTCCTCGCGACGGCGGGACGCGACGCCTTGATGAACAAACGGGCGTCCTTTTTATGGATGGACGGCTCCATGGCGCCGAGATCACCAGCTTCCCCGATATGCATCTTGAGATGTTGATCTGGGACAGGTAAGTATTGAGATTCAAGAAGCAGAGAAGATGATTGATAAGAAAGCATTGCTCGATAATATGACCTTGGCGGAGCAGGTCTCGCTACTTTCCGGCGATACGTTCTGGTCTTTACCGCCCATCGACCGCCTAGGGATAGGGAGATTGCGCTTGACCGACGGCCCCAACGGCGCCCGCGGGGCGGGGTCTTTTGTCGGAGGTGTGACTGCAGCGGCTTTCCCGGTGGGCATCGCCATCGGAGCGAGTTGGAACCCGGATCTAGCCAAGGAAATCGGCAGTGCCCTAGGTGACGAGGTTCTTTCAAAAGGTGCCCACGTCTCGTTAGCCCCCACCGTTAACATCCAGCGTAGCGTCACAAACGGCCGCAACTTTGAGTGCTTCTCTGAGGATCCGATCCTGACGGCGGAACTTGCAGTCGGCTATATCGAAGGTCTGCAGTCCACGAAAGTCGGTGCCACGATAAAACATTTCGTCGGCAACGAGTCCGAGATTGAACGTACAACCATCTCTTCAGATATCGATGAACGCACGCTGCGCGAAGTCTACCTGATACCCTTTGAGACGGCGGTGAAGCGGGCAAAGGTCTGGGCCGTGATGTCTTCGTATAACAAGCTAAACGGTACTTACACGGCGGAAAGCCATTGGCTGTTGAACGAGGTTCTGCGCGGTGACTGGGGTTTTAACGGCGTGGTGATGTCGGACTGGTTCGGCTCGCGTTCGACCGCACCCACCGTGAATGCCGGGCTGGATCTGGAGATGCCGGGCCCGACTCGCGATCGCGGCTCCAAGCTACTGGCTGCGGTCGAAGGCGGCGAGGTTAGTGTCGAGACGATCCGCGCCTGTGTGCGCAATATCCTGACTTTGATGGAACGCACCGGCGCTATCAACGATCATCGCGAGTTTAAGGAGTACGCCATTGATCAACCGAAACATAGGGCATTGATCAGGCGCGCGGGAGCGGAAAGCGCAGTTCTGCTACAGAATGACGGGATCCTGCCATTGGCTCAGCAAGGTATGGTCGCCATCATTGGACCCAATGCCAAGGTCGCGCAGGTGATGGGAGGCGGCTCGGCGCAGTTGAACCCTCACTATGTCATCAGTCCGTGGCAGGGGCTGGTGGACGCGCTGGGTGAGGAGAATCTGTGCTACGCTCAGGGCTGCAACAATTATCGGTTTCAGCCGCTAATCGAAAACCCCACAACCTTCGAGTTTTTCCAAGGAAGGGAGCTAGCTGGCGAACCGGTGAAGGTCGTCGAGGAACCGTCGAGCCTTGGTGTATGGTTGCCCCCCGTGGCCGAGGGCTTTGTCGATCCCCTTCGCTTTTCGGCTAGAATGCGCACCATCTTCACAGCCTCGGAAGCCGGCGTCTATCGCGTCGGACTAACCTCGGCCGGGCTTGGCCGGGTCTATGTGGACGGCAGACTTGTGGTGGACGCTTGGGCTTCCTGGATACGTGGTACCACATTCTTTGAAGAAGGCTGCGAAGAGGTCGTGGGTGAAATCACGCTCGAAGCCGGCCGTACATACGAGGTCGTCGCCGAGTACGCCCGGCACGACCACGTCAACCTCTATATCGCCGCAATTCGGGTAGGAATAGGCAGATTTTCGGCCGAAGCGGAGATTGCCGAGGCAGCAGCCGTCGCGGCAAAGGCTGATCATGCGGTAGTCTTCGTGGGCAGAACGGGCGACTGGGATACCGAGGGCTCCGATCTTCGCGGTATTGCACTTCCCGGTCTGCAGAACCAGCTTGTTGAGGCGGTAATTGCGGCCAATCCGAACACGATCGTCGTACTACAAACCGGTGGACCGGTGGAAATGCCCTGGCTTTCCGGTGCTCGTGCAGTACTGCAATGCTGGTATCCCGGACAGGAGGCTGGCAACGCGATCGCCGATGTGCTCCTCGGCAAGGCCGAGCCCTCGGGCCGACTGGCACAGACCTTCCCCGTGCGCTGGGCTGACAACCCCACACATACTGAGGATGACGCGGTCTATCCAGGTAAGGACGGCCATGTGCGATATGACGAAGGTGTGTTCGTCGGTTATCGGCACTACGACCGCCACGGCATTAAGCCGCTGTTCCCGTTCGGTCATGGTCTCGGTTATTCAAGCTTTGCGATGTCGGACCTGACGGTAGGGCTACCAGACGCTGCCGGCGCGGTGACAGTGACACTGGAATTGACCAACATCAGCGAGCGGCCAGGTTCGGCAGTGGTGCAAATCTATGTCGGCGATGTTGAAGCATCTATACCCAGACCGGTTAAAGAGCTGAAAGCCTTCTCGAAAATTGCCCTGGAACCCGGTGAGAAACGAAGGTTGCGTTTCATACTTGACGCCCGAACATTTGCCTTCTTCGACACGACCGAGCGGCGTTGGCGGATAGAGGCGGGGGAATTTGCAGTGATGGCTGGGTTCTCGGCCACCGACATCCGTTTGAGTTTAACTGTCACGCAAAAGGGCGCTGTCTTGGCGCTCTGAATGGGCCGCAAATCAATGACCACATTGGGCAGTGGTCGAGTTCCAACGTATGCAGTTTTGGCGGTGAAGCTGGGTGAGTTGAGTGAGAGAATGCCTCAAAACCGGTACTTGGTTAATGGCATGGCGAAACACCGCCTGCGCCTCCAAAAACAGGCAATGTTTTCTGAACGATCGTAAGCGCGATTTTCCCCGCACCTTCTGCAATTGAGTGAGCTTTGGCATGAGGTGTCCACCAAAATAGGTGGACACCAAGGGATGGAAGAAGTGACCTGCCACTGAATTTTCATCCGGCGGCGATTAGATGTGGAGCCTCGGCCGGGGTCTGGTATCCGAGCGATGAGTGCGGCCGGAAATGGTTGTACAACACGACGACAGAACACCCACGGGACCGAGGTTCGCGAGCTTTTGTATCCGTGGCATCCCTGGTCCGGGCAACCCGTTCACGTGCATGAGGCGGTGTCCAAAGGGAAGCATATTTCCGCTGCAGCCTTTCTGGTTCTTCTTCTGGTCGACTTCTTGAGGTCCCATCGTGGATGTTCGACCGATCAATGAGTGGTTGTTGGCGCAGCCTGGCGGTTCCGCACGTCGATCTCGCAAGCCTGCATTCTTTGGCAAGATTGCTGAAGGACGCTGATGCCTCATCGCAATCTTCGGTAATGGGCGCAGCACTTTGGTCGACTCAGCCTATTCAACGCCATGGTGAGGCAGCTAAATGCTGACTTCCAAGAGAACCTTGAGCCTGCCCATCGATGCAAAATAGCTAATAGCGCGGCAATCAGGATGAGACGCTTGCGACAATCTGGATGAGATTCTTAGGTCGCGGTCGGGATCAAATTATCATGCTGATTGCCGCTGACAAGTTCTTCGTCGTTTTCTGATTGCCGCTCCGCGACAGACAGCGTTGATGTCCTGATTGTCGCAAACGAGGCCGGTCGGCCGCGCTGGCGTTTTTCCTCAAGCGCAGTTCTGCGGCGATAGCTTTCGACGTTCATCTCGAAGATCGTGGCATGGTGCACGAGCCGGTCGACTGCTGCGAGTGTCATGGCAGGGTCGGGAAAGACCCGGTTCCACTCTCCGAACGGCTGGTTGGCGGTGATCAGGATCGACCGGTGCTCGTATCGTGCCGAGATCAGCTCGAATAGCACGCTTGTTTCCGCCTGGTCCTTGGTGACGTAGGCGAGGTCATCGAGGATGAGCAAGTCGTACCTGTTGAGTTTGTCGATGGCAGACTCAAGCTGCAGTTCCCTTCGGGCGACCTGAAGCTTCTGCACAAGATCGGTGGTCCGGGTGAACAGGACCCGCCATCCGTTCTCGATCAGCGCAAGGCCGATGGCAGCAGCAAGATGGCTCTTTCCTCCGCCGGGCGGACCGAACATGAGGATGTTAGCTCCCTTGGCAAGCCAGCTGTCGCCGGCGGTGATTGCCATGACCTGCGCCTTCGAGATCATGGGTACAGCGTCAAAGGCGAAGCTGTCTAAGGTCTTTCCGGGCGGCAGGTGCGCTTCGGCGAGATGCCGTTCAATCCTGCGATTGGCACGCTCTGCCAGCTCGTGCTCGGCAATAGCCGACAGGAAGCGAGCTGCCGGCCATCCTTCCCGGTCCGCCTCTTCGGCAAATCGTGGCCACAGCATTTTGATCGTCGGCAGCCGGAGCTCGTTGAGCATGATGCCGAGGCGTGCTTCATCGATAACGTGGGCGTTCTTCATGCCGCTTCTCCCGTCCCGATCAGGGCCTCATAACCGTTGAGCGATGCGAGTTGCACATGAACGGTCGGCAGCTTGGCTGGATCCGGACCGAAGAGCGCTCGCATGGTAGCCAGATTGGGTAAGTCACCAGCATCGAGTATCCTGGCCAATTCTTCGGCAAGTTCGCGTTCGCAACCACGGTCATGCGCGAGCGCCAGGAGTTCGACGGTGATCTTGCAAGCCTGCTTGTCGGGAAGATGCTCGATGAGGGCTTCGAAGGCCTTGCGATATTCCTGACGCGGGAAGAGCTTGTCGCGATAAACGAGGCCGCGGAGCGCCATCGGCTTTTTGCGCAGGGAATGGATGACGTGGTGGTAGTTGACGACCTGGTCGTGTCGGCCGTCGGGATGGCCGCGTCCTCGGCGCAACGTCATCAGATGCGTACCGCCGACAAAGACATCCAGCCGATCGTCGAACAGGCGAACTCTTAACCTGTGGCCGATCAGGCGGGATGGCACGGTGTAGAAGACCTTGCGCAAGGTGAAGCCGCCCGTCCGGGACACCGTAACGACAATCTCTTCGAAGTCCGTGGTCCGGCGCTCGGGCAGCGCCTGCAGATGGGATCGCTCAGCATCAATGCGCTTGCCATGGGCAGCGTTGCGACGGCTGACGATGTCATCGACAAAGGCGCGGTAAGAACTGAGGTCGTCGAATTCCTTGGCCCCCCGCATCAGCAGGGCGTCATGAACAGAGTTCTTGAGATGGCCATGGGAGCTTTCGATAGAGCCGTTCTCATGCGCGACGCCTTTGTTGTTGCGCGTCGGCGTCATTCGATAATGGGAGCAAAGCTGATCGTATCGGTGGGTGAGATCGACCTTGGCATCGGCGTCGAGGTTGCGGAATGCCGCCGACAGGCTGTCGCTTCGATGATAAAGCGGCGTACCTCCCACGGACCACAGGGCATTTTGAAGCCCTTCAGCCAGCGCGACAAAGCTTTCGCCGCCGAGAATGACATGGGCATGTTCGAAGCCCGACCAGACAAGCCGGAGGTGATAGAACAGGTGATCAAGCGGCTGGCCGGCGATGGTCACACCAAGACCGCTGGCGTCGGTAAAATCCGAAAGGCCCAACCGGCCTGGCTCGTGCGTTTGGCGGAAGATGACCCCCTGCGCTTCGCCATGGACAGCACGCCACGACCGAATGCGTCGTTCAAGCGTGCGGCGGATACCTTCAGAGAGTTCTGGATGTCGGCGCAGCATCTCGTTGTAGACAGCGACGGCACGGATACCGGGTGCGGCCTTCAGGAGCGGGACGACTTCGGTCTCGAATATCAGCTCTAAGGGATCAGGGCGGCGGCGTCCGCGCGGCGCTTTGCTCTGAGAAGGCAGTTGTACCTCCTTGTCGAGGCGGTATGCCGTGGCTCGGCTGATCGACGCTTTTGACGCGGCGACCTCTACGGAATGCGTTTGTCGGTACTTCATGAAGAGTCTCATCTGATGATCGGTTAAATGGCGACCCGGCACAAACTGGTTCTCCAATCCAGAAAACCGCAAATGTACCGGACCGACCGCGATCATGAGACGCCGAAAATCTGCGCCACGCCGGGGTATGACTACGATCGGGCTACGCCCTCACTCCGTCACACCCCGGCGCGAGTCTCATCCTGATTGACGCTGAATCTCATCGAGATCGCCGCTACGCATAAAAGAGCCAGCCTGCCCGTCTAACCAATGCGAGCAGAACTCTCGGGACATTGTCACCCAACTTGTAGAGGGCCATCTTCGGCGTCAAGGCGCAGACCTCAACCGCTTCCGAGCAGAGAACTACGTCGGGTGCTGGACATATTTGTGAAGAACCCAACACGGCACAATACTTTTATCATCACGGAATGGGCGCGGCAGTCGGCCAGCAGCCAGGCGCCTGTAAAATCCAAGTGTCGAGCCGACAGGGCCTTGAAGGCATGCCTGAAACCAGGATGAGGGAACATATCGCCGGATTGGGCCGAGTTGAAGAACGTTGTGGGCAAGAATCTGTGCCCTCACCTCATCAGTCCAATTCCGCCGCCGCCGCCGACAGGTGATCTTTGAGCTCATTTGGGGATCGTTAGCGTTCAGCTTCGGTAGGCGGACGTGCATTTTTGCGATGGTGGAAGTTGTCGGCAGGTGGGCAACACGTGAAATATGGTTCTTCACTGAAATCGAGGGCATCAGACACGTCCCGCGCTCGCCGCGACAGAGCGTCCGACGAGACCTCGAACCATCTTCCGCGAACACTTCATAGCACTGCCTGCAACGTGCTTCGTGTAGACTGCAATCTTCAGTACATCGTTAAGCGAGGTCGTGTCTGAACAACACCGTAGGCATGCCGGATCCTCCGTATTCGAGATGGAATAGAGCGCCTCAGGAATGGTCCCATTTCATCCCGAGGAGGAGAAGTGAAATTGCCATAGTGGCGTGGCGGCGTTTGTTCGCGAGGCTCATGCTACGTGAGTGTCGAGAAGATTGCGACGGATTTAAGTTTCGATCGCCGTGGTTTACCGGAATGCACCTTCCGCTATTTCGCCGCCGAGACGTTGGTCGAGTTCCTCGTGCTGGCCGTTGCGGCAACTTGGCGATTCACGCCGCCACCGCGCGCCTATCGCTGCGGCAGCACAGCCGGCTTCGACGCATCTTCATTCAGACAAGGCGATGGCAAAAATCATCGTCACGCCCGCGCGCGCTGGCCCTGTCGAGATTGCGGCCTTCCTGATGAAAGGCGACGTCGATCCGCTGGACGCCAAGAAGTGACCTTCGTCTTGTCGACCCCCCCTGCGGGAATAGAGCCAATCAAGCGTGCGGCGCGCCAGTGGGAGGACGGCACTTGGCGCGAGAACGTGCCGTTGCGGCAAGTGGAACATCCGTGTCGATTCTCGCGTCAGCGATTTTGAGCTTGCTCGGGCTTCCGGCGAGATTGAAATTGGGAATTTGAATGCCTTCACTGCAAACACACCGGATCTTCATTTTACGTGGCGCAACTTTCCTCAAACGAACCCGCACCCGTGCGGTATTTGGCCACATCCTCGCCGAGGCCGGAGCCGGAATAACCGGGTCCGAGCTTCACTCTCATCACATCAAGGGTGCCTGCCACGAGCAAACGCCTTATAATTGGCGCGAAGCCAAACCGCGTCGGTGACAGGGCACTCACAGTAATGGGCAGGGTGCGGCTGTGGGCCGGCAATTGCTTATTTTGACGCGTCGCTTTTGTTGGCATGCGCCTGAATTTGCGTGCATCGCTCGATCAGGTGCTCGAACGGCTCGGAATCGCCGAGCAGCAGGCCGTCGTCGACCATGCGCGCGTAATCCTCGCCGAGCGCACGCAGACCTTCTCCGGATGGCGTCAGAACCAGATTGCCGTTGACGGCTGCGGCGTAGTCGATGGGCGAGCGGTCGGCCGCCTTTTCCGCAAAAAACATGGATTTGTGTTTCGCCACGGCATTGGCGAGTTGCCGATCCGCGGATGCTTTGTCGGCGAAACCAGCATCGTCCAGCCGGACGACATCATGCCAGTGGCGGGCAAAACGATCGCCGCGAAGGCGCTCCTGCAGGCAGAAGACATGGATGGCGGTCGCTTTCTCCCACAACGTCCGCTCCGCGTGCATGACGCGGGGACTCGCTTTCGGAAATTCGACACCATCAACCTGGCCCGACGCGTCACAGTCGACGGATACTGGCCGGCTCGCCGGTCGACCGCGCTCCGAATTCGAGCATGACGCTCGGGGCGACATAGCCGGATCCGCTGCTCACCGCTTCATAGTCGAGGTAGAGCGTATCGTCCTCGAGGCGGATTGCCGCCGGAAGAGATTGAACGCGCAACGCGCCATAACCGGCTCCACCGAGCCCGCCACCCAGACCGGAAGCCGCTTTCGCACCTCGCTGGTCCAGTGTTTCTCCTCGCTGCGGGTTTTCGGCAGTGCTTCGTCATTGTCGCCAACCAAGTCCGGCGCCAGGGCGCGGATATCGTAGGTCAGGTCGACATCCTCGGAGAACCTTTTGATGACACCGTAGGCTTTCGAAAGCGAGGTGCCGCCCTTGAAGACGAGATGCTCACCGAGCTTGGACGAAAAGAGCGTCTGCAGCGTCCAGACGACCCAGACATCCTTTTCGAGGAGATGAATGGGCCGTCCGGTGCGGTCGGCCGCCACCGCCAAGGCTTCGCGTCGGTTATCCTTTGACAAGGTCAGAAACAGATCAGCGATGCGCAGCCTTTCCTACGCTTCTTGCAAGCCAGGTCGGAAACTGCGGAGCCGCCGCCACCAGCTCGCCGAACGCGTCTGGCGGCAGCTTTCGCTTGATCCGCGACAGTGCTTCATCGGCCCTTTCCGGCCCAAGCCATGCAAGTGCGCGGACCGCCACGCCAGCAGGTCGATCGGCCAAGGCCAATTGCCAGCGCGGCACGTGCTTGAGCTCGACCGTCTGCTGTCCAAGGGTCATCGTCCGGCTACGGCCGGATGTCAGGTAGACGGAGCGGACCGGGACCTGGGAGGTCAGGCCCAGGGCATTTGCCGCGGCGGCGCCATCGAGACGATGACCTCACCGCGCTGCTGCGCCACCGCCTCTACGGCCTGTTCGACCGTCGGCGGCCGACTGCCAAAGCGACTTTTGACGGGCCGCATATAGATACCACGGCCCGCCCGGACGAGCTCGCCACGCTCGGCCAGGCGCGACAGAGCCTGATCCAGGGCGGCTCGATTTCCGAGATGCAAAAAACTCTTTGCCGAAAGCGCGGTCCTTCCGGCAGTCGTTCAGCATGTCCCATGATTTGCTATGTCAGCTTTTGCATGGCATTTCTCTTGTCAGAATTATATGCAAGTTTCTGACAGTTTGCAATGAGAGGGGAAGACGGCGAGCCCGGACGGTGCTGACCAATTTTTATCGGTCAGTGACCCGCTGTCTCTTCACAATCACGATTCATCTATCAGGCCGTCAAACACTTCCACCATCGCATCGCTGATGGCCTTGCCTAGCGCGGCTGCAGCGTTTGCAAGCGCCTCGTCGTCCATATCGCGAGCGGCCATCGCAAAAGCAGTTCCCTCGGACGTTACGATTTCCCGCGCCCGCTCAATTGCCCAAAGGCCGAAGTCGCTGCGGCTGCTGATTTCCACGGTTTCCATGTTGTCCCCTGATTTGTTCGAGAGGACGGCTTATACCGATTTGCCGGACAATGCAGTCTGAAAACCGAGCCCGAGGACCGACTTTGATCTGTCTCGTGAGCGCATTCCCTACGGTAGCGTGCTCTATTGCGCCGCACCTTGGCGACTGCGGTGTCACCAGCATTTG
The DNA here is from genome assembly GCF_025200795.1 of Rhizobium sophoriradicis. Lineage (NCBI taxonomy): Bacteria > Pseudomonadati > Pseudomonadota > Alphaproteobacteria > Hyphomicrobiales > Rhizobiaceae > Rhizobium > Rhizobium sophoriradicis. Next base: position 72,304 of record NZ_CP104156.1, read on the forward strand.
TACTGCGGTATAATTTGGAAGCGCTATGTGGGGGTCAATGGTTCAATTTTGCCGCTCCGATAGCACCCATTTGTCATATCACTGAAAAACTTCTGACCTAACGAGGCTTTCCGGGCCTCCGTTCAGGGTGCGGCCGTCGATCAGGAGTGACGAAATCATGTTGGAACGTGTTGGCAGCGGATCGAAAGAGGTCGAAACCCTGGTCGTGGACCTCGACCAGAAAGACGTGACTGGCCGTTCTGCATCGACAAAAACCATCGACGCCGGCGAAATACGCAAGATCGCGCCGAGCGGCAACGGGCAGGCACTCGACATCTCCGCTGCGCGGGGCTTCGTCGGGTTTACCCAGAGCAAAAGCGGCGCCACCGCGATCCTGGTCGATGCAAAGGTGAGCACGCCCGAAACCGACCCGGGCAACGATCTCAAGATCGACCTGGACGGTTTGAAAAAGGTTGCCGCTTCCGAATTCGGCAGCACCGTTCCCAACAACATCACCCACCTGTTCAACCCGACCATCCAGGCGATGGCCAAGCAGTTTTACGGGGGAGACAGCCCCGCGGTGCGCGATCAGTTCAAGGCCGACGTCAAGGCGCTTCTCGGTCCGCTGCTCGACAAGGTAGGCGCCGGAGAGGTCAGTCAGGCTGATCTTGGCGGCCTTCTGGAGCGCCTGACCTCGCGTCTGAGCGCTCCCGGCGGCAAGGAAGTCTGGGGTTACCGCCACGCGGTACAGACCGCGCTCGAAGGGCTCGTCATGGGCGCCAGCCTGGTCTCGAAGCTCCCGGCCAATGCCGAGTGGGACAAGAGCGTCTCGCCGCTACCCTCCAGCAATCTCGCCAGCTATTCGTTCAACGACGTCATGGCGGCAATCATGATCGGCACCGGGCTGGCCGGCAAGGGCATTGCGGCCAACGGCTCAGATCGCGGGCGCTTCTTCGCCGGCAGCGGCGGTGACGCCTGGATCGCCGAGCGTATGTTCGCCACCACGGACAATGGCTGGAGCAAGACCGTCCAAAATCTCGATCTGCCCTATATCGACAGCGACTATCTGACATCGAGCCTCAAGAAGATGGACCTTGTCATGTCGGGCTCGGATGCCATCGAGCCGGTCGTGGAGCGCCCGATCGACGAGAACGACATCCTGGAAAGCAAGGTGCTGCGCGGCTACGCTCCGTCGACCGCCTATGAGCCGACGCTGAAGAAGCTCGACGAACTCAAATACGGCATTCTCGGCGACGCCGTGAAGGACGTGAACCGGAATTTCGTCGCGCCCGACAACATGGACCACCTCGACCAGCTGACGCCGGAACAGAAGGCGACGGTGCTCTACGATCTCATCGAGATCAAACAGCAGTTCAATGGCTATATGAACCAGTATGGCGACAGCGTGCCCGATGGCGAGCGCGTCGGCAAGGACCTCGATGCGCGGATCGAAAAGCTGACGGCCGATCCGGCGACGCAGCAGCATCTCTCGGATATCTTCGCGAGCGGCATGAAGGAATATCTGCAAAGCCCGGAGAATTCCGATCTGCTCACCAACATCGAAGACGCCTATCTGATCGATATCGGCGGCGGCAAGGCGATCGACCGGGCGCTGAGCGCCGGCAAGAGCTTCGAAGATGCCCTGAAGGATTATTATTCCGAACTCAACACGCTCGTCGATCTCCTGCCCCAGGATTATATCGACGCGCATCTCGACGCCGCGAACGTCACCTTCTCGAACATCGTCAAGGAACATTATATCGGCGACGGCCAGGGTGTCGATCTCGAGCCGCTGCTGTCGGGTCCGGATGACACATTTGTGCCCGGCGCAACGAATGACGCCATCAGCCAGTTGGCAAACACCTTCGCCGAGGATTTCATCAGCAAAAACGGCCCGGCAGATGGCGGCGAGACGCTGAAGCAGAACCTGGCGCAGGATATAGCGCGCGACGTCGACGGCGTTCTGCGCATGGTGCGCGGCGGTATGAAGCTCGACGACGCGCTTGCCTCCTTCAAGGATTCGCTCGACCTGCCGCGCCAGACCCGTACACCTGCCGGCATCGATGCCGAAGTGTACAAGGCCGGTCTGATGCACGCCGTGCAGATGCTGACGATGTCGAGCGTGCTGGTGGCGCACGGCCTCGGTGTCGGCGGCAAGTGGACGCCGGCCGATATCGCCGCTGCGGTCGGCTCGGCGACACAGATCGTCGGCATGACGATGGAGGGGCTCGGCAAGAACCTCGACGTTGCCGGCAAACCGTTCAGCGCCTTCGGCAATCAGCCTGGCAGCTGGGGCAAGGGGATCTCGATGAACTTCTCGCCGAAGACGATGGAAGCGGCAGGCAAGATCCTCGGCGCGGCCGGCGGCCTCGCCATGGCCGGCCTCGGCTTCTATTCGGCGTCGCGGTCGATGAAGGCCGGCGACCGCGCCAAGGGCGCGCTCGAAATAATCGGCGGCATTGCCGGTACCGGCAACGCGCTGATCGGTTTCTCCGAGGCGATGCTTTATCTGACCAATGCCATGTCCCGTGCCTTTTCCGGACTCGGAACGGTGGCGCCGGAAGTCGTGACCATCTTCAGCAGCGCCGCCAAAACCGGCCTTGCCGCGGCCGGACTGGTCACCGGCCTCGTTGCCTCGGCCGTCGGGCTGGCGCTTGGTCTGTGGGATATGGCCAATGGCGTGAAGAAGCTCGACAAAATGGAAAAGCAGCTGAACGAGAAGCTTGAACGCTACACCGGCGAGTCCGTGCATCTCGAATTTGGGCCAGACCCGTCATTCATCTGGTAGAGGCAGAGGGGCGGCAACGATGACCGCCACAGCCTGGGAAATACCCTGCGACCCCTCGGTAAAAATGTGATTTTTGATCTCCAGGCGCGAGGCCGCTGCATTTTATGCAACCGCGATGTCCGATCGGGCTTGAATTATCACGCAAAGGTCGATCTTATGCCTAACGTAAGGTAAACGACGTCATCCGCGAAAAGCGGAAAAAGAAAATCAAAGGGAACGCATGTCATCGATCGCACCAGCATCTTCGGATATCGATACGGTTTCATTTCTCCGGCTAAACGCCAATTCCGATCCAAAGTCCGAAAATTCCACGAGCCAGGGCAAAACCACGAGCACCACGGTCAAGAAGGCATCGCCTTTTGCCTCTGACGGGACCACGACGGCAGCCCTGACGATTTTCTCCTCTATATCGGCGCAGACGAGCAGTCCGAAGTTCGTTTCGCTGGCCGCCACGTCGAATGGCACGTCCCGCCCTACCGCGCCGATCCAGCCGGTCATCGATCTCCTGTTCAATTCCGATTTCATGAGCGAGATCAATCAGGGCTTCATGGAAGGGCTGAAGGACAAGGACAAATCCTTCGAGAGCATCGACGTCGTCAAAAACCCTCACAATTACACTGCCGAGCAGAAACTGATCATGTATCTCGATCTGCTTCAGACCAAGGCGACCTTCGGCCAATACAAGGACAGCCTCGGCGACAACCAGCGCGGCATCTACAACGACCAGGAGATCCTGAAGGATCTCGACAAGTCGATCGCCATCCTGGGCTCGGACCCCGACGTCAACTCGCTGATGACGGAGAAGGCGCTGAAGGCCTTCAAGCTGATCTTCTCCGGTTATCGCGTGGCGCCGGCCGATACGAACAAGGACGCTTCCGAGATCATCAACGACACGATAACGCGTGACGAGAAGATGAAGGACCTGCGTACGAAGGTCGAGGATGCCTTTGAGCGCGACATCGTCAATGGCGGCCTGCTGAATGACGGTCTCAAATCCGGCAAGGACGTCACCACCATTCTCAAGGAATATAATGCCGCCCTCGGCTTCTATTCCATGGTGCTTCCCGACGATTTCGTAAAGCAGCGCTCGGCGATTGCCGACAAGACCTATGCCGAATTCTTCGACAAGAACGTGCTGCCGACGATCTCCGATCCGACGACGGCGCTCGATGGCCTGATCCGCATGGGACTGGCCGGCAACAAGACCGAGCGGGAACTGAAGGGGCTCGGCTCCATCCTGCCGGTTGTGGATTTCGACCAGTCGCTCGGGCTCGGCGGGAGCCTGTTCCCCGATCTCAAGATCGACCTCGACGGTTTGAAAAAGGTTGCCGCTTCCGAATTCGGCAGCACCGTTCCCAACAATATCACCCACCTGTTCAACCCGACCATCCAGGCGATGGCCAACCAGTTTTACGGGTCAGACAGCCCCGAGGTGCGCGATCAGTTCAAGGCCGACGTCAAGGCGCTTCTCGGTCCGCTGCTCGACAAGGTAGGCGCCGGAGAAATCGGCATCGGCGATCTCGCCGGCAATCTGGAGCGCCTGACGTCGCGCCTGAGCGCACCCGGCGGCAAGGAGGTCTTGGGCTACCGCCATGCGGTGCAGACCGCGCTGGAAGGGCTCGTCATGGGCGCCAGCCTGGTCTCGAAGTTGCCGGCCAATGCCGAGTGGGACAAGAGCGTCTCGCCGCTGCCCTCCAGCAATCTCGCCAGCTATTCGTTCAACGACGTCATGGCGGCAATCATGATCGGCACCGGGCTGGCCGGCAAGGGCATTGCCGCCAACGGCTCAGACGGCGGGCGCTTCTTCGCCGGCAGCGGGGGCGACGCCTGGATCGCCGAGCGCATGTTCGCCACCAAGGACAATGGCTGGAGCAAGACCATCCAAAGTCTCGATCTGCCCTATATCGACAGCGAATATCTGACATCGAGCCTCAAGGACATGGGACTTTCCATGTCAGGCCTGATGAAGACGCTGATGCCCGGCACGGATGTGATCGATCCAATCATCGTCGACGGCAAGACCGCCGAAGAGGCGATCAAGAGGATCATCGCCCCGAGCCTCGACGCGCTGGCGGAAACCCTGTTCAAGGGCAATGCCGATGCCATGGCGCAATACAAGACCAATTTCACGACGATCTTCACCGCGCTTTGGGCGACGATGCGACCGGGCGGCAGCGTCGAAACGATCAAGGCCGACCTTGCCAAGCTGATCGACAAGACCGCGACGGCGGCGCCGGCAGGGGTCGATCCTGTCAAATACAAGGCGGCGCTCTCTTCCGGCGTGATGTCGGTGCTTACCGCATCCCGCTCCATCTATGCCGGCCTCAACATGACGAGCCCGACCTGGGACAGCATCGGCATCGTGGTTCTGCACGCCCTTGGCGCTCTCGCGCACATGGGCAGTGCGCTCGGCTCGGCGATCAAAGCCTCGAATTTTTCGCTGCTGGATGGGATCAGTTCACTCGTCGGCGTTTCCGACGAGCTGGCGCGGGCGCAGCGCAGCGTGCTCTCCGCCTTTTTCAAGAATACCGGGACGACGGTTGGCGCCGTTGCCGGCGTCGCTTGGCTGCCGGTGGAATATTACCAGTTCCTGCAGGGGCTCACCAGTGGCAAGGGCGATCCGGTCGATCTCATCTTCATGGGTATCGGAACCGCGGCGGACACGGTCGGCGCGATCGAGGGCATCGCAGGCGTTGCCAATATGCTGGTGAATTCCACCTTCCTCGGGCGCACGGGCGCAACGGTAGCGCTCGTCTCCGGCGGCTTCTCGCTCGCCTTCGCGATCGCCGGCGCGGTGTCCTGGGCGGCCTGGGCGGGCTTTGCCATCTACCAGAGCATCAAGCAGGAAAAAGCCTTCCACAAGCAGACCGACATGATGAACGACATGCTTAAGCGCACTGTCAACGACACGGTCGGCATCTACGCCAAAACAGGTCAGCGCGTCGGCGCCAAGGGCGGCGTCGCCCCCGCGCCCCGCGACCCGGAACAGCGCGAGCTGACCCCTGAGAACTGGGACGCGATCATCGCCGATATCGAGAAGCGCCGCGGTACGGCGGTGGGCTGATCCGGGACGCTTTCGCAACACCAAATATCTGGGTACTCACAGGCCCGGTTGGCGTAGAGGCGGTCGGGCCTGTGAATATTTGATAGCAATAAATTTAAGTATGAATTTCATGCGCAATCTGGATATCTGCTGCGCTTTATGGATAAAAACGTTCAATTTTAATATAAAGGTCGAGAAAGTTGTCAAAGCGATTGTAATTTCCGAAAATTAACCATCGGTTAAGTTTAAACAATTGACCGGCCGTTTTTTTATCCATATCAAATCATGCATTCATTTTGATAACTCCTTGATGGAAGTGCTCATATGGCCGTAGATGCAGTGAATTCCGACCTGAACCTGGCGCCTGCAAACCCTGTCTCGGTGGAGCTGACGACTGATAAGACAGATTCCAAGGACACCACCGGCAGCACGACGAAAAAGGTCGATCCGAACAGCGAGAGCGAGATACTCTCCGCTGCCGTGGACGCGTTTCTGCCAGGCATGATTTCCAACACCCTGATGCTGAACAATTCGCTTTTCAATTTCGCCAAGGAGGCGATCGACGAAGGCAGCGACGAGTAGCGTTCCCGTTCATCGTTTGCAGTTGACGTGTACCGAGTTGAGGAATTGCAATGAGCGGAGAAGAACTTACCGGCCGCGCCTTTACGCCGCCCGTTGATGGCGTATCGACAGGCAATGTGCTGAAGACCTCGGAGATCGTGGCGGAGCGGATCGGGCTGCAGCCGGCGGATTTCGCCGGCCTTCGGCCAACCGAACTCACCTCCATTCCCAACATCCAGGGCCGCAAGATCGCGCCTGAGTCCGACGCCGTCCCGCCCTCCTATTCACCGGAAGGCAATACCAGGCCCTCCAGCATTCTCGACCGGCTGTCGGCATTCTTCATGCCGGTGGCCGGGAACGGCCAGCCGGAGACGCCGCTGGTGCGATTTGCCGCGGACAAGGATCACAGCGGCCCGAAGATCGAAGACATCACGACATCGATCGACCGGCTGGAGAAATCACAGCAATTCGCGACCGGCACGACGCTGCTGTCGTCACTCACCCAGTCGGTGATGTCGTCGTCCAAACGGCTGACGCAGGGCCAGTGAATATCATGATCACATCGGCCCTTGCGAGATCACCGATCACTTCGCCCGCGCGCAAAGTCCTTCCGAAGGCCGCCATGCTCGCCCTCTGCCTGTTCCTCGCCGCCTGCAGCCAGGACGTGCTGACGGGACTCGATCAGCGCGATGCGCTGGATGCTCAGGTCCTGCTCGAACGCGCCGGCATCTCCGTCACCATGAGGAGCGAAAAGGGCGGGACCTATGCGATCGCCGCTGAATCAGCCGATCATGCCCGGGCGATCGAGTTGCTGGCGGGCGCCGGTCTGCCGCGTCAGTCGTTCGGAAATGTCGCCGAACTCTTTCCCGGCAACGGCTTCCTTGTGACGCCTTACGAACAAAAAGCCCGGATGAGCTACGCCATCGAGCAGCAGCTTGCCGAAACGCTTTCGGGGCTTGACGGCGTGGCGACGGCGCGCGTCCATGTGGTGCTGCCGGAGGAAAACGGCCGCGGGCTCATCAAGGAAAAGGCGAGGGCGGCGGCCGTGTTGCAATATCGCCCCGGCGCCAATCTCAACGAGATCGACATGAAAAGCCGGTCCGTTCTGGTCAACAGCATCCGTGATCTCTCTTACGAAGATGTCTCGGTGGTGGTCAGCCCCTGGTCGGAGGTCGGCGCGCCGGCGGCCCCGCCGGCAACGGCAGCATCGGCCCCGGCGGCAACCGTGACGCCGGCACCCGCCGCAGCGCCATTCTCGATGGTGCAAAGCGCTCTCTCGGCTTTCAAGGCCCCCAATCTGGCCGTGATCGGCGCAATTATCCTCGCCATCGGGGCATGCCTGCTGCTGCTGTTGCCGCAGCGGAAGGAGCGCTGAGCATGCGCACGCCGCGTTCGGACGGCGAGGCGATCTCGGATGCGGCGAGGATCCGCAGGGCAGCGCTGCTTTCCGCGGATATGCTGACGGCCGCCCGATGGGATGGGACCGCGCCGCTCCTTGCCGATGGGTCTACCCTGTCGCGGCGGCTGCACCGGCGGCTTTTCACGGAGATCGCAGAAGCCCATGGCGACCCCGCCACATTTGCCGACGGCGCCCGCCGCCTGATTTCCATGGACGCGGACGGACTCGCAAAGGCCGCGTTCCGGGCGGGCTTCGCCTATCATCTCGCAGCCTTCTGCCCCGCGGTCGATCGCCCGACCCTTGCGAGGCTCAGGGCCGCCTACGGCGAGGAAGCGGTCGCATTCGCCCTCGGCCACATCAATCTTTCCACGGCAACGCCGCCGCTTGATCTGTTGAGCGAGCAGGCAAGGCATGTCGTCGAGGCCGATGGCTGGTCGATGCTGACGCTTCTGGCAGACGAATATCGGATCTCTGCGGCATGGCGGTGGGCGGGCTGGCGCGACATGGCCGAAAACGGCTCGGCTTCCCTGTTGAAGAGCCCGGCGCTCGTTCTGGCGACGGCCGCCGTCGACGAGGTCGCCTCCACACAGGAAGGCGCCGGACGATGAGCTCGGGATTTGCACGCCACGACCGCATCATTCCGGCGGAAAACTTCGGCCAGATCAGGGAGGCGGCGCAAATTCTGGCGGCTGCCCGCCAGGACGCCGCCCAATCCCAGGCCACACTTGCAGCCGCCAGCGAGCAGGCCGCCCAAAACGGCTATCGCGACGGGTTCGAACAGGGCGTTCGTGATGCCGCCGCACGGCTTGCCGCCTCGCTCGGAAAAGCCGAACAGGAGATTGCCAATCTCGACAGCTGGGTCGAGGCGGTGGTTCTGAAATCGGTCGGATTGATCCTCGGATCGATGGAGGCCGACGAACGCACCAGGCGATTGGTCCGCCACGCCATATCCCAGACCGCAGAGGCCCAGGAGATCGCCCTCCATGTCGCCCCCGAGGATGCCGCCATGATCGCCCAGGCAATTGCGGATATCGATCATCGCATCACTATCGAAACGGATCCGCTGATGTCTGCCGGCGAGATCGTCCTGGAGACATCGGCGGGACGAAGCCAGATCGGCTTGAAAGACCAGCTCGCCACCGTGATCGAGGCCCTCGTCCATGGCTGACGCATTGCTTCGCATGGAGCGGACGCTCGAACAGACGGACGTGCGACGGCAGAGCGGCCGCGTGACGAGTGTTTCGGGCCTGCTGGTGCGGGCGCTCATCCCCTCGGTTCGGATCGGCGAGCTCTGCGAACTGCATGAGCCGGGCAGGGGCCGCATCGGCCTCGCCGATGTCGTCGGTATCGACGGCGAGACGGCACTTCTCTCGCTTCACGGCGAAACCCGCGGCATCTCCCAGCGCACGGAAATCGTCCCGACCGGCCGGGAGCCGGCGATCTCTGTCGGCAACTTCCTGCTCGGCGCGATCGTCGATGCGCACGGCAACGTCCTGCGTCCCTCCGCCAATCCGGCCGGCGAGGACGCGCGTTTCCTGCAGCCGCTCTACGGCCAGCCGGTCAACCCCTTGTCGCGCCGTCCCATCCGCCAGCCGTTCACCTCGGGAATTGCCGCCCTGGACGGATTGCTGACCTGCGGGCAGGGCCAGCGCATCGGTATTTTCGGCGCGCCTGGCGCCGGCAAGTCGACGCTGGTGTCCCAGATCGTCGCCAACAACAAGGCCGATGTGATCGTCTGCGCCCTGGTGGGCGAACGCGGACGCGAGGTCGGCGAATTCGTTGCCGGCAACATGCCGGAAGGCGTCCCCTCGAATGTGACGCTGGTTGTCGCCACATCCGACCGCCCGGCGCTGGAGCGGTTCAAGGCGGTGATGACGGCAACGGCGATCGCCGAATATTTTCGCGAGCAGGGAAAACACGTGCTGCTCGTCATCGACAGCGTCACCCGCATGGCCCGCGCCTTGCGCGAAGTGGGGCTTGCCGCCGGCGAACCGCCGGTGCGGCGCGGCTTTCCGCCTTCCGTATTCGCCGTCCTGCCGCAAATCTTCGAGCGTGCCGGCAACAGCGCAAACGGCATGATGACGGCTTTCTATACGGTGCTCGTCGAAGGCGAAGAGCAAGACGATCCGATTGCCGAAGAAACCAGATCGCTGCTGGACGGCCATATCGTGCTCTCCGACAAGATTGCCAAGGCAGGCAATTTTCCGGCGATCGATGTGCTGGCCAGCCGAAGCCGGACGATGAGCGCAGTGGTGAGCGAGAGCCATCGCCAGGCAGCCGACAGGCTGCGCGCCCTGCTTGCCCTCTATGACGAGGTGGAACTGCTGATCCGCGTCGGCGAATATCGCCAGGGGCGCGACGCAGCCGTCGACGAGGCCGTCGCCAAACACGGGCTCATCCAGCGCTTCCTGTTTGACGGCCAGGGCAAGCCGCAGCCGTTCGGCGCGATCGTCGAAGCGCTCGAGGAGCTTGTCCGATGAATATCGCCGCGCCCGCATGGCCCCGCTCATCGATGGCCGGGAGCTTCTTTTCCCGTTCCGGCACGACGATGCGCGCCGCCTGGCAAATTCCGGTCCGGGAGCAGACGCTTTCCGTTCGCCCGCTGTCCCCCGATATCGCAGCCGCGCGGATTGCCGATCCAGTCGGCATTCTCTGCCGCGTCGGCGAACGGGAGCAGACGCTGATTGCGTCGGCCGGCGCATTGTGGTTGCTGGCCGAAAGGCTTGAACCGCTGCTCCTCTGGGAAAAACTGTCACCGCATGAAAAGGCGGCGGTGGTGGAACATCAGTTCGCCGAGGCCTTCGAGGCAATCGAGAACAAGATCGGCATCGGCCTTTCGCTGCTGGAGATCGGCGCGCAGCCGGAGCCGGATTTTAGCGGCAATTTCGGCTTCGAAATCGGCTGGAGCGGCATGAGCCTGCCCTTGAGCGGCCGTTTCGATGAAACCTTCCTTGCCGGCCTCGTCGGCTGGGCAAGCCGCCTACCGCGCCGCACGCTCAATGCCCTGACGACGGCGGTCAACATCCGGCGCGGTTATGCCGTGCTGTCGGTCGGTCAGATCAAATCCCTGCGATTGGGGGACGGCATCGTCATCGATGGGGGGGCACCGGAGACCGTGGTCGCGATCACGGGTGAACGTTACCTTGCAACCTGCATGCGCTCGGACAAAGGCGCGGTCCTCACCGAGCCGCTCCTGTCGACGCCAACCGGACCAATGAGGCATTTCATGACGAATGACACCGTCGATCAGGAATTGCAGGGCGAGCCGCGTCCGTCGCCTGTCGACAGCATCCCGATCAAGCTGGTCTTCGATGCCGGACGGCTGGAGTTGCCGCTGCGCACACTCGAGACGATCGGCGAGGGCTATGTGTTCAACCTCGACAGGCCATTGTCGGACGCCGTCGATATCATCGCCCAGGGCCGCATTATCGGACGGGGCGAAATCATTTCCGTGGATGGGTTGAGCGCCGTTCGCGTCACGGCGCTGCACGACTGATGGAACAGAGCTTTCCTCTTGCCCAGAGCCTCGCGGCAATGGCGGCGATCTCGATGCTGCCGGTCATTGCCGTGATCGCAACCTCCTTCACCAAGATTTCAGTCGTCCTGCTGATCGTGCGCAATGCGATCGGCATCCAGCAGACGCCGCCGAATCTCCTGGTCTTTGCGATTGCCATCGTGCTCTCGGCCTTCGTGATGAACCCGGTGCTGCAAAACAGCTGGCAATTGCTGCTCGCCCATAGCGGCGATTTCGGCACGGTCAGTGGCATGGCGGACGGCATGATCAAAGTGGCAGCGCCGCTGAAGGATTTCATGCTGAAATTTTCCGACGCCGAGGTGCGCGACTTTTTCGTGCAGGCGTCGCAGAAGATCTGGGCAAACGCGCCGGCAACCCCCATTGCCTCCGACGATATCACCGTGCTGACGCCGAGCTTCCTCGTTTCGGAACTGACGCGGGCCTTTGAAATCGGATTTCTGATCTATCTGCCCTTCCTGATGATCGACTTCGCCGTCTCCGCCATTCTGGTGGCGCTCGGCATGCAGATGATGTCCCCGACCGTGGTGTCGACACCGCTGAAGCTGCTGCTGTTCGTCTCGATCGACGGCTGGCGGCGATTGCTGGAAGGTCTGGTGCTGTCCTATGCGCAGTGAGCATCGCGCCTTGACGAAAGCCCCGGTTCGAGCGCCTGCCGCGCCCACGCGAAAGGCCTGCCGTCATGGGTGAAGACCAGGTCGCAGCCGAAATCGGCATGTCCGTCATGGCGACCTTCGCCTTGGCCGGCCCCATTCTAGGCCTGGCCGCGCTTCTCGGGCTGATCATCGCCATTTTCCAGGCGGCAACGCAAATCCAGGAGCAGACCATCGCGCAGATCGTCAAGATTTTCGTGATCTCCATCACCCTGCTGCTGTTCGGCCGGGTGCTGGCAACGCCGCTGATCGAACATTCCGTTCATATCCTGAACGACTTCCCGACCATGGTTCAGTGAGGCGGGGCGGATGGGGCCGGATCATCTTCCGATCGTCGGCATCGAGGTCGCGGCACCGGCCGCGGCGATGCTCGGCGCCGCCCGCGCGCTCGGGATCCTGCTGATCTTCCCGATCTTCTCGCTGTTCAGCATCGTCGGCATTCTGCGTTTCGGCCTGGCAATCGGCCTTTCGGCGCCCTCCGTCGCCTTCGCCTATTCGGTGCTGGCTCTCGGAGATACGTCCTGGTTCGATCTGGCCGCCCTTTCGATGAAGGAACTTTGCTTCGGGGCGCTTATCGGCATGGGGCTCGGCATTCCCTTTTGGGCGGCCCAGGCGGCGGGTGATATGACCGATGTCTATCGCGGCGCCAATGCCGCCAATCTCTTCGACCAGATCAACGCGCTGGAAACCGCGCCGCTCGGTTCGCTGATGATGTCGATCGCCCTGGTGCTTTTCGTCAGCGCCGGCGGCATCATCGATCTGGTCGCGATTTTCTACAAGTCGTTCGAGTTCTGGCCGCTCTTCAAGCTCATGCCCGCCATGCCCGACGATCCGCTCGACATGATCCTCGGTGTATTCGGCCGGCTGTTCAAAGCGGCCGGATTGCTTGCCGCCCCGTTCATGATCGTCACCTGCGCGCTCGAATTGTCGCTGGCCTTCGTTGGCCGCTCGTCGAAACAATTCCCGCTGAACGATAGCCTGCCGGCCATCAAGAACTTCGCGGTCGTGGTCATTCTCGTCATCTACACGGCCTTTATCTCCAGCTATTTCCACGATCTCTGGATCGACGGATTCAACGAGGTGAAAGCCATGCTGGAGGTGACCCATGGCCAAAAATGACGATACCGAGGAAAAACCCCTGCCGCCGAGCCGGGTGAAGCTCGATCGGCTCCGGCGCGAGGGCCAGGTTCCCCGCTCGAAGGAAATCCCGGTTGCGATCTCCGTCCTTGCCATCGCCGTCTACGTCACCTGGGGCTTGCCTGCTATCCTCGAGGATTTCACCCGCAGTTTCGATAGCGGCCTGCAGTCCGCCGGACGGGCCGACCTCTCCGACGCCGTCACTGTCGGCTTGAGCGAAACCGGCGTGGCGCTGCTCGATCTCATCTGGCTGCCGCTTGCCACGGGTCTTGCCGCGACCATCCTGGTGTCGATCCTCGACGGGCAGGGGTTTCCCGTATCGTTCAAACATATGAGCTTCGATTTCACCCGGCTCAATCCGTTCGAGGGCATCAAGAGGCTTTTTTCGCTCGCGAGCATCGCCGAGTTCGTCAAGGGGCTCGTCAAGTTTGTCCTGCTCGCCACCGCCGGCGGCGGTGCGATCCTCTATTTCCTCAACAGCATCTTCTGGTCGCCTCTTTGCGGAGAAGCATGCACGCTCTCCGCGACAGCCCATCTCCTCGGCTCGATCCTCGTCATTGCCGCCGGCATCATGGTGGCCGCGGCGTTTTTCGATATCCGCATTTCGCGCGCGTTGTTCAGGCACGAACACCGCATGACCAAGACCGAGGCGCGGCGCGAATACAAGGATACCCAGGGCGACCCGAAGCTGAAATCGGCGCGCCGGCAAATCGGCGCGGAAATGCGCAGCAGCCCGCCGCGCAGGCAAGGACCAGGCCGGCAATGAAAAGCGGGAGCCTAAGCCGCCCGCTTGATCTTCGCTTTGCGGTTCCGGTGGTCGGGCGTCTCAGACGCCCGATTGGTTGTCACCTACACGCGTCCAGTTCTTCACATCGTCCAGCGTGATATCGGAGAGGAACGTCACGCTGGCAAGTGAGCTGTCGGTGCGGAAGACGTTGCTGCCGTGGGAGAACGCCCCGCCGTCGATGGTGACGTCGGCGTCGATCTGCTTGCCGCCGTTGGTGCGCACGAGCGTGGTAAAGCCGTCAGCGACGAAATCCTTCAGATAGAACCTCGTGTCGGCATTGATCTGGAAGATCTTGTCGGTCGCGCCCTTGGCGGAGCCACCGACAATAGTGACGTCGCCGGCGCTTTTTACCGTCAGCGCATCCTCGCCGACATTCTGCCAATTGACGTTTTCGAGCGTCGCGCCGCCATAGACGTGGATTCCGTCGGCGCCATTCTCGCCGAGATTGACATTCTTGAGCGTCGCGCCGTTCTTGAGAATGAACAGCGGCGATTGGGTTTCGGACTGGCCGCCATCGCCGAGCTTGGACGAGGCCGTATAGGTCGCGCCCTTGCCGTCGAACACGCCGCCATCCACGACGATCGGCTCGTTGACGACGATGACGCTGCCCTCTTTCGAGAGGTCGGGTTTTTCCGTCGTGGTCTGCAAAGTCGTGGCCTGTTTCTCGTCGGATGGATCCACCTTCTTGGAGTGGGATTGCCAGTTGATGTGCTTGCGCAGCAGATCCTTGGGGTCGGAATCCATGCCGTTTTCCGACGTTTCCCGCGACTTCGGCACATAGGAGGTCAGCGTCGGCGGGTTGCCGGAGAAATCTTCGAAGGGCGAGACCTTGCGGGTTCGGATGGCGGTGAAATCCGTGTCGGCCCTATTGCTGCCGCCAAGGCAATCGGACTCAAGGTCGAAACGGGAGGTTCTGTCGAAGTCTATGGGCCTTTGTCCATCTACGCCACACATTGCATTCATCCCCAGTTGGTCTCGTCTACTTCACTTGCTCTATCAGCCCGGCCTTTGTTTGGAGCCGGCAGCGTTCCGGATTTGCCCGATCTCTCCGATGGTTTCGATCGTTATATCCCTGTCGATCTCCTCCGCCGCCAGCACCGGAATGCGGCAGTTGTGGTGGATCATCAGCGTCTGGGTGAGCAGGCGCCACTCGCCCGGCACGATGATGATGGGATCGTATCCCCGCTCGTTGGCGTCCTCGAGAGCCTGCCTGGCTTTCTCGGCCAGCAGGCGCAGCCTTTCGGCTATCTCGATCTTCTCGGTCGCTCCAGCGGCGTCATAGGAGCGGATGAAGTGGTCCCATTCGGCGGGAAGCACCAGCGCCGGCAGCAATCCGCGCCGGTCGAGAAGCCCGAAGGCGATCTGCTTGACCAGCGCGGCGCGCGCCATTTCGGCCAGGGCATCCGGCGCGTGATCGGTGCCGGCGTGCAGCATCACTTCCAGCAGTCCGCGCGGCTGGGAAAGCGTCACGCCGGAATCCAGCAGGCGTCTGACGACCGCGACCGTCAGCATCAGCGGCACCTGGGTGGCGACGTCGATCGCCAGTTTGCCGAGACGCGGTTCGAGGCTGCCCAGCCATTGTGCCGCGTCGTCGACGCTGAACAGGGCGCCGATATGGCGGCGGACGATGCGCACGATGTCGTCGGCAATCTGTTCGGCCGTCCGTTCGGGACCGCAGCTGACGAGACCGGCGGGCACGTTTTCGACCTGAAGGTGGATCAGATCCTCGGCCATGCGGGGATCGGCGTTGAACGTCGGCACCGTCACGGAGACGCCGACGGCGCGCGCCGCCATGCGGATCCGCCCGTCCAGCATTTCGCCGAGTCGCATCGCCTCAAGCCGCGCCAGCGTTTCCACCGCGACGGTGGCGATGACGGGATCGCCATATTTCGTCCTGTCGAGCGGATAGGAATTGGCGCTTTCCACGGCATTTGCCGATCCGGCCGCGGCTGGGCCGGCGCGCCGGCGATGCACCATGAAGGCAAGGCCCGCCAGACACAGGCCGATCGCGCCGAGCACGCCTGTGGGAAATCCCGGCACGAAGCCCGCGCAGATCGTCAGCGCCGCCGCAATCGCCAATGCACGGGGCTCCCGGAAGAGTTCGCGGCCGATATCGCTGCCGAGACTGCCGTTGCCGTCATCGGACACGCGGGTCACGACGATACCGGCCGAGACTGCCATCAGAATGGACGGAATCTGCGACACCAGACCGTCGCCGATCGACAGCAGCGTATAGAGATGGGCGGCCTCGGCGAAGCTCAGGCCCTTCTGGAAGATACCGATCGCCAGGCCGCCGATGAGATTGACGGCGACGATCACCAATCCTGCGACCGCATCGCCCTTGACGAAGCGCATCGCGCCGTCCATCGCCCCGAAGAACTGGCTCTCCTGTTCGAGGCGCGACCGGCGCTTCTGCGCGGCTTCCGTGGTGATATGGCCGTTACGCAGGTCGCTGTCGATGGCGAGCTGCTTGCCGGGCATGGCGTCGAGCGTGAAACGCGCGCCGACCTCGGCGATGCGCTCGGCGCCCTTCGTCACCACGATGAACTGCACCAGCGCCACGATCAGGAAAATGATCAGCCCGACGACGACATTTCCCGCAACGACGAAATCGCCGAAGGCCATGATGATCTCGCCGGCATCGGCGTCCGCCAGCACGAGCCGGGTCGAGGAAATCGTCAAGGCCAGGCGGAACAGCGTGCCGATCAGAATGACCGCGGGAAAGGTCGAGATTTCAAGCACGCTCTTCAGATAGGTCGTGGTGATCAGCACCACGAAAGCGAAGGAGAGATTGAAAGCGATCAGCACGTCCAGAACGATTGTCGGAAGCGGCAGCACCAGCATCGTCACGACGGAGGCGAAAAACACCGCAAGCAGCATATCGGTGCGTTGCGCAAGCATGGCGATGGCGGATGACCTTACCTTCATGATCCGGCTTCCGACGCCATCGCCTATTCTTGTTCGCTGCTGGAAATTTCGGCGAGCTTCGGCTCGGCACTGCCGGCGGGGGCGAAATTGACCGTATCGTCCTCACTGTCGCGGGAAACGGTCATCTGGTCTTTGCCGATCTCCTTGATCCGCCAGCCGCTCGAAACGACATCGCCTTCCTCGTAGCGGCGGCCGTCGGAGCCGATGATGAATCTGACGGGCGTATAGCCGGCGGCGGCGACGAAGCCGTCGAGACCGGAAGAGAGGGCGGTGAGATCGACGATGGAAACGGAACCGCGCCGGCTCATCGAGGCGATGATGCTGCGCAGCTTGGCCTTGTCGGGCAGGCAGAGAGGGCGCGATCCTTCGCCGATGCGAATCTCGTCGGCGGTGGCGACGATGCTCAGATCTTGGGGAAGCTGAGCCATACGAATGACCTGGCGGATTTCGGCAGCAATTGCCGCCGATGACGGCGCCGGTTCCGGCGCGGCGGAAACCCTGACGAGCGGGGCTTCGTGAGCCGGCGCATCGCTGTTGTAAAGCCCGGCCAGCAAAAGCAACGCCGCCAGCCCGAGAAGGCCGGCAGCCGCAATCCGGCGTGGCGCGAACCGCACGCGCCCGGCGCCGAGACCTTCGAGTTCGCAGGCCGTGCCGTCGAAGGAGATGGTCTGCCTCTTCGTAAGGGTCATCGTCCGATCGCGTGGGATGGAACGACCGTTGATCACGACGTCATCCCGCAGCGCGGTCAACGACACCGTGTCGGAGCCGCGGGAGCGCTGCAAACTGATGGTAAAGGCGGGTTCTGGTTTGGCGCCGAGGATGATCAGGTCGCAATCGGCGCTGCCGCCGACCACCTGCCGCTCCGCCGTCAGCGGCAGATTGGAGCTGCGCCCGGCACGCGTGATGCGCAAGACCGGTCCGCCGCTGCCTGACGCAGCGTTGCCGGCGTTACCTCTGAATGTCGGCGAAGAGGAATCTAGATCCATAACCATCTTGTTCCCGAACCGTCCGTCGAGCGGCTTTTATTGTCTTCGAGAGCGGGGAAGCGAGACGGGCGAACCCGTCTCGCCATTGTTTCAATCAGCCTGGGCCGATCTTCTTGATGGCGTTTGCGACGCCGTTGATCTTGGTGATTTCGGTTGCAACCTTCAGGCTCTGCTCGGTCGCTTCGTTCTGGGCCGACTTGAAGGCGGAAATCGCCGAGCCGATGCCCGCATCAAGTGTCGAAGTACTAGCCATGTCTTGAACTCCTTGCATGGTTTTGGCGGCCAGAGCCTTGCAGAATTCAAGATCGAATTCAATAGCTTATGTTAAAAAGTTATTAATTCGCGATATGTACAACAAATGCGCGAAATGGATATCCGTCCTGTTCCCAGCGGACCGATGATCTGCAACAGTAGATCAGATAATTATTAATAGATTGGATTTCGCAGCCCTGCCTTCATTCGTTCATTAGTTGTCGGGCGATATCCGGATCGTGAGGTAAACTCAGATGTTTGCGCGTTTTGTTTACATGGCCGCTATCGGACTGCTGGCCTCCTTTCCTCCACCGGCCGGCGCCAGCGAGCGGGAGGTGCGCCTGGATGTCGTCTCCCTGCCGCTTGGCGATGTCGTCCAGACGCTGTCCTTCATGTCCGGCATCCCGGTCACGACAGTCGGGACGCTGAGCGGCAAGGTCGAGCACTGGTCCGTCCGGGAAAGCGGAGCCAAGGCCTTTGTCAAGCTTGGCGATGCCAGCAATCTCTTCGTCGCCTATGACGGCAGCCGCATCATCATCGCGCCGAAGCAGGAGGTCTCCACCGTTGTCCTCGATCGCGGCGGCCGCAGCTGGAAGACCGAGCAAAACGCCATTCGCGCGCTGTTCCCGCTGCTGCCGGACGATGCGCTGCGTGAAGATCCCGCCAGCGGCTTGGTGCTGGTGCGCGGGCCCGCCGTCTTCACCAAGGCCGTCGAAGACGTGCTGAGCCGGCAGCAAGCCGACAGCATCAAGGTCATCAAGGGCGGCCAGCTGGAAATCCTGACGACGAACAACGGTGCCTGAGCGGCTGATATGAAGGCGTTGAAATCTCTCAGGCAGTTGCTGCAGATCCGCAGCCTGCGGGCGGACAATCTTTCCCGCAGCCTCTCCGAGGCGCGGGCGGATGCCGAAAGCGCGCGGGAGCGGGAAACGAAAGCCTCCGAAGCGCTCGACATCGCGGCAAGCCGGGCCGCCGGCAATCCTGTCGTCGACGTATTGCGCAAGAGTGGTGTCATCGCCGCCGCCGAGCTTCAGGACGCGCTGATGCGACAATCCGTATTGCGCAGCCATGAAGCCGATGCCGGCCTATCGCTTGCGCAACACAAAGCCGCCCGGCGCGCCGCGCAAGAGCGGGCAGAACACGTCGCCGCCGATTTTTCGCGAGCACAGAAGGCGGTATTGCGCGTCGAATTTTCGCTTGA
Source organism: Rhizobium sophoriradicis (assembly GCF_025200795.1). NCBI lineage: Bacteria > Pseudomonadati > Pseudomonadota > Alphaproteobacteria > Hyphomicrobiales > Rhizobiaceae > Rhizobium > Rhizobium sophoriradicis. The sequence continues at coordinate 91,550 of NZ_CP104156.1, forward strand.
AGCAGCGGAGAAAATCGACCGGTAGGGAGCTAAGAACCAGCAGATGAACCAACCGGCTTCTGTTCTTCCATCTCTTCATCGACAATCGAGCTGACGAGGGCAACGACCCGGCTGCGCACACGCGGAGAAAGGAGCAAAACGTCGTCTATCAGACGCCGTCCCTCCGCCGTGGAAATGTAGGCAATCTTCTCATCGATCTCTGTTATGATTTGCTGGCCCTGAGTGGTTTCGGGATCTGGAAGACCTTCGAAAAACCTCGAAACAGGGATCTTGAGGCAATTGGCAAGCTCGTAGAGCATCGAAGCGCTGACGCGGTTCTTACCGCTTTCATATTTTTGTACCTGCTGCAAACTGACCCCGATGCCGGCGCCGAGATCCCCTAGGGATACATTCGACTGCATTCGGCGGATACGGATTTGCTGTCCGACATGCCGATCAACTGGATGCACCAACTCGCGCGCTACATTCGACTGTTCGGCTTGCGCAGGCCTCGAAGTCCGGACCTGTGCTGCTGCATAGCGCTTCATGGTGGACACCCCGATGGAGAGTTTCACGCGGTGCGCCCCCGCTGAAAACTCGCTAAACCCACTGATCGGGGAGTTGGAAACCGTACACGACGGTCCTGTGGCCTTTAGTTCCGAGGAACCTGGACATACGCCACAGGCTCCTCGACCGAAGGTCAAGGAGTGTGATGCCGTTACGGCCGGCATCAACCACGTGTAGGGGTTTCCACACCCCAGGGCAGCGCGTACTGCCCTATCGAAAAAGATAGCGGGAATCCGCCCGCTGCGCAACCGAATTCTTTACAAGATTCAATAGCTTCGCTTTACGCTCGGACACTTGCCTCAAAAGCGAGAGGTCACGCTTCGGGCGGTAAAGTGGTCAGAAAACCAAAGGAGGTGCGATCAGCGGAACGCCCATTGCGAGGATTGTCTGCCCACTCTCCCGGAAGAGATGACGATGACACCTGGGAGAGCGCGGACGTCGTGGCGATCGAGGAGACGGACGATACCGTCACCGTACTTCTCTGGCATCTGAAATACTCGCAGGCAGTAATGGGGCGCCGGGCGGACGATCTTTACCTCGTTTGCGGTCAAGCACAGAAGGGGGTGAAGGGGACATGGAGCTTGAAGAACCTCATCAACCACCTGACCGTGAGAGAAACATCACATCTTAAGGGCCGGGCCCGTTTCATTCGAGGCAGCCTGAATGACTTGGCCACGCTTCGAAAGGCTGCCCGACGCAAGTTCATCGAGTACCGGATCGGGATTGTACAGCCGGGTCTTAACGGTGAAAACATACCCGCAGAACATCTTGCGCTTCTGGGAGCGACTGCCACTTCATACTGTCTGTCACCGGGTGTCCCCTAATGACTGTCGCGAACCGCACCGATCCAGCTTAGCTGCCGGCCACCGTCTCCAGCGGCGCTACTTTCCATGACGGCAGGGCCGCCGCGAACTGTCACGGCCTTCTTGGGGCTTTCGATATCGAAATTGACGTTGTAGCGGTTCCACTCTGTAACAGCGGCAGAGCCGCCGACAAAATCAGGGGTAGGAATGCTCGATGTCCTGCCGATTGTTGCGGCGGGTGCATAGCTGCAGTGCAACATAGACGCTGGCTTCATGGCGCTGGCCCGAGTATTGCTATTTTCATCGAAGCGATGCTTCCTCCCGCAACGCTTCGAAGTTTAGACGGCCCACTCCTCCTCCCAAAGGGACGTCTGTGGGAACAGCGGCACTCCTCCTCCCAGGTCGCCGTTCGGTTCTTTTAGGAAAGCCTGCCGCACCTCCTCCCGCGGCAGGCTTTTCTATTTCGGGGCGATGGGCCGTCAGAGCCCGAGATCAAGTTGGGACTGGGGTCGTGCATTGCCGATCGGAGGTCGTCAGCGTTGAAAGCGTGACGCCGAGCAGCCGCACTGGCCGCTTGAATGGATAGACAGTCGCCAATCGACGGGGCATCGTTCGATGGTGTGCTCGAAGATCTTGGCTGGTTCGGCAAACGGTTCACGCCGGACATGCGCGCCGATGTGCTGCTGTTTCGAGCGGGAGACCGGCGGCTGGTTGCCGTGGATCCCAAATGGATCCCGCTTCGGCTAACGTTGCGTTTTTATAAGATCGACAGGACGCGTGTGGCAAGCAACCAAGTTTTCCTATCTCCAGCGCCGGCTGCGGGCGAGGGCCCGGTCGCGTCTTTGAAGGCCATGATGTTCGGCTGCGTCAAGAGCGCGGCCATGGTCTATGACGATCAACCCATCGTCGACCATTTCCGGCGGATCGACGCCGAGAGGATCATGGGCGCGAAATTTCGCTCTGCGCAAGTAAGGCACGAACCGTCGAGACGGCAGTTCCTAATGAGCTCATCGAAAGGTCATATCATGCTGAAATACAAGCTCTACGTACTCGTGGTAAAAGCCGACGGGAATCTCGCGATCCTCGCCGCGCTTGCCATGGTTCTTACCGCGATATGGCGCGGCGTTTTACCCATAGGAAGTTTCTACTGAAAGACTGGAGGTGCAGGATCATTCCTGCACCCTCCTCACATATCACCACGTTCGCAGTACGCGTGTCACCTATCTCTCACGCGCAACAGCGGAAACGACAAGGTCTGTCATTTGAGAGTTACCCGGAGCGCCCCACCAGTCGCAGAGGGACAGGTAGGAGAAGTCGCTCACACTGTCACCGTAGCCGATCACTGGGCGACCTGGATGCTCCGTCCGAAGCTTTTTGAGCAGAAATTGTGAGGCCACCCGTTTTGAGATCGCAGGCGGAACTAGCGCAAGGTTATTGCCGTTGTGGTGTCGAACCCAACCCCGTTTTTCTCGAATGATCGGCACAATCTCTTCAAGGCGTGAGCCGTCTCCGTCAATCTCTTTGAAGACAACATATGTCGCGAGATCAGCTTCCATCACCGACCAGCACCGGATGTGGACGCCAAGTTCCCTCGCCTTGGTCCTGCCCTCATCGAGGAGCTTATCGAAAAAGCCGGCAAGCGGCCGGAGCTCCCTTGCGACGACCTCATGCCATTCGGCGTCAGGCTTGCCGTCCTTTTTGAGGATGACGGCACCGTTCGATACGATTGAGTAGCTTTCAAACGCGATCGTAACGCGCGAAAGAGCCTCAGAGCCGCGCGCCGTAACCGGGATGGCCTCCGTGGAGACGAGCAGCCACTCGACAAAGGCAGCTTGAATCTTCGTCATATAGGAGTTGCTTCCATTAATGGATTTGGACGCCAATACCAGATCGGCTTCCGCAATCTCCGGTATCTTTTTCTTGGTTTGAAACAAGGTGTCGTCGAGGTCCACCAGAGCAATGGGCTTCATATGCGTACTCCAAAATGCGACTGGTTAAATATCTGATCGATTGCCAGATGTGAGCTTTCGCGGATTCTCCATTGGCAATGAATTTTACGATACGGAATTTGTCACATCTCAGTTTCCTTGACCTGCGCGCCGAGCTCGTAAGTAGACATACGTGGAGATTAGGAGACGTGCCGGATCAGCGTGACGGCGCGGTAGGGGGCGATCTTTCTAGGGGAGACGACATACGGGACGCCTTTGTTGTCGATCAGGTACATGAGGGCCGCGAGTTCTGGATCGGTTGGCGACGAGACGTACACCTTTTCCGGCACACGTCGCAGGATGGCTCTGGTCGCCTCCGCAATGCCCGGCTTTACTCGGTTGATGTTCGTTACGGCGTCCTCCCCCATCACCCAGGCGACGGCAGCGGCGGCGGCATCGCGATGCGCCCGGCGGGTCTCGATACTCCAGACGCTCGGGATTTCGGTTGCAATCACAGTGGAGACATCATTCCACATACCATCCACGAATGATCGGGAAATATCGTGTTCCGCGAGATTATCCCACTGGACGCAGGCGTGGAAGTCACCGGGACCGACGAGGGCAGCGTTGAGGATCGAGCGGCTGATAAGCCCGGATACGGTGCATCCTAGCATTCCGGAGGGAATAAGCCAGTCGTCGCCCGATGCGGCGAGCCATGCGCAGCCGCAGGGGTCGGCCAATACAACTAGCCGCGCAGGCCGGTCTGAGTAGTCCTTGAAGCTCTTTTCGAGTTGGTTCGCAATTGCTCCTTTGCCCGTCCAGCTATCTACGAAGACGATGCTCTCGACAGGACGCCTGGCAAGAATGTGGCGCATAGCCTCGTCGTCAACGCCCTTGTCGCGAATGATCGACAACCCGTAGTGTCCGACGTCCCGGCCGAGTAAGGCGATGGCCCTCTTGAGAAGGATGCCGAAGGGCACGCCGGCGCGGACCAAACTGACAAGGGTAATAGGACCCTCGACCGACTGCACGATCGCGAGGGCGAGGCGTGCCGTCTCGGCGCCCATGCGCGGGCCACCAGTGGCCATGGCCTTAGCAAACAGCTCCATGTATTCGCGGGTCGGGGCCATCTCGGCGGAAATCATTTCCGAGTAATGCCGCCGCCCGGATTGGATGGCCTCTTCCCTCGTGGCCGTGTCAGTAGGCTGAATATCCACTCTCTTGAGAAGGAGCGTCACGTCGTATTCGGCGTAGGAGCCTAGTGTGGCAGGGGAGGCGATGCTGTCATAGGTATCCCCCATGGGAGTGATGTCCTTAGGTAACGCGACAGCAGTGTTGTGTCGCTGTGGACTGGCGGAAATGTCCGATCGAGTGAGCCGATTTCGAAGCGGCAGACCGCATGGCCTAAGGCGGCTTCATTCACCTTCTACGTCTGAAAGGACAATGGGATCGCCCAGTGCGGACATCAGGCTGGCACAGACATTTTCCGGGCCTGTCTCCGAGCAGAGTATAATTTTCGAGTACAGCGCTGGATCGACGTTGTAGAGGTAATGTGGAACCGTTCCGCCGTAGTTGTCGGAGAACGAAAGTACTGAACCGATCGCGTGGCCTTTCGACAGGGGAGAACGCGTCACGGATGAATAGAAAACCTCAGCGCCCTCCTTTTCCAAGCGCTCCGCAAGCAGGAAGGGCTGCCACACGTGTTCGCCCGTTCCGAGTACGAGGGTAATCCCGTCATCGGCAGCGTTTGCATTGAGACCCTGCAAGTGATCGACGACGCCGAGACGCGCCCAGTCTCGAGCGACGTCGGGACAGACCTCGGGCCGCTTAGGACGGTCACAGGAAGGGACCTGCGGAGTAGCTGCCGTGAAATCCCCACGCGGAGTCCAACTGTACCGTCCGGAAACGATAGTAGCCTCACTGACTGTTCCCGTGATCTCCGCGCGGGCAGCGCCTTCTGACCAGTCGGTAAGCGTAAGTAGGACTGTGTGCTTCAGCTTCAAACGAATTTTTGCAGGAAGGGCAGCGAAGATGTTGGCAAATGTCTTACCTGTCGAAGCCTCATCGTCAACGAGTACCAAGCCGGTCGCACCATGAACCAAGTCGCGGAGCCTTGCCTCGCATGGTTCGTGCAGGAGGTGCCGCGGGGCATGGCTATGCTCTTCCTCAAATTCGCACAGCAGCGGCAGTTTAAGATCATGGCGAGTGGAGCAGATATATATTGCATCGCCGCGACCAGTGAGTTCGCGGAACCGCCGATGGACACCCGCACCAAGGCCAATGCCCGCTTCGGCTATTCCGATGAACAAAACCGGACCAGGAATATCGGCAGGAATCTGACGTGCAAGGAGGTCGAATGCATTTCCCATGACCGAAGGGCGGATCGGCAGGAATCGACCAAGAACCTTGGAAACAAACAGAAACGAGCGGTTCGGGTTGATTCGCTGCCCGAAGCCGAACATCTCGATGGGGGGTACAAGGCTTCGATCCACGTGAACCGAGATAGTGCCGTCGGCGAGTTGCGCAGAGTATGTTGAAGGATTCACCATTGCCAGCTTTCGAAAGTACGGACGTTTACCGTGGAAAAAATCCGTGCCATATGTTTCCGTGACGCCGCACGCTCATTGGCGTCTCGTTGACGAGCAGGGTAGCACTTACCTCTCGAGGCTCAGAGTGCATCCGCGCCACGATATCGCAGGAGAATTCGCCGGCCCTTGGCGCGAAGGCCAGCACGGCCGAGCGCCTCCCTGGTTTCAGCTTCGTTGGGGCTAAATCCCGATCTGAGGCCTTCCTGCCCCGTCGATGCGGCTCGTGACCCATCTCCGACAAAGCGACTGGGGCGATAGAAATAGAGTTTACGTCAGTTCATCCTCGCTCTCTGCGGTGAATCAGTAGCATGAAGTGAAGCAAGGGACGTGCCACTCGGACATGCAGCACGAATGGGAGCTGAATAGGCACCAGAACTCGAATATTGCATTCCAGGTCTCACGCGGCAGATGTCCAGATTGCCGGGAAATTTCGTATTGCATCCATAACGGCTTTGGGCGACGGATTGCGGGACCTGCCATGGCAAGCGCGTGCGGTCGCGAAACCTCAGATGGCGGCGAAGCGCTGCAGTTAAGAGAGATGCTGGAGCGTATATTCGCCTAAACGCTGCTGACGTGGCGGTTGGGCCTTTGAACGGTGGACGAGATCAGCCGGGAAAAAAGGCGTAGCTTCATTGAAATCGGCAGGGTGTACCCCGCCCACTACCGGGGATCAGAGCAGGCCAGCCTTGGCCCCAACCTGCGATGATAGCAGGTGCCTGGGGCACCTCCAGCACGTCGAGGGTTCTGCATCTTCGTGTCAGCCAATAGCCGACAGTTCGCACCACGTTTGTATTCGCTTTGTCTGCTTTACGACAGACTTAAGTCTTGATGCCTGCACTCAGCCGTCGTTGTTCAGTCCCGGCATTTTCATGGAGCGGATCGAGGGTGAAACGTTCAGGCTGCGAAGTCTATGTCTTGCAGACGAACTCGTAGTGTGAGGCCCTTGAGGGTCTTGAGCCTGCGTGACCTGCCACTGAACTTTCATCCAGCGGCGATTAGAGCCTCGGCGGTTTTGAATACGCCAAGTGGCGCGGTGTGAGCAACCGGCAACGCGGATCGTGTCCCAGCACCTGGTGTAGCTGACGGTAGGGAGTAAAGCCGAGCGCCCGCGCGCTTCTCGTTGCGCTGTAGCGGGTGATCGGCTTTGCGGGCGGCCATCAGTGTTTTCCGCTAGGGTCGGGTTGTTCAAGACCAACCTGACGGAAAGATCACCGATGACCAATGACATGATGAACGTGCGTTCGCTTGTTGAGAAGAGTGCCGATGCAGATTTGTTGCGTGAGATGATTGGCTTTGCCGCCGAGCGGCTGATGGAGTTGGAGGTCGGCTCGGCCACGGGTGCTGACTTCGGTGTGAAGAACCCCATGCGGCTCACTCAACGCAATGGCTACCGTGACCGCGATTGGGAGACGCGGGCTGGCACCGTCGAGCTTCGCATTCCGAAGCTGCGCAAAGGCAGCTACTTTCCGAGCTTCCTTGAACCGCGCCGCATGGCAGAGAAAGCTCTGACGGCCGTTATCCAGGAAGCGTATATCCAGGGAATCTCGACTCGTTCTGTCGACGACCTGTGGTGGATGCGACCTATCTCAAGGTCCGGCGTGGCGGCCGCATCGTCTCAGTCGCCGTCATTATCGCGGTCGGCGTCAATAACGACGGTCGGCGCGAGGTCCTGGGTATGGAAGTTGGCACCTCGGAGGCCGAACCGATCTGGACGGAATTCCTGCGCAGGCTAACGCGCCGCGGTCTACGCGGGGTGAAGTTGGTTGTCTCTGATGCACATGAGGGCATCAAGGCCGCCGTTTCCAAGGTTCTCAATGCCACTTGGCAAAGGTGCCGGGTTCACTTCATGAGGAACGTGCTCGCGCATGCTGGAAAGAGCGGCAGGCGGGTCGTATCCGCCTTCATCGCGACGGCCTTTGCCCAGGAGACCCCGGAGGCAGCAAGCGCACAATGGCGCAGTGTCGCCGATCAAATCAGGCCGAAAGTGCCGAAGCTTGCCACCATCATGGACGACGCTGAAGAGGACGTGCTCGCCTACATGACCTTCCCCAAAGAGCACCGGGCAAAGCTGCACTCGACGAATCCAATTGAGCGTCTCAACGGCGAAATCAAGCGACGCACCGAGGTCGTCGGCATCTTTCCGAACGACGAAGCCATCGTCCGTCTCGTCGGTGCATTGCTGCTCGAACAGAATGATGAATGGGCCGTTCAACGCGCCAGGTATATGACGCTTGAGACCATGGCCCAAATGAGCGATGATCCCCAAATCAGCCTGCCCCGCTGTGATGTCGGGTCAGGAAACGAGCGGGACAGCAGGCTAATACACTGCCCGAATTGCCCCGTGTGGACGGCAAGCGTCAAGCCTTGATGCCAAATTCAAACGGATATGAGTGGGGCTTCGCAGCTGCGGCGAGGTCTCGATAGGGTCCGACAGTAAGCCCGAATGAGTGGGCACAATGGGACTGAAAGTGGGATCACTTGGTGAGCCCGTTGTTCCCGCGCGGAGTTCCCGCCGCTATTCTCGCAAATGTCGGACAGCCGCCGCCCTTTGTCGCATTTGTCGAGATCACGACAATCGGTTTGTCCCGCTCTGCTCTACGCACCCGTCAAGCCACGGAGTGGTGCCTGCTTCGCAGCTTTGAATTTGAGAGCGAGCGGGCTACGGCTCCGTCATTGCTGGGGGTCCGATAGGGAAAGCCTGTTCGAGATGCGTGCTTCTCTATCGTCGCACAGGGCGTTTTCAGCATCTTGGGCCCTCTCACCGGTCTGAACAACTGTTTCAGCTTGATCATTTGAGGTTTTCGCAACCGAACGTGCTTGCCGTGGCTGGTCGGCAAGCCGTCGCTCGAACGATCATGGAATGCGATACTAAGTTTTCCGGAATCTGGATTCCAACTGGAATGCAGGAATACGATCGGTAGTAGCGTTTTTAGCTCGCATTTTACGCTGCATTTTCGAGTGGCACGTCGCTTGCTTCATTTCTCGTGCCGCCGATTCACCGAAACTCAGAAAGAGCCAACGCAAGCTCTATGGTGGTGCGAATTGCCCACTGCTCCCGCGCCCAGACGGCGCGGAACCGGCCTAAAAGCGGCATTAATCTTGGCGAAGGACAATTCAAATCCAAGGGAGAGTAAGATGAGCATCACACGCAGACATGTCATCGTTCAGGGTGGCGTCATTGCAGCAGGCCTGCTCGCCAGCGGCCTACCGGGGACAAAAGCCTTCGCGCAGATACCGTCAATCCCTTGGCGGCGCTCACTGCAGGGCTTGGCCTGGAACGACCCGATCATCGAGACCTATCGCGACGCAGTGCGCCTTCTCAACGCCCTTCCCGCCAGCGACAAATTCAACTGGGTCAACCTCTCGAAAATTCACGGCAGCGGTGACGTCGTCAAATACTGCCCGCATGGCAACTGGTATTTCCTGCCGTGGCACAGGGCCTATACGGCTATGTACGAGCGCATCGTTCGGCACGTGACCAAGAACAACGATTTCGCTATGCCGTTCTGGGACTGGACCGACAATCCGTACCTGCCCGAAGTGTTCACAATGCAAAAGACGCCCGACGGCAAGGACAATCCACTTTATGTTTCGTCGCGCACCTGGCCAATCACGCAGCCGATGCCGGACAATATAGTTGGGCCACAGGTTCTCAACACCATCCTAACGGCGAAGCCATACGAGGTCTTCGGCACCACCCGCCCCGAGGGACAGAACTCACTCGATCCTTCCTGGGTCACCACCAGCAGCGGCACGCAGGGGGCGCTGGAATACACACCGCACAATCAGGTGCACAACAATATCGGTGGCTGGATGCCGGAAATGTCGTCGCCCCGCGATCCGATCTTCTTCATGCATCATTGCAACATCGACCGCATCTGGGCGACCTGGAATTTGCGCAACGCCAACAGCACGGATCGACTCTGGGCCGACATGCCGTTCACCGACAATTTCTACGATGTCGACGGCAACTTCTGGTCCCCGAAGGTCTCTGACCTTTATGTTCCAGAGGAACTCGGATACAATTATGGTTTCCGGACCTACTTCAAGGTCGCGGCGGCGAGCGCCAAAACGCTGGCCCTGAACGATAAACTCACGTCCGTGATCGCGGCGACGGCGACCGATGCTGCAATCGCCGGCGTGACGACCACCTCCACGGACAACAGCAAGGCGGCAACGGAAAACGTGCCGCTTTCGCTGCCGATCAAGATCCCGGCGGGCGCATTGCAGGAGATCGTCCGCCAACCGCCTCTGCCATCCGGCATGGATACAATGGATTTCGGCGCGGCACAGGAGCAGGCGGCCTCCGCTCCTCGTGTGCTGGCATTCCTGCGCGATGTCGAGATCACCAGTGCCAGCACGACCAGCGTTCGGGTGTTTCTCGGCAAGAACGACCTTAAGGCCGATACGCCCGTCACCGATCCCCATTACGTCGGTTCTTTCGCCGTTCTCGGTCATGACGGCGACCATCATCGCAAACCATCCTTCGTCCTCGATCTGACGGACGCGATCCAGCGGGTTTACGGCGGAAGGGGGCAGACGGATGGCGAGGCCATCGACCTGCAGCTCATTCCTGTCGGATCGGGAGCGGGCAAACCCGGCGCCGTAGAGCCCGCAAAGCTAGAAATAGCCATAGTGTCCGCCTAACATCCGGACTGGCTGGGTTGTGGAGACATCGATGCGCTATCATCGTTGGGTGCTTATCGCTATTCGTGCGGCGGCATTATCGATGCTGCGCATCGTCAGCCCGGTTCAAGCTAACGAGAGCGACATGCGGGCAACGACCAGTAAGCCCGCGACGATAACCATATCGAGCAGAGCAGTCCACTCATCGGTTGATACCAGTGCGCGGGTCGTCCTTACTGTCACTGGTTATGAACCGTCGACTTCAGGACCAGTGACGACGGTCGTTTCGCTTGACTGCGGCAGTAACGTTCGCGAAATTGGTAGGTTTGGTATTTTTCCGAACAAGGCGTTTTCGGTATTGGACGCGGCAAAGCCTCAACGATTTGGGTTTCCCTTGCCCGATGACCCGTCTTGCCGTCAGCCACAGACCGTCATTATCCGGCTGGAGCCTCAAACAGGCGGCGGTTCGGGCGCCAGCATCACTATCAGCGACGCTAGCATTGAATAGATTGGCAGTCGGGGCTGATTTGCCGCTAGCTCCAGAACCTTGGCGGCAATGAAAGTCCGCCGGATAAAATAGAGGGTTTTGATAGGTTGTTGTGACAAAGGTCCAACGCGCAGCGCCTATCGTGGTCAACAGTTTACAGTCTTGCCGCTGCATTCGGCGACTGATGGTCGTCTGCAAGCAGGCAAAGGTTTTTGGCCGACCCGAGACTAGGCTCAAGATAAAGTCGCTCTTAAAGGCATTGAACCAACGACGCGTTCCTAGATCAGTAAAGTGACTCTTCAACCACTTCAGATGCTTGCGCGGAGTCTGTCCGAAAGCTGCATTGACTTCGCACGCGGTCCAAAACCGATTCAGACTGCGCGTTCAATTCAAAACTGAAGATTAGACGTGTGCTTTTAATGGCACTGGATTTGCAAGGACACGGGCGGCGTGCGGCCATAGGTATCGCTTCCATTCGTGATAGAGAGGCGCGGAGGTTAGTCTTGAAACGAAGAGATTTTTCGACTGTTGGGCTCACTGCTCTTCTCGCCGGGATCGTATTCCCGGCTTTTCCCAGCACCGGATTCAGTGAGCAGCGAAAGCCGTCCATCCCCGCACTCCCTGATCAGCGGAAACTTTGGAGTTGGATCAAAAGGCTCAACAGTTTCGGCCCCCGATTGACCGGCAGCCCGGCGCAAGCACGGGCAATCGATTATCTTGCTGGTGAGTTGAGAGGGATGGGCCTTGAGGTGAAGCGCGATCAACTCACGATGCGCCGGTGGATGCCACGAACCACCGCGTTCAAACTGTCAAATGGTGAAGTAATTGAGGTAGCGGCGCCGTTCCCGTATTCCGGGCTTACACCTCCCGGCGGTATCTCGGGTAAGATGGTTCTTTTCAACGGTCGGGTTCAGGCGTTTGAGAAAGCCCGCGGCAAAATTGCGGTGGTGACGGTAAAGCGTCGGGATCTGGCGGCATTCCTCGAACTGGTGACCAATCGACGCGGCAGCCTGCCGGAAGGCATAGACTTTCCCAAAGCCGTAACCACGCCGCTTATCACCGGTTTGCTTGGCGTACCGATCGACAAGGCGCGTGAAGCAGGGGTTTTAGCCGTCGTTTGCATTTTCGAAGGCGTCTCGGAAGTGCAGTTGAAGGGGCAGGTGCTGCCATTCACCACACCGTATTGGGGCTTACCTGCAATATGGGTGGCGCAATCTGAAGGAGAGCGGATCAAAGCCGCGAGCAAGCACGGTTTGAGCGGTCGCCTGACCTTGGATGGCACGTTGGAAGACGTTGCGACCGATACGATTTATGCGGTTTTGCCGGGCTGCAACCTGCTTGAGACAATCATCATCAACACCCACACCGATGGACCTAATGCGTGCGAAGAGAACGGCGGTGCTGGGGTACTCGCTCTGGCGCATTATTTCTCCTCGCTACCGAAATCTGCCCGCAACCGGAGCCTCGTCTTCGTACTCGTCACGGGTCATTTCCAGCTTCCCCAGTTCGGCCGCCACGGGAATCAGGCGACGGCGACCTGGCTCGAAATGCATCCAGAATTGTGGGACGGCAAACCCGGCCATGCTAAAGCCGTTGCAGGAGCTACGATTGAGCATCTTGGATGTACCGAGTGGCGAGATGACTTTGCAAAAGGGCACCCCGCGCCCACCGGGAAGCCGGAACTCGATTTGATCTATACCAGTAATAAGTCGATGAGTGACGTGTACATCGCTGCCGCACGCGGGCGCAAAAAGGTACGCGCGCTGATAGTCGCCCCAGCGGCGGCGCAGGTGATGTTGGGCGAAGGACAGCCATTATACGCATCAGGAATTCCGACGATATCAAGCTGTCCGATACCGGACTATCTTTGCCAGGTCTTGCCGGGCGGAGGCTTGGACCGGCTCGACCCTGATTACGCCTTTCAGCAAGTCGAAACCTTTGCCCGCACGGTCGACTTGCTCGACAGGATGCCGCGTGGTGAGATCGGAATCGTTCCGTTTAACCTGTCCACTGTTATCGGTGATCTGCTGTAAACCTGACCAACACTAACGCCAGCGAAAATGGCGGTGTCACGCGGTCGGCACTTTAACTGGCGCCGAGGATCATCTGGCTGTTCACGATAGTGCCGGGTCATAGCCGTCCCATCTGGGCACGCTTCGTCATGCATCAGATGACCGGCCTGCGTTTCCACATCGCGGCCTTCGAGGCTCTCGGCGGCGCTCCGCGGGAGTGCTTTGCGACCGGATGAAGACTGCCGTCATCGGTGAGCGTCAGACAGAAGGCATCGTCTATAACCGTGCCACCACCAGCCTTAGCCCCAACCAAAGCCACGCGGACGGCCGCTGAAACATCCTAGTTGGTGGGATCCCACACCGCAGGCGAATCCATCACCTCCTGTCCTCCGATAGTCTCCAACGAGCTGGGAGAAACTGCTGATCCAGGCTGAATGAAGACTTTGTGTGGCTTTCCCTGGCGACGAGCTTGCTGCCCCCTCTCCCGGCGTAGCTGGCTGACCCAGTGCTTGGCATAGACATTGCAGGGGATGAATGCGGCGGTAACTCGTTGGGGTCGGAAGTCGTCAAACTGCTTTCCTAGGCGTCGGCATTGCCTACCGAGCACCTCGCCAGACGGAAGCACGATCGATCTGGCACGTATGTATGCGTACGGGATCATAACCATAGAGGAGTTGAAACGATGGCGGATATTCTTACATCTCTAAACCCGCTCCGGTGGATTGAAGCGCCATCCACGGAACTGGACAGCCAAGTGACCCAAAGTCTATTCCCGATGTTCCAACGCTTGGCGGCAGCGGGCGCTGAAACCGCTAAAATTCTGCAGGTTGCCTTATTGCGCCGCGTGCAAGTCATGTGCGACACCCACTCTACCCGCCAGGGAAAGCTCTTTACTGAGGCCGAACGTCTTGCCGAGAGTCTACGCGAGGTGCACGGCAATGGGAATTTGGGCCACGCTTGGGCGGAATACCTGCGCGACGCTAGTGAGCGCGCCATATTGTGCATGGATCTTCTCCGACAGCGCGGCGACATCTTCCTCGAACATGAAGCGGCAGGCTGTCCGCCGGTTTTCTTCTGCGACTACGAGACAGTTATGGATGGAAACGATCTGCCCTTGAAATCCAATTACGTGTTACTTCGAATGATCCCGCCCCAAGGTGTTAACGTCGATGACACGAAGCGCCCCTTCATAATCATTTGCCCGCGCGCCGGACATAGTCCCGGCGTCGGTGGCCACAAAGAAGACAGCCAGGTCGGCGTGGCGTTCCGGGAAGGTCACCCGGTTTATTTGGTGTCCTTCCGCCGAGAGCCAGAGGGGGGGCAGTATCTCTCTAATGTCACGTATGCGGAAGCGGCCTTTGTTCGTGAGGTCATGCGCCTGCATCCGCTTGCCCGCCTTCCAGTCGTAGTCGGCAACTGCCAAGCTGGCTGGGCTACCCTTCTGATGGTTGCGACAAATCTCGACTTAGCTGGCCCGATCATCCTCAACGGATCGCCGGTGACACCTACCTCGGGAAATATCGGCGAAAATACCCTCCGCTACATGGCGGGCCTCTTCGGGGGAGCTTGGATAACCATGTTTTTGTCAGATCTGGGCGGAGGCATCTTCGACGGCGCCCATCTCGAGCGGAGATGTCATCGAGTACTGTTGCCATGCTACAGCGCTTCGCGGACGTGCTTGGCCAGCCATCGATCGTCGATGTGATTGAGGATCCGCTGGCAGTGACATAGTTTGTTCGTAGAGTAGCGTCTCGATCTCACCGAATCACATAATTATTGGTTTTCGCTCGTTGGTCACGGAGGCGCTTGAAACAATTCCATCGCAAATCCAGCCAGGACCGCAGATCGGAAAATTGCCATTGGACATCCGTCCTTTACAACGCAACGATGCCGTAATCCGGTTCAGTGATCGGGCCGGCAGAGGGCGGATTGAAACTGTGGAGGAAGGCTCTCGTCATAGGGCTGGCGCTCGCTGCAAATCATCGTGATCGAACGCACTGGCCATACGGTTGATCTCGGCTGACCGCGCACCGACCGCCTTGGCGGTCTCGCGCCACCTTGCGGTGTCGCGACTTCCTTAATGATCGCGCGAGCCTCGGCGAGCGTTAGGGCGTAGAGCCCTGCAGGTTCTTCCAGCAGGTCAAGGGAGCAGGTGCCTTCATCAAGATCAATGTTTGTCGTCAGCGCGCGCGCCTTGACATCCGTAGGCACTGGATTGAGGTCATAGGCAGGGGACAACGACCAGCTGGCTTTATTGAGCCACAGAAAGCCGTGATTTTTCTCCCCAGCTCAGAGCTAGAGCGGGCTGCAGCGAGAAGCGGCCCGGGTCCTCGAGCCAGGCACGATCATACTCAAACACGATTGTTTCGGCACCACGGGCGCGATTGCTCCGGGCCAGATGGGACGTGTGCGGCCGTGAAGGTCGAGATGAACTTCGAAATCAGCCATCGCGTGACGATCCCGGTGATCGCCTTGGGTGAGCGTGCTTGGGCAACTCTGCATTGGCCAGAGACTGGCCGACGCTGTCGTCACCGATGTCGGCGACTTGGCTCAGCCCATCTAGCAGGCCGAGTGCCTGGAGGACGCCTGCATAGATGCCGATGCTGACATTGGTGTCGCCGGCCTCGATCTTTTGAAGCGTTGAGCGTGAGGTGAAGGCACGTTCGGCTACTACCGCCATAGGCAGGCGGCGACGTCGACGTGGATGTCTGCGCCCAGTTTGCGCAACGCGCGCCGCACCCGGAGGGTTGTGAGGTGTCGGAATTTGTCACCTTCGCACTACAGATTGCACTAGATATGTAGCACGAAGGTTACAATTTTTCAAGAGAGATGGTCAGAGAGAAAAGTGGTTAGAATGGGAATTGCGGATAGCGCAAGTACGAGCCAGGCTGGCAGGCGAAGAAAGATGGCGGATCTTGAGGCGCTCAAGATCGATGCCGCCTCCGGACCGGAGGCGCGATCGGAACCACTATCGTCTGCTGATGCGGCTTTTGCCGATTGCCAAGCTGCACCCGGCCGTTAGTCGAACGGGTGCTCCTGGAAGATGCGGTGGTGTCGGTGACCGTGGACACCTCGTCGATCAGGGTCGCAACGTGGCTGGTTTTGAGAAATCGGCGGGCGGACATTGTCGGCCATCAGGACACCAATTGAACTAGGCCATTTGGACTAGAATTTCCACTTATGGCGCGCCAACCGATCGGTTCCTCATGGATCGGGAAGCCGACCTCTACACAGCGGGCTCAATCCTCGAGAATAGTTGCTAATGACCGCTCATCAGACAATCTGATTGAAAGTTCCCCGCGAAGCAGCCATATATTTAGCTCAAATTCATTAGTGCTACGTAGGACATTGATCATGGTAGATGTGGAGCTGCAGGTCGCTCGGCAAAATGCCTCTCTTCGAGTGCAAGTCGAAGAAAGGCTCAGACAGGCTATTGCGACGGGCAAGTTCAAGCCGGGGCAAAGGCTCGTCGAGCGCGAGCTTTGCGAAATGATCGGCGTGGGTCGCACGTCCGTCCGTGAAGCGCTTCGGCAGCTTGAGGCAGAGGGATTGATCACAAGCTTCCCCCACAAGGGTCCAGTTGTCAGTATCATAACCTATGAGGAGGCCGCTCAGCTCTACACCGTCCGCGCGCTGCTCGAGGGGTTTGCTGGTCAGCAGTTCGCCGAAAATGGAACGGCGGAAGATATTGCCACTTTGCAAGATGCCGTTAGAGAATTCGAAGCGTCGGCGGAAAGCGGCGTGGGACACAGGCTCATCGCTGCCAAAAACGCCTTCTATGACTGCTTGATGGATGGCAGCAAAAACGTCTTCGTCAGGCAAATGCTAACATCGCTGCACAACCGGATCAATCTTCTGCGCATGACTTCGATGACACAACCGGGGCGCCTCAAACATAGCATTGCAGAAATCAAAGAGATTGCCGAAGCGATCCAAAATCGCAACGGACCCAGGGCTGCGGCCGCTTGTAAGCACCACATTGATATGGCTGCGAAAGTCGCACTCGAGTACCTGCGCAACAACACCTCAGGCTGATGCCATAAGATTTTCCGAAAATTGACAGATTGTCTGATGCTGGAGGTGGCCGGGTGTAATTAAATCCTTCAGGCACGGTGCTTTTGACAACGCAACAACCTCTCTGGTGTCCATCGGACGATAAGATGGGTGCTGCTTGCACGTCATTTTAAGTGAGGTGATTGAAGAAGCGACGGCAAAATTGGCGTCGTAGCGAGGGCGCGCCGGCCCAAGCATGAATTTTCCGATTGACAGATTGTCTGATAGGTCGTTAACTACTCCTCACTAACGGAGGTAGCTGATTGTGCTTGCCTCACATTCGGGAGCGGGACGTTGTCACCACGAAAAAATCTGCGCGTCGCCTTTATTGGTCTCGGCGCAATGGGCGGGCCGATGGCACAACATCTGTTGTCGGCTCAATTCGAAGTCACTGGCTTTGATCTATCGGCCGAGGCTAGGGAAAGGTTCGCGGCCGTCGGCGGCGTTCCGGCAGAGACGGTAGCGGAAGCATTCAATGGGGCCGATGTTGCGGTTACCATGCTTCCCAACGGCAAGGTTGTTCAAGACGCGCTCTTCAAGGATGGGGCCTGGCAATCCCTGAGTGCTGACGCGCTTGTCATCGACATGAGCTCATCGGCGCCCAATGATACTCGTGAGCTCGCAGAGCGCTTGCATCAGAAGGGCTTGCGGCTGGTCGATGCTCCCGTGTCAGGCGGAGTGAAGCGAGCCGTCGAAGGCTCTCTTACTATCATGGCAGGCGGTGCTTCTGACGATATCGATCAAGCTGATCCCATCCTGTGCGCCATGGGCGGCCAGATTTTTAGGACAGGCCCGATCGGCTCAGGGCACGCCATGAAAGCCATCAACAATTTCGTATCGGGAGCCGGGGTTCTGGCAGCTATCGAAGGCGTTCTTCTTGGCCGAACGTTTGGTCTCGATCCTAGAACGATCGTCGATATTCTCAACTCGTCGTCTGGCAAGAACAACGCAACAGAAGTGAAGATGAAGCAGTTCATCCTCTCGGAGACTTTTGGCTCTGGTTTTGCTTTGGGGCTTATGGCGAAAGACATTAGGATTGCAGCGGACTTGTCGAAGGCGCTCAATCTCCAGCTGCCGACATTGGCCGGTACCGCTGATGCCTGGGATGCTGCTCGGCATGCTTTAGGCCCCGATGTCGACCATACGAAAATTGCGCAGTTCGTGAAAGATCAGGCCTGACCGCGAAAAACTACGCCAAACTGACAGTTGAAAATTGTCTGATAATCTGTCAAATATGATGAAGGGAGCGAAACCCAATGGCCACTTTGGACAGGAAAGATAAGGGGTCTAAGGCCGGCGAGCGAACAGCTCCATCGGAGCAGTTCAAGCGCGGACTTGCTACTCGTCGGCAGGTGATGGGGGACGCTTACGTTGATGCGGCCCTCGGAAAGGCGACCGACTTCACCTGGCCGATGCAGGAACTCGTCACCGAGTATTGTTGGGACAATATCTGGAACCGACCTGGCCTCGACCGTCGCGCTCGATCGATCCTCAACCTTGGAATGATAGCGGTTTTAAACCGACCGCACGAGCTCAGAGGCCACATCCGCGGCGCCATCAACAACGGTGTTACGAAACAGGAGATCCAGGAGATCTTCCTTCAGGTGGCTATCTACGTTGGTGTGCCAGCAGGCATCGACAGTTTCAGGCATGCCCAGGAAGTATTCACCGAAATGGGCATTTGAGAATGTGCTGTCCCGTGAGGGGGCATGTACAACATGCGCGGAGTTCTCAGCGCTTATCAACAAGGGAGGAGCCTAAAATGGCGATAGATCTCAAGAAATTCATAGAATTCGTGCGGGAGGATTTCGAGTTCAAGCGCGAAACTCGTTATCTTAACGGTATATTAAAATGCGATTTCCCTACCCGCAGTGTAGCGCTTCATTTCGAGGACGGTACGTTGCTAAAGGTGGAAGAGGCCGAATACGACGACGACAAGTGCACTATCGTCATACGCGGGACCGGTTCACAGTGGGAGGCGCTGCTTCAGCACAAACCCTTGCCGTTTTATCAGTGCTTGCAGTCATCAAACATCAAGCATGGCCTCTACCTTAGCAGTAACAACGAAACCTTCGCGTATCTGCCTGCTCTCAACCGCATGACCACCCTGATGCGCAATGCCCGTTCTGAAGGAGCAGCAGCATGACCAAGTTTGACCCCATTATCGGCCGTTATCTCTATCTCACCGTAGAAGGTATCGAGTACCGCGTCTATTACGAAGAAGCGGGCCAGGGGATTCCGCTTCTCGTCGGTCATACGGCAGGGTCCGACGGTCGCCAATACCGTCATATGCTTTGCGATTCCGACGTGACGAAAAATTTTCGCGTCATCGCGTTCGATCTGCCGTATCACGGCAAGTCCCTTCCCCCCTACGGCGTTCGCTGGTGGGAGAAGGAATACAACATGACCAAGAAGTTCATGATGGACTTCCAGCTCGAACTCTCAAAAGCGCTCGACCTAGACCGCCCCGTTTATTTGGGCAGCTCCATGGGCGGCCATCTCGCGATCGACCTGGCATCGAACTATCCGGACAACTTCCGCGCCACGATCTCGGTCGAAGGTGCGTTGCGCTCGGCGGCGGAGTACGTCGACGTCGGTATGGCTGGCATCCGCAGGGAGTTCGACAATCCAAACGTCAATCGCACCTCCATCGGTGCGGCGATGATGCTGAATATCTCACCGTACTCGCCAGAAGCGAATGTCCGTGAAATCCAGTGGGAATACAGCTGCGGTGGACCGGGAATCTTCGCGGGTGATCTTTATTACTACTACTACGACCACGATGTGTCGCCAGAAGAAGCCAGCAAAATCGATACGTCGAAATGTATGCTATACTTCCTCACGGGCGAATACGATCCAAACACGTCCCCGGCCGATACCAAGATTGCTGCAGACCTGGTCAAAGGCTCCAAGTTTTGGACAATGGAAAAGCTCGGACATTTTCCCGTTACTGAGGACTATAGCGAGTTCCGGAAGTATCTGTTGCCGATTCTTGAGGAGATCCAACAGTCATCAGCAGCCCGGTCTAAGGTTGCCTGATCCTTTTCTCGGGAGGAGAACTTCAATGAGGTGCATTCTGAATGTCACACTTGGGGCGCTGATCTCGGTTAGCGCCCTGGCGACAACCGCTTACGCGGATGGTGTCGATCAGCTACCGGCTACAGAAAAGAAGATCTATGAAACTGTAGATCCGCAGATTCCATTGGGGGCGAGCGCCTACAAAGACTTCAAGCCCAAAAAGGGTCCTCCGTGGAAGATCGGCTATGCAAGCAGCTACGCTGGCAACACCTGGCGAGCCGCAGCTCTCGATGCGGTCATGAGCGATCTTTTACCGCGATCAAAGGCTGCGGGCCTGGTGTCTGATGTCGTGGTCACCCAGTCGGATCTTAAAGACGCCGTTCAGATCCAGCAGATGCGTCAAATGGTGGACGAAGGCGTCGATGCAATCATCATCTGCTGCTCGAACGTCACGGCTCTTAATCAGACGATCGAATATGCCTACAAAGCCGGTGTGCCGGTGTTCTCATTTTCGGGCTACGTGACGTCGCCATACGCCATCAATGGCGCGGCCAATCACGCGCAGGGCGGTGCCGAGATGGCGACGTGGCTGGCGGAAAAAATAGGAAAGAAGGGCAATATCCTTCTCGTTTCTGGTATTCCCGGTTTCGCTTCTTCGGACAGCTTTGACAAAGCGGCTAAGGAAGCACTTGCTAAGTACCCCGACATAAAGATCGTCGGTGAAGTTGCAGGGAAGTGGACCGACCAGGTGGCCCAGGTCGAAGTTCAGAAGTTTCTTGCGACGAACCCGACGAAGATTGATGGGATCCTCACGCAGGGGGCCCAAGAGAACGGCGTTCTCAACGCAATGCTGCAGTCAGGTCGAGACATGATCCCGATTACTCTCGGGGGGGAAGCTTCCGCCGCGTGCTACTGGCGCAAGAACCCCGAGTTTGTGGACAGGAGTTTCCATATTTGGCCGCCGCGTCGCGAGATGCAACAGATGTGGGAGATCATGCTCCGCACATTGGAGGGACAAGGCCCTAAGGTTCAGTCCTTCCTTCGACCCGTCTTGCCTTACACCATCGATGAAGTCCGCGCGGCGATACCAGAAGATTGCGACTTGAACTCGACAGACTTCGTGGAGCCCAAGGCGGACGGGTGGTTTCCTGCTGCGATTGCTGCAGACTACTTCGAACGCCCGGCTGATCCCTGGAAGCCTGTGTCGAAGTGAAACTGTTCTGCCCGGTGGGTCTTGCCACCGGACAGAAGTTTCTCTTGTGGGAGGACCGCCTCGCGCGGCCGTTGGGATTAGAGGATCTCCGATGCAAAACCAAACTACGATCAAGTTGATCAATGTTGCCAAGTCTTTCGGCGAGACTAAGGCCTTAAAGAAGTGTGATTTTGAAGCCCGGGCCGGAGAAGTGCACGCCATCGTCGGAGAGAATGGAAGTGGCAAAAGCACGATGGCGAAGATCATGTCTGGAGTGTTGCACCCAGATTCCGGGAGCGTTTCGGTCCTTGGAGAAGAGATTTCGACTCCGACTGACGCCAAGCGCATCGGGCTGACAACGATCTTCCAGGAAGTGCTGGTGGCCGACGAGGCCAGTGTATTGGAAAACCTGTATGTCGGGCGCGACGGCATCTTCCGCTCGCAGGGCGGCAGTGGTCGGCGTACCGAGGCTGAGGAGATCCTGAAACGCCTCGTCGGCAAGCCCGTGGATCTCGATCAGAACGTTGGGGCATTGCCTCTGAGCGTCAAGCAATGGATAGTTATTGCGCGAGCGGTCTTGCGCAGGCCGAAGGTCCTCATCCTCGATGAATCGTCTGCGGCATTAGACCTCGATTCCACGATCCGCCTCCACGAGGAAATTGATCGTCTCCGTAGGGAAGGTGCGACCGTGCTGATCGTAACGCATCGGATCGCTGAACTTGTCCGCATCGCCGATCGAGCCACGATCCTTCGCGACGGCGTCACCATTGGTACGCTCGAGAAGCATGAAATAACTGAAGAGAACCTGCTTTCAATGATGACGCCCGCGGACCGAAACGCAAGCGACGCGAAGGCGTACGAATCAAAGCAAGTAGGCGCCGCCGCGCCGGCCGTGGTAGCGGTAAGAGACCTCGTTACTCACAGCGCGGCAGCGCCCTTCGATTTCGATCTACCGAAAGGAGCGATCATCGGTGTTGCAGGACTCGACGGGCAGGGGCAGGACGCTTTCGTACGCGCCGTTGCGGGTATCATCCAGCCTTTTGGTGGTAATGTCCAAGTCTGGTCATCCAGCACCGAGAGAATGAAAAAGGTCGCATCGCTCGAAGACGCTACCAAAGCAGGAATCTCGTATATTTCCGGCGACCGCAAGCGTGAAGGTATCTTCCCTCAGCAGAGCATCTTCGAAAATCTTGCCATCGGCGTCTATCGCAAGAACCTCGGTCCTCTTGGTATAATCAATAAGGCCGGCCTCAAACCCATGTTCAAACGCGAGGTGGATCGGCTCCGGATTAAGATTGGAAGTCCGGCGAACAAGATCACCTCACTGTCGGGCGGAAATCAGCAAAAAGTTTTGATCGGCCGTGCCTTTGCAAACGAACCGTCCGTCATCGTCCTTAACGATCCCGCTCGCGGTGTCGACCTCGGAACGAAGCGCGATCTCTACCGCGAACTGCGCCTGTTCACGGAGAAGGGTGGCAGCGTGATTTATCTATCAAGCGAAATTGAAGAGTTCATCGGCTTTGCGGACCGCGTCGACGTCTTCTTTGCTGGAAGGCTTTTCCGGTCGCTAGCAGGCGAGGACATAGCGGAAGAGCCAATCTTGGCCGCAATGTTTGGAAAATCGCCAAACGCCTCCATCGAGTTCGATCTGGAAAGGACTGCATGATGTCTGGAATCGCATTCCGTCAAATCACCCAGGACCGTTCCCTCTTCGTGCCGGCCGGCCTATTCATTGTCCTTTTGGTCGCCGTTGCCCTACGCGGACACGGGCTATTCACGAACAACGGCCTCGCAGGTGCAATCCTTGTCGCCACGCCCTTGATTCTAACGGCGCTTGCCCTCACCCCCATTGTCATGGCGGGTCGTGGAGCAGTGGACCTTTCAGTTGGCCCCTTGATGGGGTTCATCAACGTTACCCTTATTACCTGGCTTGTGGGTAACGGAATTACCAACCCTATCGCAGTGATAGTATGGGCAGTCGGCCTGGGAGCGGCATTCCAGCTACTCCAGGCGCTGGTTATCATTTATGTGCGTGTCGCTCCGATAATCGTTACGCTGTCGGGTTTTCTTGTCCTCTCCGGGTTGAACCTGATGGTGATGTCCCGACCGGGTGGAGTCGCGCCCGACTGGATGCTTAGCTGGGGGGCGGGGACCGACATCATGTCACCTGTTTTGCTGTTGCTGGTTGCAGCGTATGCATTATGGCTCCTTCTCAGGGGGACTATGTTTTACCGCAACCTTCGCATGACGGGTGCGGATGAGCGCATGGCGTATACGAGCGGCGTTCGAGTGGACGCAGTCCGCATCATCGCCCACGTTGTTGGTGGAGCATTCGCTGGACTTGCCGCCCTCAGCTACACGGCGCTGATCTCCTCTGGTGATCCGACGCAGGGCAGCACCTACACCCTTCAGGCTGTTACGGCCCTGGTTCTCGGAGGTGCGAGCCTCTCCGGTGGTCGTGGTGGAGCACTTGGATCTACGCTTGGCGCGATCAACATGTTCCTCATCTCCTATCTCCTCTCCACCTTCAACTTCGGCACGGTTTCGGGGTTCGTTACCCAGATGGCATTCGGCTTAATCCTCGTCGGATCACTTCTCGTGAACGTCTTTGTCATCAGTCGCCGCGCGGTTGTGTAAGGAGCAAGATAATGGTCGCGACAGTTATGAATTCCGAAATCAAATCGGCTCAGAAGTCTAACCCGCTCAAGGCTCATCGGAGCATCGTCATTGGCTTTGTTCTTCTGGCCTCTCTCTTAGCACTCGGTGCATTGCTGGTCCCCGGCTTCGTATCATCCCAAAACGCGCGTTCAATCCTTCTTCTCGCAGCGTTTCTGGGGCTTGCCTCCATTGGCCAGACCCTGTGCGCTCTGGTCGGTGCGCTCGATCTTTCGATACCATATATTATTGGAGGCGCGAACATCCTCCTTCCCAGCCTTATGGTCGCAGGTATTCCCGCTCCCCTCGCGATGCTGGTTGTCATGCTCCTCGGTGCGCTTGTCGGGGCCGCCAATGGCGCCCTGAGCTTCCGTCTCCAAGGGCAAGCGCTGATCATGTCGCTCGGAGTTGGCTTCGCGGCCGTCGGTGCGGTCCAGATCTACACCTCACTCGGCTCGGCGTTTGGTGGTACAGTGTTTGCTCCGGTACCCGAATGGCTGAGGAACATTTCGGCGTTCAACGGAAAGTTTTTCGGCCTGTCGCTGCCTCCGGTCATCGTGATCTGGGCTATCGTCGCCATCGCGCTTGGATGGTTCATGTACAACACCTGGTTTGGCCGCAGCATTTACGCCGTCGGCGGAAGCCGGACGGCGGCCGCCCGCCTCGGAATCTCCGAATTCAAGGTCTGGACCGTCATCCATAGCGTCAGCGGTGCCATGTCTGCAATCACGGGCATGCTGCTACTAGGGTTTTCCGGTGGTGGCTTCGTCGGCGTGGGCGACCCTTATCTTTTCACCACCGTAGCAGCGGTGGTGATTGGAGGGACGTCGCTTCTTGGTGGGGCGGGCGGCTATGGCGCGACAGTGCTCGGTGTTCTTGTCCTGACTGTACTGACCTCGCTTCTAGTTGGCCTCGGACTGAACTTTCCGGCGCAGCAGGCTGTCGTCGGTCTGCTCATCGTTCCGATGGTCGCGATATACGCACGGTCACCACACATTCGAAATCAGATATGATCAATGCATAGAAAGGAAGATCCATGGCAATCTCCAGCACCCTGCTAGGCCGTTTAAAGGACCAGACTCTCGTTCGCGAGCAGATGCTGGTTGGAGGAAAGTGGTCGAGCGAAGGGGTAAACGGCACACGCATCAACGTGCTAAACCCCTCCACGATGGACGTCCTTGCCTCTTTGCCTAGCGCTGGCCTTGCTGAAGTGCGAGCCTCTATCGATGCTGCAAAGGCTGCACAGAAGAAGTGGGCTAAGGTTTCGGCGAAGGAACGCTCGCTGATCATGCGGAAGTTCTACGAAGAGGTGGTAGCTAACGCTGAAGACCTGGCCGTAATTCTGACATCGGAAATGGGCAAGCCACTGGCGGAAGCGCGTGGCGAGATTGCTTACGGCGCTTCCTACATCGAATGGTTCGGTGAGGAAGCCAAGCGTGTCTATGGTGACACCATTCCAGGTCACCAGGCCGACAAGCGACTGCTTGTCATCAAGCAGCCGGTTGGCGTTGTGGCCGCCATCGCTCCTTGGAACTTTCCGTCGGCGATGGTGTGCCGCAAGATCGCGCCGGCGCTCGCGTCCGGCTGCGCGATCGTATTCAAGCCTGCTGCCGAGACTCCGTTATCGGCGCTTGCATTGGCGATCCTCGCGGAGCGTGCCGGAATACCCGATGGCTTGTTCAGCGTCCTCCCGACGGATAATGCAAGAATGTTTGGCGAGGAGGTCTGCTCCAACCCGGTCGTCAAGAAACTGACCTTCACCGGTTCGACCGAAGTTGGCCGTATCTTGATGGCGCAAGGCGCCCAGAAGATCATGAAGCTGAGCCTGGAACTCGGCGGCAATGCGCCGTTTATCGTTTTCGACGATGCAGATCTCGACCAGGCGGTCGAGGGGGCTATGCTTTCTAAGTTTCGTAACGCGGGTCAAACCTGCGTGTGCGCGAACCGTATTTACGTACAGAGCGGGATCCATGACAGGTTCGTCGAGAAGCTGGCAATGCGCGTGAGTGCCTTGCAGGTTCTTGACGGGTTTGAGAGCGGGGCGACGATCGGCCCGTTGATCAACGATGAAGCGGTAGCAAAGCTCTATGGTCATATCGATGACGCTGTGACCAAGGGTGCGACTGTCGTGGTTGGTGGTGACCGCGATGCTCGCGGAGGCACGTTCGTCCAACCAACGCTTCTCTCGGGTGCCACAAAGGATATGAAGGTTGCGCGTGAGGAAACCTTCGCGCCTCTGGCTCCGGTGTTCAAGTTCGATACTGTCGAGGAAGTCATCGAACTCGCGAACGATACGGAATTCGGCTTGGCAGCCTACTTTTTCGCCAACGACCTCAGGAACGTTTGGAAGGTCACAGAGGCGCTGGAATACGGCATGGTTGGCGTGAACACGGGTCTGATTTCCACCGAATTAGCGCCATTCGGCGGCGTCAAGCAATCCGGCTTCGGCCGAGAGGGCTCAAAGTACGGAATGGATGACTTCTTATCCATGAAATACGTCTGCATGGGCGGGATCGGCGCATAGCGATCGCCCAAGGGTCGCTCGCCGACTGAACTTAAAGGGGGAGAGGTCTGTTGAATAGAGGCAGGACAGCAACATCCTCTCCGCCGGTTGCGAGGTCTCAAAAGGCTGGACTTTTCTAGAGGTTTCGCGGGAGCTGTCCTACGGATCTTCCCTTCCGACCCCTTCTGGGGCCGGCCTTGCAGACGAGATTTCTGCCTGTCTTTTCGATTGTCGATCCTTCCGCCAATGCCCTACAAGGTAAGTCTTTCCCAGATAGCTTGTAGCCTTCGAAGAGGTAACACGACATGAACGAGCTGTTGCTCCGTGGCGTTGTCGTTTCAACGTATCGGAGTCCTGAGCAGGAGCATGATCACCACCCGATCGATGCACGCGTTCGTCCTGAAATCGATCAGGCCGACGATGCTGCACGTGCCAGCGTGGAGGGTCAAGCGAAAGCCATTCGCGTCAACCAGCGACGCGTCAAGGTGTAGTTGTCGGCGGCCGCACCCTCAGTGTCGGTTTGACGTAGCCGCCGATCTTCGCCGGCGCCAGGCCTTTATGGTAGATCCGGATGCGTCCGGGTCATCCAGACGTCAAACGCGTAATGCAGGAAGAGATTCGATAGGATCGGGCTGACCACGCCCCCTTGCGGGGTACCACGCATCCGCTCAATGACTTCTCCGTTCTTTTCCATAGGCGCGGTCAACCATCTTTCGATGTAGAGCAGAGCCCAGTTGCATTTAACGTCTTTTCTGACCGTCTTCAGCAAGAGATCATGCGGAAGATTGTCGAACAGCTTTGATGTCGGATTCCGGATCAATCATCTGCTTGACCACCATCTGCGCGATCCGATCACTGACCGCCGGTTCCAGATCTTGTAGAGATTTCTCGCAAGGTCTTTGTCAAACATCTCCAGGGTCTCACCGTCCACCCGGCTGCACCACGGTTGGCTTTGACCGCTTTGTAAGCTTCGTACACTTGCCGCTTCTCAATCCGAAACGGCTTGTCTGTCGTACCTATCGAAGTCATCCTGTTTCCAGTTGTTCCAAACAATACGACCACCTGATCCGATCCCTTTGCTCCGGCCCCATTACAGGGCCCTCAACGCTCATACGGATCGGTCCGCCCCAGTCTCCTGCATCGGTACTCTCGCCTTACGGTTTCTCCGCTTGGGCTTCTCCCTTGGCATCAGGAGCCTGGTTCCTGCAGTTCCGGGTGAAAGCCTGTGTCCAACTCACGCCCCCTCTACGCCGGTCGCCGCCCGCCCAATCATCAGGCACCCGGCGGACTTGTCCCAGGATGACGAAACAGTCCTGGTTTCGACGACGCTTATATTCATAACGGCGCGTCTTCGGAGGGTTCACTTTCGTTCGTCTTCGGACACGCACCTGCTCGGATCTCGTCCGAACTTTTCATCCGGCGCTCACCACCACGGCTCTTTACCGCAGCAGCTCGGACTGGTTTGAGACCCGCTCCTGAAAGCCGATCCCGGAGGGCCATCCTCCATCATTCACGCAGCTTCACGTTACGGGGTTAGCTCACACTGAACTCCTTCCGTGCCTCTGCAGCACACTTTCGTCGATGAAGATCAGTTTCTCCGGATCGAGGTCCAATTGACCATCGAACCAGGCGCGCCGGCGCTTCAGGACGTCCGGTCGGTCCTGCTCCAGTGCGTGTGCGGTCTTTTTTAAAGGTCCACCCACGGCTTCGAAGCCAAGCGCCAAGTGCGCTGCGGCTGATCTTCACCTGCCGCTCGACGGACAAGCGCTCAACCATCTCATCGAGCGTCACATCCCTACGCTCGTTGATCAACGCGACAACGAATTCCTCGTGTGCATCCACTGCCGAAGGTCGTCTCCAGCCCTGTGGCCGAGCAGTCAGCTCACCCTCTTTCGCTCTTGCAATCCAGCGGATCGCCGTCGAAATCCCAACTCCGAAACGAGCCGCAGCCTGTCGAGCCGACATGCCCGCCGCAGACGCTTTCAAAACCCGTATTCGAAGATCATCGCTCAGGGCCTGTCCCATCATCCACCTCTTCTCTGTGGAGTTGAATCAGCTTCGATGGACGCCGTCACATCACAATCGATTCATCGATCGCAGGACTTGCTCTAGGTCGCTCGTGGCGGGGCGAAACTCGGTTGCTGAAAACGATGATGCTCTTCGAACGGCGCCAAATAAAATTTTGCCGGCTGCATCCTCCTTGTAAGCGCGGACGATCCATTGGACGCCTGACTATCCTTAAAACGTCGTCTTTTTGCATTCGAGACGGGCAGGAAAGGCTTCATTAACCAACGCAACCAATAGGTATTCTCAGCTATGTCACAGACCCACAAGATTGATCTGCCGTTCGAATGAATGAAACGGCAATTGGAAGATTTGAGTAGACAAGTCGATCGTCCACCTCACCTAAAAGGTTTGCCTTTATGCCCAAGTCCATTAGACTCGCTTTATCTTTGATATTTGTTCTGCTCTCTCTTCTCGCGGCGGGCCAGGGCATCGTGAGTATCGTCAAGCTGCTGTCCATTAGGAGCAATATATCCGAAGTTGCCAGCAACTGGCTGCCATCGATCGATGTGATAAATCGGATCAATACGATCACCGGGGACTACCGCATCCTGCAGTTCAGGCTGGTGACAAACTCATCAGATTCGACGAGCCTTGCGCATAATATCACCACCTTCCGCCAGAAGATGGAGGATCTCGCGAATGCCCGTGGTGAATATGAGCCGATGGTGACATCCGGCGAGGAGCGTCAGGCCTATGACGCGTTCTCCGCTTTGTGGACGCAATATCAGGAGGATGGCGAGCGGATTGTTAAACTAATGCAGGCAGGCAAGAAGGATGAAGCATTTGCTCTTCTAACGAGTGACGCCACGACGAAACTGTATAATGATAGCGGAGCGCTCCTTGACCAGGATGTCGCAGTTAACAAGCGTGGTGGAGTCGCGGCCGTCGGAAACACGATGGGCGCCGTTTCATCGACGGTTTTGGTCACCATTCTTGCCATGGCGCTGGCAACTACGACGGGCATTATAGCCCTGCTTTACTGCATCCGGAAGATTACCGATCCGATCTCGCGGTTGACTACCACGATGGGCGTACTGGCAGATGGTAATCTCGACACTGAGGTTCCTTTCGCAATGCGCGCCGACGAAATCGGCAAGATGTCGAGAGCCGTTGAGGTATTCAAGCAAAACAGCATCAAGGCCCGCGATCTGAACGCGCAGGAGGCCGCGTTGCAGGCCAAGAGCGCCGACTTGCAGTCGAGCATTGCCGAGGTGGTGTCAGCCGCCGTAGCCGGTGACTTCACCCATCGCATCACCAAGAAATACGGCGATGCGGCTCTCGACCGTTTTGCAGGAAGCGTCAACGAGCTGGTCACCTCTGTTGACCGGGGCATCGCCGAAACTCGCCGAGTTATCTCAGCGCTTGCCGATGGGGATCTGACGGAAAACATGTGCGGCGAGTTTCAGGGAGCCTTTGGTGAACTGAAGAGTAATGTCAACGCCACCATGGCAGCCCTTCGATCCGTATTAGGCGAGGTTCGCTCCGCCGTCGACACGATCAACGGCGGAGCCGGCGAGATGCGCATCGCCTCAGGCGACCTTTCAAAGCGCACGGAACAGCAAGCCGCGGCCCTGGAGGAGACCTCTTCGGCGCTTGAGGAAATCACGGTGGCGGTAAAAAGCTCGACAGAAAGAGCCACGGAAGCCAGCCATATGGTCGATGAGGCACGCAGAAGCACCGAGCAGTCGAGCGCGGTTGTCAAAGACGCGGTCGCCGCCATGGGCCGCATCGAGCAGGCCTCGGATGAAATCGGCCAGATCATTAACGTCATTGACGAGATCGCCTTCCAGACCAATCTTTTGGCCCTTAACGCCGGCGTCGAGGCGGCGCGTGCGGGTGACGCTGGAAAGGGTTTCGCCGTTGTGGCTCAGGAGGTGCGTGAACTGGCACAGCGCTCCGCCACTGCCGCCAAGGATATCAAGGCGCTGATCAACCGGTCCGGCGACGAGGTCAAAACTGGGGTCAGGCTGGTAACGGCCACAGGCGATGCCCTTGGTCTAATCCGAGGCCACGTGATCAAGGTGAACGAGCACGTTCATACGATCTCGACGGCGGCACGAGAGCAATCGACCGGGCTGGCGGAAGTCAGCACTGCGGTCAACCAGATGGATCAGACGACCCAGCAGAATGCGGCGATGGTGGAAGAATCGACGGCGGCCACCAACCGGTTGGCGGATGAGGCTTCCAATCTGGCGCGGCTTATTGCGCGCTTCAGGCTCGACGGTTCGACTGTTGTACGGCGTGTTGCCCACCAGAACGGTAAGCCGGCCGCCTCGCCAGCGCGTGCCCTCTCCCAGAAGCTTGCCGGCGCCTTCGGCGGACGTACTACAGCCGCTGTCGCGACTAAGGAATGGGAAGAGTTTTAATGAATCATGTCATAATTCACCGCAGGATATTATCGGTTTCCATCTGGCAGCCAGCAGTTCTGCATGAAGACGACGTTGATCCCGGAAATCCGGGGGTTAGCAGAGGCGACGCCGCTGCCCCTAACGCATGTTCTCGGTTCAGGGATCTGCCGGTTCTGTCATTCCGGTGATAGAGCTTGCTGCCGAGATAACCAATCCCATCGGTCTAGCCACAGCGCCATTGTCGTCGTTGAGGTAGCAGATGGTATCATCGGCCCGGTCGTCGATCAGGTCTCTGGCATTCTATCGATCAACGGCGATCGGATCCAACCGGTTCGGACTTAGGCGCGACTTCGACCCAACCTTCAGCTACGGAATCACTCCGCTTGAACAAGGGATGGAATGCTTCCTTAGTTTTGAGCAAAGGTTTGGCACCAATCAGGACGCATCGCAGCTGCCTAGCAGACTTTTGCTTTTTCACCTTCCGCGACTGTCTTCCTTCAAGACGCGGAGTATTAACGAAATTCAACGAGAGTTCGAAGATGTCCAAAGTTATCGCAATCAATTTCGGGCAACAGGCTAAGACAGATACCCACTTAGAAAGCCACGAAGATGCACAGTCGCAGCGCCTGGAGCAAGAGCGGCTGCAAATGATCCAAATCACCAATCACCTTGAAGCACTGTACGCTCGGCTGCTGACCGTCTGTGGCGACAGACCGAAAAATTAAGGGCGCAGCGATGGTATAGCCCGGTGGAGCGCTGCGAACCACAGCGCCATCGCGAAGGGCTATTTCCGGGTCAGCTTTCGGGCGGAGAGGCCTGCGAAGCACACATAGATCGCCTATGCGGCAGAACATCGCTCATATGCACTGTTTTAGATGGCAGTTCGCCGTAACGTCTCTTGTACTCTGCAGCAAAACGGCCGAGGTGTGTGAAGCCCCACTTAAGCGCTATTTCCGAAACGCTGATTTTAGCGCCGTTTTGCAGCAGTTCCTGTCGAGCTGCGCACATACGCAAGTCTCGGAGGTGCATTGTGGGGCTGGTATTACGAAATTGTCGGAAGCCGTGCTGCAAAGTCCGCACGCTGACCTTGGCCGCAGCGGCGATATCGTTAAGGGAAATGGGTTGAGCCATATGCTCTTCCATAAACTCCATTGCCCGTTTCACGTGGCGAGGCGTGGGAGACGGAGACGGACGACGAAGTTCATCGGTATAGCGATGCATACAGCTTTCGATCAAAAGGTACTCTATCGCGTCGAGGAGCGAGCTATAGGCCGACGGGCATTGTCGCAGAGCCCCCCCGGCACTGAGGCCGCGATGGGCAGACAGGGCTAGTTCTCGCATGAGCGTTCCCGCGCTCGATGCAAGATCAAGGGTCGGCTGAATTTGCAGATTTCCGCTGATCGTCCGATCGAGCATGCGAGAAAGCTTGTCACGCAAGGATTGCGTATCGATCGTCAATGACAGTTGAGATCTTATGCCATCTTGTCGGGCATTCAGCGGAGCATTTGCAACATGCGGCGACTCTACCTGTTGCCCAGACCAATGAAAGACTGCATTCCCGGACGCCGGCAGGAAGACCGTTACGACGTCAACTGGGGAATCTATCATGACCGAGAACGCCCCTTCATGATGGGCATCCGCAACGCCAAAACCATCAAGGGAAATTCGACTGCAGCGAGAGTTAAGCGATCTACTGTCGTGTTGAGCAAGGTCAGAGGACGCCAGGGGCGATGATATCAAAGGCAAAAGACGTTCGGGATCGGAGCCCTCGATAAAGTTGTCTTTCACTAAGGTCCCTTCATCGGGCTTGCTGAACAAACTTTCGGTCATCCAATATAAACCTATCTATGAACACCAACTCGCACATGCCGGGACTAGTTTTCCAAACCTTCAAAGCTCGAGACCGGATGGCGTGCGAGCGATTTTGATCGCGTACATGACCGATTCGGACCTTTGTGGAGGCCGGTTGAATCTCTCATTCCCTAGGCTTTCGTCATGGCGGATCATCACCAGCACCGACATCCACGTTCTCCCGCTCGAGATGGCCTCCTAGTTTTTCAGCGCTGCAGTTGGGAAGCCTCTAATGATGCGATGACTGGCTTCCACAAGCCTCGAACAGATTGACAGATTGTCTGATATACGTTAATGCTATTCCTGATCAAAGGCAAGGCAGCATCAGGGAAATCTGCCACGGTTCTAGTGGAGTTCCCGCACGGCAAATCAATCTAAAGATGCCTCCCAAGGCGAGGGGTGACGGGCTGCTTTCGATCGCAGCCCGTCACGGGAAGGGTGGGAGTGCTATGAGTGGGAGAGAACCTACGCCAACCGACCTTGGAGGCCGTTGAGTCGACACGGAGAAAAATGATTGTGCTGTAGGATGGCCCCACGATTTCGCCACACGCTGGTCCTCTTAACCTGCGCATCAGCATACTTCGGTTATGACGTATAAGAGAGGCACGCTCCAGGCTCAACACTCGGAGACGCAAAGACGTCGACGAGTTCTTTTGGCCTACTAAGCGAGGCGGTCGCGGCAAATATCAATGCGTAAGCCGCGCCTCGTCGCATTGAGTTGACTTTGCGCTCTTCTTAGCGGGTACGGACTCCGGGCGTCTGATTGGGCAAAAGAAGAGCTTAAGGACGAAACCTGATGATGGTCAAACAGCTTGTGCTGCCATAGGCGTGCTGTTGTCTGTGCCGCGCGAACGCGAAAAGCGCGATCAAATCGGAACGTGGCGGCGAGAGAAGACTAACAGGAAAGACCACATCAAACTCAACCGGGTGTCGGAATACCGATGCTTACGGCATTGCGTGCATGAGGCCTCAAAATGACGCCGGTCTCGACATGTGTCCGCCGAAAATCGCAAAAAAGGAATTGACAGATTGTCGGACAAAAATTTTACTATATCGCCCGCGCATTGCTTGTTCGCGGGAGACGCAGCGACGGACCGGGAGTTATAAGTGCTAAACTTGGCCAAAAATGCACAAATTGTCGACCTTCTTAATCTGCCGGAAGCGGCGACCGGCGCGTGATACAAGCGTCTCTGACTCACAAGGCGTGTCATACTCCATCGACCGAGGTACTGGTTGAACGTGACAGTGACGCCAACATTTCTCCTGGGGAAAAAGTCTGTGTCTTGATAGGCGCGTCAAATCCTGTTGGTCTTTGTTTGGCGCGCTCATTTATAGAAAAAGGCTATCGGGTCGCCGTAGGCGACGCCAATCCCGCCGACTTCGCCTCCCTGGCTGAAGGCCAGGGAAACAATTTTTTACCGGTCAAAGTCAACCCGAACAGAGACGTTTACGTCAACTCAATGGCTGACCAGGTGTATTTGCGCTGGAGACGGGTCGACGTTCTGGTGAACATAGTTTTCCGCAGAAATGAAACAACCCAAACTGTAACGGGATCGCTATCCAGCGCGAATCTGGGGCTTGATGCCGTATCCAATCTAATCAGAGTTACAGGTGCCTTTAGCTCTCGACTTCAGGGCGCGGAGCTTGCCGTAGTGGACGTCGCATGGTTCGAAGAGACGACCTCGCTGGAAGCAGAAGCCGTCCTTCAAGCGGCGTTGCGCACTACTACCTCCGCAATTGCTAGGCAATATTTCGGTTCCGGGCTGAGGATAAATGCTGTACACGCCAGCGATGTGAACTCTACGTCTTCAAGCGAAAATGACGTGCTTCGAACAGTGATCCACGCCGTGCAATTCCTGGCGAATTCGGAACTGTCCGGAAAGCTGACAGGGAACGTGCTGGAGATCGATCCTCGGTGCAGATAGATCCACTCCCACGTTCTGATCCGGCAAATCTGCAGGTATTAACCTTCCGTTAAGTTTCTCGAAAGACGCAATGGGTAAGAGGTCAAATCCTAACAACACGTAAAAAAGTTTCGATTGTTTTAGTGAAACTCTTATCCATGTTCGTTCAGGCTCAAACATTACTATTCCAAAAGCGAGGCCCCAGCACCGTTTGAGCCCTTTGGAGGTAAGTATGTTCGTCGATCGCCTGTTATCCACCTTTACCATAAGAGCAAAGGTGTTATTGGTACTTGTACCCTTGATCCTGATATTGGCGGCAGTTGGTGGGGTCGGCTTAAAAGCAACTGGCTTGCTTCAGTCTCGTCTTCGGCTTTCAAATGAGGTTCTTCAGACCTTGAGCGGGTTTCGAAGTGTCGCGGAAAGCATGAACCGCTTTTTGGCGCAAAGCTCAACGGAGTACCGAGATGAGGCGCTGACAAGTTTAAACGGGCAGAGCGCAACCATGCAGTCGCTCCAGGAAGCGGCGGCAGGTAGCGGGAGCGAAACTGGTGCGCTCGAAAACAGTGTATCGGCAATGTCCGTTATCTCGGGCAGCATCGGCCGCATGTGGTCTTTGCATAATGACGAGGAATCCGTTCGCAGCGACATTGTTTCCAACTTGTCGAAGATCAAGGAGGTCGGAGGCGCCCTTAAATTGGCTGCGGTTGATGTGCGCTCACAAGTACGCAATCAGGAGAACTCCGGGAAAACCATGCTCCGGGAGGCTACCCGCTCACTCGATACGGCATCAGTTATGCAACACATGGCGGAAGACTTGGTGAGCTTGCCGGACGGAGCGAAGCAGCCTCCGACTGTCGCCCAGCAAGGGCTTGTGATCAAAAAGTCGCTAAAAACAGTTAAGCGGGTAGTCTCGACTGCTGACGAGCAGGCCGTTACTAAAATTGAGAGGACTATCGCCAAGCTAATCGCCAACCCCGAATTTGTCGACCCTTCCACACGGCTTGCCGGCTCTGACCTACAGAGCTTTGCGACGAACCTGCGAGTGGATGCGATCCAGCACATGATTGAAGGAACAAATGCGATCCGGGCGTTGGATAAAGCGTTGACGGATTCCGAAATGCTTGTTGCGACGGCGACAACGATCGGCCAGGACGCCGATTCGATCGAAATCGAAATCAATAACCTGTTCCGTACAGCCAACGCAGAGAATCAGCAGCGCCTCGTTGAGCAACTTACAAAATTGGCGCGTGACACCGTGGCAGTTGGAGGCGTTGCCAGCTCGATATCTGGCTTCGATAAAATGCAGGAAGATCTATTCGCCCAGGTGGATTCTATCCAAGAGAACACAGAGAAGCTGGTCAAGATAGCGGAAGCCCGCCAAGCGCAATATTCTGAGGCGGACAAAACCGGTCAGGAGATCTGGAAAAACCTCGTAACTTTTGCAGCAACTCAGGAAAACGATGCTCGCAATGAAAGCAATCTTGCCCGCTTGCTGTCAACTATCGCCACAGTGTCCGGCGTCTTGGTAGCCTTGGCGGCTGGCGCCGGCCTGATGGCGACACTTCGCGCCCCGATCGAACGGATCGCGAAGCGCATGCAAGAGCTGGCAAAGGGCGATCTTCGATCGCAGATTGTCGGACGTGACCGGAGAGACGAAATAGGTGAAATGGCTCGCGCACTCGAGGTTTTCCGTGAAAATGCTGTCTCGAAGATGGACATCGAGACACGAACGGAAGCCGATAGGAAAACCGTTGAACAGGAGCGGATGGATCGTGAACGCGAACGCGCTCAGATGGAGGAGGAGGTCGCAACTGCCGTCACCATTCTAGGAGAGGCGTTATCTCGATTGGCGCGTGGCGACATCTCTCAAGAAATTGACCGCCAATTCCATCCCAATCTTGAGCCGCTGAGGCGCGATTTCAATCACTCGCTTTCGATCCTGAGAGAGACAGTGTCTCATATCGACGAGAATACCAATCAAATTCAATGGGGAACCAGCGAGCTTTTCAAAGCCTCAGATGATCTGTCGCGGCGAACTGAATTGCAAGCCGCCTCACTGGAGGAGGCTGCGGCCGCCGTCGAACAGGTGACGGTCACGGTCAGAAAATCATCCGAGAATGCCTATGAAACCCAGGCTTTCGTGTCCGTTGTTAAAGAACACGCCGAGGGTGCGGCAACCATTGTGACCGATGCGATCAACGCAATGGGCAGAATAGAAGACGCGTCCCACAAGATCGGCCAAATCATTGGTTTGATCGATACGATTGCGTTCCAGACAAATCTTTTGGCACTAAATGCTGGTGTCGAGGCGGCTCGTGCTGGAGATGCCGGAAAGGGTTTTGCAGTCGTAGCCCAGGAAGTGCGCGAACTTGCCCAGAAATCATCAGCTGCAGCCCGCGAGATTCGCCACCTGATTTCGGAATCCTCTTCGGAGGTGGCGATCGGCTCAGATTACGTGGGGAAAGCAGGTGAGGCGTTACACAACATAACGGCGTCGATCTTGAAGATTTCCGATCGGATTGATCAAATCGTCAATTCGAGCCGCGAGCAAGCGGCGTCCCTCGCCGAGATCAACAATAACGTCAATGTACTTGACCAGGGAACACAACAAAACGCTGCCATGGCCGAGCAGACAAATGCCGCGGCAAAGACTCTCTCGGATCAGACTAACGAACTCAGCGAGCGGCTCGCTTCATTCAAATTGACCGAAGATAAGTCGACGCGTCGGGTTAGGTTAGTGGCGTAAGCTACGCATCGAACGGGACTGCCACGCGTCGGATGGCCACTGTGATAGCGGCGTTCTACTGAAGGGAAATCCGCTTACGGAAGCGAAATCCGGCCTTAGGCTCTTGGTCTCCCTTTCGCCGCCCGTCTGACTGTAAAAAACCCACCTAGAGCCGATCAACCTTCAAGAGATCAACTGCTTTGCAATGCTCAGAGACACGAGAGGTATCAAATCCGTGCGCATACGTGAAATTACAAGAGCCATTATTCTAATCACCGGCTTGGTGATCCCTTCTGTAGCGGCCGCCGGTGGCCTTACGGAATTGCCGCGGGAGGAACGAAAAACCTACGAGTTGCTCGATCCAAAGTTGCCTACAGGTGAATCTGTCTTCCGCACGTTTAAGGCACAGCGAGCACCGCCGTGGAAAATTGGGTACGCATCGACATATGCTGACAATTCTTGGCGTGCGAGTATTCTTGATGAGTTCACAAACAAGATTGTTCCAGCTTTCAAGAAAGCGGGGCTGGTCTCCGAGTTCATCGTCACCCAGTCAAATCTTGAAGACGCTGTCCAGATCAGGCAGATGCGGCAGATGGTAGACGACGGCGTTGATGCAATTATTATCTGCTGTTCGAACCTCACGGCGCTTAATCCTACGATAGAGTATGCGTATTCAAAAGGAGTGCCTGTGTTCTCGTACTCTGGTTACGTAACATCGCCGTTCGCCGTCAACGCAACTGAGAACAACATGCAAGGCGGGTTTGAGGCGGCGAAGTGGCTCGCTGAAGAAATCGAAGGAAGTGGCAATGTGCTTCTCGTTTCGGGGATCTCCGGCTTTGCCTCCTCGGACAGCTTTGACGTCGGCGCAAAGAAGGCTCTGGAGTATTATCCCGAGATAAAGATCGTAGGTCATGTCGACGGGAAGTGGACAGACAAGGTCGCGCAGGCCGAGGTGCAAAAATTCCTTGCAGCGAATCCCGGTCGAATTGATGGTATTATCGTTCAGTCGGGAGCTGAGAATGGTGTTATCAACGCGGTGCGCCAGTCCGGGCGCGACATGATCCCAATCGTTCTAGGGGGCGAAGCTTCGGCAGCCTGTTACTGGCGACGGAACCCCGACTTCGTAAGCAAGAGTTTTCATTTCTGGCCGCCGCGCTCTGAGGCGGGTTTCGTATGGGACGTAATGATGCGAACTCTTGAGGGACAGGGCCCCAAAATTCAGACAATCCTGCGGCCAGCAATTCCCAGTACCATAGAGGATGTAATGGCGGATTTGCCAGCTGATTGCGATCCTAACTCTGAGGATTGGATCGAGCCGAAGAATACAGCTTGGTGGTCTGCCAGCGCTGCTGCTAAATATTTCGATAACCCAGCGGATCCGCTCTCCTGGAAGCCGGCCGATTGAAGATCGCATGCGGGGTCTGTGTGGAATGCGGTGCCTTCATGATCGGCTCTCGTGCAAGGTAGGCTGCGCTAAGGAATGACAGTTCAAATTGGGAAATGCCCGGGTCGCCTCAGGAGACATGAGACAAGCGATCCGGTTCCAACGAACATATTTGCTCCGCGGTAGCATTCTTCCTCCGGCCCTCCTCTCGCCAAACGGGACAACATACTCATTGCGCCTTTCAATCTACGTGCTGCCGCGAAGGTTGTTGCTTCGAATGTGAAAGCAAAGTTCATTTCCGACCGCACTATCCGGCTCAGGCCGACGCGCGGTTCGACGCCTTACTGACATATCTGCATCAATTTGTTGCTCGAATGATTTGGGTGGCGTTCCCGGAATTCCTGATCGGATGGATGATGCATCTGTCTTGGCCCTCGGTAAGGAGCTTCACGATGAATTCGACTTTACAACCGCTTTGGCAACGCTCCTTTTTTCAGAAAAGGCGCAATCGCCGGAGAGACGAAGCGCTGCATCATGATACCTCAGCCGACCGAGGAGCGCTGCTTGAAGCATTGATCGGCGTGTTGCCCCTCCCAATTTTCTTCAAAGATCTGCACGGTCGCTATGTCGGTTGCAACAAGGTTTTCGAAGATCTCCTCGGTCGCTCGCGCGACGAGATCATCGGGAATACAGATTTTGATCTCAGTTCAACGCAACTGGCGGAAATTTATTCTATTGAAGAGAAAGGCCTTCTTGAAAGGGGTGGAGCCCAAGTCTCCGAGCGTAAGATCGCTCTCGCAAACGGCGCCATCCTGGATGTTGTCTGCAACAAGGCAGTTTTCAGAGGTCACGACGACGAGCCCGCGGGTCTGATTGGCGTTATCATCGACATAACCGAACACAAGTTGGCGGAGCAGGAACTCAAAAACGCTCTCGAACTAGCCCAAGGGATCGTCACCGCTATTCCAGACGTTCTGTTTGAGGTCGACGAGGATGGGCGATATCTTCAGGTCTGGACCAGAAATCCCGAACTACTAGCCCAGCAGCGGGAAATGCTACTGGGTAGGACGGTCGACCAAGTTCTTGCGCCTGATCAAGCGGCTATTGCAATGGAGGCGCTTCGAACTGCAAGCAGTGAAGGAGTTGCCTACGGTCGATGCATTAGCGTATCCTTGCCAAACGGCGAGACCCGATGGTTCGAGTTGTCGGTGGCTAGACGACCAAGCGCCGATCCTGACGCCGCCACCACGCTCCTGGCATTTTCGCGTGATGTCACGGAACGAAGGCAGGCGGAAGACGCCATCAACTCCGTGCGGACGCAATTGCTAAGTGTGCTGCAAACCATTCCTGACATGGTTTGGGTAAAGAATGTCGATGGCGTACACCTGTTGTGCAATCATGCATTTGAGCGGCTGACCGGGAAATCGGAGGCGGAGGTCGTTGGAAAAACGGACCTTGAATTGTTCGGGGCTGAGAGAGCTCACATTTCCGGAAAATCTGATGAGGCCACGATCGAAGCCGGTGGCATACTTATCGACGAGAATTGGGTGGTTTCCCCGGAGAACGGTCAGTCCATTCTTCTCGAAACACGTAAACTTGCGGTCCTCGGCGCCGGGGGAGAGGTTACAGGAGTCCTCGGGGTCTCTCGCGATGTCACGGAACTGAACGCCTCGCGGGAAAAAATCAGGCAAATGGCCTTTTACGATCCGGTGACTTCTTTGCCGAACCGCTTGCTGTTTAACGAGCGATTGCAAAAGGTCGTCAGTGACGCGTCGTCTCAACGTCGGCGGACAGGGGTAATGCTGATTGACATCGACCATTTCAAAGTCGTGAACGATACGATGGGTCACCCTGTGGGTGATCAACTACTCTGCCAGGTCGCTACCCGGCTTAAGAAATCTGTCCGCGATCTCGACACGGTTGCGCGTCTCGGCGGCGACGAGTTCGCGATTCTGTTGCCGGAAATCCAGACAACCGACGATCTCGATTGGGTTGCGTGCTCGATCCTCGAGAGATTCAAGGAATCTTTCCTATTGGATGGCAAGGAAGTCTACGTGTCATGCAGTGTAGGCATCGCGATCTCGCCCGACGACAGCACAGATGTCAACGATCTGGTGAAATACGCCGACTCTGCGATGTATCTTGCCAAACGCTCGGGGAGAAACAGTTTTCGCTTTTATTCGAAGGATTTGACTGTGGGCGTGGAGGAGCGCATGCAGTTGGAATCTGAATTGCGCCGCGCTATCGAGCGCGAAGAATTGGAGCTGCACTACCAGCCCAAGGTGCTTCTGGACAGCGGCGTAATGATAGGATCGGAAGCGTTGTTGAGATGGCCTCATCCCGAGATGGGCATGATTCCGCCGGTTCGATTCATTCCGGTCGCTGAGGATACCGGGCTGATCGTTGAACTCGGGCGATGGGTGCTGCGTGAAGCGTGCAAGACGGCGAAGGAGCTGAACGCCGATTGCCACCACCTGCACAAGATTGCAGTCAACCTTTCGGGTAAGCAATTCCAATGCTCACGGTTGGTAAACGAGATCGCTGCAATCCTCGGTGAAACCGGTTGCCGCGCGGAATGGATCGAAATCGAAATCACGGAGAGTCTGCTTCTCGATCGGAAGGGCGAGACCCTGCAGACGCTTCTTAAGCTGCGTCAAATGGGATTTTCGATTGCTATCGATGATTTTGGCACCGGTTACTCGGCGCTCAACTATCTAGCCCGCTTCCCGATCGACACGCTGAAGATCGATCGGTCATTCATAAATAGCTCGGACAAAAGGAACGAAGAATTGGTCAAAGCGATTCTGTCCATTGCACAATGTCTTGGGCAGGACGTGGTGGCGGAAGGTGTTGAGACCGCCGAGCAGGCAGCATTTCTCGCAGCGAACGGATGCGGTTCGGCGCAAGGCTTCTTTTACAGCAAGGCCCTGCCGAAGATGGAATTGATCGCTCTTTGGGTGCGCGCGTCCGCCACCGGCTTCGTTTCAGATCGTTACGCCGCTTCGCGATGATGAGCGCGAATAAGGGAAAATGTCACCTGTCTGATGGACGGTGATGCGGTGCGCGCTGTGAGACAACTCAACTTGAGCCTCGTCAATCTCTGAATGTCTGCGGTTTTTCGCGGAACAGGGGGCAACGCTGGGTCAACGACCATGCGTTGTGCGGCCCCGCGAGCCGCATTCTCGAATGCTCTGCTCCTACTGCGCGGCATTCGGTAGGCCGGGGAAAACGCGGTACACCGGCTCCTAAAGCAAGGCAGTCGCTCTCGATATGGCTTTCTTCAAAAATATTTGACAGATTATCATACAATCTGCCAAAAATGTCGCCAAGCACCTGATGGGAGGAAAATCAGTGTCTCTTAGTATGCATCACCTGGCCAAGCTTCCGTATTTTTATCCGTTCGAATTTGGCGATGGAAAAATCACGGTACTGTCCGACGGGCCGTTAGAGCTAGGAGATCCTCGCCTGAACTTCTTGGGGGTAGAGCCACGCACGGTCAGCCTGATGCTAGAGGACAATTTCCTGCCAACGAACAAAGTTGTACTCGAGCAAAACGTGCCGCTTGTTGAGATAAATGGAAGAACAATTCTATTTGATACCGGGATGGGGTCTTCCAAAGCTTTCGGGCCCACCACAGGTCGACTCCTAGCCAGCCTGAGAGAGGCAGGTCGAGATCCGACGGAGATCGATGCGGTGGTTCTGTCGCACGCCCATATCGATCATATCGGCGGTCTGTGCGATGCCAATGGAAGGTTAAATTTCCCGAACGCCGACATCTTCATCAGTGAGCGAGACTTCACGGACTGGACGGACGGGTCGTCGATCGATTCTTCATTTCAATTTCAAATCGATAACGCTCGGCGAAACCTGCTTCCCCACAAGGATCGGACCTTCTTTTTCAAAGACGGCGAGGAGTTCTTGCCGGGCGTTCACGCGATTTCGGCCCCCGGCCACACGCTCGGTCATCATTGTTTTATGCTGCAGTCGGGAAACGATCGCCTCTGTTTTCTCGGCGACCTTACGCACCATCATATCCTGTTGATGGAGAGGCCGATGATGGAATTCCGATACGACACGGACCCGAAGCTGTCAGCTAGATCCCGCACGCGCGTGCTTGATATGCTGGCGACAGATCGCATTGCGGTAATGTCCTATCACTTCGCATGGCCAGGTGCCGGGCATGTGGTGCGAAACGGAGACGGATTCCGCTATATCCCCTCTCCAATGCAGTTGCTTGCACATCGATAAGGAATTTCAAAGATGCAGATGCGTTCGGTAATCCTCAGGGAGTCGGGTCTGCCGAAGCCCTATTCAAATTCGAAACCTCTTAAGATTGAGCTTGTGGAACTGACGCCGCCTGGCCCCATGGAGGTGTTGGTCAAGATCAAGGCTGCCGGTGTCTGCCACTCTGACCTGTCCGCAATCAATGGGGACAGACCGCGTCCGCTTCCAGTCGCTCTAGGCCATGAGGCATCTGGCGTCGTCGCAGCAATCGGACCGAGTGTCGAGAAGGTTGAGGTTGGTGACCA
The DNA here is from genome assembly GCF_025200795.1 of Rhizobium sophoriradicis. Classification (NCBI taxonomy): domain Bacteria; kingdom Pseudomonadati; phylum Pseudomonadota; class Alphaproteobacteria; order Hyphomicrobiales; family Rhizobiaceae; genus Rhizobium; species Rhizobium sophoriradicis. Next base: position 134,769 of record NZ_CP104156.1, read on the forward strand.
TGTAGTCATGTCATTTCTGCCGGTTTGTGGCCATTGCTCATATTGCGCTGAAGGCCGCGCCAGCCTCTGCGAACCGGGCTACCAGGCCAATGCTGCAGGAACGCTTCTATCCGGCGGCAAGCACATCCGTTTGAGAGGATACGAAATTAACCACCATAGCGGCGTTTCTGCGTTTTCCGAATATGCTGTCGTGTCGGCGAGCTCGGTAGTCAAAGTGACCAAAGATATCGATTTGGCGACAGCTGCTCTCTTCGGCTGTGCCGTTATGACCGGCGTTGGAGCTGTGATGAACACGTGTGGGGTCCGCCCAGGCCGTAGTGTGGCGGTAATCGGGCTCGGCGGCGTAGGCCTTTCGGCGATACTTGGCGCTGTTGCGAGCGGTGCAAGCGATATCGTGGCGATCGACCTAATCCAAGCGAAGCTGGATCTTGCCAAGGAGCTGGGAGCGACGAAGACTTTTTTGGCCACCTCGCCGAATATTGTTGCCCAAGTAAAAGGCGCGACAAGCGGCGGGGTAGACTACGCGATAGAGATGGCTGGATCCAAAAAGGCATTCGAGCTTGCATATGAGATTACCCGGCGCGGAGGGATGACCGCTACGGCCGGACTGGCCAGCGCAAATTCCCGTTTCGAGGTTTCGCCCTTGCCGTTGGTCGGAGAGGAGAGAACGATCAAGGGCAGCTATATGGGTTCCTGCGTGCCATCGCGCGACATACCCCGCTATATCGACCTTTACCTCAAAGGTAAGCTGCCAGTGGACAAATTGCTGTCGAGCACTGGCCCCCTTGATGAGATCAATGAGGTTTTCGACCGTCTTGACAGGGCCGAGATCAATCGACACCTAGTCTTGATGGACTGATGGCGGGGAGAATTCTCTTGAACGAGTGGACAGTGCTCGCCATCCATTACGGCACCGCGCAAAGACCAGTAAGTGACCTGATACTAGAGACGAATGACATTCATGATCGTCCATCACAAATCGACTACTTCGTGTGGCTGATCCGTCTCGAGGACCGATTAATTCTTGTTGACACTGGTTTCGAAGCCGGAGAGGGCGCGGCCAGAGGGCGGACCCTCTTGATCCATCCGGTGGCAGCACTGAGCAGCCTTGGCATCAAATCCAGCGAAATTACTGATGTCGTTGTGACACACCTGCACTACGATCACGCCGGAAACCTCCCGGCCTTTCCTAACGCCACTTTTCACATTCAGGATCGGGAGATGGCGTATGGAACGGGGCGGTGTATGTGCCATGAGCGAATGCGTCGGCCTTTTGCTACAGAAGGTGTCGTCGACGCGGTCCGGCTCGTTTTTCAGTCACGGGTACGGTTCCATGATGGGGATGGGGAAATTGTTCCTGGATGCAGGGTGCATCTGGTTGGCGGTCACTCGAAAGGTTTGCAAGTTGTTACGGTGGCAACAGGCGGCGCTTTGCTGGTTATCGCTTCCGACGCGCTTCATTTCCAGCACTATCTTGAAAATGACGGCGCGTTTCCCCTGTTTGCAGATTACCTAGAGGTCATCGAGGGTTACAACAAGCTCCGCGTCCTTGCCGGAGCAAACGGACTCATCATTCCGGGTCATGACCCTGAGGTGCTACAGAAATTTTCTCCCCTTGCGCCAGACCTCCAGTTCGCTAGAGTTCTCCTGTGACCCACAATAAACCGATTGAAATTTTTTGCTGTTTGCAGACAATCGGGTTGTCCTACGAAACGCTCCGGCAGTATATTGATTCTGTGCGTCACTAGAAATTTCATCGAAGGTTTGTTGTGAATGGGAACGATCGACCTCCAGATTAGACGTCAAAACGCCTCTCTTCGAATCCTTGTTGAGGATAAGCTCCGGCAGGCTATTTCAAGTGGCCGTTTCAAGCCCGGGCAGCGGCTGGTGGAGCGCGAGTTGTGCGAACTTATCGGGGTTGGCCGAACTTCAGTTCGCGAGGCGCTACGCCAGTTAGAAGCTGAAGGGCTTATTACTAGCTATCCGCATCGGGGGCCGGTTGTCAGCACTATCAGCTACGAGGAGGCTAGGCAGCTTTATAGTGTACGCGCGCTGCTTGAAAGCTTTGCCGGCCAGGAGTTCGCCGAGAACGGTTCGAATGAAGAGATCGTTGCTCTCCTCGAGACCGTGGAAGCGTTCGAAGCCGCAGCCAAGAGCGGTTCCGGAACGCGGATCATCGAAGCCAAGACCGCTTTTTACGATTGTTTGATGACCGGCAGCAAGAACGTGTTTGTGAAGCAAATGCTCACGTCGTTGCACAACCGGGTCACATTGTTGCGGATGACATCGATGACCCAGCCAGGGCGGCTGCAGAACAGCGTTTTCGAAATAAGAGAGATTGCGGCCGCTATTGCGTTGCGTGATGGCGACAGGGCAGCCGCGCTTTGCAAGCGCCATATCGAAATCGCGGCTAAGGTGGCGTTGGACTACTTGAGCAAGAACCCCGTCGAAACCTCCGAGTAGTTCCACAAAACGAAGTTCAGGCGACGGCTAAGGTTGACAGATTGTCTGAAAATCTGCTTACCTCTCTTATGGGAGGTGAGACACAGGAAGTGCGGCTTCCCAACAACATCATTTTGTTAGGGAGGACGTATGGGCGCCCATGCCGAGCTGATTAAACGCGTAACCCTGGCGATCGAAGATCCGGAGCTACCGCGACTGACCCCAGGTCTTACAACACGGATCTCGTTGCAAGTTGGACCAGAAAAGTCATCACTTGCTGTGGGAGGCGGGATAGTCGCACTGGACGGCGCGGACGAAAATGCTGACGTCATACTGAGTGCCCCAGAAGGAGCTTGGGAAAAGGTTATGCAGGTGCCGCCGCCGGCAACCTACCATTCGTTCACCGCCTTTCAACTCGCTAACCCTGAGTTCACGTTATCTGGTTCGCCCGTAGCAATCGCTCAAGCGCGTCCCGCTCTGGAGCGACTGTTCGAAATCGTCGTAGCGTCTCCGCCCCTAGTTGCGCCGAAGGTCGATCGAAATATTGAACAGGTCACCGGACGCTATAAGCGGGTAGAGGTCGGCGGCGTAGAACACGATATCTTTTACGAGGAAGCCGGTGCAGGAACTCCTATCCTTTTCCTCCATACGGCTGGCGCAGACGGCCGTCAGTTTCTACCGCAACTCTCCGACACTGGGTTTGCGCGTACGAACCGATTGATCTCAGTTGATCTGCCGTTTCACGGACGTTCGATGCCTCCTTTAACTTGGGACGGCTCGCCCTATCAACTCACAACGGATCTCTACCTGACCTGGTGCACGGCGATACTCGACCAGCTCGTCGGAGACAGAGCTATCGTCGTTGGAGGATCTATGGGCGCGGCGATGTGCATGGTGCTGGCGGCGGAGCGACCGGAACGTCTAATGGGTGTAATTGCGGTCGAGCCGCCGTTGAAGTCAAAGGGCCGTCGCAACCCCTTTCAACACAACGTCAACGTTCATGGGTCGCTTCATAACTCAGCCTATGTCCGCGGAATCATGAGCCCGCTCAGCCCGCAAGAAGAGCGACGCCGCGCCAGTTGGATCTACTCGCAGGGTGCTCCTGGAGTTTATCCCGGCGATCTTTCGTTCTACAGCGACGAGTTCGACGGTGCCGTCGTCGGTCCGAAGATTGATGCCAAGCGAACACCGACCGTTCTTCTCTCCGGGACCTATGACTACTCTGCGACGCCTGCAGACGGAGCAGCGCTAGCGGCCCTCATTCCTGGCAGCCGTCATGTCGTTATGGAGGGGCTTGGGCACTTTCCGATGTGCGAAAATCCTGACTATTTCCGGAGCTTCTTGCAAGACGCTATTCGGTTCGTCGAAGATAACGGCTGATCACAAAGCAACCGCGTTGGCCATTTACCGATCGTGTCCCAGTACGTGGCGTAGGTGACGGTAGGGAGTAAAGCCGAGCGCCCGCGCGCTTCTCGTTGCGCTGTAGCGGGTGATCGGCTTTGCGGGCGGCCATCAGTGTTTTCCGCTAGGGTCGGGTTGTTCAAGACCAACCTGACGGAAAGATCACCGATGACCAATGACATGATGAACGTGCGTTCGCTTGTTGAGAAGAGTGCCGATGCAGATTTGTTGCGTGAGATGATCGGTCTTGCTGCCGAGCGGCTGATGGAGTTGGAGGTCGGCTCGGCCACGGGTGCTGACTTCGGTGTGAAGAACCCGATGCGGCTCACTCAACGCAATGGCTACCGTGACCGCGATTGGGAGACGCGGGCTGGCACCGTCGAGCTTCGCATTCCGAAGCTGCGCAAGGGCAGCTACTTTCCGAGCTTCCTTGAACCGCGCCGCATGGCAGAGAAAGCTCTGACGGCCGTTATCCAGGAAGCGTATATCCAGGGAATCTCGACTCGTTCTGTCGACGACCTGTGGTGGATGGTGAGCGTACGGTGAGCTGTTTTTGCTGATCGGCCAAATCAGGCGATGTTCTGGCATTAGAACCAGCATTAGTGCTGACATTAATACCAGAACGAAGAGGTTTCATGGCTCGCATAGAGATCATGTCCGGTACCGAGCGCAGACGGCGTTGGTCGGACGAGGCGAAGCTGAGGATACTTGCGGAAGCTGATGAGCCCGGTGCTCGCATTGGCGATGTGGCGCGCCGGCACGACATTCATCCGGGCCAGATCCGCTTGTGGCGGCAATCATTCAACTATGCCGATCGGCCGACGGTGTTCCTCCCGGTGGAAATCACGGAGGAGGTTGGCGTAAGCCAGCCGTCTACCGCATCAACAAGGCCGACGATCGTTGAGATCTTGCTTCGAAACGGTCGGAGCTTGAAGGTTGCGGTTGACGTTGAGTTGAAGCTGCTTGGCCCGCTCGTCGCTTGCGTGGAGGCGGTATGATCGGCCCATCGGGGAATGTGAGGGTCTATCTGGCCTGCGGAGTGACCGATATGCGGCGTGGCATTGATGGTCTGTCCGCGCTGGTCGAGACGGTCGTGAGGGAGGCACCGGGCTCGGGCGCAATCTTCGGCTTTCGCGGAAAACGCGCGGACCGGATCAAGCTTCTTTGGTGGGATGGCCAGGGGTTCTGTCTGTTCTACAAGATTTTGGAGCGCGGATACTTTCCCTGGCCGACGGCGAAAGAGGGTGTAGCGCACCTGACGCAGGCGCAGCTTTCGATGCTCGTTGAGGGGATCGATTGGCGACGCCCGGCGTGGACTTCCGCTCCCGGCCGAACGGGATAAAAGCTATATTTTGCAGGGGCATGGGAAGCTTAACGCTGGTGCGTCAGAGGCAAATCGGCTAGTTTCGCGGATATGGAAACAGCGCCGCTGGACAGTCAGGACGAGCTCAATACTTTGCGCGCACTCGTCGCGGAACAGGCGGCAAAACTTGAGAGCCAGGAAGCCGAGGTCATCAAGCGAGACTCCATAATCGGGCTTCTTCGCGCGCAACTGGAGCTTCTCCGACATCGGCAACATGGCGCGTCTTCGGAAAAGATCGACAGGAAGATCGAGCAATTCGAGCTGATGTTGGAGGAGATCGAGGCCTCCCGGGCCGAGGCTGAACAGCGCTCCGGGAAAGCTCCCTGCAATTGCCCGACCTGCGGTGGCACTTCGTTCCTGAAGGCGGCCGACAGAGTGGTCCAGGTGCTGGAGCACGTGCCGGCGTCGGTCAAGATTGTCCGGCATGTCGAGAAGCGCATGATCTGCAGGGAATGCGATACGACAGTGGCTGGCGAGATGCCGACCTTGCCGATCGAGCGCGGCAAACCCGGGCCGGGGCTGCTCGCCCACATCATGATCGCCAAATTCGACGATCACATTCCCCTCTACCGCCTGTCAGAGATGTACGACCGGTTGGGGATAGACATCTCCCGATCCGTAATGGCCGACTGGGTCGGCCGGGTATCTGCATTGCTGACACCACTTGTCCTGTTAATCAGGGCCCATATCGCCGCACTCGACCGAATACATACGGACGATACCCCGGTCGATGTTCTCGACCCCGGGCGGGGCAAGACAAAAACCGGCAGGGTCTGGGTCTACGTCTTTGACGGCAGTGGCTATCAATCCGCCACTCCCGCAGCCATTGCCTATTACTACAGCCCCGACCGCAGGGGCGCACATCCGGCTGATCACCTGGCAAGCTTCAGCGGCGTCATGCATGCCGACGGCTACGGGGGTTACAAGAAGCTCTATGGCAACCAGATCATTGAAGCCGCCTGCATGGCGCATGTGCGCCGCAAGTTCCATGATGTGATAAAGCTCAAGCCGTCTCCGATCGCTGAGGAAGCGCTGTCACGCATCGGCGCTCTCTACGATATCGAGAACCGTATCCGAGGCATGTCGGCTGACGAGCGGCGCACCCTGCGCCAACACCATGCCCGGCCTGTTCTGGACGAACTCAAGGCCTGGATCGAGGCGACACTCTCGACTTTGCCTCAGAAGCAGAGGCTGGCCGAGGCGATGCGATATGCCCTGTCGCGATGGGCAGCCTTGAGCGTCTACATCGACGATGGCCGTGTCGAAATCGACAACAACATCGCTGAACGAGCCATGCGTCCGCTTGGAATTGGAAGGAAGAACTGGCTGTTTGCCGGCTCGGACAAGGGCGGCGAGCGCATCGCCAACATCCTCACCATCATCGAGACGGTCAAACTGCAAGGCCATAATCCAGAGGTCTATCTGACGGATGTCCTGACCCGGATCCAGGATCACCCCGAAGACCGAATTGAAGACCTCCTGCCTTGGAACTGGACGCCGGCAAAAGCTCGATGCGAGGCCGCCTGATGGCGCGCTCGAGGTTCATCTACACACTCAGCCAAGTCGCCGGCATGATCGGCGAAAACCTCGAACTGATCGAAGAAGTGACCGCAAACTCGGACAACATCTCCGAAGGCGAACTGGTTTACGTCGGCGATGGCAGTGAAGACGGCACGAAGGGTCTGACCGAGAATGGCATCGAAGAACTTCAAAGCCTACTCGCCGACATCAGGACGTGGGACGGCGGTATCCGCGAGTTCCTCATCGACACACAGTGCGATCCTGAAATAATCGACCGCATCATGGCCGATGAGATGAAACGCGGCCTATAGATTCCATCTCTCGACACCCGAAAATGCGTTCGCCGGACGCTTACGGTGGATGCGACCTATCTCAAGGTCCGGCGTGGCGGCCGCATCGTCTCAGTCGCCGTCATTATCGCGGTCGGCGTCAATAACGACGGTCGGCGCGAGGTCCTGGGTATGGAAGTTGGCACCTCGGAGGCCGAACCGATCTGGACGGAATTCCTGCGCAGGCTAGAGCGTTTCAGGTTTTCACGGAAGCATATCCGGCATTGGCGAAGTAGTTGCTGCATTCGCTGGGCTCGATGGTTGTGACGAGGTGTCCGATGTGGCGCCAGGTGTCATCGATGGTTCGCTTCTGAGCCAGGCGCATCCAGTGCTTGATTTTGGCGAAAGCCTGTTCGATCGGGTTAAGGTCGGGGGAGTATGGCGGCAGGTACCAGAGCCGAGCACCAGCGTTGCGGATCATCTGACGGATGGCGACCGACTTGTGGGAGCCGAGATTATCCATCACGACGATATCGCCGGGTTTGAGCACCGGTACGAGTTGCTGTTCGACATAAGCACGAAAGCACTCACCGTTGATCGGTCCATCGAAGACACAAGGCGCGGTGAGCCGATCGCAGCGCAACGCGCCGAGGAAAGTCAGGGTGCGCCAATGTCCGTGCGGGGCGAAGCTGCGCAGCCGTTTGCCCTTCGGCCCCCAGCCTCGAAGCGGCGCCATGTTGGTCTTGATCCAGGTTTCATCGATGAAGACCAGCCGGCTTGGATCAAGGCCAGCCTGCCAGGATCGCCAGCGCTGTCGCCGTCGCGCGACGTCAGCGCGCGCCTGCTCAAGGGCGAACAGTGTTTTTTTTGAACCGTAGTCCCTCGCGCCGCAGAAACTGCCATACGGTGTCGTGGGATACCTTCACCCCTCGCGCGGCCAGTTCTTCCTTCAACCTGTTCAGTGACACATGCGGCGTCTGGTTGATCCGCTCGGCGATAAACGCTCGGTACGGCTCAAGAACCCGCTTGCGGTGGCCGCCCATCTTCCCAGGCGCGACAGATCCGCTCGAACGGTAGCGCTGAGACCACTTCACCGCTGAAGACACGGCAATACCGAACCGCACCGCCACCGACCGGCAGCTCTCGCCGGCTTCGATTGCATCAACAACACGCTTGCGAAGATCATTTGAAAGAGGTCGAGTCATCCGATGCTGGCCTCCACTCCAGCCAGCATCTTGAATCACAAAACAGCCAAAAACGGAATCCCTTCCGATTCAACTAAATCCAGATACGCTCTAACGCGCCGCGGTCTACGCGGGGTGAAGTTGGTTGTCTCTGATGCACATGAGGGCATCAAGGCTGCCGTTTCCAAGGTTCTCAATGCCACTTGGCAAAGGTGCCGGGTTCACTTCATGAGGAACGTGCTCGCGCATGCTGGAAAGAGCGGCAGGCGGGTCGTATCCGCCTTCATCGCGACGGCCTTTGCCCAGGAGACCCCGGAGGCAGCAAGCCGCACAATGGCGCAGTGTCGCCGATCAAATCAGGCCGAAAGTGCCGAAGCTTGCCACCATCATGGACGACGCTGAAGAGGACGTGCTCGCCTACATGACCTTCCCGAAAGAGCACCGGGCAAAGCTGCACTCGACGAATCCAATTGAGCGTCTCAACGGCGAAATCAAGCGACGCACCGAGGTCGTCGGCATCTTTCCGAACGACGAAGCCATCGTCCGTCTCGTCGGCGCACTGCTGCTCGAACAGAATGACGAATGGGCCGTTCAACGCGCCAAGTATATGACGCTTGAGACCATGGCCCAAATGAGATGAGCCCCAAATCAGCCTGCCCCGCTGTGGCACGCTGATATCCCCTTCCGACCCATGTCGGGAAAGCACGGCCATCAGCCGCGACCTACACCACCTCCCGGGACACGATCGTATCACCTTGTATTCCGGACTAAACTTATGCCGACAGCGTTGCGATAGAGGGCATTCGGAACCAGCATGCGGCTATTCCGGAAGGTCGGCACTCGCATGACGTCATCTGACCGACATCGTGGGGTTATTCGACAAAAATTGCGAAATGTCCTTGATCCAGTTTCCGCTGTTAGATCTAGTTGTCGCCGGCAGTCCTTCTCCTTCTCTATCATATTTGCTGGAGCGTGCCGCAAGTCCGACAAGAGCTGCGCCTAGGCCAACAGCTCTGTGCTGTCATTGACGGGTTAGGAACACGTCAATGATCAACGAGGCTGGAGCCTTATACCCGGTGTTCCTGCCTCAAATGTAAGGGCATGACGAGTGCCGCCCTTTCCTTCACTTGACCAGGTGGTTTCCGATCGAGGAGCCGCCATCGACCGTCAGAATGCTACCGGTCGCGAACCTCGAACGATCGGACGCAAGAAAAAGCATTGCTTCAGCAATCTCTTCAGCTGTCCCCATCCGATCCATGACGGCACGGGCGTTGAAATCGCTGCGAAGCTTCGCGGGGTCCTTCGCTTCGGCGAAGATTTTCGTGAAGTAAGGAGAGTCGATTGTCCCTGGAGCGACCGCGTTGACACGAATTCCCTCTTTCGCATGATCCATGGCCATCGCGCGCGTCAGCGAAGATATTGCTCCTTTCGATGCTACGTAGGCAGTCCTGTCCGCGATTGCTGAGGTTGCGGTGTAGGAAGTCGTATTGATGATCGAACCTCCGCCGTTCCGTCGCATAACAGGAATGACGTACTTTGAGCAAAGGAAGATCCCTTTGACGTTTACGGACATAATCCGGTCCCAAGTTTCTTCAGGAATGGTCACCACATTCCCCGTCGTTCCGAACCCGGCATTATTGACGAGCACGTCGACCCGGCCCCACTTTGCGGTCGTCTTCTCAACCATGCTTTCCGCGTCCTTGGCGGACGAGACGTCGACGCGAACACCGAAAGCCTTCGAGCCGATCTCGTTCGCCACACGAACCGCGGCGTCTTCATTGACATCAGCAACAACCACATAGGCGCCGTTCTTTGCGAAAAGCTCGGCTGTCGCACGACCAATGCCGCTGCCGCCCCCTGTGACGATACAAACTCTTTGATTCAAATCCATCGACCATCTCCTCATTTTTGGGTGCCTTAGAAGACATTTTAGCAGACAATCTGTCAATTGTGAAAATCCAGTTGACAGATTGTCTGCTGATCTGTTTATCTAGGCTCGATCGAATTTGGCCGTGGGAGGACAATATGGCCGATACCAGCACTGAGGCGCAGTTGGCTTTTAAGGCAGCTATGCGTCGGTTCACATCAACCATCTGCTTGATCACGACCGAACTCAACGGGGTCCGTCATGGCATGGCCGCCACCGCGGTCCAGTCGGTTACCGCGGACCCACCAACTGTTCTTGTCTGCATCAACCAATCGGCTTCGGTGAATCAGCCTTTGAAGATCTCCGGGAAGTTCGCCGTGAACATGCTGCATCTTTCACATGCCGATCTTGTGCCGCTGTTCAGTGGGCAATTGAAGGGTGAAGAGCGCTTTCATTACGGCGAGTGGCTGTCTCTCGACGGCATGCCGGTCCTGTCCGATGCGCAGGCGGCGTTTGTCTGCAAGCTAAAAGATGTCGTTCACGTTGGAACGCATGATGTTGTGCTCGGAGAAGTGCTCGAAGCACGGTTCATCGAGTCAATCGCGCCGCTTCTCTACGAAAACGGTCAACTCGTCAGGTCGTCGTCCATCAGTGGATCGGCCGCATAGTAGGTGGCTTTAACCACCAATCACATCACTCATCGAAAGCCCAAGGGCGGCAAGGAGAAAAGCGTGAGCAATATGGCACCCGCAAGAGAAATTCATGGACGTGAAGTCACAGAGCGCTTTGAGCGCGGACTAAAGACCCGGCGCGAAGTCTTGGGGGGGGGCTATGTTGATGCGTCGGTCAGCAAAGCCACCGACTTCAATTGGCCGATGCAAACCCTCGTCACAGAATACTGCTGGGACGCGATTTGGAATCGGCCGGGCCTGGAGCGCAAGCAGCGCAGCATCCTCAATCTCGGGATGATTTCGGCCCTCAATCGTCCGCATGAGCTGAAACTGCATGTTCGCGGAGCAATCAACAACGGTCTTACCAAAGAGGAAATTCGGGAGGTTTTCCTCCAGGTTTCGATTTACTGCGGTGTTCCTGCGGCCATCGACAGCTTCCGCGTGGCAGCGGAAGTTTTCGACGAGATGGGCATCTAGTTATTCAACGCATTTGAGTGGGCTGAGCATCATCCGTTGCCAGCCCGAGGAGGGACTACAGTGACCGCACAAGACGATTTCCGCGCTGCCGGAAACCCAATGTTCAATGATAACAAGCTCAAGCTCGGCGTATTTGGCACGAATTGCTCGAATGCATGCGCGATTACGCTCGCTGAGACAACGTTCGAACCTACCTTCGACCACAACGTCGAGATTGCAAAGAAGCTTGAGGCAGCCGGTTGGGAATGCATGGTGCCGATTGCACGCTGGCGTGGTTTTGGCGGTCCTTCAAACTTCAATGGCGTGAACATGGATACGTTCACCTGGGCGGCCGCTCTCGCGGCGGTCACCACGAAGCTCCAGTTCTTCTCAACGACTCACATTCCGACGCTAAACCCGATTGTTGCAACCAAGATGGCGACAACAATCGATCACATCTCGAAGGGTCGATACGGCCTCAATCTCGTTACCGGCTGGTTCACTCCCGAAATGGAAATGTTCGGAGTTCCTATGATGGAGCACGACACCCGCTATGAATACGCCACTGAATGGATGGATATCGTCGAGACGCTCTGGAAACGCAATGGCGTTACCTTCGAAGGCGAGTTCCTCAAAGTCAAAGACGCCTTCAGTGAACCCAAACCCTACAACAAGGCGGGTCGCCCGCTCCTGATCTGCGCCGGCGCCTCGGGCAAGGGACTGCATTTCACCGCCAAGTTCTGCGACTTCAACTTCGGCTTCATGCAAGACATGGAATCCGGCGCTGCCTGGGTCAAAAAGGTGAAGGACCTGGCGCGTACTGAATATAACCGTGATCTTGGCACATTCACAGCTTGCCCCGTTATCGTTCGCGAAACGGAGAAGGAAGCAAAGGAATACTACGACTACTACGTCAACCAGAAGGGTGACTGGGAGGCATGCGAGAACATCTGTGAAGTTCTGCAGGTGCAATCTCAAAACCATTCTGCCGAAATGTATCAAAAATTCAAGGAACGCTTCGTCGCTGGCTGGGGTGGATACCCGATCGTCGGCAATCCAGAACAAGTCGCCGACAAGCTCGTGGATCTCAGCAATACAGGCGTCAACGGCGCCTTGCTGACAATGGTCGATTACAACGAGGAACTTCCCTTCTTTAACGACCGTGTCATGCCGCTGCTCAAGCAAGCCGGTCTGCGCAACTGAACCAGTCCTCGGGACGGCGATTGCCGTCCCGACACGAACTCTGCCAGATTCTGGCAGGATTTTCGCGGCTGGCGGCCAAAGGGGCCGGCGGTTGAGCGGAACCACAAGGGGAGGAGGCCCTGAATGCTGAAGAAAATCGTTGCAGCGCTTTTTACGCTGTCGAGCCTTTATCACATGAACGGCGTGGCGAAGGCTGACGGCCTCGATTCGTTGCCGCCGGACCAAAAGGCGCTTTACGAGAATATCGATCCCGCCATTCCGCTCGGGGGGACGGTGTACAAAGATTTTGTTCCAAAACGTCCACCGCCGTGGAAAATTGGTTATGCATCCACATATGCCGGTAATACCTGGCGCGCGAACATCCTGGACGAATTCACCAACGTATTGCTTCCGAGATATAAGGAAGCAGGCCTAGTCTCCGATCTAATCGTCACGCAGTCTGACCTCAAAGACGCTGTCCAAATCCAGCAGATGCGGCAGATGGTTGACGACGGTGTTGATGCGATCGTCATTTGCTGCTCGAACATTACCGCACTTAACAAGACCATAGAGTATGCTCATTCGAAAGGCGTGCCAGTCTTCTCAGTCTCGGGCTATGTCACATCACCCTACGCAATCAATGCCACAGAGAATAACACCGACGGTGGCTACAAGGCTGCTGAATGGCTTGCCAAGGAAATCGGTGAAAAAGGCAACGTCCTGATGGTATCGGGCATCCCCGGTTTCGCATCATCGGACAGCTTCGACATCGGCGCGAAGAACGCGTTCGATAAATTCCCCGGTATCAAAATTGTAGGCACGATAGCTGGCAAATGGACCGACCAGGTCGCCCAGGTTGAGGTTCAGAAGTTTCTTGCCACCAATCTTGCTGAGGTTAATGGCATTCTCGTTCAGTCCGCTTCAGAAAACGGTGTCGTGAACGCAGTACAGCAATCCGGCCGCGACATGATGCCTATCGTGCTCGGGGGTGAGGCTTCGGCAGCCTGCTACTGGCGTAAGAACCCTGATTTCATAAGCAAGAGCTTCCATTTCTGGCCGCCGCGGTCTGATGCCCGCCTTGTGTGGGACGTCATGATGCGAACGCTCGAAGGCCAGGGACCAAAGATCCAGTCGATTCTTCGTCCTGCGCTTCCTTACACCATTGATGACGTGAAGGAAGTGCTGAAGGAAGATTGCGATCCCAATTCCACGGATTGGATCGAGCCGAAGAACAACGGCTGGTGGCCTGCAGACGTCGCTGCAAACTACTTCGAACGTCCTGAAGATCCGTTAGCTTGGCGGCCGAAGAAGTAATGAATGTTCTCCGGAAGGAGACCTCCCAGCCTCCCGCGTCGGTTTCTATAATCGGCGCGGGAGGTATCTGCGATTTGATTGGAAATAGTGTGCTGGACTTTCACAGAATTCAACGTTTGCCGCCTTATGTTTTCGAACAGGTCAACCGTTTGAAAGCAAGCGCGCGAGCGGGCGGCGCCGATATCATTGATCTCGGCATGGGAAACCCCGACCTTCCCACTCCTCAGTCGATCGTCGACAAGCTGTGCGAGGTCGTGCAGGATCCGCGCACCCACCGCTATTCCTCCTCCAAGGGCATTCCGGGGCTGCGCCGTGCCCAGGCCGCCTATTATGCCCGCCGTTTCGGTGTCAAGCTCAACCCGGATACCCAGGTGGTCGCCACCTTGGGCTCCAAGGAAGGCTTCGCCAACATGGCGCAGGCGATCACCGCGCCCGGCGACGTGATCCTCTGCCCGAACCCGACCTATCCGATCCACGCCTTCGGTTTCCTGATGGCGGGCGGCGTGATCCGCTCGATGTCGGTTGAGCCGGATGAGAGCTTTTTCCCGCCGCTGGAGCGGGCGGTCCGGCATTCGATCCCGAAGCCGTTGGCGCTGATCCTCAACTATCCGTCGAACCCGACGGCCCTCGTCGCGACGCTCGATTTCTATAAGGACGTCGTCGCCTTCGCCAAGAAGCATGACATCATCGTGCTTTCCGACCTTGCCTATTCCGAGATCTACTTCGACGGCGCTCCGCCGCCATCGGTTCTCGAAGTGCCGGGTGCAATGGATTTGACCGTCGAATTCACCTCGATGTCGAAGACCTTTTCCATGCCCGGCTGGCGCATGGGCTTTGCCGTCGGCAACGAGCGGCTGATCGCGGCGCTCACCCGCGTCAAGTCCTATCTCGACTACGGCGCCTTCACGCCGATCCAGGTGGCCGCGACCCATGCGCTGAACGGCGACGGTTCCGACATTGCGGAGGTTCGCAACGTCTACAAGCGTCGCCGCGACGTCATGGTCGAAAGCTTCGGGAAGGCCGGCTTCGACGTGCCGCCGCCGGCTGCCACCATGTTCGCCTGGGCAAAGATCCCGGAAAAGTTCCGTCATCTCGGTTCGCTGGAGTTTTCCAAGCTGCTGGTCGAGAAGGCCGACGTCGCCGTTGCACCGGGTATCGGCTTCGGCGAAATGGGCGACGACTACGTCCGTCTGGCGCTCGTCGAGAACGAACACCGCATCCGCCAGGCTGCGCGCAACATCAAACGCTGGCTTAGCGGCGACGAGAAATTTGAAATCAACATAATGAATCAGTGAAAGGATACCCGATGCCAATCTTCGGATCATGCCAATGCAAAGCGGTAACGTACCAGGTTCAGGAAATTGATGGACCCATGTGGAATTGCTTCTGTCAAACATGCCGGAAGTCACACGCCGCTGATCACAATACCGCTGCGAAGGTGAAAAGCGAGCACTTCAAGATCCTTACAGGCCAAGATACGCTTCATAGCTTCGAATCGACGCCTGGAAAGCTGCGGTGGTTTTGTTCGGTATGTGGCTCGCACGTTTATGCGGAGCGGCCGGCCAGCCCGGAGCTCAAAGTCGTTAGAGCCGGCACGTTCGATACCGATCCTGGAAGTGTGCCGATGTCAAACGTATGGGTATCGCATGCGGAACCTTGGCTCGCCCATGATCCATCGAAGGCAAGCTCACCAGAGTTCCCGTAAGTGACCGGGATACTACCTGTCGTAACTGAGGTGGAGCCACGGCGACCGTATATCAAGCGGCAACGCCTCATTCCGTGTCCAGGAGGTTCTAACGCAAACGTGCTGGGTCGGTAAAAGCGGCAGGGATTGCAGACAGTAGGTGCGCTTGCACGGCGAGCCCACCCATTGAGAGAATAAAGTCGTACGAGACAGAAGACTTCTGCGAAGCAATCCAGCCTTCGAGGTTGGGAAATTACGGGTTGTGAGGGCTCAGGACACCGCAGGACTATTTTTGCCCCCACGGGTCCTCAACGACCTCCATTGCGGTGTGAGTGAAAATTGTAAGATTGTCTTATGCGAGAATGTTGGGAGTCCTGTGACATGAAAGTTGTTGTAATAACGGGGAATTTATCGCGCCCCTCGAAAACCCGGGCCGTAGCAGACTTCATGGTGGATCGGGTGCGCGCGTCCGGCAACGAAGCAAGCTGCTGGGACCTTGTCGACCTTCATCCGCACCTTGGGGCAACAGTGTTGCCCTCCAGCGCCGCTGAGATTGTTAAAGCGGCACTCAACGATATTTTGGCTAGTGACGTGCTAGTTGTTGGTAGTCCGGTCTACAAAGCATCTTACACTGGGTTGCTGAAGCATTTATTCGACCTTGTCGACATGAAAGCGCTTAAGGGCCGCTATGTGATCCCTTTTGCAACCGGTAAAGCATCGAGTCACAAGCCGCTCGTCGAAGCCTCGATGGAAGCCTTATTCGACTTTTTCGAAGCGCAAATACATAGCCGTTTCATTTTCGCTCTCGATGAAGATTTTCAGAACGATGCTCTTTCTGAGAACCTGCGCGCGCTTGTCGACAGAGAGCTCGATGCCGCGCGTCGCGCCGTCAGCCCATAATAAGGAGGAGGATTCCATGTCTTTTTCGAGCATAGATGAGGCGATCGAGGCGATCGAAGCGGGCGAGATGGTTATCGTGGTCGACGACGAAAACCGGGAGAATGAAGGCGACCTAGTCGTTGCTGCCGAAAAAATAACAGCTGAGCACATCGCTTTCATGATGAAATATGCGAGAGGCCTTATCTGCGTGCCACTTCCAGCCGAACGTCTCGACAAACTCGAGATCCCCCTGATGGTCACACGTAATTCGGACTCACTGCAGACGGCATTTACCGTTTCCGTCGATTGCAAACACGGCACAACGACAGGGATTTCAGCCGAAGATCGAGCAGCAACCGTCAAGTCGCTCATCGATCCGCAGACGCGGCCGGAAGACCTATCGCGACCGGGTCACATTTTTCCTTTGCGTGCAAATCGTCTCGGTGTCCTGGGCCGTCCTGGCCACACCGAAGCTGCCGTGGATCTTGCACGACTTGCCGGCCTGGCGCCGGCTGGCGTAATCTGCGAGATCGCCAATGACGACGGAACCATGTCTCGACTGCCAGATCTCGAGAAGTTCGCAATCGAACATGGCCTGCACATAGTAACGATCGACGCTTTGATTGAGTACTGCAGGAGTCGTGATACGAGGGTAAAGCGTTACGCGCAGTCCTTTATGCCAACGCGGTTTGGGGATTTCAAGGCAATTGCTTATCGCGATAGTTTGACGGGAACTGAACACTTAGCTTTGACACTTGGCGAGTTGTGCGAGAAGGAAGACGTTCTGGTACGGGTGCATTCTGAATGTCTGACAGGTGAGGCGTTCCGGTCCATGCGATGCGACTGCGGTCAACAGCTCGAAATGGCTCTTCGGGCGGTCCAGTTAGCGGGCGCTGGTTGCGTGATCTACATGCGTGGGCAAGAGGGGCGTGGCATTGGCTTAGGAAACAAAATTGCGGCTTACAGCCTGCAGGATCATGGTCGTGATACTCTTGAGGCAAATCGGGAACTCGGCTTCGCATCTGATTCCCGCGAATATAACGCAGCGGCGGATATCATCCGCGACCTCGGTATCGGCAGCGTTCGGCTTCTGACCAACAATCCTACAAAAATAGAGGCGCTGCGAACGTCAGGCGTCATCGTGTCGTCTCGCCAGAGTCTGATCGCCGCATCTAGCGCGTCCAACATCACTTATTTTAAGACAAAGCGCGATCGGTTTGGCCACCTGTTGGACCAGGACACGTCAGCTGAACACGTCGGCCGGAGCAACGTCTTTTCAGTGTTTGGCGCGCAGGTGTTCTCTGGACCCCTTGGATAACGGAGCCGCCCTCGCCACTTACCTGCCGGTGATTGTAGGGGGCCGCCTTTGACCGGCAGAGTCCTAGAGCTTTTGCGTGGGCCCTGCCAGCACATCATTCGTGCAGGCCTATCGGAGTGATGTGGCCCGCGATTGCATCGAAAGCAGCGTTCGACCATATCTCGTCTTGAGCACGGCTGTTCCGACGGATCGCATTTAATCGCGGTCCGTCTTGTCTTTCGAAAAGTCTCGCAAAACTAATGCTTCATGCGAAGGATCGGCTTAATGACTTTGCCGCTCTCGGAATCAGCCATCGCCTCGTTGATCTGGTCGAGGTCATAGAACTGAACCAGTTTGTCGAACGGGAAAAGTCCCTGCTGCCAATACTCGATCAACTGCGGGACGAACTCGGACGGAACGCTTTGTCCTTCGACAACGCCGATCAATGTGCGGCCGAAAAGGAAGTTCCCGATATCGATCGTGCCTTCAGTGCCGAGAGCGGACGAGCCAACGAGACCGCATGTTCCCGGCGTACCAAGGCAGTCGACTGCCTGACGGAAAACTCGCGGCGAACTCGTGCATTCCAAGCTGAAATCAACGCCTGCGGGGACGATCTTCCTGATCGCGGCAACGCTGTCCAATTTGCGGGCATTTATCGTGTGCGTCGCCCCGAGTTCGCGCGAAAGTTCCAGCCGTTCATCGTTCAAGTCGATCACGATGATGGTCGCGCATCCGGCGATTTTCGCGGCCATCGTAGCCGCCATGCCAACCGCACCAGCACCGAACACTGCTATTGACGAGCCGGGCTTCGGCTTGAGGCAATTCAGTACCGCGCCAGCACCGGTCTGAAGCCCGCACCCGAGCGGTCCGATCAACTCGAGTGGAACATCCTTTGCAACCTTCACGGCGTTTCGTTCGCTGGCGATGGCGTAGGTTGCAAATGACGACTGCTCGAAGAAGCAGCCACTAATCTGTTTCCCGTGAGAATCATGGATCGGGCAGGTGCCATCCGGACGAGTGCCGCGGAAATTGCGACCGAAGAAGTCCTCGCAGTAGAAAGGTGTACCGGAAAGGCACTTTTCGCACTTGCCGCAATAGGCGTAGCTCAAAGCAACGTGATCACCGGGCACAAGATCTTTAACTGCGCTCCCGACGGCCTCGACGACGCCAGAGCCTTCGTGTCCCAACACAACAGGTTGAGGTACGTCATATCCCTGGTCCCTGACCACCAGGTCGGTATGACATACCCCCGATGCGACGATGCGGACCAAAATCTCGTCTGCACGAGGTTCCTCAATCCCTATGCACTCCAAGATCAAGGGCTTCGCCTTTTCGCGCGAGACCGCCGCATATGCCTGCTTCATGTAACTGTTCCTCCAAGGCTCACAACGCAATTCGCGCGAACGTACTCATCGTCAGACAATCAGTCAATAATTACTCTATTAAATTAGATCAGTTCAACCGGAGCAGGGCTGCATTTTTGCAAAGTCACGAGTGAACGCTGATTTGAAGTGATCAAAGGGTTCCGATGCATGTTCGAAAGGGAGCATGCGTCTTGTCCCGCTTTGGGCTGAAAGATCGGCAGACGAAAATTTAGTAGCAACGTGTGAGGCGAGCCGGATGGCGTCGCTTGCCGACGTCGAGCCGGTTCTGAAGGCTATCGACAGCTTCGAGACACCGGTATTGCCAAGTTCAACCGACTACAAACGATGCTACTGCCAGCCAGGCTTAACAGACAGTACCAACCAGGACGTTAGTCTTCTCGATGATCGAGAGGTCCGACGCAATCCGGTATACAGTTGGCGCGGCGGTCGGTGACTCAATAGCGAGCGTATCCTGGATCGTGAGGCGTTCGATGCCCTGCTTTAGTGACCTGATCGTATTCCCGTGGGCCACCACAAGAACCGATTTCCCTCTCAACAAGGGGGGGAACACTTCGCTTATCAAAAAGGGCAGAACCCTCGCGCTTATGTCCCGTATGCTTTCTCCCCCAGGTGGTGGAGTGCTGTACGAGCGGCGCCAAACCTGGACAACATCCTGGCCCCACCGCTCACGTGCCACGTTCTTGTTGATGCCGGTGAGCTGTCCGTAGTCGCGTTCGTTCAACTCGGTTCTCCTGATTGGCTCCAGCAGATCGCCGTTGGTTTCGTTCAAAATCGCTCTGCAAGTGTCGACTGTGCGCAAGAGGGCAGAGCTAAACGCAATATCGAACGAGATGCCGAGGTTCGCGAGCAGTGAGCCGGCTCGCCTGCTCTCAGACCAGCCCTCCTGTGTGAGCGGCACGTCGCTCGTACCCGTGAACTCCCCGCGCGCGTTCCCTTCGCTTTGGCCATGCCGGACAATCACCAGAGTGGACATTCATAACCCTCCCATCGATTTAGCGAACACGAATATTGTCGCACTATCGGACAATCCGTCAAGTGCGACTATGTGCAAGTGAAAACAAAACGATGTCGAAAAAACAAACGTCGAAGTTTATATTTATTGACAGATTGTCTGATAGCTCATACCAATGCACTCCGCCGTATTGAGGAGAGTCCGGCACGGCTTGGGAAGGCAAGGCTCTCGCCTTAACAGACAATGCCGCCCAGAGCGGCCGGAGGAGGAATTTTCATGAAGAGACGTACATTTCTACAAGCGAGCGGGGCAATTGCTGTAGCCGGCACGTTCGGAATGCCGGGGATTCTTCGCGCCGACGACGCGATCAGTCTCCTACCTGACACTTGGCCCTCCGAAGGCGCCAACCCAATTGTCGACGCGGGTAAGTTCAAGAAGTCAGGCCCGTGGAAGATCGGACACAGCCACTACGGCCTCGCTGGTTCAACGCATACCTACCAGACGGCGTTTGAAGCCGAATATGAAATAAAAAAGAACAAGGATCGGATCGCTGATTACCAGTTCCGGAGCGCTGATCTCAATGCCTCCAAACAAGTTGCCGATATCGAGGATCTGATCGCCCAGAAGGTCGATGCGATCATCATCGCACCGCTAACCACCGGTTCCGCCGTCGAGGGCATCAAGAAGGCAAAGGCTGCTGGCATTCCAACCGTAGTCTATCTCGGACGCGTCGACACCGAGGAGTTTACGGTTCAGGTCCAGGGCGACGACTTCTATTTCGGGCGCGTGATGGCTCAGTTCCTCGTCGACAAGCTTGGCAACAAGGGCAAGGTATGGGTTCTGCGTGGCGTCGCCGGGCATCCCATCGATGCAGATCGTTATGCAGGCGCCATGGAAGTCTTCAGCAAGTCTGGACTTCAGATCACGTCGACCCAGCACGGAAGCTGGTCTTATGAGGACTCAAAGAAGATCGCCGAAAGCTTGTATCTCTCCGACCCCGATGTCGCGGGCATCTGGACCGATGGAGCCAACATGTCTCTTGGCGTTTTGGATGCCTTGCAGGAGGCTGGCGCCTCAACGATCCCGCCAATCACGGGCGAAGCACTTAACGGCTGGATGCGTCGTTGGAATGACGAAAAACTTTCCTCGATCGGTCCGATTTGCCCACCCGCTCTGTCTACTGCCGCGCTACGGGCCGCCTTCGCCTTGCTGGATGGGAAGCCGATTCAGCGTAACTGGACGAACCGCCCCAAGCCGATCACCGACGAGACGCTCTCCCAGTTCTATCGCGCAGATCTCACTGATGCGTACTGGGCGCCGACCGAAATGCCGAACGAAAAGCTCCTTGATTATTTCAAGGCTTGATGAACTACGGGCACGATCACTCGTGCCCGTATCCCTGTCGAAGATGGAAATTCCCATGAGCACGCTTGTCGAGATGGTCGGCATCAACAAATCGTTTGGTTTCACGAAAGTCCTTTCGGACGTTCGCTTTTCCCTGGAACGTGGCTCCGTGCACGCTCTGATGGGGGAAAACGGCGCGGGGAAGTCCACCCTGATGCGTATTCTGGCGGGGGTATATCAGCCGGGCGCAGGAAGTGTTCGGCTCCGCGGGGAGGAAGTCAATTTCCGTTCCCCTAAGGAGGCACGGTTGGCGGGAGTGTCGACGGTGTTTCAGGAGTTTACCCTGATCCCCAATCTCACCGTTGCTGAGAACATGTTCCTGGGCCACGAACCTCGTCGCATTGACGGTTCGATCGATAGCGTCGAGGTAGTGAAACGCGCTCGCGCTTTGCTGGCTGACGTATTTCCACAGCTCGACGCAACCGCGATCGTCGAGACACTGACTGTCGCGCAGCAGCAGGCAGTTGAGATCGCGAAGGGACTTACGTCGAACGCGGACGTATTCATCTTCGACGAGCCAACGGCGGCGTTGAACTCGACCGATGTCGCGCATCTTTTCAAGGTTATCCGCGACCTTAAGGCTCAACATAAGGCTGTCGTCTACATCTCTCATCGCATGAATGAAGTCTTCGAACTATGCGACACCATCACCGTCATGAAAGATGGCGCTTGGGTAAGGACTGCAAGAGCGCAGGACTTCAACTTGCAAACGCTGGTAGCGACAATGGTTGGTCGCGAACTTCAGAACTTCTTTCCGCCGCGCTCGCAGGCCACCGGAGCGGCAATGCTGGAGGTTTCGGACTTGCGCCTCGACGACAGCAGCTCGACAGTCACTTTCGTTGTCAGAAAAGGTGAAATCATCGGGCTGGCAGGGCTCGAAGGACAGGGCCAGCGAGAGATAATGCGTGCCATTGTGGGCGTTGAATCGCCAAAGGCCATCGCCGTGTGGCGTGCCGGCCCCGACAACAGCATGCACGTGGTGAATGTAGGGTCAGGGTTCGCTCGCGCGGTCGCATCAGGAATCGGTTTTATCCCTGAGGACAGGAAGCAGGAAGGGCTGTTCCTGCGCCTGCCTATCTACGACAACATCGCGCTGGGAAAACAGCTCAATCGGAATATGGCAAGCGTTGCGTGGCGATCGGTGTCGAAGGTCCGCGAGGTGATCAAGTCGTTACGAGTTGCGGCCGCCGATCCCAATGCGCCCGTAGGTAAACTCTCGGGCGGGAATCAGCAGAAGGTGCTGCTGGGCCGCTGGTTGCTCTCCGGAGTGGACATCCTCGTTATTGAGGAGCCCACGCGCGGCGTCGACGTCGGTGCAAAGGCAGAGATTTACAGATTGCTGCGGGACTTCAGTGATCGTGGCGGTGCGGTCGTGGTTTCGTCGCGCGAGCACGCTGAGCTTATAGGGCTCTGCGACAGCATTTTGGTCGTTCATGACAGGAAGATCGTCGGGCAGATGTCCGCAGAGGGGGCGACCGAGGAAAGAATCCTCGAGACTGCGCTGGGGGCGAGTGCGTCACCGGATCCCCGTGCTGCGGTGCATTGAGGAGGATAACTTATGAATTCATTTGCCAGTCGCCTGAAGCTCCCTTATCGCGCGGGAGCGATCGGGCTTTCCATTGGAACGCTCCTGGTGATGGTTGTCGCCTCGGTAATATTATTGCCGGACTTCATGGATCCGGAGAATTTGTCTAATCTCCTGGCGCAATCGACGGTGCTCGTCATCTCGGCTCTCGGTCAGACGTTCGTCATTCTCACTGGCGGCCTCGACGTGTCGGTTGGGTCCGTCATCAGTCTAACGACGACGATCATGACGCTTGATCTTCCTGAGATAACCCGCGTGCTTATCTGCATCGCGGTGGCGATGGGGTTCGGAGTAGCGAACGGTTACGGTGTCGCGCGCCTCAATGTACATCCAATCATCATGACGCTGACAACAATGGGCATCGGCCAAGGTATCGCGTTGATCATTTTGCCAATCCCAGGTGGGCGCGTTCCGGAGTGGCTTTCCGGCTCGGTAGCCGGATCCATCGGCCCCGTACCTAACTCATTGTTTTGGTTGATCACGGCATCGCTCTTCGCATCCTGGATTCTCTATCGTCGTCCCTTCGGCCTCTACCTCTTCGCTTCCGGCGGCAATGACTTCAACGCACGGATGAACGGTGTTCCCGTCGAGCGCACCATCATCAAAGCGTATGTTCTTTCCGCTCTATTCGCATGCGCTGCGGGGATGTTTCTTGCAGGTCGCCTTGCATCGGGTGATCCTAAGGGCGGCGCTTCATTCGGGATTGAGTCTGTAACGGCTGCAGCATTGGGTGGGGTCCACCTCGCCGGGGGCATCGGAAGCATTGTGGGAACCGTCGTTGGCGCGGCGATCCTCGGGACAGTGAATAATGTGATGAATCTGGCCAACGTCTCTGCATTTCTTCAGTCGGTCGTCAAGGGTGTGTTGCTTCTCGTACTCGTCGTTTCGCAGCGACGCAAAACAATCGGACTTTGAAAGAGATGGACTTCTCGATGACCACATCAGACTCGAAAACTGAAGCACCATCTCGCTCATTGAGGGGTAAGAGCGCCATTTCGTGGATACTCGGGCTACCGCCCGCATACTATGTGCTCGCAATCCTGGTTGCGGTTGCTCCAGCAGTGAGCGCCACGCTCATAAATCCCAACTACTGGTTTGTAATCCTCAAGCAGTCAGCGCCGCTCGGGATCGCGGTGCTCGCCCAGTCGCTTGTCATGCGGGTGCGATCCATCGATCTCTCTGTCAGCGGTATTTTCGCGTTCGCGATTTATTTGGCCAGCTCGGGCCAGCTCAACAACTATCCACCGCTAATGACCGTCCTCATGCCTGTTGTGATTGGGCTAGCTGTGGGGGGTGTAAACGGAATACTCGTAGCATACGTGCGCGCTTCTGCCGTTATCTCCACACTAAGTGTTTCGGCCATTCTGATTGGGATCGTCCAATACATGAGCGCCGGCCGCGCGCCCGGTTCAACGCCAAGCTGGCTTCGAATACTTACGAGCGGCAATATCCACGGCCTTTCCTATTCCGTGGTCCTGTGGATCGTCATCGCCGCCCTGATTTCTATCGCATTTCGCTTTCTCATCGTCGGGCGTTACTTCAGGGCCGTCGGCGACAATCCGAGGGCGGCGGAAACTACAGGAATTCCGTTGGCACGTACGATTTTTGTCTCGCACACGCTCGCGGGCGCCCTGACAGGCATCGCGGCCCTGGTCCAGGTATCCGCGTTGGCGGTCGGCACCATCAAGCCAGGCTTCGACACCTTCATGAATGCGCTCGCCGCCACGATCCTCGGCGGTGTGACGTTCGGCGTCGACCGGGGCGGCGTCGCCGGGCCGTTCGTTGCCGTCGTTGCCTTCAGCTTCCTGTTCGCGATGCTGACCGTCTTCGGCATCCAGGAGCCGGGCAAGCTTATCGTCCAGGGCGTGATCATTGCATTTGCCGCAATCATCTACGGTGCGCGCGCGGGTCGCGTCTAGTCCGTCGGGCCGATCAAGTCATTCCCGTAGCAATTGCGGGAGAACGCAGGAGAATATAATGGTGAAAATCACTGCGGCTGTCGCCGTGAAGCCAAAGAGCCCGCTGGAATTCCGTGAACTCGAACTGGCTGACCCCGAAGGCAACGAGATCCTGGTTCGCACGGTTGCGAGCGGGATCTGCCACACGGACTTGCTGCTTCGCGACGGTATTTTTGGCCCGCCGGCACCGGTGATCCCGGGGCACGAAGGCGTCGGCGTCGTCGAGGCGGTCGGACCAGAAGTTCAGAGCCTCAAAGTGGGTGATCACGTCGCACTGAGCCAGAGCTCATGCGGATTCTGCGCCGACTGCCGCCGTTCTCACCCAATGAACTGCCAAAACTATACCCAGTACAATCTTACGGGGCTTCGTCCGAATGGTAAGAAGGCATTGCTCTGCGATGAAGTTGGCATTGGCAGCAATTTCGTGGGCCAGTCGTCCTTTGCGACGCATATCCTTGCGACTGAAAACAATGCAGCGCTTTTGCCGAAAACAGACCTCGACCTTACCGACGCTGCGCCACTCGGGTGCGGCATGGCAACGGGTGCAGGAACAGTGATAAACGCGATGAAGCCGGAAATAGGGTCGACGATAGCCGTTTTCGGCGCAGGTGCTGTCGGCATGGCCGCCGTGATGGCCGCCAAAGTTCGTCGGTGCAGCAAGATTATCATCATAGATCTGAATCAGCAGAGGCTAGACATGGCCATGGGGCTTGGTGCCACACATGCGATCAACGGCAAAGATCCCGACGTAGTCAACCAGATCCATGCGCTGACGGGCGGCGGTGCCGACTTCGCGATTGACGCAGTTGGCATCATTCCGGTTATTCTGAACTCGATCAAGTGCACCCGTGCCGGCGGGCACGTTGTCTTGCTCGGCCTCGACGCGCTCGGTAACGACATTCCCATCCCCCTCGATCTAATGGTGTTCAATCGCAAGATCCAGGGTGCGATCCTTGGTGATCAGATTCCACAGCTGTTCATTCCGCAGATGATGGATCTTAATCAGGCTGGGCTTTTCCCCTTCCAAAAATTGATCACCAAGTATCCCTTCGAGAAGATCAACGAAGCGATCGCGGACGCCGAAGCCGGGCGAGTGATCAAGCCGGTCGTCGTTTTCAATTAGGAGCCAGCGCAAATGACATCGAAGAAGTCAGAGGAACAGCACCTTGTCGTGGAATTCAAAACCACGTCCCAAAATCGAAATCGCGTAAAAGAACTCCTTCAGGAATTCATTGGACCCGCCCGCGAAGAGTCTGGTTGTCTCTACTACGACCTCTACCAGCGGTCGGACGATCCGAACACTTTCATCATCTTAGACGGCTGGCAGAATGAGGCGGCTGTCGTTGGCCATGGCGAACATCCTAATGTCAAGCGGGTGCTGGAGCCTCTTCTTCCACTGTTGGTGAGTCCACCGTCGATTAATGTAAATACCCGTATCAGCGACTGATCGGGCGCAATGGCCATTTCTACGAGGCGCGCGCCCCGAGCGCGCAGGTTTGAGGGAGACGAAATGGATACGCATCGAGTTGTCGTAGTCGGCGGTGGCTTTGCCGGACTCCAGTTAGCGAAGGACCTCAAGTGTCCCGACACTTCCATAACGATCGTCGACAGGCGCAACCATCACCTCTTTCAACCGCTCCTCTACCAAGTTGCCACGACTGTATTGGCAACCTCGGAGATAGCCTGGCCCATCAGAGCATTGTTCAGAGGACGAAAGGATGTATCGACGCTGCTGGGCGAGGTTGTTGGCGTTGATACCGAGGCACGCGTAGTATCGCTCAAGGATGGGAATGCTATTCCCTATGACACGCTCGTTCTCGCGACAGGTGCAAGGCACGCCTATTTTGGCCGGGACGAGTGGGAGCCGTTTGCGCCCGGGCTAAAGGCACTCGAAGACGCGACGACCATCCGGCGGCGGCTTCTTCTCGCGTTTGAGAAGGCCGAATTGGAGGCTGATCCCGAACGGCGGAAGGCAATGCTCACGTTCAGCATAATCGGAGCAGGCCCGACAGGCGTGGAGATGGCTGGGATTATAGCGCAACTGGCCCAACGAACCCTTGTTGAGGAGTTCCGTAGCATCGACACCAGATCGGCGCGCATCCTTCTCATCGAGGCAGGTCCACGTGTCCTACCCGTGTTCCCGGAGGCACTTTCGAGATATGCCGAGCAGTCGCTAATCAAGATGGGCGTCGAAGTGAGAACAGGCATTCCCGTGACGGCATGCAACGAGAACGGCATCGCGATCGGAGATGAGTTCGTTTCAAGCCGGACCGTCATCTGGGCTGCGGGGGTGCAAGCGTCGAACGCCGCCGCCTGGGTCGGTGCTGAAAAGGACAGGGCGGGTAGGGCGGTCGTGCAGCCAGATCTGACTGTTGGCGGTAAGCCCGAGATTTTTATTATTGGAGATACTGCCTCCGTGAAGGCCGCTGATGGAACACCCGTCCCCGGAGTGGCTCCCGCCGCCAAACAGCAAGGCAAATATGTCGCTTCGGTAATTGAAGCACGACGTCTGGGTATACCCACTCCAAGTGCGTTCAGATATAGGCATCTGGGAAACCTGGCTACCATCGGGCCGAATTCGGCTGTTATCGACTTTGGGAAGATCCGGCTCAAGGGCGGAATTGCATGGTGGATTTGGGGGCTTGCCCATATCTACTTCCTGATAGGTACGAGGAGCAGATTGGCAGTGGGACTAAGCTGGCTATGGATCTTTGTTTCCGGCCATCACTCCGCACGTTTGATCACGCAAAAAGAAACCTTAAAGGATGAGGTTTAGTCGCTAGCGCGAGCACGCCCGAGTCTGCTGGGCCGTGAATGGAGACCATCAAAGGCCAGACATTTGGGAATCGGTTGCGAAGCGATGGTTGGCAGCAGGTAACAATTCTGTCGGAGTTCCATATATAACAATGATTGATCTTCGCACTATCAACTTAGGCGACTTCGACTGCGTCGAATTCACGGCGAGGACTGGCCGCGACAAGTCAATTGCCCTGTCCGCCTGTCGTTAGCGATAGGCGGGCCTCATGCTTGAATACCGTTTCGGGAAGGAAGTGATGATGTGGAGAGTTGAGAGTGTCCCCCTCTAAGATTGACCATTTCTCGCTCAAAGGTACCTGCAGCGAGGAACTCGCGGCAGCGCTTTCGAGGCTTTCCCCGCAATCTGAAGCGCATGTACATGGCGATAAGACGATCGCCTACGATGTACATGCGATTACCAATGGTCCGATTGCAGTTATTGCCGCGCACTACGAGGGCGACCTAACCGTCCAGCACCGGGGACCGGCGGAGGCAAACATCATCATGCTTCCACTACATGGGCGATCGGTCGTTACCGTTGACGGCAGACAAATCCCGTCAGAGGGAACGCGGGGCGTTTTCGTGAACAGTATGTCGGCGAGTACGACCCAATTCATTGGGCCCAGGAAACATTTGGGGCTTAGGATCGCCCATGATGAGCTGACGCGCCGTTTGGGATGTCGGCTCAATACGCCAATAAGAGGCAGCCTCGATTTTTCGCCAGAAATCGACCTATCGGTCGGGTTCGGCTCCCTTTTGGTTCAACTGGTACCAGTGCTGTATGCTGGATTACGAGACGGAACCCTCCTTCAATCACCGATAGCACTTCATCACCTCACTGAAACGACGATGGAGCTTTTGATCGAAGCTGCGCAGCATCGCTACTCATCTGAGTTATGCCGCGTTGCTGAATCACCCTTACCCAAGGCCGTTAAGCGGGCGGTCGACTATATGCGTGCCAATATTACTCGGCCGCTATCTCTTGAGGAAATCGCAACGGCTTGTGGCGTAAGCCGACGCACTCTTCAAAGCGGTTTTCGCAACTTTCGGAATACGACCCCTCTGGCATTCCTGCAGCACCTACGGTTGGAATTAGTGCATCAGGAACT
This sequence comes from Rhizobium sophoriradicis, assembly GCF_025200795.1. Taxonomy (NCBI): domain Bacteria; kingdom Pseudomonadati; phylum Pseudomonadota; class Alphaproteobacteria; order Hyphomicrobiales; family Rhizobiaceae; genus Rhizobium; species Rhizobium sophoriradicis. The sequence continues at coordinate 163,488 of NZ_CP104156.1, forward strand.
GATGACAGGCGAACCTGGCCTCTCGGTCACGCAGGTCGCTCTGAAATGGGGCTTCGTGCATAGAGGCAGATTTTCTGCGGACTATCGCAAGCGCTATGGGGTACTTCCCTCGGAAACATTGCGTATATCATAAGCAGATTGCGCCGACCGAGCTACGATCAGCCGGCACGCTCGACCGTCCTCAAGGCTTGCAGCAACAGCACTCTCCAGAAAAGCCGACTGCCTCGGCCCAAGATCTGTCTTGCAGATGATCCCCTGAACGCGACGATGTTCCGATCTGCGCAACGCAGTTCAAGACCACTACAGGGGTTAATCTTATAGTAATTATGCCGAGGTCATCTCACACATAGCGGTCAATGTCGCAATGTTCTGGACCGCGTCGCTAATGGAAGCCGGTGTAATTTATAGTCGTCTATGAGGAACATATGTCGAGACTGCCGCTATCTCTACTTTTAATGATTTTGGCAATTATCCCGTTGACGGCGTTCGTAATCATCGGAGTATCAACATCACTGGGATATTACCGAGAATACTCTACCTTCCGCAGCGCACAAACAACGCAGCGACTTGGGCGGGAAGGCGGATTCCTCGCCCAAGCTATAGCGGCGGAAGCGTTTGCAGGCGCCGACGTGCGTCGGGCAAAGCAAGCTGCATCGGACAGGGCTTTTACAGCGGTCTTTTCCGCTTACGACTCTTGGAAAAAGGCATTCGACGATCCGGCCATAGAACGGGCGGTACAGATCATTCGTGAAAGGCGGGACAATATCGATAGCTTCCGCCGGCGCGTCGATGACGGAACGGCTAGCGAGGCGGAGGGAGCTGTTGCTTTGCGCCCAGCTGCCCTTGCGGGCTTGGAGCTCGTCCGTCGCACTGGGGCGACTGTCAATGATTTGGATTTAGCACGCCAAATTACCGGTTTTCACGCGCTCATGCAGATCACGGAAGCTAGTTTGCTGGAGATCAGGCCCGGCCGAGCCTACGTCAAAAATTCAGCCATGTCCGTCGATCTATTTTCGTCCCTCTTACAGTCAAAAAATCTAAAGCAGCTTTATGTGCCTGCGATGCAGGAATTTCTCCCCGCCGATCTCGTCAAATCTTATGACGACTTCGAGGCCAGCGCCGCAGGCAAGTTCATCGCGGGCGTTCGCGATCAGATGTATGCAAACCAGCCGGGCGTTTCCTTCCCCCCCGAGACGTTGGATCGATGGAATGAAATCACCCAACAGCGGGCTGCTTTGTTGACCGCACTCATTATGCGCACCGGCGACGAGTTGGACGAGATGGCATTTCAGCGTTACGCCGATCTTCGCAATGCCTTTATCGGCTACTCCGGCGCCACGCTTCTGATCATGTCTACGGTACTCATTTTGTGCATTTCGGTCGTTCGGAGAATTTCAAGCTCCATTCGGACTCTGACAAGCCGAATGAAGGCACTCGCAGAAGGCGATACGTCGGCGCCGGTGCCCTTGACGATCCGACGCGACGAGATCGGGGACATGGCGCGTTGCCTTGAGTTTTTCCGCGGCGCGGCCATACAGAAAAGTAACCTGGAGACATCCGCGGAAGCTGAGCGCATTCGTTCTGACCAAGAGAAGCTGGATATTCAGGTAAGGGCGGAAAAAGAAGCAGAAGAGCGCCTCATCCGAGCGACGACGGCATTGGCAACCGGGTTGAAGCGGATGGCGGATGGAGACTTGATTTATGAAATTGAGGAGCCGTTAGCGCCACAGTTTGAAAGTTTGCGCAGGGATTTCAACGCTTCCATTCGTCAGCTCCGGGACGTGCTTGTTACCGTCGGCCATTCAGTCGAAACGGTCACGAATGGCAGCTCGGGCGTCTCGGCCGCATCTGAAAATCTTTCAAGACGCACGGAGCAGCAGGCGGCTTCGCTCGAGGAAACTGCAGCGGCGTTGGAGGAGATAACCGTCAACGTTGCATCGACCACGAAGAGGACGGCTGAGGCGCGCGGAGCCGTCCAACAGATGCGAGATCATGCGGAAATGTCCGGTCGGGTTGTACGCGATGCTATCGGCGCCATGAATCGCATTGAAAACTCCTCCAAGCAGATTTCCCAGATCATCAGCGTCATCGACGCGATCGCCTTCCAAACGAACCTCCTGGCGCTGAACGCCGGCGTCGAAGCAGCGCGTGCTGGCGACGCGGGAAAAGGCTTTGCGGTTGTTGCCCAGGAGGTCAGGGAGCTTGCACAGCGCTCAGCGACAGCGGCAAAAGAAATCAAGGATCTCATCGGCAATTCAGCTCTTGCCGTCGACGAAGGCGTAAGGCTCGTGAGTGAAACCGGATCGGGCCTGAGAACGATTGAAGAGCTTGTGCAGGATGTAAATCTTCATATGGACGCAATCGCAACGGCCTCCCAGGAACAATCGTCGGGCCTGCGCGAGATCAACGGCGCGGTTAACCATATGGACCATGCCACTCAAGAAAATGCGAGCATGGTCGCGGAGATGAATACTGCAGGATCGCACCTCGCTCAAGAGAGCCAAAGCCTAGCCGCACTGTTGAAACATTTCCACTTCAAAGACGAGAGCGGGAAGCCACAGAAGGTCACGGGCGAACTTGGGAAGAGCTTCCCGCCCGGTCAGACAATGGTTGACCGCGGAGACTATCCGATGCGCCGTGGTAACCTGGTGCTCGCGCCTTCGAATGATGATTGGCAAGCGTTCTAAATGATATGGGCGGCGTCGCCGACCACATGCAAATACACGTCTCTGATGATTCTGAATGAGAGCGATATCCCGGTGGGGTAGCGGCATGGTACTCCGCCAAATGACTTGTGCGGTCCTAACAAAATGCTGGCTTGACGCATGATTGCTCAGCCACGTGACAAAGCAGGACAGGCACATGAAACACGTACGTCAATCGGAACGCACATCCCGCCCCGAACAGCCTGTGGAAGTGCAGATGGCGACTGATGCTCAAATCGACCAGGGGCGTGGAGCCTTCCGCAACGCGGTCAATGCCAGCCCTCCGCTTGCCACGGGCACGGCCCCGCCATTTTCGGAAGCCTCCGTTGTCCGGCCATCGCACGGTCACGACGCAGATGTCGCAAGTCTGAAGCAACCGTTTGAGAAGGCTTTCCGGGCGAATCCCCGGCATCCTGCGACAAACGTCGACTTGCCATTCAACGCCGAAGAGATGTCCAGTGCCGTCGTACTCGACGCGATCCCGTTACCCGTCTTCTTCAAAAACAGAGATGGGATACACCTTGGTTGCAACAGGGCCTTCGAAAGCTTCTCCGGCCGCTCAAAGGGAGATATTATCGGAAAAACCGTTTTCGATTTGGTGCCCGCACCCATAGCCGAGACGTATGCCGCGTTGGACGAGGCGCTTTTTGCAAATGGCGGTGTTCAGCAATATGAAGCAAAGGCCACCACCGAGAATGGTGGTGTCGTTGATCTTTTACTCAGCAAGACCGCAATCACTGATATCGCTGGTAACAGGATCGGCTTGGTTGGCGCGATGTTGGACATCACAGAGCGAAAACGTGCGGAGCATGATCTCAAAGAGGCTCTTGAATTCGCAGAGGGAATTATTGCCGCCATTCCTGACGTTCTGTTCGAGGTAAATGCCGACGGTCGCTACCTGCAGGTCTGGGCAAGGAATCAGGAGATCCTGGCGCAGCGAAAAGAAGTGCTGCTCGGCAAGCTTGTCCGCGATGTGCTCCCTCCAGATCAGGCCGACATCGCTATGCTGGCTCTTGAAGAAGCCGATGAAACCGGCGCCTCCTACGGTCGTTGTGTCCGTATAGCCCTACCAAACGGCGAATCCCGTTGGTTTGAACTGTCGGTCGCAAGGCGACCAAGCAGCAATCACTCAACCGTCACTTTTCTGGTGTTATCTCGCGATATTACCGAACGAAAGCACGCCGAGGGCACGACTATTGAAGCTCGGGCTCGCCTCCTAAGTGTCCTGCAGACCATTCCGGATATGGTATGGCTGAAAGACGTAACAGGCAAATATCTGTTGTGCAATCATGCCTTCGAAGAATTGGTCGGCAAGGCAGAAGCGGAAATCGTCGGGAAAACGGATTATGACCTGTTTACTCCCGAACTCGCCCAGTTTTTTCGTGACAAGGATGAGGAGGCCATGCAAGCCGGCCGTATTCTCATCAATGAGGAACGGTTTACCGCTCACGAGGACGGTCGATCAACGCTTTTGGAGACTCGTAAGGTTCCGGTATTCACGGGGGGAAAGCTGATGGGGATCCTCGGCGTCGCCCGCGATATCACCGAACTGGACACGTCCCGTAAGAAAATCCATCAGATGGCATTCTACGATTCTCTGACCGGCCTGCCTAACCGGACACTTTTCAATGAACGGCTACGCGAGATGATCGGGGACGCGGCTTCGGCGGGCCAGCGAGCCGGGGTGATGCTGATCGACATGGACCATTTCAAAGCGATCAATGACACTATGGGACATCCCGTCGGTGACGAGTTGCTGCGGCAGGTGGCGACACGCATGAAAAAAGGCGTCCGTGCCAGCGACACCGTGGCGAGACTCGGTGGAGATGAATTTGCAGTCTTGCTGCCCAATGTTCAGGACAATGACGATTTGGCTCAAATTGCCAGCAGAATGCTTGCCGCATTCGGCGAACGCTTCATGCTTTCCGACAGGGAGATCTTTGTATCCTGCAGCATCGGGATATCGGTATTTCCAAATGACGGCGACGCTCCCGACGATTTGGTGAAATATGCGGATTCTGCGATGTATTTGGCGAAGCGCTCGGGGCGTAGCAACTTCCGCTTCTACTCAAAGGATCTCACGATTGGGGCTGAAAAGCGCCTAGCGCTAGAATCAGACCTACGCCTAGCTTTGAAACATGAGCAACTTGAACTCCATTATCAGCCAAAGGTCCTATTGGACAACGGAAAGGTGATCGGTTCAGAAGCACTGCTACGATGGCATCATCCGAAGATGGGAATGATCCCTCCGGGAGAATTCATAGGTGTCGCCGAGGAAACGGGATTGATCATCGATCTTGGACGATGGGTGCTGCATGAGGCGTGTTGCACGGCTGCCGTCATGAATGCAGATGGACTGCCCCCGCACAAGATTGCGATAAATTTGTCTCCTAAGCAGTTTCAATGCCCGCGTTTGTCGCAAACGGTGGCGGACGTATTGCAGGAAACCGGTTGTCGTGCGGAGTGGATCGAGGTTGAAATAACTGAGAGTCTCCTGCTCCATAACTGCGAGGGCGTTTCGACGACACTCTCTCAATTGCATGCGAGCGGAATTTCCATAGCGATCGATGATTTCGGCACCGGCTACTCATCTCTGAGCTATTTGGCTAACTTTCCCATTGATACCCTCAAAATTGACCGGTCATTCATCAATCGATCCGACAAGCGAAGTAGAGAACTGGTCAAGGCAATTCTCTCAATTGCGCGCTGCCTAGGGCAAAATGTAGTCGCTGAGGGCGTGGAGACGGTCGATCAAGAAAAATTCTTGGCTGAAAGCGGCTGCGCTGTGGCACAGGGGTTCTACTATAGCAAGCCCATCCCGAAGTCCGAACTTCTCGCTGCAAACGCAGTGCCCGAGTTCTCTCGCGCTGATTCCCATCTTACGCCGATGCCCGCAGAGGAAGGGGTGGCACTCATGCGCTTGCCTCCCGCATCTGTTGGGACCCGAACCGCGTGAAGCCTACGGCTAACAGCGCGCAGGAACCACGCCACCTGCGGCGCTGTTTATACCGCACTCATCCAACGGAAGCCCAAACTACTCTGGGCGATTGGATAAAACGCGGACCAATAGGAATTACTTAAAACTTCAGGTGCTTTGATGTTCCGAAATATGCAGGCCCTGTACCGAATTGCGCGACGAAACATACGTTGACGTGTTTTCGCTTTCGATTGCCATTGCAAAGACTTGCCCAGTACAATCTACTATTCTGAGTCAATATCGTCAAAAGCATAACCGTGCAAAAGCTCATCCCATTTCCCCATCCGAATAGAAATTCTGCGGATTTGAAAAGTTCAACTGCGAATTCGAATGGCTCCGGACATTTCGACATCATCCAATCGCTGAAATCGGAACTTCACGATTTGGCTAGTGCCGTAAATCAGTTGGAGGCGCTATGTGAGTCATACCGATCCCAAGCTGATACGTGCTCGCAACCTGACTGAACGACTGAGCGTCCGCGCTTGTCATCGTATTCCCTATGACCCTCTCTGGGCGTGGCGGCCAGTGGTTCGTTGAATCTTGCCAAACGTTCCCGGATCCCACCACTTCCCGAACACGGGAGCTTCAATTCGATCAACTCGAAACTTTCGGCCATTTGAACGGGTGGCGGAAAAAAAACGCCAGTGATTGCGCCGTGATTTCGTAATGGTTCTGCCTATTTGCTGAAGGCGGTCGGCCGATTGGAATGCTCCATCAGACCTCAACTTACCGGCAGCAAGGACTGCAGGTTCGATAGCTTCTTTTCGTGGATGAGGATATACGGATCCTCGAACTCTACCCGCATCTTGTCCTGGTTGGCGACGAAGTAGGGGCTGAGGTACGGGTCGAATTGCATGCGCGCGAAGACTACGAGTTTGGTCTCGGCGGTCTTGGCTTCCTCGACGAAATGGCACTCTCGTTGCTAACCTTCTCCATTGCGTCGACGAGGAACGGCCGCGCAAGGTCGATGCCACGCTTCGGGTCCATCGATTCATCCCGGACGCTCCCGCCTTGCGTAATAGACTGGATTTTTCATTTCTGCCTGGGTTTCAAACCTGTCTCGCCGTGGTGTTGCTGCATCCCGTCCTGCCCCGGCTTTTGGTCCTGCCAGGCTCGCGCTGCCCGCAACGGCTTTGCCGTCCTTCACTTCGTTGCGGCCCTGCGGGTGCTGGCCGCACTTGCAGCCTGGCTTTTGGACCGCCGTAGCAGGTCGCGATGGCCGCGACCTCGAACGGAGGTTCAGAGATGAACAGGCAGCAATCCAATCAACGATCCGATATCTACCGCCGCATCACCACCAAGATCATCGCCGATCTCAAACAGGGCGTCCGTCCATGGACCAAGCCATGGACGACGGGAGGCTGGACAGCCGAGGTCAGCCGGCCACTGCGCCACAATGGCCAACCCTACACCGGCATCAATGCTCTGCTCCTCTGGTCTGAAGCCATCGCCCGCGGCTTTGCATCACCAAGGTGGATGACGTTTCGCCAGGCAATCGAGCTCGGCGGCGCCGTCCGCAGGGGCGAAACCGGCACGACCGTCGTCTTCGCCAGCTCTTTCATCCGCGCCGAGACGACGGAGACAGGCGCCGAAATCGAACGCGACATCCCCTTCCTCAAAACCTACACCGTGTTCAACACCGACCAGATCACCGGCCTTGATGGCCTTGCCCATTCCATCGCGCCTGACCAGGATTGGATGAGCCGCATCGGTGCTGCCGGCCGCTTCTTTGCCAATACCGGCGCCCTGATCCGCCATGGAGGATCGGCGGCCTATTATGCTGCTGCCCGTGACTACATCCAGATGCCGTGCTTCGACGCTTTCCGGGACGATGCATCCTATGTCGCCGTTCTCAGTCACGAGATGACGCACTGGACCGCTGCACCGCGAAGGCTCGATCGGGATCTCAGCCGCTATGCGAAAGACAGGAGCGAACGCGCCCGCGAAGAGCTCATTGCCGAACTCGGCAGCTGCTTTCTCTGCGCCGATCTTGGTATCGTCCCCGAGCTCGAACCACGCCCCGACCATGCAAGCTATCTCGATGACTGGCTCAAGGTTCTCGGCAGCGACAAGCGTGCCATCTTTTCAGCGGCAGCTCATGCCCAGCGCGCGGTCGACTATCTGCATGACTTGCAGCCGGACCTCAACGAGGAGGAGGCGGCGTGAGCCGTCTCCTTCTTCGCCACCCGGACGCCGCCCACTGCCGCGACCCGACGGCCGGAAGCTCCTATCCCGCGAACCGGCGTCTAAAATCGTCAGGCATTGACCTCGCGCAGCTAGTGGGGCGTGTTCACCGGCATATTGAAGTGACGCGCGAAGTATTCCGACGGCGTCGTCATGCGGCCCGTGGTGAGAACCAGCGCATCCCCTCGACCGTCGATGCTGAAAATCACGCGACTGTGCAGGCTTACAACCTCCTCCGGCAGATCCTCCCTTAGCATCGCGATGGCGGAAGCCATCGTCCGCCGAGGGCGAACGAGAACGATGTCCCGCGCGAACGAGTCGTCGTGCGTAGCATCGAGAGAAGCGTTGATGACAGCGGGTCGTCGGATGATCTATTTGGAACTAGCAAAAAATATTGCTTTGATAAATTTGCGCTGACAGCTTTGGCCGCGGCCTCAACACGAGCGGGTGCCTGCAGCCGCTGGCGCGCATTGGAAAGATGGAGGCGGACGGTTTGAATGGATAAGTTTCAGTCTCCTATGGATAGCACCGTCACTATCGCCGTCGGATAAAAGCTGCAAACAACGTCTTTCCTGTTTCGTCAGATCCTGCCTGGGATTAGCGATCTCTCCGTCCAAACGCGTTGGACCCGTTCATGAAATCTGTTTTCGCTTGGCGCGTAATGCCGGATAGACACTGGAGAGCCAACCATCGGCGCCCTCACCGGTAGGTCATGTTCCAGCCGAGTTCGCCGGTGCGCAACGCGCTCCATATGCTGAGCGGCGACGGAGATAGGGAACGCACGGGCGGGGGCAGTCGGTCCCGCCTCCCTGACGGCCGCTATGCTGAGGCTCCTGCGGCTGCCCTTGTTCCGCCCTTAGCGTGTCGAGAATTCCCGAAATCCGCCTGACGGCGCCGCTATGCTGATTTCTCCGATACTCTTCATTGTTTGAGTGGAACCCGCCTGCGGGCGGGTTGCCCCCGGATCGCTGCCGGCAACCATACGATCGGGACTGCCAGATGATTCGCATCTCACTCCATTAAAGCCGAAAATCAGTCAGTTTAACCCCGCCTCCTGGCTGGTGCGGAAAGAGCTCAGCTTGCTCAGGAGGTCCTCAGAGATCTCGAATTGCCGCGCCGTCCCGCGGCCCATGGAGTTCTTCCCCATCGTCTCCACCAGCATTCCCCGCTTTACCAAAAGGTCGACCGTCTCCTTCACACCGCTGCGTGTTAGCTCGGTAATCTCAATGATATTAGAGAGTGTTAGCTTCTGGTGGGCCTGAGTCATGGTGTAGAGGATCGTCATCATGCCGATCTGCTTCAGCCTCGCCTGCGGGGTCTCGTCCTCCAGCGGATGGTCGAGGATCTCATGGAGAATAAGTCCCGAGAAGGCAAGGTTGTGCCATTGCGTTTTAATCGCGCTTGTCATGTCATTTAACTATGTTATATACGGCAGTATGAATGCGGGCAGGCGGATTGGGTCTCCCGAAACGCGATACGGCGCCATCGTCTCGAAGGATCCTGTTCATGAAAAGCCTTCTCCTGAATTCACTGCTTACGGTCTGCTTCGTTGCGCCACCCTATCTTATTTTCGGCAGTAAAGCGCGGGCCGAGGATTGGGGATGCCAGGTTATCCTATGCCTTTCCAATCCCGGCGGGCCGACGCAATATGCAGAATGCCGGCCGCCGATCCAGAAGCTGTGGCGGGAGCTTGCCGAGGGCCACTCATTCCCGACCTGAAGCGGCGTCGGTTTTCAGAGTTCGCGGCCGGTCTATGAACCCTATTATTGCGATGCGGGGTACAAGCTCACGACTGATAGCGGTCGCGGCGGTCGGCAAGCAAGCTGCGTGTCGACATCGCCGCAGCCGGTCAGCAACAGCCTCTGCTGGGATGGGAACGACTATGCTTCCCGGGACAATTCGGTCCTGTCGCCACATTGGCAGCGCGTGGACGGGCACCGCCAGTGCATGGGCTATCCGATAACGCGCCCGAATGTGCGATCGCAGCCGCACTATGTCGATGTCACCATCGACGGCGCCGGTAAACAGCGCGTTTGGTACTGACCGATGGGTGCTGCATTCGTCGAAATCGCGCAAACCTGTGCGCCGATGGTTCAGGTCGAGACGCTGGCCGGCATTGTCAGCCTTGAGAGCCGGTTTCAGCCCTTCGCCATCCGCATCAACAGCGCCCCGCCACTCGCCGCTCAACCCGCATCGAAGGCCGAAGCGATCGAGGTTGCCACGTCTCTGATTGCCGATCGCCAGGATATTCAGATCGGCCTTGGCGGTATTGGCATCGAGGCGCTCCAAAAACTGAAGCTATCCGTCGTCGACGCCTTCGATCCCTGCATGAACCTCAAGGCCACGGCTACGCTTCTCGACGGATACTACCGCGCCGCATTACGCGCGGGGGATCCGGCTCAGGCCGAAAGGGTGATGCTCCAGTCCTATTATGGCCGCGATGATCGATCCCTCGGCGCCATGGTCAAATATGACGAGCAGGTACGCCAGGAAGCAAAGCAGTTATTGCCGACGCTTGCCTCGCTCACGATTGGCGAACGCGCTGACCAGGCCGGGTCTGGCGTGCCGACGCAAGATGAGGCGCCGCCGGCGCTTGCGAAACAATCCTCCCAAACCGCTGAGGCCGCATCCTGGGATGTTTTCAGCTCAGGGCGGCGATCCACGGTTCTCGTTTTCCAGAATGATTGATCGGAGCAAAGTGAATGATCTCCAAAGCCAGTCTTCGCCCCCTTGCCGCATCCACGCTCATGGCGGCCGCCATTGTCATCTGCTTGGTCGAGCCAGCTTTCGCCCAGGCCGCCGGCATCGAAACCGTGCTGCAGAACATCGTCGACATGCTGACAGGCAATATCGCCCGTCTGCTGGCGGTCATCGCCGTCATCATCATCTGCATCGCCTGGATTCTTGGCAGAAACGGCTGCTACAGATTCCATCTTCAAAACGTCGACAGGCCCGGTGATGACTCGGAGGCAATTTCCTACTTGCGAGACCTTTTGCCTCTTGGCGAATTCCAGTCGGCGGCAGAGGCGATCAAAGCGGCAAATCTTTGCCTCTGGAAGCGGTATTCTGAGAGCCAGGTGGACTTTCTTCAGCTTGATGATAGCGACGTTGCCGATCTGGTCGCGGACCACCTTTCCGATGGCCGGTCCTGGCTGCGAGCCTCGTTGATCGAGGACCGAGCATTCGCGATGCGCCTCATCCATTTCATCGATCAACTCGCTGACACGGCTTGGCGAGGCTGGCTGAAAAACTCGACGCATTTTTTCTGGGGCTGCATTGAAGGGCGGCTTTTTCCACTTTGGCTGGATGGCAGGGTCCTCCGGTCGAAGGAGACAGATGATGTCTGTGTTGAATTCTCGCCGCCAAGTCTTGTGGAGGCCCTGAGAACTGGCCGGATCGTTCCGAACCTTCTGCTGATGTTCATCGTAACGTCGATCCTGCCTGGCGTGCGTGTCCTGGGTGGAAGTCGGCATACGATCTATTATCCGTTGATGCGCTGGGCATTCTGCGAGGCGTTGAGGAACAACCATCGTGACACACAGCTTCTCAACGCACTGTCAAAGGACGAACGGCCGGGGGTTTGGGGCCATCGCATCATCTCCTCGCCGTGCGAGCCATTTTCGCTGTTGAATGCTTTTAGCCGTGGGGGAATTGAAACGCTTCTCGGGCAGTTCGGCAAGATGAGCATTATCGACGCTTGCGGGCCCCTTTCCAGCTTCACCCAGGCCCCCCTATGGGCGGAGCTTGCGGTAGCCTATTCCTCCGGGAGAGTGGGCAGACAATCCTCGCAATGGGCGTTCCGCTGATCGCACCTCCTTTGGTTTTCTGACCACTTTACCGCCCGAAGCGTGACCTCTCGCTTTTGAGACAAGTGTCCGCGCGTAAAGCGAAGCTATTGAATCTTGTAAAGAATTCGGTTGCGCGGCGGGCGGATTTCAACTAACTTTGGCAGCGAGGCAGTACGCGCTGCCTTGGGGATTAGAACCCCCTGTTAGCGGTTGGTGTCGGCCGATTCGGCACCACACTCCTTGACCTTCGGTCGAGGAGCCTGTGGCGTATGTCCAGGTTCCTCGGAACTAAAGGCCACAGGGCCGTCTAGCACGGTGTTCTAACTCCCCGATCAGTGGGTTGAGCGAGTTATTCCGCGGGGGCGCACCGCGTGAAACTCTCCATCGGGGTGTCCACCATGAAGCGCTATGCAGCAGCACAGGTCCGGACTTCGAGGCCTGCGCAAGCCGAACAGTCGAATGTAGCGCGCGAGTTGGTGCATCCAGTTGATCGGCATGTCGGACAGCAAATCCGTATCCGCCGAATGCAGTCGAATGTATCCCTAGGGGATCTCGGCGCCGGCATCGGGGTCAGTTTGCAGCAGGTACAAAAATATGAAAGCGGTAAGAACCGCGTCAGCGCTTCGATGCTCTACGAGCTTGCCAATTGCCTCAAGATCCCTGTTTCGAGGTTTTTCGAAGGTCTTCCAGATCCCGAAACCACTCAGGGCCAGCAAATCATAACAGAGATCGATGAGAAGATTGCCTACATTTCCACGGCGGAGGGACGGCGTCTGATAGACGACGTTTTGCTCCTTTCTCCGCGTGTGCGCAGCCGGGTCGTTGCCCTCGTCAGCTCGATTGTCGATGAAGAGATGGAAGAACACAAGGACGTTTCCCCATGAAAAGACCAACAAGAGCGCGGCCGCAAATTGGTCAGCGGTTCGTAAAGTTCTCGTCGCGCACTGCAGGTTTATTCCGCATCTAAAAAACGATCTGGCCGACGTTCTTCTCTCGGTCAAGCACAGTGCCAAAACCGGTACTGCGGTGGGCAAGATCGTCAAGGATATCTGCCGCCGTTCTGCCATCGGCAAGCACAGGGAAGGGGAGGCGATCGCGTGCAGGATTGGATAATGCCTCGGTTCCCCCGATCACAATCGGGCGCAAGCGGATATTCTCCAGCCGTCCGCTAGATTCAAAATTGCAGGTCGCGATGACGCTTCTCCACACCTCCGGCGGGCTCCATTCCTGTTCGTCCTTTTCCGTATGGAAGAGGAAGTTGCCAAGGCCGTAGAAAATTGGCGTATTCCGATATATCTCGACCGCTTGAAGGACCGGAGCGCCATGGCTGACAAAGAGGCCTGCGCCCGCGTTCACGCAATCGTGCGCAAATTCTCGCACCCAGGCGGGGACTTGCTGCCAGTTCGGCTCCCAATGGTGATGATGCAAATACACGATGACGAGTGTGTCGCGGCCCGCTTCTTCCGCGATCGCCGAAAGGTGAGCCCAGGCGCTGTGCCGGTCCACGACGATGCGGCGAGCCGTCTCATCTGATCTGCGAAACACGGTTCCATAGAAATCAATTTCGTCTTGGCCATGAAGATCAGGCGGATTCTCCGGCTGGGCATAGTTCGCGCGCTCCAAGGGCGAACTTAGAAGACGCTCTTGAATGGAGCGAAGCAGGTTGAATGTTCCCGTTTCCAGGTCGAATACCCTGGAGACCTTCAGCCTATTGATGCCGGGCCTTGCTATCCTGCCCTCAGTTGCGTCCTCAGCGTACATGAAAGACGGGCCTGGCCCAGCGTCCATGGCAATCAGCGCAACATTTCGGGATCCGAACGTCATTTTCTGTGCCGTGGAAGCGTGATGCTTGTTGTGGCCGATGCCGGCATGCAGGAAATTGTGTGCCGCAACCTCCTCCAGCGTCGAGAGGATCCCCGGCGGTCCAAGATCGAAAGCATGGTTGTTCGCCAGAGCCAGGCTATTGAAACCGAGCTCCTTCAACGCGGCCAAGACATCCGGCGCTGCAGCGCCGAAATAGCTGCCTTTGAGCGGCCATCCACCATGACGACCATAGATAGTCGTCTCGAGATTGGTGAAGGCAACATCGCTTGCTTTGAGGATCTCGGCGATCTCAGCGAGCCGTGGATCGCCGATCGCTCGAAGATCATGACGGATGAGCGACTGGCCGGTGACAGCAATGGAAAAGGGTGCGGACATATGGTTTACCTTCGATCTTTGGGACTGCCGACTGCTCACGCGCTATGGCTTCGGGGGAAATGCGTGTCGTAGAGCCAGTGTCTAGTTCGATGTCTGCGGCGAAACATCGATCTTGAACCATTGCTCGCTCAGCCGCTTCAGGGTTCCGTCGCTCGTGGCGGCCTCGATGGCGCTATCGAATGCCGCAACCAGTTCGCCGTCGTCTTGCCGAAGCCCGACGCCGACACCCGGGCCCCACAGGCCACCGGAGAGCCGCGGGCCGTAGAGCGTTGCAATCCCGCCATCCGTGCTGTCGAGGAAGGCTTTCCAGGTGAAATAGTCGGCAAGGCCGCCATCGATGCGCTCAGCTACGAGATCGAGATGCATGTTGTCCTGGGAATCGTAGCTCCTGATCGTCGCGACCTTTCCGAACAGTTCATTGAGCACCGCTTCCGAATTCGATGATCGCAATACGCCTAGAGTTCTGCCGTTGAGAGCGGCTCGAAGCTCCTCAATCTTTGCCTGCTTTTCAGGGTCGATAGTTGTGAGGTCGAGCTCGGCCGACGTATCCGTGGGCGGAAGATCGAGATCTTTGCGTATGACGAGTTGGTTGAAACCTCCGGCGTAGGGCTTGGAAAAAGCGATCGATTTCTTCCGCTTCTCAGTTATCGCCATCCCCGACATGATGGCATCGAACTTTCCAACGGTGAGCGCCGGTATGATTCCGTCCCAGTCCTGAGGCACGAAAGTGCACTCGAACTTCATCCTCCGGCAAAGATCGCGGCCGACGTCGATGTCAAAGCCGGCGAGCTCCCCTTGGGGGGTGATGGCATTCCAGGGCGGCGAAGCACCTTCAGAGGCGATTGTCAGTGTCTTCCTGTCCATTGCTCCCGCGTTGTTGGCGCAGACGACAAGAGACAGGGCAAGCAGAAGTGTTCGTTTCACGACGATGTTCCTTTCATTGCTGAGTTTGATTGTTGGCGTCCGGGATGTGGGCTGGCGTCAAGTTTCAGCCGAGGCGAGAGGCGGCTTTCCGTTCGCTCTTCGAGGTACAGGTTGCGTCGGCGGTGGACGGTTTGCCGTCGGCGTCCAACGCGTCTCCAGCATCTGGAAACCTTGCGTGATCAAGAGGGTAAGCAGCAGATAGAAAGCCCCCGCGGCAATGAAGACCTCGTATGGGGCGAATGTCTCCGACACCAGCTGTCGGGCGAGCCCGGTCACCTCAAGCAGCGTGATGGTGCTTGCAAGGGAGCTTGCCTTCAGCATTCCAACCACCTCATTTGCATAGGCGGGAAGAGCGATCCTGAGGGTCAAAGGGAACACGATAAGACGGGCAGTGTGGAAACGGGAAAGGCCCAAGGCTTTGGCCGCTTCAATCTGCCCACGCGGGACCGCCTGGATCCCGCCGCGCAGAACTTCTGTCGTATGGGCGGCGCTGTTCAGGGTGAAAGCAATGAAGGCGCACCAGAACGGCTCTCGCATCACGGCCCATAGAAAGCTTTGGCGGACGAGGGGAAGCTGGCCAATCCCATAGTAAATCAGGAAAAGCTGAACCAGAAGTGGCGTGCCGCGGAACGCATAGGTATATGCCAGCACGGGCGCGGAAGCCCACGGATTTGATGATGCCCGTAGGAAGGCGAGCGGGACCGAGACGGCGAAGCCTGCGGCAAGCGATGCGAATGTCAGAACCAGAGTGAGAAGAAGGCCGCGGGGAAGGGTGAGAAACGCTTCAAGCGCGATGGTCATGCTCATTGCCTCAACCTTTCATCGCCGGGAGCGAATAGCGGCGCTCCAATAACCGGAACGAAAGAAGGGACAGGCTTGTGAGGGCGAGGTAGATTGCAGACGCTGCGAGATAGAAGGGGAGTGGAGCGCGCAGTGAGCCTGCGCCTATATAGGCGACGCGCATGACATCCGTCAGCCCGACGACGGAAATCAGCGATGTATCCTTTATCAAGGAGATGCAGAGGTTACAGAATGCCGGCAGAGCGATCGGGATCATCTGGGGAATGATGATCAGAAACCAAATCTGCGAGTTCGAAAGCCCGAGCGCTGCTGCAGCCTCTCGTTGGCCTGGTGCAACCGCGTTGATCGCACCACGGAATATTTCCGCGGCGTACCCACTGAACACGACGGTCAGTGCCGCGACACCGGCCGCAAATGCATTAATCTCGATGTAGCCACCGGCAATCGCGCTCAAAAGGGCGGTTCCGCCGAAATACGTTAGGAGGATGATCAGAAGTTCCGGAACACCCCGGATGATGCCCGTGTAGGCCCGCATGCACGATGAAACCGACTTGCGGGTCGAGTTGCGGAGAACGGCAATAAGCAAACCTAATAGGGTCCCGAAAGCGCAGCTCAAGGCAAACACTAAAAGTGTGTTCTTCAATCCAGATAAAAATTGATCTACAAATGCGTACAATGCAAGTCTCCAATATCTTGCGAGCGCACCGAAATCGGAAAGGTATTATCCCGACATATACTAAGAGCTTGCCGAGATTTAACCGAGGGTAGATTGGATTTATTAGCTTAACCAGCGCTCTAAGTTTGGCGTACGTCAAAAATATACTTTGACTTGCCGCCGTCAATTTATAAGATTCAGGAAGTTTTAATAAGCGCAACTTATGAGGCGCGTCGCTCGACCACGATTGAGATTCCCGGCCATGGAAATCACCGACTCCGGAGTGAAGATCCGCCACCTTCAAATATTGCGGGAGGTTATGCGCGCCGGCTCGGAAAGGCTCGCAGCGCAGATGTTGCGAATAACCCAGCCGGCGGTCAGCCAAAACATCAAGCAGCTAGAGGAGACTGTCGGCTTCGCGCTCTTCCGCCGGGAAAACAACAGGTTGATCCCCACCGTCAAGGCATGGGAATTTCTACGCACAATCGACGCGGCGTTTGCCGGACTTGATCGGATCGGACCGTCAATCGACTTCCTGCGGAACAACGATACGCGAATGATCGGCATCGCGGCGCCAAGCACTTTTTCCTTCGCGACCTTGCCGAAAGTGGTCAAAAGGATTCGGGAGAGAAGCCGCTCTTACGCCGTTCAGGTGAAAACAGGCACGTATGAGCAGATTGCAGATCATGTGTTAAACGGCCGCTCGGATCTTGGCATCTCCCGATTGCCTATTGATGAGCGCATTCTTGATTGGGTGCCGGTCGGCTCGGCCACCAACGTATGTCTTTTTCCGGTCAACCACCGATTTGCGGCACAGCAGCTTGTCACTGCCGAAGATCTTGCCGGTGAGGCGATCATTGATATCGACCCGCAATTTGCCTCTCACCAAATGAGCGTCAATGCCCTTCGATATATGGGAACCGCTCCTGACATCGCCGTGGAATATGACGCCAATGGCCACGACATTGGCTATGTTATGGCAGGGATCGGCGTTTCGATTACGAACGAGATCATCGCGAGAGAATATGCTGACTTCGGCGTCGCGTTCCGCCGATTTCATCCAGGGGCAATATATCACTACGTCGTCGTTTGGCAAAAAGATCGAAAGCTGAGTGATAGCCTAAGATTTGCATTGGAAGAGATAGTCGCGGCTTTGACAGATCGGGCTGCTTGACGATCGCATCGAGGTATGACCCTCGCACCGTAAAACAGATGTTGCGAGTTCATGCTGAACCGCGAGTTGTGCGCGTAAGCTTAGAGCGGGATGATTTTAGGTAGACCCGTGAGAAGGATTCCCTATGACGCAAATCAGATTCATCCTTCTGGCCGGTCAGGAGGCTGAGCTGGATGGCGAGACCTGTTTCGAATAACCGCGAGAAGTTGTAGAAGCGGTGATACAGGAGGGGTGTGGTGCCGGGCGGCGTCCAAGCGCTTCCGCATTGGCATCAGCATCGCGATCGATTGGGTGCGGCGCGTGACGCGACGGACAGCGCAGCCCGGCAGGATGAGTAGCCACAAGCCGCGAACGGCGGTGGCTTACCTAAGCCACCGAGCAGATAGTTGCGCCATATCGTAGAAGAACATCGCGACAATCGGAACTGCGTCGGTTGGCAGAAGCGGACCGGTTGTTTGTGCGATCATTGGTGCCATGTTCTCTTTAAGTGATTCTGCAGTTATCTTAAAATGGCGGATGACACTTCAATTGGACGCAATATCGACTAGAGCAAATCCTGTTCAATCCGGCTCATATCCAGCAGCCCTGAAGTAGTTTGCGCATTCTGTCGGCGTGAAGCGGAGCATCAATGCGCCTAGGACGTCCCATAGAGCATCGATCTTTCGTTCCGCGCCCTCCGTGGTTGACTGCGGCCCCTAAACCGGGACCGCGTGCCGGTGGCGACGGAAGCTATGAGATCACATGCTCAATGCGCTCGAGGTGGTGCTGAGGCACGATCTGAAGGGGTTCCTCGGCCGCTGCGATTTCCTCGACCGTAAGTCCGGTGGCGATGGCCAGGTCCTCAAGGCTGTAGCCCTTCGCAATCCTGGCTTCGCGGCGACGAGCGGCTGCGGAGGTGTTGTCGGCGGTAGCAAATTGATCCATTCCAAACTCCAAATCACGTTGATGTAGCGGCTGAGGGGGATCTGTCCCCGATGGGTTGGCTCCTTCGTGGTGCCGACTCGGTCAGAGGTTAGCCGCAACCTGCCGAGCCGCTTGGTTTCTCTTCGCAGACGACGCTCTTGCGTGGCTTCCGCCGCGATCTTGTTCTGCGTTCGGATGCCGAGCGCTCCTGCATTAGCGCTGTTGTTCTAGTCCTGCTTTCTATGACAATCAATCCATGGGTTTGCTCATAGGCACACGACGAGCCGTACCAACTGCCTGGGAAGAATTGTCCGCTACTGATTAACTGCGGTCGCAGATATGCCTTGCGCGATCTCATCGTCGAAGTGAACCATCTCGCCCGAGGCCATGTGCAGCGCGTCCGCGACATCGCCGAAGCGCGCCTCACCATAACGGAGGCCGGAACTTATTGAATCGGCGCCCGTTCGTAAGGACCGACATTAGGAGGATCTCACCATGGCAACCACATCCAAAGCCCGCAGCCAGGATCGTGCTCGCGTCGCAGGTGGTCAGGATCACGAGGTGAAGTACGAAGCCCGGAAGGAAGGCATTTCCAAGGAAGCGGTGAAGAAGACCGTGAAGAACGTAGGCAACAGTCGCAAGAAGGTCGAAGCCGAACTCGACCGGCACTAATCCGGGTTGGAGAGTTCAACCGTGAGGGTCCGCAGCCATAAAGTCAGCGGCGGAAACAGCCGCTGAAAGTCTGGCTCCGACGGATCATAACGCAGCGGCGGAAGGCGCCTGACTGCAGGAGTTGACGACCCCGCAGGAAGCGTTTCGGAGCAAGGCTATCGAAGCTGCGGGATACAGCGCCGTCGAGCAAAGCCAAAAGTATTGGGACGCCGGAGCGTTTCTTGCAAGGGGCGGAGCCGCATCGCATGAGGAAGGGGCTGGCGAGCGAACCCAACGAGCTCCAAAGTCGCGATACGCGACGGCGTCGGCTGACTTTACCTGCAGAACAGAATTCAGAGGCCCACAGACCGTGGGGCACCGCGTGCGGACGCCGGTCCCGACCGGTCCGTTCAATCGACTTCTAGAAGCTGCCATCCCGTTTTTGGGACCGGCCAGCATCGTCGATCTTCTCGTGCTCACTGCGCTGAATAGGAAGCGCGGTCGGTATTAGCCATTCTCCCGTAACGCCAAAGGCGAGCGGCGGAGCGCCGATCAATCGCCCGAGTCGGGTCTCCAGTGTTTGAAACGATGCTCAGGGAAGC
The DNA here is from genome assembly GCF_025200795.1 of Rhizobium sophoriradicis. Lineage (NCBI taxonomy): Bacteria > Pseudomonadati > Pseudomonadota > Alphaproteobacteria > Hyphomicrobiales > Rhizobiaceae > Rhizobium > Rhizobium sophoriradicis. The sequence continues at coordinate 183,051 of NZ_CP104156.1, forward strand.
GGTCGACCTGAACCTCGCTTAAATCCTGCGGAGTATTCCATTGCCGACATGCCAGTCGATCAGATCCCGAAACAGGCTTAGCGAGTGCCACGTGCATCGTCGTCCCGATGTGGACTGTAGACTAGCTTCCTGCATAGGGCGATGCGATCCTGAGTTGCGTTCATGTGTCCTCTCCTTGGCGACGGAGAGACCCTAAGCTATGCCGACTAGGCGGCTGCTATGGTGCCGGAAACGTTGGCAAAGTCGGTTAATCGGCATAGTTTGCTGGTCAGTATAAACGTGCTTTTGCCGCGCGCGGCAAAATGCAGTTTGAAGCAGCGTCGCGATCGTCGCCCAAGTCCTGCCGCCGCCTTCCGAGCCGGGTTCATAATGCCGGATTTCCGACGTTTGAAGCAAGGGTCACCTATCCCTTCCATCCACTGGTTGACCAAACCGTCTTGGTAACCGGCAGCCATGAGCACGAAGGCGTTCACTATCTGCTCATTCTGGCACACGGTGGTTCATTTCAAATTCCGGCATGGATGTTTGATCCTGCGGCAAGTTCGATCGAGATCGTAGCTGCGCCGCGCCTTTCGGCAACCAAACTCGTTGAACTGCGCGCCAAGCTTTGTTGCCTGACTATTCCGTTGCGGTCGCTGCGGTCGCCGATTGCACATTCAATACTCCGGGAAAGGCGGCAATACGCAGCGATATGTTTGTCGCGGCACGTTCGGCGCCATGGCGGTCGGCAACTGTATCGGGTTCGGCGGCATGCGGGTCGATCGGGCCGTGGCGCAGGAGGTGCTCGAGCGATTGCAACCTCTGGGAATCGAGGCGGCCTTGCGGGCAATGGAGGCGCACACGCAGCGTCATAGCGACAATCAACAGCAACTCGAGAACTTAATCAAGCAAGCACAATACGAGGCTGCCAGGGCGCCCCGCCAGTATGATGCTGTCGATCCGGGCAATCGGTTGGTCGCCGGCGAACTGGAGCGGCGCTGGAATGAGAAGCTGATCCTATTGCGTGATCTCGAGGTCCAGTTCGAGATGCTCTCGACCGACCGTAACACGCCTGCTTTATCGGCCGACGACCGTACAAGATTGATGATGCTCGGTAGCGATCTATAGTAAGGCATGGGACAGGTCCCGACGCGTCTATCGAGACACGCGAAAAGATCATTCGGCTGCTGATCAAAGAAATCATTGTCGATACCGTTGACGACACATTGGCGCTCGTCATTCATTGGCAGGGTGGCGATCACACCCGGATGACGGGGAAGAAAAACAAGATCGGCCAGACCCGCTGGGCAGTTAAGGCTGATGTTGTCGATCTCGTTCGCAACTTGGCGAGGCAGTTGCCCGATTTGTCGATCGCAGCGATCTTGAATCGATCCGGCAAGCGGACAGGGCATGGCGCCAGCTGGACGCGAAGCCACGTCTGCAGTCTTCGCAACATCCACGGCATCTCCGTCTATCGAGAAGGTGAACGGGCCGAACGCGGTGAGAGAACCCTCGACGAGGCCGCCGACATTCTAAAGGTGAGTCGAGCTACCGCCTACCGGATGGTCAGCAGCGGTGTCCTTCCCGCTCGCCAGTTATGCACCGGAGCGCCGTGGATCATCCAGCTTTCCGACCTTCAACACGAAACCGTGCGCCGCGAAGCCGATGCCAGGCGATCCCGGCGTCCGATATCTCAGGATCCGGTTCAAAATCCTCTTTTATAGACATCATCAGATGAGGAGTATGTCGCGCCCTCGTCACCTTCAGCAAACAGGCTATTTTTTCTTAACGCCTGGGGCTTGATTGCCCGCTCAACATGTGGAGTCCACTTCGACGCGGCCGTCTTTCAGGAAGCGCTCGAAGATATCGCGGCGCGATATGGAATAGCGGAGAGCTCCGCGAGTTTTGATTTTCCGGGTAACGCCCCTTAGCCACGAACAGGCACATGATCCTTGGCGCGATTTGAAGTCCACGTGAATTCCCTTGTCCCCAGCGCAACCGTCGACATTTCTCGCAAATGTCGGGCATCCGCCACTTTTGTCAGGTTTGTCGTGATTGGAACGTTTTGTTCGCCGGTCTCTCCGTCAAATACACATCAACCTGCCCTCAACCCGCCCATTGATAAAAGAAAATGATCTTCTTGGCGCGTCGGAGCAGTTGGCATGGTGTTTGCTGATCCCTGGTTACAAGCGGCAGAAAGCAGTCTGCATTATGCCGGTTCATGAAACGAACGGAACGGAGGCCACCTGACCGTTCGTCATCGGATCCGCGTTCTACCAAGCGGCCATGCATCCGCCGGCGGAAGGGTCAATCCCGATGTCACAGCTTGCAACCAACTCAAAGAGAAGGAAAATGCAATGACCAAGATTTCCGAAAGATCCTTTGAAACGATCGAAAACCCGGGGTCATCGTCGCTCAAGGTGCCAGATCAGTTCGGCGCATCTGTTGAAAAGGGGAACAAGAAGGTGACAGAGGCTTTTTTGAAATTTGCGTCCGGCGCTGAAGCGACACAGAAAATGCTGCCTCCGATCCTCGAAACGACAAGTCTATTCGGCAACGAATTGTGGTGGAAGACGATCGCTGCACTGCAGGCCGACGCCGAGGCCAGCTTCTCACATTTGCAAGCTTTGCTGGGCGCGAATTCGCCGTCGCAGATCCTCGAACAGCAGTCGACCTTTTTCCGCAAGCGCGTTGAGACAAGTTTGCAGCACGCCAAGGAAGTCCGGGTGCTCTCAAGCAGGGCGGTGGAGGAAATCTCAAAGCCGGTCAAGGATGCTTTTGACAAGGTGCTGACGGACCTCAAGGCGACGTAAAAGCGGACTCGCACTTAAATCGCCTGGACTGATCGGGGGCGGCCTACCTTATTCATGGACGGAAAAGATGGTGACGGGGACCATCAGGTCGGGAGAGAGCTGGAAAGTGTGTCCTGCGATCTCGATAGCTCCAGCTAACAAGCTCCTGAAAACGGATCGCGGGCGGCCGGCGTGACATATTGGACGGTTTGAACTGGCGAAGAACCCACCATCTTGGTATCTAACCGCGTAGGCGGCAGGGGGCAGGGGGCAGGGAAGTGGTAATGGATTCACGCAGGGACATAGCCGAGCGGGTCATCGCGCGTTGGAAGGCGCGAGGAATCCGGATCGATGAAGACCCGGGTTTCATGGAACTGGTCGCTCTTTGGACGGCAGGGTCGATTGCGTCCGGTGAAATGCGCCGCCGGTATTCGGCGCTCCAGCGCGAGCGGTCGCTGTCCAGGTCAATGCCACTTGATGTGTATCCCTGCGACGAAGGGGCGGAGGTCGATCATCGATCGATTGCGATTCCAGACGACGAACCAGATGAACGGGGAGGTCTCGGACTGCCGGCGCAAGGGTGACTCTTACAAAGGGCTCATCACGCACCATTTCCTGGCGAGCGCGAACTTCACGAAACAGCGGGTCGACAAGCGCTGCGTCGCGTTGTGCATATTCTCGGGAAGAGTCCGAAAAATCCTTGCCACGAGCCGCAATGGCTGGCGGCTCAGCAAGGTAGAAGGTGAGGAGCGGCCGGCGGTACTGAGTCGACATCTTTATCAACTGTGGGCGTGTCGGCTCAGGGCATCTTCAAGCATGGCAAGGCGGTCGCTGCCCGCTATACAGGGTGCATCGCTAATGCCGAGCTTGTCGGCACATCTTCAACGCTGTGTCCCTCAGTCTCGTGCGCCCAGCGTCCGACAAGTTATTGTCTTCCATGGGAGTCCGGCTTGCGCAAATTGCCCCCGATGAAGGTTGGTCCGCCCGGGTCTTCCGCATGGAAAACGCGCGTTGCCTCAAAAACGCCGGTGCGCCATGCATAGGTCGTATCGTCGATCATCTGCGGCAAGACCTCCTGGTTTGTCGGACGACCGTACCATTTGGTGACGATGCGGGCGACTTTGGCGACGAGCGCGGTACTCATGCGAAGGTTCGAGTGTGCATCGAACATCTCCGGCGCCAAATAGCATCGAGACCTCGTTTGGGCGAAAGGTTATTCCTTTGCTGCAAAGCCTAGCTCAACGCGGCTGACATCTAAGATCGCCCGAAGGACGTCGATGCCGAATTTGAGGCTTTCCACCTCGACATCCAGCGAGATGCCCTCGGTGACTGTGCCTTTTGCGTTAGCGATTACCACCTCCTCCAGGTCTTCGAACCACTGAGGACTGTTCCCTTTGTGAAGCTTCGATAGTTCCGCAATCGCGACACTAAATGCCGATTGGACCGCGATTAGAGCGGCGCCGAGCTTTCGTTCGTCTACACCCGAGATGCAAACAATGGGGCTGTTTTTCTCATCCATGGGCTGTTCCTCTGCTGGCTCGCCACGAAACCCTATTTCAACTAATAGGCGACAGAGTCGTCGATCGCCGACGAATGCAAATAGGCCCGTAGGCTGGAGTCTCGGGTAGTTAGATCAACGAATACGCGATGCTGGGGGTGGACCATGTGGAAATGGTGGATGCGCTTGAGGCCTGTTGAAATCTGGGTCCAGCTTCCGAACGTTCCAACCGGCGGCAATGCCTCTAGGCCGTAAGCGTCGCACCTCCTGGTACGCGATAGCGGGTAATCCTTTGTACGAACTGGCTCGCATGCAAGGTCGCCCGAAGGACACAAGTGCCGAGCCTGGGCTTTCCGGCCATAGTCTTCAGTGAGACGTCTGTTGCTTCCACAACTCAACACATTCCGGCGAGCGGCATAAACCTGCAAACTCATTGTTTTTGATCCGCACGCGTCATACCTGGCCTGCACCCCACCGCCATGGCTTCGGCAAAAGGCCTTTTACTCAAAACGCAGGGACCTAGTTTGGCCCGTTTGTCAGGCAGCATCACAAAAAGATCTGCGGAAGGCTCGTCCCGCTTTGCGCGCTCAGGTGCGCCCGCAGTCGATCTGGCAGCGGATTGTTATTCAGGTACACTTTGCAATGAGGCGGAAGCTGCGACAGAATGTACGGCAGTGCAGTTCGCCCGTCGCCAAGTCCTCTCAGGTTGTTTCCACGAACGCTAAGCTCCTCCAGCCCCCTCGGCAGGTTAGGGGGCAGGTGGGTCAGTTCATTACTGTCGGTGCTGAGCCACTTTAGGGTGGCCGGGAGGTCCTCGGGTAGGCTAGTCAGTTCATTGTGAGGGACTTCGAGCCTCGTGAGCTTTGCAGGAAGGCGCTCGGGCAGGCGAATTATATTATTGAGTTCGGCGCGGAGATCCGTCAATTCGAGGGGGAGATTCTCCGGCAGGTGCGCGATTTCGTTGCGGGTGACATGAAGCTCCCTGAGCTCAGGCGGCAGGTTATCGGGCAAACTGGTCAGCCGGTTGTGGTTGACGTAGAGATACTTTAGTCCGGAAGGAAGCTCGTTCGGCAATCTGGTCAGCCGGTTGCCGTCGACGTAGAGCGTCTCGAGCATGTCCGGAAGAACCTCAGGCAGCGTGGTCAGCTGGTTGTCGCAGGCAGAGAGCTTTCGCAGACCGGGCGGGAGGTTGTTGGGCAGCCTGCCCAACCGGTTGTCATTGGCGTTGAGCCGCTGGAGGCCGGCCGGTAAGGTGGGGGGCAGTGCCGTTAGGGACAGCGATGTTAAGTTCAGGGGGGCACGAAAATTGCGGGTTTCCGTCCAGGCCTCGATCCGTGCCATTGCCTCGTGCCGGTCCTCGTCCTGCTCCTGCTGCCCGTCTTCCGCCCAGGCCAGTAAAATTTCTTTCAGTGCCGCTTCGCCGGACGAGGAGCCAGTCAAGCCTTCAACCCAGTTAAAGGTGTCTTCACCGCCTTGTTCGGAACTATTGCCAACACCCCCCTGCCTTCTGCCGTACATTGCGTCGTTCCTTAGGTCATTGCGTCACTGCTGATGTTACTTCCGTCGCGACCTTTCCTTCCAATACCAAATTCGTATCCCGTTATACTTCGGGGGCATGGCCAGCGTCCTCCCTCGAGCTGGACAGCGCATGATTTTTATCGCGACGTTGAACAATCCCACCATTGACATGCTGCGCAAACTCGGCCTGACAGGCATGGCCAGCGCCTATCAGGAACTCGAAACGCAAATAGAAGCGAGACACCTTCGAGCATGGTGAAAGGCTTCGACTGCTGCTCGAGGCGGCCACGCTCCGCCAGAAGCGCTTCGAGGCGAGAGCCCGCCCTGCAAAGCAGCGCTGTAACGCCCAGATCGAGAACGCTGATTTTTGCGCCGCCCGCGCCCTGATCGCAATTTCGTGACGCCGAGTGATAAAGGTATTTCATCCACCAGTTCCAGCTTGGTGGAGACCTAAACCAGACGCATTTGGAGCCGCTTGCGGCCGATTTCGCGTGGCAACTCCATCTAACTGAGGCGCAAGTTCCCGGAACAAACGCTCACGCGCGATAACCTTTCCTCATTTTCGGGCAATCTCGCAGTGTCACGTTGATTTGGTAGGTCAGCTTACGACGCCGAAGCCGTTACGCTTTTTCTCTACGCCTGCAGGGCCCTGCCGACTTAAAGGCAACGACTTCCGGACAGCCGAGGCCCAGAACCAGTTCACCTTGACATCGTGTCACTCGGGCGTAACAGGCGGCAGCCCGAGTGTCGCAATAAGCTTCATTATCGACGGCGTGGGTGGACCCGGTGTCGGCGGCGGCATGGAGACGATGGACCCGAGCCGCGGAGGTGTTGCCATAACGCCAATCATCGTGCCGATAATGGCGATCCCATCGCCGCTGATTTCGATGGCCTGCGGGCCGGTTCTGCCCGATACTACAAGGCGGATCTTGTCGGGTGTTACCTCGACGCGGCTACCTAAGGCCGCTGCGGCAGGGGAGTCGGGCGCGGCGCCGCCCGAGGTCAGGAGGAAGTGTCTCTTGACGTCGATGCTGTAGATATTCCCGACCTCGACGGTATGATTCTTCTGGGCCTTCAAATAGACCTCCTCACGGCCCTGCTTGTCCTCAAAGCGCAGTTCATTGTAGGCATTAGCGGCGCCGCCATCGGTATGCGTCCGGAAGGTCGACCGCGTTTTGTCGGTCGGCAGGGTTTCAGGCGGCAGATTTGAGCCATTGTATACGACGCCGGTCACCAGGGGCGTGTCGGGATTGCCGTGGATGAAATCAACCACGACCTCATGGCCGATCCGTGGGACGACCAGGTTGCCAAAACCCTTACCAGCGAAGTTCTGGGCCACCCGAATCCAGCAGGAGCTGTTCTCGTTCTTTCCGCCTTCTCGGTCCCAGAAGAACTGAACCTTCACACGGCCGTACTTATCCGTCGCGATCGACTCGCCCTCGGGGCCCACGACGACGGCCGTCTGCGGTCCGTGAATCAACCGCGCCGGTGTGCGGCGCCTCGGTCGGTACTGGGTTGTCGCGGGGATAATCTCTACGTTGCTGTGATAGAGGAACCGCTCGCCCTTCCCCCCCACGGTGTCCGCAGTGAGATCGTCCCCCACCTCACCGATGACAGTGAAGTCCTGTCCGACTGCCAGAAAGCGATCGGTGGGTTTCGGGCGGGAACCGACCTGGCCGTAGTAGAAGGGATTTGCCGCCTTGAATAATGACCCGGTCGTTATCTGGCGCGCAGTGCTTTCGATCCGCGCGCGATAAGCGTTGCAGGCGAGTTCCTCGGCACGGATGGTGGCGTAGAAATCGCCATCGCTTTTTTTTGTATACTGGCCTGGATACTCGAAGACCTCCCGCATTGCCGTGCAGCCGCTGCTTGCCGACGAGGTCTCGCCCGTTCTGACCGCCACGCTCTCCCGCGGTCGGGTGATGGCGCTTCCCGTGAGCTTGCATGGCGGAATGCCGCCTGTCCTCACGGGAGGAACACGCGCGACAGACGTCAGTTCTGCCATCGGCTTCTCATGGTCATAGTCCCTGAGAACGACCTTGTTCGGCTGTAGCGATACGACCTCGTCCCAATGCAGGATGACATCTTCTTGGTAAAGACTTCGGGCAGGCCTGAGATTGTGGTGGGTCTCTACGATCTCAGGCGTGCAGGCCATGTGACTCGCGGCGTTGTCGACCAGCACCAGGTCATGTTGGTCCTCAGCATGTTCAAAATAGTAGTAGATGCCGTCCTGCTCCATGAGGCGGCTGACGAAGGCCAGATCCGTTTCATCGTACTGGACGCAATATGGGCGCTGTGGGAACCGTCGGGCGGTCTGATTCTTGAAATTGCCTTTATGTTCTCGAAAAATCGTGGTGATGATCTCGATGCTCGTCTTGTTCTGAAAGACCCGACTGTTAGAGCGATGCTCGAGCAATGAAATCCACGGCCGCACCTGCGCCACGTAGTTGAGGTGCTCGGTATCGTCGAGGCCGAGATATTGGAAGCGCGTAACAACACCGTTGAAGAAGCGCGTTTGCGAGTCCTTGAGCTTAAGGCCGATTGTCAGGTTTTGACCGGGGATCGTAGCAAAGTTCTGAACTGGATTGCGGCTGGCGAGCTTCACCTCGTAGAGGAAAGGTTCCCCCAGCCGCTCGGTGCCACTGAGCCGCCGGAGAGAGATTTCATTCAACTCGGACGCGGCCGAAGTGACCGCAACAAAACGATTGTGCCTTAAGAGACTCTCGATTCTTGACTCGACCATGGTGGTGTGTGTTCCGCAGATTTGATGAGAAGGCGCGGTTGCGCCCGATGGCGTGAGTAGGATGCTGCCGAAGCCATCGGCGAAGATGCCGAAAAGCGTTTATTTCGTGCATCGAAATCGCCGACCGTTGCTCAGCCAAGATGTCTTGCTGGCCCGCATCGTCAGAGCCAAGCGGGGGAGGGCGGGGTGAAGAAAGCGTGTGGGTCTCTTGGAACTCACCCACGCTAAGTCCCACCCAAATCTCGCCATGCGGCCTTGTAACATCGATGAGTTGGCGGATTCCGGCGGTGCTAGCGACGACGTGTCTCCTGGAAGATTCAACCAGGCCCAGGGCGCAGCGCCCGAGCGGACAACCACGGTGGTCGAGTTTCGCCGCGATCGTCGGCTCGATAGGCCTCTCCGCTGCTGAAGCCTCAAGGGCGTCAAAATGGCGATAACGTTCCAAAGAGGCGTCACGGCGAATTTTGCAAAGGGCCTTGGCGGTCCCATTGCAGTTTGCGTTGAGCTTACTGAAGAGAGTCGAGCTTCCGATGCTTGTCATAACGGGCCTTCCAAGCCGCCGCCCGCCGTGCCGCCGCACTTGGTATCGAGGTTACGTGGGCCATTCACCCGTTCCAGATCGATCTCGCCAAGGAGATCTTCTCCCCGCCCGAAAAGAAGGTCGAGCGGGCCCGCCGCATCATGGATGTCCGTTTCAGGAGAGCGCCATGCGGCAGCCGGTGGGTCCCGGTCAGTCGGGGTAGTTGTCAAGTCATCGGCGTGCTGGCGCGTTTTCCTCTTGCCCATCCAACTGGACCATCCGAGTCTGCCGCAGCGACCCAACTGCACTTCCGGGACCTGCTCCTGACGGAGAACGAGGTTAATCTCCCAGTCAAGTTCATCTCCAAGGTAGTTGCAGATGATCTCCGCTATCGACTTAAGGCCGGGAGCTGCGGGCAGAAGCGATTCGTAATGAGCCAGGCTGAGGGGACCCACAATGAGTCGGAACCGATGGTGCCACACTCTGACCCTCGCACCTGCAATAGCGTTGCTGTTCAGCGTGCCCGTGGCCGGGTCGCGGCCCAGGAGGCAGAGCGATATGCGGGGCAGATCCACCCACTTTGGGACAAATTCACGGATATCAACCGGCGCCTCGACGAAGCTGGCGAGGATGGCAGCGAGCCCCTCGGCGTTGCGGGTGTGTGAGGCGAGACGGCCGGTGAAGTGGAGTTTGGCCAGATCAGGCATAGCATCCCGCGCGCGCAGGGAGGTCATCCCGAAGCCGGCTAGCGCGCCGAGCTGAAGGGCAAATCGATCTTCTTGTGGCCTGTCATAGCTCACGGTCGGTTCGCCCTCCGCCCATGCGCGGAAGAAGAACGAGGCCATTCGATGATGAAAGGTATCAGCAAATCGGATCAGCGTCTCATCCGCGGCGTTGTGCTGCCGGAGAAGGGCGTACTCCGTCAGATGCAATGGGAGGGGACCGTGGGGTCCAAACAAGCCGAAGGCGTAGGTGGAGATTACGGGGTCGTTCTCCTCGTGCGCAGTCACGCCCGCGATCGATCGAGTCGGAAATGCAAGGGAGGGCTGCTGGGCGATCCGCACGCGATCCAGGCTGGGACCGCTCGATTCTCCCAGCCGAGGCCGATCTGAGCAGATTGCATCGATCCGCCGCAGAGCCTGGAAGAAGTCGCAGGCATGCGGTTCGGCCCTGAGCGAGCTTAGGAAGTCGCCGAGTGCCCCCGAAATCAAAGGATCGCCCGGCGGCCGGCCATCGTCGGCCATCGCATTACCTCCCCGCGCTGTAGCGTCGAGACGACCATCTCGGTGAAGCTGTTGATGGATACGTATTTCGCGAAGAACTGGTTGAGCACGGAGGCGAGCGGAAAGATGCCAACGCCTTCGAAGGCCGCTTCGTCCAGGATGATACCAACCTCAATCCCACGTGCTACGGCGGCTTGTCCACCGCTGGACAATCGCCTGACCGCAGGCCTGGACCGAATCTCCCGGATCCCGTCGATCTGCCGTGAGGCGAAGGCATTGACTGGATCGACGTAGAGGCGGAGGAGTTCACGTAGCGCTTCTGCGCCCCGGTGGTCGTTCCTATCGGAATTGCTGATCGAGAGGTAGTTCAGTGAAAGATGGCTAATTAATCGCCAAGTGATATCGCCATTGGCGAAGGAGTGGCGCGGTCGGCTCGGGGGCGATACGCACCGGGTGGCGGTAACTGGAGCGCCGATTTCCAGGGTGAAGTCTGTCTCGTCCCGGCCGATCGGCAGCAGCAGCGCCAGATCCCGGTTCGAGCACAGGCAGTTTACAGACAAATGCCGGAGTTCCGCCGAATAGGGAGCCGCCTGGCGATCAACTAGAGAAACGAACGTTTCGCTGCCGATGTAGCCAGTCCGCGCGCCATTTAGACGCTGGTGCTCCGACATGAGGCGCTGCTCCCGGCGGATCGCGTAGTATCTGGAATGCTGCTCCTCCTGACCGTGCGCGCTGATGCTATAGAACGGGTAGAACCTCACGGGAGCCGCTTCGTTTTTCGCCCCGTCTCCGCTCATCTCGAGGATCGAGTGGACCTCAAAGTCGAGCGGCCTCATCCTGTCAACAATCACATGATGCTCGGTGTTCTTGTCGCTCACGTGGACGAGATCTGCCTGGCGTTCGAAGAGATTAATCGCGGGCGTTGCGAAGAGAACGATATTTTGGGGCCCGAGCTGTCGTTCCAGCCGTGGCTCGACACGTCTGAGTGCGAAGACGATCTCAAGGGTCTCGGCAGTTGACAGGGCTACTGCGTCTGCCAGCCCGCTAACCTCGACGAACAACGTCCGCTCCGCGAGGGCGAAATACTCCTGTAGGAGACGGTACCCGTCGAAAGAGCGTGGCACCTCGGGCAGGAGAGCACAGCTCGGCTCCAAACCGCGTTGCTGCAGCGCATGAACCGGAATCTTTTCCTGCCAAGGGATAGGCCGGCCGACCGGACGGGCTATGATATTGCATGCGTCACCGAGAAGCTGTTCGGCGAGTGCGGCGCCGATGCCACCGGGGCCTGTTAGGTGCAGTGTGAGAGCCTCTAGTCCGAGTTTATTGAACGGCATGCCATTGGTGGTGCGAAGGCGTAGTCGCAAAGCAGCCTTCGCATCTTGCCGGGCCGGAAGATCCAGTGCGGCGATCTGCCCCGGCGTCGAAAAATAATCGGCAGCGCTCACCACAATTGGCCAGAGATGCACATCATGGGCCGTGCGGAACTCGCAATGTGTGACGGCGCCCGGAGCAAGACGGCCCAAAAGCTTGGTTCCCCGCGGCACGAGGTATCCATTTTCAAGTCGTCCGGCATCCTGGTCGGGCTCGAAACGGACGATCGTCATCGAGGGGAGCGGCGGTAGAAAATGCGGATAGACCATCTCCAGGAGGTGCTGGGTGAATTCCGGAAAGCGAGACTGAAGCTTCAATTGCACCCGCGCCGCCATGAAAGCGAAGCCTTCCAGAAGCCGCTCGACGTAGGGGTCGGCGACCTCCGCTGATTCCATCCCGAGCCGGGCGGCGACCTTCGGGAATGCACGGGCGAACTCGGCCCCCATCTCGCGCATATAAGCAAGTTCGTCGTTGTACAGTCGCAGGAGCCGGGGATCCATCAGCTTATCTCTGTACCGAGATGAACGCGGGCGGATTCGAGCTCGGAATCTACCTCCGTACGCATCACCATTCGCACCGGCAATGGCTGCGCCCACAGATCGGCTTCGATCCTAAAGCGAAAAGTGCCGCAACCCTGACCATCGTCCAGGACCGTGACCTTCAGGGTGTCCGGTAAGAGACGCGGCTCAAAGCGCTGAAGGCTCTCGATTATCGCTTCGCGCAATGCGCTCTTATCCATGCCTTCGCGAATTTGTCCGCTGAGAGGCCAGGCACCATAATTAAGTGCACTGGCCGCTACGTGAGGGTACGCTTGTAGATCTACGGTTGCACCCAATTGATTGGTGTTCAACAACCAGGAAACATCGCGTAGAATCACCTCTTCCAGTTGGCGAACAGAGAAGCTGCGCTTGTCCTGCGCTTCACACGAGCTGCGCGGCTCATCGTCCGTAAGCCGGTCCAGGAGGGATGGTTGCACGAGATCCCGCTTAACATCTCTGCCCATGTTACAATCTCCAGGTGCAATGGCGACGAGTCGATCTGTCGTTTTCGCGCGCAGCCCCGAATATTCCCGGGTTGCCGATGGCCCCATCAGCCGACGAGCCTATTGAAGTCGGTGCTGTTCGCGATTTGGTTCCAGATGCCCTCGCCAGCTTTGGTAAGAGCGCCTTTTTCATCCTGCCTGTAATAAATGACCTTGCAGGCGCCGAACCGGAATGTGATCGTCTCCTCGGGGGCCTCTTCCGCATAGGACCACTCGACCTTCTCGACTACCAGCATGTTGAAACTCCAGTGCAAGAACAGGTTCGATTCTGATGTAGCTTGTCCGCTCCCCGTCGCTTTGAAAAGTTTCAGTTCGACGCTATTGAAGTGGGCGCCGCGACCACAGGCAACGTACAGAGAGGGCGATGACGTATCCACCTGCTTCTTGATAGTGAAGACCTCGAATTCGGCCTTGCCCGCGCCCGCCCCGGCGGTATGAGGCCCAATGTTCAGCTTGTTTTCGAGTGAAAAGCTCCATTCGTCCGCTAGGGTGATACCGTCCTTTAGAATGATAGATTCGCCCTTGGGCAAAATGCCGTCCTTGGACGCTTGCGTGAATTTTATAACCGCGTCGAACGCCATGATGGACTTTCCTTTTCTCGTTGATCTGATTGGGCCTGGATTGCATCGGCCAGCCCGGGGCAGCTATTCCGGAGTTTTGGCGCCGAGAACGGAGCACAATCATCTGCGGGTTTTCTCAGTCCTTGCGGGCGGATGGCAGGCGCGAGACAAGTCTCAAAGAGATGGTTAGGCCTTCGAGCTGGTAGTGTGGCCGCATGTAAAATCTCGCAACGTAATATCCGGGATTATCTTCGACCTCTTCCACCTTGACCTCGGCTGAGGAGAGCGGCTGCTGTGCCTTACTCTCTTCGCTCCCAAGCTCGGGCGAGGGGTGGACATAGCCCTGAATCCATTGGTTGAGCCACTCCTCGACCTCGTGGCGCTCCTTGAACGTGCCAATCTTGTCCCGGACCATACACTTCAAATAATGTGCGAAGCGGCAGGTTGCGAAGATGTAGGGTAGCCGGGCACTGAGTTCGGCGTTCGCTGACGCGTCGGGGTCTTCGTATTTGACCGGCTTGTTAATAGTTTGAGCGCCAATAAATACGCCGAGGTCCGTGTTTTTGCGGTGCAACAGCGGTAGAAGACCGTTTTTGGACAGTTCGGCCTCACGGCGGTCGCTGATCGCGATCTCAGTGGGGCATTTTAGGTCGACGCCACCGTCGTCGCTGCGGAAGGTATGTACCGGCAGACCCTCGACCAGGCCGCCGGATTCGACGCCACGAATTCTGGAGAGCCAGCCATAGAGCTTGAACGAGCGCGTGATATTTACGCCCATGGCGTAGGCTGCGTTCGTCCAAAGGTATTTCTCGCTGTCGCCGCCGTCTGTGTCCTCCTCGAAGGCGAATTCATCGACCGGGTTGGTTTTGGCCCCGTAGGGCAGCCGGCCAAGGGTGCGTGGTAAGGTCAGGGCCACGTACCGAGAGTTCTCGCTCTCGCGGAACGCCCGCCAAGGGGCATGTTCGGGCGTGAGGAAGATTTTTGTGATGTCACGCGGGTTCGCAAGCTCACGCCAAGAATCCATCTGCAGCAGATGTGGTGAGACGGCAGATATAAGCGGTGAGTGGCTCGCCGCCGCGATCTGCGCCAGTCCCGAAAGCAACTCTACGTCCGGTGGGGTATGGTCGAAATAGTAGTCGGCAATCAGGCAGCCATAGGGTTCACCGCCGATTTGGCCGTATTCGTCTTCGTAAATTTTTTTGAATAGCGGACTCTGATCCCAGGTGACACCCTTATATTTCCGCAGAGTTCGGGACATCTCCACCTTTGAAACTGGGAGAACGCGAATCTTCAACGTTTCATCGGTTTCGGTGTTGATGGCAAGGTGATGCAAGCCCCGCCAAGCTGATTCCACGCGCTGGAAATTTTCGTGATGGAGGATCTCGTTGAGTTGTGCAGAAAGCTTCTGGTCGATCGAAGCAATCATTGCTTGGATAGTCGTGACGACATCGTCGCTGATCAGCGACGTGTTTTGAAGTGCCTGCTCGGCCAGTGTTCGGACGGCACTCTCCACCAAGTCACGGGAGTGGTCCGAGCGGATCTTGAACTCGAATCGAAGCATGCGGGTGAAATCGCCGAGATCAACGGTGGCGACCTGTACATCTGTGGCATCTGCAGGCATCATGATCAGTTCTCCTCTGTGTCTGGGGATGCCAATGGCGGAGCGGCAACCACTGCATCAGGCTTCTCAGTCTCGATGCCATTGCCGAGGGCGCTTAGCAGTGCCGAATCCGCGAGGAAGTGGGTGAGCAACTCTTCGGCACCGTTCTTCCCGTCCATATAGGCCAGCAGATTGGAGAGCTCCGTTCGCGCCTCGAGCAGCCTGCTAAGGCTGTCGACCTTGCGCGCCACGGCCGCCGGCGAGAAATCTTCGAGCCGCTCGAACGTCAAGTCGACAGCGAGTTGGCCTTCTCCGGTCAATAGGTTCGGCACCCGCATCACCACCCTGGGCCTCAGCGATCTGAGCCGATCATCGAAATTGTCGATATCGATCTCCATCATCTTGCGCTCCGCGACAGGGGCAAGCGGCTCGGCAGCATTGCCGGCGAGGTCGGACATCACGCCGACCACGAAGGGAAGCTGAACCTTCTTCTGAGAGCCATAGGTCTCGACGTCGTATTCGATCTGTACGCGAGGCGGACGAACCCGCGCGATGAACTTTTGACTACTCGCCTTTGTCATGTGTTCCACTCTCCTGATAGGGAAGATTGCGCACGTCACGTGCCCTCGCCGACCGCCAGACCGGCAATCGAACGGTATTGGGCAACCCCTTCTGGCGCCAACTCTTTGATAAGAGCCATGAAGTCCTTCGAGACAAGTCGCTGCGCGCGCTCCAGGAGGGCTGGCAGTGGGCTCGCGGGCTCATTCACCTGGTACCAGTGGCAAATGCGGCCAAGAATTTCGACAACGTCATCGCGGTTGCGGATCACTTCGGGGTAAGAGGCCTTGCTAGAGTCTGGCAATGGAGATGCCGGGGCTGCAGGCTGGGCCCTTTTCCGATGGGCGTCGACCAGATCCTTGGCCTGGGTGAGTAGCACTATCAGAGGGTCGAATCGAACGGCCTCGTCACTCGCGACGTGCTGCCGAACACTCGCGTCTAGATGGGTGGCGGCTGCCAGGCTGGCGTGGAGACCAGTGCTGATCTGCTCGAGCTGCAGTGGGTCGGTGTCGATGAAGGCGTGCTCGATGGTCGAACGATCAATTTCCGTAGATTGGGACCGTAGCGCACCAGCCCAATCGCGGAGCGTAAAAGTCCCGAATTGCCTGGAGGAGGTGAGTGGGACTTGGCGTATTTCTGCCAAGAGCCCGGAGAGATCGCAGAGGCTCGCTAGAGCGTTGAGGCGAACGGTCTGATCTTCGTCATCTTCTGGATCCGGTCGCGGATGTAGCTCTGACCAGTAGAGCTCGACATAGGCCGCGAGCAGCTCAAGCCCCCGACTTAGACCAGAGAAGCCGAACTGACTGAGGGCGGATCGTGTGAGCAAGATGCCGACTCTTAGATCCTTAGTGCGGGCAGAAAGGTCGAGGCCAAGCCGCCACACCTCTGTCCAATCGGGAGCCTCCTCGGTGGCGATGGAGTCGCCTATCTGCTGGTGCGGCTTGCCATGCGACGCTATCTCCAGCTCCAGGAAGCTCAAATCGTAATCGAGAGCATCCCCGCATGCGTTGCCGTCGCTGATCGGTTTTAATAGATGATCTGCATCGAGCATGACCCAAATCCCAGTTTTCCCGACATAAAAGATCGTCGCGCCTCTGTTTCTCAATGTTTAGCAATGAGCAGACGCGATTGCTCATGCACAATCGACATTCGTATATGTCGTGAATGCTTGGGGCGTGAATGCCGCCGCTTCGGATCTTGACGCAGCTATGTGCTGCTCAGGCGCGAGGGACACCCTTGTGAACAACAAGAAGCTCTTCCGGGTCCATCGGGAGGAGAAGCTCACGATGCGCAAGCGCCGTGGCCGGAAACGAGCGAAAGGCAAGCGTTGGTGTTGATCCCGCTGGCTGCCAATGATCGTTGGCGCGGGTTCAGGCTTCTGATGGTCGTGAGGAAAGCCGGACTCTCGTCGCCGATACTTCGCTCTCCGGCCTGCGGTCGCCTGTGGACTGGATCGGGTTATCGAGGAGCGTGGCAAGCCAAGCACTCTGGCCTCGGCTGACTAACCCTGCAGAGTTCGCCCAGATCGGCAACCCGCGACGTGATGCAGTGCTGCGCAGCCGGAATGGTCTCCGCACCTAAACCCGCCGATGCCGCCGCGGATGCGCAACCCACCGCTGGAGCGAACCCCAAACTGGATAAACTTGACGGTACAAGCTCAGCCAGATTGAATTGACATCGTCGGGCAGTCGTTGCAAAGGGCAACCTGCGGAGTACCGTTGCAAACGTGAGCCTGAAGGCCTCCAACTACGAAGTCTTCGCGCGGCCGCCTCCGCGCCAGTTGCTGCATAAGGTGGATGGCGTCCTCGGCGATCGCTCTTGGGGGTGTCGGCGCGCGGACCCTCATCGAACGAGCGGCCAGCCGGCGGGTCCATCGCGCGTGCAGCGACCCGGCGTCAGTGGTAGAACGGCTCGAGCACTTCAACGGCATTATATCTCCTGCGCTCCGCCGGACCGCCGCACGAGGCATATAGGGCGACAATCTGGATGAGATCCGTATTGACCGCATGTAACGATGCTCCCCGAGATTCGCACGTTGCCTCATTCATTTTGCTCCCAGTTGGAGCGAAGGAGTGGGGTGCGGAGATGGCGGGGTTTCGCAGCGGCCGGCCTCCTTCGTGAGCGCCATTGCCGTTTTCGACGGAAGTCGAAGTTTAATAACCATCGTCGCGGTATTTACTTTTGACAATGGGTGTGATGCGGCTTTGCGTGATCTTCTAAAAAGAATCGAGTCCCGCCGCCAATCCCCCGTTCTATCGCGCACCTACCGCATCCCAACGTGACTGTCGACCCTGCTTCCATTAGTCGTGCAGGGCAACCACGCGGTCTCTCGTGCAGATCCCTGCGATTTCGAATTGACGGACACCGACCCCGTTTGACGGTCGTGGAGTGCACGCACTTAGTCACCCTAGCCGCCCGCGCACTGCAACCCCGCTGTAGCGATCCTTCTACCTCTATGCTAAAGAAAGTTTTGGAAAAACTTGCCTCGTCGCCATCGTTCGACGGCGGCCTTGGCGCCAATCTTGCGAGGAGCGGGCTGATGGTCGCAGCGGCATGCGAGCCGACATTCTGCGCTCCCGACCGTCGAAGACGAGGTCGCTCTCGGCGTGTTAGTCAGCCGGAATGCGCCGGCCGTCGTGCCCCTAAATATCGATCTCGAGCCAGGTATTGGCCTCCAGACTGAAGAAAAATTCGGCGCTCTCACATGCTCATGCAATCCCGTGGTGGACAACCAACGCACATGATGGTGCAGTTCCTAGGGAATGTGGTGATGAGTCATGAGCCGTCCTATATCACCTTGAACGCTGCCCTCCTGGCTATCCCTTTCTTCGAGGCACCCACGATTATGGCGGCATCGGCGGCGCTGAGATCGGGATGGGCCGCCTTCAGTGCGTCTGCCCACGCCCCCTTACTCTGCCCCGGCAGCTGCGGTGTCTGCCTAGCGATTTCGTCCAGCCTCGCCTGGTCCTGGGCCGACACCGTCTGGAACGCCGTCCTCACGGCGATATCGCGCCTTACGGCACCCACGACTATGGCGGCATCGGCGGCGCTGAGATCGGGATGGGCCGCCTTCAGCGCGTCCGCCCACGCCCCCTTGCTCTGCCCCGGCAGCTGCGGTGTCGCCGCCTTGATCTCGTCCAGCCTCGCCTGATCCTGGGCCGACACCGTCCGGAACGCCGCCCTCCTGGCGATATCGTCCCTAAAGGTGCCCAGGATGGTGGCGGCATCGGCGGCGCTGAGATCGGGATGGGCCGCCTTCAGCGCATCGGCCCAGGCCGCATTGCTCCCCCCCTGCCGCGGTGTTGCCGCCGCGATTTCGTCCAGCCTCGCCTGGTCCTGGGCCGACACCGTCCGGAACGCCGCCCTTTTAGCAATATCCTGCTTTATGGCACCCACGATTACGGCGGCATCGGCGGCGCTGAGATCGGGATGGGCCGCCTTCAGCGCGTCCGCCCAGGCCGCATTGCTCTGCCCCGGCAGCTGCGGTGTCTGCCTAGCGAGTTCGTCCAGCCTCGCCTGGTCCTGGGCCGACACCGTCCGGAACGCCGCCCTCCTGGCGATTTCGTCCTTTGCGGCGCCCACGATGGTGGCGGCATCGGCGGCGCTGAGATCGGGATGGGCCGCCTTCAGCGCGTCCGCCCAGGCCGCATTGCTCCGCCCCTGCCGCGGTGTCACCGCCGCGATTTCGTCCAGCCTCGCCTGGTCCTGGGCCGACACCGTCCGGAACGCTGCCCTCACGGCGATATCGTCCTTTAAGGCGCCCACGATTGTGGCGGCATCGGCGGCGCTGAGATCGGGATGGGCCGCCTTCAGCGCGTCCGCCCACGCCCCCTTGCTCTGCCTCGACTGTCGCGGTGTTTGCCTGGCGATTTCGTCCAGCCTCGCCTGGTCCTGAGCCGACACCGTCCGGAACGCCGCCCTTTTTACAATATTATGCTTTACGGAACCCACAATTATGGCGGCATCGGAGGCGCTGAGATCGGGATGGGCCGCCTTCAGCGCGTCCGCCCACGCCCCCTTGCTCTGCCCCGGCAGCCGCGGTGTCTGCCTAGCGATTTCGTCCAGCCTCGCCTGATCCTGGGCCGACACCGTCTGAAAAGCCGCCCTCCTGGCGATAACTCGCTTTACGGCGCCCACGATGGCGGCGGCATCGGCGGCGCTGAGATCGGGATGGGCCGCCTTCAGTGCGTCCGCCCACGCCCCCTTGCTCTGCCCCTGTAGCTGCGGTGTCTGCCTGGCGATTTCGTCCAGCCTCGCGTGGTCCTGGGCCGACACCGTCTGGAACGCTGTCCTTTTAGCAATATCCTGCTTTACGGCATTCACGATTATGGCGGCATCGGCGGCGCTGAGATCGGGATGGGCCGCCTTCAGCGCGTCCGCCCACGCCCCCTTGCTCTGCCCCGGCAGCCGCGGTGTCACCGCCGCGATTTCGTCCAGTCTCGCCTGGTCCTGGGCCGACACCGTCTGGAACGCGGCCCTTTTAGCAATATCCTGCTTTACGGCACCCACGATTATGGCGGCATCGGCGGCGCTGAGATCGGGATGGGCCGCCTTCAGCGCGTCCGCCCACGCCCCCTTGCTCTGCCCCGGTAGCTGCGGTGTCTGCCTGGCGATTTCGTCCAGCCTCGCCTGGTCCTGGGCCGACACCGTCCGGAACGCCGTCCTCCTTGCAATATCGTCCTTAAAAGAGCCCACGGTTATGGCGGCATCGGCGGCGCTGAGATCGGGATGGGCCGCCTTCAGCGCGTCCGCCCACGCCCCCTTGCTCTGCCCCGACAGCTGCGGTGTCGCCGCCTTGATCTCGTCAAGCCTCGCCCGGTCCTGGGCCGACACCGTTCGATACGCCGCCCTCCTGGCGATAACCCGCTTTACGACGCCCACGATTACGGCGGCATCGGCGGCGCTGAGATTGGGATGGGCCGCCTTCAGCGCGTCCGCCCACGCCCCCTTGCTCTGCCTCGACTGCCGCGGTGTCTGCCTGGCGATTTCGTCCAGCCTCGCCTGGTCCTGGGCCGACACCGTCCGGAACGCCGCTCGATTGACGAGATCGCCCGTTGAGGCCCCCACGATTATGCCGGCATTCGCGGCGCTGAGATCAGGCGCCAACGCCAGCGGCCTTTGAGCATATAACGTCTGCCTGCGGCTGGGCCTGGGATCTGCGTCCTTCTCAGTAGTCCGCCTCTTGCGCCCGCCACCGGTCGGATCGCTGGGCTCCGCGGGCACCTCGGACATGGCCGAATGCTCCTCTCTTCCACCCGGCACCTCGGTGGGCCCGGCAACCGCTGAGGCTTCTAAATTCCCAAGGCCATGCAGCCCCCCGCGCTGAGGGCCAGTCTCCAGCGGCTGGCCCTCGACGAGGTGAATAGTGCGATCGGCATTATTGTATTCATCTGTTGTCCTCGTGAGGTTGAACGCGGTCTCTGCCGGGACGACCGGAACTCTCGTCAGTTCCGTCATGTCAGCCATCATTTGCGGGGTTTGTTCTTCAGGGCTTTGAAGCTCGGTCGGCGGGCTTGGCTGGTCGACGCTTAGCCTTTCCACGTAACGCAATACCGAATTCTCTTGCCAGATGTCGTCCGAATTGAAGTTGTCGGCCACTTGATCGACACGCGCCACTGAAGACTGCGCTCTTTGATCCGCTGGGTGCCGGCCCTCATCCGGCCGCGAAGAGCCCTGCCCCTTAGTCCGAGGGTCCCTGTCAACCATGCTCACCCCCCTGGGATATGGCCTTCAGGAAACAAGGGGTCAGCTGTCGGGCACCGACTGCTGACGGAAGGTCAGAATTTATCAGGGGCTCAAGCGACTTAACCAGAGTGCAAGGGGCGCGACTGCGACCATCGACCGCTCCAGCTTGCCGAGCCTCGTTCGGACGCCGCTCAATCACCGTGGGTCCCGTTTTTTGCTGTTGTGGCATGGGGCGGCTCTGCGGAATCGAGCTCAGGTGACGGGAGGCCGGCAGATCCCGAAGACATGGCCAGGCCGTTGATAACTGGTAGCGTAAACGCATCATTGCAGCAGAACCTCAAAAACCACGGAGAAGAGCCCGCGATTCAAACTAGCGCAGTCCCGGTATTGGATTGCATGCACAGGTGATATGCTCGCATCCGGTTAGTGAGCGGCTATGGCGCAGCTCCTGCGTGAACCCATAACGACAGCGGCGATCCTTCGAGAGATGCAGCGACGACCCGTTCTCCAGACCGGAGGTCCGTGCTTGATGTGGCGATCGGCACGGATTGCTATCAACGCTGACGGCCGCCGGTGCCGCGCAAGCCGGTTACGACGAAACATCGACATGATCTCTTCTATGGTGGGATTGGCCCAACGATACCAGGGTAGTGGCAACTGTCGCCAATTGCGGCGCCAGTGAGGTCGGCCTTCGTCTTCGAACTCCTTGCTGGCTTCCGCTAAACAACGCGGCCTTATCACAAAAGGCTGGGAGATTTAACGATGATCCCGGCATCCGGACTTCTGCGCATTGCCGGCCGGTAATAGCGCGAAAGACTTGCAGCAATCGCAGCGCCGGCGGCACCCGTGACTAGTATCCGCACTGCCTGGCCCGTAACAATGCGCTGTGACCAGCGGAAGCCGATCTCGTGGAAAGACAAGGCATGCTGCGGGCTGATATGATGAAAGACGCCGGCAATGGTGCGGCGGACCCGGGACTTGAAACCTCCCACCGAGTGGACGGCGACTTGGACGAATTCGCGGCTCGAATGCTTTACGTTCTCATGCGTAGCAAAGCTCTTGCCAATCGCCATGAACGCCTCACCGCCCATCAGGCAGGTTGCGGTTCGATCCCTTTCGCCGTCGCGCGCCCTGCATGTATCGAAAGGCCTTTTCGGCCCCGTCCAGGCGGTAGACCGTCCGGATCCATTCTCGGTCGCTCACCGAGATGAAAACGGTCGATCTCCACCGTGCCATCTTGCATGTGCTCGCGCGCCAACATGAGGCGCAGCGCATATCCCATTCGCTAGCTATTGGGCATCACCAAATGTGGAAATGCCTATCTTCGCCGCATGAATGATCCATGCCGCCAGGGCTGCTATCCCGCACCTGGCGCGAACCGGGACTGCAACCGGTTCGTGGATCGTGTCCAGGAGGTGGTTCTCTAATCGCTAAACTGGTCGTCAAGGTGCTTTAGGGGCGGCGGCGCGTGAAGACGATGTTGGCGGCGGCACTGCCTCAGCGTATTCAGGAACATTTTCGACGAGGCAATGCGCATCACGTGTCACCTTGCCTGTTGCGCTGCTCTTTTGGCCCCGTACTTGCGGCGCCGGGTCTCAAGGCTTCCGGGCGGTCATTTGCGAGATTCATCCCGTACGAGTGACAGGACAGGCGAATTGGCGCGTTGTAGGTCAGTGTGAACATGAACGACCAATAAGGCTCTGAGGGCAACGGGCTACTGAGCGACAGTCTAGATGAGACCCCTTGCTTGTCGCGCTGCAAGGGGGCTCATGACCAATCCTGATGAGCTTCGGCGCTTGCATATCTGAGCTGTCCCGACACGCGATGCCCTTCTACCAGCGCATTGTTGGATATCAGATGTGCATGCAAGGGGGCAGTGAAGCTCTGCTACTTTTACGGAGAAAGCCGTTCTGTCAGGTGGACGCGAGGCGAGTCTTGAATGTCGTGGAATAATAGGGTCGTCTGGTCGGAGGGCTTGTTCCTCCGCCCGCAGCATTTTCAGCAGGCCGATCGTCACGTCGAACAGCTGGTGCGCAGCAGGACGGCGGTTTTGCATGGGTACGGGTGGGGTATCAGCGAGCTGCGGCTCAATCGAGAGCTGCTTGGTCTCGGTAAGATCGCCATCGAAGCGGCTCGCGGCGTCTTGGAGGACGGGATGCCCTTCAGTATTCCTGACGAAGCCAACCAGCCAACTCCCTACGACGTTCCGCCGGATTTTCGAGATTCGCTTATTCACTTGGCGGTACCGTTTTATCAACCCGGCGCTCTTGAAACCGACGCGCAAGCGGGAATTGACGTACCTATCCGCTTCGCAGTCTCCACTGAGGATGTTGTCGACACCAACGCTGGCGAGCGAGGCAGCGCCTCCATCGACGTAGCGAGGCTGGATTTTCGACTGCTGCCGGACGCGGCAGACCGGTCTGGCTACACTTGCATCCCAATCGCCCGTATCATAGAGGTCCGGGCCGACCGAC
Source organism: Rhizobium sophoriradicis (assembly GCF_025200795.1). Taxonomy (NCBI): domain Bacteria; kingdom Pseudomonadati; phylum Pseudomonadota; class Alphaproteobacteria; order Hyphomicrobiales; family Rhizobiaceae; genus Rhizobium; species Rhizobium sophoriradicis. The sequence goes on from NZ_CP104156.1 coordinate 206,614, forward strand.
AGATCATTCTGGACGAAACGCACGTGCCGCCAACCCCCGACTGCGCCAGCTCCCGGGTCCTCTCGAACTACATCACTGAGATCACCGGCCTGCTTCACCATCGTGGTGAAGCTCTGGCCACTCGGGTCTCCCAGTCGGGAACGAACCGGGTTGCAGAGCTCGCGGACTTCCTTCTGCTGCAGGCGATCAATCGGTACGAGCCGTACTTCTGCCACCTATCCAAGGCCGCCGTTGTAAATCCGGAATCGCTGTATGTTCTCATGCTCCAGTTGGCGGGTGAACTAGCCACGTTCGCCCGCGTCGATAAACGTGCCCCGACCCTTGGTGTTTACAAGCACGACTCTCTCGCGGAGGCGTTTTTGCCAGTGATGCAGTCGATCCGGGCTTCGCTGGGTGCAGTGATTGAGCAGACTGCGGTCCCCGTACCGCTGCAGCGGCAAAAATACGGTGTCCATGTGGCCGAGGTGGCCGACCGCTCTCTCTTTACGACCTCGAGCTTCGTGCTGGCTGCTCGGGCTGATATTGAGGTCGAGCGCCTCCGGCGCGAGTTCCCGTCTCAGATTAAGATCGGCCCGGCGGAGAAAATCACGGAACTCGTCAATGTCGCACTGCCCGGCATTATCATCAATCCCCTACCGGTCGCGCCGCGTCAGATCCCGTTCCATGTTGGATTCAGCTATTTCGAGATCGATCAAAATAGCCGCTTCTGGAAGGATATGCCCCAATCCGCCGGCTTGGCGCTGCACGTTGCTGGCGACTTCCCAAATCTCGAAATGGCTCTCTGGGCCATCCGAGCCGGACAGAACCCACATTTGAGTTAGCCCACCAATGCCCCTCACGCTACGTGTACACAGCAATAGATGTAGTTTTCCGGAATATCTCGTGCCGGGCGACGCGGCTGGTGGACTGACTACCAGCCGAGCAGGCAACAGCCTGGTTCTGCCGGATGATCAGCAGATGGTCTCGAAATCCCACTGCTCAATCGAGTGCATGGCACGGCGATACGTACTGATCGACCGAGGCCGCGACGACACATGTCAAAATGACGAGGCGATGCCGCTTCCGTCAGAGGCGCCGGTCGCCCGGAAAACCAGCGATGTTATTCAGATCGGCGCCTATATGACCGATGTCGTCGCGGTGTCGCCTTCGATATCCATTGCGGAGAGTGCCGCCGAACCGGAGGGACAACTTGCAGCGACAAGTGAGGAGTTGAGTCTTCTTGGCCCCCTCGAAACGGCCTCGTCGCTCCTGGCGGGCAATTGCACCCGGGGTGAAGAAGCGCTGCTGGACCTGAGGGACGGCGAGTTCCTACCATTGCCGTTCTTAGGCACTCGTTTAGACGCGCTGGCGGGCATGATGAGAAGTCCGTGGGATATCTACGCAGACAGTGTGCCAGATCGGGCCCCCATCTTGACGCAACCCAAGGTGGAGCAATCATCTCGCCAAGAATCATCGAGCGGCGGTCACGGCTTTCCTTGCCGCCTGCGGCTTATCATTGGCAGATGTCCGGAATGCCGGCATCGTAAGCGTGCTGGATCGTGCAGGGAAAATGCTTCTGTATTCCGCCGCGCTGCACAGCATACTCTCCGAGCGAGAGCTGGCGAACAATTATTCAGAAATAAGAGTTCCGACGAAAAAACCCTGAGTCTCGTTCCCGATGTCGGTGAGGCGTTGCGCGCAGTTCTGTGCAATGACTCCAGCGGGTCCCTCCGCGGAGACCCGGCCGTTGAGCAAGCCTTCACCGACCGTGGGACGCATGACGTGTCATTCGCGGCTGTGCAGAAGGCTCTGTCCAGCGTCCGTGCACGCTTGTCCCTAGCAGGGATCGAGAAGGCGATGGGGCGGCCCCGTTCCCTTTTGCACCGCAACCATAAGGCGCGAAACCGGAGTGCGTACGTGCGCGTCTTCAATGACGTCGTATCGAGCATCGAAACCGATTTGCTCCGGAGCTTCGGCGCCGACTTCGCGCGCCCAGTGCGAGAGCGTAGTCGACCCGCCCGCCGATCCCACGATGAGAGCGTCCGCTCCGAAGGGAAGTGGGCGGGTTGATGATGGTGATTGAGGAAACGATGCCAAAATCCCAGCCACTCGTCCTCCTTCACGCCGAGGAGCAGTTGGCTGTCCCTTCGCCGTCATCGCCAGTGGCGGACGAACTTACCTGGGAGATGCTTGCGCTCGACCGACTTAATCCACTGGTCGCGGCCGCGGCGGCGCTGCTGGGTCTCAGCGCTCAGCTCAAGAGCAGTGCTAGCCATATCGACGTTGAAGCACTGCGCCTTAGGGTGCTGCGGGAGATCGATGCTTTTGAGCGTCGGATCACGCCGCTCGGATTGCCCTCGCGAGCGATCAAGGTCTGCAAATACGCCCTCTGCGCGACCATCGATGACATCGTTCTGAACACAGCCTGGGGCAGCAACAGCGTCTGGACGACGCGCAGCTTGGTGGGATCGCTGTTCAGCGATACCTGGGGCGGCGAGCGCTTCTTCGATCTGCTGACGCAATTGAAAAATGAACCGGCCATCAATATAGAACTGCTGGAGCTGCTCTACTACTGCATGAGGTTGGGCTTCGAAGGCCGCTACCGCGTCACTGCGGGAGGAGCCGCAGAGCTCAGTGTGCTGTGCGAAGACGTCTACCGCCTGATCCGAGCAGCCCGTGGTGACTTCGAGCGCGAACTATCCCCGCACTGGCGGAGGAACTCAAATAATCCGAAGCCACGCCGCACAATCGTTCCAATCTGGGCCGTCGTAGCGTTTGGGGCAGGATTACTCCTCTCGATCTATACCGGACTCCTGCATGCATTAAATGCCCGCGCCGACGCTGTCTTCAACGATATCGCGACATTGCCGCCGAACGGCGTTGTCAGATCGGCGAGAATCGCATTGCCACCAAAGGTTGTTATGAGCAGCGACCGACTGCGTAACTTCCTCGAGCCCGAAATCCGCGAAGGGCTTGTCACTGTGTCCGAGGACCCACAGCAGATCGTCGTTATCATTCGCGCCTCCGGGATGTTCGATTCTGCTAGTCCGGAAGTGAAGAAAATGTTCCTGCCGCTTCTTTTACGAATTGGTCGTTCTCTGAACGGTGAGTCGGGATCGGTCCTCCTGACCGGGCACACCGACGCCATTCCGGTGCAATCACTCGCCTTCCCTTCAAACGATTCCCTTTCGCTCGCGCGTGCGAGCGCAGCTGCCGAGATTATCAAATCCATGATGGATGACCCAGGCCGCGTGCGAGAAGAGGGCAGAGGGAGCGGAGAACCGGTCGCTTCGAACCACACGCCCGAGGGCCGCGCGCGGAACCGTCGGATTCAAATCATCATCACAAAGACACAATGAAGACAAGCCATGCAGTCAATCAAGAAAGCGCTTAGGTGGCAATGGCTCCGTGTCGGCGGGGCGGCGATCGTATGTGCCTTAATCTTCACGCTCGGACCGCATATCTCGGTCGGAGGATTTGCGCCGCTTGACAGCCTTCGCAGCCAGATCGCGGCATCGATGCTGATTCCGGTCGGATACACCGTGATCTACTTGATCCAGTCCCAGCTTTACAAGGTTCAGGCCTATTTTGAAGACCTCGTCCAATCACGAGTGTCGGGAGCGCTGGACGCGGGTGGGGCCGAGCAGAAGAAGGGAGACCCAAGGCCTTCCGACCGAAGTGTGGGGCAAGCCAGCACGCTTGCTGAAAGAGAGCTGGAGGCGATTCGTCATCGTTTCCGCGAGACCCTTACCACACTCAAGGGGCGCCGCTACGCAGGAGGTATCAGCAGGCGGTGGCTCTATCAGCGGCCCTGGTATGTGATGATCGGTCCGCCCAACTCGGGGAAGACCACAGCAATAGTCAATTCCGGGCTCAGCTTTCCGATGGCGGCGAGGTCCGGTCTGAGAGCCGCCGGTGGGTTAGCGGGTACGGAAAACTGCGACTGGTGGATCACCGATGACGCGGTGTTCGTCGACACTGCTGGGCGCTACACGATACAGGAGGGTGATGCAGACCGGGACAAAGCGGTTTGGCGTGGCTTGCTTCGTATGCTCAGACGCTCCCGGCCACGGCAGCCGCTGAACGGTGCCTTAGTCACGATCGCAATCAGCGAGCTGAATTCTACATCCGAGGAAGTGCTCGCCGATCGCGCGCGCTGTATCCGTGAGCGGCTCCTCGAAGTGTACAGGGAGCTTCGCCTGCAACTGCCGATTTATGTGCTTTTCACTAAGAGCGATCTGCTGGCGGGATTTGTTGAATTCTTCGACGATCTGGGTCGCGAGGGGCGGGAGGCGGTGTGGGGGTTCACCTTTGCGCAAGAGGCGTCGGAGGACGAAGGCGATCCGATGGCGTTTGCCGCAGCATACGATGCGCTTGTTGGCCGCCTAAACGAAAGGCTGCTTGAACGAATGCAGCACGAAAGCAACCTCCAGCGTCGTGCGCTCATGTTCGGCTTCCCACAGCAGGTCGCTAGCCTCAAGCACCTGACGCAACAGTTCTTGAAGGAAGCCTTTGGCGGGAATTCGTTCCAGGAACCGCTTATGCTCCGCGGCGTCTACTTCTTAAGCGGCACGCAAATTGGCATGCCCTTCGATCGAGTTGCGAACGCCAGATCTCAGACCTTCGAGATCGCTCAGCCGCCCTGTACAGCGCTTCGTGGCCCGGGCCGTAATTATTTCATCAGCCGGCTGCTGCGCGAAGTCGTTTTCGCCGAAGCTGGGCTCGTCGATGCCAATCACCGCTTCGATCGGCGCCAGCGGCGGATCCGGTATGGCGCCTACACGACGATAGCGGCGGTCATTGTTACCGCCAGCGTCTTATGGACGTTCAGCTATATTCGGAATGTTCAGCTGATCGAGAGCGTTCGCCTAATGGCTGGCAGCTATGCCAGAGGGGCTGAAAAGCTGAAGCTCGACCGGGTTGAGAGTGGCGATCTTCGACCCATCCTGCCACTGCTTCAGCGGCTGCGTGATGCCAACGGCGACAGCGCGGGCGGCCGCCTATCAAGTTCGGGTCTCGACCAGAGTAAGAAAATCAAGGTTCAGACGCTCGCGGCGTACCGCCGCGCCGTGAACACCATCCTGCTGCCGCGGCTGATGTTCCGGTTGGAAACCTTATTGGTCGAGCGGCACGACGATGATCAGTTCGTCTACCAGGCGTTAAAGGTTTACCTGATGCTGGGTCAGCAGGGTCCGCTCCAGCGCGCGGTCGTCAAAAACTGGATGGCTGCCGACTGGCGAGTGATGTTTCCGGCCGAAGCCGATGCCGGCCTGCGCAGCGCGCTCGCTGATCACCTGGATGCACTCATGGAAGGGCCGCTGCCCCATAGTGAGCTTAATGGCGAACTGATCGAGAGGAGCCGCGCGAAGCTCCAGACCGTCTCGATGGCGCGCCGCGTCCTCGACATCATCGCGACCAGTCCCGAAGCCTCGCGGGCGCCAACCTGGCGTCTGGCCGACCATGCCGGGCCGCTGGCGCAGGGCGTCCTGGCTCGCAAATCGGGACAGCCGCTCAGCGAGGGGGTTCCTGGCATCTACACGAGGGCGGGGTTTTACGGAACCTTCCTGCGATTGCTGCCGCAAGTGGCTGACGCTGTCGCTGCAGAAGGCTGGGTTCTCGACTCACAGGTAGTCGCGCCGATTGCAGCCGGTGATGTGAGCCAGAAGCTGCGGCGTTCGGCGGCGGATCTCTACGCTCAGGAGTTCGCGTTGCGCTGGGACCAGCTCATTGGCGATATGTCCATCCGCCCGTCTGGGGGTATCGATGACGCGCTGCGCACCTTGAACACGCTGTCCGCGCCGACGTCACCAATGCGCCTGTTCCTTTTCGCGGCGGCGCAGGAGCTAAAGCTCAAGCAACCACCGGCTCCCGAGGACGGCTTGACGAAAGGTGACAGTGTCCCCCAGGGCGAGGTGTTGCCAAGCGAGCTCGAGGCACTGTTCCGGTCTCAACCGGCCGCGGACACGCCTGAAGCTCACGTCCAGCTCTATATGGGCGATCATTTCCGGTGGCTGCACCAGCTGGTCGAAGTGCCGTCGAACAGCCAAGCGGGCGCGCAGGCGCCGATCGACAGTGCTCTCCGGGATCTCGGCGAACTGTATCGCTCCCTCAGCCAGGCGCAGGGGCTGGCGGGTTCGAACATCTTGGAACACAACGGGCAGGCGGGCGTCGCCATCCAACAGATCGAGGCGGGGGCGGCCGATCTGCCCGAACCCATCCGGCAATGGATCCTCGGCCTCAGCCGCCACAGCTCGGACCTAACCGTCAGCGGCATGAGGCGCGGGTTGGCGAGCGGTTGGGCGGGCGGCCCCGGCGATTTGTGCCGACGGGCTACCGAAGGACGGTATCCCTTCGCGAGCGGATCCCGCCGGGATATCCCTTTGAGCGATTTCGCCCGGCTGTTCGGCCGCAAGGCGGAGATCGACACTTTCTTCGCCGAGAACCTTTCCCCATTCGTCGACAAATCCAAAGGTTCGTGGCAGTTTCGGCCAACGAGCGGTGTCGATTTCCCTATCGGCCGCAATACCTTGGCCCAGTTCCAACGGGCAGCCACGATCCGCGACACCATGTTCGATGATGCCGGCCAGGTGTCAGTTGGATTCCTGCTCACCGTCGCCGAGACCGATCCGTTGACAGACCAGGTGGTGGTAGACATCGACGGCCAGCGCCTCGAACATCGACGAGGAACGGCCGCCGCGGCCATGCATTTCCATTGGCCTACGGCCGGCGGCGTCGGCGGCGCTTCCGTCGCTTTCATCGGTTTTCAAGGCGCCACCCTCTCCAGGAGCGGCCATTGGGCGCTGTTTCGCCTCTTAAATGAGGCGGATAAGCAGCCATTGGGAGGAGGGGACCTTATTCAGGTACGACTGGTGTCCGGTCGCCATTGGGCGGTTTTTAACCTCCAGCCTGACAGCGTGATGAGCCCGTTGTCCCGCAATCTGCTGTCAGAATTCCGATGTCCAGATTTCTTATGAACGCCGGGATAGCATCCGACTGGCGCTGGGAAAGCCCTATGGGGTCACGAGACGCCCACGCAGGTCTGCGGCGGGAGAGGTCGGCATGTCGGTTGCCGGCCGGATCGGAGGCGGTCACGGCTGCGACTGGCGGCGATCGTCGCTTGATCTCGGCGCGCCGCTTTCCCGCTCGACTAGACCGCTGGAGAGCGCGGTCACCTCCATCAGGCAGATCTTCGGGAAGTTGGGTGATCAGATCCTGTCCCACCCTATCAACCGACGTACACTGATCTAGAACAGGAAACTGGAGAGATATAATGGCCGGAATGAAGCACAATAGGACAAGAGCGAAGAAATTTCTGCAGTTGATCGACCAGACGAAGAACAGAGCGGATTTGGAGTTCTGCTTTGCGGTCGGCACGGTTGGCGATCTGCGGAAGCCTGCTGTCCTGGTGAGTAAGAAAAAGCTCAATGGATTGGCACAAACTTTGAAAAACATGCCTTTTGAAGATGATGAGGATAGTAGTAAGGAGAACTTTTCGCTTCTGCGGAGAGGCACGGGCAGGATGAACGAAAACGGCGTTATCCTCGTCAAGTTGGCTGATGGTGGAAAGGCCGGGTTCCCGCAGGTCCAAAAGGTGATGAAGAAGTATTTCGTGAACTTCCGCATGAGGTTGCCTGACATGCAGGAAGCAGGAATCTTAACTGAAGAAGACATTCAGCAGTTTGAGATGAACGCCGAGGAGAACTCCCAATTTCTTCCACCCGACGACTCTGAAGAATTCAATCGGCCGATGACGGCGCTCGATAGCGCGGAAGGGAACTCTGCAGGGAGTGTTGAAGAAACTGAAGAGAGAAGCAAGCGTGAAGGCGGGGCTGAGCTCCTGGAGCAGCTTCTCCCGGAAGTGAAGGAGGGCATTGCCGCCGCGGCCGCGACCATTTCCAATCACGCAGTAAGTCTCAGCGCGCAAATTGGCGCGGGACAGACCGCAGAGTTGTCCCATCTGACCACGAAGATCGCGGATTGGCTGCAACGTGTGCTGGCTGCGACGCCTCCGGAAGAGCAGGAGGCAACGCTGCACAACTTCGCCGGCCGACTTCTGTTGATGCTGGCCTATCCTGAGAATCTGCGAAATCTTCAATATGTGGATGACATGCCCGATGGGGCGGGGCAGGGCGAGACAAACGGCGACCGCCGCGAAGAGGTCGTGGTGAATGGGATCGATCTGAACAGAGTTCCAACGGGCGCTCTCGATCAAGACGAGGTAGTAGAGTCCTTGTTCCGTCTGATCAAGGCAAAGGCTCAGGAGCGACAGCTTTCTTATCCGCTAGAGAACGCGAATTCTGAGAGGATTGCGAAGATAGTGTCGTCGCAATGGCCGAAGGAACTAGGCGATGCAGCCCGTAGGCGCGCGGTTGTGGAGCGTCTGATCGCAGCGGTGGTCCCGCGGCTCGGTAACGATGATCAACTTCTGGTCCTTCTTGGCATCGCAGACCAGCCCGAAAGGACCAAATCCATCGAGAACTCGGTCGAAAGTATCATAGCTATATGGCAGGCTCATCTCGACACTGCCTTGACGCTGCGGGATGAGGTAAAGAGCAAGATCAACCAGATGGTCGATGTGGAAGCCCGCGGCGGAACGTGGAGGTATGTCGACGACATCTTCCTGCAGTTCGGAGGAGAGCTTTCAGATCAGCTCTCCGCCATCACCGAACGCAACGGTGAGGCACTGTCGAGCGCGACCGAGCGTGTCCGAACCACAGTCCAGAAGAAGCTCGATTATCTCAACGGCAGCGACATTGTAGCCATGCTTGACAATCCTCCAATCGACATCGGTCCGGGCACTATAGGGCAGACGCTGCGGGAAGGGCTCGCGGCCATCACCGATGGACTGAAGCGCATCGAAACCTCGCGCGCCGCGCCCGCCGCGTAATAATCGCCTGTCTCGATGCCGGCCGACCCACCGGAAGGCCGGGCGAGCAGGCCATCAACGGCCTCATCAGCGACGGAAGGAGTTCCGCCGCTCAGGTGGGTCAGCGAAGCGGTGAAGGAGCGGCGCACCAACAGAGGCTCTTCTTCATCGGCTGCCGCTTCAACGACCAGATGCTGCGCACCTACGCCCGACGGATCATGACGCGATCCAACGCACCACGTTTTGCGGTGCTGGATGCGGCAGCGCCGACCAACAACCAACGCCGTTTCCTTGCAGCAAGCCCGATCACGCTTATCGACGTGCCGACTGGCGAAGCTGCGGCTAGGTTTATCGGCTGAAAACCAGAGTAGAGAAGGAGTGTTGCGGGTACGACGATACACGAGGATTTCGGAGGTCGGTCGTCGGCACCGACGTCGGAGGCGGATTTGCCGTAAACGTTGATCATCACGGCCGCTGTTTGAAAGTGCCGCTCGCCTTGCTATGAATCCACCCATTCCTTTTTGCACGCATTCCATCCACAAAAACGATTTTACTGCTCAAAACGATTGCCCTTAGAAAACGCTGAAGAGCGCTGTGTAGATTATGTGGAGTTCTAAAAAAATGGGTCCTCAGGTGCGGAGACGATGCTGGAAATTCGACCTGGAGCCCTCTGTCAGTTGCCTGGCCTCGATTGTTATCTTACGCTGGTCGTGATCGGGCAGAATCTTCACCGTTGCTTCTCCCGTTTCAGTGCTGATAGGGCTCTCACAAGAAGCACTGTTCCCTGGTCGACTAACCTGTGAGTGCATCTCCCACAATCACTAGAAGCCAGAGCAGGCGCGCTCGCAGCCGCGAGGACTTGGTCTGCGCCTTTTGCAGGGCCACCAAACCTCGTGATGTTTTCTTGCGGCTGTCGGGCCGAAATATGAAGGATTGAGTGATGTGGATAGGTTAGGCAGTTCTGCTGCAAGCGCTTCGGCCCGGGTTTCTGTGCGGCGTCGCAACAATGATCAAGAAGGTTGCGCAGGATCGGTTGTCGGCAATGTCGCCGCGCCGGTCACTAATGGTATCGGCTTCGACCCCGTGAGCTCTAGCTGCACTGTCAAGCGCCACCCTATGAAACTACGAAGGCCGGTGGCCAGGCCAGAGCGACCTACCTTCCGAAACGAACTGGAGAGCAACATGCTGTGTCTAGGGCTCAGTGGCGGTCTAAGCAAAGATTACGAAAATTCGTCCGATCTACCGAGCACCTTTATGCACGATGGGGCTGCGGTTCCCGTTCGCGACGGGCGAGTGATAGCGGCGGTCGAGGAGGAGCGCCTTAACCGGATCAAGCACTCCAACAAGTTACCAACGCGTTCGATTCAATATTGCCTCGCATCTGCAGGTGTTCACCTGAGCGACATCGACCGCATCGCGTATTATGCGACCGAGGCCTATTGCAACGCTGTGCTCGAGCGCGTGCGCCTCTTTCACCCAAGCACCCCAGCATCGGATCCGAGACTGTTGCAACGGGCTCGGGGAAGTCGACACGGGCGCTATATTCCTGTGGGACACCCCGATGTTCCATGTGATCGCCATCGTCACACAGATCTGGCCGCCCCTTGGACGCGTGATGGCACAATGCCATGAGGTTGTCACCCGCGCTCCACCGCCGAGATGAACTCGAAAACGTTGGACCCGGAATTGATTGTTGAGGAATGAACGTCATGAAACGCTATGTAGAAAAAGAGGTGACGGATCAACTCGCTTATAGGCGAAAGATGTTGCAAGATTGGAGAGGAGAGCGCCTCACTGGACACCAGCTAAACCTAGCATCAATAGACCTCAACCTCCTGGTGGCGCTCGAGGCTCTGCTCGAATACCGGAACGTGACGCACGCGGGCCAGCACATCGGGCGGAGTCAACCGGCGATGAGCCGGGCACTGGGAAGGCTGCGCGGCTTGTTCAATGATGATCTCCTGGTGCGGTCTTCAACGGGTTTGATCCCAACGCCGCAAGGCGAACACCTGGCTCAAAGGCTGCCGTCGGCACTGCGTACGATCCGAGAGATGGTGACAAGCCGCAGCCTAATCTCAAAAGAATGGGGGAGGGGGGCAACGCTGGCGATCCCCGATCATCAAGCTTTGGCTGTACTACCGCGCCTCCTGCCGTGGTTACGCGAGCGTGCCCCTCATCTCGACACACTCGCCTGTTTGCCGTTTGATCGTGCCGTGCGGGGGCTTGAGCAAGGTGATATTGATTTGGCCGTTGGGCATATTGACGTGCAACTGCCTGGCTATTTTCGGCGCAGTCTCTATACAGACCGCTTCGCGTGTTTGTTGCGCCACGATCATCCCGCGCTGGCGCAGGAATGGACGATCGACAACTTCGCGACCTTGCGTCACGCTGCCATCAGTACGGACTCCCCCGACCATTTCGGCCCGATCTACGACCACTTGCCCAACCTGCGAGCGGATCGTAGTCCCATACTTTTTTCCAGCGTTCTCACGGCAGCGGTGGTAGCTTCGGCAACGGATTTGGTATTGCTCGTCCCGCGCCGCGTTGCGACCCAAGTTTCCGCGATGCTGCCGCTTAGGGTTGTTGATCCACCCCTCGAGCCGGCACCGTACAAGGTCATGCTCATCTGGCACGAGCGGTGCCATCACGACCCGCAGCATAAATGGCTGCGCAAGGAGGTCGCCGCAGCGTTGGAGACGGGAGCAGACTGACACAAGAAGCGGTGATCGGGATGCTCCCGAAGCATCAAAGAGAGCAAACGGGGATTTTGCGCGGGGAGATGACCAAGGGCTCAGCGCTGCTGCGCCCGAGAGTGCCAGGCATGTTGGACGAATATCGAGACTTGGATGCCTATGTGCTCGCGGGGTCTGCTTGTATCCGGGCTTCTGCTGAGCTGCGGCTCGGCCCTGCAGTGGCGCGGATATCTTCGCGCCGGCTCTCGGATCGACCATTTTGATGGTGATCGTCAAGTGATCAACATTTATGTCAGCAGGCTCGCCGACACGGTCTGGCACTGCCGGACCGTTGGTTGAAAGACACAGCTTGATATCGGGGACCTCTGTGGCTCCGCGTGCAAATGTCGCCTTTGTCTTCTTCCGGTCATAACAGGCATCGCTTGGTCCGGCGATAAAGAGCACGGAAAGCTGAGGGACTTCATTGGCGACCGCAACGACCTTTCGCAGCGCCTGGTCAGGCGTAGGCCGGCTTTCGTTGGCGCAGTATTTACGATTGCAGTAGTTGCACTGGATATTGCAAGCTGGTGCGGCTACGACGTGCATGCGCGCGAAATAGTAGTGCGCTTTTTCTAAATAGCAGGAAAGGTCCGTGATTTTCTCCCAGACAGCCGGCTCGACGTGGTGCGGCTTTGCGGACGAACCGCACAATGACGCGGCGCAAGCAGTGGACTTCGCTGTGGCCAGCAGTTGGTTCATAGTTGTCGTGCTGGTCAGGTTCTTGAGCGAAATCATTGGTGGGGGCATTAAAGGCTCCGTTGCTGCTTAACGTCGCGGTTCAAGAAGCAAGGGCCATGCCAATGAAAATTGCTTAGGTTTTCAAGTGGTTAGCGTTTTTTGTCCGGTTCCCTCCATTTGCGACCCGACATAGGGTTGTCAGGCATTCGACAATAGACCTACACCGGTAAAATGGCGGCTCGCCTCGAGTGCTTGAGTTGAGGAGGGCAGGTCGGGCCGCTCGACCACACCAGGCTTAGAACTTTCTTTCACCCCGATTTGATGCCCGCGGATGGCATAACCAGCCTAACGTGGGGTGACGCCGAGAGGCGAGCCGCCTGGCCCCAGATTTCTCCCTCGCGTCGATCAGCCGCTCCCGCTCGGTCAGACGAGCCCGATTGGGAGCCAGGCAGGATCGTTCGGATCACAGGCTTTGGAGGAGACTTCGCCGAGACAGGCACCGGCAGCCCCGGCGGCCGCAAACGGGGATCCAGTCGACATTGGGCTCTTTCTGGCGAACTCGTCGACCGCATTGTCGCCGAATGGACCGTTAGCTACCTTCCACACAAGCGCAGAGAGGCCCTGGCTGTTCTTGCAGACAAAATCCAACGCACCAATGGTCCTTGATTGCGCGGGAGTTGCTGTCCTACGCACGCTGTTTGAGTTCACAGACGTTCCCTGGGAAGTGGCATTGCGAGACCAAGTCAAGCGCCGACGGCGCGAATGTCCGTTCGCAGATGCATAGAACGCCATTTTCAACTCAAGACCAGACTTGCGACGGGCCATGGACCACGAAAATGGGTCGAATTGCATGATCGCGAAACGATCCGCGACTGTCCTATCGGTATTGCCGCGGGATAGACGGGCGGACGAGGCGGGGCTGCGCAGCTCCTTCTGGCCTGATGCGCAGGACGTTCACGGAGCGTATACGGGCTCCGCCGAGGGATTCATTGAGTTCACGCTTGGTGTCTTCAAGACCGAACCGCGCAACATCCACCAGATCACCAACGTTCTGATTGAGTTTATCAGCCCGACTGAAGCAGCTGTCGAGAGCTACTTCACTGCGCTCCAACGAGGGCCGGACTGCGGCCGGATCATACGTTGCCAGGTTTCTCCTATGTGGTCGATATTGCGACCATTTTCAGAAAAGGGAAGGGGAGTGGAGAATTGCCGACCGCACAGTGGTCTATGATTGGCTCGAGGAGCAGACACAGCAGGCGGCGTCGCCAGAGATTGAGCGGTTCGGTTTCAGGCAGCCGATCGGAACATCGCATTCTAACGACCCGGTCTATACGCTCGGAAGCGGCAAAGAGCATGAAAGCCGAGGCGGAATAGCGGCGCGTTCAGCTGGTGCCGAACTCTTCTTTTCCGGGACGTGGTGCTAACTTGCTGTCATCTGGCTCCTTTAGCGTTAGATCGCATACGCCGGAGCAGGAGAAGCTAATCCATGAAGCAAGCAGACACCCGCCGTCATTACACGCGCTGCAGGCGGGATTGGCCGCGCTCTGGTCGCTGCCTTTGCGAACGGCGACATTGTCGTTGCCGTGGATCTTCCTGGAAGCGGAACGGTGCGGTGCGGCGTTGCCGCGCGGCCCTGTGATCTTCAATGTGGCCTCGCTGGGCGGGTTGCTGGGCGATCCCAGACGCAACGGCTACGCTGCCTGGAAGGGGCCTGATCTTGATCACGAAAAGTTTGGCATGCGAGTTGGCGTCGCGTCGAGTGGGCCTGACGGCCATAAGAGCTCGGCTATGTGCGCACGCCGATGGTCGAGAACTGGAACGCGCCGACGAGACGGATCTCGCCGCTATTCGCCGACGCGTGCCGATGGGGCCCATGGGCGCGTCCCGATGATGTCGACCGGACCGTGCGGTTTCCGGTCAGCTCGCACGTCGATCATTCATCGACATCGTGTCGGACGGTCGCCTTGGGCTTGGCGACGGGTCCGGATACGAGCGATTCGAGTTCAAGCGCTTCGGTGTCGTTATTCATGAGGCGCCTGGGGAGTACCTGGGTGATCTTTTAGGGGCTCAACCAGAAGGTTTTCGAACCCGACGGCCATTATCAGAAGATACCCCCAACGGCGATATCGTTGCGGACCACCCAGAAGCCAGCCCCGCCAATCTGCATCGCGGCAGGATCGGAGTGCAGCATGAGGCGGGCCGTCGCAGAGAGTCGCAGCAATTATTGCAGTCTCTAATCTTCGCCTGCGTCCTCCCGTAATACAAGGGCGTATCAACTCAGCCGGCGGCGCAAAAAGTCCTCACGATGAGGCAAGCTTTTAGCCGCGGTTCAAATTGAGGTGTTCGAAGTACCAAGACGGGTCATCATCGGATGAATCTGTCTCGACACTGGCGTCACTCGAATGCTCCTCGACACCTGCTTCATCGTCGCTAAGATACTCCACGGTTTTAGAGAGATAACTCCAAGGTTTGTCGGCGCGCTGCCATCCACCCTTGCTATTCTTTGTCCACTTGTCGGGATGTTGCGTAGGGTCGAGCACCCAGCGATTTTCACCCACATCAACGAAACCCATCTGCTCTAGACGGGTTCCCATCTCCGGCGTAGCGGGACGTGACATGATCAACGGCTGTTCGCCGTCGAGTTGAAGTTGATGTTCGAGCAGAATATCGCCTGCGTTCTCGACAAGCGGATGAGTAACGCGAAGGTCTACAATCGACGTGATTCTTTTTCGACCGGGAAATAGTTCCCGCCACGGCTCGTTTTCGATGCTAAATCCATCCTCTGTTCTTAAAAGCCCAACGCTTCGTTCTCCCAGATCATAGCTGAAATATCGCGCGCTGGGCGTATCATTGTCGGTGCCGCCGTAGAGTCGAGCGATGGTAGCCGTACGCAGGGCTTTAGAGGACACGAAGGGCGAGTACTCTTGTGGATTGACGGAAATGTGCTTGATTTCATCACCGTAAAATTCCCTTACTTTTCTGGCAAATGTCGATCTGTCGAGCACCTTAATTGGAGGTTCGGAAGAGAGCGAGTATGGTCGCGTTGGCGACGAAGGCGAAAGAGCATGGGGATCTGGCGTTGATCGGGACGGCATGCCCGTAAGCGTTTGTGCCCCGGTCATATTCTCGATCCACCCCGCCATGGCCCGGGTGCGATCATCTTCCTCGGAAATGTTGTAGCGCAGCGATCGTTCTGAGTTATCCATGGCGGTCTCTCCTGAGAGTGAAAGGTGTGATGAAGCGCATTCTTTTCAGTCGCTTCACATGGGAACGGTGCGCTCACATGTCCGGCCTATAAAGCGGATACGTGACTGCTAGACTCGATGAAGCGGGCGGTGCGCGTTGCATGCGCCGCTCCTGATCCCTTTACCTCAGCCCAAGCCTCGAGGATCCGCGAAAGCGTGGCTCCCTTCGCCAGACCATCGTCGAATCGGCTGACAGTCCGTCGGAGGTGTCTGCGCCGCGGCAGGGCTAAGATTAGCTTGAATGTTAGAGGCGTCTCGGAAAATTTACCGCCCCGCGGGCCTGTTCTGTTTTCACCGTTGTTGGTCTCCAATTGCAGATTACGCATATGCTAGTGCAACCGGACTGGTCGCCATCATGCAAAATCGATATTCTAAAATGCTTTGGAAAAGCGGAGCCACGTAGACCCCTTAGGTGGTGAAGGTGACCTGCCACTGCGAATTTCCTCCAGATTTGATTAGAGTCCGGCCCATCAAAGGACGGACGAATGAAGAAGCAGAGATTTACCGAAGAGCAGATAATTGCGGTACTGAAGGAGCAGGAGGCAGGCGCGAAGGCGGCCGACCTCTGCCGTAAGCACGGGATTTCGGAAGCGACGTTTTACAACTGGAAAGCCAAATACGGTGGTATGGAAGTGTCCGAGGCCAAGCGGCTGAAGGCGCTTGAGGACGAGAACGCCAGGCTGAAAAAGCTGCTGGCCGAACAGATGCTGGATGCGGCGGCGCTCCGCGAGCTTCTTGCAAAAAAATGGTAGGGCCTGCCGCCAAGCGTGAAGCCGTCACGCATCTGAAGGCCGTGATGGGTCTTTCGGAGCGGCGGGCCTGCCAGATCATATCCGCCGACCGCAAGACGGTGCGTTATCGGTCCTGCCGACCGCCGGAGGTGGCGCTGCGGGCAAAGCTGCGTGACCTTGCAAACGAGCGTCGGCGTTTCGGCTATCGGCGACTGTTCGTCCTGCTTCGACGGGAAGGAGAGCCGTCCGGCGTCAATAGGATCGAGGTTCCAAATTTGATTTCCGGAGGACCGGCATCGATGTACCCAAGACGGAACCAGCCGCGCGATGACGATTCTCGCGAAGTAAGTGAGTGGATCGAAGGCGTGACCGGAGCTTTCGATACGGACGCCTGGATCCGGGAGTACAATTCACAGAGACGAGATGTGGAACAGGATCTGAGCGACTTGCGCCTCGGTTCGCACGACAGTGACGCCGGCGACCGTGTGCCGCGTCGCAGATCCGTGGGCGGTTCGATGCGAGTGACGCCGCAGTCGTTGGCGCCGGAGAACTCGTTGAGCGGCGCCCGCCACAGCATAGACGTCTCTCGGGCGGGCTCCAGCAGCTTGCGATTCGGCGGCTCGGGGAGCAAGACATCGAGCAATATGGCGGAGGCGGGCGAAGTCGCCGCGGCGCCGCAGGGCAAACGCCGCGGATTTACGTCGCGCATGGCGTCAGGGTTCAAGAAGGCGTTCGGATTGAGCAGCGGCAAGACGTCGTCGCGGAGTTCGGGGCAGCAAGACGTCGATGCCGCAACGGAGACTCACGTGGTCTCAACCAAGGTTCGCGTCGGCGCCAAGCGTGGTCGCCCCGCCGACCGGGACATGCATCCCGATGACGAGACCCGCATCAACCAGTTCGCGGAAGCAGTCCGAAACTACGAAATTCTACCCGACGGTAGCGTCGGCCGAGGGGACGGAAGGGTTCCCGAGGCTACCGTCGAGAACAATTTAGGGATTCTTAGGAGGTTCGCTCGTTGGCTCCGAGCAGAAAACAGAGATTCGATGGCTTCTCGGCTTTTAAACGATCCAGATTCACTAGCCGTTGATATCGCGGATTATTGGGCAAGCGGTGGGGATGGTCAGGACCGTCTTAAGTCAGCACTGTCTCATTTCAGGAGGCTCGCGCCTGAGGGGCAAGAACTCCAAGCCGTTGGACCTGGGCCGCGCCTGATGGGGCGCCAGATACATGATCCTTATCCCGACGACGCCCGCGTCATTGATAGCTTGGCCAAGGAAGAGCTGAGTAAGTTCGGACCGGTCCCGACTTCTCGGAATAATACCAGTCACCAACGAAAGTTTAGCGCTTGGCTCCAAAGGGAGGGCAGGGAGAGCATAGCGAGCCGGCTCAACGGCAGTGATCAGCAGCAATGGTCGTTGAAAAAAGATTACCAAGACTTCACCGAAGACATGGGAAAACACACTATCTCTTTCAAGCGGCTTCGGCAGTACCAGCAAGTCGTTGAGGCGAACGCAGCGTCGGGGTTGTCCCCTGAGCAGGCAAGTGGCCGGGAACCGGCCGGTCTGGACGGCCGTTCGGATCCACGTGCCGAGTTCAGATCAACTTCGCCGCTGCAGCAGGTTGATCCATCGATCGAAGGCCGCAGCGGATTGTCGCTCGACCATATCGAATGGCTGGGCGACCAGCATATCCAGACGGATTATGAGCTGCTAATGCAGGACTTGCAGCGAAACGATCCGGATCTCGCCGCCAGGACGCGGCTTATCGATCCCCTGATAGCCCATTATCATCTGCGCCTGGGCGATGAGAGCACCGCGCTGAGCGCTTTCCAGCGCATCGTTAATGATCAGAATGGAAGAGATACAGCCGACTTCCTGTTCCTTCCAGTGAGCGATGCCAGTGCTTCGGATCCTGATCACCGCGGCACCCATTGGTCGCTGCTACTCGTTGACCGTCGCAACCGCGAGGGGCCGGCTGCCTATCACTATGACTCCTTCCGGGGCCAGAACAACGAGTTTGCAGCAATGCTCGCACAAAGGTTGGGTACCCGTCTGGAGCCCGTCCGCATGACCCAACAGCGCAACGACTATGATTGCGGAGTCTTCGTGGTTGACGGCACGCGGGCGCTCGTTAGACGACTGGCACGAAGAGGCCGGCCAGCCGTGCTGCACCTCGACAACCTCGTCGCCGATCGGGAGCAACTCCAACGACGTCTGAGCACCGCGCCCAACAGTGCTCGAGCGGGGGCTGCGGCGGCTGAACCGGAGTCCTCCACACAGATCGCCGATCCCGCAGAGTTTTGGCATGGAGTGGGTCAACCCGGCCAGCTTCCCGCCGATAGCTGGAATACAGCGACCTTCCGGCAGGATTTGCCGTCAGCTGCCTATTCACCGGTGCAAAGCGTCAATCCGCCAGACGCACCATGGGAGCAAAGCTTGGGGGCATCGATCTTCGGCACCCCACAGTACACGCTGCCTGTGGACGACTTGGGAGGAGCTGTCCCTCCGAGCTGGCAACACCGCAATCAACCGGCACCGGCTGGCCTTCGGCTTGCAATGTCCTGGCTTGAGTTGCTGCCGAGCGCGGACAACCCCCAGACCAGCATCACTATCCATGGTGTGCCCTACACGGCCACTCTGGGGCCATCAGGCATGGAGAACGACATTTACCTTTTCCTGCAATAGGGTGGAGATGGATCGAGCAATAGATGCCAGTGGTTCTTGAAAAAGCACCAAACCGTTGAGAGAGAATCCGTTTTTACGCGGCCACGTGCAGCGCGCCAACCCAGATGAGACGATCCCCAGTGCCGGGGGCGACATCGAATGTGCACGTCGCCAGTCTTCCTTCAAAACGTGACGTTTGGCCAGCATCCCAAGAGGCGACGGCTGTCGCATCTGAGGTGTAGACAGATACGGATGCGGGAAGAGCCTCGGGTGCGAAGGATGCTGGCGCGGTCGCTGAAGTGCTTAGTGCCGTCTATGACGGCCTATCCTTTGCGGGTTCTACTATGGCTTCAGGCCAGGACGAAACCCGCCCATGGCGCCGGATGCATTTCATACAGCGATCATGAGCCAACGTGTGAGTTTGGTACTCGATGCCGACCACGTATCCTGCAACTATCAAACTATGCCTGCTGTCAAGCGAAGTGAAGATTTGACCCCGTAGGCGAAACGAAGAACTGACCCCTTCATTGATTTGCTGTTTCGTTTGTCTCAAGCGCTGTTCCGGCCTTCTGCAGAAGGCCGGAACGGCGCTTTTCGCGAAGCCTGTAGCTATCACCTCGGATGGTGATCACCGTCGAATGGTGCAGCAGGCGGTCCAATATCGCGGTGGCGACGACAGGGTCTCCAAAGACGCTCCCCCACTCTCCGACCGATCGATTGGAGGTAATCAGGATCGATCCCCTTTCATAGCGGCGAGAGACCAGTTGGAAGAACAGGTGGGCGGCGTTAGCTTCGAAGGGCAGATATCCCAGCTCGTCGATGATCAGCAGTTTCGGCCGCGATAGGATTGTCAACTGCTTGTCCAATGAGCCATCGTTATGGGCCTTGGCGAGCATCGCAACCAGAGTGGCCGCCGTGGCGAATTGAACGTTGTAGTTCTGGCGGATTGCTTCTCGGCCAAGACTGACAGCAAGGTGCGTCTTACCGGTGCCCGGAGGTCCGAGGAATAGGACGGTGTCGCCGTGAGCAATCCAGCGGCAGGTTGACAGCTCCCTGATCTGTCCTCGATCCAGCGAGGGCTGTGCCTCGAAGTCGAAGCCATCGAGTTCGCGTACGAAGGGGAACTGCGCCAACTTGCTCGACATCGAGATGCGCCGTTCATCGCGCCGGGCAATCTCTCGTGAGACCAGGAACGCCAGAGCTTCGCGCAACGTCATCTTCGAGCGGGCCGCCTCGTCCAGCAACGTGTCGAGTTGATCGCGGATCGCCGTCAGCTTTAGCCGATCGAGTGTCGCGATGAGTAAATCGTGATCGACGGTCGTCATCACCAGCCACCTCCAACAACGGCCTCGTATTCCGCAAGAGGTCGCAGCAAGGCGGCTGGTGCCAGCTCGACTGGAGCGGTGCGAACCAGTCCTTCGCTACCCGCGAAGCCAACAAAGTGATCCCGGTCGACGATCCGTTGTCGCCGTCCCTGGCAGAGAGGATGATCGGCCACAACCTGGCCAGCGTGACGGATAATTACACGGCCAGCCAATACAACGACTTGGACGCTCTCGCCGATGAGACGCCAGGGTACGGAATAGCTGTTTGTGTCGAGATCGATGGCGCAGTCCGCCTGCACTTTGCGCACGAGGTCGCGTAGTTGTCCAAACGGTGCGCGGCCGGATAGCGGCCGAAGGGCTTCGGCCTCCGCAGCAAAGCGTTCAATTGGTGCTTCACCAGTCGTGCCGTGTTCTCGTCGGTCTGCGATCTCTCGTATCCATCGGTCAAGGTGCGCCTCGAACGAAGCCCAGTTCTCAAACCGGCGACCAGCGATAGCATTCTTCTTGACGTACCCGACCCCGCGCTCGTCCTTCCCCTTTGTTCGCGCCCGGTAGGGAGCGCAAGCGCGTGGCGCGAAGCCCCAGTAACGGGCAAACGCCCAGAGTCGCGCATTGAAGCGAACCTCCCGGCTAACCGCGTCGTGATGTTCGACAAGTGCCTTCGCATTATCCAGCAAAACCTCAACGGGAACGCCGCCAAACCGAAGAAACGCGCCTTCCATCCCCTCGAACCAATCTGTCTGCCCTTCTCTCAATGAGGCACGGATATGAATGCGTCTGGAATAGCTTAGCGTGGCGACAAAGACGTTTACCCGAAGCCGCTCGTCACCGATCCAGACACGCGTCTGCCCGAAGTCGATCTGCAACTGACGACCAGGCGGCGTTTCAAACCGCACTGTCGCACGCTTTTGCGCCTTGAGTTCCCGCCGCCATTCCCGGACTCGAAGCTCTACCGAACGCAAACCGATGATAATTCCATGCTCGCTCGCCAGCTCCTGCCGGATCACATCGGCATTGCCATCATGGCGAAAGAAGCGTTCACGAAGCCAATCATCAAGGCCATCAAAAGCACTCCTCCGAACCGGCTTCTTGAAGGGTACCGCTCCACCCTCACGAAGATATCGACGGACAGTGTTGCGAGCACATCCAAATTCCTTCGATAGACGCTTGGCACCCCAACCAAGCTCGTGCAGCCGCAACATTGCCACCACCTCATCTGCCTCAAGCATATCTTCGCCCTGCATCGTTCCCCACGATGCAGGATGCGCTGAAATCGCACTTGTCATCCATCTCTCCTCGTTGTCACACGAGGGGGCAGTTCTTCATTTCGTTAGGGGGTCAGTTTCTCATTTCGCCTGACACCTGCGGGCGGGTGCCGCGGTGGACCGACTTGTTCATCACGCAACGATCTTCGAAATGAACGTCGAAAGCTGTCGACGACGTTCCACCCATGGGGGTCAAACGCCGGCGCGGCAGGCCAGCCTCATTCGCGACAATCAAAGGCACCGCACGGTTAGTCGCGGAGCGGCAATCAGACCACGATGAAGCTCTTGCCAGCGACAATCAACATGATAACTTCATCCCGACCGCGACATAAGAATCTCATCCAGATTGTCGCGCGCGTCTCATCCTGATCGCCGCCCCATAGGTCGCATAACTATCAGGCGCGCAACGGGTTCTGTCAGCAGCTACACCGCAATGGTTCCGTTGCCTGAGGCGGCGAAATCAGAAAGGCCGGCGGAAAGATTGGTTGGAATCGGAAATTCTGACGGCACCCTTCGCGCTGCATGTTCCACACATCACCCGAAACTGCTTAAATGAAGGCCAATTTTAGCGGGCTCCGCATGGCAAGCGGCAAGCTGGCGAGCCTCTCAAGCCATGTGCCGGCCTGATGGTCGAGTGCAGACGATTGTCGGCAAGCCGTCGCCATATGGTGTTCGGCCATGCCTTGAGGGCATGATTGGATCTGGCTTTAGCATGCTGGGCGGCGGTCGGCAGGCATTAGGATCGAGGTTCCAAATTTGATTTCCGGAGGACCGGCATCGATGTACCCAAGACGGAACCAGCCGCGCGATGACGATTCTCGCGAAGTAAGTGGGTGGATCGAAGGCGTGACCGGAGCTTTCGATACGGACGCCTGGATCGAGGACTACTATTCAGAGAGCCGAGACATGGAACAGGATCCGAGCGACTTACGCCTCGGTTCGCACGATAGTGACGCCGGCGACCGTGTGCCGCGTCGCAGATCCGTGGGCGGTTCGATGCGAGTGACGCCGCAGTCGCTGGCGCCGGAGAGGGGTTCGGGGCAGCAAGACGTCGATGCCGCAACGGAGACTCACGTGGTCTCAACCAAGGTTCGCGTCGGCGCCAAGCGTGGTCGCGCCGCCGACTGGGACATGCATCCCGATGACGAGTCCCGCATCAACCAGTTCGCGGAAGCAGTCCGAAACTACGAAATTCTACCCGACGGTAGCGTCGGCCGAGGGGACGGAAGGGTTCCCGAGGCTACCGTCGAGAACAATTTATGGGTTCTTAGGGGGTTCGCTCGTTGGCTCCGAGCAGAGAACAGAGATTCGATGGCTTCTCGGCTTTTAAACGATCCAGATTCACTAGCCGTTGATATCGCGGATTATTATTTTGCAAGCGGTGGGGATGGTCGGAACCGTCTTAAGTCAGCACTGTCTCATTTCAGGAGGCTCGCGCCTGAGGGGCAAGAACTCCAAGCCGTTGGACCTGGGCCGCGCCTGATGGGGCGCCAGATACATGATCCTTATCCCGACGACGCCCGCGTCATTGATAGCTTGGCCAAGGAAGAGCTGAGTAAGTTCGGACCGGTCTCGACTTCCCGGAATAATACCAGTCACCAACGAAAGTTTAGCGCTTGGCTCAAAAGGGAGGGCAGGGAGAGCATAGTCAGCCGGCTCACCGGCAGTGATGAGCAGCAACAGTCGTTGAAGGAGGATTTTAGGGCCTTTACCAAGGAGGAAGGAAAAAAAGTGGTCGTGAGTTTCGATCGGCTGCGGCAGTATCTAGGCGCCGAGTCCCAGTTGAAACAGCATAATCCTTATCCCGACGACGCCCGCATCATTGATGACCTAGCCAAGGAAGCGCTGAGCAAGCTCGGATCGAACTCGACTTCCAAGAGGAATGTTGTCTGGAATATGGCCAGCAATCAACGAAAGTTTAGCGCTTGGCTCCAAAGGGAGGGCAGGGAGAGCATAGTCAGCCGACTCACCGGTACTGATCAGCAGCAACAGTCGTTGCAAAAAGATTACCAAGACTTCACCGAAGACATGGGAAAACACACTATCTCTTTCAAGCGGCTTCGGCAGTACCAGCAAGTCGTTGAGGCGAACGCAGCGTCGGGGTTGTCCCCTGAGCAGGCAAGTGGCCGGGAACCGGCCGGTCTGGACGGCCGTTCGGATCCACGTGCCGAGTTCAGATCAATTTCGCCGCTGCAGCAGGTTGATCCATCGATCGAAGGCCGCAGCGGATTGTCGCTCGACCATATCGAATGGCTGGGCGACCAGCATATCCAGACGGATTATGAGCTGCTAATGCAGGACTTGCAGCGAAACGATCCGGATCTCGCCGCCAGGACGCGGCTTATCGATCCCCTGATAGCCCATTATCATCTGCGCCTGGGCGATGAGAGCACCGCGCTGAGCGCTTTCCAGCGCATCGTTAATGATCAGAATGGAAGAGATACAGCCGACTTCCTGTTCCTTCCAGTGAGCGATGCCAGTGCTTCGGATCCTGATCACCGCGGCACCCATTGGTCGCTGCTACTCGTTGACCGTCGCAACCGCGAGGGGCCGGCTGCCTATCACTATGACTCCTTCCGGGGCCAGAACAACGAGTTTGCAGCAATGCTCGCACAAAGGTTGGGTACCCGTCTGGAGCCCGTCCGCATGACCCAACAGCGCAACGACTATGATTGCGGAGTCTTCGTGGTTGACGGCACGCGGGCGCTCGTTAGACGACTGGCACGAAGAGGCCGGCCAGCCGTGCTGCACCTCGACAACCTCGTCGCCGATCGGGAGCAACTCCAACGACGTCTGAGCACCGCGCCCAACAGTGCTCGAGCGGGGGCTGCGGCGGCTGGACCGGAGTCCTCCACACAGATCGCCGATCCCGCAGAGTTTTGGCATGGAGTGGCTCAACCCGGCCAGCTTCCCGATAGCTGGAATACAGCGACCTTCCGGCAGGATTTGCCGTCAGCTGCCTATTCACCGGTGCAAAGCGTCAATCCGCCAGACGCACCATGGGAGCAAAGCTTGGGGGCATCGATCTTCGGCACCCCACAGTACACGCTGCCTGTGGACGACTTGGGAGGATTTGTCCCTCCGAGCTGGCAACACGGCAATCAACCGGTACCAGATGACCTTCTGCCTGCAATGTACTTATTTGACTTGCTGCCGAGCGCGGACAAACCCACCAACTTCAGTATCCATGGTGTGCCCTACACGGCCACTCTGGGGCCATCAGGCATGCAGAGCGACATTTACCTTTTCCTGCAATAGGGTGGAGATGGATCGAGCAATAGATGCCAGTGGTTCTTGAAAAAGCACCAAACCGTTGAGAGAGAATCCGTTTTTACGCGGCCACGTGCAGCGCGCCAACCCAGATGAGACGATCCCCAGTGCCGGGGGCGACATCGAATGTGCACGTCGCCAGTCTTCCTTCAAAACGTGACGTTTGGCCAGCATCCCAAGAGGCGACGGCTGTCGCATCTGAGGTGTAGACAGATACGGATGCGGGAAGAGCCTCGGGTGCGAAGGATGCTGGCGCGGTCGCTGAAGTGCTTAGTGCCGTCTATGACGGCCTACCCTTTGCGGGTTCTACTATGGCTTCAGGCCAGGACGAAACCCGCCCATGGCGCCGGATGCATTTCATACAGCGATCATGAGCCAACGTGTGAGTTGGGTGCTCGATGCCGACCCGTATCCTGCAACTAATGCCTGCGGGCGGGTGCCGCGGTGGACCGACTTGTTCATCACGCAACGATCATTCGAAATGAACGTTGAAAGCTATCGACGACGTTCCACCCATGGGGGTCAAACGCCGGCGCGGCAGGCCAGCCTCATTCGCGACAATCAAAGGCACCGCCAGTTTGTCGCGCGCATTGCCTCGCCTGAACTGCTCCCTGAGAATGGGTTATTGCCTCATCTAAATTGCTCCCGCCGAATCAACCTCGGGAGCTGTGATGAGGAAGGTCAGCATGGCGACACGTGCGGAATTGGTGGCAGCGATCAGTTGTCGCTATGTGTTAGGCGGGCGGGCCGAGAAGGCGAGGATGTTAGACGAGTTCGTGGCGCTCACGGGCTTTCATCGCAAGCATGCGATGCGACTGCTGCGAGGAGAACGCAAACCGGCGAAGGGTGGTCCTCGGCCAGGGCGCCGGGTTTACGGCGACGACGTGCGGGCAGCGCTCGTCGTTGTTTGGGAGGCGTCGGATCGAATTTGCGGCAAGCGACTACACCCCCTGTTGCCAACACTAATCGAAGCGATGGAACGTCATGGACACGGCGATATGAATAGCGAGACGCGCCGGCGACTCTTGACGATGAGCCCAGCGACGATTGATCGGGTCCTCAAGGATGGTTCGCGAGCAAACGGTACTGATCACTGCGTTGGCCGAACTGCGCAAGTTGCTGCCGTTCCCGCTGCTGGGCTTCGACACCGATAACGACAGTGTGTTCATGAACGAGAGTGTTCATGAGTATTGCTTGCGCGATAATATCGAACTTACCCGTTGCCGCCCTTACCGAAAGAATGATCAGGCATTTGTCGAGCAGAAGAATGGCGCAATCGTGCGCAAGATCGTTGGATACCGACGCTTCGAGGGGCTGCGAGCCACTCGGGAGCTGGCCAAGCTTTATTCGTCAATGCGGTTGTTCGTGAATTTCTTTCAGCCATCATTCAAGCTGAAAGAAAAGCACCGTGACGGAGCCAAGGTGATCAAGCGCTATCATCGTCCTGCCACACTCTTCCAGCGGCTGCTTGACGACCCACGCACGCCGGAGGATACATGCCTTTGGCTCAAGGCGATGTACCTGACGCTCGAAGACTTTCTTTCTGGCTTACGGATTGCTTGGCGTGGTGGTGAAGTGAAACCGACTGCCCGCTCCAAGCCAGCGGCCAAGCGAGAGCGGCGGAGGCCCGATCCTCTACTCGCCGTCACTGCCGAACTCGAGGAATGGTTCGAGGCGGAGCCTTGGCGAACTTCGCGAGAGTTGCTTGAACGCTTGCAGGTCAAATGCCCCGGCGTGTATCCCGACGGCCTCATTCGGACCGTGCAGCGCCGAATGAAAATCTGGCGCAGTACACAGGCCAATGCGCTGGTGTTCGGGCCATTCGCCGATGCCGCGCGGCAGACGGAAAGTATAGAGGTCGGGCAGTGAGATCATTACCGAACAATACAGGATCGTCATCCGCGCTCTTACCGCCAGGTTGGCCTTCGACAACCGACCCCACCGGAAAACATGATGACCGCCCGCGAAGCCGCCCGCTCGCTACAGCGCTATTGAGAGGCGCGCTCGCGAGCGGCTTCGCTACCTCCGTCACCTGCACCAGGTGCGGGGATACGATCGGAACAACCCGTGAGGCATTCGAAAACATCGAGTGAGGCAACGACATTATTCTCCGGGAACACTCTTGGGTGAGGCAATACGGCGTCTCATCCTGATCGCCGCCCCATAGGTCGCATAACTATCAGGCGTGCAACGGGTTCTGCAAGCAGCTACGCCGCAATGGTTCCGTTGCCTGAGGCGGCGAAATCAGAAAGGCCGGCGGAAAGATTGGTTGGAATCGGAAATTCTGACGGCACCCTTCACGCTGCATGTCCAACACATCACTCGAACTGCTTAAATGAAGGCCAATTTTAGCGGGCTCCGCATGGCAAGCGGCAAGCTGGCGAGCCTCTCAAGCCATGTGCCGGCCTGATGGTCGAGTGCAGACGATTGTCGGCAAGCCGTCGCCATATGGTGTTCGGCCATGCCTTGAGGGCATGATTGGATCTGGCTTTAGCATGCTGGGCGGCGGTCGGCAGGCATTAGGATCGAGGTTCCAAATTTGATTTCCGGAGGACCGGCATCGATGTACCCAAGACGGAACCAGCCGCGCGATGACGATTCTCGCGAAGTAAGTGGGTGGATCGAAGGCGTGACCGGAGCTTTCGATACGGACGCCTGGATCGAGGACTACTATTCAGAGAGCCGAGACCTGGAACAGGATCCGAGCGACTTGCGCGGGCAGCAAGACGTCGATGCCGCAACGGAGACTCACGTGGTCTCAACCAAGGTTCGCAAGCGTGGTCGCCCCGCCGACCGAGACATGCATCCTGATGACGAGACCCGCATCAACCAGTTCGCGGAAGCAGTCCGAAACTACGAAATTCTACCCGACGGTAGCGTCGGCCGAGGGGACGGAAGGGTTCCCGAGGCTACCGTCGAGAACAATTTAGGGATTCTTAGGAGGTTCGCTCGTTGGCTCCGAGCAGAAAACAGAGATTCGATGGCTTCTCGGTTTTTAAACGATCCAGATTCGCTAGCCGGTGATATCGCGGATTACTGGGCAAACGGTGGGGACGATCGTAAGCGTCTTAACTCAGCACTGTCTCATTTCAGGAGGCTCTCGCCTGAGGGGCAAGAACTCCAAGCCGTTGGACCTGGGCCGCGCCTGATGGGGCGCCGAATTCATGTTCCCTATCCCGACGACGCCCTCATTATTGATGCCTTGGCCAACGAAGAGCGGAGTAAGCTCCGACCGGTCTCGACTTCCCGGAAAAATGCCAGTAACCAACGAAAATTTAGCGCTTGGCTCAAAAGGGAGGGCAGGGAGAGCATAGTCAGCCGACTCACGGGTACTGATGAGCAGCAACGGTCGTTGCAGGAGGATTTTAGGAAATTTACCGAGGCCGAGGGAAAAGTGGTCGTGAGTTTAGATCGGCTGCGGCAGTATCTAGGCGCCGAGTCCCAGTTGAAACAGCATAATCCTTATCCCGACGACGCCCTCATGATTGATGGCTGCGCCAACGAAGAGCTGAGCAAGCTCGGATCGGACTCGACTTCCAAGAGGAATGTTGTCCGGATTACGGCCATAAATCAACGGAGGTTTAGTAATTGGCTCCAAAAGAATGGTAGGGGGAGCATAGCCAGTCGCCTGACTGGCAGTGATCAGCAGCAAGGGTCGTTGAAGGACGATTTTAGGGGCTTTACCAAGGCTGAAGGAAGAATAAACGTGGGTTTTGATCGGCTGCGGCAGTATCTAGGCGCCGAGTCCCAGTTGAAGCAGCATGATCCTTATCCCGACGACGCCCTCATTATTGAGGCCTTGGCCAACGAAGAGCAGAGTAAGCTCGGACCGGTCTCGACTTCCCGGAAAAATGCCAGTAACCAACGAAAATTTAGCGATTGGCTCAAAAGGGAGGGCAGGGAGAGCATGGTCAGCCGACTCACCGGTACTGATGAGCAGCAACGGTCGTTGCAGGAGGATTTTAGGGCCTTTACCAAGGAGGAAGGAAAAAAAGTGGTCGTGAGTTTCAATCGGCTGCGGCAGTATCTAGGCGCCGAGTCGCAGTTGAAACAGCATGATCCTTATCCCGATGACGCCCGCATCATTGATGACCTAGCCAAGGAAGCGCTGAGCAAGCTCGGATCGAACTCGACTTCGCAGAGGAAAGTAGTCTTGAATCTGGCCAGCAATCAACGGAGGTTTAGTGATTGGCTCCGAAAGAAGGGTCGGGGGAGCATAGGCAGTCGCTTGACTGGCAGTGATCAGCAGCAACAGTCGTTAAAGGACGATTACAGTAACTTTACCAACGCTGAAGGAAAAAGAATAAGCGTGAGTTTCGATCGGCTGCGGCAGTATCTAGGCGCTGAGTCGCAGTTGAAACAGCATGATCCTTATCCCGACGACGCCCTCATGATTGATAGCTTCGCCAACGAAGAGCTGAGTAAGCTCGGACCGGACTCGACTTCGCAGAGGAGAGTCGTCTGGAGACTGGCCAGCAATCAACGAAAGTTTAGTGATTGGCTGCAAACCAGGGGTAGGGAGAGCATAGCGAGCCGGCTCAACGGCAGTGATCAGCAGCAATGGTCGTTGAAAAAAGATTACCAAGACTTCACCGAAGACATGGGAAAACACACTATCTCTTTCAAGCGGCTTCGGCAGTACCAGCAAGTCGTTGAGGCGAACGCAGCGTCGGGGTTGTCCCCTGAGCAGGCAAGTGGCCGGGAACCGGCCGGTCTGGACGGCCGTTCGGATCCACGTGCCGAGTTCAGATCAACTTCGCCGCTGCAGCAGGTTGATCCATCGATCGAAGGCCGCAGCGGATTGTCGCTCGACCATATCGAATGGCTGGGCGACCAGCATATCCAGACGGATTATGAGCTGCTAATGCAGGACTTGCAGCGAAACGATCCGGATCTCGCCGCCAGGACGCGGCTTATCGATCCCCTGATAGCCCATTATCATCTGCGCCTGGGCGATGAGAGCACCGCGCTGAGCGCTTTCCAGCGCATCGTTAATGATCAGAATGGAAGAGATACAGCCGACTTCCTGTTCCTTCCAGTGAGCGATGCCAGTGCTTCGGATCCTGATCACCGCGGCACCCATTGGTCGCTGCTACTCGTTGACCGTCGCAACCGCGAGGGGCCGGCTGCCTATCACTATGACTCCTTCCGGGGCCAGAACAACGAGTTTGCAGCAATGCTCGCACAAAGGTTGGGTACCCGTCTGGAGCCCGTCCGCATGACCCAACAGCGCAACGACTATGATTGCGGAGTCTTCGTGGTTGACGGCACGCGGGCGCTCGTTAGACGACTGGCACGAAGAGGCCGGCCAGCCGTGCTGCACCTCGACAACCTCGTCGCCGATCGGGAGCAACTCCAACGACGTCTGAGCCCCGCGCCCAACAGTGCTCGAGCGGGGGCTGCGGCGGCTGGACCGGAGTCCTCCACACAGATCGCCGATCCCGCAGAGTTTTGGCATGGAGTGGCTCAACCCGGCCAGCTTCCCGATAGCTGGAATACAGCGACCTTCCGGCAGGATTTGCCGTCAGCTGCCTATTCACCGGTGCAAAGCGTCAATCCGCCAGACGCACCATGGGAGCAAAGCTTGGGGGCATCGATCTTCGGCACCCCACAGTACACGCTGCCTGTGGACGACTTGGGAGGAGCTGTCCCTCCGAGCTGGCAACACCGCAATCAACCGGCACCGGCTGGCCTTCGGCTTGCGATGTCCTGGCTTGAGTTGCTGCCGAGCGCGGACAACCCCCAGACCAGCATCACTATCCATGGTGTGCCCTACACGGCCACTCTGGGGCCATCAGGCATGGAGAACGACATTTACCTTTTCCTGCAATAGGGTGGAGATGGATCGAGCAATAGATGCCAGTGGTTCTTGAAAAAGCACCAAACCGTTGAGAGAGAATCCGTTTTTACGCGGCCACGTGCAGCGCGCCAACCCAGATGAGACGATCCCCAGTGCCGGGGCAACATCGAATGGCGGGCTCCGCATGGCAAGCGGCAAGCTGGCGAGCCTCTGTGTCGGCTTGATGGTCGAGTGCAGACGATTGTCGGCAAGCCGTCGCCATATGGTGTTCGGCCATGCCTTGAGGGCATGATTGGATCTGGCTTTAGCATGCTGGGCGGCGGTCGGCAGGCATTAGGATCGAGGTTCCAAATTTGAATTTCCGGAGGACCGGCATCGATGTACCCAAGACGGAACCAGCCGCGCGATGACGATTCTCGCGAAGTTAGTGGGTGGATCGAAGGCGTGACCGGAGCTTTCGATACGGACGCCTGGATTGAGGATTGCTATCCAGAGAGCCGAGAGATGGAACAGGATCCGACCGACTTGCGCCTCGGTTCGCACGATAGTGACGCCGGCGACCGTGTGCCGCGTCGCAGTTCCGTGGGCGGTTCGATGCGAGTGACGCCGCAGTCGCTGGCGCCGGAGAGGGGTTCGGGGCAGCAAGACGTCGATGCCGCAACGGAGACTCACGTGGTCTCAACCAAGGTTCGCGTCGGCGCCAAGCGTGGTCGCCCCGCCGACCGGGACATGCATCCCGATGACGAGACCCGCATCAACCAGTTCGCGGAAGCAGTCCGAAACTACGAAATTCTACCCGACGGTAGCGTCGGCCGAGGGGACGGAAGGGTTCCCGAGGCTACCGTCGAGAACAATTTAGGGATTCTTAGGAGGTTCGCTCGTTGGCTCCGAGCAGAAAACAGAGATTCGATGGCTTCTCGGTTTTTAAACGATCCAGATTCGCTAGCCGGTGATATCGCGGATTACTGGGCAAACGGTGGGGACGATCGTAAGCGTCTTAACTCAGCACTGTCTCATTTCAGGAGGCTCTCGCCTGAGGGGCAAGAACTCCAAGCCGTTGGACCTGGGCCGCGCCTGATGGGGCGCCGAATTCATGTTCCCTATCCCGACGACGCCCTCATTATTGATGCCTTGGCCAACGAAGAGCGGAGTAAGCTCCGACCGGTCTCGACTTCCAAGAGGAATGTTGTCTGGAATATGGCCAGCAATCAACGGAGGTTTAGCGATTGGCTCCAAAGGGAGGGCAGGGAGAGCATCGCCAGTCGCCTGACTGGCAGTGATCAGCAGCAACAGTCGTTAAAGGACGATTACAGTAACTTTACCAACGCTGAAGGAAAAAAAATAAGCGTGAGTTTCGATCGGCTGCGGCAGTATCTAGGCGCTGAGTCGCAGTTGAAACAGCATGATCCCCATCCCGACGACGCCCTCATTATTGATGCCTTGGCCAACGAAGAGCGGAGTAAGCTCCGACCGGCCGCGACTTCCCGGAAAAATGCCAGTAACCAACGAAAATTTAGCGCTTGGCTCAAAAGGGAGGGCAGGGAGAGCATAGTCAGCCGACTCACGGGTACTGATGAGCAGCAACGGTCGTTGCAGGAGGATTTTAGGGCCTTTACCAAGGAGGAAGGAAAAAAAGTGGTCGTGAGTTTAGATCGGCTGCGGCAGTATCTAGGCGCCGAGTCCCAGTTGAAACAGCATAATCCTTATCCCGACGACGCCCTCATGATTGATAGCTTCACCAAGGAAGAGCTGAGCAAGCTCGGATCGGACTCGAGTTCCAAGCGGAAAAGCGTTTTGAATCTGGCCAGCAATAAACGGAGGTTTAGTGATTGGCTCCGAAAGAAGGGTCGGGGGAGCATAGCCAGTCGCCTGACTGGCAGTGATCAGCAGCAACGGTCGTTAAAGGACGATTTGAGGGCCTTTACCAAGGCTGAAGGAAAAAGAATAAACGTGAGTCTCGATCGGCTGCGGCAGTATCTAGGCGCTGAGTCGCAGTTGAAACAGCATAATCCTTATCCCGACGACGCCCTCATGATTGATAGCTTCGCCAACGAAGAGCTGAGCAAGCTCGGATCGGACTCGACTTCGCAGAGGATAGTCGTCTCGAAGCTGGTCAGCAATCAGCGAAAGTTTGGTGATTGGCTGCAAACCAGGGGTAGGGAGAGCATAGCGAGCCGGCTCAACGGCAGTGATCAGCAGCAATGGTCGTTGAAAAAAGATTACCAAGACTTCACCGAAGACATGGGAAAACACACTATCTCTTTCAAGCGGCTTCGGCAGTACCAGCAAGTCGTTGAGGCGAACGCAGCGTCGGGGTTGTCCCCTGAGCCGGCAAGTGGCCGCGAACCGGCCGGTCTGGACGGCCGTTCGGATTCACGTGCCGAGTTCAGATCAACTTCGCCGCTGCAGCAGGTTGATCCATCGATCGAAGGCCGCAGCGGATTGTCGCTCGACCATATCGAATGGCTGGGCGACCAGCATATCCAGACGGATTATGAGCTGCTAATGCAGGACTTGCAGCGAAACGATCCGGATCTCGCAGCCAGGACGCGGCTTATCGATCCCCTGATAGCCCATTATCATCTGCGCCTGGGCGATGAGAGCACCGCGCTGAGCGCTTTCCAGCGCATCGTTAATGATCAGAATGGAAGAGATACAGCCGACTTCCTGTTCCTTCCAGTGAGCGATGCCAGTGCTTCGGATCCTGATCACCGCGGCACCCATTGGTCGCTGCTACTCGTTGACCGTCGCAACCGCGAGGGGCCGGCTGCCTATCACTATGACTCCTTCCGGGGCCAGAACGACGAGTTTGCAGCAATGCTCGCACAAAGGTTGGGTACCCGTCTGGAGCCCGTCCGCATGACCCAACAGCGGAACGGCTATGATTGCGGAGTCTTCGTGGTTGACGGCACGCGGGCGCTCGTTAGACGTCTGGCGCGAAGAGACCGGCCAGCCGTGCTGCACCTCGACAACCTCGTCGCCGATCGGGAGCAACTCCAACGACGTCTGAGCACCGCGCCCAACAGTGCTCGAGCGGGGGCTGCGGCGGCTGAACCGGAGTCCTCCACACAGATCGCCGATCCCGCAGAGTTTTGGCATGGAGTGGGTCAACCCGGCCAGCTTCCCGATAGCTGGAATACAGCGACCTTCCGGCAGGATTTGCCGTCAGCCGCCTATTCACCGGTGCAAAGCGTCAATCCGCCAGACGCACCATGGGAGCAAAGCTTGGGGGCATCGATCTTCGGCACCCCACAGTACACGCTGCCTGTGGACGACTTGGGAGGAGCTGTCCCTCCGAGCTGGCAACACCGCAATCAACCGGCACAGGCTGGCCTTCGGCTTGCGATGTCCTGGCTTGAGTTGCTGCCGAGCGCGGACAAACCCCAGACCAGCATCACTATCCATGGTGTGCCCTACACGGCCACTCTGGGGCCATCAGGCATGGAGAACGACATTTACCTTTTCCTGCAATAGGGTGGAGATGGATCGAGCAATAGATGCCAGTGGTTCTTGAAAAAGCACCAAACCGTTGAGAGAGAATCCGTTTTTACGCGGCCACGTGCAGCGCGCCAACCCAGATGAGACGATCCCCAGTGCCGGGGCAACATCGAATGTGCACGTCGTCCGTCTTCCTTCAAAACGTGACGTTTGGCCAGCATCCCAAGAGGCGACGGCTGTCGCATCTGAAGTGTAGACAGATACGGATGCGGGAAGAGCCTCGGGTGCGAAGGATGCTGGCGCGGTCGCTGAAGTGCTTAGTGCCGTCGATGACGGCCTATCCTTTGCGGGTTCTACTATGGCTTCAGGCCCGGACGACCCCCCCATGGCGCCGGATGCATTTCATGCGGCGATCATGAGCCAACGTGTGAGTTGGGTACTCGATGCCGACCCCGTATCCTGCAACTAATGCCTGCGGGCGGGTGCCGCGGTGGACCGACTTGTTCATCACGCAACGATCATTCGAAATGAACGTTGAAAGCTATCGACGACGTTCCACCCATGGGGGTCAAACGCCGGCGCGGCAGGCCAGCCTCATTCGCGACAATCAAAGGCACCGCACAGTTTGTCGCGGAGCGGCAATCAGACCACGATGAAGCTCTTGCCAGCGACAATCAACATGATAACTTCATCCCGACCGCGACATAAGAATCTCATCCAGATTGTCGCGCGCGTCTCATCCTGATCGCCGCCCCATAGGTCGCATAACTATCAGGCGCGCAACGGGTTCTGTCAGCAGCTACACCGCAATGGTTCCGTTGCCTGAGGCGGCGAAATCAGAAAGGCCGGCGGAAAGATTGGTTGGAATCGGAAATTCTGACGGCACCCTTCGCGCTGCATGTTCCACACATCACCCGAAACTGCTGGCGAGCCTCTCAAGCCATGTGCCGGCCTGATGGTCGAGTGCAGACGATTGTCGGCAAGCCGTCGCCATATGGTGTTCGGCCATGCCTTGAGGGCATGATTGGATCTGGCTTTAGCATGCTGGGCGGCGGTCGGCGGGCATTAGGATCGAGGTTCCAAATTTGAATTTCCGGAGGACCGGCATCGATGTACCCAAGACGGAACCAGCCGCGCGATGACGATTCTCGCGAAGTAAGTGGGTGGATCGAAGGCGTGACCGGAGCTTTCGATACGGACGCCTGGATCGAGGACTACTATTCAGAGAGCCGAGACATGGAACAGGATCCGAGCGACTTACGCCTCGGTTCGCACGATAGTGACGCCGGCGACCGTGTGCCGCGTCGCAGATCCGTGGGCGGTTCGATGCGAGTGACGCCGCAGTCGCTGGCGCCGGAGAGGGGTTCGGGGCAGCAAGACGTCGATGCCGCAACGGAGACTCACGTGGCCTCAACCAAGGTTCGCGTCGGCGCCAAGCGTGGTCGCCCCGCCGACCGGGACATGCATCCCGATGACGAGACCCGCATCAACCAGTTCGCGGAAGCAGTCCGAGGCTATGAAATTCTACCCGACGGTAGCATCGGCCGAGGGGACGGAAGGGTTCCCGAGGCTACCGTCGAGAACAATTTAGGGATTCTTAGGAGGTTCGCTCGTTGGCTCCGAGCAGCAAACAGAGATTCGATGGCTTCTCGGTTTTTAAACGATCCAGATTCACTAGCCGTTGATATCGCGGATTATTGGGCAAGCGGTGAGGACGATCAGAACCGTCTTAACTCAGCGCTGTCTCATTTCAGGAGGCTCGGACCTGAGGGGCAAGAACTCCAAGCCGTTGGAGCTGGGCCGCGCCTGATGGGCCGCCGAATTCATGATCCCTATCCCGATGACGCCCGCGTCATTGATAGCTTGGCCAAGGAAGAGCTGAGTAAGTTCGGACCGGTCTCGATTTCTCAGAAAAATGCCAGCAATCAACGGAGGTTTAGCGATTGGCTCAAAAGGGAGGGTAGGGGGAGCATAGTCAGCCGACTCACGGGTACTGATCAGCAGCAACGGTCGTTGCAGGAGGATTTTAGGAAATTTACCGAGGCCGAGGGAAAAGTGGTCGTGAGTTTAGATCGGCTGCGGCAGTATCTAGGCGCCGAGTCCCAGTTGAAACAGCATAATCCTTATCCCGACGACGCCCTCATGATTGATGGCTTGGCCAACGAAGAGCTGAGCAAGCTCGGACCGGACTCGACTTCCAAGAGGAAAGTTGTCCAGAATATGGCGATAAATCAACGGAGGTTTAGTGATTGGCTCCAAAAGAATGGTCGGGGGAGCATAAGCAGTCGCCTGACTGGCAGTGATGAGCAGCAACGGTCGTTGAAGGACGATTTTAGGGAATTTACTACTAACGTTGAAGTAAAAATAAGCGTGGGTTTCGATCGGCTGCGACAGTATCTAGGCGCCGAGTCGCAGTTGAAACAGCATGATCCTTATCCCGACGACACCCGCATGATTGATGGCTTCGCCAATGAAGAGCTGAGCAAGCTCGGACCGGACTCGACTTCCAAGAGGAAAGGCGTCTTGAATCTGGCCAGCAATCAACGGAGGTTTAGTAATTGGCTCCGAAAGAATGGTCGGGGGAGCATAAGCAGTCGCCTGACTGGCAGTGATGAGCAGCAACGGTCGTTGAAGGACGATTTTAGGGAATTTACTACTAACGTTGAAGTAAAAATAAACGTGAGTCTCGATCGGCTGCGGCAGTATCTAGGCGCTGAGTCGCAGTTGAAACAGCATCATCCTTATCCCGACGACGCCCTCATGATTGATGCCTTGGCCAACGAAGAGCTGAGCAAGCTCGGATCGGCCTCGACTTCCAAGAGGAGAGTCGTCTGGAGACTGGCCAGCAATCAACGAAAGTTTAGTGATTGGCTGCAAACCAGGGGTAGGGAGAGCATAGCGAGCCGGCTCAACGGCAGTGATCAGCAGCAATGGTCGTTGAAAAAAGATTACCAAGACTTCACCGAAGACATGGGAAAACACACTATCTCTTTCAAGCGGCTTCGGCAGTACCAGCAAGTCGTTGAGGCGAACGCAGCGTCGGGGTTGTCCCCTGAGCCGGCAAGTGGCCGCGAACCGGCCGGTCTGGACGGCCGTTCGGATTCACGTGCCGAGTTCAGATCAACTTCGCCGCTGCAGCAGGTTGATCCATCGATCGAAAGCCGCAGCGGATTGTCGCTCGACCATATCGAATGGCTGGGCGACCAGCATATCCAGACGGATTATGAGCTGCTAATGCAGGACTTGCAGCGAAACGATCCGGATCTCGCAGCCAGGACGCGGCTTATCGATCCCCTGATAGCCCATTATCATCTGCGCCTGGGCGATGAGAGCACCGCGCTGAGCGCTTTCCAGCGCATCGTTAATGATCAGAATGGAAGAGATACAGCCGACTTCCTGTTCCTTCCAGTGAGCGATGCCAGTGCTTCGGATCCTGATCACCGCGGCACCCATTGGTCGC
Source organism: Rhizobium sophoriradicis (assembly GCF_025200795.1). Classification (NCBI taxonomy): domain Bacteria; kingdom Pseudomonadati; phylum Pseudomonadota; class Alphaproteobacteria; order Hyphomicrobiales; family Rhizobiaceae; genus Rhizobium; species Rhizobium sophoriradicis. The sequence continues at coordinate 244,066 of NZ_CP104156.1, forward strand.
TGCTACTCGTTGACCGTCGCAACCGCGAGGGGCCGGCTGCCTATCACTATGACTCCTTCCGGGGCCAGAACGACGAGTTTGCAGCAATGCTCGCACAAAGGTTGGGTACCCGTCTGGAGCCCGTCCGCATGACCCAACAGCGGAACGGCTATGATTGCGGAGTCTTCGTGGTTGACGGCACGCGGGCGCTCGTTAGACGTCTGGCGCGAAGAGACCGGCCAGCCGTGCTGCACCTCGACAACCTCGTCGCCGATCGGGAGCAACTCCAACGACGTCTGAGCACCGCGACCAACAGTGCTCGAGCGGGGGCTGCGGCGGCTGAACCGGAGTCCTCCACACAGATCGCCGATCCCGCAGAGTTTTGGCATGGAGTGGGTCAACCCGGCCAGCTTCCCGATAGCTGGAATACAGCGACCTTCCGGCAGGATTTGCCGTCAGCTGCCTATTCACCGGTGCAAAGCGTCAATCCGCCAGACGCACCATGGGAGCAAAGCTTGGGGGCATCGATCTTCGGCACCCCACAGTACACGCTGCCTGTGGACGACTTGGGAGGATTTGTCCCTCCGAGCTGGCAACACGGCAATCAACCGGTACCAGATGACCTTCTGCCTGCAATGTACTTGTTTGACTTGCTGCCGAGCGCGGACAAACCCACCAACTTCAGTATCCATGGTGTGCCCTACACGGCCACTCTGGGGCCATCAGGCATGCAGAGCGACATTTACCTTTTCCTGCAATAGGGTGGAGATGGATCGAGCAATAGATGCCAGTCGTTCTTACATTCTAACTTTGCGGTTACAATTGCTGTCAAAGCTGATTAGAGGGGCGACATTGTCAGCCAGTTAGAAACGCGACGCTGGCTCTGATGATCAGCCCCGATCCGACCGGCTGGGCCGGGTTGAAAGGGCGGAGCGGGGGCGGGTGAGGGGCGCCCATCGGCTTTAGCTTTAAGACGATGCGATCGACGCCTCACTCGGCAGCATCGCGCTTTGCCAGCGCAGCTTTATGGCGTTCGATGACGGCCGGATCGTTCGTAAAATCCTTCCGCCGTCCCGGACCGTGAGCACGTCGCACATAGCCGTTCATCTCGCTGTTGGTCATCACCACCGGCTTCGACGGCTGCTCCTGACGCTCCTTGATATAAGACAGAACGTCGCCGAGCCGTTTGTTCTCGGTGATCGCCGCATGCGTCACCCGCTGGTCCTTGTCGAAGGTTTTGTAGGGCAGGGAATGTCCCTTCCATCGTACATCGAGGCGGCCGTCGGCATAGGCATAGGTCTCGACATAGCGGCCGGCCAATCCGCGCGTCACGTCGCTCTCCTCCAGCATGATCCGCTTACGCTCGAACGAAAACGTCAGCTGCGATCCGACATAGCGCTGCTCGCGTTTGCACAGGATCTCTTTCAACCGATCCGGTGCAAGATTTACCGGCCGGTGCAGGTCATCGGATCGGGCAGGGACAATCGCAAACCGCCCATTGTAGTCCACCATGAAGCCCGGCAGAAATGCATTGCCTGCCTCCATGCTGTCGATGCCTGCCAGTCGCAATTCCTTGACCAGACGATCCTGCAGCGTCCGGTTCATCCGCTCGACACGGCCTTTGGCCTGGCTGGAGTTTGCACAGAGAATCTCGATATTTAGCTCCGAGAGTGCCCGAACTGGGTCATGCCCTGACCACCCTTGGCCTCCTTCTTCGTCACCCGGAAGACCGAGTGCTTGTCGGAATAAAAGGCAGAGCGCACGAACCGCAACTGCATCAACCGGCCCGTCGCATCGTCGACAAACACCAGGAGCGAGCACGGATCTCCACGATCCTCGAACCAGCGATGCTCGGACCCGTCGATCTGCACCAGCCCGCCATAGGCTTCGCGCCGCAAGCGCGGCTGATGAAACGTCCGCCGCTGCTTGCGTGACAGCCACAATCCGGCCTGCGTCATCCAGCCGCGCAACGTCTCGCGCGACACACGCAATCCATCGCGCTCGGCAAGCTTCTCGGCCGCCAGCGTCGGACCGAAATCCGCATAACGTTCACGAACCAGCGTCACCGCATAATCGCGAACACCATCGCTGATCCGGTTGTTCGACGGCCGGCCGATCGCCTTGTGCCGGATCGATGCCGCACCGGTCGTTCTGATGCGATCCAACAGCCGCCGCACCTGGCGCTCGCTGAGAGCAAGCACATGCGACGCCGACACCATCGTCATGCGGCCGTCGGCAACCTTCGACAAAACCGCGATCCGCTGCAGATCACGCTCGCTCATCGCTATCAATCCCATCTGCAATCTCCGCCGTCATCAAAACGGGGAGAGTGTGACATTCCAACTTTGCAGAATCAGGACACTTCAACTTTGCGGCTACAACACCTGTCAAAGCCGAATAGGGCTGCGACGCTGTCGGCCAGTTAGAAACGCGACACTGGCACCGATGATCAGCCCCCGATCCGACCGGCTGGGCCGGGTTGAAAGGGCGGAGCGGGGGCGGGTGAAAGAACACCTCTTCGGCTTTAGCTTTCTCAATAGCAATTGTTCAGTCGCCGGCTGATACTCGCTTTTATCTGAATTGAGCGGGTAGGGATCAAAGCTGCACGATGCTTCCGGAAATCAAGCTGCAGGGTGACGTCGATGTCGCCGCGCTGTCACCTCTTCCGCGGCATGCTTCTGTCCGTTGCCTATGCTGACGGTGAGGGTGGCATAGGATTGACCGCGACCGGTGCTATGAACCGCAAATTCGTACATTGGGCCGCTGTGAACTTCCTGTGGCCCGACTTCACAGCTGAAGACCTTTACAGCATGAACAAAGTGCTGAACGAAAGCGACATGCCGCCGCTCTGGGTCGTGCGGGACACGACCCGCCATCTGAAGCTTCTTCGCCGGAAAAAGGATGTGCTGCTGCCAACCAGACGCGGCCGGGAGTTTCTGGTGAACCCGCAAGCCTTCTTCGATCTCGTGGCCACAGACTATCTCTACTCGTATGTCCATGCCACCGAGCGGGAAGCTGAGGTGCAAGCGCGCCTACGCTGGTGGCGCATGTTCCTCAATCTTCTCAATATCAAGGCGAGAGAAGGCTGTACGCCTTTGGACGTCGTGAAGATCCTCTATCCAGACACGGCACCTCTGTCCGCCACCGAAATGACCCTGGAAGCCTGGGAGCTCAAATCCGATCTCCAATATGGCGTCCTGCGGCGCCTGTGCTGGCTGGGCCTGCTTTATGAGGCACGAGAAGGGCACGCTTCTTCAAGACGGAGCATGACTTGGAGCAGGTGCCATTTCTCCGCAGCCATCCCGGATATTGCAAAAGGACCGATACCATGTGCTTTGAATGCAATTCCTCCCCACTCAGCCGTCGCTCCCTGCTGAAATTTGCCGGCATCGGAGGCGTGGCCGTCATGACTGCAGGCTTTGACATGACCATGCCGGCATTCGCCTCGAACGCTCCCGCCCTCCTGCCGGATGAAGCACTGGCAAAACTCCAGGAAGGCAACAAGAAATTCGTCGCCGACACGGAAGCCTGCGCCGCCAATATTTCCAAGCGCCGGCAGGACGTCGCCAAGAGCCAGGCACCTTGGGCGATCGTGCTGACCTGTTCCGACAGCCGTGTCGTGCCGGAACTTGTATTCGGCGGCGTGACGCTCGGCGAACTCTTCGTCGCCCGCAATGCCGGAAACGTGGTCGACACCGATGTGCTCGGCACGATCGAATATGGCGCCGAACATCTGCATGCGCCGCTGATCGTCGTCATGGGCCACAAGCGTTGCGGGGCGGTCTCTGCCGCCTGCGAGGTCGTGTCCAAGGGCACCAAGCTCGATGGCTCAATCGGCAAGATGACCCAGCCGATCCTGCCCGTGGCTTTGGCGGAGACCGATCGCGGCGACAATTTTGTCGACAAGACCGTCCATGCCAATGCCTTCAACGGCGCCGAGCGCATCCTCACCGAAAGTGCGATTGTTTCTCGCCTGGTCGAGGAAGGCAAGGTGAAGATCGTGCCCGCCTATTATGATCTCGATACCGGCGTGGTCGATTTTCTGCACAAGGTCTGACCTACGAGGCGACTTCATGTTGCCGACGGCTATCCGCGGGCGCCTCGTCGCGTTCGCGGAACCATAGTCGCTGATGACCCTTGCCGCCCGCAGCATCACCCGGCGGGTTACGCGGGCCGGAGCTGAGGTCGCGAGCTGGCTGCCTGGGCGACGCTCTTCTGGAAATTTCCGACCATACGCCTGCGCAACTTGGTGAGCTCAATCGACAGGTCCGACAGCTGCGCGATGACATCTATCGGAACCTGGGCAGCTGGGCCGCGCCCTCCTGAGCCAGTACAAGGACATAGGCGTCGCTCGTTTCAAAGAACGCGAGACAATCGGCCTCCGGCAGGATCTCAACAAGATCAAGACGGCGAAACCGCCTGTGGAGCTTGAACGCAAAGGCGCGATCTGGGTTCAGCCAACCCTATTCGCTGAATCGAGTATCGCGCCTGGAGGCATAACGGAAAACTACGGCATCGAAACTGGCCGCATTGATCGAAGATTGGTACGAACCGTGAAATTGACGCATGGTGGCTGGAAAAAACGCCGAGCTATGCATCCGGTTCGAGGATCACGCCCGTTATGGAATGCCTGCGATACAGGGCTCCAAATTCGGTTCAAAATCCTAATCCGCCCACTCAGGATCGGTTGTAAAGGCGATGGTGAGCCGACGACTCGGACCCTCGTTACCAATCGCGAGCCCGATTTCGTCACGGATCTTATCCCATTCCTGCAATTTCCTCGCCGGGAGGTCCTCTGAGACAACGAAATGTAGCTCGATTTGCCGGCCTCGGCCGACCCGGGCCACATAAGCCCGGTGGGATATGAATCCATGTCGTTCGATGATTGTTTTGGCGACCGCGTCAACTTGTTGTTTGAGATCTAATGGCGTAACAAGCAGTATGTCGGCGAGCGCTCGCCGAACCGTGCCCGCCGGAATGGGAATGATCACAATGCAGATTAATGCCAGCGCGACCGGGTCAATAAACGGCGAGATCCATTCGTAAGAAGACCCCTGAATGAAATATCCGATGGCAAACGCGACGAGTAACCCGATCGTTAGCCCGGCGGACATCAGCCAAGCTTTCGTATCCAGGGCAACGAAATCAGATTTGATCTTACGATTAGCTCGATCACCAATAACCCCCATGGTGGCTGTCACACCGAGTGTTACGACGGCGTAGACGATCGCTTGACTAAAGTTGAGCGGACGTCCCCCATGCAAAATGCTGCCGATTGCGTTGACAAGTGCGTAAACAGCCGACCCGGTTATGAGAATGCCGTTGAGAGCCAAGACTATGGGCTCAAGATGCCAGAACCCCATCGTGAAATGCTCGATAAGTTTTCCTTTGCTGGAGGGCGCTTCGGATGACGCGATGAGCTTTGTAACAAGCAGAGCTACGACAGTCATAGCAGCGTCCGTCAATGCGTAGACACCATCGAATATGATTGCGAACGAACCTGAAATGATCCCGAACAAAATGCCGATGCAGGCAAGGAGGATGGTAACGGCAATTGAAACGCAGAGAAGCCCCTGCTCCGTTCTCATGAAATTCATAGGCTCAGCCTTATAACTTACGTTTCTTTATGGTCCTCTGGACGCGGTACAGACCATCCAATTCAGCTACTGAAGCGAGCACATCCACTTTTGGATCAAGGTACCTTTTTAAATTCAAATGCTGACCTCTCCTGTCCAGTGGGCTCGCATGAGCGTCTTTCACATACCTGGCCACAAGACAAAATCGCCTCGCTGTGTTCTGGCAGTGCGGCCTCGACTATCTAAACAAGGGCCAACTTTGCTTTGCAGGTAAAGCGGGGCTGGACATGATGCACGACACGGAAGGACGCATGAACATAGTCCAGCACTTCGCTGACGGTCTCGCCGCCGCGAATGAAGTCGGAGCCACCACAGATAGGGCATGAGCAGGCCACCTGTTACACGTCATCATGGCACGGCCGAGGTTGCAGAGCTTGCGCGGCGATAGGGCTCTCGACGCATCCACGTCATCCGGCAGGTTCGAATTCCGTTGACTCATGGTTGGATCTGATTGGATGAGAGGCGTTCCAAAGAACGCCGAGGTTTTCGCCCTCATGATAGGCTGTGGCTGACACCACGTTCTAGTCTAGCGATGATCGGATCGTCTAGCCCTTTGGCGACTCCTGTAATTACGGCTGGATTGCCAGATGGAAAAGAGCAGGCTTGCGATATACGCCCACTGAAGAAGCAACAAACTAGCCACCATTGCAACGATGACTTCGTGGATGGAATGCCAGACGAAGTAACTCGTTAGTGCCTTCGCCCAGACGACGAGCAGCAGGAGGCCGCAAAAGATTGTGAAACGCAACACCGTTCTCCTGATTTGTTCGCGAGATTGCGCAGCAATGTCGTCTGCGGCAACGAGAGTCTGGCAGTTCTTCAGGCGGCAACCGCCGCGTGGTTGAGAGCCATGATCATGCCAGTGAGCTCACCATCGAACTCTCGTTCTGGCCATTGCAAATGCTGAGATTTTGGCAGCGGCGGCGGGACTGCAGCTTGCGGACCTTCTTCAGCTGCTCCACAATGTCTGACATGATCTCTTTCCTCGAAAATTGATTTCATGATGCCCGCGCCACGTCGGGATAGGTTTCGATAACTTCAATAGCGTCATCGACCATTTTCGTGCCGGTCTCGGCGAGCTTGCCTAGCGTCTCAAAGCCGAACCGGTGGACATCGCGCAGGGTCTTCGACAGAACGACCAACCGTCCAGTCGTCAAAAGCAAGCGGCCGAAGCCCTCATGGCCGATCGTCATGATCGGCGATGCCAACAGGCCTGTGCACTCTTCGATCACAAGCCCCACGCAACTGTAAAAGTTCTGTAGCCTCCACAGCACATACGGATCCGGATCGCCTATGATCGGGATCTTACGGCGCTGCTCCTTGGTGAGGATGAAGTCGGCCAGCAGGTCAGTGTCCGATTTGCCTTCCCACGCCCCATGGGCATCCTGAGCGCGAATGAGCCTTATCAGGCATCTGAGAAAAGGGGTGGCGAGATCCCCATCCTCGTTGACAGCAGGGCCATCCGTACTTCCTGTCAATGTACCCATTTCTTAGTCCTCCTCATCGAAAGGCTTCTTTTCAATGGCGCCTGCTTCGGTTAGCACCTTGCGTAACCAGGGTGGCGGAGTAGTCCTGAGCATCGCCCGAGTTCGCGACAAAACATCTTCGATCAGTTGAGGATCGGATACTTTAATTGGGTGGATTTTGGCCGAAACAACTCGGGCTGCCGATGGCCCACCGATCGCCAGACAGAACAATAAGTGACAACCTTCCAACGCCTTCACCTTCGGGTTAATACGATCGACGTCCTCGTTCCGATGCTTTCCGCTCTGGTCGGAAACGTCTTCGAAGTCCAGGACTTCCACCAGTTTCCAGTCGTCGGGACTCACATCATAGACGACGAAACGTTTTGCCGATCCGAAATGGGCGTCGAGAGATTTCATATCTTGAGTGGCGATTGCGACGCGCAACGCGCCAGCCTTCCGTTTTGGAGCTGACGAGAGAACCCCGTCAGGGACGAGGGAAAGGCGACGAGCGGCGATCATCTAGGCAGTTCTCCTTTGCGGGAGGGATCAAGCGATCCAGGACACGGCGCGCGCTGATTGGCCTGGAAGATGTTGGAAACATCGAAGATCAGGTCGCGCGTTCCCTGATAGAGACTTGTGAGCTTATGCTGGCTGCCGAGTCGGTCGAATATCGGGAAGCCCACCCGCATGAGCGGAATCCCAAGGCGCTCCGCCGCTTGTCGTCCATGCGAATGCGTGACGAGAAGATCAGCGCCGACGGCAAGTTCTTCGAGATCGCCAAGATCACCGACCTGGAGCGATTCGGCCGGCATTTCCGCGAGTATTTTTGAGGTGCCGGTCGTGGTGACCGCTGCCGCGATTTCGGCGCCCATGCCGGTGAAGAAGGTAGCGAATTGGTAGAGCTGGTCCGGCTCCACAGCAATTGCGATCTTCTTGCCTCCGAAATGGAAATGTCCGTCGAGCAGGGCGTCCTGCAGCTGTGCTCGGCGACGGCGGATGTTTGCTGGCACCGGCGCACCAGAAATCTCAGAAAGAAACGAGACGAACCGGTCGGCTCGTTTCAATCCTGTCAGCGACTGGAACAATGCGTAAGGGACTCCCGTCCGGGTCCGCAGTAGCTCTGCGGGGCGGCGCATATGCTCGCCGATCGCGATACATTGCGCCGCCGTGCCAAGCTCTTGTATCTCGTCGACGGGAGTACCGCCATAGGTGGTCGGAACCCAACGATCGCCGGGCACCGTGCCGTCGAGAGAGCCGGAAATGTCCGGCAGGATCACCGGCTTCAGACCGAAGCTTTCGACCGTTTCGCGCAGAAGCTCGATGTCAGCGACTGTCAGATGCCATCCTGGTAGGATCGCAATCTTCTTTTGGTGGCGGCTCTGCTCGCCTGGAGTGGTGATGCGCTCGACCATAGAGATGACGGCCTTCGCCCATCCCTCTTCGATCGCTCCCTCGAAATCCGGGGTATTCGCCAGCACAACCTCCGTACCCGCGAGCTCATCGGCACGATCCCGCTTGATGTTGGCGAGATCGCCTGCGAAATCTTCGCCGCGGGTTTCCACCAGGGCTGTCGTGCAAATTCCGATCAGCTTGGGTTTTGCGCGCCTCTTGAGATTTAGGATCGCCTCTTCCAGATTGCCTGCGCCGCCAAGAATGGTCGCCACTGCGTCCAATGCCGTTGTCTGCAAGGGAATGGCTTCCTTAAAGTGCCGGACTAAAAGTACCAGCGCCAAGCTGGTGCAGCCCTGGCTGCCGTGGAACAGCGGCACGGCACGCTCGACGCCAAGAAAGGCGAGCGCGGCGCCGAGCGGCTGCGACGATTTCAGCGGATTGACCGCAGCTGATTTGGTCTGGGGAAAGACTTGAACCATCGGCTTTCCTCAACGCTTGCAGAAGCTGCCGGCGACCGCGCCGACAAAGTTTTGCAAGACGTACCCAGTCTCGTTCTCGCTCTTGGTATTCGTCAGTTCTTCTTCCACCGCATGCTGGCATTCCCACGGTGCCGGCTCCCGCACCTCCATCCAGATCGGATTGTGAATAGCAAGATCGATCTGGCGAACGAGCTCCACCATGCCGTCATAGCCGGCATAGGGGTGGTGGCGTTCCTGGTTGATATCGAGCCAAGGTGTCTTGGCCTTCAGCGCGATGAATTGCGTGCGCCCGCCAGACAACATGATGTCGGCTTTACCGTCGGCGAGCATGTTATAAAGCTCGCGCGGCGCCATTGACTCGAACAGGTGGTTTTCGTCTTTCAGGAGTTGCTTGATACGTTCCTTGTCTTCAGGCGTGGATTTCTTGACCGAGGTGCCCACGATCTCGATGCCCACCTCCATCAGCGCATGGACAACCGACCAGGACTTGACGCCGCCGGTGTTGAGCAACACGCGCTTGCCTTCAAGCCTTGGTCGATATGCTGCGAGTTTCATCCAGGCAATCGCCTCCTCCTCCGCGATCAATGCCTCGGTGCGCTCGAGGATTTCGGGATCCGCCCCCTGCATCACGAGCAGCTTGGCGATCTGTCTGAGTGCTTCCGAGGTGTCGGTAATTCCGTAAAAGGAGCCTTCGAAGAACGGGATATCCCACAGCTCCTCCATTTTGCGGGCGAGGTTGATGAGTGCTGTCGAGCACACCAACATGGACGCCTTGGCGCGATGCGCAGAAGCAATGTCAAGATATCGGGCGTCTCCTGGAATGCAGGCCCTTACTCTGATCCCCAGCCGGTCAAGAAGCGGCTTTACCAGCCAAAACTCGCCGGATAGGTTGAACTCACCAATGATATTGATGTCGTAGGCGGTCACGTCGTTCGGCTCTACGCTGCCGATCACATGATCGAGCAACGCTTCACCGGCGAGCTTATTGCCAAGGTTCTTGGAGCCGGCAAAGCCCGGTGCGTTGACCGGCACCACCGGAAGGCCGAATTTTTCCGCGGCCCGCTTGCAGACGACCTCGATGTCGTCGCCGATCAATGCTGTCACACAGGTCGAATAGACGAAAATCGCCGGTGGAGCATGGGCCTCCTTGATCTCGCGGATTGCTTTAAAAAGTTTCCGCTCGCCGTGCCCCATCACCACTTCGGTTTCAGTGAGGTCGGTCGTGAAACTGGTGCGCCAGAGCGTTGGACCTGAAGAAGCCGATCCTCGGTTGTCCCAGGAATTGCCCTCACAGCCGAGAGGCCCATGGATCAGGTGCGCGACGTCGGTGATCGGCTGCAGCACGATCTTGGCGCCATCGAAAGCGCATCCGCCGGCTGCCGCCCCGGGGATCAGCGGCTTCGAACAGCCGTTTTTGCGCGCCTTGGAATCCTTGCTGCGGTTCTTCTCGCAGGCAGGCTCGTCGAAGACATCCTGGACTTTAGCATTGAGCAAGGGCATTGCGGTCTCCAAGTTCAGATGAAGGCGGCCGGCCTCACAAGGCCGACCGCCGCCGCTCCTAGCGGGTCAGGTCGTAAGAATAGTCCGTCACACCCGGCTCGCTCGTCTCGCGATCGAGCTTGTCGAAGATCTTGTCGAGGATCGTCGTCAGGACGCGCAGGCCGCCCTGGTAGCCCATGAGCGGGAAACGGTGGTGATGGTGCCGGTCGAATATCGGAAAGGTCAGCCGGATCAATGGGGTGCCGGTGTCGCGCTCGAGATACTTGCCATAGGAATTGCCGATCATAAGATCAACCGGCTCGGTAAAGAGCAGCGAGCGCAACGCCCACAGGTCCTTGCCCGCCCAGACCTGGGCATCCTTGCCGAAGGGCGAGGATGCGAGCAACGCCTTCATCTCGGCTTCCCAGGCCGACGTGCCGTTGGTAGCAAGGCAGTGGGTCGGCTCACCGCCGGTTTCCAAGACGAACCGGGCAACGGCGTAGACGAAGTCAGGATCGCCGTAGATCGCGTATTTCTTCCCGTGCAGCCAGGCTTGGCTATCTGCCATAGCGTCGACGAGACGGCCGCGTTCCAGGCCGATTGCCGGAGGAATTTCCTTGCCGGTAATCTCCGAGACCTTCATCAGGAATTCGTCGGTCGCCTGAACACCCAGCGGATAATGGAACGAAGCCGTAACCTGACCGACCTCCTTGCAATATTCCAGCGTTTTGCGCGTGTTATAGTGCTGCAGCGACAGGGTCGCTTCGGCATTCAACGCCGTTTTCAAGTCCTCGATCTTCGTGCCGCCGTCATACATGCGGTACGTACCGTCAGACGGCGTGTCGAACTGGTCGGAGGCATCCTGGATGAAGATGTAGGATACGCCCATCATGTCGAGCAGGCGCTTCAGTTCGCGGTTGTTGCCGACGCAGAAGCCGTCGAAGCCGGGAATGATGTTGATGGCTTGAGCAACCTCCTTCCGCTCGTTGCCTTTCCAGAAGTTCTCCAGAATGCCCTTGATCATGCCGTCATAGCCATCGACGTGGCTGCCGACGAAGGCAGGCGTGTGGGCGAAAGGAACATCGAAGTCGTGCGGGACCGACCCTTCGTTCTTTGCGTTTTCGATGAAGCCGTGGAGGTCGTCTCCAATGACTTCGGCCATGCAGGTGGTCGAGACGGCGATCATCTTCGGATCGTAGAGCTTGTATGTATTGGCGAGCCCGTCGACCATGTTCTTCAACCCGCCGAACACTGCCGCGTCCTCCGTCATCGAGGACGAGACCGCCGATGAAGGCTCCTTGAAGTGACGCGACAGATGCGAACGGTAATAAGCGACGCAGCCCTGGCTGCCATGGACGAAGGACATCGTTTGCTCAAAGCCTGCGGCTGCGAAGACGGCACCGAGCGGCTGGCAGGCTTTGGCCGGGTTCACGACCAGGGCTTCGCGGCCCAGGTTCTTTTCGCGATACTCCCAGGTCTTCGTGAAGTCGTTTTGATCGGCAACGACCTGATCCGGGTGGGGGCATTCGAAATTGGCTTTCTTCTCGGCGAGCATCTGCCTGTATTCCGGCTCGCGGAACAGGGGAGCATGGTCGAGAACTTTTTCCGCCGACTGCGGCATAGTAAGCACCTTTCTTTTCATCGCGCCGCACCGGTGGCGGCAATGGGATGTCATCTGTCACGAGTGCGGATCAAGTCCGATGGGAAGAGCCTGGCCTGCCCCTTCCCAAGACAGGCCAGGCTCTCATTCGGCCGCAACCGCCTCAGCTGGCGCGGCCTCTTTTTTCCAGGGGACGTCGTAGAGATCCCACACCGGATTATTGATGGCCAGATCCATGTCGCGGGCGAATATGGCGAAGCCGTCATAGCCGTGATACGGGCCGGAATAATCCCAGGAGTGCATCTGGCGGAAGGGGATGCCCATCTTCTGCACCGGATACTTCTCTTTAATGCCGGACCCAACAAGGTCGGGGCGGATGCCTTCGATGAACTTTTCCAGCTCGTAACCGGTCACGTCGTCATAGATCAGCGTACCCTTGTTCACATAATGGCCGGTGCGCTGATAGTCGTCGTTGTGGGCGAACTCGTAGCCGGTGCCGACGATCCGCATGCCGAGGTCCTCATAGGCCGTGATGACGTGGCGAGGACGCAGGCCGCCGACATAGAGCATCACCGTCTTGCCTTCGAGGCGCGGCCGGTACTTGTCGACGACAGCATCGACCAGGGGCCGGTACTTGGTGATGACAGCCTCGGTCTTGTCGACGATTTCCGGACCGAAGTGCTTGGCTATTTCGCGCAGGGAGGTTTCGATCTGGGACGGACCAAAGAAATTGTATTCCATCCACGGGATGCCGTATTTTTCCTCCATGTGCCGACAGATGTAGTTCATCGAGCGGTAGCAGTGGATGAGGTTCAGCTTGGCCTTTGGCGCGCGCTCGACCTCAGCGAGCGTGGCATCACCCGACCAGTTGCCGACCACGCGCAGCCCCACCTCCTCCAATAGAATGCGCGTAGCCCACGCGTCGCCACCGATATTGTAGTCGCCGACGACGTTGACATCGTAAGGGCCGGTCTCAAACTCGACTTCGTTCTTGTCGAAAACCCAGTCACGGATGGCGTCGTTGGCGATGTGGTGGCCGAGCGATTGCGAGACGCCGCGGAAGCCCTCGCAGCGCACCGGCACGATCGTCTTTTCGTGCTCCTTGGCCTTCTTGCGCGACACCGCCTCAATGTCGTCGCCAATCAGCCCGATCGGGCATTCCGACTGCACGCTGATGCCGTTGTTGAGGGGGAAAAGCTCCTCGATCTCGTCGATGACCTGTTCAAGCTTCTTGTCGCCGCCGAACACGATGTCCTTTTCCTGGAAGTCTGAGGTGAACTGCAGCGTCACGAACGTGTCGATGCCCGTCAGGCCGACGTAGTAGTTGCGGCGTTGCGACCAGGAATAATGACCGCAACCGACCGGCCCGTGCGAGATGTGGACCATGTCCTTGACCGGCCCCCATACCACGCCTTTGGAACCGGCATAGGCGCAGCCGCGGATCGTCATCACGCCCGGAATGGACTTGATGTTCGATTTGACGTCGCATTCGGAAAGGGCCTTCGGCTCATCGCCAGGCTCGTCGCCGCTCGTTGCGACGCTGAGGTGCTTCTTGCGGCGCTTCGCCGCCTTGTCTGGATATTGCGCTAATACTTCCGCAATGAGCTGTTCATGCAAAACGCTGTCATTCTCGTAATCAAGGCTCATGGGCCCCTGCCCCCTTTCAAGGTTCGGGTTAGGTCGTCGTCGCCGAAGCGGCTTTCTTGGAAGGACGCGCTGGCGCAAGGGCCAGCGCGTCCTGTCGACAGCGGCAGTTATTGAGCCGCAACCACCGCTGACTCCTTGGCCTGTAGTTCGGCCAGCATCTGCTCGTCGCTCTTCATGATGCCGAAGTCGAGCAGCATGTCTTCGAGCTCTTCCATGGTAATCGGGGTCGGAATGGTCCCTTGGCCCGAATTGGCATGGATCTTCTCGGCTAGCGCCCGATATTCCCCGGCCTGCTTGGAGTCCGGCGCGTACTGGATCACCGTCATCTTCCTGAGCTCGGCGTGCTGGACGATGTTGTCACGCGGCACAAAGTGGATGAGCTTGGAATTGAGCCTGGCAGCCAGCGCCTCGGAGAGGTCGAGCTCGCGGTCCGTCTGGCGCTCGTTACAGATCAGGCCGCCGAGCCGCACGCCGCCGGAATGGGCATATTTCAGGATGCCCTTGGCGATGTTGTTGGCGGCATAGAGCGCCATCATCTCGCCGGACATCACGATGTAGATCTCCTGGGCCTTGTTCTCACGGATCGGCATCGCAAAGCCACCGCACACCACATCGCCGAGCACGTCATAGGAGACGTAGTCGACATCGTCATATGCACCGTTCTCTTCAAGGAAATTGATCGAGGTGATGACGCCGCGCCCGGCGCAGCCGACGCCCGGTTCCGGACCGCCGGACTCCACGCACTTGATGCCTTTGTAGCCGGCCTTGAGCACGTCCTCGAGCTCAAGGTCTTCCACCGAACCTTCCTGCGCTGCCAGATGCAGAACCGTGTCCTGTGCTTTGGCGTTCAGGATCAGCCGGGTGGAGTCGGCTTTCGGGTCGCATCCGACGATCAGGATCTTCTGCCCGAGGTCGACAAGCGCTGCGAGCGTATTTTGGGAGGTGGTGGACTTGCCGATCCCCCCTTTGCCGTAAAATGCGATTTGACGCAAATCTGACATATCGCCTTCCTTCTTTCGTTCCATCCATCGCTGAGTAAAAGGCAGGCAGCTCGCGCCGCCTCGCATGGCAATCTTCAAAACCCGTGCCATGTGGGCCGATCGAGCCAAAGGAAAGATCTTTTTGTTGGGTTTCAGAAAGTTACTCCGAACCACCACAGGAAACTGCCAAACAAACCTAATGTCGCCGATCAGACAAAGCCGACAGACGGTGTCGTGATGGCATCACTTGCACCGCTAGGTCGACCGCGACTATCAGCAGGACAACGGATCCGAAAACTGGAGACAATCGCACCCAGCTCCCAATCGAAAAATGTTGAAGCTTTCGATCCTGACCTGCCGCTGACGGCGATTAGAGCCTCGGCGGTCTTGAACCGCTCCCAAACGTTGGACCACCGGATGCTAGAGTTTTCCGGCTTCATTCAGGGAGGCGGGCTGGTTGCGCCTCCCGAATTCACCAACGAGATCGGCGCCTTGTTGCCGATCGCACCATGAGGTCTTTCCTCATTGTAGTATCTACGCCAATCCTCCATCTTTTCGCGGGCATCCGCAAGGGTCAGGAACCAATGCTGGTTCAGGCATTCTGCACGGAAGCGGCCATTGAACGCTTCGATGAAAGCATTATCAGTCGGCTTTGAACTCAATCAGAATGTTCGTGATTTGATGGATGTTGCGCGGTCCCGTCTTGAAGACACCAAGGGCGAACTCGATGAAGCCCTCGGCCGAACCGGAATAGGTCCCGTGATTGTCACGTGCATCGGGCCAGTAGGAACTGCGCAGCGCCCTTTCATCGGCGCGGTCTATCCCGCGGCAATACCGATAGAGGCAGTCGCGGAGCGCCTCGCGGTCGAGCAATTCGGTAATTTTTTTGTGTTTCATCGCTTGTCGCACATCTGATATCGGGGCGCTTACCCATCCAGTGACGCAGCCAGCTTTCAACTGCTCGGCTGACGTAAGGAAAAACCCTCCCTCTGCTTAGGCATGCATGTAAACAACTGCCCCTAGAAGTAGACATCAATGGGAGAGCTGCGGGTAAGGTGTTTGGACAGCGACGGCGCCGTCATGCACCAGTTGCGTTGCGTTTCAACCCCCACAATGTTGGTTGAACAAAAGGCGATCGAGCAACGCATCCGAAACGCAATCTATCTCCAGCGCACGTTCAGGGCAGGATCGAGCGCCTCGCGACGCGAACAGTTCGTCCCTCTCCTCGACATCGATTGCACCGGGCAGTATGTATCCCTCGTCGTCAAGATTGAATATTTCGGGCGCTTGGGCCCAGCATCTTGCATGACCTTGGCATTTGGAAGTGTGCACTATGACGCGCATACGGTACTCCATGTCTTTCCTCCTCTCAATTATCAGGACCAGTCCAGGATCAGATTCTCCATTCCAAACACGTGGCCCCCATAGGTGATGGGCGCCGTACCATCCTTGATACGGAAGTCAGGGATGCGCGACAGCCACTCCTCCAGGCCGATGACGATCTCTCGCCGGGCAAGGTGTGATCCAAGACAGCGATGGGGACCGTACGCAAAAGCGGTGTGGCGATTGTCTTCTCGTGCCAAATCGATCGTGTTCGGATTTTCGAATTCCACCGGATCACGATTGGCAATCATCGTGGCGCAGGAAATGTAGTCCCCCTTACGGATCGGCGCGCCTTCGAAATTGATATCTTTCGTCGCCACACGGATCATCTGCACGGTCGAATAGGCGCGAAGCAGTTCTTCGGCTGCGAGCACAATTCGATCCGGTTTGCTCCGCAGCAATTCCTGTTCTGTCGGATTGCGCGCGAGATAGGCCAGGTCAAAGCCGATCGCCGTTGCCACGGTGTCCAGTCCCGCGACGAATAGAAGCACGCCTATTCCATGGATTTCCTGGTCTCTCAACAGGCGGCCGTCGACCTTTGCCTGCACGACGAAGGTCATGAAATCGTCGGCCGGTTCTTTGCGGCGCATCGCTGCAAGTTCATCGATGAACGCCAAAATTGTTCGGGCGGCTGCGGTTCGTCTGATGCCGTCGCCGTGGAGCAGGTCCTTCCCCCAGCCCACGAATGTATTGAGGCGCTCATCGGATAAGCCGAGCAAACGGAGGAAGATACTAACCGCAAAAGGAAAGGCGAAGTCCGTCAAGATGTCGCAGCTTGTGCTCGACGCGGAAATCTTGGAAATCAACGCAATCGCCCGATCACGGACCGCCGGTTCAAGCTCCATTATCCGCCTGGGCGAAAGCAGCGGATTGAGAAGTGAGCGAAACACGCTGTGAGCCGGGGGGTCGAGTTCAAGCGGGATCAGCGGCCAGTTTTCGCCAAGCGCCGAGGCGAAAAGGCTCCGATGGCTGGAAAAGGTTCCGGTGTCCTGCAGCAATTTGCGTTGGTCCTGAGCGCGAACGATGACCCAGGTACCTCGGCCATCGCGCGTATTGCAGGGAGAATAAAAGATTCTCGGTCCATTATGGAGGCAAGCGACAGCTGCGTGCGGATCCCCATTTGGCATGCGCTCCATGCCGGGCGACGTGAACAGGCTGAAGTCCTTCACCATTTCGGGAGGGACATGTTCTGGAACCCTAATGGTAGCCACTGCTTTTCTCCTGTCATCAAAGCCCCTTCGCCGAGAACGAATTCTCCTCGGAGAGGGAGCGAGCAAAATCGTTGAGCGCCAGATTTCCAATCTCAGCAGCGCGAGGCGCCAATGACATGCGATGCAGCGATCAGATCGCCGTGCGGCTCGAAATCCACGCTGCTTTGTTGGCCGAAGTCGAAATTTCTTGGATGCCTCGCCCGCCCTTCCGGTCGACATCGGATTTTCACGGGTACCTCTCTTCCGGTAAATGCGTTCTGAGCACAGATGCATTTTGATTTCCTCCGCTCCATGGCGGTCACCAAAGAAACCGGCCGACAGTCCTTGCCGCCCCGCAAGAAGAACTTCAAAGTTCATGCCAATTTGATTGATTTGGCCGGAAAGAAATTTTTCAATTGCCTTTCAGCGCTTTGGCTCAAGGCAGAACTAAAGATTGGCTGATCAAGGCCGTGTCGCGTATCTAACAAAACCCGACATCAGGTGCCGGATGCCATCTATTCAGGTGCGACTTTTTTCCAGCCACCACAGCCGGGGGCCAGAGACAGCGCGACGAGTAACGAATGTCCTGATGTACTGCGATGCAGTGGGATAGCTTGAGGGTGGGTAGCTTTGAATTGTGGCATCGAGCTAGCGGCGGAATTCCGGGAACAGCTCGAAGCGTGCTACTCCTTTGTCCTGAATGTCAGTTCTACCAGCCCGACGACACCACCCTAAGAGTCGGCGGCAATCTGCCGATTGGGTGTTGCCTGACAGCAATGGGTATGGTGGCCTACCGTCCGCCGAGACGGAAGGCGATGGCCGCAGAAAGCCCGCTCAAGCGGCGGGCCGAAAATGCCGTCCGAAACAAATCCACAAACTACCCTGCCTGGCACGGCAAGAGCGTGGGTACGGAGATTTGATCTGGATCAAATCGCAATCCCGATGAAATTGATAGCCATCAAAGACGCGCTGGAAGAAATAGGGATAGCCGAAGTCGCAACGGCCGCGTGGTCGTCTCGGGCATGTCCGGCATAGGCGGTTTTCGAAGGGATCAGGACATGGACGTCGCACGCAGTGAGGTTCTCGTGATTGGCACTTCCGTCGCTTGCCGTTCCTGCCAGGCGCGGCACGGCGTCGTTTGCGGCGCCTTGTCGGCTGGCCAGCTTAGCGAACTTGGCCGCCACTCGCTGCGCCGCAAGGTCGACGCAGGCTGCGAGATCATTGCACAAGGATCGGAAAACTCTTTCTATTCGAACATCACGCGCGGCGTGGTGAAGCTCTGCAAGGTGATGTCGGACGGGCGCCAGCAGATCGTTGGCCTGCAATTCGCCCCCGATTTCGTCGGCCGCCCCTTCGTGCGCGAAAGCACGCTGTCGGCCGAGGCCGCGACCGATGCGGAGATCTGCGTGTTCCCCCGCAATTTGCTCGAACGCATGATATTGGAGACTAGGGAATTGCAGCGTAGCCTGCACGCTCAGGCGCTGAACGAGCTGGATGCCGCGCGCGAATGGATGCTGACGCTCGGCCGGCGGACCGCCGAGGAGAAGGTCGCAAGCCTGCTCCACCTCATTGCCGCCCACGCCGAGACGGCGACGAGCACTGCCTTCGATCTGCCGCTATCGCGTGCCGAGATTGCCGACTTTCTCGGGCTGACGATCGAAACCGTCAGCCGCCAGTTGACCCGGCTTCGCAAAGAGGGCGTCATCCGCATCGAGAACATCCGGCATATCACCGTGCCCGACATGGATGCGCTCGCAAAGAAAATCAGCGGGTAATTACCACCCGCGTATTGGAAAGGCCAGCCTGGCGCGCCAGCGTAAAGAACTAGGCGGCATTGTCGGGATGCAGACGGACGTGCCGGGCGCTACCACATCGAGCATTCCGGGCGAGAAAACTTCTAGTCCCGGAGCCGCCGGCTTGCAGCTCGGGATAGCCGCCGGGCAGGTGGGTGGCGTCGCCATCGGCGCCGGGCGCCCAGCAGGTCGCCAGCGAGCTGAGCGGTGAGCGGTGAGAGGAACAAAATATCAGCTCCGCGGCGACGTCAGCCGAGCAACAAATGCTCGTAGGCCAAAGGCTACATAGCGCGACCCGGGTGCCGGTCGGCATCAGCCGATCGATATTGGCGGCTGCGAGCTCTTCACGCCCCCAACCTGCGGATATCCGCCATCGTCGTCTTCTGTGACGAAATTATCGGAGCCGTTTGCGTTTCACCATTTTTCGATGCGCGGTCCGAGCCTGGCGCCCCCTTTTTGTCGGACCTCAAACTTTCTTGTGCAGTTTCAAACAAGAAAACGTGCGCGGGTAGACATACGCACGAGCAGAACCTCAAACCTCGTGACCCGCGCCTTCCCGCCGCGACCGGACTGGCGGGCAGTATGCTAAGGTTCTAAAAGGCGGCAGAGAAACCTTGATCGAGATGCGGTCGGAAGTAGCCGAAACAGCGCCCGGCCGTCAGCGCGGCACAACGGCTTCACAATTCGCTCGCCCGCACGAGCAGCGCACGAGTGCGGCGACGAAGGCCCTGTGCTGACCGCAAGTCCATCTCCTTCAGGCCAAATGGCATGACGCTTGCTTGCCCTGGCGTGTGGGCCGAGGTCGGATTCGTGTTAGCCGTGACTGAGAGGCCGCAAATAAATTTTCCTAGAGGAGCTTCATTGATGACCATGGAAAAGCAGGTCCCTATTGTCACCTTTCGCACGCGGGTTCGCGACGAGTCTATATCCGGTCCCAACCCCTACCGCTGGGAAGACAAGACGACCGACGACTATTTCAGCGGTAAGCGGGTAATCCTTTTTTCGCTGCCGGGCGCCTTCACGCCAATCTGCTCCACCTTCCAACTGCCTGATTTCGAAAGTCTTTATGTCGAGTTTAAGAAGAATGGCATTGACGACATCTACTGTCTCTCCGTCAACGATGCCTTCGTCATGAATGCTTGGGGCAAGTCTCAGGGGTTGAAAAATGTCAAGCTTATCCCGGACGGTTCGGGAGAATTCACTCGGAAAATGGGTATGCTCGTCGCCAAGGACAATCTCGGTTTCGGTCTGCGCTCCTGGCGCTACGCTGCCGTGATCAATAATGGCGTCGTGGAGGGGTGGTTCGAGGAAGAAGGCTTTGGCGACAACTGCGCGACCGATCCGTATGGCGTTTCTTCGCCGCAAAACATTTTGAAATGCCTTAAGGCCCCAGCCTTCGTATGAGCATTGAAGCCAACGACCAGCAGCTACGACTTGTCGTGCACACCTGCGCCGAATGATAGGAGTTTTGCTCGAACCATGAAGTCCTTTACAAGCCTTCATCAGCGTCAGCAGCAATCGCTGGTTATTACGCCCCAGCTCATCGCGTCTATTCGCTTGCTGCAGCTGGCGCACACCGAACTGAATCAGTTCGTGGAACAGGAAATCGAGAAGAACCCATTTCTCGACCTGGCGTCGAATGACGGCGGGGCTTCTGGCGTATCGCCAACTGCGGCGGATGATCCAAATATCAGCGCACGCGAAGACCACGTTGATGGACCGGCCAGGACGGACATGCCTGAGCTGTCTAGTCCCTGGAAATCAATCCGTGACACAGGCAACCTTTCGCCGGGGGAAAGGCCTTCCCTGGATGAGTTCGCCGCCTCAACTGAGACATTGCACGAACATGTCGCCCATCAGATCGCCCTCACTGCCTTCACACCCCAGGAGCGGCTGATTGCTGGCGCGCTTGCCGACCATCTGGATGACACTGGGTATCTGCAAGTGAACCTTCTGGAGCTAGCAGAGAGGCTAAATAGCCCTGAGGCTGGAGTGAAGCGGGTTCTTGAGGCTTTGCAGCTATTTGACCCGCCGGGCATATTTGCGCGAAGTCTGGGCGAATGCCTCGAGATTCAGTTGCGCCAACGAGACCGGTTCGACCCGGCCATGGCAGCTCTGGTCGCAAATCTCGAGTTGCTTGCGCGACGCGATTTTCGAGCACTGAAGCGACGTTGCCGGGTCGATGAAGACGACCTTCTCGATATGTTGAACGAAATTCGTGCACTTGACCCAAAGCCTGGAAACCAGTTCCAGTCCGCAAGGTCGGAATCCATCATACCCGACGTCTTCGTCCTACCCTCGCCGGGAGGCGGATGGCACGTCGAGCTTAATCGGGAGATTTTGCCCAAGGTACTGATCAACCAAACCTATTTTGCGCAAGTTACTCGCCTAACCGCCCAAAGCTCGAAAGATCAGTCATTCCTGAACGAATGCTTCCAGAGCGCGAGCTGGTTGGTTCGGAGTCTCGATCAGCGCGCCACGACGATCCTTAAGGTGGCGACCGAAATCGTGCGCCACCAGGATGTCTTTTTGGAAGATGGCATTGCTCATCTTCGCCCTCTCAATCTTAAGACCATCGCTGACGCGATCGACATGCACGAGTCCACTGTAAGTCGGGTAACGTCGAACAAATACATTCTCACGCCCCGCGGCGTGTTCGAGCTCAAGTATTTTTTCACCGTCGCGATCCCGTCCTCACAAGGCGGTGACGCGCACTCGGCCGAAGCTGTGCGCCATCAGATAAGGGCACTTATTGCCGCAGAGACGCTCCATGATGTGCTGTCCGACGATGGCATCGTTGCCAAGCTCAAGGAAACAGGCGTCGACATTGCTCGCCGCACAGTCGCCAAATATCGCGAGGCGATGAACATCCCCTCGTCCGCGCAACGCCGGCGGGAGAAACGGTTTGTACTGGCGGCCGCGGAGGGATAAGTCCTTTGTACCGTAGGTGATGCCCTTTTCCCAAAAACCGCGGAACTGAGGCACATGTGACATTGTGCTTAGTCCTCTCCATGGAGGATCGACTTCATATGGGCTGGCGACCGCAGCCTCGTCACGGGAGCTTCAAAAGTTGTTCCGGCCGCTTAAGCTGACGTTCCAGAAAAGATTAGATGTCTGTTCCATAGCCCAAGCGCTTAGGGGCTAAGCGGTTAATCACGAAAACTCGTGCAGAATTTTTATGTCGCGCAAGCGACAAATCTAGAAGCAGTTGTCGCCTCCCATTCATTTTCGCCGAACCGCTGGGATTTCGGTGCGGCGGCAACGAGAGCCTCAACCGAAAATGATAGACGGAGATACGCGGGCAGACGTTCTGGAGTTGGCGCGCTTTCGAGATCTCCGATGTTCGACGACGCAGGAATACAACACGCGGGCTGATCGAACTCTTGGCCTTCCTCACCGCTTGGCACGACGCATGCACGGTAATCCGAAAATGCGCCATCGAACAAAAAGGAATCATCCCATGATCAAGCTCACAGAGAATGCCGCCGCCATCATGAACGTAACGCTTTCCCGAGCCGAGCAGGCGGAAGGCTTTCGCATCGCGGTCGAGGCAGGTGGATGCGCCGGCTACAAATACCTGGTGGGGCTAGAAAGCGTCCAGGGCCAGGGCGACGCGGTGATCGAAACAAATGGGGTCAAGGTGTTCGTTGACGCAGACTCGCAAGCACACATCAACGGCATGACGATCGACTTCGTGACGGGACCAGAAACCTCCGGTTTTGTCTTCGACAATCCCAATGCGCACCAGAACTGCACTTGCGGCAAATCCTTCGGCTGATCACCGAGAAAGCGAGAGAGCCATGCGGAATTATTGCGAAAAGGTCATGGTTTCCTTTTTCAATCCGAAGAACGACGGCGTGCAGGAAAATCCCCTCAGCGAGACCGGGGCAGTTTCCTACGGTAGAGGGCCTGAATTGATAATTGGAGTCGATCCAACGGTGGAAGCGTTTCTGGTGACGCCGTCGTCCTTGCGTTCCAACCCAGCGACCGCCTTCTCGCCAGCGCTGGCCGAACTCATAACCCTAAAGCCCGCCGAAGCGCCTCAAACCGTCCGTCAGGAGACAGCAGGCTTTTTAAGCGGTTTGCTGCCGGAGAGAAAGGTCTGCTCATCAACGGATTATCCTGAGGCAGCAAAATTTTTTGGCGGGCATCCGGGCCAGGATTCCAAAGGAGACGCCCCCTCTGCAAGCAGTTCCGCGCCGAGGAAAGGTGAGCGAAGACGCGTGCGTGTCAAGAGGCTTGATTTCATGACCAAGTCGCTCACTTCGCTAGATCTGGCAGTAGACGGACGACACTCGTTCAAGCCGTCGAAGACGTGTCAGCGGTTTATACAATACTGGTCGTCGAAAGCCTCGTTCCGGCAGAGGAGGACGATCAGACCGTCACAACAGAAATCTGAGGCCTGGAGAAATTGGCAGGGTCGAAATGGATGTTGTAGCCGGCAATCGCGTAGGACAGGGTCTAAAAATCGCCGCAGCCTGCAACAGTTCAGTTCTCAGCGACAAGCTAAGCTGGCGACCCATCTAGTTAAGCAGCCGCGGCGAATCCAACCGTTGGAAAAGGCGCGAGCGCACAACGTTCTTCCCTTCCTACTGATGGCGGCTATGCGACGTTATCGATGCCAACAAGATCGCGTGACGCGCCATCGCACGACTCCACCCCGCGCTGCTTGCCCGAGGCTATCAAACAACAGCATGTGCAAGACGCCGCAGCATTGTCACCGCTTCCCCTCAGTCGAGATCCACCCATGAGAGCGATCTATCTCGACAATAATGCAACGACCAGAGTCGATCCTGAAGTGGTTGAAGCCATGCTGCCGTTCTTTGCGGATCAGTTTGGAAACCCTTCGTCGACGCACGCTTTTGGCTCCTCCATCCGCGAGGCGGTGAGGAAGGCGCGCCGGCAATTGCAAGCGCTGATCGGCGCCGAGTTCGATCATGAGATCGTGTTCACCTCGGGGGGGACGGAAAGCGACAATGCGGCGATCCTTTCGGCGCTGGAGGTGATGCCTGAGCGCACAGAGATCGTGACTTCCGCAGTCGAGCATTCAGCGGTGCTGACACTCTGCGGCCATCTGGAGAAGACGCGCGGCATTAAGGTACACAGGATCCCAGTGGATCGACATGGACGTCTCGATCTTGACGCCTATGAGACCGCCCTCACTCATCGTGTAGCGATTGCTTCGATCATGTGGGCGAACAACGAGACGGGAACCATTTTCCCGGTCGCTAAGCTTGCCGAGATGGCCAAGAGAATCGGTGCACTTTTCCACACCGACGCGGTCCAGGCGGTCGGCAAGGTTCCAATGGACCTCCAACCTACTGCAATCGACATGCTTTCGTTGTCCGGACACAAATTCCATGGACCAAAAGGCATTGGTGCACTCTATCTCAGGCGGGGCTTATCTTTCTCCTCACTGATCAAGGGAGGTCATCAGGAGCGCGACCGACGCGCAGGGACAGAAAATACGGCCGGGATTGTCGGTTTAGGCAAGGCTGCCGAACTCGCCCTGAAATCAATAGACGACGAGAGCACCCGATTAAAGTCGCTCCGAGATCGATTGGAGAACGGCATTGTCCAGCGTGTTCCAGGCGCCTTCGTAACCGGCGATAGGCTTAAGAGGTTGCCGAACACGGCGAACATCGCCTTTCAACGTGTCGAAGGAGACAGTATGCTCCTTCTTCTCAACCGCTATGGCATCGCCTGCTCTTCCGGCTCTGCTTGCTCCTCCGGTTCGCTGGAGCCGAGCCATGTCTTGAGGGCAATGGATATCCCTCATGCTATGGCGCACGGAACAATCCGCTTCTCGTTCTCGCGCGATAACTGTGACGAGGATGTCGACCGGGTGCTCGAAGTTTTACCGGGCATCGTTGAAAGGCTCCGGAGCCAATGCCGTTCCGGCCACGTGGCCGACACGAGCAGCCGGGTTCGTTCAGGGGAGTAGGAGCAGGCACGCTCATGAAACGGCAATTCCTTTTCACCGATACGACCTGCATGACGGCACCGGCATCGTATGAACGATCAGGTAAAAGCCGGGGCTCTCAGTCACATAGATCGCCGGTTCACCGCCCATGCGTGTTCGTGGAGGGGGCCCAGCGCCATATCATCTTAATCAATCTCTCGACACCATCGGTGGATCGCATCCGACCACCAGCCTATGCCGACTCCAGTTGCAACGCGACTGCCTTGCGCCTAGCCGCGTCGAACCACGCATTCCGTACGTTGCAGCTTAAGCTACGGGAGAACGATCTCGCGATCACCGCTCACGACCAGGGGGAATCTTATGTGCCGTTGCTCCGCTGACAGCAGTCCCGTCGATGTCAAAGACATCCTCAATCGGCTGAAATCTCTCTCGGCTGCGGAGGAGTTCTTCGCAGCCCTAGGGGTCCCCTATGACCCTAAGGTTCTCGATGTCTCACGACTCCATATCATGAAGCGTATGGGCCAATACCTCGCGGCAGAGGACTTCTCCCATCTCCCAGACCGGGTAATCGCTGCTCGTGCCCGTGCCATACTGGAAAGGGCCTACTGTGATTTCGCGACCTCCGCGCCGCTCTCGCACCGGGTCTTCAAGGTGCTCAAGGACCACAATCCGAACAGACCTGTCACACCCGGCCGCACCGTTGTCCCGTTAGACTCTTTCCTGAAGCCGTTCGAAAAGAAGTGAGCACGGTTGCGACACGACAATGTCGGGAAGCTTACAATTCAGTCATATGCTAGCAACGTCGGAATCGAAGCCATTTCAATGTGATAGAGAACGCCAAACGGTTGGCACGAATGATGCACGCAAGCATGTGTACTGACAAGCCCGCCACCCATAGAGGGAGGGAGTAAGAAACCGCCATGCACATAGTTATCTGTATCAAACAGGTACCGGACTCCGCACAAATACGAGTGCATCCGGTGACGAACACAATCATGCGTCAGGGAGTGCCAACCATCATCAACCCCTATGATCTGTTCGCCCTTGAAGAGGCGCTCCAGTTGCGCGACCGCCATGGCGGCGAGGTGACCGTGCTCACCATGGGGCCGCCCATGGCAGAGGACGCGTTGCGCAAGGCGCTCACCTACGGCGCCGACCGCGCCGTACTCTTGACCGACCGTCATTTTGCCGGCTCCGACACTCTGGCGACCTCGTTTGCTCTTTCGCGAGCCATCGCGAAGATCGGAGAGGCCTTCGGTACGCCCGATATCGTCTTTACGGGCAAACAGACCATCGACGGCGATACCGCCCAGGTTGGGCCTGGCATCGCCAAGCGCCTCGACCTCCTGCAGCTCACCTACGTTGCCAAAATCGTCTCTGTCGACATCAATGGGCGCGAGATTACGGTGGAGCGCCGCTCGGAAGGGGGCACGCAGACGCTGATGAGCAAGCTCCCTTGCCTAATTACAATGCTCGAAGGCACAAACGAAATCCGCCGCGGCTCGCTCGATGACGCGCTACGGGCCGCGCGCAGCCAGATCGTGAAGTGGAATGCGGCCGACGCTGGCATAGAGGACCTCACCAAGTGCGGCCTGCGTGGCTCGCCAACCGTCGTTAAGAGGGTCTTTGCCCCTCCTGAGCGGGCGGAAAAGGCGGAGCAGATCGACACCGCGGAAAAAACACCGCGCGATCTCGCGGAGGAGTTGATCGCTGGGATCTTTTTGCGCCAGCCGGCGCTCGAAAGCGAACTCGCCTTTGACGGCGAATGAAGGCAAGGAGCGACGATGTTGAGCACGAATCGAGAGAGCCCTCCTCCAGCCGCTGGCCGTGCCGCCATGAAGAAAGAGCTGCCCGATCAGTTTAAGGACCATCGGCACGTTTGGGTCTTCATGGAGCTGGAGCGCGATCAGGTGCATCCCGTCTCCTTCGAGCTGCTCGGCGAAGGCCGCAAGCTCGCCGACAAGCTGGGCGTCCAGCTTGCCGGCGTCGTTCTCGGACCACCGGGAGAGGCCACGTGGTTTGCCATCGCCGAGGCTTTTGCTTATGGCGCCGACCTGGCCTACCTCGTCGAGGCCCCACTGCTCGCCGACTACCGAAATGAGCCTTTCACCAAAGCATTGACGGATCTGGTTACTAACTACAAACCGGAAATCCTTCTTTTAGGGGCAACGACGCTCGGGCGCGACCTTGCCGGTTCCGTGGCGACGACCTTGTTGACAGGGCTCACGGCGGATTGCACCGAACTTGATATGGATGCGGACGGCTCGCTTGCGGCGACCCGGCCGACTTTCGGCGGCTCCTTGCTTTGCACGATCTACACGCTCAACTGCCGGCCGCAGATGGCAACGGTCCGGCCGAGGGTCATGGCCATGCCTCCGCGCGGGAATAATAAGATCGGACGCGTCATTCAACACAAAGTGTCGATGATCGAGGAAGAGATCGTCACTAAGGTCCTCGGTTTCTTGTCCGATGGCCAGTCGGCGACGGCGAATCTCGCCTATGCGGACGTCGTGGTTGCTGGAGGCCTCGGTCTCGGCGCGGTGGAGAACGTGAAGCTTATGAAGAAACTCGCGCGGACGATCGGGGCCGATTATGGCTGTTCGCGCCCCCTCGTCCAAAAGGGCTGGATGCCTGCTGATCGGCAGATCGGCCAAACTGGCAAAACTATCCGGCCGAAGCTTTACATAGCAGCCGGCATTTCCGGCGCCATCCAGCATCGCGTTGGCGTCGAGGGAGCTGATCTTATTTTAGCCATTAACACCGATCCTAACGCGCCGATTTTTGATTTCGCCCACCTCGGCGTCGTCACCGATGCGATCCGTTTACTGCCGTCATTAACGGAACTCTTCACCCATCGACTGTCGCCGCACAGTCGCGATAAGCTTGCAAACTGAGGGCGCCCCATGACTGAGGAAAACTTCGACGCCATAGTTATCGGGGCCGGCATGGCCGGAAACGCAGCTGCTTACACGATGTCGAACCGCGGCATGAAGGTGCTGCAGTTGGAGCGTGGCGAGTATCCGGGCTCCAAGAATGTGCAGGGCGCCATCATGTACGCGGACATGCTGGAGAAAATCCTGCCGGATTTCCGGGATGATGCGCCTCTGGAGCGGCACTTAGTCGAGCAGCGCTTCTGGATGATGGACGACTCGTCCCACATCGGTATGCAATACCGGTCGGACGACTTCAACGAGTCGAGACACAATCGCTACACGGTCATTCGCGCCCAATTCGACAAATGGTTTTCACGCAAGGTGCGCGAGGCCGGAGCGACGCTTCTATGCGAGACGACCGTGACGGAACTCGTTCGTGATCCAAAGGGCAAGGTGATTGGCGTTCGCACCGACCGCGCCGGCGACGTGATTCTTGCTGACGTGGTCGTTCTCGCAGAGGGCGTCAATGGGCTGCTCGGCACGCGTGCTGGATTGCGTGACACGCCAAAACCGGAAACTGTCGCGCTCGCCGTCAAGGAAATGCATTTCCTGGCCGAAGAGGTAATTGACCAGCGGTTCGGCCTCCAGGCCAATGAAGGCTGCGTCATCGAGGCAGTTGGCACGATCTCTCGCAACATGGCCGGGCTTGCCTTCCTCTACACCAACAAAGAATCGATCTCGATCGGCATTGGCTGCCTTGTCTCCGAATTCGCGGCAACAATGGAAAGTCCTTATGATCTGCTCGAAAAATTCAAAAGCCATCCGTCGGTAAAGCCGCTGATCGCAGGAGCGGAAGTCAAGGAATATGCGGCGCATCTCATTCCAGAAGGTGGTTACAAGGCAATTCCGCAGCTTTTTGGTGACGGCTGGGTCGTCGTCGGCGACGCGGCACAACTTAATAATGCGGTGCACCGCGAGGGGTCCAACCTCGCCATGACGTCGGGGCGCATCGCCGGCGAAGCAATCGTCCAGATCAAGAATCGCAAAAAGCCGATGGTCAAGGAGAACCTCTCCCTTTACAAGTCGATGCTTGAAAAGTCGTTCGTTATCAAAGACTTGCGGAAATACAAGGACATGCCTGCCCTGCTGCACACCAATTCCCGCAATTTCTTCACGACTTATCCAAGGTTGCTGTCGCAGGCCGCACAGAACTTTGTGCGAGTCGATGGCACCCCGAAGATCGACAAGGAACGGGCGACCACGGGCACCTTCATCAAGGCACGCTCCCGCTGGGGGCTGTTTGGTGACGCGGTTCGCTTGGCGCGCGCGTGGCGATAAAGGAGAGATGAGATGACGGTTGCAGTGACGAACATACGCGTAGAGGACAAGCTTTACCAAAATCGATACGTGGTCGATGCCGGACGCCCGCATATTAGGGTGCGTCCACACGATTGGCCAAGCGTAAATCTGTATGCCCTCACAAGTGTCTGTCCGGCCAAGTGCTACGAATTGAATGACCAGGGCCAAGTGGAGGTTATCGCCGACGGGTGCATGGAGTGCGGCACGTGCCGCGTACTCTGCGAGGCAAGTGGAGATATCGAGTGGAACTATCCGAGAGGCGGTTTCGGCGTTCTCTTCAAGTTCGGATAAAGGTTTGCAACTCCACGATTCAGAACCAACTTGGGTTTGCAGACGGGCGCATCGGAAACTTGCAGAGGTGCGCGTTGCAGATTGGTATTAGAAATTACTATATATACATGCAAGCAAGGGTGATAAGAAACGTTAGACAACCCAAGGCCATATAATGACCCACATGCCCGCCCGACCGGTCGATGGAGCGGAACCCCTATCTGCGCTACCTGCTGGACCTATGCGCCAAGCGGGCACGCAGCGCAGCGGAATCTACGAGATATCAAAGGTACTGACTGCCCCCGCCCGGCTAGAGATTACGCTTGCCAACGTCGTGAACGTCCTCTCTTCCTTTCTGCAGATTCGATGCGGAGCAATCGTTGTTCTAGACGCTGAAGGTCAGCCCGAGATTGCCGCAACTGGCGACATCCCCCCATCCTCTCAATCAGCCGCTCGAGGCGTTATACCTAAGGCCGTAATCGACCATATCGCGACGACCGGTATGCCCTTAATCGTAAAGGATGTCAGCAAGTCCGAATTATTTCAGGCTGAGCCGCAACCGCCTTGGAGCAGCGGCACCGTCCCAATTTCTTTTATTGGCGTTCCGGTAAAAGCCGATAATAAAATACTTGGCACAATATCGATCGATCGCGTCAGGAACGACGCCGCCCCCTTCCCCGCCGACGAGGACGTTCGCTTTCTGACCATGGTCGCCAATCTGGTCAGTCGGACGATCAGGCTTCATCGTTTCCTGAACCTGGAGGGTCGGCGACCTATCGGCGAACAAGAGAGACCGGAGAAGCCGATCATCGCGCAAAGGGGCGCGCCGGGCCGACATCCACCCGTCAAAATCGACGGGATTATCGGGGATAGCCCGGCTCTCCAGCAGGTGGTTGAAACCGTCTCGGTGGTGGCGAGGACGAATTCCACCGTGCTTCTGCGGGGCGAAAGCGGCACCGGCAAGGAATTTTTTGCACAGGCGATCCATGAACTTTCCCCTCGTAAAAACAAGCCGTTCGTCAAATTGAACTGCGCCGCGCTGCCCGAAGGCGTCCTGGAATCGGAGCTGTTTGGGCATGAAAAAGGGGCTTTCACCGGGGCCATCGCGCAGCGCGCCGGACGCTTCGAACTGGCAAATGGCGGAACGCTTCTACTTGACGAGATTGGCGAGATTTCGCCCGCCTTTCAAGCCAAACTGCTGCGCGTCCTGCAGGAAGGCGAACTGGAGAGGGTGGGCGGAACCAAGACGCTTGCGGTCGACGTCCGGCTCATATGCGCCACGAATAAGAACCTCGAGATGGCTGTTGCAAACGCCGAATTCAGGGCCGACCTGTATTACCGCATCAGCGTAGTTCCAATTGTCCTGCCGCCGCTTCGAGAGCGACCCGGCGATATTCCACGCCTTGCGAACGCTCTTCTTGACCGATTCAACAAGGAGAACCAACGCGAGCTGACGTTTTCGTCGTCGGCGATCGAGGTGATGTCGCAATGCTATTTCCCAGGTAACGTCCGGGAACTCGAAAACTGCGTGCGAAGGACTGCCACCCTTGCGCGTTCAAGCTCGATCGTTTCGTCTGATTTTGCCTGCAAGAACAGCCAGTGCCTTTCGTCGCTCCTCTGGAAAACCGACGGGTCGCCCGGCGGCATCACCGTCGATGGGCATGCCCGGAGCAATGTGATGCCGACTTCATCGCCGCGCTCGGGCGGGAGCATCGGTGCGTCGGACGAGGTATCTTCCGTCAAGGCTTGTGATCCGCACGGTTCCGGTTGTCCCGCAATGGAGTCGCGCCTCACGCAACGGGACCGGTTGATCGAGGCGATGGAAAAGGCCGGATGGGTTCAGGCCAAAGCGGCTCGTATTCTCGGCCTTACGCCTCGTCAGGTCGGCTATGCTCTACGCCAGCATCGCATCGAGGTGAAAAAGCTTTAAGCGCCTGGGTGATGTTGGACCTTCTCGATCTCCAATGCCTGGTTTGGTGGCTTACGGACAACTCTTTTGTCGACTGTCGGAAGCTTGACAAGTCTGTGTCCGAACACGGTCGGAATCGGGCAATAAATGCAAATTCTTAAAGCAAATCCCGTCCTTGGGATGGCATGGCTTTTGCGTTTTGAAAGGCGACGTCAACTAGCAACGGAGCACTCAATGTCCGCACCGATGATTTCGCTTGAAAGTGCGACCAGCACGACATCCTTGTATCAATTGCTGGCGACCGCGAAACCGAGTGGCTGCACATCCTCGTCATGTGGCGTGTCCACAAAACCGGCCGACGTGGACCAGGCTATCTGGGCGAAGATCAAAAACCACCCCTGCTATTCAGAAGAGGCTCACCATTATTTCGCGCGCATGCATGTCGCGGTCGCACCAGCCTGCAATATCCAGTGCAACTATTGCAATCGTAAATATGACTGCGCCAACGAAAGCCGCCCTGGGGTCGTCTCGGAAAAGTTGACGCCAGACCAGGCGCTGCGCAAGGTCATTGCCGTCGCCAACGAAGTGCCGCAGCTTTCCGTGCTGGGTGTCGCCGGACCGGGCGATGCCTGTTACGACTGGAAGAAGACAAAGGAAACGTTCGAACGAGTTGCGGGGGAGATCCACGACATCAAGCTGTGCATCTCCACCAACGGGCTTGCGCTGCCGGATCACGTCGCCGAACTTGTCGACATGAATGTCGATCACGTGACAATTACGATCAACATGGTTGACCCTGAAATCGGCGCAAAGATCTATCCCTGGATCTTTTACCGCAACCGTCGTTACACCGGCATCGAAGCTGCGAGAATTCTGCACGAGCGGCAAATGGTGGGCCTGGAGATGCTGACCGCGTGCGGCATCATCACCAAAGTCAATTCGGTGATGATTCCTGGTGTCAACGACGAACACCTGGTCGAGGTAAATAAATGGGTCAAGGAGCGGGGGGCGTTCCTGCACAACGTCATGCCGCTTATTTCCGATCCGGCCCATGGCACCTACTACGGCTTGACCGGACAGCGCGGCCCGCGGGCGCTCGAATTGAAGGCGCTCCAGGATCGTCTCGAAGGCGGCGCAAAGCTAATGCGCCATTGCCGGCAGTGTAGGGCCGATGCCGTCGGCCTGCTTGGGGATGATCGGGGCCAGGAGTTCGCACTCGACCAGCTTCCCGGAGAGATCACCTATGACGCCCGTAAGCGCGAGGCCTATCGGGAAGTGATCGCCCGCGAACGCGGCGATCACGCGACCGCCAAGAGCGAGGCAATCGAGACAGTCAAAGCAGCCGGCGATGGGTCCCTCCACGTCGCGGTCGCGACAAAGGGTGGCGGTCGCATCAACGAGCACTTCGGCCATGCGAAGGAGTTCCAAGTATACGAAGCTTCGTCGAGAGGCATCACCTACGTCGGGCATCGCAAGATCGAACAGTATTGCCTCGGAGGCAGGGGCGAGGAAGCCACCCTCGACGGCATCATAACTGCGCTGGTCGGTATTGACGTCGTGCTATGCGCCAAGATCGGGGAGTGCCCTAAGACTAAGCTCATGGAGGCCGGGGTTCGGGCAACGGATGCTTATTGCTATGACTACATCGAGACCGCCATCGGCACCCTCTACGCCGCCAAGTTTGGCGTCGAACCACAAGCGGCGACGGCGTGAGCGCTCTTAATCCAACATCTTCAGGAGTTTAAAAATGGCCTTCAGGATCATAGCGTCCCAATGCACCCAGTGCGGTGCCTGCGAGTTCGAATGCCCCTCCGGTGCGATCAGGTTCAAAGGTGAGATCTACGTTATCGACCCGGAAAAATGCACCGAATGCAAGGGTACCTTCGAAACGCAGCAATGCGCGGAGGTTTGCCCCGTGCCGAAGACCTGCGTCCTCGCCGCACCTGCGATTTGACCTTCAGCATGGTCGGGGCTCCTGCGGAGAAGCCTTCAATGATATCCTGCAAGGAGGAATGCCCATGGGCCTTGGACGTGAACAGGAGGTCGAAATCCACAGGCCTCCACGATTTACACCCGGCGAGCGGGTGCGGGCCAGACTTCACGTAAAGAATGACGGCACCTATGCTGGCAAAAAAATTGGGGAAAGTTTGGTGCGGAAGGGCGACGAAGGCTATGTGCGCGACATCGGCACCTTTCTCCAGCAGTTTTACATCTATGCCGTCGAATGGGTCGAACGTGGCACTATCGTCGGCATGCGTGCCCGTGAACTGACGAGTCTAGACAACGCCGCTGCTTGCGGCGCTGCTGAAATCGCGGGGCCCCCAACGAAGGAATAGCGACATGAAGATAATGATTCGCAGAACGAGCGCCGGCTTGTCGGCTTACGTACCAAAGAAAGATCTCGAAGAGCCGATCGTAGATGTCGAGGCTGATGACATGTGGGGCGGCACGATCACTCTCAGGAACGGCTGGAGACTCGTCTTGCCCAAGCTATCGCGGGATACGCCTCTGCCGATCACCGTCCACGCAAGGAAGATTCCTGACGAGGACTGATGCTGCAAACGAGAGGTAAGAGAAAACAGCATGAATAAAATTTTGACCTCGGACCGTCTCCTGATCATTCGCAACGGTGACGCCGAAGAAAGACTTAGGCTGCTTCAGGAAGCGCTCGCTGCGGATCGGATCGTTCCCTATCTCGGTCCGGATCTCCTTCGGCTGCAATCCACGGAACCACCTGTACCGGACACCCCGGAAGCCGTCTCCGCGGCACTCAACGAACGCACACCTGCCCCTTCCAGGATACGCAGCAATATGTGGTCAGTCGCGCAGTTTATTGAACAGCGACGGCATCGCCGGACGCTTCAGGCCTGGATGGCAGAAATATTTGGAGCACCCGTGGCGCCGACCGCCCTCCACGACTGGCTCGCAACGCTGCCGCTCTCCCTTATCGTCGACGGTTGGTACGACGGGACAATGCGTGCGGCTTTCGCGAAGACCGGTCGAACGGATGTCGTCGAGATTCAGGGCGTCACGCGTGCAAACGGCGGCGGCGACATTTGGACAAAAACTTACGATCTGTCCGGGAGAGACGTCGAATGCGTCGCAGCGCCAAAGACGGTCCTCTATGCGCCGTACGGCAGTGTTATACCAGCTTCGAACTTTCTGGTGTCCGATTCCGATTACGTGGAAGTCCTAACCGAAATCGATATCCAGACGCCAATACCTGGAATGGTGAAAGAACGGCGTATAGATCGCGGTTTTCTTTTCATTGGCTGCCGCTTCAACGATCAGATGCTCCGGATCTACGCTCGACAGATCATCAAGCGCTCTCACGGCCCCCACTTTGCAGTACTTGATGCGGAAGGCCTTACCAAAAACGAGCGCCGTTTCCTTGCAGCAAGCGGAATCACGGTGGTCGACCTGCCGATCGGCGAAGCCGCGGCTCTGCTTGTACCATTTGGTAGCAAGGCGGATGGTGACCATGGCCGCACGGCTCCCGCTTCGAATCTCTGTAGCGGCTAGAGTGCCGCAGATTGAAAAAGTTCTGTTTCTGCCAAGTTCGAATGCCATACTGCCCACGTTTGCTGGCGTAGGGGATTGCGGGTGGGATCAATGGCGATGAGCGAGCGTGATCTTTAGCGGATCGAGGTTCTGTCGCAGGTGATCGACGGAAGATCGGCGACGACCGCAGATTACTGTTCGCTCAATGTCAATGCGAAGGACCGATTATGAAGAAACCTAAACCATTCCCAATACAGCGGCAGAGCCGCGGCCGAATCGCCAGAAATAAGCCTCGCATCGGCCACCGGGTGCTCCACTCGTGCGCCAATAACACGCGTAATCAACGGGATCGAGACGGCACACGCTTTACGGTCTTGCGCTTATTTGTGATCTTTATCCCACAATATGGACTTCGATACTTGGTGTTTCCAAGTGACAAGCAGTGTGGCCAATAATTCTAACCGCCTAGCTCTGCGTCTTCATACTTCCAGAAATGATGTCCCTGGCGGCTGAAAGGAACGCGTCCATTTGGGTTCTGGTGCCGATGCTGACGCGGATAAAATTTTCCAAACCGGCATCGGGAAAGACGGCTACAAGTATGTTCTGCCTATCCAAAGACGCTTGCCACCATTTGCCATCTCGTCCGGGTGGCACCCGAGCTAGCAAAAAGTTTGTGTGGGAGGGAATGACAGAAAAGCCCAATTGAGACAAGGCAGTGGTCGTTCTGTGTCTTTCATGTTTAATATATCTGTGGTTCTCGTCGTAGTCGGCGCGGTGCGAAAGGATACTAATGCCCACCGCATGGCCGATCACGTTCATGTTAAAGACATTTTGCAGGTTGCGTAGCCTCCCAATAAGTTCGGGATGACCAAAGCCGAAACCGACGCGAATTCCCGCGGCTGCAAAGCCTTTCGAAAGTGTTCTCAATACTAGAAGGTTTGGATGACGATCGACTAGGCGCAGGGCATCATCGGGTGCAAAGTCGACATACGCTTCATCCACCACTATCAACTGGTCCGATTGCGCGACGAGGCGGTCGATTTCAGCCACCGGAACGAATGTTCCCGTTGGATTGTTCGGATTGGCCAGCAGTATGAATTTTGCATCTTTTGCTGGACCAAGAAGCAGCTGCTCGATTGGCAGAGAATAAGACTCGCCCCATTCGATTTCGAGAAATCTGGCACCCTGCAACTTGGCCAGTTTGCGGTTAAAGGAAAAACCTGGCGATATCATCGCAACGCTATCTCCCGGGTCGAGGAATGCTCTGTAGATGAGCCCAAGCAGCTCCGACGAGCCGTTCCCGGCGACCACCTGATCCTGGGAGAGGCCATACGCGCTGGCGGCTGCGTCGCGCAAGCTCAGATTGTCATCTTCGGGATACAGATAATGCCGTTCGAGGGCCGCCAGCGCACTTTGCAACACCATCATCGGCAACGGAAACGGATTCTCATTCGTGTTTAGTTTAACGCAGTTCGCATCTCGCCCCGGTTGATTGGAGGGTAGCGCATTTAGCTGTCTCGCCATCGGCGAAAGAGCCGAAAGCACGGCTTGCAGCTTTGCATCAGCCATATCTTTTCTCCGTTTCAGTAAGCCGAGTCGTGAGCGCGTGATCGGCCGTCTCCTGTTGAAGCCACATCGGACGTTGGCGCGGGCCGCCTGCGGGCTGCTACGGTCGCCGCGTAGTTAATAGGCCAAGGACCGCCGCGGCCGCTTCAAGCCGCCAATGGTCAAGCCTCCCCACTCTCACACTCATGCGTCACTTGCTCCATTCGCCTTTCGAGGAACTGTTCGATCTCAAACGCCAACGCCGCAGGGTCGTGGCCAACCGTTTCGAGATGTAATTCAGCGCCCTCAGGGATTTCGTACGGCGAGGAAACGCCGGTGAAATTGGCGATCTTGCCGGCGAGCGCCTTCCGATAAAGCCCCTTCGGATCGCGTCGCGCGCATTCCTCAAGCGGCGTGTCGACGAGGATTTCAATAAGCTCCCCTCCTCCATCAGCTCGGCGACCTCGGCAACGCGGCGGATGTTCTCGACGCGATCGGGTTGATTGAAGCCAGGTCGCGATTGAGCCCGTGGCGCACGTTGTCGCCGTCGAGGATGTAGGTGTGCTTCCCGTGGGCATGCAGCAGCCGGTCGAGCGCATTGGCGATTGTCGACTTGCCGGAGCCGGAAAGTCCAGTGAACAAAAGGACGGCTGGCTGCTGACTCTTCATCGCCGCGCGCGCCCTTGTCAGCGTCGGTCGCCTGCCAATGCAGGTTGTCGGCGCGCCTTGCCCAGCTTTGGCTGCCACTGAAATTGAAGACCCCGGTCGGCCCTTGGGCTTTGCGAAAGAGCTCGGGAGGATCGACGTGGTCGATGAGTTCCAGCTCGTTTTCCCAGCACAGCTTCCACCGCACCTCAGAACGCATGCAAAGACCTCCTTTGGTATTTCCTGCTGCTGTTTTTGAAGCCCGCACTGTGCGATCGAAGCAGTGGCCGCCCCGATGCATGTCGGCGCCGTTGCTCGGGTTCGCGCTATAGCCAGTCCGGATCGTCAAATGTTTCGCCGTCACTCGCGTCTGAGATCATTCCTAGTGCATCATCACGGGAGATTGGTAAAATGGATTGTATGAATGGAATTATCGATGCTTTGTATGTCGAATATACGGGTTTCTTAGACTTTGACGTGACCTCCCTGGCACTCGCGGCGTAAAGACGACCGCGCGTCCCCTCCAGCGGCCGAAAGCAGGGATGCGTTGGACCAGTTGACCCAACTGCGCCCTCCCCGGTTTACCCACCTATGTCCCGGAGTGGCGATGAACGGTCGCCAGCTAGTCCTTCGCGGTTTCTGATGGAACTTCATCAGGGACGCACGTTCTGTTTATTGAAGCTAGCGATCTACGTCCTATTCGCGATCGTCTGCAGTGGCGCTGGTAGACGCGACTTTCATGGCACGATCGCCGCTATCGCTACCGGTCTCGTCTATGCGGCTTAGTAAGCTGAAAATATCTTGCAAGATCTCTTCATCGAAAGTCCGCAACTTCACGATAGTAGCCAGCAGCAGAACCGCTTTGGTTTCAGTTTCGCCCCAAAGATAAGGTGCCGCCGGGGCGATAATCTCTTCCGGAGTGGCATCCAAAACCTCACACAGATGAATCAGTCGGCTCACGGTCAAGCGGGATACTCCATTTTCGTACCGGCCGTAGACCTGCTTAGTGATGCCAAGCAAGGGCGCCAGTTTCGAGCGCGGGAGTTTTCGCTTATCGCGGGCTTCGCGAAGGCTGATGCTGATCAAGTTTTCGAGTTCGGCGCTAAGTGCAATCCGTCCGTCAAAAGGTTTTCGATAGACCGGCTTGTCTATGCCTGGATCATCGACTTGTTGCAAACCGAGTTCATTAATCCATTGCTTCAATGGTGGTCCTGACATTGCTCCGACTGAGGTAAATGCGCCAAAGCTCTTTATACGGAAAGTGATGTGCTTGGAACCACCAATGTTTCGTTTCGATCTAATTTGGCGCATTTTGGGCCACGCGGACCTCACCCGATAGCTATCGTTCACCAAAATATATAAGTGATCGCAAGTACATAGACATAGATCATACCGAAATCGCTTCACGCAAGGATTATCCACTTGCGCCAAATTGGCTATGACCCTCAGTGATTTTGGTGATAACGGTCGCTTCATTTCCTCGTCTAGCTCCCGGGACGTCGTGTGCGGGCATGGTGGCCTTTTGTCCTGCACGTGGAGCTCTCGGTTCACGGCAGACCAATCACGGCTCCGCGCGCTGGCTGCTCTGGTGTTTGGTTCCGGCATTTGATGGTGCAATATTTTCCTTGGCATGGAGGGAAGCACTATGGGCCAGGTTCTACACGGGAGCGCCACGACGACAGAGGCAATCCGTCGAGCAATAGTGAAGAGAGCCTGAAAACGCTTTCGAAGCGATACGGGATCAACCAGAAAACCGTGGCGAAATGGAAGAAGCGGACATCGTTGGTCGACCTTCCTACAGGCCCAAAGGACCCGCACTCGACGACCCTTTCCCTCGAAGAAGAGGCCGCTATCGTCGCCTTCCGCCGGCACACGTTGCTGCCGCTCGATGATTGCCTCTACGCTCTTCAGCCGACCATTTCACATCTGACGCGTTCGTCGTTGCACAGGTGTTTGCAGCGCCACGGCATTTCACGTCTGCCGGAGGTCAGAGGCGACAAGGAGCCGAAGAAGAAGTTCAAAAGCTATCCGATCGCTTACTTCCACATCGATATTGACGAGGTGCAGACGGCTGAGGGCAAGCTCTATCTCTTTGTCGCAATTGACCGAACATCCAAGTTCGCGTTCGCGGAACTCTACACCAAAGCCGGCAAGATGAATGCCGCTCAGTTCTTGCGCAATCTGATCGCGGCAGTGCCCTACACCATTCACACCGTTTTGACCGACAATGGCATTCAGTTCACCAACCGAGCTTGTGATCGAAATGCCTTCCAGCACATCTTCGATTGGGTCTGCGACGATCACAGCATCGAGCATCGCCTGACCAAGGTGAAGCATCCCTGGACCAACGGACAGGTCGAACGGATGAACCGAACGATCAAGGAGGCGACCGTCAAGCGCTTCCACTACGACGATCATGCGCAGTTGAAAAAACATCTGGCCGACTTTATCGACGCCTACAATTTCGGGCGCCGGCTCAAGACGTTAAAGGGCCTTACGCCTTACGAGTTCATCTGTAGACGATGGACTTTGGAGCCGGATCGATTCATCATCGACCCCATCCATCAAATGCCGGGACTAAACACCTAGGGTGAGCGTACGGTGAGCTGTTTTTGCTGATCGGCCAAATCAGGCGATGTTCTGGCATTAGAACCAGCATTAGTGCTGACATTAATACCAGAACGAAGAGGTTTCATGGCTCGCATAGAGATCATGTCCGGTACCGAGCGCAGACGGCGTTGGTCGGACGAGGCGAAGCTGAGGATACTTGCGGAAGCTGATGAGCCCGGTGCTCGCATTGGCGATGTGGCGCGCCGGCACGACATTCATCCGGGCCAGATCCGCTTGTGGCGGCAATCATTCAACTATGCCGATCGGCCGACGGTGTTCCTCCCGGTGGAAATCACGGAGGAGGTTGGCGTAAGCCAGCCGTCTACCGCAGCAACAAGGCCGACGATCGTTGAGATCTTGCTTCGAAACGGTCGGAGCTTGAAGGTTGCGGTTGACGTTGAGTTGAAGCTGCTTGGCCCGCTCGTCGCTTGCGTGGAGGCGGTATGATCGGCCCATCGGGGAATGTGAGGGTCTATCTGGCCTGCGGAGTGACCGATATGCGGCGTGGCATTGATGGTCTGTCCGCGCTGGTCGAGACGGTCGTGAGGGAGGCACCGGGCTCGGGCGCAATCTTCGGCTTTCGCGGAAAACGCGCGGACCGGATCAAGCTTCTTTGGTGGGATGGCCAGGGGTTCTGTCTGTTCTACAAGATTTTGGAGCGCGGATACTTTCCCTGGCCGACGGCGAAAGAGGGTGTAGCGCACCTGACGCAGGCGCAGCTTTCGATGCTCGTTGAGGGGATCGATTGGCGACGCCCGGCGTGGACTTCCGCTCCCGGCCGAACGGGATAAAAGCTATATTTTGCAGGGGCATGGGAAGCTTAACGCTGGTGCGTCAGAGGCAAATCGGCTAGTTTCGCGGATATGGAAACAGCGCCGCTGGACAGTCAGGACGAGCTCAATACTTTGCGCGCACTCGTCGCGGGACAGGCGGCAAAACTTGAGAGCCAGGAAGCCGAGGTCATCAAGCGAGACTCCATAATCGGGCTTCTTCGCGCGCAACTAGAGCTTCTCCGACATCGGCAACATGGCGCGTCTTCGGAAAAGATCGACAGGAAGATCGAGCAATTCGAGCTGATGTTGGAGGAGATCGAGGCCTCCCGGGCCGAGGCTGAACAGCGCTCCGGGAAACCGCCTCTGCCGGAGTTGGACGACGCATCCGAGAAGCCGAAGCGCAAGCCTCTACCCGATGATCTCACCACCGAAGAACTGGTCTATGCAGCTCCCTGCAATTGCCCGACCTGCGGTGGCACTTCGTTCCTGAAGGCGGCCGACAGAGTGGTCCAGGTGCTGGAGCACGTGCCGGCGTCGGTCAAGATTGTCCGGCATGTCGAGAAGCGCATGATCTGCAGGGAATGCGATACGACAGTGGCTGGCGAGATGCCGACCTTGCCGATCGAGCGCGGCAAACCCGGGCCGGGGCTGCTCGCCCACATCATGATCGCCAAATTCGACGATCACATTCCCCTCTACCGCCTGTCAGAGATGTACGACCGGTTGGGGATAGACATCTCCCGATCCGTAATGGCCGACTGGGTCGGCCGGGTATCTGCATTGCTGACACCACTTGTCCTGTTAATCAGGGCCCATATCGCCGCACTCGACCGAATACATACGGACGATACCCCGGTCGATGTTCTCGACCCCGGGCGGGGCAAGACAAAAACCGGCAGGGTCTGGGTCTACGTCTTTGACGGCAGTGGCTATCAATCCGCCACTCCCGCAGCCATTGCCTATTACTACAGCCCCGACCGCAGGGGCGCACATCCGGCTGATCACCTGGCAAGCTTCAGCGGCGTCATGCATGCCGACGGCTACGGGGGTTACAAGAAGCTCTATGGCAACCAGATCATTGAAGCCGCCTGCATGGCGCATGTGCGCCGCAAGTTCCATGATGTGATAAAGCTCAAGCCGTCTCCGATCGCTGAGGAAGCGCTGTCACGCATCGGCGCTCTCTACGATATCGAGAACCGTATCCGAGGCATGTCGGCTGACGAGCGGCGCACCCTGCGCCAACACCATGCCGGCCTGTTCTGGACGAACTCAAGGCCTGGATCGAGGCGACACTCTCGACTTTGCCTCAGAAGCAGAGGCTGGCCGAGGCGATGCGATATGCCCTGTCGCGATGGGCAGCCTTGAGCGTCTACATCGACGATGGCCGTGTCGAAATCGACAACAACATCGCTGAACGAGCCATGCGTCCGCTTGGAATTGGAAGGAAGAACTGGCTGTTTGCCGGCTCGGACAAGGGCGGCGAGCGCATCGCCAACATCCTCACCATCATCGAGACGGTCAAACTGCAAGGCCATAATCCAGAGGTCTATCTGACGGATGTCCTGACCCGGATCCAGGATCACCCCGAAGACCGAATTGAAGACCTCCTGCCTTGGAACTGGACGCCGGCAAAAGCTCGATGCGAGGCCGCCTGATGGCGCGCTCGAGGTTCATCTACACACTCAGCCAAGTCGCCGGCATGATCGGCGAAAACCTCGAACTGATCGAAGAAGTGACCGCAAACTCGGACAACATCTCCGAAGGCGAACTGGTTTACGTCGGCGATGGCAGTGAAGACGGCACGAAGGGTCTGACCGAGAATGGCATCGAAGAACTTCAAAGCCTACTCGCCGACATCAGGACGTGGGACGGCGGTATCCGCGAGTTCCTCATCGACACACAGTGCGATCCTGAAATAATCGACCGCATCATGGCCGATGAGATGAAACGCGGCCTATAGATTCCATCTCTCGACACCCACCTAGGCGATGCCCTTACCTCTGAACGGCGACAGCCATGAACAGCGTTTCCAGTCTCAGCGACTCGACCCCGTTTTCGCGGAACCTGATCGTGATGTCAAAAGACTGTTTCCGAGCCGAATGGCAAAAAGGATCGGCGCGATGGAACGGAGGCGCGGAGAGGACGGGCTTAGATTCAGCAATCGAAATCAAAGCATGCGCGCCGGCAGCTCGAATACCCACATGGCATTGAGCGGGAAAACCCAACGAGGGAGTTTAACACAGACCCTACTGTCGAAGCAAAGCGCATGCAAATAGACTTGGCGTCGCTCGCCGACGAATCGCTCGAGCATCGAGCGAGATCAACGCCAACCAAACATCGAAAAATTGCGCAATCGGCGCGTATTGTTGATCAGACGGAAATTCGAGTGAAAAACTAAGTTGTGAGATTGCGGGTGTCTGCACACCGACGACAGCGCGTCGGCTGCGACAGCTATCACCAATACTGCTAACTACTGGTCGGGGCGTCATAGACAAACCCAGCTCACTTCACGGGCTCCGCTACATCACTGATACCTCTGTCGCTCTCGTCGTCATCGGGGATCATTCGCTGCAGGAGCCGAATAAGATCGCGCGTCGTGCCGTTCGGAAGTCTCCTAAGAATCCTCGCCAGTGTGAGACAATCCTCGGCCTCCTCCGATGTGCGGCCCCAAAGATGTGGCGCAGCTTCAAAGATCATATCGATAGGCATGAAGCCAAGAATCTCACACAGATGGATCATCCGAGTAACAGTCATTTTGGAAAATGCCCGCTCGTAGCGTCCGTATACAGGGATGGACAGACCAAGCATTGGAGCAACGTCTGCGCGAGACAGGCCCTGCGCTTCGCGTGTCTTTTTCAGGAACGCGCTGATCAATTCCTCCATGTGACCCAACGATGTAATTTCGCCGCCGAAACCTGGCTTTCGATAGATCGCCTTGTCAACCTCCGGATCGGCGGTGCTGACGAGGCCTCTCGAACTTCTGTAGCTTGCTAGATCTTCCGTCACCGCACGTCCCTGTTTTCCTGCCACTCGTTGTAGGCTTGAGCCAACCTGAACCGATTTGAACCACTTGTCATCGCCACACTACAACCGTTTTAAATACCCATTTTGGGCATTTTTTGCGTTATAGCAAATATTTGAGAGTTTAGCCAAATTGCTTCATGAATGCATTCAAAACAGTCTCGCTAGACCGGTGGCCCAGTTCCATGAAAGATGAGTCGGCTATGGCCGCACCCGCGACTGAAACATCTAGGTTGCGTCGAATTTGAGCGAAAATTCACATTCAATGCTCAACATCTTCTAAGCGGTCTTCGTTGAGGACGATAAGACATAATCCTCGAAAACCGATCCATTTCCCCGTCCCACGATATCCCATTTGGCTAGCTGGGAAAGCTCCGCCGTGCTGGAAATCACTCAGCCAAGAACCCATATCGGTTACCGCTCCCGCTAGCGTGTAGGTTCGATGCTCTCTGAAAATTCCGGCATCATGGAGCAAGTGCCACAAACGTGAACTTTGCTAAACGAAGCCGCCACCTTATCGCATCCACACA
Organism: Rhizobium sophoriradicis; assembly: GCF_025200795.1. Classification (NCBI taxonomy): domain Bacteria; kingdom Pseudomonadati; phylum Pseudomonadota; class Alphaproteobacteria; order Hyphomicrobiales; family Rhizobiaceae; genus Rhizobium; species Rhizobium sophoriradicis. The sequence continues at coordinate 288,049 of NZ_CP104156.1, forward strand.
AAGGGCTTGAAATAGTCGACCGTGAGGGTTATATCTTTGTGAGCAGCAGACAACGAGGCTTCCGAAAGGTCGCTGTTGCAGGTGCACCCTTAGAGGTCGGTACACCACGGTAGGGCACACGCGTTCGGCGGAAACGCCATGGGAAGGCTCCTTTAGGGGGCCTTTTTTGTTTCTAGGGCACCCTTATTTGCTGGAAATGAGCCTTTTTTACGAGTTGGCAGACGTTACACCTTCGCTTGATGCGGCTGAAATTAATTTCTTTCTGATCAGCGCTTTTTACCACCAGTTCTACGTTGTGTTCGTCTGATCTGCTCGGGAAAAGGTAATAAACAACAAGATCATTAAGGCCAGAGGTCAGGACAGGGCCTGAAACGGCAATGTTACCTGCCCAGTAAGGCATACAGAGGTAGGCACAAGATGCTCGAACGTGAATCTACCTTGCGGATGTTCGATTGTTGGGAACGAGTCGTTAATAGTCGTCATGAGGCGCGGTCACCCGAAGACAGCTCTCACGATCTGGACCCATTCACTGAACTGGATTATAGATTGCGCTGGGTAGTCTGGCTCTGAGACATTGAATTTTCTCCCGATATAAGGGCACGGGTTTGACAACCTTACGAAAGTGCTAACCCCTGAACGTGGTTTCGTTCTCCTGGTAAGGGTCCTTTCATGTTCAAATCGATACGAATAGAGCACTGACCTTTCGCTTCCGTCCTTACGACGGAGTTGTCTGCTTATGTCTCGCGTATGGACCGGAAGCCTGAACATGCTGCAGGAGCGAATTCCATCCTGAGACCGAATTCCTACGACGCTTTCTCCGCAGGAGACCGGAGGTTCGAAATACGACCAGTGCGCCTGGCCTGACCCGAGAGAGGCTTCGGGCAGCCGAGGACGACACCTACGGCCTGTTCGTCGACTTCCGTTGGCCCAAGAACGTCGGGAAGCCATATTGCCCTCGCTGTGGCTGCCTGGCGCCGTACGGCGTCGTCGTTCTGATGCTCGGAGCCGGAATGCCGCGCCGAATTTTCGGTTTTCGCCGACCGCAAGCTTTCATTCAAGAAGATCATCATGGCAATCTGGGAGGAATCACGGCCGCCAAGGGCATGGCGGCGCTCCATCTGAGCCGCAAGGTCAACGTCCAGTACAAGAGTATCCATCCGGCGAAGGCCGCGGCACTTATGATTTCGGCTCGTCTGCCATGATGCGTTCGAATCTTGTCGCGATCGCATTGCTCGTCGACAAGGAACTGCCGAACACCTCCTTCCCAGGTGCGGATATCGGCGAGGAACTCCTTCAAGCTTTCGATGCCCCGGTCGGTGAAGGTCGTGATGCCCTCTTCGCTGCCGTCATGGGCATGGATCATCTCACCATAGTCGATGTTGTCGGAGTTGCTGGCGACCTCCTGGATGAGTTCGAGGTTCTCGCCAATCAGCGTGGCGACGTAGTTGATCGTGTAGACATGCGTCGGGCGCGCCATCAGGCCGCCATCTGCCGGGCGCTTCCGGCGGGCCAGTTCCACGGCAGCAGTTCCGGCAGCCGTGATACGGGAATGCCAGGCATGCGGGCGAGCACGTCCGCCAACCAGGCCTGCGGATCGATATCGTTCGTCTTTGCCGTGACGATTAGGGAATACATGAAGGCAGCACGCTCGCCTCCGCGCTGGGAACCGGCGAATAGCCATGCCTTTCTTCCGAGAGCAATGCCCTGTTCATTCTGCCCATGTCGGCGATGAAGTCGAGGTTCACTATTGCTGGCATCCATATTTTGGCCAGAAGGTTTCCATTCGTCGCGTCGAAGAACGAGCGACAGGCCGGTTTTTGAAGGTTCTGGGGCCGACAGGTGTCGTCATCGCGATCTCAGGGTGGATGATCGATCCCGTGGTCTGCCGCGGCATGACCATGGGAACGCCACGCGTCGATCTTGCGACGCTAATCGAATTGAACAGGCTGGTCTCTGGCGGCAGCAAAGCGGCACCCTTCCGAAGTGGACGTAGAATCACTCAGGAGGACCATGATGAGATCTCGCAATACGCTGGTGCCGGCGTCGGGCCGGCAGCTCGACCTGATATTCGAGGAGCTCAACGATGACCATCACTGATTTGATTCCGACAGCGCTGCTCGCGCGCAAGGCCGTCGTTTATGTGCGGCAATCCACTCAGTCGCAGGTTATAACCAATCTGGAAAGCCAGCGACGGCAGTATGATCTTGTTGACATTGCGCGACACCACGGCTTCAGCCACGTCGAGGTGATCGACGACGACCTCGGGCGCTCTGCCAGCGGAACCGTCGCCCGTCCGGGCTTCGATCGTCTCGTCGCCCTACTGTGCGCCGGCAAAGTTGGTGCCGTTTTCTGCTTCGATGCTTCACGGCTTGCGCGCAACGGTCGGGACTGGCATCACCTGCTCGAACTGTGCGGCCTGGTCGAAGCCCGCGTCATTGACCATGACGGCGTCTACAATCCATGTCGACCCAACGATCGGCTGCTGCTGGGAATGAAGGGCAGTATCAGCGAGTTCGAACTGGGCGTGCTGAGAGCCCGGATGCTCGATGCCGCCAGGTCGAAGGCGCGCCGTGGCGAACTGCGACTTTCTGTTCCGTTCGGCTACATTTGGCATCGGGAGGCCGGGCTTGGGCTCGATCCTGATCTGCGTCTGCAAGAGGTAATTCGATCCATCTTCGCCCGCTTCCACGACCTTGGAAGCGCGCGTCAGGTGCTGCTGTCGATGACGAAAGATCACATTCACTTCCCTCGGCCGTCGGATGAAGGGCGCATGACCAACTTCGTATGGATGCCAGTACGTTATCGCAATGTGATCGGCATCCTCAAAAACCCCTTCTACGCCGGCGTTTACGTCTATGGGAAGAGCGAGAAGCGGACTGCCATCGTCGATGGATGGGCTCGGCGCAGTTACGGGCACGGCAAGCCCGTCGGTACCTGGGAGGTGATGATCCGGGACCATCACGAAGGTTACATTAGTTGGGGCGAATACGAGCGTAACCAACAGCAACTGGCCCTCAATAATTATGGCCGATCGGGTGGGACTAAATCGGGCCGCGGCGGCAAAGCATTATTATCAGGTCTCCTGACCTGCGGACGGTCTGGACGGCGACTGAGTGTTGCCTATACGGGAAATCCACAAAATCCTGTCTATCGCTGCTATAAACAGAACCTGATGATGGGCTTGCCCCGTTGCATGACGTTCGGCGGCTCGAAGGTCGATGCGGCGGTTGCGCGCGAGTTGTTGCGCGCGGTAGAACCATTAGCGATCGAGGCGACTTTTAAAGCAGAGCGGATGCACCGGGAGCGACAGGAAGACCAGCGCCACATTCACGATCTGGAGCTACAACAGGCCCGCTACGAGGCTAGCCTCGCCGAGCGCCGCTATGCGGCATGCGATCCCGACAACCGCCTGATAGCTGCACAGCTTGAGAAGAATTGGGAAACGGCGCTACGCCGCGTCCGTGATCTGGAAGTGCGCAGGCCTACCGAAAGTCCTTCAACCATCGAAGTTGACCCAGGCACTTTCGCAAACCTCGCCGACAATCTGCAGGCGGCCTGGGAGTCGCCGGATGTCACCATGCGCGTGCGCCAGCAACTGCTACGTACATTGATCGCCGACATTGTTGTCGATGTCGATGATGAGGTGCGCGACGTGGTGCTGACCATCCATTGGAAAGGCGGTCAGCATTCGGAGCTCAAGGTTCGCAAGCCCCAGACGGTTGAACACGGGTGCGCCACAACGGAAGATGCTTTGGCAGTGATGCGGAGCATGGCAGGACGCTGGTCCGATGAACATATCGCCGCGTCGCTCAATCGAATGGGAATGCCCACGGGGCAAGGAAAAACCTGGACTGCACACCGGGTCGCTTCAGTAAGGCGGGTCCGGGCCATTCACGCGTACAAATCAGCCGATAAAGAGGGCGAATGGCTGACCATGACAGAGGCGGCGGCGGTTTTGGGCGTGACCAACCACCGAATACGCCACCTGATCAAGACGAACGTGTTGTCTGCCGAGCAGGTGGTTCCCGGCGCGCCGTATCAAATCCGGGCCAGCAATCTGACTTCGGCAACCGTCCAAGCCGCGATAGCCCGAAAGGGCCGCCCGTGTCGCATTGCTGACACCGAGACGCTTCCAATGTTTACAGATACTTAAAGAGGGAGTGCACAATGACTCAGGTACGGCAACGCCGCGCAGGGCTCGTTCGGCGGCATTGTTCGTCAGACACAGTCTGCCGTCGTCGAGGAACCGGGCGAAGGCTTCCCAGCGACCCTCCTTCTCGAACATGTAGTTGATCGCCTCGGCGACGGGGTTGTGCTTCGACATTTGCCCGCGCTGGGCCATGAGCCAATCGTGCAGTTCTTCGACGAGCGGGCGAGCATGTTGCAGCCTCGCTGCGAGCCTATCCTCGGCAGGCATTCCGTTTATGCCGCGCTCGATGTCGAAGAGCGCGTCGATGCGGGCAACGGCCTCAAGCGCGACGGGCGATATCTCGTGGGCAGGTTTGCCCTTGCGCACGTTGCCGGCGATGTCAGCGAGTTCGAAGAATTTGCGCCGCGCGTGGCTCCAGCAAAGTGCGCTGATCACCAGCGCGGGGCGGCGGTCGGCACGATAGAGGTCGTTGTAGCCGCCATAGGCATCGGCTTGCAGGGTGCCGTGCCATCCGGCGAGATGCGTGTTGGGGTGGGTCTTCTCGCGATCGGGAGAGAAGTGGAAGAGTGCGGCGGGAGGCGCGCCGCCCGCGAAAGGGCGGTCATCGCGGACGTAAGTCCAGAGCCTCGCCTGCTTTGTTGCTCCCCTGGCCAGAAGCGGCACGGTGGTGTCGTCACCATGCAGCCGCTCGGCGGCCAGAACATGGGCACGGATCAGGTCATGGATCGGCTGCAGGGCCGTCGTGCAGGCTCCGACCTGATCGGCCAGTGTGGAGAGACTGAGAGCGACGCCTTCCCTGGCGTAGCGCTCAGCCTGGCGGTTCAATGGCTGATGTTGGCCGAACTTCTCGAACAGGATCGTCGCCAGCAGGTGCGGTCCTGCCCATCCCCGCGTGTCGCATGGAAAGGGGCCGGTGGCTGGCTGATCTTCTCGCAGTCCCGGCAGGTGAACTTCTCGCGCACCGTCTGGATCACCTTCCACTGGCGCGGAATGATCTCCAGCGTCTCGGTGATGTCTTCGCCCATCTTCACGATGCGGTGCGAGCCGCAGCAGGTGCAGGTCGACGGGGCATCGATGACCAGGCGCTCGCGCGGCAGGTGCTCGGGAAACGGCTTGCGGGCCGGCCGGCGGCGTTCGAAAGCGGAGACATTTGTGATTCTCGTCGCCACGCGTTCCGCAGCGATCTCGTCTTCGGTGGCGTCGGCTTCAAGTTCTTCGAGCTGCAATTCCATTTGCTCGATCAGCCGGGCGCGGCGCTCCGAGCTCTGGCCGTACTGCTCGCGACGTATCTTGGCGATCTCGAGCTTGAGATGCCGGATCATCGCCTCAGACGTCGTCACGACCGCGCGCACCTGTGCGAGGTCGGCCTCGGCAGAGGCGGCACGCGCTTCCGATGCCGCAAGCGCGGCGCGCAGTCTGGCTATCTCCGAAGCAGCATCATCCATGGCCGAAAGCTACCATGCCGCATGCCGAAAGCCCAACAAAAACAGAGGAATGCAGGCGGTCAGCCTGCCTTCGAAGGCCGCTGCGTCCAGCGCGGGTTGCGCCAGTCGATCCCTTCCAGGAGATAGCCGAGCTGCGCCGACGATACAGGCACGGCGGAGCCATTCTGGCTGACCGGCCAGATGAACTTTCCAGCTTCCAGCCGCTTCAGGTAAAGCGACATGCCGACGCCGTCATGCCAGAGGACCTTGATCAGGTCACCCTTGCGACCCCGGAAGCAGAAGACTTCGCCGCCATGAGGATCGCGGCCAAGACCTTGCTGAACCTTCAGCGCCAGGCTGTTCATGCCGCAACGCATGTCCGTCACCCCGCCCGCGATCCACACCTTTACCCCCGCGGGAAACGCGATCATGACCCATCCACGACGGGCAACAGGCGGGCAAGAATGGTCGGATCAAGCGAGGCTGGGATCGTCAGCCGTCGGCCATTCGGCAGGCCGATCTCGATCGTCATGTCGTCTTCAAATCGCGGCCGTGAGGCTACCTCGCAAGATGCCGCCGCCGGTGGCGAAATCGTAAGTGGCACGAAGCCCGTTGTAGCGGAACTGCTCAGAAGACCACTACGGTATTCCCGACGCCAACGGGTCAACAATGACCGTGACAATCCATATCGCCGCGCCGTCACCGAGCCTTTCCGAAAGCCTTGTAGACTTTCCTCGACGATCCGAACCTTCTCTTCGTCCGACCAATCCCGTCGGCGACCAAGATCGTCGACGGACAAGACCTCAATGGGGGAAATGATTGTAGCGCATGACATAAGGCATGGACTTAAAGCCAATCAGCAAGTCAGGACAGACGGCCTTCGCCGGATGGGTACGTACAAGACCGCCTACTTCCTGCTGCAGAAGCTCCGGGAGGCAGCCGACCTTCGCCGTGATGCGATCAAGCTGCACGGTACGGTGCAGATCGACGGCAAGTATGTGGGCGGCGTCCTCCGCAAGGTGACAAGAAGGAAGAGCGCAAGGACGGGCGCAAGAAGGAAAATCAGAACGGCAAGCGTATGTGAGTTCTGGCGCTGAGGGAGGCCAACCGCCATGCACCGAACAGAACGGTGACGCGGGTGATCCTGGACGAGAACGGCAAGGATGCATGGGCGGCCGTCGCCAAGCATGTGGAGCCGAAGGCGCTCCTGATCGCTGACGAACACAAGGCGCAACCAGGGCTTTGAAAGAAAGCGCTGTATAGATCCACCTGCTCCGCCCTTTTAGTCCGCTAGCAAAAGGCGGTAGGGGACCGACTTTTCGAAGCGGTTTCCTGCCGGCCGACAAGGGCTACGGCAGCGCTGAAATCCTCGCCAAGCCGGTCGAGTGTAAGGCTTCGGCAACATCGCGCCGAAGAACAACTGGAAGGCTCAGTCGTCTTCTCACGCTGGGTCTATCGGCAGCGTAACCTCGTGAAACGTCAAAAGCATCGGTTCGATCGTAATTGACGCAAAGCTGACAGTCGTGTGCGATCGCGCACATTGACAGGCTGGCATGATGCAAGCGCCGACGTGCATTGTGACCTCAACCCAAATCACTCCAATGCTGGGTTGGCCTTCGGACGGATCGCTCGCAAGGTTGACGCTGTTCAAATACTAGGCGGAGTGGCACAATCCGCGACTCCCGACACACGGTGAGCACCGGAAGACGCCTTCTGTCGCCATTGAAACATTCACTAACAATGATCTGGTGGCACACCAATTGCTTGTAGGAGCCCAGATCTCTGCCAGCAATGGTTCCGGTCCAAGCTCCAGTGGCTACTATCGACGATGACCAACACCTTTAGATGTAAGGCCCATCTTCGCCCATGTCGTACCGTACGAACGGAGCTCGTCAGCGATCATCACGCGCGGCGGCGTGCAGCCGATCCAAAGAGCTTTGTCACCAGCCACTGCTCAGCGCGGGAGCCTCTTCAGCTTTGGACCAAGACGTTGAGAGCGATGCCATTCTGGCCGACAGCGCCGCCGGAGCCAATGTTCTTCGCGCGCGATCGAAGTAACCGACGTTCAGATGTCAGGTCGCCACGAATGAGACTGCTTCAAGGGATTCCAGTGGGAGATCGCCTTGCCGAGTTAAGGCTCCCACTGGCACACGGTTTCATTGGTCACGCCGGTGCCGCATGTTGGCCGCCGCAATCCGCTAAACTTAACGGTGCCTTAGAACCTGAAGAGACACAGCGAAATCGGCCTTTTGTTTGGCACCGGTTGGACTAGGCCCGTTTTCGTTTTCGTCTCAAAAGTGGAGATGCGATATGATTTCGAATCACCAAGCCGACGTGGTTGGCGATAGCGACAAGCTCATCGAGCAAGCGCTGCGAGCTGCCATGGATACTGCTCTAAGTCCGGCTGCGCCGGCTCACCTGCGTGGAGCGCTGGACGCGGCAGTGTTTCCAGGGGGCTCCCGGATGCGCCCCAAGCTCTGCTTGAAAGTCTCCTATGTGTGCGGCGAAAAAGATCCTGAGCTGGCGACAAGAGCCGCGGCAGCAATTGAATTGCTGCACTGTGCCTCGTTGGTGCATGACGACTTGCCTTGCTTCGATAACGCGGCGCTACGCCGCGGCAGACCAACGGTGCACCGGCTTTTCGGAGAGCCTATCGCCGTTTTGACCGGCGATGCCTTGATTGTGATGGCTTTCAAATACCTCAGCTTGCAGGCTGCGCTAACACCTGAGTTGGGCGCGCGCATGATCGAGGTGGTTGCGGAGGCGGTCGGCCCCAGTCACGGACTGATCGCCGGACAGTCGATGGAGGCAATGACGCACGTCCCAATCGACCGCTATCACCATTACAAGACCGGCTCCCTCTTTGTCGCGGCGGCCACTTGCGGTGCCCTGGCAAGTGGTGCAGATCCGGCCCCATGGTCTAAGGTGGGGGAATTGCTCGGGCACGCGTATCAGATCGCCGACGACATCGCAGATACAGTCGGCCGCGCAGAAGTGCTTGGCAAATTGCCTGCCGTGGACACGCAGCTGAATCGACCCAGTATCGTTCGCGGCCAAGGATTGGACAGCGCAGCCGCCAGATTTTATGCGTATCTCGAACAGATAGGTGACACCATTCCTGCCAGCCCTCAAAAACGGTCCTTCGTTGACTGGCTTAATCATGCACTTTGCAAAGGCGTGGCTGGACCGGGAAAAGCCGGTCTGATTCAACAAACGGCGCTGGATTGCGCGCCTTTGTAAGCCCGAGTTACGGTACGCATAACCTAGCCGGCGGCATCATTACCGCTTCATCGTCAACAGCTGCTTCATGAACATTTCGTTCCCTGCATCGAACCGCTGGGCCAAGGTGGATTAGAGGTCTAGCTTTAGAGCGTTTCAGGTTTTCACGGAAGCATATCCGGCATTGGCGAAGTAGTTGCTGCATTCTCTGGGCTCGATGGTTGTGACGAGGTGTCCGATGTGGCGCCAGGTGTCATCGATGGTTCGCTTCTGAGCCAGGCGCATCCAGTGCTTGATTTTGGCGAAAGCCTGTTCGATCGGGTTAAGGTCGGGGGAGTATGGCGGCAGGTACCAGAGCCGAGCACCAGCGTTGCGGATCATCTGACGGATGGCGACCGACTTGTGGGAGCCGAGATTATCCATCACGACGATATCGCCGGGTTTGAGCACCGGTACGAGTTGCTGTTCGACATAAGCGCGAAAGCACTCACCGTTGATCGGTCCATCGAAGACACAGGGTGCGGTGAGCCGATCGCAGCGCAACGCGCCGAGGAAAGTCAGGGTGCGCCAATGTCCGTGCGGGGCGAAGCTGCGCAGCCGTTTGCCCTTCGGCCCCCAGCCTCGAAGCGGCGCCATGTTGGTCTTGATCCAGGTTTCATCGATGAAGACCAGCCGGCTTGGATCGAGGCCAGCCTGCCAGGATTGCCAGCGCTGTCGCCGTCGCGCGACGTCAGCGCGCGCCTGCTCAAGGGCGAACAGTGTTTTTTTTGAACCGTAGTCCCTCGCGCCGCAGAAACTGCCATACGGTGTCGTGGGATACCTTCACCCCTCGCGCGGCCAGTTCTTCCTTCAACCTGTTCAGTGACACATGCGGCGTCTGGTTGATCCGCTCGGCGATAAACGCCCGGTACGGCTCAAGAACCCGCTTGCGGTGGCCGCCCATCTTCCCAGGCGCGACAGATCCGCTCGAACGGTAGCGCTGAGACCACTTCACCGCTGAAGACACGGCAATACCGAACCGCACCGCCACCGACCGGCAGCTCTCGCCGGCTTCGATTGCATCAACAACACGCTTGCGAAGATCATTTGAAAGAGGTCGAGTCATCCGATGCTGGCCTCCACTCCAGCCAGCATCTTGAATCACAAAACAGCCAAAAACGGAATCCCTTCCGATTCAACTAAATCCAGATACGCTCTAGCGTTAACGGTTTTTGCAACCAGCTTGGAGGGCCGGCCGACAGAGCGGGCGACGCCGGCATCATCCGACTGGCGGATGCGCGGAGGGCAACAAGTGCGCGGAGGGCAACAAGCGCGCCTGGCGCAACGTCGCCAGATCAGGTGAGCCGGTGCAAAAGCAGGCGACGGCCAACTGGCGGATGACGACCTCGAAATGCGCAACGACCGCTTCGGTCGATACCGTAGCCGCCGGCAGCACGCCGGCTGCCTGCCCGGCAATGTCCGCACCCAGGCGAATGGCCTTGGCCACGTCGACGCCGTCGCGGATCCCGCCGGACGCGATAAGCTTCACCGTTGGCAGTGCCCGACGGACCGCCTGCAAGCTGGCCGGTGTCGGGATCCCCCAATCGGCAAACGCCATCGCCACTGCACGGCCGGCGGCATCGCGGGCGCGCTCGCCCTCCACCGCGGCCCAACTGGTGCCGCCGGCTCCGGCGACATCAATCACCTCAACACCCGCCTCGACGAGCGCGCAGGCCACCGAGGCGGACAGGCCCCACCCGACTTCTTTGGCCACGATCGGCACGCCCACGCTACGCGCGGCGCGAGCCACCTGCGCCAGTACGCCGTGCCAGTCGCGGTCGCCATCCGGCTGTAGCACTTCCTGCAGCGGATTGAGATGGACGATCAGCCCATCAGCCTCCAGCGCATCGACAGCCCGGCGCGCCAGATCAAGGCCGTCGGCCTCGCGCAGTTGCGCAGCGCCGATATTGGCCAGCAAGGGAATGTCAGGCGCCAGGCGGCGTAGGGCGCGCGTCAGCCCCTGGGAATTGCGCGATTGGAGGCTCACGCGCTGCGAACCGACGCACATGGCGATCCCCAAGGCTTGCGCCGCCTCGCTCAGGTGCCGATTGATGGCCTTTGCGCGTGGCATTCCGCCGGTCATGGAACTGATCAGCAGCGGCGCACGTATGGGCTTGCCTAACAGCGATGTGCGCAGTTCGATCTGCGTCAGGTCCAGCTCGGGCAGTGCGCAGTGTTCGAACCGGATTTGCTCCCAGCCGGCAGCGACCGTGGCTGGCGCCGTTCGCCGATCCAGCACGAGGTCCAGATGGTCGTCCTTGCGCCGGGTCAGGGCGTCGTCGCACCCGCTCGCTCGATCCGCCGTATTGGGCGTTGGCGTTGCGTCGGATCGGACCGAGGGCGCCGCGCGCACGCCGCCGCCTCCCGCGCGTTCACGCCGGCGCACGCTGGCCTCCCCCCGCCGCATCGTTGCCGTAGCGGCTGATCGAGGTCTGGTAGTACTTCGCGCGAATGACCGCCATGGCCTCGATTAACGGTCCCCATGGTGCAGGAAAGCGTTCTTTCACCATCACTCGGTGCAGCATGCGCGCATGGCCGACCAGCTCGTCGTTGAGGAAATCCTCCACAGGCATAGCCGGATAACGCTGCAGGAGCAGGATGGCAGCGTTGTCGGCTTCTCCCGCCGCCCTATCCTTGGCGCATCCATGCAGATCGTTCTGCAGGCGCCCTATCGTGGAGATGAGCCGCAGCACCTGGCGAAACGCCGGACGCGCGCGCAGGGTCGCCATGTCCAGCCCCCATAGCAACGACAGGCAACAGAACACGTTCGCGTAGGCGATCGAATCGATGGAATTGTGCAAGTATTCGGCGTACGACCAGCGTTCAGCCCCCGCCGCCTGCGCGGGTCCGGCGCGCAGCGCCGCGCAGTAGCACCGGGTATCGTTTAGAAGCTCAGTATAGTCGCGCCTATCGTAGGCGAGCGCGGCCAGGGAAGCGCGCAGCACAGCGCAGCCCTCGAAACCGGGGACCGCGCATGGCACGCCCTGCCCCAGCGCCTGCTCCACCGCGGCCAGCTGCTCCGGCGCGATCAGGCCAAGGTCGTTGCAATCGTCGAGCCAAAACAGTAGCGCCAACTCGCGATAAAACGCCACGATCAGCTTTTCGTCCTGCGGATCTCGGCCGGTGCGGGCGCTGATATCGTGCAAGCTCGGTTGGATACACTGCAGGATGTACTGTCCGCCCCTAACTGCTTCTACGGCATGCTCGTCGGCGAATCCGGTCAGGGAACGCCCCCACTCCAGTACTTGCTGCAGCGCGCTTTCCGTCGGGATCATTGCGCCATTCCTCCTGCTCCCTCGGTCGGGATGCGCCGCCCCCAACGAAGAGCCAGCCACAAGCCGGCGAGTTCGATCACGCGCACGACCCGGGTCGGGCAATACAATTCCTTGCCGATCCACAGCGGCGTCTGCGGCAATTCATGCGCCTCATGGCGAGCGAGCATCCACTCCAGCGCGCGCGCGACCGCCAGCGCGATGCGGGCGCGCCCTGTCGGCTCTTCGCGCCCATCCATCACGTGCAACGCGAACAGCGCATAGGCGGTTTCCTCAAATGTTGACGCGCGACCCGCGCCCCAGCCGCCGTCGTCGCGCTGCGCCTGCAACAGCGCCGCCAGCGCGCGCTCGTCGCGCCACTGGGGCGCGCCTTGCGCGAGCGCAGCGATTGCATGCGCGGTGGGATACAGCCACGAAACATGCCATTTGTCATTGTCCCATAGACCGTCCGCGTTGCGATTGGCCTCAAGGTAAGCGCTGGTACCGGCGGTGGGCTTTCCCAACAGTCTGAACGCATGCAGGGCGTGGATGTTGGTCGACACCGAGGCATTGCGCTCGCCGGGGAAGGTAACGAACAGCCCGCCGATTTCGAAGTGGCGCAACGCGTTGGCAGCCGGGTTGCGTCCTGCTAGGTGCAGGATGCACAACGCAACAGCAGTGTCGTCCGCATCGGCCGCGAAGTGCAAGGCCGGACCCAGACCGCGCACGCCCAGACAGGCATCGAGCTGCGCGACGATCACGCGCACCGCCTCGGCGAGCGCGGGATGCGAAAACAACCCGGCCAGATGCAGAGTGTACAGCGACCAGCATGGCTCGAACACGTTGATCGGCCAGACGCTGGGAACGACACCTTCGATGCCGCTGCGCGCCGCGCGCGATGCGGCCTGAAGATACCTGTCGGCACGCTCGACCTGTGGCGCGCTCGCCTGTGTGAGGGCGTGCGCACGCCACGCGGCGGTTGCCGCCGGGCTGATGCCGATGCTGCCGTCGTCGTCCAGGCATGCCGTGGTCGGCGACGTCCCCCAGGCTTCCCAGGAGTGCAACAACGGATGGCCGCTCGGCAGCGGTCCCACCGTCCCCAACTTAACCAGGCACGCTTGCCGCAACGGCAACAGCGCCGGGTAGCGCGGAAACACCACGTCGCCCACCAAGGATGTGGCCTCGCCGGAGATCTGCGGCAGGATCAGCTCCGCGCCTACCGGCGCGTCTTCCGGCACCGCATCCGCGTAGGGATCCGGCTGGCGCTCGAGGAACCGCGTTGCAGCCTGAACTGCGTCCGCAGCGCCGGGAAGAGGATCGGCACGCCGCAATGCAAGCAACGCCGCCCACGTGGGTACATGGCGGAACAGTGGGAAGTCAGCACTTCCCCACCCGCCATCGGCCTGTTGCTGCGCCATGAGCCACGCGTATCCGTTCTGCCGACCGGTGACGTTGCCGCTGAACTGCAAAACGCGCGCCGTGTCGTAAACGGACGGACTCACGCTGCCGCCATCGCGCGTCTCGTTCAGCAAGTGGCGCAATTCAGAAAGGATCTGTTCGGACAGCGCACTCATGCGGGATGTTCCCTCTGCAGGCAGTTGACGAGAAGCGCGGCGAAGCGCACCTATGCTGGCGGCGGTCCGCGGTGGGCAACCGCTCCGATCTGCGCCGTGGAATCGAACACAATGTAGCATCTAGCGGTGCCGCCGGCCGATCGCAGCGGTACGGCGGCGCCTCCGTGCGGACCGGCGCCAATGCGCACGGCGCGTGCTTGAACAGATACCCTTTTGGCCCGCTGCACGGCCTGCGCCAACCGCTCCGCACGCGGGCGCAGCGAGGTGATGGCTTCCTCGGCCTCTGGCCATAGGCCCGGCACTGACTGGGGCGCTGCATGCAGCTTCGTGATCGGCACGCCGGTTGCTTTCTTCTCCGCCGCATGCTTGCCGGGGGCTTGCCCAGCGTCGCGTCATCCGCTGGCGTGTCATCCTCGACCACCTACAATACAAGGCCGAAACAGGCGCGATAGCGATCCAGTGCGCGGTACAGAGTAAAGCGCGGCATCCTCCGCGACGGCGCATAGCGCGCCAATGCCTATGGACGCGCGCACCGGCAATCCGCCGCACGCCTGCGCGCCCGATCCGCCGAACGGGGAAACGCCAGTTCGGTCGTCGTTTAGCGTGGAACCCTTCTGCATGTTGTTCATCTCCTTCTACCTGACAGAGAATGCCGCGGCGAGCGGCGAGCCGCCGCGGTGCTGCCGGCGTCGCACCGCGCGCGCGCGCCGAGTGCAGCAATGCCGCCCATCGTCGTCGCCGCTGCCTCTTGACACGGGGCAGAGGATCCCAGCTCATGAGAATCCGATGCGGACTGTCATGGACGGATGTGCGGTCGGGTAATAGCGCCGGCCTTTTTCGACGCCGCTCATCAATCGCGGCCGCACCCCGGCCTCCTGCATGGTCAATGCCAAGGCGATGCTGAACTGCACCAGCTCCAGCCATACAAGGTGATAGCCCATGCAGACGTGTGGGCCGGCACCGAACTGCAGCATGTCCACCGGCCGGATCGGCTCCGTGCGTTGCAGCCACCGCCCCAGACGGAACTGATCGGGCGCTTCGTGCAGCAGCGGCGAGGTCGAGAAATGCAGTAGTGGGATGCACAAATGAGTGCCCGAAGGAATGCGCCGCTGGCCGAGTTGTAATTCCTGCATCGCGCGACGCGGTACGAGCGAGGAAGCCGGATGCATTCGTAGCGTCTCCCGAAACAGCGCCTCTGCGACCGGACATTGCGCCAGGTCCTCGTGCCCGGTCGGCACCGCGCCCACGCGTTGCGCCTCTTCGACCAGGGCGTCCCACAGCTCTGGATGCTGCGCCAGCTCGATCACCATCCAGGCTATCGTCGAGGCGGAGGTCTCGTGGCCGGCAAGCAGCAGCAAGCGGATATTGGCGACCAGGACGTCATCGGAGAGCGCGCCATCGCTGCAATCGAAGGCGCTCACCATGTCGTTGATCAACCCGGTGCGCGCGGCGCGCGCGCGCGCGTCCCGGATGAACTGGCGCGACTGCGCGTCGATCCAATCGCGGGCGGCGCGGCCGCGTCGCAAGGGCATCCCCGGCAGGTCGATCGGGGGCGCGACCATCAATTGTAGCAGTTGCCGGTACTTGCGATGCCACTCCGACAGGTCTTGGGCGGGGATGCCCATGAGACTGAAGGTGAGTTTGAGCATCAGGTTGCGGGTGTCTGGCAGGATAGCGACTTCACCGCGGTCGCGCCACGCCTTGACCTGAGCCCTAATAATTGGTTCGAACAGCTCGCCAATGCCGGCCTCGGTCAGACCCCTCGGCAGAAACGCCGCTTTTATCCCATCGCGCGCCTGCCGGTGCGCGCTACCGTCCAAAGTGACCAACGTTCCGCCAAGGATGTCGGGCGCCATCTCTTCGATCAGTGCCGAGGACACTTCCTTGTGCCGGAGCAATGCGAGCGCATCTGGATCCAGGCATGTCATCAGGTGTCCGGCCGGGCCGAAGTCCAGCCAGAAGTGGCTGCCTAGGGTCCTTTCCGCGCGCCGCAGCAGGCGCGGCAGATCGCAGACGATGGCGGGAAGATGCCCGACCAGGGGGAAAGCGCCAGGCATGACCGGGATGTCGTCCCGTAGCCGGCGCCAGCGGTTCAGCGGGTTGAGCAGCATGTCCATCACCAATGCGACGCTGCGGCTGCTTCGGCGGCGTCACCGGCCGGCCGAGCCGCGCTGTTGCCACCGTCTGCGTAGGTTGGAACATGCGCCAACATGCCGCCGTCGATGCACACCACCTGGCCGGTGATGAACGCAGCCTCCTCCGAGAGCAGGAACGCGACCAGCGCGGCTACGTCCTCGGGGCGGCCGACGTGCGGCAGGAGCTGGTGCCGGTGTAGATGCCGTTGCATGCACTCGTCCAGCTTGGCGAAGAGACGTTCGGTCATGACAAGACCTGGCGCAACCGCGTTGCAGCGGATCTTCGCGTGTCCGTATTGGGTGGCAAGCGAGGCCGACAGCATGTTCATTGCGGCCTTCGACGCGGCGTATGACGTCAGTGCGGTGTCGCCGCTGAGCCCTTGGCACGATGACATGTTCACGATCGCGCCACCACCACGGCCGATCATTTGTGGGATGGCCTGCCGGCAGCAAAGGAGCGTGCCGCGCAAATTGGTCGCCATGGTCTGGTCCCAGACCGCCACGTCCAGGTCGAGGATCGCGCGGTCGTGCGGAGTCAAATGCATGGCGCTCGCATTGTTCACAAGCACGTCGACCCCACCGAAGCGCCGCTTCGCCGTTTTGAACAGCTCTGCCACCGCCTGCGCATCTGCGATGTCCATGGCCACGGCCAGCGCTTGGCCCGCTTCGGCTGCGATCTGTGCGGTGCAGGCGATGGCAGCGGGGCCATCAATGTCGGCCACCACCACTCTGCCGCCCTCGCGCGCGATGGCGAGGGCGCATGCCTTGCCGATCCCGGCGCCGGCGCCGGTCACCACGGCCACCTTGCCTTTAAATCGTTCCATCATGTTCTCCTGGATTGCGTAGGTCTTTCGCTGCATGTCGCTCAGCGTCTGCCGGAGAGGGCGTAGGGCCGGGGTTGGTGCAATGGTCATCGCCGGCTTCGCTTTCGATCACCCGAATGGCCGCGACCGGGCACTGGCTGGCTGCTAGGCGCACGGCGGCGTGCAGCGCCTGCGGGACCGTCGCCATGCACACTTCCGCCACGCCGTCCGGCTCGCGCTGACGAAAGGTGCCCGGCAGCGTCAACACGCACTGACCAGTGGTTCCGCACAGGTCCTGGTCGACCACGACGCGAACCTCAGCCGCCGCCTGCGCGTGCAGCCGCACCGGCAGCGCGCGGAACGTCCTAAGGAACGCTGAGGGCTCCCGGGTCGGCTGCTCGGCCAAGGCCAACGTGGGGAAGCGAGCCTGGATCTGCGGCAGGCTCTCGGCCAGTTGCACCCTGGCGAGTTGAGCACCTAGGCAGAAGTGGATGCCGTGGCCGAAGCTCAGCATAATCTTTCCGTCGCTCGACGTGCCAGGCCTGGTGCCGTAGAACCGCACCGGATCGAAGCGGTCGGGATCAGCGAAAGCGTCCGGGTCGCGATTGCCGGCCGCGATCAGCACGCGCACGTCCGCGTCCTTCGGGATCACCACGCCATGCAGTTCGATGTCGCGCTGGGCGATACGCGGAATGGAGCTGAACATGGCGGGCGCCTCGCAGCGCAGTACTTCTTCTACAAATGCCTCCACCCCTGCGGCGTCTCCCTGCAGCCAGTGCCGCTCCTCGGGGTAGGCCAGCATCGCCAGCACCGCATGGTCGATAGTCGCAGCAGTGGTGGCGAAGCCGCCCAGCAACATGCCCCACAGCATGCTGATCAACTCCGCGTCCGAGAGCGTATCGGCGTCGTCGGTGTGTGCGCCGACCAGTGTCGACACGATGTCGCGGCGGGGATCGGCGCGCTTGCGCAGTATGAGGTCGCCGAAATAGGCCTTCACCCTGGCGCTGGCCACGTCCGCCGCGGCGAGCTGTGGATCGCTGGCGTGCGGGCTCAGGCCTTCTAGAATGGCGCTGACGATCGCTGAGAGCTCGAAAACGTCGTCTTGGGGCATGCCGAACAATTCAGCGAAGACAAGCATGGGCAAGGCCAGTGCGAATTCCCGATGCAGGTCCACCGCCTCTCCTCGCTCCAGTGCGGGCGCCATGCCATCCAGGCGAGCTGCGACGATGCGCGCGATGCTCGGCCGCAGGTTGTCGATCTGGCCCACGGTGAAATCGCGCGAAATCAGCCGGCGCAGACGCGTATGCGTCGGTGGTTCCTTCATGGCTAGCGTAGACGCCAGCAGATTGAGCGACAGGCTGCTCGCCGCACGCGGGAAATAGCGCGCCAGTTCGGATGGCGCCGGCCCCCGAAACGCATCGCCCGTAGCCTTGAACGCCCAGTAGATGTCGGCGTGGCGGCTCAACAGAAAGAGGCCCGACGCCGCGCGGTGCACCGGATCGTGCTCTCGCAACCACCGCATGAACGGGTACGGGTCTTGGATGCATGCTGGCGACGCCAGCTCGGCGAAGGCGTCGTGGCATGCTGCCGTGGTGTCTTGCACGTCCATCTTGATTACCTGTCGAGTGGCTGATCTGACCGGTGCGCGCCAGGCGCCGCCAAATGAGAAGATTGCGATGCCGGGGGGCGTCCGCACCAGAGCACCGGCATCTCCTCGAACCCGCCGGTGATGATCTCCTTGCGCAACTTCAGTTCTTCGGGCGCCACGGCCAGGCGCAACGCGGGAAAGCGCTGGAAGATCGAACCGAATATGGCCTTCAGTTCCAGCCTCGCCAGCGCCGCCCCGATGCAATTGTGCTGCCCGTAGGAGAACGCCAGGTGGGGATTTGCGTCGCGTCCGATGTCGAAGACTTCCGGGTCTTTGAAATGGCACGGATCAAACGAGGTCGCCGGCAGGCCGACCAGTACTTTGCTCTCCGCGGGTATATGCACGCCCGCGATGGTAACGTCGGTCCGGGGATAGCGCATGATGCCGTCCCACCCCGCGCCAGGCGAATACATGCGCAGTATTTCTTCCACCGCCTTGTCAACCAGGGAAGGATCGCGGACCAGGCGTTCGCGCTGTTGCGGATGGCGAAACATGGCCAGCAGGCCGAATTCGATCTGCGCGACGGTGCTCTCGTGCCCCGCCACCAGCACGCCCGCCGCGAGGCCGATCGCCTCTTCCTCGGTCGCTTTGCCCTGGTCGACCGCGGCTAGCAGATCCGTCAGCAGGTTATCGCCCGGATCCTGTCGCTTGCCCCGTATTTTGCCGTGGATGTAGGCGCGGAGCTCTTCCCAGGCCAGGCCGGACGCGCTGCGCGGGCCGCTTTCATGCTGGTGCGTCATCACCTCGTCGGAGAGCCCTGCGAAAAAGGCGTGTTCCTCGAAGGGCACGCCCATCAGCGCGCTGATTACCTTGGCCGGAAGCGGAAAGGAGAGATGGCGTCGCAAGTCTGCGGGCTGGGGCTGAACCGCCAGCGTATCGAACAACTGCACGGTGATCGCCTCGACCTGCTGCGTAAGCAGCTTCACCCTGCTGTTGCTGAAGGCCGGCGCCACGATCGTGCGTAACCGAGCATGCTCGTCCCCTTCGTGCGAGACCAGCCATCCCGGCGAACCGAGAATGACCGAATCTGGGGTGAAATCCGCCGGAGGCATTCCCGCGGGCCGGAATGCCGCGTCAGACAGCACCGCCTTGGCCTCGTCATAGCCTGTCACCCACCAGCATTCGTGCCCGGACGGAAGGCGCACGCGGTGGATCGGACCCTTGGCGCGTAGCGCCAACATCTCGGGCGAGGGCTCGATGTGATCGACCCGCCACATCGGCAGCGTCGGCAAGGATTGTTCGGACATGGTGACGCTTCACTCTTTAAGCCCGGAAGGGGCGGAAGATGACGGGCAGACTGCGGGCAGCAAATGAGTTAAGACAGCGTGTAGACGACGTCCTCCGCGGCGATTGCCAGCGCCAGATCCTCCGGCCGCACGAACGGCGGGGGGAAGGCACTTCCCAATTTCAGGCGCGAGCGCGTAGCGCCCACGCACAGATGCGGCCCCTGGCCGAGCGGCAGGTGCGGGTTTTGCAGCCGGTTGAAATCGAACATGTCGGTAACGCCATAGGTCGGCCGACCGTCGGAATTGGCGCAGCAGGTTCGACCCCACCCGCCCACCGACCCGTCCGCAAACATAACTTCCAAACCAGTCCCCCACCCCGGCTTCCCGCCTGGCTCAAGGTCCGCCGCTTTGGCTGTACCGCTCGCGACGTGTGTGGCTCGCAAACGAAGAACTCTAGATCGCATCCAACACTCCTCACATTTTCCCGGCGCACAACCGAGCCACTATCGTTGCCACAGCAAACCATCGGACCTCACGGGACGCGAACAGCGACGCGCCGCCCGAAGACCATCGCGCTGCGATTGGCGACATACCGTGACCAGAGCAAATCGCGTGCCGAAGTGAATTCGTGGGCTCAGCAGGCATTTCGTAGCAGCGCGTAGTGTCAAGCTCCCGCCATTCAGTCTCAATGCCGACAACCGCGGAGTACATGTCTGACAAAAGCCTGCTCTAACGCCGGTCTGCGTCCGACAGTCGGCGACCTGCATGGGATGCCCCGAGGCGAGCTTTCGTGCAACAATCCACGCCATCTTCGACGTCGAAGTTGCCCCGCCAGTTTTCGTCCCATGGGCGGGAACGTCGTCGACTGCGCCGCCGCGTTAAAAGCGCCGGCTTTGGGCAAATCTGACTGGACCCGCCTCGAGCCTCCGGTAATAAAGTTTGCGGAGCTTATTTCCGCCAGATGCAAGTTCCGAGCTTGCAGTCATCTCGTTGACGTTGTTCTCAATGTTTCCACCCCCGCGCTTACCGAGACGGTCGAGCTTCTCGATCGGCGTAGGTCCAAAAGGCAACGGGAAACGATCAAATTTCGAGGCATGTTCTCTTCCGGAAACATGTCATCTAATCAGAAGCGGCGGTCGGCAGCAGTCGCCTTAGTCGGAGGCCTTCTAAACCAGACGATGCCCGATCCATGCCGAAGATGAAGCAATCGGGAGACCAATGCAGCATCTCATGGACCGCCGCACCGTGGTGAAGAAAGCGGCCCTCGGTTGCTGGAGGTTGTTGAATAGTTCCATGACATCGAATTGAGCTTACGCCTGATGAATCGGTCAATACCTACACCGCTAAGGGGTGCGCCGTTTACGCCTTGGGTCAAGCTTGGGGACGTTGGACTGCTCTGTTTTATCGCGATCACGTTTTTGTGGCTGGTCTGCCTGCCGAGTTCCTGAATGTATCGATCTGTCGCTCTCGCGCGTGGGCCGGAAGGACATAAATAGCAGGCTCAAGAAATAAACGACCTGAAGGAAAACCGAAGCCGCTAAGGTTACGGCGAACGCTTTGAAGATGGAAAGCGAGGCGGCGTAGGCCGAAACAGCGCTGGTGCACGTGACCAGCAGCAGGATGCAAAAAAAGGTTCTAAAGGGCAAGGTCTTGCTCCCGTTCGTTCGTCCAATGTTTCAACTGCGTCGACGCCGACGATTTCGCCCGGTTCGTCTACGCTATGAACGTGCATGACTTCGCCGAGAGCAGGCGTTGAAACAGCGTCTGCAAGCAAAGCGGGTTGCGCCGTCGACAGCGATCAACTACTTCGGCATTCAGCTGGTGCCATAGGTTGCCAAAAGCCGGGTCAGCGCGAACACGCCAAAATGGCGACTTTTTCCTTCGCGGCTTCCAAATCGGCAAATGCACTGAACGTCTTCCGCCCTTCAGTGTTGACCTTTGTCCAGTTGAACGGGAGGCCTTCGGCAACGTAGTGAACGCCGCTTTGAGGCGTCAGCTTTCCGTTTCTCGAGCCCATGTCGGCACGCTCGCGGACTCTGAGCGAATCGGCGCGACCTGGATCCTATCATTCGTCATTGCGCTCATAGGAGCACCGGGGAGCGGCGATCAATACGCACTTGCAGGCTTTCCAGTGCGCCCGCAACGATGAGGCCCTTGTTCGCCACTCGGTCCATCGGAGCAAACACAGGATCAAGCACCGGCCGGCAACATTCAAAACGTCGCGCGGCTTCCGTCATCGTTATTGACGGTGAACGATAAGGTTTACTACCGTCGCCTCCCAAAAGCGCTATCTGCCCGGCAAGAGGGATCGGGTACCCGTCAAAGATAGTGAAGGCGGTTAACCCAACTCGCAAAGCTTCTTCCCCAACAAATAGCGAGTGCATGTCGTCGAAGCGGATCATCTGAATAAGATCACTGCCAATTAAACCGGAGATCGATGCAATGCTGTTGCGATCAGGGAGCTCAGCGGCGCGAAAGATCGCACTTTCCGGCTCCAACAGATACACAAAATTTTCCATATCCTTGCCTTCTAAATTCTTGAAAAGAGCCCGTGCCCAGCTGCTTTTGACTGGAGCGAAAGCGACTCGTGCATCAACTCGGGATAGCGACAACGCGCGGCAATATGCAGATTTCAGCGTGCTGTGTAAATGGTCCTGCGCCAATTCGGTTCGGTTCAGTTCAAGTCACGCTCCGGACGTGTCGCTCAAGTGTCGCCCATCTGGTTGAATTTATTGAGATATTTGAATACGCGTGGTTTTATTCCGGCCCGCCCCCATACCAATTCCGCGCCAAACATGTACGCGACGATGTTGGACCATACCAGCAGCCGCGCAGTGGACTAAGGCGAGTTCAGCAATCGAACGCGGCGGCCATCGGCGTCGCCGCTCGTATGGCTCGACATTTGTCCCAAATTTGCGGAACGGGATCCCGACCTTGGGCAGGCTATGCAAACGGGTGCGTGTTCCAAGTTTGACGAGAGCTGTACGCTGTACGAATACCCCGGCAGAATTGGAAATCATCTCCCATGCTGCAGACGCGAGAAGCTGACGAGTGGAGCTTCTATCAAGGCACCCCTTACGACGCTGAAAGCAGAAAGAAAATTTGCAATCGGCAAGTTCCATCCGAGCATCACGACATTTGGCTAGCGCAACCGGGGCAACAGCCGCGCTCACTGTTGGCTGACTTAAAGTGTGCTGAGTGCCGCGGTCGCGAGTTCGCGCTCGGTCCCCAGGCGTTTTTGGTGCCGCGTTTTTAGTGCTATTCAAAACGCGGATGACGGCATCCAATCAATCTATTTTTCCTGATTAGCGACCTTGGTGCATGACCAAAGCGTCTAACCAAACAAGGTGATCGCGACGTCAGCGGAGAACGTAAAAAAATGCAATAGATAGGAAGCGGCAGATTTTATTGCGTATCCCGGAGAGATACTGCCGCCGCCATGTTGCTCGCTATGGCGGCGGCCCTCGGAGTGTGGCGAACAGGCCCGGTCTCCAACTACTCTGAGGACTAACGAAGAGACATATGATAACTCTCATCGACGGCTAAGGCGTCGTTGCGCAGCAGTTGATCTTCGATTTTCCCTCAGATTGCCGCACTCAGACTGCTCAATCGGCGCCGCAGATTGAAAGCCTGCGTTTGTCCGTTTGACGACAGCGGGAGGCGGGATCGCCTCCCGCTGCACAGGCGATCGAGTGATTGAAAAGCCGGCTTCAATTGTCACTTGCTCAAGTTGGCACAACCTTTGAATGTTCGCCTTCCGGGGACCAAAGCAGCCAACTGAATTCGATTATTGGAGAAAGCGACGAAGCGCATGCCAAATGTGCATCACATCGGGGTCTTGACGGTAGCGGTACCAACTGTGGACGCCGCACGTCAAACCGGCATAGCCGTCGACCACTGCGACGATTGCCAAACACTCTATTTCAGCCGACCATGCCAGATGGGTCTCAAGTTATTTGATGACTATGTGCTCTTCCGCTTTTTTTCGCGCGCACTTGAAGAAATTGAGATGGGGATTGCCACCGCGACCGAGGCAACCGGCCTTTCGCTTAGGGAGCTGCGGGATACAACCCGCAGTTTCCCGGCAAGGCTTATCCGCGCCTTTGCCCTGCAAGAGGCGAGTGATTGCGTGCCTGATGCGGAGGAGCAACTGTTGCGCGACATGCTCCTAGCGCATGTGCGGCCAGGCGACCCTGAGGGCGTGCGTTTTGCTAAGATCATTGCGCGACGTTCCATGCGTGAAGACCACCTCTGGCGGGATCTCGGCTTGCATGACAAAGCCGAACTTAGGAGATTGCTGTTCGCGCATTTTCCGGCGCTGGCGGCAGGCAACACCAGCAACATGAGGTGGAAAAAATATTTCTACCGCAAGATTTGCGAAGCTGAAGGCTTTTTCCTTTGTAGCGCTCCCAGCTGCAAGGAATGCGGCGATTTTAATGAATGCTTTCTCCCTGAGGAAAGCGGAAGTCTTTCTGGAGCGGCAGAGTTCGTCGGGCGCGAGATCTTGAAAACGTAAAGGCCACAGATGCAATCTTGGCGGGCTTGTCCGGCGACGTTGAACCGATACGGGGGATTATTGCTCCCGATGTTGCGACTGTGCGGGCACGCGCAAATGCCACTTTCCTAAATATGAGCGGTGATGTCGTCGTCGGATAATGATCATCGGTCCATTCTATAGCGCCTACTAAAATTGCCTTAAGCTCTTCGCCATATTCGACTACGCGATCTACAATTTGTCGGAGCTGAGCGTGCGGCCGGAAAAAGCATCCGCGACTAGCGCTTTAACTTGATAGCTCGCTCACGATCTTTGCTGTAGCCTTCGAGCATTTCCTCCAGAATTTGGCCCGCTGACGATCGAAACCGGCTCCGTTGTCAATCTCGCCAATGGCGGAACAATCCGGGCCTGCAAGACTGCAGCTGCCAAGCTGTCGGCATTCCTCCTATTTGTTCATGGAGACAGCATAACAGCGAGCTTGTTGTAAGCGACAATCTCTACTGTGCCTTCATATGCGTTCTGCTGATCATCCGGCCTTAATTCCGACGCGCGGTGCGAAGCCGATCGGCCGTCAATGCGGTACCGATCTGTTTGGCTCTACGACTTGCCACACTACTTCTGTCCCTCGCCTGAGATGTAAGGATACGGACGAGATTTGTTGATCTTTGACGCAAGCGATTTCCAACCGACAAGACCTCGCAGCCGCTTCGTCCAGTTTGGCGGTTTCGAGACAAGAGTTTGTCGATCCCGCCTTCGAAAGTTTGGAATTAAATAGCTGAAGATCAGCAAAACAACTGTTTTATATGCTGCTGCCCACATGGCACGGGTTTTGAAGATTGCCATGCGAGGCGGCGCGAGCTGCCTGCCTTTTACTCAGCGATGGATGGAACGAAAGAAGGAAGGCGATATGTCAGATTTGCGTCAAATCGCATTTTACGGCAAAGGGGGGATCGGCAAGTCCACCACCTCCCAAAATACGCTCGCAGCGCTTGTCGACCTCGGGCAGAAGATCCTGATCGTCGGATGCGACCCGAAAGCCGACTCCACCCGGCTGATCCTGAACGCCAAAGCACAGGACACGGTTCTGCATCTGGCAGCGCAGGAAGGTTCGGTGGAAGACCTTGAGCTCGAGGACGTGCTCAAGGCCGGCTACAAAGGCATCAAGTGCGTGGAGTCCGGCGGTCCGGAACCGGGCGTCGGCTGCGCCGGGCGCGGCGTCATCACCTCGATCAATTTCCTTGAAGAGAACGGTGCATATGACGATGTCGACTACGTCTCCTATGACGTGCTCGGCGATGTGGTGTGCGGTGGCTTTGCGATGCCGATCCGTGAGAACAAGGCCCAGGAGATCTACATCGTGATGTCCGGCGAGATGATGGCGCTCTATGCCGCCAACAACATCGCCAAGGGCATCCTGAAATATGCCCATTCCGGCGGCGTGCGGCTCGGCGGCCTGATCTGTAACGAGCGCCAGACGGACCGCGAGCTCGACCTCTCCGAGGCGCTGGCTGCCAGGCTCAATTCCAAGCTCATCCACTTTGTGCCGCGTGACAACATCGTCCAGCACGCCGAGCTCAGGAAGATGACGGTGATCCAGTACGCGCCGGACTCCAAGCAGGCCGGGGAATATCGGGCGCTAGCCGAGAAGATCCATGCCAATTCGGGCCAAGGGACCATTCCGACCCCGATTACCATGGAAGAGCTCGAAGACATGCTGCTCGACTTCGGCATCATGAAGAGCGACGAGCAGATGCTGGCCGAACTACAGGCCAAGGAGTCAGCGGTGGTTGCGGCTCAATAACTGCCGCTGTCGACAGGACGCGCTGGCCCTTGCGCCAGCGCGTCCTTCCAAGAAAGCCGCTTCGGCGACGACGACCTAACCCGAACCTTGAAAGGGGGCAGGGGCCCATGAGCCTTGATTACGAGAATGACAGCGTTTTGCATGAACAGCTCATTGCGGAAGTATTAGCGCAATATCCAGACAAGGCGGCGAAGCGCCGCAAGAAGCACCTCAGCGTCGCAACGAGCGGCGACGAGCCTGGCGATGAGCCGAAGGCCCTTTCCGAATGCGACGTCAAATCGAACATCAAGTCCATTCCGGGCGTGGCATGTGCCCAATAGGACCACGCTTTCGAAGGAAAAAAACGTGTCAAATATTGTATGTGAACGTGACACGGACTGCAGGCGAAAGTCTTTGCGCGCACCGTCGTCGATTTTCGTTCCGAACACAAATAGCGGGGCGCAGTTGCCTTGGTATACTATCTACCCAACAATACAGGAGTTTTCTCCAGAAATCGGCGCCCACACTTATGAGCAATGGCTGAGAAGCCAGGGAACTGATGACGCTGTCTCGCTCTATCTCCACATTCCATTCTGCCGCTCGATGTGCTGGTATTGTGGTTTTCCGACTAGCATCACTCGTCGGGACACTTTGATAACCGATTATCTAGCAATGCTGCGCGAGGAAATCCGCCTGGTCGCCGAGCAAGTGCCGCAGGCACTCTCCGTGGGTGACGTGCACTTTGGCGGCGGATCCCCGACCATTATGCCATCGGCAGACTTCCTGTCGCTAATGGAACTCCTGCGCGGCCGTTTTGCGCTTGAGCGAGGTGCAACCATTGCCGTTGAGGTCGACCCGCGCACGTTCACCACCGATATGGCCGAAGCCCTAGAAAGAACCGGTGTGAATCGCGCAAGCGTCGGTGTGCAGAGCTTCGATCCCGTCGTACAAAAAGCGATCAACCGGATTCAGAGCGAGGCGCAAGTGATGACCGCCGTCGAAAACCTCCGCCTGCATGGGGTCAGGCGTATCAATTTCGACTTGATGTTCGGTTTGCCGAACCAAACCGTCCAGTCCTGTCTCGAGAGCGCTATGTTAGCTATTGCGATGCGTCCCGACCGCCTCGCGGTTTTCGGTTATTCCCACGTTCCATCTTTTCGAAAAAATCAGCGCTTGATTGACACAGCAGCACTGCCCGATATAGCCGCGCGAGCTGAGCAGGCCTCAGCCATGGCCGATACGTTAGTTGCAGCAGGCTATCTGCAAATTGGTCTCGACCATTTTGCTTTGCCGGATGACGAGCTTGCAATAGCACAGAGAGCTGGTCGTCTGCGCCGAAATTCGCTTGGTTACTCTGCCGAAACCTGCTCAACTGTCATCGGTTTGGGCGCGTCCGCCATTGGTCGTTGCGGCGACGGTTACGTTCAAAACGATCTCACGCAAAGCTGTTATAACCGGCACATAGCATCCGGCCGCTTGGCGATCTCAAGGGGCTACCGTTTAGCTACCGAGGATCGCGTAAGAGCTGCAATCATCGAACAGCTCATGTGCTACTTGGAGGCGGACATATCAGCAATCTGTACGGCTCAGGGATTTGATCAGACCCATCTAGTGAGTTCAGCTAAGCAGCTAGAGATTCTGGCTGAGGATGGGATCGTTGAGTTTGACAACGGTTTAGTCCGTGTGCGGCACGAACGTCGCTCTGCCCTTCGCCATGTCGCTGCCGCGTTCGATGCTTATCTTGGCCGCCAGCCGATCTAGACTGGCAAACGGAGGACCTTGGAGTGATCACTTAATCGAGCTCGAGTTCGTCGAGATGTTAGGCAGGAGGCAAGCCCCCAATTGCTCGATTTTAAATCGATCGCTGAATTCGCAGTCCATGGCATGTGTCGGTCTCGATCGCGTCACAGTTCAGCTCTCGCCACTGGCAAAGAAATCCGCCGTCAAATATCGTGAAAGGTCTGGCGCAGCACGGCTTCACCGGCTCGGTTGCGCGCGCCAACTTGAAGCAGGCGACACCTTCGTTCAAAACGGACCAGACGCCCGGACAGTTCAGCTTGACGCCACCAATGCGGCTTCGATTGCGCAGGCGGCGGAGACGCGCATCCAGGAAACCTGCGGCAGGCTCGATGTTCACGGTGGCGATCGAGCGCGGTTAAATGCCTAGAACATGGCCTAAACACTCTTGTCGTTGATCTCGACGAAATGGGACCGTGTTCGGACCCCAATTATTTGTCCTTGCCGTACACAGGTGATGCTGCCGCTGGCTCCACTACATGCCCAGGGCGACAGGTTGTTGCACTGCGACAGGTCACCGTTCAAACCGCTCCAGCATTGTTCTCAACTGCGCGTTTTGCAGCCTTAGCTTTCTGGCTAGCTGCCTCCTGAGCACCCTGATGTCTTCGTCGAGGCTCATCTGGTCCGCAGTGTGAACTGCCGGGGCAGCGTTTGCAATCGCGGCTGATGCCTTCTTACGCGGGGCGACCTCGAGAGTTCGCTCGAGCCTCGTAGCATCGTGCCCAGCGGCGATGTCGGTACTAAGCCCGCCGAATGGAGGTGGATCGGCCGCCTCAACGTTTTTGGCATCTTGGCCTTCGACCTGATCGTGGCCACCGATTCCGACTTCCTTAGAAACAACAAACTCGGTGGAAATTGCAGGAGAATGGCCGTGACGGGGAGGCCCCTCGCTTGCCGGTCGAACGGCGCTTATCAGGCTCTTCTCGGCAGGCGTTTCGGTCGGACCGGCAATGGCCAATGTGTCCGGCGTAACCTTCTGGTCCGAGCCGTTTTCTCGCTTTTGTTCGCGACCCGGTGAGATCAGTCGGGCAAGAAGTTTCCAGGGAGACGCCATCTATCCGACCTCGCGTTTTATCCCGCAAGCAGGCAGTGAGTTTGGGGTCCGGCAACAGCATTACCGTTGCCGAATTGTTTGTCTCGATAAGAATGTAGATCCGGTCGCTTATTGACCGGCTGCTTATATCAATCGAGCTTGAGCCGTTTGCGCAGATCTTCATTTTCAGCGCGAAGTTTTCCAGCAAGAAGCTTGCGCAGCCGCTGATTTTCCTCTTCCAACTGCAAAAGGTCTGCCATTTCATCGCTCGCCGTCATCGGGGCAGCCGGCGCTGCCTGCACAGCCTTTGGAGCACGGCGCACAGGTGCGCGTTTGGCGCTCGCCGTGGCTTCGATAGCCTTTGTCTTGCGCCCTCTCCTCTTCACACCACCGTCCCCGGCCAGCGCAGCTGCCGGCTCTGCCGTAGCGTCAGCTAACGCGGTCTCGAGTGCCGCGACTTTTTTGGCGCGCGGTTTGCGCTGTTTCTTCGGCGCATTAGGCGTTTCGACAACGGTCTGTCCATCGACCTTGGTTGTCGTATTAGTCTCGTCGGCCATGCTCATCTCCTGTGTATCTGATGCAGTTGTCGACGGCCCGAGAGGCGCTGTCAACAACTGCTCGGCCTGATCTTGTTCCGGCAAAGACATTTCGCTGTCGGGTTTGCCACTCTGAGAGCTACCTGACAGAAAAGGCAATGCCTCTTCCTCTAGATCGCGCGCGACTGACTTTAGATCCACATTGCCCCAGATCGAGTTCGATCTGGCATCAAGTTTTCGCCTGCCGTTCTTGTACTCGACGGCAAAACTGCGTTGCACTTTTTTCAATATAAGAGGCCTTGGAGAATCCACGGGGTGGCTGATGTTATGCTGGAACAGCACGAATAGCGCCTACCGGACTACCAGTCTATACCCACGGTCTAGCCTGAGGCCAATTTTTTAGCGCCGCATTATTTTTTGGAGTTACCGCGGCCTCTGCCGATTTATCGTCCCGGTCCCTAAAGTGGTGAAGGAGCCGCGCACCAACCCAGGCTTCTCCTTCGTCGGCTGGCGCTTCAAAGACCAGATGCTGCGCACTTACGCCGGGGAAAATGTTGAAGCGCTTGGCCCACGTTTCGCGGCACTCGCAGCGGCGGTGCTGACCAAGACCGAACGCAGTTTCCTTGCAGCTAGCGCCGCCATTAGGCTCATTGATGTGCCGAGACGAACATGCGGCTTGGCTTTGTCGGCTGAAACAAGAGTAGCGAAGGAGTGTTGCTTTTATGACAAGACACGAGGAGTTTGTCGGTCGAATGTCACAGGCGGATCTGCCTTGCACACGGCCGCCATAGAGAGAAGGATGGGGTCGCCGCTCGCTTCACTGCTGAGTCACGCCATCGTTTTCGTGAATGCATTCCATCCAAACAATCGATTTTACTGATCGAAACGGTTGCCATTAGAAGACGCTGAAGAAGCGTTTTGTAAAAGCCGTAATTCGGAGTTCTTAAAATGGGTCCTCGGGTGCCGTGGAGACTGTGCTGGGAAAACGAGATGAGGCAGTCGGTCTGCTGCCTGGTCTCGATCGTTATCTTGCGCTCGACGTGATCGGGTAGAATCTTGGTCGTTGCTTCTCGACGTTTCAGTGGGCTCTCACGGGACGCACTTTTGCCCCGGTCGATGCCGCCTCCTATTCGTCTTCACCGCGCGCTGGTCATCTTTCTACTGCTTCCCCTTCTAGCGTTTGTTGCAGATCGGTTCTCACGCCGTGGGCGCCGTTCGACGTGATTATCAATGGCGGCCCCACCGCGTGGGAGCTGAGTTCGGTGCTGGCGCATATGCGAATGACGGAGGCCGGCGGCGGAATTCTGTGTGCTATGCCTCGGAGCCAACGCAGGCGCACTCGCCGCTGCAAGGATACGGTCTGCGACCTTTGCAGCGACCACCAAACGTCGTTGTGGCTGTCGGGCGGAAAGATGAAGGACTGGGTAATGTGGATACGTTACGCGGCGTTACTGCCGCAAATGCTTCGGTCTGGGGCTCTGTTAGCGCCGATTGTCGGCAATCTCACCGATCCGGTCACGATCTGATTTCGGCTTCGACCCGTGAGCTCTAGCTGCACTGTCAAGCGCCACCCTATGAAACTGCGAAAGCCGGTGGCCAGACCAGAGCGACCTACCTTTCGAAACGAACTGGAGAGCAACATGCTGTGTCTAGGGCTCAGTGGCGGTCTAAGCAGAGTCTACGAAAATTCGTTCGATCTACCGAACACCTTTATGCACGATGGGGCTGCGGTTCTCGTTCGCGACGGGCGAGTGATAGCGGCGGTCGAGGAGGAGCGCCTTAACCGGATCAAGCACTCCAACAAGTTACCAACGCGTTCGATTCAATATTGCCTCGCATCTGCAGGTGTTCACCTGCCGATTCCGATGAAGCCGCCCCTTTGTTCCGAGATGATTGCGCCCCGGGATTCCGGGATGATCTCGCCCCCCTGAGGCTGGGGTCCTGCTGGCAGTGATTGTTGTCAGTTCATTCGTGTAGCGAGTCAAGATTTCCGGCGCTGATTTCGCCGCAAGCTTTCCCCGGATAGGTCTATGCGATGGGCGTTGTGAACGAGGCGATCGAGGATGGCATCGGCGTAGGTTGGGTTGCCGATGATCTCATGCCAGGCTGATACCGGAAGCTGACTGGTAATGATTGTCGAGCGGCGGCCGTAGCGATCCTCGAGGATCTCCAGAAGGTCGTGGCGAGCCTGCTCGTTGAGCGGTTCCAGACCCCAGTCATCGAGGATCAAGAGCTGGACGTGCCCGAGGGTTCGCTGCAGCCTTGCATAGCGGCCATCGCCGTGAGCGAGAGCAAGATTGGCAAACAGCCGCGGCACGCGCTGATAGAGAACCGAGCGATCATCGCGGCAAGCCTTGTGCCCGAGCGCACAGGCCAACCAGCTTTTTCCGACGCCAGATGGCCCGCAGATCGCGAGGTTGTCGTGGGCATCGATCCAGTCGCCGCCGATCAGCTTCATGAACAGCGCCCGATCGAGACCGCGCTCGCTGCGGTAATCGACATCCTCAGGCACAGCATGGTGGCGCAGTTTGGCAAACCGCAGACGGGCGGCAAGCTTGCGATCGTGGCGCGAGCTCCATTCTCGTTCGAGCAGCAGCCCGAGCCATTCGGCATGGGAGAGTTGTTCGCTCTCGCCGTTGCTGATCAGTTCGTTGAACGCCTTGGCCATGCCGGTCAGGCCCATGGCATTCAATTTATCAAGGGTGGGATGTGCAAGCATATGTCGTCTCCTCAGTGGTAATAGCGGGGGCCGCGGATGTTGGAGTGATTGATCGGCTCGGGTGATGCTGTGCTTGATGACGAAGATCGGTCGAGGTGATTGTCGAGAATGGAGCGCACCGATCCATAGGTTCGAGCGCCGATTTCCAATGCTCGGCCGCAGGCCGCGTTGACCCTCTCGCGTTCGAATGCTTTGACGAGGCGGATAATGCCCAGGCAGGCTCTGTAGCCCTGTTCCGGATGCGGCCGATCAGCGAGAATACGCTCGCAGAGCAATGCAACGTCCGATCCGATTGCCGACGCCTCGCGGCTAATGCGCTCTATCGTCCAGTCGGCAAAGCGGCGATGGGATGATGGCATGTGCTCGGGAGTTGTCGTGTGCTTGCCATTGCCGCTCGAACGCCGGTGGGCGGCAATCCGCTCGCCCTTGTAGAAGATCTCGATGGTATTGGCGGTGATGCGTGCCTCGACTTGCTCACGGGCAAAACGATAGGGCACGGAGTAATAGTGCTTGTCGATATCGACATGATAATCGAGCCCAGCCCGGCGTATCTTCCATTCAGCAAAGACGTATCGTTCGACGGCAAGCGGCCGCAGGGCCGGATAGTCGATCTCTTCAAACAACTGTCGCCTTGTGCGCCCGACACGACGCAGAACACGGGTGTCGTTGAGATCGGCGAGCAATTCCATGATTGCCGCATTGACGTCGGCAAGGCTGTAGAAGACGCGGTGGCGCATTCGGCCAAGCAACCAGCGCTCGACAATGCGAACCGCTGCCTCCACTTTCGCCTTGTCCCGCGGCCGGCGTGGTCGCGTCGGAAGAACAGAGCTTCCGTAGTGAGCTGCCATCCCGGCATAGGTGCGATTGACCTGCGGATCAAAATGGCAGGCCTTGATCACGGCCACTTTGGCGTTGTCAGGGACAAGCAATGCCGGCGCGCCACCAAACGCCTCAAGCGCCAGCAGGTGGCACTCAATCCAGTCGGGAAGTGTTTCGCTCCAGCGGGCGTGTGCAAATGACAGGCTCGATGCCCCCAACACCGCAACGAACAGATGCGCCTGTCGCGTCTTTCCCGACAATCTGTCGACGACCACCGTCACTGTGTCGCCGGCATAATCGACGAACAGCTTTTCGCCAGCCGCATGATCCTGGCGCATCGTCACCGGCAGCTTCACCGCCCAAGCGCGATACAAATCACAGTAGCGGCTGTAGCGATATCCATCGGGATGAAGGCCGATATACTCGTCCCAGAGGATCTGCAGCGTCACATGCTTGCGCTTCAGCTCCCGGTGAACATGCGCCCAATCCGGCTCGACACTGCGACGGTGACCGGTCTTCGTGCCGGCAGCCTTATAGAGAGCCGCCTCCAACACCGCATCGCTGACATCGTCGCCCAAAGGCCTGGAAAGTCCGGCACGCTCCAAACGGCGCAACGTCTCGCGCACCGTCGAGGGCGCCGTACCAACGCGCACCGCAATCGACTTGTGGCCAAGGCCTTCCTCAAATCTGTATCTCAGAATCTCGCGGACACGCCGCATCTTTAGTCTCTCCGCTGGCATCGCGTTCCTTCCTCTCGAGCAACTGAAAGGAAGAACGTCTCACCAGCAGGACACCCCGACAAACAGCCCCAATGAGGGGGCGGCATCATCTCGGAACAAGGGGGCGGTTAATTCTCGGAATTGGGGGGCGGCATCATTTCGGAATGCGGGGGCGGATTGCCTCGGAATCTGCAGTTCACCTGAGCGACATCGACCGCATCGCGTATTATGCGACCGAGGCCTATTGCAACGCTGTGCTCGAGCGCGTGCGCCTCTCTCACCCAAGTACCCCAATACCGGACGCGAGACTGTTGTTGTGCGGATTACTCGGGCAAGAATTTGGTGCCGAAATTGATCCCTCACGTGTGTCGTTCGTGAGCCACCATATGTCGCACGCGGTGAGCTCGTTTTTCATGTCGGGCTTCGAGCGAAGTTTGGTCCTCTCAATTGACGGCGGTGGAGACTTTCTTTCGGGGCTTTTGGCGATTGGTTCCAGCACGGAGATTGAGCCACTCGTGACATTTCCGGAGAATGATTCTCTAGGGCTGCTATACTTGGAAACGATCCGCTACCTAGGTTATGGCGCGTTCGATGAATATAAGATCATGGGTCTGGCACCTTACGGCAATCCCGCTTCGTACCGCGAGATCTTCGAACAATTTTACGAACTCCTAGACGACGGTGGTTATCGGGTCCATCTCGACCGAGTTGGTCCTACGTTGCTCAGTAACATTCAAATACGCCAGAAAGGCATGCCGTTCACGCAGCAGCATAAAGATGTGAGTGCTTCACTGCAGGAAGCACTGGAACGGATCGTGTTCCACGTCCTACGGCATTACACCAAGGTTACGGGCATCGAACGACTGTGTTTGGCCGGAGGAGTGGCTCACAACTGCACTTTGAATGGCAAGCTGCTGTACTCGGGGATGTTTGACGACATCTTCGTGCAACCGGCTGCCCATGACGCTGGCTGCGCACTAGGCGCCGCATTGATGGCGTCTCATGATCTGGGGCATCCGGCACCTCGTGAGCGTTTGCAAAACGTCTATTGGGGACCCGACCTGGAGAGCGAAGGAAGCGTGGAGGAGGAACTTTTTGCTTGGGGCCAGCATCTCGAAATTGAACGGAGTGATGACGTGACAGGCAAAGCAGCCGATTGGATTGCGGATGGCGCCGTGATCGCCTGGGTGCAGGGGCGTTCGGAGTTCGGTCCACGGGCGCTAGGCAACCGGAGTATTCTTGCTGATCCGAGGCCGGCGTCAAACAAGGATCGAATTAATATGATGGTCAAGAAGCGGGAAGGCTACCGCCCATTTGCTCCCTCGGTATTGGAGGAGGACGCCGTGGAATTTTTTGATCTGCCAGGTACCTTGCGCAAATTTCCTTTTATGAATTTCGTAGTGTCTGTGCGCGAACCCAAGCGTAGTTCGCTAGGCGCCATCACGCACGTAGATGGTACGGCTCGTTTGCAGACAGTGTCACGCGAGACAAATCCCGCATATTGGGAGCTAATCAATGCTTTCGGGAAGCGAACCGGCGTTCCGATCTTGCTCAACACGTCGTTTAACAACAACGCCGAGCCGGTAGTGGATTCGGTTAGGGATGCCGTAACGACTTTTTTGACGACCGACCTGGATGCACTTGTCATCGGTCCATTTCTCGTCAAGAAGCGAATCTCAACGATGGAGGAGTGGAATAAACTAGCAGTTTCCTTGCCACCTTACGCAAGTCTCCATCAGGCGCGTGCATATTCCACCCTGGATCGGCAAGAGACTGTATGTGAGATCCGCACAGGCGCCTCCAGCCTGCAGGCCGTGCGTATTTCACCGGGGTTGTTTGAACAGCTAATTAGGATTGAGGGAGAAGCCCTGGTTGGCGACATTTTGGATGGAATCGCGCCTGTTTCAGGTAGTCGTGAGACTTTCCTAAATGAACTTCGGCAGATTTGGGAGCAGCGTTGCATATGCTTAAGCCCGGTACGTGGCCGCAAATCACAGGTATCCGTCCCCGCTGAGGCCTCGGTGACTAGTGGGCTTTCAGCATAGCTTGGGGTCGCTTCGTTACGCCAAACAAACTCGCGAATAACAAAGCCCGCGACCGACAATGCGCCGTGCCCACCTAATCGCACGGCGACGCGTCAACAACCATGTCGAAAGAAGGGCCAAATGGCTCGGTATTTCAGTGATATCCTGCCCGAGCTCGTTCAGCAGGGGCACTTCGAAAAGTTAAGGAGACTGTGATGGATCCGGTGTGTGAGTTAAACGTACATCGACAGATCGTTTCGCTTCTCGATAAGCCTAACCCTGTAATCTTTGACATTGGGTGCAATGACGGAAGCGATGCTCAACGCTTTCTGCGCCTTCTTCCGAGCGCCCAGCTCTATTGCTTTGAGCCAGACCCCAGAGCCGCTGCACGCTTCAAGGAGAAAATGGGTTCTGATCGGGATCGGATGAGGCTATCCGAGGTTGCGATCAGCGACCGAAACGGGATGATCGAGTTTCATCCCAGCAATGGCAATGACAGCGCTAAGGAATGGGATCTCTCGGGCTCGATACGCCGTCCCAAGAACCATCTTTCTGAGTACGAGTGGGTTCGGTTTGACCCTCCGATTTCGGTTGAGACTAGGAGGCTGGATGACTGGTGCAGCGAAGCTGGCCTAGAGAATATAGATCTCATCTGGATGGATGTGCAGGGAGCCGAGGCCGACGTTATTGCCGGTGGCAATCAGATCCTGATGAGAACGCGTTACATATATACTGAGGATAGTGATCATGAGCTTTATGAAGGCCAGCTTCCCCTGCGCGCCATTCTTGAGCTCTTACCTTCCTTCCAGATGGTAGTTGAGTATCCCCGAGGAGTGGAGGGTGACGTTTTGCTGAAAAACACAAGCCTATAGCCGGTTCCCTTTTTGGGATTCAAGAACCGCGCCGAGTTTGCCGGAGGCTTCAACTCATGAGAGATTGGAGCCGATATGAGCAAGACAACGAACAAATTCTCGCCTGAAGTCCGTGAGCGTGCCATCCGCATGGTGCTGGATCACGAAGCCGAGCACCCCGCGCGGTGGGCTGCCGCTTCATCTATCGCGGCCCAGATCGGCTGCTCGCCGGCCACGCACGCTACACGAATGGGTGAAGAAGACCGAGGTCGATAGCGGTAAGCGAGCAGGCCGGCCGAACGATGTCGCCGAGATTATGAAGGCTCTTGAGCGGGAGAGCCGCGAGCTTCGTCAGGCCAACGAGATTCTGCGCAAAGCGTCGGCGTATTTTGCCCAGGCGAAACCTGCCACCGGAAAAGACGCTCGACAGCTTTGATTTTGATGCAGTCCCTATGGTCTCCAAGGCCCAGGTCATGGCCATTGCCGCTGGCGACAGCTGGGTCGCGAAAGGTGCCAATATCCTCATGTTCGGTCCGCCGGGCGGCGGAAAGAGCCATCTCGCCGCGGCCCTCGACCTCGCGCTGATCGAGAACGGTTGCGGGTGCTGTTCACTCGCACGACCAACCTCGTCCAGAAACTGCAGGTCGTACCGCGTGAACTCCAGATCGAATCCGCCGTCGCAAAGCTCGACAAGTTCGATCTGCTTATCCTCGACGACCTGGCCTACGTCACTAGGACCAGGCCGAAACCCGCGTGCTCTTCGAACTCATCTCCCAAGATATGAGCGGCGCTCCATCATCATCACCGCCAATCAGCCCTTTGGAGAATGGAACCGAGTCTTTCCGGACCCGGCCATGACGCTTGCCGCGGTGGACCGACTTGTTCATCACGCTACGATCATTCGAAATGAACGTCGAAAGCTAATGGCGACGTTCCGTGATGGAAGCCAAACGTGGTCGACCCAGCTGGCTTGCGGCCATTACCTCTATCTCATTGCAAAACGATGACACTGAAACGTCAGGAATCCGGTCTTCTCCATACAAGGCAGCCGATCGAACAAAATGTCGTAGCCTGACGGGAGACGCAGGGGTGTCCCTCCCGCACGCGGCGCCCTTTGCTATCCCGGATGAAGGGGATGGCGGCAACGACATGCGCAAGCCCACTGAGGATAGAAGGACTGGGTGAAAAGGCGCCCCTGAAAACAGTGGGTTTGGCGACACTTGTTGGTTCGGGCAGGCAAGACGTCGTCTACATGCATCAAATGGATGACTCGCATTTAAACAATAGATTTCACCAATTTTCGCGGATGCTCCATAGACGGCCGTCTCCACTCCACCGGGTATGATCCGTTGAAAGGCTCTCAACCAATCCAACAACGCCTGTAGCCCCGAAGCACTGGCGGCGGGAATGGCATCAATCCTACCTGGTATCGCCTGGCCTTAGCCGAAGAAAGGAAACGTCTCATGAAGGTTATTGGTTACTACGTCATCGTTGCAGCGTTGCTCGCATTGACATTGCGGGCCGGGCCGTCACTTGCAGCAGATGATCGTAACCAAGATTGTGGCCCGGCGGCAAGTGACCCCCGCGCAAACCTGAATGGTGCTGACAAAGCCCATTCAGCGGAGCACACTCAAGACTTCAATTGCCAAGATACTCCTGCCGAAGAAGGTGAGTGCTACGAGTGCGTCTTACCCCCCGAAGTACATATTGAAGGCGCCGAAGTGATCGACGTCGCAGACCGAAACTTTTATCCTCGGAAAACACTGCTACTCGCCAGAATGATCAGGCACCACTGAATCGTGTCGGTTGAAGGTAGCAGTAAGACCATCAAAGCCACGGCGGCTGGAACATCGATACTTTCTCAATTTTAGGCGACCCTTTGCTTGCTGATCTCTCGTGGCGCCGCACTGCGAGACCAAGCCTTTTCACCTTTTATCTCGCCACCTCGCTATGGATGAAGACATGCGGTTCAAGGGCCTTGATCTGAATCTCCTCGTCGCACTCGACGCCTTGATGACCGAGCGTAACCTCACGGCGGCAGCGCGCAGCATCAACTTGAGCCAACCGGCCATGAGCGCGGCCGTCGGCAGGTTACGCACCTATTTCAATGACGACCTTTTTACCATGGTCGGTCGCGAACTCGTTCCAACCCCGCGTGCGGAGCGGCTCGCGCCTTCGGTCCGCGAGGCTCTGCTTCACATCCAGGTTTCGATCATATCCTGGGATCCGTTTTGCCCTGCTCAATCGGATCGCTGCTTCAGAGTCATTCTTTCCGATTACGCCGCACTCGTTTTTTTTGAAAAGGTCGTGACGCGTGTCGCCCGAGAAGCGCCCGCCGTCAGCTTCGAGTTGCTGCCGATCGCCGATAACTACGATGATTACTTGCGGCGCGGTGACGCCGATTTTCTCATCTTTCCGGAATTGCTCATGTCGCGCGCACATCCTAAGGTGGCGTTATTCGAGGAGACCCTCGTGTGCGTGGGCTGCCGCTCGAACAAGCTACTCTCGGAGCAACTTACACTCGAGAGGTATATGTCGATGGGACACGTTGTGGTGAAGTTTGGGAACGCTGCTTCCATCGAGGAATGGTGTTTGCTTGGGCACGGGCTTAAGAGACATGTCGAAGTAGTCGTGCAGGGCTTCAGCATGGTTCCGTTCATGCTTTCAGGGACCGAGCGCATAGCGACAATGCCCTTACGCCTGGTCAAGCAGCTCGAAAAGACAATACCCCTGCGGATCGCCGACCTTCCGCTACCTTTGCCCGCGTTCACACAGGCCCTCCAATGGCCCGCGCTTCACAATAGTGATCAGGCAAGCCTCTGGATGCGGGACGTGCTATGCCAGGAAGCATCCCGCATGCCTTCGCCCCATGAGGTAATGAGACGTCTCAGGATTTCCTAGCAACCTTTCGTGGTTTTGTCGTTCGGCGTGATTCATGGCGTCGGAATGAGGAGCCTCTTTGAAACGCCGCCGCTACAGTCTCACGGATGATTGATGATCCTGTCGCCGCTGGCCCAACAGCCGCGCTGACTGACGACCAAGTATGGAGGAACTGGACAGATGCTCTCCTACGCCCGCCGTTCAACCGACCAATGAAACAACCTCCTCGACAGTTTGTCGACGACTCAAGTCGAAGGTTCACGCAGCTCCAATCGACATTAGCAAGGAGCGGCAAACCAACCCCTAATATGGGACGGGTTCACCACATCCGAGCCGTGGCGCCAGATTGCCCTCCGGTAATACCTCAACGTCTTTATTTTTGCGGCAGAACATTCTCACTGCCCTTTTCCACCTGATCGATCACGAGCAGCTTTACCGGCTCGGTGCCGTTGTTCGCCCCTTTATGCCATATGCCCCAGGACTCGACGATAAAATCTCCTGCCGTGAAAATGCTTTCTTTCCCAGATTCTGTATTGGTGACCGTGATCTCCCCCGAAAGCACATAGCCATAGCGCTGATAGCGATGCTGATGAATTGGCAACGTCGCACCGGGCGCAATCTCATAAATCGAAGCGATGACCTCGACATTCTTCCGTGGAACGATGATGGGCTGACCAGCAATCGTACGATCGGTCCTTAAGATAAGCGTAGCCGCGACCGCTTTGTTTTCGAACGCGTTCGCGGGACACGCCAGAGCAAAGAGCGCCGTAGCGATTGAGATGACCTTCATTTGCTTTTCTCCTGATACAAGCCGGATTTTCCTGAAGAGTGTTTGCTTCCGAGTTCGGCCAGTTGCAGAGCGACAAACCTGCATCGTCTCACCGGCGCCGACACGGGTTCATTTGTTCCCGGACTATGATGATTATCTTCAGAGCTCTGCGGGTCTTTTCAAGATACTGCATCGCAATACCCCTCATGGCGTGGTGGCGAGTAGCGTCAAGACATCAGGCGCCGACGCAACAGCGCTGCCGACAGGAAGAACGGCAAAATCGCGTAGATGCAAAGCGCGCCTATATGCAGGCCCATGCTACCCGCGGGGCGCCCAAGCATTGCCGGGCGTATGAGGTCGATCGCATGCGCTAGAGGCAAGAACTGCGCTACCTGCTGAAAGGCCTGGGGCAGTTGCGCGATTGGAAACACCGCGCCGCACAAGAACAGCATTGGTGTCAGGACGAGCGTCTGGTAAAAAATGAAATACTCGTAACTGGGCGCAAGGGCCGTGACTACCATCGCAAGGCTCGCGAATGCAAATCCAGTGAGCATGATAACTGGCAGCACATAGACGACTGATGGCCACGTCGCATAGCCTAGCATGGTGGCGACGATTATGATTCCCGTACCGGCAAGAAATGCCTTGCTCGCTGCCCATGCCAACTCACCCAGGATGATGTCCCCAAGTGTCATTTGTGTGTAGAGCATGGCTTCCCAGGTGCGTTGGGCGTGCATTCGCGTAAAGGCCGCGTAAATCGTCTCGAACGTCGCTGAGGTCATCGCGCTTGTCGCCACCATGCCGCCCGCCAAGAACGCAACGTAGGTTGTGCCGTCAACGCGACCCACAATAATTCCGAGGCCAAGGCCGAGGCCAAAAAGGTAGATCATAGGATCGGCCAGACTTCCAACAATTGACGCAAGTGCTACTTTCTTCCATGCCAGATAGTTGCGTCGCCATATCGCAATCCAGTTAAAAGCGTTGGCGGGCAGAGCCGCGGCACAACCTTCACCCATCGTTCACTTCTCCATCTCGCGCCCGGTCAACCGCAAAAACACATCCTCAAGATTCGGCGGACGCTGGAGAATGCGCAAGCCCGCGCGCTCCCGCAACCGCACACGCACCTGCTCCGGGTCAGACACATAGCAAAAAAGGGTCTCGCCGCTAATTTCGACGCGATCGGCATATGGCCCGACCAGCGATTCCAATTCATGCGGATCGCCGCCGTAGATTTCAATGACTTCGCACCCGATCAGTTCATCGATCAGGTCATGCGGACGCCCTTCGGCAATGCTGCGACCTCTTTCGAGTACGCAGAGTCGATCGCATAG
Organism: Rhizobium sophoriradicis; assembly: GCF_025200795.1. Classification (NCBI taxonomy): domain Bacteria; kingdom Pseudomonadati; phylum Pseudomonadota; class Alphaproteobacteria; order Hyphomicrobiales; family Rhizobiaceae; genus Rhizobium; species Rhizobium sophoriradicis. The sequence continues at coordinate 329,271 of NZ_CP104156.1, forward strand.
CCGTTCGGCCTCTTCCATGAAATGGGTGGTCAAGATGATCGTTTTGCCGCGCGTAAGCAGGGAACGCAGGCGCTCCCAGATCAGGTGGCGCGCGTGCGGGTCGAGACCGGTGGTCGGCTCGTCCATGACAAGTAGCTGGGGGTCATTGATCAACGCACGCGCTAGCGTCAGGCGCCGCTTCATGCCGCCTGAAAGTTCAGACACACGCGCATTCACCTTGCTCTCTAGGCGTGCAAACTCAAGGAGCGACGGCATGACCGCCTCGACTTTGCGTGTATTCATGCCGAAGTAGCGGCCGTAGACCAGCAGATTCTCGCGCACAGTGAATTCAGGCTCAAGGTTGTCGAATTGCGGCACCACGCCGATACCCTTTCGCGCCAAGCGAGCCTGGGCAGGCACCGGCACGCCGAGCACAGTAATCTTCCCCGCATCAGGGGCTGTCATGCCAAGGATCATGCGTGCGATCGTGCTCTTGCCCGCGCCGTTCGGTCCAAGCAGCCCGAAGCATTGCCCCGGGGAAACGCGGAACGATAGCGCGTTGACCACGGCCTTGTCGCCATATGTCTTGCTTACGTCGAAAAAATCTATTGCGGACATGAACATGCGCTCATCTGACCGTCGGGCGCCGTTGACTGGCATTTCTTCGGTTGGTTGTGTTCTTCCTGGTCCATCGCACCGTATGTGTTCATTGCGTCTCCATTAAAGGGCTGGCAGCAGCATCCGGGAAAACGCCTCGTCCGTGGTAATTGGCACTCGTGTTGCAGAGCAGCCGAATGTCCCGAGCTTGTTACATTCGAAGAGTAGCTCGGCGACTTCACGGAGAGAGTGCCTGGGATGGTCTGCAATTGTGCAGATTCATCGAGATGGACAACAGCCGGAATTCTGTCCTGGCATCTCATCCGCGTCTTTTTATACCACAGACGCGCATAGTGTCTCCATGTCTGAACGTCGAGGGTTGGGGCCGTTAGGAGGCAGAAATCGGATTCCGGAAACAGGCGAGTAAGCAATCTTCGTTGACCGAGCCACCCCGACACTCAAGCCGCTCTAGCTCGAGCAAAGTTTCGTTCAGCATGTCGAGGACCGTCTCAGCACCAGCAACGTGGCCCCAGCGACGACAATTGGCGTCGCGCGCCGATCCGAAAACCAGATATCCATCTGGCGCAAGCATCCGCACTAAATTCCGAACAGCCCCTCTCATCTCGGCTATTCCTCCAATATAGTAGAGCACTTCCGCCACAACGATCAAATCAAACCTCTCGTCAGGTGAAAACTGTTGAACATCAGAGACTATCCAGCTGATGTGCGGAGAATCCCTCATGCGTCGACGCGATCTTTCTATAGCGTGAGGCACAACATCGATCACGGTGAGCCGTTTGCAGTGGGGGGCTAGCTGCACCGTAAATGCGCCGGCAGCGCATCCCACTTCGAGCGCATTTGAGATGGATCCCTGGGCAAGCGCCAAGCGAAGCATTTGCGTGTGACGCTCACGCTCGAATGGATTGGCGTCGAGTCCCCATGGATCGGGTGCAGCCAGTTCCCGATTCAGCAATTGATAATTGTCGCTCTGTGTCAACTCGTTCACCTCGGTAAATAGATCTTACTCGTCGCTGCACATGCAGTCAGACGTCGTTCGCCTGGCAGAATCGCGGGCGGGGTTGAGCCTTCGAGGCGCTGTCGCATGTCCAGAACATTCTGTAGTGCGCGCATCAGTCGCCGGATGTTGATTCGAGTTGCCAGCAGAGCTGCGCGACAGCCAGTCGCTATTGCTCAGCGTGCACAGCGCGTAGGCTTTCAAGGGCAGTAGCAGAAAAATATTGATGAATGCATGCAGAGAGAACCCGAGGAACCGTCGTTGGCGGGCCCGGAGCGCGACAACGCTGCAGTGGATCATCGTCATGGCCACGATCATCAGGGATGCCAACCAAGGCACGGTGCCCGTCAATGCAAGCTGTGCGAGCCCCGTCAGCACTGATAGTGCCAGAAGCAGCGGTCCGAGGTTCTGTCCGACAACGTCGAGCGTAAGGAAGCGATGGAGGTTGGGCAGCAGGCGCAGCCCAAGCAACGTGTCCCGGTACGTGCTCCGCGCCCAGCGTAGTTGTTGGCGCAGATACGGTCCTAGCTTGTTCGGAACGACTGTCGCTGCGATGGCGCTCGGCACGTACTCCGTTCGAAAGCCTGCCTTCAGCATAAGAATGGTGAGATGCCGATCCTCACCGAAATCGCTTGGCTTTCCCCGAAAATACTGTGATTCGTACTGGTCAAGCAGCGAAGCGAGCGCAGAGCGACGGTAGATAGCACATGGACCGCAGCAGCACATAACGGCTCCGAAGCGAGCTTGTGCCGCACGCTCCTCGTTGCAAGCCAGCCAGTACTCCATATCGATCAAACGGGTCAGCCAACTATCGTTTCGGTTGCGGGCCGTCAACTGTCCCATGGCCGCGCCGACAGCCGGATCTTGCATTTTAGGCACGAGCTTCCTGATGACGTCAGATGCGAGGATCGTGTCGGAGTCGACGTTTAACACCATATCTCCAGCAGAGCGGCGTATCGCGGCGATCTGTGCCTTCCGTTTACCAACATTCTGGGGAAGCAGGAGAATATTGAATCTGGGGTCTCGTGCGAAGGCCTCGTGCACAGGTCGCAAAGCCTCGCGATTTTCGGAACCGTCATCAACTAGGTAAACCTGCAGCCTTCCCCCGTATTCCTGACCCGCAATAGAAGCCAGGCACTCCGAAAGCGTGCGGGGATCCTCGTTGAAGCTTGGCACGATGACATCTACGCTGGGCAGCTCCTCAAAGCCGGCCAAGCTCTGGGACGCCAATGAAACATCGGTCGGCAGAGAATAAACGGCCTGCACGCTTTTATAAGCAGTCGAGAGAAGTGCATAAAGCGAGACGGCGACAGTGCTGGTTGTGTCAAGCATATCCATCAGAACACCCGAGGAAGCGAGCGGAATACAAAGCCGCGATCATGCAAAGCTGGAATTATGCTAGATAACGCCATGATAGTCTGGTGGCGCAGACTGCGGTCAGTTCCTTGTTGCATTTCACTGGAGGGACAACCGTCGTGCAAGAGCACGATTGACCCCGGCCGGACAGACTGCAGCACATCATTGACAATGCCGTCGGCCCCGGGAAGAGACCAGTCTCGCGGATCTACCGACCAGTGCACGGCAGTGAGTTCCGCATTCGCCGAAACCTTGAGCACTTCTTCGGTCCAGATGCCGTAAGGAGCCCGGATGTGCCGCACCACCGCCTGAGGCGACGCCATTTTTATGGCTCTGTTTGTCTCGAGTATCTGACGTTGCACCTCGTCGGGTTCGCAGTCAGACAGGTCTGGATGCGTCATTGTGTGGTTGGCGACTTCATGTCCCTCTGCAATCATTCGCTGGATCAATTTAGATTGATCGGCCAGGAACTCGCCGATGACGAAGAATGTTGCCGGCACCCGGTGTTCAGCCAGAATATCGAGAATCTCCGGTGTACAAAATGGATGCGGACCGTCGTCGAACGTCAAATAAACGCTGTGACTACCAGTGCCGTCATCGCGCTCACCGTGCACTTCGCACGAGCAATCGAGGTGCGTCATTGCTCTCGTCCTTTCCGGTAAATTATCCTGGTGGCATTCGGAGACCGGCCACCAAAGGGTAGGATGATGACGCCGCGCGTGGACGCAGGTCGAAACGCGCGCGTGGCAGCGTGTAGCGTACGCCGTTTCCCCAAAATAGCGGTCACCAGGCCGCCTCGTCTGAATCTGTCAATACCGCGGCTCGTTGCGGACTGTACCGAGTGCGATTGGTGGTGAACCCCCGAGCTGTCGACGATTGCAAGGTGATGCAATGGGCTGATCGACCGCTTATGCAAGCATTACATTCCAAAGCCACACATTTGACCCCTCTACACCACTGGGCGCGCCATCGACGACTTGATTTCCGTCAAGATGCTCGTCTAATGGATCACGCCATTCAATTCGTAAAATCGATTGTTTGGATGATACCCATTCACAGCATAGATAAAATTCGAGCTCCACGGTTCCTGCTAACGGACCGAGCCTGTTGTCGTGACTGGCGGGGGACTTGCGTCGTCGTTCCCTGGAAGAACTTATGAGCCGATTCAAGATATTGCTGGCGTACGGGTTATTTGCGATGACCAGATCACCAGTTCTCATTTCCGGGACCGTTCTTCCCATCATGGTGGAACAAGCCCTCAATCGAGAGTGTTTACCGCCCCGATGAACAAATTTTCCGGGAACGTGAACCGAGCTTCTTTAAGCCCAGGACGATACTGATGCTAACACGGTAGTTTGTGATGCCTGTTAATGTGGCGGTGCGACCAAGCTGCCGAACGCCAGATATTTCAGATGACCTGCCACTGAATTTTCATCCGGCGGCGATTAGAGCCTCGGCGGTCTTTGAAACGCTCCCAAACGTTGGACCACCGGATGCTAGAGTTTTCCGGCTTCATTCAGGGAGGCGGGCTGGTTGCGCCTCCCGAATTCACCAACGAGATCGGCACCTTGTTGCCGATCGCACCATGAGGTCTTTCCTCATTGTAGTATCTACGCCAATCCTCCATCTTTTCGCGGGCATCCGCAAGGGTCAGGAACCAATGCTGGTTCAGGCATTCTGCACGGAAGCGGCCATTGAACGCTTCGATGAAAGCATTATCAGTCGGCTTGCCGGGGCGTGAGAAGTCCAACGTCACACCCTTGGAATAGGCCCACAGGTCCAAGTCGCGCGACACGAACTCGGTCCCTTGGTCGACACGGATCGTTTTCGGATAGCCGGCTTTTTGGCACACCCGTTCAAGGGTTTGCACAACGTCTTCGCCTCTATAGCTATGACGTGGATCAAGCACCGGCACGTAGCGCGAGAAGGTGTCGACCACCGTCAGCACGCGCAGTTTCTTACCCGTTGCGAGTTGGTCGTGAACGAAGTCCATCGCCCAGACGTCGTTGGGTCCGACGGCCATGTGCCGATCCTCGCGAAGCTTGGCTTTTACCCCCCGCTTCGGTGTCTTGTTCCGCAACTGTAGCCCCAAGTCCCTGTAAATGCGGTAGGTTCGCTTGATGTTGGTGCCCCAACCCTCGCGTTCCAACAGCACATGCACGCGGCGATAGCCGTACCGCACACGGATCTCGCAGATCTCGCGAATACGACGTTCCAGACCGGCCTGATCAGCACGGCGAGAGGTATAGTGGTGAGTTGATCGATCGAAGTTCAACGCTCCACAAGCACGTCGGATCGAGATCGCCCAATCGCAGCACATGCCTTTCACCATCTCCCGCTTCCGAGCAGGCCTTAGAGCTTTCGGCGGATGACATCCTGCAACATCTCGCGGTCCAGCGTCAGATCCGCGACGATCTTCTTCAGGCGCGAATTCTCGTCCTCGAGCTGTTTCAGCCTCTTCATCTCCGGTGGCAGCATGCCCGCGTATTTTTTCTTCCAGTTGAAATAAGTCGCCTGGCTGATCCCCGCCTTCCTGCAGATTTCAGCAACCGACACGCCTTCATCACCTTGCTTCAGAATGAACGCCTTCTGAGCGTCCGAAAACTGCGACGCTTTCATCGTCTTCTGGTCCCTTTCCCAGCCAGGAAAATGCACCGGAAAACTCTAACCAAAATTGGTCCAGTTTGAAGGGTTCAGATCAATGGGCCGGACTCTAATCCATTCTGGAGGAAATTCTCAGTGGCAGGTCAGTGTGCACTGCCATCGAAAAGGCCAAAGCGATACCGCATCGACGCCCTGTGATGGTTTTCTTGTGTACGGACAGCGCGCAGGTACGGGACCATTTACTCGGTGTATTTCCCGATCAATCACTATCCCGAAATGCTTTCAGGCGGCCCAGGCCGGCCATTACACAGTGCATCGCTCGGAGTGGACGGCGGTATCTCTGCTCTTACAGAGATGTACCTTCTCGCCCGATGCGATACGGTAATTCGCTTTCCGCCGGCCAGCGCCTTCACGCGCTATGCCCGTCTCTTCGTGCCACGTGTTATTGAGTTTGACTTGAAAGATCCGACTCGCTTGATCTTGACTGATGAATCGTCCGAGCATGAGCCGGCTTGATGAACCGGCACTCCGCTGAACAAATTCTCGGCGCCCTCGCAGGATTGAGGAGAGGTGTTCACTGGATCGCGATGTGGGCGCAGCACGCGACGAGACAAGGCGGGGGCGCATCCTCTCCTAGCGTCTAGAGCAAATCCTGTTCAATCCGGATCATATCCAGCAGCCTTGAAGCAATTGGCGCATTCTGCGGGGGTGAAGCGGGGTATCAGGGCGCCAACTGCATCCCAGAGGGCGTCAATCTTTCGCTCTGCCCGACCTCGCAGCATCGCCTTCAGTTTGGAGAAGGCGTTCTCGATCGGATTGAAGTCTGGGCTGTAAGGGGGCAGGAACATGAGCGTGGCGCCGACACGTTCGATGGCGTCGCGTACACCCGCTGTCTTGTGAGCCGGTAGGTTGTCCATGACCACCACGTCGCCGATCTCCAGGGTAGGCCCCAATACCTGTTCGACGTAAGCCAGGAAGACAATTACCGTTCATGGCGCCATCGTAGACAAACGGCGCGGTCATCCCAGTGAGGCGCAACGCTCCGGTAAAGGTCGTTGTTTTCCAATGGCCATGTGGCACGCCAGCTCGGCAACGCTCACCTCGAAGTGCACGTCCGCGTAGCCGTGCCATCTTGGTCGAAAGGCCGGTTTCGTCGATGAAGATCAGCTTTTCTGGATCGAGATCCAGTTGGCCGTCGAACCAGACACGCCGGCGCTTTAGGACATCCGGCCGGTCCTGCTCCAGTGCGTGGGCGGTCTTTTTTCAAAGGTCCATCCGCGGCCTCGAAGCCAAGCGCCAAGTGCGCTGCGGCTGATCTTCACCTGCCGCTCGACGGACAAGCGCTCAACCATCTCATCGAGCGTCACATCCCTACGCTCGTTGATCAACGCGACAACGAATTCCTCGTGTGCATCCACTGCCGAAGGTCGTCTCCAGCCCTGTGGCCGAGCAGTTAACTCACCCTCTTTCGCTCTTGCAAACCAGCGGATCGCCGTCGAAATCCCAACTCCGAAACGAGCCGCAGCCTGTCGAGCCGACATGCCGGCCGCAGACGCTTTCAAAACCCGTATTCGAAGATCATCGCTCAGTGCTTGTCCCATCATCCACCTCTTCTCTGTGGATGTTTGAATCAGCATCGATGGACGCCGTCACATCACAATCGATTCATCGATCGCAGGACTTGCTCTAGCGCGTCCAAAGGCTTGCTGGATCATTGTTGTGAAGGGTAGCTATTGGGCGCCTTCGGTGAGTGGAAACGGCACCGCGCGCTCGACCCGCATCATTGGCATAGCAAGCTCGCACGTCGGCGATTCCGATGGGACGAGGACGTTCGCGCGCCACAGCCTCGTCGGCGCCTTAGCCGACGCCCTGCCTGATGCGAGGGCGTTCGTCGGGCTTGGTCGACAGATTGCCATCAAGCTGATGTTCGTGCTCTATGCGGTCGTGGGCGTGGCCGGAGCCGTTCTTTATTCCCGCATCCCGACACGTCTGGCAAACCGCTCGACCACAGAAGCCGCCGCCGCGCTAGGTCCTTAGCGCGCATCGTCCTTGCAACTCGCAACTCCCTCAGCCTCGACGCATTCGCAGGCGTGATAACGCCGGCTGCGAAAGACAGAAGATGCACTGTTGTAGTCTCCGGCTCCCGCCGCTGCTTGCATGACGGCTTGCGCCAGTCGTTGACAAAACTCAATTGGCCAGCCACCATTCCCGTTGCCCGGCCATTTGTAATGAGTAAGTCTGAGGTGGTGCCATGCCTCGCATGATCAGGTTCATGCTCACGCGTTTGGCGACGGGGTTCGCAATTGGATCCGCCGTGGGCTTCTTCGTTTGGCAAAATGGATTTGCCGCGGCAGGCACGGTTGAGAGTTATCTCGCGCAGGGCCTGTTCATCTACCTCTTCGCAAGCACCATCAGCATGGGTTATCTCGCGACGGCCCTGCTCCTCGAAGAATAACGCCGGACGCTCTCCGTCGCATGTTGGTGCTCGTTGCGAACGTTCGTCTGCACTTCCCTATTAAGCCCGCCAGTCCGACGGTATCCGCATGTGTCGTCAGCGCCACCGTTGATGCGGACAAGGCCTGAAGCAAGCGATGAAAACAGTCGAGATGACAAGAACAATCCCGATGAGCATGACGTCCTGGTACATTTTGCGCCTGGCCATAACGGAGCAAGCGATCGCCACATTGACGGCGGTCGAATTCCGGCGCGGTTATCGCCCTACCCCGAGGTCAGCACGCCTTCCGCAGCAGGTCGACGCTGTCGACCACGACGACCCTGCCTCTGACTTCGACCCCTGCAGGACCGAGGGCAGCGAAAGCCCGCGAAAGGGCTTCGGGCGCAACCCCCAGTTTGCCGGCCAGAATTCTCTTCCGGTAAGGCAGGCGAAAGGTGGCCTGCGATGCTGAGGCCGGGCAGCGGCTGACGAGGTAATTCGCAACACGCTGTGCAGCCGTGTGCAGCCGGTCTCCCGCTATGCAATCCATGGCACCGAGCAGATGCCGGGCCATGATGCGCATCACGTTGCGACGCATGACGGGGTCCCGGTCGGCAAGCGCCCGCAACTCCACAAGGTCGAACAACGCGACCTCTGCGCCGTCGGCGGACCATGCGCTGTAGGTGTAGGAGCCGCCTCCCGACAGGAGATATTCGCCGAACGTCTCGCCCGGTTCGCAGATGCAGATATCTGCCTGGCGCCCCGCGGATTCCGACTTCGAAAGTCGCACGAAGCCGCGCATCACGCAATAGACGAACGACGCCTGCTGGCCCTCGGCGATAATCCGCTCGTCCGGTGCGAAGATCTGGAACTGAGCCGTGTCGGCCAGTTCTTCTATCCTTGCTTTGTCCAGGCCGTGAAACAGGTCAGATCGCAAAAGTATGGGATGTCTCGATAGCATCGATCTTCCTTTCGTTTCGGCCGTGAGCGGTTCAAGGTCTTTTGCAATCGGTTTCGTCCTCGACGAGGATTCGCCAAGCTGCTCCTTCAAGGTCGTCGTACTGGCGGCTCGTCAGCGACCAGAGGAACGCCAGGAGACCCATTCCCCCCATCAGCAGTGCGATCGGCATCAGATAGATCAGCATGTTCATGTGGTTTCAACTTCCGCACGTCCGCCGGCAAGCGGCTCGCTCCGTAGGCCGGGGCGCCTGCCGAAGGCATTTAATCGCAGCGCATTCGTCACGACGATGATCGACGAAGTCGACATGGCCACCGCCGCTATCAGCGGCGTTGCCAGGCCGGCGATTGCGATCGGTACCGCAAGCACGTTGTAACCGATGGCGAGAGCAAAGTTCTGTCGAATGAGGCTGGCGGATCTTCGCGCAACGGCGATTGCCTCAGGAACGGCATCGAGACGATCGTTGAAGAAGATAAGGTCGGCAGCTTGCCTGCCGACGTCGGATGCGGTTGCGGGCGCCATCGAGACCTGCGCGGCGGCCAGCGCCGGTGCGTCGTTGATCCCGTCGCCGACCATGAGCACACGATAGCCCTCGGCGCCCAGCCTCTGGAGTTCCTCGACCTTCTGTTTCGGCGCCAGGTCGCCCAGAGCTTTGCCGATACCGAGAGCCCGCGCTGTGTTGTCGACGACGGCCTGCCTGTCGCCGGATACTATCAGCGTTTCGATACCGGCTGCAGCGAGCTGGCGGAAAGCCTCGGCGGCGCCCGGACGAAGCGTGTCGTCAAACAGGAAACGGGCGAGATCGACGCCGTTTTTCGACAGGACCACCTCCGAAAACGGAGTATCGCCCGCGGGCGTGAGCCCGGTTCCGCAGGCAAAGGCCCGGTTGCCGAGCCGATAGAAGTCCGCTCCTTTCCAGGCTTCCAGCCCCCCGCCGGCGATTTCCGTGACCCTGTCGAAGGCGAAGGGGTAAGAGATGTCTATGTCCCGCACCAGACCCTGGGAAAGCGGATGCCGTGAATGCGCCGCCATTGCGCAAACGATGGCGCTATTGCCCGCGATCGCGTCGCTTCGGACGAGGCGGGGCCGGCCCATCGTCAGGGTGCCGGTCTTGTCGAAGGCCACCATGTCCGCGTCGGCCAGTCTTTCGAGCGCCGAACCGTCCTTCACCACGATGCCCCTGCGGAAAAGTTCGCCGGCGGCGACCACCTGGACCACCGGTACAGCAAGGCCCAATGCGCAGGGGCATGTGATGATCAGCACCGCGACCGCGACCAGCATGGCCTGTTTCCAATCGCCCCCAAGCAAGCCCCAGGCGAGAAAGGAGGCCAGCGCCAACAGGTGCACGGCGGGAGAATAAAGTGCTGCGGCGCGATCGGCGACCCGGCGATAACGAGCCCTGCCGCCCTCGGCCGCTTCCATCAGGCCGATGATCTCGGAAAGAAGCGAATCCCTTGCCACTTTGGTCGCCCGCAGGACGAGCGAACCGGTCAGGTTCATCGCACCCGAATTCAGCGCGCTGCCTGCGGCGACGGCGACCGTGCTGCTTTCACCGGTGACGATGGAGAGGTCAACATCGCTCTCGCCGCTGACGATCATGCCATCGACGGGAATGCGTCGGCCGGCGGCAATCGCGATGTTATCCCCGACGGCGATCTCTTCGACCGGGATGTAGTGCCGCGACCCGTCCGGCATCATCAGCTGCGCCCCGCGCGGCGCCAGTCTGGCAAGCCCGTTGATCGCGGCGCGGGCTTTTTCCCGCATTACATGATCGAGGGTTCTGCCGATCAGCAGGAAGAACAGCAGAGACACCGACGCGTCGAACCAGGCATGTTCGCCATGGTGCATGGTTTCCCATAGGGAGACCGCATAGGACAGCGTCACTGCAAGCGAGATCGGAACATCCATGTTGGTGCGCCTACGCTTGAGCCCGCTCCAGGCCGATTTGAAGAAGAAGCGTCCACCATAAATCAGCGCCGGCGCCGCGATCATCGCCGAGATCCAGTGAAACATGTCGCGCGTGGCCGCATCGGCGCCCGACCATACCGACACCGAGAGCATCATGATGTTGGCGGCCGCAAAGCCGGAAACTCCAATCGCCAGCAGTAGCTGGTTCCGGATCCTGTCGGTTTCGGGTGCTGTCGACGTGATGAGATGGGCGCGGTATCCGGCCAAGGTGATCGCGGCGAGGATTTCGGAGGGATCGGTCGCCTTCGCCTCGATCTCTTCCTGATAGACGCAGGTGACACGCCGGGCGGTGAGATTGACCCGGGCTTTCCTGACGAACGCAAGCGCCGACAGCGCTTTTTCGAGGGTCAATATGCAGCCGCCACAGTGGACGTCGGGTACGCTGAGGTCGATCTGGCGTAACCCTGCCCCGAGCGGGTGGCTTGCAAGGCATACCTCCTCGGCGCTGGCGGATGTCGCGCTGAGGCCGAGAACGCTTTCCGCATCCATCGAGCAGCAGGTCATTGGCGGAACTCCGCGGTGTCGAAGCGTTTGGCCTCATGCATGACGACCGCCCCGTTCATTCTCGATATGGCCTCGACGATCCAGTCGCCGGCGACAACCTGGTGATCGGCTTCGAACCGCCCTTCGCCCGTCTTCCGGAGCGTCACGCGGAAATCCTCATGATCGCCGACGGGCCGTTTGAAGTTCAGCGTGACATCATCGATGATCGCAGGCGTGCCGGCCTTGTCGTGGATGTCGTAACGGATTTGGATGCCCTTAACGACGAGCGCGCCCTCGACGCCGGAGGCGGCCATTGCCTTCATCGCTGCCGCCCTGGTGTTGAATTCCTGGCTGGCCACATAGGTGTTTTCCACGACGATGCCACTCCAGCTGGACGCAGCATAGAAGGCCATGGTGGCGTTTACGGCGATCACTACGGCGAAGAATGCCGAGGTGGCAAGCAGCACGTGCAAGCCGGTAAAGCCCTGAGTAGAAGTCTTCATTTCACGTCTCCCGGCGCGTTGAACGCGGCGCGATAGCTCGCCCGGTCGGCTTGACCTGCGTCTTGACCTATATCTTCGATGACGAAGAGGAATTCGTTGATCTCTGCCCCGTCTGGGGCGCGCGTGACGAAGACCTTGAGCGTCGTGGCCGCGTCGGGTTCGACGTGAGCGGTGAAGCTGCGGGCATCCTGCCTGCCGAACTCGGGAATGCGCATTGTGCCCCCCTCCAGCCCGACGAGGGTGATGGTCACGTCCCGCGGCTTCGGCACCATGTTGAGGACATGCAGCGTGTAGCCGTTTCGGATGGAGCCGTCGCTTTCCAGAACATATTGAGGGTTCCGGTCGTGGATAACGTTGAGCCTGAGCCGATCGCGTAAGGCGAGATGGACGACCATGGCGACGCCGATCGATGCCCAGACGACACCGTAGAAGACAATTCTTCGGCGGAAGATGATGCGCCAGTCGAAATTCCGGACAGCTGGCATGAAGCTTCCGTCGTCGTTTCGGACATTGGAGGGCTGGATGGCTGTCCGTCCTCCGTCAGTAGCAAGCGACATGTTGCTCGAATATTCCTTGAGCGTCGCATAGGCGATCAGGCCGTGTGGCTTCCCGAGCTTGTCCATGACGCCGCCACAGGCGTCGATGCAGAGGGCGCATGTGATGCATTCCATCTGCTGGCCGTCGCGGATGTCGATCCCCATCGGGCAGACGGCGACGCAGGCATTGCAGTCCACGCAATCGCCCACCGGCAGACCCTGAGCCTTCTTGCCATGGCGCGACCGCTGCTCGCCCCGCCAGTCGTTGTAGGTGACAACAAGCGAATTCTCATCCAGCATCGCGCCCTGAATGCGCGGCCACGGACACATATAGGTGCATGTCTGTTCGCGCATGAGGCCGCCAAGCACATAGGTCGTCGCGGTCAGGGTGGCGATCGTGGCATACGCAGCGGCAGGAGCGCTGCCGTCAAACAGTGAAGCCGCCAGGCTCGGCGCGTCGGCAAAATAGAAGATCCATGCTCCGCCCGTGGCGACGGCGATCAGCAACCAGATCGCGTGCTTGATCACCCGCTTCCTGAGCTTGTCGAAAGTGAAGGGGTCGGCATCGAGCTTCATCCGAGCGTTTCGGTCGCCTTCGACGGCGCGTTCGACGACGATAAAGAGATCGACCCAGACGGTCTGCGGACAGGCATAGCCACACCAGGCGCGGCCGACAGCGGCGGTGAGGAGAAAGAGGCCGAAGCCCGCCATGACGAGCAGGCCCGCCACATAGTAGAATTCCTGCGGCCAGATCTCGATGAAGAAAAAGAAGAAGCGCCGCGAGGCGAGGTCGACGAGGATTGCCTGATTGGGCGCATAGGGACCGCGGTCCCAGCGAATCCACGGCGCGAGGTAATATGTGCCAAGCGTGAGCAGCATCAAGACCCATTTGAACCGGCGAAAGGGCCCTTCGGCTCGTTTCGGAAAGATCTTCTTGCGCGGCGCATAGAGAGACTGGCGGTTGCGCCGGGCGTTGACGGGTTCGACGCGAACGTGGTCAATGTCATTTAGATTAGGGCGGGTATAGAGATTCATAGGACCTGTCCGATTTTCACCACTCTTTTCCCAGCCGTGGCGGATCCGTTCCTTGATGCAGATCAAGAACGACCGTGCAGAAGCGAAAAGGCCACGCCCCAGAGTAAGGGCGTGGCCGGAGGACAGCGGCGGAGAAACCGCTGGGACGTCCTCCACAGGAGCTGAAACTATCGGCTCGTCTGCTTGTGGTCTTTGAGGCAGATCAAACTCACCATCGAATTGCCGATTTTTGCCGGGTCGTCCTGCTCCGAAGACGCAGGCATCTGTTGGGCGCGGGCTGAGACACGCGATCGGATAACAGCACGCGGCGCGCCGTAGAGAGGGAGGATCGGATTGCGGTCGTGGGCTGTCATGTCTTTTCTCCTTACGTGCCGCCGCCGAGCGCATGAACGAAAATAGTAAGCTCGTTTACAGTTGTGTCCCCCAGGCGCGCTGCCCAGGCAGGCATTACGCCATGTTTGGGAGAGGCAACCTGACGAAGGATGGCGTCTTCACCCCGCGACTTCAGCCAGATTGCGTCGGCGAGATCCGGCGCACCCATTTCCACCTTTCCTTTGGCGTCCTCGCCGTGACATGGGGCGCAATTGTCGAAGAAAACCTGTTTTCCGGCCGCCGCCAGACCGACATCCGAGGGCGTATTGGTCAGCCCCCAGACAAAGGCGGCGACCTGCTTCATCTGGATGGGCTCCAGAACACCGGCAAAGGGCGGCATTTCGGAGGAATGGCTATCCGTATCGCCGTCGAAGCGGATGCCATGAGAGATCGTGGCCTGGATGGCATTCAGATCCCCGCCCCACAGCCAGTCGTCGTCGTTGAGATTCGGAAACCCCGGACCGCCGCTCGCTCCCGATCCATGGCAGGGCGCGCAGTTCACCTTGAAAGCGGATGCGCCGCCAGCGATCGCGAATTTACGAAGAGCAGGATCCGCGTCGATCTCCTCCACTGTCTTGGCAGCGATCAGGTCATGGAACTCCGTCTGCGATGACTTAGCGAGATTGAGGTCCTGCTGCAGCTCGGCGCGCGTTGAATAACCGAGATAGCCGTTAGTGGCGGAAGTGATCATCGGGATGGCCGGGTAAGCGATGGCGTAGCCGATCGCCCAGAGGATCGTCACGTAGAAGGTCCAGATCCACCAGCGCGGCATGGGATTGTTGAGCTCTTGGATGCCGTCCCATTCATGACCCGTCGTTTCGACGCCGCTCAGTTCATCGATATGCTTTTGCGACATCTCAATCGTCCTTCAAGGGAATATCGGCGGCATCTTTGGCCGTCTGCTTGCTACCTGGGCGAAGGGTGAGCATGACCGCGCCGACGAAGAATGCGGCCATTGCCAGGAGGCCCCAGCTGTCGGAGAAGTGTCTCATTGCAGTGTAAGTTTCCATGGATCACCTCACCGGTAGCCGGTCGCGTCGTCATAGGTCGAGAAATTAACCAGCGTTCCGAGCATCTGCAGGTAGGACACCAGCGCGTCCATCTCGGTCAGCCGGGTTGGATCGCCGTCGAGATCGCCGACATTCGCATTTGGGTAGCGCTTGAGTAGAGCCGCCGTGTCCGCGTTCGGATCGGCCTGGGCTCTCATGTCGGCCTCGGCATTCGCCAGCATGTCGTCGCTGTAAGGCACGCCCACGTCCTCATTGGCCTTGAGGTCCTCTCCGATACTCCTGACCGTCACCTCCTTCTCTTCGAGGAAGGCGTAGCTCGGCATGATTGATTCCGGCACCACGGCCCGCGGATTTGCGAGATGCTGGACGTGCCATTCGTTCGAGTAACGCCCCCCGACGCGGGCCAGATCGGGCCCTGTCCGCTTGGATCCCCATTGGAACGGGTGGTCGTACATCGATTCCGCGGCGAGCGAATAATGGCCGTAACGTTCGACCTCATCACGGAACGGCCGGATCATCTGGCTGTGGCAGAGATAGCAGCCTTCACGGATGTAGATGTTCCGTCCGGCGAGCTCTAGCGGCGTGTAGGGCCGCATGCCTTCCACTTTTTCGATCGTGTTCTGCAGGTAGAACAGCGGTGCGATTTCAACGATGCCGCCAATGCTGACGACCAGCAGCGAGCCGACCAGAAGAAGCGTCGCGTTCTTCTCGAGGGTCTTATGTTTATCAAGTAACGATGCCATGTCTCACCTCACTCGGCAGGCTGTGCCTGGGGCACCAAACTGGTCGGGATTGGCGCTTCGTCGCGCAGGTGGCCGCGGATCGTCATGAACACGTTCCAGGCCATGACGAGGCCACCCGCTAGGTAGAGTGCTCCGCCGACGGCACGCAGCACGTAATAGGGGATCATCGCCGCGACCGTTTCAGCGAAGGAATAGACGAGGAAGCCCTGGGAATTGTATTCTCGCCACATCAGCCCCTGCTGGATGCCCGCGACCCAGAGCACCGCGGCGTAGATCACGATCCCGAGCGTCGCGAGCCAGAAGTGCCAGTTGACCATCCGCAGGCTGTAGAGGCGCTCGCGCCCCCACAGTTTCGGCGTCAGGTAGTATATCGCCCCGAAGGTGATCATACCCACCCAGCCAAGTGCTCCGGAATGCACGTGACCGATCGTCCATTCGGTATAGTGGCTGAGCGAATTGACCGCCTTTATCGACATCATCGGGCCTTCGAAGGTCGACATCCCATAAAATGCGATGGCGACGATCATCATCCGGATGATCGGGTCGGTGCGAATTTTGTCCCAGGCGCCCGAAAGGGTCATCAAACCGTTGATCATGCCGCCCCAGGAGGGCATCCAGAGCATGACGGAGAAGACCATTCCGAGCGTCTGCGCCCAGTCAGGCAGCGCCGTGTAATGCAGATGATGCGGGCCGGCCCAGATATACATGAAGATCAGGGCCCAGAAGTGGATGATCGACAGCCGGTAGGAATAAACCGGCCGGTTGGCCTGCTTCGGCACAAAATAGTACATCATCCCCAGGAAGCCGGCGGTGAGGAAGAAGCCGACGGCGTTGTGGCCGTACCACCATTGGGTGAGTGCATCCTGGACGCCGGAGAAGAGAGAATAGCTCTTGGAGCCGAGGAACGACGCCGGAACAGCGAGGTTGTTGACCACATGCAGCATCGCAATGGTGACTATGAAGCTGAGATAGAACCAGTTTGCCACGTAGATATGCGGCTCTTTGCGCTTCAGGATCGTTCCGAGATAGACGGCCAGATAGGCGACCCAGACGATGGTAAGCCACAGGTCGACGTACCATTCGGGCTCGGCATATTCGCGCGACTGATTGATGCCGATCACGTAGCCGGTCGCAGCCATCACGATGAACAGCTGGTAGCCCCAGAAGACGAACCAGGCGAGTGTTCCTCCGAAGAGACGCGCGCGACAGGTGCGTTGCACCACATAGAAGGATGTCATGATCAGCGCGTTGCCGCCGAAGGCGAAGATCACCGCCGATGTGTGAACCGGCCGCAATCTTCCGAAATTCCAATAGGGCGCGATGTTGAGGTCGGGAAAGGCGAGCTGCAGCGCGATGATCACGCCGACGAGGAAGCCGACGACGCCCCAGAACACCGTAGCGATCAGGCCGTAGCGGATTACCTCGTCGCAATAGCCCGTAAGCTCTGTTTTGCGCTGTTGGCCCGTCGGCGAAAACTCTGCGTTTCTGACAAGCAGCAGCGTTCCCGCAACCAGGCAGAGGCAAAGTATACCCATATGGACTGCAAACAGATGATCGTGCGCGAATGCGGCCGCGAGCAGCGCCAGAAACGCTGCGACCGCGATCACCATCGTTTCTGTCGTGTAATTCATGATGTCGTCTCCAGTGCGCAGACGACCGCCTCGCGGCCGGCTTTCTCGGATTTC
Source organism: Rhizobium sophoriradicis (assembly GCF_025200795.1). NCBI lineage: Bacteria > Pseudomonadati > Pseudomonadota > Alphaproteobacteria > Hyphomicrobiales > Rhizobiaceae > Rhizobium > Rhizobium sophoriradicis. Next base: position 346,549 of record NZ_CP104156.1, read on the forward strand.
GAGGCAGGACTGTCACGAAGACGGGAACGGCTCCTTGATCTACATCAACAAGCGGACTGGAAGCGGTGGACGAACCGACGTTGTTACACTCTGTTGCAAACTTCCCCCTTTGGCACCGCCCGCTTACTCCCGTGTGACGCAGCTGCTTTCTACCGCACCCACTGCCACAAGGGGCGATGAAGATGCTGTGCAGAACAACCACGCGTTCGACAATGGCGCGAAGGGGCGCGAAGCCATACATGCCGGCCAATCCCTCTCTTCGCTGTTCGTAGGCTCGGCGGCCGAGGCCGTCGCAGCCGGTAAGGCGATTTGGTGGGAGGGTGATAAGCAACCATCTTGTCCAGGTGGAAGAAGGTGTCGTGCGCCTGCTTCGTATCATCGGCGAAAGATCGTCGGGTGATAATCGCTCTTCAATTCGCCGGCGATCTCAACGGCGCGTCGCTGCAAAACGATTTCCTATTTACGGCTGAGGCCGTCACGAAATGCAAGATCCGCCGGATATCGCACATGAGTTTCCACGGGGAAGTCGCTCGGTCTAATGCGCTCGCTCGACCTAGCTCTCGTTGCTCTGGCAGGAGGCGGCCGCTTCGCATGAACAGATGGTGCTGTTGCCGAAGAAGAACGCCGAGGAGCGCCCCTGCAGCTTCATCGTGAAGCTTGCATTCCGGCGCAACCCGCGTCCGCCAAGGTCCGTTGCGCGTTTCCATGAATCGTCAAGACATTGCGGATCATCTCGGCCTGACCATTGAGACCCTGGCCCACACCGTTACGAAACTTGCGTCGCGCAACATCGTTATTCCCGAGGGCAGGCACGACCTGCGGAACGTCAATCTTGCCCGCTGGTACGGTTATCGGGCGACACTGATGATTTTTCCGAGGATTTCTGTCAGAGGGTAAACCTCAACACACGCGACAAGCCGCGGGATCGACATTCATGCCCTCCGCGAACTTCTCGACGCGATATGAGCTCAGTCACGGCAATCCTAAGCTGTTCAGCAGCGCCGACGTTCGCCGAGCGTGCTTGTCCTTCGGTGATTCCTACATCGCTTGCAGGCTGCCATGTCCCTCGCAAGGGCGCTGGGCAAGCAGGCAAAAATTGGGACCTTCTGCCTTTTTTCCCCGAATTTGACGGGCGTCAAAGAGCCCAATTCCGGCATCTGCTAAGACACATTCATGAGGCTGATTGGGTCTCGCAGAAAAGGAGCTTGCAAATGCGGTTAAAATTCGGTCTGATCGCTGCAGCGGCAGCCTTGATTGTTTCGGCAGCGCCGTTGATGGCGGCCGACCACCAGGTTCGGATGCTCAACAAAGGCACGGAAGGCGCGATGGTGTTCGAGCCTGGCTTCCTGAAGATCGCCCCCGGCGACACCGTCACCTTCATCCCCACCGACAAGGGCCACAACGTCGAAACCTTCAAAGGCCTCATTCCGGATGGCGTTGCCGACTTCAAGTCAAAGCCGAATGAGCTATATCGCGCGAAATTCGATGTTCCAGGCGTCTATGTCCTGAAATGCACCCCACATTCCGGCATGGGCATGGTTGCCCTGATCCAGGTGGGTGACAGTCCGCCCAATCTCGAAGCGATCAAGACTGCAAAGGTGCCGAACATGGTGCGCAAGCGGCTCGATGCCGACCTCACAAACATCACCCAGTGAGACACAGCAGGTGCGGATGACCGCGCAGCCCATGACGATGGCTTTCGTGGCAGCTGTTTGCCTCGCCAGGAGCAGCTGATGCTCAGTGAGCATCGAGCAGAGCCAGGCGCTGTCAGGCAAGACGTCCAAGGCAGTGGTCGGACACGGTTGTCGGCAAAGCCGATGCCGAAACCTGGTGGGACCGTCGAGAAAGTGAATGTGGCCTGTGAAAAGAGCTATGATCTGCACGGCAGACCTGTGAAGGAACGCGTGGGCAAGATCACTAGCCCGGCGGCAATCTCGCTGACGACGAATATAACGAGGTCGTTTTTTTGCGCGGCAGTCGCGAAGGAGATGCCAGCCAAAACCCGGGGTCTCGTTCTGGTTACCCAAGAATTGCACGGAAGGCGCCGTCGAACGTTTGATCGAAATCCCCGCGGCAGGCAAGTCCTACAACTAGGAGACCCCTGCCTCGTCCTTCGACGTGCTCGAACAACCGCGTTCGTGAGAGGGCGAGAGCCGTCGATCATGTGGCGCTCGGTAGCTCACCTCGCGAAAAGGCTCCTTCAGGCGCCTGCGCGGCCGCCATAATCGCGATGGGCACAACTCTGCGGACCGGCGCTTGCCCACGCCACCTTAAAGGTTCGACGTCAGTCGCCAACGATACCCTGGGCCGGGGCCTGCCGAGATCGAGCTGTATTTGAATGAGCCGAAAAGCTCGACGATAACGACCTCGACGTCCAGGCGGTGATACGGGCGCCCATCTACTTGTGACAGGGCGGCCCGATGACCGTATTTGTGAGTGCGCCCGCCCTGCTTCACACGAACTTGCGACGTCGATCCTCCTCGACGTGCCGTTGTCGACGGGACTCCTGGGAAGATAACTGCAGGGTCCTCGATCGAGAAACGGGAACTCGATGTCTTCTCGCGCGGCCTTTGATGCGTTTCGTGTCGCCGGAACCGATGCACGCTTCCGGTGACATGCATTAGGCTGCCTTGCTGTGCGTGTGTCCGTGCGAGCCAAAATAGGCGTCGAATGCCGCCGCGACTGCACGGACCATGAAGCGCGCCTCCTCGCATACGACAATCCGCTCACCGCTGATCGTCACGACGCCGTCAGCCATGAGCTCGCCGAGACGGTCGTTGCGCTCGACAAGGAAGCCGGTGTCAAAACCCGACCCGCTGCTCAACTGGCCGAGATCGGCTTCGAAATCGCACATCAGCCTCTCGATGACCCTCGCCCGAAGCTTGTCCTCCTCGCTGAGAAGATATCCCTTGGCGGTCGGCAGCACCCCGAAGGCAATCCGCTCGGCATAGAGGCCGAGAGGCACGTGGTTCTGCATATAGCCGGCCGGCAGCCGCCCGATCGCAGATGAGCCGAGGCCGATCAGGCTATCGCAACCATCCGTGGTATAGCCCTGGAAGTTTCTCCTCAGCGCTCTGTTTCGCGCGGCGAGCGCCAACTGATCGTCCGGCAGTGCAAAATGATCGAGCCCAATGCGCTGATATCCGGCCTTCTGCAGCTCCTCGGCTATCACTTCCGCCTGCTCGTTCCGCTGTTTTGCGTCCGGCAGCGATGCTTCGTCGATCAGGCGCTGATGTTTCTTGAAAGCGGGTATGTGAGCGTAACCGAAAACGGCGAAACGTTCGGGACGCAGTTCTGCAGCCAGCCGGACCGTTTCGACGCAAGATTGGACGGTCTGTTTCGGAAGGCCATAAATCAGGTCGAAGTTGATGCTGCTGACGCCTGCTGAGCGCAACCCGGCGACCGCCCTTTCCGTCTGCTCAAAGGATTGCAGCCGCTTGATACCGGCCTGCACGATCGGATCGAAGCTCTGGACGCCGAGGCTTGCGCGGTCGACGCCGTTTTCGGCGAGCGCATCGATCATGGGGGCGGCCAATGTGCGAGGGTCGATCTCGACAGCGACGCCGGCTTTCATTTCGAATGTGAAGGCGCTCCTGAGCTTTGCCATTAGAGCCGAAAATTCCTGCGGCTTCATGACCGACGGCGTGCCGCCGCCGAAATGCACGTACTTGACGGGCACGTCGTTTCCGGCCGTAAAAGAGACAAGTTCGATCTCCTCCTTCATCACGTCGAGATAGTCGGCGACCGGAGCGTCTTGCCGGGTAATGGTCGTGTGGCAGCCGCAGTACCAGCATATCGAACGGCAGAACGGGACGTGGAGATAAACCGAAACCGGGCCAGCCGCGGCGATATGGGCGAGGTTGCCGGCATATTCATCCGGCCCCACGGCAGCAGAAAAAGCCGCCGCCGTCGGGTAACTCGTATAACGCGGAACCCGCGCATCGCCGTATTTGGCGATCAGATCATCCGACATTTTCGCATCCCTTTTCAAAACAGAATGCTTTATGACCTCCGGTTGCGCCGGCTTCCTTGTCCCAAATCAATGATGACGTCTCAGGCCAGAATCAGCCGGATCTTTGTCCGCTGTGAAAGTCAGCACTTTCGAACCCGCCTAACATCTCGTTCTGACATGGGTCGAGCCGCGGTCCCGGCTGTTCGAAGAGACGTGGCACAAGGAAACGAGCAAGAATGACTGATACGCAAAACGGGTGAAACTCCTCAAGATGTCCGCGTGCTGTCGCCGGTCGAGCGGCATCCCTCGGTTTCGGCTCGCTCCATGCGCTGGCCCCCGGCGATAGTTTGCTAATCGCCAGTGGAAACTGGTGCCGGCCTAACGGCGGGAATCTCGAGCAAAGCCTACCGAAACGCGGAAGTCGTGGTCGTTCCAAGTCCACAGGCCCTCGCCGCGGCCGCCGACGTGATCGTCAAGGTGCGCCCCTACCAATGAGGTCGCCCTGCTGTCGCCTGAAAAGACGCTAATCTCTTTCTTCTATCCCGCAGCCAACAACGAGTTGCGCGAGCGGGCTCGGCATTCGGGCGCGAATGTAAGCGCCATAGACATGGTCCCGCGCATCAGCCGTGCACAGAAGATGAATGGGAAAGATCGGGGGCTACCGGGCGGTCATCGAAGCGAGTGCGAACTTCAGGTGTTTCTTCACCGGGCAGATCACCGCGCGGTATTTCCAGGGTCTCCTCAGTTTTACGTCGCTTTGGGGTTCGTCAGCACCTTGTCAAAAGCATCCTTGACCGGCTTTGAGATTTCCTCCACCGCCCTGCTTGAGAGCACCCGGACTTCCTTGGCGTGCTGCAAACTTGTCTCAACGCGCTTGCTAAGGAAGGTCGACTGCAGTTCGAGGATCTGCGACGGCGAATTCGCGCCCAGCAAAGCTTGCAAATGTGAGAAGCTGGCCTCGGCGTCGGCCTGCAGTGCAGCGATCGTCTTCCACCACAATTCGTTGCCGAACAGACTTGTCGTTTCGAGGATCGGAGCCAGCATTTTCTGTGTCGCTTCAGCGCCGGACGCAAATTTCAAAAGAGCCTCTGTCACCTGCTTGTTCCCCTTTTCAACGGATGCGCCGAACTGATCTGGCACCTTGAGCGGCGATGACGCCGGGTTTTCGATCGTTTCAAAGGATCTTTCGGAAATCTTGGTCATTGCATTTTCCTTCTCTTTGAGTTGGTTGCAAGCTGTGACATCGGGATTGACCCCTTCCGCCGACGGACTATGCATGGCCGCTTGGTAGAACGCGGATCCGATGACGAACGGTCAGGTGGCCTCCGTTCCGTTCGTTTCATGAACCGGCATAATGCAGACTGCTTTCTGCCGCTTGTAACCAGGGATCAGCAAACACCATGCCAACTGCTCCGACGCGCCAAGAAGATGATTTTCTTTTATCGATGGGCGGGTTGAGGGCAGGTTGATGTGTATTTGACGGAGAGACCGGCGAACAAAACGTTCCAATCACGACAAATCTGACAAAAGTGGCGGATGCCCGACATTTGCGAGAAATGTCGACAGTTGCGCTGGGGACAAGGGAATTAGCATGTAATTCAACCGCGCTCAGGATCGTCCTGTGTCGGATCGTATTGAGCCTGCCGGGTGGAAAGTGGCGTTGCGGTCCTCGCCGCAAGTGCCTCCGTCAACTGCGCAATGGTGCTTACCTTGACGGTCAGCTTGCGCGCGACATTGCGTGCAATTGCAGTGCCTTCTTTACACCGGCCGTCATTGATTAGAACCGCCGCATCCGCGGATCAGGCATGGGACACGAACGGCACGATCTGTGGCGATCCAATCGCGGGGCATCTGCCTTGGCAACCGAATAAGTTCATCGCCGAGGGCGACGAGACAGCGATCGCCACTTCGCGCTTTTAAAAAAGTCCCATTGAAAGAAGCGATGAACTAGCCACCATCGCAACGCTAACTTTGTGGATGGAATGCCACACGAAGTAACTTCGTTCGTTCGCTTGCGCAGACGACGAGCAGCAGGAGACAACAAACGATCTGAAGGTAACAGCGTTGACTTGTTCGCGAGATCACGCAGTAACCTTGTCTGCCGCGACATGGATCTGACAGTTCTTCGGGCAGACGCGCGCGCAGGCGCCGCAACCAATGCAGCGGCCGGCCTCATCGACAACCATGATCATACGATTGAGCTCGCCATCGAAGTCTTCCTCCTCGTCGTCGCAGATGCCGAGGATTTCACCCGCTTCACCGACGCCATAGAGGTGCATGACTTCGCGAGAGCAGGCTTTGAAGCATCGGCCACAGCCGATGCAGGTTGTAGCATCGATGCAGGTCAGGTACTCCGGCACCCAGCTGGAGCCGTCGCGCGTGACGAAAGGGCCAGTCATCGTGAATTCTCCAATGCGGCGAGCTCTTCCTTCGCAGCGTTCAACTCGGCGAAGGCGTCGAACGTCTCTCCTGCAATGGTCTTGATTCGAGCCCAATTAATCGGAAGGTCCTCGGCAAGATCGTGCAACTCCATCTTCGCAGCGGCGGCGCGGGACTGCAGCTTGCGGACCTTCTTCAGCTGCTCCACAATGTCTGACATGATCTCTTTCCTCGAAAATTGATTTCATGATGCCCGCGCCACGTCGGGATAGGTTTCGATAACTTCAATCGCGTCATCGACCATTTTCGTGCCGGTCTCGGCGAGCTTGCCTAGCGTCTCAAAGCCGAACCGGTGGACATCGCGCAGGGTCTTCGACAGAACGACCAACCGTCCAGTCGTGAAAAGCAAGCGGCCGAAGCCCTCATGGCCGATCGTCATGATCGGCGATGCCAACAGGCCTGTGCACTCTTCGATCACAAGCCCCACGCAACTGTAAAAATTCTGTAGCCTCCACAGCACATCAGGATCGGGATCGCCTATGATCGGGATCTTACGGCGCTGCTCCTTGGTGAGGATGAAGTCGGCCAGCAGGTCAGCGTCCGATTTGCCTTCCCACGCCCCATGGGCATCCTGAGCGCGGATGAGCCTTATGAGGCATCTGAGAAAAGGGGTGGCGAGATCCCCATCCTCGTTGACAGCAGGGCCATCCGTACTTCCTGTCAATGTACCCATGTCCTAGTCCTCCTCATCGAAAGGCTTCTTTTCGGTGGCGCCTGCTTCGGTCAGCGCCGTGAAGCTCGTGCGCCAGAGCGTTGGACCTGAAGAAGCCGATCCTCGGTTGTCCCAGGAATTGCCCTCACAGCCGAGAGGCCCATGGATCAGGTGCGCGACGTCGGTGATCGGCTGCAGCACGATCTTGGCGCCATCGAAAGCGCATCCGCCGGCTGCCGCCCCGGGGATCAGCGGCTTCGAACAGCCGTTTTTGCGCGCCTTGGAATCCTTGCTGCGGTTCTTCTCGCAGGCAGGCTCGTCGAAGACATCCTGGACTTTAGCATTGAGCAAGGGCATTGCGGTCTCCAAGTTCAGATGAAGGCGGGCCGGCCTCACAAGGCCGACCGCCGCGCTCCTAGCGGGTCAGGTCGTACGAATAGTCCGTCACACCCGGCTCGCTCGTCTCGCGATCGAGCTTGTCGAAGATCTTGTCGAGGATCGTCGTCAGGACGCGCAGGCCGCCCTGGTAGCCCATGAGCGGGAAACGGTGGTGATGGTGCCGGTCGAATATCGGAAAGGTCAGCCGGATCAATGGGGTGCCGGTGTCGCGCTCGAGATACTTGCCATAGGAATTGCCGATCATAAGATCTACTGGCTCGGTAAAGAGCAGCGAGCGCAACGCCCACAGGTCCTTGCCCGCCCAGACCTGGGCATCCTGGCCGAAGGGCGAGGATGCGAGCAACGCCTTCATCTCGGCTTCCCAGGCCGGCGTGCCGTTGGTAGCAAGGCAGTGGGTCGGCTCACCGCCGGTTTCCAAGACGAACCGGGCAACGGCGTAGACGAAGTCAGGATCGCCGTAGATCGCGTATTTCTTCCCGTGCAGCCAGGCCTGACTATCTGCCATAGCGTCGACGAGACGGCCGCGTTCCAGGCCGATTGCCGGAGGAATTTCCTTGCCGGTAATCTCCGAGACCTTCATCAGGAATTCGTCGGTCGCCTGGACACCCAGCGGATAATGGAACGAGGCCGTAGCCTGACCGACCTCCTTGCAATATTCCAGCGTCTTGCGCGTGTTATAGTGCTGCAGCGACAGGGTCGCTTCGGCATTCAACGCCGTTTTCAAGTCCTCGATCTTCGTGCCGCCGTCATACATGCGGTACGTACCGTCAGACGGCGTGTCGAACTGGTCGGAGGCATCCTGGATGAAGATGTAGGATACGCCCATCATGTCGAGCAGGCGCTTCAGTTCGCGGTTGTTGCCGACGCAGAAGCCGTCGAAGCCGGGAATGATGTTGATGGCTTGAGCAACCTCCTTCCGCTCGTTGCCTTTCCAGAAGTTCTCCAGAATGCCCTTGATCATGCCGTCATAGCCATCGACGTGGCTGCCGACGAAGGCAGGCGTGTGGGCGAAAGGAACATCGAAGTCGTGCGGGACCGACCCTTCGTTCTTTGCGTTTTCGATGAAGCCGTGGAGGTCGTCTCCAATGACTTCGGCCATGCAGGTGGTCGAGACGGCGATCATCTTCGGATCGTAGAGCTTGTATGTATTGGCGAGCCCGTCGACCATGTTCTTCAACCCGCCGAACACTGCCGCGTCCTCCGTCATCGAGGACGAGACCGCCGATGAAGGCTCCTTGAAGTGACGCGACAGATGCGAACGGTAATAAGCGACGCAGCCCTGGCTGCCATGGACGAAGGACATCGTTTGCTCAAAGCCTGCGGCTGCGAAGACGGCACCGAGCGGCTGGCAGGCTTTGGCCGGGTTCACGACCAGGGCTTCGCGGCCCAGGTTCTTTTCGCGATACTCCCAGGTCTTCGTGAAGTCGTTTTGATCGGCAACGACCTGATCCGGGTGGGGGCATTCGAAATTGGCTTTCTTCTCGGCGAGCATCTGCCTGTATTCCGGCTCGCGGAACAGGGGAGCATGGTCGAGAACTTTTTCCGCCGACTGCGGCATAGTAAGCACCTTTCTTTTCATCGCGCCGCACCGGTGGCGGCAATGGGATGTCATCTGTCACGAGTGCGGATCAAGTCCGATGGGAAGAGCCTGGCCTGCCCCTTCCCAAGACAGGCCAGGCTCTCATTCGGCCGCAACCGCCTCAGCTGGCGCGGCCTCTTTTTCCAGGGGACGTCGTAGAGATCCCACACCGGATTATTGATGGCCAGATCCATGTCGCGGGCGAATATGGCGAAGCCGTCATAGCCGTGATACGGGCCGGAATAATCCCAGGAGTGCATCTGGCGGAAGGGGATGCCCATCTTCTGCACCGGATACTTCTCTTTAATGCCGGACCCAACAAGGTCGGGGCGGATGCCTTCGATGAACTTTTCCAGCTCGTAACCGGTCACGTCGTCATAGATCAGCGTACCCTTGTTCACATAATGGCCGGTGCGCTGATAGTCGTCGTTGTGGGCGAACTCGTAGCCGGTGCCGACGATCCGCATGCCGAGGTCCTCATAGGCCGTGATGACGTGGCGAGGACGCAGGCCGCCGACATAGAGCATCACCGTCTTGCCTTCGAGGCGCGGCCGGTACTTGTCGACGACAGCATCGACCAGGGGCCGGTACTTGGTGATGACAGCCTCGGTCTTGTCGACGATTTCCGGACCGAAGTGCTTGGCTATTTCGCGCAGGGAGGTTTCGATCTGGGACGGACCAAAGAAATTGTATTCCATCCACGGGATGCCGTATTTTTCCTCCATGTGCCGACAGATGTAGTTCATCGAGCGGTAGCAGTGGATGAGGTTCAGCTTGGCCTTTGGCGCGCGCTCGACCTCAGCGAGCGTGGCATCACCCGACCAGTTGCCGACCACGCGCAGCCCCACCTCCTCCAATAGAATGCGCGTAGCCCACGCGTCGCCACCGATATTGTAGTCGCCGACGACGTTGACATCGTAAGGGCCGGTCTCAAACTCGACTTCGTTCTTGTCGAAAACCCAGTCACGGATGGCGTCGTTGGCGATGTGGTGGCCGAGCGATTGCGAGACGCCGCGGAAGCCCTCGCAGCGCACCGGCACGATCGTCTTTTCGTGCTCCTTGGCCTTCTTGCGCGACACCGCCTCAATGTCGTCGCCAATCAGCCCGATCGGGCATTCCGACTGCACGCTGATGCCGTTGTTGAGGGGGAAAAGCTCCTCGATCTCGTCGATGACCTGTTCAAGCTTCTTGTCGCCGCCGAACACGATGTCCTTTTCCTGGAAGTCTGAGGTGAACTGCAGCGTCACGAACGTGTCGATGCCCGTCAGGCCGACGTAGTAGTTGCGGCGTTGCGACCAGGAATAATGACCGCAACCGACCGGCCCGTGCGAGATGTGGACCATGTCCTTGACCGGCCCCCATACCACGCCTTTGGAACCGGCATAGGCGCAGCCGCGGATCGTCATCACGCCCGGAATGGACTTGATGTTCGATTTGACGTCGCATTCGGAAAGGGCCTTCGGCTCATCGCCAGGCTCGTCGCCGCTCGTTGCGACGCTGAGGTGCTTCTTGCGGCGCTTCGCCGCCTTGTCTGGATATTGCGCTAATACTTCCGCAATGAGCTGTTCATGCAAAACGCTGTCATTCTCGTAATCAAGGCTCATGGGCCCCTGCCCCCTTTCAAGGTTCGGGTTAGGTCGTCGTCGCCGAAGCGGCTTTCTTGGAAGGACGCGCTGGCGCAAGGGCCAGCGCGTCCTGTCGACAGCGGCAGTTATTGAGCCGCAACCACCGCTGACTCCTTGGCCTGTAGTTCGGCCAGCATCTGCTCGTCGCTCTTCATGATGCCGAAGTCGAGCAGCATGTCTTCGAGCTCTTCCATGGTAATCGGGGTCGGAATGGTCCCTTGGCCCGAATTGGCATGGATCTTCTCGGCTAGCGCCCGATATTCCCCGGCCTGCTTGGAGTCCGGCGCGTACTGGATCACCGTCATCTTCCTGAGCTCGGCGTGCTGGACGATGTTGTCACGCGGCACAAAGTGGATGAGCTTGGAATTGAGCCTGGCAGCCAGCGCCTCGGAGAGGTCGAGCTCGCGGTCCGTCTGGCGCTCGTTACAGATCAGGCCGCCGAGCCGCACGCCGCCGGAATGGGCATATTTCAGGATGCCCTTGGCGATGTTGTTGGCGGCATAGAGCGCCATCATCTCGCCGGACATCACGATGTAGATCTCCTGGGCCTTGTTCTCACGGATCGGCATCGCAAAGCCACCGCACACCACATCGCCGAGCACGTCATAGGAGACGTAGTCGACATCGTCATATGCACCGTTCTCTTCAAGGAAATTGATCGAGGTGATGACGCCGCGCCCGGCGCAGCCGACGCCCGGTTCCGGACCGCCGGACTCCACGCACTTGATGCCTTTGTAGCCGGCCTTGAGCACGTCCTCGAGCTCAAGGTCTTCCACCGAACCTTCCTGCGCTGCCAGATGCAGAACCGTGTCCTGTGCTTTGGCGTTCAGGATCAGCCGGGTGGAGTCGGCTTTCGGGTCGCATCCGACGATCAGGATCTTCTGCCCGAGGTCGACAAGCGCTGCGAGCGTATTTTGGGAGGTGGTGGACTTGCCGATCCCCCCTTTGCCGTAAAATGCGATTTGACGCAAATCTGACATATCGCCTTCCTTCTTTCGTTCCATCCATCGCTGAGTAAAAGGCAGGCAGCTCGCGCCGCCTCGCATGGCAATCTTCAAAACCCGTGCCATGTGGGCCGATCGAGCCAAAGGAAAGATCCTTTTGTTGGGTTTCAGAAAGTTACTCCGAACCACCACAGGAAACTGCCAAACAAACCTAATGTCGCCGATCAGACAAAGCCGACAGACGGTGTCGTGATGGCATCACTTGCACCGCTAGAGCAAATCCTGCTCAATCTGGGTCATATCCAGCGGCCTTAAGGTAGTTTGCGCATTCTGCCGCAGTGAAGCGAGGTATCAAGGCCCCGACCGCATCCCATAGAGCATCGATCTTTCGCTCGGCTCGGCCTCGCAACATGGCTTTCAGCTTCGAGAATGCGTTCTCGATTGGATTGAAGTCCGGACTATAGGGCGGCAGGAACATGAGCTTGGCGCCGGCACGTTCGATGGCATCGCGGACACCGGCTATCTTGTGTGCAGGCAGGTTATCCATAATGACGACGTCGCCGATCTCCAGGGGCGGCACCAGCACCTGTTCGACATACGCAAGGAAGACGTTGCCGTTCATCGCGCCATCGTAGACGAATGGGGCGGTCATTCCGCTGAGGCGCAACGCACCGGTGAAAGTCGTTGTTTTCCAATGGCCGTGCGGCACGCCGGCACGGCAAACGCTCACCTCGCAATGCACGTCCGCGCAGACGTGACATCTTGGTCGAGAGGCCGGTTTCGTCGATGAAGATCAGTTTCTCCGGATCGAGGTCCAATTGACCATCGAACCAGGCGCGCCGGCGCTTCAGGACGTCCGGTCGGTCCTGCTCCAGTGCGTGTGCGGTCTTTTTTTAAAGGTCCACCCACGGCCTCGAAGCCAGGCGCCAAGTGCGCTGCGGCTGATCTTCACCTGCCGCTCGACGGACAAGCGCTCAACCATCTCATCGAGCGTCACATCCCTACGCTCGTTGATCAACGCGACAACGAATTCCTCGTGTGCATCCACTGCCGAAGGTCGTCTCCAGCTCTGTGGCAGAGCAGTTAACTCACCCTCTTTCGCTCTTCAATCCAGCGGATCGCCGTCGAAATCCCAACTCCGAAACGAGCCGCAGCCTGTCGAGCCGACATGCCCGCCGCAGACGCTTTCAAAACCCGTATTCGAAGATCATCGCTCAGGGCCTGTCCCATCATCCACCTCTTCGCTGTGGATGTTGAATCAGCTTCGGTCGCTCTCGTCACCTCACAATCGATTCATCAATCGCAGGACATGTCTAGGTCGACCGCGCGCCAGCGCGACCGCGACCATCAGCAGGACAAAGAGCTTTGAAAACAGGAGACAATCGCACATCCCTGTAGCCAAGAGAGAAATGGCGTATCGCACGGGAGACGCTGCGAGCGCCCAGGTGATAGAGCTTCGCCTTGTGGCTGAACAAGCCAACTTCGATCGCGCAGGCCCGCCGCGCCCGACAGCTGGCCAAAAACAGCGCCAGGAGCTACGACTGGGGCCACGCACGTGAGTATGTCGAGGGCATGTCGCGCATGCTGCAGCAGGACAAACCGGATGGCCACGTCTTGGCGACCGGCGAGACGACGAGTGTCGGCCAATTTCTCGAGCGGGCTTTTGCCGACGTGAACATTACTTTGGAATGGAAGGCGTCCGGCGTCGACTGCTACGACTCCGCGTCCGGTGCCTGCCTTGTTGAAGTCGATCCTCGATACCTCCGCCCGACGGAAGTTGATCTTCTGCCGGTGATCCGACCAAGGCCCGCCAGAAGCTGGGCTGGCAACACAAGGCCCCGGTTCAGGAGCTCGTCGCCGAGATGGTGCGCGAGGATGTCAAGCACTGGAAGGCCCTGAACAGCCGGGAAGAGCTCTGAGTGTACGACTTGTCCAACAAGAAGATCTGGGTTGTCGGCCATCGCAGTATGGTCGGCAGTGCGCTTGTGCGCAGGCTCCGATGCCGTGCTCTGCGGCAGTGGCGTCAGTTAGCGGGTCGAACGAGGAGCGCGGATCGTGAACCCGCGAGCGCGCAAAAATACGGCATTAGCCGATGATGTTCATACTTCCACCAGGTGCCCGGATTGCGGTACCGAGGCTTCGGGGCATATGTTCCTGATGGTCCTGCTTGTCTCGAATATCTCACGCTTGACGTCTAAGCGTTCGCAGATCGAAAGGTGCGGGATGTGTCATCGTGTGGGTCGGTCCGTCATCGAGGGTTAAATAGACGCACCGATCACTGGGCCGCCACCGTCTCTTCGGATAACTTCAGCTATGGGACCATGCTCTTTCATAGCTCAGGGCCATTCCGCTCGATCAAGGTCCCCGATGGCCAATCACTCATTGAGCATCCTATTGGGAATACTACCAAAATTACGTTTTCACAGCGCGTCGGCGGGAGGTTGAGATAAACATCGGCAAGGGTGGATCGCACGCGTACCCCTTCCAAAACCGTCGCAAGACCATTTCGGCAGAGCCTGAGAACAAGGTTGCGCAACGCCTGCCGAACACCGCCGAACGCAAACCGAACGCCAAGTTGCTGCAGCACTGGGTAAACAATGCGCATCGAATTAATGCCGTACCCCTCAAGATCTGGACGCACGCCCCACAATCCAAGCTCGCATACGAGTAGATCGACCTCGCCAACCCGAACGAAACGACGCAACAACCCCATGTGAGCGGCCACACCGTGCGCATCATAGCCTATTACGCGAAGCTCGGGCCTAGCTCCTGACCAACTACGAGCACCTTCGAATGGAAGGGCGTTGTAAGCTCCAGTTGGCCCATAGGTCTTCCGAAAGAAATCTGCGAGCTCCGTGTGGTCAGAGAGCTCCAACTCGTTTTCCCAGCACACTTTCCACCGCACCTGAGGGCTCATACCTAAACCTCCACTTAATACTCTGTCCAGGCGTCGACAGAGCAACTACTTGATACGCACTCGTTGGGGCGCTTCTAATGGCACTGGTATAAGCTGGTGAAATCATTTGTTTGGATGGAACTCATCCGTCCAATGGATGCGTTCCAATCAATCGGCCTGCCATCGGCTGCCGACGCCAGATGAAGCGGCTGCTCCAACTTCTTCGTGAACATGCCGCCTTGTCCATCATGCTGGATCATCTTGATCAGGCATCCAGGACATTGAACTGAAAAGTTGACCATGACTGAGAGGCTCGCTACTCAGGCAGAAGCAAGCCAAAGACGTTTTCGGCGATAATCAGGCAAATTGTCGAGATCACATTAGAACCCTCGGCGGAACCGGGCTGGTCTATCCCGGCGTCGAAAGTCGTCGAACGACCCGACCTGGCGGAGGGGTTTTTTCGGAATGTTCGGTTTGCGACAGTCTGATTCCACACAAAATGGGACGCGGCGATAGGCAGCAGCATTCTCCTGTTGAATCTGAAAGGGGTTCCCCTCGCAAAACGCCCTGGTTCGCTTTGGCTATCGCAGCCCATGGACCGGCACGCTGGGTATCGGCGAAGATTGCCAGAGGACATACTTGCCTGGCGATCCCGACCTCGGGAGAAGATGATGGGTACAGGAATGGATTCCTAGATCAGTGCGTTTCCGGTGCAAGCTTTTAGGACCCCGGACACAGCAAACGCCTCCCAGGACTGGCGAGGCGGCCGCGAGATCGCAATTTTCTCCTAGATAACGGTATGAGGTGATCGTCATACCCTGGTCACCGGATGCCGATCGTCACGCACATGGTCTGGTACAGAGCCGGCGGCGCCGATGAGCCCCCGAGGAAATACTTAGTGACTGGCACGGTTGTTGCGTCGTCTCACGAAAGACAGCCGTTAACGAGAGGTCACGATGATGGATGTATGCTCGATGGGGATGGTGTTGTGCGGTGGGTACCTTCTTGCTGCATCCGCAGGCAGACTCGGCGGCGCTGAGAATGTCTTATCTGACTCGCCTTTGTCCGCGGCTGATGTATCGAGTTTCGAGACTTTCATAGTTCGCAGCCCACCGACATCACTCAATCTGGATCCATTTTATGCCAAATATGCTGACGCAGCGGGCATACCTATTATTTCGTCAAACAAGGTTCCAGACACGGCACTATTGATCTCACGTGACATTGTCCTCTACATGTTGTCAGAACGCCGTGATGTCCGCGATGCTTTAATCCAGGCTGGAGCGCGGGTGGGCGTCATGGCAATTGACGAGACGACGACTGATATTCCCGAGCAGCGGGATTGGAAGAAGCCTCTTCCCGATGATCCACGTCTCACCCCTGACGAGCGGCGGGATTACGCCAACACGATCGGCAAGATGACTGCCCGAGACTACTGGGCACAAAGGGCGCGCGGCATGGGCGGGCTCTACACGACGGGAGCTGTGGAGAATTTGATGGGCGTGCCGGGCACGCGGTATTACGGCGGGAACATTCTTGTTCACGAATTCTCACATAATATTTTCAACGCGCTGCGCACGGTAGATCCTGATCTCGTTGCACGAGTTGAACGTGCCTATTCGCACGCCTACGAGAAAGGCCTCTGGGCGTGTTCCTATATGGAGAACAACGTCGATGAGTATTGGGCCGAGGGCACGCGATTTTGGTTCAATACGAACTTGGCTTACAGCCGAGGCAATCTCACCATTGCCACATCAGAAGATTTCGAGGCTCACGATCCAAGCCTCTATAATATCATGGCCGAAGTCTACCGCCATGACCACCACATTCTGGCGGATGTCTATTACCGGCATTCGGCGAAGTCGCAGTAATGTCCTTTGGTATTGACTGCCGGCCTCATGCTGCAATCCCGCTGGAGACCCGAACTATCGCTGATCGTCCGTAATTTGTCAGAGCCAGCCATAAATTTGAGTTTCCGTTCAATTGAAGCGCCCATGTTGTTCCCACGGGTGCATACCAAGTACTTCGTGGCCGCTGGAATTGGCTCCTTGTGCAACATCGAGACCAAATGACCTGCCACTGAATTTTCATCCGGCGGCGATTAGAGCCTCGGCGGTCTTTGAAACGCTCCCAAACGTTGGACCACCGGATGCTAGAGTTTTCCGGCTTCATTCAGGGAGGCGGGCTGGTTGCGCCTCCCGAATTCACCAACGAGATCGGCACCTTGTTGCCGATCGCACCATGAGGTCTTTCCTCATTGTAGTATCTACGCCAATCCTCCATCTTTTCGCGGGCATCCGCAAGGGTCAGGAACCAATGCTGGTTCAGGCATTCTGCACGGAAGCGGCCATTGAACGCTTCGATGAAAGCATTATCAGTCGGCTTGCCGGGGCGTGAGAAGTCCAACGTCACACCCTTGGAATAGGCCCACAGGTCCAAGTCGCGCGACACGAACTCGGTCCCTTGGTCGACACGGATCGTTTTCGGATAGCCGGCTTTTTGGCACACCCGTTCAAGGGTTTGCACAACGTCTTCGCCTCTATAGCTATGACGTGGATCAAGCACCGGCACGTAGCGCGAGAAGGTGTCGACCACCGTCAGCACGCGCAGTTTCTTACCCGTTGCGAGTTGGTCGTGAACGAAGTCCATCGCCCAGACGTCGTTGGGTCCGACGGCCATGTGCCGATCCTCGCGAAGCTTGGCTTTTACCCCCCGCTTCGGTGTCTTGTTCCGCAACTGTAGCCCCAAGTCCCTGTAAATGCGGTAGGTTCGCTTGATGTTGGTGCCCCAACCCTCGCGTTCCAACAGCACATGCACGCGGCGATAGCCGTACCGCACACGGATCTCGCAGATCTCGCGAATACGACGTTCCAGACCGGCCTGATCAGCACGGCGAGAGGTATAGTGGTGAGTTGATCGATCGAAGTTCAACGCTCCACAAGCACGTCGGATCGAGATCGCCCAATCGCAGCACATGCCTTTCACCATCTCCCGCTTCCGAGCAGGCCTTAGAGCTTTCGGCGGATGACATCCTGCAACATCTCGCGGTCCAGCGTCAGATCCGCGACGATCTTCTTCAGGCGCGAATTCTCGTCCTCGAGCTGTTTCAGCCTCTTCATCTCCGGTGGCAGCATGCCCGCGTATTTTTTCTTCCAGTTGAAATAAGTCGCCTGGCTGATCCCCGCCTTCCTGCAGATTTCAGCAACCGACACGCCTTCATCACCTTGCTTCAGAATGAACGCCTTCTGAGCGTCCGAAAACTGCGACGCTTTCATCGTCTTCTGGTCCCTTTCCCAGCCAGGAAAATGCACCGGAAAACTCTAACCAAAATTGGTCCAGTTTGAAGGGTTCAGATCAGCATCAGCCGCAACTTTCTACCAGCGCCGTCGCTTATCCGATCCGACGACCATGTCTATTTTGTGGGGGAGAACGGTGTTGCCGGTGGTCATGTTGGCGATCGGTGCTTGTACGTTCGCAGGCCTGTCCACGTTTCAAAGCATATATGCCGAAACGCGCGGACTCTCACCGAATGTCTTCTTTCTGACATTCACCGTCACGACTGTCACATTGCGATTCTCCGTCGCGGGTATGATCGGTAAGTTGCCGCTTGGGCGCCTAGCACTCACCCTCTTCGTGACGACACTGATTGGGATCGGACTTTTGGTTTTGAACCCGGGAAGCGAGCTGCTGTACGTCGTCGCCACCGTTCTCTTTGCGATAGGCTACGGTCTCACTTATTCGACCTTGAATGCGATGGTGGTGAACCTCGCTGGCGAACGTGGTCTGTCAATCTCAACGGCCTCCCAAGTCTTTACACTCGCTTATTTTCGTGGGTTCGTTCGAATTCCCGTATCTCGGTGGCACATTAATTGCTGTTTATGGCATCGACGTTGCCATGCTCGTGATGGCGGGTCTGGTCGCTCTCAACATCGCAATCGCCAGTCAGACATTGTGGAGGGCGGTGTAGGAGACAGACGTCCTTCGATAATGATTTCCGTATCGCTGCCCACGTGCCCGCCCAACCAAAGGAAGTGTGTTTATGCAAGTGCTGGATCTCATCGGTATAGGCATCGGACCCTTTAATCTTAGTCTTGCAGCACTCGCGTGTCCGACGCCGCTGCGCACTGCCTTTTTCGAAAAGGAAAGCGGCTTCGATTGGCATCCTGGGCTGCTGCTGCCCAACAGTCGCCTGCAGGTATCTCCGCTGAAGGACTGTGTGACACTTGCAGATCCGACCAGTCCGTTTTCGTTTCTCAACTACCTCGCGGTGCATGGACGGCTGTACAGCTTCGTAAACCGGTGCGACGCGACCACGTCGCGAAGAGAGTTCACACAGTATTTCCAATGGGTTGCGCATCAGTTGCCACAACTCCGGTTTGGGGAGGAGGTTACCGACGTAACCAGATTAGACGAGGGTTACCGCGTGACGACGACTCGAGATCACTACCATGCACGCTCAGTTGCGATTGGCGTCGGTGTCGTTGCAACAATTCCCGAATGCGCCAAACCTTGGCTGGGCGAGAAGGTCTACCATGTGGCGAGCTATCTGGATCGGCCACAAATCGACATCGGTGAACGCGTATTAGTCGTTGGTGGGGGGCAGAGCGGTGCGGAGGTTGTTGAACACCTATTGGGCAGTCCGGGTATCGGTAAAATTACATGGGTGACGTCACGCGGGAACCTGTTCACGAGGGATGACAGCTCTTTTATCAACGTGTCATACACGCCGTCTTACAGCCAGCGCTTTCATTCGCTGCCACTTAAAAAACGTCGCACTATTGTCGACGACGAAAAACTCACCAGTGACGGCATTTCAGCAGAATTGAGCAACCGCATTTACGAAACTATCTATCACCGCAGCGCGACTGGCAATATTGACGATGTCATTCAACTGCTACCCGCAGTCGTCATGAAGGAGTTGTCTCCTCATGCGGACGGTTGGCACGCGCTGTTGGCTTCGCACGGCACCTGTCAGCGACCGACTGTAGTGGCTGATCGGGTCGTACTCGCCACCGGTTTCGAGCCTCGCCCGCTAGCGTTTATCGATCGCCTATTGGCTTCCGCTTCTATGGAAGGCGGTCTGCCGGTCGTGAAGGACGATTACTCCGTTCAATTCGAGGACAACGCCCCCGGCCAGGTATATCTGCAAAACCGATCCCCAGTCCAAAGTGGCTTGCAGAGTGTGAATCTATCGCTCGTCGCCTACCGAAACGGTCGCATCATCAATAGCCTGCTTCGGCGTGAATACTATCTGAACGTCCCAGATCGGCCGATCCTTGGGTGCCTAGGTTTACTTCCCGCTCAAGAGACACAAAACGCAAGATAACACTCCAGTGCAGTGCAGCTCGGGGCGCCTGCTCACGACGCAGCTTTACCAGGCGGCTTTAAATCTAAAAAGGAGTTACACATGTTAACCAAAGAACAAAAATCAACATGGGATGACGTTGGATACATTAGGATTGAGTCATTTCTCGATCTAGAAAGCCGAGATAAACTTTCAGCTCTTGTGGCTGATGTTTCGTGCTGGGAGACAAGTGAAGACAAATGGCTGATATGGTTCGAAAAAACAACTGACGGTAGGAGGATCATTTCGAAGGTCGAGAACTTCCTCGAATTTAACGCCCCCCTGCGTGATTTACTGCTGGCTGACCACCGTATCGAGTCGATCGTCGAAGAGTTACTGGGGGAAAATGCCCGCATGCTCAAAGAGTTGCTGATCTTTAAGTACTCCGACAGCGGCGGCTATCGCCCGCATCAGGACATCTACCATATCCCACATAAGCTACCAGACCGGATGGTGCACGCGATTGTTGCAATAGGCATCGACGATTCCGGCCCAGACAACGGAGGGCTTTTCTTCAGCCCCGGGAACCACAAAAAGGGCGTGTTCCCAATGGACGCCGGCGGCGTAATGTACCCCGAGGTCGCGGACAGGCTGGCCTGGGAGCCCGTAACGTGGAAGGCCGGTGACATTTTCATCTTTGACGACTATGCCCCACATTACTCAAAGCCCAACAAAAGTGAAAATTCTCGAAGGGTGATTTATCTCGTGTTCCAGCGTGCCTCAACTGGTGGGCCAACGAGGGCCGAATACAACAAACTGAAACGCGCCTACAACCCTCCCGAGGGCAAGGTCTCCAACATCGACGAGCTCAAGCCGCCGAACGGCATTTTCTATCGCGATTGAAGGCAGAGGACAGAGGCAAACATGTATACGAAACAGATCGACCGCTCAATCATGCGCCAGGAGTATGGCGTTCTGGTGTGCCGGTTACTTGAGCATCTACCGCAGGCAGTCGCAACGGCTTTCGGCACATCGATTGTGGAGGTGGTACCTGGCGATGCGGTCGATCTTCATTCGCACCCAGAGCACGAACTCTGGGTATTGATCTCGGGCAGCGGCGTGTTTCAATCCGATGGAGAAACCTCCGCAGTCAGTGGGGACACGATGGTCTATATAGCGCCGCACCAAAAACACGCGATCAAAAATAGCAGCCCTCAAACCAGCTTAAAGTTCCTTTCGATATGGTGGGATTGAATTGAGAGCAAACCAACATACTTTTTTTGCCTGCTCGGCGCCGCCGTGCCCGAACGGCAAGCTGCATCTTGGGCATATAGGTGGCGTGTACCTTCTCGCCGACGTGTTCGTACGCTACCACCGCATGGTAGGCAACGCGGCCTATCACGTGACAGGTGCGGACGAACATGGCACTTACACGCTGGTGAAAGCCCGAAAGCTTGGCAGGCCGGTTGATGACGTCGCACACATGCACATTGAAGAAATTCTGCAGTGTCTGCGGTCAGTTGATATTGAACCGGACGTATTTGTAAGGACTTCAAGCGAAGACCACAAAGACCGCAGCTTGGCGATCTACGACCAACTAAGAGCGTCCGGCTACGTTGAGCTGCGCGACGGAGAGCAACTGTATTGCGGGACGTGCGAAGAGTTCGCCGCAGACTCACTCGCGGTCGGAGAGTGTCCAGCTTGTAACGCGCCAACAGATAGTAACCTTTGCGAAGATTGCGGCTCGGCGCTGCAACACAATCTACTACGCAACCCGATTCACACGACATGCGGCCAGAGCCTTATCTTGCGCCCGATTCGACAGGTTCATTTTGAGCTTGAAAAATTTGCTCCGGGGCTCGATCACGCCATTGAGGCGAGCGGATGGCCGGAATCCATAAAGCGCAAAGAACTTGACTGGCTACGGTCAAAACTGATGGCATTGCCGATGTCGCGGCATTTCGACCGTGGTGTGACTTTGAACTCCCCGGTGGAGGTGGCAGGCCAAACTTTAATGACTTGGTTTGAAGGATTGTGGTGCTATGAGACAGGAATCGAACGCCTCTGCAAGCAAAATGGCGCAGATCTCGATGACACTATGCGCAACGCGAGCACGAGACTCGTATTCTTCATGGGTCAGGATAACCGGTTTTATTACACGATCGGCGTTACTGCTAGTTTGTTCTCGCGCGGTTATGCGATTCCATACAACCATGCAATTCAGGACTTTTATAAGCTCGAAGGCGCGAAATTTTCTACTAGCCGTGACCACGCTGTGTGGGCTGACGAGGTGGCAGCAGATATCGACACGAACGTGCTGCGCTACTATTTGGCTAGCCTCGCCAAGCCATTTGGCGCAAACGACAACGATTTTCTGATCGAGGGGCTGCTTCAGACCGCGGCTAGAATTCGTGCTTTCGAAACGGCTTTGCGCAAGTACGCCGGATGTAACGAGACGCTGACGGCCGACAAGCTGACAGTCGAGCAGAACCACAATGTTAAACGATATTCCGAAGCGGTGCAGGACTTGCGCGTCTGGGATGCCATGGACGCCATAGACGCCTTTTTCGACGTTGCGTCTTTTTCAAGGGCAGATACCTCAGTCAGCGCAGCGGAAGTTTCCGTATTTCTAAGCCTTCTTAATCCTGTGACCCCGATGCTTGCGGCGCGGTATGGTGCTTTCTTTTTCGGAGCCGGATGGCGGCCGGGGCTCGATGGCGGCACTATCCGGCCAAGCACCGGCTTACGCAAACCGGTTGATTTCCCATTGTTTAGCGACCCGATTCCGGAAGCCTTCATAGAGGCTTATGAAAGACGATTTAGGCAAGTCCGGCCGAATTCTTAGCTTTTAATGACGGCAACCGCTTTGACGATCCCGAGGCGAGTAACGCGGACGCCGACCGGATGACGGCATCTCGATAGCGGAGAACGCAAGGCGGCAGTCGGGCGACCTACTTCGTTCCGAAAGGCCCACGACGGCTTTCTGGCGTGCGACGGCGTCGCGCTTGGCGGCGGCCCTTTCTATTTTTTTAAGGAGCTCGGGAAGTGGGGCCGTATCCAGGATCTGCTCGGCGAGCAGTCTCTTCAGTGTGGCGTTCTCTTCCTCAAGCGCCTTCAGGCGCGTTGATCTTTTCATCACAAATTACTGGCACGCCACCAATATCTTGAACATGCTTCCAAACAGAAGGAGCCCGCCAGTCGATAGCCAGCGTACGGCAAAGCCTCTCCGGTATCGCGATATGATGAACCTACTTCCGCCCATCCGTTCACTAGCATTTCATGTCGCTCGGTGACGCCGCTCCACATCGCCTATTGCTAAGGTGCCATTCGATATTTAAAGTGGATTATCTGCAACTATAACGTCTATCGTAACTATGCGGCCTACTTAATTGATCACCAAACTAACCTAAGCCTTTTTGACGAACCTTCATTGGATCTATGCTGGAAGGTTCTGTACTGGAAAAATCGATTGTTTGGATATAAAATATCCGTTGTTTGGATGTGACTAAAGATGCGTTTCAAGGGCCTTGATCTAAACCTGCTCGTTGCATTGGATGCGCTCACGACCGAGCGCAACCTAACGGCTGCCGCACGTAGTATCAATCTAAGTCAACCAGCAATGAGTGCCGCCATTGGTAGGCTTCGGGACTATTTCCGCGACGAATTGTTTACAATGAATGGTCGAGAACTTCGGCTGACGCCCCGTGCCGAAGGACTTGCCTCGGCAGTGCGTGAAACTCTCTTGCAGGTACAATGCTCAATCATCTCTTGGGAGCCGTTTAACCCGTCGAAGTCTGACAGATGCTTTAGAATAGTTCTGTCCGATTTCATGATGCTGATATACTTCAATAAAATCATTGAGCGAGTTGCTCGAGAAGCGCCCGCAGTCAGCTTTGAGTTGCTGCCTTTGGATAGTGATCCGTACGAGATGCTTAGCCGCGGTGACGTCGACTTCCTCATCGTGCCTGAATTTTTTCTCTCGGGCGCACACCCGAGCGCAAAACTGTTCACAGAGAAGTTTGTATGTGTAGCCTGTTCGACAAATGTGGACCTACCTTCAGCGCTGACGATCGAGCAATATGTCTCCACGGGACACGTCGCTGCCGCGTTTGGGCGCTTTTTGAAGCCATCGGTCGAGGGCTGGTTCTTGCTCGAGAATGGTATTCAGAGGCGGGTGGAGGTCGTCGTGCAAGGGTTTAGCTTAATACCACCAGTCCTGCGTGGCACGAACCGCATAGCTAACCTACCGCTTCGCTTAGTCGAGCATTACGAAAGTACTTTCCCTTTGCGGATCATCAACCTTCCGTTACCGCTCCCCGTCTTCACAGAAGCTGTTCAATGGCCAGCGCTCCATAATGCCGATCCAGGGAGCATCTGGTTCAGGGAGATATTGGTTGAGGAAGCTTCCCGTATGATGTCCTCCAACGCACCTAAAATACATGGGTTGCTACAACAATCCGGTTCCTGACCAAGGTTCCTGCTTGAGTAAGATCCGCCCGAGCCCGAATAAGTTCAACAGCCACCAAAGAGGCTTTTCAAAGGTATCCATCCGGGGAAGGCCGCTGACCTTGCCCCCAAGTTTTATCCAGTTTTGAGTTCGCTCCGACGGTTTTGGGTTGCTGTATTTGCGGCGGTAGCGGCGGGTTGCGGTGCGGAGCAATTGTGGTCCCCCAGCACCCTTCGATTTGCCGCCGAAGGTGCTAGACAGCACGTCGCGCAATCGTCCGAAGGGCGGCCGATCGGCGACGGGCGTAGCGCTCAGCTTCGTCGATAAAATGGCCTGCGGGTCACTCACAGGTGGTGCCGTCTTCAGCTAATCGGCCGCGTCGCGGGTCGTCGCTCCCAATGCAGCCCAGCTTCCTAGGTTTCAGGATGGTCACGGCAATCGCGCTGCCTCCTGAACCATTATATCTCGCATCCAGATATTTGCCGGATCTTTGTCGTGAAGTACCGGCCATTGGACTGCCTCGGTGAATGTCGGCAGCGCTATCGGGGGCGCAGTCATCCGCAATGGTATCGTGTCCTCAAAAAGCCCAACTAGTCGTAACGGAACGGTTGCAATGCGATCGGTGCCCATTAGGGCGGCGGGGATCATGCTAAAGCTTGAAACAACGACTTCGACCCGCCTCTTGAGGCCATGCTCCTGCAAGAAGCAATCTTCTATGGTAGGCTGCTGCGTCCGACCGAACCTAACTACCGCGTGCCCCATTGAAGAATACTCCTCGGCAGTAAGGGCTTCCTCAAGTTGTTTGTTATTACTGCAGCCGACGCAAGTCAGTCGTTCCTGAAATAGATCTATCTTAGGGTGCGCGCTCGACATGAATAGCGGTGGGCTAATAAGGAAGTCTACGTCGCCGCGTCGCAAAAGCTCGTCTGGATTGTCAGTAAGAGGCAGCAAGTCAAAACTAATGCCGGGTGCTTCCCGCGCAAGACGCTCCAGTATCTTCTGAAAAAGAACAACTGTAACGAAATCGCATAAGCTTACTCGGAAATGACGATCTGATTGATCAGGAGTAAATTTATCCCAGGGTATGATATTGAGCCGAATATGCTGTAAAGCCTCACGAATCGCAGGCGCGAGGTCTTCCGCACGCGGAGTTGGAACGAACTCACGACCACGCATCGTAAATAGTTCATCGCGGAAATAGGAGCGGAGCCGGCGGACAGCTGCACTCATTGCGGGCTGGCTCAGATTAATGCTACGTGCCGCCGCAGTAAGGTTGCGCTCAATCATTAGTGCATCGAGCGCGACAAGGAGATTTAGATCGAGGCCCTTAAATCGCATATCTTTTAACTATCCAATAGTGCAGCCCATTCCACAATGGCTGTTCCTACGGCGATGGCTGAATTCGCCTTGACGCTCCTCAATCGATTTGAGGGCGCGGCCACAGAGACTTAATCTCTGTGATCGGAAAGCAACCTGAGGCCAGTCCAGATTAAGCCATAACTCCAGAGTGAACGCTCGTTGCAGTGTAATAGGAAGCCTCCAATGGCAAATCACCAAACGCCAGCTGGCAAAGAAGATAATTAGCACCTGCTTCCTCGACATGATCGAGAAGATCTTGCCTAACTGAAGCAGCAGTACCAACTACGCACAACTGACAGTCTACTGCTGCATCAAAATCCGGCGGGAGGTTCTGAGGAGTCTGTATCCCGTTAATCTCGTACAGAAACCTAAAGCTCCGAAGCCACCGTTGATAAGCCGGGGCCGCGAGCGAAATGGCATGCTTCGTCGTGCTGCCGGCCACCACCATTCGGACCAACCCAAGGAACGGCGCCCGTTTCCTGTCCCCGGCGGTACGTCTCTCGTGTGCTCGGTAGGCATCAGTGATCTGGCGAACAGCAGAAGCAGGGCCCCCGCAGGCAAGATTTGTATCGTTCTCAGCCGCCCAGCGCGCAACCTCAGGACGACTGGTTGTAATCCATGTCGGAGGCTGAGGACGTTGATGTGGCCGCAACATCAACGGGACTTTGTCTAGTTCAAAGTGGTCGCCTTTGTAGGAAAGAGCCTGAGCTCCTTCCTTCATCGCTTGGATGACGATCTCGCTGGCTTCGAGATAGCGCGATGTCGCCACCTCCTCATCAATACCGAAAAAGCTCCATTCGATTGGTAAGGAGCCGCGCCCCATGCCCAACTCGAGCCTGCCACCGCTCAGATGATCCAGCATGCAAATTTCTTCAAACGCACGTAACGGATGATAAAGGTTCAACAGCATAACCAAAGGACCGAGACGAAGATGCTGCGTGCGCTGAGCTACGCTTGCTAGAAATAGATTCGGCGAAGGTCCTCTGCCGTGGGGAGTACAGTGGTGCTCTGCGACGTGATATCCATAAAAGCCAAGGCGATCGCAGACCTCTGCCAACTTCATCCGATCTTCATACTGGCGCCCAATCTCCCTTCCGTCTTCGTCCAAATGGTCGAAGATACCAACCATCAGCTTTGCGGGAAGAGAGTTTGTCATTTAAATGTCTCCAAGTTTGGCGGCGAATTTTCGGTGACCAAGACCGGAGGGTGGCCCCGATGTCTTTCGCCAGGAATCATCGAAAAGCTGCTGGTTCTAAAAAACGATGCTGACGCCGATGAGCTAATCATAATGCTCACGTTGAAATGACATTGAATCATTCGTATTCATGTATGACTTCGCGGTGGGTAACACCCCATCTCGCATACCCACAGCTCCGTTCACTTTTGAGAAGCCAAGGATTGGCAAGATCGGATAGTGGTTGTTCAGCTTTTGTGGCGACCCAAATGTGTTAAAGCTGGTATTCGGTTTAATGCGACGAGGCTCCTGCAGTAGGCGAAGAAAGGACCCAGAGCTATGTCTCGGCGCTTGATTGGCAGACGAGAGCGCCTTCTGCAGTTCCACGTTGGCCATGTTCGTCTCCATTTACCGGCCAGGTCTGTGACCTTGCCCTCGGCTGCTCTCGGTGGAGCAACATCATGGGGTCCCCAATTCATAATCGAGGTGTTTAATAACATCCCATGGCTTCGTAAAATTGATTGTTTGTATGGCATTGATCCACCAGGTGAATAACCAGGAATCTTCACCGTCAAAGGGTTGCTGATCGAACTAGCATACGGTCGACCCAGGCGAGATCACGGCCCCTTCCGAAGGTGGAAGGATCAGGAGCCAGTGCGGTTTTGGCCGCAGCGCAACAGCGCCGATACCAGAAATAGATGTGACGCAGTTGGCTTCCGCGTCTTTCGTGCACGCTGTTGTATGTCCTTAACATTCCCCATCTTAACTTCATAGGATCACAGGTTTTACGATAGGGAAATTGCTCTCAACCCTTCAAACTGGACCAATTTTGGTTAGAGTTTTCCGGTGCATTTTCCTGGCTGGGAAAAGGAACGGAACACGATGAAGGCATCGCAGTTTTCGGACGCTCAGAAGGCGTTCATTTTGAAGCAGGGTGATGAGGGCGTCTCGATCGCGGAGATTTGTCGCAAGGCGGGGATCAGTCAGACGACTTACTTCAACTGGAAGAAAAAGTACGCCGGCATGTTGCCGCCAGAGATGAAGAGGCGCAAGCAGCTTGAGGACGGGAATTCGCGATTGAAGAAGATCGTCGCGGATCTGACGTTGGACCGTGAGATGCTGCAGGACGCCATCCGCCGAAAGCTCTAAGGCCTGAGGGGTAGCGGGAGGTGGTGTCATGTGCCGCGATTGGGCGATCTCGATCCGGCGTGCCTGTGGCGCGTTGAACTTCGATCGGTCGACCGATCACTACATCTCTCGCCGCGCCGAGGCCGGTCTAGACCTGTGAGCGCGGGTGCGCTACGGCTATCGTCGCGTGCATGTGCTTTTGGAACGCGAGGGTTGGGGCACCAACATCAAGCGAACCTATCGCATTTACAGGGACTTGGGACTGCAGCTGCGGAATAAGACTCGGAAGCGCCGTGTTAAGGCGAAACTTCGCGAGGATCGGCAAATGGCTGTCGGACCAAATGACGTGTGGGCGATGGACTTCGTGCACGACCAGCTCGCAACCGGAAAGAAACTGCGGGTCCTGACGGTGGTCGCCACCTTCTCACGCTATGTTCCCGCGCTTGATCCGCCTCACAGCTATCGAGGTGAAGATGTCGTGCAGACGTTGGGACGGGTGTGACGATTTTCGTTATAGTGCGCACTATGAGTCCGATTACGCAACATACGTATTGAACCCTCATTCTCTAATCGAGGCGCCGTTACGTGGAACCGCATTTCCTTTCCCGAAGAAATAACCTACCTCACGGCATCTCTATGAAAGGTGACGAGGCGTTAGGTTTGACTGGCCCGTCCACGCGTCTGTAACGGCTGCCCGATCTTCCAAAGCATGCTTGTGTCGATCTCAAGCTCGACTCCAACCTTGCCCGCACCTGTGACTACGGTAGGATAAGAAAAAAGGGCGGTGTCGATCAGTACAGCGATCTTCTGGAGACCGAATGGTGATACGCTTCCTGACGGGTAGCCGAAGAGATCGAGTACCTGTTCTTTCTGAGCAAGCTCGGCTCGTTTCCATCCATACGTGCCAGCAACCGCTTTCATGTCAATCTTTGAAGGTGATGGCAGCAAAACGGCACAAAGGTGGCGCGCAGGATGAGACCGGCGCATCACATCGTTCGCTTTCTGCTCGGCAATAATCATCGTCTTTGCAACGCGCCCCACGGGAACGCCGATAGCGGAGGCTAAATCGGAAGGAGATGTAATAGGGGTGGCGAACTCACTATAGCGCCACAATCGTACCGTCGACGCTCCGATCTGGTGCAGTTCAGCAAGTACGTTCGGATGAACGT
This sequence comes from Rhizobium sophoriradicis, assembly GCF_025200795.1. Lineage (NCBI taxonomy): Bacteria > Pseudomonadati > Pseudomonadota > Alphaproteobacteria > Hyphomicrobiales > Rhizobiaceae > Rhizobium > Rhizobium sophoriradicis. The sequence continues at coordinate 375,596 of NZ_CP104156.1, forward strand.
CCAACATAGTCGTTTCCTTCCGGTTCACCTGGTAGGACGATCGAGGATAGCTGTTTCAGCGACTGCGAGTACAGCCCTCTTGCGAGTAAGTTTCAGGCGGTTCGCTCCAAAAGCTGCCTAATGCGGCGGCGACCCTCGTTCCCAAAAATACTGAAGTAAGCCTCCAGGCACTTATCGCTATCGAGCATGAAAGGAGCATCATATTTGGTGATATGCCGAATAGCCAAGGCTGGAACCGTTGTGTCGAGCGGTCGAAACATCCTGTTGTGCAAACCGGGCTCCGGGCAACCTGGATAAAATTCACCGATCATGATACCTTCCTGAATGAAGTCGGGCTTCAGCCGTTTTTGCAGTTGACCAATCCTGATAATCTCTCCTTCATCCTGTATTCCAGGAAGGGCAATGATAATGGCCTTATAGATCCAGTCGCCCGTTCGATCGTTGAAGGACTTTACGGGTTTCATCTGGCTGAAGACGGCGAGCATACGCGCCAAATCGTTTTCGATTTCGTCAACTGCAACAGCTTGCGACGCGGCAACCCGTAAAAGCCCCTTCGTCAGAGCCTCGGGAACGAAAGGGCAAACGCTCCCGTCCCGACCTAAATGAGGATGTGGATTGGAGAGGAATTCTGAGGCATACCGAGCAAATTTCTGAAGAGCTGCGTTTGCATACTCATCATAGGCGTTGTATCCCGCATCAATATTCTTTTCCAGAATTTCGCCCACTGTCATCAATGGACCAATCGTCCCGAAAGGTTGGCTGTAATCTTTCCAAATTTCTTTATTCATTTCGGATCCCTGGTTCGAAAAGCCACGTGCAAAACGGAAGGTCGGGCTCTTGCATGCCAGCTCGGGCGGCGGGCGAGCTGGTCGGGGGCCAATCAAGAGACCGACCTTCCATCGGAAGCGAAGCTCCCGAATTTTTGGTAGCACTCGTAGTTACACTTGTGTAACTGTTTTTTTAAATGGATGTGAAAACAAGAGCGGGGGCTCGTGCACGATGAAGGTTAGTCTCACGACCGCCCGCAAATTCTTATATTCGTCGTAGTTATGAAGACATACATATGATAAATGTCGCCGCGATGGGATCCGGTAACAGGCTTTGGGTGAAAACAGAACGACCCATTGCGCAGAGGCGTGGCCGTGGCGAAGACAACACGAAGAGAAATATATACGCCAGAACAGATCGACGTCGGCGTAAAGCATAAGCTTGAGAAAATTGACTCGTTTTTGTCAGATCTCGTTAGCGAAAATTCCGAAGAAAAACTATTCCTGAGGAATATTCTTGGATTGATGCTTAAAGTATATCATATGGACGCCAATAACAAACCCATGACGAAGATGCAGGCGTGTCGCTATCTGCCTTTCAAAAACCAGACTGTTTGCCAAAAGTATGTCGAGGCAGCGCATTTGCGTGGGTTCATCGACATCACTCGGGATAAAACGGACAAACGGCGTCTGAATGTTGTTCCAAAGGAGCCGTTGGTTGTCTATGTCAATGAATATATAGCTGACTTCCTTGATGACTGCCGTAGAGCGATTGACAGTGCCGCTCAAGTAGCTACGCTTCCTGAGGAAGGGATGGCAACGGCAAGTTCTTCATCTATTGATAAATCGCCAGCGTCTTCTGGGGCACCTGTGGGTTCCTCTCAAAAGAGAGTCGATCGAAAAGCCAGGAAATTTTAGCGAGTTTTATTGTGGGAAAGCAAAAGTAAGAAGCCGGTCTCGCGCGCGTTTATCCTTTCATCAATCAAATGTTTCCTCCGTAAACAAGCTTCATCGAGGTAACCCGCTTCGCTTAACCGGCCTGACGGCCGGTGCAGGCGCTGCTAGGGGGAGCGGCTGTATCGTCGTTTCGGCCAAGAAACTGCGCGGGAAGTTCGGCGGCATCCTCAGCCTTATCACCTTGGCATTTACGCTATCTTTTTAGGCGAGGCGGAAACCGCTGACGCGGTCCTCCATCTCTTGGTCGAGACAGTGTGACCTGCCACTGAATTTTCATCCGGCGTCTGACCTGCCACTGAGAATTTCTGAACCGCTCCCAAACGTTGGACCACCGGATGCTAGAGTTTTCGGGCTTCATTCAGGGAGGCGGGCTGGTTGCGCCTCCCGAATTCACCAACGAGATCGGCACCTTGTTGCCGATCGCACCATGAGGTCTTTCCTCATTGTAGTATCTACGCCAATCCTCCATCTTTTCGCGGGCATCCGCAAGGGTCAGGAACCAATGCTGGTTCAGGCATTCTGCACGGAAGCGGCCATTGAACGCTTCGATGAAAGCATTATCAGTCGGCTTGCCGGGGCGTGAGAAGTCCAACGTCACACCCTTGGAATAGGCCCACAGGTCCAAGTCGCGCGACACGAACTCGGTCCCTTGGTCGACACGGATCGTTTTCGGATAGCCGGCTTTTTGGCACACCCGTTCAAGGGTTTGCACAACGTCTTCGCCTCTATAGCTATGACGTGGATCAAGCACCGGCACGTAGCGCGAGAAGGTGTCGACCACCGTCAGCACGCGCAGTTTCTTACCCGTTGCGAGTTGGTCGTGAACGAAGTCCATCGCCCAGACGTCGTTGGGTCCGACGGCCATGTGCCGATCCTCGCGAAGCTTGGCTTTTACCCCCCGCTTCGGTGTCTTGTTCCGCAACTGTAGCCCCAAGTCCCTGTAAATGCGGTAGGTTCGCTTGATGTTGGTGCCCCAACCCTCGCGTTCCAACAGCACATGCACGCGGCGATAGCCGTACCGCACACGGATCTCGCAGATCTCGCGAATACGACGTTCCAGACCGGCCTGATCAGCACGGCGAGAGGTATAGTGGTGAGTTGATCGATCGAAGTTCAACGCTCCACAAGCACGTCGGATCGAGATCGCCCAATCGCAGCACATGCCTTTCACCATCTCCCGCTTCCGAGCAGGCCTTAGAGCTTTCGGCGGATGACATCCTGCAACATCTCGCGGTCCAGCGTCAGATCCGCGACGATCTTCTTCAGGCGCGAATTCTCGTCCTCGAGCTGTTTCAGCCTCTTCATCTCCGGTGGCAGCATGCCCGCGTATTTTTTCTTCCAGTTGAAATAAGTCGCCTGGCTGATCCCCGCCTTCCTGCAGATTTCAGCAACCGACACGCCTTCATCACCTTGCTTCAGAATGAACGCCTTCTGAGCGTCCGAAAACTGCGACGCTTTCATCGTCTTCTGGTCCCTTTCCCAGCCAGGAAAATGCACCGGAAAACTCTAACCAAAACTGGTCCAGTTTGAAGGGTTCAGATCAAAGTGCACAAGATGGTGGCGAATGGGAACGTAGGGTCGTCGCCTCGATCGCCAAGAAATTGAAAAGGGGCCAGCGAGGAGCGCCTTTTGGCTCGCATCGCCGGGTCCGCGATCAAGGCCCTCGACGGAGCGGTGCCGAAATTGCCGAACAGGCGATACTTTCGGCTCTGGTCCGCAAATACAAGACTGGCGGTTCCTAAGCAGCGAGCCCAGGCGGTGCCACGTTCCTCCTACGGCATTTCATTATCCACGCATGTTGCCGAGGCTGCTGAGCCTGCTCGAATTCCGGAATAATGCAGCACATCGGGTCCGCCATCGCGGCGCTGGAATGGCTCAAGCGTCTGATCGACGAGGACGACAGACGGATCGACCCGTATCGATCCGAGACCTGGCTGTAGGCCTGAAGGCCTAGCATCCTGCCGTATTTCACGTTTACCAGGGCGTCGCCTTGCGCTGTGGCGGCAAATAATAGGCCGTCGCTCGAAGCCGGAGTGCCCATGGATCGGTAACCCCGCCTGCGCCTCGACCACCCTGGCTAGCGCCCGGTCGTAGGCTTCGCTCTCGACATGCCACTGTCGAACACGGATTAACACCCACAAGGTGTGGGTGTCTGTGGCATCGGCCATCATGCGCAGGCCAAAGCTAGTCTCTTCTGCGAGGATGACGTTCATCGCAGGGCGCTCCTGTACGCAGATGACTGAATGCTTCGCAGAAGCCAGTCGCAGCATCCACGTCTGGACGTCGCCTTCGCAATCGAGCCGCCCGGAATCGTAACAGCCCGAGCTGGCGCGGCCAAGCTCGCGTAACCGGATGTCGAGGTGAGCTTGAGACTTGCCAGCTATCCTCCTGTCGCAACGGCCCCGCGAGACGATCGCTGTCGGCCACAGCCTGGGCCGGAACAAGTGCAGGTCTGAGATCGCCATAGCGTCGGGACCCGCCCAAGCATTGCCCAATAGGTCTCGTGTTTCTTTTCGCATCCGGTGGATCTTTTACTTGACACATCCGGCCATAGCATCTGCCAATAGGGACAAGGCCCGCGGCACCAAGCGGCGCATCCGCGCCCACTATCGTGCGGAGGGCCACTAACAATTCACCAGGTTTCAGAGTGAATCAGCAGCAACAAAAATCGACGGCAAACTCGATGGGGGCTACGCGGATGGGGGCGCGCTTACTGAGCGCCGAGTCTCAACTGTACCGTCGCCACCGAACTTTGGAGCTGTCGATCCTGTTCAGGACGTTCATTCAGAACCCTACTCGGTTTGTCGTGCTTGCGACAGCGTGATGTGCGGTTTGGCACGTCTCGGCGCTCTAGGGCAGCCATTGAATAACATACAGAACAGTTTTCTGATGCTTTTCGCTCCTTCTGCATTGGCACGAATCTTGAACCTTTTTGTTGCGCGCCGCTAGGAGCTCCCAACGGGGGCCTTGGCATCTTCTCAATCCAGCTCTGAACGGAGACACCAATGATGAACAACATGGCAGCCTATCGTGTAACCGAATTAACCCCTCAAGAAGCAGCTGAAACCTCCGGAGGTTGGTATTTTTGGGTTTACTTGTTTTTGCGACGTTACGGACACTTGTTTGGTTGATAAGCGAGCTGGCTCTCGATGGCTCCTAGTGACTACAGACTAGCAGTTCCCCTTTCTGCTGAAACGGCCAGCTGCACCGCAGAAAGCATACTGGCGCGACGATCAGGACGATCCTTGAGCATTTATAGGGCGATCTTGCTCTTCGTCGCCGCGGCATTTGGCTCACTGCCACTCGTTACCATACCGGTCTCCATGCAGAGTGTCGGTACTATTCGCCCGATCGTGGAGAAGACGCCCCTGATAGCGCCCGTCTCCGGACGCATCTCCCGTGTCCTTGCCTTTGAGAACGATGTCGTTGCTAAGGGGAAGGAAATAATCGCCTTTGACGATCATGTAATCGAGGAAAAGCTCAGCGGGGTTTTAGCCGACATTCATGCCAAGAGCGATCTTGCCCATGACTTCCAAACGCTGATTTCTTCCGGCGCAAGGCTCAGCGTCTCGCCCCCCCTCCAAACCGAATCCGCGACGGCTGAAAGGGTGCATTTTCTCAACTTGCTGCGCGAGAACCAAAATGCGCGCAGTAACGCCGCGGCGGAACTCGACCGCGCAAAGCGACTTGTCTCGGCTGCTGCGGCGCCGGCGAAGACCGTTGACGAGAAGGCTTTCGCTCTCCAAAATATCGAGGTCCAAGGCGAGATCCTCGTGCGACGCAAAACCGCTGATTGGAACCAGAAGCTCCTTGATGCTAACCTGCGCTTAAAGGAACTCACGGCCACCTTGCATCAGCTCGAGCACGAACGGGACCTGCACCGCATCCGCGCCCCAGTATCGGGTGCTCTCGAGCAGTTCTCCGGCCTCGCGCACGGAAGCTACGTGCAGAGCGGGCAAACCGTTGGTTGGATCTCGCCGAACGACGATCTGGTGGCGGAAATCTACGTCTCCCCCAACGACATTGGCTTTGTGCAGCCTGGTCAGCCGGTGCGGCTCCAAGTGGATGCCTTTAACTACAACCAATGGGGTGTCATCAAAGCAAGGGTGGTCGAGGTGGCGCAGGACTTCACTCTGCATGACGGGAACCCGGTCTTCAAGGTCCAGTGCGCGCTCTCTCGCAGCGAACTCGCGCTGAAAAGCGGGGCCATCGGCCACCTGAAGAAAGGCATGACCGTGCGGGCTCGCTTTCTGTTGGCCAATCGCACTCTCCTGCAACTGCTCTACGACGAGGCAGACGATTGGCTCAACCCGATGCTGGCGGGGCGCTAATATTGTCCCAACAGCCAGCGAGCCTCCATGTCGAGTAAGGCCATTAAGTTCAAACAGCGTGACATCACGGATTGCGGCGCCGCCAGCCTCGCATCTGTCGCAGCCTTCTATGGCTACAAGTTGCCATTGGCGCGCATCCGCCAGTATGCGTCGACCGACCGCTCCGGTACGAGTGTGCTGGGGCTCACGGAAGCGGCGCAGAAGCTGGGCTTCATCGCGAAAGGCGTCAAAGGTGGCTTCGACAGCCTGTACAAGATCCCCAAGCCCGCTATCGCGCACGTCGTCAAGGAGGACCTGCACCATTTCGTAGTGGTCCATGCGATCGACGCCAAGTGGGTCATCGTCATGGACCCTGCCTTGGGCGAAATCTGCAAAGTGCCGCATCAGGAATTCATGGAGCAATGGACCGGCGTTCTGGTTTTGCTGGTTCCGGCAGACACATTCAATCGTCGAGACGAGACCACGTCGCCCCTCGCCCGATTCGCCCGCCTACTCGCGCCACACCGCACGGTGATGGCGCAGGCTCTCGTCGGCGCTCTTGTGACGACCGTCCTCAGTCTCTCGACGGCGATCTACGTTCAGAAGATCGTTGATCACGTGATCCCAGCGGGAAACCGCAACCTGCTCAACTTGATGAGCATCGCAATGCTGCTGATCCTAGCGATACAGATCCTGATCAACCTCCTAAGAGGCCGACTCGTCCTGCAGACGGGGCAGAAGATCGACGTATGCTTGATCCTCGGCTATTACAATCACATCCTGGCCCTGCCCCAGAAGTTCTTCGATAGCATGCGCATGGGAGAAATCGTGTCGCGCATGAACGACGCTGTGAAAATCAGGAGCTTCCTGAACGACGTTTCGATAAACATGTTTGTTGACATTTTAATGATACTGTTCTCGTTCGGAATGATGTTCATCTATTCCTGGAATATTGCTTTGATCGTGGCGCTCGCCATTCCAATGTACATCCTGGTATATTGGGCCATCAATCGGATGAATCGAAATCTCCAACGAGTCATCATGGAAAATGACGCCAAACTCGAGGCGCAACTGGTAGAATCACTCGGAGCTGTCTCCACCATTAAGACTTCCGGCGTCGAGAGCTTCGCAAACTTCAAAATGGAGACCCGCTTCGTAAAGATGCTGCATTCCGTCTACAGCTCCGGGCTGATCTCAATCTGCGGCGACAACGCCTCGACGTTGCTGTCGGTCCTGTTCACCATCGTGCTGATGTGGTTTGGAACCACGCTTGCGCTCGAACAGGCCGTCACGCCCGGCGAATTGCTGTCCTGCTATACGTTGCTTGGCTATATCACCCGGCCGGTCGCCCGCCTGATCCAGACCAACCGGATCGTTCAAGACGCGTTTATCGCGGCGGATAGACTTTTCGAGATCTTTGAACTGGAGTCGGCAAGCAGCAGCGGCATCGATGCTACGAAGACCGATCTCGGAGATATTCGCCTGGAGAACGTCACATTCCGCTATGGCGCGCAGGCGGAGGTTTTCAGCGATCTAAGCGTCTCCTTTCGCCAAGGAGAGTTGACGGCCGTCGTGGGTGAGAGCGGCTCGGGCAAAAGCACCCTTGCGGCTCTGCTGCAGAATGTCTACCAGCTTGAGGATGGATGCATTCGGATCGGCCAATATGCCCTCCAGGATTTCTCGAGCGCATCACTGCACAAGGTCATGGCTGCAGTACCGCAATCGATAGACGTCTTCTCCGGTTCCGTGATCGAGAACATCGCCCTGGGCGAGTTCGAACCGGAGTTCGATAAGATCGTACGCATCTGTGATCGAATAGGACTGCGGGAGTGCATCGAGCGCTGGCCCGGGCGGTTCCAGGCCCATCTGGGCGAGAACGGGGTTCGCCTCTCCGGAGGTGAGAAGCAGCGCCTCGCATTGGCTCGGGCCCTGTACCGGGATCCCGACGTTCTAATCCTTGACGAAGCGACCTCCTCTCTGGACTCGGCAGCCGAAGAATTTGTGCTGCGGGTTGTTGAGGATCTGTCTCGCGCTGGGAAGACCATCATAGTCATCACTCATCGGTTGAGCACCGTTCGTGGGGCGGACAATATTGTGGTCCTGGACAAGGGGCGGGTCATTGAGGAGGGAAAGCACGCTGACCTAGTGAGAACTGATGGCCCTTACGCTCGATTATGGCGGGCGCCAAGGTCGTGATCCGTGTAGGCCCTGTCGGCTCGAGGATTGAAAACGGTTGTGAACGTCACGGTTAAGCAGCATGGCAACATTGTCGGCTGTGAACTTGAAGCGGCGGTGATCGGAACGTGGGCGATGGACTTCGTTCACGACCAACTCGCAACGGGTAAGAAACTGCGCGTGCTGACGGTGGTCGACACCTTCTCGCGCTACGTGCCGGTGCTTGATCCACGTCATAGCTATAGAGGCGAAGACGTTGTGCAAACCCTTGAACGGGTGTGCCAAAAAGCCGGCTATCCGAAAACGATCCGTGTCGACCAAGGGACCGAGTTCGTGTCGCGCGACTTGGACCTGCGGGCCTATTCCAAGGGTGTGACGTTGGACTTCTCACGCCCCGGCAAGCCGACTGATAATGCTTTCATCGAAGCGTTCAATGGCCGCTTCCGTGCAGAATGCCTGAACCAGCATTGGTTCCTGACCCTTGCGGATGCCCGCGAAAAGATGGAGGATTGGCGTAGATACTACAATGAGGAAAGACCTCATGGTGCGATCGGCAACAAGGTGCCGATCTCGTTGGTGAATTCGGGAGGCGCAACCAGCCCGCCTCCCTGAATGAAGCCGGAAAACTCTAGCATCCGGTGGTCCAACGTTTGGGAGCGGTTCAAGACCGCCGAGGCTCTAATCGCCGCCGGATGAAAATTCAGTGGCAGGTCATTTGAAGGCCAACCACCTACCTTCCTGCCGAACACTGGCAGACCAGAAAACAAGGGGCGCAGCCAATACACGTCGCTTGATCAGTGCTTGTGAGATACGCCGGAGCCAAAGAGGAGCCGTAGTGAGTAGTGAACGCACTGTCATGCAGGTTCCTCCATGTCGCCCCCCCCCGCGCCAAGAACGCTAGGGCACACCCCCGGATTGCTTGATTGCTGGGCAGATTAGCGAAGAATTCCGCCCTATATGAGCCGTTTCAACCGCACTTAAACGCGCGCTACATCTGAATAGGTCTTAATTGTTGTTAAGCCATTATCGACCAGGCCAGTTCCCGCCTCGGCGAGCTTTTGGAGGTTGTCGAAGCCAAATCGATGTACGTCGCGGAGCGTCTTCGAGAGTACTACGAGCCGCCCCGCCGTGAGTAATATCCGACCGAATCCCTCATGGTTCACAGTCAACACCGGTGACGCCATCAGTCCGGACTGCTCCTCTATAGCAAGTGCTACGGCGGCATAGAAGATCTCAAGCCGCCACTGCACCTCTAGGTCAGGTCCCCCGATGAGAGGAATCGCCCTACGCTGCTGCCTCGTCACGATGAAATCACAGAGCAAATCGGTGTCCGATTTCTCTTGCCACAATTCAAAGGTGTCTTGAGCACGCATCAGACGCAAGAGGCACTTAATGAAAGGCGTGGCGAGAGCATCTTTCTCATCTAATCGAGCATTGTTGGGGACAGGGGTGACGTTTGACATCAGTTAAAATCCTCCTGAGTGTTGGATGCGGTTTGACTAAGGGCCACACCCGCTTCCGGTAACACCATCCCTTAAAATGGTGCGGCAGATGGGACCTGTGGCGACGCAACTTGGCCCGGACGAATGACATGGCCCCTCGAAACGGGGCGGCCGCAACAACAACGGCAAGCGGCGGGCAACGCTGGCGGGCTTGACGAAAAGCGCTTCACAAGCGAGATTCCCGTCGCGATAGTCCAGTGGCGGTAGGTTTCGCCGCGAACTCCACCCTCAACCAACCTATTCGCCGCCAGGTGTAAAACCGTGTCTCGGGCTTTCGAATTGAGGATCAGGCGGGGGGTGGAATCAGCTTTTCGAGGTCGACAAGGACAGTGAGAGTATCTTGAGAGGCCGTGTACTTGCCGATACCCCCTTTTCCGTGCGAACTGATGCAGACCTGCCATGTATTTTCCCTTCAAGGTTCAAATCGACTTCGACCGGACGCCACACGTTCCACCAGGCGATTGCCCGCCGCGTAGTTCTGGGAGTTCAAGACTCATGCCAGTCTCCTCCGCTGAGGTTCGGAACACGGCATCTGTATTGTTTCCAGCTTCTTAGCTAGCCCATGAAGAATTGATCGAGGACAACGTTGTCGTGAACCGGACAAGACGCGGTGGGGATCGAAGAAATGGCATCCCGGTGCAGCGGCGGAACCTATTCTCCGGCCACGTCAGCAACAAATGACACCCGCCGAAGCCGCTCCGCTCTCAATTCGCGGATTGGGCGCAATGTCCGGCCGCTTGCCGAGGTGCAGCCGGTCGATCTTCTTTGCTTGGCGATCACAGCGCCTCCCAGTGATGGACTCCGAGACCCGCATGCATCACTGGCTGGAGCTCCCTTCCTCGACAGTTAGCGCCGTCATTTGGGGGAATGCCGCGGGCAAATGGAATGCAGGCATAGGCCCCCGCGACGCCGGCGACAGCTCAACAACGCTCTGAATTTCCACAGTGAACGGCTGTTAGACGTAGCCGGCAAAGGGGAAGCTCACGAAGATCAGATGGCCCTTCAGGGCCGGGTCCTGGTCCGATGCCCACCGGATCGACCGGCCGCAAGGTTTTAGGACCGTTTCAACAACCAGCCCCTGGGCGCCTCGGCGGCGTGTATCTTAAGTTGCCGGCGTGCGTCGGCCGCGTTCACTCTCTATCCGCACCAGAACACGGCACCCGGGGGATCATGCTGCCGGCACGACCTAGCTGGCCGGTACCGTCGGCGCCGGCAAGAGGATGACTGTGGCAGCGGCCGTCATGGAGCAGTGCTGCCTCGGTGTGACCGCTGAGGCGATACTCGCTGTTTCCGGTCATTGCTTAGCACAGGCCGGAAAAGCGTTTCTGGTACCTTAGCGAACGCTCGCGATTTTAGCAGGGACAACGGGACCTGGCGGCAAGCGGACCCCAAACAAGTGCGAAGCAAACCGAATCTTTGGCAACCTCAAAGAGGGTGGAGTCGATACCCTGGGGGTCAAGCGCCCGCGTCGTCGCGGAGCATTGGGCGCGGAGGGGTTTGCGGATTCTCGATACGTGATTGGCACATCAGTCGGACCTCAGCCGATCTTCGTGCAAAAGGATCCTTTAAAAATGGGCCCCTTAACGCGTGCCTTGGCATGCTTGCTTGCTGACGAAGTTTAGGTTGAGAATTGAACACCGCTAGTTATTCGCAGGATTGCTCGGCAAACGAACGAGGCGGGGTGGCGTTCCAAGCATGAGCTGGGACAGATAGGGAATGTCGCGCACGCTCCAGCGAACTGCTAGTGCTACGGCAATGATCATCGTCCCGAGAATTCCCGCCGCGCCAGACCTCATTGTGGGAGCCCATTGTTCTCCGTAATGTATCAAATCCATGAGACGGAATACCGTAGCCTGCACCAGGTACAACACGAGCGTGCTCTGCCCCACTTCCACGGCGATAAAGCGAACCACCCGGTTCGAGCGTCCAATTTCCAGGATTGAAGCAGAATCTCGATCATCACTGCAGAGGCCACTGTCGAGCCAAAAAACATCAGAAGGATATCTTTTGCCGACTGCAGATCCTGGATTAAGGCGAGATTGTTGTAGACATAGGTGTCCTCGCGCCACGCCATGAAGCACAAGCTAGCCGCGATAGAGGCGGACATCATCAGGAGTGGCTTATGATACCGCATTATGCTCGTCCACCAATCTCTCGACTGCGCAAATGAAAATCCCATGCAGAAAAAGGGATAGGTGTACTTTATGAGAGGGAATATAGAAAACGTCACGGGGGCAACTGCGACCAGTATGGATGAGACAAGCAAAGAGCGTGCCGACCCGGAGTTGAAGATCGAAATAAGTTTGACCAAAAGAAAAGAAGCAAACGCAGCCCAGATGAACCAGTATGTGCCGACGAAATCGTGCATGAATTGCAACAGGTTGCCAGGTGCGTCCGGCGGCCGGGGAAACATGAGCAATTTGACTGCCTCCAAAAGGGTGAACCAGAACAGCGTCGGCACCAGGAGCTGCAGCGCGCGATCACCGATGGCTTGCCTGAACGATTTGCCTAGTAGCCCTGATCTAGAGAGATATCCGCTTATCGCCATAAAGAGAGGCATGTGAAACATGTAGATCGATTTGAAGCATGCCGAATCCCAGAAGCCATCACCCTCGTAAAAGATATATTGTATCAGGTGACCGAAAATCACCAAGACAATGAGTATTCCTTTGGCGAAGTCTAAAGCTAGATCGCGATCGTCGGCCTCTGGCGCCTCAGGCACTGTCTTTCCACCTACAATTCTTGCTCGCATTCTCAACATCTCACGATGCCTACGGGAGCCTTTGAAAGCGGCATTTTCCAACCTCTCGTTCATCATGCAGGCTAATCCAGCTTCCGATCAGCGCTCCGACTTCGGCATGCTGAACGACGGCCAACGGTCATACAATTTGCCTGGGTTCCAAGTTCACAGGGCGACCGTGGCGACTTAGGCCCAGTAGCCGTTTTCGGCGTGTCCATTGGCTGTTTTTCGCCGCAACGTACGCCCCGCCTAAACTCGCTGCCGCGCAACTGCTTGGGCTGCCACGTCGTCGAAATCTTCTAACGGACATTTGCGCGTATGCAAGTAGCGCTGCTTGACTCTGCACTCGGCTATTGTTGCGATTGCATATGATTCTCCATGCCAAACTTGCGCGACACCGTATCAAAAGAACATATTGCCGATTCAATGGCTCCTAGCCGCTGTGGGTATCGTCTATCACCTACCGGCGCTTGGGTGTGGATCGGCACCCCAGCGCAACCCCCAGACGCTGGAGATTTGCTCCATTAGATCCGCCGCCCAACGTGTCCTATATGGCAGCCTCACCATTGTAAAATTCATGCTCCTAATGACACGCATCTGCGGTATGGATGAGTATCGCGGACCCTTGACAACCTTGAGCGGAAGGTCGGTGAGTATCGCGATACACGAGGCTTTGGCCGCGATCGCCGCCGTTTTGGATCGCCGCCAATGATAGCTGGACGTTGGGCTGCCATTGTCGATCCGTATGCGACGTTTGTCGATACGTCAGAGACGACCGTGGTCCCAATCCGTAGGAAGATCGCAGTAAGCGTCAAGATATGCGGGATGCAACGGCCAGTGTCTGGGGATGCGCTCCCCTGTCAAGGTCGAGACCCCCTCCTCGATCAGTGGCTTTCCCTTTTTGGGATACCTCTCCTTCGGTGGCGAAAGAATGAAACCGGGCTGGATATGTCGCTGGTCATTTCGCGCGATTCAAATTGGCGCAGACTTTGCGGCTCGCTTGACGCGACGATCCCCCTGAGCTGAAGAAGGCTGGCCGCAATAGCGCCGAGCATTGGCGCACATATATAAAGCCAGAGTTGAGAGAGTGCCGCCCCTCCTGCGAAAAGTGCTGGGCCGATCGATCGTGCTGGATTCACAGAAGAACCCGAAACGGTGATACCGCCAAGGTGGATCGCAACTAAGGCAAGTCCAATCGCCAATCGTGCAACAGCGCCGCGTCCAGCCGTGCATTTGAGGAATACAGTTACGAACAGGAACGTGGCGATAAACTCGAATAGGAACGCAGCTCTCCATCCGTAGACTACCCAGCCGGTTTGGGCGAAACCTTCTAGGGTGATATCGTAACCGCCGACCTTGTTCATAGCGATAAGGTAGAGCGTGCCTGCCGCCGCGATAGCTCCTGCACATTGGGCGGAGACATACGCGAGAAAGTCCCACACTCTCAATCGGCGCGACACGAGGAAACCCAGGCTGACCGCCGGATTGAGATGCGCGCCCGAGACTGGGCCAATCGTGTAGGCCATTGCAACCACGGTCGTCCCGAAGGCTAAAGCGACACCCAACAGGCCCACCTCTTGACGCATATAAAGCAATGTGCCGCAGCCGAGGAAGACAAGTGTGAAGGTCCCGAAGAATTCGCAAACATACTTTTTCATTTTTCACTCCATTGATTAGACCCCACGTACTTTTCGGTGTCATCCTCGTGCCGCCAAGCGTTCCGCATGCACCGAACCAATCATCGTGTCAGGTCCCGAAAACCTCCGTAGTTGACTTCAATTGCGTCCTTGTCCGACGAGATCGGCATCAGAGCCTATGGTCAACCAGCGTCACCGATCACCAGCAAACGTCGTACCAAATGAAATATGTTGCGCATCACAGCGATCGCTCTGATGACGTTCGGTCTTATGTTCGAAAGTGCCGTGAACAGGATAGGCAGGCGAACCGTACCGAGACGTATGGACCCGAGCTGGGCTACGAACAAATCGCCAAGCAGCCCATCCTCAAATTATCGAAACAACGACCCTCTTCATGGCTCCAAGCGGAAGGTGGTGCAAAGCAGGAACCAGGACAAGGGTTGATAAGACCGCCAGGGACGTTCACGAGAAGTCGAGTAACGCCCCTTAGCCACGAACAGGCACATGATCCTTGGCGCGATTTGAAGTCCGCGTGAATTCCCTTGTCCCCAGCGCAACCGTCGACATTTTTCGCAAATGTCGGGCATTCGCCACTTTTGTCAGATTTGTCGTGACTGGAACGTTTTGTTCGCCGGTCTCTCCGCCAAATACACATCAACCTGCCCTCAACCCGCCCATCGATAAACGAAAATCATCTTCTTGGCGCGTCGGAGCAGTTGGCATGGTGTTTGCTGATCCCTGGTTACAAGCGGCAGAAAGCAGTCTGCATGATGCCGGTTCATGAAACGAACGGAACGGAGGCCACCTGACCGTTCGTCATCGGATCCGCGTTCTACCAAAGCGGCCATGCATAGTCCGCCGGCGGAAGGGGTCAATCCCGATGTCACAGCTTGCAACCAACTCAAAGAGAAGGAAAATGCAATGACCAAGATTTCCGAAAGATCATTTGAAACGATCGAAAACCCGGGGTCATCGCCGCTCAAGGTGCCAGATCAGTTCGGCGCATCCGTTGAAAAGGGGAACAAGCAGGTGACAGAGGCTCTTTTGAAATTTGCGTCCGGCGCTGAAGCGACACAGAAAATGCTGCCTCCGATCCTCGAAACGACAAGTCTATTCGGCAACGAATTGTGGTGGAAGACGATCGCTGCACTGCAAGCCGACGCCGAGGCCGGCTTCTCACATTTGCAAGCTTTGCTGGGCGCGAATTCGCCGTCGCAGATCCTCGAACAGCAGTCGGCCTTTTTCCGCAAGCGGGTTGAGACAAGTTTGCAGCACGCCAAGGAAGTCCGGGAGCTCTCAAGCAGGGCGGTGGAGGAAATCTCAAAGCCGGTCAAGGATGCTTTTGACAAGGTCCTGACGAACCCCAAAGCGACGTAAAGTTGACTCGGCACTAAGATCAGGGCTGGACGAATCATGATCGGAGCCGCTTTCGAGGAGACAACATTATGCGGCCGACTGATGTTTCATCTGTTCGCGGCGCTGGCGAATTCCGGCGTGATCTGGTCAGAGAGCGGACCCGTGCCGGCCCGGAGGAACGTGGTAGGCGCGGCGGCGGCCGCCGCTGATAAGCTTGCCAGGGCCTCATCTGGTGGCTGGCCACAAAGTGCGCGAGGCCATCGCACCTTACGAGGCTCTTAGATGGTTACATGTGGGGGATAGTAAAATGATTGTAGCTGTTCCAAATAGCGGGGCGTCACGGATTAACCAATCCGGTGTAGAAGCATTACGAGAATTTCCTAACTTTCCGATAGGCGGGATCTTGTTCAAGGATATAGCGCCTATGCTGGCTGGTAGAGGTGCATTGGGCGAAGTCGTTTCTACCGTCGCAAGCCAAGTGTCGGGAACAGAAATCGATGCCATTTTGGCGGTTGATGCGCGTGGTTTCATCTTGGGCGCCTCATTGGCTGATAGGCTCGGTTGCGGTTTCATCATGGTAAGGAAACCCGGTAAACTGCCGGGGGACGTCCTCTCATTTGAATACAGCTGTGAATACTGCTCCGGAACCCTGGAGGTAACTGCCGGCCTCATCGGTGACGGCCTGCGATGCCTGATTGCTGATGACCTTCTAGCGACGGGTGGCACTGCTCGGGCGACTGGGAATTTTGTCAAGTCCCAAGGCGGAGAGATCGCCGGATACGCATTCATACTCGAAATCGAAGTTTTGAAAGGCAGGCGTCAATTGGACGACGCACCAGTGATCAGTGCGATGACGTGCTAGCGCAGCAACATAGACGTAAGGAGGCAAGCGCATGAATACCCCTGATTGGCTTTCGACACCGCAGGACGTGCATGTAGCCAGTCAGACGCTACAGGCCCTCGTCACAAGTGAACTTTCGAAACGAGTCGTCTCGGAAAACGAAATTAAAACGATCTATCTGTTTCTAACCCGCAAGTGCAATT
This sequence comes from Rhizobium sophoriradicis, assembly GCF_025200795.1. NCBI lineage: Bacteria > Pseudomonadati > Pseudomonadota > Alphaproteobacteria > Hyphomicrobiales > Rhizobiaceae > Rhizobium > Rhizobium sophoriradicis. The sequence continues at coordinate 392,084 of NZ_CP104156.1, forward strand.
TGGGATGCCACCACTGTTATATCGCAGGCGTCGGGCCCAAGGCCAAGGGCATTGATTTCAACCTGGAGGCGATCCAAGGACTGATCGAGCAAGCACTACCCAATGGGCTGCGCAAGGTTAAGGTTTCCGGGGGTGAACCGATGGTTCACAAGGAATTCATGGCAGTCATGGAATATCTCGCATCCTGTGGGCTGAAGGAGCTGGTTTTCGAGACGAATGGAACCCTCTTTGACGAGTTCACGATCGAGCAGCTAAGTAGGCTCCCCAATTTGACGGTCTTCATCAGCCTCGACCATTTCGACCCAGAGGCGCACGACGCTTTCAGAGCAAAATCGGGTGCGTTCGCCAAGACTGCGATTGTCCTGCAGCGGCTTGGAAAAACTGACATCTCTACGGTGGTAACGACGACTGCCTATCGCAACAACTATGACAAGGTGATTTCGATTATAGATTTGGTGCTCGGCTGGGGCATCAAGAAGCATCGGACGCTGCTCAACATACATCCGATGGGCAACGCGCGCAGCCATGAGGACAATGCGATAAGCTTGGAGGAATGCAAGCTACTGATAGGCGATCTTTTGAAATCTCCCCATTTTGAGAGTGGCGCTGCATACATGACTCTGCCGCCGGCTCTGATGCCTCTCAAGTATCTGAACGGCGTGCATACTTGCGGTTGGGGCGACAACGTACTGGGCATACTGTCGAACGGACAAGTTTCGATGTGCAGTGCCTCCTACGATGATCCGGAAATGATCGCCGGCAATGCCTTCGAAATGCCCTTGATGGAAATCTGGCGCAACAGCCCGTTCTTCCATGAGCTACGCGAGGTGGTGAGTGGCGAGGTTAAGGGCGTCTGCGGCAACTGCGTGTTTTATCCAGTCTGTCGCGGCGTCTGCAAGATGAGTAGCTGGTCGCACTATGGTGAAAAGGACGCGCCCTATCCGCTGTGCCAGGAACTTTACAATAACGGAGGTTTTCCGGAGTACGCCCTGGTGGACCCGACGAAAGATTCCACCTACCGCCGCGGAGTTATAGCGAAAGAGCGTCGGCCCGCCGCCGAAGCTCCTGTCTATAACTTCTCGGAGGAAATCGCGGCTGCTGCGCAACACACTCACTAACGCAGGAGGCGCGACGTAATAATTGCTGTGTCGACGACGTAATTTAACCAGGTCAACAAAAATAACGTGGAGGATTGAGGATGAGCAGAGCTTTCCGAGGTGCGGCGGGTGTGGCGCACACACTTGCGAACAACGCGATACGATCCGGCAACAAAGCAGCCGCCCAGCAAGCCCAGGTGATTTCTCGTCTCGCGGAAGGACTCGCCCGGCTGCAGGCGGGTTTGGATGACCAAGCTCAGCAATTGACGGCTGGCCTTGTAAAATTAGAGCAATCGCTAAAGGTGTCACGCAGATCGCAACGGTCGAAATCCGGCTCACTCGCTGCTAACGGCGAACTACAAGACTACTACGTTGATATAACCGCCTCGAAGAAATTTGGCAAAGCCAATTGGCCGCGCGCCGCCGATTCAGGTCTTGTAGGACGCCGCATTGGGCGAGGACCGGTTAGGATGACTGGTTCCGACACACAATCGGCAAAGGCGGTTACCGCCGCATTCGCCAAACTTCTCTCGGCTCAGGCACAATTGCTGCAGATACGCAGTGAAGTGGAAGACCTCAAGAAGGTTCAGAGGTAGCGGCAATGGCTAGTTCCCGACTGTTTGGCTACGCCGTTGACGAAGAGGATGGCAAGCTGGTAATCGTGATTGACGGATTGCTTGCCGAAAGTTGCATCCGGCAAATTCGGGACAGCGCCCAGACGGGCCGCGGTGGTGAACTCTTGTCGCGATTGCTGCCGGTAAGTTCGGTTTACAAGCTTATGTCTGGACAAGAGGAACGCGCTGAAGAAACGCTCAGCCTTGAACAGTTGCTTGGACAAAACGTCGACCAGAGTTTCGCTTCCTTCGAACAACAGTTCGCCGACCTGAGGCAGACACTAGCCGAATTCGGCAGCCCGGAAAGTTCGAAATAAATCACGCAGCCGTATCAGGAGTCTCCGCGATGCTTCGGTTGTCACCAGAAGACTCTATTTTGCTGATCACCTGCCGGGCCTACCTACGACCCGAGGATGAAGAGCGTTTGGTTCGTCTCTGCAAGGAGCCTGTCAACTGGCCCTATGTGGTATGGCGCGCCGAGCATAATCGGACGGTGCCGCTGCTTGAGAATCACTTGCGCCGCCTCGATTTGTTGACACTATTGCCTACTGAGGCGGCGCATTACGTTCAGTGCTGGACTGTCATGTCAAAGGTCAGGTCCGCACTCGAATTTCGCAATCTGCCAGAAATCATGGATGCGCTGGATCGGGCCGGCATCGCCTGGTTCCTGGTGAAGGGACCAGATCTCGCGCTTCTCCACTATCCCGATCCACTCCTACGGCCGATGACCGATCTCGACATCATGGTCAAGCCCGCTGACGCGCAGCGCGTGCAGCGGCTCATGTTCGATCTCGGCTACCGGCACGGTATTTTCGACCCTTCAAATGGCAACTGGCATCCGGAACGAAAGGAACTCGATGACGAAACCTTCCGCGAAAGCTATTCCTTGCCGGTGTTTGTAAGGATAGAATCCGTTGAATCTCCGTTCCCTGGTCCCGCGGTGCCACGCCAGCTGCGCTACCGCCACGTAAAGGGATACATCGATTCCGCGAAGAAGCTGCACATGCCCATCTTCATTGATATGCATGTAAATCTCTCCGTCGGCATCGATGTCGAAGACATATGGTCAGGCGTGCGTCTTGCAAACGGTCTAGGCCGCATATTGCAGGTCCAATCCGCGACTGGCGCCGTCTGGTTCCTTTCGGCCAGGCTTTATCACGAGGCCTTCCTTTATAATTCGCTTCGACTATTGATGTTCGGCGATCTTCATGCGGTTCTACACAAAGAAATGGCGAATATTAGCTGGGCGGAGGTCGCTGCGATAGGTTACAAATACGAGATGAGGCCGGCGTTATATTTCGTCCTGACGCAGATGAAGCGCATCTGTGGGATAGACATACCGTCCGAGTTCCTAGAGCTCATTCGACCTGATCAAACCGAGGTACCACTTCAACATGATTGGGGCGACGTGTTGCCCAAACTGCTGTCTATTCCCACTGTTAACGATCTTGAGCTGGCGTAAATATGGCGCCCGAGTCACCATATCGTACAGATCCTGCGGCGAACGACCTTCGTATCGCAGCAACCGAAACCTCTGCAAAGTTTGCGTCAACAGTCCATCGGGCCCTCACGCGGTCAGGAATAACGATCCTAAACACGCAGGTGTTCAGCAATGGCCAGATGGCTGTCACTCCGCGCGACGGCGGGCTTGGCGGAAATGTGGTGGTCGTGCAAACATTTCCTGACAGCGTTCATGATCGTCTTTTCGAGTTGTTCCTAGCGCTTGGTGCCGTGCGGGCGCGGGGTCCCCGCACGATTACCGCTGTTCTTCCCTACCTCCCATATTCGCGTTCGGATCGCCCTGCCTTCGACGGCGGACCTGTACCGGTGCGAATCCTTGCGGGGATTATCGAAACGCTCGGTATAGATCGGCTGATAACTTTCGAACTCCATGTTCCTCAGCTGTGCGCCGCATTTGCCTGTCCTGTCGTCAATCTTCAGTTCGCTCCCGCCCTAGTTCGCCATCTCGGTTCTGCGGCCGTCGATGGCGACATGGTCGTTTCACCGGACTTCGGCGGAGCGAAGCGAGCTGAGCACTTGGCGGCCCTGCTCGGCTGCCCATTCGCTGTCATGCGCAAGCACCGCAGAGACGATGATGACTTTCGGGAGAGCGTCGAGATTCTGGGGGACGTTGCTGGCCGGACGATCATCCTGATTGACGACGAAATCAACAGTGGTCAGACGGCTTTTTCAGCCGCCGCACATCTCAAAGCGGCAGGCGCTCGCAAGATAACCCTTGCCGCAGCCCATGCCATATTCACGCCGTCGCTGAACGAAAACTGGGGACGGTCTCAGATCGACCGCATCGTTGTGACCGACAGCGTCGGACGTACCGACAATTTCCCCGACAGTGTCGAAGTAGTCTCGATCGGCAACGAAATTGCAGGCGCGCTGCAGGCACGCTGAGAAGCATTACCTGAAATCTAGCATCACGCGATTAACACGTGGATCGAGCGCCTGCTCGAATGCCTCTTGGGCGTTTGACGAGGGCCAAAGATTGACCTGCAGCACGTCGAAGCGTGCGGCGTGTTCAACGATGGTTCGAATGGCATTTCTCACGTCGTCCGCGCTTTGGGCTATGGTGCCGATCAGTTCAATTTCCCGGTAATGCAGAAAGTTAGCGCCTACCGATAACAAATCGGACGTCGGAATCGATTGGTAGAGTACAATCCTGGCACCGCGTGACGCCGCAGCTATGGCCCCCTGAATGCCTCTGACACCGAAGCGCGTGCAAAAGATGCAGTCGAAGCCCCAGCCATCCGTTAATTTCTCGACGAGTTTCGGATCAGACAGAGAATGAACTGACCCCGTTGCATGGGCGCCGGTCGACATCACAGGCCCATGCGTTGCCACGTCGTCATCGAAAAGGTAAACGTCGCATCCTTTGGTTGTCAGAAGTATCGAATGGAGAAGGCCCATCGTGCCTCCGCCGATGACGGCCACAGTGTCTCCAGCCTTTGCACGCGCCCTATTTATGCCGCGTGCCACGCAGGCGACAGGTTCAACTAACGCGGCACGCTCGGGAGCCAAAAAGGAAGGTACGGAAAAAACCTGATAGGCGGGTACGCCCACAAAATTGGCCAATCCCCCCGGCCCCTGCGGCACCCCTCCTCTCGCTTTAGGATTTAAATATGCACAGTGGTTGTCCAGTCCGAGGCGGCAGGCACGACATTGGCCGCATCTGCGCATTAAAAGCACCGCAACGCGGTCTCCTACGCGCAGGCCATCCGGTACATCGTCCGGCAGAGACACGATCGTGCCTGACAACTCGTGCCCGCCCCAATAGGGGTAAGTCGGCTTGGCGCCCCGATAAACGCGTTGCTCCGGTGTGCAGAGTCCACACAACTCTATCCGCACACCGACTTCGGACGATACGGCGAGTGGAACCGACAATGTCCATTCTTCAACCTTGCGGGGGCAAGTAATTACGAGTCCACGAACCTCCATACGAGACCTCTCGCTCCCCGACACACCGACTATCCTAATATGTACACTTACTTGCATCCAGAATCTAGCCAACAACCACAGGCGGCAGTCAGAAAGCTGATGAAATCACGTGCCTTGCTGGCGGGCTTGCTTATGTCCTGGGTCTTGACAAGCTTCTCGGAGATATCGTCGGCGCAAACGGCAAAGGACGTTTCAAGCGGCAGAAGTGTTCCCTTGCGCAAGGAGCGACGAAACTATTGAAGGTAGAGTGGAGCGCTTGGGCCGCGTCAATGCCACCAGCCTCAAACACGAGCCGCGGTTTACCAGCCCGTTCTTCGATGCATCCTCATCTCTGCGAAGATGCCATGTCGCCTTCCCTCATCTGCCCGCGCGAACCCTCCTAAGAGCCTATCGCCACATCGTCCAAAGCTTCATCCTTCGTGGCGCACCGGTTCGAACCGAACAGACCAACAATCCGAGTCGCACCGAGAAGGATGACGGCAACTAGATCGGTAGTTGGGCGGCCGCAACATCAGAAAGGTCTCAGCGTTTGCTGGACGCGTGCCTGCGATGGCGGTGGTGGCAACGATCTTCTCTGGCTGCCCCAAGCGCGGGAGAGGCCATTCGACGCTAGCAAGAGTTCGCTCGAACCTGATATCCGTTACCGCAACGACTTCGCTGAGACCACCTCCCAGGCACCATTCTACGATGCCGGCGAACAAGGTCAGCGTTGCCTCGTGAACGGAACCATCTCCCCTCCCCTCCCCTCCACTCTTCGAGGTGTCGACGCAAAAGCGAGAACTCTAGACCATCAGGGGATTGGCGTTCAGGCGGCCCTTCGGGAGCAGAGACGGAAATACGTCTACCAGCATGGTCGGTCCCATCGCAGACAAATCGCGTGCACATCCTGCAAGTGGTCCAGCCGCGGTGACATCCAGGATGGCAGTCGGGGCGAGAGCGTCAACCCCATCTGCCTCGCACTCGTCGACTACTTCTACATCCCAAGTGCGAGTGGAAAAGATCCTCGCACGTAGCCTATGATCGTCCTGAAGCAGCTACGCTTCGTAGTAAATTTTTGGTGTCGAGATCGCGAATACCTGCATGAATTTCTCCGCCGCCGTTAGGCGCCGGGAACTCTGCACGAATTGGAATCGGGCGTCCGTTGTCGAATGCTTACGGTTTTGTGCGAGTGAGTCGCGGCAAGGGGATCACCGACTTTGCCGAGGTCTTCTGCTTTTCGTCTAAATCGCCGGGGCACATTTGTAGGATTCACAATAAAACACACCATGACCAATCGGTACCGCGGTCTTGCTAAGCTGCAGGATATAAACGGAAAAATCCATTTACTCTACGTTCCGGGTTTATCCACGTTAGCCTTTCGTTAACCTAAAACCCCTTGCTCAAAATGCAGAATCGGCTCTAATAGCTAGTGGCGGAACTTTAGCGGTTTCGCGAAAAGTTCCGCCACTTGCAGGAAATGGATTTTGAG
>NZ_CP104157.1:0-191764 GCF_025200795.1 Rhizobium sophoriradicis
ATGATGCAGAGCAGCGCAAAACCACTATCGGTGCGTGACACGAGTGTCCGATCGCTTACGCGACTCGTGGAAGCCGATGCGGAACTTCTCAGTGCGCAGTTGCAGACATTGCGGGCACGCGCATTCCCACCCTCCGCACAGAAAGTGCTGCGCAAATTTATGGCTGGCGAGGCCGCCAAACTGATTGGCATCAGCGATGCCTATTTGCGGCACCTTTCGCTAGAAGGCGTCATTCCTGAAGCAGAGAAAAACGGTGCTGGCCGGCGTCTCTATTCGCTCGAGCAAATTCACGAGATCCGCCGACATCTGGCGACATCCAAAAAGGGCTATTCCCCGGAACGCAAGGAAGGCGAAGCTCTGCAGGTTATTGCCGTAACCAACTTCAAGGGCGGTTCGGGCAAAACCACGACTGCGGCTCATTTAGCGCAGTATTTTGCGCTGCGGGGATATCGGACCCTTGCCGTCGATCTTGATCCACAGGCTTCGCTGTCTGCGTTGTTCGGCATCCAGCCTGAGTTTGACCTCGGCCCCAACGAAACGCTCTACGGAGCAATCCGTTACGACGATCAACAGGTGCCACTCAGTCAGATCATTCAGAAGACCTATTTCGCCGGTCTCGATATCGTCCCGGGCAACCTCGAACTCCAGGAGTTCGAGCACGATACCCCTCGTGTTCTTGCCGAACGTGGGCGCGCACAGGACCGCATGTTCTTTGCCCGCGTCGGCGGCGCGCTCCAGTCGGTGGAGGAAAACTATGATGTTGTCATCTTGGATTGCCCGCCGTCCCTCGGGTATCTCACTCTCTCGGCCGTTTGCGCAGCGCGTAGCGTGCTTGTGACGATCCACCCCCAGATGCTCGACGTCGCCTCGATGTCGCAGTTCCTCCATATGACGGCCGGCCTGTTCGACGTCGTGGAAAGGGCAGGGGGCAATGCGGACTATGATTTCTTCCGGTATGTGGTCACGCGCTATGAGCCAAGCGACGGTCCCCAGGGGCAGATTGTTGGGCTGTTGAAAAGCCTGTTCGGCGAGAGAGTTCTGACAAACACGCTCCTGAAGTCGGCTGCGATCTCGGACGCAGGCCTGACGAAACAGACGCTTTACGAGGTCGGCAGGGAGAATTTCCACCGCTCAACCTATGACCGAGCAATGGAGGCACTCGACAATGTCAACGGTGAAATCGAAGACCTGGTCAAAGGCGCGTGGGGGAGACCCGTATGAACAAGCGACGTGACGCGATGCGTGACATGCTGGCGCCGATCACCGGTGGACCAGATGAAGTGCCTCGGCAGTTAAAGCCGGTAGTGCAGTCTGGCGCTCTGCGATCGATGAACGCTGCGTTCGAAAGCCTTACCCAGGACGCTGAGGCAGCGGAAGAGTTGCGTGCGCAGATCGCCGCCGGCGCGTCGATAGTCGAAATTGACCCGAGCGATATTGACGCCTCGTTCATCAAAGACCGCCTCGATGCCTTTGATACGGAGGATTTCGAGATCTTGCAGGAAAGCCTTGCATCGCATGGACAGATCTTGCCTGTGCTTGTCCGGCGCCATCCGCAGAAGCCCAGCACGTACCAGCTCGCTTTCGGCCACCGGCGCGTTGAGGCGCTGCGCAGACTGGGCATGAAGGTAAAGGCCGTCGTCAGGGACATGGGCGACGATGATCTGATCATCGCTCAAGGCAAAGAGAACCTCGAGCGAAAGAACCTCTCGTTCATCGAGCGAGCTTTGTTTGCTAAACGCCTTGAGGAACGCGGCATGAAGCGAGAGGTGATCCTCGCGGCGCTTTCGGTTCACAAAGGCAATTTGTCGACGATGATATCGCTGACGCGGCAGGTGCCGGAGGAATTGATCGTTGCGATCGGCGCCGCCCCGAAGATCGGCCGGCCGCGTTGGGAGCAGCTCGCGAACTACCTCGCTTCGAACGAAGCGTTTGATTGGCGAACGGTCATCAAAGACAACGGTTTCCGGTCACTGGGGAGCGATGAGCGCTTCGAACATGTCGCTGCGGCCGCAGCACCGCCGCGTTCCAGCCAAGCGAATTCTGTGACCGTATCGACCAGACAAGGCGAGCGTATCGCCGAGGTCGAGACCAATGCAAGAAAAACCAAGGTGACGATCAACGAGAAGATGGCGCCGAATTTCGCAGCCTTTCTCGTCGAGCAGTTGCCGGAAATCTATGAAAACTTCCGCGCTAAGCAAAATCGAAACGCGGACTGACAACACGAACCAGGAGCAAAGCGCAGCAAAAGAAAAAGGCCCCCAAACGACCAAGCCGTGGAAGCCTCTCTCGTATTCGTGACAGATCGAGAATCGCATTTCCCCGAATCACAGTCAAGAGTCTTTGGCATCGTTTTGGTGAGCGGATTTCTTTTGCCTGATGAAAGGTGAAAGAAAATGGAGAGTGGACATGTGACGACGCCCTTTGGGCGGCGCTCGATGTCGCTTGGCATGCTCGCAAGCCAGATGACGGCGCGCGAGATAGAACCAGGTGCGTCGATCGACAAGTGGAAACTATATCGCTCGCTGTGCGAGGCGAGGCCGTTGCTCGGTATCACCGACCGGGCGCTTTCTGTTTTGAATGCGCTTCTCAGTTTTTATCCGCACAACGAACTGGCGGAAGATAACGGTCTGATCGTGTTCCCTTCCAATGCACAGCTGTCGCTGAGGGCACATGGCATGGCGGAGCAAACCATCCGTCGGCATCTCGCCGCGCTGATCGAAACCGGCCTTCTCGTGCGCAAGGATAGCGCCAATGGCAAGCGGTATGCACATAAGGGTCGCGGTGGAGAGATTTCCGAGGCTTTCGGATTTTCTCTCGCGCCCTTGCTGGCTCGCGCTGCGGAAATCGAGGGCCTGGCGGCCGAGGTGGTCACCGATCGACTGCGCCTTCAGCGCTTGCGCGAACGCCTGACCGTCTGCCGGCGCGATATCACCAAATTAATCGAGGCGGCCATCGAGGAGGGCGTGGATGGTGATTGGCAGGCTATGATCGCGATGTTGAAGTCCATTTTAGCGCGGTTGACCCGTCAGCCGAGCACCTCCCAGGTCGAGGACGTGCTCGATGAGCTCGACCTTCTCCGCCAGGAAATCCTCAACACATTGGAACCGCAAATAAAAACCACAAAACAAAGCGCCAATGCCCATCAAAATGAGCGGCATATACAGAATTCAAATCCCGACTCTATCTCTGAACTTGAACCCGGCTTCGAAGCGAAGCTGGGCGCAGAGGGAGCGGAAGACCACGATCGTCGTGCCGAGACGGCAGGAGCGGGGCGATCGGATCAGGCACAGCTTCGCGCTGCGGCCGTGACCGTGCCGTCCCTCGCGGCCGACATGAAAGCTCGGGCCGGTTTGAAGTCTTTCCCGCTCGGGCTCGTACTTCAGGCCTGCCCGCAAATCATCGACTATGGCCCGGCGGGAGCTATTTCAAGCTGGCGGGATCTGATGAAAGCGGCGGTGGTCGTGCGAACGATGCTCGGCGTCAGCCCATCCGCATTTGAAGAGGCCTGCTCGATACTGGGGCCGGAGAACGCGGCAACTGTCGTCGCCTGCATCCTGGAAAAAGGTGGTCATGTGAGCTCGGCCGGAGGATATCTTCGCGACCTCACCCGCCGCGCAGAGAGGGACGAATTTGCCATTGGCCCGATGTTGATGGCGCTCGTGCGGTTGAACGGTCCGATGGCTCGCCGGACGGGATGAAACGCCCGTTGGCTTCGAAGGCGAGCCGATAGGTCCCCCGAGCGCAATGCCATGATCGCTGCAAGGCGGGGCCAAACGTCACGATCTTCAAGCATGGGTTTGATGCCGCCCAAGCTCGATGTTGACTCTTGCACTCGCCTGGCCGAAAAACGCCTGCAACGATACGAGGATCAATGATGATCGAAGACGACGTCCCGACACAATCGGATATCACCGAGACCAAAGCTGAGGTCGAGAAGACCAAGGTGACCCGGTCGAGCCCCAAGAAGGCCGCGACCGGCTTGCCAGCAGGGTCCAAGAGAGCGACAAGCCGAAGGTACGCGGCTTGAGCAACTCGGACAAGCTTGAGAAGATCAGGCAGATCGAGGCCGCTGTTGCTGGTGGGGCAACCCTGAAAGATGCCGTGGGTGCGGTCTCGATATCCGACCAGACCTACTACACATGGAAGAAAGCCGTCGCTGCACCAACGTCTGGGACGTCGTCCAGCCCAGTTGCCGTTGACGACGAGCTTGCCGAATTCATTCAGCTCGAGGAAGAAAATCGGCGGCTGCGCAAGCTCCTTGGCGAAAAACTCCGCGCCGAAAACGCAGAACTGCGCAAGCGGCTCGGGATCAACTAAGCAATATCCTTTGAGACGCTGGGCAGCAGGATTTACTGCGCTGCCGCTGTCGACGAAATTGATGAGATATGAAAACACCACAACGCCCCTTCGTCGTCGAATACAAGGCGAACAGGCGGCAAACCCTCACGCGACCTTCTTCCATTTGGGGCAGCCTTGATCTGCGAGCCGTGGCCCGACAGGTCGAGGCCGACGGGATTTTGCCTGATACCGGACATTTAGTTGCGAGGCAGACAGTCGACGACCCAAAACCGGCTGAAACATCCGTCCCGTCGCTGGATCTCCTTGCCGCACCCGAACATAATCCCCAGAAACCTCCTGCTGGCATCCTGCCCGACGGAATTGGCGTGGCGAAACAGGAGCTTTCGTCAGGGGCTGCAACCGAGAAGCCTGTCGCGCCGGCTCCTCGGCATCGGCGCACTCCTGCTGCCTCGAAGCGGACCGCCGTTGCCTCTGTGCAGACTGAGCCTGCCTCGATCCCGGCGATGACACCTGTCGACGACCACCAGGCAAAGCTGCAACCAGACAGCCAGATGGATGACCTTAGTGCGCTCGACGCAGAAAACCGCCGCCTCAAGCGTCTTCTGCTTGCCAAGCTCCGTGACGAAAACCGGGCACTTCAGGCCATGTTGCGCCGGTTCGATACCGAATGATGCAGGCGCGGATGAAGGCAATTTCCTCGCCGTTCGAGTAGGTTCGTCGGAACGCCTCAGGCAGGCTCCTCAATGTCTCCTGTCATGAGACATCACATTCATCCGTGCATCGACCGTTCTTGCGGGCCCGCCACCGATCTGGTTAGAAGGTCCATACGGTCGTCGCCTTTGCCTTGAAGACGGAGGCGGATGGTCGCGTCGCCCGGGGTTTCTTCCGACCATGTTTGATCTTTTGCTGCTTTTCGTGGCCGGCTTCCTCGCCGGCAGTATGAACGCGCTGGCAGGTGGCGTTCCGTCCGTGATCGCGAACGCAACCAGTACCTTCGCTCTCTTTCCAGGAGGCGTGGCAAGCTCCTGGGTCTATCGCGACGGGGTCAGAGACGTCTGCGGTGTCGGGGTCAAGCCGATTGCAATTGCCACCGTGACAGGCGGTGTCACCGGTAGCGTCCTTTTGCTTTTGACGCCCACGACGACATTCGACGTCATGTTGCCCTGGCTCTTGCTCATCGCCACTTCCATGCTCATTCTCGGACCCAAGCTCGGCATTCGGCTGCAACGGGTTAAACGCTCGCAGACCGCGGTTGTCTTGCCGGTCCAGTTGCTGCTTGGCACCTATGGCGGTTATTTCGGCGGAGCGGTGGGACTGATGATGCTCGCCGCGTGGAGCCTGCTTGGCGGCGGTGATATCAAAAGTCTCAATCCGACCCGCATGGTCATGGTGACGGCGGCAAATGCGGTCGCCGTGATCGTCTTTGTGCTCGCCGGGGCGATCGCCTGGCAGCAATGCCTGCCGATGATCGCGGGTGCCTTGGCAGGTGGCTGGAGCGGAGCCCATCTCGGGCGCAGGCTGTCGGCGCCTACTGTCCGGGCTATCACCGTACTGGTTGCCGTCCTGACCACCGTCATTTTCTTCGCGAGAGCCTACCTCTAGTCGGCCGAAGCCTGTCTCAGACGCGACTAAAATAATTGTGGGACCGCGTTTTCGATGCGTCGCAATCCGAAGCATCCGTGGTCGGCCGGAATACGATCCTTCTCCAAGCAGGCAATTCAATGATCTCGCGGCAGAGACAGCGCATGCGTCGTTCACACGAGGCGCCAATTTCCAGAGAGTCCACCGCGGATCTCGGCAATCAGTCGCGTGCGTCACCTGTCGGCGCGGGCTCTCGGCACAGCGCAAGCCTGGCCGTGCCACTCTTGCCCCTGACGGGCTTTGATCCCTGACGCGGTGGCGCTTGCGCCTCTGCCGCCGCAAGGGAAGCTTCGCCGCGGACATAACCATTCCGATCCTGTTTGTAACCGCGCCCTTGCAGCGCCAGGCCTTCGCGCCGGGCAGAGCTGTGGCCCTCTCGTATCGAAAGGCCAGAAACAGGGAGAAGACAATGGACAGGCAGAAGATCGAAGAACTGCGCGAGCGAGTGTCTTGCGGGGCCGTATTGGTGGATGCGGGGTTCGCCCTCGACGCCCGCGAGAGCTCCCGCCGCGCCGTCAAATTCCGCCGGGGCGGCGAGATCGTCATCGTAACCCATGGCGGGGCCGGCTGGTTTGATCCTCTTTCGGATGAAAAGGGAGACGTGTTTTCGCTTGCGGTCTTCCTGGAGAAGATTCCGTTCAAAGCGTCGATCGCGCGTGTCCGCCGGCTCGCAGGGGTGAACCTCATGCCGGCCCCAAGATGGCTCGGCGCACCGCCGGCCCTGCTATCTGTCGAGGATACGTGGGAACGGCGGCCAAGGCTCTTCCGGCTGTCACCGGCCTGGCGTTATCTGCACGATACGCGCGCGCTGCCATGGCAGGTGCTGCGGCGCGTTGCCGAAATGGGCATCGTCCGGCAGGGCCCGCAGGGCAGTGCCTGGTTTGCCCACCACGACGAAGCCGGCACGATATCCGGTTGGGAGGAACGCGGGCCGCAATGGCGCGGCTTTTCCACCGGTGGATCAAAGACCCTGTTTCGCCTCGGCGGAAAGGCTATGACCCGCGTCTGCATCACCGAGGCGGCCATCGATGCGCTCAGTCTCGCCGCCCTTGAGGATATCAGGCCCGACACGCTCTATGCCAGCACCGGGGGAGGGTGGTCGCCATCGACCGTCCGAGCCATCGAAACGATTGCGCCAAAGGCGATGCTGGTTGCCGCCACCGACGCCGACCCGCAAGGAGAGGTCTATGCCGATCGCTTGAGGCAGATCGCTGATCGCGTCGGCGGCGACTTCATCCGGCTGAGACCACACGCGATCGACTGGAACGAGGAGCTGAAGGAAAGGCAACATGAGGAAGACGTGCCGCATACGCGCGCTGCCGGGTCAAGGGTAAAGCTGCGCCCGCCGGACGGCGGCCCCTGACACGGCGCCCGCGAGGCGGCGAGCGGGGAGGGGTGATCAAAGGACAGAAGCGGAGGTCGATGGGCATCCCTTCAGCCACAACCCCGAAGGAGCCGCAGATGTTCGTTTCCCCCGCAATCCGCAAGGTGTTTGAAGGCGTGGCTAGCCGCCACGAGATGTATGCGCTGTTCAACCGGCATGCCCAGGCGCCGTTCGATGATAACAGGATGAATGGCACGCGCTACGTCGGCGAATGGTTTGAGATTTCCGAAGCCGACCACGACCGCATGTTCGAGATACTGCCGCCACTGTTTTATCGCGGCGACATGTTCGCCATGCGCGAATTCCTGGCTGCCAGCGTCACCAGCGTCTTTTTTGCGCTGAGGATCGATGACCGCACCCGCTGGTTTCACGGCTATTGCGACCTGTCCGATCGCCCGTCGCTCGAGCGGATGCGCGCTGAGATCATCGCGCGTGAGTCCCGGCCTGTGCGGGCGATGAGTGACCAAGAAAAACGTGACTATATCTGGAGCACGACCGGTCCCAATTTCCGAGGTTACGCCGACGCTCGCTTTCCGGCCGATCTGCGCAACCGCCAGATCGTACTCGTCTATCGTACTGATCAGGGCAAGATCTGGAAACTGCTCGACGACCTGACCGCCGAGGAGATCGCCGCCAAACTGCCCGTGCAATTCCGGCACATGTCCGAGACCGTCGCTGCCTGACGGCATCCTTCACTTCCAAACCTCCATTATCCGCGTCCTGGCAACACCCGCACCCAACGGCGAGTGTGCCTCGGCGCGCCTACTCACAGGAGTTTTTCCCATGGCGCATGACGATCCCTTCACCATCGACTTGTTCGGCAATACAGCTCTCGCATCCGGTTTTGATCTCGGTGTGCCGGGTTTCGCAGCAGAATTCGGAACCGATATAGATATTGACCCGCACCCCTCGACACCGGCGCCAGCCGCTGCGGTTCGCAAAGAACCCGGGATAAAACTGCAGGCGCGGACGAAGGTCGATTTCCGGCTACAGGGTTCTCGCGGTCTCGCCAACACATGGCGCGAGCGTGCCCGCGACAACATCGCCGCCATCCTGCTGGCCAACGAGATCGACCGTCATGGTCTGCCGGCCCGAGAAGACCAGCAGGCAAGGCTGATCCGGTTTACCAGCTTCGGCGCGTCGGATCTGGCCAACGGCATTTTCCGCCGACCGGGCGAAGATGCCTTTCGCAAAGGCTGGGAAGAACTCGGCGGCAATCTCGAAAGCGCCCTAGCACCAGGTGACTGCGCCTCGCTGGCACGCTGCACCCAATATGCCCACTTCACGCCCGAGTTTATCGTTCGTGCCATCTGGTCAGGCTTGGAGCGCATTGGCTTCAGCGGTGGACGCATCCTGGAGCCTGGGATCGGCACGGGGATGTTTCCAGCTTTGATGCCGGAGGCGCTTTCGAAGGTCAGCCACGTCACGGGCGTCGAGCTCGACCCGGTCACCGCCCGTATCGTCGGGCTGCTGCAGCCACGGGCCAGGATCATGGGAGGCGATTTCGCGCGAACCGATCTGCCTGATCATTTCGATCTGGCGATCGGCAATCCGCCGTTCTCGGATCGGACAGTGAAGAGCGATCCGGCCTTTCGCTCCCTCGGTCTCCGACTGCATGACTACTTCATCGCCAAGGCCATCGACCGGCTAAAGCCGGGCGGTCTTGCCGCCTTCGTCACTTCGTCCGGCACGATGGACAAGGCCGATGCCCGCGCCCGCGAGCACATTGCCGGCATGGCCGACCTTGTGGGAGCAACTCGGTTGCCCGAGGGCAGCTTTCGCGCCGATGCCGGCACAGATGTCGTCGTCGATATCCTGTTCTTCCGCAAGCGGCGCGGCAACGAGCGGGCTGGAGAGGACAGTTGGCTCGATCTTGCGGATGTCCAGGCCGCAGATGAGGGCGGTAGCATCCGCATCAACCGGTGGTTCGCCGAACATCCCGACATGGTTCTCGGACGCCACGCGCTCACGTCAGGTCCTTTCGGCGAGAACTACACCTGCCAGCCGACAGACGACGATCTTGAAACGATCTTGAACGCGACCATCCAACGGCTTCCTGCCGACATCTATGACGGAGAGCCCTCGACCATCGATTTCGAGCTCGAGGATGAGGTGGCGGACGCCATGGCAGAGCGGCCCGACGATCCAAAGGTGCGCGAAGGGAGTTATTTCATTGGCAAGGCGACGGCCTTGATGCAGGTGGTGGACGGGGCCGCAGTTCCGGTTATTGTCCGAACGGGCAAGAGCACCGACGGCATCTTTGCCAAGCACGCCCTGATTATCCGCAAGCTCATCCCGATTCGCGATGCTGTGCGGCTCATTCTCAAGCTTCAGGAGCGCGACCAGCCCTGGCAAAAGGCACAGGTCTCATTGCGCATCGCCTGGTCGAACTTCGTGCGCGAGTTCGGCCCGATCAACTTCACCTCCGTCTCGACATCGGAGGATCCGGAAACCGGCGAGGTCAGGGAAGTCCATCGCCGGCCGAACCTTGCCCCGTTTCTCGACGATCCCGATTGCTGGCTGGTGGCCTCGATCGAGGACTACGATCTGGAGACCAATACCGCCAAGCCCGGGCCGATCTTCAGCGAGCGGGTGATCGCGCCGCCGCCGGCACCCGTCATCACCTCCGCATCGGACGCCCTCGCGGTGGTTTTGAACGAACGGGGGCACGTCGATCCGGATCATATCGCCGAGTTGCTACATCGTGACGTGGAGGATGTGATCGAGGAGTTGGGCGAAGCGATATTTCGCGATCCAGCCGATGGTTCCTGGCACACGGCTGACGCCTATCTGTCCGGCGCTGTCCGTTCGAAGCTCGTGGCCGCACGGGCGGCCGCAGACCTCGATCCCGCATTCGCGCGCAATGTCGCAGCACTTGAGCGCGTGCAGCCTGCCGATCTCAGGCCTTCCGACATAACCGCGCGCCTCGGCGCGCCATGGATACCGGCCGGTGATGTCGTCGCCTTCGTGAAACAGACCATGGACGCCGATATCTCCATCCACCATCTGCCGGAACTGGCGACCTGGACCGTCAATTCCCGGCAGCTGGAGTGGTCGGCATCAGGCACAACGGAATGGGGCACCCGTCGCCGCCATGCCGGTCAGCTTCTCTCCGACGCCCTGAACTCCTCGGTGCCTCAGATCTTCGATACGTTCCGCGACGGCGATACCGAGCGGCGCGTGCTCAATACGGTGGAGACGGAAGCCGCCAAGGAAAAGCTCGCCAAGATCAAGACGGCCTTCCAGTCGTGGCTCTGGTCGGATCCGGATCGCACCGACCGCCTGGCGCGGGTCTATAACGACACATTTAACAATAACGCGCCGCGTGCCTTCAACGGCGATCATCTCCAGCTTCCGGGCGCCTCTGGCGCCTTTTCTTTGTATGGTCATCAGAAGCGCGGCATCTGGAGGATCATTTCGGCGGGAGCTACCTATCTCGCCCATGCCGTCGGGGCCGGAAAGACGCTGACCATGGCCGCCGCCATCATGGAACAGCGCAGGCTCGGCCTGATCAACAAGGCGATGCTCGCCGTGCCTGGCCATTGCCTTGCGCAGGCCGCCCGCGAATTCCTGGCGCTCTATCCGAATGCCCGCATCCTGGTCGCCGACGAGACCAATTTCGTCAAGGACAAGCGCCACCGCTTCCTTTCACGGGCGGCGACCGCAAACTGGGATGCCATCATCATCACCCACTCGGCGTTCCGCTTCATCGCGGTGCCGTCCTCCTTCGAGGCGCAGATGATCCAGGATGAGCTTGGGCTTTACGAGGAGCTGCTGACCAAGGTCGAGCGCGACGATCGGATATCGCGCAAGCGGATCGAGCGTATGAAGGAGGGCCACAAGGAACGGCTGGAGGCGCTCTCCACCCGCAAGGACGACCTCTTGACGATCTCCGAGCTCGGCATCGACCAGATCATCGTCGACGAGGCGCAGGAATTCCGCAAACTGTCCTTTGCCACAAACATGTCGACGTTGCGCGGCGTCGATCCGAACGGCTCGCAGCGCGCCTGGGATCTGTTCGTCAAATCCCGCTTCATCGAGACGAAAAACCCGGGCAGGGCGCTGGTGCTGGCATCGGGCACGCCGATCACCAACACGCTTGGCGAGATGTTCTCGGTGCAGCGACTGATGGATCCGGCGGCCCTTGCCGAGCGCGGACTGCACGAATTCGACGCCTGGGCCTCGACCTTCGGCGATACCTCGACGGAACTCGAGCTGCAGCCATCCGGCAAATACAAGCCGGTCACCCGCTTCAGCCAGTTCGTCAACGTGCCGGAACTCATCGCCATGTTCCGCTCGTTCGCCGACGTCGTGCTGCCGGTGGATTTGAGGACCTATGTCAAGGTGCCCGAGATAGCGGGTGGCAAGCGCCAGATCGTCACCGCCGAGCCGACGCCGGCTTTCAAGTCCTACCAGAAACAGCTCGACGCGCGGATCAAGGCGATCGAGATGCGCGACGGTCCGGCCAAGCCCGGCGACGATATTCTGCTGTCGGTTATCACCGACGGCCGCCATGCTGCGATCGATTTGCGCCTGGTCGATCAAGCCATGGGCAATGAGTCAGCCAACAAACTGAATGCGCTTGTCGCTAATACCCATCGGATCTGGCAGGAAACCGGACAGGCGGAATATCGCCGTAAGGACGGCAAGCCGTTCGACCGGCCGGGCGCGGGGCAGCTGATCTTTTCCGATCTCGGCACCATCTCGGTCGAGGCCACGCGCGGCTTCTCGGCCTATCGCTGGATCCGCGGTGAGCTCGTCCGCCTTGGTGTGCCGGCTTCCGAAATCGCCTTCATGCAGGATTACAAGAAGTCCGAGGCCAAGCAGCGGCTGTTCAACGACTTCAATGCCGGCAAGGTGCGCGTGCTGATCGGCTCGTCGGAAACCATGGGCACCGGCGTCAATGTTCAGGCGCGGCTTAAGGCCCTGCATCACCTCGATGTCCCGTGGCTCCCGTCGCAGATCGAGCAGCGTGAGGGCCGCATCATCCGCCAGGGCAATCAGCATGACGAAGTCGATGTCTTCGCTTATGCGACGCTTGGCAGTCTCGATGCCACCATGTGGCAGAACAACGAACGCAAGGCGCGCTTCATCGCGGCGGCTCTCTCCGGCGACACCAGTGTGCGGCGGCTTGAGGATATGGGCGAGGGGCAGGCAAACCAGTTCGCCATGGCCAAGGCGATCGCCTCTGGCGACGAGCGGCTGATGCAGAAGGCCGGGCTGGAGGCCGAGATCGCACGTCTCGACCGGCTGCGGGCCGCCCATATCGATGACCAGCACGCCGTCCGTCGGCAGATACGCGACGCAGAACGGGATATCGAGTTTTCCAGCCACCGGATCGAAGATGTGAGCAAGGACATCGAGCGCCTGATCCCGACCACGGGTGACGCGTTCACAATGCACGTCGGAAATGACACATTCGTTGAGCGCAAGCTCGCCGGCCGCGCGCTGATGAAGGAGATCCTGACGCTGGTTCAGCTTCAGCAGGAGGGTGAAGCCATCAATGGCACGATCGGCGGTTTCGATCTCGCATACCATGGTGAACGGTTCGGCAAGGATGGCTACCGTTATGAGACCCTGCTTCACCGCACAGGTGACGGTTACGTGATCGACCTGGCCGTCACCACGACACCGATTGGCGCGATCTCCAGGATCGAACACGCGCTGGATGGGTTCGAACACGAGCGCGAGAGCCACCATCATCGGCTGGCCGAAGCGAGACGCCGTCTCGGCTCTTACGCGCCGCGTCTGGGTGAAAGCTTCTCATTCGAAGCCGAGCTTGCCCTCAAATGTGATCTGCTTGCCGAAATCGAAAAAGAACTCGCCGCCACCGACGAGGGCAGGGAGGAAGTTCCGAGGCAAGTGGCGTAACCTAGCGACCGGCATCCATGACGCTGCGCAGGGCCGCATTGATGCGGTCCTGCCAGCCCGGGCCGTCCTCCTGGAAGAAGGCGAGAACGTCCGAGTCGATCCGGATCGAAACTGTTTCCCGGCCAGTGGGGACCACTGACCTCTCCGGCGCCGGCGGGGCGGCCTTCTTTGCCGGCCAACGATGCCGGGGCGTCGCGGCCACTCTCCGTGGTCAGCGCTTTTTGCGCCCCGCCTGTGGCTTGGCGCGGACGCGCATTGGCTTGCCCTCGGCCTGCTCGAGCTCGAACGAACCGGTCTTTCTGACGAGATCGCTTAGTTTCCGGAAACCGTAGGTGCGGGGGTCGAAGTCGGAGGCGAGGTTAGCCAACTGATTGCCGACGAGGCCGAGTGGCACCCATCCGTCCTCACTTTCCATCTGGGCGATCACCCGTTTTATGATCGCAGCCGCCGCCACCGGTTCCTGCAGCGGC
Source organism: Rhizobium sophoriradicis (assembly GCF_025200795.1). NCBI lineage: Bacteria > Pseudomonadati > Pseudomonadota > Alphaproteobacteria > Hyphomicrobiales > Rhizobiaceae > Rhizobium > Rhizobium sophoriradicis. The sequence continues at coordinate 13,666 of NZ_CP104157.1, forward strand.
ACGGGCGCAGCGGCCGCTTCCGCACCGTTCGTGGCGGCAGGTGCGATCAGGTTTTCGGTATAGATGAAACGACGGCAGGCCTGGCGAAAACTCTCCGGCGTCTTCTGCTCGCCAAAGCCGAAGACATCGACACCCTGTTCGCGGATCCGCGACGCCAGCCGCGTGAAATCGCTGTCTGAAGATACAAGACAAAACCCGTCGAAACGGCCGCTGTGCAGTAGGTCCATCGCGTCAATCACCAGCGTGATATCCGACGCGTTCTTGCCCGTCGTGTAGGCGAACTGCTGCTGCGGGATGATGGCGTGACGAGAAAGCACCTCCGTCCAGGCCTTCATGCGGGCATTGGCGAAGTCGCCGTAGATGCGCCGCACGCTTGCCTCGCCGATCTTGGCGATCTCCTCGAAAAGCCCGTCGGCAATCTTTGCGGAGGCGTTGTCCGCGTCGATCAGCACCGCTAGCCGCGGCGACCGGCTCTCTGGCATGGCTGTTCCTCCCTGTGTGGTCCGCCAGCACCTTCAGGCAAGCGCTGCGGTTTCGCAAGCCGTCCCTACGGCGCCAGGACGCTTAGGGAATGGAACGGAGATGGGGGAGAACGGGTCGCAGACGACTGTCCCACCCGCCGGTTCCCTCAATCGCGACCGTCGCAACGCCGGCCCGCGCCCTCACGCAGGTCGAACGACCCGCTGGTGCGCAAGCCGGCGCCGCTCGTTCGCAATTGCGGATGCGTCATCCGCCTGCGGCCGGGGAGGGGTCTTCGGGATGAAGACGAGAAGGGACGGCAACAGGCCGTACCAGGAAACCCTAAAAGGATATTCCTATGCATCTCATATCCATCGATCCCCGCGCCCTCAAGGAAAACCCGAACAAGGCTCGTCGCTCGAAATCCTCCGCGCAGGCAGATGCCGTGCTGCTCGCCTCGATCAAGGCCGTCGGCATCGTGCAGCCGCCTGTCGTCTCTGCGGCGCCGGATGGTAGCAACGGGTTCGTGATCGACGCCGGGCACCGCCGTGTGGCCCAGGCGATCGAAGCGGATCTGCCAGAAATCCTCGTGCTCGTCGATGACGGCGGTCACGCCGACGGCGCCATCCGCTCGGTCGTCGAAAACATTGTCCGCGAACCGCTGAACCCGGTCGACCAGTGGCGCGCCATCGAGCGTTTGGTCGCACTCGGATGGACCGAGGAATCGATCGCGCTGGCTCTGGCGCTTGCCGTCCGCCAGATCCGCAAGCTGCGCCTGCTCGCCAATATCCTGCCGGCGATGCTCGATCAGATGGCGCGTGGCGACATGCCGAACGAGCAGCAATTGCGCACCATCGCGGCCGCCAGCCAGGAAGAGCAGGCGGAGGTCTGGAAGAAGTACAAGCCGAAGAAGCAGGATCCGCAGACCCCCTGGTGGGACATCGCCCGGGCGCTGACGAAAACCCGGATGCTTGCCAAGGATGCGAGCTTCGGCGACGAGCTTACCACCGCCTATGGGATCGTCTGGCAGGAGGATCTCTTCGCGCCGGCAGACCAGGACGGGCGATACACCACCGATGTCGAGGCCTTTCTCGGCGCCCAGCAGGAATGGCTTTCCAACAACCTGCCGAAACGCGGCGCGATAATTGAGGTCAACGACTGGGGTCAGCCCAAGCTTCCCGCAAAGGCGAGCCAGGTTTACGGCAAGCCGGGCAAGGGCGACAGCACCGGCTGGTACATCAACCCGCGTGACGGCTCCGTTCAGTCCGTCGCCTATCGCTTGCCTGAGACGAAGAAGAAGGCGGCCGTGGGCGAGAGCGATGCCGATACGGCGCAGGACCCGATCGAGACGCCGAAGGCCCGGCCCGACGTCAGCCAGAAGGGTCTCGATATGATCGGCGACCTGCGTACCGACGCGCTGCATGAGGCGCTCGCCCGCGCTCCGATTGAGGACGACACGCTGATGGCATTGCTAATCCTCGGCTTTGCCGGCACCAATGTCACGATCGCCAGCGGCTCTTCCGATAACCCCTATGGCCATGCGAACGGCCGCAAGCATGCGGCGCGGTTTATCGGCGAGGATGGAAAGCTCCACTTTGACCGGGACACGCTGCAGCAGGTGGCGAGGTCGCTGCTGGTCGATGTGATGTCATGCCGCCGCAACCGATCCGATAGCGGTTTGGCGGCACGCATTGCCGGTGACGCTATCGGCGCCGATGCCTTTCTGCCCAATATGGCGACCCAGGAATTCCTGTCCTGCCTGTCGCGCGGGGCACTGGAGGCGGCAGCCGAGGCGTCGGATGTGCCGGTCCGGATCAAGGTCAAGGACACCCGCGCGGCCCTGGTCGAGCATTTTGCCGATGGCAGCTTCATCCATCCAGCGTCTACGATCGCCCCTACTGCCGACGAGGTCTCCGCCTGGGCTGCCCGTTTTGCTCCGACAGGTTCGGGCGACGACAGGTCGGGGGCCGAGACCACCGGTGACGTCGAAGGCGAAGTGCCCGAGGCAGCCGTGGCCGATGTCGAAACGGTCGACGACCAGCGGAAGACGGCGAAGAGGACGAACCCGCCGGCTTCCGCGAAGCGGCCGAATAGCGCTTCGCATCCAGATTCCACACGCGCCGCCGGCTCCCCGGCGGCGTTTCCATTTCCGCTCATCGGACAGGAGCATACGATGTCCAACAGAATCTCCATCGAATATGGTCGCACGCGCGACGGAGTGCTGGCCGCGCGGGTCGGCAACCAGGCCTTCGCGATGATGCCGACGGACAACGGCCATCACATCGTCAAGGCGTGGGGTTTGCCCGGCACCATCGGGGACTGGACGGCCGCAGATTTTTATGGCGGGGGCCACCGTCCAGTTGACGAGGCAGGGTTTCGCGAATGCGTCGAAGGGTGGGCTGCCCACCAACGGCAACTGGCAGTTCTGGGCCGGTCCTCGACCTTGGCGTTGCGCTCTACGCCCTGGGGCAGTCTCAGCACGCGGTCGTTTATGGCCAGGGTATTGTTTTCCACCACACGGCCAGCCATGGAGGCTTTGAGCTCACCGCGGATCGGAACACCGGGATCCATCTTCTGCTGCGATCTGACAACGGCTTCTATGAAGAAGACTGCGCGTGGGCCGCGGTCGCAGCCGCGTTCCCCGAACTCTTCACGGACTGGAACGCGGCGATGCGGATGAGATCCTGAAACAGGTTTACCCTGACGCTTGGGAAACAATCCACGGCGCGACGCTTCCGCGAGGCCAGTCCAGGGCGAAGGACCGTCGATCCTTTGATGCGGAAAACGCCGAACGCTGGATCGTCATTTCGGCGATCCTTTCAACCCAGAACCCCGGCTTTGTCGAGTGCATCGCAACGCTCGGCGGGCGGCGAGGCGGCAAGTCCATCGGCGGCAAGTCGGGCGAGCTCGTCGAGCGGCGTTTCCTGGTCGCGGAGGACCGCTATGATATCGGTGAGTTCGGCTACGTCATCGACGAAGAGCAGGACCAGCCATATGACGGCCCATCGAGCTTTGTCGGTTCATCGCCGCAGTAGTTCGTGCCGGGCATTCGACTGACGCTCCGACTGAACCGGATCCGCGTCAGCTGGCGTCGACGTCATCGGCAACCGCATCCGAAAAATCGGACTTGATACCGCCGCATCATCGACCATCGCCGGTCGGCGAATGGGAGGCAGGCGGTCCGCGCCCGCGAACAACCATTCAGCAGATGCCGGTCCGTTCCTGATCTGAGGAGCACTGTCACCAGTCTTGCGAGTTGTCTCTCGGGTTTGCTGCGGTCTGAACCGGACTCGCCCCGGTCAAAGGCCGCGTGCCTCGCCGCGTTGCGGCAGTCTCGATGCGCGCTGCGCAAGGCGGGCCCGCGTTTTCCGCCGACCGCCCTGCTGGTCCGCGGCCTCCGCAACCCCGCCCCGCTTGCTCTCATCGTCCTGGCCTTGGGCCGGGCCGCTTGCCCGGTTCCTGTCGACCGCACCCGAGGGACAGCACGCAAGAAACGCTCTCGGGCTTTGCTCAACCAGACGAGGACAAGACCATGGCATCGCTTAACCGTTCCGCTCCGAAAGCCCGCCCTTCCGCCCAACGCGCCACCACCCTTGAGATGGTCCGCCACGCATGCCCCGACAGCGTCCAGGCGATCCGGATCTCGGAAAGCTTCGGTCTTCCCGTTGTCGACAGCGACGGAATTCGAGACCTTCATCGTCAACAACTGATCGACAGCGCCGACGCGCTGAAGGATGGGCTCGGCGGCAAGGCGATGCAGATCCACATGCAGCGCATCGTCGGCTCGTTCGTCGGTTCGGCCTACGGCGCCGGGCAATTCTACAGCCGGTCCGTGACCGAAGCGCGCGATCTCACCACGAAACTCGCCAACGAGTTCCGCGACGAAGATCTGGACGGTCCCGTTGGCTTCGACAGCCGAGCCCAGCGAAAGCGCGAATTCGCCGCCGATATGGGCCTGCAGGCCCACGTCCTGCGCATGGCCGCTGAAGGCGCGGTGTCCGCCTACGAGGACATCACCGGCGAGACGTGGAAGCCCTATGAACGCGGCTCGATCGCAACGCCGACCGCCTCGCTGGATCAGAAGGCCGCCTCGCTTCAAATGTCAGCCTTCGACTGACGCCTCCCTTCCCAGCATGTCCAGGGCCGGCCACGCCGGCCCTTTTTGCTGTTTGAGCTCAGGCGCTGACCGCAGCCCGTCCCGGAGCGCGGTCTAGCCTCGCCCGGACAGCAGAAGCGCAACGGCACGCCGTCCTCTACTGGCGTTCCGGCCCGCCTCCCAGCATGGCACCCGTGGTCCAGGTCCAAGCGGGTGCGCAGCAGCCGGCCTCGTCTTTTTCGACCGCCGTGACGAACCGCGATCGGCGCGGTGTCGAAGAGGAAGGAAAAGACGATGAAAAAGCCAATGAAACCGTCTGGCCAGACCGGCGCAGCACGCCCGGACGTTTACACGCGGATCACCGACATCATGGTCGCTCAGATGGAGCAGGGCGTGCGCCCCTGGGTCCAGCCGTGGAGTGCCATACGCCTGGCAGGAAACGTGTCGCGGCCGCATCGCTTCAACGGCGAACCCTATTCGGGCATCAATGTCCTGCTCCTCTGGTCGGAGGCCACCAGCCGTGGCTTTGCCGCCAGCACATGGATGACATTTCGCCAGGCGCTGGAGCTTGGCGGCAATGTGCGCAAAGGCGAGACCGGCTCGATGGTCGTCTATGCCAACCGCATCAAGAAAACCGGAACCGACGCCAACGGTGACGACGTCGAGCAGGAGATCCCGTTCCTGAAGGCCTATACCGTCTTCAATATCGAACAGATCGAAGGGCTGCCTGCGCGTTACGGTGCATCGCCGAACACGCCGGCCTTCACACCCGTGGAACGGCTGGAGCATGCCGACGCCTTCTTTCTGGCAACGGGCGCAGTAATCCGTCATGGCGGCAACGCAGCCTTTTATGCCCCCGGACAGGATCTGATCCAGATGCCGCCCATTGAGGCGTTTCGTGATGTGGAGAGCTATTATGCGACCTTGGCGCATGAGGAAATCCACTGGGCGGGTGCCTCGCACCGGCTCAACCGCGATCTCTCAAGGTATGCAAAAGATCGCACGGAGCGTGCCCGCGAAGAACTGATCGCCGAACTTGGCAGTTGCTTCCTTTGTGCCGACCTCGGTATCGCGCCGGAGCTCGAGCCGCGGCCGGATCACGCGTCCTATTTGAAGTCCTGGTTATCGGTCCTTGCCAATGACAAGCGGGCGATCTTCCAGGCGGCAGCCCATGCGCAACGCGCCGTGAGCTTCTTGCATTCGTTGCAACCGGGAGCGGATGTGAAAGTCGCGGCCTAACGCTTATCTTGTCCCGCCCAAACCGGGATTGATGAAGATCAGGGACGCCGCCTTGGGCGGAGCATTCACCTATCGGGAACGGGGGCCACGACTAACGCACGTCGAACCTCGCGAGCATCTTGCGCAATTGCGCGTTCTGCTCGACGAGCTTCCTTGCCAGCTGACGCCGCAACGCATCGACCTCAGCGTCAAGGTCGGCCATTTCATCCGTGAGGGATCTCGGGCCGGCGGCGATGGCAGGAGCTTCATCTAAAGCTGTACCGATCCAGCCCAACGGCTCCGTGATCGACGCGACCCTCTTCCGCCGCGTGGACGCTGCCTTGGTCGTTGCCTTGGCAGCCTCCGTCCCCGGGTAAGCAGGCGATGTTCCCTCGGCCTGCCCCGTGGTAGCGAGGTTTGCGGGCTCGTCGTCACCGACTGCGACCGCAGGAGCGTCTTCAACTGATGCCGCTGTTCGGGCTTCAGTCGGATCGGTATCGGACTGGGGTCGGCTTGCCTCGACTTGCGTCTCGGAGCCGCGATCAGCGGCGCGGTCGAATGCCGTCGCATCGAGGCCAGGTTGTTCCTCCTCGGGCACAGGCTTGTATTCGAGGGCGATGCTCTTCGGTGCGACTGCTGAGCTCTCGTCATGACCATGTGTTTTCGGCTTACGCGACACCAGGTCAGCTACAAATCTCCATGGCTTTCTCATTGCATTCAACCTTCAAAGCATGGTGGCGGGACATCGCCGCGGTCATTCATTGTTACCAAGGCCGCATTGATCTTCGCCCAGTCTGACGAAAGATCGACGGCGCCGTCGTATGGAAATACGTGGCGCCGCTCAAAACGGAATTCAGGCCTTGCCAAGGCGCTTGCGCAGATCTTCATTTTCGGCGCGCAGCTTTTCGGAGAGCTCCTTGCGAAGCTGCTTATTCTCCTCCTCAAGCTTGATAAGGTCGGCGATATCGTCGATGACGTCAGCCGCAGAGACCGGAGCGGAAGCAGCGGCTTTGGCTCGAGGCGCGCGAGTGGCGGCCGCCTTCGGCGCGGCAACTGCCTTTTCAGCCTTGACCGGAGCCGCCTTGGAGCCACGCTTCGCACGCGTCTTCTTGCCCGGCTTTTCGGCAGGTGCAGCGATGGCATCGACGGAGCTGGCTTCGGCGGCGGCTTTCGGCGTCCGTGGCTTGCGGGTCTTCTTTTCAGCGGCAGCTACGGCCGGCGCTTCGGTCGTGGCAGTGGTCTCAATCGTGGTTTCGTCAGCCATCAGTGTTCTCCTCTGTTAGGCGGGCCAAGCATTTGTTTCGTCGTCATTTAAAGTCAATGCGGAGAACTGCGTTTTCACGTGCATTCGGCGTTTGCGGCGCAGCCATGTACGAATTCCTTTGATTGCGCGACAAGGGACCGATCTATAGCCGCCTCGATGAGGCACGTCTGACCAAAGAGCGGCTGCGCCTCGATCGATTTCCCGCAACGGCCACAATCACTCTCTTACCCTTGTCGGCTGCGCTGCCTGGTGAGAACATACCTCGATCGGCTCTTCAGGCTCACGGTGAAAGCGAACCGGTTGCAGCAAACTACAGGCTTGCGCGAACCGCATAGATTACGTATTTTACGTAATTGGCTGGAGGTGCCTATGAAGCAGTTTTCGTTTTCCGATATGAACCGGGCCTCGGGTGAGATCCTGGAGGCAGCCTTGATCGAGCCGGTCGCGCTCACCAAGCGCGGCAAGGAAAAGCTCGTCATCCTGACGGCGGAACAGTATCGAAAGCTCGTCGGCGGCTCGCACACGGTGGCCTACGGACTCGACGATGCACCGGATGCCGTCCATGCGGAGCTGATGACCGGCCTCGACGCGTTGCTTGAGGACGATCATGTTTAATGCGGGCGACGTCGTCCGCTTCCATTACCTCTGGAAGCGACAGGCGGATGCCGGCGAGGAGAGTGGCCGCAAGGCTCGCCCGGTCTGCGTCGTTGTGCGGACACCAGCCGTCCCGGGCGCCGTTTTCCTGTTTGCCATTACTTCACAGGTCCCCTCCGAGGATCGCCTGTTTCTGTCGATCAGCCAGATGGAATGCCGCCGCGCCGGCCTCGATTTTCCGTGCTGGATCATTCTCGACGAATATAACCGTGTCGAGCTCGACAAGGCTTTCGACTTCGAAACGGGTAGGCCACTTGGCAGCTTCAGCCCGGCCTTCCTGAAAAAGATCGCCGGCATCGTCAAGCAAGCGGCGGCGAGCCGCAGGCTGGCGGCAGTGAACCGTTCCTAGCCAGTGGCGCCGTCGGGTCCTATGCCAACCGCACCGATCTCATCCGCGACGCCCTGAATTCCAGAGTGGCAAATTGGACCGAATCCGAGCCGGACGGGCCTTGGAGCGCTTCGATTGCAGGGATATTCCGGAAAACACCGTCCAGATCCGCGCCCGCCCTGACGGAGCCATTGTCTGACCCTTCCCCAAGCAACGGCTCGCCCACCGCGGTCTCGATGCGGCTTGTCTGACCAAAAACCGTCTCGCAAGCTCGGCTCGATCGTCTTCCCGCAACGGCCTGCTCGTTTTCTTCCCCTGGCCACGCCCACCCCACATGACGGGTCATGTGGGGACCCCGGATCTGCGGCCATTCCTCGCGACACAAGAAAGCCTCGGCCAAAGGCCGTCCTTCACTTCGTTGCGGCCCCAAGGGGTGCGGCCCGATCGTTTCCGGTCTCATCGACAGCCATCGAGACCGCGATGGGCGCGGCCCGAGCAACTGAAAAGGATCACCACAATGGCAACCATCGGCTCTTTCACCGCTTCCGAAAACGGCTTCTCCGGCACCATCAAGACCCTCAACCTCAACGTCAAGGCCAAGATCGTCCGCGTCGAACGCTCCTCCGACGACGCACCGGATTTCAGGGTTCTGGCGGGCAATGTTGAATTCGGCGCCGGCTGGCAGAAACAGGCCCGGGAGAGCGAGCGCGACTACATCTCGGTCAAGCTCGACGACCCGAGCTTCCCCGCCCCGATCTATGCAACGCTGACCGAAGTCCAGGGACAGGAAGGCCTGCAGCTAATCTGGTCGCGCAGCACGCGCCGCTGACGAACTGATAAAAGCCCCGCTCGCTCGGACCGGGGCTTTCGTCATGTCACTTGTTGAGCGCGTCCTTCAGTGCCTTGGCCGGCGTAAAGGCTAGCTTCTTGGCCGCGGCAACCTTGATTGTCGCGCCGGTCGCAGGATTGCGTGCTTCGCGCTCCGGCGTTTCCTTTACCTTGAACTTGCCGAAGCCTGGTAGGGAGGTTTCGTTGCCGGCCACCGCAGCTTCGGTAATAGAGGCGATCACCGCCTCGACGATGGCTTTCCCCTGCGCCTTTGTAAGGCTATGGTCGATCGCGATCTTGTCGGCGATTTCGTTGGTCGTGGTCATCTTCGTCTCCGCATCGTTTCAGATGCAGAATCCCTGCCATTACTGACCCGAGCTGTCATCGACACGCTGCGGCAAATGGCGCGGAAAGCCCGGGATCTCCACAGTTATTCAGATCACATGTGAGTAAACCGAAGTGCGGGCATCGAGCCCGCCTTCGATTTTGGGTGCGATACGGAGAGGAATATCTGCTCAGTCCCTCCGAGGGTGCCATGTGTGCATGACGGCCTCAAGGACGAGCGGTTCCCCCAATTTTTCCTCCGCTTCGGTTCCCTGCGCTTCGACAAAATCGGCACCCCCACTCGCCGCCGCTGGCGGTCGCGTTCCGCGATCCCTGACCCCGCCACGCCCCCATGACCGCGCGCGTCATCTTTCACAAACGTCAAGGAGATGACGACGATGCTTCTGGAGCAACAGATTGAAGAGCTTCGCCTCGAACTGCGCGAAGCAATCGACCCGGTGGAGCGCCGCGAGATCGAAACCGAACTGGAGCTGGCCAGCGCCGAGCTGGCTGTGATCACCGCAGAGCAAGAGGGCGAAATCGACGCCGAGCCACCCTTCTGAGGGCGGCTTTTGCCATCGCCTTGCCTGACGCGCCGGCCGCCGCCTCAGGCTCGAAGGTTCGGCACGCCGAATGCCGCCTGCGATCCTCAGGCAATCGTCTCTCGCGAGAGATGCGATCTGGGGCCGTAGCCGCGCCTCCGCTTCTGCCGAAGGAGTTTGAGGAAGAGCCCGACCGCTTCCTCCTCACTCTCAAAATGACGTACCAGTCTTTGGCCGCTGGCGCCGATGCGGCCCCACCGGCGGATCAGACATGCTTCGCCAAACAGGTCGGGCTCGATCGACATCGCATAATAGCGCGCCATGTTCTTCCTGGCGTCCGTGCGTTCGACATATAGCTGGTAGGGCTGCGCGATCATAACAGGCAGAATCAGACAAGGCAGACTCCGCGTCCAACGAGATATTTGAATCGGTCGGTGTTCATCGATTCACGCCGATGATGGATTGTCGGGTTGAGGCTGATTGGGCGAGCCGCCTGTGGCGGACGGTGCTATGAGCTGCGCTCACCGAACCGCTTGCGGGTTTCGTCCCATTCGGGTGACGCCCCTCTCGCGGCCGCCGCTCGGGCGGCGGATTATTCCAAGGCAATGGTCGAGCATCGGCAGCATGGCCGGCTGGACGCCGGGTACGGACACGGCGCCTGGGGCGCCGTGGTCTATCTCTCTCTGACGTCCCATTGTGCACCCGCCACTCCGGCGTCAAGGACTGCGCGGCCCCTCCAATTTTCAGCCACCGTCCCTTCGGGCCATTGCCAGAAAATCGGTTCCTCCGCTTGCCGCCTTTGGCGGCCGCGTTCCGCGATCCTTGACCCCTCGCGGCTACGGTGCGGCCTCCTTTCGTCAGAGACAGAAAGGAGACAATACGATGTCCGATGACTGGTACTACACTCATCAACTCGCGGCGCTTTCAGGATTCAAGCTCGTGGTCCTTGCGAACCGGATCGGCTGCGCCGACGAATTCTCGCGGATGCTGCACGACAGCTTGGCAGACGGCCTTGAACACGCAATCCGACGGACACGATCCATCCTGGCGCTGGAGCGCGAGCTCGCATGGAAACCGGATCCCGAAGGCTTCGCCGCGTTCCTGCTTCAAGGGGAACAAGAGTGCCTCGACAGATTCCGGATCATACTTCTCGACGAACTTGAAATTGACTACTTCACCTATGAGTACCGTATCAACAATGGCGATTGGCATTCAGCGCTGTCGGCGGACTGCGACGGCATCCAGATCTGCTATCCCTGCACCATCGACATGACCGAGGCAGAGCTGGGCGGGCTCGGTCCAATCATCCGCGATATCTCCCGCGAGACTGGCATCGGCATCAGCGCCGCCCGTGTCGTCTACGATTGATGCTCGGCGAGAGACGGCTTGGCCGTCTCTCGCGATCTTCCGTTCCCTTGACCGCTTGCCGGCATCGAGCCTGCGCGCGATCTTGAGGGGAGAGACTTGCCGCCTCTCCCCTCAAACACCCCTCTCCATGCGGTGCGGGTCGAGACCCGCCCGGCCTTTCGGGCCGGTAGGCGGACGCTGCCGCGACTTCCTCAAACAAGACGGAGGAGAGGATCACCGTGCGCTTCGCCCTCATGCTAGGGCATCCGCTCCCGGTGATCCTCTCCTCCTGCGGTGCGCTCGCCGTCTCATCGTTCGCATGCCATCGATGCCGGCTCCCTTCGGTCACGGACATCACGGCAGCTCACGACGACAGCTCGCTTCAGCATCTCTCACCAAATCGGCCCCGCCACCGCGCTGTTCCTCCGGCGCGGATCACAGGCTTGCGCCTGTGATCGCTGTTGCTTTGTCTGACGACTCGCAACAGCATGGCGCCTCGGGCACGGCGTCCGGGCCGATTTGGTGAGAGATGGCAGGATAGGCTATTGGTATACCAATAGCCGTTTCGCCCGAGGGGCGATTGTCGCTATGGCGAGCCGGCGACGGAGGCGTCGCCCATTTCCCGTCGATCCAGAGAAGAGACACCACCGCGAAGAGGCGTCGGGCCCACGGGCAAGTTGGGGCGGGTGACCGCTTGGGTCATCGACGGCCGGATGCGATCGGGAACAACATATTTTCGGCGAATAGGTGAATGCGCGAATGAGCGAACAGGCGAAATGCCGATCCGCCGATTCAGCAATTGGGTGGTTGGGTAGATCGGCAAGTCGGTGAACAGGGGTCTGAGCGCATCGGTCTTTGAGAGAATAAGGCGCTCGGTGAATCAGCACATGTGTGAACCGGCGAATAGGTGTTTGCGCAAATGGGCGAATAGGTGACACGCCGATCCGCCGAATGATCAATTAGGCGATTGGGTAAATCGGCGTATGAGCGAACGGGGGTTTACGCGTATCGGCGGATGAGTGAATGCGCGACTCAGCGAATAGGTGGCTGTGCGAATGAGCGAATAGGGAAATCGCCGATCTGCCGGATGGGCTTTTTAGGGGTAGTGTGCGGGAGGTTCTGCAAAAATCCGTTGAGGATCTGAGCGGCCATGGCAGGCTGGTGATGTCTAACGTCACCAACTCCGTAGGAGCCCCACCATGACCAGGAGTGAGAATAAACCATCGATAGCCGCCGTCAAAGATTTGATGGGTGCGACCGGGACGCGTTGCGCAGGATTGTGCAGGATCTGCTGCAAGAGATGCTGGAAGGCGAGATGACCGAGGCGCTCGGCGCCGCGAAGAGTGAACGGGCTGAGGCCCGGATCGGCTATCGGTCCGGGCATTACAATCGGACTCTGATCACGCGGGTCGGCAAGCTCGAACTGCGGGTGCCGCAGGACCGCGATGGGCGGTTTTCAACTGAGCTGTTTGAGCGCTATCAACGCTCCGAACAGACGCTGGTAGCGTCACTGGCAGAGATGTACGTTCAGGGCGTTTCGACCCGGAAGGTGAAGGCGATCACCGAAGAGCTATGCGGCCACAGCTTCTCCGCCTCGACCATATCGGCGATCAACAAGCGACTGGACGAGAGCTTGACGGCCTTTGCCCAACGTCGGCTGGACGAGCCGTTCGCCTAACTCATCATCGATGCGAAGTACGAAAAGGTCCGCCAGGCAGGTGTAGTTCGCTCGTGCGCCGTGCTCGTCGCGCTCGGGGTCGATTGGGAAGGGCGTCGTCAGATCCTTGCAGTCGAGCTTGCCAACCGAGAGAGCCACTCGTCGTGGAAGGAATTCCTGCTCGGCCTCAAACAGCGCGGACTGCACGGTGTCGAATACATCGTTGCCGATGACCATGCCGGCTTGCGCGCGGCCGTTCGCGAGGTTCTGCCCGACGCATGGTTCCAGCGCTGCTAGAGCGTATCTGGATTTAGTTGAATCGGAAGGGATTCCGTTTTTGGCTGTTTTGTGATTCAAGATGCTGGCTGGAGTGGAGGCCAGCATCGGATGACTCGACCTCTTTCAAATGATCTTCGCAAGCGTGTTGTTGATGCAATCGAAGCCGGCGAGAGCTGCCGGTCGGTGGCGGTGCGGTTCGGTATTGCCGTGTCTTCAGCGGTGAAGTGGTCTCAGCGCTACCGTTCGAGCGGATCTGTCGCGCCTGGGAAGATGGGCGGCCACCGCAAGCGGGTTCTTGAGCCGTACCGAGCGTTTATCGCCGAGCGGATCAACCAGACGCCGCATGTGTCACTGAACAGGTTGAAGGAAGAACTGGCCGCGCGAGGGGTGAAGGTATCCCACGACACCGTATGGCAGTTTCTGCGGCGCGAGGGACTACGGTTCAAAAAAAACACTGTTCGCCCTTGAGCAGGCGCGCGCTGACGTCGCGCGACGGCGACAGCGCTGGCGATCCTGGCAGGCTGGCCTTGATCCAAGCCGGCTGGTCTTCATCGATGAAACCTGGATCAAGACCAACATGGCGCCGCTTCGAGGCTGGGGGCCGAAGGGCAAACGGCTGCGCAGCTTCGCCCCGCACGGACATTGGCGCACCCTGACTTTCCTCGGCGCGTTGCGCTGCGATCGGCTCACCGCGCCTTGTGTCTTCGATGGACCGATCAACGGTGAGTGCTTTCGTGCTTATGTCGAACAGCAACTCGTACCGGTGCTCAAACCCGGCGATATCGTCGTGATGGATAATCTCGGCTCCCACAAGTCGGTCGCCATCCGTCAGATGATCCGCAACGCTGGTGCTCGGCTCTGGTACCTGCCGCCATACTCCCCCGACCTTAACCCGATCGAACAGGCTTTCGCCAAAATCAAGCACTGGATGCGCCTGGCTCAGAAGCGAACCATCGATGACACCTGGCGCCACATCGGACACCTCGTCACAACCATCGAGCCCAGCGAATGCAGCAACTACTTCGCCAATGCCGGATATGCTTCCGTGAAAACCTGAAACGCTCTATGTCCACTTCCTTCGCAACGCACTCGATCACCTGCCGCGCAAAGCAGACGACGATTGCCTCCAGGAACTGCGTTGGATCTATGATCGCCGTGAATTGTCAGAGGCCAAGAGCGACCTCGCTGCTTGGCTGAGGAAATGGTCACCGCGATATCCCAAACTCGCGAGCTGGGCGGAGGAGGCCATCGAGGAGACTTTCACTTTCTACCGGCTACCGCGCCAGCACCACAAACACATGAAATCTACCAACATGCTCGAGCGCTTCAATGAGGAGATCAAACGCAGGACCATCGTGCTGCGCATCTTCCCCAACGAGGACAGTTGCCTCCGCCTCATCCGCTCGCTCGCCGTGGAGACCCACGAAAACTGGCTCGAGGCCAACCGCTATCTCAACATGAACGACTTGAAGGAGATGAAGAAAGCCGATCTACGTCAAGCAGCCTGACCAGCAGGCCAAGCCGCTATTTGCAGGACTTGCCGTACACGACCTTTTTAGGCAACTGGCATCGGGCGATGAAATGTACCCAGGTCCCGCCAGCGAACGCACCTTTCATGAGTTCTGAGGGCGGGTTTACTGCACGGCGCATTTCGGCAACGCGTCAGGGTTCGGACTTGTGAAACCTCTACCGGTTGCAAATAATTATACTGAAGTATAAGTATCACGCGACGCCGGTTTTCGCCCTCTGCTCGGCTGGTCCAGCTGCCAATCCTCCGTTTGATGAACGCAGGTTTTTCGATGACACACAGCCGATCTCTCCTGACCAAGGAATGGTACAAGGTCCCGCTTTGCGTCGACTGTCCGAGCTGCGGCGCGCAAACGCGATCTGCCGGCATCGTTGTGGGGCCGTCGAGCTTGATTGGAGATCCCGTCGACTCCGCCGAAAACGATATCCTGACGAGGACCCCGGCTTTACTGGACGGGTTTGCATTTGTCGAAACGCTGAGCGGTCGAACTCAAAATATCGAGCGCTTCGTCGTCAACCGCTTCCATAGCATATTCGCTTTCAGAAACGATTGCTTGATGCCGATTTGTGAGCATTGCACCGAGGGTCTCGCACCGCCGACGATCCGGTCTTCAGTGATGAATGGTTTCGTGCGTTTGGGGCAGAGGCGGCTGCTCGTGAATGAACGGGTGCTGATCTTCGCGTCGAACGCGGTCCTGACAGAGTTTCGCGGCGGCACATCGATCGAGGAAACCGATTTCCCGTATCCCGACTACGCGGTTGTGCTCGTCTGCGACACGGAGAGCCCAGGTGGCGATAGCGGTACACTCGAATTGTGGCATAGCATCGCGTGCAACGACTACGCCATTCTTGTCAGGGGGCATGACGGTCGCGAGGTACTTCGCGACGCCGTCAACGACGATTTGGCCAGTGTGGTGGCCACCGTCTCCGATCTTGGCTTGGTGCTGACACAGCTTCATCTCGCGCAGGCGTCGTCACCATATTGCGCGCTTGCCCGCGATCTCTTTCTCAAAGCGCTCGGCGATGCCGGGTATCAGCAGGAATATCAGGAGGCGGATCATGCAGATCTCTAGAGCACTATCGCGACTTCTCGCCATTCCGCTCGTTCTTTCGGGATGCGCGCAATTACCGCCACCAGCGCGGCCGTCGCCGGCACCACCATTTGCATATCTGAGCCTCACAGCCTGCCGAGACTATCGAAGCAATATCGTCGAGTGCCAGCTGGAATATGGCACGAAGTTTGGGCGGCATCGCCTTGGCCCGGTACAAGAGGTCGCGCTCGCCCTGGCGACCGATCGTGAGGACGTTCGGTATCAGGTATCGTCGTGCTCGCCCGCGCCGAGAGTCCAGCGGCAGTTGCCAAATTTCGTGTGCCGAATCTATGGCACTCAATCAGGAGCTGATGTCGGCTCTGTGTTGATCAAGGGTGGTACGGCGGTTCGCCTCGCGCGAATTCTTGGCGATCGGGAACAATTTGAATACCGGTGGACGCCTGACCCGTGGTCGCGCCTAAGGGATTGAAGTTTCTTGTGAATTTTTTGGCGCAGAAGGCGCAACTCTCCGAGAATTATACTCAAGTGCAATTTTTCGGTTGATTTCCAGGCCGGGATACAGTTCAAACTATTATACCGCAGTATAATTCATGAACTGGTTTGGCCATGTTTCTCAGTCCGCTTTCTCCCCTCCAGAGACCGCAAACCGAATGGTCGCGACACGTTTTTTGGCCAGCACTTACATCTGTTGTTATCCTGACGTCTTTCACCGCCAGTACCGGGAAGGGCGGTCAGTTTATCGTAGCCGCGCCACCGCCTCAGCGAGGCGACCGGCTGCGCTCTGTTGACAACTTCAAATCAGGCGTCGCTCCAACCCAGCCGAGTTTGGCTGCCGTGGGCGCGGCGACCAAGGTGAGCGTAGCCTCGCCGCCGGCAATCGATTGGACCAATTTCTCACAGCGGATCGGTGAACCCGACACTGCCGAAAAGATGACGCCCAGCCTGTCTCCACTGGGGACAAATGTGGTCGACACGATGGAAAGCAGCCTTGACGCGCGAGGCACGGCCTCGAGCGGAGCTGCCGGAGCCAAATCAGGCGTTTATTCGTCGATCGGCGTTTTTTCCGCTGATGATCAGCCGGTGATCGCGCCCGCCAACCAGGCAGGCGAGCCTCGCAAGAGCAGCGCGGCGGCCGGAGCGCGACCTGACCTCATTGCCCAAATGCCCCAGGAGTATACCGCGCTTGCCATAAAGATCGCCGTCGAAGAGGGCGTCGATCCGAACTGGGTGCTGTCGATCATGCGCGCCGAGAATGGCGATTTCGATCCCGAACTGGTCAGTGCCGCTGGCGCCATCGGCCTGATGCAGGTCATGCCGAAGATTGGGAAGGCTTTCGGCGCTGCCGACCTTACGGATCCCGAGCAGAATATCCGTGCCGGTACCCGCTTCCTGCGCCTCCTCATCGACAAATATCGCAATCCGGTTCTCGTCGCCTCCGCCTACAATGCCGGCGAACCCCGCGTCGACGCGCGTCATTCCTTGCCGCTGATTCAGGAGACGGCTGACTATGTGGCGCGGGCCGTTGGCTACTACACGGGTACATCGTCACCTTCATCAGCTTCAAGCACTGCCAACGCAGCTCCGTCCGCCCCGGCCCCTGGTCGTCCTACAGGTCGGGCTGATCGGGCTAGATCCCCAATGCTTGTCTTTTCCATTTTAGGCACGCCCGTGGCGGCGAGCCGCAGCCAAGAGGAGGCCGCCGCAATCCCATTCGGCGGCCCGGTAAAAATCGTCAAGGAAGAGGTGCTCCCATGAATCGTTCCGAATATGCAGTCCAGATCCTCGTCGTCTACGGGCGCGCGGTCTGGTACTCGCTGATGAGACAAAAGTGGATCGGCAATGCCGCAGTCATCGTCACCGCCAGCCTGATCCTCCTCATCAGTCAATTTGAGCCAGCCGCTGCGCAAAATCTCGATGCGTTGCAGAACGCCGCCGACCGGCTGGTACAATTCTTTACCGGGCCCTTCGGCCGCTCGGTCGGGGCGATCGCCTTCATCGGAATGTTTCTGGCGGCAGCCTTCGGATACTGGTCCTGGGGCGCGCTGCTTCGCGTCGGCGGAAGCCTTGCCGGCATGTTTGCCGCCGCCGAACTCGTCGACTTCCTGGCTGGCGGCGGATCCTGATCATGGCCGGGTCGACAAGCAATGCAGACGGTGGCGACGACTATATCGAGTGCCACCCCGTCATTCTCGCGCTCACCCGGCCGCCGACCGTGATGGGCATACCCTACACCTATTTTCTAGCGGAATGCTTTGTCTCGCTGATGGTGTTCATGATCTTGGGCTCGATCCTCTGGTTTCCGGTCTCCTTCGTCATCCTGCACACCATCCTCTATGTGCTCACAGTCAAGCTCGACCTCTGGTTCTTCGACATCGTCGGGAGGCTCAGCCTGTGCGGCATCAACCCGCTCGGCCGTCGGCTCGGCGGCGGCATCCGAACCTACGGAGTTTGACCCATGAGCACGATGGCGAGATCGCTGAAAGGAACCTTGTCGAAGGGATGGGAGATATTTGCCGACCGCAGTATCTCGACCCATGTTCCATTCTACGTGCCGATCGAAAACGGCATTATCCGGCTTAAGAACGATTGCCTGGTCTCGACCATAAAGTTGACCGGCTTCTCATTTGAGACAGCTGATATCGAGACGATCAACATGCTGCAGCGACAACGCAACTCGGCGTTTCGGGCAATTTCGTCCATCGGCAATTTCGCGCTCTACACCCATGTCATCAGGCGCAAGGTGGCGCCATCGCTACCGTCCGGGTTTTCCGACCCCTTCATGCGGCGCCTCGACGACGTCTATCAATCGAGCATCTCCAAGAACGAAATGTTCGTCAACGACACCTACGTGTCGCTGATCGTCCGGCCCTTGTTCAAGAAAGGATCGGCGCTGTCCCGGATCATGGGCGTCGGCGGCAATGTCGTACGCAGGGAGCAGTTTCGGGCGATGCGCGATAAATTGGTCGAGGCGACGCGCGCACTTGAGAAGTCTCTCGCTGTTTATGGCCCCAAGGTTCTGCGCGATATGCAACGCGTCGAAGCCGATCTTGGGAACGGAAGGAAGATCTATCGCGACATCTCCGAAGACATGGTGGTCGAGGAGGGCATGCGGAAGATCTGGTTCTCGGAACAGTGTGAATTCTTCTACACGCTCCTGAACGGTGGGCGCGTCCGACCGATCCGGCTTGGCAATATCCCGATCGATCAAATGCTTCCCGCACGTCGAACGTCGATCGGCAACCGGGTCATCCATTTGCAGGGCGATACGCAGGACGATGATCGATATGCCGCGATGGTTTCGCTGAAGGAGTACCCGCCCGAAACCGGGGCCGGCATGCTCGACTATGTTCTCAAGCTTCCATTCGAGATCGTGCTGACCCAGTCGATGTCATTCATCGACGACATGGCGGCGCGCAGCCGGATCGAGAGGCTCGACCGGCAGATGTCGAAAGCCGACGAGGGTGGTTCTAGCGTCCAGGCCAATCTCGACATTGCCCGTGACGAACTGGCTCGCAAGCGTGTCGCCTTCACCGAGCACCATCTCACCGTCATGCCCGTCGCCAAGTCGACGGCCCAGCTGGACGACGCCGTGGCCCTCATCGGCAATGAATTGGGAGCGCTCGGCGCCTCCTACGTTCGCGAAGACCTGAATGCCGAGCCGGCCTATTGGGCGCAGCTTCCCGGCAACCAGGCGTACATTGCCCGACGAGCCTTGATCTCGACTCTTAACTGCGCGGGTTTAAGCAGCTTCCACGCCTATCCCTATGGCAAGCCGGACGGTAACCATTGGGGGCCGGCGATCACCATTTTCGAGACGACATCAGGCACACCCTTCTTCTTCAATTTCCATCAGGGTGATGTCGGGCACACCACCGTCTTTGGCCCGACCGGATCGGGCAAGACCGTGATCATGGCTTTTCTGATCCTGCAAGCCTACAGGGTCAGCCCGCGCCTGAAGACGATTGTCTTCGACAAGGACCGCGGCCTCGACATCATGGTACGCGCTGCAGGCGGCACATACATGGCGCTGGAGCCCGGAGAACCGTCCGGCTGGAATCCGCTCCTTCTCGATGACACCGAAGAGAACCGGGTTTTTCTATACGGCCTTCTGAGCTTTATGTTGAAGCCCTCGAAGGAAGGCGAGAACCTGACGCCGCAGGAAGAGGCGATTATTCGCAACGCGATAAAGTCGGTACTGAAGACGAAGGACAGATCCTATCGCCGTCTGTCGTCGCTACGTGCTCTTCTCGCCGGCAGCGAGAGAACCGAGGGGAGCCTGATCGCAAGGCTTGATAAATGGGTCGGTCACGGCCCCTATGCGTGGCTGTTCGACAATGCCGATGACAATCTCGACATTTCCAGGCCGATGATCGGCTTCGACATGACGTCGATCCTTGACGACCCCACGGTGCGCACAGCAGCGCTTCTGTACATGTTTCATCGGCTCGACGCGATCTATGACGGCAAGGCGCCGATCATCAACCTGATGGACGAAGCCTGGAAGCTGCTCGATGACGACGAGTTCAAGCGCACGATGAAAGACTATTTCAAGACCATCCGTAAACGGAACGGTCTTGTGATCTTTGGCACGCAGTCCGCCGACGACGTGGTTCAATCGAGCGTCAGCCGGACGATCATCGAGCAGACGTCGACCAACATTTTTTTCGCCAATCCGAAGGCCGACGAGAACTCCTACATGGAGCATTTCGGGCTTTCCAGGGCCGAATTTGACTGGGTCAAGAACGGCGACCCAAGTTCGCGCTTCATGCTGATCAAGCAAGCCAAGAGCAGCGTCATCGCGCGCGTCGACATGTCCCACATGCCGGAATTCATCAAGGTGCTTTCTGGGAGGGAAGAGACCGTGCGCGAAGTCGAGCTGCTGCTCGACGAATACGGTGACGATCCGAAAGGCTGGCTTTCGAAGTTCTGCAACTGGGAGGGAGGCGCGTCCGATGAAGACCGCAAGGCTTTCTGAGCTGGCGACCGTCAGCCTCCTGGCGCTCGCCGCTGTGACGACCCCGACTGCCTACGCGCAGGTGCCCGTCATCGACAACGCTCGTCTGAAGATCCAGCAGGAGACGTTGAACTGGTACAAAAATTATCAGGCGGACACTCAAGGGGTAAAGGGCGCCACGGGCGGAACGACCGACAGCGTGGCACCCGGGGAAGGCTCGGGCGCACCGGCCGATTGTTCGGCGGAAGGTATGGCAGGGAACACAGCGCCCGCCGCTCTATCGAAGCAGACCCCGAGCCAACAGGAGGTCGCTCGCATGGTCGCGGACGAGGCGCTGCGCCAGGGCGTCGACCCAAACTTTGCTATGGCAATTGCCAAACAGGAATCGCGCTTCCGGCAATCCGCGCGTTCCGCCGTTGGCGCCACCGGCGTCATGCAGTTGATGCCCGGAACCGCGGCAGGGCTTGGCGTCAATCCCTATGATACGCGCGACAACATTCGTGGCGGCGTCAAATACATCAAGCAACTGC
The DNA here is from genome assembly GCF_025200795.1 of Rhizobium sophoriradicis. Taxonomy (NCBI): domain Bacteria; kingdom Pseudomonadati; phylum Pseudomonadota; class Alphaproteobacteria; order Hyphomicrobiales; family Rhizobiaceae; genus Rhizobium; species Rhizobium sophoriradicis. Next base: position 34,725 of record NZ_CP104157.1, read on the forward strand.
AAGGAATGTTCGGCAATCGCTTTGACCTGATCGCCGCCGGCTATAATGCAGGGCCGTATCGCCAGTCGCTGCAGAATGGACAGATCCCAAAGATTCCCGAGACGCAGGACTACGTCAAAAAGGTTTCGGCCTATTACAGCCGCAACAAGGCGCAGAATGGCGACCGCACTCCCCCCGCTGGCTCCGAAGCCGAGCCGGAAACTGTCAGCGATAGCACCGGTTGCGGCGAGCAGTTGAAGAAGGCCGTCGATCGCAACACAGAGGCACAGATCGAGCGCGGCAACGTGTGGAACGCGTTTGTCGAAAAGTCGACGGAAGCGAACCAGCAATATTTGCAGCGTCTTCAGGCCGGGTTGCAGTCGTCATCGGCGAATCTGCGCGGCGCTGGCGGCGGCAATGCGAAGGACCAGGACGGTTCGCTTGTCATGGCGCAGATCCAATGCCCGACGACGATCGCCGATACCGGCAGCACCCGCTGCTTTGCCGTGCCGTCGACGGCGACGACCGAACAGATCCAGCGCTGGCTTGAGGACCTGCAGGAACAGGCGCGCGCCAACGGCGACGTCGCGACCTTCTCGGTTATGCAGGATCCAGCACTGGGTCTGGTGACGGTCGTCGACGCCAGACCGACAGCAAACTGAACGAAAAAGAGAGGTTAGGCACATGAAGGCATTCATTATCGCGGCGGGTCTTGGCATCATCGCCGCCTCGCACGCTCACTCGCAGGTGCCGGTCAAGGATGCAGAGAACATATCTCTGAGCGAGGAGATCAAGCGGCTATCGTCGCAGATCCAGCAGGACACGTCAGTCGTCAAGGACAATACGACGAAGACGCTGCAGGCGATTACCGGCGATCGTACCCAGGATGCCAGCCAGTTTGCCAAGCTTGCGACCGGCAATGGTTTCAGCATGGGGCAGGCGCCGGATTTCAACAGCATCTTGTCCGGCAACCAAGCTGTGTTCGGCGGTATCGGCGGCCAGTTCCAGAATACGGCCGCCAAGCTGATCAACGGCTTGAATCTGGTGAAGATGATCGCCGACACGGTCAAGGGGGGCGAGCTCTCCGGTGCCAACCAGGCTTACTCGCAAGGCATAAACGCCCTGACGACCATGACGGCGCTCACCGACGCGATGAACAGCGCCACCAAGGATAGACAGAACTCCTTCATGCAGGCGACACAGCAGGTGGGCACCGCGCAGGATCTGAAGGGAGCGCTGGAGCAGAACACCCAGATGGTGCTGCAGGGCAACCAGACCGCCAACGAGGCCGTCGGCTCGCTCAACAATCAGGTCATGCTGTTGAACCAACAATACAAGGCCGCGCTCGCGACGTCGTCTCAAAACCTGAAGACCTTCGCGACGCTCCCCGACAGCGTCATGCGTGATGACGGTGCCGGTCAGCAAGGCGTCTCCGTGCGGGATCAACTGAAGGCGTTCGAGGAGCAGTCACAGTGAGGCTGATTCTGGTGCTTTTCCTCGGCTGCGTGGCGCTTTCCGGCTGCGCCGGCAAACAGGAACAACTGGCGAAGTGCTCCGCCGACGAGAACCCGGTGCCGGCACTCGGCTTTGATAAGGAGCAAAAGCCTGGACCCGCTGAACGGGCAATGGCGGCAGCCGTCGTGAACGATTGCGGTCCCATGCGACCCGTCAATCAATTCTAGAAGCCACTTACAGGATGCGACATGGATCCGGTCAGCTACGCGATCAATTTCTATGGCGATGCCTTGCGTTACTTCGACAAGATCAACGAAGCGTCGCTGGAACGAGCCTGGGGTCTGTTTGCCGAAAACGGCAATCTCGTCTCTAGGATCCTGGCGATCTTCCTCATCCTGTACTTTCTCTGGGGCGCGCTCGGGTTCTCCAGCGTATCTTTACAGGACATGGCCGTTACAGCGTTCAAGCTCGCGTTAGCCTACGCCCTTATTATGTCCTGGGCCACGTTTTACGACAATATCGGCCAGTTCGTGCTGTCGACGCCACAGGATCTTGGCTCGGCGATTTCCTCGGCAATGGGTGGGCAATCAGCCGGATCGGATCTTGCCAGCCAGGTCGCCTCGATGGCGCGCAAAGTTTACGACTTTGCCATGCAGCTCTTCAATTCCTACGAATCTGGCTGGCTGCCGAATGTCACCGGCGCTGTCGTCGTCTTCATCGTCCTCGTCTTCGGCCTACTCCCGATGCTGCTGATCCTGACCGGCGTCACGCTCTTTGCCAAAATGATCACCGCGGTGATGTTAGCGATCGGGCCGATCGCCATCCTTTGCTATTTCTTCGGCATCACGCGCTTCGTCTTCGACGCCTGGGTAAGGGGCGTCGCCTACGGCATGTTCATGCTTCTGTTCACCTACATCATGGCCGGGCTGTCGTTCGGCTTTCTGATCGGAATGATGGACACCATCAACGGTGACATGGCGACCAAGGAGAACGCGCTCGCGATCGTGCTGGCCATGGTGCTGTACCTGGCGCTGATCTCCTACTTCATTTTCCAGGTCCCTGATTTTGCCCGCACCTTCGCTTACGGCGCTGCCATTTCCGGCGTGCCGGCCGGGGGCGGCGTCGACGCGGCATATGGATCGGCACGAAGGAGACTGTCGGCCAGCAATTCGAGAGCCGGGCAGGCCGCAGAGGTTGCTCTTGGCATGTTGGCGGGCCCCAGAGGCGCGGTAACCGCAGCGGCGCTCGCCGGCAGCAGTAGCTTGGCAGGTGCCGGCGCACTGGGCCGCATGCTGACCAACCGGCGCCGCAGCGGCGAGTGACGATCCGGCGACAGAGATGTTTCCACGATTTTGACGCCCACGAATTCGAGGTTTGAAACTTGGCATTGTTCAGAAACCAATTGAGGGCCGCCCCGGCCGATCATTTCCCCGGTCCGCTGGATATCTACGATCAGCATTTGTCTTGGGGAGAAAAGAACCGCTCGCTCAGGACCCTCATTGGTCTCATCCTGTTGGCCTTCGCCGTTGCCGGCTGGGTCGTCGCCGGCGTGCTTTCTTTTTCCGTGGCCCAGCTTTTCCCCCTTGTGCGCACCGAGGTCGTTCCTCTCATCGTCGATAAGAACACGGGATACATGGAAACCGTGACGTCGCTCGACAAAGATCGGTCGAGCGTCTCGGAAATGCAGGCCGTTCGGGCCTCCTTCGTTGGCAATTACGTCATACGGCGGGAGACCTACGATCCGCGCTATCTGTCGGATAATTTCGACATGATCGCGCTTTGGTCGGAGCCGAACTCGGAAGCTTTCAAGGACTACGAGGAGTGGATGAACCCTTCCAACCCACGAGGGCCTGTGAAAACCATGGGCGCGACCGGTGACATCCGTCCGGAGATCCTCTCGGTCAATCCGCTCAATGCCTCAACCATGGCCGTCCGGTTCGAGACACGTGAGCGCCAGCGTGGCGGTGACGTCGTCAATCGGTGGTCTGCAACGGTACGCTTTCGCCAGATCAATCTGCCGGCCAGCAACCGGGTTCGGCTCTACAATCCGCTCGGCTTTGTCGTTACCGAATATGTGAAGGTCCCAGAGACAATGCCTTCGGGGCTCGCCCCATGAAGAGATGCGCCGCCGCATTTTCCCTGGTTCTGCTGCTGAGCCCAGCAGTCGTTCATGGCGAGCTGCTGGCACGGCCGGGCCGGCTTGACCCGCGCGTCCGGTCACTTCCGTATTCCGCCGAGCAGGTATTTCTCGTCACCGGCACCTATGGGCTGGTCACGACCATTCTCTTCGGTACTGACGAGGAGATCACTCAGGTCGTCGCGGGCGACACCGTCTCCTGGCAGATCCTCACCTCGGCCGACAGGCGTTCGTTGACATTGAAGCCGATGGAGAAGGACGCGGCGACCAATCTGTCGGTTGTGACCACGAAGCGAACCTATTCCTTCGATCTGCGCGTCAACGACAGCAAGGCGATGCAGAACCAGACCTTCAAGCTGACATTCACCTATCCGGAAGATGCCGGCTTGAAAGGAACTGCCGAGCTCTGGAAGCAGGCTCAGGATGCCGAGCGTAATCCGAATATCAAGAACATTCGTCGCGACAAGGTCAATTACGACTATGGCTTCAAGGGCAACGATGCCGCCAAGCCCCGATGGGTCTTCGACGATGGGGTGAAGACCTTCATGAAGTTCACCGGCGACATCCCGGCGATTTTCATTGTCGACCCCAAGCGGCGCGAGAGCCTCGTGAACTACCGTCGGGAGGCGGACTATATCGTCATCGACAAGGTCTCGCGGCAGTGGTCCCTCCGGTACGGGACCGAGGAGGAGACGTGCCTGTTCAATCTCCGGACGTCTCCCGCCGACACTCCGGCGCCCATCGAAGGTGCAGTCGCTCCGAAGCGGATTGGAGCCGGAGCCGCCAACCAGCAATCCCAATCACGATAGGAGGTGCGCCATGTCAGATCCCAGCTACCACTCGATCGACAACGATACCGCCATCGGCGGGCAGGTCAGACGGTCTGGCATCGGCATGATGCGGCCGATCGCGGTCGTTGCGGCGATCGCGGGCGTAGGCGTGGTCCTGTATTTCCTCCTGGCGGGCGGAGAGAGGGAGCCGGCGGTCGACACGTCGCCGCGCGAAGAGTTTCGCCCCGCGCAGGTGCCGCGCAGTGAAGGCTTCAGGACGCCAGCGCCTCCACCGCTTCCAACGGTTGAAGTCCCAGAGGCTCCCCCGCCGCCACCTCCGCCACCGCCCGCACCTGTTGTTCCCGCCGCTGCTCCCGTAGCACCCCCGGCGGAAGTCGATTGCACGCGAGGCAAGAACCCTGACAACCCGCGCTGCATCGAACTCGCGCGGGAGGCAAAGCTTTTGGAGCGCGTACGTTCGTCGGCCATGGTCTTCGACCAATCAAACAGGACGACCGGTGCGGCCCAAGCGTCCGCCGATAGCGCGAGTGCCGGACCGTTCGGATCAGGGGTTGGATCGGGGGCGCAGCCGAGCGCGGCGACGGATGGCAATGCGGCCGATAGTGACCGCGCGTTCTTGAAGGCGATGGGTGGGCAAGGCGCCGAAGTCTCTGTCGCCTCCCAGAACCGTCGCACCGACGCCTGGATCCCCCAGGGCACGATGATCCGGGGAACGCTGGAGACAGCGATCAATTCCGATCTCGCCGGCATGGTCAAAGGGATTGTCCGCGAAGACGTCTATTCCTTTGACGGCCGTCGAATTCTTATTCCGGCCGATTCCTCGCTGATCGGCGACTACAAGTCCGGGGTCGAACGGGGGCAGGAGCGTATCCTGATCGTCTGGACCCGCATGATCCGCGGTGACGGTGTCTCGGTGCAGCTTGGCTCCTACGGCACAGACCGGCTTGGCCGCTCGGGCATGACGGGTGTCGTCGACCGGAAATATTGGGAACGGTTCGGACCGCCGGCTCTGATGACGCTGATCGGCGGCGCCACGCAATATATCGCCCAGCTTGGCCAGAAGCCCGACCGGAATATCACCATCATCAACGACAGTGGCAGCGTCACCAGCATCCCGCAGGACAACGGCGACACGTCACAGGATCGAGCCCGGCAAATCGCCGCAGAGACCATCGCTTCCGGCATTCAACAGCTTGGCACGGAAGCCTTCCAGGACAGCCGCAACATCCGGCCGACCATCCACATCCCGCAGGGCTCCGACATCAACGTCTTTGTCACACGCGACCTCGACTTCGCAGACCTTTATCCTGATCCGGTTCGTGAGCGGTTCGAGAGCTTGCGCAAGCAGAGATACGGCAAATGAACGCACGCCCTGCAATCTCCGCCGAACGGCATTTTCTGGCAGAGGCGCTGGAACCCATCCGGGCCTTTCTCGACGATCCTGCCGTTGTCGAGATTTCCTGCCAGCGCAGCAACGAGATCTGGCTCGAGAAGATCGGCCAGCTCAGCATGGTTAGCCAACAGGTCGACGGCCTGGACCAGGACGCAATCCGCCACATGGCGTCTCGCGCGGCGTCTTTTACCAAGCAGACCGTCAACGCTGAGAACCCGCTATTGTCGGCGACACTGACAGGCGGCGAGCGCGTGCAGTTCGTCCTTAGTCCGACGTCGGCGACGGGGCATGCATTCTCGATCCGCAAGCAGTTCATTCGTCGCTTCGACCTAGACGACTACGAGAAGGCCGGCGCGTTTCGCTTCACGAAGGTTACTGGCGATGACTATATCGATGACGTGGATATCGAGCTTTCAACGCTGCTCCGCGCCGGCAAGATTCGCGCTTTCCTGGAACTCGCAGCCGTCAATCACCGCAGTATGCTGATTTCCGGTGGGACGTCCACCGGCAAGACGACGTTTCTCAACACCATGCTGACTTCCATTCCAAACCAGGAACGCTTCATCCTGATGCAGGATACGGAGGAACTCGAACCGCGACAGGAAAATGTCGTGTCGCTGCTGGTCTCGAAGGGAGGCCAAGGAGAGGCGAGGGTCACCATGACTGATCTGCTGGCCACGGCGCTACGGCTCAGGCCGGACAGGATCTTCATGGGCGAGCTGCGCGGCGACGAGGCGTTTGATTTCCTGAACGCGATCAACACCGGCCATCCGGGATCGATGTCGACCATCCATGCGAACTCGCCGCACCATGCATTCAACCGCCTGTCGACGCTGGTGCTCAACAGCAATGTCCGCATGGAGCGCGACGATATCATTCGATATATCCGTTCGATCATCCCGATCGTGGTGCAGTTGAAGAAGAGCGATGCGGCCGGCGGCCGCGGCGTCAGCGAGATCTACTTTGCCGATGAGGTGGACAAAGATGGCAAGCGTATTCACGTCAGCGGAGACTGACCGCCCAAAATGGACCGTCCTGCAGCGTGCCTCGCTGATTACCTTGCCGGTCGCGCTGCTTTGCGCGGTCATGCTTTGGCTTATATTTTTCACGCTGATCTACGACGCCTATACCTCCTCCTTTGGGTCGGCCTCCTACTTCGACTATGTCGGGCAGGTGCGCTTCGTCGATGCTCTCCGCTATACCTGGTCGATCATTCACACTCGCAACACGGTCGGATTGTCGCTGCTGGCTTTCGCGCTTGCCGCGCCATTCCTGTTTCTCCTGCTGTGCCTCTGGATGCTGAAGGGAGGCAGGGCTCTCTCGCGCAAGATCCTCTACCTTTTGCATGTGCGCTCGATGTTCAGCCTGATCGCGCATACGGCTCTGGTCTTCGCGGCTGCCTATGCCGGCGTGATCGTCTATGGTGTGACCTTCTATCTCGTGGCCACCAAAGCCGGCGAACACGCCGAGATCGCCGGCTACTACGGCAATCATCTGGCCGCGATGTATCAGGCACCTTTCGGCGCGACCGACACGGCCGGGATCTATCAGAAGCCTTCCCGGCAGACGGTGCTAGCCGCGCTTGCCGGTCTTGCCGCCGCCGGCGCTCTGGTAGGATTTCCGATCGGCGCGGCCATCCAGCGTCGCCAGCGGATGATCATGGGCAGGGCGCGTCTGGCGACCTTGAAGGATGCGGCCGATTTTCGTCTACGCGACAAGCGCGGCATCGTCCTCGGTCTGAAACAAGGGCTTCTGCTGCGCAACGACGGCGACCAGCACGTCATGGTCATCGGCTCGCCGGGGCAAGGAAAATCGCGAGGCTTCGTCATCCCGACGATGATGAGTTTTGAAGGGTCGCAGATGGTCCTCGATATGAGCGGTGAGCTGTTCGAGGAAACGTCGGGATACCTGAAGGACAAAGGCTACGAGGTATTTCTTCTGGCGCCAGGCTCGAAATTCACCGACGGCTATAACCCGCTCGATCTGATCAGCACCGAGCCGAACCAGCGGATCACCGACCTGCAGAAGCTGACGCAGATGCTGCTGCCGGAACGCCTGCGGTCCGACTCGTCCGACTTCTGGGAGGAGAGCGCCCGGATCCTACTGACGGCGATGCTGGGGTTTGTGCTCGAATGCCCGGACTCGCGCAAGTCGCTCAGCGAACTTTACCGCATCCTCAATTCCATGTCCGACGAGCGCAAGGCGATCGTGCAATTGCTTGAAAACTACGAGGCGGTCCTTTCCGACCAGACCCGTATGCAACTGACCAAATTCGCCGGCCGCCACGAAAAGCTCGGGGAGGGGATTGCCGCCGAGATCGTCGCCAAACTCAACTTCTTGCAGAACCCGCTGGTCGAAGCGCTTACCTCGATCACGTCAATCCCGATCGACACAATCAGGACGCGAAAGATGGTGGTGTATATCCAGGCGGACTGGAACGCCATGCAGATCTACGAGCGGCTGATCTCGATGTTCATCCAGCAGATGGCCGACAAACTTGTCCAGATGGGCCCGTTGCGCAACGGCGAGCACGAGGTCCTGATGATGCTCGACGAGTTCGGCAACGGCGGCCGTATCGATACGGTTCTGACGCTCGCGCCGCTGATCCGCAAGAACGGCGTGCGTTTCGTGTTCATTCTCCAGGATGGTGCCCAGCTCGAACGCCTCTACCAACGCTCGGGCCAGAAGATCCTCATGGGGGCATCGACGATCAAGCTGTTCATGAACTTCCAGAACCAGGAGGACGCGACAGCGGTCTCCATGGCAGCCGGCAAGACGACGGAATGGGTCGAGCAATCTTCCTATTCCCACCGCCACGGACGCCGCCAAAGATCGATTTCGAAAGTGCCGGTCTCGGTCGACCTGCTTCCCGTCAACACGCTGATGATGATGAAGCCTGAGGAGGCAATCCTGCAGGTCACCGGCATGCCGCTGATGCGGATCATGAAACTCGATTCTGGCGGCGAGCGGATGTTCGCTAAAGTGCGCAAATTCGGCCCAGTGTCGCGGCCATGCATGGAGCCGGTCGAATCGACGATCGGCCATCGCGACCACGCAGCCGTCACACGGTCGTGGCAAGCCAACGACGAGCGCTTCATCGTCAAAGACGGTGTTCGCCATGTCTATATCTCCTCCCTCGATGAGCTTCGCGATCGGCTCGATCTGGATGAGGCGCGTGAGGTTGGGGTTGCCGACGATGATTCATCCGCAGCGGAGCAGAAGCAGCGACGGAAAGAACCTGCATCGGAGCCCTTGGGAAGGCGTCGACAGGACCGCGCGCCGAACCGGCATGGTCCCGACCGTGGCCCCGGCGTTGGTCTGAAAATCGACGAGCGGAGACTTGCGGATAATGTCTATTCGGGATCTCCGGCTCGCAACGGTCGTCGACGCCAAGGTGTCAACCAGTCTACGGATCATGCAGCCGCCCGCCCTGCGGAGGCAGGCATTCTCAAGCGGCAGGAGGTCGGGGAAGCGTTCGGAAGCGACTTGCGGACCTTGAACGATGCGATCTTCGAGCAGACCGACGAGCTCTCACTCGAACCAACCGACCTCAATTCGGACGTCGATCTCCTCATCGGGACCTTATCGAACCGCCTGACGCAGACGAGTTCACTGGATTACCTGCATCAGTTCGCGAGGGTGGCGCGCGATCCGTTGGGGGAGGAGGTCGAGCGACTCGATGAGCCGGGCGAATAGGCGCGTCTCCATCGCCAGCGATTCAAACCGGCGAGGCAAGCAAGAAGCGCCGCGTCACCTTTTTGAGGAGAGCAATATCATGGGCGAGATTAAACACTTTTTCGAAAGCAGATTTTCCAGATCCTCGGAGTATCCAGCAGATCGTCTCCGCGGCAAAGGCTGACGCAGGTTTCTGGTTGATGGTGAACGAGCGCGAGATGGAGAGGCGGACGCTTGCCGTTAACGCGCTCACCACTGTGAGAAGCGAGGTGGGCAGTCCCGCTGCGGAAAGACTGACGCCGTCGATCGCACTTCTCGCCGAGGAACTGGTCTCGCGCATGTTTGGAACGTGTTCAACCGGGACCCTAGCGAACATTCAAGAGGCCTTGCTCCAAGCAGCGGGTGCCGAACTGCGGGATGCTCAATTACAGAACGCGGGAGATAGCTCCAGTTCCGACGTCGACGACGGATAGCTACGACGCACGTCCACCGGCAGATAGGCTGGAAAGATTTCCGGCGTGTCGCACCTGATCGATGACCCACGACTGCAGACGCCGGGCAGTCTCAGCCGCGTTCGCCGCAGCCAGGTCGTTCGGAAAAATTCCAAAAAGGGGTCCGAGATACTTAGCTCGCGGCAACATCACCTCCTTCGCCTGACGATACTCGTCACTCTCCATTCCAAAGGCTTCGATGATAAGGTTTAAGGAATGGGTTGCTCCATAGCTGACGTTCAAGATGAAGTCTGGCCGGCATGGACCAATGGGTGTGTCAGAGGCGAAGAGTGGTTTGGTGATCTCGATACGAAGTTCTGGTGCGGCCTCAAATAGTGACTGTTGCAGCCAGAACAGGAGATGGGTTACGTCCCGCTCAAATCCCGATTCCACCGGAAACAGGGTGTCGCCATTGTAGACGGGCTGTGCATAGGCTTGGACCGCTCGGGCCGGCCCATCGTCATGGTCTCCAAAATCGACATTCAACAGTGTCAGGAATGGTCCGCGGCTGGTAGGATCGCCACGAAGGGGCTGGCGGACTTTTGCCAGGATATCGAGCTTGCGCGCCGAGGATGCCGGCATGATTGTCTGTGTCGAAACGCTTGTCGCAAACAGCGCCATGAAGCCGGTTCGACGTACAGTCTCGGGCCAGTCTGGGCGCGAGGTTGCGATCAACCGCTGCCAACGGCTGTCTGGATCACGGTAGTCGGCCGCCCATGTCGACATCAACGCGTTAAGCGTCCAGGTGCGCAGCACCCGAAACTCACGCGCTGCGGAGCGTAGCCTCGCAAGCTGATCTCCGAGGCTGAAATCCCGCTCATCCTGCAGGGGCGGAATGACATTGGTGCCGGCTTTATCTAGCACCCTCCAGAGGATTGATCCAAGCCGGGAGGGCCGATCGTTTCGCTCGACCGATCGGATCCGGTCTGAGGCGGAGACGTCAGCAAGTCGGCCGGGAATGGCTGGGAGCGCATCGATGTAGCTTCGTTCCGACTTGGGCAACGGGCGAAGTTGATAGCCGCGATCGAAGCGAGAGGGCGCGGCATCCTTGTCGACATGAAACGGGCAGGCATGTGCATGGTTTGGGCGCTCTTCATGCCGGTCGGGATCTTCGTCTTTCGGCAGCAGGCGCCGTAGGGTGTATGTGTGTTCCTGTTGAATCGGGGCAAGAAGGGGCTGGTATCGGCCGGGCAGGCAGTCGCATTCGATCCAACCGTCCATCAACCGAGAGCGCTTGATGACGGATAGGGCGATGGCCTCGTCTTCACTGGAAGCAGCGTTGCCATACCAGGCGCGCAACGCAACTGCCTCGCGTTCTTCCAGTGTGGCGAGACCGTGGGCAGGGCTATTGCGAACAACGATCCGCATGCCGACGTCTTAGTACCCTGATATCCAGAGTTGGTAGCCTGTATATCCGCAAGCCGCTGCAGCGCTAAAAGCTGCCAATCTCTCTGCCCACGCATGGACGCGGCTGTGTTTTACGAGCCGCGCGTCCTCGAGAACGGCCGACAAAAAAACGTACACTGGGATCACCATAACGTAACCAACTGTCAGGCTGTCGCCGATCGACAGGCGGGCCGTGATGAAAATCAGTCCGAGGATCAAAAGCGCGACGGCGAGACGCGTCAGGTCAAATCGATAGCTGGACGTCGTGAACGATACCATCCAAATCCTCCGATCAAGCATAACGAATAGACTTTAACTGCAGTATAATTATTCGGCAATGGAATTTTTGTTCACAAGTGCAAGCCATGTCGTCCGACATCATCGCGACGACGATCAAAGGGCGCAGTTCGAAGCCCCCTGCAATCCAGGACCGCTTGCTGCATTGTTGACTGACGGTGTAGAGAGGTAACGAGCTTGTGAACGTCCCAATGACAACGATGGGCAACAAAGAGTTATAGGCATGCTTATGTTGATCATCTGTCGCCGTCGGATCCGCAATGATTGATTTATTTTCGAACATGTTGACAAACAGGCGCCGCAGCGACGACTCTTTTCCAAGAGATGACGCGTCCTCTCCCGGCATGTCGCTTTCAACCGAACGCGGGATATTCGTGCAATGCCACGTGTGAAGGTCGATGCCGACATAGAACTGGACAAGTCGATCCTCACATCGCTGTCGTTTCAGGAAAGACTGGCCGTCGGTATTGCCCGTCTGAAGGCTAGGCGTCGCGTTACCAACAAGGATTTGGCCGAGCAGCTCGGCGTATCGGAAGCCTACATGTCGCAAGTCACACGCTGCATGCGTGACGTGAAACTTTCGACCCTCGACAAGATGCAGCGCGAGTGGAAAGTCGTTATCGAAGATCTGCTCAAGGTCACCGAAGACGATCTTACTCGCGTCGCAGCGTTGAGATCGCGGCGGGGAAAGAAAAAGAGGACAGCGGAGCCCGCTGCCTGACTCGGCTCTCCGGATCGATCGAAAACACGCGGCTAATGATTGAGGTTGAACCAGAACCGCTCCTTGACGCCCGTGTCGTTGGGTATGTCGAAGAAATAGGGGTCGGCGCGTCGCGGGCGCGGAGTGGCAATCCTTTGGACGCAGCCGGTGTCGTCGTTTCCAAAGCTGCGACGAATGGTTTGACCAGGCGACTTCGTCGCATCTGAACGCAGGTTCGGCGAGCGGCAGACATCGACTGTCTTGATGCACTGGTCCGGCTCACCTCGCCATCCATTGTCGCCCTGTAAGCTGTAGCCGACTGTCGTGCCGGCTGGGCATTCCTCGAAATCCTCGCGGCCTGGCTTGCCCGAATTGGCTTCGTGGCAGATAGGCCAATCAAATCCGGGTTTCTTCATGGCAGCAATCAGCCTCGTTATGGGCGGAACGCAATAGGGAACGCCATGCCATGAGGGATTCTGCGATGCCGCGCATAGGAGGACCTGACAACCCCATGACGCGTCGTCGGCCTTCGCATCAGGGCTCGATACGGTGAAGCTCCCAGCCGCCAACGCCGCGACCACGATTGAAAATCGTCTCATTACTTCGCCTCCATCTATTTCTTGAATTAGCGTCCAGGTGCCACCGATCCTTGAAGGAAAGGGCCGGCCGTCCTGACGAGGAAGGCCATTTCGGCAATGGCGACGACATTGTCCGACTTGCTCATCGGCAGTCTCAATATCCTTCAATTCCCAGGCGCTTCAGAATGATTGCGGGATCGGTTTGGCAGTCTTTTTTCCATTCCGGATGACGCGCGCAGGCGTAGGCGTACTGGCTAAGGTCTGCCGACGACAGGTCGGCAAGCCGGTTGCCAACAGCCTTCCATTGCTGCACGTCCGCCGGATCACATCCGGCGCCGGCGACACCGCAGTGATCGGGGTCTCGCTGTTCGATCTGGTTGGGCGAACCAGCATTTTGCGCGCTGGCTGCAACCGGAACAGAGGCAAGCAAGGCCATTGCTACGACAAGGGTTTCGAGAACACGTTTCATTCAGCCTCCAGGCAGATTCTTCAACTCAGCGCGTTGTTTGATTGACGGGGAGCGGCAACGGCAGTCCCGGTTCGGATTCCGGCAGCCTGCGGTCGGACGTGTCTGCCTTCGCCACCGAAGCATCGTATAGCCAGGGCGCAAGCAGGTCGGGTGACGACCAGACTCCGTACCCCAGACCCCTGGCTTTTCTTTCGATGTCGAAATAGGCAGGCACCTGAGGCTCGCCCGGGTAGTTGAACGCATAGCCGATGCCTTCGGCAATTGCTGTCGCTGCCAGATTGGTCTCTCCGACGAAGCAGTGGGCGACCAACACCTGCTTGGCGTCGCGTCCGATCGGCCCGCAGTTGACGTTTTGGCCAAGCGTCCGAAGGATCATCCATGCACGTGACACCTGACCGGCAGGCCATCCCACTCCAGCGCTCGTCGCGGTCTGCTCCAGTCGGGGCGCCTCGTAGCCGGCGAGACGGACGACCTGTCGGCTCTTGACGAATTCGAAAGTCGTTGCATCAACGACCTGAACCATGCCGTAGATCTGGCGCGGCACATCGGCTGGTCGACTTTGTGCAAGCGACGCCGCTGGTATCGCCATGAACAGCATCATCGAAACGGTCACAGCTTTCATCGTTGGGTCCTCGCCTGCTGCGTGAGGAACGCAACCGGATGCGGCATGTCAGGATACGCCCAAAGCCCGGCGCGTGCAGATCGCGCCGCCTCCTCAGCCGTCCTATATCCAGGGACGATCAAACGGCCCGCCCCGTCGACTGCGGCAAATCCCCATCCCTGAGCGATCATATAGGTTGCCAGATCGTAGCGGTGTTGGCCGGTGGTTGTCTGGCACGCCACGACCGCATTGTTCTGGTCGAGATCTTTGATGGTGGCGCAGACGGGTCGGGTGTCCCGGATCAATGCTTGCACCATGATGAGGTCGAGCTCGCCGCAGTCGCGCACGACGCCGGCAGACACCGTGATATTTGTCCCTCGGAGGCACGATTGCAGGCCGTAGAGGCGATACCGCCGGCCGCTGGAAATCCAGGTGTCACCGGTTTCGAATTGCGCCTCTGAAGGAAAGGGAAGGAATTTGGACTGATCGTCGTCGCGCGCGCCAGTGGCGGGCAACTCTTGTTCAGAGGCCTGAACTCGGACGACCGCACGGTGGCAGAGGAGGGGGCGTGTCAAAGCCCGGATGCCTTGGTAAGGTTGACCCGGAAGCGGTCGCGCCGGCGCTGGTACTTGCGGCCATCTCGGCGGATGCGTGACCGAGTTGCTTCTGCACTTAGCGCTCCTCGACCTCGGCCGAGGAGGCCAGGCCTGCGCGCAGCGAGTGGCCGGAGAACTTTTCCGCACGCTCGGTTTCGGTAAGGTCGGGTCGCACGCCGGCAGCCAGTGCCGCCTTCTTGACGAGGCGCGCCACTTCCTGATCCAGCAGCCGTTCGGGGCCAACATCCTTGCCTTGACCGGTCACCCGCCGGAACAGGGGGCCGTGCGCGATCCTCGCAAGGTTGAGCCAGGTCTGCAGCGTCACGATCGGGCAGGTGGCGTCCGACGAGCCGCGGCCGATTTCCACTTCGCCAGCCGCGCTTTCCCCGCACCGTGACGACCATGCCCTTGTCAAGAATCTCGACCCAGCCGCGGCTTTCCTTCGTTTGGTCGCGGCCGACGTCGAGCCCGACGATCTCGGAACGCCGCAGCCCGCCGGCAAAACCGATCAGCAGCATCGCCCGGTCGCGCAGTCCCCAGAAGGTGCCGCAGGGCAACGTCTCCAGCATGGCGATCAGGTGTTCGGGCAGCGCCGCTTCCTTCTGGCGGGGTTGCGTGGCGTGGGTGTTGCGGATCGCGGCGAGCACAGTAGCGACATGGCGGTCCTTTCGGTCGAGCGTTGTGCCACGCCGGGCATAATTCCAGGTCAGCGCCGAAAGTCGCCGCTCGATCGTTTGACCGAATTCGACTTGCGACCGGCGATTGTCGCGCGAGGCGGTGATCCCGTCACTCCCGGCGGCACAAGCGGTGATGTAGAGGCCGACCGTCTGTGGGTCGGGCGGAAGCACCCAACCCTTGCCGGCGGCACCACACGGAACGAGATGGCGGCCGACCACTGCGGCGCGGAAATGTCACCGGCGGCCGCCGTGCTGAGGGGCGGAGAAGAGCCCGCCTCGACGTGAATTTCGCTGTTTTGCTCGGTGATTTGCGTCATTTCTCTAATGAACGACAATGGAAGTTTATCGTTCATATCACCGTGCCGGCAAGGTGTGCGGTTTGATCCTTTATTGGTGGCAAAAACCGCGCTCATGTTTATGCTCTTCCGCACGGATTCGCTCATTGCCGCCGCTCCAACGACGTCGCCATGGCCTCACCGTCTACCAGGTTGGGGATTGGCACGCGGCCGCGACGTCAGCGAATCCGATGCTGCCTTTGCCGCAGCTATCGCTTTGAAATCGCTCGATGATCTAATCCGTGCAGACCCGCCATGGCTGGGCTGTTGGCGCGATCGCCTCGCCCTCAAATCGGCCGCCGTCGCCGCCAGGATGCACGGCCGCAACGGGGAGGAAAACAACCATCGCCTTGAACTCGAACAGTGCCGCCGCCCCCTCCCCTTGTTGGCGCTGCCGAAGTTCGGATGGTCTCGGCGAACCGCGATCGTGTTTGGTGCGGCCAGCCGCCCGCGACCGACACCAATTCGTACGGTCGATCCCACAGCTCCTCGATGAGATCGTCGATCAACAGGTCAATGCTACAGTCTTTGCCGACCACCCGCGCCAGGGTCTCTCGCCTGATCGGCTCGGCCGAGGCAAAAATCACACCGCCTCGACCCGCAGCATCTATTCCCGCCAGCGCAGCTCCGGCGGCAGGTCCTCGAGCTCGCGATCGTACAGGACTTCTTGCTGTCGCCCTTTCGCCTGTCGCCGACTGGTCTTGGCTGTGCTCGATCCCGCCATCGTCACAGCCCAAAAATCCGGAAGGAGGACCGGCCGGACAGTGCGCGCACCGCCTCAAAACTTTCGAGCCGCTCGAACAGGCGGTTTGCCGCCCAGCGTGACAGAGCGCTGCCCGGAGCGGACGCCGGTACCGCGTCTTCGGTCAGCAATCGGCGAATGACCGGATCGGCGCCCTTGGTCCGGACCTTCGGCGCTACCGCCAATAGCCGCGCCTTGCCGCCGGCCCCTGGATCATCTCCCGCGGCGGTCAGCAAGACCGCGTCGCGAATGTTAAAACACGGCAGGAGTGAGGGCCACCGAGCTACCTGGGCGCGATCATGCAACGGTATATCAGCAACTCCGATTGCAAACCTCTCGTCATTTGAGCGATAAGACCGTCTGGTCTGTTTCGACTTGAACCACGGCTTAGCGGGGGGCGGCTATGAACGCTGGGGAACGCACGGCAGGGCTTGCGAAGCCAGCATGGATGCGGCGCGCGTGGAGTTTCGCCGCCTTCTGGAAGATCCGAAGTTCCAGGCGACGGAGCGCAGCCGCACGATCCCGTCGTATCTGGTGCAAAGACGGTTTGAAGGGCACCACGATCCCGTCAAGGCCTACGACATTGCGATTGACGTGCTGGCGAGACCCCATAGCTTCGATCCCGCCGACCCCATTGTTCGCATCGAAGTCGGTCGGGTGCGGACTTTCCTGAAGCAATACTATGTCCGGCGATCATCGGATCATGCTGAGCGTGCCGAAAGGGCGCTATCGGCTGGCGTTCGGGGAGGAGGACATTGGTCCGACCGAAGAGCTGGAAGACGAGGCGACGGGCTGAGAGCAGGAGTTGCAGTCTTCAGAGCAAGGGGCAAGGAAAATCATTCTCCCGTATCCGCGCTTCGCGGCTGTCGCAATCCTCTGTTTGACATCCGTTACGGGGCGGGCGGCGCGGTTGAGTACGCGGCCGGTCGTGATCGAAAAGCCTCTGCTTGCGGTGACCATGTCGGCGTCCGAGAAGCGGCTCGAGGGCGAGGCGAGCGTTACCAGGGACTTTCTGCTTTCGGCGCTGACGGGGTTCGATACGCTGACGGTTGCCACGTCGACCGGGCAGCCCATGACCACCGACGGCCGGAGAAATCTCTATTCGGCGGAACTCAAATATTATGCCGATCAGCGGTGCGGACGATCTGGTGGCAAGTCACCGACGACGCCGACGGACATGTCGTCAAGAACGGCGTGGAATCGACGCCGACGATCGATCGGCGGTATCCGCGAGGGAGGTGCTTGTCCAGTCGCTTTCACTGAAGCTTGCCGGAGAGCTCGGTGGGATCGGGCAATTCGAGATCGAACGAGCGCCGGGCCGAGCCGCAGGCAACGTCTGCGTCCTGAAGGCCGGCATCCCCTCGATCTCCCAGGGCGAGACGAGCATCCGTGCCGCGCAGCGCTGCCTGCGGCGCACCGTCGACTGGGATCGACCTGGTGCGGAAGTGCTGGCGACGCTCGCACGGACGCAGCTCGCCCTCGATCCATCGGATACGGATGGGCCGCTCGGCCTCGCTAACCAGGCGGTCGCGATGGCCCCCCTCTCTGCACGGGCGAACACCGCCCTCATGGTGGCGCAGTTTCTGAGCGGGCGCCCCGAGGCTGCGATCGAAGCTGGCAGGCGCGCTCAGGCGCTCAATCCCGGCAGTCCGAAGGTAGCGGCCAAGCTTGCCACCGTCATGTTCGCCGCCGGCCTGGTCGAGGAAGGTGTCGCTCTGGCGGGAGAAGCTCGGGCGCCGTCGAACCGCCGCCGCGGGAAGCAACGATGGTTCTTGCGCTCAACGCATATCGCAAGAATGGTCGACGGCCTCCCTCCTTGCAGAACAGGTGAATTCGGAGACCTTCTCGTCAGGGCGTTGCGGGCCGCGTCCCTCGCTCAGCTTGGATCTCCGCAGGCCCCCGCGGGCCTCGCCGATCTCAGGCGCTTCCACCCCGGATTCGAGCAGACGTTCAGCCGGAAGATCCGGGAGAGACGCTTCAAGACCGACGTCGCCGACGCCCTTGAAGCGGGCTTGCGGAAAGCGGGCGCCGGATCACTCCCGAGTTGGCGAACGCCAGTCCGTAGCTGGATCGCGTCGCGCTCAGCCGCAGTCTGCTCCTCCCTATCCATACTGTCGACAGTCCAAGCGAACTCATGCCCCCGCCCGCGTCACTCCTCAGCCCGTCAATGTTTTGATGCAGCGAAAGCCGACATGGCTGGTCGAGGTGCCTTCCGGCTCGGCATGTCGGGCGGCCGGGCGGTAACGCCGGCAATAGTTCGGCGCGCAAAGATGCGAACCGCCCTTCAGGACCCGGCGGCGGATGCGAATTTCCGGTTGCCGAGGATCGTAGCTCGCCTCCGGATCGCCGCCGCGCGGGTTGCTCGGGATGCAGCAGGAATGTCGTGCGAGCTCGGGGTGACTCGTCGACCAGTAGTCTGTCGTCCACTCCCATACGTCGCCGATCATGTCATAGAGGCCGTGGCCGTTTGCCGGGAACGACCCGACGGCGCTGGTGCGTTCGGCACCCTTAAGCTTCGACGATCTCACGGAAATCCCCTGCCAGATGCTTGCCATCGGCATGGCCTCGGGCTCCAACTCGTTACCCCAGGCATATTCTGCGTCGTCCAATCCACCACGAGCCGCCAGCAGGACCACACTGGCAGCATTAAGTCTCGTACACAACAAGACGCGCTCCGAACCATAAGAGAACGAGTACGACTTCGTACAGCGGGTTCTGAACGATAACGATGATAAAGCCGGCAGACATCATAAATAGCCCGGCCAACGTTAGCGGCACCCCAAGAAACAATGCGGGCCGTGTCGCCGCCAGGTAAAGGGCTTCTCCCAGACGGTTACTAATCAACCACCTCCAGTCAGCGTCTTGCCGAGGAAACTCGCTCCAAACATGATGACAACGCCGCCGACAACGCCGGCGATAAGACCCAGTGAAGCGCGACCGAACATCCAGGAGAGTCCGATCGCCACGATTCCAAGAACGGCGAGTGACTGGCCGAACGGACCAAGGATAAACGTGCAAATGTTGCTAACCATTGTGGCCGGGTCGGTGCCGCCACCTGCGGATTGGGCCGCAGCTGGCCCAAAGGAGAACATGCTCCAACCCATCGCGCCGCCCACGCTAGGAGCATAGCCAGATACCAGGCGCATCACCGCGTTCGACAGGGAGAGGCGATTCAGATGTACGCGGTATCTCTCAAAGCATCGCATCATTGCGAATCTCCTTTGTTTAGATCGAACAAGAGTTGGTCTCCGGATTTACGCTCGTCCTGGTCCGGCGACGGTGGCGGACCGGATGGATCGCGCCGCCCTTCGGAGAACGACGCGTATATGAACTCCAAACATCCCATTCTTCGGATGCCGACTTTTCCCGGTCATGCTTCGGCTGCTCGGTTGACGGGGGAACTAGCTGTTGAGCGGCCATTTCAACTTTTCGCACGTAGCGTTCGCAAAGCCGTGCGTGGAAGAATCTGTGTTGTAGGCGGAGATTGGCCGACGAAGCGCCAATTGCTCCTCGTCAGCCGTCTCGCCGCCAGCACACGGCGGCGCGTCGTTGAACGGGCGCGTGGAGGCCAACAAGACGATCGACAGCGGCCCCGTTGCCTTCAACATTCCTATCTCCGCGTGCTCATAGCTAACACAGCCCCTTCGGTCGGAAGAGATGCCGTCATCTGATGTTCACGATTATCGGGAGGCTCGGTTACACTAGAGTTTTCGATTTCTACATTTCAATCTCATTTGAAGCGAAAATTGAACAGCACCGGTGCGTAGCGCAATCTAGTTGAGACTCGTATTGCCTCACCCAAGAGTGTTCCCAGAAAATAATGCCGTTGCCTCACTCGGATGTTCTCGAATGCCTCACGGGTTGTTCCGATCGTATCCCCGCACCTGGTGCAGGTGACGGAGGTAGCGAAGCCGCTCGCGAGCGCGCCTCTCAATAGCGCTGTAGCGAGCGGGCGGCTTCGCGGGCGGTCATCATGTTTTCCGGTGGGGTCGGTTGTCGAAGGCCAACCTGGCGGTAAGAGCGCGGATGACGATCCTGTATTGTTCGGTAATGATCTCACTGCCCGACCTCTATACTTTCCGTCTGCCGCGCCGCATCGGCGAATGGCCCGAACACCAGCGCATTGGCCTGTGTACTGCGCCAGATTTTCATTCGGCGCTGCACGGTTCGAATGAGCGGGGTATTTGGGGTCGGAACAAGATTTGTTCCTGGCGACACGCTAAGCTCGAACGGATCGTGAACTTTCGTCACGAACCCGCATAACAGCAGCGCGCGGCAGCAATTGGATTGAGCTGGCCGTTGCCGGGCGAACTCACTGACGATGCGCTCGAGAACAAGCTCTTCGCTCGCAACGGCATCAAACAGGGCACGAGACGCCGTGTCGAACCCAATTGGGCCGATCTTGCCGTCGAACTCAAGAAGCCCGGCGTGACTCTGCTCATCCTGTGGGAGGAGTATCGTGGGTCGCATCCCGACGGTTACGGCTACAGCCGCTTTTGTGAGCTCTTTAGAAGCTTCGAGCAACGGCTTTCGCCGACGATGCGCCAGGAACACGCCGCCCACGCGGCATTGACAATCAGTTCACGGGCCCAATAATGCGCCGTGGCGCAAGCTTCCACACCAACAAGGCATGGTCTTGCAGTCGTGAAGAATTTGATCATCTCTGACCTGCCACTGCGAATTTCCTCCAGAATTGATTAGAGTCCGGCCCATCAAAGGACGGACGAATGAAGAAGCAGAGATTTACCGAAGAGCAGATTATTGCGGTGCTGAAGGAGCAGGAGGCTGGTGCGAAGGCAGCCGACCTCTGCCGCAAGCACGGGATTTCAGAAGCGACGTTTTACAACTGGAAGGCCAAATACGGCGGTATGGAAGTCTCCGAGGCGAAACGGCTAAAGGCGCTTGAAGACGAGAACGCGAGACTGAAGAAGCTGCTGGCCGAGCAGTTGCTGGATGCGGCCGCGCTCCGCGAGCTTCTTGCAAAAAAATGGTAGGGCCTGCCGCCAAGCGCGAAGCCGTCACGCATCTGAAGGCCGTGATGGGTCTTTCGGAGCGGCGGGCCTGCCAGATCATATCCGCCGACCGCAAGACGATCCGCTACCAGGCGAACCGACCGCCGGAGACGGAGTTGCGAGCAAAGCTGCGTGACCTTGCCAACGAGCGTCGGCGTTTCGGCTACCGGCGGCTGTTCGTGCTGCTTCGGCGGGAGGGAGAGCTGTCCGGGGTAAACCGCATCTACCGGCTCTATCGCGAGGAGGGTCTTTCCGTTCGCAAGCGTAAAGCCAGACGCCGTGCTGTCGGCACGCGTGCACCGATCCTGGTCGAAGCGAAGGCCAATGCCCGCTGGTCGCTGGACTTCGTGCACGACCAGTTTGCCTGCGGCAGACGATTCCGCGTGCTCAACATTGTCGATGACGTGACGCGCGAATGCCTGGCAGCAATCCCGGACACCTCGATCTCCGGCCGCCGCGTCGCACGGGAGCTGACGACGCTGATCGAACGACGTGGCAAGCCCGGAATGATCGTCTCCGACAACGTCCTATAATCGGAATGAAACGCCGTTTTGGCAGCAGGTCGTTATCGCGTCGGTCTCCCGATGCGTTTGAATTATGATGTAGGCCCGGCCAATCGTCAACGAACGGTCTCTCCCATAACAAACACAGAGTACGCATGATCGCGGCTCTCACCGTCCTTAAGACGAGATCCTTTTTGCCGTCGAGCGGAAGGCCTGAACATTATCTACGAGGTCGCTGAGCAGCTCAACGCCTCCACGGCACTGTCAGAGAAGGGTCCTTCCGCTGTGGATCGTCCCTTCAAAGAAGGGGCGATAAGGTTCACCGCTTTTGATAACCGCATGTACGGTGCGGGCCATCTTGGCGGCGATTGCTGTTGACGCCTTGCGACGTAAATGGGTGTTGTGACGGTCCTTGGTGATGTATCGCTCGAACTTGTCGCGGAAGCTGTTGGCGCGCTGCAATATCGCGACTTGAGCTGCCATCCATAAGGTCCGCCTCAGCCGTGCATTTCCATATTTGGAGAGTTTGGTCTGGCCTCGAAACATTCCTGACTGGATTGTCGCAAGATCCATGCCGCAGAACTTCAGGAACTGGCGATGGTGTTGAAACCGGCGCAGGTCCCCAGCTTCTGCCATGATTGTCAGAGCATTGATTGGGCCAATGCCGGGGATTGTGCATAAGAGCTGGTAATCTGCGTTGTCCTTCAGCATCGCAACCGCACGCGCCTCGATCTCATTACGTTGGGCGATTAGGCTTCTGCCCTCGGCCAGGATCATACGAAACATGCAGATAGCGTCAGAGTCCGGTGCAACTGGAAGGCCTATCGAACGGGCGGACGTTGCGTAAATATCTGCCAACAAACGCTCTTTGCCAACTTTGCGACCAACCACCTCCCAGGCAGCTTTGATGAAAGCGTCCTTGTTCATGGCTGCGATGAAGTGCGGAGACGGAAACAGTTCAAGGAAAGCAAAGAACCAGTCGCTGCGCGAACTGCGGTGGAAGCGATCCGCTTCAGGGAAATACAACGGCAGGTAATGCGTCAGAATCCGATGCCACAGTTCGGTCTTCGACCTTGAGATCATATCGTGGGTCTTCGACAACTCCTGAATGTCGTTGGTGCCGCGCATCAACGGGTCATGGTAGAACTGCTCGGCACCAATGGTCATCATATGGAGGATAACCTGGGCATCCTTTGGATCATTTTTATCCCAGGAATTATGCAGTGCCTCCCTGGTCCGAGCCAGTGCGATGGACGAGATCAATTTGATCTCGAAGCCCGCTAAGCCGAGCCGATATGCCAATGCGCGATGATAGTTTCCCGTTGCCTCAAAGGCGACACGGACAGGACGCTGATAGCTACGCAGCAGGCCGATGAGGCGATCGAACTCATCGAGATTGTTGAGCACGATCACTCGACGTCGACGCTTTTTGTCCGGTGCTTCGATCAGCACCTCGTGGCGTTCTTTGGAAACATCGATAGCTGCCAGAACGGGGGTAAATGCGGTAATGTCACAATCGGTCATAGCCTGTCTCCTTTACAGTGTGGCTTCGCAAAACCACTGTGAGACCTGAGGCCTGGCTATGACCACCTGCTTCGCCTGATGGGGGCTACGCAGCTGGTCAAAGCCTCATTCAACGCAGACTTCCGAAGGTGTTACGGCACCGAACTCACCTCGAATGCTATCCTTGCTTGGTCGAAGGATCACAAGGTTGACTGGCACTACATCGCGCCGGGGAAGCCGATGCAGAACGGCTATGTCGAGAGCTTCAACGGCCGGATGCGCGACGAACTGCTCAACGAAAGCCTGTTCTTCGGTCTCGATCATGCCCGAAGCGCCATTGCCGAATGGGCGGACGACTACAATCCTGTTTCATAACACCCATCTTTCTATGTCATTGAAAGAAATAGATTTTCCTGATCTGGAGGCGATCCCGCGGGGTGGCGAGGGTTCTTCCGTACACGATCGAGAATCTGACGTGCTTGCGGGGTCGCGAGTTTGGAACGGCTGAAGATCCATGGGCCATCGGGTAGCGGATGAGCCCCCTTAATATCGCCAGCCTCGGCCGCCAGACGCAGCGTCTTTGGCGATATCCCGAGTAACTTTGCCGCACCGCCCAGATTAAGCCATGGCTCAACCCCGTCGATCTGCGGACGGAAGACCGGAATCTTGCGATATGACCTCAGCGCGGTGACCCGCTCCCGTGTCCAGCGATTGCCATTGCCGGTCGTCAGTCCGTTGCGATTGAGGACACCGGCAATCACATCATCATTGGCGATCAAGACGAGCTGTTTCACAGCGTCGACAATGTCGTCAGGGGTCGCATTTCTTTGGCTACGGTGTCGCTTCGGCAGGCGCAGTTCGGTGTGGACGCCTCCAACCCAATGAATGACGAGGACGATCTCAGAGGTTCCATCATCGAGATCGGCGACCACTTCATTGATGAGCGTGCGCACAATGCGCTTCTTCAGCCTTGCATCGGTTGTCGGCGCCGTCCAGACGGCGCGAAGGTTTCCCGCAAGTGCGGTTACCTGTGATGCGGACATGGGGAACGGATGCGGCGTAACTGTCCGATGTTTGGCAATCTTGGCCTCGATCTCACCGACGCCAGTCAGCGCCTTGTTCCAGCGTGCTTCCAGCTCCGACGTCACCAGCCTATTCTCTGGATCGGCCGCGTCATATTGCCGGAATGCCCGGTCGGCTACATAGCGTGCTGCCTCGAGGTCGCGCATCAGGGCATCCTGAACCTGATCGCGTTGGTTGGCCATATTGCGTTCCGCCTCGACGGCGGCGGCAATGGCTCCTGGCTCGACCACGCCGAGAAGTGCCTCTTCGATCGCGTCATCGACCCGCAGACCGCCGAAGGCGATGCAACGTGGTTCGCCGTTGTCGAGCAACCCTCGCCAACAGGAATAGCGCGGGATGTTATGGTTGGCTCCTGTGTAACGAACCGTCAGCTTCCGGCCGCACCTTTTGCAGCGGAACAGGCCGGCAAGCAGAGCGTCGCCATGCTTCGGCGCTCCATGATGGCGACTGGCCGGTACATTGTCGCTGACCATCTTGCGGATCTCCTCCGCCCGTTCCCAACTGATGTAACCTTCGTGCGCATCCGGGATCAGCGCCAGCCATTCATCACGCGCCTTGCGGCGAATTCCAGATCGGCCATCGTATCCTGGTACGGAACGACTCTTACCATAAGCATAAGCGCCGCCGTAGATCGGGTTCGCAATCATCCGGTGGATGGTGGCATAATTTGGCCTGCGCCAGATGACGTCACCGTTGGCGCACCTGACGGGCAGGTCCAATCCCTGCTCAAGGAACCATAGCAAGGCCTGCCGGGCACTCCCGAGTTCGGTGACCTTGTCGAAGACGAGTGCGATGGCTTCCTGGATGCGCCGATTGGGATCCTTCTCGATCCTGTCACCGGCCTTTACGAAGCCGGCCGGAACAGTGACGACGAGTTCACCGCGGCGAGCCTTCTCATAGCGGGCGGAAAGGGAACGCTGACGCAAGAGATCGAGTTCATACTCGTTGAGGCTGCCCTTCAAACCCAAGAGCAGGCGGTCGTTGCCCTGGCGGGGCGCATAAACTGCTTCCTGGTCGACCAGGACGGTATCGACAACGCGGCACATCTCGATGAGTTGCTGCCAATCGCGGCTGTTCCGGGCGAAGCGCGATACCTCACGCGCGGCCACGGCGCCTACCTTGCCAAGGCAGACTTCCGCCACCATCCGATCAAATCCAGCGCGGGTCACGCCGCCGGCGGCCGAACGACCAAGGTCGTCATCCACCGTCTCTATATGTGACCATCCAAGCGCTGCCAGACGGTCGCGCATGGCGTACTGGAGGGCGCTGCTCTCTCGATTGTGCAGAACCTGGTGAGCCGAGGACTGCCGAACATAGAGGATGGCCTTCCGCTCCAGATGATGCGGCGCGATCTTCTCATGCATCATGACCGGCCTCCTTCTGTTGGCAGGCATGTCCGCACTTTGCGTGATCGACGAACAGCCGCACGATGAGCACCGTCAACGCTTGGCGGGTCTCCTCCGGCAACTCCGGCCATTGCGGCGTCCCTGCCGTCTTCCCCCGCTGCGGGGCCGAGAACAGATCGAACTGGCATGTCATGGGCTGGCGAGGCATGAACATCTCTCCGACTCGTTTCGTGAAAGACCAATGCTGCGCCCATTACCGAAGATTGCGATGAGGCATCAGCGTCCTTCAGCAATCTTGCCAAAGAATGCAGGCTTGCGAGATCGACGTGCGGGACCGCCAGGCTGCGCCAACAACCACTCACTGATCGGTCGAACATCCACGACGGGACCTCAAGAAGTCGACCAGAAGAAGAACCAGAAAGGCTGCAGCGGAAAATATGCGTCCCTTTAGACACCGCCTCATGCACGTGAACAAGCCGTCCGGACCAGGGATGCCACGGATACAGAAGCTCGCGAACCTCGGTCCCGTGGGTGTTCTGTCGTCGTGTTGTACAATAATTTCCGGCCGCACTCATCGCTCGGATATCAGACCCCGGCAGACTATGCCGGGACCATCGCCGCAACCGGCTCCAACGCTGCGCAAGATGAAAGCTTCGCGTTTCCGCCGGTTGCTCACACCGCGCCACTTGGCATATTCAAAACCGCCGAGGCTCCAATCGCAGTCGGATGAAAATTCAGTGGCAGGTCATCTCGCTTCGTCGGAGCGTCGCGGCCTTAATCACTAGGCTCAGGACTCGTTAAATCACATCCAGAAGATGACGGCTGCAGCGATGCATATGCTTGAGAAATAGGTGTGTGCGCAGCGGTCGTATCGGGTGCATGCCGCGGATGAGATCCTCGA
Organism: Rhizobium sophoriradicis; assembly: GCF_025200795.1. NCBI lineage: Bacteria > Pseudomonadati > Pseudomonadota > Alphaproteobacteria > Hyphomicrobiales > Rhizobiaceae > Rhizobium > Rhizobium sophoriradicis. The sequence continues at coordinate 61,375 of NZ_CP104157.1, forward strand.
GTGCGCTCTACGATATCCCCTGCGATGAGTGATTTGCTCGGCAAATAGCCAGTTTTTGTGCGCGCGATGGCACTGAAGAACAGGATCGCATTGTTCATCGACGAGGAACTGGCGGATTCCACCATCCCACGTCCGGATGTCGGCGAGGAGACTTTGAAGGTCGTCGATTCCATTTTCGGTCAGACCCTTCGTGCCATCGGGCCAGACAAGGGCGGCGAGCGCATCGCAAATATCCTGACCATCATTGAGACTGCCAAACTCCATGGCCACAATCCACCGGAGATCTATTTGACAGACGTCCTGACCAGGATACAGGATCACCCCAAGGACCACCTCCAGGAATTACTGCCGTGGCTTTGGACGCCGGCGATGCGAGGCTGCGTGATGGCACGTTCAAGGTTCATCTAAACGCTGAAAGAAGTCGCCAGCATGATCGGCGAGAACCTCGATTGGCGGTCGCCTCCTCGAAGATGATCGACCGTGTCATGGTAGGTGAAGCGCGTCCCATAGTCTTCAGCCGGTTGGCTTCCGATACGTCCATGCCGCCGAATTTGGTCTTCCATTTATAGATGCTGGCATTACTGACGCCGTGCTTGCGGCAAAGCTCCGAGACCGGCGTGCCAGCCTCGTGCTCCCTCAGAACGGTGATGATCTGTTCGTCTGTGAAACGTTGCGCTTCATTCCCTGGTCAAGGTCAGATTGTCGACGGACAAGACCTCAATGGGGGAAATGATTGTAGCGCATGGCCATGGACTTAAAGCCAATCGGCAATTCAGGATAGACGGCCTTCGCCGGACGGATACGTACTATGGGCGTATTCGAGATGATAGCCGGTCGATCCGGCGCATCAACGACAGGTCGCCATCGAATATTGCATTACCGGGGCCAAGGTTATCGACGCCAGATGGGGTCTTGCTCTTACGGTTCACTTTAGCTTCGGATGTAACGCAATCACACCCCAGCAACTCGCCCTCCATGGTATAGTTCATATCAGGACAGTGAACGACATCGGCGAATTCAAAAGCAGAATCGGACGCCGCTCAGGAGGCCTGGTTTTCTTAGAGCTGCTGGCGTCCCAGGGTTAAAGTATCGCTGTTAGAACAAGTTTTGCTTCAACGCGACAATGCGTCATCAAAGACGCGATTTAGTGTGAACGCTGGCGATGAAGCTTGCGCTTCGGAAAGTGAGAAGGACCACGCACTATGGCCAATCGCACGAGAGAAATTATGGCGGTCAAGTATCTAACGGATGTCATGCGAAGCCGAACTCCAGCCTATGTTCCAGACGGCAGCATTAGAAATGAATTAGAGTGGCCGCGACCAGTCCCCGGCCGCTCCTTGAAGGACGCACTTGAAATTCGAATAGACCGGCTTCTAAGTCGAACTATTCCCGATACGCCTGCATATAATAAACAACGGCTCTATGCATTGAATGCAATACATCGAGCTAATATTGGTGAGCTTACCGCGAACCCGGATCCTAACGAACTCCATCGCGTCATTGATAAAATCTATGCAAGGCGCCCGCAGTTCCCGATAGCTCTTTCTCCTAATGTAGCTGCTGCACTTTATGAGAAACTGCAGCAATACGCCAAAACCAAAGAAGGCGACCCGCGAGAATTCCCACACATTGAAATTCTGGGTCACAGACGCGATGAACTGCAGCTTCATCAATTCGATGAAAACTTTTCAAGCGGTACGCCCCGTAATCCAGCTTTACAGAAGGCCACTCTGAAGGAGCTCAATACTTTGTTGGACAAGATCGTGCCGGACGGCGCTTTTTTCAATGGTCTGCGCCAGGCGGTAGTAGATGAGGTTTGGGAAAGTGGCGAAATCTTGTCACGCTGGGCTAAGCGGGAGGCGGAAATTGTGGAAACGAGGGCCACCACTGGCGAAATAGGCTTCATCCCGAACTCCTTTCACTATGGCAAAGTGACGGTGATCAGAGCCATTGAAGAGAAAATCGTTCCTCGGAGATCGGAGTTACTACCGCAACAAAGGTTAACTCCAGAAACTGCTGTAGACATCGCAAGGTTGATACAACGGCATTGCGACCTAACCTGGCAGCGTGGTGGTAATCGTTTTTTCCTGCCCAAGCAACTGCCAAAAGGGATTAGGGACTCAATACGTCGAGCGCCTCCTCAACGAGGGCGTAACAGAGTCGCCAAGGAAATGGCAACGCGTGTTCTTGATGCCATGGACGCGGTCGTTGGCCCTCGTCGCGGAAACTTCGCGAGCCGCGCGTGGTTCCTCAAAGCGGCGTCGGAACACCGGGAATACTGGCTGGAGCGGAACAGTACGGCAGCAGATTCCCCGACCCTTTTCTCGTTGCTCCGCAGCTATTCGCGCGTCTTGAAATCAAGGACTTTGGAGATGGAAAGGCTTGTGCGAACCATAGAGGGTTACCACCGAGCCTGGCAAGGTCGTCTGCGCGAACTGCCAGAGAATGATCATCTAAAGAGATCAACAGTACCCGTACGGTCGAGCAAAATCGATTTAGAACATTCCCAAGTCATGCTTGAACTTGCCAAGGCAGCCAATATGCCTGGTCAACAGAAACTAAAACTGCCGCATCGCAATGAGTCAAAGGTGGTGGCGCCGGCTGAAAATCTGGCACGATCTATATCACCAAAAATAAAAGCGCCGCACCCCTTACAAGGGACTTCCGGCTCTTCCAGCCATAACGTCAATGGAGATATTGAAATAGGCAAATCGCCTAATGGGAGTAAGCGGCCACGCGAACTGGAGGAACGTGAGAGGGCCAACTCGATCAGCCTCTGAGAGATAGGTAACTTTTCGTGGCAACTGGCCACCTGTCAAGGGTCGACCACGTTGTTTTTTAAATGATCCTCTCGCTCGTTGCGGGAGCGCTCGCGGACAATTTTGATTGTCGATACCGGATCAATACATGGAGAGGTAATCGCGGCGCGATCCCCTTCCGGCATGCCCCTGGAGGATGACTACCTGCATTGCCGGGACCAAGGGTGTCGACGCCAGATGGGGTCTGCTTGCCGCTTAGTGCTTGCGCGGCATAACAGGATCTGCCGTTCGGCAACACGGAGTAGCAAGCTGGACGGCAGGTAGTGAGGGTGATGAGATGATGGGAACCGGACGAACCGGGGATTGGATTAATCCGAGATTCTCAAGACGCTCCGAGCGCGTTAATTTGATTGAAACCCGATCCGGGGATCCGGGGACTTCATCACGGGCCGCGGCCTTATGCGCCGCTGCGCGAAGGCGGGCGCATGGCTTGCACGCACCAGAGCGGCATCAGAGATTTTCTCTCTTGCAACAAACGGCCGCTCGAACGCGCGAATCGTGAGTTTAATAATCTAACCCGGGGCTGCGAGTCCGCTTACGCTCGTTTAATTCGCGTCGATTGCCTTCCGATCCATTGATCTCATCATGCGCCGCCTTCGATCCCAGCGCGGCGGCCGGTTCTTGCAACGAAGTGCCTTTTGACTTGCGAAAGCTAATGGTAGCGGGGTCAAAAGCTAGCCTCTCCGCGTCATCTACACCATCTTCCATACGACCAGTTGCAGCTTTGGTATGGCTCCCTTCTCCAGTCACATACGCTCTCCACGCCGACCGGTCGTCATCGAACGCCCCCGAAGAGTGGCTGTCCTCGTTCGATCGCTGTGACCTTTCAGGAGAGACATTTTCGTCCCGAAACAATTCGTTGCTACCAGGCGAGGCCGTTCGGCTGCTTAAGCCCTCTGTCCCTGATGCGGGCGAGGGTGCAGATTGCGCCTCGAAGAACGGGTCATGATCGACATCCGCTCGCCTCGCCTCGGCCTCACCATCAAGGCGTACCAGCGTTGGATCTCGCTTTTCCCTTTCCAACTGATGGGAAAGCAAGCCGATACTGGGCTCGATATCATGGATCAACGCGACGTCGTCCCTCGACCGATCTTGGAATAAATGGTCTATCGTGTACAGGCGCTCTCTAATATCCTCATACAAATGGCTCACCTCATCAACCAGCTCTATTGCCTGCTCAGACGTGAACGGGATGGTGGGTCGCACCTGTCTGGGCAGGCCCCTCTCCCGCGCTCGAAGGAACCGAAAAAGCTCCTCGGATTTGTCAATAGCATTTAAGCTCTCAGCGATTGTTTCACCGGTAGCAGTCCAGCCGAGCCCTTGCTGGTAGGGAGCGAAGTCGGTAAACTTCCCAACTCGTTCAATCAGCAAGCGCCGCCGATTGAGTGTTGGGCGGCCTGGGTCAATATGCTCATCAATCATAAGGCCCACAGCGTGGAAGCGAGTCTGAATCTCCGGACAAAAGACCGCCGGCTCACGCCTATGGATTCCTTCAGCGATGCACTCCCCGATATAGCCTACCGCCCGTTCGCGTGCTATTGTAGCTTCAGCCATATCCCACAACTCATTAGTGCGGTTGGCCCAGCGTTTCTTTAACCTTGATAGGTTCGCCAGTGCAACGAAGGTATCCAAGCTGTCTTTCATGGAAAACTCGTTGTTCATTTTCAACTCGTCTCTTTGTTTGCTGAGTCGACGGGGAGTAGTGTTAAACGGCCTGCAATCTTAAAGGCGTCGCGGTCTGCTGCTATGCTACGCAAAGCGCTGGTTGAATCGGCCCCCGTTTGAGCCGCCCCTAAAATGTTTGAAGGAAGCGTCTTCGGCCAAACCTCATGTTTGGCGGTGAGTTGGAAAGACCGTGTGGGTTTGCGTTTTCGACCGGAGTTTTCGCTTTCAAGCGTTTCGCAATCTCGGTCGGCCGCGCGCGCTCTGTGCTAGAGGACGCTTGGTCTCGCAATCCATCGTCGTGTAACTCCGGTGTTTCCAAGTCGTACGTCTAACACCCAGAACCGACTAGCTGAACCAAAATCGTGTTGCATTTGTCGCTCGTTAGCTATGCAAGCCAATCCTTCTTGCGAAGATGACGCGCGGCGATGCGGTTGAGAAGGTCGGCAAGCCGCGCCCGCGGAGTGGCTGTCGCACGGATTGATTAAAGCAGCCTAACCTGCGGCCTTCACCGACCTTACGTGAAGCAGGTTTTGTTATACGCTCAAGAGCGGACCGCTTCATTGGCGACTTGTGGGGATACCGTCCGCAAAAGTCGTCACGATCTTCAAATGCAGAAATGTGCAAACTACTTCGCAGTCACCCAGCACATCGTTGCGCTAAAACGCTCATTTGGTTATCGTTGAGCAAATTAAGCCGGGGCAATTCGAATCCGTGCAACAGTTCCAGCATTTGCGATGGAGAACTTCAAGGACCAGAAAAGGTAAAAGCCGCGCCGAACCCAAGCTCGGGCGGTTTGATGACGACTTTTCATATCTTCTAATAGCAAACCTCCCAGCTCGATCCAGTCTAAAACGCCCGTGGGATCGTGTCCATGGAAGTGGTGTAGGTCGCGGCTGATGGCCGTGCTTTCCGACATTGGGTCGGAGGGATATCAGCGAGCCACAGCGGGCAGACTGATTTGCGGATCATCGCTCATTTGCGCCATGGTCTCAAGGGTCATGTATCTGGCGCGTTGGACGGCCCATTCATCATTCTGTTCGAGCAGCAATGCGCCGACGAGACGGACGATAGCATCATCGTTCGGAAAGATACCGACGACCTCGGTACGTCGCTTGATTTCGCCGTTGAGACGCTCGATTGGATTCGTCGAATGCAACTTTGCCCGATGCTCTTTCGGAAAAGTCATGTAGGCAAGCACGTCCTCTTCCGCATCGTCCATGATGGTGGCGAGCTCCGGCACTTTTGGTCTGATCTGATCGGCGACGCTGCGCCATTGAGCGCTTGCTGCCTCCGGCGTCTCCTGGGCAAAGGCCGTTGCAATGAAAGCGGAGACCACCCGCCTACCGCTCTTTCCAGCATGCGCGAGCACGTTCCTCATGAAATGAATCCGGGGGCTGAGGCCCGCGGTCGGGATGCCGACAGCCGCTCCACGCTGCGTCAGAAGAAGTCTATGGCCATCGTCGCCAGCCTCTTCGATCTTTGGGAAAAGGAATGGGCAAGGTCTAGCGATCCATGATGCCCAGGGATGTTCCGCCTGCAGTCCTATTTCTACAATGGCGAGCGACAGGGTTATGGGGCCGGATCAACCATCATCTTGTGATGGAGGCGCGTGACTTGGAATGTCGGGAGGCCTCGCCGTCTGCGGGCGTGATCGACAGTCAAAGCGTGAAAATCACGGAACGTGGGGGAATTTCGGGCTATGACGCGGGCAAGAAGATCAAGGGACGCAAGCGTCATATCGTCGTCGACACGCTCGGACTGATGGTCGGCCTCATGGTTCACAGCGCCGATATTCAGGATCGCGACGGCGCGCCTGCCGTCCTCAAAACCATCAGGCGCTGGCCGTGGCTGAGGCATATCTTCGCCGATGGTGTTTATGCCGGACCGAAGCTGAAGGGCGCACTGCAAAAGATCGCTGCGTTCACGCTCAAGATCGTCAAGCGGACCGATAAGGCCAAGGGGCCTCGAGGTTCTGCCGCGTCGCTGGGTCGTGGAGCGCACCTTCGCATGGCTTGGCAGATGCCGACGATTGGCGAAGGATTGGGAAAAGTCCGTCGCATCAGCCGAGGCCTGGATCACTATCGCCCACATTCGGCTCCTGACACGACGCTTGGCAAGGTGCGGATATTGTTGAAACCGAGAGGAAGTCAATCTCCTGTGGTTGAAGAGGTGCTAGCTCGACGCGTGAACGGACCGCAGCAGCTACATTACAACTGTAACGCGCATGCGTTGACGCTCATCCCAAGCATTGTGGTATATAACCACATCCTCCACAGAAATGCCTCTGCTTTGAGAAATAGTGGCGCGGGGAGTTTCACATGCGTCTTAGTCGCCAAGCCAGCATCCGGCCAACTCTGGTCAAGCCGTCACATCCCAACTTTTGATCGATGCGTCGTTAATGTTACAGTTCCAATTTTAACTTTTAAGGAGCAGTGAGATGCGAATTGGGATTAAGCAACTTCCACGCTTTTCGCCACTACGGATCGTTGAAAGGCCGGGGCCGGCCACCAAGACACCGACTGCGCGCGATGTAGCGGTTAACTCACCCACTGTGCGTCCTTCCCCGCGCGCCGCAATCTCAGGTGGCGCGGATCCTGCGAAACCAAAGAAGGAGCTTGCAGAACAAGGAGCAAGTACAAGGTATAGCAGATCCCAAGGGCAAAACCTGCGTGGGTTGAAGTACGCCTTGTTAATAGCTGCTGGGGGCTACGCCTACGATAAGATCGTCAATGACTTTCCCCTCTCCACCACATCGCTGCATGACGGTAAAAAAGGATTCACCTCCAGTGAGCGGCTCAGGAGGGCTCAAGGCAGGGCACGAGAAGCTCACACGCGGTATCATGCGGCCACCGCTGAAACTCAGCGTCTAAACAAGCCGCCGATAAATCGAATTCGTACCTGCGGCGATAGACAATTTGTCACCATGATTGACTACCGGGCAGCGACGCGTGTTCACATTGCGCGGCGGGTGGACTCTGCTGATGCCCGCCGGTCGCTCGCCCTGAATCTGAATTGCATGAGGGGCCTTCTCGTGAAGGACGACTGCGTGGCAAGGTATATGCCGCCTCAGGTTCCGAAAAACTTCGACCTAACAAAAAGCCCAATCTATGACGAGAAGAATAAGTATGCGCTGACGGGAGTTTTCAACGAGCAGACCGGCGCGTATGGATACACGTCAAGATCGATTACTCATCCATTCATCAACAACGGCGTCCGGCACTTCAGGAACACTTTCCGAAGCGAGAAGGGCTTGTCGTTCAAGAACTGCGTCGAGATGCTCGAGCCGCTCCTGGCCGGTAAGACCTGCGGTCTTAGCGAAGAGGCGCAGTTTGCGGCCGGTCAGACGATCCTAAACTTCAGAAAGGTATATGCTGCTGAGGCGCACTGGGGACATGCCGAAAACGTTCTGATGAAGACGCTAATCGAGCATGGTTTGCTCTCCAAAGAGGAAACGGAAAAGCTCGATGCGACCTTAATGTTTGAGGATCCCAAGAAGAATAAGCTCAAGCGCAATTCCAGTTTGGTGGGGCCGTGGCTGCACAAGCTAGACATCTGGCTCCAGGAACTGCGATCCGGCTATGATCCCGAGCTTGTTGAGGATCTGAACCACCCGGAAATAGCAGGCATGAAGAACCTGCCGATCGCTCATGTAAAGCTGAATGAGCAAGGAGACGGATTCGAAGATTGTTCTGGACTTGGTGACTCATTTACATGCGCAAACGCCGTCGCCTGCATGAACCACGCGCGTCTGATGAGTGGTCAGGCACGGTTGTCAAAGAAAGAGGTCATTGTGATCGTAGCCTGCCTTAACGCCGTATACGACGACACGAGTTCGATTCGGCATACACTCCACGAGGTGGCGCGTGGCTGTTTTGTGGGCGCTGGATATACGGTTGAGGATGCAGACGCTTTCTATCGTGAAGTCTGCCGAAAAGCAGCGGAAGAGTACTATGGCGGCAGGAATATATCGGGCCGTTTGCAAGGCAATTCGCCTCATTCAAAGCCTGCGGAAGGAAGTCTTCTTAGGAAAGAACCGGATCTGAGAGAACCGCGTAACTCCGAAATGCGGCTGTCTGCAGCGCGTTCGCGTGACCGAAGTCATGGATTTGGCTTGTGAAAACAAACGCCGTGCCCGATTGTTCTGCTGTCAGCGAGGCATCGTAATCTATGACGGGCACCTTGTGGCCGCGTGCTGATGAACGCGGCCACAGGTTGAGCCGGTCATTCCGACGTCGCCATTATAAGCCCCTGAAACAGCTTCGGGATGTCGATCCCAGTCAACGGCTTTTCGCCAGTGGACGAAACGGCCGGATGCGGAGGTGTGATCAGGTTCGGCGTCACGATGAAGGGGTGCGTGGACATGAACAGGTTTTCGAAGGGAAACACACCTTCCCCGGTCGGCCGACGTGCACGAGCAAGTTTTATGATGACCTGTGACCTGACCTGATGTGATGGACGGCCTCCGCTCTCGGCATCGCAATGTGCCAAGATGTGGGTGTCGAACTCACATCAGGAGATGCATCCATGGAGAAGGTTACCATAATTGGCCTGGATATCGCTAAGCAGTATTTCAGGTTCACGGGATCAATGAGGCAGGCGCGATCGTGTGCCGTCGCAGGCTTCGCCGTGACGATGTCGTTACATTCTTCAAGGTATTGCCGCCGTGCCTGATCGGAATCGAGGCTTGCGCGACCGGACACCACTGGGCTCGGGTTCTCATGGCACTGGGTCACGAGGCTAGGTTGATGCCGGCGTCTTACGTTAAGCCCTACGTGAAGCGTCATAAGAATGATGCGACCGACGCCGAAGCGATCTGCGAGGCGGTAACGCGGCCAACTATGCGCTTCGTTCCGGTGAAGAGCGACGAGCAACAGAGTGTGCTGATGCTGCATCGGGTCCGCGAGCTTTTGAGCGGCAGCGGACGATGTTTGTGAACGCCTTGCGCGGCCACTTGGCCGAGTTCGGCATCGTGACGCGTCAGGGCATCCCCGATGACAGATGACGGCAGGTCGAAAGGAAGAGGCTCAGCGGGCCGTTCTCGCCATCATTGCGATGGTCTCGCAGGCATTTCAACGAAGGGCCGCTGTCGCCGCCCTCCGGATGGTCGAGCCCGCCGCAGGATTGATTACGATCCTGAGCACCTGATGTTGCTGACACGGGAGGCGCTTACCGCGATACCGGTTTCGCATGTGATATCCTTGATGACCGGCGCAAGTGAGCCGAGTTCGTCATCGGTGAGCGCAATCAGCTCCGGATAGTCGATGTCGACGCCGGTATAGTCCGCCGTCAAAGCGCTGGACCAATCGCCGCCGTTGATGCGGTATTCATGCGTGTCGAAATCGATGTCGAGCTCCTCCAGCAGGATGATGGTGAAGCGCCCGAGGATCTCGATCTCACCTTCCAGCCGGTACGCGGCATGGTCGTCGTCGCCGGCAAGAATGCTCCGCTCCAATGCCATGATGGTCCGGATACGACCAGCAGCCGCCTCCAGTCCTTCCAGCAGTCGCTTATGGAGCTTTCGCGAAACGTCGGTATCGCAGCCGAAGCGGTTCGCCAGGACGACGAGCCGGAAACCGGAAAGCTTGGTGTAGAGCGCAAGGTTCTGGTCAGATGTCATTGTGTGATCTCCTTCATCTTGATGACAGAGATCGGCCACTCGTGGCAAAGAGGGGTCAAGGACCGCGGGACGTGGCGCGCAAGCGGGGGAACCGATTTTTTCGGGAAGCGAAGGCGGCGGAAAAATTGGGGGAGACCGCGCCGTCCTTGACGCCGGATTTGCTGGAGTAAACTGGGACGTCAGAGAGAGAAGAGACCCGCGGATCCGGAGGGGACGCGACCGTATCCGGTGTGAGCCGGAGGGGAGCGTTGAGGGGTGAAATCCCTGACAACCGGGAGGCCGGTCGATCCGGCCGACAGGCTCATATTCCAGCAGAATGAGAGCCGCCTCAGAAAGGCGGCTCGGCGTCGATGATGCCGTCCTGTTCGGCAAGCGCCGCGGCCAGATCGGCCTGGGCGAGTTGAAGCTCCGCTTCGACCTGGCGCCGCTCGACGGCGTCGCAGGCGTTCCTCAACTCGGCGCGCAGCTCCTCGATGTGCTGTTCGATGGTCATCGTCTCATCTCCTTGAGTTCGTGAAAGACGAGACGGCGGGGCGGGAAGAGATGGCAGGGTCAAGGAGCGCGGAAGCGACCGGCGGAGCCGGCGAGTGGGAGAGCCGATTTTGTTGGAGTGGAGGGAACCGGAGCGGAGGCAAAATTGGGGGCAACCGCTCGTCCTCGAGGCCGGCATTTCTTCCCGGCACGATAGCGTCATCTGAGCAGACAAATTCCGGTTCCGTATCGCACCGAAAAAGCCGGCGGAAGGCTCGATGCCTGCAACCGGCTTATCTTTGACGCCGGTTGGCCCCGCCTCGGCGGCGGGACTTGTCCGGATCTCAGTCCCGGTTGGGGCGGGACCAGATCAGCTGGTAGCCGTCCTCGCCCTCGACCTCGGTGAGCGTCGCGTAGATCGGAGCGGGGAAGCTCGGATCGTCGAGCTTGACCGAGAGGTAGTCGCGGTCCTGCTCGGAGCGCTTCTGCCAGGCCGCACCCAGCTCGACGTTGCCGGCGTAGATGCGGAAGTGCGGGCCCTTGTCGGAGGGGTTTTCGACGCGGGCGATGCGGGCCTTGACGTTGAGGGCGAGCGTGCGGATCGAGCCATTGAAGCCGGTTTCGGAGGTGGTGAAGGTGCCGATGGTTGCCATTGTCGTATTCCTTTGTTGTTTCGGGCCGCGCCCATCGCGGCCTCGATGGCTGTCGCAAAGATCGGGGACGATCGGACCGCACCCCCGGGGTCCCCGTTGCGCCCGCGCAATGGGGTGGCTCGTAGGGCCGCAATGAAATGGAGGGCGGCCAGGAGAAACTTTGTTGTTCCGCGAGGAATGGGCGCACCGCGCTCAGGGGAAGAAGGTTTTGGAAGGCCGTTGCGGGAAGACGATCGAGGCGAAGCCGGTTTTTCGATCAGACATGCCTCATCGAGCCCGCGAAGGACGTGGCCTGGCTCAGTGGCGGAAGGAATATGACGATGGCAGCCGCGCCCCGACTGCCTGCCGGACCCTTGCGACCGCGGGCCTGCCGCCTTGCCACATGTCAAAATCAAACGTCCGGAAACAGCCGAACAAGGGCGCTGCGTTGCCCGTTCTTCGCGCTATTGTCGTGCTCGCGAATCCTCGCCTGGAGGATCTATGCGTCCGCAGCCAAAGCCGTTTACCGTCGAAATCAGGCCGTCCCGGAAGCTCAAACCGATCGACCGGAAAACCTGGATCTGGGGCAAACTGGACCTCACGGCTGATCCTGACACGCTCTCCGCGTCCAAGCCTGAACAGGTGCCGGCCGCTGGCGAGACCAACGACCGACACTGATGGCCCTCAGGCAGCGAGCCGCTCGCCAGCGGTTTCGGGCTGCAGGGAGTGCAGGAAACTTACGGCCCGCTGCGCATGTGCCGCCGCCTGGAAAATAGCCCGTCTGTCGTCGCTCAGGACCTTGAGCCAGGAGTCGAGGTACGAGGCGTGATCGGGCCGGGGTTCGAGCTCGGGAACAATGCCGAGGTCGGCGCACAGAAAGCAGCTGCCGAGTTCGGCGATCAGTTCCTCTCGCGCCCGCTCGGATTTGTCCTTGGCATAGCGGCTGAGGTCGCGGCCGAGGCGATGCGCCGGCGCCGTGAAATGTGTGACCTCGTGACTCAAGATCGCATAGTAACTTGCCGCATTCTTGAAGCTCTCAAACGGCGGCATCTGGATGATGTCGGCGGCCGGCGCGTAAAAGGCCTGCCCGATCTTTCAAATGGTTTGAGATGGGAGGCGACTGTCGTAGCTCCTTCTATGTCGCTTTAGCCGAGCGGCGGCGCGGGGATTTAGCCTTTTACAGCAAGGAAGTGCCGGAAGGCGTCGTATTCTTGCAGATTAAACGAGATATTTCAGACCTCGATTCCGGCTCGTGATACGGTACTTTGTCCATTAAACAGGCACAGGATACCAGAGATATGCATAGCGAAGAATCGACGCGCCGCATTGCTGGAATCGGGACCGGCAGGCCGGTTCGATTGCCGGAGGCGATCTTCGGCGAAGTGGCAAAACGTCTAATTACCGAAGACTTCGTGGAATCTGCCAATAATATGACTCGGCTTAAATTGGCCGGGCATTCGGCAAAAGATGCAGTCGAAAAGTCTGAGGCTGGAACGTTTCACACGCGGATAAATCGGCTAGGCAACACAAGTAAAGCCCTGTTCGAGGCGGCAATACCCTCCGAAGGGTTCTCAGCTAATCCCGACCTTAGACAAGGGGCTGCGACAGCCACTTTGCGAGCTTTTGCCATTGCGCCAACTCTTCCGTTTCAAACCAGGACCAGGAAAACTGCCTTGGTGGATCGAATCCTCGATCTGCCAAATGCCGGCAAGCAGCTCGCAGCAATCAGTGCTATCACGAAGCATTTACAAGTCCTCGCTCCGGAAGATAGGGATCGGCTCATCGACAGAGCTATTTTCCATTTCGAGCGCGAAGGTGCCCAGGGGAGCGTCCGAAACTATGCCGCCCGAATACTCGCTACTAACCATGGCACGCTGAGTTCAGAGTTGCGAACACGCGTCTTAAACGCGAGAAACAGCAATCCCGAGTTGGCGGCTGCCTATGCGACCGCAGAGGAGGTCGCGCGCTTTCTAGAAACCCAGCCGGCTCCCACCGTATTCAGGTCCGATCGTTCAGTGGATGAAAATATTGAAATCATTCAGCGAGAAACCGTGTCCTGCTTGGGCAACGTCGCTCTATCGAGCAAGCAGCGTATGGAGAAAATAGAGTCGATTGCCAATGCAACCACGGAAGCCGGCGAAATGTCGCGCGCGGAACTGATGAGTGCCACCAGACCGAGGCGGCAATACGACGAGGGAAGATAGCGTCGCTGATGAGCTGACGCCGGAAGTTTGCTCCGGTGCCGAGAGGCAGCAGACAACATGTAATTTCAAATGTAGTCAAAGTTCGATTTAGCCTACCGGGTCGAGATGATAGCTTGTGAACATCCAATGCATATCGGAGGCTGATTGATGGATAGAGAAAAGCAACAGCAGGCCACCGAGGTTCAAAGCTCTCCAAGTGCCGGGAGCCGTGTCGAACAGCAGACTTATTTCCCTCCTGAATTATTCACCGAAATTGCGAAGCACATGCCTTCCGACAATCCGGTGGAAACGGCAAAAATCTCGCGAACATCATGCTTGTAAGTCACGGGGTTAAGGATGCGGTTCAGGCAAGCCCGGTCGGGTCATTTCACGAGCGGGTAAAACGGTTGGGCAATTCCACCCGGGCCGTGCATGGGGCGCTCATACCCGATGATGGTTTGCCGGAATACCTCGGCCCAGGCACCGGTGTCCACTCGGTTGCGCCTCCCGTCCCTCGATTTCCCGCGCCGCCATCACCAGAAGCTGGTTGATGCGCTGCCACAGTCCGATCGCGCGCCAAGCATAAAAATAGCCGCGCACTATCGAAACCGGCGGAAAATCGCCCGGCAGTATGCGCCATTGGCAGCCGCTCGAGGCGATATAGAGGATCGCCTCCGCGACCGAGCGCATATTCGTCGCCCGACGCCGCCCGCCACGACGCGCTGGCGGGATCAGCGGTTTGATCAACGCCCATTCCCGGTCCTTCAAATCACTTGGAAAACGAAGCACGTCTCGGTTATGCTCACGGCGAGCGATAGCAGTCCAGCTCATCGAAACCCCATTTGATGATCGTGTCCCAGCAGATGGTGTAGGTGGCGGGAGGTAGCAAAGCCGAGTGCCCGCGCGCTTCTCGTTGCGCTGTAGCGGGTGATCGGCTTTGCGGGCGGCCATGGGTGTTTTCCGCTAGGGTCGGGTTGTTCAAGACCAACCTGACGGAAAGACCACCGATGACCAATGACATGATGAACGTGCGCTCACTTGTTGAGAAGAGCGCGGATGCAGATTTGTTGCGTGAGATGATCGGCTTTGCTGCCGAGCGGCTGATGGAGCTGGAAGTAGGCTCGGCTACGGGTGCAGAGTTCGGCGAGAAGAACCCCATGCGGCTAGCACAACGCAATGGCTACCGTGACCGCGAGTGGGAAACGCGAGCTGGAACGGTCGAGCTTCGCATCCCGAAGCTGCGCAAAGGCAGCTACTTTCCGAGCTTCCTTGAACCGCGCCGCATGGCGGAAAAGGCTCTGACGGCCGTTATCCAGGAAGCGTATATCCAGGGAATCTCGACCCGTTCGCTTGGATTTCTGATCTTCGTGTTCATCCATGCTGCCGACATACAGGATCGCGACGGCGCGCACCCCATGTCCTCAAGGCGATCCGCCGCCGTTTTCCGTGGCTGCGCCACATCTTCGCCGATGGTGGCTACGCCGGAGCCAAGTTGAGGCGAGCAATGAGCGGCCATGGTGACTGGACGATCGAAATCGTCAAGCGTTCGGATCACGCCAAGGGCTTCGTCGTCCTGCCCAAGAGATGGGTGGTGGAAAGGACTTTCGCCTGGCTTGGACGCTGGCGCCGTCTCGCCAAGGATTGGGAGAAATCGATCGAAAGCGCAACCGCATGGGCGCAAATCACTTCAATCAGAATGCTCATAAGGCGCATCGCAAGATATTGGATATACGAATGAACTTTTGAATCGGGCTCTGAGAGAACCGCGTAACTCCGATATGCGACTGTCTGCAGCGCGTTCGCGTGACCGAAGTCATGGATTTGGCTTGTGAAAACAAACGCCGTGCCCGATTGTTCTGCTGTCAGCGAGGCATCGTAAACTAGACGGGCACCTTGTGGCCGCGTGCTCATGAATGCGACCACAGGTTGAGCCGGTCATTCCGACGTCGCCATTATAAGCCCCTGAAACAGCTTCGAGATGTCGATCCGAGATACCGGCTTTTCGCCAGTGGACGAACGGCCGGATGCGGAGGTGTGATCAGGTTCGGCGTCACGCACACCCGCGCCGGTTCGATGAGTTCATCGCCGCATTCAACCCCACGCCCTTTGATTTTGCCGGCGAGAACAATCGCAGCCCCGGCACGGCAATCGCGCAGTTCGCCAATGACATCATCGCGGGTGAATATACGGCCGCCGCCTACGCAGGCGTTTCCGTTTCGCGATATCGCGGCCGCAGCCTCCGCCCACTCAAACAGGAAATCCTCAGGGCCGTCGCCCGGCTGCGCCGCAATCCCGACTGGTCCCTCGCGGTCCTCGTGCCGGCGAACGTCTTGGCGGTTAGCGTCTTGAACGAAACGTCATGCAGGCCGAGTGCGCCCTGTTCGTCGAAACTGTCAGCCATATCGCCGCCGAAGACCTTAGCTTGCCGCTTTGAGCAAGCCGCGCCCCCGGCTGAAGCCGCTATCGTATATCCGTGCCCCTTTAATGTTCAGCGGCCATATCGCTGTAGCGGATAAAAAAGTCACATCCGTAGGTAAAGTCCAACAGCAACTGTTGAAAAAATGATCTTTTTACCGGAACGGCCCGACCTCAGAAGCGGATGGGGACCCTGACGATCGAGTGTCGTCGACTCTGGCCGGTTCCTGATCCGAGCGGCTGTCTGCGGTATCTGCTTTCCTGTTCAGGCTCATGCTTCCGTCTCCTTTTGCAATTTTTACCCCGCGTGAAATTTGAATGTGCTAATTGATTTGCTGTGAAGAAGGTCGGTTTCGGCTCTAATCCAACGGGATGGATACATGAGGCGCGCTCTGCATTTGAAGCAGATATTGTGTTCGCAACCTGCTCGAAGTTTGGACAACCCGTTGTTTGTCAAACACCGCCGAGGTGGTACTCTCTGGCCGCCGTCTCGGCCGCATCTAAACGATAATCTGCGATCCTAGTTCAACCACCCGGTTGGCGGGGAGGTGGAAATAGTCTGATGGTAGAGAGGCCCCATTCGCGAGGAGGATGAAGAACCGGTCCTGCCAGTAGGGCATGCCTGAATTGGTGTCCGGTATTACCTTCTGGCGGCCGAGATAGAAGGAGGTCGACATGATGTCGAACTTCAGTCCGGCCTTGCGTAACACTGCCAGGGCCTGCGAGACGTTCTGCGCTTCCATGTAGCCGAAGAGCAGTTCGACGCGGAAGAAGCGCTCGGAAATCTGCTCGATCCTGAAGCGGTCCTGGTTCAGGACGCGCGGCTTGTTGGCCGTGCGGATCGTCAGGATGACGTTGCGATCATGAAGCACATGGTTGTGCTTAAGATTGTGGAGAAGCGCGGCAGGCGCCGATTCCGGATCGCTGGTCAGGAAGATCGCGGTGCCCGGAACCTGGGCCGGCGAATGGTCGCTCTTACGCTCGATCGCGCTGACGAAGGAGGGGAGCGGAATATCGGTGTGGCGGGTCTTTTCCATCAGGATCGCGGTGCCGCGGCGCCAGGTCCACATGATGACGGTAAAGGCGGTGGCGATCAGGATCGGGATATAGCCGCCGTCGTGGATCTTCAAAAGATTGGCGCCGAGGAAGATCAATTCGAGCACGACCAGCGGCGCAAGCGCGACCACCGCAAGCGGAAGCGACCAGTTCCAGCGGGCCCGAACGAATTCGAAGGCCATGATCGAGGTGACGACCATGGCGCCGGTGACCGAGATACCATAGGCGGTCGCCAGCGCATCGGAGGTCTTGAAGCTCAGGACCAGGAAGATGACACCGATGAACAGCACGGCATTGACCGACGGCACGAAGATCTGCCCGGTATTGGTTTCCGAGGTGAAGAGGATTTCCATGCGCGGCAGGAAGCCGAGGTTGATGCCCTGGCGTACCATCGAGAAGGCGCCGGTGATGACCGCCTGGCTGGCGATGATCGTCGCGGCGGTCGCCAGAATGACGACCGGCAGCAGCGCCCATTTCGGGTACATCAGATAGAAGGGATCCGACATCGTCTCCGGCTTGCCGAGAACCAGAGCCCCCTGCCCGAGATAGTTCAGCGTCAGCGCCGGGAAGACCAGCAGGAACCAGGCCCACTGGATCGGGCGGCGGCCGAAATGGCCGAGATCGGCGTAAAGCGCCTCGGCGCCCGTCACCGTCAGAAAGACGGCGCCGAGCACGACGACGCCGTAAAAGCCCTCATGCAGCAGGAAGCTGACGGCATAATAGGGATTGAAGGCGGCGAGAATGCCGAAATCGTCGGAGATGTGGGAAATGCCGGCGGCGGCCATGACGAGGAACCAGACGGCGGTGATCGGGCCGAAGAACCTGGCGACGGCGCCGGTGCCGCGCGATTGCACGACGAAGAGCAGCGCCAGGATCACCACCGAAATCGGCACGATATAGTCCGACAAGCTCGGCGTGACGAGCTTCAGGCCCTCGACGGCCGAGAGCACCGACAGCGCCGGCGTGATCATCGCATCGCCGAGGAAGAGGGCGGCGCCCATCAGGCCGAGCAGCATAAGGATGGCGGTATGGCCGTTGGCGGTCTTCATCAACAGGGCAAGCAGCGACAGCGTGCCGCCCTCGCCCTCGTTGTCGGCGCGCAGCAGAAACAGCACATATTTGATCGTGACGATGATCGTCAGCGCCCAGATCATCAGCGAGATCAGGCTGATCACCTCGAAGCGGGTGAGGCCGTCATGGGCGATGGGCTTCAGCGCCTCGCGAAAGGCATAAAGCGGGCTCGTGCCGATATCGCCGTAGACGACACCGACGGAACCGAGCGCGAGATAGAACAGTTTGCTTGGCGTCATGTGGCCTTCGTGCGGATGGCTCTCTTCGGACATGAAGTTTCAACAAGCTCCTCAGAGCCAGCCTCTTTTTTCCCGCATCGCTTGGAGTGCCTAACAAAATTAGACGTTCGCAGCGGGTATAGATCATTGATCTGTCGAAGGACTCCTCGCTGACACAAGCCTTCTTTGAGAGCTTATCTCATGAACTCGACCGATCTGGAAAATTGAATCGAGCTTCATCTGTAGTGCTCAAGAGGTTCCAGGTCGCCGTGCAGATAAGCGCTGCGATCTGGCTCTTCATAGTCCTGAAGCGTGTTTCGCCCGCGGCTGGCACTGTTGCTTTTGCGAAGGCTGATCACTGACGCTGCACACGATACGCAGTGCCAATTTGTCGGGCACGTCCGCGCGTCTGCTGAGGCGCGACATTTTGATTTCGTTTGTAACAAGCGACTGTGCGTCGATTGAAATCGGTAGCGCGTTTAACATACAGATGGATGAAAGGCCTCATCGTATCCATCCGGCGAAGGCCGTCTGTCTTGATTTGCTGATTGGCTTTAAGTCCATACCTTATGTCATGCGCTACAATCATTTCCCCCATTGAGGTTCTGTCCGTCGACGATCTTGGTCGCCGTCGAGATTGGTCGGATGAAGAGAAGGTGCGGATTGTCGAAGAAAGTCTGCACGGATACCGGCAGGGTTCGGCGACAGCACGGCGTTATGGATTGTCGCGGTCATTGTTGACGACCTGGCGGCGGGAGTGCCGAAGCGGGCTTCTGAGCGTTTCCGCATCAACGAGCTTCGTGCCGCTTTCGATTTTGCCGCCGCCTGCAGCATCTTCCGAGATGATGGCTCCACTCCAGGCGGACGGCGATAAGTTGATCGAGATCGGCCTGCCGAACGGCCGACGACTGATGATCCCAGCCTCGCTTGATCCGACCATTCTTGCCCGCCTGTTGCCCGTCGTGGATGGGTCATGATCGCGTTTCCCGCTGGTGTGAAGGTCTGGATCGCGGGTGGCGTGACGGACATGCGTTGCGGCATGAACAGCCTGGCGCTGAAGGTCCAGCAAGGCCTTGGCCGTGGGACCCTGATGGCGGTGAGGTCTTCTGCTTCCGGGGTCGCAAGGGTGACCTGATCAAGGTCCTCTGGCATGACGGCGTCGGCATGTCGCTTTACCTGAAGCGGCTGGAAGCTGGAAAGTTCATCTGGCCGGTCAGCCAGAATGGCTCCGCCGTGCCTGTATCGTCGGCGCAGCTCGGCTATCTCCTGGAAGGGATCGACTGGCGCAACCCGCGCTGGACGCAGCGGCCTTCGAAGGCAGGCTGGCCGCCTGCATTCCTCTGTTTTTGTTGGGCTTTCGGCATGCGGCATGGTAGCTTTCGGCCATGGATGATGCTGCTTCGGAGATAGCCAGACTGCGCGCCGCGCTTGCGGCATCGGAAGCGCGTGCCGCCTCTGCCGAGGCCGACCTCGCACAGGTGCGCGCGGTCGTGACGACGTCTGAGGCGATGATCCGGCATCTCAAGCTCGAGATCGCCAAGATACGTCGCGAGCAGTACGGCCAGAGCTCGGAGCGCCGCGCCCGGCTGATCGAGCAAATGAAATTGCAGCTCCAAGAACTTGAAGCCGACGCCACCGAAGACGAGATCGCTGCGGAACGCGTGGCGACGAGAATCACAAATGTCTCCGCTTTCGAACGCCGCCGGCCGGCCCGCAAGCCGTTTCCCGAGCACCTGCCGCGCGAGCGCCTGGTCATCGATGCCCCGTCGACCTGCACCTGCTGCGGCTCGCCCCGCATCGTGAAGATGGGCGAAGACATCACCGAGACGCTGGAGATCATTCCGCGCCAGTGGAAGGTGATCCAGACGGTTCGCGAGAAGTTCACCTGTAGGGACTGCGAGAAGATCAGCCAGCCACCGGCCCCTTTCCATGCGACACCGCGGGGATGGGCAGGACCGCACCTGCTGGCGACGATCCTGTTCGAGAAGTTCGGCCAACATCAGCCATTGAACCGCCAGGCTGAGCGCTACGCCAGGGAAGGCGTCGCTCTCAGTCTCTCCACACTGGCCGATCAGGTCGGAGCCTGCACGACGGCCCTGCAGCCGATCCATGACCTGATCCGTGCCCATGTTCTGGCCGCCGAGCGGCTGCATGGTGACGACACCACCGTGCCGCTTCTGGCCAGGGGAGCAACAAAGCAGGCGAGGCTCTGGACTTACGTCCGCGATGACCGCCCTTTCGCGGGCGGCGCGCCTCCCGCCGCACTCTTCCACTTCTCTCCCGATCGCGAGAAGACCCACCCCAACACGCATCTCGCCGGATGGCACGGCACCCTGCAAGCCGATGCCTATGGCGGCTACAACGACCTCTATCGTGTCGACCGCCGCCCCGCGCTGGTGATCAGCGCACTTTGCTGGAGCCACGCGCGGCGCAAATTCTTCGAACTCGCTGACATCGCCGGCAACGTGCGCAAGGGCAAACCTGCCCACGAGATATCGCCCGTCGCGCTTGAGGCCGTTGCCCGCATCGACGCGCTCTTCGACATCGAGCGCGGCATAAACGGAATGCCTGCCGAGGATAGGCTCGCAGCGAGGCTGCAACATGCTCGCCCGCTCGTCGAAGAACTGCACGATTGGCTCATGGCCCAGCGCGGGCAAATGTCGAAGCACAACCCCGTCGCCAAGGCGATCAACTACATGTTCGAGAAGGAGGGTCGCTGGGAAGCCTTCGCCCGGTTCCTCGACGACGGCAGACTGTGTCTGACGAACAATGCCGCCGAACGAGCCCTGCGCGGCGTTGCTCTCGGAAGAACGGCATGGCTATTCGCCGGTTCCCAGCGCGGAGGCGAGCGTGCTGCCTTCATGTATTCCCTAATCGTCACGGCAAAGATGAACGATATCGATCCGCAGGCCTGGTTGGCGGACGTGCTCGCCCGCATGCCTGGCATTCCCGTATCACGGCTGCCGGAACTGTTGCCGTGGAACTTGCCCGCCGGAAGCGCCCGGCAGGTGGCGGCCTGATGGCGCGCCCGACGCATGTCTACACCATCGAATATGTCGCCACGCTGATCGGTGAGAACCTCGAGTTGCTTGAAGAAATCGCCAGCAATTCCGACAACATCGACTACGGCGAGATGATCCATGTCTACGACGGCACCGACGAGGGCATCACAACCTTTACCGACCGCGGCATCGAGAGCCTGCAGGAGTTCCTTGCCGACGTGCGCTCCTGGGAAGGCGGCGTTCGCCAATTTCTTCTCGACGAGCAACGTGATCCGGAAAAGATCGAACGCATCATGGCAGACGAGCCGTAATCATAAGCCCCGCGGCCTTGGCCGGATGGTTACGAACTATCTCCCTCACCAGGATGAGTACGGAGCGGATTCGGAGAGCCGATCGTTCATCTTATTGCGAACCTTGCAGGCGTCGATGAACCAATCGCGGAAGCTTCGCGAGCCAAGTTGTCGAGCGGAACGTCCTATTACGCTTACAAGAATGGTGAGAGCGACCCATTCAGTTTTGAGGCATGCTATTTCGAAACGGGATCGACTTTTTGGCCTCAAGCATCAAGTGACCGACGCCACCTGTTCGAGCAGCATCGGTCCGTCATGGCATCGATTTTAGGTTGTTGTCTGCCTATCGCCCAAAATCTGATCGCTCTCTGTGTTCTCGCTCGAAACCCCTACTCTGATGGGTATCTATAGTGCGTTTCACTAAGTCCGCTAAATGCATCTGAATTTCGGCTGCTTTCGACATGCGGCCGTAATCACTTCCCTGGTAACCAGTCACTAACTCTTGGATGGACTTTTCGATTCCGGTTATTATAGGGTCTAAATTTGATACGCTGCAACCGGTCCTTGAAGCACTTATTTTGTCTTCCCATTTTGTACGGAGCTCACTTCTACGTTCTGCTCGTTTCTGACAGATGTTAATTGCTGCATCTAGAACATGATGCTGTCCGTTGGATTCCAGAATGGTTTGTACCATCCGTCTTTGGAGCGGAGTCATTCTAACGTCGGCTTCGACAAGCGCTATCCCGCCCGCCACCATGAGCACGTCACTCATGTCTTCAAGTTCATCCGAGAAATATTCGAATGATTTCTGAAGGATAGCGTTGCTCTCGATCTGATCGAAAATCTTAAGATTCCCGGCCAGTCGTCCAATCGCCCAAGCTTGTTCCAAGCCGTGTTCCATGTTCATAACATGCGCCACGAGTTCACGTTTCCTAAATGCCGGTTGAAGATGTAAAGTCGCCTCAACGGCTTCAATGCGAACATGCGCGTACGCCCTGTGACCTGGATTATCGTCGGGATAATCGAAGCCACTCTCCGGAATCGCGGTGCGATAGATGATGTCGATTGCTTTGCTCAACCGGCTCAAACTGCGGTACAAAGCCCCGGTACTTTCATCGTTTTCCACGATGTTGCGCAATCTCTTACTGGTGCGTCGTAACGCATTTAGAGATTTCATCGTTTCTGGAGCTTCGTTGCTGACTAAGCAACCAAGAATCTTGCCGGCGGTGTCGGAATCCAACCGATCGAAAGCGTTCAAACTACTTGTAGCTTGACGGGTCGCATTCGTCCTATCCATAGCACGTTACCTAATTTCAACGCAGTACAATCATGATACCAGGCGCTTCCCGCGAAGTATTGTTTAATTGGGTTACGGATGCAATGTATGCCTCTGCCGAGGGCCCTCTGCCCTGATTTGGTGATTGGGGCGTTGGTGCGTGGATCGTTAATTGCATTGGCGTAGGTGGTCGGCAATCGCAATAACCGGTCTTTGCAACGATGCCTTTCAAACACAACGCCTCCCGACGCCATCGCATCAGCAAGATGAAGTTGGAGCTGACGAACTGGGCGGAATACGAGGCAGGTCTTCGTCGGCGCGGTAGCCTGACGCTTTGGATCTCGCCGGAGGCATTGTCGTCCTGGTGGGCGCCGAAGCGGACGACACGCGGTGGCCAGCCACGCTATTCCGATCTGGCGATCGAGACTGCTTTGACGCTGGGATTGGTTTTCGGCCTGCGTCTCCGACAGACGGAGGGCTTTGTTTCGTCGGTGCTGAAGCTGATCGGCCTGGATCTCGCTGTTCCCGATCACACGACGCTGAGCCGGAGGGCAAGCAAACCGAGAGCGCCAAAGAAACGGCAGGAGTTTCGTCTCCCGGACAAGGGACCCTCCACGTCCTCATCGACAGTACAGGCTTGCAGATCTACGGTGCAGGCCAATGGCTGGAAGAAAAGCAAGCAACAAAATCCCGTCGGGGATGGCGCAAGCTGCACTTGGCGCTGGATGCCGACAGCGGCGACATCATCGCACACGCCATGACGGACCAGGATGCCGGCGACGCCTCGCAGGTGGAGCCGCTGCTCGACCAGATCGACATGCCGATCGATCAGTTCACGGCCGATGGCGCCTATGACGGAAACCCGACCTATGAGGCCGTCGCCGGACACAGTCCTGACGCGGCGGTCGTCATTCCACCACGCGCCAATGCGATAGAACGGCCGGACGCCGGTCCCTCCCGCCAAAGAGACCGTCACATTGCGGCGATTAACGCCGATGGCCGGTTGAAGTGGCAAGTCGCTACGGGATATGGTAAGCGATCGCTAGTCGAGACCGCGATCGGTCGGTACAAATCGATCATCGGCCGCCGGCTAAGGGCACGCTCATTCGGCGCCCAGCAGACGGAGGTCGCCATCGGCTGCGCCGTCCTCAATCGAATGCTGGAATGTGCACGCCCGAATTCTGTCCGGTACAGACAAGCTACCGAGTAGCAAAGGCATCAAAGACAGACGTCCGCTTACACGGCGATCGCTGCACCAACGCCGTTCTGTCGACGACCTGGTCAAGGCCATGGGTATGAGCGGCATCTCCAAAAGCCAGGTGAGCCGCCTGTGCGAAGAGATCGACGTCAAAGTGAAGGCGTTCCTCGACAGGCCGATTGAAGGTGAGTGGCCATACGTCTGGGTGGACGCGACCTATCTCAAGGTCCGGCGTGGCGGCCGCATCGTCTCAGTCGCCGTCATTATCGCGGTCGGCGTCAACAGCGACGGTCGGCGCGAGGTCCTGGGTATGGAAGTTGGCACCTCGGAGGCCGAACCGATCTGGACGGAATTCCTCCGCAGGCTGACACGCCGCGGTCTACGCGGGGTGAAGTTGGTTGTCTCCGATGCACATGAGGGCATCAAGGCTGCCGTTTCCAAGGTTCTCAATGCCACTTGGCAAAGGTGCCGCGTTCACTTTATGAGGAATGTGCTGGCGCATGCTGGAAAGAGCGGCAGGCGGGTCGTATCCGCCTTCATCGCGACGGCCTTTGCCCAGGAGACGCCGGAGGCAGCAAGCGCTCAATGGCGCAGTGTCGCCGACCAGATCAGACCGAAAGTGCCGAAGCTCGCGACCATCATGGACGACGCTGAAGACGATGTCCTCGCCTACATGACCTTCCCGAAAGAGCACCGGGCAAAGCTGCACTCGACGAATCCAATTGAACGCCTCAACGGCGAAATCAAACGCCGCACTGAGGTCGTTGGCATCTTTCCGAACGACGATGCCATCGTCCGTCTCGTCGGTGCATTGCTGCTCGAACAGAATGACGAATGGGCCGTCCAGCGTGCCAGGTATCTGATGCTTGAGACCATGGCCCAAATGAGCGATGATCCCCAAATCAGCCTGCCCCGCTGTGGCACGCTGATATCCCCTTCCGACCCATGTCGGGAAAGCACGGCAATCAGCCGTCAGCTACACCACTCCCGTGGACACGATCTTTTTATCCAGATATCTAAGAGCCCGATTCAAAAGTTCATTCGTATATCCAATACCTTGCGATGCGCCTTATGAGCATTCTGATTGAAGCGATTTGCGCCCATGCGGTTGCGCTTTCGATCGATTTCTCCCAATCCTTGGCGAGACGGCGGCAGCGTCCAAGCCAGGCGAAAGTCCTTTCCACCACCCATCTCTTGGGCAGGACGACGAAGCCCTTGGCGTGATCCGAACGCTTGACGATTTCGATCGTCCAGTCACCATGGCCGCTCATTGCTCGCCTCAACTTGGCTCCGGCGTAGCCACCATCGGCGAAGATGTGGCGCAGCCACGGAAAACGGCGGCGGATCGCCTTGAGGACATGGGGTGCGCCGTCGCGATCCTGTATGTCGGCAGCATGGATGAACACGAAGATCAGAAATCCAAGCGTATCGGTGACAATCTGACGCTTGCGGCCCTTAATCTTCTTGCCTGCATCATAGCCGGATATTCCGCCGCTTTGCGTGGCCTTGACGCTTTGGCTGTCGATAATCCCTGCCGTCGGTTGCGCCTCCCGTCCCTCGATTTCCCGCGCCGCCATCACCAGAAGCTGGTTGATGCTCTGCCACAGTCCGATCGCGCGCCAAGCATAAAAATAACCGCGCACTGTCGAAACCGGCGGAAAATCGCCCGGCAGTATGCGCCATTGGCAGCCGCTCGAGGCGATATAGAGGATCGCCTCCGCGACCGAGCGCATATTCGTCGTCCGACGCCGCCCGCCACGACGCGCTGGCGGGATCAGCGGTTTGATCAACGCCCATTCCCGGTCCTTCAAATCACTTGGAAAACGAAGCACGTCTCGGTTATGCTCACGGCGAGCGATAGCAGTCCAGCTCATCGAAACCCCATTTGATTTAGCACCAATAGGGAATCACAACTGCCTGTTATCGCTCAACTTCTTTTAAATCGGGCTCTAATCCTAGGGATAAACGGACATACGGACAAACGAACTCTACGTCGCTATATATCCCGTCACCTGCCACCGAACTTTCATCCGGCAGCGATTAGAGCCCCGGCGGTTTTGAACCGCTCCCAAACGTTGGACCACCGGATGCTAGAGTTTTCCGGCTTTATTCAGGGAGGCGGGCTGGTTGCGCACCCTGAATTCACCAACGAGATCGGCACCTTGTTGCCGATCGCACCATGAGGTCTTTCCTCATTGTAGTATCTACGCCAATCCTCCATCTTTTCGCGGGCATCCGCAAGGGTCAGGAACCAATGCTGGTTCAGGCATTCTGCACGGAAGCGGCCATTGAACGCTTCGATGAAGGCATTATCAGTTGGCTTGCCGGGGCGTGAGAAGTCCAACGTCACGCCCTTGGAATAGGCCCACAGGTCCAAGTCGCGCGACACGAATTCCGTCCCTTGGTCGACACGGATCGTTTTCGGATAGCCGGCTTTTTGGCACACCCGTTCAAGGGTTTGCACAACGTCTTCGCCTCTATAGCTATGACGTGGATCAAGCACCGGCACGTAGCGCGAGAAGGTGTCGACCACCGTCAGCACGCGCAGTTTCTTACCGATTGCGAGTTGGTCATGGACGAAGTCCATCGCCCAGACGTCGTTGGGTCCGACGGCCATGTGCCGATCCTCGCGAAGCTTGGCCTTTACCCTCCGCTTCGGTGTCTTGTTCCGCAACTGTAGCCCCAAGTCCCTGTAAATGCGGTAGGTTCGCTTGATGTTGGTGCCCCAACCCTCGCGTTCCAACAGCACATGCACGCGGCGATAGCCGTACCGCACACGGATCTCGCAGATCTCGCGAATACGACGTTCCAGACCGGCCTGATCAGCACGGCGAGAGGTATAGTGGTGAGTTGATCGATCGAAGTTCAACGCTCCACAAGCACGTCGGATCGAGATCGCCCAATCGCAGCACATGCCTTTCACCATCTCCCGCTTCCGAGCAGGCCTTAGAGCTTTCGGCGGATGACATCCTGCAACATCTCGCGGTCCAGCGTCAGATCCGCGACGATCTTCTTCAGGCGCGAATTCTCGTCCTCGAGCTGTTTCAGCCTCTTCATCTCCGGTGGCAGCATGCCCGCGTATTTTTTCTTCCAGTTGAAATAAGTCGCCTGGCTGATCCCCGCCTTCCTGCAGATTTCAGCAACCGACACGCCTTCATCACCTTGCTTCAGAATGAACGCCTTCTGAGCGTCCGAAAACTGCGACGCTTTCATCGTCTTCTGGTCCCTTTCCCAGCCAGGAAAATGCACCGGAAAACTCTAACCAAAACTGGTCCAGTTTGAAGGGTTCAGATCACCCGCCAAGATCGTCTTTTATAACCAATTAGACATATCAGGATCAAACACGCATTCGTTAAACAGGGCAGGGTTACGCGGCCCTTTGGTGCGACGGCAAATGGAACGTCCACTTATTGCCAGCGAAGATAAGCCGCCAGTTTTGAAATATGCGCCTTCCACTGTGCTATCGTCATGGCTTACGAGACTTACTGACAGCGCCGTGCGCATAAATCCATCGTTTTATTGAGCATCACGTGACTCAAAGACTTTCGGAATACTGGCTTGAAAATTGCCCCTATAATTAATTGCACAAAAATCAGTGAATAAAGGCACCAATTGGGGAGTGGTTATCTGCTCTGTCGTCAGCGCTTACCTCACACAGGACGAAACCCGCCTATCGCGTCCAAACGCTTGTGGGGCACAATCACGTGGCGCAAGACTTTTTGCCTTATCTTATTGTCGTCACTTGAAAATGACAGCGCAGTTTTGTTCACGGGACACCTGTAAGACCGGTCATCATTGAGTTAGTGATTGTGCTGTAGTTGTCGCGTCAAGATAATGATTAAAAGTAAAACAATTTGCGATCCCGCTGGCGCAACCGGGCTCGTTGTCAAAACTCTTGATTTGTTTAAACCAGATAAAGAACGTCTTCAGTTGATCGAGATTTTCAATATGGGGGTAATTGGGCACAGCTTTCGATATCATGATTCGTTTGCCGACTGCATCAAGCAATGGCTTATCCCTCGCTGGTTCATATCCCAGAGCAATCCGCTCAGCAATAGAATAGGCATCCTTTACGTTTTCCTTGAAGTTGTCAGCCACCCCCACCCCTTGTCGGCCAACTCGACGATATTAATGGATTTGATCTTCTGCATTGCCACGAGCGCATCTTTATTCTCGCTTGCCAGTTTTTCCTCCAAAGGTTCCCAATCGACCGCGAACTTGATCTGTACAAAATATTCAATCACTATTGCAAACGGCAGAAAATTTAAAGTACAGGCCTACCTTTTCGGAGTTCAAGCAGACAAAAAAAGCCATCTGCTGCCCCAACATCTCGCGAATTATAGGATACGGTGCTTCGGGAAATTGGCTAGACATTGCAAGAAATTTCGGCCTTTTTGGCAAATATGTTGGTCAGTGATAAGAATTTATAGACCGGGTGACGAGCCATTTTCGTGAGAATGACGTCAGGGCAGGGCTCAAATGCCCAGTGAGGTCCGGTTTGCAGGAGCAAAGTAATCCCTAGCATATTTTCGTCGAAGCCGACTGTATTGACGGACTAACCCTTCTCAAATCAAAAGCGTGTATTCGCGGGATGGTAGTCTACGCGGCTTATCAAAGAATAAAATATATGGATTATGGTACTTTGGTTGAACACGTTTTTGTAATTCCACTTGATTTAAATAGCTGTGTTTGATTTTTTATTACAGTATCCCTCCGTCGGCAGCTGCAAACACGCAACCTTTAACCGCTCAAATTGAAATAGCGTTGCCGAAATTATTTTATCAAAATCTACGTAATATTTGGCTTTCTAAGGGTAACGGATTTCGCGTAGTCGAAAATTTCGGCATCAGGGTGCAGTTCACGGGGAGCACGGAATGGTAACTCACACTTAAGATAGTCGCACAATCTTGTTGATTTACATTAAAACGATAACAAAGGCCGCTTTATTTATACATAAGAGCGAGCAGATACATCACAACCACGTACAATCCGATTTAGCGTTCTTTCATTTATAATGCATTAGAGCCTTAGGGCTCGGTTGAACGCCATCATCACACTACGGGGAGCGGCTATAACCGCATAATGTAGAGCATAACAACACTTATAACTTCCGCGAAAACACAAACGTAGATTGTGTTTCGGTACTTCTGGATTAATTTGCACCCCATTTCGCGACGATTTCATCCCCAGAGAGACCCTCCATATCCAGTTTAGCTAGGGTCAGTCCGGTTTCTTCGAAGTCCTCTCCGGCTAAAGCCCGTGCTTGAGCCAAAACCCAGTCCGCGATCTCGGCGTTGATACCGAACTTTTCTGCAAGGCCTCTGTAAAAGGGGAGCATCCGGCAGTCTTCAGTAAGGTAACGGTGCTGCATGTCGGAGGGAACTCCAAGCGTGGCATTGTGAGAGGGAGAATTGCGCGCAAACGCGAGGTAGTTTGGCTCGTTCCTTCCATACCAACGATTGACCAGACCGATGTGGCTAATCCCTGCAAAATTGAACTTCGCAATAACGGACATGCGGAGTTCATCAAGTTTCTCCATCTTCTCACAGACGGAGGGGGTCATACCGTCCCTATAAAAGCGAAAGCTCTCACCAGCCAGGATGCGCTGGGCGTTCTCTATCACGGTCACCGGATGAGTGATGAAATTGGTGTTGTGCATGGCGACATCCAGTATGTTTGCACGCCATTCAAGCCTACTTGGAAAGAGAGCTTCGACTTGACTTCGATACTCCGTCTCACTGTCAGCATCGAAAGCGGCAATCTCAATCACCTTTTTAAAGGCCTTAATGAAAGCCTTACCTTCATCGATACGGCAGCCATAAGGTGAGTTGGACGCCTCAAACGTGGCAGCAGTGCTTAGCTTAACCCCAACCAGGCTCGCCAAAAGTCCGGGAACCCATATAAGGATCTTGCTTGCGAGGTCATGTTCAGCCAGCCTGACCTTCAGCTCTTCCTTAACGCCGGCCTTAGCGGGAATGGTAACAATGATTGCTTCTGCCTCGGATACGGCATGGCCAAGGTCTGGGAGAATGGTGGGGTAGAAATGCCCAACAACAGCCCCCTTTGCTTCTAGCCCTTCATTGGCAATCTTGATGCTGTTGCCGGGATGACTGGGGTGAGTCCAAATTGAAACCCGATGATTTCGGCTGGATAAGTCCGCGGCGAACGCGTTTCCAAGATTACCGGCGCCGATAATAAGGACTTTCATATTTAGAGAAATTTGATTGTAGGATTGAGATGTGAATTTCCCCTTGCCAAACTCCGTATTTATAATCGATGAAAGGGATTTTTGACGTAAGCACTTACGCATTATGCGCTAAAGTCTTGGAGTGGCCCATCAATCACAATGGCGCACAACCATACGATCTAGAAGCCGTGGACTCTTGGGATTCCCAAAAGTGAGCAAATCAGATTCAAGACTGTCTTTTGGAGGCAGTCATGGGTCTTTTAGATCGCCTTTTGGAAACAAAATGCGCCATTTATACAACAAATAATATAGATACATTATTTCAGATTAAATAAGCCATACACTAGAGATAAAGAAAATTACGAAGCTAGTTAGCGAAACTAATTCATACCAATAATTTGACTCAGGCAGACGATGTATACTGTATTGATCTTTACATGGGTCTCGCCTTTTGAGCACAACGAGTTATACATATGAACGTATAAATAAATAATATTCGTCCCATGACAGTAGTGCTTTAGCTAAATAAGTCATCAAGATACGTATTGGTCCAGTAGTTGATATCGTGTTCCAACAGCCAGGTCATCATATTCCTCCAACGATCTTTACGCTCAGTAAGCGGCATTTCTAAGGCGTCTGCAATTGCCTGAGCCATACTTTGAATATTTCGGGGATCTACAATAATACCCGCAGAAAGCTCTTGCGCGGCGCCAGCAAACCCAGAAATAATTAAAACGCCAGGGTTGGCCGCGTCTTGCGCTGCAATATATTCCTTCGCCACGAGGTTCATGCCATCCCTGATCGGCGTTACGAATCCAACCCTCGCCAACCTAAAAAGAGCGCCAAGCTCATCTCTAGACGAACCAGAATTGATATAGCGAAGAGGCGTCCAGTCCGCCGTCCCGATTGCGCCATTTGCCTTGCCGACCGCTTCCGCGACCGCCGCTTGCAATTGTTGATATTCCAGAACGTCGGAGCGGGATATGGGAGCGATCTGGAGATAAGTCACTTTCCTGAGATACGAGGGGTTACCTTTAAGGAACGTTTCGTAAGCCCTCACACGCTCCAGGATGCCCTTCGTGTAGTCAAGGCGATCAACTGATATAATCAGCGTCTGCCCCTGCAAGCTTTCCACCATTTGACGCATCGACGGCTGCTTCGCCGCAGCCGCAGCGGACTTCGCGAAATTCAGGGTTTCAATGGAAACAGCGTACGCACCCAGTTTGATCCTCCGCCCAAACAAGAGAACAACGTCATTCTCTAGTTTTCCACCCTCATTGCAGCAATTCACAGCCTCATAAAAATTTGTCAAATCATTGCGTGTTTGAAAGCCTATCACATCATAGCTGGACATTGCTTTAAGCAAAAGCTTGTGTACAGGCACGTCATGAAGCACTTCGAACTTCGGCCACGGGACATGTAAAAAAAAACCGACACGCCCTATGGAACCTAGCTTCCTTAGTTCTTCAGCCAGTGGAATCAGGTGGTAATCATGCACCCATACTGCATCATCCGGACGCCACAAAGGAAAAAGTATTTCCGCAAAGGTGGCGTTCACCCGCCGGTAGGCCACCTCGTAATCTTCGCTAAGAACCGCACGATCCTTAAACGAGTGAAAAAGAGGCCAAAGGGTCTGATTGGAAAAGCCGTTGTAGTAGTCCCGGACGTCGGCGGTGGTGAGGTCAACTTCGACGTACGTTACATTTCCCTCTCGAGTCATTTTCGTTGATGTAGCCTCGGCGTCAGTATTTCCGGACCAGCCCATCCAGATGCCTCCCCTCAACTTCAAAGCAGCATTCACGGCGACGGCCAACCCGCCTGAATTGTTACCAGGAGACGCATCACGGCGAATTCTGTTGGAAACTACGATCAGACGACCCTGCGTGTCGATTGGGTCGACCGGGCATCCTAGAAACTCATGCTCCGTCAGCGCACAGCATTCTGAACAATTTACCGTAGATGAACCAAGTGTGTTTTGCGGCCTCACACACTTCATAATTCAAATGTATTTATTGAAATCCTACTATTAAAATGCTCGCCACAATTTCGCATTATACGTAATCTTATTTATACATACAAACAAAGAAAGGCTACAAAGCTATATATCCAGCCAAGCCTTGCCAAGCCAAACCTTGCCAAGCCAAGCCAAGCCTTGCGCGTGACGCATTGTGCCTCTTCAATCGATTTGGTGGCTCTAGTTTGATTGCGACTGCGGGGCATTCTAACCGGGCTGTTTGCGCCACGGGGCGCTCTTCCTTATTGGGCCTCCACATCCACGCATCATAAGTGTTCAGGGTCAATCCCTTGAGCTTTCGCGGCGGCTCTTCGCGGGGCGATATCAATGACCTCTTGTCTTTTGCGAAAAGCCATCAAGCGTCGCCATCTCAAAGCGTGGCCAATAAGAATAACCTAACGCTGTCGCTTTCTGTCGTTCTCCAACGGTAAGCCATGTTTGGGTCTCGCGAAGGGCCCTAGTTTTTTATTCTTTAGCGCTTCGCGCATGCAAAGGCCATTATTCTGTTCGCCCGGCTAAAAACCCACTTTGCAACGGCTGGAAGGACTTAATCCGTCCCCTATTTATATCCCTCCTCGTCATTCTAGCCATCACAACTCCTTGTCCTTCCATCACACAACGTAGACTTGCAGCATCTGCCTCCTCACGATGTCGTCGTCGTCGTGGACCCCCTTACAACTCACAAATGCGTCTGCTCGTTTTCTGACTTCTGCGCTCTATAACGCCAAGACGAACTACTCAATTGCAAAGGGTATACCCGCGATTGACCTCGGATACATCTATATGAGCAAAGCGGAGGTTGAGGAATGTGTGAGCACTAGACGGTTGAGTGGAAGCCCGTCTCTGTCGGACAAGTCTCCGGCCAACCCGCCCCCCGGGCCATCATGGTACATCGCTGTTGATCGGAACGCACCTCTGACGGGCTCGATCGACGTGGTCGGATATGGGCCAGCCGTAGGCCGGCGGTAAACGCATGATCGAAGTTGCCGTACGTTGGCCTGGGTCTATTGTTGTGTTCGTTCAGTCAGTTTTTGACTGTTGTTATTTTTTCCTTGATTTGTAAGCGTTTGCTATCGTGTTTATGTCTCGGCCTTGTGGCGAGGTCCGTCTACGTGTTTCGTTTTATGAATAAGCCAGGTCAGGCTAATGAAAAGAATTTATATTTGTATGAATTGCGTCGCAATTTTTTATGCACTGAGCACTTTTGATATTCGAACTCAAACTTTATCATCTAATAATTCCGTATTGCAAACCAGACAATTCCAGGCAGCGAACTCATAAATTGCTTGGCGTTTTTCGCGTGTCGTGATTCAAGGCTTCCGAATGAGGGAGCCTCTATGACGCGTCGCCGCTACGAACTCACCGACCACGAATGGTCGATCCTGTGCCACTGTGTGACTTCTTATTGCTATTCGTAGAAGTTGTCATATTTAACGTTATTTCGCAAGTTTAGCGCGATGTCTTTATTTTCAATGTTTAATATAAGCCAGGCACGTTGATATCTTTCTTTATTGATAATGAAATTTTCCAATGTTTACAAACGGAATAGGCGGCAAGCCCACTTAGTTACCAGGTTGTTGCCATTGTGCTGTCGCTTTCTGTTACTGGATTCACCACCGAAGGACAGTTGGAAAGGGTACGGCCGCCGTATCTCACGATGGAAGCGGCCGGTGGCGAGGTGGAGGGCGCATCACTGTCTAGCAAGAACTTAAAACCTTGTTACATAGACTGAAAGCGACATCTCCGATGTAAAACATGAGCCGGAAGTGGACCTTCCAGACTCACACGATGTTTTACATCAGGATATATCCTGCCAATGCCTGAGAGCCCGATTTAAAAGAAGTTGAGCGATAACAGGCAGTTGTGATTCCCTATTGGTGCTAAATCAAATGGGGTTTCGATGAGCTGGACTGCTATCGCTCGCCGTGAGCATAACCGAGACGTGCTTCGTTTTCCAAGTGATTTGAAGGACCGGGAATGGGCGTTGATCAAACCGCTGATCCCGCCAGCGCGTCGTGGCGGGCGGCGTCGGACGACGAATATGCGCTCGGTCGCGAAGGCGATCCTCTATATCGCCTCGAGCGGCTGCCAATGGCGCATACTGCCGGGCGATTTTCCGCCGGTTTCGACAGTGCGCGGTTATTTTTATGCTTGGCGCGCGATCGGACTGTG
Organism: Rhizobium sophoriradicis; assembly: GCF_025200795.1. Lineage (NCBI taxonomy): Bacteria > Pseudomonadati > Pseudomonadota > Alphaproteobacteria > Hyphomicrobiales > Rhizobiaceae > Rhizobium > Rhizobium sophoriradicis. The sequence goes on from NZ_CP104157.1 coordinate 95,661, forward strand.
GCAGAGCATCAACCAGCTTCTGGTGATGGCGGCGCGGGAAATCGAGGGACGGGAGGCGCAACCGACGGCAGGGATTATCGACAGCCAAAGCGTCAAGGCCACGCAAAGCGGCGGAATATCCGGCTATGATGCAGGCAAGAAGATTAAGGGCCGCAAGCGTCAGATTGTCACCGATACGCTTGGATTTCTGATCTTCGTGTTCATCCATGCTGCCGACATACAGGATCGCGACGGCGCACCCCATGTCCTCAAGGCGATCCGCCGCCGTTTTCCGTGGCTGCGCCACATCTTCGCCGATGGTGGCTACGCCGGAGCCAAGTTGAGGCGAGCAATGAGCGGCCATGGTGACTGGACGATCGAAATCGTCAAGCGTTCGGATCACGCCAAGGGCTTCGTCGTCCTGCCCAAGAGATGGGTGGTGGAAAGGACTTTCGCCTGGCTTGGACGCTGCCGCCGTCTCGCCAAGGATTGGGAGAAATCGATCGAAAGCGCAACCGCATGGGCGCAAATCGCTTCAATCGCGAGTAGGCTTTGAAGTTCTTCGATGCCATTCTCGGTCAGACCCTTCGTGCCGTCTTCACTGCCATCGCCGACGTAAACCAGTTCGCCTTCGGAGATGTTGTCCGAGTTTGCGGTCACTTCTTCGATCAGTTCGAGGTTTTCGCCGATCATGCCGGCGACTTGGCTGAGTGTGTAGATGAACCTCGAGCGCGCCATCAGGCGGCCTCGCATCGAGCTTTTGCCGGCGTCCAGTTCCAAGGCAGGAGGTCTTCAATTCGGTCTTCGGGGTGATCCTGGATCCGGGTCAGGACATCCGTCAGATAGACCTCTGGATTATGGCCTTGCAGTTTGACCGTCTCGATGATGGTGAGGATGTTGGCGATGCGCTCGCCGCCCTTGTCCGAGCCGGCAAACAGCCAGTTCTTCCTTCCAATTCCAAGCGGACGCATGGCTCGTTCAGCGATGTTGTTGTCGATTTCGACACGGCCATCGTCGATGTAGACGCTTAAGGCTGCCCATCGCGACAGGGCATATCGCATCGCCTCGGCCAGCCTCTGCTTCTGAGGCAAAGTCGAGAGTGTCGCCTCGATCCAGGCCTTGAGTTCGTCCAGAACAGGCCGAGCATGGTGTTGGCGCAGGGTGCGCCGCTCGTCAGCCGACATGCCTCGGATACGGTTCTCGATATCGTAGAGAGCGCCGATGCGTGACAGCGCTTCCTCAGCGATCGGAGACGGCTTGAGCTTTATCACATCATGGAACTTGCGGCGCACATGCGCCATGCAGGCGGCTTCAATGATCTGGTTGCCATAGAGCTTCTTGTAACCCCCGTAGCCGTCGGCATGCATGACGCCGCTGAAGCTTGCCAGGTGATCAGCCGGATGTGCGCCCCTGCGGTCGGGGCTGTAGTAATAGGCAATGGCTGCGGGAGTGGCGGATTGATAGCCACTGCCGTCAAAGATGTAGACCCAGACCCTGCCGGTTTTTGTCTTGCCCCGCCCGGGGTCGAGAACATCGACCGGGGTATCGTCCGTATGTATTCGGTCGAGTGCGGCGATATGGGCCCTGATTAACAGGACAAGTGGTGTCAGCAATGCAGATACCCGGCCGACCCAGTCGGCCATTACGGATCGGGAGATGTCTATCCCCAACCGGTCGTACATCTCTGACAGGCGGTAAAGGGGAATGTGATCGTCGAATTTGGCGATCATGATGTGGGCGAGCAGCCCCGGCCCGGGTTTGCCGCGCTCGATCGGCAAGGTCGGCATCTCGCCAGCCACTGTCGTATCGCATTCCCTGCAGATCATGCGCTTCTCGACATGCCGGACAATCTTGACCGACGCCGGCACGTGCTCCAGCACCTGGACCACTCTGTCGGCCGCCTTCAGGAACGAAGTGCCACCGCAGGTCGGGCAATTGCAGGGAGCTGCATAGACCAGTTCTTCGGTGGTGAGATCATCGGGTAGAGGCTTGCGCTTCGGCTTCTCGGATGCGTCGTCCAACTCCGGCAGAGGCGGTTTCCCGGAGCGCTGTTCAGCCTCGGCCCGGGAGGCCTCGATCTCCTCCAACATCAGCTCGAATTGCTCGATCTTCCTGTCGATCTTTTCCGAAGACGCGCCATGTTGCCGATGTCGGAGAAGCTCCAGTTGCGCGCGAAGAAGCCCGATTATGGAGTCTCGCTTGATGACCTCGGCTTCCTGGCTCTCAAGTTTTGCCGCCTGTTCCGCGACGAGTGCGCGCAAAGTATTGAGCTCGTCCTGACTGTCCAGCGGCGCTGTTTCCATATCCGCGAAACTAGCCGATTTGCCTCTGACGCACCAGCGTTAAGCTTCCCATGCCCCTGCAAAATATAGCTTTTATCCCGTTCGGCCGGGAGCGGAAGTCCACGCCGGGCGTCGCCAATCGATCCCCTCAACGAGCATCGAAAGCTGCGCCTGCGTCAGGTGCGCTACACCCTCTTTCGCCGTCGGCCAGGGAAAGTATCCGCGCTCCAAAATCTTGTAGAACAGACAGAACCCCTGGGCCATCCCACCAAAGAAGCTTGATCCGGTCCGCGCGTTTTCCGCGAAAGCCGAAGATTGCGCCCGAGCCCGGTGCCTCCCTCACGACCGTCTCGACCAGCGCGGACAGACCATCAATGCCACGCCGCATATCGGTCACTCCGCAGGCCAGATAGACCCTCACATTCCCCGATGGGCCGATCATACCGCCTCCACGCAAGCGACGAGCGGGCCAAGCAGCTTCAACTCAACGTCAACCGCAACCTTCAAGCTCCGACCGTTTCGAAGCAAGATCTCAACGATCGTCGGCCTTGTTGATGCGGTAGACGGCTGGCTTACGCCAACCTCCTCCGTGATTTCCACCGGGAGGAACACCGTCGGCCGATCGGCATAGTTGAATGATTGCCGCCACAAGCGGATCTGGCCCGGATGAATGTCGTGCCGGCGCGCCACATCGCCAATGCGAGCACCGGGCTCATCAGCTTCCGCAAGTATCCTCAGCTTCGCCTCGTCCGACCAACGCCGTCTGCGCTCGGTACCGGACATGATCTCTATGCGAGCCATGAAACCTCTTCGTTCTGGTATTAATGTCAGCACTAATGCTGGTTCTAATGCCAGAACATCGCCTGATTTGGCCGATCAGCAAAAACAGCTCACCGTACGCTCACCTTCAATCAGAATGCTCATAAGGCGCATCGCAAGGTATTGGATATACGAATGAACTTTTGAATCGGGCTCTTAGTGAAACCTATTTAGAATCTGGTGCCTTTTCACCTTTGGAAAGGTTGCGTGGCTCTTCGGAACGCAAAACAATAAAGGATTTTTTATACGCGGAAAGCTAGGTAGCTCAGAGGCTCAGAGAGAGCCAAGAATTGTTCAGGATAGTGAATTGAAAACGACGTACTCGTCAAAGAACGCCTTTTCACTGAACGGAATGCTTGGTCCGTTTGATACACCTTTCACCTCACATTGTATCCAAGCGCCAAGTTGCCTCTTCGAAATCTGGTCGGGCATACAAAGAGACGGAAGGCTGGCGACAGCTTTGACGTAATTGCGGTCCTTGATGTGCCGCTTCCAATGGGCGACAACGACGAGGTCGACGAGTGATCAAGTCTGGCATACTTGGCCTGGCGCTGTACTATTGCATTTGTGTTTGCAACACTCGTCATAAGTTGCGAGTTTTATGACAGAAACAAGGCCAACAAGAACTATGGCTCTGTAAACGTGCTTCGTTGCAGTTCTATTTTACCCGGGCCCTTCTACACGAAAGCAGTCCGATTGGAATAGGCTAGACCTTCTGGCGACAGCTTGGCAAAGCCGGGAGCTTTCAGTTCGCGTCCGACCGTGGTTTCGTCGATGAGAAATCAAGGCGACATGCCCGCCAGGTGTCAAGCGAAGCGAGGAATTGACCCCCTCCATTGATTGGTCGTTTCGCTTGTTTCAAGCGACGGTGATCACCATCCGAGGAGACAGCTATCGGCTTCGCGAAAAGCGCGCCGGGACACCAGTTGGAAGAACAGGTGCGCTGCATTCGCCTCGAAGGGAAGATAGCCGAGCTCGTCAATGATCAGCAATTTCGGACGAGCCAGGATCGCCAACTGCTTGTCGAGCGAGCCGTCGATGTGGGCCTTGGCCAACATCGCCACCAGCGTCGCGGCTGTGACGAACTGCACGTTGTAGTTCTGGCGGATCGCCTCGCGGCCAAGGCTGACAGCAAGGTGGGTTTTACCGGTACCAGGAGGCCCAAGGAATAGCACCGTATCGCCGTGAGCGATCCAGCGACAGGTCGCCAGTTCCCTGATTTGCCCATGATCAAGCGACGGCTGCGCCTCGAACTCAAAGCCGTCGAGTTCGCACACGAACGGGAACTGTGCGACTTTACTCGACATGGAGATGCGCCGCTCATCGCGCCGGGCGATCTCTCGCGATACCAGGAATGTCAGAGCTTCGCGCAAGTTCATCTTCGAGCGGGGCCGCCTCGTCAAGCAGAGTGTCGAGCTGATCGCGGATCGCCGTCAAGTTTCAGTCGATCGAGTGTTGCGATGAGTAGGTCGTGATCCACGTTCGCCATCACCATCCTCCTCCAACAACCGCCTCGTATTCCGCGAGTGGCCGCAGCAAGGTGGCCGGAGGCATTTCCAAGGGAGCTGTACGCACGGATCCCTCGGCACCGGTCACGCCGACAAAATGGGACCGGTCCACGATCCGTTGCCGCCGGCCCTGGCACAGGACATGATCGGCCACGACCTGGCCTGTCAGTACCGGAGCATACTCCCCAATAGTGCCGTTTGAATCTTCCCCAGGAGCTGCGCCGCTGGTCTTCCGGGGCGCGCCCCGTAATACCAGCGGCGCGTCATCGCCGATACTCCTTCCGATGGTCGGAAGGGGGATATTGGTGATCAAGCTGAGGGAGACGATCATGATCTTGGATCTGCATCAGCAGGGCCTGACAGTGTCAGCTATTTCCAGAGAAACCGGCATCGATCGCAAGACGGTGCGCAAATACATAGAGCGGGGCCTTGAGGTCCCGCTTATGGACCGAGAAAGCCTCGCGCGACGGTTATCGATCCGTTTGCTTCATACCTGCGGGAGCGGGTGAAGACCTATCCCGGCCTCACTGGTAGTCGGTTGCTCCGAGAACTCCGGGATCGAGGTTATGCCGGCGGTTACACCGCCGTCACGTATTTTCTTCGTGACGTGCGACCTCCGGCAAATCCAGGTTTCGAGGTTCGCTTCGAGACGCCGCCAGGCGAACAGGCCCAAGTCGATTTCGCCCAGTTCCACGTCGTTTTCACTGACGAGCCAATGACGCAAGGATCGTTTGGTTGTTCTCGATGGTGTTGGGTCACAGCCGCCTCATCTGGGCACGCTTCGTCATGCATCAGAATCTGCCGACCGTCCTACGTTGCCACATCGCCGCTTTCGAGGCGATTGGTGGTGCGCCGCGGGAGGTGCTCTACGACCGGATGAAGACTGCCGTTATCGGCGAAGGTCAGACGGAGGGCATCATCTACAACCGTGCTCTCATCGACCTGGCCCGCCATTATGGATTTCATCCTAAGGCGTGCAAGGCCTACCGAGCCAAGACAAAAGGCAAGGTCGAGCGGCCGTTTCGGTATATCCGCGAAGACTTCTTCCTCGCTCGTTCGTTCCGCAATCTCGACGACATGAACGCCCAGCTCCGGCACTGGCTCGACACCGTCGCCAATCCAAGGAAGCACGCGACGACCCAGCGTGTCGTCAACGAGGCCTTCGCCGAGGAGCGGCCGTATCTGCGGCCGCTACCTCTGGCACCGTTCAAATCCGTTCTGAAGCTGGAGCGCCGCGTATCGCGGGAAGGCATGGTCAGCGTCGGCGGCAATACCTACAGCGTTCCGGATGCCACACGCAGTCGCATGGTTGAGGTCCACTCTCTCGCCGACGAAGTCCGCATCTTCGAGAACGGCACACTGATCGCCACTCATCCTGTGCTGGAGGGCCGCAAACAGCGCCGAGTCCATCCCGATCATCGACGATCGATGACGCCGCAACATAGGCCAAGGACACGAGACGAATCCCTTGTCGTCAAGCCTGCCGGCGACACCGTGCTGCAGCGGTCGCTCGCCTTCTATGACGCCGTCGGCAAAGTCCTGGCACGGGAGAGCCGCCCATGAGCGCGACCCTCGATGCCATTCCATCCATGATCGACCGTATTCGCCATGATCTCGTCGGTCTGAAGATGCCGCGCGCACTGGAAGCACTCGACCATGTCGTGCGCCGCCTCGAGCACGGTGAGCTATCTGCCCTCGAGGCTATCGATATCCTGCTGTCCGAGGAACTGACCCTGCGCGAGAACAGCCGCATCAAGACCGCTTTAAGAATGGGCAGGTTAGCGACGATCAAAACCCTTGCCGGTTTCGACTTCACCTTCCAACCTTCCCTCGACCGAGATCGCATCTTCACCCTGGCCCAGCTTGGCTTCGTCGATCGACACGAGGCCGTGCATTTCCTCGGCCCACCTGGAACCGGTAAGAGTCATCTTGCCACGGCGCTCGGCGTCGAAGCCGTCAAAGCTGGAAAGAGCGTCTACTTCACGAACCTTGCCGACCTCATCGGTTCGCTGGCCCGTTCCGAACGGGAGGGTCGGCTTCAGGAGCGCATTCGCTTCTTCTGCAGGCCAAGCCTGCTGATCGTCGATGAGATCGGCTACCTGCCCGTCGTCCAGGGCGGCGGCAATCTATTCTTCCAACTCGTGAACGCCCGATATGAGCGAGGTGCGATGATCCTGACATCAAACCGCGGCTTCGCTGAATGGGGCGATGTCTTCGGCGATCCAGTTGTCGCAACGGCGCTGCTCGACAGACTGTTGCATCATGCCGTCGTCGTTCAGATCGAAGGATCGAGTTACCGATTGCGCCAGCATGCCGAACTGATGCCGGAGCATGTTCGCTCCAAAGCCCTCATCGCACCACCGGCATTCGCCCCACCTCAAAAGCCGCGCGGGCGGCCGCCGAAAAATCCTCAATTCTCCCTGGCATCCACGTCGGCATAAGTGGGGAATTTTACTTCGGCACTTCTGGGGAAAATTACGCGGCATTGACATGGCCCGCATGACGGATGATCACACGGCCTGCCAGTACCACGACCTGAACGCTCTCGCCGATCAGACGCCAAGGCACGGAGTAGCTGTTCGTGTCGAGGTCGATTGCGCAATCGGCCTGAACCTTGCGCATGAGATCCCGCAACTGCCCGAACGGCGCGCGGCCAGCCAGCGGGCGAAGCGCCCCAGCCTCCGCGGCAAAGCGTTCCGCTGGCGCTATGCCAGTCGTGCCGTGTTCACGCTGGTCGGCAACATCGCGTACCCACCGGTCCAGATGCGCTTCGAATGCCGCCCAGCTCTCGAACCGGCGGTTCGCACGATAGTAGCGCCGGCGACCGTGTGCCGCGTCGCAGTTCCGTGGGCGGTTCGATGCGAGTGACGCCGCAGTCGCTGGCGCCGGAGAGGGGTTCGGGGCAGCAAGACGTCGATGCCGCAACGGAGACTCTCGAGCTGGCAACAACACGGCAATCAACCGGCACCGAAGGACCTTCGGCTTGCAATGTACTGGGATGACTTGCTGCCGAGCGCGGACAACCCCCAGACCAACTTCAGTATCCATGGTGTGCCCTACACGGCCACTCTGGGGCCATCAGGCATGCAGAGCGACATTTACCTTTTTCTGCAATAGGGTGGAGATGGATCGAGCAATAGATGCCAGTCGTTCTTGAAAAAGCACCAAACCGTTGAGAGAATCCGTTTTTTACGCGGCCACGTGCAGCGCGCCAACCCAGATGAGACGATCCCCAGTGCCGGGGGCGACATCGAATGTGCACGTCGCCAGTCTTCCTTCAAAACGTTGACGTTTAGCCAGCATCCCAAGAGGCGGCGACTGTCGCATCTCTCTTATGTCGTATGCAGTTCTTTAGTCATGCTTTTTCCTTCCGGCTTTGACGACGAAAGCACAGCGTGAAGCTACTGAGCAAACGAGGGAGACAGGGCATTTTGACGACGGCTCCCTTCCCAGACCATCGTCGAAACGGCTGACAGCCGGCGGAGGTGTCTGCGGCGCGGCCGGGCTAAGATTAGCTTGAATGTTGGAGGTGGCCTTGGAAGATTTACCGCCCCGCTAATAGCTGCTTGGCGCGGCGCAACTCCCATACGGCCAAAGAGCGACAATCCGGGAAAGCCTGCGCGCATGTCGGTATGGTCCGTCGCCAGCCAGACCTTCACGCCGCTCGGAATGGGGATCATCGCAGATGAAGCGCTTCTGTGTCGATGTCGGCGTCCATGCGGACGCGTCGGTCGCGACCCAGTTCGATCGTGACGTCGCTGCGCTTCCGGCGGGGGTGCGGCGGGGCCGGCGCTTCCGTCACGGCGGGTTGGACCGCCGGCGCGGCCTCCGACACGATCATGGGCACCAATGTGCTCACCGTCTCAGGCCGGGGGGCTTACAAAACACACGCTCCAATGCACAGAAACCTAGAAATGTAGGAACCATTGAAATTGACATGTCTATATATCCTGCCAAACATTTTATGAAGATTATCAAAGTCGTCCGGTTGCCCGGAATTTGATGGAGGGATGCATTATGAAGCGCGCTGTGGAGACCGGGTCAAGATAGTCTGGTGGGATGGGTCAGGGGTCTGCCTCTATTCGGGCAGCCCTATGGCAGAACCTAAAGCTGCGATCTCTACCTTCAGCGTCATCCAAGGACTGCACAGAAGCTGCGGCTCTTCGCGAGGTACGAGAGGCATTCAAAATGCCTTCTCATTGCACCGAAACGGCATATCTGCCGATTGAAAATTTTAAAAATGCGGCTCAATGAGGTAGGGCGCCCTTCTCCAGACACGAACAGCCATGCGACAACCCTTGGTCATAGAGCCAGAATGCCTGGAGTCACTCGCGCACCCGGAAATCCCCTATATAAGCCTCATTGGTTCTGGCATTCCAAGACAATCTCCATCCTTACCCTGCCTACTAAGCGTCGAACGTTTTCGAAGAACGAATTTGGTTCTCTCCCCTCAACCATAATCTTACCTAAAATCACCAAACCCCGGCATGACGTTTGCGCTGATGGTTGCAGTTGGCGCGCTCGTGGCGCTGTGCAAAGGCCTTTATGTTATAGGCGGTGCTCTGGCCTTCATCGCTTTCGTTCTTGCTATTTCCTCGGCAGAGCTTTCGCATGAGTAGACGCGCCTCGAAGCAGGCTGCCATGTGGGCCCGGCGAGTTTGTTTTTCTTCAGTCAGGGGTTTAGGATCCCCGCTTATGTTTCTTATCGCTCTTGTACTTGTAAGTTGATGCCAGAGCATCATATTTCAATTGTTGAAATAAAATTCTATCTTGTTTAGTACTACAACTTTCTTAATGCCCGCTAATTTTGAGGCTATTTTTGATCCGTCATTATTGTCGTAAGCAACTACGCAGAGCGCGGATAACTGGCAAACGCAATGTCCATTAAATAAGTGCAAACCTAATTAGCAAACGACATCAAGTGTCATGCGGTAAACCTTTGGTGTGAGTCAAAACGTGCATTCTGCCCTTACCCAGTTTTCCCCTTGGTTACGTTACTATAGCGATCGCGCCGTCTTCGTTGGGAGGCGCCGACATTCTTTAGCGATCATAAGTGGAAAAACTTATTACCAACTGCAATCATGGCCGGCCGTCTTTCAGGGAGCTTAGCAGGATGATTGTTCTTTTTACGGCCAAATCGAGGTTCCGCACCGTTGGCTCAATTGAGTGCGTGTTGTATTTCTGTTATCTTCAAGATGTATGGCGGCGTGTGCTGTTTTTGCGCCGCCACTTTTATTTAATTGTTTTTTATGAGGGTACTGTGTTATGCTGACGCCTCCTTTCACGTTAATTTTATTATGTTCTTATTCGAATTAATGAATGTGACTCTTTATATATATCTTTTGGATAATCTGTATTGTTTATGTCTTAAGGCATAAGAGTTTCCGGCGACGACCGACTGCCTTGATTTGCTGATTGGCCAAGTCGGGTAACGGTCCCCGCCTCGCACTCCACGGGTTCGATAGAAGGCCTGGTCGTTCAATACCAGAATAGTATTTCCTTGAACTTACTTGGAGTTAATTGATTAGAATAACGAGAGGCAATAGGAAAATACTCATCGTCTCAAACTTACGACGCCAAATAATCGTAAAGCGGTGATAAATAGAAATATAGTATAATAGTGGCGTGACGCGCCCGTCCGTGGCTGCTCGATCAGCGGTCGCCAAGCATCGGAAGCATAGAAATAATCAACACAAGCATATTGTTGACCTGACTTATTGATAATAATCTATTACCCGCCGCATATGACGGTTAAATACAAGGACTTTAAGGGAAACAAACACATGCAAAAAGCAACAAACCGCAAAACACTCCATAAGCGCCAGGTCAATGAGCGGGGATTTCGATCATGACCTTATCGCTCTCCCCCATGCTATCACATCAATCGCGCCATTCAGGTTTGCGCTGCTGTCAACAACGATGAACCAGGGCTTTGCATCAACAGGAGCGGCATACGGAGGGTAGGTCTGAACTTCATATGTTCCGGTTCCGACCAACCGTCCAGCGTCCACAGAGCGTTCTGCATCCGCACTCTCAAGATAAAGGTATTTGACTCTAACCGTCCCTCTCTTATGAACTGCGTAGCTCCTAGTAGCGTCGAACAGGGCATTCCGCATGTGATAAACTTCATTATCCATCAATTTGTAGGTTAGCCATACCATACTTGCAAGATAGGAGAGATTTGTTTAATTTTCTATATGATGAAGAATGCGTCGTTGTAGCAATGAGAAAAGGTGAGGTGATATATATAGCTTAACTAATCAAGGAACTCGAAACGAATAATGGCATTTTTACGATCGAAACGCTATCGAATAATTGTGTGGCCCTTTGCTTAAGCATATCTGCAGCTCGACAGCGACGGATAGTGATATCAAAGGTCATTCCACGCCATTTGACGGTGACATTTGTTGGCTTTTCGAGGGCAAGAGGGCTTGGATATGCACCCCGTGACTTACCATTAAGAAATTGATCTCCCTAAAGCGTTGCCACCAGCCGCACGGCATATACATCAGGATATATCCTGCCGAAGATTGGTAAGCGCGATTTTCGATGCGCATTGACGGCTGCGGCACCGCTGGAGCCGCCTCGCATCGGTAGCGATATCCGGCTCCGTTAGGCGGCGGAGGTTTTCGAGAAGTTGATCGGTAGCAGGTCGCCGATGTCGGCGTAGTCGTCTCGCTGCGGCAACTCAGTAAGCACGTGCCGCAGCCAGATCAGAGGGTCGACGCCACAGGCGCGGCAGGTCAGCATCAAACTATAGATCACTGCGCTGACCTTGGCTCTGTCAGCAGTGTCGCTGAACAGTCACGATTTTCTTCCCGTCGCAAAAACCCTGATGTCGCGTTCGAGAATGTTGTCAGAGCTGGCTCGGTTTGTCTGAACAGCTTCGGGCGTTTTTCTAAGTGGATTTCCGCCTCGATTATGCTGCCACAATCATCGGTGCCAGCGCGTTGAAGTAAGCCTGATCCGGCGTCTGCCGGTCAAGGGATGAATGTGGGCGTCGGGTGCCGATGCCAGCGCGAGCTTCAGACGGTTTTATAGGCGTGGAGGTAAACCTCCTCGTATTTGATCGACCGCCAGAGCCGCTCGACAAAGACGTTGTCCCGCCATGCGCCTTTGCTGTCCATCGAGATGGCGCTTTCGGCCTTCTTCAACACCGCCGTGAAGTCGATGGAGGTGAACTGCGATCCCTGATCCGTATTGAAGATTTCCGGCCTGCCGTAACGAGCAAGCGCTTCCTCGACCGCTTCGATGCAAAGTCCGCTTCCATCGTGATCGACAACCGCCACGACAGAACCCGACGACTGAACCAGTCGACGACGGCGCAGAGATAGACGAAGCCCCGTGCCATAGGGATGTAAGTCAGGTCCATTGCCCATACCTGGTTGGGCCGATGACCGCCAGTTTTCGCAGGAGATAAGGATAGATCTTGTGACCGGGAGCCGGTTTCGAAGTGTTTGGGCGGCGGTAGATAGCCTCAATGCCCATCTTCTTCATCAGCGTGGCAATGTGCAATCGCCCAGCTTCCAGCCCTTCTCCCCTCAAAAGCCCCTGCAACATCCGACTTCCCGCAAACGGGTATTCGAGATGCAGTTCATCAAATCGGCGCATCAGAGCAAGATCGCCACCCGACACTGGACGTGGAGAATAGTAGACGCTGCCACGGCTGAAGCCGAGAAGCTTCGCCTGGCGCACGACCGACAGTTTGTGTGCGCGGTCGATCATTTCTTTCCGCCCAGCAATCCCGCCTTGCCGAGCGCACCGGACAAAAATCGTTCTCCAGTGTCAGCTCGCCGATCTTGGCGTGCAGTGTTTTGACATCCACGGTTGGACCCGCCGGTTCCGCCTTCGCTTCATCACCGAAAACGCCTGTCGCCCCCTCAAGGAGCTGGTCTTTCCACTGTTTGATCTGGTTGGCGTGCACGTCAAACTGCTGGGACAATTCCACCAGCGTCTGCTCGCCCCTGATGGCGGCAAGCGCCACCTTTGCCTTGAAGGCCGGGTATGGTTCCGGCGCGGTCTCTCGTCATGGTCTCTCCTGTTCCACTGCTGTCCGGTTTAAATTTAGTGGACATGGTGCACGGTGTTGATTCTACTCATGTTCGAGCGTTTCGCGACGATCTCGGACACGTGTCAATGCCGCGTAATTTTCCCCAGAAGTGCCGAAGTAAAATTCCCCACTTATGCCGACGTGGATGCCAGGGAGAATTGAGGATTTTTCGGCGGCCGCCCGCGCGGCTTTTGAGGTGGGGCGAATGCCGGTGGTGCGATGAGGGCTTTGGAGCGAACATGCTCCGGCATCAGTTCGGCATGCTGGCGCAATCGGTAACTCGATCCTTCGATCTGAACGACGACGGCATGATGCAACAGTCTGTCGAGCAGCGCCGTTGCGACAACTGGATCGCCGAAGACATCGCCCCATTCAGCGAAGCCGCGGTTTGATGTCAGGATCATCGCACCTCGCTCATATCGGGCGTTCACGAGTTGGAAGAATAGATTGCCGCCGCCCTGGACGACGGGCAGGTAGCCGATCTCATCGACGATCAGCAGGCTTGGCCTGCAGAAGAAGCGAATGCGATCCTGAAGCCGACCCTCCCGTTCGGAACGGGCCAGCGAACCGATGAGGTCGGCAAGGTTCGTGAAGTAGACGCTCTTTCCAGCTTTGACGGCTTCGACGCCGAGCGCCGTGGCAAGATGACTCTTACCGGTTCCAGGTGGGCCGAGGAAATGCACGGCCTCGTGTCGATCGACGAAGCCAAGCTGGGCCAGGGTGAAGATGCGATCTCGGTCGAGGGAAGGTTGGAAGGTGAAGTCGAAACCGGCAAGGGTTTTGATCGTCGCTAACCTGCCCATTCTTAAAGCGGTCTTGATGCGGCTGTTCTCGCGCAGGGTCAGTTCCTCGGACAGCAGGATATCGATAGCCTCGAGGGCAGATAGCTCACCGTGCTCGAGGCGGCGCACGACATGGTCGAGTGCTTCCAGTGCGCGCGGCATCTTCAGACCGACGAGATCATGGCGAATACGGTCGATCATGGATGGAATGGCATCGAGGGTCGCGCTCATGGGCGGCTCTCCCGTGCCAGGACTTTGCCGACGGCGTCATAGAAGGCGAGCGACCGCTGCAGCACGGTGTCGCCGGCAGGCTTGACGACAAGGGATTCGTCTCGTGTCCTTGGCCTATGTTGCGGCGTCATCGATCGTCGATGATCGGGATGGACTCGGCGCTGTTTGCGGCCCTCCAGCACAGGATGAGTGGCGATCAGTGTGCCGTTCTCGAAGATGCGGACTTCGTCGGCGAGAGAGTGGACCTCAACCATGCGACTGCGTGTGGCATCCGGAACGCTGTAGGTATTGCCGCCGACGCTGACCATGCCTTCCCGCGATACGCGGCGCTCCAGCTTCAGAACGGATTTGAACGGTGCCAGAGGTAGCGGCCGCAGATACGGCCGCTCCTCGGCGAAGGCCTCGTTGACGACACGCTGGGTCGTCGCGTGCTTCCTTGGATTGGCGACGGTGTCGAGCCAGTGCCGGAGCTGGGCGTTCATGTCGTCGAGATTGCGGAACGAACGAGCGAGGAAGAAGTCTTCGCGGATATACCGAAACGGCCGCTCGACCTTGCCTTTTGTCTTGGCTCGGTAGGCCTTGCACGCCTTAGGATGAAATCCATAATGGCGGGCCAGGTCGATGAGAGCACGGTTGTAGATGATGCCCTCCGTCTGACCTTCGCCGATAACGGCAGTCTTCATCCGGTCGTAGAGCACCTCCCGCGGCGCACCACCAATCGCCTCGAAAGCGGCGATGTGGCAACGTAGGACGGTCGGCAGATTCTGATGCATGACGAAGCGTGCCCAGATGAGGCGGCTGTGACCCAACACCATCGAGAACAACCAAACGATCCTTGCGTCATTGGCTCGTCAGTGAAAACGACGTGGAACTGGGCGAAATCGACTTGGGCCTGTTCGCCTGGCGGCGTCTCGAAGCGAACCTCGAAACCTGGATTTGCCGGAGGTCGCACGTCACGAAGAAAATACGTGACGGCGGTGTAACCGCCGGCATAACCTCGATCCCGGAGTTCTCGGAGCAACCGACTACCAGTGAGGCCGGGATAGGTCTTCACCCGCTCCCGCAGGTATGAAGCAAACGGATCGATAACCGTCGCGCGAGGCTTTCTCGGTCCATAAGCGGGACCTCAAGGCCCCGCTCTATGTATTTGCGCACCGTCTTGCGATCGATGCCGGTTTCTCTGGAAATAGCTGACACTGTCAGGCCCTGCTGATGCAGATCCAAGATCATGATCGTCTCCCTCAGCTTGATCACCAATATCCCCCTTCCGACCATCGGAAGGAGTATCGGCGATGACGCGCCGCTGGTCTTCCGGGGCGCGCCCCGGAAGACCAGCGGCGCAGCTCCTGGGGAAGATTCAAACGGCACTATTGGGGAGTATGCTCCGGTACTGACAACACGAAAGAGGAACAACACCGTGCGGCATGACAATAGCGTCTTTCATGATCTGTTGAAGCGGATTCCGTGGACGGTGTTCGAAAGACTTGTGGAGGAGCATCAGGCCGACAAGCACGTTCGGCGGCTGTCGACGAAGAGCCAGTTGATCGCGCTGCTTTACGGCCAGCTTGCCGGTGCCGTCAGCCCGCGCGAGATCGTCGGCTCCCTGGAAAGCCATAGTGCCCGCCTTTACCATCTCGGCGCTCGCCCGGTGTCGCGCTCGACCTTCGCCGATGCCAACGGCCTGCGTCCGAGCGCCGTTTTTGCAGAGTTGTTCACGCAGATGCTGGCCCGCGCCGGGCGCGGCCTCAAGCGGGCCGTCGGCGAGGCGGTCTATCTGATCGACGGCAGCAGTCTGCCACTTTCCGGGGCGGGATCGCAGTGGGCCCGCTTTTCCGATCAGGCCTGCGGCGCCAAGATGCACGTCGTCTATGATGCCAATGCCGAACGGCCGATCTACGCGGCCGTCACCCCGGCCAATGTCAACGACATCACCGCCGCCAAGGAGATGCCGATCGAGGCCGGCGCCACCTATGTCTTCGACCTCGGCTATTACGACTTCGGCTGGTGGGCGAAGCTGGACGCCGCCGGCTGCCGCATCGTCAGCCGCCTAAAGTCCCACACGAAACTGACGGTGAGCGCCGAGCAGGCGGCAAACGAGGATGCCGGCATCCTGTTCGACCGCATCGGCCTGTTGCCGCAGCGTCAGGCCAAGAGCCGCCGCAACCCGATGAACCGGCCGGTGCGCGAGATCGGCGAGCGGATCGAAACCGGCAAGGTGCTGCGCATCTTCTCCAACGATCTTACTGCCCCGGCCGAGGAGATCGCCGCGCTTTACAAGCGCCGCTGGGCGATCGAACTGTTTTTCCCCTGGGTCAAGCAGACGCTGAAGATCCGCCATTTCCTCGGCAACAGCGAAAATGCCGTGCGCATCCAGGTGGCCGTCGCTCTGATCGCCTATCTGCTGCTGCAGATGGCAAAGGCCGACCAGGCCACCATCATAAGCCCGCTGGCCTTCGCCCGCCTGGTGCGCACCAACCTGATGCACCGCAAAAGGATCGACCGCCTGCTAAAGCCACGCCACAGCCCTCCCGGAAATCCCGGCCAGATGAGCCTCCAATGGTGACAAAATTTAAACCGGACAGCAGTGCTCCTGTTCCCGGCATCTAAGCCGAAGTCAGGCAGAAATTCCACTTATCCTAGCTGTGTAGATTTCCCGAGCCAGCTCTGCCGAGCAGTTAACTCACCCTCTTTCGCTCTTGCGATCCAGCGGATCGCCGTCGAAATCCCAACTCCGAAACGAGCCGCAGCCTGTCGAGCCGACATGCCCGCCGCAGACGCTTTCAAAACCCATATTAGGAGATCATCGCTCAGGGCCTGTCCCATCATCCACCTCTCCGCTGTGGATGTTGAATCAGCTTCGGTCGCTCTCGTCACCTCACAATCGATTCATCAATCGCAGGACATGTCTAGGTCTGGCACCGCATCGATCGAACCGCAATATCTGACCGACTCCGGCATCGAATGATGCCGAACGACGCTGCTTCAAATCAATCCCCGGGGTTTGACGAGCCAGACCTATACCGTTGCTGAAGCGCGATTATCCGTTTCAGCAATTGTTCTTGCGCAACCAGAGCCGGAGCGACTTCGGCAGACGGGCCGGCATCGGCGGTGACACAAGCTGTGCTGGCGTATTCCTCCAGATCGTCGATTTCAATCGGGCCGTACGGGATATCAAATCCGATGGCCCCATCGTTGTCGTGATTGCAGTTGCCGTTGTACCCATCGGTTTCCGCATTGTCGCCTACAAAATCCTTGTCGCCGGGCTCTCGCGCCGCCGCGAGGACAGTCGGCTGTTCCAGGTCTCCGCGATTGATGTTCTCCGGCAGCACAAGGGGCGCTGGCTCGGGGAGCGAACCGGTCTGGGCTTCGAAAATACGCTTCAGCGCGCGATCCGAGTAATATTGCACTTTTCGCAGTTTAAGTGGCGGGTGCCCCTTTATGAGGATGATTTCATTCCTGTCGTCGATCAAGCGCACCTGTTCGGGGCGCAAAAGCGGTGCCCCCTGATCGGAGATCTGGATGTTCTGGTCGAACATGCGTGTCTGATTATAGGAGGTCGAGCGCGCCTTGAACGTATATTCCCCGATAGCCTTCGAGATATATGTCGGTGTTTCGTCGTCAGCGGTGGCCATAAATACCTGCACACCGGTATTGCTGAGAAAGTTCTGTTTGCCCGCCTCGTCGTAGGTACCCGTCAGCGCGGAGAGACTCTGAATAATAAACATGAAACGGCCATTGTATCCGGCGATGGTGGTGATCGCGGTCTCGATGGCCTCAAGTTTGCCCAGATGCCTGAATTCGTCGAGGAGAAACAGAACTTCGTAGCGCTCGTCCTTCCCTGGCAGGGATCGCTGCAAAATCGACACGACCTGCTGAAAAAGAAGGCGCATCAACGGCGCAACGACCTCAAGATCGTTGGGACTTACACAAAGATAAACGCAGGTCTTCCTGCGACGCAGGTCGTAGATGGAAAAGTCGGATCGGCTGGTCGCTGCCTTGACCAGCGGATCAGCCCAAAGATTGAGACCGCCGTCGCCGAGCACCGACGTATAGGAGGTTAGGATTTTCG
The DNA here is from genome assembly GCF_025200795.1 of Rhizobium sophoriradicis. Taxonomy (NCBI): domain Bacteria; kingdom Pseudomonadati; phylum Pseudomonadota; class Alphaproteobacteria; order Hyphomicrobiales; family Rhizobiaceae; genus Rhizobium; species Rhizobium sophoriradicis. Next base: position 113,381 of record NZ_CP104157.1, read on the forward strand.
TGTCGTTGCCCGCCATGTTGTCAAAGATGCGCTGAGCCTCCTTATTCTGGCTTTCTTCCGCGAGTTGCGCAAAAAGCTTGTACTTCTCGCCAGGCTGGGCAAAAAGGTCGTAGACTGCGCCTATTGTCGGAGTGCCGCGCTCGATACAAGCAAGGATACCCGCAACAAAAAGGTCTCGTGCGCCATCGATGAAGCCTTCCGCTCCCTTGCCTTTCGCAGTGATAAGGTTTGCAGCAAGTCGGCGTGTCTCGGTAAACTGCCTCTCGGGAGGCATTGCCGCAATATCGAGAACCGGATTGTAGCAATGGGTCCGTCGCTCCGGATCCAGAGGCGCGAACTTGAAAACGACGTTGCCGTTTGCCTTTCGTGCCCTGGACGTCAGGTCAAAAAGCTCACCTTTGACATCGAGTGCTATCACCGAGCCCCTGAAGGTCAGCAGCGTCGGAATGACGACGCCGACGCCCTTGCCGGCTCGCGTCGGCGCGACGACCAGACTATGGGGCTGTTCGCCGTTGGTCAGATAGCTGCCGAACCAGTGGGGACCACAGGTCTTGCCAAACACCGCACCATTGATACTGGTGTAACGCTGCAGGTAGCCGGCACGTCGCATTTCCCCGAATTCTGCCCAGCGAGCCGTTCCATGATGCTCGCGGTTGCGCAGCGACACGAACAGTTGGCTGAGTAGAACGACGGCTGAAGTTGATACGACAATGGCCAGAGCGTAGTAGAATACCGAGGTCGTATGCCCCAGATAGAGCGGCGACTCGTACCAGATGGCGAAGACACTGAAGGTCATCATCGCTTCGCCATTAAAGCCTTGGCGGAACGTTACATACAAGCTTGCAACACAAAGACCGGCTGCCAGCGAGCATACGACACTAACGGCCAAACGTAGGGGCGTGCTCTTGCTCGAGTTCATCTCTTCACCAAACACTGCGGGACAAATCGGAAATCGCGTTTGAGGTCCGGGCGCTGCCAGAACAGAACCCAACGGTCGTAACCTTCACGCGATCGCGGTTCCGGTCGGCTGGCCGGTGGCCGGCTCCCGCGGTCCCGTTCATCCAGCCGTCGATTTCCGACAGCATCACATCATCAAAAGGCGTGAACCTACCCCTTCTGCTAGGACGATGGTGTCCGGGAACAGGAGCGGTATCATGAAACCTGGCGGGTGCGTGCCCGACGTTTTTTCGTGGTCTGGCGATGCAGGCAACCGGCGTCGGGCAAGCGCTTGCTACTAGTTCGTTACAGATCATCTCGGGCTCGCGGAGCCACAATGACGTCAGTTGACTGGCATCGTGGGACATCGTGGGCAGATGACCGGCGGCTGATTGCGTCGGGATATGGGTTGCCTGAACCGGACCGCAGGTCAGCCGGAGACGATATCTGTTGCTTTCCCTTTTCAGCAGTGGTCGTTGCGAGCCGCGCACACTTCTTGATGTGAGCCGTTTCAGCGCCGGACAGATCGGAAAATTCCCGGCGTGCGCCGTGTCGCAGGCCGGCATCCCGGGCGAATTTCTGACAGCGCGCCCATTCCGGGAGACGCTGTCGGGACCAGCCGCGGTGAATTTCGGCGGAATGTTTCGCGTCGGGGACCAACCGTCCGAGCGAAAACTCACGATTGCATCGATTTTTTCAAGATCGGCCGATGTGAAGCCAGGCCAGCCACAGGGCTCCGCTGCAGCGCACTCCGGTGCTTGCGGCAAGAGTCCATGGCGTTTAACAGCGTGCATCTCCGGATCGACGCAGGGCCCGTCCACGACCCCGGGGAATGCCTCGCCTGATCCGGACTGCATATCCGGTATGACACTCGTCGTCCCCCCGGGCATTCTCAACGGGGCGTCGTATGCCGCATCGATTTCGGCCAGAGCTGCTTCGTTCAGGTCGGGGATATCCTCGTGGCGACCTTGTGGCGAGGTTTGCGTACCCGGAAATAACCCCTGAGATGATCCGGGGGTCGTTTCTTCGCGGAAACGACTGTGGAGTTCTTTCGTGCGGGTACTGCCGGCATCGTCCAGAACTTCGGTATGTGTCACGCTGCGAGAACCTCTCATCGTGTCGGAAGTTGGAGTGTTCGCATGAACCGCAAGATTTTCGGCTTCACGGTCTCCTCCACCCCCCAGTTCGCAAGCGGAATGGTATCAGCCGAGTTTCTATCCGTATCGGTATCCCTCCCGAACCAATGCGCGGGTGGACCCGAATGGGGTAAGGAGACGGGAGTGGCGTCCGGAATTGATGAGCTTTCCTGCCAGTTTCCCCGTGTTGTTTCTGTCGGTGGCCGAATGTTGTATACACTCGCTTCGGATGGGCGTTGCTCGGCTGGCAGAGACTGCCGAGCGCGCTTTGCCGCTGTACGGCCGATTTGACTGTCCAGCCGGGGGACTGGTTTCCGCGCAGTCGCTTCGCGGCCCGTGCTGGCGGCTCCGGCGACATGGCAGGTTCACCGGCGCGCCTGTCTGATCGTTCCGGTTCAAGCGAGCGCAAGTACTGCATGGCGGCGCGGAAATCACCTTTGTTATTGTGCAGGATGGCGGGTACATTTGCAGTCGCTTCGAATGCGCCAGGCGAGTCCGCAGCGGCCTCGATGAGGCCGGCAGCAGTACTCGCCGGCATTTCCCTGATATGTGGGTGCACTCCTTCATTCGGTCGTGTCGGCAGATCGGCCGCGACTGCCGCGCCCTCTCCGCCGCCCCGTACCTTGATCTGCCCCTCCAGCGCCGGGATTGTTGCCGTTCCATGGCCGTCGTCCGAGACTGTCAGCGCCGGACGCGCGCGATAATCGGTGAACTGCCCATGGGTCATGATTGGCTCCTTACCTGCGTCCTAATCCCGGCGACGATCCTGGCTGCTCCCATCCCTTGCCCGTTTTCGGTCACCCGGTGCCTCGTCCTCAAGTGCCCGCTTCGAGGAAAGCGGTCTCTGCTGCTGGCTTTCGAAAACCGCAGGCAGTGAATCAGTCGCCGATCCGCTACGGGCGGTGTCATTCAACGACAGTGACCTGGGGGGGGCGGCCAGCAATGTTGCGGGGTTATTGCGATCGTTCTGCTCCCGGGCGGTTGTCTCCGGCTCGGTGGCAATTGATCTCCCGCCCTTTGCCCCACTCGGCTCGCCAGCATCATCGCGTCGTCGTTTTGGATTCTCTTGCGCGGTGTCTGGCGACTGCACCGCATTCTGGTTTGCTGTGCCAGGAACTCCGGAGTTGTCCCTTGGCTTGCATGCGCCGTCCCGGACAGCATTTGGTGCGTCATCACCGAGGTTGCCCGCCGGAACGAATCCTGCGCTCTCCAACAAGGGAACGGGCGACGCGTTATGTGCGACGGACGGTTGAACTGCGGCCTTCGATTTGCTCGAAGGCCCGGCAGGAGGCAACGTATCCACAGGTTGGTCCTGCAAGGGATGATCTTCACGCGGTGACCCCTGTTCCGTATCTGCATCGTCGAACCGGACCCGGCTGGCCTGCCGCTCAAGGCGCCGGAACTGGGCGTAAGTCATCGGACGCTCAAGGATACCACGTTCTGCTCGTGAGCTGGCATCAAGGACAATGCCGTGGCGGAGCGAAATCTCGGCCATCTTCATGCGCAAGGCTTCGTAATTCAGATGCGGGTGGCGCCGCGAAATCTTCAGCCACTCACGTCCCAGAAGTTCGCGGCGGTTGACCACGACATGCAGGTGCGGGTGATCGCGGTCAACGTGGAAGGCCGTAAGATAGTTGTATCGCCCGCCCCCGTTGCCTGACCCAAACATCTCGGCTGCCCACTCGCGGCTCGCCGCATAAGCATCTGCTCGACCTGTGCCCGGGGGGAAGCTTACAATAATATGCGTGGTCAACTCCTGTTCCCTTCGCTCATCCGGCTGACTTTCGTCATAAACTCCGGTCTCCTGGACCCAGCTTCGGGCAAGTTCAGCGATTTGATCCGGCGGCACGGGGATATCGAGGTGCCGGGCTGAACGCTGCAACTCGAGTTTTCCCTTCCGGGAGAGATACTCCAGCTGATTGATGATCTGCTGGAGGGTCCTAGTTCCACCATCAGGTACTATGCGAATGATAACCTGAGGTCGATCCGGCATCGAACATGCTCCCGGGCGGGTGCCACGTCAGCGCTGCAATGTGTCTTTCAGCATAGCGCAACCATCTATACGCCGGCGGGATACGGACAAAATAGAACGGAGCAAGCCGTCAAGGTCGGCGAACGCCTTGCCGAAAGCGATACGTTCGGCTCTCAGGGCCTCCAAATCCGGCCGCGGATTATCCGCGTAAGCAGACAACAGGGCGGCAATATTGCCTGAAAGCGTTCCCATGGACAAAAGAATACCTTCCATCTTACCACGCGTTTTTTCATCTATTTCGAGAAAGCCCCCAATGCGGCGCACTGCAACGCGCATGGCCATACTGTCAGACAGTCCCAGCGAGCGCGCTTGGTGGGAGAAGGTCTCATATTCAGCCGATCGCAAACGCGTGCTTACGACCTTAAAGCCGTCGATACACACGCGATTATGCTGGTCGGTAGCAGTATCATACGGAGCCGGTTTGGCCTGCGCCATGACTTCCTCCATGGAATTGGAACGATTTTGTTCCGTCCGGGGCTTCGCCGCCAGGAGCAATGGAAAGCCTAGTCCTATTAAATCCCAAATCAATATTATACTTCCACAATTTCAGTTTATATTATTACAATCGCAATCATTATAACAACAGCGAAACCGTCTTTCATTGAACTGCTTGCAAATTAAAAGAACGAAAACAAATGAGCGGGCAGACGCCAGTCTGTGGGACGCCAAAGCCGAGACAGGTTGCGGTTCAGCAGGCTGGAGCGATTGCTGGCTTGGGACTGGACACCGACGCAAACAGCAGCGGTTCTACGACTTCCGATATTCACATCAGCGTTGGAAGGCGGCCCTTTCCGGGAGCTTACTCGGTGATTGACCTTGCCCCTAAGTTTTATCCAATTTTGAATTCGTTCCAGCGGTTGCTGTATTCGGGGCGGTAACGGCGGGTTGCGGTGCGGCCATTCCGGCTGCGCAGCACCGCATCAAGTCGCGGGTTGATTGTTTGAGAGAACTCGGCAGGTGTCATCCAGCCGAGGGCCGGAAATTATTGTACAACACGACGACAGAACACCCACGGGACGGAGGTTCGTGAGCTTTTGTATCCGTGGCATCCCTGGTCCGGTCAGTTCGTCCACGTCCATGAGGCGCTGACCAAAGGAACGGCTATTTTTCGCTGCAGCCTTTCTGGCGCTTCTTCTGATCGGCTTATTGAAGTCCCGGCGTGGATGTTCGACCGATCCGTGAGTGTCCTTCCCGAGAGAAGGGTGACAGTTCATACCGGAGACATGGGTTACACTTTTGGCCTTTGCGAGGAGAGCAAAGGTGCCTTGGCAGGAGTGTAATCTCATGGACGAGCGTCTCAAATTCGTTGCGCGGGTTCTGGATGGCGAGAAGATTGCGGCGCTGTGCCGCGAGTTCGGCATCTCCTGAATCAATCTGTCGAGCAGCGCCGTCGCGACGGGATCTCCGAACACATCGCCCCATTCCGCGAAGCCGCGGTTTGACGTCAGGATCATCGCGCCGCGTTCATATCGGGCGTTGACGAGCTGAAAGAAGAGATTGCCGCCGCCTTGGACGACCGGCAGGTAGCCGATCTGGTCGACGATCAGCAAGCTTGGCCTGCAGAAGAAGCGAATGCGATCCTGAAGCCTGCCTTCTCGTTCGGAACGGGCAAGCGAACCAATGAGATCGGCGAGCGTCGTAAAATACACGCTCTTTCCGGCCTTCACGGTTTCGACGCCGAGCGCTGTGGCGAGATGGCTTTTGCCTGTTCCCGGTGGGCCAAGGAAATGAACGGCTTCATGACGATCGACGAAGCCGAGCTGCGCCAGGGTGAGGATACGATCGCGATCGAGCGAAGGCTGGAAGGTGAAGTCGAAGCCGGCGAGCGTCTTGATCGTGGCAAGCCTACCCATTCGCAGTGCGGTCTTGATCCGGCTGTTCTCGCGTAAGGTGAGTTCCTCGGAGAGAAGGATATCAATGGCTTCCAGGGCGGAAAGCTCACCGTGCTCGACGCGTCGAACGACATGGTCGAGAGCTTCGAGTGCACGTGGCATCTTCAGGCCGACGAGATCATGAGGGATACGATCGATCATGGACGGAATGGAATCAAGGGTCGCGCTCATGGGCGGCCCTCCTGCGCCAGGACCTTGCCGATGGCATCGTAGAAGGCGAGAACCTCGCGGAGAAAATCCGTCACAGCCGTGTAGCCGCCGGTATAGCCTCGTTCACGCAGTTCTCGAAATAATCGACTGCCGTCAGACCAGGGTAGGATTTTACCCGTTCCCGCAGGTATGAAGCGAACGGGTCGATGACCGTCGCCCGAGGCTTTCTTGGACCATAGGCTGGAGCTTCGAGGCCTCGCTCTATGTACTTGCGCACCGCCTTGCGATCGATGCCTGTTTCTCTGGAAATAGCTGACACCGTCAGCCCCTGCTGATGCAGATCCAGGATCATGATCGTCTCCCTCAGCTTGATCACCAACATCCCCTTCCGACCATCGGAAGGAGTATCGGCGATGACGGGCCATCGGTCTTCCGGGGCGCGCCCCGGAAGACCGATGGCCGCAGCACCTGGGGAAGACTCAAACGGCACTATTGGGGAGTATTGCGCCGGTACTGACAGCCTGAGGATATCGTCGACGCCGTACGACAGCTCGTCCTTATCGCCAATGATGATGTGATTGCCGGTGTCCTCAATCGCAACGGACTGACGACCGGCAATGGCAATCGGTGGACACGGGAGCGGGTCACCGCGCTGAGGTCATATCGCAAGATTCCGGTCTTCCGTCCCCAGGTCGACGGGGTCGAGCCGTGGCTTAATCTGGGCGGTGCGGCGAAGTTGGTCGGGATAACGCCAAAACGCCGCGTCTGGCGGCCGAGGCTGGCGATATTGAGGGGGCTCATCCGCTACCCGATGGCCCATGGATCTTCAGCCGTTCCAAACTCGCCACCCCGCAAGCACGTCAGATCCTCGATCGCGCCCGGCAGAACCCTCGACACCCCACAGGATCGCATCCAGATCAGGAAAACCTATTCTCTTCCACAACATAAACGATGGGCGTTATGAAACAGGATTATAATCGCTGCGCCAGTTTGAAAGCGCTGAGCGAGCAACATGGGTCAGTGCCGAGATTAGCGTTCATTCAAGAATTCGTCTCGCAGCCGCCCATTGAAGCTTTCGATGAAGGCATTTTGGATCGGCTTACCCGGTGCGATGTAGTGCTATTCCACCTTGGTCCAATCCGTCCATTGCAGGATCGCGTTGCTGGTGAACTCGCTGCCATTTGTCGCTGACGATCATCTTCGGCTTGCCTCGTTCCTCGATGATCCGGTCCAACTCAAGGGCAACCCGCAGGCCGGAAAGGGACGTATCGGCGACGAGGCCCAGGCATTCCCTGGTGCAATCGCCGACGACCGCAAACACCCGGAACCTGCGACCATCGGTGAGTTAATCCGACACGAAGTCCAGCGACCATCGATCAGTGGCTGCCATCGGGATCAGCATCGGCGCGGGTGTGCCGATCGCTCGCTTCCGGCCGCCACGTTTGCGCACTGACAGCTTCTCCTCCCGATAGAGCCGGAAGAGCCGCTTGTGGTTCACAAGGCGACCCTCACGCATGAGCAGCACATGAAGGCGTCGATATCCAAAGCAGCGGCGTTCATGCGCCAGCGCCTTCATCCGCTCTCGAAGGTCATGGTCATCGCTGCGCCTGGTTTCGTAGCGGATCGTCATTCGGCAAAATCCGAGGAGCGCACGCTCATCATGTCATTGGTCATCGGTGGTCTTTCCGTCAGGTTGGTCTTGAACAACCCGATCCTAGTGGAGAAGACCTTCGCAGAATCGAAGAAATTTGTTCCGAGTTTACAAATCATCGATAACTTTGTGTGGCCGAGGGTGAGGGCGTGAAGCGCCTTGCCGGGGTGTCTCATTTCCCACTCTATAGCGAAAGCCCTCCTGACACGGGCCGCTCTCGACTCCGTGAACCTTCCAAAATCATCGATCGTTCGGAATTCATCTTCGCAGAACGAGCCGGTAGCGGTATAGCCAGCAACCCGTTCAGCAACGCTTGCTGTTCCGCATCCGATAGACGGTCGCCTTGCGCTGGAAATTCCAGCCTTAATTCCGAAGCGCGTGACAAGTCTGGTTCGCCGAACAATGACTGCGGATCAAAAGCCGCATTTGATGCAGCAACATCTCGGTTGTGCTCAGCAATACGCTCTCCGCCACTATGCACTGGGGCTGGCACACCATTCAAAAAACTCAAGAGCTCTTGTTCCGGAGCAGACTGATGACTGACCGCTGAAGAAGTTACCTGCGGAGCCTGAGCATCGTTTATGGCGTCAGACGATTGCAGATCCAAGGATGAGTGTGGTGGCGTTTCCCGCAAGCCGGTTAGTGTTGGTTTTTGCGGCGATCCATGAAGCGTGATCTCCGACAGAGACTCATTTGACGAGACGGAATGTCCGAGATACTTGTCAAGATTTTCTTCCGATCGCACCTCCCGTTCATTGCCGCGACGAGGACTCTGCGATATTGGACCTTTGCCTAGTGTAACCCCTTCCGCCTTAGAAGCCGAATCCGAAAAATGCACTGCTGACGACGGAGATTGTGGTTGCAAACCAAACTGCTGCTCTGATGCCTGTTGGAGAAATAGGGGGGAGTTTTGTGAAGCAAGATCAACTGGTTTGTCGTTCACGAGCGTGAGTTTGGCTTCGGTCTGGACACCACGGCCGTTTCGAACTCGGTCAGTCCGGTCCGGCTTCGACACCAAAGGGATGCTAGGATCCTCCCTTGGCGAAGATCTGGTGATAGCGGTGGGCTCCTGCCAGGCTTTCCTATGCTCGACCGATTCCGAAACACGGAGTCTCTGCGCGCAAAGTTCAGGTTCGCTCAATGCCGTCAGTTTCCGACGAACCGTCACTCCGAGTATCTTTTTTGAGACTTTCTTTATCTCAGCGCTCAGGTATTGCGACTCACTCTTATAAATTTTGCCGAAGGTGTGTTTAATGCTTGTCAATTGCTTTGTGGACTCATCGTAGATGGCCGATCTCTTGTTGAACATCCGACGGTGACTCAGGATATCTCGGCCTACTTCGTTGCCTTCCTTGTCCAGGAGGGACCTGTAAGATTTGCTGAATGTCCCACCAAGTTTCCGAATCTTCGTTTGCGAGGTATGGCGATCTTCCGATTTCGTTGTATTCCTGGAAAAGCCGGGGCGTTTATAGCCGACTAGCTCAAGGCCGCCTTTGTCGTCCCGCTCAAATGTTTCCCGCCTGGACCCTACTTGACGAGTCAATTTGCGGTAGAGTCTGTTCTCTGGTCCGCCAGGCTCAGGCGCACTCAGCTCCTCAGAAACAGGCCGAAACAGCCGACCACTGAGCCTGCCTCGGTTGACATACCGTGTCCGGACAAGGGAACCGGTTTCGTCCCGCTCCCACTTTTCCTCGAAGCGCCCGTCTCGATATTTTACATGCTTCGTGCGAAGAGTGCCGTCCTCAGCGTACTGATGGCTCGTAACCCTAGCCCAACTCTTCTTTTCGTGAAGGCTCAAATAAACTGCGCCCGTTTCTGCGTTGCGCTTTAGAACTTTCTTCGTTTTTTCAAAGATACCGTGCTCACGGGTTAGTTCTTTTGGGCGGTCGATTCGAAGCTGCTTATTTCCAAAAATTTTATAGCTTATTTCACCTCGAAAGCCGGCGTCCAGCTTGTCGACCATCTCCATATCGACAGTATATTTTCGCTTCTTTTTCGGCATCTCGAGCCGTGCCTGCCGCCTCATTGCGTTCTCTTCCGTAAGCAACGCTTTACACATTTGCTCATACAGGCGCTTGGTGGCACGACGCATGTCACTTGTAAGCGATTTGGTGACAGTCTTTTTTGTGATGCTGACCACGGCTGAGCTCTTTCACTAGCTACTTCGGACGGTACAGGTCTCATCGCTCCCGCAGTGGCGGAACGTCACAGCCCGTTTATGCTTTGACCACGCTGTCGATTTTCGTAGTTCCGGCGACTATCAACGATTGGCCGTACCACGGGATCCGGACGGACAAAATCACGCGAATATTTATCGGTCGGTTCGCGAAGCAATTGGGCCGCGTCGTCTGGTAACTTAATTAAGAGCCGCTTATATTCCGCAGCACTCGTGTAGGTACCGGTTCGCTGGCCTTTCTCATTTCGGTCCGCAATGAGAACGTTGTTCTCGGTCAGCTGTTGTTGCAGCTTTTCCGAAGAAAGATCTCGAATGTCACGTAGATCTGCGCCGTTCGCAACAATCACTGCCGCCTGCCCGGCAAACTGCTCAAATTTTATGGAATTCGCATAGCTTTGTCGGCCCATCGAGTGGGGTAGTCCAACTCGATTCATCACCTGAGCGAAATGCTCCGGATCGGAATATTCCAATCTGGCAGGGGTCATATAGCGATTACCATCGCGGGCAAGGACTTGAACGCGATCCCATTGCTCGCCCTTTTTCAAAGCTTGCGACCAGGGCGAGTTGGGGGCGTGTTGCATTAGGAAATCGACGCTAACGAAGCGATCGCGAGTCGTTCCTCCCTGCCCATCCGGCTGCCCTCCCATATTGATGGTCGCAAGCGGCAAAGCTTTGTTGTGAGCTCGATTCTCTCCTGCGAATTCCGCGAAGCGGATATCCGCAGCTCCCCGTTCCCATGACTCCAGATACCTGGAATCATGCATGATACCCGACTTCGATTTCAGCTTGATCTCGGTGTCACTACCATACTTAGTCTTTATTATCCGCTCGAACTCCGCAAAGGACTTATTGGCGAACTTGTCACCGGCAGACCTGTACACTAGATGGACATGATTTTCCGGGGTCTTGATCAGAATATCAGGCAGAAGCGAGCCAGCCTGGAATTGGTGTTCGTAGCGCTTCTGAACCTCTCGGGGGCCATATTTCGTTTGTATGTACCTGTCTTGAGGCCTCAATCTGTAATTTTGATCGAGCTTTATGTTCTTATCTGTTTGATAGAATATATTCGTACCCGTGACGCCCATCTCTGCGTGAGCACGATTCCAGACTTCCAACTTGTATTGAAAACGCGCCTTATCCTGGTCTTTTGGCTCAAGGTTATGCCATCTCGCGCTTAATTCCGCCGGGACGTCAATTCTTTCAAATGCGAGAGGCGGGGGATAATAATTGCCGGCCCCGTCCCTATAGAGGCGGCAGCTTGCGTTGAATTCCGCTTTGGTGGGTAGATGCTCAAGATCACCTTTAGACGTACCGGCAAACGCATCCGGTCCAGTTTGCCGCACCAGAATATACTCGTCTGCACGCCGATCATGGCCAGGCAAAACCATATTGGCGAACAGGCTGGATAACTCATTGTCCACTTCGGACTGATTGCCGTGGACGCTATGGGAATCATGACTGGATTGGGAATTAAGCATCTCGTCGAACTGAGAGCTTACATTTTCCGTGTGAGCTGGGGTCCCGGGGATGTCGAACTCGAAAGTTTCGTGGCTACCCGTCATCTCGATATCAGGAGTCGTGCTTGAGTCTAGTGCTTCCTTCCTTTGACGCTTGGGATCGACGACAACAGCATTTTCGAAGTCGCGCTCGCCAGTCACAGGGATATTTTCCCCATTGTCTTCGCTTTTCGGATCCATCGTTTAAATCCTTCCTGCGAGATTCTCTTCGGGCAGCGGGCACCGGAGGACAAAATTCTCCAGTTCAATCATTTCGAGATCCAAACTCGTGAAACCGTTTGAGCGGTGATTGATGCTGAACGCTTCTGTGTGAATTTCTCGCGGCTCCTCAGGCAAGGAGACGGGCCTGGTTTTATTCGCATTTAGTTTAATGATCGCCATGTCGTTGTTTCTCCTGCAAAACTTGCGACGTTCTCCATCTCCGCGGCCTTGAACGGCCTGAGCGATTGCAGGGCGCTAAGCGCGACCCTTTCCTCAGACTTGGAGCCGTTTTGCTGGGGAGCCGGGCCGCAATCGGCTCTTCCGACGCAAGGTCGACATCACACGTTCCCGGCCGAAGATCGTTCAGAACAACTCGCACTTTGAGTTCGCCGAATTGCCGCCTTTTCAGCTTGACTGTCGGCAGACAGCGGCTCCAATCGGAACCCCGCGCGCGATGTAAGCCGCATCAACATTCTTGCCGTGCTCTGAATTTCAAGGCTCCTGCGCCAGCAGTCTCTCTTCGGACACAGTTTTGCCTCCTGAATTGAAGTGAATGTGTGTGGAATCTACCATTTGAGCCCCGGTCTTTGAACGACTATCGCGCTTCATCTGAAACTCTTGCTAGAGCATGTCCTGCGATTGATGAATCGATTGTGAGGTGACGAGAGCGACCGAAGCTGATTCAACATCCACAGCGGAGAGGTGGATGATGGGACAGGCCCTGAGTGATGATCTCCGAATACGGGTTTTGAAAGCGTCTGCGTCGGGCATGTCGGCTCGGCAGGCTGCGGCTCGTTTCGGTGTTGGGATTTCGACAGCGATCCGCTGGATCGCAAGAGCGAAAGAGGGTGAGTTAACTGCTCGGCCACAGGGCTGGAGACGACCTTCGGCAGTGGATGCACACGAGGAATTCGTTGTCGCGTTGATCGACGAGCGTAGGGATGTGACGCTCGGTGAGATGGTTGAGCGCTTGTCCGTCGAGCGGCAGGTGAAGATCAGCCGCAGCGCACTTGGCGCCTGGCTCCGAGGCCGTGGGTGGACCTTTAAAAAAGACCCCCACGCACTGGAGCAGGACCGACCGGACGTCCTGAAGCGCCGGCGCGCCTGGTTCGATGGTCAATTGGACCTCGATCCGGAGAAACTGATCTTCATCGACGAAAGTGTGCTTCAGAGGCACGGAAGGAGTTCAGTATGAGCTAACCCCGTAACGTGAAGCTGCGTGAATGATGGAGGATGGCCCTCCGGGATCGGCTTTCAGGAGCGGGTCTCAAACCAGTCCGAGCTGCTGCGGTAAAGAGCCGTGGTGGTGAGCGCCGGATGAAAAGTTCGGACGAGATCCGAGCAGGTGCGTGTCCGAAAGACGAACGAAAGTGAACCCTCCGAAGACGCGCCGTTATGAATATAAGCGTCGTCGAAACCAGGACTGTTTCGTCATCCTGGGACGAGTCCGCCGGGTGCCTGATGATTGGGCGGGCGGCGATCGGCGTAGAGGGGGCGTGAGTTGGACACAGGCTTTCACCCGGAACTGCAGGAACCAGGCTCCTGATGCCAAGGGAGAAGCCCAAGCGGAGAAACCGTAAGGCGAGAGTACCGATGCAGGAGACTGGGGCGGACCGATCCGTATGAGCGTTGAGGGCCCTGTAATGGGGCCGGAGCAAAGGGATCGGATCAGGTGGTCGTATTGTTTGGAACAACTGGAAACAGGATGACTTCGATAGGTACGACAGACAAGCCGTTTCGGATTGAGAAGCGGCAAGTGTACGAAGCTTACAAAGCGGTCAAAGCCAACCGTGGTGCAGCCGGGTGGACGGTGAGACCCTGGAGATGTTTGACAAAGACCTTCCGAGAAATCTCTACAAGATCTGGAATCGGATGTCTTCTGGGGCTTACTTTCCGCCGCCGGTGCGCGCCGTCTCCATTCCAAAGAAGACTGGAGGCGAAAGGGTTTTGGGCGTGCCGACGGTCAGTGATCGGATCGCGCAGATGGTGGTCAAGCAGATGATTGAGCCGGATTAGAGACGTGGTCATTATGGATAACCTGCCTGCACGGGACTGTCAGGAATTCTGTGCGTGAGGCCGGTTCGTCATTGGTTGAAGAACCGTTCGCCAAAGACGACGGCGAACTGGGTTTTGGCCTCGAACCATTCGCGAGGCGGACGTTTCCAGTCTTCGGCCGCGTGGTTCAGAACTAAATATAGCAGCTTCATGGCGGCATCGTCACTGGGGAAATGGCCCCGCGAGCGGACTGCCCGCCGGAGTTTGGAGTTTAACGCCTCGATGGCGTTGGTCGTGTAGATGATCCGACGCACGCTTTCGGGAAAGGCGAAGAAAGGAATGACGTGTTCCCAATTGCGTCGCCAGCTCTGAGCGATGGCAGGATATTTTTGACCCCAGTATCCGGTTTCGAACGCTTCTAGCGCCTTCATTCCGGCTTCGGCGTCCTTGGCGCGGTAGATTGCCCGCAGCGCCGGGACAACCGGTTTTCGGTCTTTCCATGACACGAATTCGAGCGAATGGCGGATGATGCACGATGCAGGTCTGGACGATCGTCTGCGGGAAAGCAGCGGTGATCGCCTCTGGAAAGCCTTTCAGCCCGTCGACGACGGCAATCAGGATGTCCTGGCAGCCCCGGTTCTTCAGTTCGTTCATCACCCGCAGCCAGAACTTCGCGTCTTCCGTCTGCTCAATCCACAGGCCGAGGATTTCCTTGGTGCCGTCCGCCAGAACGGCAAGCGCGATATAGACGGCCTTGTTGCGGACGAAGCCCTCATCCCTGATCTTGACCCGGATTGCATCGAAGAACACGAGCGGATAGCAAAGCTCGAGCGGCCGGTTCTGCCATTCCCCAACTTCCTCGAGAACAGCATTGGTGACCGCAGAGATCAGATCCGGCGACACCTCGATACCGTAGATTTCTTCGAGATGACCCTGGATCTCGCGCACCGTCATGCCGCGCGCATACATCGAGATGATCTTGTGATCAAAGTCCGGGAAGCGACGCTGGTATTTCGCAATCAGCTTCGGATCAAAGGTCCCGGCCCGATCGCGCGGGATCGACAGCGTCATCTTTGACGTACCTGTCAGCACCGTCTTCTTCGAAGAGCCGTTGCGACGATTGGCGTTGCCCTCCGCCTGTTCGTCATCGAGATGCTCGTCCAACTCGGCATGGAGAATGCGCTCTGAAAGCGCCTTCCTCAGATCGTCGAGCAAGCCATCCTTGCCGAACACCTCAGACGGATCGCGGCCAGCCAAAAGCTGGTCCAGAAGTTCCTTGTCGATAGCCATGTGATGATTCTCTCCTTTCCATCATCATGGCCTCACGCACAGGATTCCTGGCAGTCCCTGCTGCACACAAGATAGCCGGTGTCCGCGATGCCATCGAACGTGCCGGCGCCAAGCTCATGTTCCTTCCGCCCTATAGCCCGGACTTCAATCCAATCGAGAACGCATTTTCGAAGCTGAAAGCCATGTTGCGAGGCCGAGCCGAGCGAGAGATCGATGCTCTATGGGATGCGGTCGGGGCCTTGATGCCTCGCTTCACTGCGGCAGAATGCGCAAACTACTTTAAGGCCGCTGGATATGGCATCTGCCAAGTCATGCGAAGGTGCGCTCCACGACCCAGCGACGCGGCAGAACCTCGAGGCCCCTTGGCCTTATCGGTCCGCTTGACGATCTGGAGAGTGAACGCAGCGATCTTTTGCAGTGCGCCCTTCAGCTTCGGTCCGGCATAAACACCATCGGCGAAGATATGCCTCAGCCACGGCCAGCGCCTGATGGTTTTGAGGACGGCAGGCGCGCCGTCGCGATCCTGAATATCGGCGCTGTGAACGATGAGGCCGACCATCAGTCCGAGCGTGTCGACGACACTATGACGCTTGCGTCCCTTGATCTTCTTGCCCGCGTCATAGCCCGAAATTCCCCCACGTTCCGTGATTTTCACGCTTTGACTGTCGATCACGCCCGCAGACGGCGAGGCCTCCCGACCTTCCAAGTCACGCGCCTCCATCACAAGATGATGGTTGATCCGGCCCCATAACCCTGTCGCTCGCCATTCATAGAAATAGGACCGCACAGTTGTAAAAGGTGGAAAATCTCTGGGCATCATCCGCCACTGGCACCCCGTCGTGGCGATGTAAAGCAGCGCATTCACGACCTCGCGAAGATCGGTGCTGCGCGGTCTGCCCAACCGCCTCGGTCCAGGCAGGCAAGGCGAGATCAATCCCCATTCCCGGTCCGTCAGATCGCTTGCATACCGCACTGCGCGTCGGGCATATTGCCGACGGGTGAAATCAGTCCAGCCCATTGTGGTCTCCGTTTGTCCTAAGCAAACAAACAGAATCACAACTGGCTGATTTCACTCAACTCTTTTTCGGTCAGCTCTTAGACCCGCGCTCCCCCGCCCATTCATCGATCTCGTCAGTCGCATTCGACCTCCGCGGTCGATGATCGAGCCTTCAAAGGGATTTGCCTGCACTGCCAGGAATGGCGGATCTCGCGTGGTCGCATTGTGCCCCCCGTTGCAAAGTTTGCAAACGCAGCGGCTCACCTCTCGCGCTTGCCGGGATTTTCCCGTTCAAGTTAGAACAAGTGCTACATGGTCGTGGGGAAATCGCCGTTCTCCCTCCTCAGTTCGTTCTGTCGAAAAATTTGGGCGTTGCGGTCTGAATATTGGTCGACACACGCTCCAGGCCACAAGCCAATGTTTCTGGGACGTCTGCCGCGGACATGCACTTGGCCATCTTGAAATGCCAGTTGGGATCGAGGTGTCCCTACTATCTCCTTGAACATCGATCGATCATGCAGGGATGGAGATGGATGGGGCCGTGCACGATTTGTCGTTCAAGCCGCCTGGAGCGGGCCGCGCCGGGCGTCTCTTGGCCGTTTGCGCTCGCGGCTAGTGAGCGAGGAGGACCGGAATCTCCCTTTACATTGCGCGTACCGTCCTCGTCAGCACGAGGCGAGCTACCGCCGTATTGGCCTCACGGACATAAGCGTGCGATTCATGCTGACCGTTGTCGGATCGAGGCCTATTACACTTCTGGAACGGCCGTCTATTGCTACATTCGCGATCAATATAACAGGAATGAAATATAAAATTCGATTAATAGATGCCCTCATGAATACTCGAAGAAACACGGGAATATACGAACAGGCAGACGCCATTTCAGTGTCACACCACAGGCAGGACAAAAAATGAAACTTCTGACATTTTGCTCCTTCAAAGGAGGTGCAGGCAAAACGACTGCGCTCATGGGTGTTTGCGCTGCCCTTGCAAACGACGGCAAACGGGTGGCTCTCTTCGATGCCGACGAGAACCGGCCGCTGCCGAGGTGGAAGGAAAATGCAATACGCAGCGGGACCTGGGACCCTTGCTGCGAGGTTTACGCCGCCGAGGAGATGGCCCTTCTCGAGGCAGCCTATGAGGACGCCGAGCTTCAGGGATTTGATTATGCGTTGGCAGATACGCATGGAGGATCGAGCGAACTCAACAACACCATCATTGCCAGCTCAAACATGCTTCTGATCCCTACAATGTTGACCCCGCTCGATATTGACGAGGCATTGTCGACCTACCGCTACGTTATCGAGCTGTTGCTGAGCGAGAACCTCGCAGTTCCCACAACCGTATTGCGACAACGTGTTCCGGTCGGCCGATTGACCACATCGCAGCGCGCGATGTCGGACATGCTCGCGAGCCTCCCGGTTGTGCAGGCTCCCATGCACGAGAGGGATGCCTTTGCCGCAATGAAGGAACGCGGCATGTTGCATCTCACATTGTTGAACATGAGAGCTGATTCAACGATGCGTCTGCTTGAGCGGAATATCAGGATTGCGATGGAGGAACTCGTGGTCATCTCAAAATTGATTGGCGACGCCCTGGAGGGTTGAAGATGGGTATCCGCAAACCGGCCCTGTCCGTCGACGAAGCGAAGCGGCTTGCTGCAGCTCGACCCGGGATTATTCATCCGGACCTGCAACATTTCTCCCGGGATGCAGCCGCGCCACGGTTGCCCCAAAGAGCCGGCCATGAAGAGCGACGAACGACATCTGCTCTTGCCAAGCGTTCCGGCCCCGAATCGCAATCGATAAGAACTGTGGATGCGCTCAATTCGAGCACGGCGCCGGAAAAGGTCCAGGTTTTTCTTTCAGCGCGGCCGCCCGCGCCTGGAGTATCAGAAATATATGACAGTCTGATCCTGCAATACAGCGCTTCCAAGTCTCTGCAGATGATACTGCGTCGTGCGCTCGACGATTTCGAAACCATGCTGATGGACGGATCGTTTAGCAAGGCTTCCCAAAGCTATCCAATCCCTCAGGAAACTTCCGAAAAACGCGTCATTGTTCAGACATCCCGCATGCTCCCCGTATCGGCGCTGAAAATCGCACGCGATCACTTCGATCCATCCGGACTGGAGACTTCGCGCGCGTTTGGCCTTAAACTCGCCACCGCCGCGCTTGCTTCATTCTTTGACGCGGCGAAGGCACCGGGACGCGGCCGGAGGACGTGAGATGCCCGAACAATTCGAGCACCTGCCGGACGCGGGAAAAATTGGTTCGGGATCGAACCGCCGGATGGCTGCTACGCCAGATCAGGCAGCCATCACTCCTCCGTAGGAAACATTCACATCAATATCGAAGAAGTAGCCGGCACCTCTTGCAGTCTTGATCAGCCGAGGGTTCGCCGCATCTTGCTCGAGCTTGCGGCGAAGCCTCAGGATGAGGACGTCGATGCTTCGGTCATATACCTCCTCTTCGCGCACCCGGCTCGCAATCAGAAGCTGCTCGCGGGATAACACATCGCGCGGTTTCTCGAGGAATGCGACCAGAAGGTTGAACTCACCTGCAGTGAGCTTGACCTCGGCGCCGCCTTCCGAAGTCAAACGGCGTTGTCTGAGATTAAGTGTCCAGCCGTCGAAATAGAATGTGCGCCGATCCTTGGTGCGCGCGACGGTCGGACGCACACGCAAGGCAACGCGGATCCGTGCCAGAAACTCCCGCGTTCCGAAGGGTTTTGCGATAAAATCGGTGGCTCCGAGTTCGAGAGCCAAGACCTTGTCCGCTTCTTCCAGGCGATCTCCGCTGATGATTATGATCGGAACGTCTGATTTTGTTGCTAGCGTGCGGACGATTTCAAGCCCATCCTCACGTCCCAGATTGAGATCAACGACCACAACATCGACGGTCTCGGATGAGAGGACGCGGTTAAACTGCTGGCTGTCGGCTACGGCAGTCACCTTCAAGGCATGAACCGTGAGACATTCGACGATAAGATGCCGCATCGCGAGGTCGTCATCAATGACAAGAACGTGTTTCAACCGTTCACCTTTCATTCCAGGATCCCAGCGGCTGAGGCTGAGCGTGCATAAAAATGATTTGTTACAAACATAACCCGATACATATCTCGCCTGCTTGAAAGTTGAGCAACATCTAGTGCTGATCCAGAAGATCGCCAATCGCCTCTCCCCGACGGCGCGCATCAGCGGCGAGCCAGATTTCTTCCACCTCGTAAATGTCGCCGTAGGCTCGAAAGGGTATGATGACATCAATCGCGCTCGAAAGCATGTCGATCAGTGTTCTATCTTCCAGGCCAGCGCCCTGCGAGCTGCTTTTCACCAGTGAAAACAGTTTCTTGAACCCCTGAACAGGATTGGCGCCGTGTATGGTGGAAATCGATCCCGGATGCCCTGAGACGACTTCACTCAGATAGGCCCATGCCGCGTCGTCACGCATCTCTCCGAGAAGAATCCGGTCCGGCCGCATGCGCAGACTGGCCTGCAGCAGGTGCTCGGCGGTTACAGCGTCCGGTCCGCCCGCATTTTTTGCATAGAGCAGCCGGACGTGGTTCTCATGTGGAATGACGAGTTCGAGGGTATCCTCGATTGTGATCAGCCGTTCCTGCGGCGGGATTGCACTGATCAGAGTCTTGCTCATCGTCGTCTTGCCGCTCCCGGTTGGGCCGCAAAGCAGCATCGTCAACCGACCCACGACGCATGCATGCAGAAATGCCTCCAGATCGCCGCTGTCGTAGTGCCTGAGGATAGTTTCATCCTGTTGATCCCGGCGCCTTTTTCGCCTCTCCCACTGGTTCCATCTTGAAACATCGTAACGGTCCGTAACCCCGTTGAGACCGGAAACATGGGAAGCTGGCCGTCGAATCGTCAAGCTCACAGTGCCCGCCAGGACAGCGGGCGGCAGGCAAATTTGCAGCCGCTCACCACCCGGAAGTTCAGTGGCGCAAAGGGGATTTCGTGGTCCGACATCCTGCTTTCTCAATGCGCCTGCCAGAATGGCGATATCTTCGAGATCGTTGTATGACAGAGGCAGGGACATTTTGGTGAAGATGCCGCCCTGGCGCAGAAATGCCTCGCCAGGTCGATTTATCGCAACCTCTTCGGTCCTCGGGTCGTCGAGCCATTCCAAAACCGGATTGAGAAGAAATCGCAGCTGCGTATTGACCTCCATTGTATCACATCCCGTTCTGTGAGCGAAAAAGTTGGCTTTGTCAGCGGCGGTGCTGCCGGTATCGGGTCGCGCCACCCGTCACGCGAAGCTGGTAAATGTCGGAGAAATCAAGGTCACGAGCCACGAAAATCGAGACCGTATCGCCCTGATTTTTCCTCAGGGTCGGCGGTATGTTGATGGTTGCCTTGAGAGCAGTATCCGCCGTTTGTTCACCGTTGTTCTGGATACTGTTGAAGCTCGTTCCGCCGTCCGAGCTGCCGGCATAGGTGCTCGCTGCCTGGAATGCCCCTTGAACGACACTAAGGAGCATGGCGCCGCCAAAGCGCTGCCAGAAGTGGTTATCGACGGTGCCCGGCAATCCCGAGCGGCCGAGTTCATCCGTGCCGGGCGATGAAAGCGAAATCATGGCATGATTGGGCGTCTCCGCGCGGTCCCAAAGAACAAATACCCGCGCATCTCCTTGTTGCAGACCACGCTGGATTTCGCCGACGACTGTGGTACCACGATCAAGTAGCACAACATTGTTGGTCGTGCCGCGAACATCCCTGGGCAATACGCATTTTACATAGCCAGCCAAATTCGTGTCGATTGCCGTTTGCAGGATGCACGGGATGATCGTTCCCTGGGTTATCATGAAATCCGGGTGGGGCAACAGCGTTGCCTTGCTGGGCTGGAGTTCGGTGGGCTTCATGCGTATCGAAACATCGCTTCCTGCAGACACCTCACCGTTCGGCGGCGTCCGCTCTTCGTCCTTGTCATCTTGCCGGCCGGTGGCGCCATGACCGGGGCGGTCATCGCCACCGGTATACGCGAAGATCGGTGTTTCCGCCGGCTGCGGCTCACTGCGTGCTGGTTCCGGAGCAGGCAACTGGACGGCTCTCTCGGCCGGCGGGGCATCGGGTGAAATCTCGATTGGTGCCGGATGAAACGGCTGCGTGTTCGTGGAGATCATGGGAGACGGTGGCGGGTTTGCATCCGCCTTCTTCTGTCGCCCGCCGAGCCAGATGAGACCAAGTGAAAGCACAAGAACAAGACCTGCAACGATCAGCTTGCGGGGTCCCGAAAGTCGCTGGTGATGTGTGCCGGAGACAAGGGATCCGCCGGCATCGATATCGTGGGACGGTTGCTGATCATCCCCGATCACCCTCTCTCCTCCATCAGCACGCGCTTCACATCCGGCCTGACCGTACCCGTATCCGGCCTTCGGCCAACAGGATCGTAGGCAGTATTCCAGACACACAAAACGGTGTTACCATCTCTCAGCCGCCAACCACTAGAAACTGAAGAAATCTCGACATAGCTCCCCTTGACTGAATAGTTCGCAACCGCTTCCTTGCCGTCAGGATCAATCGTGTAGATGGAGGGTATGCGAACATTGCCGGGAAAGCGGAATACAGTTGTAAATCCGTTATCGAATACTTCGAGCGGCAACAGCGAACGATCACCCTGGGCCACGTAGTGCCAGTTCCTGTCTCCGGTGGCCCCTGTTGTGGCGGGCTGATCCAGCAAATCTGCCGCCCTGCGTTGATACTGCGCTTCCCCACGCAAGCGGTCTGCGGCTGCCTTGTCCTGCGCCTCCTTTCGGCGGGCCGCCGCTTCATCGGCAGGATAGGCGAATTGTACGCTGTAGTAGAGATCAGGCTGTTCCTTATCGAGATGTGCCAGCGTACTGGAAGAGATGCTGAAGACATAGCGCCGCATCCCGGCATCGCTTGCGGTCAGCACCACCACCGGCTCGGGCGGCAGAACCTGACTGGCTTTGAAGAACAGATAGTTTCCGCGTGGAAGTGCCGCGAGAGTCTTGCTGTTGGAAACGGCCACTGCCGTCACCGTTTCGTTGGCTGCGAACGAAACAACCAGAGTGGCTCCAACCGCCGTCGACAGGTGTACCACCTGATCGGGATTGTAGGCCAGATAACGCATACGCGGGTCCAGTCTGCCTGGCGTTGGCGTTTCTTCGGCCATCACGCCGGTCGCGGCAAACAGCAGACATGCCAAGGTGAGAAGCTCTTTTTTTTTCATGGTTCGCCGGCGCCCGCGTTGGAAACGGTATCTTCGGATGTCTGGTATGATGTGATGACCAAACCTCCCGGATTGGTAAGCCTTAATCTGCCGGGCAGGCTGTTCACCTTTTCGTAGTGAATTGTTGCGGTCCACGTACTCACCACCGGCATTTTGCTGTCGATGACGAGGGTCCGTTTGTAGCGAATTTCCTGCACACCCGGCGCTACATCGTTCGAAGCAATGTGCTCAACCTCCAGCCTGCCGCGTTTTCCGACGACGACCTGAGGTGAACCTGGATTGGGATAATTGAAGAACTGCTGGTAATCCTGGCGCACCGCCGGGGCGCTGAAGTTCGAGACCAGATCATAGGCGTACTGGGCAGTATCAGCGGTGTAACTCTCGCGCATCCGGACATACTCCCACAATGAGGCGTTGACGACGGCTTTTTCCTGGGTGGCAGGCAAGCGCGAGACGGATACCTCGCTGTCCACTGTGCCGTCCGGCCGGATCCACAGATACACCGGCACAAGCCTTGTCAGCGGTACCATTGTGGCAATCGTGAACGCTTGAGCGACATTGCCCAAGGTTGCGACGGCTGCGACAACCGCAGCCACTCTGGAGAGACGTCGCGCCGATTTCGCACGTGCGGTTTGAAAAGCCTCCACTTCCTTGTAGTGCTCGGCCAGCTTTTCCCGCCCTACCAGCAGCGCATAGTCAGACCCTTTCATGCTGTCCATCCGCCATACCCGGGTGAAGATCTGACGGCGCAGGTTGCCATCGTCCCACATTCAGCGGGAAAATAGGTCCTTTACAACTCGCCGGTTTGTCATTCGTCTGGCAACCGGTCAAAACGATAGCCAAGCACAGCAAGCAATATTTCATTGAGTCCTCCTTTGGCGCAATGTTTCACCCTAGCGTCGTTCAACCTGTGCAAAGCGGCGGTACAGGCTGTTGGCAGATTGGGTTACACCGCTCCAGTAGCTGCCACCGATATTGCCGGCGATCGCCGGCAGGGCGACGATGAGTGCGTCCCCGGTGAGAAAGAACATGTCGAGTTCATAAAGACCAATGATCTTAGCCGCGGTCGTACCGGCAAGCGTGATCACACCGAGTATAAGGGCGAGTGCAGTCGCCTCGGTCAGAATGACTATCGTCGCCACGATGTTGAGCAGCAGCAGCAGGAAACCGTAGGTGATGAGTTGTCCGATCCACTTGGCCGCGATATCGCGAGTGCGATCAAAGATGTATCCCACGAGGACTAGCGGACCAATCGTCAAAAGCACCTCCGTGAGAATGCCGACGGCATCATAGATTCCGAAGGCAGACCAGAGCGTGCCGTAAAAGACCCACTGAGCCCCCTGAAAGGCAAGAATGTCCTGGTCGTTCATAGGTCCGATTTCGGACGCGATTTTCTGGAATGCGGCCTGGCTGAGCGCGAACATCGAGTCCAGTTGCGTGGGGATCGTCTGCAGTGGAAGGCCGCTGCCACTAAACTGCTGTATGAAATCCGGGATTGTCTCTTCAAACACGGAAACCACATAATCGTGGTAGTTGGCCTGCCCGACGACAAGGGCAACGACGACACTGACCATGATCACCCGTGTGATACCACCGCGTACGTCGACCTCACCACGCATCACAAGAACACCCTGGACGATAATCCAGAGGGTAACACAAGCGATCAGCGGAGCGCTCACTTTCTCCTGGATCGCCTCCAGCACTGTATCAAGACGTGTCTTGAAGGCCAGATCGAAGATCGTATGGATGGCCGTAAACGGCGCCGGAATGGTGAAATTCATCGCTTGCACCTGATCTCGACTGTCTTGTCACGGAGTATCGGGCAGGACTGTTGGCGTCCCCGGCGCGCGAATCGGCGACACTGACAGGTTGCGCGTCCTCATGGCAGCGCCCCGAAGATGGCCGCGGTCTTCTGGTGCTCCTTGCGTTGTTCGGCCGCTTCTTCCGCCGCATGAAGGCCCGCCTGCGCAGTGGTCATGGTCAGCAAGCTGGTCGCCTGGACATTTTGAATCGCTGCATCGTGGATCTGCTTCAGGAGCAGCCCATTGGTGACAGTTGCCTGCATTATATTGCGGGAGCGGGAAAGCTGTGCTGAAGTTTCCGCATTCGCCTTCAGTCGTTTGTCCATCGCTTCCAGGTTGTCGGCTGCAATTCCCGTGCTGTTTGCAGCACCGGTGATCTGCGACCGCAACAGGTCCGCTTCAGCGTCACTACCAGTCACGGTACGGTCGGCGTCGCCGGCGATCGCACGCGCCGTGGTCGACGCGGGCCGTTGCGCCGAGAACATTTCGGTATCCAGGTCCCTCGTGGCGGGATACTGGTTTTTCTGGTTGAGTAAGGTCAGCAAGCCGGTCACGCCATAGGCCGACGTCAGCATCGTCACCATCGCAATGGTCTGGGCGAGATTATCTGCCGTTGCGAGCGCCGTCGCCAGTGTTTCGGCATCTGCCACCGGGTCACTGACAACCATCTGCGCCCTGGCAGGTACGACAGAAAGAAGGCTACCGGCAACAGCCGCAGTAACTAGTCTCGACATCTTCATGGTTTCCCACCTTTGATCAGTCTTTTGCCTCGTGGTAACGGTTCATGAATTCGCTCAGCCAGGCAGAGGGGTCTTCTCCCCGTGCCTCGCGCAGTTGATCTGCAAAGCGCACTGTGTTCGCACGTCCCGAAAGTACGGCGATATATTCTCGCATTTCGCGCAGATCAAATTCGCAGATGACACTTCCGCTCTCCCGTTTGAGCAGAAATTTTCGATTGCCCACAGCCATCTCTTCGCGGATCGCCTGGAATTCCTTTTCGGTGCATTTCAGTCCATCGATGTAGGCCGACCGATTTGCCGTAGGCGACGGATAAAAGATCTTCGTCATGCACTGGGCAACCAGGCTTGCGCCCAGTTGCGATTCCAGAACATGTTCGGGTTGCTGTGTCGCGAGTATCAGCATCCCGTTGTTTTTGCGTACGGTCAGCAGGAACTTGTCGATGACGGCTGAAAACTTGGGATTCAGCAAATAGGCGCGAAACTCGTCGCAACTCATCACGAACCGGCGCCCGTCGAGCAGCGCTCCAATACGGTGCAGGAGATATGCTGCCGCGGGAGCGCATACTTCCTCGTATTCGAGCAGATGCGTCATGTCGAAACCGGTAATCGAAGGGTCCAGCCTAACGTCGTCAAGCTCGCCGTCGAATGCCCAGCCCAGCGCATTGCCGCGGCACCAGCGCTGCAGTCTTGCTCCGGCCCCTTCGGCAGGCCCGTGCAACAGAAATTCGCGCAGCCCCGCGATCGAGCGCATAGGGGGATCGAACGACAGCTGTCTATGGATACCCCGCACCAGCCGCCGGTTCTCCTCGGGGGATATTCCGCCCCGCCCATCGCTCTCTATGAGCGCGACAAGCCATTCCCGCAGAAAGTCACGTGAGGCTGCTGTATTTTCCAGGCCGCGCAACGGGGCCAGTCCACTGGGCACACCTCTGCGAAGCGCGAGATACGTTCCTCCGGTGGCGCGAACGAGCAGTTCACCGCCACGATCCTTATCGAAGAAGACGACCGCACCCTCACGCTCGAGCATGCTCTGCTCGAGCATGGCGAGTATGAATGTCATAAGCGTCGTCTTTCCCCTGCCGATCGGACCGAATATCGCCGTCATGCCGACATCGTGCTCATGGGGAATGTAATCGAATGGAGTTCCACCGTTGGTGCGGAAGCGCGCGATCGCATCGCCCCAATGTCCAGAGCGGGCACCTTCGGGATAGTTTTCGAATGAGACCAGGCCGGCGAAATTGCGCGAGTTGATGGCTCCCGGGCGTGTGCGCCATCTGCAGTTGCCCGGCAACTGCGACCAGTAGGCCGCCTCCATGCCTATGCCCTCCTGGACAACGACGGCTCCCGCATCCGCAAGTCGCGTCCGGGCCCGGGCTCCTTTGTCGGCGAGGCTCTCAAGATCCTTCGCATATATGCAGAGGCTCAAATGGTGTGATCCCATAACAAATTGGTTGCTGGCCAATGCATCCTCCGCTTCGGCCAGTTCGCTAATCTGGGTAACGGCCTTGTCGCCGGAACTTAGCATCTGGCGCGACTTGAGGCTGAGCTTCGCATGCGCTTGCGCGCGGGTCAGGAATGAAAAGCTCTGCGTCAGAACAATCGGAAAATCGAGGGACAGCAGGGTGTTGAGCATACCCGGTCGCGTTCGCGCGGGGTATTCTCGAAACGAGTAGATCGATCCGACGTAACTTTCTTTAGGCGTCCGGATCTCGATCCCCCGCTTCCCGCAAATGACACGGTCGGTATAGATCGAGGCGCCCAGTGAGCCGCTGACGACCGGTACCGGTGCAAATCGACCGGTCATGACGAGCCGCAGCGCCTCTCCAACCTCCGAGAAAAGTACATCCTGCTTCTCGCGAACGCCGAGGCGTCGCAGGCCGTATTCTTCAAGAGCACCGGCAACGACATGCCAAAGGTCTTCCAGGTGCCTGATCTGGCCTGCGAGTTCATTTTCCTTCTTCATGTAGAGTTTGGCGAACTTCCTCTTCACCTTCCCGAGCGCTGTCCGCGGAAAGACCATTAGCGTGAGGAAGTGGTCGTTGCGAAGAAGCTGGCCGCACAGGACCCGCTGTTCGAAGGCTCCGCTCAGGCTGGCAGAAAAAGCGCTGCGAAAATGTCGCGCCGGTGCTGGCGACACATCGTCGTGACGCACTAGGTGAGCATATAGCGACACATGATCATCGGCGATATTGCGCAGGAGCGTGTTGAATGCACGACAACGCGCATTGCGCATTTCGGCATCCTCGAGTTCGAACGCCACGCCGCTGATATGTGCCATGGTCATGATCGAGCCGTCTTCGAGAAGGACGATATGGTCGCTGAGGTGTCCGACGTAGGGTAGATAGACTTCACCGGATCTTTCGGTCGTGCCACTTGTGCCGAGCATTACGCCATTCCTCTGCCTCTTGCGGGAACCCTGATTGGATTCGGACTGACGCTTGCGCCACCCCAAACCAGACCATCGACATTCCTTCCGGCCGTCTGCAAAAATAGCAGGACGACGCTTGCCGCGTTGTAATCTCGCTCCACGACAAGTCGTGCTGAGAACCATAAGGGTATGATAACCACTTCGTAGAGCGGGTTCTGGACGACAACGATGACGAAACCGCCCAACATCATGAATATCCCCGCCAGAGTCAGCGGCACCCCGAGAAACAAAGCGGGTCGTGTCGCTGCCAGGTAAAGGGTCGCTTCTTCGAGACGCTCATTCATCAGCCGGCCGGGCTTGAGGAAAAAATGCTCCACCACATTGCCCCTCCCATGCTAGATGCAGAACCGGATACGGCGCGAATCACGGCGTTCGAGAGCGCGACCCGATTCAGGTTTAGCCGACATCTATATATGCATTGCCTCATTGCTGACCTCCTTGATCCAAGTCAAACGGCAGTCGATCGTCGTCTTCGATCCTGCGAGTGTCCCGGTCAGGCACAGTTGGCGCACCGGACGCGCCGCCAGACTTGCCCTCGGGAGAAAGACGTTTGTATGAGCCCCAAACATCCCATGTTTCTTCGGATCGCGGCTTATCGCGATCATCCGTTGTTCGCCCGGTGATCGGCGGGACGAGTTGTTGAGCGGCGAGTTCGACCTTTCGGACGTAGCCGTTCGTAAAGCCGTGCGTGAAGTCACCGGTGTTGTAGGCCGAGATTGCCTTGCGAAGCGCCAGTTGCTTCATACTGGGCGTTTCGCCCCCTGCATAACTGCGACCAAGCAGTTTTGCCGCGACGGACAATGAGGTACATGCGTCAAGGGCAAGGGCGGCTGACAGGCTCAGACCGGAGAAATTCCCAGAATTGATCTGCATGAGACCGACATCGAGCGAGTGCCGGGCCTTGAGGCGCTCCATCACGGCCTGTGCTGCCTGTGCGTGGTTGTTCCAGCGAAGCGTTTCGCGCGTGGTATTGTCATGTACAGTGAGCGGATCAAGGCGGCTCTCGACCCTTGCGATCGCCGCGAGCGTAGATGGTGCAACGGAGGGGGCGCATTCGCGAGCGAAACGATTGAACTCGTCAAAAGAGAGCGGCGCCGCGTCGCTCGGCGGGCACACCCAGACCAGCATGACGATCGAAAGCGGTACCGTTTCCCTGAGCATTCCAGTCTCCTCAAATCGTCACCAAAGCGGGCCCTCTTCGTTGGAAAAGATGCCGCAGTTTGATGCTCACGATTATCGGCAGTTCGGTTACACTAGGATTTTCGATTTTTTATTTTCGATGTCATATGAAGCGCGCGGCCGGCTCACAATAGGCATTGAGAGCCCGCCCTTTGGAGACACAGCTCTCCGGTGCGGGAAATCACCGGATAGCACCCTGTGTCCTGATCTTGAGACTAATTGCATACGCCATGGTTCTGGAAGATAAGGGCTTCGGCAGAAACAGGGCGCTCAACATGTCGTCCCCCAGGGAAGACATGTTCAGGCCACTTTCTCCAATGACGATGACGGCGGTCTTGAAAGCCGGCTGCAGGGCAATCGCAGCCTGATTTCTGGGAAGGGACGAGTAGTCGATCAGAATCAGATCGGCTTGTTTGCCTTTCGAAATCCAGTCTTGAAACTGACCAAATGTTCTAAAACCAGCAGGCTCATAGCCCAGAGCTGCGATATTGTCCTCGTAAACCTCCCGCAAGACGAGATCAGGCTCAACGAGTGCTACTGTCTCGCCCCTCCCGCGCGGCGTTTCATAGCGGCCGAAAAATGTGTCGGGACTGACGGGTTCCCTAGAGGATGGCGGCAGATAGATGTCAAAACGCGTCCCCTCGCCAACGGCTGAAGCAACATCAATGTATCCTGCAAAACCGCTGACTTGCCCGTGGACGGCGGCGAGCCCCAAGCCAGTACCACCGCAACGAGCGCGCGTGGTGAAGAACGGTTCGAAAATGTGAGGCAGGACAGCCTCGGAAATGCCTTCACCGGTATCACTGACACATAGAAGAACATAATCACCGGCTGGCATGATACCATGCGCCAGTGCTTTCGGTCCGGATACAATCCGGTCAACGACGATGTCGATCCGACCGTCAGTATTAATGGCTTGTGACGCGTTCTTGCATAGATTCATCAACATCTGCTGAAGCTCAAGAGGACTTCCCTCGACCACGGTCCGTTTGTCGTCAAACCGGAAATTGAGGTCGATGTTGCGTGGCAACGCAACGCGTAACAATGGCGCGATTTCCGTCACGAGTTCCGAGACACTGAACGGCGTGATCACGCGTTCCCGCTTTCGGCTCAACGTCAGAATCTGGTCGATGATGAGCCTGGCCCGGTCGCCCGAAGAGATTATATGCTCGATGTATTTTCGCGCGACCGAAGATCGACGCAATGAATTTTGCGCCATTTCGGCGTGCCCGATGATCGCGCCCAGGATGTTGTTGAATTCGTGCGCTATTCCACCGGCGAGTGTTCCGACTGCCTGAAGGCGTTCCGCATGCTCCAGGCGTCTCCCAAGAATACCACATTCGGTTTGCTTGCGCCGCACATCGATGTGATGACATAGACAGGCCGTAGCGAGTTCGAGGAGCTGAATTTCACCAGCACTCGCTCGCAGATGATAGCTTTGGTAGCCCAGGGAGCAAATTGCTATCAACTGATCCGTGGATTTATGTGCCAGAAGTATCGAGAGGCCCGGAATTTCCCGCGAAAAACAGCCAGTCTTGCGCGTCGGCATGACGCGAAACACCGACGCCCGTTCATTCGACTTGGCAAGCGAGACCATTTCGCGTAGCGTCCGGTCCTCCCATACCGGCAAAGGAAGCGTCGCGGCGAAAGTTTCAACAGCCCACCTGTCGCCGTGGTCCACCAGTGCCAGCGCGCATGCATCGGCATTAAAGAAGCGCTGGATAATTTCAAGCGCAACTTGCGCCGAGGACTCAAGCGATGGCGCCGAGACTCCGTCAGCTTCGAAACAAACGCCGATCTCCTTGATCAATTCCTCGTGGTCCAGCCGCCTCGCTAGCCAGTCAGTCTTGCGGCGTAGCCGGTAGACCAGTGAAATGATGTAGATGCAGAGGCAAACCGCAACAAAACCCAGGAAGGTTCGTGCACGCTGCTCCCTCACGCTTTCCAAGCTGTACGCCTCCAGACATCTGCGCTGCAATCTTTCGGCGATTTCAGTGGCATCGGAGATCTGAATCACGTTTACCGCATCGTTTACCCGGGGCAAGAGCGACAGAATAATTGGCCCCTCGCGCGAAAGTATGCGCAACGTGGCTTCATCTGCACCGCGGGTGTTTTGGATCCTGTCAAGTTCAAGGCTAATCGCCCCCGAAAGAGCTGGGCTTGGCTGACGTATATACTGCAGCATCAGGTTATCCAGTTTCAGGAATTGGCCCCTTTGATCCGTAGACGACGGTCCTGGAAGAATGCTGAGCGCGCGGGTGAAGCTGGCCAGCGAATCCTGCAGGAGGACGTTCTGCGCGCCAAAGGTTGCGACGGCAGCATCGGTCGTGTCCACGGACACCTTCAGCTGGTTCAGCATTTGAGAGAAATCGTCGCCGCTCAAAAGGGGAGATTGTTGAAACCGCAGCTTAAGATTTTCCAGATTTCTTCGCAAATTTCCTAACCTGGAAAGGATGGGCCGGTAGGTCGTAACCATACCGGTACGGGCGCGGAGGACATCCCGCTGCAACGAGGCGCTGTCGATATTGATCGCTCGCAGCTGGGTAAGGATTGCCCAATTGGTTTCGTTGTCCTGCCAGCATACAACTGCCATCACGCCAAAGATCACCGCAGTAACGGTGAGGGCTGGGATAGACCACGACCTTGCACCCATTTTGAAATTCTGGCGAGTCGGTGAATATCTTTCATTCATCCGTACATACCTCCCCGCGCCGGCGATTGACCACCCGGGCGACGCTTACCGCATGGCAGGGTTTGTAAATGGTCGCGACGTGCAAAGGTCGCGTGAAATGGTTTCAAATGAAATATTGGTCCGCATGCCGAAGAATATTCCGGTCGCAGGAGTATTTTTTGCGCGTCTGCCAGAAACAGAGGAGTTGTCGCCGTCATCGTCCGAAGATGCCGTCGTTGAAGAAAGCAAAGCGGTTGATCATGCATCTCCGAGTGAGTTACATGGCAGGCGTAGCGGGTACGGTCGTCCGTTGCCAGCCACACTCAATCGTTAAAACAGCTGCCCGTTCGGCGCTTTTGTCATTTTGAGCGGGCCATCAGCCGCTGCGCCAGCCATCGTAATGGGATACCTCACTAGGGACGCGTTTTTAATCGTGCGTACAGAGCGTCGTCGCCGACTTTTCATCAGAATTCGAACACGACATTATCCGGGAAGCTTCGTATGATTCCGACGGACGCATTAGCCCGTCAATTGGAATGTTTGCAACTAAAGCGCGTCGCGTCAAACTTGATTCATGCGACGCGCTTTAGCTCTTTGTTTTAACGCATGTCGTTGCCGCAAAACCGCTGCACACTTTTGCGCGACATGCTTTAAGGCACTGTAGCGGCGCGGGAAATATTATCGACCGCGTCCTTCCCTCTGCCTATCCGCAGACATCAATTCCGCTCGCGCACCGTCATGGGCTTCCTTAATTGATTTGGCGATCGGCCGAATCTTCGGCATCAACTCATGAGCGGAGATCTCCCTAAACATTACGGGTTCCGCCACGTCGAAGACCTCGTCAGAGATGCCCTCGATTCTACGGGCCAAGTCGGTCCCTGCCAACCGTTCTGGAGCTTGGCCAGCGTGATGGGTATACGCGGTGCCCAACACTGGACGATATGCAACTTCGCTTTGCATGCGTGCCAGTTGGTTTTCAGTCAGCCGTTCCCCGTCTGGAAGTGTTGGTGCGTGCCTAACCGTGTGAGGCAGCAGTTTCGCATGATAGCTGAGTATTTTGAGGCGCGATTTAAACGTCTCGAAAGGTTCTGTTCGAGTCGAAAGGCTGGTCAAGGCATGAGTTTCGTTAAAATTTGCGACATTTTCCGCTGTCTCGACTGGATTTTCTGTAGTCAAACGTTTCGCTACTTCCGTCAGCAGCGAGTCGGGTAGATCAAGCAATTGTGTCTCGCGGGCGTCATGCGCGGCTACAGTTCCGGATCCGCCACCTTGCAGAGTGGAACTATCCATAATTGAGCTCCTCTTGTTTCTTTCAATCACATTACCCCTCAGGCGCGATCCATCAAGGCATTTTGTATTTCATTAGAAACACTTCGTTGGGATCAAGACAAAAGCCGTAGACTCACTGATCGTTAGTGGCGCGCATTCCTCAGGAGGCGCTGGGAGTAAGGTATGGCGGAATCCGGGGGGCGCCCGGCCCAAGGCTTTAGTAGACCCGGATTCCAGGTGCGTGTAGGCAGTCGAGAACAAAGCAAATGGGAAACAAGATCCTTGAAGCTTCGCATCGATGCTTTTGCATTGTCTGCCGCAACCCTCGGCGAGCTCGTCATGCAGTTCCAGCAAGAATGCGTCCGCGCAGTCGATGCGATTGGCGAGGACGATAAGCCTGAAACCCGCAAGCACTGCGAGTTGATGGACGTAGTACGAAGGCCATTTAAACCTGCCTCTTTCGAGCCGTTTTGTGAACAGGCAGGCTCCCTGGCCATCGTGCCAAACGACCTTGATCAGATCACCACAGTGCGCTTCATAATGCATCCCTCCATCAAATTCCGGGCAACCGGGCGACTTTATCGTATTGATAATCTTCATAAAACTTGGGGCGTCGATCGACGACACCCTGCACCCCTGGACGGCTTCCGAGGTTAACGCATCTACCGGAACCATCCACGGCGAGCCAGGAAGGATTTGCGTTGCAGGAAGAATTCCTCTGCACCAGGCTTTTGGCCGATCCCACGCAAATACCGAGTTTCTCCGCCGCTTTCATCAAGCTGATCATCGGTATCTCCACTTTGGTGGCATCATATTCGGGAATTCCCAGACGCTCGCGCATGTCACGAACACGCACGGCCGTCCAGCTCTCGCCATTACCTGTCTTGCAAAGCATCCGATTGAGGGAGACCGCGAGTTCCCGATCTGGCCAATGTCCGCCCAGTTTGCGCAGTGCTTCGACGGCCGATGGTGCGAGCTCAGCAGGATATCTTCCGGTCTTGACGCGCGCCACACGCACCTCTGTGTGCCGACCTCCGGTCCAATGGATCAACAGCACCGCCTCGTTGGTCGCATCGTCGAGATCGCAAATAATCTCCTGAACCAGGATGTGAATGAGCCGCTGCTTTGTTCTCGTCTCAGTGGAGGGCGCATTCCAGACGGTCGGGAGATCCTGGGCAAGCTGCAGGAGTCGGCCACGATCGATGACGGGGCGCGCTGCTGACAGCGCGGACAGGTCCTTGATCTTGCGCTCAAGCACGCCCACTCGCTCCAGGGCATCATTCCATCGGGCCTCCAGTTCGCGTGCAACATGCCGCTTGGCCGGGTCCACAAGCTCATACCTGCGACTGGCCAACAGCGCTTCGTAGCGTGAGCCTTCGAGATCCCGCTCGAGTGCCGCAATGCCATCTCTTCGGGACCGCTCGACTTGATCCGAGGCGAAGATTGCCGCTTCGACGGCACGATAAGACACCGCTTCCAGAATCTGGACCGCAACGGCGCGATCGACCCTGACGCCGCCAATGCCGATACAAAGGCCGACACCCACGTGTGCATCGTCGCCGCGGCACTGATAGCGATGCGCGTTGCCCTTCGCGCTGCCGTAGAAGACGCGCATCATTCGGCCACAGCGACCGCATCGCATCAGCCCGGTCAAAAGGGCACGGCCGCCACGCGCTGACTTGCGATCGCAGTTCTTCTTCATGTGCGCGTTCTCGGCCAGGAGCTTGTGGTTCTCCTCGTATTCCCGCCAAC
Source organism: Rhizobium sophoriradicis (assembly GCF_025200795.1). NCBI lineage: Bacteria > Pseudomonadati > Pseudomonadota > Alphaproteobacteria > Hyphomicrobiales > Rhizobiaceae > Rhizobium > Rhizobium sophoriradicis. The sequence continues at coordinate 147,398 of NZ_CP104157.1, forward strand.
TGATGTAACCTTGATGATTGTCGCGCAGCAACACGCTCCATTCATCCCGGGGTTTGCGCACCCCGGTGGCTTTGCGAGCGCGACCATCGATGATCCGCGTTCGCTGTGCGCGTCTTCCGAAGGCATAGGCGCCTGCATAGAGTGGGTTGTGGAGGATCTGCATGACGCTGTGGTACGCTGGCGCTTTCCAGACGAGCTTGCAGACGTCCACATTGCGCAGAACGACCGGCATCTTGATATCGGCCGACCGCAGCCACAAAAAGACCTGTCGTCCACTTCCCAGCTCCCGGAAGTTGGCAAAGACAAGCCTGATCGTCTCAGCCACATGTTCGTCCGGGTCGATCTCGATCTTGCCCACTTCGCTCCAGCACAAGCCCGGCGGCAACATGAACCGCAGTTCCCCGCGTCCAGCCTTGGAACCGCGTGCTGCGATGCCGCGCTGACGCATCAAGCTAAGCTCATACTCCGACATCGTGCCTTTCAATCCAAGCAGCAGACGATCGTTGACGAGCCGCGGGTCATAGGCACCATCCGGATCAATGACCAGCGTACCGGCAAGGGCGCAAAGGTCGATCAGATGATGCCAGTCCCTGCCATTGCGCGCCAGGCGGGATGCCTCGATGCAATAGACCGCTCCCACATCGCCGGAGCAAACCTGTGCCACAAGCCGTTCGAATCCAGGCCGTTCCATGCTGCCTGAGCCGGAGCGGCCGAGATCGTCATCGATTACGGTCACCGATGCAAAGCCGGTCGTTGCGGCAGCTCCAGCCAGATCATACTGCCGGCGCTGACTTTCCAGATTGCCGGTGACCTGAGTCATTGTGGACTGGCGGAAATAGACCACAGCGGCGCGGCCAAGATGGTCAGGCGTGATCTTCGTGTTCATCAACGCCTCCCGTCTTCGTCATTCTGTTCGCGTCCAAAGCTTCCAGCAGAAGATCCGCCAGCGCTTCCTCCAACCCTTTGACGTTCTTGACCGCCGGAACCTGTAGATTTTGGCGCTCCAACTGCAGAACGAGTTGGTCGCGATTTTGATGTCGCCTGCTTCGCATCATCCTTCTCCTTCTCCTTCTTCCTCGAAGGACGGTATTTTGCTCCTATTGCGTGAGTCGCGCCGAACGATGCCAGCGCCGCTGCCAATTCGTTGAGACCGGCAATGCTGATCTCAGGCAGCCCTAGCGCCATGGTAGTGCAATAGCTTTGATCGAACATCCAATTCGGCAACTCGCGGCACAGATCTGGACGCTCATCCGTGTAGATGCAGGTTAAACTTTTGCCACGCCTGAACGGTGAGACCTGCACTTTCCTCCCGAACAGCGGGTGCCAAGGATAGGCAATCGTCGAATAACGGGAAACGTATGCAGAATGTCGGTAGTTGTCCGCGCTTGCCCCGAAGCAGAACAGATGACCGCCCAGCGGGTCATGTTTCAGCACCTCCTGCACCCGCAGCGCCAAGGACGGGAACCCGCACCGCATATCCGTATGGCCCGTCGCCAGCCACACCCGAACGCCTGTCGGGATCGGGATCATCGCAACGTCTCCAGCCCGCGCAGGATGCGCAGCAGCACAGCGACGTCTACGTCACGGTCGACGATCACGCGCCGGCCGTTCGCGCTCAGCACCTCCATACGACCACCACCCGCGACCGGCTTCGATGCAGCCGGCACGGGCGCAGGGGCGTCCGGCGTGATCAACGCCGGCACGAAGCCCTCAATCCGAATGCTGCCCAGATTGCCGGTCTGCACCAACTGACGCCAGCGATACAGTTGCGAGCGGGAAACCCCATGCTTCGCCGCCGTCGCGGAAACCTGGCGACGATGGCCAGAAAACGCATCTTCAGCTTCGCTTCGGCGGTAAAACGCCGCCGACGCCCCATGTCGATGATTTCAAGCCGGCTCACCGCTGTCCGAAAACTGTCCATATGCCTGTCCATAGCCACAAAACGACAGATTCATCCTACGCGCTCAAGGCGGCGCTCCTCGGACGCTTACGTACCAGTCATCGGACATATCAGTTTCTCCTTTCTGTCTCTGACGAAAGGAGACCGCACCGTAGCCGCGAGGGGCCAGGGATCGCGGAACGCGACCGCCAGCGGCGGCAAGCGGGGGAACCGATTTTTCTGAGAAGCGCAGCGGCGGAAAAATTGGGGGAGACCGCGTCGTCCTTGACGCCGGAGTGCGACCTGAAGTCGCATGAATCTCTGTTTCGAGAGGAGAAACGTGATCTTCACCACGTGTTGGTAATACGACAACTTGCAAGATAATAGCAGATGGTGTGATCGATCGATCCGGGACACAGGATACTCTGGGCATCCCTTTGGACCCTCAAGGCCGACTTGATGTCTGGGCCTGTGTTGCGGAAACCATCTTGGCCAGCGTTCATGTGCGAACGCAACAACAGGCCGCACATATGGACGCAAGCGATCAGTTGTTGGGCCGGCCGGACAGGTAACAGCTGTTACTCCTCTCATGAACTTTCATACCTGCTGTCTGCCAGTCCGAAAAGGCTCCGCTCCAGGTTCAGCCTTCCGACGATCGCTCGATCTATCATGGCCCGGAAATAGCCCCCCGGCCTGGAAATCTGCTCCGGATCTCGAATTGACTTTTCAAGCACGGTCGCTAAGATCGCCGCTGCCGCGTACTGGCCCACTTTCTTCTGACCATCTGCCCAACCTGCTTCGGACAACCCTATCATCCTGCGCAGCGTTTCGCCTGACCGGCCGATCGCATACCAACTTTCGAACTCTTGGCCTATCATTGATTGAGCACCGGGGCACGCCGCGCGAATGAGCCCAACTGACACAGAGCCCAAAACCTCCCCTTGGATCGTGGAAGAGTCGCGGCCATCGCAACTTCCGTTGTCTTGCTTAACCCCCTCCGCTTCGCGAGACTTTCTTTTAAAAGCCATTTCGACCGCGGAGCGGTCGTTCTTGCTAATTTGTTCCCGCTCTGTAGAGCGGGCCCGCAATTTTCTACTTTCAGATTCTGATTCATGGGTTGTATTGATATTAGCGCTGTCATCAATGTCACCCTCGCATGACAAACGGAACGGAATGTCCTCCGGCGCCAATGCAGCCAACGCCTGTTCGTGAAGCGAACTTATACGATTTGCGCGTTCAACCAACCCGCCCCCACCCGCCAGTATGGACTCGAGCTCGGATCTTTCAGTCGTCATCTGCGAGGGATTGGACAGGCAGAGATCTTCAATCGCACGCGACAGGCGGCTGATGTCGCGTTTGGCAGCGAGTTCGGCGTTCAATTGCTGATGGTACTGGATCACCGCCTGCTTAAGTTCGCCAGCCCTTACACGGGATGGTGTGAAGTCAATTCCAAAGCCAGCCGTCACTTCGCCTTTATCGTTGCGATATACAAAGCGCCGACCTGTCGAACTGTCCCGGTAGGCTGCAACACCCGCCTCTACGAGCCGTCGGATGCATCGCATTACGGTGCGCTGCGAGCGCAGCGTATACTCAGCGAGTTTCGCATTAGATATGGCCACGATTGGACGCCCAGAGCCTTTCCAGTCATCGGCCTGGGAAAGACCGAGAAGGATATCCATTACATGATACGTCGTGCCATCTATGCCCAAAACTGGAGCAGCCTTCTTCAGGAGCAAAGCCATTTCCGATTTTGTCGTATCTGGTATGTCGTTTGCCATTGCAAGACGTGCACTTGCGGCAATTCCAGGAGTCACGCGTCGGAACGACGCCACTGACAAAGCTTCAGTCATAGCTATCCTGCTGCGGATCTCTCGATCGCAGTCCCAATAATGCGATTTTTCAGGAAGCCGCCGGAAGCTAAGCGCAAAAAAACCGTCCCTGACAGTTACAGCGACTTGATTAACACCCTTATCCGTCTTAGAATTAGCCCGCTAGAGCTGACGTTGACGGTGCCGAGATGCTCCGTTGGCCGTGATTGAAGGGTCTGTCGATTGCAGTCGATAGGCCCTTTTTCCATTTCTCGTTTCTAGATCATTCCAGAACCCTTCCCTTGTCGTCTTTGAACTCCTGAAAGAGATCGGGTAGCCGTTGCAGCAGCCAGTCCGAAAGCCCCGGAAGTCGATCGTCAGGAATTGAAAAGCGAGTCGAATTATCGGTACGCCTCGTTACTATGACGATGCCATCGTCCAAGGCGACTCTACAATATCCGGTTTGCTTTTTGCAGAAAGATCAAACGCTTCCATGATGAGCGCGAACCGCTGGTCGCTTCGGCACTGAGCCCATGCTGGAGACGCAGTCAGCTCCGCCAAGATTTCCCTTTGCCGGGCGTTCAGGATTCGATTGTGGACGCGAGCGCCCAGCTTTTCCGATTTTGGACGTCCAACCGACGGCGCCGGGCCGATCACCGGATGAGTCCCTCAGGTATCAGGGCCGCGGTATTTGTAAGAATCGATATCGAGGCGAGGCGCTGGCCCTCTTTACGTCCAAGCGCGTTCGATATTAATTCCCGCGAGTACTTCCGCTCCTTCAGATTAAAGGCAAACAGGGCCTGCTCGATGAAGGATAGATTGAGTCGTTCCGAGTTCTCAATACCCCGTGAGATAACAAGCTCCTCGTCGCTTAGCTCGCGTACGATCGCCTTGACGGGGCGTTTAAGTATCTGGCAAGCGCGAAGACGCCGGTGGCCATATGCAGCCTGGTATTGACCTGGCCTCCCAGCCAAGGGACGCACGAGGATCGGAAGTTTCTGCCCGGCCTCTCTAATCCCTTCGACAAACGCTTGAAACGTACCATCGCCCTCTATATCCAAGCGGTCGCTGATAAACGACGGGGCGACTCGATCGGGATCGAGTTCGATAACCGATTCACACGAAAGCAACTGATCATGAAGGCGCCTGTTCTCATCTTCGATCGAGACGAAGGCACGATCCATTGATTTTACAGCCGCCGAACCGACTCGCCGCTTTTCCTGCTCGGCGCGTGAGGGTGCCGATTGCTTAGCAAGGACCTCCGTATCGACCTGAGCAAACAGGCTCTTCATTCGCTGGTTTCGCTCTTTGGGATTGACCATCATCTACCCCACACGTTTTTGATATGATGGAAAATCTCGCGATTGACCGAATCCACCGACTCGAGTGCGCGACTAAGCGTATCGCGTCCGACACCCCTTGACAATTCATAAAGACTCTTGTTTTCAAGCCCGGCACTTGCAATCGCAGTAGTCTCGGCAACAGCCGGAGCCAAAACATCCTCTTTAAACAGGGAGCGTAACAAAGTGACGACGTTAACTTGAGGACCGTCGTTGGGGTTGTGTCGCGTGATCACATAGCGGATGAAATCGTGGCTGAGTGTACCGCCGCGTTTCTCGATCACGCCCATGAGATCACTCATCATAGCTAGAAACTGATTCATACTGGCAACGTCAATCATTGCTGGATGAATTGTGATAAGCAGCGCGGTGGCAGCACAGAGGGCGCCGAGCGTAAGGTAACCGAGCTGGGGAGGGGCATCGACAAGGACTATATCGTAGTCCGCCTCAACTTCGCTGATGACCGTCAAAAGCCTGCGAAAAAAGATCTCGTCTCCTCGCCCATAGCCATCCGCGATAGCATGCGGAGTTTCGTGTTCGTACTCCATCAACTCGAGGTTTGCCGGGATCAAATCGATTCCTGCGAAATAGGTTCGTCTGATTACCTCGTGAACAGACCTGCGACGATCATCGTAACGAATCGCGGCATAGACAGTTTCGTTTTCATCAACGTCGAACTCGGGCTGGTATCCGAACATTGCCGACAATGATGCTTGCGGGTCTAGATCAATTGCAAGCACCCGAAGCCCCCGGATTGCCAGATAGTGCGCCAGATGCACGGTTGTGGTAGTTTTAGCCGAGCCGCCCTTGAAGTTTGCGACGGCAACAACCTGTAGCTTGTCACCCGCCCGGCGTCGGGGCAAGAACACCAGTGCTTCGTTTGGACGCTTTTGGGCGAGATGCTCACGTATCTGATTTACCTGGTGAAGCGTATAGATCCGCCGGCCGTTGTCCTGTCGGTCGGGGATAGCGCTCTCACCGTCAAGCGACATCTGGCGTAGCGTGGATTCCGCAATGCCGAGTAGCGCAGCAACCTCGCGCGACGTAAAAGTTTTAAGGGATTTTGCAGCCTCAGGCTCATAAAGTCGTTCGCGAATTGACTGGAGTTGCGAAGACAACAACTGTGACTGTCGCCTGATCTTCATCGCCGACGATTCAGCTTGTTGGATCTGCTGCTGGTTTGTTATCATTTTTCCTCACGACGGTTTTTTCGCGATCGTCAGTGATTTTCCGTCGATAAGCAGTTACCCGATTCCCAGATTGCGTCAAACCATACTTCGTTAACCAACGGTTACGAACCAGCGGGTAAAACCTCTGCCACCCAAGGGCAGACCTCCTATAAATACAGAGACTTAGGATGCTATCCTCCAAGCAGTGTCGCCAATTGTTTTACTATGAATCCTACAACCGTAACGCATCTCTAAGTGCGATCGAAACGCAATTCCAGCACACGCCGATCGCTTTCACCATTCTTCACGACCGAATCTGCCTTGTAAGATTTACAACTAGCGGCCGACTCCGATTTGTGCCGACTTCAACGACGACGGCGAAATTCATGCAGGTGTTCGCGCTCAGTAAACCGCGGAATGTCCACAAAACTCAGCTCCTTCACCAACACCACCAGCTACGCGCTCGCGTCTTCTCGGAGCGGCTAGGCTGGGAGGTCAAGGTTGTAGACGGCCAAGCATCCGGCTTCGAGACTCTAGACCCAACCTACATCGTTGCCGCTTCCAACAACGGCTACCGGAGGACAGGCTGAACGCACACCGGCGATGGTCAAGAGCTCCCGCTTCTGCGTTGATACGACCCTTGAAGAGCGCAGGCGATCGGGTTCAGTACATGAGATAACGCTGACCAGGTTTGCGGGCATCATCGAGTGGTGCCTCGCAAATGGTTATGCCGAGGTCAAGACCGGGCTCACGAGGCCGACGAAGCTGACCGAGCAACAGGCCATCAACCAAGCCAAAGGCTTGGTGCGTATTCCGATGTGATGGAGTATCATGAAATTCCGTCGCTGACCGCGGCCGAGATCAAGAACATCGGCGAACGCGTTGCTGGCGCGACGAACCAGTTCATCAGCCGAGCAAACCCGATGCTCTCCGCAGCCTTGCCAACAGGGGAGCGAAGCCAAATCGTCCTACCGCCGGCAGCGGCCGACGGTGGCGCCATCTCGATCCGCAAGCAAACGCCGTCCAGCCGATGCGGCGCTTGGCGGCCTTGAATACAGTACCTCAGCGGAGGCGCAGAGGTCATCGCAAGCAAGCCCCAAGGACGTTCCCGATTTAGCCGAATCCGATTTGGCGGATGTCAGTGAGTTGTCGCCCATCGACACCAGGAGGGCTGCTTTTGGAACGGGGAACCGGCAGATCAGGCTTGAAGATCAAGTCAGGGCAGGTCCTGTCACTTCCTACGCGCAACAGGCGGGGTACCAATCAGTCACCCACACGGTTTTTGATGCCGAACATATTGGTGACAACCGGCTAGTCGGGAGCGCGCCAATCCCTCCTTTGCTCGAAGACGAGCATATCGCGGCCGATTTTGCACTGCTTGGCGAGGCGCTGCGCAGGGCCAGTCCCGACATCGCCGCCCGGACACGGTTGGTGGCGCCTGCGGTGGCCCATTTCTTGCGCATGGCTCGGAACCCGGCCGACGCGGCCGCCGCTTTCCACGACATCATCGATGGCGGCAGAGCCAACTTCGGGAGCGGCACGGCCAGCTTCGTGTTCCTTCCGGTCAACAATGCTGGGACTGGCGCGGGGGGCACCCACTGGTCGCTTTTGTTTGTCGATCTGCGCGGGCGCCAGCCGGTCGCCTATCATTACGACTCCTTGGGCACCCTGAACAGCGCCATTGCAAAGGGGCTGGCAGCACGTCTGGGGGCCCGCTTGGATGGAGTGCGGATGGCCCAGCAGGACAACAGCTACGATTGCGGGGTATTTGTCGTGGACGCCACCAGGGCGCTGGCCGCGCGATTGGCTGATGGAGAACGGCCCGGGAGCCAGCCGCTGCACCTCGACACCCTCGTCGCCGACCGGCAGGCTTTACTGGACCGCCTCACGGCCCCAAGTAACGCACGAGTGGAAGTGGCGTCTTCCTCGAGAAGCAGAGAACGCTTTAGGGAGCGATAAGCTTCAGGGCGCCCGCATTAATAGGCCCACCGAACGGCTAGCCCGGCGAAAAATCGGAGGCGCGCGCGAAAGCCCTCGTGAATGCTGCCGGTCCCTGGGTTGCCAATGTCATCTCCGATGTCGTTGGTCTGAAGACGAATGATCGTATCCGGCTGGTTCAGGGCAGCCATATCGTCGTCAACAGGCTTTATGATCACGACCGCTGCTACATTTTCCAGAATCCGGACGGTCGCATCTTCTTCGCCATTCCTTATGAAGACGACTTTACGCTCGTGGGCACGACCGATCGTGATTACGATGCTGCTCCCGAGAACGTCGCGGCTTCGTCGGAAGAAATCGATTATCTCGTGCAGGCAGTTTCTTCCTATTTGGCAAGGATGTGAAACGCGCCGAATGTGGTCTGGAGCTATTCGGTCGTACAGGCGCTTAAACAACGGCGCGGCCAACGCCCAGGAGACCACGCGCGACAATTTGCCGCAGCTTGATGGCGGTCCGGGGAAGGCCCCGCTTCTCTCGGTCCTTGGCGGCAAGATAACGACCTATCGGGTGCTTGCTGAAGATGCACTGGGAAAGCTTGCATCGCTCTTTCCCGGTTGGGCGAAGGGCGCCGCACCCTGACGATCGTCACCGCAGCACTCAGTTCAAGGCGACCGAGCTACTGCGTGCAGAGCTTGCTAAAATCAAAGACCATTCTCGCGTCTCCCTGCACGGCATTGGTGATGGCGGTCGCCAATGGAAATTCGTTTTCCGCATTGTCGATTTGATGCAGCAGGGAGAGAACAACGCCAGCCGTGTCGATGCCTTCCACCGTTTCACCCGCAAGCTCACCGGATTTTATTTCGGAAACCGAGTGCCCCAGCCCCCGTGACCGAGCCTACTGTTGCGTCCGCCGCCGACCGTGACATGCAAGTCGCCGAGACCGGCAAGATCAAAGGCTGTGGCGCGGTGCCCGCCGATACGCTCGCAAAGCGAGGCCATTTCCAGCATTGCCTGATTGAACACACCAGCGGTGGGGTTTTTGGATTGCCCGTCCGGTCGCGTCGGGTCCGGATAGCGTGTCTGCATGGCGCTTACACCGATGGCAAAGAAGTTTTTCAAGGCCGCGCAGGCCTCCACGCCTGTCACGTCGTCGGTGATCGCAAGACGATAATAAGGCGTGCGCATCAGTTCCACCGCTCGCTCCGTCGCCTCGCGGTCACGGCCAGAATAAACGCTGAGGGTCGGAAAGCGGTTGGACAGCTCTTTCGCGATACAGGGACCGCCGATGCCAATGAAAGCCGACATCCTCTCGATGCGGCGCGGCAGGGTCTCGGCATAGGTGACCACGCGGCCGCCATCTCGGTCCAGCCCTTGGTCACGAAGGCGATGGGTATTTCCGATACGAGCAGCCCGTTCAGCCGATCCGCGACCCACTCGATACCGGGGTTGGACACGCCGACGACAACGAGATCGGCAGCCTCCACATGCGCTGGCGTCAGTTCCCCACCGGCAATGACTTGCACGGCATCGAAAAGGGGTGCGTCCAGCTCGGGATGGATGCCACCCCACTGTTTGAGCCGGTCGATGATGGCAGCATCGAGCGGTGTTCCCGCAAGCAGGACGGTGTGCCCGTTATCGGTCGCGGGAACGGCGAGGGCCGAACCCATGACGCCTGCGCCCAGGATGAGGATGGTTGCTATGCCCGATGTCCTTCCAATGCCATATGATGATGGCGGCGATGACCGGCACGCCGCCTACGAAAAAGCCGTTTGCGCGTTATCGCATCATCGCGGCGACGTTTCCGCCGTCCACGGTGATAACTGCCCCTGTCGAGGCGCGCGCCTTGGCGAGATGCAGGAAGGCGGCGGCCACGTCTGCGGCGGTCACCTCCCGCTTCAGCATGTTGCCGCGCATGTATTCCTCCGGGGGCAGGCCGCGCGCCTTGGAGCGATCCTCCACCATCTGGTCGGTCATCAGGCCGGTACGAATGCGGTCGGCATTGACCGCATTCGACGTGATGCCGGATGCACCGTGTTCAACCGCATATTGCCGCATTAGCGCCATCAGCGCTGCTTTGGACGTGCCATAGGGACCGAAATCAGCACCCGGATTGACCGCCTGTTTCGAGACATTGAAGACCAAGGCACCGCCGGTTCCCTGCTTTTCCATGATGCGAACGGCAGCCCGGGCGACATAGTGATGGCCCCAGAAATTCAGCTCAAACGCCATGCGGAACGTGGCCTCGTCGACGGAGAGAAGCTTGCCCTGAAAAGCCGCTCCGGCATTGGAAATCAGGATGTCGACGCCGCCGTAATGACGGGCAACCTCCGCCACGGCGCGATCTACTGCATCGGGGTTGGTCACATCGCAGACGACGGGCAGCGCACCTAGACGTTTCGCGGCGACCTTCAGCGGCTCTTCCGAGATGTCGAACAGCGCGACATCGGCGCCCTCCGCCTTTAACGCTTCGGCGACCGACAGACCGAGGCCGCTTGCCGCACCCGTTACGATCGCTACCTGCCGTGTCAAGGGCTTTTCCTGGACCTTGATAAGCTTGACCTGTTCAAGCGACCAATACTCGATATCGAAGAGATCGGCTTCCGAAAGGGCCTCGAAGGCATCGATCCCCTCGGCATTGCTGATGACCTCGATTGTTGCCTCCGCGACATCGGCAGCCACTATCGCATTCTTGTGCGCCGCGCCGGCGGCAAAGAGGCCCAGTCCAGCAACATAGAAGACACGCGGCTTCGGATCGAGCATTCGCTTGATCCCGCCCGCGCGAAGATTGTTGCGGGCGAAGTAATCCTTGTAGTCGGCCTCATAGCTGGAAACCGCTTCCTGCACCGTGGCAGCCCACTCCTCAAGCTTGTCTTTCCGGGGCGCCGGGAGCGCCACGCCAAAGCGCTTGATGTGAATGACGTGTTCCGGGGTCGCATTGCCACGGCGCACGAGGCTTTCCACCTTGTCCGAATTGCAGAAATCGAGGATTCGTTCGCTTGAGCGGTGTTCCAACACGAAGCGTCTGGGTTCGCCGTCCTGGCCCGTGTCGACCGCCAGCGCACCACGCAGGATCGGGGCAATATCGGCAGTATCGGCCAGTCCTCCCGGTACGCTGACGCTCTGGAACGGCTTCGCCCTCCCCTTGGCGATACGTTTTTTTGCCTGATCTATCTTCGCGATCATATCCTCATAGGAAGTGCGCGGATCTTCCGACCATGTGAAGATGCCATGTTTTAAGAGGATCATGCCATCGCCCTTGGGATTGGCGCGGTAGGCAGCATCGCAGACCTTGGCGAGATCGAAGCCTGGCATGACATAGGGAACGATAATCGAGTCCGGGAAGAGCTCGCGGATGATGTCTTCGCCATGGGGCTGGTTGGTCAGGGATACGATGGCGTTCGCATGGGTGTGGTCTATGTGCTTGAACGGGAGCAGGGCATGCAGGATCGCCTCGACGGAGGGATTGGGGGCAGAGGGATCGATCAGCAATCGTCTTTGTAGCATCACCATGTCGTCATCGGAGAGCGTTTCGAAGCCGACCATGGCGCGCAACGGCTCAAGACGCACTGCCGGCAACCCCTGGGGTTCGATCGTGCCCATGTCCCAGCCGCTGCCCTTGACGCCGAGCACCTCGACCTCGGATCCATCCATTTCGGTCAGAACGGTTTTGACGGAGGTGTTGCCGCCGCCATGCAGAACCAGTTCCGGGTCGCAGCCGAGCAACCGGGTCGTGTAGGTGCGGATGGCGAGGTCACGGTTGATACCTTTGGCGACGTATCCATCGACCACCGAGGCAAATTCGGATACCGACCAGCGCGATTTCATAAAAGTTCCTTTCCTGACCGCCCGGCGGGTCCGGCACGGCGCGATAAACCTGTGATTGGAAGAGCCCGCGAACCTAGATGCGCGCCTCGGTAGCAGTATCGAAAACGTGAACTTTGGACGTGGGCACGGTGAAGCGGACGTCGCTTCCGGGCGCGAGCCGCGCGGCCTTGTCAACCACCGCGACGAACCGGCCATCCGGCCCTTCGCAGAACAACTGCGCGTCATGCCCCAGACGCTCCAGCAGGATCGATTTAGCCGCAAGCGGTCCGGCGGGATCGACCTGGAGATCGGTCGGGCGCAATCCGATCACGACCGACTGCCCCGGCTTTTCCCGCGTGGACGCATCCAGCGGCACCCGTCCGGTCGCCGTGTCGACGGCGGGAACGCCATCGGCCACGACGACCGTTCCGGGGAGGAAGTTGATGGCCGAGGAGCCGATGAAATCCGCGACATATTTGCTTTCCGGCCTGTCATAGACGTCGTCGTTAGAACCTATCTGCTTGATCTTGCCGGCACGCATAACGACGATCTTGCCCGCCATTGTCATGGCCTCGACCTGCTCGTGGGTCACGTAGATGGTGGTGGTTTTCAACCGGTTGTGCAGCTGACGGATTTCGGTACGGATATGCGCGCGCAGCTTCGCATCGAGGTTCGAAAGAGGTTCGTCGAAGAGAAACACCGCTGCCTCACGCACCATGGCGCGGCCCATGGCGACACGCTGGCGCTGACCACCGGAAAGCTCCTTCGGGTAGCGGCCGAGATAATCCGTCAGCTTCAACGTCGCCGCGGCCCACTCGACACGCCTCTTGATGTCCGCGGCGGGCACTTTGGCGACTTCGAGAGAGAAGGCGATATTGTCGTAGACCTTCATCGTCGGGTAAAGCGTTCTGGAACACCATCGCGATCGAGCGGTCGCGCGGGTGCACGTCATTCACGCGCTTGCCATCAATCAGCAAGTCGCCTTCCGTGACGGTCTCGAGGCCCGCCGTCATGCGCAGCAAAGTCGTCTTGCCACAGCCCGACGGCCCGAGCAGAACAACGAACTCATGGCCTTCAATCTTGAACGAGATGTCTCGCATGATCGTAAAGGCGCCGAAGTACTTTCCGATGCGCTGATATACCACGGTCGCCATGGGGGTGTTAACTCCGTTTGCGCAGCCTGCCCCTGATGGAGGAGGGTGGCCGCCACGTTTCAATACTTCTGCCGGGTTGGCGTGATGACGATTTCCTGGACGATGGCGCGCTGCGGCTTCTGGTAGGCGTCGAGGATCAGTTCCGCCACGATATCCGCCGAAATACCGCCGCCGATCTCGGCCTTGTTCGCCTTGTAGTTGGCAAGCGTCGTCTCGTCGCGCACGCTGTCCAGCACCTCCGTATCGATAATGCCCGGTGAGATGACGATGACGCGGACATTATGCGGCGACAGATATTCGCGCAGGCTTTCCGAGACGGCATGGACAAAGAACTTGGTGCCACAATAGACGGTATGATCGGGATAAACCTTCCGCCCGGCGATCGAGCTCATCATCATCAGCGTCCCGTGCTTGCGCTCGATCATGCCGTTCATAACCGCATGGACGCTGTTCATCACGCCCTTGGTGTTTATGTCGATCATTTCGTCCCATTCTTCAGGCGGCTGACGGGCGATATCTCCGAGCCGGGCGATGCCGGCGTTGGCAAACATCATGTCCACCGGTCCATGCTGGGTCTCGGCGGCTTTGACAGCTTCAACCAGCGCTTCGCGGTCGCGCACATCGGCCTGCTTCAGCACCGCGTTGGGCAGGGAGAGCTTCTGCAGCCGGTCCAGCCTGCGGGCAATCAGCAGCAACGGGTGGCCGGCCGCGGAAAACGCCCGGGCCACGGCCTCGCCAATGCCGGAACTCGCACCGGTAATTGCGATCAAAGGTTTGTCCACCACATTCTCCATCCTCTTTCTCCAGCGAAGTGTCTGAGGAAGGGGCATCGCGGTTGCGCCGCCGCTTCCCACTTCTGTCATCAGCCCTTCATAACGGTCTCTATCTGCGTGGCGATGTCATCCATCGCTTCCTTCTGCGAGCCATAGCTGCCGGCGAAATACTTGCCGAGGCTCACAGGGATGGTGTCGGACGAAATCTGCGCCCATTCCGGGAGACCCGGTTCCGATCCCATATATTTGGCGATCGTTTCCCGCACGACCGGCAGATGCCGCGTCGTGCCGGCGCCGACGCGGGCGTTGCCCTTGACGCGCGGGTCGTCATAGACGGATGCGCGTGTGGGGCCTGTTCCACCGCCAAGCGTAGTGATGAGAGCCTGTCTATCGGCGCAGGTCGCCCATTGCATGAACAGCCATGCGGCGTCCGGACTCTTCGAATATTTGGAGACTGCGAGCAAAGAGCCGCCCTGGTGGCCAGCACCCGGGATTTCACCATAACCGCACTCTTCCGGCTTGTGCAGCGCGATCGGTTGCGGCGGAATGACGGCTTCGCAAAGCCCGGAAACCGTGGTCTGGGAGCGACCGTGGACGAAACGATCCGTCACCAGGGCGAGATAGGATTTTCTGTCATGTTCATTCATGCTTTCTTCCTTCTCCATATCCGGGACCGGGCTTGGGCCGAATTTCTCGTTTGCCGGGAGCAGGCCTCCTCCAGGCCCATTCCCTTCTTTTTCTATTGTTTGAGCGACCCCATGGCGAGGCCGCGAACCAGGTGGCGCTGCACCAGCAGAATGACGATAAAGGCGGAACGATAGCGGCTGCGCCAAGCGCTGCCATGCGGTACCGATGGAGGTCACGAAGGTCGAAGACACGACCGGAACCGTTTTGAGGCCCGTCTGCGTCAGCGTCAGCACGAACAGGAATTCCGTCCACGAAAAGATGAAGCAGAGAACCGCGCTGGCGGCGATGCCGCCCTTGGCCATCGCATAACGATGCGCCGATGATGCCGGCACCGATGATCGCGATATCGTAAACCGAGCCGCTCATGCCGCCTGTCCCCGTGCTTCTAGGATGCGGTTCACCACCGCGACGAATCCATAGCCTCCCTTCCTGGCCGCGACATAGGTCGGCTCGCTATCGAGGTTCCTCGAAAATCCAGAACATTGGCGACGCCGCAGGCGTTTGGAAAGAAACCGAACATGGGAGCGTCGTTGGGGCTGTCCCCGACAAAGACGATACGATCCTTCTCGGCATCGATATCCATGCCGAGAATATCGGCCGCAAACCGGCGGCTCGTGGTCAGCTTGTTATAGGCGCCATACCAGCCGTTGACATGGATCGAAGAGATTTTTGCGACGGCTCCCTCTTTCTCGAAAATATGCTTGATACGATCGACATCGGTGTTGGCAAGCGGCTGGATATCCTCGCAGACATCAATGGCGAGGTCGGCCTCACGGTAAAGTTGATCAGCAGAAATTGCAGCGCCGGGAACTTCCGACAGAATTCGGTCACCGACCCGCGCCAGCCGTTGGCGATCGGCGGTGCGTTGTGTTTCGCCGATCGCAAAACTGCGGCGCATACGACGTGCTTCCTCGTCATAGGCGAAATAGAAAGCGCCGTTTTCGCCGACCACGCCGACGACAGGCCACATGCGGGCGATCATGTCACACCAACCCGCCGGCCGGCCGGTAATTGGGGCAACGGCGATGCCGGCCGCACTCAGCCGCTCGAGCGCATCATAGGCGACAGCAGGCAGCCGCCCCTCATTAGTCAACGTGTCGTCGATGTCAGCAAAAAGCACGCGAACCGCGCCAGCGACATCTTTCGGCATCTCGGCAACCGGGCGCATGGCCTACACCTCCCCGGCAGCGAAGTCCTCGAGCAGCCCCGCATCGGCGGCTATATCGAGGAAGGCGTAGCGATTGCGCATTTCGCGGCAATGCACGAGCGCCTCTCTGTATGTTTCCACTGGTAAGCCGAGATCGGCTGATGTCATCGGGCCTCCGGCATCTCTTAGAAGCTGCTCCATGTCTTCAACCGGAAGCGCAAAGGCTTTCAGCTCTTGGCGCAGCGTCGGCCAGATATCGGCCAGCTTTTCGTTGATTTCAGCGGCGGCCCGCGCATCGAAGGCCTTCGGCTGGATTTCTTGCCAGCATTGGGCAGCAATCTCGTGGCCCATGCGGGCGTTCATACCCTCTCGGTCGATCTTGGTGGGGCGGATCACCGGTGGCTTTTCGCTATCGAGGAATAGGCGTTGCAACCTTGCCATCGAGAGGGTCGCAACGCCGACCTGCTGGCCATGCAAGGTCCCCGGATGCTTCTCTCCGGCAAAGCAGTCTATATAGTGTGACACCTGGTGTTCACCCATCGAACCGTGGTTCGACATGCCCGTGAAGGACACGCCGAGACCGCACATTGTCAGCACCCGGTGCAGGTAACCATTGGCGGCGATATCGCCGTTGGCGATACCCTTGGCGCGTGTATTGAGCTCCTGCTCATCTGCATCCTGAATGATGTAGGGTACCTTGGAATAAAGGCTGCCGATCAGCCTGTGAGACATCCACCAGTCAACCTGCGCCACCGAACGCACGAGGCAATCGGCAAAGCCGGCGGCCGAGAGATAGGCCGGAGCTGCGGCATTGACGTTGAGATCGATAAAGAAGCCGGACGGTGCATGGGACGGCAAAGACACTTTCAGACCGCTTTTCAGCGTGATCGAAGCCGTCGTAGACGTATATCCGTTCATCGAGGCCGCCGTACCGAACACGGCATAGCGGCGATTGGTGCGGCCGGTAACGAACTTGCAGAGATCGTTGATCGTGCCGGAGCCAACAGCCACGACGCCTTCGGCGCCGGCCAGCCTTTCGCTCAGATCTGCAACATCGGCCATGTCCGCATGGGGATGCTCGAGGATAACGGTATCCACCGGAGCAAGCGAACCCAGTGCCTTCGCCACGCGCGAGCCCATCGCATCCCAGGTATCGGCATCTGCAACAACCGTATAGCGATCGCCTAGCTCAAGGCCAGCAACCAGCGCTGCCTCGCGACCGTCCAGGCTCTCTTCAATGACGATCTTCTCGTAGGGAACGGATGCCAGCATGCCCGTTTCCGGGTTGCTCCACCTGCCGCCCACGATGTCATCAATCAACGCCGTCCAGCCGCCGTAAGGCATTGTGACTGCCATGCGATCCTCCTTTGCCGACACCGCCGCTCCCCCTCCAGGGCTTGCACTGCCGTCTTTCTGCGTTGGGAAGACAAAAGACAACCTTGATTGCCATTTGTCAATACACATGACAACAAAGATTGACAAAAGACACGCACCTCTGCCATATAGCCCCATGGGACGAGCAAAATCTTCAGTGAAACGCGGCGACGAAACCGGGACATCAGTGCCCACTGAGTTCGATGATACCGTGATGTGGGCGGCGTGGCTCTATTATGCCGACCAGCTGACGCAGAGCGAGATCGCGAAGCAGCTGAATGTCTCCCGCGCCACGATCGTCAACTACCTGCAGGAGGCTCGCGAGCGCGGGATTGTGTCCGTCGTCATCAACCCGAAGGCCGGCGGCCGTACCAGCGTTGCGCGGGCGTTGATGAGCAAATACGGGCTTTCCGGCGTCTTCGTCATTCCCAATGGCACGGATGAAAGCCTGTCCCAACGCCTCGGAGACGCCGGCGCCCGGGTGCTCGCAGACCAAATTGAGGACGGCGACGTCATCGGTGTTGCCTGGGGCCGTACGGTACTTGCCGTCGCGGATCAGATTGTCCTGACGCGGCCGCTATCGAACCTGACCGTGGTGCAGGTTTCCGGTAGCTCGACCGGCGAGCCGGAGTTTTCACCGGAACTTTGTACGTCGCTGCTTTCAAATCGCATCCAGGCGCGCTGCGTCAACCTCTTGGCGCCGGCCGTCTTGTCGACGCGCGAACTGAAAGCCGCGCTGCTCGCCGAACCCGTGCTTAAAAAGCAGATGGACCTGGTGCATTCTTGCAATCGCATCCTTTTTGGCGTCGGTGATCTGGGACCTCGCAGCACGGTTCGGGTCTCCGGGATCGCCAGTCAAGAAGAGATCGATGACTACGTCGCCCGCGGCGCCGCCGCGGTGATCATCGGCCGTTTTCTGGATGCCCACGGCGCCGCCGTCGAGGGGGATCATGACGACCGCATGGTCGGCATCACCCTTGGCGATCTGCGCCAGGTCCCAAGCCGGATCTGTGTTGCCGGGGGAGTGTCCAAATTACCCGCCATCGTCGCTACCCTTGAAGCGGGCTATGCGACACATTTTGTAACCGACGTCGCCACGGGAGAGGCGTTGCTGGAGCTTTAGGCATGTTTCGTAAAATTGCACCAATTTTGCAAAGCGACATGCGTAAAAACAAAGAACTAAAGCGTCAGGAGCAGACCTTAGAGACGAAACGCTTTCGCAGGACACCGCGTTCAGCGCGGTGTGAGGAGTGTTGGGTAAAGCCGACAGGAGGAGCCGGGGAACCGGCAAGGGAGATCGGCGGAGAGTACCTCCGTCTGTGGAGGAGCGTGCATGCGGCCTGACGAACGATACGTCATTGGCATGGATTCATCGACTCAATCGGTCAAGGCGGTTGCCTGGACCGCCGATGGCACACCCCGGGCAGAAGGTCGGGCCGCCCATGTCATTTCAACACCACATCCGCTGCATGCCGAACAGGATGCCGACGACTGGTGGACAGCGGCCTGCATGGCGCTTTCATCGCTGATCCGTGAGATCGACCCTGCCCGCGTGGATGGCATTGCGATATCAAACCAGCGCGAAACCATGGTTCTGCTCGACAAGGATCGAAAGCCACTTGCCCCGGCGACGCTCTGGCTCGACCGCCGCGCAAAGGACGTGGTGCGCACGCTTGCCGCGGAGATCGGTGCAGAGCGGCTCCACGCGATCACCGGCAAACCGATCGACGTCATCCCCTGCGTCTACCGTCTGCGGTTTTTCCACGAAACCCAGCCGGACCTTCTCGACAATGCCGCGCAGATTCTCAGTGTTCATGACTTCCTGACGCAGAAGCTGACGGGAGAAGCGCAGGCCAGCTGGACCAGCGGCGATCCTTTCGGGATTCTCGATATCGAAAAGAAAGTCTGGTCACGCGAGATCCTCGATCATCTGGGTATTCCGCTTGAAAAGCTGCCGCCACTGAACAGGCCGGGCTCCGCGATCGGCCGCGTCACAGCAGAAGCAGCGGCGGCAACGGGTCTTCGTCCCGGGACACCCGTCTTTGCCGGCGGAGGCGACGGAAACTGCGCAGGTCTCGGCGTCAATGCGATAAACCCCGGCGCTGTCTACCTGAACCTCGGCACGGCAGTCGTTGGCGGCGGGTGGTCGGAAACACCGGAACTCAGCCGCTACTGGCGCACCCTGGCCTCGCCCAGCGGCGAGGGCTATCTTCTGGAAAGCTGCCAGCGCGGAGGCGCCTATTTTGTGAACTGGCTTCTGGATACCTTCGCCGGCAGTCGTAACGGTGCCCGAATTTTCGAACGCCTTGAGGCTGAGGCAAACAGCCTTGGCGTTGGGTCGGGCGGCGTCACGGTCTGCTCCTATCTCGTAGGGTGCATGGATCCCCACTGGGACGAAAATGCGCGCGCAAGCTTCACCGGCATGGGGCCTGAAACCGGTATGGGGCATCTCTATCGCGCGTCGATGGAGGCGATTACGCTGGAGTTTGTTCGATCGCTCAATGAAATGCGGCGAAGGGACGTGGCAGCCGACCGTGTCTTTGTCATCGGAGGCGGCGCCAGCAGTGCGTTGTGGCGGCAAATGGTCGCCGATTCGACCGGCCTTCCCGTCATCCGCAGCCTCTCGAATGAAGCATCCGCTCTCGGCGCGGGCATGTCGGCTGCCGTTGGTGCCGGATGGTATTCAGGCTTTCATGCGGCCGCAGATGCAATGTCGCGCCTCGCCGAACAGGTTGATCCGGACCTTACGAAAAACCACGCCTGGGCGGAATTGTCGCACCGGCAAGCAAACGTTTATCTCTCGCTTCGCAAGCTGAACAGATAGTCTGCATGGCTTGCAAGCGTGTGGGTTACTGCGAGGCCATTGAGGTTGGCGCCAAGACCGTGACCATGAAGGTCAAATTTGCCGACTTCAACCAGATCACCCGCAGCACGACGGTTACGGCCCCCTTGCCGGCGATCACTGATCTTGAGGATTTCGTCGGCCTGTTGCGGCGCTGATCTTCCCGCCGCAAGCGCATTCGTCTGCTTGGCTGCCCTGGTCTTGCGGTCACACTCAAGATCGATGGAAAACTGCTTCGCATCATGGATGTCCACCTCAAGTCGAGCTGCGTGTCGCCATTCGACGGTGGAAATCTGGAGGAAAGTGGTAATCACTGCATGATCCTGCAGCAACAGATCGACCCGCTCGAAAGCTGGATTGAGCGCTCGGCGGCCGATGGCGCCAGGATCGTTCTCCTCGGCGATTTTAACCGCAATCTCTGGCACGAACTGCGCGACCAGCGGCCGGCCAGGACCGGCGCCAGCGGAACCTCATCGCCCGGCCGGCGGGCGTGCTGTCGCGGTCTCTAATAGAAGAATTCGCCGATGGTCAGCCGGCGGCTGCCAATCTCGAGGTTCTCGACGAGCACTGCCAGATCAGCGATGCCGGGCAGGCACTTTGCACCTAGGCCGAAATCCGCGACCTGACCATGCCGGAAACACAGTTGCTCGCATCAGACAGTTATCTCGAGTGCCGCAATCCGGTAGGCCTTGATCACATCCTCGTCGGCCCCGGAATCAAAGGCGATGGCCCGGCCGAACATCTGAGCATCGGAAACCTTGGTGGCAACAAAGCAGGCACCCCGAACGGGAAAGACCAAGTATTGGCTATTTCCGATCACTGCCCGATGATCGCCCGGCTGAATTTTTGAACCCTCGTGACGATCAGAACGCTTGGCGGGCATTTCATGTCTGCATTGCATCGAGGCCGAGTTGGGGGATGGTTATGTTACGTCGAACTTTTCTAACGCAGGCATCTTTGTCTGCTGTCGCATTGACTGCGGGTTGCGGACGACCGAGCCCGTCGGTACCGGGCGAAGGCGTCCCGTTGGTCGACGCTCACTGCCACGTCTTCAATGCGTCGGATCTGCCGACCACCCGCTTCCTGCGGCAAGTCGTCTTCGAAGATTTTCCCAAGCAGTCGGCCGCCCGCATTCTCGCAGTTCGTGATCCCGACGTGACCGACGAATTCATCGCACTTCTTCTGAAGCTACTCGGCACCGGTAGCGCACCGACGGCGGATGAGGAGATCGCGTTTCTCGAGACCGGACGGAACGGAAAAGCGGCCTCGCTGACGGTCGACAAAGCGCGCGCAGCGGCGGTCGAAGACACAAGCCAGCATCTCCTGGAACTCGATCGGAAGAGGCGGCGGATCGTTACGGTGGCAGACCCGGGCGATCTGTCGACACGATCATCTATCTCCGAGGAAAAGTTCCTAAATTATATGCTCGGTGACCCGATCAAGACTTTGCGCGCGAACGAACCGCTCACGATTGGAGAAGCCCGCGGAGCCAGCCAGCGCGCTTTCCTGAGGCAAGATCCTGTGGGGCGCTATCTCAATTGGTTCAGCCTGTTTCGCCTTTACCGGCACGTCCTTGTCGATCGCCTGGTTGCTGACAGCAAGGCACAGGGCTTCAATCCGCTCCTGTTAACGCCGGCGCTCGTCGATTATGATGAGTGGCTCTATGAAGATGTAGACTCTTCGCCCTTACCCCGGCAGATGGTAGTGATGGACCGGATTTCGCAGCGCATGGCGAAAGCTAAATCCGGTCCCGTCGTCCACGGCTACATGGGATTTGATCCACTCCGGGAAGTGGCATTCCGGAAAGGGAAAAGCAGCGTAAGCTCGCTTGCGACTGCCCATTCGGCTTTGATGAAACATGGTTTCATCGGCATCAAGCTCTACCCGCCGATGGGCTTTCGTCCCGAGGGCAACCAGCCGCCATATCCGGAGCGAACAGTGAAGAGCCTGGGATTTGAGCCCAACGAGGAACTCGATGCTGCGCTTCGAGACCTCTACAAGCTCTGTGTCGATGTTGATGCCCCAATATTGGCTCATGGCTATTCGTCGAACGGTTCCGGTCCAGATTATGCAAAGCGGGGCGATCCGGCCTACCGGATCCCCGTGTTCAAGGAGTTCCCCAAGTTACGGGTTTGTATCGCGCATTTCGGTCGTTTCCGCGCACGGTCGGCTGGACGGGAAGGAATGCCTTTGCCGGATGGCAGTTGGGAATGGCGGCTGGGTGAATTCATCAAGGAAAATCCCGGCGGGAACGTGGTCGCCGACATCAGCTATTTTTCGGAGGTGCTTTCGGCTGGCTCGAAAGAACGAGACTTCCTTGCGAGGTCCTTCAACAAATGGCTGGAAAAATTCGACAGCGGTTGCGATCACATCGTTTACGGGAGCGATTGGATAATGCTTGGGAAGGAGGCAGGCTATAATCACTATATCGAAAGCGTGAACGCCTTCCTGCGCACCGACTGCGGTCTTTCGGACGATATTTGCGACAAGATCTTCCGTCGTAATGCGCTTCGTTTCCTTCCCTTGGAACGAGGAACACTCGGGCGCGAGCGACTTCTCGCCTACTATCGAACAAATGGACTGGATGAGGGTCGCCTTCCCTCTGCAAGCTCGCGCCTGGTCGCCAGTCTCTTTGGTCGGTGAACAAGCAGCGACCGGCTCATTGTACCGAACGTGAGCGCCTTGAAGGGATCAGAACCAACGACCCTGTTGTTACTAAGCCTTCCGTCTCGCATCCCCTCGTAGCAGACATCGGCTCGGTCTGAACTAGCGCGACCGATTCGGAAGCGGGTGCGGGCTGCTGCTCACGTTGTACGCAGACGGTCGATCAGCGGCAAAGATCTCGAATGGCGCATAGCAGACGCCGTTTGGAAGCCAGGAACTCAAGATAATCGCACGCGACACCTTAGCAGCCCGAAATTAAGCCGAAGCGAAGGGCCTGTCAGACTACTACAGGTTTACTCGTAATTTTATTCAGTTAAACTTTAGATACGAATCGCTCAATTGATGGAGTAAGCATGGCAAAGTCTCCGAATACTGCTCCTGAGGCTGCGGGCAAAAAAACCGGATCGAAGAACAAGATAACCTTGACGATTGTTGTGAATGGCGAACCGGTTTCTGTTGAAGCCAATGTTAATGCACCTCTTCATACAGCAATCGCCAAGGCGCTGGAGGAATCAGGCAACGTAGGGCAGCCTCCTGAGAATTGGGAACTCAAGGATGAGAACGGGACAGTGTTCGACGCGAGCAAGAAGATTGAGGATCTTGGAATTACAGCCGGACAGAAGCTATTCCTGAGCCTTAAGGCTGGAGCCGCAGGTTGACCGAAAGTCAGTTCGTCGACGAGGCGGTTTCTCGACGAAAGTTCGAACGCGAAGTCGCACAGTATCGGGAGCTTGAAGACTCGTATCGCCGGCGAGGTTGGTTCCTTTTGGACGCCACGTTTCCTACTGTCTTGGTTTTGTTTGTCGCATTGAAGGTCACACCCCGGTCGCTTGTGTGCGCGGTACGCCTGGATTTCACGAACTACGACCTTGAGCCACCGTCGGTGACGTTCGTTGATCCCTCAACTGGGACTGCATTGCCGGCGAAAAGCCTGGGTTTTAAGATGCTGCGTCTCAACGGTTTGAAAGAAGCGTCGCCAGAAACCGTAACCACTCTGGCGCAACAACAGCGGCTATCTGTTCAAGAGCTGCTTCAGGCCCATAGCCCCGACGAGACCCCGTTCCTTTGCCTTCCCGGGGTTCGAGAATATCACGATCATCCGGCTCATACAGGTGACTTATGGCTATTGCATCGTCGCTCTGGCGAAGGCTCGTTGCACTTTATTCTCGAACAAATTTGGGCCAGCGGGATCAATCCAATACGGATGCTAGAGTACCAAATTCAAATGAACTTCTCAGGCTTCCAGATGGACGCAGCGGCTCTACCCAGGTAATTGGTCTCGCCGCTGTCGAACGCTTCGTAGTTCCGCGCGCGGCCGTCAACGATGTGCATGAGCATCTGGCAGAGGTAGGCCGCTCTGGATACGAGGGACTGGGGCTCTGGGTGGGGACCGTGGCAGCCGAAATCGCAACCGTCGAGCGAGCGCTCATCCCTCAGCAACGCCTTATTCGATCCGCGGCGGGAGTCGGCGTTCACGTCGACGGAACCGAGTTGCATCGCATAAACATGTGGCTCTTCGATAACGGGCTTCGCATCCTCGCGCAGATTCACAGTCACCCTAGTGACGCGTACCACTCCGATACAGACGACGAATACGCGTTGGCAACGGCGGTCGGCTCGCTCTCGCTTGTCGTGCCGGACTTTGCGACAGGTCCCACTGATCTCTCGCAGACCGCTGTTTACCGGCTCGACAAAGCGGGAAAGTGGATGGCGGTGTCGCAGGAAACGGTGAACCGTCTCATAGAAATCGTGGATTGAAACATGGCATTGGCGAAATACTTCGTTCGCGCGGCCACGGCGGCGTCACAAATTCTCCAGGGCTTCGACCCCAAGGATTTTGAGGACCTGCTCAACGACCTAGTGATCGGAATTGCGTTTGATGAGCAGGCATGCGCGACCGAGGGCAGAGCGTCACTCGATCTCCTGGTCAGGTTGGTGGCGCGCCTCTATCCGACCATTTGCCTGTTGCCTTCGGGAGAGGAGGCAAAAAAGCTAGCCAAGAATCTCGCCTCACTGGCTCGCTCAATCAACGAAGACATCACAATCGCTCGCCGTGGATCATCGGCGCTTTCGCATTGTCTGGTTGTTGGCTCTACCAACCCCGAAATCTCCTGCCCAAAGTTCTTCCTCGGCTCTGACGGGTGGATTGCAAAATTCTCCCCAGAGGAGCCGGTCGGAACCGCCGGCAGTAACAATGCTTTCGGCGCAGGTGCCGCCGCGTGCATTGCTGCGTCGAACTTATTTCGACATATATTCAGAGATCAGATCCCCGGTGCGACAGTGGACAAGGCGGTCACGTTTTCCTTGTTTGACTACGCTCCTGGCTCGCGCGCTAACCCGCCACTTTCCGACACCGCGCTCGATGATTTATTCCTTCTCGGGCTAGGCGCGATCGGTAACGGCGCAGTGTGGGCGCTCTCCCGCGTTCCGCACTTGCAAGGGCACTTGCAGGTGGTTGATGGCGAGCAGGTAGACCAAGGGAATCTTCAGCGTTACGTGCTGGCGCTCGAGCGGGATATTGGCCAGAGCAAGGTGAAGCTTGCTTGGCGATACCTGAAAGCTCAACGCAACCTTACAATCGACGGCCATAGCGCCAGATGGCAAACGCTGCCAATCATCCGCTCCATGCAGCATGTGGCAGTCGCACTAGATACGGCGGCGGATCGAATTGCCGTACAAGGTACGCTACCTCGCTGGACTATCAATTCTTGGACTCAGCGCGGTGACCTCGGAGTGTCGCACCACGGATTTGAGGGGGAGATGGCATGCCTTGCATGCTTGTATATACCGAACGGAACGGTTCCCGACGAGGACCAAGTCATTGCCGAGGCCCTCGGCCTCGAGGACCGGAAAATAGATATAGTGCGACCTATGCTTCACGATGGTGCCCCCGTTAGCGAGGAATTGATGCGAGATATCGCAAGCCGGCTGACAGTCCCCGTTGAGCCACTCCTTCAATTCGTAGACCAGCCCTTGAGGAACCTTTACCGAGGCGCCATCTGCGGCGGCGTTGTGTTTGAGCTCACAGCTGGGAGCAAGCCGGTGCGTGTCGAGGTTCCGATGGCTTTCCAGTCGGCGATGGCCGGCATCATGCTGGCCGGAGAAATCATCAAGCAGGCGGCAGGCAATGCGCCAGATTGGACCACTGCCAAACTTAATTTGCTACGCAATATCCCTAGTGACATAGTCACAGAGCGGCGCAAGAAGGATCGGCTGGGTCGCTGCATTTGTCAGGATGAGGATTACTTAGACGTTTACCGCGCCAAGTACCAGGCACCGGAGGTAGGCGGCTTCGGCAAAAAATGATCCTTGTTTGCCGACAAATCAGTCCTCAGAGTCGCGCTATCCCGTCCTTCACGTCACGTCGCTAGATGGAGCTGTACTGCGATGCTTACTTAGCAGCCGCAACATTCACTTTCACGGCCGTATCTCTCGACGGTTCATACGGTGGAGGCCGCAGGTCAGGCCGCTTGAGCGTCGATGGTCGGCGGTGTCCAATTCCACGGAAGCAGTTGCTCCAGCCTGGCAATAAGCGTGTCAGCGACGCGGCAAGAACGTCGGCAAGCCATGCTTGCGGCTCGATGTTGTTGAGCTTTGCCGTCATGATCAGTGTGGCCATGCAGGCGGCACGATCTGCACCGCTCGGTTTGAAGCCGGGCCTGCAGATCGTCGATGAGCGGTAAACGTGACTGCGGCGGCGCTCCAAGCGTTAATCGGCGGCGGCAAGCCCGTTGATATCCCGCTCGATGTCGAACAGGGCATCGATTCAAAGTCCGAGTTCGACAGGTTCGGCAACCGCCAAGCCGGTACTAAGACCGGCTGAGACCAGCGACGCTGAAAGCGGCGATGTCGCCAACAAAAACGACCAATTTTGCTAAAGGCGCTCTTGATTGACCGAGGCCGTAGGGGCGGCGGCGGGGGCTGAAGACCGGCAAGAACAACTTTTTCTGCTCGTCGTCGTTACTACTCGCTCGGATTTTTTGATAGTGTTCCAGAAAGAGAATCAGTCGGAAGGTGGGGCACGCATGGCCGACAAGAAAGTTGTTTTTGTAGCATTTGCGATCGAAGACGTTCGTTGCCGCGACTACCTCAAGGGTCAGTCACTCAATACCCGCTCCCCATTCGAATACGTGGATATGTCGGTGAAGGAAGCTTACGATGAGGATTGGAAAGCGCGCGTGCGAACCCGCATCAGGCGGTCAGACAGCGTGCTTGTTCTCGTCAGTGAGAACTCACTCAAGTCGAGTGGTCAGAAGTGGGAGATCAAGTGCGCAAGGGAAGAGGGAAAGCTGGTGCGCGGGATGTGGTGCTACAAGGACGACCGCACCAAGATCGAAGGCCTAAATACCATGGTCTGGACTTGGGACAATATCGCGAACTGGATCGATAGCCTCTAAATGCGCAAAGCTCTCGTCGTCGGCATTGACTACTACGATAATGTGTCGCCGCTCTATGGGTGTGTGAACGATTCCTTCGCGGTCAAATCCATGCTCGACCGCCATGCTGACGGATCGGTGAATTTCGGCGTCCGCCATATCACAGGCACCGGCCCAAATGACATGGTTCCGAGGGAAGAGCTTCGGATCGCGATCAAGGAGCTTTTCGCTGGAGATGGCGAGGTCTCGCTGCTCTACTTCGCGGGTCACGGGCACGTCGAGGCGACGGGCGGCTATCTCTGCTCGTCCGAGGTGAAGACCGGCAACGACGGCGTCTCGCTGGCGGAGATCATGACGATGGCCAACAATTCTAAGATCGCCAACCGTGTCATCATCCTCGACAGTTGCCATAGCGGCGTAGCTGGAGGGAGCGCGCTTCAGCAGAAGGTTGCGGAGATCAGCGATGGCGTCAGCATTCTCACAGCCTCCACCGACGAGCAGTATGCCAGCGAGGAGAACGGTGCCGGGGTCTTCACTTCCCTTCTGGTAGACGCGCTTGGCGGGGCTGCAGCCAACCTGATTGGTGAAGTCACCCCTGGCGGCGTGTACGCTCATGTCGATCAGTCACTCGGGCCATGGGCACAACGCCCTGTTTTCAAAACCAACGTGAAGCGCTTCGTGTCTCTGCGGAAGGTTCGGCCGCCGCTTGAGCTCGGCGAGCTGCGGAGGATTTCCGAATTCTTCCCGTCGGCTGGGTACCAGATGCACCTTGACCCCACCTACGAGCCGGAGCGGCCGGACACGTGGGCGACCGATCCACGAGGCATTCCCGCTCCCGATCCGGATCACAACGCCATCTTTGCTATCCTGCAGAAGTACAACCGCGTCGGCTTGCTGGTCCCCGAGGAAGCTCCGCACATGTGGCATGCCGCCATGGAGTCGAAGACTGTTCGACTGACTGCCCTCGGAGAGCACTACAGGCGGCTGGCGGCGAAGGATCTGATATAGACGGCTGATGAAACGGAAAGAAATTGAAGAGGCCCTGCAGCGCACTTTGGAAGGCCTAGCGCATATCGAACACGAGCGCTGGTCGCACTGGCAGAAGTACATGCATGCTAAGGGAATCCGGCAGACCGATGGAAGTCTGCTAATACCTGCCGACCTTGTCGCGCAGTGGGATCGTCAGATCGCGACGCCATATGCGGAGCTGTCCGAGAATGAGAAGGAGAGCGACCGCGACCAGGTGCGGAAATATCTCCCCGCGATCATCGAAGCCCTATGTCCTAAGTGAAAAGGCTAGGAAACTCATTTTCTCACCGATCGGGTTAATTGGAGCAAGGTCGCGCTGCAACGCCGGCTGATCTGACGGCGCAATGAGATCTGGATTCCGCACATTTTTATCTAGCCTACGATGGCAACCACCTGATTTGTATCCGGGAGACCAGTTCATTGATCGAAGCCGACGTGGCCGATGTATATGGAAAGCTGACGTACCACTGGCTGCTGTTCTTGACCATTCTGCCGACCGCCTTCGTCAGGATTGAATCAGCCGCCTGACTGCCCCCAGCTTCGTGCGATATTCCTCACCAACCGCCGCAAGCTTGAGCAGGTGCTAAGCGACATCAAGGTGGATGGTAGTGAGCAAAAATTATGTATTTGCGGGTATTAGTAGTCGAGTTGAACGAATCCTATGGACTGCCACGAGAGATTGCTTTGCCTGTCACCTTGAACCTCTACCTCGACGATTCCGGAACTAGACATCCCACCCACAAGGTCGGGAAGAAAGCGGCGCACGGGTATGACTGGTTCGCACTCGGTGGAATCCTGGTTCGAAGTGACGAAGAGGACAACGCCCGAGATCTTCACGCAAAGTTCTGCGAGAAATGGGAAATCACGGCGCCCTTGCACTCGTCGGAAATCAGATCGCAGAACGAGAACTTCGATTTCCTGCGGGGCTGGGAGAAGGACAAGCTGGGAGCATTCTACGAAGAACTTTACATTCTAATGCGAGAGGCGCCCGTGGTGGGTATCGCGTGCACTGTCGACCGTCCCGGATACTGTGGACGATACCTCGAGCAGTACAAGCAGAATCCTTGGATGCTCTGCAAAACCGCCTTCACTGTCGTCGTCGAACGCGCCGCGAAATACGCTATCGCCCAAGGCATGAAGCTGCGCGTGCATCCTGAGCGCTGCAACAAGGCCGAAGATGCGGACCTAGAGGGCTATTACAAGGCTCTAAAGGCGGAGGGAATGCCGTTCGCTAAGGACAATTCCGATAAGTATGGCCCCTTGACCCCCGAGCGGTTTACCCAGGCGCTCTACGAGTTCAAGACCAAGCGGAAGACTTCACCGATGGCACAACTGGCGGATCTGTATCTTTGGCCGATCTGCATGGGCGGCTATCATGCCAGCAATCGTCCTTACCAGCGCCTGATCGGCGATGGAAAGCTGATTGACTGCCGTATTAAGGAAGACGAGCGGCCGATGCTCGGATCCAAATATAGCTGCTTTGAGAATATCGAGCGGAAGACCTAAAAACTCAAAAAGCCTCCGATGTTTCCATCGAGGCTTTTGGGCGACCGCAAAGGCGATCTCGTGGGCCAGGCCCGGCCGAATAACTATCGTACCCCATGATTTGTTGCAAGGAATTTTTCGTTAAACCGAATTAACCTGACGGTGGTCTGAACGAAACATTCGTCGAATCATGTATGCAGATTCCGAGGCAATCCGCCCCCGCATTCCGAAATGATGCCGCCCCCCAATTCCGAGAATTAACCGCCCCCTTGTTCCGAGATGATGCCGCCCCCTCATTGGGGCTGTTTGTCGGGGTGTCCTGCTGGTGAGACGTTCTTCCTTTCAGTTGCTCGAGAGGAAGGAACGCGATGCCAGCGGAGAGACTAAAGATGCGGCGTGTCCGCGAGATTCTGAGATACAGATTTGAGGAAGGCCTTGGCCACAAGTCGATTGCGGTGCGCGTTGGTACGGCGCCCTCGACGGTGCGCGAGACGTTGCGCCGTTTGGAGCGTGCCGGACTTTCCAGGCCTTTGGGCGACGATGTCAGCGATGCGGTGTTGGAGGCGGCTCTCTATAAGGCTGCCGGCACGAAGACCGGTCACCGTCGCAGTGTCGAGCCGGATTGGGCGCATGTTCACCGGGAGCTGAAGCGCAAGCATGTGACGCTGCAGATCCTCTGGGACGAGTATATCGGCCTTCATCCCGATGGATATCGCTACAGCCGCTACTGTGATTTGTATCGCGCTTGGGCGGTGAAGCTGCCGGTGACGATGCGCCAGGATCATGCGGCTGGCGAAAAGCTGTTCGTCGATTATGCCGGCGACACAGTGACGGTGGTCGTCGACAGATTGTCGGGAAAGACGCGACAGGCGCATCTGTTCGTTGCGGTGTTGGGGGCATCGAGCCTGTCATTTGCACACGCCCGCTGGAGCGAAACACTTCCCGACTGGATTGAGTGCCACCTGCTGGCGCTTGAGGCGTTTGGTGGCGCGCCGGCATTGCTTGTCCCTGACAACGCCAAAGTGGCCGTGATCAAGGCCTGCCATTTTGATCCGCAGGTCAATCGCACCTATGCCGGGATGGCAGCTCACTACGGAAGCTCTGTTCTTCCGACGCGACCACGCCGGCCGCGGGACAAGGCGAAAGTGGAGGCAGCGGTTCGCATTGTCGAGCGCTGGTTGCTTGGCCGAATGCGCCACCGCGTCTTCTACAGCCTTGCCGACGTCAATGCGGCAATCATGGAATTGCTCGCCGATCTCAACGACACCCGTGTTCTGCGTCGTGTCGGGCGCACAAGGCGACAGTTGTTTGAAGAGATCGACTATCCGGCCCTGCGGCCGCTTGCCGTCGAACGATACGTCTTTGCTGAATGGAAGATACGCCGGGCTGGGCTCGATTATCATGTCGATATCGACAAGCACTATTACTCCGTGCCCTATCGTTTTGCCCGTGAGCAAGTCGAGGCACGCATCACCGCCAATACCATCGAGATCTTCTACAAGGGCGAGCGGATTGCCGCCCACCGGCGTTCGAGCGGCAATGGCAAGCACACGACAACTCCCGAGCACATGCCATCATCCCATCGCCGCTTTGCCGACTGGACGATAGAGCGCATTAGCCGCGAGGCGTCGGCAATCGGATCGGACGTTGCATTGCTCTGCGAGCGTATTCTCGCTGATCGGCCGCATCCGGAACAGGGCTACAGAG
This sequence comes from Rhizobium sophoriradicis, assembly GCF_025200795.1. Classification (NCBI taxonomy): domain Bacteria; kingdom Pseudomonadati; phylum Pseudomonadota; class Alphaproteobacteria; order Hyphomicrobiales; family Rhizobiaceae; genus Rhizobium; species Rhizobium sophoriradicis. Next base: position 178,574 of record NZ_CP104157.1, read on the forward strand.
CCTGCCTGGGCATTATCCGCCTCGTCAAAGCATTCGAACGCGAGAGGGTCAACGCGGCCTGCGGCCGAGCATTGGAAATCGGCGCTCGAACCTATGGATCGGTGCGCTCCATTCTCGACAATCACCTCGACCGATCTTCGTCATCAAGCACAGCATCACCCGAGCCGATCAATCACTCCAACATCCGCGGCCCCCGCTATTACCACTGAGGAGACGACATATGCTTGCACATCCCACCCTTGATAAATTGAATGCCATGGGCCTGACCGGCATGGCCAAGGCGTTCAACGAACTGATCAGCAACGGCGAGAGCGAACAACTCTCCCATGCCGAATGGCTCGGGCTGCTGCTCGAACGAGAATGGAGCTCGCGCCACGATCGCAAGCTTGCCGCCCGTCTGCGGTTTGCCAAACTGCGCCACCATGCTGTGCCTGAGGATGTCGATTACCGCAGCGAGCGCGGTCTCGATCGGGCGCTGTTCATGAAGCTGATCGGCGGCGACTGGATCGATGCCCACGACAACCTCGCGATCTGCGGGCCATCTGGCGTCGGAAAAAGCTGGTTGGCCTGTGCGCTCGGGCACAAGGCTTGCCGCGATGATCGCTCGGTTCTCTATCAGCGCGTGCCGCGGCTGTTTGCCAATCTTGCTCTCGCTCACGGCGATGGCCGCTATGCAAGGCTGCAGCGAACCCTCGGGCACGTCCAGCTCTTGATCCTCGATGACTGGGGTCTGGAACCGCTCAACGAGCAGGCTCGCCACGACCTTCTGGAGATCCTCGAGGATCGCTACGGCCGCCGCTCGACAATCATTACCAGTCAGCTTCCGGTATCAGCCTGGCATGAGATCATCGGCAACCCAACCTACGCCGATGCCATCCTCGATCGCCTCGTTCACAACGCCCATCGCATAGACCTATCCGGGGAAAGCTTGCGGCGAAATCAGCGCCGGAAATCTTGACTCGCTACACGAATGAACTGACAACAATCACTGCCAGCAGGACCCCAGCCTCAGGGGGGCGAGATCATCCCGGAATCCCGGGGCGCAATCATCTCGGAACAAAGGGGCGGCTTCATCGGAATCGGCAATCATGTACGAGCTGGCATCGCTCGTTCCCGCGTAACCTATCAGCAAGCGGCTGTTGTTGTCGACATACCCCCGCGCGATGAATTCCACGGTCACCGTCCCGCGCGGCTGCCGACTTCGTCGATCAGAAGCTCGATCCCGACCACCTTGCCCTTAGGATAGTTCCTTGGAAAACGATGATGTGTGCGAACCGGCACATCAGGCTGCGATGTTAATTTTTGTAGAATTGAACTGCCTTGCCGTTATGAGCTGTTGGCGGCTATCGATCGGGGCCGGACCTGAAAAGCCAAGTCACAAAATTCTTCGTTGCAGCCAGGAATCTGTGTAACATCCACGTTGCAATGGGACTGGGGGGCATGGGGTGCCATTCTACATACGCAAGTCAGTCAAGGCGGGACCATTCCGGTTTAATTTTTCCCAAGGAGGTATCGGCGTCTCTGTCGGCGCGAAGGGCTTAAGGGTCGGTACCGGACCTCGGGGCCACTATATCCATGCCGGACGAGGCGGACTATATTATCGAACGTCACTTGGCAATGCTGGCCAACGTCGACAGCGGGCTGTGAGCGAGCCACCGCCCGCTCAGGTCACTTTTGAAGTACCTGCGGTCAACATGATCGAGTTCGAGTCCGGCGACGTCTTGTTGATGCGCGACGAGAACTTCGGCGAAGTGTTGGACGAAATCAACGCGAAGGCCAATCAATGGCGGTTGTCGGCTCTTTTCGGATGGCTCACGGCCCTCCTCGGCATCCTTGTGCTGGCGAAAGCGCCGCCAGTGGGGATTTGGGTGTTGATCGCGGCCCTTCCCGCCTGGGCGATCGGGTCATGGCTCGACTCCTACCGCCGGTCGACAGTTCTCTTCTATGATATCGATGGTCCGGTCGAGCAGGCATACAAGGAGACGATCGCGGCTTTCGATGACTTACGCTCCTGCGCCGGCAAATGGCATATCGAGGCTGGCGGTGCGATCAACGATCTAACGACCTGGAAAAGAAATGCAGGCGCATCCCACCTGGTAAAGCGAACCGCCACGAAGCTCGTCTACGCTTTACCCAAGGTTATCAAGAGCAATATAACGCCGCCCTCGATACATGTCGGCAAGCAGGTCATCTATTTCATGCCGGACGTTGCTTTGGTAGCCCACAATTCGCGCTTCGGTGCAATGTCATATTCTGATCTCCGCGCTCGCTGGCAGGCGTCACGGTTTATCGAAGATGGTCATGTCCCTCGTGACGCGAAGGTCGTCGACCACACTTGGCAGCACCCCAACAAGAATGGCGGGCCCGATCGGCGTTTTCGGAATAACCGCCAACTGCCTGTCTGTCTGTACGACACCCTTCATCTGCAAAGCGACAGCGGTCTCAACGAGGTACTGGAATTTTCGCAAGTGGGAAAGCTGGCTAGCTTTGTTGCCGGTTTCCAAGCTTTAGCGAGGGCAAAGATCGAGGCCTCACAAGCACCGAAGACGATCCCATCGACCGCAACGCCAGTATCGCCACCAGTGGCACTAAGTTCGCCTCTGCCGGATACACAGAGACGAAAGAGCGCTGTGCCTGCTATGGCCCTCATCATTGGCGGCATCTTTGGGCTTCCTATTGCTATCGCCGCACTCCAAAACGCGGAGAAATCGGCTAGGCCCGCCACAACGCAAGCCGCTGTTCCCACCGGTTCGGGGCAAGTTGCGTCGTCATCGTCAACGCCGGGAAGGCCCGCGGCCTCTGCGGCCGGTTCAGCACAGGTGGCATCATCACCGTCGACGATGGCCCCTGCCACAACCTCTTTTGGCTCCGCCTCGGAAACCAGCAACCTGGCACCCCCCATCCAGGCACCGAACGTTGACGCAACGGCGACAGCAGATGGTCAGATATCTTCGACACCTGCCGCCCTTCGGGCTGATCAGGAGCCCGCACCCGATCCTGCGATCTTTGAGACGCTCGCGGCGGCCGCGACTGCGCCCGCCGCGTCTACGGCAGTTGCGACATCAGAGCCGCCTGTCACGCCTTACATCGCCCCACCGGAACCGAAGTTCGCCTACATGAAGCAGCCCTTCCAGCTGAGGGATGGACCCGGTGCAAAATACATCCCCGTCGGGGCAGTCGGCCAGAATGCTTTGCTCGCCATCCTTGAGACGGAAAGCGGATGGGTCCATGTCTCTGGTGGTCCGTCAGCGATGGGATGGGTACCGAAGGAGCTGCTTGGTCAACGTCCAGTTTCGCGTCCAGCAACCAAGCCCAAGGTGCAGAACACCTTCCAGCCCCCGCCCGCGTTTGGTGGTCGGACCTATTGAAGAGTGCACGGTCCCCAAGTCGCATCGGCTTTGCGGCACCAGCCGCTGTTGCTCAATTCCGTCAGAAGCAGTGCTTGTGAATTACAAGCGTCCTGCGCGTAGGACAACGAGCACGCAGCGTTGTCGGTCAGCCAGCGACGAATAATCCGATCTGGTCCAGCTACCGAATTATCCTTGGTCGTGATCTTACCGTTCTCCGCCAGAATTTTGTGGGTCGCGGGGTCCCATGTCATCACCGCGTTCACCGCGCCAGAGGAGGATTTTTTACGTGAGGGGCTGTAGGTATACCAATCGACCACAGCGACGACGGTACAGATATCAAAGCATGCTGCGTGTGCTGTGCCAGACCGCACGGCATAAATGCGCACAGGCCACCGTTCAGCGAACTGTTGCTTCTCATTTAGGACGTCCGCCTTCGAGCGCGGGGAGCCGTAATAGACAACGGAGTCTCCATAGTTGTTCTCGAGGAAGGACATTCCTTCGTTCGTCGACCAGGTCCGCTGTGTTTCCAGGAAAAACTGGAGCGCGGCTCCGTTCAATGCTGTCGAGGGCGCCTCGTTGGATACGGCAGTTTCTTCCGCCGTCGGTGCCACATAGGGGGTAGGCTGCCCCGTCACGAGACCAAAGCCAGCCATGTCGATCAGCGACAGCACCCGTCGATCACCGTCGGCCAGACTGGTGACAAACGTGAACAAGGTGGGGTCGAGGCCCATGTCCGCAAGGTAGGCCTTGTATCTTTCGGTTCCGGTTTGCAGGCCCGAGCTTCCCGGCGAGAGAAGTGTTCGATCAACGAGCATCGAGGCGTCTTCCGCATAACGCCGCACTCCACCGGCAAAAGCGAGTAAGCATGCAGACTCGCACTTCGAACCCGAAACTTGCAGCGTCGAAATCTTCATCCGACGAATAGCCCGGCCATATCCGATCGCGGCATCTGTATCACCGCCCGGCGAATTGAACGCGATGAATTTCGGAGCGCTGTTCTTGATTTCGGCTTCGAGCTTATCAGGAAGATCGCTGGGCTCGAACGTTCCTTGAATCAACAAGATGTCGTTGTTCGCCGCTTTCACGTGGGCAAATCTGATCGCTGCGTGACTGGGGCTTGCGATTAGCGCGGCCAATGAAATCAGGCAGGAAATGAAAACAGACGAGCGCATCGCTCCCTCCCTAATCTGATCGGATCAGTTTGTTGAAATACCAAAAGCTGTGAGAACTTGAGGCGTGATCGTTCCGGTCACCTTCAGCCCATAGGCATCCTGCATTTTATTAAGTCCAACCCTCGTTGCGGCGTCGACCTGCCCTGTTATCGGGCCGCCGAAATAGCCGAAGGCAACCAGAGCGGTCTGAACCTGAATAACGATACGCCGAAATTTGTCTGAGTTGCCCGGCAACGTCTTCAGGGGCATTGGGGCTGTATTCACCGCGGAGGATTGCGGGGCAACCCCCGTCGAATAGCTGCCAGTCGAAGTCGTCGCCGGTATGTTGGGAGTCGTCGGTAGACTTCTGATGACCGGTCCCGGATTGGGCGAATAGCTCGGCGTCGGGTCGGGCTGCGTATAGGTCGTGCTGTTGTTGTAGTCGCCGCGCGGCACAACGTATCCGCCCCCAGAGCCTGACGCATGGCTCGCGTGACTAGCATGACTGCTATGACTTGCGTGGCTCGAATGTGAGCTATGACCAGCGAGGGTGTAGGCCTGCTTGACCCGCAGCCGCTCAAAGAGAGTGGGTTCTGGCTTCTTTTGGGTAAGGCCGACAAGTGGCGCTGCATCGCCTTTCGACGGCATGAACCCAGCCGCAATCAATGACGGCAACAGGTAAACCTTGCGCTTCTTCATTGTCGTGACAGTCCCCCAAATCCCTGATCAGCTTTATACCATTCAAAAAATCCACCACAAGTAGAGCGCAACGTACACTCGCCGCACTCTTCCAGGAATTTGTTCTTCCAGTCTGAAATCGTGCTTGGTGCCAAATGCCGGTACGGTGGGGGAACCGTGCAAAGCGGGAAATTATAAAGAAGAGTATGAATACCGCGCCCAATCGCGAGATTGATGGCGCTCCCCAGTTGGCCGAAATCCAGCGACGTATCCTTGAACGAATGCGCCCAATTCATTCTGCCGTAACCGATATTTTCTAGTTGCATGATGGCCCAGACATCAATGAACGGAAGCCGGGTCGAGGCGTAGTCCGCAAGCTGTGGCAACACATCCCAGTTCTGCTGAAGGACAACCGTCCGAAGCTCGACGGCCGCCCCGGCCCTCATTAGCGTCACGAAATTCTGCGACAACGTTTCAAACGCACCCCGCTTTGCAACGATGCTGTCGTGAAGTTCGGCATGAGGCGCATACAATGGAATGCCCCACAACACGCGCTCCCTTCCGACCCCATCAATTATGGCAATGTCGCCAGGTTCGAAAAACTGGCCGTTGGTCAAAACATGAAATGAGATGTCGGGTCGAGCCTTCGCGGCGACTGCGAGGAATTGAAACAGTCTTCGTTTGTGCAGCAGCGGCTCGCCGCCAGATATCGTGATGCGCGCGTTTTCCGGGGCCAAGGTGGCGGCGACTGTGAATTGGTCGAAGAGGTCGACGTGATATTTCTTCGGAGGCTGCGAGCACATCACGCAGAGCTGGTCGCATTGCTCGGTCACCAGGAAGGTGTTGTGCCTCGACCCTGCTCGCAGCAATCGATGAGCCGAGTTTCGACCAGGTACTAGAAGGAGCACGTCGCCGTCGAGATCAGTTTGGGGATCGCAGTAAACTCGAAGCGAATAGCCCGCGAGATCGAAGATTTGACTCTCGTGGTCACGATCGATCAGGACAGCATCATGCTCACTCTCCACCGTGTCGGTGCGCAGGCGAACGATACTTGGATGGTCGATTGGAACGTCATCGATCTTAAGCCGCAAATCGATCATCTGTGTATCGGAGCCAGCGAAGGATCGAACTCCGGAATTTCGGCCCATGCCGCAAGGCTCTTGTGAGCTTTTTTGTCATCCGAATAGAGCAGCTCGAATATCTTGTCGAAGATCGCGGTATGGCGTCGGCAGAAGGTAGTGTCACGCTTCGGCACGTCGATACGACCGTACCGGGAGAGGTCGTCGATCACGTCAATGCCGCAGGCCGCTTGGTATGGACAGTGGATGCAATCTGGATGGAACGAGTTAGTCGCTTCCTCATTCAGGACATCCAGCTTTGCCTGATCGATGCCATCCCAAAGATTGCCGACACTCAGGTCGATCTGCCCCACTCTCGTCACCATCCTGGCTTCGTCCGACGGATAAAACGTGCCGTCGAAATCGATGACCAGGTAGTCCTTACCGAGGATGTTCGGGTTGCGAAGGTCCACATGGTGGTTATGGCCGCCGCGCAGCACCCGGCGAAGACAATGCGTGAAGTAGAATTCCTCGACAGGGAAATCTGCTGTCCAATTGTGCTCGATCAACGCATCGATGAATCGGCCATGACAGTCGTTCCATCGCTCATCCATGCCCATTGTCCGGTATCGCTTCCGAGCGAAACCTTGATGGTTGATAGGCCGGAGGAAAATGGAACGAAAGCCGAAGTCACCGAACGTCTCAATGATCTGGTTCGGGGTTGGCAAATTGTTGACATCAAGCGTGGGCAACGCCGACACTTTACCTTGCCCTAGCCTTCCGATCCCATAGCGAAGGTTCGAAACAAACTGGTCGGTGTCACGGGATGTGATTGTCCGCTGCCGTTGGTGAGCCGAAAGTTCGCCATCAAGCGACGTACTAATCAATGTGTCCGAAGCGTCGAGAAACGCCCAGGCTTCATCGGAAACAGACTGCAGATTGGTGCAAACGGTGAAGCTTACGTCCTTGAATTTGCGCCGCGCAAACTCTCGAACCGTCTCCAGCAAATCCAATCGCAAAAGCGGTTCGCCGCCTTGAAACTCGATTTTCGCACTTGCCGTGTCCATGCCATCGAGAAAACGAAGAACCTGGGCGAGCGTGTCCTCGGTCCAGTCAAACCCACTGGTGTTTTCGTTGACCCGCGACACCTGGCAGTAGCCGCACGCCAAATTGCAGCGAAGTGTCGGCACGAGGATGACGTAGTTCAGCTCCTGCGGACGATGCAGTCGCTGTGCCCACCGATATGCAAATCCGATATATGCTGGGTCGCCGACTTCATCGAATGCATGCCCGTTCGAATGAAGAAACTCGGTGTCTGAGGCGGTCAAATTGCCACCGACGTATCGCTCGAGGAAGTTGCGATCTCCCCGAAAATACCCACCGGCGTCGTCAGCGAAGAGGTAATCAGAAGCCAACCGCGTGAATTTCAGTGGGAAGACGGTCATCGCCCGAGAACACCGCTGATGAGAGCCCGTCGAAGGGAAAGCGTCTCCGAATAGATTTTCTCACGGTAGAGGCAGTGGTGAAAATTTGCGATCAACGTGTCGATGGGCGAGGTACCGTCATCGGATAAAGTAATTTGCTTCGAGACCTCGACCCTTACCGCAGCATTCGCTGCATTGAAACGAAGGATGGCCGCAGCAAGGTAAGGTCGATGCGCTTCATCGACATCGATCAAAGTGCGTCGTTCAACTCTCTGGATCGGCGTGCTGGATTCTGTTCTTTCCATCGGACAATGGCAATCGACTTCCTCTCCGTATCACTGTAGCAACTCAGCCGCTTGATCACCAGATGGTTGTATTGCATTTTCCCGAGAATAACAGGGTGTCCATTACTCATCTTCTGGGGCCGGAGATCAATTCTGAAAGAAAGTGATCTCGATTTCCTTCCGCAGGAAGGCGGCGCTCACCGCAAAAATCATGAACCGGGAGGCGGCATAGGCCAGACGGGCCACTGGCTGAGTGCTTAGCCTCGGTCAGAATACTCTGTCGGCTCATTTCGCAGCGTGCGCTGCCGGCAAGTTAACCGAAGCTTGAGATTTTTATACGTCATTAACTATATGAATTAATGTTGTTCTTTTCCAAAACGGAAGCGACGTCAGCATTTGTTTCCGTCGTCCGTTATGGCATCGGCGCGCATGGCTAACCTCCGATAAGTACTGCTTATCGGAAGCGATTGATTTGGACGCGCAAATCAGTCAAAACGGCATCGATGGACGGCCAAAGCGGCCGTTCGGATACGCGGCTTTCGCCGTTTCAGGAGCTCCTGTGGACATCGTCGCCCCGAAATCTGCACCCGAAGCCGTCGCCCGGCGCGCCGAAGCGCTCGACACCATTGCCGCGGTGCTGCCGATCGACCGGCGCGACAAGCTCGCCGAGATCCTTACCGACCAGGACGTCGAGACGCTCAAACACCTGGTCAACGAAGGCATGGGCGCCAACACCCTGCGGGCACTGACCTCCGATCTTGCTTACCTCGAAGCCTGGGCACTGGCGGCGACCGAAAATCCGCTGCCCTGGCCGGCGCCGGAAGCGCTGCTGCTGAAATTCGTCGCCCATCATCTGTGGGACCCGGCGCGGCGCGAAACCGATCCCGAGCACGGCATGCCGGCCGCAGTCGGCCACGCCTTGAGGGACGGCGGTCTTCTTCGATCGACCGGGCCGCACGCGCCGGCGACCGTGCGCCGACGGCTCGCCAACTGGTCGACGCTGACCAAATGGCGCGGTTTTGACGGGGCCTTCGCCTCCCCTGCCCTCAAATCAGCCATTCGGCTGGCGATCCGAGCCGCGCCAAGACAACGTCTTCGCAAGAGCGCCAAGGCGGTCACCGGTGACGTGCTGGCAAAACTGCTGGCGACCTGCGGCGGCGACAATTTGCGCGATCTGCGTGACCGCGCCATCCTGATGGTCGCCTTTGCCTCCGGCGGCCGCCGGCGCAGCGAAGTCGCCGGCTTGCGCAAGGAACAGCTGACGGTCGAGCCGCCCGTTGCCGGCGAGGACGGCAGCCCCCTCCCCTCGTTGTCGATTCATCTCGGCCGCACCAAGAATTCTGGCGCCAGCCAGGACGAGGTCGTCTATCTGACCGGCCGGCCGGTCGAGGCGCTAAATGCCTGGCTGGCGGCCGCCAGGATCGGCGGCGGCAGCGTGTTTCGGGCGATCGATCGCTGGGGCCATGTTTCGCGCCGGGGGCTCGATCCGAAGGCCGTCAACGATATCGTCAAGCGGCGGGTGGCGATGGCCGGGCTGGAGGTCGGCGAGTTTTCGGCGCATGGGCTGCGGTCGGGTTACCTGACGGAAGCCGCCAACCGCGGCATTCCCCTCCCCGAGGCCATGGAGCAGTCGAGGCATCGTTCGGTCCAACAAGCGTCGAGCTATTACAACAATGCGACACGTCGAAATGGCAGGGCAGCGCGGCTCCTGTAACAATCAGTTTTGGCAAAAGGCGGTCATTGGGACAGGCTAACTGGGTCCGCATCCGCGCCACTCGCATCTTCGATAGAATTCACCGCTGCAATGGCGGGGCATCGCGCGCATCGGGCAGGTAACCTCCGAATGAGCGCCGATCCTGCTTAGGCTCGACATCATGGCATCCTGCGATTCATAGCAGCATTATGCCGATCCGGTCTTGCCGCGTTTGTCTGCAGGGAACATACCTAGGCCCCACAAAGCAGTATTTCCAACGGATGTCGGATTAGAGGAGCCCATGAAATGGATCTGCAGCTCACTGGCAAAAAGGCATTGGTAACCGGCTCGACTCGGGGGATTGGGCTTGCCATCGCTGAGCGTCTTGCGTTGGAGGGAGCCGACGTCGCGATTTGTGCCCGCAGCGGCGACGCCGTTGATGACGTGGTCAAGGCACTAGAATGCAAGGGAGGCAAGGCCTGGGGCCGATCCGTCGACGTCAAAGACCCCGCCGCACTTCGGAGCTGGGTTGAAAACGCTGCGGCGGCGCTTGGCGGTGTCGACATTTTGGTGGCAAATGCCAGCGCCCTATCTTTCGGCCTGAGTATCGAGGCGTTCCAGTCGGCCTTCGACGTCGATCTGATCCACACTGTGACGGCAGTTGAGGCGGTTATGCCGTACCTTGAGCGATCACGGGCGGGGAGGATCGTCGCCATTGGCTCGATTGGGGGAGTGGAAGATTCAGAACTTAATGCTTACACAGAGGTGTCCTATGGCGCCATAAAGGCTGCGCTGCACTTTTACATCAAGTCGCTCGCCCGCACCGTCGCACCAAAGGGTATCCGAGCCAATGTCGTCAGCCCCGGTTCGACGTTCTTTGACGGTGGTGCCTGGGATCAAGTCAAGAGCGAGCAACCCGAACATTTTCACAAAGCCGTTGCCATGATCCCGATGGGCCGCATGGCGAGGCCGGAGGAGATCGCCAACGTCGTCGCATTCGCGGCGAGCCCAGCGGCGAGCTATGTCACAGGCGCCAACCTGGTGGTTGACGGCGCCATCACGCGACGCATCTAAGCTAAGTTTCGCGGCCCGCGATCGATCCGCAGTCGGACAATGCGATGCTCGAGCAGCGGGCGGCGATGGCGGGGCTGGATACTGGGGAGTTTTCTGCGTACGGCATACGATCTGGGTACCTGACCGAGGCTGCGAACGCGGCATCCCGCTTCCTGAAGCTATAGAGCATCGCGCCACCGATCGGTCCAACAAGCATCGAGCTAGTAGGACAACGCAACGCGCCGAAGCGGGCGGGCTGCTCGAATGCTTTGAAGATCGCCGTCCATCGCAGATGGGCGACTTGCGATCGTTGCCGTCGTCACCGAACTGAAGACCGAGATTGCGGAGATCACAGAGGAGCCGGTCTATGAGAACTGCACGTCCATTTTCATCTTCATACGGCCGACGCATCAGACCAAGTCGTGCACTATCTTAAAGACATTGGTTATCCGCCAGATTCGGTGACGCTGCGAGGTCGCCAGCTAGTCGAGCGGATCGAGAAGGAGCTTGGATCCTTGTGAGCCGCGAGCTCCCACGTCTGGTCGCCCTACCGTTTTGGATGACCACGCCTATGGGGAATTCAATCGGATTGCCCGGTGCTGGATCAGCCAAAACCTCCAGTTCGCCGAAATGATGTCACGGCCGTTGCCGCGTCCGCCGACAGAAGGCGAGGTGGCTTACAGGTTCGTCTTCCCTGACGCTCCCGAGGAAAACAGCTTTGCGGTCGTCTCACCCAACTCTGCTTTCACCGTCGCAGTGTTGCCGACGGGTTCACCGGCGAGGTTCGAACGATGGTCGTCGAGAAGGATGACCATCGCTATCTGCTTAGGCGCCTTCGGCGGGCTGCTCGGTTGATCGAGAAGCGTCAGCACAATCTCTTTGTCGCAATGGATATCCGGGGAAGGCTCGACGCCATCGTGCAATGTTACGAGGTAGGCGAGGGCGTGGCTCATCATGGTCCAAACACTCTCGTCGCTCGCGCCCAGGCAAAGACCGATCTCAGCGGGTCATTCGCCGATCTAATTGTCAAGGATGTGATCAACGCAGAGTCGCTCGAGTTCTATATGACAAGAGTGGAGGGGCACGCTGCTCAGAAGGCGATCGCGGTCCTGTGTTATTTTTCCCTTCATCCGGAGAGGCACGGCATTGCGATGATCCTCGAAGAGATGTTTGAAGGGGAGCGCATCTGGGACATCTCAGCGGTACCGACACATCTTGTCCCGCCGATGGACGTAGCGTTCTACCTCACTCATCCGAGATTGGCTGGCACCGCAGCCATTATCACAGCCAAGGCGGCAGGGCGGGTCCTGAGGGAGCGAGGCAAGGCCTTATGCCTGGAGGCGAGCTCCGCAGACGGTATAGAGCAGTACCACGTAAGCCTCCACAGTGCGCTGCTCGCGTATCGCGGCGCGCTGGAAGTCTACCAAACGTTAAAGGACCTCGGCAGCGCGTCCCTTCGGTGCTTCAACGAAGCGGTCGAGGACTGCGCCTCCCTCCGGAACATGGGGAAGCCGCTCTGAGGGAGTTGGGCATCCGATATCTCGTTCCGCGATTTGCGACAGAACTGCTCGTTGCTGACGCTCTTCTCGCTGCGGGTCGGGTGACGGATGCCTGGCGCAGACGAGTGACTGCCATCACTGAACGCCTCGAGACCGGCTACGCAAATGCTGTTCATACAGTGACCGGAACTACCTGCATTTCAGCTACGGGATCCTGGAGATGTACTGTCGTAGACTGGGGAGGGAGGCGGGTGCTGCGCGTTGGCAAACTGCGGCTTTCGCTTGGGCTGCTGGTTGCCTCTATATTCAGCCGTGGGGCATCCGCCGCGTGACGGTCTCGAAGGCTTCCGAGCATGCCGGAAAGACGTTCCGCTTATATAGACTTCGATAGTACATACTCTGGGATGGTGAAAAGTTCTCAGCTGAGAACTTTGCCGTAAAATCGCGAAGCGCGCGTGCTGCTTGCGTTCGCGGGCTGCAGACCGACAGAACTTCTTGTTGGGAAGAGTGCAGGCAATGGCCTCCGGCCTTTGATCGAGTTGCGATTCCTGCGACAGTCGCGTCTCGAAGGCGCGCGACGATTCTGCCCTCTCTGGCCGGTAGTGCGGAGTGCAGGGGCCTGGGATCGGTCAACCAAGGCCGTCAATGCGGAGAGGTTTCGCTTGCGGTGTCTGTAAGCTTGGAAGGCACGGGCAAAAAGTTCTCAGCTGAGAACTTTCGCCTGAATGGTACCTCATCTACGGCAACGACGGCGCGTAGAAGGGCTAGAGAACGGGGTGGCCAAAGGCGCGAGATAGGGTCCTGCGGCATGAACAAACCCGTGCGCCGCCTGTCGAGTGAGGGGTTCTATTGGAGCGAGATCAAGCGTAAAATCCACCAGCGAGTCTAAGGGCCGTATCAAGCGGTTGCTGTTAACGTTTGATTAACCTAATTTTTCTTGACCGCCAAACAGACTCAGCGCAATTTACGCTCAATCGTCGATTTGAAGAGAATGAGCGTTT